>NZ_CP102514.1:4167500-7435303 GCF_024666385.1 Streptomyces yangpuensis
TTTGAGAACTACACAGTGGACGCGAGCATCTGTGGCCAAGTTTTTAAGGGCGCACGGTGGATGCCTTGGCACCAGGAACCGATGAAGGACGTGAGAGGCCGCGATAGGCCCCGGGGAGCTGCCAACTGAGCTTTGATCCGGGGGTGTCCGAATGGGGAAACCCGGCAGTCGTCATGGGCTGTCACCCGCTGCTGAACACATAGGCAGTGTGGAGGGAACGAGGGGAAGTGAAACATCTCAGTACCCTCAGGAAGAGAAAACAACCGTGATTCCGGGAGTAGTGGCGAGCGAAACCGGATGAGGCCAAACCGTATGCGTGTGATACCCGGCAGGGGTTGCGCATGCGGGGTTGTGGGAGTGAGCTTTCACGGTCTGCCGGCTGTGAGGCGAGTCAGAAACCGTATGGATAGGCGAAGGACATGCGAAAGGTCCGGCGTAGAGGGTAAGACCCCCGTAGCTGAAATCTGTACGGCTTGCTTGCTCATTTCCCAAGTAGCACGGGGCCCGAGAAATCCCGTGTGAATCTGGCGGGACCACCCGCTAAGCCTAAATATTCCCTGGTGACCGATAGCGGATAGTACCGTGAGGGAATGGTGAAAAGTACCGCGGGAGCGGAGTGAAATAGTACCTGAAACCGTGTGCCTACAAGCCGTGGGAGCGTCGGATGCAGCTTGCTGCATCTCGTGACTGCGTGCCTTTTGAAGAATGAGCCTGCGAGTTAGCGGTGTGTAGCGAGGTTAACCCGTGTGGGGAAGCCGTAGCGAAAGCGAGTCCGAACAGGGCGATTGAGTTGCACGCTCTAGACCCGAAGCGGAGTGATCTAGCCATGGGCAGGTTGAAGCGGAGGTAAGACTTCGTGGAGGACCGAACCCACCAGGGTTGAAAACCTGGGGGATGACCTGTGGTTAGGGGTGAAAGGCCAATCAAACTCCGTGATAGCTGGTTCTCCCCGAAATGCATTTAGGTGCAGCGTCGTGTGTTTCTTGCCGGAGGTAGAGCACTGGATAGGCGATGGGCCCTACCGGGTTACTGACCTTAGCCAAACTCCGAATGCCGGTAAGTGAGAGCACGGCAGTGAGACTGTGGGGGATAAGCTCCATGGTCGAGAGGGAAACAGCCCAGAGCATCGACTAAGGCCCCTAAGCGTACGCTAAGTGGGAAAGGATGTGGAGTCGCAGAGACAACCAGGAGGTTGGCTTAGAAGCAGCCACCCTTGAAAGAGTGCGTAATAGCTCACTGGTCAAGTGATTCCGCGCCGACAATGTAGCGGGGCTCAAGCGTACCGCCGAAGTCGTGTCATTGCAGCTATAGGGCCAACGCCCGCTGTGATGGGTAGGGGAGCGTCGTGTGCCGGGTGAAGCAGCAGCGGAAGCTAGTTGTGGACGGTTCACGAGTGAGAATGCAGGCATGAGTAGCGATACACACGTGAGAAACGTGTGCGCCGATTGACTAAGGGTTCCTGGGTCAAGCTGATCTGCCCAGGGTAAGTCGGGACCTAAGGCGAGGCCGACAGGCGTAGTCGATGGACAACCGGTTGATATTCCGGTACCCGCTTTGAAACGCCCAATATCGAATCAGGCGATGCTAAGTCCGTGAAGCCGTTCCGGACCCTTCGGGGAAAGGAAAGTGGTGGAGCCGACGAACCAGACTTGTAGTAGGTAAGCGATGGGGTGACGCAGGAAGGTAGTCCAGCCCGGGCGGTGGTTGTCCCGGGGTAAGGGTGTAGGCCGAGGGGTAGGCAAATCCGTCCCTCATACAAGGCTGAGACCTGATGCCGAGCCGATTGTGGTGAAGTGGATGATCCTATGCTGTCGAGAAAAGCCTCTAGCGAGTTTCATGGCGGCCCGTACCCTAAACCGACTCAGGTGGTCAGGTAGAGAATACCGAGGCGTTCGGGTGAACTATGGTTAAGGAACTCGGCAAAATGCCCCCGTAACTTCGGGAGAAGGGGGGCCATCACTGGTGATCCAACTTGCTTGGTGAGCTGGGGGTGGCCGCAGAGACCAGCGAGAAGCGACTGTTTACTAAAAACACAGGTCCGTGCGAAGCCGTAAGGCGATGTATACGGACTGACGCCTGCCCGGTGCTGGAACGTTAAGGGGACCGGTTAGTGACCTTTCGGGGTTGCGAAGCTGAGAACTTAAGCGCCAGTAAACGGCGGTGGTAACTATAACCATCCTAAGGTAGCGAAATTCCTTGTCGGGTAAGTTCCGACCTGCACGAATGGCGTAACGACTTCTCGACTGTCTCAACCATAGGCCCGGTGAAATTGCACTACGAGTAAAGATGCTCGTTTCGCGCAGCAGGACGGAAAGACCCCGGGACCTTTACTACAGTTTGATATTGGTGTTCGGTTCGGCTTGTGTAGGATAGGTGGGAGACTTTGAAGCATCAACGCCAGTTGGTGTGGAGTCGCCGTTGAAATACCACTCTGGTCGTGCTGGATGTCTAACCTCGGTCCGTGATCCGGATCAGGGACAGTGTCTGATGGGTAGTTTAACTGGGGCGGTTGCCTCCCAAAGGGTAACGGAGGCGCCCAAAGGTTCCCTCAGCCTGGTTGGCAATCAGGTGTTGAGTGTAAGTGCACAAGGGAGCTTGACTGTGAGACCGACGGGTCGAGCAGGGACGAAAGTCGGGACTAGTGATCCGGCGGTGGCTTGTGGAAGCGCCGTCGCTCAACGGATAAAAGGTACCCCGGGGATAACAGGCTGATCTTCCCCAAGAGTCCATATCGACGGGATGGTTTGGCACCTCGATGTCGGCTCGTCGCATCCTGGGGCTGGAGTCGGTCCCAAGGGTTGGGCTGTTCGCCCATTAAAGCGGTACGCGAGCTGGGTTTAGAACGTCGTGAGACAGTTCGGTCCCTATCCGCTGTGCGCGTAGGAATATTGAGAAGGGCTGTCCCTAGTACGAGAGGACCGGGACGGACGAACCTCTGGTGTGCCAGTTGTCCTGCCAAGGGCATGGCTGGTTGGCTACGTTCGGGAGGGATAACCGCTGAAAGCATCTAAGCGGGAAGCCTGCTTCAAGATGAGTATTCCCACCTCCTTGAGAGGGTAAGGCTCCCAGTAGACGACTGGGTTGATAGGCCAGATGTGGAAGCCCGGTAACGGGTGAAGCTGACTGGTACTAATAGGCCGAGGGCTTGTCCTCAGTTGCTCGCGTCCACTGTGTTAGTTCTGAAATAACGAACAGCTGTGATGTCAGCCAGCGTTCGAATTTCATAGTGTTTCGGTGGTCATAGCGTTAGGGAAACGCCCGGTTACATTCCGAACCCGGAAGCTAAGCCTTTCAGCGCCGATGGTACTGCAGGGGGGACCCTGTGGGAGAGTAGGACGCCGCCGAACAATCATTGTGGGAAAGCCCCGCACCAGTCATGGTGCGGGGCTTTTCTGCGTTCACGGGCCGGTCGGGTGACCCCGTGCCGAGGTGGGCACGGCGGAACCGTGCGGCTTCCGATTCCTCCGTAATGTGTGGGTATGGGCTACGACCTTGTCATCTTCGACAACGACGGCGTGCTGGTGGACAGCGAGCCGCTCGCCAACAACGTCCTCGCCGGGTACCTGACCGAGCTGGGGCACCCGACCACCTACGAGGAGGCGGTCCGCGACTACATGGGCGCCGCCGTGCACCGGGTGCACGACCTCGTCCAGGAGCGGACCGGGGAGCGGCTGCCGGCGGACTTCGACGAGACGCTGCACGCGCGGACCTGCGCCGCGTTCGAGCAGGAGCTGAAGCCCGTTCCCGGAGTGGAGGAGGTCCTGGGGGCGCTGACCGCCCACGGGATCGGGTACTGCCTGGTCTCCTCCGGCAGTCACGAGCGGATCCGGGTGGCGCATCGGGTCGCCGGCCTCGACGGATGGTTCGAAGAAGAGTGGATCTTCAGCGCCGACGACGTGGGGGAGGGCAATCCGGCACCCGACCTCTGCCTGCACGCCGCACGGCAGATGGGCGTCGAGCCCGCGCGATGCGTCGTCATCGACGACAGCCCGCGCGGGATCGAGGCCGCCGCTGCCGCCGGGATGGACGTGTACGGATACACCGCCCTGCTGCCCGCGGAACAACTTCCCGGGGCCACCGGCTACTTCGGCGACATGATGCAGCTCCCGCTGATCCTGCAACTTCCCGTGTGATCTCTCTACCCACGGGTAGCACCGGGGCCTACGCTGACCCGCCATGACGGATGATGTGCGGCTGCGGCGCGGCCGCGGCGCCCTGGGATTCAGCTTCTTCGTGCAGGGCGTCACCTTCGCCCTGCTCGTCACCCGGATCCCGGCCATCCAGGACCGGTACGGGATATCCGACGGCCTGCTGCCCGTCTTCCTCGCCGCCGTCCCGGTCCTCGCGGGTGTGGCCAGCGTCGGTACCGAGCACCTGGTCAAGCGCGTCGCGCCCGGTGTCGTCCTGCGGTGGGCCCAGCCGCTGGTCCTCCTGTCCCTGCTCGGGGTGGGCGCCGGCGAGCGGTTGTGGCATGTGGCGGTGGCCCTGGGGGCGTTCGGGCTGTCGGTGGGTGCGCTGGACGCCTCGATGAACATGCTCGGGGTCAGCCTGCAGCATGCGTACGGGCGCAGCATCATGCTGGGCTTCCACGCCGCGTACAGCCTGGGCGGGATCCTGGGGGCGTCGGCGGCCTGGTACGGGGCGCACGCGCATCTGGGCCTGTTCGTCAGCTACCTGCCGGCCGTGGCCGTGCTGGTGCCGCTCGTGCTGCTCGGCAGCCGGTACTACGCCGACCGGACGGACCGGACGGAGCGCATGGATCCGCAGCGTCTGCCGGAGAAGGGGCTGGGTCCCGGCGGGTTCTCGCTCCTGCTGCCGCTCTGCCTGGTGATGGCGTGCGCGTACATCGGTGACTCGACGGTCGCGAACTGGAGTGCCAAGTACCTCCAGGACGTGCTCGGGAGCTCGGAGCAGACGGCGACCGTCCCCTACAACGTCTACATGGTGACGACGCTCGTGGGGCGGGCCGTGGGGGACCTGGGTGTGCGGCGGTTCGGGGCCGTGGCCGTGGTGCGCTGCGGGACCCTGCTCGCCGCCGCGGGGTTCGCCGTGGTGGCGGCCGCGCCGGGGGTGTGGGCGGGGATGCTCGGCTTCACGCTGCTGGGGATCGGGCTGTGCGTGATCGTGCCGCAGACCTTCGCGGCCGCGGGGCGGTTGTTCCCCGGTTCTTCCGACACGGCGGTGGCGCGGCTGAACATCTTCAACTACGTCGGGTTCCTGATCGGGTCGCCGCTCGTCGGTGCGGTCGGCGACGCCTGGAGCTACCGGGGCGCGATGCTGGTGCCGATGGTCCTCGTCCTGATCACGCTGTTCCATGTCCGCTCGTTCGGGCCGCGGGAGGCCCGATACGGTGTCGACCATGAGCGGCGAGCCGGTGACCGGGCTGTTGATGTGGGACGAGGCGGTAACGGGGTATGACTTCGGACCGAGCCATCCGATGGACCCGGTGCGCCTGGCGCTGACCATGGGCCTGGTGCGTGCCTTCGGGCTCGACCGGGAGATGGAGGTGCGGGCGGCCCGGCCGGCCGGGGAGTCGACGCTGCGGCTCGTCCACCGGGAGGACTACGTCGCCGCGGTGCGCGCGGTGTCGGCCGACCCGGGTGCCGCCGACGGCTCGTACGGGCTGGGCACGGTGGACGATCCGGCCTTCCCCGGGATGCACGAGGCGTCCGCGCTGATCGCCGGCCAGTCGGTGGCAGGCGCCGAGGCGGTCTGGCGCGGCGAGGCCGGTCACGCCGTGAACTTCGCCGGCGGGCTGCACCACGCCATGCCGGGCGGCGCGGCCGGTTTCTGCGTGTACAACGACGCGTCGCTGGCCATCGCCCGGCTGCTGGAGCTGGGTGCGGAACGGGTCGCGTACGTGGACGTGGACGTCCACCACGGGGATGGCGTGCAGGCCGCCTTCTGGGACGACCCGCGGGTGCTGACGATCTCGCTGCACGAGCATCCGCGGACGCTGTTCCCGCAGACGGGCTGGCCGGAGGAGACCGGGGGCCCGGCGGCGGAGGGGTCGGCGGTGAACGTGGCGCTGCCGGCCGGCACGGGTGACGAGGGATGGCTGCGGGCGTTCCACGCGACGGTGCCGGAGCTGCTGGCGGACCTCCGGCCGCAGGTGCTGGTGACCCAGCACGGGGCCGACACCCACTTCGAGGACCCCCTCGCGCACCTGGCGGTGTCCCTGGACGCCCAGCGGGCCGTGCAGGAGGCCTGTCACGAGCTGGCCCACAGCTGTGCGGACGGGCGGTGGCTGGCGCTGGGCGGCGGCGGGTACGCGGTGGTGGACGTCGTCCCGCGGTCGTGGACGCATCTGGTGGCGATCGCCGCGCACCGGCCGGTGGATCCGCACACGCCCGTCCCGGCCTCGTGGCGCGACGAGGTGTACGCGCGGACGCGGCAGTTGGCGCCCGGGCGGATGACGGACGGGCGGATGACGGACGGGCGGAGCCCGTCGTGGCGGGACTGGGACGCGGGCTACGACCCGGCGGACCGAACGGATCAGGCCGTTCTCGCCACCCGGAGGGCGGTCTTCCCGTTGCGCGGCATGCTGACCTGAGTGCCGGTGCGGCCGTTGATGCATCGTTACGCCAACTGTGGGGCTGTTCGGCGTAATTGATGACCCGGCAGGTGGGGTGGGGGAGCATCGGAGGGTGTTGAGCACCGGCGCGTTGCGTGCGCATCTGCTGGCCGCCCGGTTGGCCGGGCCCGTCGCCACCTCCCGGGAGGAGAGCCTGCGCAGCTACCGGCTGTTCGCGGCGCGGGATCCGCGGGTGCTGCTGGGGCTGGATCCCGAGCGGGGCTGGGGCGAGGGTGACCTGCTGAGGCTGATGGCGGACAAGTGCGGTGTCTCGGCGGACCCTTCGCACGTCAGCGGGCCGGACGTGATCGATCCGGAGCGGACGGTGGCCGCGTTGGAGGCGTTCGCGGGGCGATTGCGGGAGGCGGCGACGGCGGGGTCGTGCGTGCTGTTCGGGACGGGTCATCCGCATCGGCTCCTGGGTTTCTACGCCGGTTTGGCCGAGGCGATGTCGGCGGCGGGATGTGTTGTCCTCACCCCGGCGCAGGGGGCATGTGTCGACATGACGACCCGGTTCGGCGTACGCACGCACCGCATCGCCTACGTACGGGGGGTCGCACTGGTGCGGGAACCCGGCGTGCGGGCGCCGGGGAGTGCGACCGGCGTGCACAGTCATTCGCCGCTGCCGGTTCGGGTGGCTCTGGGGGCCCTCGCGGAGGCCGGCGGGCCGCTGCCGGACCTGGTGGTGGGGGACCACGGTTGGGTCTGCGGTGCAGGTCAGCTCGGCGTGGAGGCGATCGGGCTGGCGGACACCGATGATCCCGCGCTGTTCGTGGGGGAGGCGGAGGGGCGGGTGTCGGTGGCCGTTCCGCTTGATGACGCGGTGCGATCGGACTACTACCATCCGCTCGCCCGGTATGTGCTGGGCCGGGCGAGTCTGACGGGGCGACAGGAGTGGCCGTAGCTCCTCTTCCCCACTCGTATCACGCGCCCCTACTCTGGGGAGTGAGCGTGCGACGACGAGGAGTAACCGGAGGGGAAGCCGGTGCCCGTCATGCGCGGAAGGTCAAGGTGTGTCATGGCTGCTGGCGAGAGGCCTCTCAGTGAGGTTCAGTTCCTGACCGTGGCGGAGGTCGCCTCGGTGATGCGAGTGTCGAAGATGACCGTGTACCGGCTGGTGCACAACGGTCATCTGCCCGCAATCCGGGTGGGCCGGTCCTTCCGGGTCCCCGAGAACGCGGTCCACGAGTACCTCCGAGAGTCCTATGTGGGGGTGGAGTCGGCCTGAGACTGACGGACCCCGACTCCTTCGTAACCCCGGGGAAGCACTCGGATTACGGGCTCGGAGCTCGGGCGGGTAGGCTAGGCCGACGTAGGTCGTGTGGGCCCAGACGCCCCGCACCAGTGAAGAGAAGTGAGCGAGGGTAGTCGTGGGCTCTGTTATCAAGAAGCGGCGCAAGCGGATGGCCAAGAAGAAGCACCGCAAGCTGCTCAAGCGCACCCGCGTCCAGCGCCGTAACAAGAAGTAAACGGCAGCTGTACGTGTTCTCCGCAGCCCCTCCACCATTCTTGGTGGAGGGGCTGCGGTGCAGCCGGGTACTTCTTCGAGGGAGGCGCTGAGCTCGTGGGGAAGGTCGTGCTCGTCACCGGGGCTGCCCGGCAGCTGGGCGGCCGCTTCGTGCGCCGGATCCAGCGCGACCCGGAGGTCGAGCGGGTGATCGCGGTGGACGCCGCGACGCCGCCGCACCGGCTGGGGTCGGCGGAGTTCGTCCGTACGGACATCAGGCAGTCGTCGATCGCCAGGGTCCTCGCCGAGCACGCCGTGGACACGGTGGTCCATCTGGCGGTCACGGGAGGCCGGCCGGTCGGGGGCGGTGCGCACAGCGCCGTCAAGGAGACCAACGTCATCGGGACGATGCAGCTCCTCGGAGCCTGCCAGAAGTCCCCCACGGTGCGGCGGCTCGTGGTGAAGTCCAGTACCAGCGTGTACGGGGGCGCCCCGCGGGATCCGGCCGTCTTCACCGAGACCACACCGCCGAAGTCGCTGCCGTCGGGCGGCTTCGCCAAGGACGCCGCCGAGGTCGAGGGCTACGTACGGGGCTTCGCGCGCCGGCGGCCGGACGTCGCGGTGTGCGTGCTGCGGTTCGCGAACATCCTGGGGCCCTTCGCCGACTCGGCGCTCGCCGAGTACTTCTCGATGCCGGTCATGCCGACCGTCCTGGGCTACGACCCGCGGCTGCAGTTCGTGCACGAGGACGACGTGCTGGAGGTGCTGCGGCTGGCCGCGCAGGAGCCCCGGCGCGGGACGCTGAACAGCGGGACCTTCAACATCGCGGGTGACGGCGTACTGCTGCTGTCGCAGTGCTCGCGGCGGCTGGGGCGGCCCACGCTGCCGCTGTTGCTGCCGGCGCTCACCTGGGTGGGGTCCGCGCTGCGGGCGGTCGGGATCACCGACTTCTCGCCCGAGCAGATGAGGCTGCTCACGCACGGCCGGGTCGTGGAGACCACACAGATGCGCGAGGTCCTCGGCTTTGAGCCGCTCTACACGACCACCGAGACCTTCGCGGACTTCGCACGGAGCCGCGGCAACGGACTGCTGCCGCCCGAGCGGGTCGGACGGGCCGTGGACCGGGTGGCGGCCATGCTGGACGCGGACGGCCCGCGGGACGACGTCGACACGGTTGAAGGAGCGAAGCGATAGTGGCGGACGCCAAGGTCATTCCGTTCGACGAGGACCGGCCGCGCCGGCGGATGCCCCGCCGGGTGCGGGCGGTGCCGGCGCCCGAGCCGGTGGAGCCGGAGACGGCCGCTGCCGCGCCGGAGCCGGCGCCCGCCCCGGCGGAGCGCGGCGACGGCTGGGACCGGCGGATCGCCGGCGGGCTGGCGTTCCTGCGCCGGCGGGTCACCGGGGAGTACGAGGTCGACGACTTCGGCTACGACAAGGAGCTGACGGACCAGGTCCTGATGTCCCTCATGCGGCCGCTGTACGACAAGTACTTCCGGGTCGAGGTCAAGGGCATCGAGAACATCCCGGCGGAGGGCGGTGCGCTGATCGTGGCGAACCACTCCGGGACGCTGCCGCTGGACGGCCTGATGCTGCAGGTGGCCGTGCACGACCACCACCCGGCGGAGCGTCACTTGCGGCTGCTGGCGGCGGACCTGGTCTTCATGCTGCCGGTGGTGAACGAGCTGGCCCGCAAGGCGGGGCACACGCTGGCGTGCGCGGAGGACGCGCAGCGGCTGCTGGAGGCCGGGGAACTGGTCGGTGTCATGCCGGAGGGCTTCAAGGGGATAGGGAAGCCGTTCGGGGACCGGTACAAGCTCCAGCGCTTCGGGCGGGGCGGGTTCGTGTCGACGGCGCTGCGGGCGGGCACGCCGATCGTGCCCTGCTCGATCGTGGGGGCGGAGGAGATCTACCCCATGGTCGGGAACGCGAAGACGCTGGCGCGGCTGCTGGGGGTCCCGTACTTCCCGATCACGCCCACGTTCCCGTGGCTGGGGCCGCTGGGTGCGGTGCCGCTGCCGACGAAGTGGACGATCCAGTTCGGTGAGCCGATCCCGACCGACGGGTACGCCGCAGAGGCGGCGGAGGACCCGATGCTGATGTTCAACCTGACGGACCAGGTGCGGGAGCAGATCCAGCACACGCTCTACAAGCTGCTCGTGCAGCGGAGATCCGTCTTCTTCTGACGTCTACTTCTGACGTGCTGCGACAGTGGTGGGCCGGGGCGCTGCCCCGGCCCACCACTGTTTCCGCCTGCTGTTACTCCGCGTCCTCCGCGCCGAGGCCCAGGCCCGGGAGGAGCCCCGGGAGCAGGGGCGGGAGGGTGATCTCCGGCTTCGGACTCTCCTGGGTGCCCGCGGGGGGCTGCGCCGACTGGCCTGCGGGCGGGTTGAGCAGGTCGCCCGTACCGCCGAGGAGGCCGCCGTCGGCCGGTGTCCGGGTGCTGCCCGAGGGGGACGGCGCGGAGCTGCTGCCGGACGGCGTGCCGCCGGCGGGGGCGGAGTGCTTGGCACCGTTCGACGGGTCGGGCTTGGCGGGGGAGCCCGACGAGCCGCTGCCGCCGCGGGTCTGCTCGGGTGGCTTGGGGAGCAGGCTCTGGAGCGGCGCCACGTCTTCGTCTATGGCCTGGAAGACCGAGTCCACTTCACCGCCGACGTCGGTGAGTTGCACGGGGAGCTTCTCGCGCAGCTTGCCCCAGGTGTCGCGGTGCGAGCGGGAGAACGACGACAGAGTCTGGATCGGGCCGAGGGAGCCGTCCCGGTCGTACGCGGCCTGGAGGAGGCGGTGGCCCTCTTCCGCGTCGTGCTTGACGCCGGACAGCGCCCGGCGGATCGCGCCCAGGGACTCGTGGTCCAGGGTGCCGGTCCGGCCGCGCTCCATCAGCCTGCGGGCTTCCGACAGACGGTTGGAGGCACGGTCGAGATAGAGCTCGCCGCGCTCCGCGTCGTCGTCGGCCATGCCCAGCTTCAGGTCCTCCATGCCCCGTTTCACGGGGTAGAGGTGGTCACCGGGCAGGGCGTCGGAACTGGCAGCGGCCACTCCGCTGAAGGCCCCTGCGGCCACACCCACGGTGAGGCCGCCCGCTGCGATGCCCTTGGACCAGCGGGAGCGGGGCCGCAATTTCCGGAGCGGGGTCGCCCGGTGGGCGCCGCGGCCGGTCCGCTGTTCGGGCACCTGAGGGTCCGAGGCGGCACCGCCCCCGGCCCTCTCCTCCAGCACCATGGCCTCCATGGCGGCAACGAGCTGGGCTCGCTGCACCACTTTGACCTCGGGGTCCAGCGATGGGCGCGGCATCCGTTCGCCGAGCACGCTCGCCAGGGCCAACAACCGGTCGTGGTCGGCAGATTCGGCAGGTGCCTCGGACTGCTCGGCCGCCGGGTCCGGTTCCGAAAGGTCGGATGGGTTCCGATCCTCCAGGGCCTGGGCGAAGGCGTTCGCCCGCCGGTGCGGGGTCACGTTCGCGATCACTGGCGGCACCTCCTCTCGTCATGACGATCGACTCCCCAAGGTGTCCGGAAGGTTGCCTTCCTTGAGCACGTCCACACTTTCGTGTGAGCGGCTTCGGGCAGGGCGTGTCCACAGGGAGCCTGCATTCCGCACAACGAGCGTCGCGGCAGTTGGGTTACGGACGAAGGATGATCGGACCACAGCGTCATCGAGGGGTCACCGAATGTGAGGTCGGGGAGATTGTCTGGACGGGTCCGTCAGCGGGCGTCTTCGGGGAGGAGGCGGGCCAGGGTGCGGACCGCCCGGTACTGGAGCGTCTTGATGGCGCCCTCGTTCTTCCCCATCACCCGGGCCGTCTCGGCGACCGAGAGACCCTGCAGGAAGCGCAGGGTCACGCACTCCTGCTGCTGCGGATTGAGTTTCCGTACGGCCTCCAGCAGGGCCGCGTTGGAAAGGGACTCCAGGACGGAGTCCTCGGGGCTGCGCTCCACCTCGTTGGCGTCGAGCATCTCTCCGGTGGTGACCTCCAGCCTGAAGCGGCTGGACTTGAAGTGGTCCGCCACCAGGTTCCGGGCGATCGTCACGAGCCAGGCGCCGAAGTCGCGGCCCTGCCAGGTGAAGGTGGAGATGCGGCGCAGGGCGCGCAGGAAGGTCTCGCTGGTGAGATCCTCCGCGGTCGCCTTGCCGCCGACGCGGTAGTAGATGTAGCGGTAGACCGTGTCGCTGTACTGGTCGTACAGGCGGCCGAAGGCCTCGGCCTCTCCGGCCTGGGCGCGCTCGACCAGGTCCATCATGCGGGCCTGGTCGCTGTCCGCCAGGGGACGGCGGGGGGCGGCCTGGGTGCCCGTGCCGGCCGCGCCGTTCGAGCCTCCGGCGGCCGAGCGGCCTCGTCTGCCCACCGTCGCCCCGCCGTCGGTCAGGGCGTAGCAGGGACCGGCCGGGCCGAGGCCGGCAGGAACCGCGGCGGCGAAGGCGGGGGCGGTGTACGCGGTGGGGACGAAGCCGCGCAGGTGGTCGAGGACCGTTGCGCGCAGCTGAGCCAGGCCCGAGGCGTCAACCCCGACAGGTGGGTACACGGGACTCCCAGAGGCAGAGCTTCCATCACGTGCAGTGCGGGACCGTTCACCCGTCGTGGCGACAGGTGAGCGGTGGCATGCGTCTGAGGAGAATAACGCTTCGTACAGGCAGCGCTACACCCAGTTGCACAAATCACCGGTTCCGACACTTCTGTTGCGTGTCGAGGGCATATTCGGTCGCGGTTGGTGATCGATTCTTGATCGCTTGGGTGCGCGGAATGGACGCTTCCACGGGGGCGCGCGACCGAGTCGGGCGGCGTGGAGTGCCGCGCCCGGGGCGCGGGTAAGGGTGAGCGAATGCCCGTGGCCGGGGCGGACGGTGGCGCCGGCGCTCGCGGGCGCGGTGTGGCCTGGGCCTGGGTCCGGAGTGGTTACTTGCGGCGTCGGTGCAGGGCGATGGCGGCGGCTGCGCCGCCCGCGATGGCGCCCACTCCGGCGGCCGCCGGGACGCCCACCTTCACGGCCTTGCGGCCGGTCCGATAGTCGCGCAGCCGCCAGTCGTTGATCCGGGCATGCTTGCGCAGTTTTGTGTCGGGATTGATCGCGTACGGGTGTCCGACCAGCGACAGCATCGGGATGTCGTTGTGCGAATCGCTGTAGGCGGCGCAGCGTTCGAGTTCGAGGCCCTCGGCGGCGGCCAGGGCGCGGACCGCCTCGGCCTTGGCGGGGCCGTGCAGCGGTTCGCCGACCAGGCGGCCGGTGTAGACGCCGTCGACGGATTCGGCGACGGTGCCCAGGGCGCCGGTCAGCCCGAGCCGGCGGGCGATGATGGTGGCGGTCTCCACGGGTGCGGCGGTGACGAGCCACACCTTCTGTCCGGCGTCGAGGTGGGCCTGGGCCAGGGCGCGGGTGCCCGGCCAGATCCGCTCGGCCATGTACTCGTCGTAGATCTCCTCGCCGATGGTCATCAGTTCGGAGACCTTGTGGCCCTTGACGATGGACAGGGCGCTGTCGCGGGCGTCCTGCATGTGCTCGGGGTCCTCGACGCCGGCGAGCCGGAACCAGGCCTGCTGCCAGGCGAAGCGGGCGAGTTCGCGGCGCCGGAAGAACTCGCGCTTGTAGAGGCCGCGGCCGAAGTGGAAGATCGCGGCGCCCTGCATGACGGTGTTGTCGAGGTCGAAGAAGGCGGCGGCGAGGTCGTCGCCGGCGACCGGGAAGACGGGCTCCGCGGGACCTTCGACCGCTGCCGGCGCTTCGAGGAGTTCGGCGTGGGCTTCTTCGGGCGCGGCCTCGGCGGGGCCTTCGGGCCCGGTCAGCGCGGTCTTGCGGGCGGCTTCGGCCGAGGCCTCCCCGGCCAGCACGCTACGTGCGGTGGCGGAGCGCCTGCGCGGGGTGAGCCATCCGGGAGCGGCCATGACGCGAGCATAGCCACTGTGTTCGGGAGTTCCCGAACCGATGGGAAACGGAGGCGTTAACTCTTCGCGTCGCCGACGGACCGAACGGGCGGGCGGCGGGGGCGCGGGAGAATGGGGAGATGAGCCCTTTGTTGCGCCGTAAAGAGAAGAAGAGTCCCGGCGAGCGCCTGGTGACGCTCATCGGGAAGCCGGGGTGCCACCTGTGTGACGAGGCCGAGGAGGTCGTCGCGAAGGTCTGCGCCGAGACCGGGGCGCAATGGGAGAAGAAGGACATTTCACAGGATGCGGAGCTCTACCGGCTCCACTGGGAGCAGATTCCGGTGGTCCTGGTTGACGGCGAACAGCACACCTTCTGGAGGGTGAACCCGGACCGGCTCCGGCGGGCGTTGGGAGCCTGACCCCCCGCCCGGTTACCATCATGGGCGATTTGCGGGGTCTGGGGGCGTATCTGTGAGGAGTGTGCACGGTTTTGCCCCCTTTGGTATTTGAACGGGTTCGGCGTGCCGTCGGTTCCGGGATTGCGTGCCGATGTCGCGTGACCCCGGTCACTTTGGTCGGACAAAGCGGACACAATCTTTGTGCACGCGTTCACAAAGGCATAGCCTGCTGTCGACGGGGCGGTCCTGGGACAAGAGGCCGCCTGCAGCCCCGCTCATCCCGCAGGAGCATCGTGGCAACTGGCCGAACTCACCGACCGGCGACCCGCAGCCGAGGTATTCCCGAGGCCACTGTCGCCCGGCTTCCGCTGTACTTGCGTGCCCTGACCGCGCTCTCCGAGCGATCGGTCCCCACGGTGTCCTCCGAGGAACTCGCGGCCGCGGCCGGAGTCAACTCCGCCAAGTTGCGCAAGGACTTCTCCTACCTCGGCTCCTACGGCACCCGCGGTGTCGGCTACGACGTCGAGTACCTCGTCTACCAGATCTCCCGTGAGCTCGGCCTGACCCAGGACTGGCCGGTAGTGATCGTCGGCATCGGTAACCTCGGCGCCGCCCTCGCCAACTACGGCGGCTTCTCCGCCCGCGGGTTCCGCGTGGCCGCGCTGATCGACGCCGACCCGGCGATGGCCGGCAAGCCGGTCGCCGGCATGGCCGTCCAGCACACCGACGACCTCGAAAAGATCATCGAGGAGAACGGCGTCTCGATCGGCGTCATCGCGACGCCCGCCGGCGCCGCCCAGCAGGTCAGCGAGCGGCTGATCGCGGCCGGGGTCACCTCCATCCTGAACTTCGCGCCGACCGTGCTGTCCGTGCCCGACGGCGTGGACGTGCGCAAGGTCGACCTCTCCATCGAGCTCCAGATCCTCGCCTTCCACGAGCAGCGCAAGGCCGGCGAGGAGGCCGCCGCTGCCGCCACCGAGCCCGGCTCCGCCGTGGGCGGCGCCGCCCCCGCCGCGGCCGTCGTGCCGCCGGCCGGACGCACCACCGCCGAAGCGCGCAAGGGCGGCCCCGAGGGTGATGTCCCGGCGGTGATGCCGGCATGAGCCTGCTCGTCGTCGGGCTGAGCCACCGCAGCGCACCGGTGAGCGTGCTGGAGCGCGCCTCGCTGTCGGCCGACACCAAGGTCAAGCTGCTGCACGACACCCTCGCCGCCGAACCGGCGACGGAGGCGACCGTGCTCGCCACGTGCAACCGCATCGAGCTGTACGCGGACGTGGACAAGTTCCACGCCGGCGTCGCCGAGCTGTCCACGCTGCTCGCCCAGCACAGTGGAGTCGCGCTGGAGGAGCTCACCCCGTACCTGTACGTGCACTACGAGGACCGGGCGGTGCACCACCTGTTCTCGGTGGCGTGCGGGCTGGACTCCATGGTCGTCGGCGAGGGGCAGATCCTCGGCCAGATCAAGGACGCCCTCGCGCTGGGCCAGGAACAGCACTCCGCCGGCCGGCTGATCAACGACCTGTTCCAGCAGGCGCTGCGGGTCGGCAAGCGGGCGCACTCCGAGACCGGCATCGACCGCGCCGGCCAGTCGCTGGTGACCTTCGGGCTGGAGCAGCTCGCGGTGCACACGCCCGTCGCCGAGTGGGCGTCCGGCAAGCGGGCCCTCGTCATCGGCGCCGGATCGATGTCCTCGCTGGCCGCGGCCACCCTCGCGCGGGTCGGCATCGCCGAGATCGCCGTGGCGAACCGGACCGCCGAGCGGGCGGAACGACTGGCGGAGATTCTGGTTGCCTCAGGCACGGGAGTGCGGGCCTCGGCCATCCCGATGGCCGAGGTCGCCGATGAGCTGACACGAGTCGACGTGGTCGTGTCCTGCACCGGAGCCACCGGGCTGGTGCTGACCGCCGACGACGTGCTCGCCGCCGTGTCCTGGGGCTCCGCACCGGACCCCGCGCCCCAAAAGCCGGCGGGGCTGGATGTGGCCCCCGTCGCCGGTTCGGCGGCGGGGCTGGATTCGGCCGGGCCGGATGTGGCCGGGCTGGACGCCGATGTGCTCGCCCGGCTGGTCGCCGCCGCCGAGGCCGGCGCGCGGCTGGCCGATGCCGGCGCCGTGCGGACCATCACCGCCCCCGAGGCCGACGGCTGCCCCGTCGGGCCCGACGGGCGCTCCGCGCTGACCGGCGTCGACGCCAGCTCCCTCGAACTGCACGGGACCTGGGCCGACCAGGGCGAGGCCGCCGCACAGCGACAGCCCCGCCGCAGCGCCCGTACGCAGGCCCACGCCACCGACGTACGGCTCGCGCTGCTCGACCTGGCCATGCCCAGGGACATCGACGCCGCCGTGCACCGGATCCCCGGCGTCCGGCTGGTGGACATCGAATCCCTCGCCGAGGCGTCCGCCGACGCCCCGATGGCGGCCGACGTCGACGCCGTACGCGGGATCGTCGCCCAGGAGGTCGCCGCCTTCGGCGCGGCCCAGCGGGCCGCCCACATCACGCCCACCGTCGTCGCCCTGCGCGCCATGGCGGCCGAGGTCGTGGCCATGGAAGTGGCCCGCCTCGACGGGCGGCTCCCCGACCTCGACGAGCGACAGCGCGCCGAAGTCACCCAGACCGTACGCCGCGTCGTGGACAAACTCCTCCACGCGCCGACCGTGCGCGTCAAGCAGCTCGCGAGCGAGCCCGGCGGCGCCGGGTACGCCGACGCACTGCGCGAACTCTTCGACCTCGACCCTCAGACGGTTGCTTCCGTCAGCCGGGCGGACGCGGCCGATCCGAAGAACGACGACGACCCAGGACGGGCATCATGAACACACGTCCCGACCAGCCGCTGCGGCTCGGTACGCGGCGGAGCAAGCTGGCCATGTCCCAGTCGGGGCACGTCGCCGACGCGGTCCGGGCGCTCACCGGCCGGCCCGTCGAACTCGTGGAGATCACGACGTACGGCGACGTCTCGCGCGAGCACCTCGCCCAGATCGGCGGGACCGGTGTGTTCGTCACCGCCCTGCGCGACGCACTGCTGCGCGGCGAGGTCGACTTCGCCGTGCACTCGCTGAAGGACCTGCCGACCACGCAGCCCGACGACCTCGTCATCGCGGCCATGCCGCAGCGCGAGGACGCCCGCGACGCGCTCGTCGCCCGCGACGGCCTGACCTTCGAGCAGCTGCCCGACGGCGCCCGCATCGGCACCGGCTCGCCCCGCCGCACCGCCCAGCTCAACCACCTCGCGCGCTCGCTCGGCAAGCGGATCGAGACGGTGCCCATCCGCGGCAACGTCGACACCCGCATCGGATTCGTGCGCGACGGCGAGCTCGACGCCGTCGTCCTCGCGGCCGCCGGCCTGAACCGGATCGGCCGCGGCGACGAGGCCACCGAACTGCTGTCCGTCGACAGCATCCTCCCCGCCCCCGGCCAGGGAGCCCTGGCCGTGGAGTGCCCCGCGTCCTCCACGGACCTCATCGCCGTGCTCAGCAGGCTCGACGACCCGCACACCCGGGCCGCCGTGACCGCGGAGCGTTCTCTGCTCGCCGCCCTGGAGGCCGGCTGCAGCGCACCCGTGGGCGCGTTCGCCGACCTGCTGGCCGACGGACGGATTGTCAATGAAATGCGCCTGCGCGGCGTCGTCGGAACCCTCGACGGCACGACGCTGGTGCAGCTGTCCACCACCGGTCCCGTGCCCCAGTCGTACGACGACGCCATGGCGCTCGGCCGCGAACTCGCGGACGAGATGCTGGCCAAGGGCGCGGCCGGTCTGATGGGGGAGCGATCGCTTTGAACCCCTCAAGTCCGACCACCTCCGCCTTCCCGGCCGTCGCCGCCCACGGACGCGTCACCTTCCTCGGCGCAGGCCCGGGCGACCCGGGTCTGCTGACGCTGCGCGCCGTCGAGGCGCTCGCCGCCGCGGACGTACTGATCGCGGAGCCCGAGGTGCTCGAGGTCGTACGGACGCATGCGCGCGCGGGTGTCGACACGCCGCAGCTGACGGTAGCTGACGAGTTGTCAGCAGCCGCCGGGGTCCCGGTGATCCGGGATGCGGCCAATCTTGTCATGGAGGCCGCACGCTCCGGCAGGCGGGTCGTGCGTGCCGTCACGGGCGACCCCGGACTCGACGGCAACGCCGCCGACGAGATGCTCGCGTGCGCGACCGCAGGGATCCCCTTCGAGGTCGTGCCCGGCGTCGCGACCGCCGTCGGCGTGCCCGCGTACGCCGGTGTCCCGCTGCGCGACAAGCAGGGCGCGGACGTGCGGTTCGTCGACGCGAAGACCGCGTCGGCGCGCTGCTGGAGCGAGGCCGGGACGAGCGACGGGATCCTCGTCGTCTCCGCGACGCTGGAGACCGCCTCGGCCGCCGCCGCCGAGCTGGTGAGCGCCGGGCGCAAGCCCGACACCCCGCTGACGGTGACGGTCTCCGGTACGACCACGCGCCAGCGGACCTGGTCTGCGACCCTGGGCACGATCGCCCAGGTGTTCAAGCAGGGCAAGGTCCTGCCCTCGCCCGAGGGCTCCCGCCCCGTCATATGCGTGGTCGGCGAGCACGGCGCCGCCGCGCGCCGCGAGGACCTGTCCTGGTTCGAGTCGAAGCCGCTGTTCGGCTGGCGGGTCCTCGTACCGCGGACGAAGGAGCAGGCCGCTTCGCTCTCCGACCAGCTGCGTTCCTACGGCGCGGTGCCGCACGAGGTGCCGACGATCGCCGTGGAGCCGCCGCGCACCCCGCAGCAGATGGAGCGCGCGGTCAAGGGCCTGGTGACGGGCCGCTACGAGTGGATCGCCTTCACCTCGGTCAACGCCGTCAAGGCCGTCCGCGAGAAGTTCGAGGAGTACGGGCTCGACGCGCGCGCCTTCGCGGGCATCAAGGTCGCCGCGGTGGGCGAGCAGACCGCGGCCTCGCTGGTGGAGTTCGGCGTGAAGCCGGACCTCGTGCCGAGCGGCGAGCAGTCCGCGGCCGGGCTGCTGGAGGACTGGCCGCCGTACGACCCGGTCTTCGACCCGATCGACCGCGTCTTCCTGCCGCGCGCCGACATCGCGACGGAGACGCTGGTCGCCGGGCTGATCGAGCTCGGGTGGGAGGTCGACGACGTCACCGCCTACCGGACCGTGCGCGCGTCGCCGCCGCCGGCGGACACGCGCGAGGCGATCAAGGGCGGCGGCTTCGACGCCGTTCTCTTCACGTCGTCCTCGACCGTCCGCAACCTGGTCGGCATCGCGGGCAAGCCGCACAACGTGACGGTCATCGCCTGTATCGGGCCGGCGACGGCCAAGACCGCCGAGGAACACGGCCTGCGGGTCGACGTCCTGTCTCCGGAGCCGTCGGTGTCGAAGCTGGCGGAGGCCCTCGCCGAGTACGGCGCGGCGCGCCGCGAGGCGGCCAAGGCGGCCGGCGAGACGGTGTTCCGGCCGAGCGAACGCCGCCCGGGCGCACGTCGTCGCCGTACGACGTGAGTGACTCGGGTGTGAGTGGCTTAGCCGGCCGGACAGGTCTGACGGAACGGGTAAGGGGCCCGGGTGCGGAGCGATTCCGCGCCCGGGCCCCTCGCGCGTAATCCCGTTGTGCGGCGGGCCGCTGTCCGGAAAGGATCACCGCCGGACGGAACGGGGACACGGGGGAGCGGAATGGCGGACGGGGACGCGCAACTGGTGGCGGCGGTTCGGGCAGGGAACCTCCGGGAGGTCGACGCCCTGCTGTGGCGCGGGGGTAATCCCGACGCGGCTGACGAGGACGGCCTGCCGGTGCTGTGCACGGCGGTGGCCGCAGGCGAAGAGGAGATCGCCGAGGCCCTGCTGCGCGCCGGAGCCGATCCCGACGCGGTGGGCGCGGACGGCGCGCCCGTGCTGTGGACAATGGTGGCCGCGTTCGCCCACAGGCCCGTCGCAGCCCTCGTAACGGCAGGGGCCGACCCCCACCAGGTACTGCCGGACGGAACGACCCCGCTGCTGCGGGCCGTCGAGGGCGGCTCCCCGGCCACGGTCACGGCGCTGCTGTGGGGGCAGTACCTCCCGGCGCCGGAACTGCCCCTGGCGCGGCCGGTGCGCGAGCGGCTGCTCGCCGCGGCCCGCCACTGGTACGAGACGGGCGCGGAGGCGGAACTGCGCCGCCGCACCGGCGCCACCGGCCCGGCGAAGACCTCGACCGTCCACGACGACTGGCACGAGGTCGAGCAGATCACGCTCGGCGGGCGGACCGTCCGCGCCGGACACGGCGCCGTCCTGACCACCCTGGAGGCGGCCTTCGGCGTCCCGACCCCGCTGACGGAACTGGTGGCCCGCGCCGTCCGGCACCCCGACCCCGGCCACGTGGACTGGCACGAGTCCAGCAGCCGGCTGGGCAGACGCTCCGACGAGGAAGCCCGGGAACTGGTGACGTCCCTGCGGCACCATCCGTCCGCGGACCATCGGCGCTTCGCCGCCGACGTGCTGGGGTCCCGGCAGTACTTCCTGAAGGGCACGGCGTACCCGCATCACGCGGAAGACCGCGACTTCCTCGCCGCCTGGGCGGAGACGGAGACGGACGCCGTGGTCCTCGCCGAGGTGCTCCGGGCCCTCACCGAGCACGCCGAGGAACACCCCCGGCTGGAGGCCATCGGCCTCCGGCACGCCGGCCACCCCGATCCGCTGGTGCGCCGGATGGTGTCCGGCTGCCTCTGGTGGCCCGACCGGCACCTGACGGTCGAGGCCGCTGCTGCGCTACGGGCCCTGACACACGATGCGGATGCCGAGGTGCGCCTCCAAGCCGCGCTGATCCTGGTCGGGGACGAACGCCAAGACCTGGACGGACCCCGGGCTGTCGTACGGGACCTGGTCCGCGACCCGCACAGCCCGCTGCGCGGGGGAGCCGCCGAGGCCCTGGCCGAGTCCGACGACCGCACGGCCGACGCCACGGAGCTGCTGCTGTCTCTCCTGGACACCGACGACCGCATCCTGCGCCTGGTCGGAGCCTACGGCCTGGCCCGGCGGGACGACCCTCGCACCCCGGAGGCGTACGCGCGGGTGGAGGAGCTCGGCCCGATCCACCGGCCCGACCACCGGGCGAACGCGCTCGAAGACTGGCGCGGACGCAATGAGGCGTTGCCCCACGCAGGGAATGGAAACGGGAACGGGAACGGGAACGGATGACGGAGCGGGACGCCGCACTGGCGGCGGCGGTACGGGCGGCCGATGCCGAGCGGGTACGCGACCTGCTCGACGCGGGCGCCTGCCCCGACTCGGCGGCGGAGGACGGACTGCCGGTGCTGTGCGGGGCGGTGGAGACGTACGCGTACGGGGTCGCCGAGCTTTTGGTGGAGGCAGGCGCGGACCCGGACCGGCGACTGCCGGACGGCACGACGCCGCTCCTGCGGGCGATCGAGGGCGGCTCCCCGGCGGTGTTCGAAGCCGTCCTCGGCAGCGAGCCACGGCTACGGCTCGCCCCGGAGCGGCGCGAGGAACTGCTGGAGGTGGCCCGCGGCTGGTACGAGGAGGGCGGGGCGGGCAGGCTCCGCCGCCTGACGAGGGATCCCGGCCCGGTCCGTGCGCAGGCCGTCCGAGAGGGCGAGAGCAACACCCTCACCGAGTACAGCCTGGGCGGGCGGCGTGTGCGCGATGGTCACGGCGGGATCCTGACCGGCCTGGAATGGGCCTTCCGGATCCTGACGCCGCCCGCGGAACTGGTCGCCCGGGCGGTACGGCACGGCGACCCCGAGCACGCCGACTGGTGGGCGTCCGAGTGGACCCTGACGGTGCGGCGCAGCGCCGAGACCTGGGCCGAGACGGTGGCCTTCCACCGGCACCCCGATCCGCTGCCGCGGCTCTTCGTCCTCGACGTGCTCGGCATGCACGCCCTGACGGACGGCCTCACGCAGCACGCCGCCTGGTACGAGCGGGAACGACTGCAGCTGCTGGGCACCTGGGTGGAGGTGGAGGACGACCCCGTCGTCCTGCCCCGCCTGCTGCGGGCGCTGGCCGACGAGGACTTTCCCGGGGCCGAGGCCGAGGCCGTCGGGCTGCGCCACGCCGGGCACGCCGACGCGCGCGTCCGCCGCGAGGTGCCGGGCCTGTTCGACCGGCCCCTGACCCCGCGGGCGGCCGGAGCCGTACGCAACCTGTGCCGGGACCCGGACGCCGGGGTGCGGGCGGCTGCCGTCGAGGTCCTGGCCCGGGAGGGGATGCCGGCGGAGGGCCGGCCGCTGCTCCTGGCGCTGCTCGACGACGCCGAGGCGCAGGTGGCACGCCGCGCCGCCTACGCCACCGCGTGGAGCGCGGACCCGTCACCGGAGATCACCGAGGCCCTCGTACGGCTCCTCGATGCCGAGGACCAGGACGTCCGGCTCAGCGCCGCCTACGGCCTGGCCCTGCGCGACGACCCGCGCACGGTGGGGGCGTACACGCGCGTGGGCCGGCTCGACCGCCCGGAGTTCGAGCACGACCCGCGGGCGGACGGCCTGTGGCGCTGGAAGCTCAGGAACGCACCCAGCGGGTGAGCCCGGCCCAGGCGGCGGGGGCGAGAGTGAGGACGGGCCCGTCGGTGACCTTGGAGTCCCGGACGTGGACTTGTGCGGCGGGGCAGGCGCAGCCGCAGGCGGCGACCTCGACGCACTGACCGCCTTCGTCACCGCTGTAGGAGGACTTCCGCCAGGCGACGGCGGCCTCCAGGCACTGGCCACCCTCGCTGCCGCTGTAGCTGGACTTGAACCACTTCAGTGGGGTGCTCATGTCTCTCCTGCCAGCCGGTCCAACAGGTCCTTGGTCTCTGCCAAGTTGAGGGCCTGTGACCGCAGCATCGCATACTTCTGGGAGAGGATGCTGACCTCGTTCGGGTCCCTGACGAGGAAGCTGCCGCGCTGGGTTTCCGAGTAGGCGAGGTGCTGGAACTCGGGTGTTTCCAGGAGGGTGAAGGCGCCGTTGAGGCCCGCGTGGGCGGTGAGCCCGAGGGGCAGCACCTGGATGGAGATGGCCGGGCGGTCGGCGCAGGCGCGCAGGTGCCGGAGCTGCTCCCGGTGGACCTCGTCCCCGCCGATCCGGTCCCGCAGGGCCGCCTCCCAGATCACGAAGCTGAGGGTGGGCGGGACGGCGCGGTGCAGGATCTGCTGGCGCTTCATCCGGTGCGCGGTCTGCAGCTCTATCTTCTCCTCCCCGACGAAGGGGACGCGGCAGCCGAGGACCGCACGGGCGTGGGCCTCGGTCTGGAGCAGCCCCGGGACGGTCAGCGTGTCGAACCAGGACAGCGCCAGGGCCTCCGCCTCCCGCTCCATGTACTCCTCGGCCCAGGCCGGGACCATGTCCACCTCCGGGAGGCGGTTCGCCACGACGGACAGGAGGCCGGGCAGGCCGAGGGCGCGGTCCATCTTCTCGGCGACGTTCGGCATCAGGACCCGTCGGCCCTGTTCGATCGAGGCGATGGTCTCGACGTCCATGTGCAGGGTCTCCGCGAAGGCGCGCTGGGTCAGTCCTGCGGCGATGCGGGCGGCGGCGACCAGGGCGCCGACCATCTTCATGGCGGTCTCGTTGGGCCGCGGCCTCTTGCGTACTGGCATGTCCGTTGAACTCCCCGCCTCGGCGCGCGAGATACCCGTACCAACCCGTACTCCTGAAGGAGTACGGGTTGCTCGTCTCCTCCACGCTAGTCACGCAGGGCGACGATCGGCGCGTGAATGTGGAAATCCAACCGGCCCTCCTGCGCGAGCGGTTCTATCCCCGCAGTCGCCAAACCGTGCGTCCGGCCAGGGAGTTCGCGGCAGAAACATTGCACGCGTGGGGTGTGACATGCCGCCACGACGACGTGTTGCTCTGCGTGAGCGAGCTGGCGACCAACGCCCTGATGCACGGCGTCCCGCCCGGCCGCGGCTACCGGCTGCGGATGCTGCGGTTCGAGGGGACCGTACGGGTCGAGGTGCACGACAGCGGCGGCGGCGGTCGGCCGCGCGTCGCGGACCGGGACCCGGGGGCCGAGGGCGGTCGCGGGTTGCTGCTGGTGGCGGCGGCCGCGGACCGGTGGGGGACCGTGCCGCGCGTGCCGGGCAAGGTGGTGTGGTGCGAGTTCGCCGTCTAGGCGGTCGGGGAGGTCGGGGAGGGAGGTGAGGGAGGTGAGGGCAGGGCGGTCGGCGCGGGCGGGCCGCCGGCCGGGCTCTAGGCTGGTTGGGACTGCTGTCGATGCTCGAAGAGGCGACTGGAACATGAGCGCGTACGGATCCTTCCCCGGTTCGCGGCCCCGCCGGCTGCGCACCACCCCGGCGATGCGGCGGATGGTCGCCGAGAACCGGCTGCACCCCTCGGACCTGATCCTCCCGGCCTTCGTGCGCGAGGGCATCAGCGAGCCCCTCGCCATCTCGGCGATGCCGGGCGTGGTCCAGCACACCCGGGACACCCTGCGGAAGGCGGCCGTGGAGGCGGTCGAGGCGGGCGTCGCGGGCATCATGCTCTTCGGCGTCCCGGCCGACGAGAACAAGGACGCGCTGGGTACGGCCGGCACCGAGCCGGACGGCATCCTGCAGGTCGCCATCCGCGACGTGAAGGCCGAGGTCGGCGACGACCTGGTGATCATGTCGGACCTGTGCCTCGACGAGTACACCGACCACGGCCACTGCGGCGTCCTCGACGAGCACGGCCGCGTCGACAACGACGCGACGCTGGAGCGCTACGCCGAGATGGCGCAGGTCCAGGCGGACGCGGGCGTCCACGTGGTCGGCCCGAGCGGAATGATGGACGGGCAGGTCGGCGTCATCCGCGACGCCCTCGACGAGACCGGGCACGAGGACGTCTCGATCCTCGCCTACACGGCGAAGTACTCCTCCGCCTTCTACGGCCCCTTCCGCGAGGCCGTCGCCTCCTCCCTCCAGGGCGACCGCAAGACGTACCAGCAGGACCCGGCGAACGCCCGCGAGTCGCTGCGGGAGCTGGCCCTCGACCTGGAGGAGGGCGCCGACATGGTGATGGTCAAGCCGGCCGGCCCCTACCTCGACATCCTGTACCGGGTCGCGGAGGCCGTGGACGTACCGGTGGCGGCGTACCAGATCAGCGGCGAGTTCGCGATGATCGAGGCGGCCGCGGAGAAGGGCTGGATCGAGCGGGACCGGGCCATCCTGGAGACCCTCCTCGGCATCAAGCGCGCGGGCGCGGACACGATCCTCACCTACTGGGCGACCGAGGTCGCGGGCTGGCTGCGCGAGGCCCGCTGACGCTCCTTTCGTCCTACGGCCAGTCGACGAGGCCGTGGAAGACGATGAAGTCGAAGACGACGGCGGCCGGGGCGATCACGGCCAGCCACACCCTGGCGGCGGCATTGCCCCGCCGCCAGGGCAGCGCCCACGCGGAGAGCAGCACGACCAGGACCACCACCAGGCCGAACCCGAAGACGGGAAAGGCGAGGTTGTAGGAGTCGTCGAACCGGTCGCTCACCGCACCCCCGCAGGAGTCGCAGGCCATCGGAGCCAGCCCGACGAAGAAGAACGCGACGGCCGCCATCGGCAGCGTCAGCAGGGTCGAGACGAGCGGCGCGACGAACGCGCGCGGGTGCCGGTCGGTGCGGGTGTCCGGGGTCGTGGTCGGGGCCGGGGCCGTGGTCGGGTTCATGCCTCCAGTGAACTCCGCGACAGAGCAGCGGAGATGAGTGCGCGTACTCAGGTGCGTGGCGCGGAGGTCTGTGAACCTCATGGGCATACGTGCGCACTTGGCACGTCTTACCGAGAGGTTCTGTATGCAGGCTGAACACCTGTCCGTTGCCGACCAGGCGTCCTGGGAAGGGGCGATCCGGCACCTGTACGAGGACGCGACCACGTTCAGTGCGACCGGTCCGCGCGCGCACGAGGACTGGCGGGCAGACGTGCTCGCCGTCATGGCGCGCGCCGTCCCCGACCCGCGCGGCTGGGCGGGGCTCGACGACACCGCGAACGAGCGCTCTCAGGAGCACCCGGACTTCCCGTTCTGCCATCCGTCCGTCAGGAACGATCCGTCCCGCCCGCTCACCCCGGCCGACGTCGGGGAACGGTTGTACGAGATCGACCGTGCGAGTGCCGAAAACCTCCTCCTTGCGCTCACCGACGACGGCTGCACCCTGGGGAACCTCAGAAGGTTCACAGAGAGCTTCGACGAGCTGCAGAACATGGCCCGCACCATCCTCGCCCGCTACGGGGACAGGTTCACCTGCTACACCAACGTCACGGTCGGCGCGCGCAAGGACGACACGCTGGACTTTGGGGCGTCCCACTGGGGTTACACCCCGATGACCTTCTACTGGGAGGACGCCGGCCTGGTCGTCGTCTCCGACACAGAGGTCGGGTTGTTCTGGACCTTCGCCTGCTGAGCCGAGAGGAGGAATCCATGCAGACACGATCCACCGATGCCGCCACCTGGGAAGCTGCACTGCTGCGGCTTCTGGAGGAGGTCTTCACCCTGGCCAGGAGCGGCCCCCGGTTGCACGAGGACTGGGCCGAGGACGTCTGCGCCGTTATGGAGCGGTCGGTCGCCGACCCACGGGGCTGGGCCGGCCGCGAATCGGATGCGTTCGACGTGGGTTGGGAGAGCGGCTATCCCTTCTATCCGTTCCGTGCGCTGACTGCCGAGGACCTGCACGCCGGGCTCCGGCCGATCACGGCCGGAGCCGCCGTCGAGCTGCTCGCCTCGCTCGCGCAGGAGTGGTTCTTCGAGAGCAACCCGGTCCGGTTGAGGGAGGACCGCGACGAGGTACTCGCGGACGCCCGGATCGTGCTGGACCGCTTCGGCCCGGACGCGGCGTTCTGGACCTCTTCCCGCCTCGCCCGTACTAGCGACGCGCCCGACTTCCTGGCACAGGACCTCAGAAGCGGCCACCCCTTCACCGACTACATGATGGACCTCGGCCTGATCGCGGCGTCCGCCGACGAGGTCGGTGTCTTCTGGTCGTTCAACGCGCTGTGAGCGCGGGGCGGTGAATCGGCCGCAACGCGCTCCTCGACGACCGCGTCTGCCTCTCATCTGAGCTGACATGGGTAGACCGGGCGGGCGGAAGGCTGATTCATCGGCCGGTTCGGAAGGCGCGGGCGAGCCGGCCGGAAGCCTGAGTAGCACAGCTTCCCGTGAGACCGGGTCGGCCACACGCAGCTCCCCGGCTTGCAGCAAGAACCCTTCGGGCGTCGACGTGTCAAGTACGCATGGGGGCCCGTGAGGTTCACGCCGTCTCTGGCCGACACGCCTGAGTACGCGCACTCAGGCGTGCAGTTCGACAACATGTGAACCTCATAGGCAGTACGTACGAATTCGGCACGGCTGTGCTGGCGAGGGGTGGACATGCAGGACAGCGATCTGGGGGTTTCGGAGGACGGCCTCACCCGGCTCGCTGACGACCTGGACCAGATGCAAGGCCATCTGGAACGGCAGATCCGCGACATGGACCGGGTGGTCGACAGCATCGCGGCCGGCTGGCCCATCGACCAGGTTTCCTGGGAAGCGGCGGTACGGCACCTGTACGAGGACGGGTGCGCGTTCAATGCCACCGGTCCGCGCAGGCACGAGGACTGGCAGGCCGATGTGCTCGCTGTCATGGAGCGCGCAGTGCCCGACCCGCGTGGCTGGATCGGACTGGACGACACTGCGGGCTACGACTATCTGGCAGAGCGGCCGGCTTTCCCCTTCCGCCCGCCCTTCAAGGCCGATCCCTGCCGCCGGCTCACCCCGGCAGATGTCGGTGAACGACTGTGGGAAATCGACCGCGCGAGCGCCGAGAACCTCCTGCTTGCACTCACCGACTCCGGCTGCACCCTGAGGAACCTCGAACGGTTCACCGAGAGCTTCGACGAGCTGCAGGGCATGGCTCGCACCATCCTTGCCCGCTACGGGGACACGTTCACCTGCTACAGCAATGTCAGCGAAGCGAGACGCGTTGGGACGCTGGACTTCGGGGGCCAACCCATGGGCTGGGTGCCGATGACTTTTTTCGGGGAGGACTGCGGCCTGGTCGTGGTCTCCGACACCGAGGTCGGTCTGTTCTGGGCATTCGGTGACATCTGAGCCCGCGAGGCCCGGTTTGGTTCCGGTCGCGTCCGTCGGGGCGTGGGCGCACCCTGGAGGGAAGGGTGACCCCTGGAGGTGATGCACCATGGCCACGCTCGTCGGGTGGCATGTGGAGCTCGAATTCACCGAGGAGGGCCACCGCACCAGTGCGGCGGCCCTGGTAAGGCTCGGGGACGGCTCCGAGATCAGGGCGCGGGGCTATGCCTTGCGTCACCCCTCCGACCCGGAGCAGATGAGGGTCGGGGAAGAGATCGCGGGTGCTCGCGCGCTCATGGATCTTGCGCAGCAGATGTTGCAGAAGGCCCACTCGGAGATCGACGAGGCGACGGGCCGTCATTCCTACCCGCTCAACCGCTGAGCGGCGGGCGGACCAGCGACCCGCTGAGGGGCTCCTGCCGGAGCCGCTCAGCGGGTCCTGCTGCGGAACAGGACGGCCGCCAGGGCCACGGCCGCGGCCGTGATGCCCGCGCACCAGGCCAGGGCCGTCCAGGGGGCGCTTCCGGCGGGCTGCGCGAGGAGCAGCGCGCGCAGGGACTCGATCACCGGGGTGAGCGGCTGGTGCTCGGCGAAGCCGTGCAGCCAGCCGGGCATGGTCTCGATGGGGACGAAGGCGCTGGACGGGTACGGCAGGAACATCATCAGGAAGGTGAAGCCGCCCGCCGCCTCCGGCGTCTGCGCGAGCAGCCCGAGCGCGGCGGCCAGCCAGGAGATCGCCGTGATGTACGTCAGCAGCAGGCCGGCAGCGGCGAGGAAGGCGGCCGGTCCGGCCTGGGGCCGGAAGCCGATGGCGAGGGCGACGGCGAGGACCAGGGTGGTGGAGAGCAGGTTGCGCAGGACCGAGGCGGTGACGTGTCCCGCCAGGACGGGGATGCCGCCGATGTCGAGGGTGCGGAAGCGGTCGATGACGCCGCTGCGCATGTCGTCGGCGACGCTGACGGCGGTGGAGGCCGCACCGAAGCCGGCACAGAGCAGCATGGCGCCCGGGACCACGTACGTCACGTACTCCGTCCCGGTGTCGATGGCCCCGCCGAAGAAGTAGACGAAGATCAGCATCAGCATCACGGGCAGCATCAGCGCCGTGATCAGCGCGTCGGGCTGCCGGCTGCTGATACGCAGGCTGCGCCCGGCCAGGGTGAGGGCGCTCACGGGCATGGCGGTCATCGGTCGGCTCCCGTCAGGGTGAGGAACACGTCGTCGAGGGTGGCGGTGCGGACGGTGAAGCGGTCCACGCCGGTGCGGTCCGGGTCGAGTTCGTCGAGCAGGGCGCGTACGTGGGCGGCGCTCCCGTCGGTGGTGACGCCGAGGGTGAGGTCGTCCGGGGCGAGGTGGACGGCGCGGGGGGCCAGGGCCTCGTAGGCGGCCTGCGTGGTCAGGGTGAGGTCCAGCCGGTGGCCTGCGACGCGGGCCTTGAGCTCGGCGGGGGTTCCCTCGGCGGCGATGCGTCCGTCGGCGAGGACGACGACGCGGTCGGCGAGCCGGTCGGCCTCCTCCAGGTACTGGGTGGTGAGCAGCACGGTCGTGCCGTCGGCGCGCAGTTCCCGTACGAGTTCCCACAGGTCCTGGCGGCTGCGCGGGTCGAGCCCGGTGGTCGGCTCGTCGAGGAAGATCACTTCGGGCCGGGAGACCAGGCTCGCGGCGAGGTCGAGGCGACGTCGCATGCCGCCCGAATACGTCTTGGCCGTGCGGGCGGCGGCGTCGGTCAGCCCGAAGCGGGCGAGGAGCTCGTCGGCGCGGTCGCGGGCGGCGCGCGGGGAGAGGCCGCAGAGCCGGCCCATCATGCGGAGTGTTTCGGCGCCGGTCTGGAGTTCGTCCACGGCCGCGAACTGTCCGGTGAGGCTGATGCGTTCACGGACGCGCGCCCGGGCGGTGGCGGTGTCGTGGCCGGCGACGCGGGCGGTGCCCGCGTCGGGCGCGGTGAGGGTGGTGAGGATCCGGACGGTGGTGGTCTTCCCGGCGCCGTTGGGGCCGAGGAGGGCGAGGACGCTGCCGCGGGGGACGGCGAGGTCGATGCCGTCGAGGACGCGGACGTCGCCGTAGGACTTGGTCAGTCCGGTGGCGTGGATGCCGAGGGCGGCGGAGGCGTGCGTGGTCATGAGGGGAGGTGCTCCCTTCGCGGGGGCTTCTGCGTATGCCTTACGCTCTTCTGTGTAAGTAATACACAGAACTAGGATGGGGGTCAATCGAGGAGTGGGCGGTCATGGCGGACGAGGACGACGCGGGCGGCGAGGGCAGCGGTACCGGGCTTCCGGCGAGCCTGGAGATGGCCTGGGGGCTTCGCGAACGCCCCGGCAAGGGGCCGCGCCCCACGCTCACGCTGCCGCGCATCGTGGAGACGGCCGTGACGCTGGCCGCCGGTGAGGGGATGGACGCCGTCTCCATGGGCCGGGTGGCCAAGGAACTCGGCGTCTCCACGATGTCCCTCTACCGGTACGTCACGGCGAAGGAGGAGCTCTACATCCTGATGTCGGACGCGGGCGTCGGTGCCCCGCCGGCGCTGCCGCCGGAGGCGGAGGGGTGGGGCTGGCGCGAGCTGGTGACCCAGTGGGCGTACGCGCAGCGGGCCGTGCTGATGGCCAACTCCTGGATCCTGCGCATCCCGATCACCGGGGCACCGGTCAGCCCGAACCAGCTGGCCTGGATGGAACGCGGGCTCGCGGCGCTGGCCGGTACGGGCCTGACCGAGGGCGAGAAGATCTCGACGATCATCCTGATCGGCGGTCTGGTCCGTAACGAGGCGACGATGGCGGCCGACATGATGGACGCCATCGTGAAGTCGGGTGTCTCACCGGACCAGGTCATGGGCCAGTACGTACGCACGCTGCGGCTGATGACCGGCCCGGACACCCACCCGGCGGTGACGCGGCTGCTGGAGTCGGACGCCTTCGCGGGATCGGACGAACCGGACTTCCAGTTCGGCTTCGGCCTCGGCCGCATCCTGGACGGCCTGGCGGCGCTGGTCGAGGGGCGGTCGGAGGCCTAGGCAGGCGGGATGGGCCGGGGTGGGGCGGCGGCTTCGACGGTGCGGGGTGGTGGTGTGGGGGCGGGAGCTGCCCGGGCCTTGGTCAGTGACGCGTATGGGGGTTTTCCGTCAGTCCCATCGTCTCTCCGTGTCGTGCCGGCCCGTCAAGGGCGCTCCTTCGTCGCGTCGCTTCGCGAGGGCCTGCGGCCCCCCTTGACCGACCGTCCCGCCCCGGAAATCCGAAAGACTGCCGGGAAACCCCCAAAGGAACGGGCCGGTCCAAGTTTTCACTGACGGGGCGGTCGGTGCTGCGCGGGCGGAGCCCAGGGCGCCACTGATCGCTACGCGCTCCTGTCGAGAGGCGTCTGCCAGCCTCTTGGGCTGGACATAGGCCGCCACAGATCGCCACGCGCTTCTCGGTCACGCGACTGCGAGCCGTCCGGGGCGTCTCGTTCGGTCAGGAAGGGGTGTGGGGTTCGGCTCAGGCGTCGCTTTCGTCAGGTGGGCGGCAGCAGGTCGCTTTCGCTGACGGTGTAGGTCAGCGGGGGGTAGAGGAAGTCCGTTTCCTGGTTCTCGCGGCGCCGTAGGCGGTAGAACTCGCGGCTCTGTTCGTCGTCGGCCGAGGTGAGACGTGCGCCGTGCGGGAGGTAGGCGTGTCCGTCGCGAAACCGAAGGAAGGTCTTCGACGTCCGGAAGGTCACGCCCAGCCATTGGTTCTCGGCGGTCGGGGCGTCCAGCACGATCTTGTGCTTGAGCCGCCGATTGGAGTCCACGGAGAACGTCACCACGCTGTGGTGGGTGAGGGGGAACTCGAACGTGGCGTCGGACTCCTTCGACTCGAAGACCAGCTTCCTCGGGGGGCTCGCTTCGGGGTGTTGGTAGCAGGAGAAGACGGCGATGAAGGAATCGTCGGCCAGATCCAGGGCCTGGTCGGAATGGCTTCCCATGGTCCGGTAGGCGTTCGTGTAGCTCTCGATGAGAGCGTTGTTGAAGCCGACCGGGAGGGCCGCACGTTCCTGGATCTGTTGCGCCAGCCATTCGTGCACCGCGCGGAAGCGCTGGGTCGGATTGTTGTATCGCGTGGTGGTGCGTACGAGGGGCGTACCGCGCTCGTCGATGCGGGTGAGGGTGGCGCCCCGGCGGCCCTTTCCTACGTCTTCCCAGTGGACCGATGCGGACAGCTGCGCAAAGAGGTTCTGCTCGATCGGCAGAACGTACGACGAGATCTCAGGCTCGGGGGGCAACGTAGTCTCCCGAGTTCATGCTGAAGAGGAACCGGTCGCCGTAGTCGATGAAGGACGAAGTCCTGTTCTCCTCGGCGTACAGCCTGCGCAGCTCGTCCATGCCCTCCTGTGTGGGCGGCCCCAGCTCCACGAGATCATCGGCCGTTTTGAGGAAGGTCTGTCCGTTCCGGTGGACCGCTTCGGAGCTGGAACAGCGCACCACGTATCCCAGTCGGGTCGGGAGCGCCTCGGCGTTCAGCGTCGAGGGTCGGATCTCGTGCGTGTACAGGCGGTTGGTGGACAGCGGCATGAAGAAGACGGAGCCGGGATAGAGGGTCAGAGAGAACTGCGAGGGGAGCCCGTCGACCTCCTCCTTGAGGCGGAAGTGGAGCCGGGTCAGACCGCTCGCGCGCTTCAGGCCGTGGTCGAAGGCGTCCTCCGCCATCGGCTGCAGTTTGTCGAGCCCGTCGTAGAAGGTGCAGAAGGCCATGATGCCGTTGCCGGGCATGTCCTTCGTCTTGTCGGCATGGGCCGATATCTTCGCCTTGGACTGCTTGCGCTCCGCCGTGGCCAGCGTGTTGTGGTAGATCTGCGCGAGAACGTGATTCAGCGGCGCATGATTCCGGAAGACGGAGGCGGCCTCGCGGTTCAGCGCATCGACGATCTCCGTGTCCGTGGCCCGAAACCCCTCGGTCGGTCCTGAGAGATTCGTCGAGCACCGGAGCAGCCGGAAATGCAGTGCGTCACCGTCCTGTGTGACGGGCGTCAGATAGATACCACTTCGATGGGCCGTCCCGGGCTTCGTGGACTCCGTCAGTGACTGGAAGGCGTGCTCCGCCCGGATCCGTCCGAAGTGACCCGCGTCGAGGTCGAAGAACCGGCGGTAGTACACGCCGGCGCCGTGCACTCGCACGGGAACTCGCCCGCCATCGACGACGGTCCACGGCCCGTCCCCCTCGGACAGCTCGCGTATGACGAATACCCGCGCCGCGGACTCCAGTTGGCGGCCGTCGATCCCGGACACGTCGCCGCACAGGTAGACGGTCCTGCCCGCGAGGTCGGCGGAGGCCAGTTCCTCAGGTGTGATCGTGGCCCCGAAGAAGTCCCTGATCAGGTCGTGGTCTCGCAGCGTCGAAGGCGCAACCAGGATGTTGCCCGCCTCGTCGATGCAGGCTTCGGTCGGGTACATCAGACGGCACCTGCCCTTCGCAGAAATGGGTCGTTACCAGAAACATCGTGCCTCAATCGGCCCCGGACGGACCGCAGTCGCGCGATCGAGAAGCGCGTAGCGATCTGGGGCGGCCTATGTCCAGCCCCCCGGGGCTCGCAGACGCCTTCCGGCAGGAGCGCGTAGCGATCTGGGGCGCACCCGGGCTTCGCCCGGGCAGGGCACCGCCCCGTAAGTGCCCTGCTCCCCCGGCCCGTTCCTTTGGGGGTTTCCCGGCAGCCTTTCGGATTTCCGGGGCGGGACGGTCGGTCAAGGGGGGCCGAAGGCCCTCGCGAAGCGACGCGACGAAGGGGAGCGCCCTTGACGGACCGGCACGAACAGGAGAGACGATGGGACTGACGGGAAACACCCATACGCGTCACTGACCAAGGCCCGGGCAGCTCCCGCCCCCGTGCCGCGGGCTGTCGAGCGAGCCAGGCCGTCAGTGCCGCCCAGCTCGCCGGGGCAAGCGCCAGGACCGGGCAAAAATCGTTTGGTGCGAGTTCCGGATCGGATGCCGATGACGATTTCCCTGAATAGGCTTTCATGGAATTCGTATGCGGAAATGAATTCCAGGCCCAAGAGATTCGTTTCTCCGTAAATGGTAGCCCAAGTGGCCTCGGGAATGCCGACACGGCAACGTGGCGCGCCTGAATTCCCGGTGGTCGGTGAGAGTATTCCCTTGCTCGGATCGCGAACCCCGTGGTGGGTCGACCGCGCAGGGGTTCACGCCATCTTCACTCCAGAAAGAAGGCTGCCATGGCCATCCCCGTCCCCAACGACGTGACGACGTTCCAGAACAACTGGCGCTTCTGCAACCATTGTTACACCCTGTGGTGGAACGGCCGTCCCGACAACGGCGCCTGTCCCTCGGGTAACTCCCCGGACGGGCAGCACCACGGTCAGGGGAGCTGGGACTTCTACCTCCCGGCCGATCCCAGCGGGGCCATCTAGGAATCCGGGGAATTCCGAGGTCATCCGGGGTTGATTGAGCGAATACCCCCCGACTGTCGAAATCAGTCGGGGGGTATTCGCGTACGGGGGCCTTTCGCCGGTTGCTGCCGCAGGGGGCGCGGCGGCAGCAGGCAGGCGGAAGGGGTCGGAGGAAGTGTCCTGTTCGGTCAGGCGGGCTGTTCCGGCGCGGTCGCCTTGATCACCGAGAAGACACCGCCCTGGGGGTCGGCGAGGACGGCCATGCGGCCCGCCACCATGTCGAAGGCCGGGGCCATGACGCTGCCTCCGGCGCGCTCCGCGGCGGCCTGGATCTCGTCGACGTCGTCGACGTGGAAGTACGGCATCCAGTGCGGCGGCACGCCGTCCGGCAGCTTGGCGAGGTCCATCATCCCGCCGACGGCGCGGTCGCCGACCTTGAACTCGGTGTACTCGCCGGCGTCCGGCATCTGGGACTTGGCCGTGGTGACGGGGAGGATCGAGGTGTAGAAGGCGGCCGCAGCGGGGACGTCGCCGGTGTTCAGCTCGTTCCAGATCAGGGCGCCGTGCTCGTTGACGATGCCCGCGCCGTCGAAGGTGCCGGCCTGCCACAGGCCGACGGCGGCGCCCGTCGGGTCGGTGATCACGGCCATCCGGCCGAGGTCCATGACGTCCATCGCGCCCATCATGACCGAACCGCCCGCGTCGGTGACCGACTTGAGGGTGGAGTCGATGGAATCGGTGGCCAGGTACGTGGTCCACGCGGTCGGCGGCATCGGGTCGGGCGCGGTGCCGTCCGGGTTGGACGCCTTCATGATGCCGGCGACGGGCTTGCCCTTGAGGAGGCAGACCGAGTAGCCGCCCTGCTCGGCCGGTCCGACCTCGCCCTGCCAGCCGAAGAGGTCGCAGTAGAAGTCGAGGGCCGCCTGCTGGTCGGGAGTCGTCAGGTCGATCCAGCACGGGGTGCCGGGCTTGTAGGGGCCGTTCATGTCGGGCACGGATGCCTCCGCTGGTGGATGGGGGAAGGACGCGCCGTCCCCTACCCGGCCCGCATACCCCGAATCGGCCCATTCGGGTGACCGCCGAACCCTGGAGTGGGCGGAGCGGCGATGCGACCTGGAGGCGGCCATGTCCAGAACGGTGATCGACCTGGACGACGACGCGCTCGCCGAAGCCGCGCAGCTCCTGGGCACCACGACGAAGAAGGACACCGTCAACGCGGCGCTGCGGGAGATCGCGGACCGCAGGCGACGGGCGGCGGCCATCGAGCGGATGCGGCAGATGGTCGACGAGGGCGAGATGGACTTCAGGACGATCGGGCACGGCGACGCCGACGCCGACGGTCTGGCCGACGACAAGGGGCAGTCGGCCACGTGAGCGAGGACTTCCTCATCGACACGAGCGCGCTCGTGCGGTTCTACCGGCGCCAGACCGGATCCGAGTGGGACCAACTGGTCGAGTCGGGCCGGGTGGGGCTGTGCGAGCCGGTCCGGCAGGAGTTCCTGCGAGCGGTCGGAGGCCGGCCCGCCTACTATGAAGCCGACGGCCTCCTCCGGGCGGTGTTCCCCTACCGGACCGCACGCGACGCGGTGTGGACCGGGACGGAAGCCCTCCAGCGGCAGTTGGCGGACGCCGGTGCGCACCAGTGCGCGAGCCCCGTGGACCTGCTCGTGGCCGTCATCGCGCAGCAGCACGGGCTGACGGTCCTCCACCAGGACGCCGACTTCGAGACGATTGCCAAGGTCACGGGGCAGCCGGTACGGCGCATCCTCGGCTGACGGGAACGCGACGGCCCCCGGCGTATCCGCCGGGGGCCGTCGCGTGGATCAGGGGATGGGGTCAGAGCTTCTCGGGCGTCCGGATGCCCAGGAGGGACATGCCCTTCGAGAGGGTGCGGGCCGTCAGCTCGCACAGGAACAGGCGGTTCTCCACCTGCTCCGGCGTGTCCGCCTTGAGCACCGGGCACTCCGAGTAGAACGACGTGTACAGCGACGCCAGCTGGTAGAGGTACGCCGCCAGCTTGTGCGGGGCGTGCTCCGCGGCCGCCTCCGCGATCAGCTCGCCGAAGCCGTCCAGGTGCAGGCCCAGCGCACGCTCGGTCGGCGCGAGCGCCACCTCCGGGTGTGCGGCCGGCCTGGCGGCGCCCGCCTTGCGCAGGATCGACTGGATACGGGCGTACGCGTACTGGAGGTACACGGACGTGTCGCCGTTCAGGGAGACCATCTGGTCCAGGTCGAACTTGTAGTCCCGGGCGGCGGACGTCGACAGGTCGGCGTACTTCACCGCGCCGATGCCGACCTGGGCACCCCGTTCGGCGATCTCGGCCTCCGTCAGGTCCTGGGCCTTCTCGCGGACCACGGCCGAGGCGCGCTCGATCGCCTCGTCCAGCAGGTCCACCAGCCGGACCGTCTCGCCCTCACGGGTCTTGAACGGCTTGCCGTCCTTGCCGAGGACGGTGCCGAAGGCCAGCTGGACGGCCTTGACGTCGTCGTTCAGCCAGCCCGCCCGGCGCGCCGTCTCGAAGACCATCTTGAAGTGCAGCGACTGCCGTGCGTCGACCACGTAGATCAGCTCGGTGGCGCCGAGGTTGGTCACGCGGTCACGGATCGCCGACAGGTCGGTGGCCGCGTAGCCGAAGCCGCCGTCCGACTTCTGCACGATCAGCGGGGTCGGGTTGCCGTCCGGGCCCTTGACGTCCTCGAAGAACACGCACAGCGCGCCGTTGGAGCGGACCGCGACGCCCGACTCCTCCAGCAGCTTGCACGTCTCGACCAGCATGTCGTTGTAGCCGGACTCACCGACGACGTCCGGGTCCTGGATGTCCATGTCCAGCTTGTTGAAGACGGAGTAGAAGTAGATCTTCGACTCGTCCACGAACCGCTGCCACAGGGCCAGCGTCTCCGGCTCGCCCGCCTGCAGGTCCACCACCCGCGCCCGGGCCCGCGTCTTGAACTCCTCGTCGGAGTCGAAGAGGGCGCGCGAGGCCTTGTAGAGGCGGTTCAGGTTGGACATGGCCTCCTCGCCGGAGGCCTGCTCGTCGCCGTCGCCGGACTTGTGGTCCAGCTCGTGCGGGTGCTCCAGCAGGTACTGGATGAGCATGCCGAACTGGGTGCCCCAGTCGCCGATGTGGTGACGCCGGACCACCTTCTCGCCCGTGAACTCCAGGATCTCCACCATCGCCGCGCCGATCACGGCGGACCGCAGGTGGCCGACGTGCATCTCCTTGGCGACGTTCGGCTGCGCGTAGTCGATCACCGTCGTGCCGGCGGCCGGGTTCAGCGGGACACCGAGCCGGTCGTCCGCCGCGCGGGCCGCCAGCGTGGAGATGATCGCCGCGTCCGCGACGGTGATGTTCAGGAAGCCGGGGCCCGAGACCTCGATCTCCTTGATCAGGTCACCGGTCGGGATGCCCTCGACCACGGTCGTGGCCAGCTCGCGCGGGTTGGCCTTGGCCTTCTTCGCGAGCGCCAGGATGCCGTTGGCCTGGAAGTCGGCCCGGTCGCTTCGTCGCAGCAGCGGGTCGGCGCCACCGGCCTCCGGCAGCGCGGAGGCGAGGGCGTCGGCGACGCGCTGGTTGACGGACGAAGCGAGCGAAGGGACCGAGGCCATGAGCTGCCGTTCCTGTGAGGTTCTGTACCGGGGGTCGTGCTGGGGTCGTGCGGGGGTCGTGCCCGGGTCGGACTTGGCTCTTCCGACAAGTGCCGAGTATCCCACGCGGCCGCCATCCGTTTCTCGGGATATCACTGGGTGGAAGCAACCCCGGAGTGGCCCGTTCCGTCTGGGAGAATGGCCGTAGCCAGCATTCGAGATAGAAGGACGTGTCGTGGCTCAGAGCGCGCAGAGCAGCACCGAGACCGACTGGGTCTCCCGTTTCGCGGACGAGGTCATCGCCGAGGCGGAGCGCCGAGCCCCGGGCAAAGCAGTCGTCGTCGCGTCCGGACTCTCCCCCTCCGGCCCGGTCCACCTGGGCAACCTCCGCGAGGTCATGACCCCGCACCTGGTCGCCGACGAGATCCGCCGCCGCGGCCACGAGGTCCGCCACCTCATCTCCTGGGACGACTACGACCGCTTCCGCAAGGTCCCCAAGGGCATCCCCGGCGTCACCGAGGAGTCGCACGCCCAGCACATCGGGCGCCCGCTGACCGCCGTCCCCGCCCCCGAGGGCTCCGCGTACCCGAACTGGGCCGAGCACTTCAAGGCCGCCATGGCCGAGTCCCTGGCCGAGCTCGGCGTCGAGTACGACCCGATCAGCCAGACCGAGCAGTACACCACCGGTGTCTACCGCGAGCAGATCCTGCACGCGATGAAGCACCGCGGCGACATCGACGCCGTCCTCGCCCAGTACCGCACCAAGGTCAAGCCCGGCGGCAAGAAGCCCCAGCAGAAGCAGGTCGACGAGGCCGAGCTGGAGGCCGCCGAGGGCTCCGGCGCCGCCGCCGAGGACGACGGCAGCGCCGGCGAGGGCGGCTACTTCCCCTACAAGCCGTACTGCGGCCGGTGCGGCAAGGACTTCACCAAGGTCACCTCGTACGACGACGACACCACCGAGCTGACCTACGTCTGCACCGAGGACGAGTTCACCGAGACGGTCAAGCTCAGCGAGTTCAACCGCGGCAAGCTCGTCTGGAAGGTCGACTGGCCGATGCGCTGGGCGTTCGAGGGCGTGATCTTCGAGCCCTCCGGCGTCGACCACTCCTCGCCCGGCTCCTCCTTCCAGGTCGGCGGCCAGATCGTCCACATCTTCGGCGGCGAGCAGCCCATCGGCCCGATGTACGCCTTCGTCGGCATCAGCGGCATGGCCAAGATGTCCTCCAGCAAGGGCGGGGTCTTCACCCCCGGCGACGCCCTGCAGATCATGGAGCCGCAGCTCCTGCGCTGGCTCTACGCCCGCCGCCGCCCCAACCAGTCCTTCAAGATCGCCTTCGACCAGGAGATCCAGCGCCTCTACGACGAGTGGGACAAGCTGGAGGGCAAGGTCGCGGACGGCAGCGTGCTGCCCGCCGACGCCGCCGCCCACGCCCGCGCCGTACGCGTCGCCTCCCACGAGCTGCCGCGCACCCCGCGCCCGATGCCCTACCGCACCCTCGCGTCGGTCGTCGACATCACCGCCGGGCACGACGAGCAGACCCTGCGCATCCTCTCCGACCTGGAGCCGGACAAGCCGCTCACCTCCCTCGACGAGGTACGGCCGCGCCTGGACCGCGCCGAGAACTGGATCACCACCCAGGTCCCGGCCGACCAGCGCACCCTCGTACGCGAGGACGCCGACACCGAGCTGCTGTCCTCCCTGGACGACGAGGGCCGTGAATCCCTGCGCCTGCTCCTGGACGGCCTCGACTCGCACTGGTCGCTCGACGGGCTCACCACGCTCGTCTACGGCGTCCCGAAGGTCATGGCCGGCCTGGAGCCCGACGCCAAGCCCACCCCCGAACTCAAGGTCGCGCAGCGCACCTTCTTCGCCCTGCTCTACCGGCTCCTCGTGACCCGGGAGACCGGGCCGCGCCTGCCCACGCTGCTGCTGGCGGTGGGTGCGGACCGCGTGCGCAAGCTGCTCGCCGTCTGAGGCCCCGCCACGGGCCGAGCCCGGGCACGCCGTATGCGGAAGGCCCGCACCCCTCGGGGTGCGGGCCTTCCGCATGGAGATACCTGCCTGCCTGTCCTGTCTGCCTGCCGCTACGCCGGCTCGGCCTCCCGGTCCTTGTGGTGCTGCTGCCGGAACGACGCGATCATCCGCCGCAGGAGCGAACCACTGCGCGGGTGCGTCACGCCATAACGGTCCGCCAGCACTATGTCGAGGGCCTCGGCGGTCGGGTAGTCCTGCGTCTCCTCGGCCAGCGCACAGAACACCTTGTAGGCGATCTGCGCGAACTCGACCTCGTCCGGGGACTCCACCTCCGGCACCTGCTCCGGGAGGTACCCGTCCGGAGCCGCCTCGTGACGCGGCTCCGGAACCGGGAGCTGCTGCGCCCGCTGGTCGTCCGGGCCCATCGGGGGCAGGACCGGAGTCGGCTCCAGCCCCTCGACGTACTGCGGGTTGTAGCCGCCCTCGTACGCCGCCTGCGGAGCCTTCGGCGCGGCGAACCAGGCGCTGTTGTGCGCCGCGGGCATCGCCGTCGGGTCCACCGCGAACGCCGGCGCGGTGTGGGCGACCGCGGCCGCCTGCCCGACCTGCTGGCCCTGCCCGACCTGCTGGCCCTGCGCGACCTGCTGAAGCGGCTGGCCGGGCTGCGGCTGCGGCTGCGGGAACTGCTGGGCCTGGACGGGCTGCGCACCCAGCGCATCCTGCACGCCCTGGCCGTCCCACTCCGGGCCGCCCGCCGCCGAGGCCTCCAGGGCCGGAGCCGCACCCGCACCCGCGAGCTGCTGCTCCAGCGGCGGCAGCACCGCCGGGTCGATCCCGGTCGCCGCCAGCGCGTCCGGCGCCGTCTGCGACAGCGGGACACCGATCCGGGCCAGCTTCAGCGGCATCAGAGCCTCGACCGGCGCCTTCTGCCGCCAGAAACGCCCGTACCGGGCCTGCAGCCGCGCCTGGTAGATCAGCCGGTCCTGCTCCATGCCGATCGCCTGCTCGTAGGAGCGCAGCTCCCACAGCTTCATCCGGCGCCACAGCTTGAACGTGGGCAGCGGCGACAGCAGCCACCGGGTGATGCGCACGCCCTCCATGTGCCGGTCCGCCGTGATGTCCGCGATCCGGCCCACCGCGTGCCGGGCGGCCTCCACCGTGACCACGAACAGGATCGGGATCACGGCGTGCATGCCCACACCCAGCGGATCCGGCCACGACGCCGCACCGTTGAACGCGATCGTCGCCGCCGTCAGCAGCCACGCCGTCTGGCGCAGCAAGGGGAAGGGGATCCGGAGCCAGGTCAGCAGCAGGTCCAGCGCCAGAAGGACGCAGATACCGGCGTCGATGCCTATCGGGAACACCAGGGAGAAGCTGCCGAAGCCCTTCTTCTCCGCCAGCTCGCGCACGGCGGCGTACGAGCCCGCGAAGCCGATGCCCGCGATCACGACGGCTCCGGCGACCACGACACCGATGAGTATTCGGTGCGTACGAGTCAGCTGCATCGCGGCCACCCGCGATCCCCTCCCCTTGTCGAGCACAAACCGAGCGCTGAGCGACGAGCGCCGAGCGCGCTGCGCGCCGAGCGCTTACCGAGCCTTTACGGTGCTGCGGCAGGCACAGCGTACGGGTGACTGGAACTCAGCGCTCCAGGAGGCCCCGACCCGGTGCCGCTCCTACTGGGGCTGGGGGGACTGCGGCTGCTCCGCCGGCTTGTTGGCACCCGCCACCGAGCCCACGGCCTCCTTCGCCGCGGCGAGCGCGTCCTGCAGCAGCTTCCCGTGGTCCGGGGCGCCGGCGCCCTCGTAGGCGGCACCGTTGTAGTCGAGCGTGATCACGACGTTCTGGGTGCGCGCCACGATCGTCGTGTTGAAGAAGTCGACGTCCTTCTTCACCGAGTAGGCGATCGAGGTGCCCTGGTCGCCCAGGCCCTCGGCGGGCTCGGCCTTCACGTTCTGCGCGCCCTCGGTGGCCTTCGCGCCCTCGACCTGCTTGCCGTACTGCTCCTCGGCCCGCTTGTTCGCGCCGCCGAGCGAGGCGTGCGAGTCGGTGCGGAAGAACGAGAGGGAGAGCCAGCGGTACTGCGAGCCCTTCAGGCCGTCCTCGTCCAGGCCGTTCCAGGAGCAGCTGGCGCGGCTGGCCAGGTCGTTCGACTTGGTCGCCGTGCCGTTCTTGTCCTTCGCCTCCGGGACGAGGCTGTCTATCGTGCCGCCCTGGATCGCCTTGCAGGGATCCGGGAGGGTGGCGAAGGCCGCCTTCTCCAGCTCCGGCTTGGACTTCTTCTCGCCGGGCTTCGCGGAAGCGGACGAACCGGACTTCTTGTCGCCCTTGGCGGCCGACTCCTTGCCCGAGTCGGAGGAACACCCGGCCACGGTGAGGATCACCGGGACGGCTGCGCAGGCGAGAACGCGGGTGAGGCGCGAGGCTGATCGGTGCATGGTTCCTTCAGTGCTTCGGGGGGCTTCTTCGGACGCGGGACCCGGGCAACGGTAGCCCGATCGGGTGGTCGACTGCTGTGCGCGCCGTCACGCCCGGGCGTGGCGCGCACGGCTCACTCGTTGAACCGTTCGGCGAGAGCCTGCGCCAACTGCCGTGCTTTTTCCTGGGTTTCGCCGCTGGGGGGGACCGTGCCGGGCAGGGTCGGCTGCACGCTGTACTCGACCTTGACGATGACATTCGAGGTACGGAACACAATCCGCACGGTGCGGGACTGCGCGGCCGTCGCCCCGGCCGGGCTCAGCTTGTCGTCCAGGAACGCCTCGGTGCCGAGCCCTTCGAGGACGCGGGAACCGAGTTCGGGCTGGGGGGACGGGCTCGCGCCGGGGGTGGGCGTCCCGGAGGCCGCCGATGCTCCGGGCGCGGGCGAACCGGGTGCGGGCGAACCGGCCGCGGGTGCCCCGGCCGACGGCGCGCCGCTCGCGGGCGGTGCGGCGGGCGGGGGCGCGGAGGCGACGGGGTTGCCGGGGGCGGGGGGCGCGGGGTTGGCCGGGTTGGCGGCGCCCGGGCTGGGCGGCGTGGCCGGGCCGGGGAAGGGGAGGTGCGCGTCGGTGAGCAGGCGTACGTAGACCTGCTTCGCCTTGTCGTCGTCGCTGGCGGCGCCGCGGTCGTAGGAGACGACGCGCTCGAAGCCGACCGACAGCAGCCGGGTCTCCTCCGGGGTCTGCGCGGTCCAGCGGCAGCCGACGTGCCGGTCGCCGTCGTACGAGCTGTCGGCGACGCCCGCGTACAACTGGTCGCGCTGTTCGGGGGTGAGGCTGTCCGGGGCGGGCAGCATGGCCTTCAGCTTCTTGCTGTCGGCGGCCGCCCGGCAGGGTGCGGGCAGGCTGCGGTACTTGCCCGGCTGGGCGGGCGCGGCGGAGCTGCCGCCGGCCTTCGAGTCGCTGGTGCTGCCCCCGGTGCTCCCGCCGGTGCACCCGGTCAGGCCGGCCGAACCGGCCGCGAGCGCGGTGAGCATCGCGATGCCGGGCAGGACTCGCCGTACCGCTTTGCGCTGCACGTCCACTGGCTCCCTTCGACCCGCGGACCCCCGCCGGTCAGGAAAATGCGTTGCCGCGACTTGAGTGCGGCTGGACACAATGTCTATCGCACACGCTGGTGCTGGCGCCGGTCCCCTGTCGTATTTGGGATCAAGAGCGAGGCTTTTGCGCATTCTCACCTTTCTGTTGGTTTCGAGGGATTGATTCCTTATGTCGTTCGTAGAGGTACCGGGGGCCCAGGTCCCGATCAGGATGTGGACCGACCCCGCGTCGGTCGAGGCCGGCGCGATGCAGCAGCTCCACAACGTCGCCACCCTTCCGTGGATCAAGGGTCTGGCCGTCATGCCGGACGTCCACTACGGCAAGGGGGCCACGGTCGGCTCGGTGATCGCCATGAAGGACGCGGTCTGCCCGGCGGCGGTGGGTGTGGACATCGGCTGCGGCATGTCCGCGGTGAAGACCTCCCTGACGGCGAACGACCTCCCGGGCGACCTCTCCAAGCTCCGCTCGAAGATCGAGCAGGCGATCCCGGTGGGTATGGGCCTCCACAGGGAGGCGGTGGACCCGTCGCGGCTGTACGGCTTCTCGGTGGAGGGGTACGAGGACCTGTGGAAGCGGTTCGACTACCTCACCGACGCGGTCAAATTCCGTCAGGAACGTGCCACGAAGCAGATCGGAACGCTCGGATCCGGAAACCACTTCATCGAGTTCTGTCTCGATGAGTCAGGTTCGGTCTGGCTGATGCTGCACTCGGGCTCCCGGAACATCGGCAACGAACTCGCCGCGCACCACATCGGCGTGGCCCGGGGCCTCGCGCACAACCAGAACCTGGTCGACCGGGACCTGGCGGTCTTCCTCGCGGCGACGCCCGAGATGGAGGCGTACCGCAACGACCTCTTCTGGGCGCAGGAGTACGCGAAGTTCAACCGTGCGGCGATGATGAGCCTCTTCAAGGAGGTCGTCCGCAAGGAGTTCCGCAAGGCCAGGGTCTCCTTCGACCGCGAAATCAGCTGCCACCACAACTACGTGGCGGAGGAGCGGTACGACGGCATGGACCTCCTGGTCACCCGTAAGGGCGCGATCCGCGCCGGCAGCGGTGACTACGGGATCATCCCCGGCTCGATGGGCACGGGCTCGTACATCGTGAAGGGGCTCGGCAACGAGAAGTCCTTCAACTCGGCCTCGCACGGTGCGGGCCGGAAGATGAGCCGGACGGCGGCGAAGAAGAAGTTCTCGGCGCGCGATCTGGCGGAGCAGACGAGGGGTGTCGAGTGCCGTAAGGACGCGGGCGTCGTGGACGAGATCCCGGGTGCCTACAAGTCGATCGAGCAGGTCATCGACCAGCAGACCGACCTCGTCCAGGTCGTGGCCAAGCTCAAGCAGGTCATCTGCGTCAAGGGCTGAGGACTGAGGCCCGGACGCGGCCGGCGCGGTGGTCGCCGCTGTGGGGCTGTCGGGGGAGTGGAGGGGCCCGGACCGATCACGATCGGTCCGGGCCCCTCCGCGTTGCTCAGCCCTCGTCGCCGTCGAGGAGGAGGTCCACCGAGAGCTCCACGCAGACCCCGAGGGATTCGGGGAGCGGGACGGAGGCGCCCCGCTTGAAGACCTTGCGGAGGCGGTAGGCGCCGTTGCGGGGGTCCGTGTGGAGGACGACCTCGTCGTGGTGGCGGTCGGCGATGACGTAGACGGGAACTCCGGCCCTGGCGTAGCTCTCGACCTTGATGCCGATGTCGTCCGACCAGTTCGAGGAGGTGACCTCGACGATCAGGCGGAAGGCATCGGGGGAGTAGCAGTTGTAGGCGGTCCGGGTGCGCTTGTAGTCCGCCTCGACCAGGGCGAAGTCGGGGATGGCGAAGTCGTCCGGCCCGGTCGGCAGCGCGATGCCGATGGTCTGGAGGTACTTCAGTCCGGCCTTTCTGGCTCCGGCTGCCGCGAACTCCTCGATGAGCCACGTGAGCGTCTCCGAGTGCGCTCCGTCGGCGGGTGGTGTCACGGTGAGCCTCCCCTGGAGGATTTCCACTCGGTGTCCGGGAAGCTCCTTGGAGAGTCGATCGGCGGCTTGCGCGATCGTGGTCTCGTGCTGCATCACGGCCATAGCTTCCTCCCTCTGAGGGCCCACGCTTTCGGATCGTAGCCGCGCCCGCCGACGTACCGTGCGCATTCACCCGTACGGGCTCGGCGGAGTCGAGAGGGCAACTCCCCTCCGGTGCAGGAGGGTTGACCGGACCGCGCTCGGGCCGCCGGACTGGTCGGGCCGGCGGCCCTGCGGTCGCGCCTGAGAAGTGCCGCAGTCGTCTAGAGCTCGCGGTGGACCTTGGTGTTCGAGGCCTGGGCGCGGGGGCGGACCACCAGGAGGTCGATGTTGACGTGGCTGGGACGGGTGACGGCCCAGGTGATGGTGTCGGCCACGTCGTCGGCGGTCAGGGGCTCGGCGACGCCGGCGTAGACCTTGGCCGCCTTCTCCGCGTCGCCGCGGAAGCGGGTCTTCGCGAACTCCTCCGTCCGGACCATGCCGGGGGCGATCTCGATGACGCGTACGGGCTGGCCGACGATCTCCAGGCGGAGGGTCTCGGCGAGGACGCGGGCGCCGTTCTTGGCGGCGACGTAGCCGGCGCCGCCCTCGTACGTGGCGTGGCCGGCGGTGGAGGAGAGGACCACGACCGTGCCGTCGCCGGAGGCGGTGAGGGCGGGCAGCAGGGCCTGGGTGACGTTGAGCGTGCCGATGACGTTGACCTCGTACATGGTGCGCCAGTCGGCGGGGTCGCCGGTGGCGACGGGCTCGGCGCCGATGGCGCCGCCGGCGTTGTTGACGAGGACGTCGCAGCGGTCGAGGGAGGCGGCGAGGGCGTCGACGGCGGCGCGGTCGGTGACGTCGAGGGCGTGGGCGGTCGCGGAGTGGCCGGCCTCGCCGAGTTCCGCGGCGAGGGCTTCGATGCGGTCCTTGCGGCGGGCGGTGAGGACGACGTGGTAGCCGGCGGTGGCGAGCTGTCGGGCGGTGGCTGCGCCGATGCCGCTGCTCGCACCGGTGACTACGGCGGTTCGGGTGGCGGCCGTGCTCATGTGCGGGCTCCTCGGTCGTTCGTATGGGCGATTACCCGCCAGCATAGGCGCGGTGGGGCGGCTCAGCGGCTGCGCGGGGCGTACATGATCACGGCCATTCCGGCGAGGCAGACGAGGGCGCCGACGATGTCCCAGCGGTCGGGGCGGTAGCCGTCGGCGACGGCGCCCCAGGCGAGGGAGCCGGCGACGAAGACCCCTCCGTAGGCGGCGAGGACCCGGGCGAAGTCACCCTGGGGCTGAAGGGTCGCGACGAAGCCGTAGAGGCCGAGGGCGATCACGCCGGCGCCGATCCAGGCCCAGCCCTTGTGTTCGCGTACGCCCTGCCAGACGAGCCAGGCGCCGCCGATCTCCAGGAGGGCGGCGAGGGAGAAGAGGGCGGCGGAGCGGGCGATCAGCATGGCTCCAAGGTACGCAGGGCAGATGGGGGTGGGCCCGCCCTCGTTCGTGTGATGGTCCGACTTTTCGGGGCCGGCTGGGGCTAGCTTCCGCGCGAGACGCGAGACGCGAGACGCGCGTCGCGTCTCGTGAGGAGGAGGTGGTGGCGGTGCGCCGTGTCGCCGTACGGAGTGTGGTGGTGGCCGGGTTGCTGGCGTTGGGGGCGGGTGTGCCCGGGCCGGCGCAGGCGTGGGGTTCGGGGTGGGGTCCGGGTTCGGGGTGGGCCGGGCCGGAGGCGGACGTCTCGTACCACGGCCGGGTGGCCCTGTCGGGGTCGCAGTTGAGGGTGTGGCTGGTTCCGGAGAACGACGGGCCGGCCGCGCTGCCGAACGCGACGCTGCGGGTGCGGTTGTCGGCGGACCTGGCGGACCGGCAGCAGCTGGCGGAGGGCTGTGCGCGGGCCGGTCTGCGGGAGGTGGTGTGCGAGACGGGACCGTTGCCGCTGCGCGGGCGGGGCAGGCACGTGGGGCTGGCGCTGGAGCTGCGGGAGCGGGTGCCGGAGGTGGTGGTGCGGGTGGACACGTGGTGGAACGGCGGTGCGACGGACCGGAACCACGCGAACGACGACCACGTGGTGCTGGCCCTGGACACCGGCGACGCCTACGCCTTCTAGCCGCCAGGTCCCGATCGAGCCGCCGCTGTCGCGGTCGTCGCCGCTGCGGTCGCCGTCGCGGCAGGGTCTGGCCCGCGGCCGGGGCCGGGCCGGGGCGGTCGGTGTGGCTTTCGCCGGTTCCGGCCTTGGGCCGCACGCCGGGAGCCCGGCTCCCGGCCGCATGGCCGGCTCCCGGCCGCATGGCCGGCTCCTGGCCGGGGGCGGGTGGGCGGTGGTGCTGGTGTCGCCGTCGCCGGTTCCGGCGCCCGGCCCGGGACACATGCGGCTCTGGGCCGCACGCCCGGAGCCCGGCCCCGGCCGCATGGCCGGCACTGGCTGGAGGTGGGCCGGCGGCGGTGCTGGCGTCGCCGCCGCCGGTTCCGGCGCCCGGCCGGGCACCTATAGTCCGGCCCCCGGTCAGGCTCGGCCCCGGCCGCAGGCCCGGTTCGCAGGGCCGGGGCGGCCCCGCCCGAGTCGTTTGCTCGGAGCCCGGTCCGCACGCCGGCAGGGCCTCAGGCCGGGCCGAATTCGACCAGGGCTTCGTCGACGATGCGTTCCAGGCGGGCGTGGTGTGCGCCGCGCCAGTAGACGCGTTCGCAGGCGGTGCATTGGGCGAAGACGTCGTAGGAGCGGTGCGTGCCGTGTTCCAGGCGGTCGCCGACGCTCTCCTTGTCGGCTTCGTGGAGGGGACCGTTGCAGGCGGTGCAGCGGGTCCAGGGGGCGAGGGCGGGGGCGAAGCGGCCCAGCACGTCGCGCAGTTGCTCGTCGGGGTTGTCGCTGTAGATGTACGCGCCGGCGAAGATCTCGCGGCGGCGGAGCAGACCGCGGTCGCGGGAGAGCAGGACGCGCTGTTCGGCGGCGGAGCGGGTGGCCAGGGCGGGGTCGCCGATGTCCTCGTTCTCGTAGGCGGCGTCCACGCCGAGCAGGCGCAGGCGGCGGGCGAGCGTGCCGAGGTGGACGTCGAGGAGGAAGCGGAGCGGGGCGCCGGGGACGTGCTGGGGGCGCTCGACGCCGAGTACCTCGACGCTCTGGCCGTCCCGGGGCACGTAGGAGACGGGGACCTCGTGGCCGTCGACGAGGAGGCGGCCGACCTCGGTGAGCGGGACTCCGGCGGATTCGACGACGTGGCCGAGGCTGGAGGCGCCGTCGGTCGCGGTCGGTACGCGGTCCGCGCGTCGGCTGGGCGGGGCGAAGAGGCGCAGTTCGGGCGCGAGGGTGAGCTGAATGCCGGGTCCGTTCACCCTGTCAGCATGCCATTGCCCGGTGGCCGGTCGCCCCTGATTTCAGGAGGCCGCGGCGGCCCGGTCGTAGGTGTCCCGGTGGGTGCTGACCTCGTCGAAGTGGTTCTCGGCCCAGTCCTTCACGGAGGAGAGGAGGCAGCCGAGGCTGGCGCCGAGGTCGGTGAGCCGGTAGTCGACGCGGACGGGGACGGTGGGGGTGACGTGGCGGGTGACGAGGCCGTCGCGTTCGAGGGAGCGCAGGGTCTGGGTGAGCATCTTCTGGCTGACGCCGGGGATCCTGCGGCCGAGGTCGCTGTAGCGCATGGAGCGGTCGTCGGCCTCGCCGAGGGCGCTGACGATGAGGCCGACCCACTTGTCGCTGATGCGGGCGAGGAGCTGGCCGGTGGGGCACTCCTTGAGGAAGGCGTCGTAGGCGGAACGGGCTTCCTCGCGGCGGGCGGCGGCGGTGCTGGTGGCCATGGGGCACCCACTTCCGGGTCGGGTACGCACCTTCGAGTACGTACTTACGAAAGGAGAGTACCTCTCCCTAGGTTAGTGGTCATCGGAACGAGCGAAGACGACGCAACGGAACGGGGAGAACGATGAGCGAGCAGCAGACGGTACGGACGATGGTCGCGGCCGTGGTGAACGGGTTCGGCGGCCCGGAGCGGGTCGAACTGGCCGAGGTGCCGGTGCCGCGCCCGGCGGCTGGCCAGGTCAGGGTCAGGGTCGGGGCCGCCGGGCTCAATCCGGTGGACGCGGGGGTCCGCTCCGGGATCTTCGGCGGCGCGGGAGAGCGGCTCGGTCTCGGCTGGGACGTCGCGGGGGAGATCGACGAGACCGGCCCGGGGGTGACCGGCTGGAGCCGAGGGGACCGGGTGGTGGGACTGCACTACGGCACGGTGAAGCCGCTGGGCACGCACGCCGAGTACGTGGTGCTCGACGCCGGCGCGGTGGCCGCCGCGCCGGCCGGGGTGGACGTCCCGGCCGCGGCGGCGCTGCCGCTGGCCGGTCTGACCGCGGCCCGCGCGGTGGATCAGCTGGGGCTCACCCCCGGCTCGTCGGTGCTGGTCACCGGCGCCGCGGGGGTGGTCGGCGGTCTGGCGGTGCAGCTCGCCGCGCGGGCCGGTCTGGTGGTGACGGCCCTGGCGGGGCCGGACGACGAGGAACTCGTACGGTCGCTGGGCGCGGCCGCCTTCGTCCCGCGCGGCGGGACTCCGGCCGGACCGGTGGACGGTGTGCTGGACGCGGCCGTCCTGGGCGGAGAGGCGCTGACCCTCGTCCGTGACGGCGGGGTCTACGTCGGTCTGATCCCGAACCACGCCCCGGCGGCGGAGCGTGGCATCCGGATCGAGGAGCAGGAGGTCGCCGCGGACGGGGAGCTGCTGGCCCGTCTGGTGGCCCTCGTCGAGGAGGGTGCGCTGACGCTGCGGGTCGCGGAGGTCTTCCCGCTCGCCGAGGCGGTGAAGGCGCACGAGCGGCTGGCGACGCCGGGGGTGCGCGGCCGGATCATCCTGACGGCGTGACCGGGGCCGGGGCCAGGGCCGAGGCCGTGACCGGCGTCGTGACCGGGGCCGGGGCCAGGGCCGGGGCCGTGACCGGGGTCGGCGTCGTGACCGGCGCCGGCGCCGGGGCCTGCGGTCCCACCCGGTGGCGCCAGTCGAGGCTCGGGTGGGGTACGCCGGGCGGGTACTCGAAGTCGACCTCGCCGAGGCATACGAACCCGGCGCGCCGGCAGACGGCGTTGGAGGCGCGGTGGTCGGTTCCGGGGAAGGCGTGCAGGTCGGCGCGGTTGCCGTGGGCCCGTACGTGGGCGAGGAGTTCGGTGAGGGCCGCCACGGCCAGTCCGCGGCCCTGGAACTCGGGCAGGATGCCCCAGCCGGCCTCGTAGACGGGCTCGCCCCGCCATTGCCGCTCCCAGAAGCCGATGGAGCCGACGCTCTCGCCGGTGGCTTCCAGGACCACGCGGAACATCCGCCCCGCGGAGGGTTCCCGCGCGCTCAGGGCCTCGTAGCGGTGCTGGCGGTCGCGGAGCTGCTCGGCGGACTCGGGGCCGCCGAGGTGCCGCGTCATGGCCGGTTCGTTCGTTCGCTCCAGCAGGGGGAAGTCCGCGGCGGACCAGGGCTCCAGGCGTATGCGTGTCTCCTTCATGGAGCAACCCTAGGCACGGCAGCGGGTCATGACAGCACGTCAGTATCCGGTGCCGCGGTGTGACGAAGGGGCGTCGGGGGGTGGCCGGGGCCGGCGGGCGCCGAGATTTTCTTGCGCGTGTGCGTGGCTCGTCCGGGCGCTGCGGATCCGGACAGTGTCCCCCTGTGCCGTCCCGTCGCGCCCCGGGCGCGGCTGACCTGCGCCGGGTCCATGGCCGAAGCGGGGGCGGTGCGCCGAAATGGAGGGCGGCCGGCGCGGATATCGAACACTGAATGATCAATTCCAGGCGCCGGATATCCCTGTTGCAAAGGGAATTGACCTTTGACTTCCGATCGGCGTGGCCTAGCCTGGCTGTCAGCCGACCGGGGGGAAAGGGCTTCGGCTGCCCTGCCCTCTCACTGCATCAGTCACCACCCGACGAGGGGGAGTAACGAGTGCTCAGTAAGAGGATTTCGGCCGGATTCATCGCGATGGCGGCCGTCGCCGGCGTCGTCGCCGCGGCACCGTCCGCATCGGCCGTGGACCGTACCTGCTACGACGGCAATTTCTGCATCTACAAGGACCGGGACTACTCCCAGAACAACTCGATGTACCGGACGAAGTACGAGTCCGCGCGCTGGGACATCGACATGCCGGCCGTCTACGAGGCCGACAGCTCCTGGTGGAACCGGCGCGGCCAGTCCTCCAAGACCTACGGCGGTCGCTGGATGTCGCTGGGCGTCGAAATCTGTCTCATTCCCGGCGGTTCCGTGAACTACTACTGGGACGCCAACGACGATGGTGCGAGCAACACGCTGAACGACGGCTCCCGCTGCTGACCATCGCTCGAAGGCCGGGCCGCCCCGCAGTGCGGGGGCGGCCCGGCCGCACCCTCCGGAGGACACGGACATTGAACAAGCGCACCCGGGCTGTGACGGCGATCGCGGTGGTGGCGGTGTTGACGGGCTCCGCCTCCGCCTGCTCGGAGGAGTCCCCCAAGGACATGGAGACGGCCCGCCGGGCCCAGGCCGCGCTCGACAGTGCCAACGAGGCGCTGGATCAGGAGCGTGAGGCCGAGACCAAGCTGATCCGCAAGTGCATGAACGACCAGGGCTTCAAGGTCTTCCCGTCCGACGGCGCCAACAGCAGCAAGGGCAAGAAGCGCAGCGAGGACCTCACCCCGACGTCCGAGGCCGCGCGCACCGTGGGCTACGGCGCGGACCCGCGCCGGTCGGAGAACCAGAAGACCCAGGAGGCCGGCGACGACTTCGACGCGCTGCCCGAGGACGTCAAGCGGGCCCACAGCATGGCCATGGACGGCTACGTCGACAAGCCCGAGGGCGGGGTCGAGTTCGACTTCGGCGGCGGCAAGGTCATGGTGCCGTCGAAGGGCTGCCGGGGCGAGACGCTCAAGGCCGTGTACGGGGACGTGAAGGAATACCTGCGGCTCAACTGGACGGTGTACAACACCGTGAAACAGGACAGCGCGCGCATTCTCGGCGACGACGACGCATATCAGAAGGCGTTGTCGGAATGGGCCTCCTGCATGAAGGCCGGCGGCTATCCGGAGATTCCGACTCCCGAAAAGGCCAGGGAGGCGGCGCTTTCCCATTATGTGAATGTTCCGGACGGTGATACCGCGGCGCTCGACAATGCGCAGCGCGCCGAGATCAAGCAGGCCACCACCGATGCCGACTGCGGTACGAAGGTCGGGCTCAACACGAAGGCGCGGGAGGCGAAGAGCAAGGCCTCCGCCGATTCGCTGGTGAAGCACGAAGCCGAGATCACCGCCTGGCTGGAACTCATCACGAAAGCCAAGGCCAAGGCACAGGAACTCCTGCGAGAGACGTCGTAATACCGTGATGAGCCTCGAACGCCCCGAGGGGCCCCAGGAGGCCGAGCCGTCCGGCGGGCGGGCCCGGCACCGGTCCAGGAGGGCCCTCGTCATCGCCGCCGCCGTCGTCGTGCTGTTCGGAAGTTCCGGATCGGTCTGGTGGATCGCGTCCCAGGCCAGAACGCCCGAGCAGCGTGCCTCGAACGCGGCGGCGCCGCCGCCCTCCCGGATCACGGGGAAGGTCTCCGACCAGCAGCTCGTCGAGAAGATGGAACTGACCGGGAAGGTCGAGACGGCCTCACGGACCACCGTCGCCGGCGTCCAGCCGCAGGGCACCAGCCGCGCGGTCGTGACGGGCCTGCCCGCGGCCATGGGCAAGACCCTCAAGGCCGGTGCGGTCGTCGCCGAGGTCTCGGGCCGGCCGGTCCTGCTGCTCCCGGGGCGCTTCCCCGCGTACCGGGACCTGAAGGCGGGCGACAAGGGCCCGGACGTCCAGCAACTCCAGCGCGCGCTGCAGCCGTTGTACGGGACCGCCGTGAACGGCACGTACGGACCGGCCACCGTCGAGGCGGTACGCAAGCTGTACGCGGCGGCCGGGTATGAGGCGCCCTCCGGGCAGGGCCAGAGTCAGGGCGGCAGCGGTGCCGGCGGCGGTGCCGGCGGGGGCGGTACGAGCGGGGGCGGTGCCCCGTCCGGCGCGTCCGGCGGCGGCAGCGCGCCGCGCGGCGGCGCGGAGACCGACGGCGGCACGGGCGCGGCCCCCGGTACCAAGGCGGGCGCGAGCGCGCCGCCCGCCCGCGGCCCCGACGCGCCGCCCGCCTCCGGACCGGCCAAGGCCGGGGAACTGCTGCCGGCCGCGGAGGTCGCGTACATCGGCACCCTGCCCGCCACGGTGGTGCAGATCACCGCGGCGGTCGGGGACGCGGCCGACAAGCCGCTCGTCGTCCTCGGCAGCGGCGGCCGCCAGGTGCGGGCGACCCTCACCGCGGACCAGCGCACCCGGCTGCGCGATCTGCCGAACGACGCGGTGATCCGCTTCGGCACCGGCCCCTACGAGGGCCGGGAAGGCAGCCTGGGCTCCCTCGCCGGCCCCGCCGACGCCAAGAGCGGCGACCAGCAGGGGAACGCGAAGACCGGCGGACAGGACGGCCCAGGCACGTCCGGCGGCGCGGGTACGGCGGGTACCGCGGGCGCGGGAACCGGCAACGGTGCGAGTGGCGGTGGCGCTGGTGGCGGTGGCGGTGGCGCGGGTCAGCACGAGGCGCTGTTCGTCCCCGGCGGGGCCGAGGCCAAGGAGGGCGCGGTCCAGCAGATCAGCGTGGAGCTGCGGCGCAGCCCCAAGGGCGCGCTGACCGTTCCGGTGTCGGCCGTGTGGACCGACCTCGGCGGCGGGTCCACGGTCACCGTCAGCGACGGCGGCAAGGAGCGCAACGTCGCCGTCGAAGTGCTGTTCACCCATGAGGGGCTCACCGCGGTCACCGCGCTCGACGCGAACCTCGGCGCCGGCGAGACGGTCGTCCTCGTGCGCCGCGGAAAGGCGGCGGACGGCGCCGAAGGGGGCACCGATGACTGACCCTGCGGCCGGTCCGGTGGCCGGTCCGGTGGTCGGCCCGGCCGGCGGCCCGGTGGTCGGCCCGGCGGTCGGCCCGGCCCCCGTCATCGAGATGGCCGGCATCGCCAAGACGTACCCCGGGCCGCCGCCCGTGCACGCGCTCACCGACGTCACGCTCGACATCCGGCCCGGCCGGCTCGCCGCCATCGTCGGCCCCTCCGGCTCGGGGAAGTCCACGCTGCTGAGCGTGCTCGGACTGCTCGACGTCCCCACCCGCGGCCGCTACCTGCTGCAGGGCAGGGACACCACCGACCTGTCCGAACGGGCCCGCACCGCGCTGCGCGCCTCGACGCTCGGCTTCGTCTTCCAGGCCTTCCACCTGGTCCCGCACCTCACCTGCGTACAGAACGTGGCCCTGCCGCTCGTGCACCTCGGCGTGCCCCGCGCCCGGCGGCGGCCGCAGGCCGTCGCGGCCCTGGAATCCGTGGGCCTCGGACACCGCCTCGACGTCCGGCCCACCACCCTGTCCGGCGGGGAGCGGCAGCGGGTCGCCGTCGCGCGGGCGATCGTCCACCGGCCCGCCGTCGTGCTGTGCGACGAGCCGACCGGCAACCTGGACACCGCCAACTCCGCCCGCGTCATGGACCTGCTGACCGGACTGGTGGCGCAGGACCGGGCCGTCGTCGTCGTCACGCACGAACCCGAGGTCGCGGCCCGTGCCGACCGCGTCTTCAAGGTGGTGGACGGCCGTGTTTCGTAGCCGCAGGACGCGTGAGCCGTCCGCGGACGTGGAGGCCGGATCGGACGCGGAGGGGACGGCACCCGCGGCCCCCCGAACGTCCGCCGCGGACCTGCTCGTCCAGGCGTTCCTCGCGCTGTTCGGCCGCAGGTTCCGCACCCTGCTGACGATGGTGGGCATCTCCGTGGGGCTGGCCGCGGCACTCGCCACACTGGGCATCACCGCCAGCGCCGCCGGCGCCGTCTCCGACCAGTTCGACGCCCTCAAGGCGACCCGGGTGACGGTCAAGTACCCGTCGGAACCGGTCGCCGGGGTCCGGCCGCGGCCCGACGGCGGCGACGCCCAGCGGGTACGCGGCCTCAACGGCGTCCGCACCGCGGGTCTCGTCAGCAAGGCCGGTGAACAGCCGGTGGTCTCCCGGCTGGCGTCGGGCGGGTCGAACGACCTGCCCGAGGGGACGGTCCTGGCCGCGCAGCCCGACGCCCTGCTGGCCATGTCGGCCGAGCTCACCCAGGGCCGGTGGTTCGACACCGGGCACGACGCGCGGCGGGAGCGGGTGGCGCTGATCGACACCGCCGCCGCGTCCCGGCTGACCGTCGACGGCGGGGCCGGCAACTCCGTGATCCACGTCAACGGTGTCGCGTTCAGCGTGCTCGGCGTCTTCCGCGCCCCCACCGGCGACACCGACCTCACCGGCTCCGTCGTCGTCCCCTACTGGGCCGCCCTCCAGGACCCGGCCGGGCTGGGCTTCGCCCCCGCCGAAATGATCATCCGTACGGATCTGGGCGCCGCCGACCAGATCGGAGCCGAGGCCCCCTTCGCCCTGGCCCCGGGCGCACCGGACAAGCTGGTCGCGCTGGTGCCGCCGGACCCCCGGTCCCTGCGCCAGGGCGTCGAGTCGCAGACCCGGGCCCTGTTCCTGGGTCTGGCCGCCGTCTCCCTGGGCGTGGGTGCGCTGGGTGTCAGCAACACCGCCTACGTGTCCGTCCTGGAGCGGCGCTCGGAGATCGGCCTGCGCCGCGCCCTGGGTGCCTCCCGGCGGGCGGTAGCCGGGCAGTTCTGCATCGAGAGCGGCCTGGTCGGGCTCGCCGGCGGTGTCGTCGGCACGGTCCTGGGCATCCAGATCACCGCCGTGACCTGCCTGGCCAAGAACTGGCTGGTGGTCCTCGACCCCGCCCTGACGACGGCGGGGCCGCTGGTGGGCCTCGTGGTGGGGCTGGCCGCCGGGCTGTACCCGGCCCTGGCGGCCGCCCGTATCCTGCCGGCCGAGACGCTCCGCGCGGGCGTGTAGGCGGGGCGGTGTCGCGTCGGCGGTGTTTCAGCTGCTTCAGCTGCGCTGGAAGAACTCCACCTCCGCCAGGGCGAGAGGGCGCTGCGGAGCCGAACCGGCGGGCTCCTGGAGGGTCAGCCGGACCGTCGCGACATCGCTGATGCCGGTGGGGAACGTCTGCGGGCCCGGCTTGTCGCTGAGGACGAGCTGCTTGTGGACCGTGGCGCCGTCCCGGTCCGTCACCTCCATGTCGATCCGCAGTGCCCGGCCCTGCTTCGCGTACTCCTCGGGGGCGGGCGAGGCGCCGTTGGTGACGATCACGGCGACCAGACGGAACGGCTTGCCGAAGGTGTACGTCGCCGAGGTGCCGGGGCCGGGCGCGGCCCAGTAGCGGTTGCTGAGGCCGTCCGTGCTCAGGCCCACGGGGTGCCCGGGGAGTTCGGCGCTCGCCTGGGCGCGGGTCGGGGTGACGGCCTTGGCCTTGCCGAGCTTGTCCAGGGTGTCCTGCACGAGGTGCCGTCCGGCGGGCAGCAGCAGGAACCCGGCCGCGCACAGGGCCAGTACGACGGTCAGGACCACCAGGAAGCGGACCAGGCGGCCGGAGCCGGCCCGGGTGCGGCGGCGGAACGGCCAGACCGTGCGCCACCACGGCAGGGGGGCCGCGATGGTGGAGGGCGTCAGCGGAGCCGCGCAGCGGCGGCAGAAACGGCGGTCCGGCGGGTTGGGCGTCCCGCAAGCCGGGCACGGCACGCCGGCGACGTCGTCGCTCACGGCGAGCGGCCGCACGACGGGCCGCGGCGCGACGGGCACGCCGGGCAGCACGGGAGCCGGGGACGCTGCCGCTGGGTGCGCGGGCGCCCCCGCCGCGGGCCCGGCCGCGCCCGCCCGTTCCGGCCCGCGCCCCGAATCCGCCGCGCGCGCGGGTGCCACGGGCTGGGGGCCGACGGTCTGTTCCGGGCTCCGGCCCCGATCCCCGGCGGGCCCGGTCCCGCCCGCTCGCTCCGGGCTGCGGGCCCGATCCGCCGCCGGGTCGGAGTCGGGTGCGTGCTCCGGGCCGCCGGCCCGGCCTGTCGCCGGTGCGGGCGGGTTGGGCCGCCTGCGCAGCCAGGACAGCCACCGGTTCGCGGTGGTCGGAGGGGAGGCGGGAGAGCCGTCCCGCTCCGGGACGGCATCGCCCTCTCGGGTGGCTTCCCGGGCTGCGCCCCGCTGGGGCGTTTCGCCCGGGGTGGTGGCTTCGCCGGGTGTGCCCTGCCGGGGTGCGTCGCCCGGAGGTGTGGCCTCTTGGGCTGTGCCCTGTGGGGCCGTTCCGCCCGGAGCTCTCGTCCTATGGGCGGTGGCCTCCTGGAAAGTGCCTTCCTGGGACGTGTCCTGCCGAGGGATGCCGGTCTGGGGCGTGCCGCTTCGAGGCGCGTCGGCCCGAGGGGTGGCCCCCTGGTGGGTGCCGTCCCCGGCTGTCCCGTTCAGGCCCGTGCTCTGCCGGGGCAGGTGGCCCTGGGTTCCGGGTGCCATGCCCTGGGGGGTGGCCGCCCCGGCCGTGCCGCCTTGGGGCGTTCCGTCCGGGGTGGTGGCATGGCCGGGCGTGCCCGGTCTGGGGGTGTCGCCCGGAGGTGTGGCCTCCGGGGCCGTCTGGCCCCGCCGGGGCTGGTGGTCCTGGGTTTCGGGGGTCGTGACCTGGGGGGTGGCCGCCTCGGCCGTGTTCCCGTGGGGCGTTCCGCCCGGGGTGGTGGCATGGCCGGGCGTGCCCGGTCGGGGGGTGTCGCCCGGAGGTGTGGCCTCCTGGGCCGTGCTCTGCCGGGGCGTTCCCGGGGGCGTGGCCCTTTGGGCGGTGGCCTCCTGGGGAGTGCCTTCCCGGGCCCTGTCCTGCCTTGGGGTGCCGGTCCGGGGCGCGTCGGCCCGAGGGGTGGGCTCCTCGTGGGCGCCGTTTCCGGCTGTCCCGTTCCGGTCCGTGCTCTGTCGAGGTGCGCCGGCCGGAGGGGTGGCTCCCTGGTGGGTGTCCTCCCGGGGCGCGCCTGGCTGAGGGGTGGGCTCCTGGGGGGTGCCGGCCCCGGCCGGGTCGCTCCGGGGTGGGTCGTTGCGGGGTTCGTTCTGCCCGGGCGTGTCCGCGCCGTTGCGGGGGGTGGGGGTCGACCAGTTGAGGTAGGCGCCGCAGTTGGGGCAGAAGTCTTCCGTCGGGGCGGTGGGCGATCCGCAGGCGGGGCACGTGCGCATCGGGGTCAGCTCCCTTCGGTCGCGGGCGGGCCGGGCAGGATCTCCACCCGGCAGAGCGTGTGGACGGGGCACAGGGTGCGGACCAGCGCGCGGACCCGGTCCGCGTCCACCTCGGGCACGGCGCCCGGGCCGCCGCGCGGCCAGACCCGTACGAGGACCTCCCCGGCCGCCGCCGGGGTCGGCTCGGTGCCGGCCGTGCGGGACCAGACGGCCGCGCCATCACCGCTGACGTCGGCGGACACGCCGAGGACCAGCCGCAGGGCCTCGACGAGCCCGCGCCGGGTGCCGCGCCACCGGTGCAGTTCCACCGCGCGGGCCACCGCCTCGCGCCGCAGCGCGGTCGGCCAGTCGGGGTCGTCCGCACCGCCGACCCAGGAGGCCAGCCAGGCGAGGAAGTCGGCCGGGGCCAGCCGCGGGTCGAAGTACGAGGGCAGGTTGTCGAGGGTGGTGAACACCGGGGCCAGGACGGTGTCCAGGCCCGCCGTGAACCGCTGGGCGAAGTCGTCGTCGGCGTACAGCGCGGGCAGCTGTTCGCCGATCGGGTGCCGGCTGGGCAGGCCGGGTACGGCGGCCCGGCTCATCCGTGCACCTCCTGCTCGGTGACGACGACCTGGTGCTGGTAGGAGAAGACGAGCGTGCCCGCGCCGACGTCGATGCGGTCGACGGGGGCCCCGCGCCGCCCGGTGATCGGGTCGGCGGCGAACAGCCGGATCTCCTCCACCAGGACGTCCCCGACGGCGCGTTGCAGTACCCCGAACACCTCGCCGTACTGCACGGGCCGGCCGAACGGCCAGCCCGTTCCGTCGGGCCCGCCGTGCAGCGGGTTGAGGTGCCGGAACAGCGCGGCGAGCGCCGCGTCGCGCACCCGGTCGGCGTCGGCGGCGGGCGCCGACAGCCGGGCGACGACGGTGACGCCCTGGTAGACGGGCGGTTCCACGACGAGGCTGGTGCCGATCAGGCGCCGTTCGTCGAGGGTCGTGGTGATCGCGGCGAGGACCTGGTCGGAGGGGATCAGCTGCTCGAAGCGGAGCCGGTCGCCCTCGTCGGCGACCGCGTCGGGAACCACCAGGACCCGTACCGAGCCCGCGCCGCGCCCGCCGTCGGTGGCGGGCAGGCAGCGGACCCGGCGTACCGAGGGCGCCGCCCGGCGGGCGATGATCTCGTAATCCTCGGCCGTCACCGCGCGTTCCTGCATGCGCAGGGCCTCGGGGGCGCGCAGCTTGGCGTTGTCGATGGTCTCCCCGGCGACACCGCCGCGCGCCGCCTCCCGGTTGGTGACCCGGGCGACGTACGGGACGGAGCTGCGCAGTACGGAGATCGCGCCGCGCGAGACGTTGCCCGCGGGCCCGCCGCCGGTGCGGTGGCGGGTCACCCGGATCTGCGCGCCCTTGGGGGGTACGGCGCCGCAGGGGCGCAGGCTGCCGTCGGCCTCGCGCAGCACGGGCGGGAAGGAGAACTCGCCGGTGGTGGCGTCCACTCGGACGTGCCGGTCGTCGGGTCCGGAGCGGCCGAAGTGCTCGACGATCTCCCAGCGCTGCCAGCCGTCGACGGAGGACACCTCCACCACCGGGGGTTCCCCGTCGAGGAGTACGGGCGGCCTGCCGAGGCGGAAGCTCTGCCCGGCGACGCCCTCCGAGGTGCCGAGGGGGACGTCGCTCACGCGCTCGGCGTGCTCGACGGTCATGGTGCCGCCGACGGTGAAGACGGCGGCCTCGCGGACGGTCGGGGACTCGGAGTAGAAGGGCTGGCCGGGCTCGGGTTCGGTGACCCGGCAGCGCAGCCAGCCGGCGCGGGTGCCACTGATGACGGACGCGGTGTGTCCGGCGGGGACGTACACGATGATCTCGCCGGGCCGGTTGAGGCCGCCGGTGCTGTCGGAGTCGGTGGCGCAGCGCTGCCAGCGGCCGCCGTCCCAGGCCTCCCAGACCAGCGGTGGCTGGCGCGGGTCGACGCCGACGCCTTCGACGCGGCTGTCGAGGCGCACGGCGACGACGCACCGCGGCACCGCCGTCGGCAGGCCGAAGAGCAGGGCGTCGCCGGGTTCGGGCGTCGCCTGGAAGCAGGGGATGTCGCGGCCCTCGGTGAGCGCGCCGGTCCGGTCGGCGGGCTCGCCGGTGCGGGGCGCGGCGACCAGTCTGGTCAGTTCGCTGGGGAAGATCCGCAGGTCGTCGGTGGTGGCGAAGACCACGGCCTCCTCGGTGTCGCCGGCCGCGGTGGTCACCTCGGTCGTCACCTCGGTGCCCGCGGGCAGGGTGACGGTGTCGGGCTGGGGGGCCGAGAGCCAGAAGTCGACGTCGGCGGTGGCGGCCGAGGGCGGGTACAGCTGGATGCCCAGCAGGTCGAGGAATGCCAGGTAGTTCTTGTCCGGGACCCGGTTGAGCCGGTACAGGAGCTGGTCGACGAGGTAGGCGAACGTCTCGATGAGGGTGACGCCGGGGTCGGAGACGTTGTGGTCGGTCCACTCGGGGGCGCGCTGCTGCACGTACCGCTTCGCCTCGTCGACGAGCTGCTGGAACCGTCGGTCGTCCAGGTTGGGGGAGGGCAGGGCCATCAGTCCGCGACCATTTCCTCGGCCCCCTCCTCGGAGGGGATCGTGTAGAAGGGGAAGACCAGGTTGCGCCGGTCGTTGGTGGTGCGCACCGTGTAGTGCACATCGATGTAGAGGGTGCCCGCCTCGACGGCGTCGAAGGCGACGACGACGTCGTCGACGGTGATCCGGGGCTCCCACCGTTCCAGGGCTTCGCGTACCTGCTGGGCGACCCGGCCGGCGGTGTCGCCGTCGCCGGGGGCGAAGACGTACTCGTGGATGCCGCAGCCGAATTCGGGCCGCATGGGCCGTTCGCCGGGGGCGGTGCCCAGGACGAGGCGGATGGCCTCTTCCAGTTCGCGTTCCCGTTCGACCATGGCGATTCCGCCGGTCGGGCCGACCCGCAGGGGGAACGCCCAGCCACGGCCGATGAAGCGTTCGCTCATCACATGCCTCCGATCAGGACGTTCATGGCGCCGGTGAGGATCTGTGCGCCGCAGGCGGTCTGGTCGCGCGCGCGGGCCGCGGGGAGTCCGCCGATGAGGACCGTTCCCGCGGTGAGGGCGGCCGGGTTCGGCACGATCACGTTGGCGGGGCCGAGGGCGGCGTGCGGCGGGACCACGCAGACGTGCAGGCTGCCCACGACGGCGGCGGGCCGGCCGCCGATCAGCACCGTGGCCACCCGCGCGGCGGCGCCGGGCGGTGGCGTGGCGATCCGGCCACCGTGGTTGGTGGGGTCGCCGGTACGGGCTGCGGCTGGCATCGGTGCTCCTCGGGGACGGTGGTCGTGCTGCAAGGGGTAGCTGGTCATGCTGCAAGGGGCGTGCGCGGAGGGTCAGTTGATGCGGATGAGGCGGGCCTTGAGGACGGCGAGCAGGCCGCCGTCGACGGTGACGTCCGCGGTGCCGTTCACCTTGACCGACCGGCCACCGATGCTCACCCCGGCGGTGCCGTCGATGTCGACCTGCCGGCCGGACACCTTCACGGTGCCCTTCCGGGCGTCGAGCGTGATGCCGGTCCCGTCCAGGACGACGGAGGTCAGGGGGCGGCCCCGGCCCGCGTACACGGTGAGTTCGATCCGGTCCCGGCGGTCGTCCATGCGTACTTCGAGCCGCTCGTCCCCGGTCACCAGTCGCAGCCCGGAGGGGCCGGGCGCCGCCGCGTCGAGCAGTTCCACGCGGTGGCCCGAACGTGACACGACCGAGCGGCGGTTGACCTTGCCGCTGGTCTTGTCGATCAGCGGCACGTCGTGCGGTGAGGGCTGGTCGACGCCGTTGTAGAGGCCGCCGATGACGTACGGGCTGTCGAGCAGGCCCTGCTCGAATCCGACCAGCACCTCGTCGTTGACCTCGGGGCTGACGACCCCGCCGCCGCCCTTGCCGCCCCACTGGACGGTACGCACCCAGTCGGTGACGTACGTGTCGTCCAGCCAGGGGAACTTCAGCCGGACAGCGCCGCGCTGGGAGCCGTTCGGTTCGCGTACGTCCGTCACCACGCCGATCGCCAGACCGGGGATGCGGGGGCCCCGTCCGGGTGCGTTGGCGCCGGTCACCAGGCCCGTCAGGGAGCGGTCCGGGCTGGCGCTGACCCATACGGTCGTGCGGAAGCCGCCGTGCGGCTCCAGGACGTGCTGCACCGCCGTCGCCGTGTACCGGCCGGAGAAGGCCTGCCCGACGTTGCCGAGCGCGACCGGCTTGCCGGCCCGCAGCAGCGGGTTGCCCTCGGCCACGGCCTCCAGTTCGCCGAAGCCGGAGCTGATCTGGGCGGCCGTCGCCTTCGCGACCGCCGTCGTCTCGGCCTGGGTGCGGTAGGGGGTGTCGGTGACGGACACGGCGGCCGCCCCGAAGCGCGCGGCGGTCTGCGGGCCGAGGCCCGGCACCACGGTGTCGCTGACGACGGCCGGGTGCTCGGCGACCAGCGGCCGCTTCGTGGTCACGTCCCAGCCGCGGACCTGCACTTTGGAGGCGCCGTCGGCGGCCGTCAGCGCGGCCCGCAGGGCGAGGAGGTTGCGCCCGTACTCCAGGACCATCGGATCGCGGACCGCCGACGTCGACGGGGCGGGCGCCCCGGACGCCTTCACGGGCCGGGTGAACTGCAGCAGGCCCTGATCGTCGACGCGTACCTGTGCGCCGCTCTCGCCGGCGAGGTACTGCAGGAAGTCCCAGTCGGAGACGTTCGCCTGGGACAGCTGCTTGTACGTGACCGGCGCGGCCTCCACCTTCCCGACGGCGAGCCCCGCTCCGGCGGCCACCTTGCGGACGATGGCGGCGGCCGTCATGTTCCGGTACGCGACGACCTTGCGGCCCCGCTGGAGCCGGTGCGCCTTGGAGTAGGCGCGTACGACGGTGAACGAGCCGGTGCGGTCCCGGTCGATCTCCAGGGCGGTGACCTCGCCGTTGAACAGCCGTTCCCGGGCCTGTCCCTTCACGGTCGCCACCGACACCCGCAGCGGGGTGCCGATGGTGATGCCGGTGGCGCGCAGGAACTCGTGGTCGGGGTCGCGGTAGGTGAGGACCGCGGTGTCGGGCAGGCCCACGTTCTCGTCGACGACGCAGGAGACGAGCTGCGCCGCCCAGATCTGCGGCAGTTCGCCGGGGGCTTCCACGATGGGGTCGGCCGCGAACGACCGGCCTCCGGGCTCGGACCCGCTCACCGCTGTTCCTCCTCGCCGTGCTGGTCACGCGTGCCCGGCACCACGATCTCGGTGCCGGGGACGAGTGCCATCGGATCGTCTATGCCGTTGGCCTCCGCGATGACCCGCCAGGCCGTCGCGTCGCCGTATTCGCGCCAGGCCAGCATGGCCAGGCTGTCGCCCGCCACCAGGGTGTGCGTGCTGCGGGCGGTGCGGGAGCCGGAGGTCGGGTTCTGGCCGGGCGGGTCGACGCTCGCCTCCTCGATGGAGAGGGAGCAGGTGGCCCGCAGCGGCTTCCCGTCCACGTCGAAGAGCGTGTACGACACCGACAGGTTGGACAGGACCCCGTCGAATGAGGTCGTCCGTGCGCTGCCCCACTCGAAGCGCACCCAGGGGCTCGCGGGCTTCTTGCGGCCCAGGCTGGCCGGGGTCGGCACGCACGCCTTCATCAGCTTCTCCACCGCCTGCTCGACGGAGTTGTCGTGCTTGGCGGTGGCGTCCAGGAACACCTCCAGGCTGAGCGTGCGCGGGCCGCTGCCCACGAACTCCGGCAGCGCCGACTGGCCCGCCATCCGGGACGGGGAGCGCCGCCACTCGGTGGTCTTGCCCAGTTGCAGGGTCGAGGGGTTGAACTGCAGGTCGAGGCGGGCGATCGTCCCGCCGGGCTTGGCCCCGACCGAGGCCGGGGGCTCCTTGAGGGTGAGCTGGGCCCGGGCGCGGCTGGCGCGTGCCGAAGAGGCCATGCCGTGGACTTCCTTCCGGGGCGGCGGGACGGGGACGAACGGGCTCGGGGACGAACGGCTCGGGGACGAGCGGGTTCGGGGACGAAGGGGAACGGTCGGTCAGGAGGGGAACGGTCGGTCAGGAGGGGAGCAGCCCCTGGTGGGCGATCTCCAGCGTCTCCACGGCCGCGGCGGAGTTGGCGGGGTCGAAGGACGGGCCCTGCCAGCGCACGGGGACGATCCCGAACACCTGCCAGCTGATGATCCGGCTCAGGTCGGGCCGCAGCGCCACGATCTCGCCGTCCTTCGGCTCGACCCGCCGCAGCGTCTCGTCCAGCCAGCGGCCGATCTTCGCCGTGTCGGCGGTGACGGGCCGGGTGAGGGTGATGTTCGACCAGGTCACGCGGCCCGGCAGCTGCCAGGTGAAGCCGTTGTTGCCGCCCTCGGCATAGCTCTCCATCTCGACCTCGGCGCCCATGCCGGAGCAGGTGTGGAAGGCGCCGAGGTCGTTGCCGCCGATCGCCAGCCGGAAGAACACGCTGGTCGCGAAGATGTTGTCCGTCATCGGTCCGTCGTCGTCCGTTTCTCGTTCGTACGTGTTCTCTCAGCCGTGTCCTCGGCCGTGCCCTCAGCGGCGGCCGTCGAAGGGCCGGCCCGCGCGTTCCCGGCCGCGCCGCAACTCGGTGCGCAGCAGGCGCGCCACCGGGTCGAGCAGGCGCCGCGCCAGGTCGTCCAGGTCGAGGTCGCCGCCGCCGTGGGCGGTCGTGCCGCGCGCAGCGTCCGGCCTGCCGGACGTGGTCCCGCCGGGGTGGGCGCGGGCCGGGCCGAGCGGGCCGGGCCCGGTCCGGCCGCCACCCGTGTCGCGCTGCACGGGGGGCGGCGGGCCGGACGGAGGCGGCGGTGCGGGGACGGCCGCCTGCGGGACGGCGGCGGGGGCCGACGCCCTGGGCCGTACGACGGGCACGGAGCCGGCGACCGGAGCGGCGGGCGCGGGCTGGACCACGAGCGGGGGCGTGTACGGACCGGTCACGGGCAGGGGAGTGGCGGTGGCCCGGGCCGCGGGCGTCGGGCGAACGGCCTGCGCGGGGCGGGGGGCGGGGGTACGGGCGGCGGGGGGCGCCGAGGCTCGCTGTACGGCCTGCTGCGGTGCCGGCTGCTGCGGTGCCGTGGTGGACGGGGCGGCCCAGCGCGCCGGGACCACGGGGCGGCTCGCCGGACGGGGTGCGGCGGCGGGTGCGCTCCCCATGGCGGCCGTGTCCTGGGTACCGAGGGCGAGGGGGCGCGCCGCCAGTAGCTGGAGGGACGGGGGCGTCGTGCGGGCCGCGCGCGCCGCGCCGACGGCGCGGGCGGCGACGAGCGGGACCGGGCGCGACGGTGCGCCGGTACGGCGGTGCGCCGTGCCGGTGCCGGTGCCGGTGCCCGAGCCCGGGCGGGGCGCGGGGACGGACGGCGTCGGCATCGAGGGCAGGGGCGCCCTCCGCTGCACGGCGGGCACGGCCGTGGGCGGGAGCCCGGCGAGCGGCGCGCCGAGGGGCCCGCGGGTCCGCACCGGCTTCTCGGCCGCCGGGCCGCTCCCCGCGGCTTCGGTCTGCCGCTGCACGGGGGACGACGGCGTGGCGGTGGCGGTGACGGGGAGTTCGGTGAGCGGCGCGCCCAGCGGGGCGCGGGTGCGCATCGGCTTCTCGGCCGCCGGGCCGCTCGCCGCGGGCTCCGCCGCGCGCTGCACGGTGGGTGCGTGCGGTGCGGGGCCGCCTACCGCAGGTTCGGCCGTACGCTGCACGGTGGGCATGGCCGGGCCGGGGGCAGCGGGTGCGGACGACGGCGTGGCGGTGGCGGGGAGTTCGGTGAGCGGCGCGCCGAGCGGGGCGCGGGTGCGCATCGGCCTCTCGGCCGCCGGGCCGCTCGCCGCGGGCTCCGCCGCGCGCTGCACGGTGGGTGCGTGCGGTGCGGGGCCGCTCCCCGCAGGTTCGGCCGCGCGCTGCACCGTCGGTCTGGCGGGGCTCGGGGTGGCCGGGGTGTGGCTGTGCGTCCGCTGGACGGGAGTCTCAGCCGTGGGCTGCTTTGCCGGGGTCTCGGAATTCGGCTGGCGCTGCACGGTGGGCATGGCGGGGCCGGGGGCCGCCGGTGCGGGGGTCGATGGCGTTGCGGTGGCGGGGGGTTGGGTGAGCGGCTCGCCGAGGGGTGCGCGGGTGCGCATCGGCTGGGCGGGAGCCCCGGCCGACGGGTCGTTCGTCGTGCGCTGCACGGTGGGTGCGTGCGGTGCCGGGCCGCTCCCCGCAGGTTCGGCCGTGCGCTGCACCGTGGGCATGGCGGGGCCGGGGGTGGCCGGTGCGAGGGGCGACGGCGTCGCTGTGGCCGGGAGTTCGGTGAGCGGCTCGCCCAGGGGTGCGCGGCTGCGCATGCGCTGGACGGGTGCGCCGGCGGCCGGCTCCGCGGGGTCGGTCTGGCGCTGCACCGCGGGCATGGCAGGGGCGCGGGTGTGCGTCCGCTGGACGGGTGCGTCGGCGGCCGGCCCGGTGGCCGAGGGTTCGGCATGGCGCTGCACGGTGGGCATGGCAGGGCCCTGGGCGGCCGGTGCGGCGTCGGACGGTGGCCCGCTGGTGGGGAGTTCGGTGGCGGGGAGTTCGGTGGGGGGCTCGCCCAGCGGGGCGCGGGTGCGCATCGGCTTGTCGGCCGCGGGGCCGCTCACGGTCTCCGCCGTGCGCTGCACGGTGGGTGCGTGCGGTGCCGGGCCGCTCGCCGTGGGCTCGGCCGTGCGCTGCACGGTGGGCATGGCGGGGCCATGGGCGTCCGGGGTCGGGGCCGACGGCGTGATGGTGGGCGGGAGTTCGGTGAGCGGGGCGCGGGCCGGTGCGCGCTGGACGGGCGCGTCCAGGCCGGTAGCCGTGGGCGTGGGCGTCGTCGTGGTCGTGCGTACGGCGGGTACGCGGCGCCGCGGGGTGGACGGGACCCGGGCGGTGGTGAGCGGACGTCCAACCGGGTGTGGCCGGACCGTGACGGGGCCGGGCGCGCCCTCGCCCGTACGGCCGGGCCGGTTGTCCGGGGCGAACACGCCTTCGGTGGAGGCGGCGGGGACCACCGCGATGCGGCGGACCACCGGGAAGTGCGCGGGTGCCACCGTACGGCCGGGCCCGGCCGGGGAGACGGCGGACCGCTGCACGGCGGGAGCGGGCGCAGCTCCGAGCACGGCCGTGGAGTGCGTGGACGTGAGACCCCGCGCAGCGGACACGTCCGATGTCGTGGCGGCGGGGCTCGCGGCCCTCCGGGACGGTACGGACGCCCGTGCCCCCGGGGCCGCGGCCGACGGCGCGCCGTCCGTGTCGCTCCGGGCGGGCGCATGCGGGGCGACCGGAGCGGGGGCCGCGTCCGCGGACGGGCCGGCCGGGGCGGCGGCCCCGCGGGCCATGGCCCGCGAGACGACCGGCCCCGGTGTGCCGGTGCCGGTGCCGGTGCCGGTGCCGGTGCCGGCGCTGCGGCCCGCGGCCGGGGCGGGGCGCACTGGACCGGCCCCCGGTGGCGGGGTGGCGGGTGCGGCTCCCGCCTGCTCGGGCTCGGTGGGCAGTGCCCGCAGCAGCAGTGGGCCGCCGCCGCTGGGGGCGGGGCGGGCCGTGGCGGGGCGGGCGACCCCGCGGACGAGTCCGGCCGGGGCGGACGGCAGCAGGCCGTGGGCGAGCCCGGTGTCGAACGACGGGTCGCGCCACGCGGCCAGGCCGGAGCGGAAGGCGAGCCCGTCGCTGACGCCCGTGACCGACCGCGAGATGGTCAGCGGGGGCGGCGTGGTCGCGCGCCAGCCGCCGTCCCAGTCGCCGGGGACGGTGGCGGCCGGCGCCTCGGCGGCGGAGGTGTCGGGGGTCGTCACGGCACCCGCAGCCGCCGACGCCGCGGGTTCCGGCACGGCGGTGCGCCGGCGCAGCCTGTCCCGCCATGCCATCTGTTCAACCGCCTTCGTTCACACGGGTGTTGATACGAGCTATCTCGGTGACCCAGTCCTGCCGCTCGCCGTGGGTCAGGTCGAGGATCTCGTCGCGCCGCCAGTGGAAGTGGTAGGCGATGTACGCGATCTCCTCCCGGAGCCGGGGGAGCGCGTACGTCACGATTCCCCCAGGCGCCCACCGGAGAGGTCGACCTCGAAGCCGCCGTCGCAGTGCGGGCAGGTGACCGCCGCGCGGGTGTGGCCCTCGCTGTTGACGCGCCGGTAGAAGTCCTGGAGGAACGCGACGTCGGTCGCGTACATCCGCTCGACGACCCCGGCGTGCACGTCGGTGATGGTGCCGAGCCGGGTGATCACCTGGCTCAGCAGCACCACGCTCAGGTACGCCGGGTTCTCCTTGACCCGCAGGTCGATCTGCGGGCGGAGCTCGTCGCGCGCGGTGGCCAGGCGCATCGCACCGTGCCGGTGCACCGTGCCCGCCTCATCCACGTACCCGCGCGGCAGCTCGAACTCGAACTCCGTGCGCAGCCCGTGGTCCTCGCGGGGGGCCGGAGCGGCGGCGGCCGGGGGTGCCGCCGCCTGCTCCGGGGCCTGGGCGGGCGCCGTGACCTGGAGGATCTCCTCCAGGCTGCCCGCAGTCACCGTACGGCGCCTCATTCGACGATGATCTCCTCGAACACGATGGTCACGGACTCGGTGGCCGCGGCGGACTCGCCGGCCTTGAGGGAGGGGCCCTCCCACTTGGAGGCCCAGCCCTGCATCAGCTGGATGCGGCGGATGGTCGCGCCCGTGGAGTCCTTGATCTCGATCGTGAGGTTCTGTCGCGCGGTGTCGACGGCGCCGTTGTTCAGCGTCTCCTTGATCCACTTGGTGAACTCGCTGCTCTTGTCGAGTCCCCGGGTGATCGTGACCTCGCCCGCCTGGCGAGCGCCGGGCTGCTTGCGGATGATCTGCTTGCCCTCCGCGCTGACCTGGCGGACCTCGACGACCTCTTCCTCGACGGTCAGGCCGCTGATCTCCTGGATCGATTCGACCAGGTAGCCGCCGAGCTGCACGCCGAAGATATGGGTGGAAAGAGCATCGCCCTCTGCCATGACTGTCCTTCACCTTTCCTTACTGATGCTGCTGGTGCTGCCGGTGCCGGTGCCGGTGCTGCTGCCGCTGCCCGGGAGGGTCACTCGTCGACGAGACTGGTGCTGTCGGAGAACTGGGCCAGCCGGAACACCACGAACTCGGCGGGCTTGACCGGCGACACACCGATCTCGCAGACCACACGGCCCTGGTCGATCGACTCCTGCGGGTTGTTGTCCCGGTCGCACTTGACGTAGAACGCCTCCGCCGCCGTGCGGCCGAACAGCGCGCCGCGACGCCACTCCTCGGTCAGGAAGGCGGTGACGTTGCGCCGGATGCTGGACCAGAGCCGGTCGTCGTTCGGCTCGAAGACCACCCACTGGGTGCCCAGGAGGATCGACTCCTCCAGGTAGTTGAAGAGGCGGCGCACGTTCAGGTAGCGCCAGGCCGGGTCGGAGGAGAGGGTGCGCGCGCCCCAGATCCGGATGCCGCGGCCGGGGAAGGCCCGTACGCAGTTCACGCCGATCGGGTTGAGCAGGTCCTGCTCGCCCTTGCTCAGGCGCAGCTCCAGGTCCACGGCGCCGCGGATCACCTCGTTGGCGGGAGCTTTGTGCACACCGCGCTCGGCGTCGCTGCGCGCCCACACACCGGCGATGTGGCCGCTCGGCGGGACGGTCGTGTTGCGGCCGGCGGCCGGGTCGAAGACCTTGACCCACGGGTAGTAGAGGGTGGCGTAGCGGGAGTCGTAGCCGGCCTCGTCGTTGCGCCAGTTGCGCACCTGCTGTGCGGACAGCCCGGGCGGGGTGTCCAGGACGGCCACCCGGTCACCCATCTGCTCGCAGTGGGAGATCACCGCGAGCTGTACGGTGCGCACGCCCTCGGAGTCGATGTCGCCGCGCTGGTAGGCGCTCATCAGGTCCGGCACCGCGACCATGGTGATCTCGTCGATGGTCTCCAGGCCGGCGAAGCCGGTACGGGCGCCCGCGTCGCCGACGTACTCGGCCGGGTCGAGCCGGGACACGGTGCCGTTCCCGGCAGCGGCGGCCACGGCGCCGGGGGCGTCGGGCAGGGCCACGGTCTGGCCGGCGGGCCGGGTCTGGGCGGCGGACCGCTGCTCGGTGACCTCGATCAGCTTCGAGGCTCGGGCCTGGGTGACGAGGTAGCCCTTGACGTTCTTGCGGGCGGAGGCGTCGTAGGTCTCGGCGACCTGCTCGCCCTGGCGGACCAGGAGCTTGAAGCGGTCCTCCGGCGGGTTCTCCCCGTCGGCGTCGGTGATCTCCACGGACACGCCGGTGACGCCCGGACGCGCCGTGATCAGGAAGCCGCCGAGCTCGACGGGCTGCGCCGCGCGGGCCTGCGGGACGGCTCCCGCGGCGGCCGGTGCGGAGGCGTCGCGGTCGGACCCGCCGATGCGGACGACGTACGCGGCGCCGCCGCCGTTGGCGAAGTAGCCGTAGACCGCGTGGGGCAGGTAGGTGCCCTCGGCGAAGCCGCCGAAGTGCTGGGAGTACTGGTCCCAGCTGGTGACCAGCGTCGGTTCGTGGAAGGGCCCGCTCTGGGCGAACCCGACGAACGCGGCGACGGCGGTGCCGACCCCTTCGATCGGGCGAGCACCGGACTGCACCTCCTCCACGTACACGCCCGGGGTGAGGTACGTCGGCATGCTCGCTCCTTCGTCACGGCTTGCAATCAGGTCTGGTCACAGCCTCGCGCGCGACAGCCGCCGTGGGCAGGGACGTTCGGGCCCGGTCAGGGGCAAGTGCGCTGCCCTCGCGGTCGCCCCCGCCGGGCCGTCCAGGCAGCCGGGCCGCCCGGCGGGACCGCGCGCCGGCATTCACGGGCGCCGCCCACCGGGTCCGCCCAGCCGGGTCCGCCCGGACGCCGCCACCCGGGTCCGCCCATCCGGCGCCGCCACCCGGGTCACACGTCCGTGACCTGGCCCAGGTACGGTCCGAACTCGCCCTCCAGGACCAGCCGTCCGAGCTTGCGGTACTCCTGGGCGACGGCGGTCATCACCTGGCGCATCGTCAGCGGCTCGCCGGACGCCGCCGCGAAGTAGGCGGCCGTCACCGCGCAGGCCCGGATCGAGCCCCCGGCCAGTTCGAACCGGTCGGCGCAGAAGCCGAGATCGACGTCGTCGGCCCGCGGCAGCCGGTCGCCCAGGCACCGCTCCCACAGGGCCCGGCGCTGGGCGGCGTCGGGGACGGGGAAGTCCGCGATCACGTCGAGCCGGCGGGTGAACGCCTCGTCGAGGTTGGCCCGCAGGTTGGTGGTCAGGATGGCGATGCCGTCGAAGGACTCCATCCGCTGGAGCAGGTACGCCGACTCCATGTTGGCGTGCTTGTCGTGGGAGTCCTTCACGTCCGAGCGCTTGCCGAAGATCGCGTCGGCCTCGTCGAAGAGGAGCACCGCGTTGACGGCCGAGGCCTCGGTGAAGATCCGTTCCAGGTTCTTCTCGGTCTCGCCGACGTACTTGTCGACGACCGTGGACAAGTCCACCACGTACAGGTCCATGCCCAGGTCGGCGGCCACCACCTCGGCGGACATGGTCTTGCCCGTACCGGAGGAGCCCGCGAACAGGGCGATCACCCCGCGGCCGCGGCCGCCGCCGGGCCGCATGCCCCACTGACCGAGCACCTGGTCGCGGTGGCGTGCACGCACCGCGAGGTCGCGCAGCCGGCGGTGCGTGGGAGCGGGCAGTACGAGGTCGTCCCAGCCCACCGCCGGTTCCACCCGGCGGGCGAGGCGGGCCAGGCCCGCACCGTTCTGGGCCCGTACGGCGCTGCGCAGGTCGTCGGGGGAGACGGGCCGGCCGTCGAGGGCGGCGGTGCGCGACGCGGTGTCGGCGGCGCGCCGCAGCTGCCCGGCGTCGAGGCGGTGCGCGGACACGGACCGGGCGAGGGCCTCCGCCCCGGCCGCTTCACCGCCCGCCCCGGCCGCCGCACCCCGGGCGCCGGCATCGTCCGTACGGCCGTGCTCCGCGGCGGCCCGTTCCAGCGCGTGCCGCCAGCGCACGGCCTGCCGCTCGGGGGTGGGGGCCGCCACCGTCAGGGAGACGGGGGTGGCGGCCGCCCAGGCGGGCTCCCAGCCGCTCGTGCCGTGCGTGAACAGCGGGACACCGCGCAGCACCGTGCACAGCGTGCGCAGGACGTGCGCCCGCTCGTCTGGCTTGTCGGGCAGTGCCTCCAGCGGGCCGAGCAGTACGCCGGCGCCCAGCAGCCGGGCCTCGCGGGCGGCGGCGCGGGCCAGCGCGGGCAGGGCGCGGGCGCGGTGGGTCAGCGCCACCGGGTCCAGGACCAGGAGGCCCAGCCCGCGGGCCTGCAGTGCGGCGGCGGCCAGCCCCTCGGGGTCACCGCCGCGGGTGCGCAGGTGGACGTGACCGGTGCCGCTTGTGCCCGCGGCGGCGGCCAGGTGCAGTTCGCCGGGGTCGACGGCCGGGTCGTCGGCGGCCTCGCCGAGCACCTCGGCCAGATCCGGAGCGGGCGAGGCGTCGCCGAGCAGGTGGGCGGTGACCCGGTCCGGGACGGTCAGCGTCCGGGACAGGGGCGGCCGTTCGGGATCGGTGACCTCCAGCAGGCCGCCCGCGACGAGCGGGGCACCGGGGGAGAGCCGGAAGCGCGCGGCGGCGGCGTGGTCGCGGCCGCACAGTTCGAGGGCGAGCCCCACGGTCGGCCGGCGGCGGGTCAGGTCGTCGTTGAGGTAGCCGTAGAGCCGCTCGAACCGGGCGTCGAGGTCCGGGGCCAGGGCGACCAGGAGCAGGTCCAGGTCGACGGGCTCCAGCCCGAAGCGCTGGGCGAGGACGTCGAGCGGCGAGCCGGCCGGCGGCGGCCCGGCCGGTGCGAGGGCGGGCAGGCCGGGGCCGTGCCCCTCGCCCCCGTCCAGGATCCGGGCGACCGCCTCGGGCGTGAGGTACTGGCCCCGGTAGGGGTCGTCCGGGTCGGGATCGACGGAGCGCCGCAGCGCCACGGCATGCCGGACCCGGTCCTCGACGAGCCGGAGCCGCGTCCACAGGTACGGGACCTCGTCGGCGCGGGCCCGGCCCGGCGCCGGGTCCGGTACCAGGTCGCCGGGCCTCGTATCCGGCACCGGCTCCGGGGCCGAAGCGGATGCCGGGGCGGATGCCGGGGCGGGGGCCGGGGTCCGGAGGGTGTGCGTCACGGCTGCCGTTCTCCTCGTCGGCGGCGGGCGGGGGCCTTGGGCCGTTCCCGGGAGCCGCCGAAGCCCTCCGGTCCCGGTGCGCCCAGTTCGACGTAGCGCAGCCGGCGCCGGCTCCCGTCGCCGTCCGGTCCTGCCTGCGGTACGGAGTTGACCACGAGGCCCTGGGTGACGGGCGGGGCCGCGACCTTGCCGATGCCGGCCAGCGGGGCCTTCACGCGCAGTCCGAGGGACGGCTTCAGTTCGCCGCCCAGCGCCGACCACACGTCGGAGGCGGCCGGGGCGTCCATGCCGGTGCCGCCCGCGTCCACGTCCACGAGCAGGCCGAGGTCGGCGAGCGTGCCGGTGAGCAGGCGCGGGGGCAGCGTGTCGGTGGCGACGAGGCAGGACAGCACCTGGGACAGCAGCCGGTGCTCGTCCTGCGGCCTGCTCGCCCAGGCGGTGACCAGGTACGTCAGCTCGAACCAGCGCGGCGGGGTGCGGCGCGCGACGACGAATCCGTCCTCGTCGTACACCTCGCCCCCGCCGCTGCCGCGCCGGGTCGGGTCCTCCCGGATGTCGTACAGGAACACGCAGACGGTGGGCGCGCTGCGGCGGGCGGCCCAGTCGCGGGTCGGCGCGTCGAAGACGACCTCGACGCCCGACGCCTCCAGGCCGGATTCCGCCAGCAGCCGCCGCAGCCCTTCGTCGACCTCGTGGATCACCGGCGGGCCACCTCGTCGGGCGGCTGCACCGTGCCGTTGACCACGAGGAAGTCGGTCTGCACGGGGGAGAATCCGGGGCCGCTCGCGGTGATGATGCGCGGGCCGGTCTGGTCCTTGGCGAGGATCAGCAGCTGGCCGATGAAGGTGCCGTCGGCCTGGGGCACGGTCGGTGCGGCCGCCGCGGTGATGCCCGGCTTCCACGCGAACCGCACCGGCGCGCCGGGCGGGAAGTCCTCGCCGCGGACCGAGGTGACGAAGCCGGGCCTGCCGATCGGCGGGACGGCGACGATGCGCGGCTGGAGGATGCGCAGCTGCTTGCGGGCGGTGTTGTCACCGGGGTCGGCGTCCGTGCCGGTCGTGGTGAGGGTCGCGGTGATCTCGGCGGTGAGCGCCTTGTGGGGGCTGAGGACGACCCGCAGGACGTTGCGGGCGCCCGGTGCCAGGTCCGGCAGGACACACGTCCAGTTGCGGTCGCAGCCCGGCGGCGGGCCGTCGTGGGGGACGCCCTCGGGCAGGCCGATGCGCAGCCGCAGGCCGGTGGCGAGGGCGCTGCGGCCGTTGGCGACGGTGTAGGTGACGACGACGCGCCCGCCGACGTAGCCGGGGTTCGGCTGTGCGGTGATGCTCACGCCGGGGCCGGCCTGGGGTGCGGGCGGCTGCGGCGCGGGCGCCGGGGCCGTGGGAGGCGTGGTGGGCGGGGTCGTGGGCGGGGTGGGCTTTGGCGTCGGGGTGGGCGTCGGCGTCGGCTTCGGCGGTACGGGGGCCTCGCGCACCGGGACCACGGTCCGGCCGGCGTTGTCGCTGGGACGGGGGTCGAGGACGGTGCCGGTGACCGACCACTCCACGGGCTGGTCGCCGGGGGTGACGCCGGTGAGGGTGACGGTCACCGGGACGGTGGCGCCGGGCGGTACGACGCCCAGGGCGCAGGTCAGCGCCGCGGCGTCGCAGGTGGCGCCGGGGGCGGTGAGCCCGGTGACGCTCACGCCGAGCGGCGGTGCGACGGTCAGCCGGGTGCCGGGGGAGGCCGCCGGACCGTGGTTGACGACGTCGACGCGGACGGTGGCCGGGCCGCCGACGGTGAGCGGCGGGGTCCGCTCGGGCGCCTGCACCGCGAGGTCCACCGACTGCTGGACGGCGGGCTCCTTCTGACGGCCCGGCAGGCCGGTGACGAGCAGGTTGTGGGAGCCGGTCGCGACGTCCACCAGCTTCAGTTTCTCCGGGCTGTTGACGGCCCGGGAGCCGCGGCCGGTGAGCACGAGGGACTTGCCGTCGGCGGTCCAGGCGGCGTCACGGGGCTGGTAGGGGCCGTTGCCGGTGGTCTCGGGCAGTTCGCGGCCGCAGGCGCCCGGCTTGTCGCGGGCGGCGTCGGGCAGCAGGACCCGGCAGGTGCCGCCCGCGGCGGAGGCGAGGAGGATGCCGCTGCGCTCGTCGACGCGGCCGCCGCCGTTCTTGCGGTTGAAGGCGATGGTGGCGCCGTCCGGTGAGAACGCCGGGCTGTCGTCGATGACTTCGCAGGCGCCGAAGCAGACGGTGGCGCTCAGGTCGCGCTGCTGGTCGAGCCGGTCCACGGGCACGGTCCAGATGTGCTTGTTGCCGCCGTGGCCGTTGATCACCAGGTTGCGGGTGAAGGCGAGCGTGGTGCCGTCGGAGGACCAGGTGGGCTGGGCGTCACCGCCCCGGGGTCCGCCCGCGGGCGGGGTGATCTCGCTGCGGATCGCGCCGGTGGCGGCGTCCGCGATCAGGATGCGGCTGGGGCCCGCGGCCTCGCCGACGCCGCCGGGGGACGTACGGGTGAAGGCGAGGTACCTGCCGTCGGGGGAGAACGTCGGGTCGGTGTCCCAGTCCTTGGGGCCGCGGCCGGCCAGCGGCAGGGCCGCGGCGTCGGTGCCGTCGGCGTCCGCCATCCAGATCCGCTGGATCCGGGCGTCCGCCTTGCCCTCGAAGCGGGTCACCACGATCCTGCGTCCGTCGGGCGTGTAGCTCTGCCGTTCCGTCCACGGGTCGAAGCCGGGGCCCGGCCGGAACAGCGGGTCCTTGGCCGGGTCGGTGTTGGTGTCGGCCGCCGGGTCCTCGTCGAGGATGGTCAGGCCCAGGTCGCGCGGGTCGGAGCCGTCCGTCCGGGCGTCCTGCAGGGTCACGGCGTGCCGGCCGGCCGCCGAGATCCGCTCGACGACGGCGCCGCCGCCCTTGAGGGGGCCCAGCCAGGTGGGCGAGCCGATCTCGCGGTCCTCGCTGTACACGAGCTTCGGGGTGTCCGCCGAGTGCGCGGGCACCTGGAACACGTGGTCCCAGTCGCCCTTGCAGTCACAGGTGCGGTCCGGGCTGAGGAAGAGCAGACCGTTCCCGTCGGGCAGCCACGCTGCCCCGCGGGTCCGCCAGCCCGCCTGGGCGCCGGCCAGCAACTGCCCGTCCGTGCGCCCGTTCGTCCACCGCAGGCGGGGGCCGGAGGCTCCGGTGGCGGTGTAGGCGATCACGTCGCGGTTGGTCGCGTCGTCCACCGGGTTCCACACGGGCTCGGTGGCCGGGCCGTTCGCCGGGTCGGTGAGCCGGGTGGCGGCGCCGCCGCGCAGGGGGCGTACGTAGACCTGCGCGCCGGCGGACCGGTCGGCGTCGGAGGAGTACGCCAGGCGTCCGCCCTCGGGGGAGACGGTCGGGTGCTCCTCGTTCGCGGGGGTGTCGGTCAGCCGGGTCAGGCCCGTGCCGTCGGTGCGTACGAGCCACAGGTCGCGCTGGACCCCGCCGGCCGCGGCGCGCTGGGCCGAGTCGAAGACGACCGACCGTCCGTCGGGGGTCAGCCGGGGGTTGCCCACGTCCAGGCCGCTGGTCAGCCTGCGGACCGAGCCGTCCGCGGACCGGAGGTAGACCTGCGGGGTCCGCTCGTCGCGGCGGCTCGCGAACACCAGCCGGTCGCCGAGCGCGGCGGGCTGGACGTCCAGGTGGACCGGCCCGTCACCGAACAGCGGGGTGCTGGTGTCGGTCTTGTCGCCCGCCACCCGCCCCAGGCTGCGGTGGCGCGTACCGGCGTACGCGACCCGGCTGTTCCCGGCGTCGGCCGCGAGGGGCTGCGCCCCGGCGTCGCCCGGTCCGGCGGCCGCCGTCACCGCGAGCAAGGGCGCCAGCAGCAGCATCGACGCGCCGGCCCTTCCCCAGCGGTGTCGCCGACGGCCGGACCCATCCGTGCCCCTCACGGCCCACCTCACAGTCCGGTCCAGCATCCTGCCTGTCACCCCGCCACCCTGCGGGCCGGCCGCGCGGGCCGGGAGGGCCGCGGGGCCGGACCCGGGGGAAGCGCCGCTTGCGCTTTCGGGCAGTGGCGGGCGGCCGGACCGTCCGCCACCGCCCCGTACGCGGTCAGATCAGCCCGTTGCGCAGGGCGTAGCCGACCGCGTGCGTCCGGTTGCGCAGCTGGAGGCGCGTGATCACCTCGTGGAGCACGTTCTTGACGGTCCGTTCGGAGTAGGAGGTCTTGCGGGCGATCTCCGCGGTGTCCAGGCCCTCCGACACCAGGCGCAGCATGTCCGCCTCGCGCGAGGTCAGGGTGGACAGGGACACCGAGCGAGGGTCGAGCGCGGAGCGCTGCAGGCTGCCCATGTGGTCGAGGAGTTTCGCGAGCAGGTCGCCGGGCAGCACGCCCTCACCGTTCGCTATCGCCAGGACCAGCCGCAGGAGCCGGTCCTGGTCGGCCTCGGCGCGCCGCAGGACCGCGCTGACCCCGCATTCGATGGCGCGCTGCAGCGCGTCCCCCGACTCGAAGGTGCCGACCACGAGTCCGGTGCGGGTGTCGGGGTTGTGCCGCAGCCGGTACAGCAGTGCGGCCGTCTCGTCGTCCACGCTGTCCACGGTCACCAGCGACACCTGTGCGCGGTCGGCCTCCGCGTCGGGGACGAGCTCGATCTCGGGTCGTTGGCGCAGCTGGTGGACGACCCCGACGCGCAGGATCGGATCCGATGCGTACACGGCGACGGTCACCCGTCGGCCGGTTCTGCGGGGAGGAGCCGGGGTGGGGGGCTGGGATATCCCGGTGCCGGTCCCGGTGCCTGAGGTGAAGTCGGGGCTGTTGTTGTCGGCGCAGCGCATGTGTCGTACCTGTTCCGTGATGCGTATGTGGGGTGACGGAATCGGCCGACTGGGCCGGATCTCGACGCTGAGGTCCAACCGACGGCCGTACATGAGGAGTTGAGAAAGTCTGTGGGGGCATCCGGACTGCCCGGGGCGTTGCCCTCGCGTCCGTGGTGGCGGCCGGGGTGTCGCCGTAGCGTCGTGGCGTGACATCCCCAGCTGCCTCTCCCAGCCCTGGCGCGCCCGTCCTCGACATCGAGCCGGTGTCGGTGATGCCGGGCGGTATCGCCACCACGAGCCTGACCGTCCGCAACGACAGCGACATCGTCGAGGCGTACCGCCTGGAGGTCGTCGGCGACTGCGCTGCCTGGACCACGGTGGAGCCCGAGCGTGTATCGCTGTATCCGGGCACCTCGGAAACGGTGACGATCCGTCTGGCGCCGCCCCGTTCGCCCCAGGTGCGGGCCGGGGACCTGCCGCTCGCCGTGCGGGTGCTGCCCACCGAGCAGCCTGACGCGGTACGGGTCCCCGAGACCACCGTGCATGTCGGGCAGTTCCGGGAACTGCGCGCAGAGAGCGCTCCCAAACGCCGCCGCGGATGGCTGCGAGGGCGATACCGCCTCGCCGTGCGCAACGAGGGGAACGCCCCGGTGAAGGTGGGCTTCACGCCCGCGCAGCCCGGCGAGGAGCTGAAGTTCGACTTCGCCCCGGCCGCGCTGAAGCTGGAGCCGGGCGAGTCCGCCGAGGTGGTGCTGAAGGTCCGTACCGGTAGCCCGGTGTGGTTCGGAGCCCCCGTGACCTGGCCGTTCACCGTGGAGGTGGCCGAGACCGGGGACGGCGAGGACGGTGACGCCGCCGCGGCGCGCCCCGAGCAGGAGGCCGTACGGGCGCCGCTGGAGGTGGAGTTCGTCCAGATCCCGATCTTCCCGACGTGGCTGCTCGCGGTGCTGGCCGCGCTGCTCGCGCTGCTGCTCGCCTGGTTCATGCTGGTACGCCCGGCCGTGCGCTCCACGGCCAAGGAGGCCGCCGCCGAGGCCGCCAGGAATCCGGCGCCCGCCGCGGACGCGGCGGGGCAGACCCCGGTGGCCGGTGGCGGCAAGCAGCCGGGCGGCGCGGGTGCCGGCCCGGGCGCGGCCAAGGGCAACCAGCCCGGCGCCGGCGGCGGCGGTGGGGGTGCCGGAACCGGCGGTGGGGGCGGTGGGGGCGGGTTGCAGAGCTCGGCCACCATCGACCTGCAGACCGGCGGCGGTCAGAGCAAGACCGGCTCCTACACGGTGCCCGCGGGCAAGGTCTTCGGGATCACGGACCTCGTCGTCGCCAACTTCCAGGGCGACGAGGGCGTGGTGACGATCAACTTCGGCGACCGCAAGATCACGACGATCGCGCTGGAGACGTTCCGAAACCAGGACTACCACTGGGTCACCCCCATCAGCATCACCGAGAGCCAGACTGTGACCGTGCAGGTGACCTGTGCAAAGCCGGGCACGCCGGCCACCGGCCGTCAGGCGCAGGAGTGCCACGAAGTCCTCAACGTGAGTGGTGTGCTGAGCGACCTGAGGTGACCCGAGCGGCACGGACATCGTCCGTCAGGCTCGCCCAGGAACAAAGCGGACCCGTGCCGGTCCGTCCGGAAAGTGCTTACCGGACGGGCTGGTGACGGGTCGTCGGCAATGGCGCCTTCCGGTGCGGTAACGCCGTTCCACGGCTGTTGCCGACCTACTGGGCGGTAGCAAGGCAGCCGAAAAATATGGCTGTAATTCGATGTTGCTCCGAAGTCCCTCGCCGTCGCGCCCGAGGGCGCACCGCCCGGGCGCAGGGGCGGCGGGCCGCAGGGGGGTTACGCGTGGTAGCCGCCCTCGTGCAGCCGGTGGCTGAAATCCTGCGGTGAGGACCGGGTCAGGGCCAGACGAGGCAGTACGGCTGGTGGCCGGCCTCGTGGAGGCGGTGGCTGAAGTCCTGCCACTCGTGGAGCAGCTGGTAGACGTTGAAGGCGTCGCTCGGGCCGCCGCGGTCCGGGACCGTGGACCAGATGAAGGCGGCGGCGCCCACGGACTCCTCGCCGATGCCGCGGAGCGGGTCGACCACCGTCATCGGGAGCTTGACCACCGCGTAGTCGGGGTGGAGCACGACCAGCTCCAGCGGCGGCACCTTGTGCAGGGGTATGCCCTCGATGCCGGTCAGGACCATCGCGGCCACCGTCTCCGGCTTGATCTTTGTGAACAGGCCGCCCATGCCGAGCTCGTCGCCGCCGAGCTCCTCCGGCCGCATCGTCACCGGAACCCGCGCCGCCGTCGCCCCGTCCGGGGCGCCGAAGTACTTGTACGTCACGCCCATGCCGCGGCCCCGGGGTACGTCCTCCGGCTCCGCCGCGGGCTCCGGCGCGGCGTCGGCCGCCTCGGTCGCGCGCCGGCGGTGCTTGCCCCGCCGGCGGGCCTCGCGGGCTTCGCGGGCGCGCTGCGGATCGAGGCCGTCCGTACCCTCGCCCGGTCCACCACCGCGTTGCATATCTCCACCCGACTGGTCTTGCTCGTCCCGGCCCCGCGACCTCCGCCACGCAGCCTGATCATCATGGCAGTGACCTCCCCCGCGGCGACGCGGTGAAACGCCCGCCCGCAAGTCTGTCGCAGCCTCTGAGACCATGGCTGGTGTGAGCTACCCGTACCCGTATGAAGCCCCAGTTTCGCAGACGCTCTTCGAGCGCGCCTCCCTCGTGACCCCCGGCGGCGTGAACTCTCCCGTGCGCGCCTTCCGCGCCGTGGGCGGTACGCCCCGGTTCATGGTGTCCGGCACCGGTCCGTACCTCACCGATGCCGACGGCCGCGAGTACGTGGACCTCGTCTGCTCGTGGGGGCCGATGATCCTCGGCCACTCCCACCCCCAGGTGATCGAGGCCGTCCAGGCGGCCGTCGCCCGCGGTACCTCCTTCGGTACGCCCGGTGAGGGCGAGGTGGCGCTCGCGGAGGAGATCGTCGCGCGCGTCGAGCCCGTCGAGCAGGTGCGCCTGGTGTCCTCCGGGACGGAGGCGACCATGTCGGCGATCCGGCTGGCACGCGGCTTCACCGGTCGCGCCAAGGTCGTGAAGTTCGCCGGCTGCTACCACGGTCACGTGGACGCCCTGCTGGCCGCCGCCGGTTCCGGTCTGGCGACTTTCGCGCTTCCGGACACCCCCGGCGTCACGGGCGCGCAGGCCGGCGACACGATCGTGCTGCCCTACAACGACCTCGAAGCGGTCCGGTCCGCCTTCGCCGCGCACCCCGGTGAGATCGCCTGCGTGATCACCGAGGCGGCGCCCGGCAACATGGGCGTGGTCACCCCGGCCGAGGGCTTCAACCAGGGGCTCGCGGACCTGTGCCGTGAGAACGGCGCGCTCTACATCTCCGACGAGGTCATGACGGGCTTCCGTACCTCCCGCGCCGGCTGGTACGGCGTCGACGGGGTCAGGCCCGACCTGATGACCTTCGGCAAGGTCATGGGCGGCGGTTTCCCCGCCGCGGCGTTCGGCGGCCGCGCCGACGTCATGGGACACCTCGCCCCCGCGGGTCCCGTCTACCAGGCCGGCACGCTCTCCGGGAACCCCATCGCCACCGCCGCCGGCCTCGCGCAGCTGCGGCTGCTCGACGCGGCCGCGTACGAGAAGGTCGACGCGGTCTCGGCGCAGATCCAGGGCCTGGTCACCGGGGCGCTCGCGAAGGAGGGCGTGGCGCACCGCCTGCAGACCGCGTCCAACATGTTCTCCGTCTTCTTCACCGAGGACGCGGTCCGCGACTACGACGACGCCAAGAAGCAGGAGAGCTTCCGCTTCAACGCGTTCTTCCACTCGATGCTGGCGCAGGGCGTCTACCTGCCGCCGTCCGCCTTCGAGTCCTGGTTCGTCTCCACCGCCCACGACGAGAAGGCGATCGAGCGCGTCGCGGCGGCACTGCCGGCCGCCGCCCGGGCCGCCGCGGAGGCCACGGCATGAGCGACGACGGCCGCGACGTGACGCCCGACCTCACCGTCGTGCACCTGGTGCGCCACGGCGAGGTGCACAACCCGGACGGGGTCCTGTACGGGCGCCGCGAGGGCTACCACCTCTCGGAGCTGGGCCGCCGGATGGCGGACCGGGTCGCCGAGCACCTGAAGAGCCGGGACATCGCCTACGTGGTGGCCTCCCCGCTGGAGCGGGCGCAGGAGACGGCCGAGCCGATCGCCAAGGCCCACGGCCTGGACCTGGCGACGGACGCGCGGCTGCTGGAGGCGGAGAACGTCTTCGAGGGCAAGACCTTCGGCGTCGGCGACGGCGCGCTGCGCAAGCCCGGCAACTGGAAGCACCTGACGAACCCGTTCAAGCCCTCCTGGGGCGAGCCGTACGTCGAGCAGGTGGTCCGGATGATGAGCGCGCTGGAGGCCGCGCGCGACGCGGCCCGTGGCCGCGAGGCGGTGGCGGTCAGCCATCAGCTGCCGATCTGGATCGTGCGCAGCTTCGCCGAGAAGCGCCGGCTGTGGCACGACCCGCGCCGGCGTCAGTGCACGCTCGCGTCCCTGACGTCCTTCACCTTCCAGGGCGACCGGCTGGTCTCCGTGGGCTACAGCGAGCCGGCCCGGGACCTCGTCCCGGCGCACCTGCTGGCGGGTGCCAAGCCGGTGAAGGGCGCGTCCAAGGCGTTCGGCGCCTGATCCGGACCTGCCGCGGCCTGGTCCGGGTCGTGTCCGACGGTCTGTTACGGGCCGTTACAGGCCTGTCTCATTAAATACAAGATGCGCGGGAATCACCGTGTCAGCACACATGTCCGGCCAACTTGTCCGTTTATATGGGCTTTGGGGCGGGTGTGGTGACGACGATGGGGACGGTGACATGCGCGACATCAGGGGAGTCAGCCGGAGGGGGTTGCTGGGACTGGGACTTGGCGCCGCGGCCGCGATGGGAGTCGCCGGCTGCGGACTGCCCGACGTGTCCGGTCCCGGTACTCCCGGACCCGTGAAGAACCCGAAGCCAGGACAGAGGCCGGGCAGGCCCATCGGTGACGGCTCCACCGCCGACACCGGCCCGCAGCCCCACCAGCCCGACCGGCCCGTGCCCCTCCAGCCGGGCGAGACGCCGCCGCAGTTCGTGGTCTTCAGCTGGGACGGCGCGGGCGAGATCGGCAACGGTCTCTTCCCGCGCTTCCTCAAGCTCGCCAGGGACCACGGCGCGACCATGACCTTCTTCCTCTCCGGCATCTACCTGCTGCCCGAGTCGAAGCGGAGCCTCTACCGGCCGCCGAACAATCCCGTCGGCGCGTCCGACATCGGCTACCTCAAGGACGAGAACGTCCGCGCCACCCTCGCCTGCGTCCGCGAGGCGTGGCTCGACGGGCACGAGATAGGAACGCACTTCAACGGCCACTTCTGCGGGGGCCCCGGCTCCGTCGCCCGCTGGACCCCGGCCGACTGGGAGACCGAGATCGACCAGGCCATGTCCTTCGTCACGGGCTGGCGCACCAACACCGGCTTCACCGACGTGGAGCCGCTGCCCTTCGACTACCGCAAGGAACTGACCGGCGCCCGCACCCCCTGCCTCCTCGGCCGGGACAATCTCCTGCCGACCGCCCGGAAGCTGGGCTGGCGCTACGACGCCAGCTCGCCCGGCGGCCTCCAGGTCTGGCCCGGGCGCAGGTCGGGCGTCTGGGACCTGCCACTGCAGTCCCTCCCCTTCCCGGGGCACTCCTTCGAGGTGCTGTCGATGGACTACAACATCCTCGCCAACCAGTCGAAGAACACCACGCAGGGCGTGCCGGCCAACTACCCGGCCTGGCGCTCCCAGGCCACGGCCACCTACCTCGGCGGCTTCCGCCGGGCCTACGAGACCAACCGTGCCCCCCTCTTCATCGGCAACCACTTCGAGGAGTGGAACGGCGGCATCTACATGGACGCGGTCGAGGAGGCACTCAAGGGCATGGCGGACAAAAGGGATGTAAGGCTCGTATCCTTCCGGCAGTTCACCGACTGGCTGGAGGTCCAGGACCCCAAGGTGCTCGCCCGGCTGCGCACCCTCGGCCCCGGCCGGTCACCCACCGGTGGCTGGAACACGTACCTCACCGCCGCCTGACACATCGCCTGACCAGGGCATTGACACCCGGCCGGGGGGTGCGGAAAATCCGCGAATTGCTCATGCGAAACTTTTCACATGAGCCTTAGCCGCGCCCCCCGACGCCGCTCACCCGGCGGCCGCGCCCTCCTGCTGACCGCGGTGACCGTCACCGGCGCCCTCACGCTCACGGCGTGCAGCGGTTCGGACAGCGGCAAGCCGACCGGCAGCGGCGGCAACTACGTCACGGGCGCGAGCGGCATCTCCACCTCCGCCAAGGGCGAGCGCACCGAGGCCCCGGGGCTCGACGGCGAGACCGTCGACGGCAAGACCCTCGACACGGCCGCCCTCAAGGGCAAGGTCGTCGTCCTCAACGTCTGGGGCTCCTGGTGCCCGCCGTGCCGCGCCGAGGCCCCGTCCTTCGCGAAGGTCTCCAAGGAGCTCGCCGACGCCGGCAAGGACGTCGTCTTCGTGGGCGTCAACGTCCGCGACAACAGCAAGCAGAACGCCGCCTCCTTCGAAGAGACCTTCAAGATCCCCTACCCGAGCCTCTACGACCCCGACGGCAAGCTGCTGCTCCGCTTCCCCAAGGGCAGCCTCAACCCCAACGCCATCCCCTCCACGCTCGTCCTGGACCGGGAGGGCAAGATCGCCGCACGCACCCTGGCCCCCCTCGGCGAGGACCAGCTGCGCTCCATGATCGACCCCGTCCTCGCGGAGCAGTGACCTCGTGGTCCACTACGTGCTCGCCGCCGAGGTCACCGGGGTGAACGAGACCGTCCTGAACGGGGCGCTGCTGCTGGCGCTGCCGATCGCGCTCCTCGCGGGCCTGGTCTCCTTCTTCTCGCCCTGCGTCCTGCCCCTGGTCCCCGGCTACCTCTCCTACGTGACCGGCGTCAGCGGCGCCGACCTCGCCGAGGCCCGGCGCGGACGCATGCTGGCGGGCGCGCTGCTGTTCATCGCGGGCTTCACCGCCGTCTTCGTCTCCACCGGTGCGCTCTTCGGCTTCTTCGGCCAGACCCTCAAGGAGAACACCGAGATCATCTCCCGCGTCCTGGGCGGCGTGGTGATCCTCATGGGCCTCTTCTTCATGGGGGCCATCCCGGGTCTGACGATGCGGGAGTTCCGCTTCCACAGGAAGCCGACGGCCGGCCTGCTCGGCGCACCCCTGCTCGGTGTGCTCTTCGGGGTCGGCTGGACCCCCTGCATGGGCCCCACCCTCGCCGCCGTCACCACCCTCTCCCTCGACCAGGCGAGCGCCGGCCGCGGCGCGCTGCTGACGGTCGTCTACTGCCTGGGGCTCGGCGTGCCCTTCGTTCTCGCCGCGATCGCCTTCCGCAAGGCGCTCGGTGCATTCGGCTGGGTGAAGAAGCACTATGCATGGGTGATGCGCATCGGCGGCGGCATGCTGATCCTCACCGGCCTGCTGCTCGTCACAGGTTTGTGGGACAGCATCGTCACCGACATGCAGGCCTGGACCCAAAGCTTCACGGTGGGGATCTGAGGAACCGACGGACATGAGTACGACTGACAAAGCGTCCACCGAGGCGTCGCACGAGCCCGTCCCGGCGGACGCCGCAGAGGCGGCGGCAGGCTCCCAGCTGTCCACCGCCCCCGTCGAGGACGGCGGGCCCGTCGGCATCGGCGTGACCGGCTGGGCCCGCTGGTTCTGGCGGCAGCTCACCTCCATGCGGGTGGCGCTGATCCTGCTCTTCCTGCTGTCCCTGGGCGCCATCCCCGGCTCCCTCGTCCCGCAGACCGACGTCGACGCGCTCAAGGTCGCCCAGTGGAAGAAGGACCACCCTTCCTTCGTCGGCGTCGCCGAGGCGCTCCAGCTCTTCGACGTCTACAGCTCGGTGTGGTTCTCCGCGATCTACCTGCTGCTGTTCGTCTCGCTGATCGGCTGCATCATCCCGCGCGCCTGGCAGTTCGTCGGCCAGCTCCGCGGCCGCCCGCCTGCCGCCCCCAAGCGGCTCGACCGGCTGCCCGCCCACACCACGTGGCGTACGGAGCGCACCCCGGACGAGGTCCTCTCGTACGCGAGGACGATGCTCGGCCGGAAGCGCTTCCGCACCGAGGCGGGCAGCGCCCATGTCGCGGCCGAGAAGGGCTACCTCCGCGAGGCCGGCAACCTGGTCTTCCACGTCGCGCTGATCGTGATGCTCGTCGCCTTCGCCTGGGGCCAGTACTTCAAGTCCGAGGGCGGCAAGCTGGTCCTGCGCGGCAGCGGGTTCTCGAACACGCTCACCCAGTACGACGACTTCAAGCCCGGCACGCTCTTCCACCCGGACGACCTGCCGCCGTTCAGCTTCACGCTGGACCGGTTCGACGCCACGTACGAGATGTCCGGCCCGCAGCGGGGCACCCCGCGCGACTTCAAGGCGTACGTCACCCTCAGCGAGGGCGCCCACGGGACGCCGCAGAAGCGCGAGATCCAGGTCAACGAGCCCCTCGAAATCGACGGGTCCAAGGTCTACCTGCTCGGTCACGGCTACGCGCCGATCATCTCGGTGACCGACCCCACCGGGAAGGTGATCTACAAGGACGCCGTCCCGGTGCTCCCGCAGGACGGCAACCTCACCTCCACCGGCGCCGTCAAGGTCACCGACGGCTACAAGGACAAGGACGGCAAGCAGGAGCAGCTCGGCTTCAACGCCGTCTTCGTGCCGACCTTCGCGGGCGAGGGCATGGGAACGATGTTCTCGCAGTTCCCCGCCCTCCTGAACCCGCAGCTCATGCTCAACGCCTGGCACGGAAGCCTCGGCGTCGACTCGGGTCTGCCGCAGAACGTCTACCGCCTCGACACCTCCAAGATGGAGATGTTCAAGGACGCGTCGGGCCAGCAGTTCAAGCAGAAGCTGGCGCCCGGTGACACGATGACCCTGCCCGACGGCGCGGGCACCGTGAAGTTCGAGGGCATCGAGCGGTGGGCCACCTTCTCCGTCACCCACCAGCCCGGCAGCGGCCTCGCCCTCGCGGGCGCGATCGCCGCCATCGCGGGCCTGGCCGGGTCGCTGTTCATCCAGCGCCGCCGGATCTGGGTCCGCGCGGTGACCGGCGAGGACGGCGTCACCGTCGTCGAGATGGCGGGCCTCGGCCGCAGCGAGTCCGCCAGGCTGCCGGAGGAGCTGGCGGAGCTCGCCGCCACGCTCCACGAACAGGCGCCGACCGCGACGCCCGGGTCGCCCGCCGGCCCCGCCGATTCCTCGAAACGTGTCGAAGAAACCCCCGAAGGAGAGCGCGGATGACGCCGCTCGCTGCCGCAGCCAACGAGAACCTGGCTGAGATCAGCAACTACCTGATCTATTCGTCGATGGCGGTCTACACGCTCGCCTTCTTCGCGCACATCGCCGAGTGGACCTTCGGCAGCCGCAGCAAGGTCGCCCGCACGGCCGCCGCGCTGACCGGCGCCAAGGAGGCCGCCGCCGCTCCCGCCGTGCAGGTGCGCGGCAAGGGCGGTGCCACCGCCGTACTGGACCGGCCCAAGGTCACCACCCGCTCCGGCGCCGGCACCCGTGACGTCCCGGACGGCCCCGGCGCAGCCGGCGGCACCGTGCAGGGCGACCTGTACGGCCGGATCGCGGTCTCGCTGACCGCGCTCGCCTTCCTGGTCGAGGCGGCCGGAGTCGTCACCCGCGCCATGTCGGTCGAGCGGGCCCCCTGGGGCAACATGTACGAGTTCTCGATCACCTTCTCCACGGTGGCCGTCGGCACGTACCTGGTGCTCCTCGCCCTGAAGAAGAACGTCCGCTGGCTCGGCCTGATCCTGGTCACCACCGTCCTGCTCGACCTCGGCATCGCGGTCACCTGGCTGTACACCGACAGCGACCAGCTCGTCCCGGCCCTGCACTCGTACTGGCTGTGGATCCACGTCTCCACCGCCATCTTCTGCGGTGCCGTCTTCTACCTCGGCGCGGCCGGCGCGGTCCTCTACCTCTTCCGCGACGCCTACGAGGGCAAGCTCGCCGGCGGCGGCAAGCCGGGCCGGATCGCCTCCTCGGTCCTGGAGCGGCTGCCCTCGGCGGCCTCGCTCGACAAGTTCTCGTACCGCATCAACGCGGCCGTCTTCCCGCTGTGGACCTTCACGATCATCGCCGGCGCCATCTGGGCCGGCGACGCCTGGGGCCGCTACTGGGGCTGGGACCCCAAGGAGGTCTGGTCCTTCGTGACATGGGTGGCGTACGCCTGCTACCTGCACGCCCGCGCCACCGCCGGCTGGAAGGGCCGCAAGGCCGCCTACCTGGCGCTCTTCGCCTTCGCCTGCTGGATCTGGAACTACTACGGCGTGAACATCCTGCTCAGCGGCAAGCACTCCTACGCGGGCGTCTGACCGGCGGGAGTGGGACGCTGGTGGCATGTCCCTCGTGAGCCATGCCACCAGCGAACGGCGCGGCGAGAACCACTGGCTGCTCCGCTTCGAGCTGCACCTGCCGTACTCCTACGAGGCCCTCTGGCACGCCGTGACCACGCCCGACGGGCTCCGCGGCTGGCTGGCCGCGGCCGATGTCCTGGAGCGGCACCTCGGCGGGGCCGTCACACTGCGCTGGCTGAACACCGCAACGGTGGCGAGCGGCCACGTCTCGGCCTGGGACGTGGAGCGCGTCGCCGAGTACACGCTGGCCGGGCTCGGGCGGATCCGCTTCCACCTGGAGGCGGTCGGCACCGACTCCACGGTCATCCGGTTCGTCAACGAACGCGGCGGGTCCGACGAGGCCCGCCTGGACTGCCTGGCCGCCTGGCACGAGCACTTCGAGCTGCTGGAGGCCGCGCTGTCCGGGCGGCCGACGGACTGGTCCACCTGGACGGACAGCCGATGGGCCGGCCTGCGCGCCTCGTACGCGTCCTTCGGCCAGGCCCGCAAGGCTTCCTGAGCCTCTGCTCTGCGCCCTCCGCCGCCGGGGCCGCGTGCGCGCCGGTCGCCCCGCCGGGGTGCCGCCGTGCTCACCACACGGGGCGCAGGGGCGGCAGCCCGTCCTCCCCGTGCAGCGCGCGCACGACATGCCCCAGCTCCCGGCGCAGGGTGGCGAGGTCGGCGGTGCCCGCGAGCTCGTCCTCCAGCCGGTGCAGGACCCGGCCCGCGACGGAGAGGTGTTCCCGGGCGGCGCCGGTCAGCACCACCAGCTTGCGGCGGCCGCCCTCCGGGTGCGGCTCGCGGCGGACGTAGCCGCGCCGCTCCAGGTCGTCGACGAGCTGCCCGGCGGCCTGTTTGGTCACCCCGAGCCGCTCGGCGAGCTCGGTGGCGGTGGCGCCGCCGCCCTTCAGGGCCTGGAAGGCCATGCCGTGCACGGGCCGCAGGTCGCCCTGCCCCGCCTCGGCCAGGCGCCGGGTGAACTCGCCCAGTACCAGCTGGAAGCCCAGGCCGAGCAGGAAGGTCAGCTCGACGTCGGCGTAGTCGTCTCTCGTCACGCAAATATGGTGACACGGCTGAGTCAAGGTGCTTTACTCGTTACGAGTAAAGCACCTTGACTCAGCCGTCGAAGAAAAAGAGGCCCGTCTTGCACGTGATCGCCGCTTCCCCCGAGAGCGTCACCACCACCCCGAACGCCACCATGACCGCACTCGCCACCCCCAGCCGCGGCAGCTCCGAGCTCAGCACCTGGCAGGTCGACATGCCCGAAGGCGCCACCGGCCCCGAGCACTCCGTCAGCCGCGAGCAGGTCTGGACCCTCACCGCCGGCTCCCTGGAGGTCACCTGCGACGGCCGCACCGAGCGGGTCACCGCGGGCCGGACGCTGATCCTGCCGGCGGACGTACCGCGCCGGATCCACGCCCCCGAGACCTTCCGCGCCCACGTCGCGATGCGCGCGGACGGCGTGGTGTCGGTGCCCGGCGAGGAGGCCCCCCGCGTCCTCCCGTGGGCCCGGTAGCAGGAGCCCCGGGACCGTTTCCCGGGCGGGCGCCGCAGTCGGCGTCCTAGTCGGCGTCCTTGCCGTTGTCCCTGCCGTTGTCCTTGCCGTTGTCCTTGGTGTCGCGGTCCTCGCGGTCCTTGTTCTCCTGCTCCTCGCGCAGGGACTTCAGGAACTCCGGGTTGTCGTCCGGGGCCACCCACTGGGTGCGCCCCCGGGGTCCGCGCCCGCCACCGCCGGCGGCCACCCGCTTCTTGCCCGCGAACAGCCACACCACCGGCCCCACGATGGAGAAGAGCAGGATGATGAGCACCCACATCGACTTGGGGAGGTGCTTGACCTCCTCCTCCGGCGTGTTCAGGCAGTCGATGAAGGCGTAGATGGTCAGCGCGATGATCAGCAGGAACGGCAGATAGCGCAGCACGGTGTGGGACCGACTCCCGGGCAGTGGCGGCGGACCCGCAAGGGGCCCCGGTGACGCTCCCAGCGTAGTTGGTGACGGATACTGGCCCCTATGGCTTACGACGATCTCCGCTCGCTGCTCCGGGCTCTGGAGCGAGAGGGCGACCTCAAGCGCATCAAGGCCGAAGTCGACCCGTACCTGGAGGTCGGGGAGATCGTCGACAGAGTGAACAAAGCGGGCGGTCCCGCGCTGCTCTTCGAGAACGTCAAGGGCTCGGCGATGCCGCTGGCCATGAACGTCTTCGGTACCGACCGCCGCCTCCTGAAGGCCCTCGGCCTGAAGTCCTACGCCGAGATCAGCGAGAAGATCGGCGGTCTGCTCAAGCCCGAGCTGCCGCAGGGCTTCATCGGGGTCCGGGAGGCCTTCGGCAAGCTCGGCTCGATGGTCCACGTGCCGCCGAAGAAGGTGAAGGGCGACTCCGCGCCCGTCCAGGAGGTCGTCCTCACCGGGGACGACGTCGACCTGGACCTGCTGCCGGCCCTCTTCACCTGGCCCAAGGACGGCGGCTCCTTCTTCAACCTCGGCCTGACCCACACCAAGCACCCCGAGACGGGCGTGCGCAACCTCGGCCTCTACCGGCTGCAGCGCCACGACAAGCGCACCATCGGCATGCACTGGCAGATCCACAAGGACAGCCGCAACCACTACGCCGTCGCCGCGGCCAAGGGCGAGCGGCTGCCGGTCGCGATCGCCTTCGGCTGCCCGCCCGCCGTCACCTACGCGTCCACCGCGCCGCTGCCGGGCGACATCGACGAGTACCTCTTCGCCGGCTTCGTCGCGGGCAAGCGGATCGAGATGGTCGACTGCAAGACCGTTCCGCTACAGGTCCCGGCCAACGCGGAGGTCGTCGTCGAGGGCTGGCTGGAGCCCGGGGAGATGCTCCCGGAGGGCCCCTTCGGCGACCACACCGGCTTCTACACCCCGCAGGAGCCCTTCCCGGCCCTGAAGATCGACTGCATCACGATGCGCAAGCGGCCGCTGCTGCAGTCGATCGTGGTGGGCCGTCCGCCGACCGAGGACGGCCCGCTGGGCCGCGCGACGGAGCGGTTCTTCCTGCCCCTGCTGAAGATCATCGTCCCGGACATCGTGGACTACCACCTGCCCGAGTCGGGCGGCTTCCACAACTGCGCGATCGTCTCGATCGACAAGAAGTACCCCAAGCACGCGCAGAAGGTCATGCACGCCATCTGGGGCGCCCACATGATGTCGCTGACCAAGCTGATCATCGTGGTGGACAAGGACTGCGACGTCCACGACCTGCACGAGGTGTCCTGGAGGGCCCTCGGCAACACGGACTACTCCCGCGACCTCACCGTCGTCGAGGGCCCGGTGGACCACCTCGACCACGCCTCCTACCAGCAGTTCTGGGGCGGCAAGGCGGGCATCGACGCGACGAAGAAGCTGCCCGAGGAGGGCTACACCCGCGACGGCGGCTGGCCCGACATGGTGGAGTCCGACCCCGCGACCGCGGCCCTCGTGGACCGCCGCTGGAAGGAGTACGGCCTGTGAGCCCCATCGCCGTAGAGGGCCCCGAGCTGAACCTGGGCACCTCCGGGACGTACCTGCTCCTGGCCCGCCCGAAGATCGACCCCACCCAGCCCGGCGTGATCACCGCGGCCCGGGAGGCGGGCGTGAGTCCGGAGGAGTTCGCCGGCCCCGGCGACGTCTGGACGCTGATCTACGAGGCGGAGGACGAGGGCGACGGCGACGGCTTCGAACTGCCCGGCGCCCGGGACACGGAGGCGGACGCCTTCGCGGAGCAGCTCCAGCAGGCCCTGGCCGCGGCCGAGCCGTTCACCGTGGAGGCCGGCAACTTCCTGCGCCTGGACGCCCGGCCCGCGGGCGCCGACTGGACGGTCACCGCGCACATCACCCCGCCCGAGGGCGAGGAGGACGGCCCCGCCGCCCGGACGCTGGAACTCGGCGCGCTCCCGGCGGCGGACCTGCTGGCCGAACTCGAACAGTTCCGGAGGGAACTCGCATGATGACCACCGCCGATGGAGTGGTCGGCCAGGGGCCCGCGCCGGAGGCGGCCAACAAGGTCAGGGCCTTCCTGCGGCTGGTGATGATCGAGCACTCGGTTTTCGCGCTGCCGTTCGCCTACATCGCGGCGCTGACCGCGATGTTCCAGCTCGACCGGACCGTGCACTGGGGCAAGCTGCTGCTCGTCACCGTGTGCATGGTGGGGCTGCGCACCTTCGCCATGGCCGCGAACCGGATCATCGACCGCGAGATCGACGCCCGCAATCCGCGGACCGCGGGGCGCGAGCTGGTCACCGGCGCGGTGTCGGTGCGGTCCGCCTGGACCGGCGCGGGGATCGCACTCGTCGTCTTCCTCGGCTCGGCGGCCCTGCTGAACCCGCTGTGCCTGGCGCTCGCGCCGGTCGCCGTCGTCCCGATGGTGGTCTACCCGTACGGCAAGCGGTTCACGAACTTCCCGCACGCCATCCTGGGCCTGGCCCAGGCGATAGGTCCCGTCGGGGCCTGGCTGGCGATCACCGGCGAGTGGTCGTGGGACGCGGTGATCCTGGGCCTCGCCGTCGGCGTGTGGATCGGCGGCTTCGACCTCATCTTCGCCTGCCAGGACGTGGCCGCCGACCGGGCCGAGGGCGTCAGGTCCGTCCCGGCCCGCTTCGGTGTCCCGGCCGCCCTCTGGGGGGCGCGCGCCTCGCACGTCGTGACCACGGCCCTGCTGGCCTGGTACGCGCTGGCCACGGACGCCGGCCCGCTGTTCTGGGCCGGCCTGGCGATCGTCGTCGTCGCCTTCGTCTACGAGCACACCATCGTGACGCCGCACGACCTGTCCCGCCTGAACCGGGCCTTCTTCACGGTCAACGGCTTCATCGGCATCGCCCTCTTCGTGTGCGCCCTGGCCGACCTCGTCGTCCGCGGCCTGGGCCTGTAGCTCGCAGGAGTGAGCCGGGCATGACCGCGGGGTGCGCGGTCTGCCGGGTGCGTAGCGTGCGGCCTAACATCGAGTGCATGGACAGGGAGGCCGACGTGACCGTCTCGGAGAGCGACCGCCTGCACTCACAGCTCAGCCGGTTCGAGGACATGTTCCCCGGATACCGGACCGAGATTGTCGAGGGTGCCATCGTGATGAGCCCGGTCAAGCCCCACCACAATGAGACGATCTGGGACGTGCGGGACTTGTTGAAACCGCAGCTTCCGCCCGGGTGGGCCTTCATCTCCGATGTCGCGGTCCCCTTCGACGAAAGCAACGAGTTCTGCCCGGACCTCGCCGTCATTCCGGATGCCGAGCGCCGCAAGAACCTCAGCGCCTACTCCCCCGACCTCATCGAACTGGCCGTCGAGGTCGTCTCCCCGAGCAGCATCCGTAACGACTACGAGGTCAAGGACCGGGCCTACGCCCGGCGCGGGATCCCTCACTACCTGATCTTCGACCCGTACCAGGCGCACTGCGTGACCCTGTGGAACCCCGGCCCGGACGGTTACCGGGGCCGGGACACCATCCCGTACGGCGGCGAGGTCACCGTCGAGACAGGCATCGGCAAGCTCGTGATCGACACCGCGGGCCTGCCCGTGGACCCCTCCGTCGTCAGGCCGTGAGGGCTCCCGGCCGGGGGCGGGCGGGGCGGCGGAAGTAGAGGGCCGTCACGACGCCGGCCACCAGGCCGCAGAGGTGGCCCTGCCAGCTGACGCCCGAGTCCGTCGGGAGGATGCCGGAGAGGATCGTGGTCCCCCAGACGGCCGCGACGCCGACGGCCACCGCGATGCCCAGCGCCTTGCGCTCCACGAAGCCCCGTACGAGCAGGTAGCCGAAGAGGCCGAAGACGATGCCGGAGGCACCCAGCGTCATGGTCCCGGACGGGGATATCAGCCAGGTGCCGAACCCGTCGGCCAGCAGGATCAAGCCTGACACCGCGAGGAACCGGCGGATCCCGGACAGGGCCACGAGGAAGCCGAGGACCAGCAGCGGGACGCTGTTGGAGGCGACGTGGTCGAAGCCGAAGTGGAGGAAGGGCGAGGTGACGACGCCGGTGAGGCTGTCGGGGTCGCGGGCGACGATCCCGTACCGGTCGAGGGCGTGGCCGGTGGCGTGGTCGACGGCCTCCAGCACCCACAGCAGGGCCACCCAGCCCAGCATCAGCTTGGCCGCCGCCTTGGTCCGGTCGGTCTGCGTCAGGCCGGTATCCACCGTCGTGCTCATCTTCGCCCCCTTCGTGGCTCCCCTCACGGGAACGTGCGGTCACCTTACTGAGTGCCCGCCGGGCGTGGCCGGATAGTCTCGGAGGTATGACAGAGCGCAATCGCACCCCGTGGGTGGTCGGGGTTTCCGGAGCGTCCGGGACGCCTTACGCGGCGGCGGTGCTCCGCGGGCTGCTCGCCGCGGGGGAGAGCGTCGACCTGGTCGTGAGCCGGGCCTCGCGCCTCACCCTGCTGGACGAGACCGGCATCGCCTTCCGTGACGCGCACTGGCGCGAGGATCTCGCGGAGTGGCTGGCGCGCGGGGCCGACGGCAAGCCCGGGACCTTCGAGGGCCCGGCGGCCGACGCGGACATCCGGTACTGGGGTGCCGGGGACCTGGCGGCCGGCCCGAGCTCGGGCTCGTACCCGGTCAAGGGGATGCTGATCGTCCCGGCGTCCACGGCCTGTGTGGCGGGGGTGGCGCTCGGACTGTCGAAGGACCTGCTCCAGCGCGTGGCGAGCGTGACGCTCAAGGAGCGGCGCCGGCTGGTGGTCGCGGTGCGGGAGACCCCGCTGAACGGGCAGACGCTGAAGCATCTGGTGGCGCTGGACGAGGCGGGCGCGGTCGTGCTGCCCGCCTCTCCGGCGTTCTACGCGGGTGCGACGCACATCCAGGATCTGGTGGATTTCGTCGCGGGGCGGGTGCTGGACGCGGCAGGGGTGCCGCACCGGCTGTACCGCCGTTGGGAGGGGGAGCTGGGAGGCTCCCGCGCTCCCCGGGAGGCGAACGGTGGTGGCGCGGCCGGTGACTAGGCCTTCTTGCGGCCCAGCGGCTTGCGGGCCTTGTCGACGCGGACGGCCGCGGCGGGCTGGTGGGCTCGGGATCGGTTGGCCAGCTCCTGGAGCTGTCGCATGTGTGCGTGCGCCATCTCGATCGTGAACACGGTGTACCACTCCTGAAGATCGTTATTGATCTGCTGTAAGAAATCGCAGGGTGCTGACCCTGTGTGCCTTAGATTCTATACCTAGACTTGCAGGATCGCCGAATAATGGAAGGCTCCACGTAATGGACACGGTGGACAGGCAGCTCATCCAGGCACTTCGGGAGAACGGCCGCGCCTCGTACGCGGAGCTGGGCCGTCTCGTGGGCCTCTCCGGCCCCAGCGTCACCGACCGCATCAACCGCCTGGAGACGGCCGGTGTCATCACCGGCTACCGCGCGACGGTCGACTCCGCCTCGCTCGGCCTCGGCGTCACCGCGCTGATCGGCATCTCCCTCTCCGACGCCGCCGACCACGAGGACGTGGCCCGGCGACTGCGCGACCTCGCGGAGATCGAGGACTGCTGGTTCATCGCCGGCGACGACTCGTACATGCTCAAGGTGCGCGCCAGCGACGTGGACGGCCTGGAGAAGATCATCCGCAAGCTCTCCGGCACCAAGGGTGTTTCGCGCACCCGCACCACCATCGTGCTCTCCACGAAGTGGGAGAACCGGGTCGGGGAGCTGCCCGAGGAAGCCTGAGAGTACGGTTGGTCAGGGTTTGCAGGACAGGCAAGAGGCATCTAGAGGAGGCGACCGGTACATGGACGCTGGGCTCAAGCGTGAGCTGGAGGAGAAGGTCCGCTCCGGCGAGCGGCTGACCCGTGAGGACGGCATCGCCCTCTACGAGTCGGACGACCTGGCCTGGCTCGGTGGCCTCGCCCACGAGGTGCGCACGCGCAAGAACGGTGACGTCGTCCACTTCAACGTCAACCGCCACCTCAACATGACGAACGTGTGCACCGCGTCGTGCGCGTACTGCTCGTTCCAGCGCAAGCCGGGCGAGAAGGACGCGTACACGATGCGCATCGAGGAGGCCGTGCGCCTGGCCAAGGCCATGGAGACGGAGAACCTCACCGAGCTGCACATCGTCAACGGCCTGCACCCGAACCTGCCGTGGCGCTACTACCCCCGCTCGCTCTCCGAGCTGAAGAAGGCGCTGCCGAACGTCTCGCTGAAGGCGTTCACGGCGACCGAGATCCACCACTTCGAGACGATCTCCGGGATGTCCGCCTCGGACATCCTGGACGAGCTGATCGAGGCCGGTCTGGAGTCCCTCACCGGCGGCGGCGCGGAGATCTTCGACTGGGAGGTCCGCCAGCACATCGTCGACCACCGCACCCACTGGGAGGACTGGTCGCGCATCCACCGTCTCGCGCACGCGAAGGGCCTCAAGACCCCCTCGACGATGCTGTACGGGCACATCGAGGAGCCGCGCCACCGCGTGGACCACGTGCTGCGGCTGCGCGAGCTCCAGGACGAGACCGGCGGCTTCCAGGTCTTCATCCCGCTGCGCTACCAGCACGACTTCGTGGACATGCAGGACGGCAAGGTGCGCAACAAGCTCCAGGCGCGCACGACGATGGCCACCGGCGCCGAGGCGCTGAAGACCTTCGCCGTCTCGCGGCTGCTCTTCGACAACGTGCCGCACGTCAAGGTCTTCTGGGTGATGCACGGCGTGCAGACCGCGCAGCTCGCGCTCCAGCACGGTGCGGACGACATGGACGGCTCGGTCGTCGAGTACAAGATCACGCACGACGCGGACAACTACGGCACCCCGAACAAGCTGGGCCGCGAGGACCTGCTGGAACTGATCCGCGAGGCCGGCTTCCGCCCGGTCGAGCGCAACACGCGCTACGAGATCATCCGCGAGTACCCGGGGCCGGACGCGGACCTGCGCGAGACCCCGCAGGCGATGCGCGTCTGACCCGGCTCCGGCTCGCGCAGGGCGCGCGTCCGGCCCGCGCCGGACCTCGCCCGGTACGTCGACCCCGGCCCCTGGGCCGGGGTTCGGCTTTTCTGGACGGGCCGATCAAGTAATAAGTAAACTTATCGAATGACCCTTACGTTCACCCTCGATCCGGCCGTCGGGCCCGCCCTGCGCGAGGGAATCCTGGAGCTCTGGACCGATGTCTCCAACGCGGGCGGCGCCGTGGGCTTCGTACCGCCGGTCACTCATGACGACGTACGCCCCCTGCTAGACAAGCACCTCGCCGGTATCGCCGACGGGAGCTGCCGGCTCCTCGTCGGCCGCGACGAGGACGGCGCGGTCGCCGCGACCGCCTTCCTCACCCACAACACCCACCGGCTCCAGCGGCACTGGCTGTGGGCCTACACGGTGATGGTCCACCCGCGCCACCAGGGCAAGGGCTACGGGCGCGAGCTCATGGCGGCGACCGAGGCCGCCGCCCGCTCCGTCGAGGGCATCGACGCCGTCCGCCTCACCTGTCGCGGCGGCCTCGGCCTGGAGCACTTCTACTCCTCCTGCGGCTACAAGGAGGTCGGCCGGGTCCCCGGCGCCATCCGCGTGGCCCCCGGGGACGACCGCGACGACGTCGTGATGCTGCTGCCGCTCCACTGACGGCCCGCCTCCGCGCCCGTCCGGCGGGGTGGCCGGCGTACCCCGGCGGCGGCCGCCTCCGTACCGTCCGGCGGGAGGCCGCCGTACCCCGGCGGGCCGCGGGCGGGTCCCGGCGTGCTTCACTGGACGGGCACCGTGCGCCGCACGACGTGCCGACCACGACGAGAGAGAAGGGGTCACCGTGTCCCTCAAGCCGAGCGCAACGATCCGATACACCGCGATGCGCCTGGGCATCTTCGTCGGCTGCCTCGCCGTCGTCGCGGTCCTCGTCCGGCTCCGCTGGGTGCCCGCCGGGCTGGGCGACGCCAACGGCGCCTGGGTCGTGCTGCTCGCCCTCGTGCTCTCCGCACCGCTCTCCTTCGTCCTCCTGCGCAAGCAGCGCGACGAGATGTCCGCGCAGATCTCCGGGCGCGTCGCCGGGGCGAAGGACAGGCTCGCCGCCAACCGCACCCAGGAGGACGACGCGGACGACGCGGCACGCGTCGGCTCGTAACGCGCGTCGGCCCGTCAGGCGCGTCGGCCCGTAGGGGCCCAGTTGGCTTCATCACACATCGAACCGCCCCAGCACCGGGTACCCCCCCGTAGCGCTGGGGCGTCGGTGTTTTCCGGGTCCGCGCAAGAGGGCCCCGCACGCCGCTGTCTCAAAGCACCCCTTTGAGAATCTCAAAGGAGGAGTGTTAGCGTGTTCACCATGTCGACCACAGCTGCGCACCCGATGATCACGAGCGTCCCGCTCGTGTCGCGCCTGCACGTCGACCTCTGCCGCCGCGCGTCCGCGGCCTGTTGCTGTTGAGCTGAATCGATACAGCAGCGGTCCCGGCCGGCCCTTCCTGGCTGCTGCCGCACCGCAACACCACGCAGAACCACCCCCTCACTACGTGCGCCACCTCCGGAGAGTGTCCGTGTCCGCGACCCCACAGGCCCCTGCCCCCGCCAAGGCCTCGTTCAAGTTCCCCTTCTGGGCCCAGATCGTCGCCGGTCTGGCCCTCGGCGTCCTCTTCGGCTGGATAGCCCGCAGCCAGGACGTCAGCTGGCTCGCCACCACCCTGGAGAAGACCGGCGACATCTTCGTCCAGCTGCTGAAGCTGGCCATCGCCCCGCTCGTCTTCTTCGCGATCCTCGTGTCGATCACCAACCTGCGGAAGGTGAACAACGCGGCGCGCCTCGCCTCCCGCACCCTCCTCTGGTTCATGATCACCTCGCTGATCGCGGTCGGCATCGGCATCGGCATCGGTCTGCTGACCGACCCCGGCGCGGGCACCGGCCTCACCGCCGCCGACGGCAAGGACCCGAAGAAGACCGGCTCCTGGATCGACTTCCTGACCGGCATCGTGCCCACCGACATCGTCACGCCGTTCACCGAGCTGAAGGTCCTTCAGATCGTCTTCCTGGCGGTCGTCGCCGGCATCGCCGCCCTCCAGCTCGGCGCCAAGGCCAAGCCGGTCCTCGACCTCGCAGAGTCCGCCCTGGAACTCCTCCAGAAGGCCCTGTGGTGGGTCATCCGCCTCGCCCCGATCGGCACCATCGGCCTCATCGGCACCGCGATCGCCACCTACGGCTGGGAGCTGATCGGCAAGTACGCCACCTTCACCGCCGACATCTACATCGGCTGCGCCCTGGTGCTGTTCGGCGTCTACCCGCTGCTCCTCGCGACGGTCGCCAAGGTCAACCCGATCCAGTTCTTCAAGGGCGCCTGGCCCGCCATCCAGCTGGCCTTCGTCTCCCGCTCCTCCGTCGGCACCATGCCGGTCACCCAGAAGGTCACCGAACGCCTCGGCGTCCCGAAGGAGTACGCCTCCTTCGCCGTCCCGTTCGGCGCCACCACCAAGATGGACGGCTGCGCCGCGATCTACCCGGCGCTCGCCGCGATCTTCATCGCGCAGATCTTCGACGTGCAGCTGGGCATCAAGGAGTACCTGCTCATCGTCTTCGTCTCGGTCATCGGCTCCGCCGCGACCGCCGGCCTGACGGGCGCCACCGTCATGCTGACGCTGACCCTCTCCACCCTGGGCCTCCCGCTCGCCGGCGTCGGCCTCCTGATGGCCATCGACCCCATCCTGGACATGATCCGCACGGCCACGAACGTCGCAGGTCAGGCGCTGGTGCCGGTCATCGTCTCGGCCCGCGAGGGCATCCTGGACAAGGACGCCTACGCGAACGCCTCGGCCTCCCTGCTGGACGAGCCCGCCCCGGCCCCGGCCGCCGTCGACACCGTTCCGCAGCCGGCCGCCGCGGCCGTCTGACCCGGCCGCACGCCCGCAGCACTCGCCGCAGCCCCCGCCCCGTCCGGGCGGGGGCTGCGGCGCGTCCACCGGCCGGCCCACCGGGGCAGCGCTCAGTCGACGCCCCGGAGGTAGACCCGGCTGGTGCGGTCGTCGACCGGCGCCACCGCCACCCTCAGCCAGTTGAGGTCCTCCGCGCACGGCGCGCACACCTGCCCCTCGCGGACCGGGGCCAGCAGATCGGGCTCCGGCAGCCCGAGGTGCGAGAACGGCGTCGTCGGATTCGTGCTGTGCGCGAGCGGCTGCTGCCGCAGGCCGAGCGGCCGCTCCGGCTTCAGAGCGTCGACGAACGCGTCCACGTCGGCCGTCGGAAGGACGAACGCCAGGATCAAGCCGTCGTCCTGCACCCCCTGCAGGTGCGCCGCCTTCGCCTCGGTCGCCGTCTCCGGCAGCCGCACCCCCAGCGTCTTGGCGACCGACTCCACGGTGGCCCCGTCCACCCACTGCGACAGCTGCCCCGACGAGCGCTCCGCGGCCGGGACACCGCTCCGCGCGGCCCCCGAGCACCCGCTCACGAGCCCGCCGGCCAACACCAGCCCGCAGACCAGCACCGGACGCCACCAGCCGCGCCCCTCCCCGCTCATCGGGCGTCGCCGTTCCGGCCGATGTCGGTGCGCGTACCGTCCCGCCCTGGCTCCTTCGCCTTCGCGTCGTCCCATTCATCGCATGCCATCAGGCGATTGGATCATGTGGTTCCGACAGCTGGGTCGGTCTGCTGCGACCGGGCGTTGAGCCCCTTTCGGGATCGACGTCACGCCGGTCAGACCGTCCGGGCGCGGACGTAGGCGACCGTCGCGATCAGCGCCGGGGCGGCGAACCACCAGCGGGTCAGCGTGCGGCGGTAGAGCGGGGTGATGGTGATCAGCAGGCCCAGCAGGCACAGGAACACCGAGCAGCCGCCCAGGAAGCGTGCGTCCTCGCGCAGCTGGTCGTAGGGCGAGTCGGGGTCGGGGCGCATGGCCAGGGCGAGGCAGCAGGTGTACGCCGCGGGGACGTACAGCGCGACGAGCGGGACGGCGAGCACCAGGCGCAGGCAGCCGCGGTCCTCGGGCAGGCCGATGTCCTCGCGGGGGAGCCTCAGCCGAGCGTCTCGATACGAACCCACGCGATCACCCCCAGCACGAGCGGCGGCGCGAACCACCACGGGCCCAGCACCCTGCGGACGGGCGGGAAGAGTGTGATCAGGATCCCGAGCAGGCTCAGGCACAGGGAGAGGAAGACGGCTGCCGCCGTGCCCTCGTACCCCTGGTGGTCCCAGGCGGCCTGCGGGCCGTTGAACACGGCGACGTAGACGAGGACGGCGTTCAGAGCGTGTACGAGGGCGAGGGGCAGCGCGAACACCCAGGGCGCCGACCGGCGGTCCCCGTCGAACATCATCTGGCCACCCCCGACCCGACCCGTGCGTACTGGATCATGTGCATGCTAATACGAGGCGGGAATCCCGACTTCCGGTGCCGCGTCCCGGAGAACGACGACGCGGTGGGGGCGGGCCGCATAGCACCGGCCCCGGTGGTGCCACTCCTGCCGGACCACGCTCATCCGCAGGACGCGTTCGAACCAGCCGACGGCGAGCGCGGCGAGTTCGCCCGGGGTGCCGGCGGCGTCCAGGGCCAGTCCGGTACGCGGCTCCGGCAGCCAGTAGAAGTGCTCGTTCAGGAGGTCCCCGCGGACCGTGGAGCCGGTCAGGCGCAGGCCGACGAGCGGGGGCCAGGCGTTCGGCCCGTCGCCGAGGCCCACACAGGCGACCAGCAGGGAATCGTCCTCGGGTTCGGCCACCCAGCCGACGGCGGGCGGGACCGTCCACGCCGCGGCGCGCTCGCGCAGCAGGCCGGTGAAGAGGCGCTCGTCCGGGCCGAGTTCGAGCTCGGTCTCCGGATCGTCGCTCACGAACCACGGGTCGGTCGGCATACGGTCACCATGGCACGGGGCCGGGGTGCGCGAGACGGGGGTCCGCCGGATCCTGGACGGCCGCGATGCGGCGTGCTTAGACGCGTACTGACCATAGAACCGTCTGGTGGAGAACCAACCGACCAAACCAAACCCGGCCCGCATCGCTCGGTCGGGTGAACGGTGCCAACTGGACTGGATTTCCGATGGGTTGGCGGGCATATGCTCGCCGCGACAACCCGGACATCAGACGGCCCCCGGCGGGACTCGCAATCCCGGCCGAGGGCCTGGCCAGCAGGAAACAAACCTTTCCCCTGGCTACCAAGTAGGAAGCAACCCTTCCCCATGGCTTCAGAGCACCCTAGCGCGACCTCGCGCGCATCGTCCCGTGGTTCCGCCGGGACCGCCCGATCCGGTGTCATCCACGTCAACTCGCCGCACACGAGTCACTTCACCGTGGTCGGCAACCACCTGCTCCAGCACGCCGAGCTGTCGGCGACGGCGATCGGGATCGCCGTCCACATCCAGTCGCTGCCGGAGGGCGCCCCGGTCGGCGTGAAGGCGCTGGTCGCCCGCTTCCCGGAGGGCGAGGTGCGGATCGCCTCCGCGCTGCGGGAGCTGGAGCGGCACGGCTATCTGGAGCGGCGGCGCGACCGGCTGTCGACCGGCCGGGTGGTGACCCGGACGTTCTCGTACAACAGGCCGACCGCGCTCCCCCCGCTGCCGCCTCCGCCGCCACCTCCGATGCCGGACGACCCGCCGCCTCCACCGCCCCTGCCGCCGGACGACCCGCCTCCGCCGCCGGACGAGCCATCGCCCCTGCCCCCGCCGCCGGATCCGCCTGCTCAGCTCCCGACGCTGGAGCGGGAGGCCGTACAGCCGCCGGTACAGCCGCCTGCACAGCCGCAGCCGCTCGCACCCGTGCCGGGCACCCCGGCCGAGCCGGACACCCCGGCCGTGCCGGACACCCCGGTCGCGGCCGCGGCGTCGGCGCCGGCGCAGCGGCTGCACCCCGGGGCCGTCGAGCTGCTCGTCGGGCTGCGGCGGCTCGACCCGCGGCTGCTGCTGGCCGAACGTGACGTACGACGGCTCGCGCCGCAGGTCTCGACCTGGCTGGAGCGCGGCATCCACCCCGATGACGTCCAGTGGGCCCTGACGACGGGATTGCCCGAGCAGATGCGCCGCCCCGCGTCCGTCCTGGCGTACCGGCTGACCGCCCTGCTCCCGCCGCAGCTGCCGCCCGCCCCGCCGACCCCGGCCGTCCCGAAACCCGCGCGGCCGGACCCGCTCCAGAACTGCGACGGCTGCGACCGTGCCTTCCGCGCCCCCGCCCCGGGGCGTTGCAGCGGCTGCCCGCCGGCCGTGGCGGCTGCGTAGGGTGCGGAGATGGAACGCTTATCCGATCTGCCCGAGAACGCTGCGAACGACTACGACGCCTTTGCCGAGGCGTACGTGGCAGAGAACGAGAGCAGCCTCGTCAACGCCCACTACGAGCGGCCCGCGATGCTGGCTCTCGCCGGGGACGTGACGGGCCGCCGCATCCTGGACGCCGGATGCGGCGCGGGTGCCCTGACCGCGGCCCTGCGCGACCGCGGCGCCGACGTCACCGGCCTCGACGTCAGCGCCGCGATGCTGGCGCTGGCCAGGCGGCGGCTGGGCGACGACGTGGCACTGCACCGCGTCGATCTGCGGGACCGCCTGCCTTTCCCCGACGGGGAGTTCGACGACGTGATCGCGTCGCTCGTACTGCACTACCTGGAGGACTGGGGGCCGACGCTGGCCGAGCTGCGGCGCGTGCTGAGGCCCGGCGGCCGGCTGATCGCCTCGGTGGACCATCCCTTCGTCGCCTACACGTTCGGCGATCCGCGTCCCGACTACTTCGCCACCACGGACTATGCCTTCGACTGGACGTTCGGCGGGCGGTCCGTCCCGATGCGGTTCTGGCGCAAGCCGCTGCACGCGATGACCGACGCCTTCGCCGCCGCCGGCTTCCGCCTTTCCGTCATCGACGAGCCACAGCCGGCCCCGGCGGCCCGTGAACTGTTCCCCGACGCCTTCGACGCCCTCTCGCGCAGCCCCACCTTCCTCTTCTTCCTCGTCGAGGCGGTGCACACCGGCCGTCCGTGAGCGGTTGTCGTACCCGGGTGGCAGGCTCCCCGGCCATGAACAGCGATGAATTCTGGGGCGTCGTGGAAGCCGCCCGCTCGGCCGTCACGGCGGACAGGCCCTTCGCCGAGGCCCTGACCACCGAGTTGGCCAGCCGCAGCCGGGCGGACATCCTCCGCTATCAGGAGCGCTTCGACGACGTGCACGCGGCTGTGTACCGGTGGGACGTCTGGGCCGCCGCCTATGTGATCGGTGGCGGATGCTCGGACGACAGCTTCATGGATTTCCGGGCGGGCCTGGTCGCCCTGGGCCGTGACTGGTACGAGAAGGCGGCCGCCTGCCCCGACAGTCTCGCTGGACACCCTGCCGTGATCGACGGGGCTCGTACGTGGTGCCGTGAGACCGTCTTCGACGAGGACGCCAACTACGCGGCCGCCGATGCGTTCGAGCGCCTCACCGGCGACGAGGATGCCTTCTGCAAGGCGTGGGACGCGTACGCGACGCCTGGGCGGGGCCGTGAGGAGGACGACGTCGACATGGGGGAGGACTTCGACTTCGACGACCTCGTGGAGATGCGGCGCCGCCTCCCGCGGCTTTCCGCCCTGTACCTGGGCGCTGCCGCGCAGGATTGAGCAACGGTGTCAGTTTCACCGGCATCGAGCCGGTCAGGTTGAACTCTCGCGGCTCCGCCTGGTCGCTGCCGCGGGCCGCCCGGTGGCCCGGCCCTCCGCAATTTCCTCGCGCGGTGCGGTGGCGGCGGTGGCCGCGTGGAGCGTCGGTGAAGAAGGGCTCCGGGGGCTGGTCGGGCGTGGTGACCCCTCCGTACATTACCGGCGGTAACACTCGTGCGAGCCGAGGAGGGTGCGCCGTGGAAGCGGAGCCGAAGCTGGTGGAGCCCGTCCGGACGGTCGTCGACGGAGTGGTGCGCGAGGTACGGGTACCCGCGCTCGCCCCGGTCCCCACGCACGGCTCCCTCGGGGACATCCCCTTCGACAACGCCGCACAGGCCCCGAACGAGGCCGTACTCGCCCGCAAGGACGCCGACGGGACCTGGCGCGACGTCACGGCCGCCGAGTTCGCGGCCGAGGTCCTCGCCGTCGCCAAGGGCCTGATCGCGGAAGGGCTGCGCGAGGGCGACCGGCTCGCCATCATGGCCCGTACGACCTACGAGTGGACCCTGCTCGACTTCGCCGGATGGGCGGCGGGGCTGGTCACCGTACCGATCTACCCCACCTCCTCCGCACTCCAGGCACGCTGGATCATCCAGGACTCCGGCGCCGTGGCCTGCGCCGTCGAGGACACCGCGCAGGCCCGCATCATCAGCGCCGAGCGGGCGAACCTGCCGTGGCTGGCCCACCTGTGGGAGTTCGACACGGGCGCGATCGGCCGGCTGGTGAAGGCGGGGGAGCGCATCCCCGACGCCCTCGTGCACGCGCGACGGGGTAACCGGACCCCCGATTCCGTGGCGACCCTCATCTACACCTCGGGCACCACCGGCCAACCCAAGGGCTGCGTCATCACCCACGCAAACTTCTTCGCCGAGGTCGACAACTCCATCGAGCTGCTGCACCCCGTCTTCACATCGGTCAGCAAGGACCCGGCTTCGACGCTGCTCTTCCTGCCGCTCAGCCACGTCTTCGGCCGGATGGTCGCGGTCGGCTGCCTGCGGGCCCGCGTCAAGCTCGGGCACGCGCCCAGCATCCGTACCGAGGACCTCCTCGCCGACCTCGCCGGCTTCCGCCCGACCTTCCTGCTCGCCATCCCGTACGTCCTGGAGAAGGTCTACAACACCGCCCGCGCCACCGCCGAGAAGATGGGCCGCGCCTCCTCCTTCGACCGGGCCGCCCGTATCGCGCGCCGATTCGGCGAGGGCATCGAGGGCAAGGCACCCGGGCCGATGCTGCGCGCCGCGCGGGCGCTCTACGACCCGCTCGTCTACCGGCGGATCCGGACCGCGCTCGGTGGCCGCGTCCGCTACATCCTGAGCGGCGGATCACCGCTGGGGCGCAGACTCGCCGCCTTCTACACGGGCGCAGGCATCGAGGTCTTCGAGGGCTACGGGCTCACGGAGACGACCGGCGCCAGCACCGTGACCCCGCCGCAGCGGCCCCGGCTCGGCACGGTGGGCTGGCCACTGCCGGGCACGGCGGTGCGGATCGCGCCGGACGGGGAGGTGCTGCTGGGCGGCCGGCACGTCTTCGCGGGCTACTGGAACAGCGGGCAGGCCCTCCCGTACGGCAGCTGGCTGGCCACCGGGGACATCGGGGAGCTCGATGCGGACGGGTACCTCACCATCACCGGCCGCAAGAAGGACCTGATCATCACCTCCGGCGGCAAGAACGTCGCCCCGGCGCCGCTGGAGGACTGGCTGCGGGCGCACCCGCTGGTCGGGCAGTGCATGGTGGTCGGCGACAACCGCCCGTACATCGCCGCGCTGATCACCCTGGAGCCGGACGGGCTGTGGCACTGGCGCCAGATGCGCAAGAAGCAGAACATGCCGATGCGGGAACTGGTGCGGGACGAGGAACTCCTCGCCGACCTCCAGCGGGCCGTCGACGAGGCGAACCAGCTGGTGTCGCGGGCCGAGTCGATCCGCCGGTTCGCCGTCCTGCCGGGCGACTTCACCGAGGCGCGCGGCCATCTGACCCCGTCGCTCAAGCTCAGGCGGGGCGCGATCGCGCGCGACTACGCCGACCGCATCGACGAGCTGTACCGGGGGCCGCGCGAGGGGTGAGGCTGCGGCCCGTCCGTGGGGCGGGTCGGTCGTGTGGCGGGTCATCCGTGGGGCGGGTCGTCCGTTTGCCGATAATCCGCGACGGATCGAATGCCGTTAGGCTGGCGGACATGACAGCCATGGCACCCAATCGCACCGAACCGGACCTGTCCTTCCTCCTGGATCACACCAGTCACGTGCTGCGCACCCGGATGAGCGCGCAGCTCGCCGAGATCGGACTCACTCCGCGCATGCACTGCGTACTGGTGCACGCCCTGGAGGAGGAGCGCACCCAGGCGCAGCTCGCCGAGATCGGGGACATGGACAAGACCACGATGGTGGTCACCGTCGACGCGTTGGAGAAGGCCGGTCTGGCCGAGCGCCGCCCGTCCAGTACCGACCGGCGGGCGCGGATCATCGCGGTGACCGAGGCGGGGGCGAAGGTCGCGCAGCAGAGCCGGAAGATCGTCGACGGCGTCCACGCCGGTGCGCTGGACTCGCTGCCCGCGGAGGAGCGCGAGGTGCTGCTGCGCGCGCTGAACCGGCTGGTCACCGGACATCTGGAGACCCCGGTCGAGGGGCCGCGACCGGCGCGGAGGGCGCGGCAGAAGGGGTGACGGCGCGACGAACGCAGCACTCGGGTCCGTAGAAGATAGTCTGCAACAAAACTATCTGCTACGGTCGTTCCTGTTGGCTCCCGACGACAGGAGAGACCGCCGTGTCCGTGTCCCCGTCCGTGTCCCCGTCTGCGCCCGTGCCCGTGCCCGTGCCCAAGTCCACGCCCGTGCCCTTGTCCGTGCCCGAGGCCGCCACTTCCGCATCTGCAGTCGCGCAGGCCCCCGCGGTCGCGCCTGCGGTCGCGCCGAGGGCCGAGCCTGCCCAGGCCGTCACTTCGGCTGCGGCCCCGGCCGTCGCCCCGGCCGTCGCCTCAGCCGTCGCCCCGGCCGTCGCCTCGGTGGCCGGGTCGGCGGCCGCCCCGCCGACCAGCCGCTCCCGTCGGCTCGCCCTCGGCGTACTGGCGACCGGGATGCTCATGACGGTCCTCGACGGCAGCATCGTCACCGTCGCGATGCCGGCCATCCAGAGCGACCTCGGCTTCACCCCGGCCGGGCTGAGCTGGGTCGTCAACGCCTACCTCATCGCCTTCGGCTCCCTGCTCCTGCTCGCCGGCCGCCTCGGCGACCTGATCGGCCGCAAGCGGATGTTCCTCGCCGGGACCGGGCTCTTCACCGCCGCGTCGCTGCTGGCGGGCGCCGCAGCGTCCCCCGCGGTCCTGATCGCCGCCCGTTTCCTTCAGGGCATCGGCAGCGCGATGGCCTCGGCCGTCAGCCTCGGCATCCTCGTCACGCTCTTCGCCGAGCCCCGCGAGCGGGCCAAGGCCATCGCCGTGTTCAGCTTCACCGGCGCGGCCGGCGCCTCGATCGGCCAGGTCCTCGGCGGCGTCCTCACCGACGCGCTCGCCTGGAACTGGATCTTCCTGATCAACCTGCCCATCGGCATCGCGGCCGTCCTCGTCGCCCTCCCCACCCTGCCCGGCGATCGCGGCCTCGGCCTGAAGGCCGGCGCGGACACGCTCGGCGCACTGCTCGTCACCTCCGGGCTGATGCTCGGGATCTACACCGTCGTCGGGATCGACCAGTACGGAGCGGCCTCGGCCCACACGCTCGGCCTCGGCGCGCTCTCCCTGGCCCTGCTCGCCGGATTCCTCGTCCGCCAGGCCACCGCGCAGAGCCCGCTCATGCCCCTGCGGATCTTCCGCTCGCGCAGCGTCACGGGCGCCAACGTGGTCCAGATGCTGATGGTCGCCGCCCTCTTCTCCTTCCAGATCCTCGTCGCGCTCTACATGCAGAACGTGCTCGGCTACGGAGCGGCCCGGACCGGCATCGCCATGCTTCCGGCAGCGGCCGTCATCGGCGTGGTCTCCCTGACCGTCTCGGCCCGCCTCAATGCCCGCTTCGGCGAACGCAGGGTCCTCCTGGCCGGCATCGTCCTGCTGATCGGCGTACTGGGTCTGCTGACCCGGATCCCCGGGAGTGCGGGGGAGGCGGACTACGCCACCGACCTGCTGCCCGTGATGCTCCTCGCCGCCGGCTTCGGCCTCGCCCTGCCCGCCCTGACCTCGCTGGGCATGTCCGGTGCGAAGGAGGAGGACGCGGGTCTGGCTTCCGGCCTCTTCAACACCACCCAGCAGATCGGCATGGCTCTCGGCGTCGCGGTCCTCTCCACCCTCGCCGCCTCCCGCACCGAGTCCCTCGCCACCGCCGGCCGGCCCGTCTCCGAGGCCCTGACCGGCGGCTACCACCTGGCCTTCGCGGTCGGCGCGGCCCTCCTCGTCACCGCCCTGGCCGTTGCGGCCACCGTCCTGCGCCGCCCGTCCCGTACCCCCGCGCCCTGACACGCCGGCGGGGCCGTCGGGGGAGCACCGACGACGGTGCTCCCCCGACGGCCCCGCCGCCGCATCAGGCGGCGTCGGCCCGGTGGCTGCGCGGCAACGCCCGCACGGGAGGCTCGGGCGCGCCCCGGGTGGCGGGGCGCATGGGGACGAGCGTGCCGGTGGCCGCACGCTCTCCGGAGCCCTTGATCGCGCCGGGCGCCACGCGCAGGGCTCCCACGGCGATGGCGGCCTTGAGCAGGGCGAGACGGTGGATGCTGGTCATGACGTACTCCTCGGTGCTGCGGGTGAGCGGTGTCCCCGGCCGACCGGTCTGAACGGCCCGGACCTCGTACGACCATTGCGCCCCGCCACCCCCCCCGGGTCACGCCACGGCATCTCGGGTCTTGACGCCCGGAAGACGGGGCGGGTACGAGCCCCGCGCGGGGCGGGGGCACGCGGAAACGGCGGGGCGGTGGTGTGGGGGCGGGATCCACGCGGGCGGCATCAGAGCCGCGGATGGGGGTTTTCCGTCAGTCCCATCGTCTCTCCGGTTCGTGCCGGTCCGTCAAGGGCGCTCCTTCGTCGCGTCGCTTCGCGAGGGCCTTCGGCCCCCCTTGACCGACCGTCCCGCCCCGGAAATCCGAAAGACTGCCGGGAAACCCCCAAAGGAACGGGCCGGGGGAGCAAGACACTTACGGGGGCGGTGCCTGCGCGGGCGAAGCCCGGAGCGCCCACAATCGCTACGCGCTCCTGCCAGAAGGCGTCTGCAAGCCTCTGTGGCTGGTCATAAGCCGCCCCCAATCGCTACGCGCTCCTCCAAGACGGCGTCTGCCAGCCTCTTGGGCCGGTCATAGGCCGCGACCGATCGCTACGCGCTTCTCCGAGACGGCGTCCACCCCCAGTTGGGGGCTGATCGGGGCGAATGGGAGGGCCGAAAGGCCGACCATCGGCCCGGCCGAACTCCACCCCCATGGGGGCATGGGTGAGATCTCATCCGCATGCTCAGAGCTGCCATTTGAGGCGCGCACCCAGCCAGACACGTATTGGCTTCGCCTCAGCCGTCTCCTCTGCCCGGGAGCCGCTCAGTCGGCCGGCTCGATGTTGCCGACTGACGTTGTGAACTCTCGTCCGGACGGTCCCCGAACGTACGCCAGCTCCACCCAGCGCTCAATGGCCGTGCCCGAGACGTTCTCGTTGATCACGGCCATCAGCTCCCCCTCGACGCCGGAAGGGATGTCACGCACGCGACGGCGCAGCAGGCGGTGCGGCATGTATTGGTACTGCTCACCCACGAGGTGCCCCCTGCCAGGACTTGAGGAAGTGTTCCCAGCCGACCATCGCTCGGTCCAACAGATCCGCACTGGGCCCTTGTGGCATCAGCCCCATCTGACAGGTGTCTTTCGTCTCGACGTCGGACACATCGCCGTCCTGCAGCATGGAATCACCTCTCTAGAGATGCATCTACTACAGCCAATGAAGTCGCCGCCTGTCAATGCATCTCTAGAGATCTCGACCCAATGGGGGTGCTGCGGGGGTTCACCTCTGGCCCTAGGGTGTCTAGAGAGGAGAAGGAGTGATCGGTTTCATGACCAGCCAGGGCAGCACCCGTCAGCCGAAGTACCAGCGGATCGCTGACGCGCTGAGGACGGCTATCCAGGCGGGTGAGTACGGCCCGGGCGATCGGCTGCCGGGCGAGAACGACCTCATGGCCACATACGAGGTAGCCCGTATGACCGCACGTCAGGCTCTCGGCGTACTTCAGAATGAAGGCATCGCAGAAGCCCGGAAGGGCGCCGGCGTCTTCGTGCGCGCGTTCAAGCCCCTGCGGCGACGTGGCATCCAGCGGTTGGCGCACGAACAGTGGGGCGCGGGGCGCTCCATCTGGTCCGACGATGCCGGAGATCGTGAGTTGGCCGTCGATCAGATCGAAGTGCGTGAAGTGGAGGCGGACAACCGCATCTCCAGCGCGCTTGGGCTTCCATCGGGTGCTCAGGTGTGGGCGCGCAGCCGTCGTTTCGTGCTGGATGGCAAACCCGTGCTGTTCGCGACGTCGTATCTGCCGTCGGATGTCGTGGGGGACTCTGCCATCACACAGGTGGACACCGGCCCGGGCGGGACGTACGCCCGATTGGCAGAACTGGGTCATGGTCCCGTTCATTTCCGTGAGGAAATCCGGTCCCGGATGCCCTCGGCCGACGAGGCCGAGAGGCTCGTGCTCTCCATGGGCACACCGGTCATCCAGATCGTCCGCACTGCCTTCGCCGAAAGCGGCCGGGGTGTTGAGGTCAACGAAATGACCCTGGACTCCGCGTCCTACGTACTCGAGTACGACTTCGACGCCTGACTCTCGGCCATCTGCCCCAGACGGTCTGCGGACGCGTGATCGAGAAGCGCGTAGCGATCGATGGCGGCCTATGACCAGCCACAGGGACTCGCACTCGCCGTCTTCGAGGAGCGCGTAGCGATCGATGGCGGCTTATGACCAGCCACCGGGGGTTGCAGACGCCTTCCGACAGGAGCGCGTAGCGATCTGGGGCGTACCGGGCTTCGCCCGCGCAGGGCACCGCCCCTAAGTGTCTTGCTCCCCCCGGCCCGTTCCTTTGGGGGTTTCCCGGCAGTCTTTCGGATTTCCGGGGCGGGACGGTCGGTCAAGGGTGGAGCGCAGCGACATCGCGAAGCGACGCGACGAAGGAGCGCCCTTGACGGACCGGCACGACACGGAGAGACGATGGGACTGACGGAAAACCCCCATACGCGTCACTGACCAAGGCCCGGGCGGATCCCGCCCCCACCACCACCACCCCGCACCGTCGAAGCCGCCGCCCCCACACCACCGCCCCGCCGTTTTCGGTTGGCCGGTGCGTTACGGCCTCGGCCTCGCGGGTATCGGGCTGCACGGGAGAGGGGGCTGGTGTGCGCGCTGTTGTGCGGGGGTTGGGGCGGGGTGTGGCCGGGGTCGGGGTGGTCGTCACGTTGGTGGCGGCCGGGTGGCTGATGTGGGTGCTGCCCGGGCCGCAGATGGGGGCGGTGCTCGGTTTCGGGCCCGTCGACGGGGTCTTCAGGGTCCATCGCTGCTACGAGGCCACCGACGCGGAGGGCTACACGACCGGTACCGACTGCACCGGCTGGTACACCCCGCGCCGGTCCGGTGAGGCGGCGCGCGAGATCGTGCTGGCCACGGCCGCCGAGGAGTACCGGCGCGGCGCCCGGGTGGAGGTGCGGACGGCGAGGGGCCGGGCGTACGAGCTGTCGGGGAGCGCCGTGTTCAACTTCGGCGCGGCCGCCGGTCTGCTGCTCGTACCGTTCCTGACGCTCGCGGCCTGGCTGTTCGCCTGTGCGCGCACCGGCACCGTGGCGAACGGCGACGGGTACTTTCTCGCGTCCCTGGCCGGCCTGCTCGCCGCCATCGTGCTGGCGGCGGGGGCCGGCCTCCTGGTCGGGATCGGGACCGCCGTGTTCTGACCGAGCGCACCACCCCCTGTGGGGACGGGCCACACGGCCGGGTCCGCCGACTGACCTGCCGACAGGCCTGCCGACGGTCCCGCCGACCGGCCCGCCCCGCGGCCCCGCCCGCGGGCTTCGGCTTCGGCTCCGGTCAGTCCTTGGCGGCCGGGCGGTAGGTGCACACGTGCACGCCCGCCGGGCTGATGGCCGTGGCGGTCAGTTCGAGGGTGTGCAGGCCGCCGTCCTCCGGGAAGATCGACTTTCCGCCGCCCAGCAGCACCGGCATGATCATCAGCCGGAGTTCGTCGACGAGGCCCTCGCTCAGCAGGGTGCGTACGAGGGTGGGGCTCCCCATGACCACCAGGTCGCCGCCGTCGCCGTCGCGCAGCTCGCGGATACGGGCGACGGCCTTGCCGCCGTCGATGCGCGTGGTGTTGTTCCAGGTCAGTTCGTCGTCGCCGAGGGTGTCGGACACGACGTACTTCGGGAGGGCGTTCATCCGGTCGGCGAACGGGTCGCCGGCCCGCTCGGGCCAGGCCGCGGCCATGTTCTGCCAGGTGCGGCGCCCGTACAGCAGTGCGTCGGCCTTCTCCAGCGCCTCGGTGAAGGAGCCGCCGACGACCTCCGGGTCGAAGAAGGGGTGGGTCCAGCCGCCGTGGGCGAAGCCGCCGTCGCTGTCCTCGCCCTGGCCGCCCGGGGCCTGCACGATGCCGTCGAGGCTGATGAATTCGGTGATGACGATGCGCATGGGGTGCGCTCCTCTGCTGTCCGGGTCGGTCGGTCGATCGGTTGGTTGCTCGGTTCGTTGGTCGGTGTGTACGCAGCTAAGACCGGCGGGCCCGGCGAAATGCATCGGTCCCGCCGGTTCTTCTTGAGTGATCCGGGTCACATTTCGGCGGGGTGGGCCGACGGGCCGTGGTCGGCAGCGGTGGCGAGCGTGACCGCCCTCGCGTTCGGTTGTCCTGAAGGTGCTGGATCTGGCTGGAATCAGGTTGTCTTCGGACCATTTCGGACGGAGAGTTGACACCGTTGTCCGTTCTGTCGTCGGACCCCGGTGAAGTCGAGACGAATGGTGCGTCACATCTGCCGGGCGGACGGCGAGTCGGGTCGGAATACCTGATAGACAGTGGATATTCACGGCCGGACCGGCCGCATACCCTTGAACGGCTCCTTGGGGGGATCGCCGCACTGTGAAGCCGCTTCACCGCCACATCGTCAACACCTCGCGCAAGGTCCTGTGCACGGCCGCGCTCGCGGCCAGCCTGACCACTGCCGCGGTCGTGTCCACTCCGTCGACCGCGGACGCGGGAGAGTCCGAACCGACCCCGGACAGCCCGCAGGCCACCGACCGCGGTGACGCCCGGCTCGACCTGCCGGACATCGTCGCCGACCCGCCGCCCGCCGCGGGGACGGGAACGGGCACGCAGGAGGGCGCCAGCGGTATACCCGCGACCGCCCTCGACGCCTACCACCGCGCCGAAGTGTCCGTGGCCGCCGCGCTGCCCAACTGCAAGCTGCCCTGGCAGCTGCTCGCGGGCATCGGCCGGGTCGAGTCGGTCCACGCCTCCGGCTACGGCCTCAAGGCCGACGGCTCCACCGAGAAGCCGATCCGCGGCCCGCGCCTCGACGGCAACGGCTTCGCCGAGATCCGCGACACCGACCGGGGCGAGTTCGACGCCGACGTGGTCTACGACCGCGCCGTCGGCCCCATGCAGTTCATCCCCTCGACCTGGGCCACCTGGGGCGCCGACGGCAACGGCGACGCCAAGCGGGACCCGAACAACATCTACGACGCCGCGCTGGGCGCCGGCCTCTACCTGTGCGGCGGTGACCGGAACCTCTCCGTGGCCGCCGAGCTCGACAAGGCGATCCTCAGCTACAACAACTCCCGCGAGTACGTGAACACCGTGCTCGGCTACATGCGCCAGTACCAGCAGGGCGCCACCGAGGTGGCCAACCCGCCGGTCGGGAACTACCCGCCCGCACAGCCGGGCACCCTGCCCACGCCGCGCCCGTCGCAGAACCCGGCCACGTCGACGCCGACCCCCAAGCCGACGCCGACGCCCAAGCCCACCCCCACCCCGACGCCCACGCCCACCCCGACCCCGACTCCGACCCCGGAGAAGCCGGCCCCGCACCTGCAGGACCTGACGGTGCTCGACGGTCCCGGTCTCACCGCCGAGGCGGGTACGGCCTTCACCGTGGTCCCGCGGGTCAAGCTGCTCCTCAGCGACGGCAAGCCCGCCGCCGGCCGGGAAGTGATCTTCGCGGTGGAGGAGGACGCCACCGGTACCCCCGGCACCCTCTTCGGGACGGCGAAGTCCCTGGTGGTCAAGACGGGCGCCGACGGCATCGCCGCCGCCCCCGGCCTGAAGGCGGGCGCCGCGGCGGGCACCTTCACCCTGCGCGCCTCGGCCTACGACACCACGAGCCGGCTCACGGTGAACTTCGCGGGCAAGGTCACGGCCCCGGCCGCCGACCTGCTCGCCCGCCCCACGGGCTCGAAGCCCCTGGCGGCGGTCGCCGGCACGAGCATCAAGGGCGTCGAGGTCCTGGCCACGGCCAAGGGCAAGGCCGTCGCGGTGTCCGGTGTCGTCGCGGGCTTCGGCCAGGAGAAGGACGGCACGTGGGTGCCGGCCGACCCGGCGACCGCGAAGGGTCCGTACTTCAAGGACGCGGCCGGCAAGAAGGTCTTCAGCCTCACCCTGGCGGCGACCGCCGCCGACGGCCGGATCGTCCTGCCGGAGCTTCACACGGACGCGGACCTCGCCCCGGGCACCTACCAGCTCCGCCTGGTCACCCCGGACGACGTGACCCTGGTCATCGACATCGAGATCACCGCCCCGGCCCCGGCCGCCACCCCGAAGTAACCCCGGCCGTACTACGCCTCCGGGCCCGCACCGTGCACACGGTGCGGGCCCGGAGGCGTTACGGACCCCCACCCCGGGAGGGGAAAGGCAGGAGCCCCGCCGCTCTGCTCGCGCAGAGGTGACGGGGCTCCTTGGGTACTGCTTTTCCAACCCGCGATTGAGGTTGGCCCAGGCGACTAGGCCGGGGTGACGTTCTCCGCCTGCGGGCCCTTCGGACCCTGCGTGACGTCGAAGTTCACCGTCTGGTTCTCCTCGAGGGAGCGGAAGCCAGAGGCGTTGATCGCGGAGTAGTGGACGAAGACATCCGGGCCGCCGCCGTCCTGGGCGATGAAGCCGAAGCCCTTTTCAGCGTTGAACCACTTCACGGTTCCGGTAGCCATGAGCCCTCCTATGGGCCAAAGGGTCGCCCTGCTCCAGAACCTGCTAAGAAGTCTGAAAACTACAAAAGCCTGCGGGTCACATTCTCCGCAGGCCTCGTACTGCAAGGGAAACCAAACTGCAACTTGCGTCGAGCCTAGCACGCACCCTGCGGCGGAGACCAGAGGGAAAGATCACGTCACCCGGACGTTTGAGACCCGCCGCAAGGCTGACGCAGACCGTGGGACTAGTCTCGCGATGTGGACGTCTACCGCAGCCGGCCCCGCGTCGGCCACATTCAGTTCCTGAACTGCCTGCCCCTCTACTGGGGGCTCGCCAGAACCGGCACGCTGCTGGACCTGGAGCTGACCAAGGACACCCCCGAGAAGCTCAGCCAGCGGCTCGTCGAGGGGGAGCTGGACATCGCCCCGATCACCCTCGTCGAATTCCTCCGCAACGCCGACCGGCTCGTCGCCTTCCCCGATCTCGCGGTCGGCTGCGACGGTCCCGTGATGTCCTGCGTGATCGTCTCGCAGGTCCCGCTGGAGCAGCTCGACGGAGCCCGCGTCGCCCTCGGATCGACCTCCCGTACGTCCGTACGCCTGGCCCAGCTGCTGCTTTCCGAGCAGTACGGCGTACGCCCCGACTACTACACCTGCCCGCCCGACCTGGGCGTGATGATGCAGGAGGCGGACGCCGCCGTGCTGATCGGCGACGCCGCGCTGCGGGCCTCCCTCCACGACGCGCCCCGGCTCGGACTGACCGTCCACGACCTGGGGCACATGTGGAAGGAGTGGACCGGACTGCCGTTCGTCTTCGCCGTCTGGGCGGCCCGCAAGGACTACCTCGCCCGGGAGCCCGCCGTCGTGCAGAAGGTCCACGAGGCCTTCCTCGCCTCCCGCGACCTGTCCCTCGAAGAGGTCGCCAAGGTCGCCGAACAGGCGGCCCGCTGGGAGGCCTTCGACGCGGAGCTGCTGGAGCGGTACTTCACGACGCTCGACTTCCGCTTCGGACCCGATCAGCTCGCCGGCGTACGGGAATTCGCCCGCCGAACCGGACCGACGACGGGGTATCCCGCGGATGTGTCCGTGGAGCTGCTGAGTGCGATGGTCCAGGAGTGCTGACCGGCTTTACCGCCGGTTGATCCAAAGTGCCCGGCGGGTGAATGCCCGGTTTCCCGGGAATTCCCGTCCTTTCCGCATTCCTCCACCGGCACGGGGAAATGCAAAAGAGTGACGCCCCGCCGCTCTCCCCGGCATGATCGGCAGGACACCCCCTAGGCTGCTGCTCGGCCGGGGTGTCACAAGGCGCCCGGGATCACGGGGAATTGGGGGACGGGATGCATCCGCTCGAAGCCGGTGAGCCGCGCACCATCGGCGCGTACCGGTTGCTCGGCCGGCTCGGCGCGGGCGGCATGGGCCGTGTCTACCTGGGCCGCAGTGCGGGCGGCAGGACCGTCGCCGTCAAGATCGTGCACCCGCACTTCGCCTCCGACGAGGAGTTCCGGACCCGCTTCCGCCGCGAGGTCGAGGCGGCCCGGCGGGTCGGTGGCGAGTGGACCGCCCCGGTGCTGGACGCGGACCCGGAGGCCCCGGTCCCGTGGGTGGCCACCGGATACGTGGCGGGCCCCTCCCTGGACCGCGCGCTGGCCGCGCACGGGCCGCTCCCCGAGCCCTCGGTACGGGCCATCGGCGCGGGGCTGGCACGGGCCCTGGTGGCCGTGCACGGCCTGGGCCTGGTCCACCGGGACGTGAAGCCGTCGAACGTGATGCTCACCCTCGACGGGCCGCGGCTGATCGACTTCGGGATCGCCCGGGCCACGGACGGCACCGCCTCGCTGACCTCCACCGGCGTCTCCGTCGGCTCGCCCGGCTACATGTCGCCCGAGCAGATCCTCGGCAAGGGGATCACCGGGGCGGCGGACGTGTTCTCGCTCGGCGCGGTGCTGGCCTTCGCGGCGACCGGCCGGCCGCCCTTCAGCGGGGACAACTCGGCCACTCTCCTCTACAAGGTGGTCCACGAGCCGCCCGAGCTCGGCGAACTCCCGGCCGGTGACCTCCGCGACCTGATCGAGGCCTGCCTGGCCAAGACGGCCGCCGACCGGCCCGCCCCCGAGGCGGTCGCCGACGCCCTCGGCGGGGCTCTCGGTGCTCCCGGCTGGCTCCCCGCCCCGCTGGTCGAGGCGGCCAGCCGGGCCGCGGTGGCCCTGCTCGACCTGGACGCCGACCCCTCCGACGCCTCCGAGGACGCCGCGGACGCCGGCCCGGCCCCGGCCGGGGCCCCGGCCGGAGCCGCAGCCGCCGTCCCGGAGGCCGCCTCCGGCCCGGTGCCGTTCACCGCCGGGACGTACACCCCCGCGGGGCCTGGCGTCGGCTTCGGGGCGCCGGACCCCTCGTACGGGGGCCAGGGCACGGGCTCCCCGTACGCCCTCCCGGCCGCGGGCCCGTACGGCAGCCCCACCGAGACCGCCGGCGCGGCCCCCGGGGCGGGCGCGGTGCCGCCGCAGCGGACCGCGGCCGACGGGCGGCAGGTCAGCGTCAGCGCCGCCGGGCGCCGGTTCAGCTGCACCGTCGTGCTGGCCGCCGCGGCCGTCCTGGCGGTGCTGTCCGGCGGGATCTACTTCCTGGACCTGCTGCCCGGGCAGGGCGGCGAGCGGCGGGACACGGCCGGCGCCGGCGCGCGCCCCTCCGCCTCCTCGCCGGCCCCGGGCGCCTCGGTCCCCTCGGACCCGGAGCCGAAGGCGAGCCCCGCCTCGCCCCCGGCCGGGACCCGTACCGACGTCCCCAAGGGGCTCATCGGCACGTGGAAGGGCACCGTCACCACCAACGCGCGCCTGACCACCGAGTTCGAGATCACCATCAAGGCGGGCCGGGTCGGCGAGGTCGTCGGCCGCGACAAGTCGATCATCCCCGTCCTGGGCACCGACTGCGGCGGGGACTGGAGGCTCGCCTCGGCGACCGACCGCACCCTGGTCCTGGACACCTCCGCCGGCCCCAACCCGGCGCCCGGCCTGTGCTCCAACGGTTCCACCAACGAGCGCTTCACCCTCAACGAGAACGGGACCCTGCACTACAAGTCGGGTGACGCCCCGGCCGGAAACCCCGAAGGCGACCTCACCCGCAGCCCCTGAAATCCGCCGCGGGGCCCTGGCGTAGGCTGGATCGGTCCGGACCTTGAACACAGACACACCGCCGAAAGGTGACTCCCGGTGACCGACCAGGCCGTTCTCCAGTCTGTCCTCGACCGCGCCGCCGCGGGGGGCCGGATCACCAAGGAAGAGGCGCTCGACCTCTACCGCCACGCGCCGCTGCACGCGCTCGGCCAGGCCGCCGACGCGGTGCGCCGCCGCCGCTACGCCGGTACCGAGCACATCGCGACGTACATCATCGAGCGGAACATCAACTACACGAACGTGTGCGTCACGGCGTGCAAGTTCTGCGCCTTCTACGCGGCCCCCAAGGACACGAAGAAGGGCTGGTCCCGCGACCTCGACGACATCCTGCGCCGCTGTGCGGAGACCGTCGAGCTCGGCGGCACGCAGATCATGTTCCAGGGCGGGCACCACCCGGACTACGGCGTCGAGTACTACGAGCACCACTTCTCCGCCATCAAGAAGGACTTCCCGCAGCTGGTCATCCACTCCCTCGGCGCGTCCGAGGTCGAGCACATGGCCCGGATCTCCGGCGTCTCCGCCGAGGAGGCCATCCAGCGGATCCACGCCGCCGGCCTCGACTCCTTCGCGGGCGCCGGCGCCGAGCTGCTGCCGGCCCGGCCGCGCAAGGCGATCGCCCCGCTCAAGGAGTCCGGCGAGCGCTGGCTGGAGATCATGGAGATCGCCCACAAGCTGGGTGTGGAGTCCACCTCCACCATGCTGATGGGCACCGGCGAGACCAACGCCGAGCGCATCGAGCACATCGCGATGATCCGGGACACGCAGGACCGCACGGGCGGCTTCCGCGCCTTCATCCCGTACACCTACCAGCCCGAGAACAACCACCTCAAGGGCCGGACCCAGGCGACGATCTTCGAGTACCTGCGCATGATCGCGATCGCGCGCCTGTTCCTCGACAACATCGCCCACATCCAGGGCTCCTGGCTGACCGTCGGCAAGGAGGCGGGCCAGCTCTCGCTGCACTACGGCGCGGACGACCTCGGCTCGATCATGCTGGAGGAGAACGTCGTCTCCTCGGCCGGCGCCAAGCACCGCTCCAACCGCCAGGAGATCATCGACCTGATCCGCAAGGCGGGCCGTACGCCGGCGCAGCGCGCGACGACGTACGAGCACCTCCTGGTGCACGACGACCCGGCGAACGACCCGGCCGACGACCGCGTCGTCTCGCACATCTCCTCCACCGCCATCGAGGGCGGCACCGCGCACCCCGAGCTGAAGCTCATCTCCGCGAACTGACGCGTCCGACACGATGCTGACGCTGCACGCCGCCGAACTCCTCGTCACCGGACCGGGATCCGCGCCGCTGGAAGGCGGTGCGGTCCTCGTCGAGGGGGACCGGATCGCCCGGGTGGGTCCGTACGAGGAGCTCGGCGCGGCCCATTCGCACGCCCGGGTCCGCCGCTGGCCCGGGGTGCTCACCCCGGGGCTGCTGGTGCGCGGGGCGGACGAGCTGCTGGAGCGGACGTACTACCCGGACGACCCGTACGAGGTCACGGAGCTGGGTGCGGACCCGATCAGCGGCGCGGAGGCGCTGGACGCCCTGAAGATGACCGAGGCACGGTGGGGCAACAGCGCACGGCGCGGCACACAGCGGCTGCTGGCCCGCGGGGTGGTGGCGGTGTGCGGCCGCTTCACGGTCGCGGCGGTGCGCACGGCGCTGTCCCGCTCGGGCCTGACGATCCTGCCGCCGGCGCCCTACGAGGGGCGGCCAACCCTCGATCCGTTCGCGGGCCGGGCATCGGCGGCGGAGGCCTTCCACGGGGTGCTGGAGCCGGGGGCGGCGGCGCGCTTCGCGGTGTTCGCGGTGGCGGACGAGACCGAGCTGCCGGCGCGGGGCGCGACCACGTGCGTGGCCACGGTCATCGGGGGACGGCTGCTGCACCGCCGCCGCTGAGCCGGTCGGCGCAGGGCCCGTCGGCGGGTGCCTGCTCGCGGGGCGGGAGGTCGGCCGGTCTGCTGCCCTCCCGGGCGAGGGCGGCCAGCAGACAGGCCTGGAGACGGCTGATCCCGCCGAGCTTGGCCCGTATGTTCACGACGTGGAACTTGACCGTGCTGACGGACAGTTGGAGCTCCCCGGCCAGTTCCCGGTTGGAGGCGCCGGTGGCCAGGCACAGGAACACCGCGGACTCCTGCTCGGTCAGCAGCGCTTCGAAGGACCGGTCCCCGTGCTGCGCCGGCGGCCCGTCCGGCTCCTCGTACGAGGGGAACCACGATGGGACGCTGAAGCTGACGACGCGCACGGTTCCACTCCTCGATCCCCCCGGGCGGCCCCTCCGTCGGCCGTCCTTTCCCTAGAGGACGGACGGACCCGACAGATAGGTTCCGTTCGCGTCGAACGGCCAGGCATTGGACGTGCATCCGTCCAGGCCCTTGATCTGCTGCATCATCGCCGGGGCGGGCTTTCCGGGGCCCGGGCAGCCCTCGTGGCCGCGGCCGATCTCGTGCCCGACCTCGTGGTTGACGATCAGCGCCCGGTACTCCTCCACGGAACCGCGGAACTGCGGCGAACCCTCCTTCCAGCGCTTGAGGTTCACCACCACGGTGTGGCCGACCCGGCAGTTGGTCTCGCCGATGAGCTCCGGCGTGACCACGTCGCACAGCAGGTCGGTGGTCCTGGGCGAGGCGATCTTGACGGTGAAGTCCACCGGCTGGCCCGCTCCCACGAGCTGGAAGCCGTACCGCGGGTCCTTGGTCCAGCCGCGGGGATCGCCGAGGATCGCCTCCACGGAACGGGCGGCCGCCTCCGGGTCGACCCCGCTGCCGTCCTCGACCTCCAGCCGCCAGCGCCGGGTCGTCCCCTTGCCCTGCACGCCGCCGGAGGCGGTCGAGCCGGCGAAGGTGCCGGGCTTGCCCGGCGTCGCGGGGGCGCCGGTGGACGGCGAGGGCGAGGCGGGCTGCGGCGAGGGCGCGGCGGGGGACGGCTTGGCCTCGGGGGACTTCGCGCCGCCCTGCGGGAGCGGGTTCCCCGCGGCGTCGGTGCCCTCCCCGTCCGGTGCGTCGCTCCGGGAGGCGGTGCGGCCCTTGGCGGCCGTGGTGCTCTCGTCCTCGGGGAGCAGCGCGAAGGCGGTCGCCGAGACGGCTACCAGGGCCGCCGAGCCGATGAGGATCGTGCGCCGCAGCCGCCTGCGCCGCTCGGCCCGGCGCCTGGCGCGCGGGCCGTCACGGCGGGAACGACCGGTGGAATGGCCTGCCGGCATCGTGAAGCTTCCTGTTCGTGGCGGCCACTGCCGGACCCGCCCACGGTTGCGGTTCTGATCCGGTGGGTGACCCTCACCGGGCCGCACCCTGGCAGTCAACGCGCATGCGACGTAGCAGCGTAACTGTCCTTCGGACCAGTTCTACGGTCGGGTACGGGACCAGCACGGCGCGGTACGGCGGAGCCCGCGCCGCCCGGGCGGGTGCGGCCTGAGAGGATGGGGACGTACCCGCCGATCCGCATCGCAACACGAGGGGCGAACGCCAGTGACAAGGGCATCCCTGGACAAGCAGCCGCACGAAGTCGCCTCCATGTTCGACAGGGTCGCGGCGAACTACGACCTGACCAACGATGTCCTCTCGCTCGGCCAGGACCGGGTGTGGCGCAAGGAGGTCGCCAGGGCGGTCGACGCGCGCCCCGGACAGAAGGTCCTCGACCTGGCCGCAGGTACGGCGACGTCCTCGCTGCCCTTCGCGGCGACGGGCGCGTATGTGGTCCCGTGCGACTTCTCCCTGGGCATGCTCATGGAGGGCAAGAAGCGCAACGCCTGGCTTCCGCTGACCGCGGGCGACGCGACGAAGCTGCCGTTCAAGGACGACGTCTTCGACACGGTGACGATCTCCTTCGGTCTGCGCAACGTCCAGGACACCGACGCGGCGCTGCGCGAGCTGTACCGGGTGACCAAGCCCGGCGGGCAGGTCGTGATCTGCGAGTTCTCGCAGCCCACGTGGGCGCCCTTCCGTACCGTCTACACCGAGTACCTGATGCGGGCGCTGCCGCCCGTCGCCCGCGCCGTGTCGTCCAACCCCGACGCGTACGTGTACCTGGCCGAGTCGATCCGGGAATGGCCCGACCAGCCGGCGCTGGCCGCCCTGCTGCAGAAGGCCGGCTGGTCCAGGGTCGCCTGGCGCAACCTCAGCGGCGGCATCGTCGCGCTGCACAGAGGCACCAAGGACTGACCGCCGTGCCCGACGCCCTGCCGCCCGACGCCGTGTCCACGGACTACAAGCCCCTGCTGGAGCGGATCGCCGCCGACATCGCCCCGCTGCTGGGCAGTGGCACGCCCGCGGAGTACATTCCGGCCCTCGCCGCCGTGGACCCGGGGCAGTTCGGCATGGCGATCGCCGATCTCGACGGCAACGTCTTCGGGGTGGGGGACTGGCAGGTGCCCTTCTCCGCCCAGTCGATCACCAAGGTCTTCGCGCTGGCGCTGGCCCTGGCCGAGGGGGGCGACAGCCTGTGGGAGCGGGTCGGCCGGGAGCCGTCGGGCAACCCGTTCAACTCGCTCGTGCAGCTGGAGTACGAGAACGGCATTCCGCGCAATCCGTTCATCAACGCGGGCGCCCTCGTGGTCACCGACCGGCTCCAGACACTGACGGGTGACGCGAGCAGCGAAGTGCTGGAGTTCCTGCGACAGGAGAGCCAGAACCCGGACATAGGGTTCGACGCCGAGGTGGCCGCCTCCGAGCAGGGCCACGGGGACCGCAACGCGGCCCTGGCCCACTTCATGGCCTCGTACGGGAACATCGACAACCCGGTGCCGGCGCTGCTGGAGCACTACTTCTGGCAGTGCTCCATCGAGATGAGCTGCGCCGACCTGGCGCGCGCCGGACGGTTCCTGGCCCGGCACGGGCTGCGCGCCGACGGCTCGCGGCTGCTGACGCGCAGCGAGGCCAAGCAGGTCAACGCGGTGATGATGACCTGCGGGACGTACGACGCGGCGGGCGAGTTCGCCTACCGCGTCGGGCTGCCCGGCAAGAGCGGGGTGGGCGGCGGGATCGTCGCCGTCGTCCCGGGCCGGTGCACGCTCGCGGTGTGGAGTCCGGGCCTGGACGCCCGCGGGAACTCGGTCGCGGGCGTCGCGGCGCTGGACCGCTTCACGACCCTGACGGGCCTGTCCGTGTTCTGATCACCCGCGGATCACCCTGCGGACGCGTCCCGGAGGGCCAGCGCGTAGCGGCGGGCCGGGTTGCCGCCCGGGGTGGTGAACTCCTCGGCCAGGGTCATCCCCAGTCGCTCCGCCACGGCCACGGAACGGGCGTTGCCGGCGTGGATCATCGCCACCACCCGCGGGATCCCGGCCTCGCGGACCCGCTCCAGGGTGGCCAGTGCCGCGGCGTACGCGTAGCCGCGGCCCCAGGCCGCCCGCCCGAGCCGCCAGCCGATCTCGATCTCCCCGACCGGGCCCCACGCCTTGTCCGCCGGCCACGGCTGCGCCCCGGTGAAGCCGATCACCTCGCCGTCGCCGTCCAGCAGCGTCCACAGGCAGAGGCCGAGCTGTGCGTCGTGCATGCGCTGGCGCGCGGTGAACTCCTCGTACTCCGACAGCTCGGCGGGGCCTCCGAGGAACTCCATGACATCGGCGTCGTTGAAGACGCGGTGCCAGGCGTGCGCGTCCTCGTCGGTGGGCACGCGCAGCCGCACCGCGGGGAGCGGCGGCCGGGTCGGCGAAGTCGTCATCGGGGCAGCCCTTCGGATCGCGATCACTCTCGCTGCATAGACTGCACGTGTCCGGTGCCGTTGGGCACCCTTTATCGAGCCTTCGGGAGACCCCGCAGTGACCGAGCTCCTCTCCGAACACTCCGCGGACGTGATCGTCGTCGGGGCCGGGCCCGCCGGCTCGACCACCGCCTACTACCTCGCCAAGGCCGGATTGGACGTCCTGCTGCTGGAGAAGACGGCGTTCCCGCGCGAGAAGGTGTGCGGCGACGGCCTGACTCCGCGCGCCACCAAGCAGCTGGTGGCGATGGGCATCGACATCTCCGAAGAGGCCGGCTGGCTCCGTAACAAGGGCCTGAGGATCATCGGCGGCGGACAGCGGCTCCAGCTGGACTGGCCGGAACTCGCCTCCTACCCGGACTACGGACTCGTCCGCAAGCGCGACGACTTCGACGAGACCCTGGCCCGCCAGGCCCAGAAGGCCGGCGCCCGGCTGTACGAGCGCTGCAACGTCGGCGAGCCGGTCCGTGACGCCCGTACCGGCCGGATCACCGGCGTGCAGGCGAAGCTGGGCGAGGAGAAGACCCCGGTCACCTTCCACGCCCCGCTGGTCGTCGCGGCCGACGGCAACTCCTCCCGGCTGTCCCTGGCCATGGGCCTGCACCGGCGGGAGGACCGCCCGATGGGCGTCGCGGTGCGTACGTACTTCACCTCGCCGCGGCACGACGACGACTACCTGGAGTCCTGGCTGGAGCTGTGGGACCGGCGCGGTCCGCAGGACCGGCTGCTGCCCGGCTACGGCTGGATCTTCGGCATGGGCGACGGCACGTCCAACGTCGGCCTCGGCATCCTCAACTCCTCCTCCGCCTTCAAGGAGCTGGACTGGCGCGAGGTCCTCAAGGCCTGGTGCGCCTCGATGCCGGAGGACTGGGGCTACACCCCGGAGAACATGACGCAGCCGATCCGCGGTGCGGCGCTGCCGATGGCCTTCAACCGGCAGCCGCACTACACCAAGGGCCTGCTGCTGGTCGGTGACGCGGGCGGCCTCGTCAACCCGTTCAACGGCGAGGGCATCGCCTACGCCATGGAGTCGGGCCAGATCGCGGCCGACGTCATCGTGCAGGCGCAGGCCCGGTCCACCCCGGCGCAGCGCGAGCTGGCGCTGCACAACTACCCGAAGGTGCTCAAGGAGACCTACGGCGGCTACTACACGCTGGGCCGCGCCTTCGTGAAGCTGATCGGCAACCCGAAGGTCATGAAGGTCGCCACGCAGCGCGGTCTCACGCACCCGCTGCTGATGAAGTTCACGCTGAAGATGCTGGCCAACCTGACCGACCCGGCGGGCGGCGACGCGATGGACCGCATCATCAACGGCCTCTCGAAGGTGGCCCCGAAGGCCTGAGGCCGGCAAAGGGCGTTCACGAAGGGCGGCGGTCCCCGGTCCCCGGGTGTTCGGGGCCGGGGCCGCCGTGCACGGTGCGCACGCACCGGGCCAGCAGGACCAGGCCGCACACCAGCAGGGTGCCCGAGACGGTCCAGCCGGCCGCGAGGAGGAGGGGGTGTCCCGGCTTCTGCCAGGGGCGGGTGGTGTTCAGCAGCAGGCCCCCGACGGCGAGGAGCCCGAGGCCGAGGGCGGCCCGGACCGCGGTGGGGTCGCCGGCCTCGTGGTGCTCGTGCGGCTGTGTGCCCACGGGACCACCACCTCCAGGGTCTGTGCTCGGGGCCTGCCCCGCTATCTTCGCAGGGACCGGAACGCCGCGTACCGGCGCCCACGACAACGGCCGTAGGGCCGGTACTCCGCCCCCGAGCGGGGGAGTACCGGCCCTACGGCCGTGTCTGCTGCCGTGGCCTGAGCGGGGCTCAGGAGCGGGCTCAGAGGACGCGGACGGCGCCCGTCGGCTTGTCGTAGCTCAGGCTGCGCTCGACGATGCCCGTGCTGGGGTTCTGCGCGCCGACGAACTTGCCGCCGCCGACGTAGATGGCGACGTGGTACGCGCTGCCCTTGGAGCCCCAGTAGAGGATGTCGCCCGGCTGAAGGGCGTTCAGGGAGACGGACGTACCGGCCGTGGACTGCGCCTGGGACATGCGCGGCAGGCTGATGCCGGCCTGGCGGTAGGCGGCCTGGACGAGGCCGGAGCAGTCGAAGGAGGACGGGCCGGTGCCACCCATCACGTAGGCCTTGCCGACCTGCGCGCGGGCGAAGTTGACGATGGCGGCGGCGGAGCCGGTGGCCGGGGCCGTCACGGTGCCGGTGCCCTGGGGGGCCTTGGCGGCGGTGGAGGTGCTCTTCAGCGAGGTGCGCTCGGAGTCGCGGGTGGCGCGCTCGGCCTCGGCCTTGCGGTCGGCCTCCTCCTTCGCCTTCTTCTCCGCGGCCTTCTGGGCCGTCTCCTTGGCCTGCTTCGCCTCGGCGGCGGCGCCGGTGCGGGCGCTCTCCTCCTGGGCGGTCAGTTCGCCTTCCACGGCGGCCAGACGGGTGTTCTCGGCGGCCGTGGTGACCGCGGAGGAGACCTCGGCGGCCAGGTCCAGGTTCAGGACCGGCATTTCGAGCGTCGTCTCGGCCACGGGCTCGGACGGGGACGCGCTCGCCGTGCCGGCCATGGCCAGGGTGCTGAGGACGCCACCGGCAACTCCGGCGCGGACCGCGAGCTTCGAGGCGCTGCGGCGGGGCTTCCGGTGGCTGGGTATGTGAGCGGTGTGGGACATGAGAACAACCGCTATCAGGGCGCCAGGGGTCCCTTCAAGAAACGTGGGGTGCGCCACAGTTGTGCGTGAAGGGCGCGAACCGGGCGCGTCACGCTCTTTATTGACGCCGTAACGGGCGAAACGGACACGCCTCCACAAGGCTGTGATCATGGGGTTTCAGAATTAAGTCCGAATTGATCCGCGGACTACCATCCCTCCGCACAGATGGCCAAGCCCGCTTTCGGAACGCCTGATTCAGAGTGGCGCAGGTCACAGAAGGATCACGCCATGCGGACGCTGTGGCCGGTCCGTGACCTTCCTGTGAAGCGGGCCCTCGCGCACCGCCGGGAAGTTCGTGAACGGATGCACGCACTCGGCGCCCCGCCCTGCCCTCGTATGCCCCGCGTCCACCTCCGTACACGCGGGCCCCCCGACCGGGCGACACGGATCCCCTTACCATCACCACCGCTCCCAGGCCAATTTGCCTGCAACCGCCAACGTTTGATAGGGCGGCGCGCCGTTCATCTGCGGGAACGGGCTCGAATGTCACCTTTGGTGATCAAGCGGATGCTTCGCGTATGAAGATCACCACTCATCGGACTTCATGATCGTTCGTCAGGTGGTGGAGATCACAAACTCGGTGTTGTTACCCGTGTCGCAGATCACAGACGAGCAGGCATAAGATGCGCAGCAGTCCGGCTTGTGAACTGCCTCACATGTGCACGATCTTCGCGAGGCGGGGCACGCCCCCCGCTCCCACTGGGAGGGGCTCCGGCCGGCGGCGGTCCAACGGTCAAGGACGACTGGAAGGAGCGAGGAGCGTGAATGCGTACGCGCCCATCCTCGTGCTCGGCGCCCTCGGCGCAGGGTTTGCGATCTTCTCCGTGGTCATGGCCACGCTGATCGGTCCAAAACGGTACAACCGGGCGAAGCTCGAAGCCTACGAGTGCGGCATCGAGCCGACACCGATGCCGGCCGGCGGCGGCCGCTTCCCCATCAAGTACTACCTGACGGCGATGCTCTTCATCGTCTTCGACATCGAGGTTGTCTTCCTCTACCCCTGGGCCGTCACCTTCGACTCCCTGGGGATCTTCGGGCTCGTCGAGATGCTGCTCTTCGTGCTCACCGTCTTCGTCGCCTACGCCTACGTCTGGCGCCGCGGCGGCCTGGAATGGGACTGAGGGGCTGAATTTCCCATGGGACTGGAAGAGAAGCTGCCGAGCGGCTTTCTGCTGACCACCGTCGAACAGGCCGCGGGGTGGGTGCGCAAGTCGTCCGTCTTCCCGGCGACCTTCGGCCTCGCCTGCTGCGCCATCGAGATGATGACGACCGGAGCGGGCCGGTACGACCTGGCCCGCTTCGGCATGGAGGTCTTCCGCGGCTCCCCGCGCCAGGCCGACCTGATGATCGTGGCCGGCCGGGTCAGCCAGAAGATGGCGCCGGTGCTGCGCCAGGTGTACGACCAGATGCCCGCTCCCAAATGGGTCATCTCCATGGGGGTCTGTGCATCTTCGGGCGGAATGTTCAACAACTACGCGATCGTCCAGGGCGTCGACCACATCGTCCCGGTGGACATCTACCTCCCCGGCTGCCCGCCCCGCCCCGAGATGCTGATGGACGCCATCCTCAAGCTCCACCAGAAGATCCAGGGCGGAAAGCTCGGCGTGAACCGGGAGGAAGCGGCCCGCGAGGCGGAGGCGGCGGCCCTCAAGGCGCTCCCCACCATCGAGATGAAGGGGCTGCTCCGGTGAGCGAGACCCAAGAGCCCGGCAACGGCCACGGCGACGGAACCGACGCGGGCGGCGGCCTGCCCGCGCCGCGCGCCCAGGGTCCCGAGGTCATCGGCGTCCGCAAGGGCATGTTCGGCGCCGCCGAGGGCGGCGACACCAGCGGCTACGGCGGGCTCGTCCGCACCGTGGCCCTGCCGGGCGCGACCGCCCGCCCGTACGGTTCGTACTTCGACGAGGTGGCCGACGAACTCGAAGGCGCCCTGGAGGAACAGGACCTCGTCCCCGGGAACGCCATCGAGAAGACGGTGGTCGACCGGGGCGAGCTCACCTTCCACATCGCCCGCGAGCACCTGGTACGGGTCGCACGCACCCTGCGCGACGACCCCGCCCTGCGCTTCGAGCTCTGCACCGGGGTCTCCGGGGTCCACTTCCCCGGGGACAAGGGCCGCGAGCTGCACGCCGTCTACCACCTGCGCTCGCTCACCCACGGCCGGATCCTGCGCCTGGAGGTGTCCGTCCCGGACGCCGACCCGCACGTCCCCTCGCTCGTCTCCGTCTACCCGACCAACGACTGGCACGAGCGCGAGACGTACGACTTCTTCGGCCTGGTCTTCGACGGGCACCCGGCCCTCACCCGGATCATGATGCCGGACGACTGGCAGGGCTTCCCGCAGCGCAAGGACTACCCGCTCGGCGGCATCCCCGTCGAGTACAAGGGCGCCCAGATCCCGGCTCCCGACCAGCGGAGGTCGTACAGCTGATGTCCCCCATCACGAATGAAGCAGACAACCACTCCTCCGCCCGCGAGACGACCGAGGGCACCGTCTACACCGTCACCGGCGGCGACTGGGACGAGATCGTCCAGTCGGCGGCCAAGGCCGACGACGAGCGGATCGTCGTCAACATGGGTCCCCAGCACCCCTCCACCCACGGAGTGCTCCGGCTGATCCTGGAGATCGACGGCGAGACGGTCACCGAGGCCCGCTGCGGCATCGGCTACCTCCACACCGGAATCGAGAAGAACCTCGAATTCCGCAACTGGACGCAGGGCACCACCTTCGTCACGCGCATGGACTACCTGACGCCGTTCTTCAACGAGACGGCGTACTGCCTCGGCGTCGAGAAGCTGCTCGGCATCACCGACCAGATCCCGGACCGCGCCACCGTCCTGCGCGTCCTGCTGATGGAGCTGAACCGGCTCTCCTCCCACCTGGTGTGCATCGCCACCGGCGGCATGGAGCTGGGCGCGACCACGATCATGATCTACGGCTTCCGCGACCGCGAGCTGATCCTCGACATCTTCGAGCTGATCACCGGCCTGCGCATGAACCACGCGTTCATCCGCCCCGGCGGCCTCGCGCAGGACCTGCCCCCGGGCGCGGTCGACCAGCTGCGCGAGTTCGTGAAGACCATGAAGAAGAACCTGCCGGAATACGACAAGCTCGCCACCGGCAACCCCATCTTCAAGGCCCGCATGCAGGACGTCGGCTACCTCGACCTCGCCGGCTGCATGGCGCTCGGCGCCACCGGCCCGATCCTGCGCTCCGCCGGCCTGCCGCACGACCTGCGCAAGTCGGACCCGTACTGCGGCTACGAGAACTACGAGTTCGACGTACCGACCACCGAGACCTGCGACTCCTACGGGCGGTTCCTGATCCGCCTGGAGGAGATGCGCCAGTCGCTGCGGATCGTCGAGCAGTGCCTGGAACGGCTGGAGCCCGGCCCGGTCATGGTCGCCGACAAGAAGATCGCCTGGCCGGCGCAGCTGGCCATGGGCCCCGACGGCCTCGGCAACTCCCTCGACCACATCAGGAACATCATGGGCACCTCCATGGAGGCCCTCATCCACCACTTCAAGCTGGTGACCGAGGGCTTCCGGGTGCCGGCCGGGCAGGCGTACGCGGCGGTCGAGTCGCCCAAGGGCGAGCTCGGCGTCCACGTCGTCTCCGACGGCGGAACCCGCCCCTACCGGGTCCACTTCCGCGATCCGTCCTTCACCAACCTGCAGGCCATGGCCGCGATGTGCGAGGGCGGCCAGGTCGCCGACGTCATCGTCGCCGTCGCCTCCATCGACCCCGTGATGGGAGGCGTCGACCGATGACCGCCAGTCCTCAGAACCGAGGGGTCCAACTGGGCATGCCCCAGCTCCCCGCCCCGGACTTCCCGGCGGAGGTACGGGCACGCCTCGACGCGGACGCCGCGGAAGTCGTCGCCCGCTACCCCGACAGCCGCTCCGCGCTGCTCCCGCTGCTGCACCTGTGCCAGTCGGAGGAGGGTTACGTCTCCAAGACCGGCATCCGCTTCTGCGCCGAGACGCTCGGGCTGACCACCGCCGAGGTCACCGCCGTCGCCACCTTCTACACGATGTACCGGCGGCGGCCCTCGGGCGACTACCAGGTCGGCGTCTGCACCAACACCCTGTGCGCGGTCATGGGCGGCGACGCCATCTTCGAGGAGCTCAAGGAGCACCTCGGGGTCGGCAACAACGAGACCACCCCCGACGGCAAGGTCACGCTGGAGCACATCGAGTGCAACGCGGCCTGCGACTACGCCCCCGTGGTGATGGTCAACTGGGAGTTCTTCGACAACCAGACCCCCGAGTCCGCCAAGGCCATGGTCGACGACCTGCTGGCCGGCCGCGAGGTCTCGCCGACCCGGGGCGCGCCGCTGTGCACGTACAAGGAGACCGCCCGGATCCTGGCCGGTTTCCCGGACGAGCGCGCGGGCGCGGTCGAGGCCACCGGCGGCGCCGGACCCGCCTCCCTGATCGGTCTGCGCATCGCCCGCGGCGAGCCCCCGCACACCCCGATCGTCCACCCGCGCGGCGAGAGCACCACCGAGGGAGGGGAGTGATGTCCGTGTCGACTGAGCTGAGCAAGAACGGGACCAGCCCGGAGAAGCTCCTCGCACCCGTCCTGTCGGCCTTCTGGGACGAACCCGCATCGTGGACGCTGGAGACCTACCGGCGCCACGGAGGCTACGAGGGCCTGCGCAAGGCCCTGGCGATGACGCCGGATGAATTGATCGCCTACGTGAAGGACTCCGGGCTGCGCGGACGGGGCGGCGCGGGCTTCCCCACCGGCATGAAGTGGCAGTTCATCCCGCAGGGCGACGGAAAGCCGCACTACCTCGTCGTGAACGCGGACGAGTCGGAACCGGGAACCTGCAAGGACATCCCCCTCCTCTTCGCCAACCCGCACTCCCTCATCGAGGGAATGATCATCGCCTGCTACGCGATCCGCTCGCAGCACGCCTTCATCTACCTGCGCGGCGAGGTCGTACCGGTCCTGCGGCGCCTGCACGAGGCGGTGCGCGAGGCGTACGCGGCCGGATACCTCGGCAAGGACATCGACGGCACCGGGCGCAACCTCGACATCACGGTGCACGCGGGCGCGGGCGCGTACATCTGCGGCGAGGAGACGGCGCTGCTCGACTCCCTCGAAGGCCGGCGCGGCCAGCCCCGGCTGCGTCCCCCCTTCCCTGCCGTCGAGGGGCTCTACGCGTGCCCCACTGTCGTCAACAACGTCGAGTCCATCGCCTCGGTTCCCGCGATCCTGAACAAGGGCAAGGACTGGTTCAAGGCGATGGGCACCGAGAAGTCCCCCGGCTTCACGCTCTACTCGCTCTCCGGGCACGTCGCCGGACCCGGCCAGTACGAGGCCCCGCTCGGCATCACCCTGCGCCAGCTCCTCGACATGAGCGGCGGCATGCGGCCCGGACACCGGCTGAAGTTCTGGACCCCCGGCGGCTCCTCCACCCCGATGTTCACCGACGAGCACCTCGACGTCCCCCTGGACTACGAGGGCGTGGGCGCCGCCGGCTCGATGCTCGGCACCAAGGCCCTCCAGTGCTTCGACGAGACCACCTGCGTGGTGCGGGCCGTCACCCGGTGGACCGAGTTCTACGCCCACGAGTCCTGCGGCAAGTGCACCCCCTGCCGCGAGGGCACCTACTGGCTGGTCCAGCTGCTGCGCGACATCGAGGCCGGCAAGGGCGTCATGTCCGACCTCGACAAGCTGAACGACATCGCCGACAACATCAACGGCAAGTCCTTCTGCGCGCTCGGCGACGGCGCGGCCAGCCCGATCTTCTCCTCGCTCACGTACTTCCGCGAGGAGTACGAGCAGCACATCACGGGCAAGGGCTGCCCCTTCGACCCCAGGAAGTCGACCCTCTGGGCCGACACGGAGGTGAACGCATGACCGTCACCACTACGGCCGCCTCCGGGGGAGGAGCGGCCGTCCCGCCGGAGGACCTGGTCTCGCTGACCATCGACGGGGTCGAGCTCTCGGTGCCCAAGGGCACCCTCGTCATCCGCGCCGCCGAACAGCTCGGCATCGAGATCCCCCGGTTCTGCGACCACCCCCTCCTGCCCCCGGCCGGCGCCTGCCGCCAGTGCATCGTCGAGGTCGAGGGCCAGCGCAAGCCGATGGCCTCCTGCACCATCACCTGCACCGACGGCATGGTCGTCAAGACCCAGCTGACCTCCGAGGCCGCCGACAAGGCCCAGCGCGGGGTGATGGAGCTGCTGCTCATCAACCACCCGCTGGACTGCCCCGTCTGCGACAAGGGCGGCGAATGCCCGCTGCAGAACCAGGCGATGTCGCACGGCAACGCCGAATCCCGCTTCGAGGGCCGCAAGCGGACCTACGAGAAGCCCGTCCCGATCTCCACCCAGGTCCTGCTGGACCGGGAGCGGTGCGTGCTGTGCGCCCGCTGCACCCGCTTCTCCAACGAGATCGCCGGTGACCCGATGATCGAGCTGCTGGAACGCGGTGCGCTCCAGCAGGTCGGCACCGGCGAGGACGACCCCTTCGAGTCGTACTTCTCCGGCAACACCATCCAGATCTGCCCGGTCGGCGCCCTCACCTCGGCCGCGTACCGGTTCCGCTCCCGCCCCTTCGACCTCGTCTCCTCCCCGAGCGTGTGCGAGCACTGCGCGGGCGGCTGCGCGACCCGTACCGACCACCGCCGAGGCAAGGTGCTGCGGCGCCTCGCCGCGGAGGACCCCGAGGTCAACGAGGAGTGGGTCTGCGACAAGGGCCGCTTCGCCTTCCGCTACGCGCAGCGCCCGGACCGGCTGACCACCCCGCTGGTGCGCAGCGCCGCCGGGGTCCTGGAACCGGCGAGCTGGCCCGAGGCCCTGGAGGCCGCGGCGAACGGGCTCGCCGCCGCGCGCGGCCGGGCCGGGGTGCTCACCGGCGGGCGGCTCACCGTCGAGGACGCCTACGCGTACGCCAAGTTCGCCCGGGTCGTGCTCGACACCAACGACATCGACTTCCGGGCCCGCGTGCACAGCGCCGAGGAGGCCGACTTCCTGGCCGCCACCGTCGCCGGCACCGGCAAGGACCTCGACGGCGACGGTGTCACCTACACCTCGCTGGAGGCGGCGCCCGCGGTGCTGCTCGCCGGCATCGAGGCCGAGGAGGAGGCTCCCGGCGTCTTCCTGCGGCTGCGCAAGGCACACCGCAGGTTCAAGCAGCGGACCTTCGCCCTCGCCCCCTTCGCCACCCGCGGGCTGGAGAAGGCCGGCGGCACCCTGCTCGCGGCCGCCCCCGGCACCGAGCCCGACTGGCTCGACGCCCTGTCCTCGCGTACCGGCCTGGAGACCGGCGGCGCCGAAGCCGCCGAGGCGCTGCGCGCGCCGGGCGCCGTCATCGTCGTCGGGGAGCGCCTCGCCGGCGTGCCCGGCGCGCTGACCGCCGCTGTCCGGGCGGCCGCCGCGACCGGGGCGAAGCTGGTGTGGATCCCGCGCCGGGCCGGGGAGCGGGCGGCCGTCGAGGCCGGCGCGCTGCCGTCCCTGCTGCCGGGCGGCCGTCCGGCCACCGACCCGCGGGCCCGCGACGAGGTCGCCGCCGCCTGGGGCCTGGACGAACTCCCGCACCGCTACGGCCGCGACACCGGCCAGATCGTCGAGGCCGCGGCCACCCGGGAACTGTCCGCGCTGCTGGTCGCCGGCGTCGAGGTCACCGACCTGCCGGACCCGGCCCGCGCGCGGACCGCCCTGCAGGAGGCCTTCGTGGTCTCCCTGGAGCTGCGGCCCTCCGAGGTCACCGACCACGCGGACGTGGTCCTGCCGGTCGCCGCAGTTGCCGAGAAGGCGGGCGCGTTCATCAACTGGGAGGGCCGGGTCCGGCCGTTCGAGGCCGCGCTCAAGCCCGACCAGATGACCCGCCGGCTCGCCCCGGCCGACGCCCGCGTGCTGCACATGCTGGCCGACGCCGCCGACCGGCCGATCGCCCTGCCCGACGTGCACGCCGTACGCCGGGAGCTGGAGCGGCTCGGCCCCTGGGAGGGCGGACTCGCCGCCGAGCAGTCCACCGATCCGGTGCCGCTGCCCCGCCCCGGCGTCGGCGAGGCGGTCCTCGCGGGCCACCGGCTCCTCCTCGACCAGGGCCGGCTGCAGGAGGGCGACGAGGCCCTGGCCGGCACCCGCCACGAGGCGAGCGCCCGGCTGTCGGCCGCCACGGCCGCCGAGACCGGCGTCAAGGACGGCGACGTCCTCGCGGTCACCGGCCCCACCGGCACCGTGGAACTCCCGCTGCGGATCACCGAGATGCCCGACCGCGTCGTCTGGCTCCCGCTGAACTCCACCGGCTCCGGCGTCCTCGCCGACGCCGGAGCCCGCCCGGGCACCCTCGTACGGATCGGCCCGGCGACCCCGGCCGGCGCAGGCGACACCACTGCGGAGGTGGGCGCGTGAACACCGTTCAACTCGCTGCCGAGGACCTGTCCCTCTTCGGAGGGGACGTCTGGTGGCTCGTCGTCATCAAGGCGGTGTTCTGCTTCGCCTTCCTGATGGTGACGGTGCTCTTCTCCATCGTGTGGGAGCGCAAGGTCGTCGCCTGGATGCAGCTGCGCATCGGCCCCAACCGGCACGGCCCCTGGGGCATGCTCCAGTCGCTGGCCGACGGCGTGAAGCTGATGCTCAAGGAAGACATCATCGTCAAGCGGGCCGACAAGGTCGTCTACGTCCTGGCCCCGATCATCGCGGCGGTCCCGGCCTTCATGGCCATCGCGGTGATCCCGTTCGGACCGGCCGGCAACGAGGTCTCCATCTTCGGCCAGCGCACCTCGATGCAGCTGACCGACCTGCCTATCGCGATGCTCTACATCCTCGCGGTGGCCTCGGTCGGCATCTACGGCATCGTCCTGGCGGGCTGGTCCTCCGGCTCCACCTACCCGCTCCTCGGCGGTCTGCGCTCCTGCGCGCAGATGATCTCCTACGAGATCGCGATGGGCGCGGCCTTCGCCTCGGTCTTCCTCTACTCCGGCTCGATGTCGACCTCGGCGATCGTGGAGGCCCAGCAGGACCGCTGGTTCATCGTGCTGCTGCCGGTGTCCTTCATCATCTACGTCGTCACGATGGTCGGCGAGACGAACCGCGCCCCCTTCGACATGCCGGAGTCCGAGGGCGACCTCGTCGGCGGCTTCAACACCGAGTACTCGTCCATCAAGTTCGCGCTGTTCATGCTGGCCGAGTACGTCAACATGGTCACCGTCTCGGCGGTCTCGGTCACCCTCTTCCTGGGCGGCTGGCGGGCCCCGTACCCGATCAGCTCCTTCTGGGAAGGCGCGAACCACGGCTGGTGGCCGCTGCTCTGGTTCGTCCTGAAGGTCCAGCTGCTCCTCTTCTTCTTCATCTGGCTGCGCGGCACACTGCCGCGCGTGCGCTACGACCAGCTGATGAAGCTCGGCTGGAAGGTCCTGATCCCGGTCTCCGTGGTCTGGCTGATGATGGTCGCCACCGTCCGCGCCCTGCGCAACGAGGCGTACGAGATCGCGGACATCGCGCTCTACGTCGGCGGCGCCGTCGTGGCGATCCTGCTGCTCTCCTTCGTCGCCGACATCTTCCGCGACAAGCGCGAGAAGGCGGCGGCCGCGGACGCGGCCAAGGACACCGCGCCCTTCGATCCGCTGGCGGGCGGCTTCCCCGTACCGCCCAAGCCCGGCCAGCACCTGGCACCCGTACCGCGCAGGCGGTCCCGCAGCGAGCGGGAGCTGATCGCCAGTGGCGGGGCGAACACCGACAGTGACCGAGAGGAGGCTTGAGAAATGTCTGACGAGAAGTGGCAGAACCCGGTGGCCGGCTTCGGCGTGACCTTCAAGGCCATGTTCAAGAAGCGCCTCACCGAGCAGTACCCGGAGCAGCAGAAGACGACCGCCCCGCGCTTCCACGGACGGCACCAGCTCAACCGGCATCCCGACGGTCTGGAGAAGTGCATCGGGTGCGAGCTGTGCGCCTGGGCCTGTCCCGCCGACGCCATCTACGTGGAGGGCGCGGACAACACCGAGGAGGAGCGCTACTCCCCGGGCGAGCGCTACGGCCGCGTCTACCAGATCAACTACGCCCGCTGCATCCTGTGCGGACTGTGCGTCGAGGCGTGCCCGACGCGCGCACTGACGATGACGAACGAGTTCGAACTGGCCGACGCCAGCCGCGAGTCGCTCATCTACACCAAGGAGCAGCTGCTCGCGGGCCTGAGCGAGGGCATGGTCGAGGCCCCGCACTCGATCTTCCCCGGCACCGACGAGCAGGACTACTACCGCGGGCTGGTGACGGGCGCCGCCCCGGGCACCGTCCGGCAGGTGGCGGTCTCCAAGGGCGAGGAGCCGGCCGACGCCGCCGGCGGCAGCGCGGCGGAGGTGGGGGCATGAGCACCGTCGCCGCGACCGTCACCTCCAGCGGTGAGGCCGTGCAGTTCTGGATCCTCGGCACCGTCGCCGTCATCGGCGCGCTGGCCACGATCCTCATGAAGAAGGCCGTGCACAGCGCACTCAGCCTCGCCGGGACGATGATCATCCTGGCCGTCTTCTACCTCGCCAACGGGGCGTACTTCCTGGGCGTCGTCCAGGTCATCGTCTACACCGGCGCGATCATGATGCTCTTCCTGTTCGTGGTCATGCTCGTCGGCGTCACTGCCGCGGACTCCTTGAAGGAGACCATCAAGGGGCAGCGCTGGATGGCCCTCCTGTGCGGGCTCGGCTTCGGGATCCTGCTCTTCACCGGCATCGGCCACGCCGGGCTGAACCACTTCAACGGGCTCGGCCGGATCAACTCCGGCGGCCACGTCGAGGGCCTGGCGCAGCTGATCTTCACCAAGTACGTCTTCGCCTTCGAGATCACCGGTGCGCTGCTGATCACCGCGGCCGTGGGCGCGATGGTGCTCACCCACCGGGAGCGCACCGAACGGGCCGCGACCCAGCGGGAGCTGGCCGAGCGCCGCGTACGCGAGGGCGTGCAGCTCCCGCCGCTGCCCGCGCCCGGCGTCTACGCCCGGCACAACGCGGTGGACGTCCCCGGCCTGCTGCCGGACGGCACCCCGTCCGAGCTGACGGTCAGCAAGACGCTGCGCGCCCGCGGCCAGATCCGCGACGTCTCCGGCGAGGCGCTCGACGACCTCAAGGCGCTGGAGCAGCGTTCCGCGGAGCGCCTCGGCCGTGAGGAGGCCTCGAAGTGAATCCGGTCAACTACCTGTACCTGGCGGCCCTGCTGTTCACCATCGGTGCCGTCGGCGTACTCATCCGCAAGAACGCGATCGTGCTGTTCATGTGCATCGAGCTGATGCTCAACGCCTGCAACCTCGCCTTCGTCGCGTTCTCCCGGATGCACGGCAACCTCGACGGCCAGATCATCGCCTTCTTCACGATGGTCGTCGCCGCCGCGGAGGTCGTGGTCGGCCTGGCGATCATCGTGTCGCTGTTCCGTACCCGCCACTCGGCCTCGGTCGACGACGCCAGCCTGATGAAGCTGTAAGGGGTCGCTGTGGAGAACCTGATTGCGCTGCTGATCGCGGCGCCCCTGCTCGGAGCGGTGGTGCTGCTCTGCGGCGGCCGCCGGCTCGACCGGACCGGCCACTGGATCGGGACGCTGCTCGCGGCCGTCTCGTTCGGTATCGGCGTCGCACTGTTCGCCGACATGCTGGGGCGCAGCGCCGACGACCGGACGCTGACGCAGAACCTGTACACCTGGATCCCCGTCGAGGGCTTCCAGGCGGACATGGCCTTCCAGCTGGACCAGCTGTCCATGACCTTCGTCCTGCTGATCTCCGGCGTGGGCACGCTCATCCACGTGTACTCGATCGGGTACATGGAGCACGACGAGCGCCGCCGCCGTTTCTTCGGCTATCTGAACCTGTTCGTCGCGGCCATGCTGCTGCTGGTCCTCGCCGACAACTTCCTGCTGCTGTACTTCGGCTGGGAGGGCGTGGGCCTCGCCTCGTACCTGCTGATCGGCTTCTGGCAGCACAAGCCCAGCGCGGCCACGGCCGCGAAGAAGGCCTTCCTGGTCAACCGGGTCGGCGACATGGGCCTGTCGATCGCGATCATGCTGATGTTCACCACGTTCGGGACCTTCGCCTTCGGGCCGGTGTTCGGCGCGGTGGGGGAGGCCTCCGAGGGCATGCTCACCGCCATCGGCCTGATGCTGCTGCTGGCGGCCTGCGGCAAGTCCGCACAGGTGCCGCTGCAGTCCTGGCTCGGGGACGCGATGGAGGGCCCGACCCCGGTCTCGGCCCTGATCCACGCGGCGACGATGGTGACCGCCGGTGTCTACCTGATCGTCCGCTCCGGCGCCGTCTTCAACGCGGCGCCCGACGCCCAGCTGGTCGTGGTCGTCGTGGGCGCGGTGACGCTGCTCTTCGGTGCGATCGTCGGTTGTGCCAAGGACGACATCAAGAAGGCCCTGGCGGGCTCGACGATGTCGCAGATCGGCTACATGATCCTCGCCGCGGGCCTCGGCCCGATCGGCTACGTCTTCGCGATCATGCACCTGGTGACGCACGGCTTCTTCAAGGCCGGTCTCTTCCTCGGCGCGGGTTCCGTGATGCACGGGATGAACGACGAGGTCGACATGCGCAAGTACGGGGGCCTGCGGAAGTACATGCCGGTCACCTTCGTCACCTTCGGCCTCGGCTACCTGGCGATCATCGGCTTCCCGGGTCTGTCCGGCTTCTTCTCCAAGGACATGATCATCGAGGCGGCGTTCGCGAAGGGCGGCACGGAGGGCTGGATCCTCGGCGGGGTCACCCTGCTGGGCGCCGGCATCACCGCCTTCTACATGACCCGCGTCATGCTCCTCACCTTCTTCGGCGAGAAGCGCTGGCAGCCTGACGCGCAAGGCCACGAGCCGCACCCGCACGAGTCCCCGAAGTCCATGACGATCCCGATGGTCATCCTGGCCTTCGGCTCGGTCTTCGCCGGCGCCTTCTTCGAGATCGGCGAGCGCTTCCTGACCTGGCTGGAGCCCGTCACCGGCTACGAGCACGGCAACCCGCCGGTCAGTGCCATGACGGTCACCGCGGCCACCATGGTGATGCTCCTCACCGGCGTCGGCATCGCCTGGGGGATGTACGGACGCAGGCCCGTACCGGTCCTCGCCCCGCGCGGCTCCTTCCTCACCCGGGCCGCCCGCCGCGACCTCTACCAGGACGACTTCAACCACGTCGTGCTGGTGCGCGGCGGGGAGCACCTGACCCGCTCCCTCGTGTACGTCGACCACAGCCTGGTCGACGGCGTGGTCAACGGGACGGCCGCCTCGGTCGGCGGCCTCTCGGGCCGGCTGCGCAAGCTGCAGAACGGCTACGCCCGCAGCTACGCGGTCTCGATGTTCGGGGGCACGGCGATCCTGATCGCCGCGACCCTGCTGATGAGGGCGGTGTGACATGAACTTCCCGCTTCTGACGGTCACGGCCGCGGTGCCCGCGGTCGGCGCGATCCTCACGGCGGCCGTCCCGGCCGCCCGCCGGACCGCCGCCAAGTGGCTCGCGCTGCTCTTCTCCCTGGCGACACTGGCCCTGGCCGTGCTGATCGCCGTCCGCTTCGAACCCGGTGGCGACCGCTACCAGCTCACCGAATCCCGTTCCTGGATCGCCGACTTCGGCGTCCGCTACGAACTGGGCGTGGACGGGATCGGCGTGGTCCTCATCGGGCTCACCGCGCTCCTGATCCCCTTCGTGATCGCGGCCGGCTGGCACGACGCCGACCCGCTGGAGACGAGCTCCAAGCGCTGGCGCCCGACCCAGGGCTTCTTCGCCCTGATCCTGATGGTCGAGGCGATGGTGATCATCTCCTTCGAGGCCACCGACGTCTTCCTCTTCTACATCTTCTTCGAAGCCATGCTCATCCCGATGTACTTCCTCATCGGCGGCTTCGGCGACCGGGCGCACTCGGGCAGCGACGAGAACGCGGCCGCGCAGCGCAGCTACGCGGCGGTCAAGTTCCTCCTCTACAACCTGGTCGGCGGCCTGATCATGCTGGCCGCCGTCATCGGCCTGTACGTGGTGGCCGGGAACTTCTCGCTCCAGGAGATCACCGCCGCCCGGGCCGCGGGCACCCTCGACATGGCGACCAACACCGAGCGGCTGCTGTTCCTCGGCTTCTTCTTCGCCTTCGCGGTGAAGGCCCCGCTGTGGCCGCTGCACACCTGGCTGCCGAACGCGATGGGCGAGTCCACCGCCCCGGTCGCCGTACTGATCACCGCGGTCGTCGACAAGGTCGGCACCTTCGCGATGCTCCGTTTCTGTCTCGGCCTCTTCCCCGACGCCAGCAAGTGGGCCACGCCGGTGATCCTCGTACTGGCGCTGATCTCCATCGTCTACGGGGCGCTGGTGGCCGTCGGCCAGCGGGACATCAAGCGGCTGGTGGCCTACGCCTCCATCTCGCACTTCGGCTTCATCATCCTGGGCATCTTCGCGATGACCTCCCAGGGCCAGTCCGGCGCCACCCTCTACATGGTCAACCACGGCCTGTCGACGGCGGCGCTGATGCTGGTGGCCGGCTTCCTGATCTCGCGGCGCGGCTCGCGGCTCATCGCGGACTACGGCGGTGTCCAGAAGGTGGCCCCGGTCCTCGCCGGGACCTTCCTCATCGGCGGCCTCGCCACACTCTCGCTGCCGGGCCTCGCGCCCTTCGTCAGTGAGTTCCTGGTCCTGGTCGGCACCTTCGCCCGCTACCCGGTCGTCGGGATCATCGCCACCATCGGCATCGTGCTGGCCGCGCTCTACACGCTCGTCCTCTACCAGCGCACGATGACCGGCCCCGTGAAGGAGGAGGTCCGCACCATGCCGGACCTGCGCCTGCGCGAGGTGCTCGTGGTCGCCCCGCTGATCGCGCTGCTGATCGGGCTGGGCGTCTACCCGAAGGTCCTCACCGACATCGTCAATCCGGCGGTGGAACACACCATGTCGGACGTGAAGCAGACGGACCCGAAGCCCGAGGTCGCCGTCGAAGCCAAGAACGGGGAGGAGGCGAAGTGAGCACACTGACTTCCGCCCACAGCCTGTGGACACTGGCGGCCGACACGCCGGCCGACCGGATCCCGGCGCCGGTCATCGAGTACGCACAGCTCGCTCCCACCCTGATCGTGGTGGGCGCGGCGATCGTCGGGATCCTCGTGGAGGCCTTCGTGCCCCGCAGGTCCCGGTACTACGTACAGGTGTTCCTCGCCTTCGCGGCGCTGGCCTCGGCCTTCGCCGCGGTGGTCGGCCTCGCCGCCGGCGGGTACGGCTCGACCAAGGCCCACATCGCCGCGATGGGCGCCATCGCCGTGGACGGCCCCGCGCTGTTCCTGCAGGGCACCATCCTGCTGGCCTCGGTCGTCGCGGTCTTCACCTTCGCCGAGCGGCGCCTGGACCCGGCCGCGCACGGCAACCGGGTGGACTCCTTCGCCGCCCAGGCGGCCTCGGTACCGGGCAGCGACAGCGAGAAGGCCGCCGTCAAGGCCGGGTTCACCACCACCGAGGTGTTCCCGCTGGCCCTGTTCGCGATCGCCGGCATGCTGATCTTCCCGGCGGCCAACGACCTGCTGACCCTGTTCGTCGCCCTGGAGGTCTTCTCCCTCCCGCTGTACCTGCTCTGCGCCGTCGCCCGCCGCCAGCGGCTGATGTCGCAGGAGGCCGCGGTGAAGTACTTCCTGCTGGGTGCCTTCTCCTCGGCCTTCCTCCTCTTCGGCATCGCGCTGCTCTACGGCTACGCGGGCTCGGTGTCGTACGCGGTGATCGCCGACGTGGTCGACGGCACGATCACGAAGATCGACCCGGCGCTGGCCGGCACCATGGGCAACGACGTGCTGCTGCTCATGGGCGGTGCGCTGATCCTGACGGGCCTGCTGTTCAAGGTCGGTGCGGTCCCCTTCCACATGTGGACCCCGGACGTCTACCAGGGCGCCCCGACCCCGGTCACCGGCTTCATGGCGGCGGCGACCAAGGTGGCCGCGTTCGGCGCCCTGCTGCGGCTGCTGTACGTGGTCCTGCCGGGGCTGCGCTGGGACTGGCGCCCGGTGATGTGGGCGGTGGCCATCGTCACGATGCTGGCGGGTGCGGTGATCGCCGTGACCCAGACGGACGTCAAGCGGCTCCTGGCGTACTCCTCCGTCGCGCATGCCGGCTTCATCCTGGCCGGTGTGATCGCGACGTCGGCGGAGGGTGTGCAGTCCGTCCTCTTCTACCTGGCCGCCTACTCCTTCGTGACGATCGGCGCGTTCGCGGTCGTCACGCTGGTGCGCGACGCGGGCGGGGAGGCGACGCACCTGTCCAAGTGGGCGGGCCTGGGCCGGCGTTCACCGCTGACCGCGGCCGTCTTCGCGGTGTTCCTGCTGGCCTTCGCGGGCATCCCGCTGACGTCGGGCTTCACGGGCAAGTTCGCGGTGTTCAGCGCGGCGGCGCAGGGCGGTGCCGGGGTGCTGGTCGTGATCGGTGTCCTGTCGTCCGCGATCGCCGCGTTCTTCTACATCCGGGTGATCGTCCTGATGTTCTTCAGCGAGCCGAAGGCCGACGGCCCGACGGTGGCCGTCCCCTCGCCGCTGACGATGACGACCATCGCGGTGGGCGTCGCGGTCACCCTGGTCCTGGGCCTGGCGCCGCAGTACTTCCTGGACCTGGCGGGCCAGGCGAGCACGTTCGTCCGCTGACCGCTTTCGGCCCGGACGAAGGGCCCGGCTCCCCTCGGGGGAGCCGGGCCCTTTCGCGTGTGCGGTGCTACTCCGGCAGCCCCTTCGGTTTCATGGTGGTGAGGTCCAGGTCGATGGGGAAGGGCACGGAGACCTTCAGCCGGTCGTGGAAGATGCCCGTTGCGACATAGGCGCGTGTGGCCGGTTCGAGTTCGAACACGTAGACCACTGCCCGGTCGTTCTTGTTCTCGACCCGCCAGTAGTGGGGGATTCCCGCCCGGGCGTATGTGGCCGGCTTGGTTGCGCGGTCCCTTTCGATCGAATCAGGAGAGACGACCTCGATGGCCAGCCGGACGGACGCGGCGGGGACCCTCGTCTGTTGCTCGGTGCCCCGGGCCAGTTCCTCATCGACGACGAGGACGTCCGGCTCGGGCCGGTTCCGCCGGTCGATGTCGACGGTGAACTCTCTCATCACTTCGAGTCCGTCCGGAACCAGTGATTCGAGTTGCCATTCGAAGAATCGCAGGGCTCGCATATGGAAACGGGTTTGCGGACTCACGAAAATCAGGCTCCCGTCGATCAGCTCCGTGTGCGGAGGCAGGTTGGGAAGCCGGTCAAGGTCGTCGGCCGTCCACCCGCCCGCCGGCGGGACGGGCCAGTGCGGAGCGGGCTCCTGCTCAGGGGTCTCGGGATCGACGCTCATCGGTAGTGCTCCCATGCCACGGAGTCTCGCGAGTGCGACCAGCCTAGCGCCGGGGATCCGGGGAGCACCGTCCTTACGGGTGAGTCATATGCGCACGGCACTTGACCGCGCGGGCGGGTGGTCGGTGCCGACCGGGCCGCGGGGAAGCATCCGGTCCAGCCACTTCGGCAGCCACCAGTTGGTCCGGCCGAGGAGCGTCATGGTCGCCGGTACCAGCACCATGCGTACGACAGTGGCGTCGATGAAGATCGCGGTGGCCAGGCCGAGCCCGAACATCTTGGCGGAGGGGTCGTCGGCGACGGCGAAGGACAGGAAGACCGCCACCATGATGAGGGCGGCCGAGGTGATGATCCGGGCGGTGCGCGAGATGCCCTCGACGATCGCCGTGCCGTTGTCGCCGGTGCGCAGGTACTCCTCGCGTACGTGGGAGAGGAGGAACACCTCGTAGTCCATCGACAGCCCGAACAGGATGGCGAAGAGGAACATCGGGATGAACGACACGATCGGAACCGTCGCTTCCAGCCCGATGAGTGCGCCTCCCCAGCCCCACTGGAAGACCGCGACCATGATGCCGTAGGACGCGCCGATGCTCAGCAGATTCAGCAGTACCGCCTTGAGCGGTACGAGTACCGAGCGGAAGACCAGCATCAGCAGCAGGAACGACATCGCCAGCACGGCGGCGACGAACACCGGCAGGCGTTGGCTGGTGCGCCGGCCCACATCGGACAGGCTCGCGGCGGCGCCGCCGACATGGGCCCTGGCCGGGCCGTCCCCGACCGCCGTGGGCAGCACGTCGGTCCGCAGCCGGGCGATGGTGTCGGCCGTGGCCTTGTCCTGAGGGCTGGTGGTCGGGAACACCACGAGGGTCGCGATCCCGGTGGCCCGGTCGATGTGCGTCGGCGTGACGGATGCGATACCCGGATCCGCCGCGACCGCCCCGACGAGTCGGTCCAGCACTCCCGGATCACCGGTGGGGTCCGCGGCGATGACCAGGGGGCCGTTGGTGCCCGGGCCGAACCCCTCGGCGACGAGGTCGTAGGCCCGGCGCTCGGTACGGCTGTGGGGCAGTGAGCCGTCGTCGGGCAGGCCGACACGCAGGCCGAGCACGGGCAGCGTCGCGGTCAGCAGCAGCCCCGCCGCGCCGACCGCGTACGGCACCGGGTGCCGGCCGACGTGCCCGATCCAGCGACGCCACCCGGCGGCGTGGGCGGCGCCCGCCGCCGGGTCCCGCCGCCGTGCGAGCCGGCCCGGCTTCCTGCTCTGCAGAGCCCGGCCGATCCGGCTGATCCGGCCGGGCCGGGCCAGGCGCGGGCCCGCCACGCCGAGGAAGGCCGGCAGCAATGTCACCGACGCGAGCACCATCGTCAGGACGACGACCGAGACGGCAACCCCGCCCACCGTCATGAACGGCACGTCCGCGACCGCCAGGCCGAGGATCGACACGACGACGATGCCGCCGGCGAAGACCACCGGCCGCCCCGCCGTTGCCACCGCTCGTCCGGCCGCCGCCTGCGGATCGAGCCCGCACGCGAGGTACTCCCGGTGCCTGGCGAGCACGAACAGCGCGTAGTCGATGCCCACTCCGAGCCCGACCATGCTGCCCAGGACCGGCGCGAAGGCGGGGACGTCCGTCACCCCCGCCAGTACCGTCATCGTGGCGACCCCGACGGTCAGCCCGAAGACCGCCATGCCGATCGGCAGCGCGGCGGCGACGAGCGAACCGAACGCCAGGAACAGGATCGCGGCCGCGGCGAGCAGGCCGATCAGCTCGCTCACGCCGCCGTCGGGGTCGGAGAAGGCGTAGAAGAGGCTCCCGCCCATCTCGACGCGCAGGGGCAGTTCGGCACGCAGCCGGTCGCCGAGTTCGACGAGGGCGTCGAGGTCCTCGGCCGACAGCCGGCTCTGGTCGGGGTACTGCACCCGGACGACCGCGATCCGCCCGTCGGCCGAGACGAGGCCGCCGCGCACCGCGGTGTCCCCGCCCGCGTGGAGCGCCCCCGCCGGGTCGCTCGTGCCGAGCACGTGCGGCAGCCGCTTCACCTCGGTCTGCAGCCGAGTCAGAGCGGTGCGCGCGCCGTCGTCGAAGAACGTCGCGTCGTCGACGGGGGTGACGACCACTTGGGCGGTCATCCCCTCCTGGCCGGTGCCGGCCCGCTCGATCAGCTCCGCGGCCCGCTGGGAGTCCAGTCCCGGAGCGGTCATCGAGTCCGCGGTCCGCCCGCCGAAGGCGACGGCGGCGAGGACGGCGAGCGTGGCGATGATCAGCCATGCCGCGATCACCCGCCAGGGATGGCGGGCGGCGCTTGCGCCCACGCGCAACAGGGCTTTCGAGAGCATCGGGTCCTCCAACCACGTCGTCGGCCGTCCTTGTACGGCCGCCGATGCGTAAGGCTCGTCGCCACGGCGCTCCACGGCATCGGCCCGCGGGCCGCGGATCCGTCGGCCCCGGGGCGGAGCGACGACCCGTCCTTTCGGCCGATGCGCCGCGCGCCGCGGTCCCTAGGCTGAGAACCGTGCTCCGAGACGACCTGAGAACCCTGTGGACCGAACCCCGGCCGCCCGACGCGCCCGCCCGGGTGCGGCGGGACTGGGCGCTGCTCGCCGCAGGCCTCGCCGGTGTGGCGCTGGAGGCCATCCTGCGCGAGAACGTCGTGTGGCGGCCGGTGGCGGTGGTGTTCGCCGTATGGCTGTGCCTGCTGACCCTGTGGCGCCGGACCCGCCCGCTGGCGACGGTGACGCTGGCGTTCGGCTCGGTGGTCCTGCTTCCGGTGGCCTCGCTCGTCGCCGCGCCGCGCGAGCCCGTCGGCCTGTACACCGGCGCGGTTGTGCTCGTGCTGGTGTACGCGCTGCCGCGGTGGGGATCGGGACGCGAGATCGTGCTGGGAGGCGCGGTGATCCTCGCGGTCGGCGGTGTGTGTTCCGTCATGGACGAGACCCCGGTCGTCGAGAACGTCGTGGGCTTCGCCTTCCTGCTGCTGCCCGGCGTGGTCGGGGCCGCTGTGAGGTTCCGGGTGACCGCTCGCGAGCGGCAGTTGGACCAGGTGCGCTCCCGCGAGCGCGAGCAGCTCGCCCGCGAACTGCACGACACGGTGGCCCACCACGTCTCGGCGATGGTGATCATCGCCCAGGCGGGCCGGGTGCTCGCGGGAACCGACCCGTCCGCCGCCGTCGAGGCGCTGGAGGGCGTCGAGGAGGAAGGGGCGCGCACGCTGGAGGAAATGCGCGCCATGGTCGCCACGTTGCGCGACCGCGGGGTCGGCGCCGAGCTGGCGCCCCCTGCCGGAGTCGCGGATCTGGAGCGACTGGTGCGCACCCCGGGTGGTCGCCTCAGGGTCGACCTGGGGCTCGACGGCGAACTGGAGGCGCTGCCCCCGGCCGTGGACGCGGCCGTCTACCGGATCGTGCAGGAGTCGGTGACCAACGCGCTGCGCCATGCGGTCGACGCGACCGAACTCGTCGTCCGGGTCGCCGCGGAACGGCACACGGTACGGGTGAGCGTGCGCGACAACGGCCGGCGCACCGGCCGGGGTCGCGACGGATACGGACTTACCGGATTGCGCGAGCGCGCGACGCTGCTCGGCGGCACACTACGAGCCGGCCCGGGTACCGACCGGGGCTGGCATGTCGACGCCGAACTGCCGAGAGCGAGGAGCGAGAGCGGTGTCCATTCGCGTCCTCGTCGCTGACGACCAGACGATCATCCGCACCGGGTTGCGGATCATACTGAACGCCCAGCCCGGCATCGAGGTGGTCGGCGAGGCCGCCGACGGGCGGGAAGCGGTACGCATGGCCGGCGAACTGCGCCCCGACGTCTGCCTGTTCGACATCCGCATGCCCGTACTCGACGGGCTCGAGGCCACCCGGCTGGTCGCCGGCCCGGGCGTCGCCGACCCGCTGGCCGTGGTCGTCATCACCACGTTCGACCTCGACGAGTACGTCTACGGCGCGCTGCGCGCCGGCGCCCGCGGATTCCTCCTCAAGGACACGGGACCGGACCTTCTGGCGCAGGCCGTTCGGTCGGCGTCCGACGGTGAGGCGCTCATCGCGCCGAGCGTCACCGTCCGTCTGCTCCAGGCCTTCGCGGACCTGCCGGCCGGCCGGCAGGTGGCCCAGCCGGTCTCCCCCGTCACCGCCCGCGAGGAGCAGGTGCTCCTCGCCGTCGCTCGCGGGCTGACCAACACCGAGATCGCCGACGCACTGCACATCAGCCTCAGCACGGTGAAGACGCATCTGGCCAGCCTCATGGCCAAACTCTGCGCCCGCAACCGGGTCGAGATCGCGATGTGGGCCTACGAAACGCGCCGTATCCTCCCCGGAACCTGATCCGGGTGCCGTTCCCCTAGTGGCCGTGCGCGTGCGGCGCGGTGGGCGGCTTGCCCGGGGTGGGGGCCTTCCTCGGGCAGGTCAGGGCCGGGTTCCAGTTGTGGAAGCGGCCGGCCGGGTTCTTCCTGTACGCCCACATGTGCAGGTCGTAGTGCTTGGGCATGCCCGCCCAGTGGCCCGGCATGGGGCCGTCGAAGGGCACGCCGAACATGCTCGGCCGGTCGTCGGCGGTCTTCAGGTCCTGGTCCCGGTCGGTGGACATCCACTCCACGGTCTCCAGCCTGCGCAGGCCGTTCTTGTCCTTCTCCCGGCTGTAGAGGAGCGCCGTCGGCCTCGCCGGGTCCTTCGAACCCCAGTTGGCCTGCTTGACGTAGTGGTAGTTCATGGCGCCCACCCCGAACGGGTTCGTCATGCAGTCCTCGCCCTTCGGGACGTACCCGTCCCGGATGGCCACCCGCTCGTCCGCGTACTTGGCTGTCGCCGCGATCGCCGTCGCCATGTCCCGCATGGCCTTCGTGTTGCGCGGGTCGGGCGCGGGCCCCTCGACCCCGTGGGCCGGGACCACGGCGGTCAGGCCGAGGGTCACGGCGGCCGCGCAGGTGACGACGGACTTCAGGCTGCGTAGGGTCATGGCGGCGGCTCCTCGCGAGGGGGGTACGGGGTACGGGTTCCCGGAACCCGGTCGTCCGTCCACCATCCCGGCCCGCCCCGCGCGCCGCACGCGGCGCGCCTCCGAACGGGGGTCGGGCCCGTCCGGAGGCGCGAGGTGTTCCGAGGGCCGCTACGCGGCGCCCGTGATGCGGCCGACGACCTCGCCGAGGCCGACGCGCGTGCCGTCCGGGCCCGGGGCCCAGGCGGTGAGGGTGACGGTGTCCCCGTCCTCCAGGAAGGTGCGCTTGCCGTCGGCGAGCTCGATGGCGTCGCGGCCGTTCCAGGTGAGCTCCAGCAGCGAGCCGCGCTGGCCCACCTCGGGGCCGCTGACGGTGCCCGAGCCGAAGACGTCGCCGGTGCGCAGGGAGGCTCCGTTGACGGTCATGTGCGCGAGCTGCTGGGCGGCCGTCCAGTACATCGTCGAGAACGGCGGCTGCGCCACCTCCTGGCCGTTGATGGAGACGGTGATGTGCAGGTCGAAGCCGCCGGGGCGGTCGACGGCCGCGTCGTCCAGGTAGGGCAGGAGCGGGAAGTCCCGGGCGGGCGGGGTGACGCGGGCGGCGTCCAGAGCCTCCAGGGGGGTGACCCAGGCCGAGACGGAGGTCGCGAAGGACTTGCCGAGGAAGGGGCCGAGCGGGACGTACTCCCACGCCTGGATGTCCCGCGCCGACCAGTCGTTGAGCAGGAACAGCCCGAAGACGTGGTCCTCGAACGCGCCCAGCGGCACCGGGCGGCCCAGCTCGGACGGGGCGCCGACGACGAAGCCGACCTCGGCCTCGATGTCGAGTTTGACGGACGGGCCGAAGACGGGCGCCGGGTCGGTGGGCGCCTTGCGCTGCCCGGAGGGGCGTACGACATCGGTCCCGGAGACCACGATCGTGCCGGAACGGCCGTGGTAACCGATCGGCAGATGCTTCCAGTTGGGCGTCAGCGCGTCACCGTCCGGGCGGAACATCCGGCCCACGTTGGTGGCGTGGTGCTCGCTCGCGTAGAAGTCGACGTAGTCGGCGACCTCGTACGGCAGGTGCAGTGTGACCTCGTCCAGCGGCAGCAGGTGCGGCTCGACCGTGGGGCGGTGGCCCGGGTCGGTCACCCAGGCGGTCAGCGCACGGCGCACGTCGCGCCAGGTGGTGCGCCCGGCGGCAAGCAGCGGGTTGAGGGAGGACCGGCCGAGCAGCCCGGCGTACGGGGAGCCGAGGGCGAGCGCGGCCGCCCCGGCGTCCAGCACGTGCCCGCCGATGCGCACGCCGATCCGGCGGCGTTCCTCGCCGGCGGTCGAGAAGACGCCGTAGGGGAGGTTGTGCGGCCCGAACGGGTCGCCCTCGGGGACATCGAGGGGGCTCTGCTGGGGCATGGGGTACTGCCTCGCTTTCGACGCGGTCCGGGGGTGTCCCGGGAAACACAGTGCGGGACACGCTACCCAGGATCCTGCGTGAAAGCTCGGGCCCTCAGTCGGATATGAAACACACATGGGAGGACCAGAACAGGCAGATATGGCCAATTATGGGTCTATCTGATCTTTGGGCATGTGTTGTTGCTTTCAGGCCGTACGGTCGGGGCCGTGCAGCTTCGATACAACTACCGGATGTATCCGGATGCCGCTCAGCGCAGGGCTCTGGCGCGAGCATTCGGTTGTGTGCGGGTCGTCTGGAACGACGGTCTGCGAGCTCGCCGGGACGCTCGTGAGGCGGGATTGCCGTACGTGTCCTCGGCCGAGTTGTCGAAGGTGTGCATCACGCAGGCGAAGCGCACCCCGGAGCGCGAATGGCTGTCGGAAGTGTCTGCTGTGGCGTTACAGCAATCCCTCCGTGACCTCGACGGTGCGTTCAAGGCCTTCTTCGACTCGGTGTCGGGCAAGCGTGCGGGCCCCCGGGTCGGGCCGCCGCGATTCAAGTCGAGGAAGGATCCCAAGCAGTCGATTCGCCTGAACACGAATGCATTCGTGATCCGGGAGAACGGCCGTCTGTACGTGGCGAAGGTAGGCGATCTCCATGTGAAGTGGTCGCGTCGGCTCCCTGCGGACCCGACGTCGTTGACCGTGGTCAGGGATGCCTCCGGCCGGTACTTTGCGAGCTTTGTCGTGGCCGTGACGCCCACACCCCTGCCCGAGTCCGGCGCGGAGGTGGGGATCGATCTCGGACTCACGGTGTTCGCCGTTCTGTCGGACGGCACCAAGATCGCGTCGCCCAGATGGTTCCGTCGGGCGGAGAAGAAGCTCAGGCGGCTGCAAAGGGATCTGTCCCGGAAGGTGAAGGGTTCGAAGAACCGGGCCAAGGCCCGGATCAAGCTGGCCAGGCAGCATGCGCGCGTGGCCGACCAGCGCAGGGACTGGCATCACAAGGTGTCCACGCAGATCATCCGCGAAAACCAAGCGGTGTTCGTGGAAGACCTGGCGGTGTCCGGCCTTGCGCGCGGTCGCCTGGCCAAGTCCGTCCACGACGCCGGATGGGCCCAGTTCGTGGACATGCTGCAGTACAAGGCCGCGCGGTACGGTCGGCACTTCGGGATGATCAACCGGTTCGAACCGACGTCCCAGGTTTGCTCCATATGCGGACACAGAGACGGACCGAAGCCGCTCCATATCCGGCGATGGACGTGCGGGGAGTGCGGAGCCGTTCACGACCGCGACGAGAACGCGGCGATCAACATCCTGGCCGCCGGACGGGCGGACAGGTCAAACGCCTTGCGGAGCGCGGGTAAGGCCGGGACGGAAGTCCCGGCACCGCGCGTTGAAGCAGGAAGCCACCGAGGCGGCGGCCTGCCGTGCTCGGAATGTCGGGTCGTCGACTCGGCAGCGCGTCAAGTGGCTGAAGGGGCGTGTGGGAGGCCGGATTCGCGCTCTATTTGTAGGACTTGTCCACTGGGGTCCGTATCCTTGGCGCCGTGACTTCCGCGCCGCTTCCGGCCCTCCCCTATGCCTTGATCGCCACAGACCTGGACGGGACTCTGCTGAGTTCCGGGGACAGCGTCTCAGCCCGTTCCACTGCGGCGCTCGCGGCGGCCCGCGCGGCCGGCGCCCGGCACATCATCGTCACCGGCCGCCCCGTCCCACAGGTCCGGCACGTCCTGGCCGGACTGGGTTACACGGGGCTCGCGGTGTGCGCGCAGGGCGCGCAGGTGTACGACGCGGCGCACGGCCGGCTGCTGCACTCCGTCTCCATGGACCGGGAGCTGGCGGAGGTCGCCCTCGGCAAGATCGAGGCGGAGGTCGGCGAGGTCTACGCGGCGGTCAACCAGGAGGGCCCGGACGCGGAGATGCTGATGGGGCCGGGCTACCGGATGTGGCACCCGCACCTGCCGACGGTGCGGGTGGCCCGGCGGTCGGGCCTGTGGTCGGCGCCGATCAGCAAGGTGCTGCTGCAGCACCCGGAGCTGGACGACGACGAGCTGACGCGGGTGGCGCGGTCGGTGGTCGGCGACCTGGTGAACGTCACGATGGCGGGCGAGTACACCGTGGAGCTGCAGCCGCTGGGGGTCGACAAGGCCTACGGCCTCGCCCGGGCCGCGGCCGTACTGGGCGCGTCCCCGGCCGCGACGATCGCCTTCGGCGACATGCCGAACGACATCCCGATGTTCGCGTGGGCCGCCCACGGGGTGGCCATGGCCAACTCCCACCCTGAGCTGGTCGCGGTGGCCGACGAGGTGACGCTGTCCAACGCGGCGGACGGCGTCGCGGTGGTCCTGGAGCGGCTGTTCGGCTGACCGCAGACCGCTGGGGCGCCTCCCCGAAGCCGTCCGGTTCCCCGGCCCGTCCGCCGCCCCGGAGGGCGTTTCCTCGGAGCCGTCCGGTTCCCGGGGCCTGTCCGCCGGTCCGGGGCGCGGGGTGCTTCCCCGGAGCCGTCCGGCTCCCCGGGCGTGTGCGCCGGTCCGGGGCGCGGGGTGCTTCCCCGGAGCCGTCCGGCTCCCCGGGCCTGTCCGCCGGTCCGGGGCGGTGCGGTGCGATCAGCCCGCCCCGCGCGGGAGGCGGCGCTCCCACGTGCGGTGGAAGACCACCTCGTCGCCCTCCCGGCACACCACCTCGTTCGACGTCATGAAGCCGCCCTCGTCGCAGGTGATCTCCGAGCGCGTCTCCACCCCCACGTCCCACCCCAGTTCCGGCCGGTGGAGCCGGATCCGCCACTGCGAGCGGGTCCGGGCCGACAAGGGGTCCCCGTCCTGGATCTCGTACACCTCCGTCGCGTCCTCGCCGTACTCCAGGCCGTCCGGGTACACGCGGGTGCCGCCGTAGCGAGGGTCCACCTCCAGCCGCCAGGTCCCCCGCGCGACGTCCCGGACGACGAGCCGCTCCGGGCGCGGCTCGTCCAGGGTGGCCGGGTGGGAGACGCCGAGCGGCTCCGACTGCTCCGGCTCCTCGAAGAAGATCCCGTCGTCCCCGGCCGGGGAGGCCGCCCGCACCGGCAGGGTCACCGAGCTGCCCGCCGGGTCCAGCGTCCAGCCGGCCTCCGATCCGGCCCGCGGCCAGATCCACGGCCAGTACGCGGAGGACACCGCGAGGCGGATCCGGTGCCCCGGCGGGAAGGCGTGGCCGATGCCGTTCAGCTCGAAGGTGACGTCCTCGTAGGAACCCACCGGCCACGGGACGGCCCGGTCGCGCCCCTGGCGGGCGGAGAGGTTCAGCGCGCCCCGCGTGACCAGCGTCGAGGACCCGTCCGGGGCGACGTCGCACAGCCGGGCCACGACCTGCCCGTACGGCACGTCCAGCCGCAGCCGCAGGGTCACCGACGGCCGGCCCAGGATCTCCACCGGTTCCCCGCCGGCCACCGGAAACTCGAAGCAGGCCGACTTCGCGTCCTCCTCCCGCTGGTCGGGCGGCAGGTCGGCCTCGTTGCCGAAGGGGAAGAAACGGCCCGCGTCCAGCCCGGTGTGCTGCGGGGAGGCGACGGCCACCGGAGCGCCCCGGAACACGTACGGGACGGGGATCACGGACGGCGACGGCCAGGCCCTCTCGCCGACCCAGCGGCCCGGCAGCTCCTCGTACACGGTCGCCGGCGGATGCGCCTCGCTGATCCAGGCGCGGAGCAGCGGCTCGTCCATCACCCCGTTGTCGGCGCCCTTCAGCCAGTGGTCCCACCAGCGCAGGGTCTCCTGGAGGAAGCCGATCGCGGGTCCCGGCGGCAGCCCGCGGTCCGGGTACTGGTGCGACCAGGGGCCGATCAGGCCGCGTACGCGGGCCTTCGGCAGGTGCTCGACCAGCCGCAGCACGGTGTCCCGGTACGGGTCGTGCCAGCCGCCGACGGCGAGCACGGCCGCGCCGATCGCCCCGTAGTCCTCGCAGACGCTGCCGTGGCGCCAGTAGGCGTCGCGGGTCTGGTGCGAGAGCCAGGTGTGGATCGGCGGTTCCACCGCCTCCAGCCGGTCCAGCCACTGGGCGCGCCAGCCGTCGCCGGCGTACCGCGGGTCCGGCGGCCGGGAGGCGAAGGCCAGCATGGTCGCCGCCCAGGCGTGCATGTCCACGGCGAGCACCGAGCCGCCCATGTAGTGGACGTCGTTGTCGTAGCGGTCGTCCGTGGAGCAGACGGTGACGACGGCCTTCAGCGGTTCGGGGGCGAGGGCGGCGATCTGGAGGGAGTTGCATCCGCCCCAGGAGATCCCGAACATCCCCACCGATCCCGTGCACCACTCCTGCGCCGCCAGCCACTCCACCACCGCGACGCCGTCGGCGAGCTCGCGGGCGTCGTACTCGTCGCCGGGCCGGCCGCCGCTGCACCCGTGCCCGCGCACGTCCACCCGTACGGAGGCGTAGCCGTGCCCGGCGTACCAGGGGTGGCGCTGCCAGTCACGCGGCGCGGTCCAGTCGGTGAGCCGGTACGGGAGGTACTCCAGCAGGGCCGGGACGGGCTCGTCGGTCACGGGCCGCCAGATCCGCGCGTACAGCTCCACTCCGTCGGGGAGCGGGATCCGGACATCCTCATGGGTGGATCCGTACGGGAACTCGGTGCGGATGATCATCGGTTCTGCCACCAATCGCCTCGGGGGCTGCGGAACACCAGCGCGAAGCAGACGACCGGGGCGAGGGGGAGCAGGCCGGCGAAACGGTCCGTCGTCAACCGGCCGACGACCGCCGGAAGAGTGGCGGGCGCCGCGGCCGCGACGGAGTCCGCGGTGCCCGCGGACATGCCCGGGCCGCCGTCCGCCGGATCCGGGGGCTCGTTCCTCTCGGTCGCAGTTCTGGGCAAAACATACTCTCCGGTTGTTTCTGCTCCTCCCGAACATACCGGGGCTTATCGGGCAGTGTGGGGAGGGTGGCCGGGAAGGCCCTCTCGGTGATCGAAAACAGACCCGATACGCTGGCTTGAGTGATGGCAGCGACACATCGACAATCCATGTGATCGTCAGCGTGATCGTCAGCAGACAGGAGTACCCCTCGTGACCGTCGTCGGGCCGTTCGGACTGAGCGTGCGGGACCAGGCTCTTGAGACCGATGTCCAGGCCGGACTGGCCGCCGTCGAGGCGGGTCTGCTGGAAGCCACCAAGAGCGAAGTCCCCTTCATCACCGAGGCCGCACAGCATCTGGTCCGGGCCGGCGGCAAGCGGTTCCGGCCGCTGCTGGTCATGCTCGCGTCCCGGTTCGGCGACCCCTACGCGCCCGGGATCGTCCCGTCCGCCGTGGTGGTCGAGCTCACCCACCTGGCGACCCTCTACCACGACGACGTCATGGACGAGGCGGACGTGCGCCGGGGCGTGGAGAGCGCCAACGCCCGCTGGGGCAACTCGGTGGCCGTCCTCACGGGTGACTTCCTCTTCGCCCGTGCCTCGCACATCCTGGCCGACCTCGGACCCGAGGCCGTACGCATCCAGGCGGAGGCCTTCGAGCGGCTCGTGACGGGCCAGATCCTGGAGACGGCCGGTCCGCGCGACGGCCGCGACCCCGTCGCCCACTACCTCGACGTGATCGCCGGCAAGACCGGCTCGCTGATCGCGGTCTCCGGCCGCTTCGGCGCGCTGATGTCGGGCGCCGACGAGTCCGTCGTCGACATCCTGACCCAGTACGGGGAGCGGCTCGGCACCGCCTTCCAGCTCGCCGACGACGTCCTCGACATCGCCTCCGACGCGCACGAGTCCGGCAAGACCCCGGGCACCGACCTGCGCGAGGGCATCCCGACGCTGCCCGTGCTGCGGCTGCGCGAGATGGCCGCGCGGGACGGGCGTCCGGAGGACCTGGAGCTGGTCGCGCTGCTGGACGGCGACCTGACGGACGACGTCCGCCACGCCGAGGTGCTCACCCGGCTGCGGGCGCACCCCGCCCTGGAGCAGGCCCGCCGCGACACCATCCGGTACGCGGAGGACGCGCGGGCCATGCTCGCGCCGCTCCCGGAGTGCTTCGCGAAGGCGGCTCTGGAGGAGCTGTGCGACGCGGTGGTGCACCGCGCCGGCTGACGTTCCCCTCGGGCCGCCGCGCCCGACGGCACCGGACGGGCCCCCCACCCGCCGACCCCTACGGGTCGGGGTGGGGGGCCCGCTTCCGTGTCATCCCACGGTCGTACGTCCAGTTGCTTCCGGGGACTGACGCCCGTGCGCCGCCGATTTGGTCAGATGGAGTCATCAACCCCACCGGATCGGGTGAGCGCGGCGACACGCGGATCGCCGCAGTCGACACAGAGGGCAGGGCACTGACATGGCAGCGAACACGAAGACTTCTCGCAAGGTCGCACGGTACGCCGTACCGGTGGCGGTGGCGGGTGTTGCCGCGGCGACCGTGGCGATGGTCCCGGCCTTCGCCAACGCCGGCGGGCCGGACCTGCCCAAGGTGACGGCGCAGCAGCTGATCGAGAAGATCGCCGCCTCGGACGTGGAGCAGCTGTCGGGCACGGCGAAGATCAGCACCGACCTGGGCCTGCCGAAGATCGCGTCCGGTCTGCTCGGCGGCGGTGGGGTCACGGGCGGCTCCGCCGACCCGGAGGACAAGGTCGCACAGCTCGCGAACGGCACGCACACCCTCCGGGTCGCGGCCGACGGCGAGGACCGCCAGAAGGTCACCTTCCTGGACGGCAAGGACGAGTACAGCCTGATCCACAACGGCGACGAGGTGTGGGGCTACGACTCCAAGTCGAACGAGGTCTTCCACGAGAAGGCGACCCCGTCGGAGAAGGCGGCCGGCAAGGGCGCGGGCAAGGAGCACAAGACCGGCGACCGGCTGAACGCCTCCCCCCAGAAGCTGGCCGAGGAGGTCCTCGCGGCCGCCGGTCCCACCACGGACGTCAGCGTCGGCGAGACCGCGCAGGTGGCCGGGCGCGACGCCTACCAGCTGGTGCTCAAGCCCAAGCAGGCCGGTTCCACCGTCGGATCGGTGCAGATCGCGGTGGACGCCAAGAACGGCGTGCCGCTGCGCGTGCAGCTGCTCTCGGCCCAGGGCGGCAAGCCGATCGTGGACGCCGGCTTCACCAAGGTGGACTTCGCCAAGCCGGCCGCCGACACCTTCGCCTTCACCCCGCCCAAGGGCGCCAAGGTGACCGAGGGCGCGGACGGGCACGGGAAGGGCGACAAGGACGGCGCGTTCAAGGCGCTGGAGTCCTTCCCGGGCCTGGACGCACTGGCCGGCGGTCCGGGCGGCAAGGGCGATGTGAAGGTGCTCGGCGAGGGCTGGACCACGATCGCGCGGATCGACTCGGGCGCGGGCAAGGGCCTCAAGGAACTGGAGAACGACAAGAACGCGCCGAAGGAGGCCAAGCAGTTCCTCGACTCCCTCGGGGACAAGGTCAAGGGCGGTTTCGGCGAGGGCCGGGTCATGTCGACCCGCCTGTTCAACGTCCTGGTCACCGATGACGGCAAGGTCTACGCCGGTGCCGTCACCAAGGACGCGCTGGTGAAGGCGGCCGACGCCAACAAGTAGTCACGGCGCTCGCGGGTGCCGCACGGGTGGGCGGGGAGTGTGTCCCTGCCCACCCTTGCGGCGTTACCGCTGCCTGTACAGCGCGTCCGCTGTACGGTGTTGGGCATGTCGAGACACGTCACCATCCGCCTGGACGAAGAGTTCCACGAGCGCCTCAAGGCGCGCGCGGCGGCACTGGGGACCACGGTCACCGCGCTGATCACAGAGGTCACGGAGCGCGAACTCGACGAGGACCGGAAGAACTTCCTCTCCGGCATCGAGGAGTTCGCCGATCACTGGGGCTACTTCCAGGAGCGGTTCGGCAATTGAAGATCACCATGGAGTGGGCCTGGACCGCTCTGGCCCACCATCTCCCTTCGGATCCCGCGGTGTGGGATCCCTCCGGGGTGGCCGCCGCGGTCGCCCGTCACCAGAACGACCTGGTTCTGGTGCCAGAACAGCCCGCCCCGGACACCGCGTGGCGGGCCGCCGCGTTTCTGCACACCCTCGCGGTCTGCCCGGCCCTGGAATCACCGATGAACGAGTTCTACGCGGCCGCCGCGACCCGCTCGTACCTGCGCGTGGCCGGGGCCGCGAAGCTGCCCTCGCCGGAGGAGCTCGGCGATCTGGTCGAGGCGGCGAAGCTGGGCCTCGCGGACGTCGCGGCCGTGGCCGAGGAACTGCGGGCCCGGATGAGGGAGCCGCTGGAGACCTCGTCCCAGGGCCGCGCCGAGGACGGCTGAGCCTGCGCGAGCCGGAGGGCCGAGGACGGCTGAGCCTGCGCGGGCCGGAGGGCCGGCGCACGGCTGAGCCCCGGCACCATCCCGGAGGAAGCGTGCCGGGGCCCTGGGCTGGGAGCGGGACCGCCGTCGCCTAGAAGGTGATCTTCCAGCTGTTGATGTAGCCGACGTCCTGCGCGGCCGTGTCCCTGACCCGGAGGTTCCAGACACCGTTCGCGACCTCGCTGGAGGCGTTCACGGTGTACGACCCCACGATGTTGTCGGCACTGCCGCCGGAGCGGTTGTGCAGGTTGTAGACCGTGCCGTCCGGGGCGACCAGGTCGACCACCAGGTCACCGCGGTAGGTGTGGACGATGTTCACGTCCACCTTGGTGGTGGCCGGCGCGTTGCCCGCGACGCCCGAGACCGTGATCGGCGAGCTGACCGCGGCGGCGGGGGAGTCCGGGATGTTCACGTCCGCCGTGTTCTCGAAGGACGGACCGGGCGGGACCGGGGTGGACGCGCCCAGGGTCCAGATCGCGTAGGCGGCGGCGTCCGTGTTGCGGTCCAGGGCGGTGTCGCTGATGTTCGCGGTGTTGTCGCAGGAGGAGTGGTAGCAGCGGTCGAAGGACTGGCCGGCGGTACCGCCCCACTTCTGCGCCTGCGCCGAGGTCTTGGTGTTGCTGGCGCCGGTGAACAGGCCGCCGACCGGTATGCCCACGTTCTTGAAGGAGGCGTGGTCGGAGCGGCCGTCGCCCTCGGTCTCGATCTCGGTCGGGACGCCGATGCCCGAGAAGTAGTTCTTGAAGGTCTGCTCGATCGTCGGGTCGTCGTCGTAGACGAAGTAGCCCGGGTTCGGCGAGCCGATCATGTCGAAGTTCAGGTATCCGGCGAACTTGGCCCGCTCGGCCGTGGGCAGGTTGTTGACGTAGTACTTCGATCCGATCAGGCCCAGCTCCTCCGCGCCCCACCAGCCGAAGCGCAGGTGCTTGGTGGGCTGCAGCCCGGCCCGGGAGACGGCGAGGGCGGTCTCCAGGACGGCCGCGCTGCCGGAGCCGTTGTCGTTGATGCCCGCACCCGAGCTGACGGAGTCCAGGTGTGCGCCGGCCATCAGGACCGAGTTCGGGTCGCCGCCCGGCCAGTCGGCGATCAGGTTGTAGCCGGTGGCGCCGCTGGTGGTGAAGGTCTGCAGCGTCGTGGTGAAGCCCGCCGCGTCGAGCTTGGCCTTCACGTAGTCGATCGACGCCTTGTAGCCGGCCCGGCCGTGGGCGCGGTTGCCGCCGTTGTTGGCGGCGATCGTCGAGAACTGCGACAGGTGGGCCTTGACGTTGGCCAGCGGGATGTCGGGCGGGGTCGGTGCCGCGGCGACCGCCGTGGGGGCGGCGAGTGCGGCGGGGGCGGCGGAGGCGAACAGGCCGGCGACCGCGAACGCGGTCACGGCAGCGAGGCGCCGGGAGACGGACAGGCTCATGTGGGGGCTCCGGGATTCCGCTGGGGATATGACGGAACGAGCGAGAGAGAGCTGGTGAGCGTTAGTGCGTCAGTGCGAGCCTGATGGTCAGTGAGGATATGACTGTCCGTCAAGACCATAATCCGGTCAAGGGCGTTCGGAAAACGGACGATCCCCGGTACGGAGGGTCCGTACCGGGGATCGTGGGGTTCGGGGCGTTTGCTGGTGCGCGCCCCGCGGGGCGGTCGTTACGCGGGTTCGCGGGCCGGTGCCGGGGAGGCGGCCACCGGGGCCGCCTCCAGCCGCGCGCGGGAGCGCCGAGCCGTCCGCAGGGCGTCCCAGGTCAGGATCGCCAGGGCGGCCCAGACCAGGGAGAAGCCGGCCCAGCGCTCGGGCGGCATGGCCTCGTGGAAGTACAGGACGCCGAGTCCGAACTGGAACACCGGGGCCATGTACTGGAGCAGCCCGAGGGTGGACAGCGGGACCCGGATGGCGGCCGCCCCGAAGAACACCAGCGGTATGGCCGTGACCAGGCCGGTCGCGGCCAGCAGCAGGGCGTGACCGACGCCCTGCGAGGCGAAGGAGGACCGGCCCTGCGCGCCCAGCCACAGCAGGTAGCCGAGGGCCGGCAGGAACAGCATGGCCGTCTCGGCGGCCAGCGACTCCAGCCCGCCCATGTTGAGCTTCTTCTTGATCAGCCCGTACGTGGCGAAGGAGCAGGCCAGGACCAGCGAGATCCACGGCGGCCGTCCGTAGCCGACGGCGAGCACGAGGACGGCGAGGAAGCTGAGGCCGACGGCCACCCACTGCGCGCGCCGCAGCCGCTCGCCCAGCACGAGCACGCCCATCGCGATGCTGACCAGCGGGTTGATGAAGTATCCGAGGCTCGACTCGACGACGTGGCCGTTGTTGACCGACCAGATGTACAGGCCCCAGTTCACGCTGATCACCGACGCGGCCAGTGCGGTCAGGCCCAGCTTGCGCGGGCGGCGCAGCAGCTCCCGTATCCAGCCCCAGCGGCGGACGGCGAGCAGGGCCAGCCCGACCACGGCCAGGGACCACGTCATGCGGTGGGCCAGGATCTCGACGGCTCCGGCCGGCATCAGGAGTGGCCAGAAGAGGGGGACCAGCCCCCAGATCCCGTAGGCGCCGAATCCGTAGAGCAAACCCGCGCGCTGCTCGTTCTGTGCCTTCACGGGGCCTCCTGTGCGACTTCCAGCCAACTTCACGACGGTATCGCCGCGCGGTCCGGATGTCATGCCCGTCATTACGAGATACTCATGACATCTTCGGGGTCCGTGTGGCCGTCAGGCCGTCCGGCCCTCCGGCCCTCCGGCCGTCCGGCCGCCCGGGGCCGGAGGCGGCGCCGTCAGGCCAGCGCGGCGCCGATCGCCACCGCGACCGGGGTCGTCGGCCGCCCGATCAGCCGGGCCAGGTCCCCGCCGGTGCCCGCCAGCCGGCCGCGCGCGATCGCCGCGTCCACGTCGACGATGATCGCCGCGAAGTCCTCGGGCACCCCGGCGCCCGTCAGGATCCGCAGGTGTTCCCCGGCCGGCACCTCGGTGTACGCGATCTCCTTGCCGCTCTGCGCGGACACCTCGGCCGCGTACTCCGCGAGGCTCCACGCGGTGTCGCCGGAGAGCTCGTAGACCCGGTTCAGGTGGCCCTCGCCGGTCAGCACCTCCGCCGCCGCGGCCGCGTAGTCGGCGCGCGCCGCGGAGGCGATCCGGCCCTCGCCCGCGCTGCCCACGACCGCCCCGTGCCCGAGGACGGCCGGCAGCTCGCGGGTGTAGTTCTCGTGGTACCAGCCGTTGCGCAGGAAGGTGTACGGGAGCCCGGAGGCGAGGACGGCCCGCTCGGTGGCGGTGTGCTCGGCGGCCAGCTGAAAGTCCGCCTCCGGGCCGCCGAGGACGCCGGTGTAGGCGAGCTGCGCCACGCCCGCCGCCTTCGCCGCGTCGATCACGGCGGTGTGCTGTGCGACGCGCCGCCCGATCTCGTTGCCGGAGATCAGCAGCACCCGGTCGCCGGGCCGGAAGGCGTCCTTCAGGGCCGCCGGGTCGTCGTAGTCGGCGACGCGCACCTCGATCCCGCGGGCGGCGAGGTCGGCGGCCTTCCGCGCGTCGCGGACGACGACGGCGACGCGGCCGGCGGGGACCCGCTCCAGCAGTTCCTCCACGACGAGACGGCCGAGTGCTCCGGTGGCCGCGGTGACGACGATGCTCATGGCTGCTTCTCCCTCATTGGTCGATAGCGCCAGCCTACGGTAAGCGCTAACTTTTCGAAAGCGCTGTGGTGGAGTGGGTGTGCCGGGCGGCGGCGGCCGTGGGGTGCTGAGTGGCTGCATGCCGAAGCCCGGGCCCCACGTGCGGGGCCCGGGCTTCCGGCGGCCGTGGCGCAGGTGCGGCTCAGCCGACGACGGTCCAGGTGTCGTTGCCGTTCAGCAGCGCGCCGAGGTCGCCCTTGCCGCTGCGGTCGATGGCCGCGTCGAGCTGGTCGGCCATGAGCGTGTCGTAGACCGGCCGTTCGACGCTGCGGAAGACGCCGATCGGGGTCCGGTGGAGGGTGTCCGGGTCGGCGAGGCGCGAGAGCGCGAACGCCGTGGTGGGGCTGGCGGCCCGGGCGTCGTGAACGAGAACCCGGCCCTCGTTGGCGGGGGTCACGTCGACGACCTCCAGGTCCCCGGTGACCTCGTTGCGCACGACGCCCTTCTCGTCGTCCGCGCCGAACCGGATCGGCCGGCCGTGCTCCAGCCTGATCACCGCCTCGCGGGCCTGGTCCTTGTCCTTGAGGACCTCGAAGGCGCCGTCGTTGAAGATGTTGCAGTTCTGGTAGATCTCGACGAGCGCCGTGCCCGGGTGGTCGGCCGCCCGGCGGAGCACCTCGGTGAGGTGCTTGCGGTCGGAGTCGACGGTGCGGGCGACGAAGGAGGCCTCCGCGCCGATCGCCAGCGACACCGGGTTGAAGGGCGCGTCGAGCGACCCCATCGGCGTCGACTTGGTGATCTTGCCGAGCTCGGAGGTGGGGGAGTACTGGCCCTTGGTCAGCCCGTAGATCCGGTTGTTGAAGAGCAGGATCTTCAGGTTGACGTTGCGGCGCAGGGCGTGGATGAGGTGGTTGCCGCCGATGGACAGGGCGTCCCCGTCACCCGTGACGACCCACACCGACAGGTCACGGCGGGAGGTGGCCAGGCCCGTCGCGATGGCGGGGGCCCGCCCGTGGATCGAGTGCATCCCGTAGGTGTTCATGTAGTACGGGAAACGGGAGGAGCATCCGATGCCGGAGACGAAGACGATGTTCTCCTTCGCCAGTCCGAGCTCCGGCATGAAGCCCTGCACGGCGGCGAGCACGGCGTAGTCGCCGCAGCCCGGGCACCAGCGGACCTCCTGGTCCGACTTGAAGTCCTTCATCGACTGCTTGCTCTCGGCCTTGGGTACCAGCGAGAGCAGGGTCCGCGCCCCGTCGGTCGCCTCCGTCACCTCAGTCATCGATGGCCTCCTTGAGAACCTTGGCGAGCTGCTCGGCCTTGAACGGCATTCCGTTGACCTGGTTGTACGACCGGGCGTCCACCAGGTATTTCGCCCGGATCAGGGTGGCGAGCTGCCCGAGGTTCATCTCCGGCACCACTACCTTCTCGTAACGCCGCAGGACCTCCCCGAGATTCCTCGGGAACGGGTTGAGATGGCGCAGATGCGCCTGCGCGACGGGGCTTCCGGCGGCCCGGAGGCGGCGGACCGCCGCGGTGATCGGGCCGTAGGTGGAGCCCCAGCCGAGGACCAGGGTGGAGGCGCCGTCCGGGTCGTCGGCGGCGACGTCGGGCACCTCGATGCCGTCGATCTTGGCCTGCCGGGTGCGGACCATGAGGTCGTGGTTGGCCGGGTCGTAGGAGATGTTGCCCGTGCCGTCCTGCTTCTCGATGCCGCCGATGCGGTGCTCCAGGCCGGGGGTGCCGGGGACCGCCCAGGGCCGGGCCAGGGTCTCCGGATCCCGCTTGTACGGCCAGAAGACCTCGGTGCCGTCGGCGAGCGTGTGGTTCGCGTCCGTGGCGAACTTGACCTTCAGGTCGGGCAGGTCCGCGACGTCAGGGATCCGCCACGGCTCCGAGCCGTTGGCGAGATAGCCGTCGGAGAGCAGGAAAACCGGCGTCCGGTAGGTCAGGGCGATGCGGGCGGCGTCGAGGGCGGCGTCGAAGCAGTCCGCCGGGGTCCGCGGCGCCACGATCGGGACGGGCGCCTCGCCGTTGCGGCCGTACATGGCCTGCAGCAGGTCCGCCTGCTCCGTCTTGGTCGGCAGGCCGGTGGAGGGGCCGCCGCGCTGGATGTCCACGATCAGCAGCGGGAGTTCCAGCGACACCGCCAGCCCGATGGTCTCGGACTTCAGCGCCACCCCCGGGCCGGAGGTGGTGGTGACCCCGAGCGCCCCGCCGAAGGCCGCGCCGAGTGCCGCCCCGATACCGGCGATCTCGTCCTCGGCCTGGAAGGTCCGCACGCCGAAGTTCTTGTGCTTCGACAGCTCGTGGAGGATGTCCGAGGCCGGGGTGATGGGGTAGGAGCCCAGGTAGAGGGGCAGATCGGCCTGCTGGCTGGCGGCGATCAGACCGTAGGAGAGGGCGAGGTTCCCGGAGATGTTGCGGTAGGTGCCGGTGGGGAAGGCCTGGGTCGCGGGCGCCACCTCGTAGGAGACCGCGAAGTCCTCCGTCGTCTCCCCGAAGTTCCAACCGGCCCGGAAGGCCACGATGTTCGCCTCGGCGATCTCCGGCTTCTTCGCGAACTTCTGCCGCAGGAAACTCTCCGTGGCCTCGGTGGGCCGGTGGTACATCCACGACAGCAGGCCCAGCGCGAACATGTTCTTGCTGCGCTCGGCCTCCTTGCGGGAGAGGCCGAAGTCCTTCAGCGCTTCCACCGTCAGAGTGGTCAGCGGCACCGGGTGCAGGTTGTAGGCGGCCAGCGAGCCGTCCTCCAGCGGCGAGGTCTCGTACCCGACCTTGGCCATGGGGCGCTTGGTGAACTCGTCCGTGTTGACGATGATCTCCGCGCCGCGCGGCACGTCGGCGATGTTCGCCTTCAGCGCCGCGGGATTCATGGCCACCAGCACGTTCGGGGCGTCGCCCGGCGTGAGGATGTCGTGGTCGGCGAAGTGGAGCTGGAAGGAGGACACGCCCGGCAGGGTGCCGGCGGGGGCGCGGATCTCGGCCGGGAAGTTCGGCAGCGTCGACAGGTCGTTCCCGAACGACGCGGTCTCCGAGGTGAACCGGTCACCGGTGAGCTGCATACCGTCACCGGAGTCACCCGCGAACCGGATGATCACCCGATCGAGACGTCGTACTTCCTTGCCGTCCGGAGTCCCCGGAGCGCGCTGTCCACCGACAACCGCACCCCCGGCCCCGTCGGCCTGTTCGGCTGGGCTGCTGACCTGGCTGGTCACTGAACTGGACCTCCTTCGAGGCGTGAGCACCCCCATAACCCACCCTACGACGGTAGGGATCAGGCCCCCAGGAGCGACCACATTCTGGACCGTAGGACCGCCCTTCGAGACGGCCCGACCGGTATGCCGTATCTGACAGAGTGTCAGTCGATCAAGATTTCAGGTAGGTGAGAACGGCCAGTACGCGCCGGTGATCCCCGTCACTCGGCGACAGGCCCAATTTCATGAAGATGTTGCTGACGTGCTTCTCCACCGCTCCGTCGCTCACGACCAGCTGCTTCGCCACGGCGGAATTGGTGCGACCTTCGGCCATCAGCCCGAGCACCTCGCGCTCGCGCGGCGTCAGGCCGGCCAGCACGTCCTGCTTCCGGCTGCGCCCGAGCAGCTGGGCGACGACCTCGGGGTCCAGGGCGGTGCCGCCCCGGGCCACCCGGACCACCGCGTCCAGGAACTCCCGGACCTCGGCCACCCGGTCCTTGAGCAGATACCCCACGCCGGTACTGGAACCGGCCAGGAGCTCGGTGGCGTACTGCTCCTCCACGTACTGCGACAGCACGAGCACGCCTATCCCGGGGTGATCGCGCCGCAGCCGCACGGCGGCCCGCACGCCCTCGTCGGTGTGCGTCGGCGGCATCCGCACGTCCGCCACCACCACGTCCGGCAGCGCGTCCTCGGCAGCCAGCTCCGCCACCGTCTTGATCAGGGCTTCCGCGTCCCCGACGCCCGCCACGACGTCATGCCCCCGGTCGGTCAGCAACCGGGTCAGGCCCTCGCGCAGCAGCACTGAATCCTCGGCGATGACCACCCGCACCCTGTCTTCCACGACTCAGCAGCTCCCGCGTCCACTCGTTCCCGTACCGCCCGACTCAGCCAAGCATCCCAGCCCCGGGTCCCGCTGAAGGCAGAGCCGGAACAACCCGTGGGCGTACGCGGCCAGTCTTCGCATCCGGAGCCCTCCATCCCGCTCCGGGGCCCCGTGCGGTCCGGACACCCGTAGCCGCCACGGCCGCCTACCAGCCGGGTGGCTGCCGCCGCACCCGCTCCGTGCGCGGCCCGGCCGAAGCCGCTGTGCCCGCGACGTGCGCAGTCCGGCCGGAGCCGCTGTGCCCGCTCCGTGCGCAGGAGCCGCTGTGCCCGCTCCTTTCACCGCCCGGCCGGAGCCGCAGTGCCGCTCCCCGGAAGCCCGCACCCGGACAGACGGCCCGGCCGTCGAGGCCCGGGGGCCCACTCCTGCGGGAGCCCGCCGAGACGCCCGGCCCGGGGCCTCCCGGCGTCGGTCGGGGGCGCCGGACCCGGGGCGGCGCCGGGGAGCAGCGGCCGCTGCTTTCAGCCGGCCCGGAGGCGGAGCCCGTCTCCTGCGCGGCCCGCCGCGGCGCTCGGCCCGGCCCGGGACACCTTCCGTGGGCTGGGAGGGAGGTCGAGGCGTCGAGGCGCAGGGCACGGGGGGCCGCCTTCAGCCGGACCGGGGGTTCTGGGCGGTGCATCGCGGCCTGGGTCCTGCGGCGGCCCGCCGGGACGCTCTGCCCGGTCCGGGGCGCCTTCCGCGGGCCGGGAGCCGGGGCCGTTGCGTTCAGTCGGGCCGGGTGGTCCGGGTGGCACGTCAGGGCCCGGACCCTGTGGGGCCCGCCGGGGCGCTCTGCCCGGTCCGGGGCGCCTTCCGCGGGCCGGGAGCCGGGGTCGTTGCTTTCAGTCGGGCCGGGTGGTCCGGGTGGCACATCGGGGCCCGGACCGTGCGGGGCGCTCTGCCCGGCCGGGGGACCTTCCGCGGGCCGGGAGGGAGGACGGGGCGTCGAGGCGCAGGGCCCGGGGCGCCGCCTTCAGCCGGGCCGGCGGCCGGGGCGAGTCCCGCCACGCGGCGCCGCCGAGCCGGGTGTGCGGGAGGGGCCCCCGCCCACCTGGACGGGAGCCCCACCGCTGGGCACCGGCGTCACGCCGGACCGGTGGGCCTACGCCCGCCACGGCAGCTCGGCGGTCACCGTCGTCCCGCCCCCCTCGGGGGAGTCGACGACCAGCACCCCGTCCACCGCGTCCAGCCGCTCGGTGAGCCCCGCCAGCCCGCCCCCGCCGCCCCGGCCCGCATCCGCACCGCCCCGCCCGTCGTCGGCGACCTGGATCAGCAGCCGCCCCCCGGACTTCCACACGTCCACCGACGCCGACCGGGCCGCCGAGTGCTTGCTGATGTTCTGCAGCAGTTCCGAGACCGTGAAGTACGCGATCCCCTCGATGGCCGCGGCCGGCCGGGCCGGGAGGTCCACGGCCACCCGGACCGGCACGGCGCACCGCGACGCCACCGAGGACAGCGCCGCATCCAGCCCGCGGTCCGTCAGCACCGCCGGGTGGATCCCCCTGGCCAGGTCCCGCAACTCCTGCAGCGCGATCTTCACCTCGCCGTGCGCCTCGTCCACCATGCGGGCCGCGGCCCGCGGGTCCTCGCCGAGCTTCTCCTTCGCCATCCCCAGGTCCATCGCGAGCGCCACGAGCCGGGCCTGCGCGCCGTCGTGCAGATCCCGTTCGATGCGCCGCAGGTCGGCGGCGGCGGTGTCCACGACGACCCCGCGGTCGGACTCCAGCTCGGTGACCCGGTGGTCCAGCCGGGACGCTCCGAGCAGGCCGCCGACCATGACCCGGTCGACGGTGGTCAGGGCCCGGATCACCCACGGGGTGGCGAGCGTGAAGGCCAGCCCGACGAGGCAGGTGAGGGCGATCTCCGCGGGGGAGTCGAGGTAGAGGCTGTAGTCGTCGTTCTGGAAGAGCTGCAGACCAGGCTGGTCGGTGTAGGCCGGGAAGACCCAGAACCACACCGGGTACAGCAGGTATGCCCAACCCGCCGCCCAGAACGTCAGTGCCAGGCAGAAACCGAACACCGCCCACGGGAAGTGGATCACGGAGTACAGCACGTGCCGCCAGGCGCTCCCGCTGCGGAGCACCGCGCCCAGTGCGGCGAGGGGCCCGCTCCGCTTCGCCCGGACCGGCGCGGGCTCGGCGATGTCCGCCCCGAGCAGCGCGCGTACCCGGGCCCGCTCCAGCCGCCCGAACCCGCGGCACATGGCCAGGGTGCCCGCCAGGACCGGTACGCCGAGGAAGGTCACCAGCAGCCCCGCGCCGAGGCTCAAACCGGTGATGACGAGCGAGAAGTACACCGTGCTCAGCGGCAGCCCGATGAGCAGGTACGCGAACTCCCGCCAGGTCCGCCCCGCCACCGGGGCCCACAGCACCGCGCCGACACCGCCCCGCCGCCCGCCCTTGCCGTCGTCCATCTCCGACCCGCCCTTCCGCTCCTCGACCACACCCCAACCCTCCGCCGCACCACCACCCCCGGACCATCCAGCAGGTGGGCCTCTCCCCCCGGGGGTTATCCCCACCCCCGAATCCGGCCGCGCCGACGTCCGCAGGCCGGGCCGTCGGGGTACCCGGCTCAGCAGGACCGGATCCTCCAGAGCCGCGTCCGTTTGAGGCGCGGAACCCCGGGCGGCCCCGCGCCGGGCAGACGAACGGGCCCGCCCCACCGGCCTCCGCAGCCCCGGCCCGTCGGGGCCGCCCCGGTACCGGCTGCGCCACGGCGGGATCCTCCAGAGCCGCGCGCGCCGGCATATCCAGCCCCGCCGGCGTTTGAGGCGCGGAACCCCGGGCGGCCCCGCGCCGGGCAGACGAACGGGCCCGCCCCACCGGCCTCCGCAGCCCCGGGCCGTCAGGGCCGCCCGGTACCCGGCTCAGCGAGGGCCGGATCCGCGCGCGTCGGCACATCCAGCCCCGCCGGCGTTCGAGGCGCGGGGCCCCGGGCGGCGCCGCGCCGGGCAGACGAACGCGATCCCCACCCCACCGGCGTCCGCAGCCCCGGCCCGTCGGGGCCGCCCCGATATGGGCTGCGCCACGGCGGGATCTCCAGAGCCGCGCCGGCACATCCAGCCCCGCCGGCGTTCGAGGCGCGGGGCCCCGGGCGGCGCCCCGGGATGCGGCGTGGCCCCGGACAGACGAACGGGACCCCCGCCACCCCGGACGGGAGTCCCGCGTCAACGAACCACGGCCACGGCCCCGGCCAAGGCCACGGCCAAGGCCACGGCCAAGGCCTCAGCCCCGGCCGGGCCCCCGGTCACGCCACGGCAGCTCCGCCGTCACCACCGTCCCCTCCCCCTCGGGGGAGTCCACCACCAGCACCCCGTCCACCGCGTCCAGCCGCTCCGCCAGCCCCGCCAGCCCGGTCCCGCCGGACGACGTGTCCGCCCCGCCCCGCCCGTCGTCGGACACCCGCAGCATCAGCCGGGCACCCGCCCGCCACACCTCCACGGTCGCGCCGCGCGCCCCCGGCCCCGCATGCTTGCTCACGTTCTGCAGCAGCTCGGACACCACGAAGTACGCGATCCCCTCGATCGCCTCCGCCGGCCGCGCTTCCTGCCCCGACGGCAGGTCCACGACCACCTTCACCGGCACCACGCACCGCGCCGCCACCGACGACAGCGCCGCGTCCAGCCCCCGGTCGGTCAGCACGGCCGGATGGATCCCCCGCGCCAGGTCCCGCAGCTCCTGCAGTGCCAGCTTCACCTCCCCGTGGGCCTCGTCGACCATCGCCGCCGCGCCCTCCGGGTCCTCCAGCAGCTTCTCCTTCGCCAGGCCCAGCCCCATCGCCAGCGCCACCAGCCGCGCCTGCGCCCCGTCGTGCAGGTCCCGTTCGATGCGCCGCAGGTCCGCCGCCGCGGTGTCGACCACCACGCCCCGGTCGGACTCCAGCTCCGCGATCCGCCGCTCCAGGTCGTCGGAGGGCGACAGCAGCCCGCGTACCATCGCGCGGTCCGCGTTCGCCAGCAGCCGCACCACATACGGCAGCACCGGCCACAGCACGAACAGCCCGGTCAGGACTACCGTGAAGGTGAGCACCCCCCAGGGCAGCCGGATCAGCTGGTACAGCACGGTCCGCCAGCCGACCGGATCCTTGATGCTCGTCCACAACCAGGGGAAGAATCCGCCGGACCGCCGCGGCCCGGGGATCGGGGTCGGCTCCTCCACCCGGACGCCCAGCAGCAGCCGTGCGCGGGCCCGCTCCAGCCGTCCCAATTGACGAGACAAAAAGAGACCGACCGCAAGCAGAGGAAGTCCGATCGCGGTCACGGAAAGACCGCCCGCGGTGAAAACCATGACAACCGCGTAAACGAAACCGAGGATCGCCTCCGGCAGATTGGTCACCAGATGGGCGATTTCCTTCCACGTGGCCGCGCTGAATACGGGCCGTACGCGGGGAGGCGCGTCGTTGTCGGCGATGGCAAGGCTCGTCGTCATGCGCCACAGCCTGTCAAGCGCGGCTCGCTGATGCCATGGGGTGGCCGGGGTGCTGTGAACGGGGGATAACCCCACCCCGTGTGAGGCAGGCCCTAGACTCCCGTCCGTACCAGATCGTCGACAGTGACCGAGGAGCGAGGAACGGACGTGCCCGAACCAACGGTATCGACCGTAACCGTGCTCGCGGCGGACTACTTCCGGAGTTATTCGGTCGTCGGTCTGCTGGCCGCCCTCGGCGTGCTCTTCGTGGCCGTCGCCTTCGGCGCGGGCCGCCTGCTGCGGCCCGTCGTCCCGACCCCCGAGAAGCTGCTGACCTACGAGTGCGGCGTGGACCCCGTCGGCGAGGGCTGGGCGCACACCCAGGTCCGCTACTACGTCTACGCCTTCCTCTACGTCATCTTCGCCGTCGACTCGATCTTCCTGTTCCCGTGGGCGACGGTGTTCGCCGCCGCCGGCTACGGCGCCACGACCCTGGTCGAGATGTTCATCTTCCTGGGCTTCCTGGCCGTCGGCCTGCTCTATGCGTACAAGAAGGGCGTCCTCGAATGGACGTGACACCTCAGCCGGAGCTGCTCCCGGAGCCCAAGCGCCTCGGAGTCCTCTCCCGTCTGGCCCCGGAACCGATGAAGGTGGTCCTGAACTGGGGCCGCCGGTACAGCCTGTGGGTCTTCAACTTCGGCCTCGCCTGCTGCGCGATCGAGTTCATCGCCGCGTCGATGGCCCGGCACGACTTCATCCGCCTCGGGGTCATCCCCTTCGCGCCGGGTCCGCGCCAGGCCGACCTGATGATCGTCTCGGGCACCGTCACGGACAAGATGGCCCCCGCCGTCAAGCGGCTCTACGAGCAGATGCCGGAGCCGAAGTACGTCATCTCCTTCGGCGCCTGCTCCAACTGCGGCGGCCCGTACTGGGACTCGTACTCGGTGACGAAGGGCGTCGACCAGATCATCCCCGTCGACGTCTACGTGCCCGGCTGCCCGCCCCGGCCGGAGGCGCTCCTCCAGGGCATCCTCAAGCTCCAGGAGAAGATCGCACGCGAGTCGCTGGCCGAGCGGTACGCCGCGGGCCCGTCCGTCTCCCAGCTCACCAGCGGCCTGGTCACGCCCCCGCCCGCGCCCGCCCGGGGGGCCGGCGCGTGAACCTCTACGACTCCCTTCCCGACGCCGCGCCGACCGTCTTCGGAGCCGAGGCCACCGCCGAGCTCTCGTACGACGTCCTCACGGTGGACGTGCCCGTCGGCAGCTGGATCTCCTCGCTGGAGATCGCCCGGGACAAGCTGGGCTGCACGTACTTCGACTGGCTGAGCGCCGTGGACGAGCCCGGCACCGGCTTCCGGATCTGCGCGCACGTCGCCTCGCTGGAGAACCAGCGGGTGCGCAGGCTGCTGCTGCGCACGACCGTTCCGCACGGCGCCGCCTCGCTGCCGTCGGCCGTCGCCGTCTACGCGGGGGCGGAGTGGCACGAGCGCGAGACGTTCGAAATGTTCGGGATCACTTTCACCGACCACCCGAACCTGGTGCACCTCCTCCTCCCGGAGAACTTCGAGGGGCACCCGCTGCGCAAGGACTTCGTGCTGGCCGCACGCGTCGCGAAGGCCTGGCCGGGTGCGAAGGAGCCGGGCGAGGCCCACGACCCGGACGCCCCGAAGCGCCGTCAGATGCTGCCGCCCGGCGTGCCGGACCCCAACGACTGGGGCCCGATGAAGGGCCAGCTCCCGCCCGCCCCGGCCCGCCCGGCCCGTACCCCGCGCGCCGCGGGAGCGGCCGGCGCCGCCGCCCGTGCGCCGCGCGAGGGCGCCCCCGTCCGCCGCACCCGTTCGGTGGCCGAAGGCTCGGCAACCCAGGCGGCCGAGGCCGCCCCGCAGGCGGACGCTCCGGCCCGCCGTGCCCGCTCGGCAGCGGACGGCTCGGCAAGCCAGGCGCCGGAGACCGCCGTTCCGGCCACTGAGCCCGCGGCCCGCCCGGCCCGCCGTACCCGCTCCGCCGCCGACGGCTCGGCAAGCCAGGCCGCGGAGACCGCCCCGAGCACGGACACCCCGGCCCACCCGCCGCGCCGCACCCGCTCCGCGGCCGACGGCTCCGCGAGCCAGGCGGCCGACGCCGCTGCCGCGGACGATGCTGCTCCGAGCACGGACACCCCGGCCCACCCGCCGCGCCGCACTCGCTCGGCAGCCGACGGCTCCGCGAGCCAGGCCGCGGAGGCCGCCCCGGACGCCGACGCCCCGGCCGGCCCGCCGCGCCGCTCCCGCTCGGCGGCCGACGGCTCCGCGAGCCAGGCCGCGGAGACCGACCCGGACGCCGACGCCCCGGCCGGCCCGCCGCGCCGCTCCCGCTCGGCGGCCGACGGCTCGGCGAGCCAGGCCACCGAGGCCGCCCCTGGCACGGAGGCTCCCGAAGCCGCGCCGCGCGCGCCGCGCCGTACCCGCTCGGCAGCGGACGGTTCCGCGAGCCGGGCCACCGAGGCGGCTCCGGCCGCGGAGCCCGCGCCGCGCGCCCCGCGCCGCACGGCACCCCGCAGCTCCGACGCCCCCTGGCACGACCCGAAGCCCGCCTTCGACGAGCCGGCCCCCGACCCGGCCCCGAAGGCCGGGCCCGGGAAATCCCCGTCCCCCGAGACCGACCACCCCACCACCGACACCGGAGGCGACGCGTGAACGACGTCCTCGACGTCGCCCTGCGGCTGATCGTCGTCTTCGCCGTCTTCCTCGTGCTCCCGCTCGTCGTCGGGCAGACCGAGCACAAGGTGATGGCCCACATGCAGGGCCGCCTCGGCCCCATGTACGCCGGCGGCTTCCACGGCTGGGCCCAGCTCGTCGCCGACGGCGTGAAGTTCGCGCAGAAGGAAGACGTCGTCCCCGCGGGCGCCGACCGCCGGATCTTCCAGCTGGCCCCCGCCGTCGCCCTGCTGCCGTACCTCCTCGTCCTCCTCGCCATCCCCATCGGCCCGGGCGAGGGCGCGGTCGGCCAGGTCATCGACGCCGGAGTGTTCTTCGTTCTCGCCGTCATGGGCGTCGGAGTCCTCGGCTCCCTCATGGCCGGCTGGGCCTCCGCGAACAAGTTCTCCCTGCTCGGCGGCCTCCGCACCGCCGCGCAGCTGCTCGCCTACGAACTCCCCATGCTGCTCGCCGCCGCCTCCGTGGCGATGGCCGCCGGGACGGTCTCCCTCCCCGGGATCGTGGAGGCCTTCGAGTGGTGGTGGCTGCCCTGGCAGATCGTCGGCGCGCTCGTCTTCTTCACCGCGGGCCTCGCCGAACTGCAGCGACCCCCCTTCGACATGCCCGTCGCCGACTCCGAGATCATCTTCGGCGCGTACACCGAGTACACCGGCCTGCGCTTCGCGCTCTTCCTGCTCGCCGAGTACGCCGGCATCGTCGTCCTCTGCTTCCTCACCACCGTCCTCTTCCTCGGCGGCTGGCACGGCCCCTTCGGCGCCGAGGACCTCGGCTGGGTCTGGACCCTGCTCAAGACCGCAGTCCTCGCCTTCGTCGTGATCTGGCTGCGCGTGAGCTACCCGCGCCTGCGCGAGGACCAGCTCCAGAAGCTCGCCTGGACCACACTCATCCCGCTCGCGCTCGCCCAGATCGCGCTCACCGGCATCGTGAAGGTGGCGATCCAGTAATGCCCATCCCCGGATCCGGCCTCGCCAAGGGCCTGGCCGTCACCCTGCGCACGATGACGAAGCGCTCGCACACGGCCCAGTACCCCGACGTCCAGCCCGAACTCCCGCCCCGCTCCCGCGGGGTCATCGGCCTGTTCGAGGAGAACTGCACGGTCTGCATGCTCTGCGCCCGTGAGTGCCCCGACTGGTGCATCTACATCGACTCCCACAAGGAGACGGTCCCCGCCTCCACCCCCGGTGGCCGTGAGCGCAGCCGCAACGTGCTCGACCGCTTCGCCATCGACTTCTCCCTCTGCATGTACTGCGGTATCTGCATCGAGGTGTGCCCCTTCGACGCGCTCTTCTGGTCGCCGGAGTTCGAGTACGCGGAGACCGACATCCACGAGCTGACCCACGAGCGGGACAAACTCCGCGAGTGGATGTGGACCGTCCCGGCCCCGCCCGCCCTGGACCCGGCCGCCGAGGAGCCCAAGGAGATCGCCGCCGCCCGCAAGGCGGTGGAGAAGGCCGAAGCGGCAGCCGCCGCCGCGGCGGCGGCCGAGGCGACCGCAGCAGCCGAAGCCGCCGCCCGGGCGGCCGAGAACGAACCGCCGGCCACCCCGACCCCGGAGGGAGACGCGTGACCCCCGCCGCCACCCTGGCCGCAGCCGCCACCACCGGGCCCGGTTTCCTGTCCCCGACCGGCGTCGAGATCGCCTTCCTCCTCGTGGGCCTCGCCACCTTCGGCGCGGCCCTCGTCACGGTCACCACCAAGCAGCTGGTGCACGCCGCCCTCTGGCTGGTCGTCGCACTCGGCGGCATCGCCGTCGAGTACCTGCTGCTGACCGCCGAGTTCATCGCCTGGGTCCAGGTCCTGATCTACCTCGGTTCCGTGATCGTCCTCCTCCTGTTCGGGCTGATGCTCACCAAGGCCCCCATCGGCCGCTCCCCGGACGCCGACTCCGGCAACCGCCCGATCGCCCTCGGCGTCGCCGTCGTCGCCGCCGCCGCCCTCGTCTGGGTGGTCGTCGACGCCTTCCGCACCACCTGGATCGACCTCGACGGGCCGGTACAGGGCTCCACCAAGGTCTCCGGCGAGATCCTCTTCCAGCACTGGGTGCTGCCCTTCGAGGCGCTCTCCGTCCTCCTCCTCGCCGCCCTGGTCGGCGCCATCGTGCTGTCCCGCCGCAACGACCCCGCCGACGCCCGTGACGCCGACACCCGTGACGCCGACGCCCGTGACAAGGGGAAGCGCTGATGCACCTCGCCTACCCCGCCGTGCTCGCGGCGCTCCTCTTCTGCACGGGCCTGTACGGAGTGCTCGCCCGCCGCAACGCCATCCTGGTCCTGATGTCCGTCGAGCTGATGCTCAACGCCGTCAACCTCAACCTGGTGGCCTTCGACGTCTGGCTGCGCGACACCCTGCACGCCGGCCAGGCCCTCACCCTCTTCACCATCGCCATCGCCGCCGCCGAGATCGGCATCGGCCTCGCGATCGTGCTGATGGTCTACCGCAACCGCGGCACCTCGGACGTCGACCGCCTGCGCGACACCGCCGAGGGCCACGAGCCCGACCCGAATGCCACCGGCGACAGCACCGCAGGCCCCACCAGCACCGCCCGGCCGGAGGTCGCCGCGTGAGCACCACGACCCTCGCCGTCCTCGTCCCGCTGCTCCCCTTCCTGGGTGCGGTGGCGGGCCTGCTGCTCGGCCGCACCGCCCCCGGATTCGTCCGCCCCCTCGCGATCCTGCCGACGCTCGCCGCCGCCGTCCTGGCCGTGACCGTCGCCGTCCGCCAGGGCGGCGGACAGCCGATCAGCACCGCGACCGAGCTGACCCCGACCGGCTCGGTGCCGATCGATCTCTCGCTCTACATCGACGGCTTCGCCGCACTGGTCGCCGTCCTGGTCGGGGTCGTCGCCACCTGCGTACAGCTCTACTCCACGGCGTACCTCCGTGAGGACCCGCGCTACCCGTCGTACGCCGCTCTCGTCTCCCTGTTCACCTCCGCCATGCTGCTCGTCGTCTACTCGGGCGACCTGATGGTGCTGCTGGTCGGCTGGGAAGTCATGGGCATCTGCTCCTACTTCCTCGTCGGCCACTACTGGGAGACCGAAGCGGCCCGCTCCGCCTCCCTGAAGGCCTTCCTCGTCACCAAGCTCGGCGACGTCCCCTTCCTGATCGGCCTGTTCGCGCTCGCCACCGACGCCAGCTCCTTCCGGATCACGAAGATCCTCGGGACCGTCGCCAGCGGCGGACTCGACCACCCGACGCTGATCGCACTGCTCCTGCTCGCCGGCGTCGCGGGCAAGTCCGCGCAGTTCCCGCTGCACACCTGGCTCCCCGACGCGATGGCCGGCCCCACCCCCGTCTCGGCACTGATCCACGCCGCGACGATGGTCGCCGCCGGTGTCTACTTCATCGCCCGCCTCCTGCCCGTCTTCGCCGCCTCCGCCGCCGCACTGGTCGTCATGGCCGCCATGGCGGCCGTCACGATGGTCGGCTCCGCCCTCGCCGCCCTCGCCCAGGACGACATCAAGCGGGTCCTCGCCTACTCCACGATCGGCCAGCTCGCCTACATGACCGGCGCCCTGGCCGTCGCCGACCGCGGCGCCGCCGTCTTCCACCTCCTGTCCCACGGCGCCTTCAAGGCGCTCCTCTTCCTGGGCGCGGGCGTGATCATCCACGCCGCCGGTACGAACTCCCTGGCCGCCATGTCCCGGATGGACGGCCTGGCCAAGCGCATTCCCGACGCCTTCTGGACGATGACGATCGCGCTGCTCGCGCTCGCCGCCATCCCGCCCTTCGCCGGCTTCTTCTCCAAGGAAGCCGTCCTCGTCGCCGCCGAGCAGACCGCCACCGGCCACTCGGACCTCGCTCCCAGCGCCGCCGGCTGGCTGGTGCTGATCTCCGGCGTGCTCACCGCCCTGCTCACCGCCGCCTACGCCGCCCGCCTGTGGCTGATGGCCTTCCGCGGCCGGGGCACCCCCGCCCCCGACCACGGCAAGGAGCCCCTCGCCATGACCGGCGTGCTGTGGCTGCTCGCCGTCCCGTCGGTCGCCTTCGGCCTCGCCGCGGGCTCCCTCGCCGACTGGTTCGACGGCAGGGCCCTCACCCCGACCGTGGCCACATCGGTCCTCGGCACGGGCGCCGCCGTCATCGGCGCGATGCTCACCTACGCCCTCTGGCAGCGCGCCACAGCCAGGGCCGCCACGGCCCCCGCGGCCGGACCCGCCCGCCGTGTCACCGCCGCCGAGCAGCCCGCCGCCGTGGCCGCCACGGTGTCCGCGGCCACCGCGGCAGCCGAGTCCGCGGCCGAGACGCCCGAGGTCGCGGAGGTCACCCACGAGCACCCCGCCGTCCCGGCGGGTCCCGCCGCCGACCCCGGCCGGGCCCTCCTGGGCCCGCTGCACCGCCACGCCGCCGACGGATTCCACCTGGACGCCGTCTACGACCGGCTCTTCGTGCGCCCCGTCCGCGCCGCCGCCCGCCTCGTCGGCTTCCTCGACCGCGAGGTCGTGGACACCTACGTCCGCGGCGCGGGCAGCGGCACCCGGCTGCTCGGCGGCCTCGTACGCCGCGCCCAGACCGGCAACGTGCAGAGCTACCTGAGCGCCCTGCTCGCCGGCGCCGTGGTCCTGGCGATCGCCACCGCCGTCCTCGCCAACGTCAACGCCGGATCGTGAGCCGTGAGTCAGCCGTGATTGATATCAGCCCGTCCGTGATGCAGTTCCTTCTGGCGTTCCTCGTGGCCGCACCGCTCCTCGGCGCCGTCGCGGCCCTCCTGCCGGCCCCGCCCGGCCTCAAGGGCCGCAGCCCCGAGCAGGCCGTGCTCCGGCACGGCGTGACCGTGACCGGCGTGATCCTCGCCGCGGCGGTCGCCCTCGCCCTCGGCTTCGACCACGACGCCCCCGCCCGCTTCCAGGCGACGACGGACATCAGCTGGATCCCGGCGCTTGACGTCCGGATCCACCTCGGTGTCGACGGCATCTCGCTCCCCCTCCTCGTGATGACCGCGCTGCTGTTCTTCCTCTGCGCGCTCTACAGCTACTTCAAGCTCCCCGCGGGCCCTTCCCCGAAGGCCTTCGTCGCACTGCTCCTCGTACTCGAGTCCGGCACCCTCGCGACCTTCGCCGTCCTCGACCTGCTGCTCTTCTTCCTGGCCTTCGAGATGGTCCTCATCCCGATGTACTTCCTCATCGCCCGCTGGGGCGGTGCCCAGCGGCAGGCCGCCGCCTGGAAGTTCATCCTCTACACGCTGCTCGGCTCCGTCGTCATGCTGCTCGGCCTCCTCCTCATCGGTGTGACGGCGGACACATTCGACATGGTGGCACTCGCCACTGACAACGGCCGCGAGCTGTCCCGCACCACGCAGCTCCTGGCCGTCCTGGCCATCGGCCTCGGCCTCGCCGTGAAGACCCCGATGTGGCCCCTGCACACCTGGCTGCCCGACGCCCACACCGCCGCCCCCACCGTCGGATCCGTCCTGCTGGCCGGCGTCCTGCTCAAGATGGGCACGTACGGGTTCGTCCGCATCCTGCTCCCCGTCACCCCCGACGGGATGGCCGCCTTCGCCCCCTACCTGGGCGCCTTCGCCGTCGTCGGCATCGTCTACGGATCGCTCGCCTGCCTCGCGCTGGCCCGCAAGGGGAACAAGGGCGACCTCAAGCGCCTCATCGCCTACTCCTCCGTCGGCCACATGGGCTTCGTCCTCCTCGGCATCGCCTCCATGACCCCCACCGGCGTCAACGGCGCCCTCTTCGCCAACATCGCCCACGGCCTGATCACCGGCCTCCTCTTCTTCCTGGTCGGCGCTCTCAAGGACCGCTACGGCACCGCCGACCTCGACACCCTCGCCGGAGCCACCGGCGCCGCCCTCTACGGCCGCGCCCCCCGCTTCGGCGCCCTCCTCGCCTTCGCCGCCGTCGCCTCCCTGGGCCTGCCCGGCCTGGCCGGCTTCTGGGGCGAGATGCTGGCCCTCTTCGGCGCGTTCGACCCGGCAGGCGGCCTGCCCCGCCCCGCGTTCCTCACGTACACGGCCGTCGGCGCGTTCGGCACCCTGCTCACCGCCGCCTACCTGCTGGTCGTCGTACGGCGCGTCTGCATGGGCGACCCGAAGGCCGGCCCCGAGCTCACCGTCGCGGACGTCCACCGCTACGAGTTCGCCGCCTGGACCCCGCTCGTCGCCCTCACCGTCCTCGCCGGCCTGTGGCCCGCGCTCCTCCTCGGCCTCACCGACCCGGCCGTCCAGCAGCTCCTCGCAGGAGGCACCTCATGACGGCCCTGACGGTCCTCGCGGCCGACACCCCCAGCCTGGTCCAGTCCGTCGACTGGCTCGCCATCGCACCCGTGGTGATCACCGCCGTCGTCGGCCTGGCCGTCCTCGTCGCCGACCTCTTCGTCGCCGAGCGCCACAAGCCCGCCCTCGGCTGGATCTCCGTGGCCGGCCTCGCCGCCGCGACCGCCACCCTGCTGCCGCTGCGCTCCGGCGACCGTTCCACCTTCTGCCTCACCGCCGACCCGGAGGCCTGCAGCTACGTCGCCGACCACTTCACCGTGGTCGTCCAGTTCCTGGTGCTGGCCGGCGCCCTGCTCACCGCGCTCCTGTCGGTCACCGCCGTCCGTGACACCCGGATGCCCGCCGGCGAGTACTGGTTCCTGCTGCTCTCCTCCGCCGCCGGCGCCGCCCTGCTGCCCGCCTCCCGCGACCTCGCCACCCTGATCGTCGCGCTGGAGGTCGCCTCCCTGCCCGCCTTCGCGCTCGTGGGCATGCGCCGCGGCGACCGGCTCTCCTCCGAGGCCGCCCTGAAGTTCTTCCTGTCCTCCGTCACCGCGACCGCCGTGTCGCTGATGGGCGTCAGCTTCGTCTACGCCGTCACCGGATCGATGCACCTCACCCAGGTCGCGGACCGCCTGGAGGACGTCTCCGGGCAGTTCGACACGCTCGCCATGGCCGGTGTCGCGCTCACCCTCGTCGGCTTCGCCTTCAAGACCGCGGCCGTCCCCTTCCACTTCTGGGTCCCCGACACCTACGTCGGAGCCCCCCTGCCCATCGCCGGCTACCTCTCCGTGATCGGCAAGGCCGTCGGCTTCACCGGCCTCATCCTCGTCACGGTGATCGCCTTCCCGGCGTACTCGCAGGTCTGGGGCCCGGCCGTCGCCCTCCTCGCCGCGCTCACCATGACCCTCGGCAACGCCGCCGCCGTACGGCAGTCCGCCGACCGCCCGAACAGCGCCGTACGGCTGCTCGCCTGGTCCTCGGTCGGCCAGGCCGGCTACCTCCTGGTCCCGATCGCCGCGGCCGCGTACACCGAGCGCGACCAGATCGGCTCCACCCTCGCCTACGCCCTCATGTACGCCGCCGTGAACCTCGGCGCCTTCGCCGTGGCCGCCCTCGTCGCCCGCACGAAGCCGCTCCACCGCATCGGCGACTACCGCGGCCTGTACGCCGAGCGCCCGCTCGCCGCGCTGTCCCTGGCCTTCTTCCTGCTCTGCCTGGCCGGTCTGCCGCCGGGCATCATCGGGCTCTTCGCCAAGGTCACCGTCTTCCAGTCCGCCGTCGACGCGGGCCTGGGCTGGCTGGCCGTGCTCATGGCGATCAACGTCGTCATCGCCCTCTACTACTACCTGCGGTGGACGGCGCTGCTCTTCCGCACGCCCGAGGGCGCACCGGCCGCCCAGGCCCGTACGAAGGCCCCCTGGCCGGTCGCGGCGGCCATCGTGGCGACCGCGGTCACCGCGCTCGTCCTCTCCGGCGCCCCGCAGCTCGTCCTGCGCGTCGCGTCGGGGAGCCTCTTCACGCAGTAGCCCGTACCGGGCGCTCGCCCGTCCGGAGCAACGCCCGCAGCGGCCCCGCCGCCCCCGCCGAGGGGGCGGCGGCGGGCCGCCGCTCCGGCACGCCCTGGGAACCAGACGCCCTCACCTCGCGTTGACCAGGAAGGGAGGGTCCACTGGACCGTAGACCCTCAGATCCATGACGGGCTTCCCTGCCGCACCACTTGGAGGGCGTACCGTGCACCGCCGGCACAACGGGCTCAAGACCGCCGTACTCCTCGGCGGGCTGTCCGCACTCATCATCCTCATCGGCAGCTTCTTCGGACGGACCGGCCTGATCGTGGCCGTCATCGTCGCACTCGGGACGAACGCCTACGCGTACTGGAACAGCGACAAGCTGGCTCTACGCGCGATGCGCGCCCGCCCCGTCAGCGAATTCGAGGCTCCCCAGCTCTACCGCATGGTGCGCGAGCTCTCCACGTCCGCGCGCCAGCCCATGCCACGCCTCTACATCTCGCCCACCGAGGCCCCGAACGCCTTCGCCACCGGCCGTAACCCGCGCAACGCCGCGGTCTGCTGCACCGAGGGCATCCTGCGCATCCTCGACGAGCGGGAACTGCGCGGGGTCATCGGCCACGAGCTCAGCCACGTCTACAACCGCGACATCCTCATCTCGTCGGTGGCCGGCGCCCTCGCCTCGGTGATCATGTTCCTGGTGAACTTCGCCTGGCTCATCCCCGTCGGCCGGTCGGACGACGACGAGGGCCCCGGTCTGCTCGGCATGCTGCTGATCATGATCCTGGGCCCGCTGGCGGCCTCGGTGATCCAGCTGGCCATCAGCCGCTCCCGCGAGTACGAGGCCGACGCCTCCGGAGCCCAGCTCACCGGTGACCCGCTCGCCCTGGCCAGCGCCCTGCGCAAGCTGGACGCGGGGACCAAGCAGCTCCCGCTGCCGCCGGAACCACGCCTGGAAACGGCGAGCCATATGATGATCGCCAACCCGTTCCGGCCAGGTGCGGGCCTCACCAAGATGTTCTCCACCCACCCTCCGATGGCCGAGCGCATCGCCCGGCTCGAACAGATGGCAGGCCGCCGCCAATGAAGACAATCCTGAACGTCATCTGGCTCATCCTCAGCGGCATCTGGCTGTTCCTGGGGTACCTGCTGGCCGGTGTGCTCCTCTGCATCACCATCATCGGCATCCCGTTCGGCATCGCCGCCTTCCGGATCGCCGTCTACGCCCTCTGGCCGTTCGGCTACACCACCGTCGAGCGCCACGACGCGGGCGCCCCGTCCTGCATCGGCAACGTCCTGTGGCTGGTGCTGGCGGGCTGGTGGCTGGCCCTCGGCCACATCGTCACGGGCATCGCCCTCTGCGTCACGATCATCGGCATCCCGTTCGGCATCGCCAACTTCAAGATGGTCCCCCTCTCCCTGCTGCCGCTCGGCCGCGAAATCGTCCCGACGGACGCCCCGTTCGCCTCCCGCTGACAGCACCGGACATCCCACTTCGACACCGCGCCGCGGACGGGCCAGGCCCGTCCGCGGCGCAGTTGTCCACAGGGCCGGCGGGCTGTCAGTGGTGTGCGTCACCATGAATGCATGAACGAGACCGAGCAGTTGCTGCAGCAAGTCGCACGCCGCGCGCGCAACTCCGCACGCGGACGTGGAAAGCCCCTGCCGGCGCCGCTGGGCGCCGGGGAGATCGCCCGAGCCGAGGGCATACTGGGCTTCCCGCTGCCGCCCCTGCTCGCCCTGCTCTACACGCGCGTGGGGGACGGCGGATTCGGCCCGGAGCAGGGCCTGTTGCCGCTGCGCGAGGCCGTCGGGGCCTACCGGGCCCAGCGCGGGTCCGGGTGGCGCTGGCCCGAGGGGGTCCTGCCCGTCGCCGACTTCGGCTGCGCCATGTACGCCTGCGTCGACTGCAGATCCGGCACCGCCCAGGTCCTGCTGTTCGACCCCAACCCGGGCGAACCGGACCTCGCCTGGTCCGTCGACACCGCCGGCCTGGCGGACTGGCTGCGCGGCTGGCTCGACGGAACCGCCTGGTTCTGCGAGGAGTCGGATGCGGGGGACACCTACGACCTGGAACTGGCGCCCTGGGCGGAGTTCAGATCCCGGATCTGAACCGGCTCCGCACCCCGTAGGCCACCACGCCCACCGCCAGCACCGCGGCACCCGCGACCGCCGACGCGAGAGGCAGCGCACACGCCAGCACCACACAGCCGGACAGCCCGACCGCCGCCACGGCCCGCCCCTTGACAGCTGAATCGAGAGTCCACGCGGAAGCGTTCGCGATCGCGTAGTAGGCGAGCACTCCGAAGGAGGAGAAACCGATCGCGCCCCGCAGATCGGCGGTGGCCGCGAGCACCGCCACGACCGCGCCCACCGCGAGCTCGGCATGGTGCGGCACCTGATGCCGGGGATGTACGGCAGCCAGCGCGCGCGGGAGATGGCCGTCCCGGGCCATCGCCAGCGCGGTCCGCGACACCCCGAGCACGAGCGCCAGCAGCGAGCCCAGTGCGGCCAGGGCCGCACCCACCCGCACCACCGGCGCCAGTTGCGGCGCCCCCGCCGCCCGGACCGCGTCGGCCAGCGGGGCCGACGACCCCGCCAGCGCCTCCACACCGAGCACCGACAGCACCGCCACACCCACCGCGGTGTACACCAGCAGGGCGATCCCCAGCGCGAGCGGCACCGCCCGCGGGATCGTCCGTTGCGGATCACGCACCTCCTCGCCCAGGGTGGTGATCCGCGCATAGCCCGCGAAGGCGAAGAACAGCAGGCCGGCGCCCTGCAGCAGCCCGAAGACAGTCCAGTCCGACGCGCCCGGAGGCTCCGGTCGCGCCGTCCCCGAGGACAGGCACACCACGACCACCGCGGCCAGGACCGCGAGGACCGCCGCCACGATCAGCCGGGCGATCCGGGCGGACTTCTGCACACCGCCGTAGCTCGCGGCGGTGATCGCCACCACCGCCGCCACGGCCACGGCGTGCTCCCGCCCGGGCCATACATAGGCACCCACCGTCAGTGCCATCGCCGCGCAGGACGCGGTCTTGCCGATCACGAACCCCCAGCCGGCCAGAAAGCCCCAGAAGGGCCCGAGCCGCTCCCGCCCATACACGTAGGTGCCGCCGGAGGCCGGATGGCGGGCGGCCAGCCGCGCCGAGGAGTGCGCGTTGCAGTAGGCCACCACGGCCGCCACGGCGAGGGCGGCGAGCAGTGCCCCGCCCGCGGCCCGGGCGGCCGGGGCGAAGGCCGCGAAGACCCCGGCGCCGACCATCGCGCCGAGCCCGACGACGACCGCGTCGAAAACCCCCAGAGTGCGTTTCAGCTCGTTCTCCACGGGCGGAGGGTAACCGGGCTAGATGACGCCCTCCCGGCCGGGCAGTGGCGTCCTGGTGCGCTCCCATCCCTCCAGGGCCGTCAGGCAGGCGTGGTCGAGGTGGCGCAGCCCGCTCAGGTCGAGCCGCACCGGCCGGTCGTGCGGCAGCGCGTCCAGTGCGTCGAGCAGTTTGGGCAGCCGCAGGAAGCTGGCGTTCCCCAGGACCCGCACGCACAGCTCCTCGCCCTCCCACACCTCCTCGATGTGCACGTGGGAGGTCTCCCAGGCCGCCTTGGCGATGGCCAGCCCCAGCCCGATCAGCACCCCCTCGAACAGGTTGGTGACGACGATCGCGCAGGCCGTGGTGACCAGCACCACCGCCTCGCCCCGGTGCGTGCGCCAGAGCGCCGCCACCGCCCTGACCGGCAGCAGCTTCCATCCCGCGTACAGCAGCACCCCGGCCAGGGCGGCCAGCGGAACGGCCTCCAGCACCCGCGGGAAGGCCACGGCGAAGAGCAGCAGCCAGGCGCCGTGCATCACCCGGGCCGCACGGGTGCGCGCCCCGGCCTCCACGTTGGCGGCGCTGCGGACGATCACTGCGGTCATCGGGAGCGCCCCGAGCAGCCCGCAGACGCCGTTGCCGACGCCCTGCGCGATCAGTTCCCGGTCGTACTCCGTCCTGGGCCCGTCGTGCATCCGATCCACGGCGGCCGCGCTGAAGAGGGTCTCGGCGGAGGCGATCAGTGCCAGCGCGATCACCGTGCCGGCCGCGCCGAAGGAGGCCAGCACCCCGAACTCGCCCCAGGTGGGCGGCGAAACGGCCTCCAGAACCCCCGTCACCCGCACCTTCTCCACGGGCAGCCGCAGCAGACCGGCCACGGTGGCGGCGGCGGCCACCCCGACCAGGGCGCCCGGCAGCAGCCGCAGGCGGGCGGGCACCCGGCGCCAGACGACCATGACGGCGATGGTCCCGACCCCGAGCAGCACCGCAGCCCAGTCGGCCCGGGCCGCGAGGCCGTGCACCCCGCCCAGCTTCGCCAGGGTCTGCCCGGGAGCGTCCGCGTCGCCCAGGGCGTAGAGCTGCCCGGAGATCAGTACGAGCCCGATGCCGGCCAGCATCCCGTGCACGACGGCCACGGAGATCGCCCGGAACCACCGCCCGAGCCGCAGCACCCCCATGCCCAGCTGCAGTGCGCCGGCGGCCAGCACCAGCACCCCGAGGGCGGCCGCGCCGTGCGTCTGCAGCGCCTCGTAGACGAGCACGGTCAGTCCGGCCGCGGGCCCGCTCACCTGCAGCGAGCTCCCGCGGAACCAGCCGGTGACCAGCCCCCCGACCACCCCGGTGACGATGCCCAGCTCGGCCTGCACTCCGGAGGCGACCGCCACTCCCACGCACAGGGGGACGGCGACCAGTGCGACGACGACGGACGCCGCGAAGTCTTCGCGAAACGTGCCGGCCCCAGGCATGCGAGAACCCCCTGCCACGCGGTGATGTGATGCCACCACCGTGCCGGGCGCACTCACCACCCCCCAAGTGCCCACGGAAGCCCGCGGCAGCGCGCGCGCCGCACGCGCCCGGCACACGCACCCCACGCACCCCGCAAACCACCGCGGCCCGGCGGTCGGTGAGGACCGCCGGGCCGGCGTGGTGACAGGTCGCGGACCTCGGGTCAGCGGTAGTTCACGAACTGGATCGCGAAGTCCAGGTCCTTGCCCTTGAGGAGGGCCTGGACGGCCTGGAGGTCGTCGCGGCTCTTGGAGCTGACGCGCAGCTCGTCGCCCTGGACCTGGGCCTTGACGCCCTTCGGACCCTCGTCACGGATGATCTTCGCGACCTTCTTGGCGTTCTCCTGGGAGATGCCCTCCTCGATCGTGGCGAAGATCTTGTACTCCTTGCCGGACAGCTGCGGCTCGCCGGCGTCCAGCGCCTTGAGCGAGATCCCGCGCTTGACCAGCTTGGTCTCGAAGACGTCCAGGACGGCCTTGACGCGCTCCTCGGAGTTCGCCTCCATCAGGATCTTCTCGCCGGACCAGGCGATGGTGGCGCCGGTGCCCTTGAAGTCGTAGCGCTGCGAGAGCTCCTTGGCGGCCTGGTTGAGGGCGTTGTCGACCTCCTGCCGCTCGACCTTCGAGACGATGTCGAAACTGGAGTCGGCCATGTGCTGTGGCTCCTTGAAGTCGATTGCGATCGCCCCGGAGGGCGCGGCCGGACAACCCCGGACCGCTCGGCAAAGCCTAGCCACCACACCCACCCGCGGCGCTGATCAATCCGGTGGCGAAGCACCCCCGGTCATCAGGTATCGTTTACGTCGTTGCCAGGGAGAACCGCGGACAAGCGGTGATCGAAGGTGACATCCCATGGCGGTGTGCCCGAGTGGCCAATGGGAGCGGACTGTAAATCCGTCGGCTTAGCCTACCCAGGTTCGAATCCTGGCGCCGCCACACGAGTGGAACCCCCGTTCATCTGCGGAAACGCAGTGGACGGGGGTTCTTTCGTACGCCTGGACGGGGCGTGACGGGTGGCGGCCGCATCGTCGGGGGCCGCCCGTCGTTCACCGGGGGTGAAGTGGACATCTGACACGCGGGGGAAGGTCGGCGGCGGGGTGCTCGTGGCCCTGCTCGGCGCGGGGATCCCGGCTCTCGTGGGAGCCGCCCTGCACACGGAGGTGGGGGAGCCCTACCGGGAGACCCGGCTGTACTTCGGCACCGAACGGACGGACGGCGGGGGGCCGGTCGCGGAGCGGGAGTTCACGCGGTTCCTGGACCAGGAGATCACCCCCGCCTTCCCCGAGGGGCTGACCGTCCACGACGGGTACGGCCAGTGGCGCGGCGAGAACGGCAGGATCGTCCGCGAGGCCTCCTACGAGGTGGTCCTGCTGTACCCGGAGAAGGACGCCGACGACCGCAGCGTGCGCATCGAGCGGATCCGTGACGCCTACGAGAGCCGCTACCGGCAGGACTCCGTCGGGCGCTCCGACGACAAGGTGGACGCGGCGTTCTGAGCCGTCGGCGGGGAGCCGGGCCGGACCGGAGCCGGCCTCCCGCGGGCATGCCTCCCAGCAGGCCGGACTCCCAGCAGGCCGGACTCCCGGCAGGCCGGCCTCCCCGCGGGCCGTCAGTTGCCCGCCACGTCCTTCACGGCCACCTCGACCGGCGTCGAGCCGGAGATCAGCTCCAGGGTCAGGCCCGCCGTCGCGGGCGTCTCCACCAGCTCGGCCAGCACCGCCGCCACGTCGTCGCGCGGCACGGCTCCCCGGCCCGTCCGCGCCTCCAGGCGGACCTGCCCCTTCCCGGCGTCGTCGAGCAGCGAGCCGGGACGCAGGACGGTCCACTCCAGACCCAGCCGGGTCCGTACGTGGTCGTCGGCCTCGCCCTTCGCCCGCAGGTAGACGTCGAAGACCTCGTCGCCCTCGTGATGGGCGTCCGCACCCATCGAAGAGACCATCAGGAAGCGCCGTACACGCGCCCGTTCGGCCGCGTCGGCGAACAGCACCGCCGCGCCCCGGTCCACCGTGTCCTTGCGCCCGGCGCCGCTGCCGGGGCCGGCGCCCGCCGCGAACACCGCCACGTCCGCGCCCTGCAGAATCCCCGCCACGTGCTCCACCGTGGCCGACTCCAGGTCGCACAGCACCGGTTCGGCGCCCGCCTCCCTGAGGTCGTCGCCCTGTTCGAGGTCGCGGATGATGCCCGCGACCTCGTACCCGCGCGCGGCGAGCAGGCGCTCCAGCCGCAGCGCGATCCGACCGTGTCCACCCGCGATGACGATGCGCATGCCCCGACGGTACGACGAGCCGGGCGCCCCCGCCCGGGAAGACACCCACTCAGGGGCCCGGCTCCGTGCGGCCCTGCCGGGGCAGGTCCAGGGCCACCGCGACGGCGGAGTCGCAGTACTCCCGTACGGCGCTCGTACGGGCCACCACCCGTCCGCGGTGGATCACGATCCGGCTGTACGCGAGCGACAGCACGCCCGCGATCCGGTCGCCGCGTACGGCGAGCAGCTCCGCGGGGAATCCCGCCTCCACCCGCACCTCCGGCAGGCCCATGGCCTCGCGGGCGCAGGCGCTGACGGACTCGTAGGCCTCGCCGGCGCGCAGCCCGCCCTGGGAGGCGAGCAGGTACGCGGCCTCCAGCGGGTCGCCGCGGCCGACCGGGTTCCCGGCGTCCCGCAGGGCCCCGCTGCCGGCCGCGACCCGTACGCCGGCGGCCCGCAGGAGTCGTACGGGGGCGGTGCGCAGGCCGCGGCGTTCCAGGGCCGCGCAGTCACCCTGGGGCAGGCAGGTCACCCGGACGCCGGCCGCGGCCAGCTGGTCGGCGGCGCGGGCGGCCGCGTCCAGCGGGAGCCGGGACAGCCCGCCGCACGGGCCGACGGTCACCCCGGGGCGCAGTCCGCCGGCCATGGCCGCGAGCCGGGCGAGCCGGGCCGGGTCGTCACCGTCGGTGTGCAGGTCCACGGGGCAGCCGTGCTCGTCGGCGAGCCCCAGGACGGCCTCGAGGAAGCCGGTCGGGTCCGGGTCCAGGTCGGGGCAGCCGCCGATCACCGAGGCGCCCATCTTGACCGCGTCCCGCAGCATGGCGAGCCCGTCGGCCCCCGCCACCCCGGTCAGCAGCCGGGGGACGGCCACCGCGGTCAGGTCGGCGAGCCCGCGCAGCGAGCGCCGGGCCTGGAGCACGGCCTCCATGGGGCCGAGACCGTGCATGTCACCGATGCGTACATGGGAGCGCAGGGCGGTCGCGCCGTGGCCGAGCTGGAGCAGGGCCGCCTCGGTGGCGCGGCGCTGCACCTCGTCGGGGGCGTAGGAGACGGGCCCGTCGCCGTCGGCGGTCAGCGCGGTGTCCCCGTGGGCGTGCGGCTCGGCCGGGGCGGGGAGCAGCAGGTAGCCGCTGAGGTCCACCCGGGACAGCACGGGGGAGGAGAGGCTGCCCGTGGTCCCCACGGCCTGGATCCGGCCGGCGCCGAGGCGGACGTCGACGGTGCGGCCGTCCGTGAGGCGGGCCCCGGCGAGCAGCAGGGTGCTGGCGTCGGCGGCGGCCGCGTTGCCGTGGCCGCCGCCGTTGCCGCTGCGGGGGGCGTGGGGCGGCTGCTGCGGCTGGCTGTCGGACATCGCGCTCCTGCGGTGGCTCGGGCGGTCCCCGGGGCCGTGGCCGCGGCCTGCGGCCTGCGGCCTGCGCCCAAGATCACGCAGCGTGCTCAGAGCCTAGGGCGCGGCGCACTCCGCTTCACGGAAGAGGGCAGAAGAGGGCAATAGTCGTACCGGTGTGGTGCCCTCGCTCCGCCGCGCCCTCGTGTCCTCGCGCCCCTCGTGTCCTCCGTGCCCCGTCGCCCCCGCACCGGGGCTTGCGCCGGCCCGTCAGGTGTGAGCCCGCGCACAAACCGCAGGAGAAGTGGGGCGGGAGTGGCCTGCGAGTTGATCGGGAGAGGCTGCCGGACCCCCTCCGAGCCCTGTTCCCGCAAAGGATTTGGGCGATCGGCGGGCAACCGTGTAATGTCTTCATCGCTCGCCCCAATAGCTCAGTCGGTAGAGCGTCTCCATGGTAAGGAGAAGGTCTGCGGTTCGATTCCGCATTGGGGCTCTGGTGAGAGAGGTTCCCCACCCTCGGGTGGGGAGCCGATCACATCAAAGCGGCGTAGCTCAGTCGGTAGAGCAAGCGGCTCATAATCGCTGTGTCACCGGTTCAAGTCCGGTCGCCGCTACCCACAGTAGCCGATTGCGGGGTCGGTCTCCCGATCGGCTACTCTTTTATGCGTTCATCCGTCCCATAGTCCGTCAAGGAGCACTCACGTGGCTGCCACCGACGTCCGCCCGAAGATCACGCTGGCCTGCGTGGAGTGCAAGGAGCGGAACTACATCACCAAGAAGAACCGGCGTAACAACCCGGACCGCATGGAGATGAAGAAGCACTGCCCGCGCTGCAACTCGCACACCGCGCACCGCGAGACCCGCTGACCCCAGCGAAGTCTCGAATACAGGCACCGTCATGAGGTCGTCCCCTTCATTGGGGGCGGCCTTGTGTCGTTTCCGTGCCCGTTCCTGTCTTTGTCCCTGTGTGTTTCGTGTCCCTTCAACAGGAGGTAGTGAGTCATGGCTCTCGACCAGTCCTTCGTGGGGCGGAGCTACCCGCCCACCGATCCGTACGAGGTCGGCCGGGAGAAGATCCGCGAATTCGCGGACGCGGTGGGTGACACCAATCCCGTCTACACCGACCCCGAAGCGGCCAAGGCCTACGGTCACTCCGATGTGATCGCCCCGCCGACTTTCGTGTTCGCGATCACTTTCAAGGCGGCCGGCCAGGTCGTCGCGGACCCGCAGCTGGGCCTGGACTACAGCCGTGTCGTGCACGGCGACCAGAAGTTCGCGTACTCCCGCCCGGTGCGTGCCGGTGACCGCCTGTCGGTGACCTCCACCATCGAGGCCGTGAAGTCGCTCGCGGGCAACGACATCATCGACATCCGCGGCGAGGTCCACGACGAGACCGGCGAGCACGTGGTGACGGCCTGGACGAAGCTCGTCTCCCGCGCCCCCGAGGAGGCCTGACATGGCAGCGCAGATCAAGTACGCCGACGTCGAGGTCGGCACGGAGCTGCCCGCGGCGTCCTTCCCGGTGACGCGCGCCACGCTCGTCCAGTACGCAGGCGCCTCGGGCGACTTCAACCCGATCCACTGGAACGAGAAGTTCGCCAAGGAGGTCGGGCTGCCGGACGTGATCGCGCACGGCATGTTCACCATGGCCGAGGCGATCCGCGTGGTCACCGACTGGGTCGGCGACCCGGGCGCGGTGGTCGAGTACGGCGTGCGCTTCACCAAGCCGGTCGTCGTCCCGAACGACGACCAGGGCGGGCTGATCGAGGTCACCGCCAAGGTCGCGGTGAAGCTGGACGACAACCGCGTACGGGTCGACCTGACGGCCATGAGCGCGGGCCAGAAGGTCCTCGGCATGTCCCGAGCGGTGGTCGCGCTGGCCTGAGCGCGGCCGGCACCTGCGTGTACGAGGGGGCGGGCCGCCCGCCCCCTCACCGCCCGTCCCCTCGCCGTCGCGCCCCCACCGCCCGTCCCCTCGCGCCGCCCCCTCACCGCCCGGGAGCCGTCACAGCACCCCTTGACCAAGTTAGTGATTGAGTACTAACTTCGTTGTATGGCAAGGATGAGCGCAGAGGAGCGGCGCGAGAGCGTCATCCGGGCGGCGATGCACGAGTTCGCCCGGGGCGGGTACTACGGGACCTCCACCGAGACGATCGCCAAGCGGGTGGGAGTCTCACAGCCGTACCTCTTCCGGCTCTTCCCCAACAAGCAGGCGATCTTCCTGGCCGCGTCGGAGCGCTGCCTGCGGGACACGCGTGAGGTGTTCGCCGCCGCCGTCGAGGGACTGAGCGGCGAAGAGGCCGAGCGTGCCATGGCCAACGCCTACACCCGGCTGATCACGGAGGATCCCGACAAGCTCCAGATGCAGCTCCAGATGTACGTCACCGTCGCCGCCGCCGAGGCGGCCGGCGATCACGAGCTCGGCGAGCTGGTCCGCCAGGGCTGGATGGAGCTCTGGGACACCGTCCACCTGCCGCTGGGTGCGGACCCGCGGGAGACGACGACCTTCATGGCCTACGGAATGCTGATCAACACGCTGGCCGCGATGGGGTTCCCGCCCGGGCATCGGGTGTGGGAGGGGTTCTACCCGTCGGCCCGCACCACCGGCCGCCTGGAGAGGTGAAAGATGCGCGCCACCGTGCGCGCATCCGCATGGTCAGAGAAGTTAGTCAGCAATAACTAACAAATCGACTCACAGGGGGAATCGTGCACGCGCAAGACGTCGACACCAGGCTCCGCGGACCCGCCGTCTGGGCCCTCGTCCTCACCGGCGTGGCCGGCTTCATGGCGGCACTCGACAACCTGGTCGTGACCACCGCCCTCCCCGCCATCCGCGCGGACCTCGGCGGCGGGCTGGAGGACCTGGAATGGACGGTGAACGCCTACACGCTCACCTTCGCCGTCCTCCTCATGTTCGGCGCCGCCCTGGGCGACCGCTTCGGCCGCCGCCGGCTGTTCATCGCCGGCCTCGCCGTCTTCACCGGCGCCTCCGCCGCGGCCGCTCTCTCGCCCGGGATCGACGCGCTCATCGCCGCCCGCGCCGTGCAGGGCGTGGGTGCCGCCGTCATGATGCCGCTCACCCTCACCCTCCTCACCGCCGCCGTCCCCGCCGCCCGGCGCGGCACGGCCCTCGGCATCTACGGCGCCGTCACCGGCCTCGCCGTCGCCAGCGGCCCCCTCATCGGCGGCAGCCTCACCGAACACATCTCCTGGCAGTGGATCTTCTGGCTCAACGTGCCCCTGGGCCTGGCCCTGATCCCGCTCGCCCGGCTGCGCCTCGCCGAGTCCACCGCCCCCGGCGCCCGCCTCGACATCCCCGGCACCCTGCTCATCAGCGGCGGCCTCTTCGGCATCGTCTACGGCCTGGTCAACGCCAACTCCGAGGGCTGGACCAGCACCCCCATCCTCACCGGCCTGATCCTCGGCACCGCCCTCGTCGCGGGATTCGTCCACCACGGCTTCACGAACGCCAACCCCATGCTCCCCATGCGGCTCTTCCGTGACCGCGGCTTCCTGGGGATCAACCTGGCCAGCCTGCTGATGTTCCTCGGCATGTTCGGTTCGATCTTCCTGCTCAGCCAGTTCCTGCAGGGCGTCGCCGGCTACTCGCCCACCGAAGCCGGTCTGCGCATGCTGCCCTGGACCGGCATGCCGATGATCGTCGCCCCGCTGGCCGGGATCCTGTCCGACCGCATCGGCGGCCGCCCGGTCGTCGCCGCCGGCCTGGCGTTCCAGGCACTCGGCCTCGGCTGGTTCGCCGCGATCCTGAGCACGGACGTCTCGTACGCGGCCCAGCTGCCGCCGCTGATCCTCAGCGGGATCGGCATGGCCCTCTACTTCGCCCCCGCGGCCAACGTCCTGATGTCCACCGTGACCCCCGCCGACCAGGGCAAGGCCTCCGGCACGAACAACGCCCTGCGCGAGGTCGGCGGAGCCCTCGGCGTCGCCGTCCTGGCCTCGGTCTTCTCCGCCCAGGGCGGCTACGAAACCCCGCAGGCCTTCACCGACGGGACCGTCCCCGCCCTGTGGATCGGCGCCGCGGCCGTCGCCCTCGCCGCCGCGCTGGCCCTCCTGGTGCCCCGCAAGCCCGGGAACGCGCCCGCCCCCACGCCCACCGCACCCACCTCCACCGCACCCCCGTCCACCGTCCCCACGCCCCGCTCCGGGGCCGCGGACAAGGTCACGGCCGTCGGGTGACCCCTCGGGCGACCAGCCCGGTGACCGGAACGAACGCAGACGCAGCACCCGCACACAAGATCAGGCCCCGCGGCTCCCGCGGCCGCGCCACGGAAGGAGAGCACGTCATGCCCGACATCCCCTGGTCCACGCCCACACCGGCCGCACCCGGCGCCGAGGTCCACGTCATGGCCTCCCGCTTCGAGACCGCCACCCTCACCGGCGCCGTCCGGTTCTTCCTCAAGTCACCCGGCATCATCCGCCAGATGCGCAAGGCCCCCGGCGCCCACGGCGTCGCCCTCCGGGCCCGCGTCCTGCGCCGCACCTTCCTCACCCTCTCCGCATGGGAGGACCGCGACGCGCTGTACCGCTTCGCCCGCAGCGAGCCCCACCGCTCCAGTGCCCGCGCCGCCGCCGCGTACATGAAGGAATCCGTCCTCACCGAGTGGACCGTGCCGGCCACCGAGCTGCCCCTCGGCTGGGACGAGGCCGAGCGCCGCCTCGCCGAACAGCAGCAGGCGGACCGCTGACCCGGCCGGCACGGGGGACGAGCGAGTACGGTCCGTGGCCCCGCAGGGATGCGAGGGGCACGGACCGTACTCTTGTCCACGTGCAGGAACTCCACGACGCCCCCCTCGCCCCGCTGACCACCTTCCGCCTCGGTGGTCCCGCCGCCCGCCTGGTCACCGCGACCACCGACGCCGAGGTGATCGCCGCCGTCCGCGCCGCGGACGAGAGCGGCACCCCGCTCCTGGTCATCGGCGGCGGCAGCAACCTGGTCATCGGCGACCGGGGCTTCGACGGCACCGCCCTGCGCATCGCCACCACCGGCTTCGACCTGGACGGCACCCGGCTGGAACTCGCCGCCGGCGAGAACTGGAGCGACGCCGTCGCCCGCACCGTCGAGGCCGGCCTCGCCGGCATCGAATGCCTCGCCGGCATCCCCGGCTCCGCCGGCGCCACCCCGATCCAGAACGTCGGCGCGTACGGCCAGGAGGTCTGCGACACCATCACCGAGGTCGTCGCCTACGACCGCACCACCGGCGAAACGGTCACCCTGACCGCCGCGGAGTGCGCCTTCCGGTACCGCAACAGCACCTTCAAGGACCAGCCCGACCGCTACGTCGTCCTGCGCGTCCGCTTCGCCCTGGAGGACGCCGGCGGGCTCTCGGCGCCGATCAAGTACCCCGAGACCGCCCGGGCCCTCGGCGTCGGCGCCGGCGACCGCGTCCCCGCCGCCACCGCCCGCGAGACCGTACTGCGGCTGCGCGCCGGCAAGGGCATGGTCCTCGACCCCGCCGACCACGACACCTGGTCGGCCGGCTCCTTCTTCCACAACCCGATCCTGACCGACGAGGCCTACGCCGCCTTCCTCGCCCGCGTCCAGGACCGCCTCGGCCCCGACACCGCCCCGCCCGCCTACCCCGCCGGCGAGGGCCGTACGAAGACCAGCGCCGCCTGGCTGATCGACAAGGCCGGCTTCACCAAGGGCTACGGCACCGGCCCCGCGCGCATCTCCACCAAGCACACCCTCGCCCTCACCAACCGCGGCGAGGCCACCACCGAGGACCTCCTCACCCTGGCCCGCGAGGTCGTCGCAGGCGTCCACGCCGCCTTCGGCGTCACCCTCGTCAACGAGCCGGTGACGGTCGGCGTCAGCATCTGAGGAGCGCCGGCCGCCCATGCTCTGTCCCCGTCACGGGGCCGGTACGGACCCCACTCGGCTCGTGGGTCGCACGCTCAGCAGGGTCGTCGCGTCCTGGCACGTCAGTGACGGCGAACGCTCCGAGTCCCCCCTCGACGTCTGGCTGATCGACAGCGTCGGCGACTCCATCCGCATCACCACCGGCTCCGACCAGTGCCTCATCGTCGAGTCCGCCTCGCCCCACGCGCCCTACGACATGGGGGAGTGGGGCCGCATCGAGGTCGGCGAGGACCTCGGCGACCACCCCTTCCTGCGGCACCTCGGCGAGACCGTGTCCTCCGTCGCCGAGTTCGCCCTGCCCGAGCAGGGCCGCACCCACCTGGAGATCGGCTTCCCCGACGGCCGCCGGGTGCGCGCCGACTGCCACGAGGGAGACCTGCGGCTCACCCGGTGAGCCAGTGGTCGATCCCGGCCAGCAGCTTGGCCTGTACGTCGTCCGGCGCGGCGCTGCCGCGCACCGACTGGCGGGCCAGCTCGGCGAGCTCGGCGTCCGTGAAACCGTGGTGGCGGCGGGCGATCTCGTACTGCGCCGCCAGCCGGGACCCGAACAGCAGCGGGTCGTCCGCGCCCAGCGCCATCGGCACCCCGGCCTCGAACAGCGTGCGCAGCGGGACGTCCTCCGGGCGCTCGTACACCCCCAGTGCGACATTCGACGCCGGGCAGACCTCGCAGGTGATCTGCCGGTCGGCCAGCCGCTTCAGCAGCCGGGGGTCCTCCGCGGCCCGTACGCCGTGCCCGATGCGGGCCGCGTGCAGATCGTCGAGGCAGTCGCGCACCGAGGACGGACCCGTGAGCTCCCCGCCGTGCGGGGCCGCCAGGAGGCCGCCGTCACGGGCGATGGCGAAGGCCCGGTCGAAATCGCGGGCCATGCCCCGGCGCTCGTCGTTGGACAGGCCGAAACCGACCACGCCCCGGTCGGCGTAGCGCACCGCGAGCCGGGCCAGGGTGCGGGCGTCGAGCGGGTGCTTCATACGGTTGGCGGCGATCAGGACCCGCATCCCGAGGCCGGTCTCGCGGGAGGCCGCGTCGACGGCGTCGAGGATGATCTCGACGGCCGGGATCATCCCGCCCAGCAGCGGGGCGTAGGAGGTGGGATCCACCTGGATCTCCAGCCAGCCGCTGCCGTCCCGTACGTCCTCCTCCGCGGCCTCGCGGACCAGGCGCTGGATGTCCTCGGGCTCACGCAGGCAGGAGCGGGCGGCGTCGTAGAGCCGCTGGAAGCGGAACCAGCCGCGTTCGTCGGTGGCGCGCAGCTTGGGCGGCTCCCCGGCGGTCAGCGCGTCGGGGAGGCGCACGCCGTACTTGTCGGCGAGCTCCAGGAGGGTCGATGGTCGCATCGACCCGGTGAAGTGGAGGTGGAGGTGGGCCTTCGGCAGAAGCGTGAGATCGCGTACGTGCTCCATCTGGTGATCCTGCCGTACCGCTGCGCTCGGCGGGAGGGGGTTTTACCGATCGGGGGCTTGCGCGAACGGGTGAGCGGGTGCGGATCCGCTGCGCGGGGGCCTTCCGGACGCTGCCCGGGCCCGCGACTCAAACGCCGGCGGGGCTGAAGATCGGGGCTCCGCCCCGGACCCCGCGCCTCCATCGCCGGCGCGGGCTGATGGGGCCGGCGGGGTCGGATGTGGCCCGGCGCGGGGCCGGAAAACGCCTGGGCGGCGGCACCCTCAGGGGTACCGCCGCCCAGGTCGCACCGCGGGCCGCGTCAGGCCTTGGCCTCGGCCAGGAGCTTCTGGATGCGGGACACGCCCTCGACCAGGTCCTCGTCGCCCAGGGCGTACGAGAGGCGCAGGTAGCCGGGGGTGCCGAAGGCCTCGCCGGGGACGACCGCGACCTCGGCCTCGTCCAGGATCAGGGCGGCCAGCTCGACGGAGGTCTGCGGGCGCTTGCCGCGGATCTCCTTGCCGAGGAGTTCCTTGACCGACGGGTACGCGTAGAACGCGCCCTCGGGGGTCGGGCAGAGGACGCCGTCGATCTCGTTCAGCATCCGGACCATCGTCTGGCGGCGGCGGTCGAAGGCCCTGCGCATCTCGGCGACCGCGTCCAGGTCGCCCGAGACGGCGGCCAGCGCGGCGACCTGGGCCACGTTGGAGACGTTGGAGGTGGCGTGCGACTGCAGGTTGGTCGCCGCCTTGATGACGTCCTGCGGGGCGATGACCCAGCCCACGCGCCAGCCGGTCATCGCGTACGTCTTGGCGACGCCGTTCACGATGATGCACTTGTCGCGCAGGGCCGGGACCAGGACCGGCAGCGAGGTGAACTTCGCGTCGCCGTAGACCAGGTGCTCGTAGATCTCGTCCGTGAGAACCCACAGACCGTGCTCGGCCGCCCACTCGCCGATCGCCTTCGCGTCGGCCTCGCTGTAGACCGCGCCGGTCGGGTTGGAGGGGGAGACGAACAGGACGACCTTGGTGCGCTCGGTGCGCGCGGCCTCCAGCTGCTCGACGGAGACCCGGTAACCGGTGGTCTCGTCGGCGACGACCTCGACCGGGACACCGCCGGCGAGACGGATCGACTCCGGGTAGGTGGTCCAGTAGGGGGCCGGGACGATGACCTCGTCACCCGGGTCCAGGACGGCCGCGAAGGCCTCGTAGATCGCCTGCTTGCCGCCGTTGGTCACCAGGACCTGCGACGCCTCGACCTCGTAGCCGGAGTCGCGCAGCGTCTTGGCGGCGATGGCGGCCTTGAGCTCCGGCAGCCCGCCGGCCGGCGTGTAGCGGTGGTACTTGGGGTTGCGGCAGGCCTCGACCGCGGCCTCGACGATGTAGTCCGGGGTCGGGAAGTCGGGCTCGCCCGCGCCGAAGCCGATCACCGGGCGTCCGGCGGCCTTGAGGGCCTTGGCCTTGGCGTCCACGGCGAGGGTGGCGGACTCGGAAATGGCGCCGATACGGGCGGACACCCGGCGCTCGGAGGAAGGCGTTGCAGAGGTCATACGGGCAATCGTCCCAGACCGCGCCGAAGCGCGGCACACCGTTTCAGTCAACGGACCGGAGCATGTCAGGCCGGGTGCTGTTCGACGTCACGGCGCAGTTCACGTACACTCACCTGTCGTTGGACCTCGCCAGCCGCTGCAAAGCGTGAGCACTCCGTGCACTCGCCCGGATGCGGTAGGTTGGGGGACGCAAAGGGTCGTAGCTCAATTGGTAGAGCACTGGTCTCCAAAACCAGCGGTTGGGGGTTCGAGTCCCTCCGGCCCTGCTCCACACTCCTTCTCGGACGTGTGTGCGCAGGTACGTACTTAGATGCAACGCCGTGCGGCGCAACCGGGCGCGGTACGGCCACGACCCGGATTCAGGTGAGAGAAGTGACGGACGCCCTGGGCTCCATCGACAAGCCTGACGCCGAGGACGAGACGCGCGAGAAGAAGGCCCGCAAGGGCGGCAAGCGCGGTAAGAAGGGTCCTCTGGGCCGTCTCGCGCTGTTCTACCGCCAGATCGTCGCGGAACTCCGCAAGGTTGTCTGGCCCACTCGCAATCAGCTCACGACGTACACCACCGTGGTGATTGTCTTCGTGGTCATCATGATCGCTCTGGTGACCGTGATTGACTATGGGTTCCAGGAAGCCATCAAGTTCGTCTTCGGCTGATCCCCGCGGAGGGCGGCGCCTTGATGGGTGCCGCCCCTTTTCGCATGTTCCACCACTTTTTCCAGGAAGAAGCAGCCACCGTGTCTGACCCGAACCTGAACGCGAGCCACGACTCCGTCGAGTCCGTCGAGGACGAGCTCGACATCGTCGAGGCGGCAGACGCTGTGGACCCCGACGAGGCCGAGCTCGCCGACGTCGAGGCGGGTGAAGCCGCCGAGGAGGCCGCGCTGCACGTCTCCGACGACGAGGCGGACGAGACCGAGGCCGACACCGAGCTCGAAGAGGCCGCCGACGACGCCGAGATCGCGGAGGAGGCCGACGCCGACACCGAGATCGCGGAGGAGGCCGAAGAGGCCGAGCCCGCCGAGCCGGTCGACCCGATCCAGGCCCTGCGCGAGGAGCTGCGCCTCCTCCCCGGCGAGTGGTACGTGATCCACACCTACGCCGGCTACGAGAAGCGCGTGAAGGCCAACCTGGAGCAGCGCGCCGTCTCGCTGAACGTCGAGGAGTTCATCTACCAGGCCGAGGTGCCCGAGGAAGAGATCGTCCAGATCAAGAACGGCGAGCGCAAGAACGTCCGGCAGAACAAGCTGCCCGGTTACGTTCTCGTCCGCATGGATCTGACGAACGAGTCCTGGGGCGTCGTCCGCAACACCCCCGGCGTCACCGGCTTCGTGGGCAACGCGTACGACCCGTACCCGCTGACCCTGGACGAGATCGTCAAGATGCTCGCCCCGGAGGCGCAGGAGAAGGCCGCCAAGCAGGCCGCCGAGGAAGCCGGTCTGCCGGCCCCCGCGGTCAAGCGCACCATCGAGGTCCTGGACTTCGAGGTCGGCGACTCGGTCACCGTCACCGACGGTCCGTTCGCCACGCTCCAGGCGACCATCAACGAGATCAACCCCGACTCGAAGAAGGTCAAGGGCCTCGTCGAGATCTTCGGTCGCGAGACCCCGGTCGAGCTCAGCTTCGACCAGATCCAGAAGAACTGATCCGCACCGCGTGGATCACGGCTTCTGAGCCACAGCTTCCGGACAGGTCAGACCGCCCTCACGGGTGGTCTGACCTGCTCGGTTTTTAGCCCCGCACTCATACCCGTTATCGTGGTGCGGTATGCCTCCATCCGGATGACCGGATCGGCGGCTGAAAACTCTCACTAGGACCCGGAGAGAGCAATGCCTCCCAAGAAGAAGAAGGTCACGGGGCTTATCAAGCTCCAGATCAAGGCCGGTGCGGCCAACCCGGCTCCGCCGGTCGGCCCCGCGCTCGGTCAGCACGGCGTCAACATCATGGAGTTCTGCAAGGCCTACAACGCCGCGACCGAGTCGCAGCGTGGCATGGTCGTGCCGGTGGAGATCACGGTCTACGAGGACCGCACCTTCACCTTCATCACCAAGACGCCGCCGGCTGCGCGCCTCATCCTGAAGCACGCGGGCATCGAGAAGGGCTCCGGCGAGCCCCACAAGACCAAGGTCGCCAAGCTCACGGCTGCCCAGGTCCGCGAGATCGCCGAGCTGAAGATGCCCGACCTGAACGCGAACGACATCGACGCCGCCGTGAAGATCATTTCCGGCACCGCGCGCTCGATGGGTGTCACGGTCGAGGGCTGATCCAGCCACCCCCAGCACCACCAGTGGTAGGGCCAAGCGCTGGTCCGCACCACGACTCCATGCCTGAATCCGAAATACAGGAGCTGAAGTGAAGCGCAGCAAGACTCTCCGCGCTGCGGACGCCAAGATCGACCGGGAGAAGCAGTACGCCCCGCTCGAGGCCGTCCGTCTCGCCAAGGAGATCTCCTCGACCAAGTTCGACAGCACCGTCGAGGTCGCCTTCCGCCTGGGTGTCGACCCGCGCAAGGCCGACCAGATGGTCCGCGGCACCGTGAACCTCCCGCACGGCACCGGCAAGACCGCCCGGGTCCTGGTCTTCGCGACCGGTGACCGTGCTGCGGCCGCGGAAGCCGCCGGCGCCGACATCGTCGGCGACGACGAGCTGATCAACGAGATCGCCAAGGGCAACCGCCTGAACGAGTTCGACGCCGTTGTGTCCACCCCGGACCTCATGGGCAAGGTCGGCCGCCTCGGCCGCGTGCTCGGTCCCCGTGGCCTCATGCCGAACCCGAAGACCGGCACCGTCACGATGGACGTCGCGAAGGCTGTCACCGAGATCAAGGGTGGCAAGATCGAGTTCCGCGTCGACAAGCACTCGAACCTGCACTTCATCATCGGCAAGGTCTCCTTCTCCGATGAGCAGCTCGTCGAGAACTACGGCGCGGCCCTGGACGAGATCCTTCGTCTGAAGCCGTCCGCCGCCAAGGGCCGCTACCTGAAGAAGGCCGCCCTCAGCACCACCATGGGCCCCGGCATCCAGCTGGACCCGAACCGCACCCGGAACCTCCTCGTCGAGGAAGACCCGGCCGCGGTCTGACCCGGCCGAGCCCCACGGCTCGCCGAGTGAGTGACTGAACGGGCCCCTCGCCCCCTTCACCGGGCGGCGAGGGGCCCGTTTTCCGTTTCCCCGTGCGAACCCTGTGTGATGACTCCGGGCGCCGAGTCGTACAGTCGTACGGGCAGCGTCGCAGGCGGAAACGCCGGAGACCACGCGCTGCCACGAGGACACGGGGTGGGGAACACATGAAGGCATACCGCAAGAAGACCGTCGCAGCCGTCCTGGCCGCGCTCCTGCTCGCAGGTGGCGCCACGGCCTGCGAGAACGGGAACGACGCGAAGAAGGACACGGGGGCGCCCGCACCGGCCAAGGCCCCGGAAAAGCCGGCCGAGGTGACGCCGGCCGCGTACCTGGAGAAGACGAAGAAGAAGTCCGAGGAGATCACCTCCCTCCGGTACTCCATCTCGGGCGACGCGGCGGGCCAGAAGATCACCGGTGAGGCCGCCATGCGCATCAAGCCCACCGTCGCCATGTCGATGACGATGGACTCGCCCCGGAAGCCGGGCGAGAAGGTGCAGATCCGCCTCCTCGACGGCGCCATGTACATGGGCACCGAGGGCAAGTGGCTGAAGTTCGACCTCAAGGCCCTGGCTCCGGAGCAGGCCAAGCAGCTGGACGCGCTCGGTTCGGCGCAGCAGGGCCAGAACCCGGCCGACACGGCCGACAGCCTGAGCGCCGCCAAGGACCTCAAGAAGGTCGGCGACGAGACCATCGACGGCCAGAAGACCACGCACCTGACCGGCACCGTCTCGGTCGACGAGCTGCGGTCCCGCAGCGCCGCCTCCGCGCCGGAGGCCAAGGAGCGCCAGGAGAAGAACCTGGCGGCGCTGGAGGCCCAGGGCATCAAGACCCTGACCATGGACCTCTGGATCGACGAGAACGACCAGACCAAGCAGGTGCGCACCCGCGGTACCGGCACCTCCGGCCCGCTGGACGTCACCGTCAAGTTCCTGGACGTCAACAAGCCCGTCGAGGTCGCCGCACCGCCGGCCGAGCAGGTCCTCGACCTCGCCGAGATGATGAAGGGCGCCGGCGAGGGCTCCGCCTGACCGCCGTACCGACCACAGCACCGCAGTACCGTCGCGCCGCTGCTCCACCGCAGCGGCGCGACGCGCAGCAGAACCACGCAGGGGGAGAACTGATGAACGAGGCTGTCCGGATACGGATGCGGGGCGCTGCCGTGGTCGCCGGGGGCGGGCTTCTCGTGGGGGCACTCGCGGCCTGTGGGGGTGGGGCCGGGAAGAAGGCGCACGACCCCGCGGCGGCGGTGAAGGCGTCCTACCTGAAGACCGTGGCCGCCAAGTCCGCCACGGCGGAGATGGCCACCACCGGGAGCGACGGCAGGACCGTCCACGAGACCGGTACGAAGGCCTGGTACCCGTCCGCCCAGGACGTGGTCCTGAAGGACCGCGGCGAGGGCAAGCCCGACACCCGCTCGATCATGATGGGCGACACCGTCTACAGCCGGCTGGACAAGCCCCTCAAGGGCAAGACCTGGATGCAGATGAACCTGTCCAAGGACGGCAAGCCGGGGGTCCGGCTGAACCAGGACCCGGCGGAGTTCCTGGCGATGCTGCTCGGCCAGGAGAAGCTCACGTACGTCGGGGCCGAGAAGACCGACGGTGTCGAAGCCCAGCGCTACAGAGCCGGCCTCACCGGCGCGGACCTGCTCCGGGCGGACGAGTCCACCAAGGTCATGGAGGAGAAGGACCGCCAGTACCTCCGCGAGGCCGTGAAACACATCACCGCCCTCGAGCTGGACCTGTGGATCGGCGCCGACGGCTACCCGGTCCGTGTCGACAGCTCCAGCACGGACGACAAGGGCACGACGAAGACCACGGGGAAGTTCTCCGGCTTCGGCAAGCCGGCCCCCGTGCAGCCCCCGCCGGCGGACCAGGTCGTCGCCTTCGACGACGTCATGAAGGGCGTCGACGCCGACCTCGAACAGGTCGACAAGGACCTCGACCAGGCCGACAAGGACCTGGAGGAAGCCGACAGGAAGCTCCGCGAAGCCGGGTTCCCGGGGCTGCGCAGCTGACCGATTTGCCTCGACCGGAACCCTTCACGTAGTCTTCCCCGGAAGCCAAAGACCGCTGGTCGTTGCTGTGCCCGACAGGGTGCGGTGGCCGAAGGATCCGCTTACTGCGGACGACCCGCGCAGGTGACTGTGGAATGCTCCCGGATTCGTCCGGTCGAGCTACGCCCTGGCGCCTGCGCCGGGGCGTTTTGTATGTCAGCCCCTTCTGAGCGGTCCTCATCACCCGGAAGGAGGCGAACGCACCATGCCGACGCCCAACAAGGCTGCATCGGTGGCCGAGCTCACGGACGCGTTCCAGAGCTCGAACGCCGCCGTGCTGACCGAGTACCGGGGTCTCACCGTCGCGCAGCTCAAGACGCTGCGTCGCTCCCTCGGTGAGAACGCCCAGTACGCCGTGGTGAAGAACACGCTGACCAAGATTGCGGCCAACCAGGCCGGGATCACCGCGCTGGACGAGCACTTCGCTGGTCCGACCGCGGTCGCCTTCATCACCGGTGACCCGGTGGAGTCGGCGAAGGCTCTGCGTGACTTCGCCAAGGAGAACCCGAACCTCATCATCAAGGCCGGTGTCCTTGACGGTAAGGCTCTCTCCGCCGACGACATCAAGAAGCTTGCGGACCTCGAGTCCCGCGAGGTTCTGCTCAGCAAGCTGGCCGGCGCGTTCAAGGGCAAGCAGTCCCAGGCTGCCTCGCTCTTCCAGGCGCTGCCGTCGAAGTTCGTCCGCACCGCGGAAGCGCTTCGCGTCAAGCTCGCCGAGCAGGGCGGTGCCGAGTAATTCGGCTCGCGCATTGATCCGCGCCGCCTAGTGCGCGGGTCGTAGCGGGCCGTTACGCCCGCCTCTATAGACACATCGGCACCTGCCGAATTAGTGGAAGGATCGCCCATCATGGCGAAGCTCTCTCAGGACGACCTCCTCGCCCAGTTCGAGGAGATGACCCTCATCGAGCTCTCCGAGTTCGTGAAGGCCTTCGAGGAGAAGTTCGACGTCACCGCCGCCGCGGCCGTCGCCGTTGCCGGTCCGGCCGGCCCGGGCGCCGTTGCCGAGGCCGTCGAGGAGAAGGACGAGTTCGACGTCATCCTCGCGGGCGCCGGCGACAAGAAGATCCAGGTCATCAAGGTCGTGCGTGAGCTGACCTCCCTGGGCCTGAAGGAGGCCAAGGACCTCGTCGACGGTGCGCCGAAGCCCGTCCTCGAGAAGGTCAACAAGGAGGCCGCTGACAAGGCCGCCGAGGCCCTCAAGGGTGCCGGTGCCTCCGTCGAGGTCAAGTAACACCTCTGAGGCCGCCTGACGGCCTCTCCGAGGGGCGATCACCCGTAAGGGTGGTCGCCCTTTGGCGTATTCGCGGTGCCTGACTTGCCCTGGTCTCGTTGGGGAGTAGGGTGATCATCGTTGCCCCGACGCAGGGTCCGGAGATGATCCGCTCGGAGCAGGGGGCCTTGACGAACGGGTCGCGGCGCGCAATTCTCAGACCCGTCGGGAGGTCGGCCCGCCTCGATCCGAGATCCGAGGCATGGATCGACTACGAAGAGGGCAGTACTGATACGCGCTCTGTACACGAGAGCCGCAGCGTTGGACGCAGGGTTGAACGACATGGGGAAGGCCTGTTGCCGGTTTCCGGAAACGCGGTCTGGACATCAGTGAGCCGAGTGGCTACACTGACCCTTTGCGCTGCCTGTTAGCTGTCCCCTGCCCGTCGCCAGGGACATGCCCACGCTTGAGCACACTTGATTGATCCACCCTGACCTGGTGTTTTGGCCGGAATCGGGGGGCCTCGTCTTCTGTGTCTGCTGGGACCGGTACGCGCGTAGTGAGTCCGAGCCCTCGGAAGGACCCCCTCTTGGCCGCCTCGCGCAACGCCTCGACCAATACGAACAACGGTGCCAGCACCGCCCCGCTGCGCATCTCCTTTGCAAAGATCAAGGAGCCCCTCGAGGTTCCGAACCTCCTGGCGCTGCAGACCGAGAGCTTTGACTGGCTGCTCGGCAATGCCGCCTGGAAGTCTCGCGTCGAGTCGGCGCTTGAGAGTGGACAGGACGTCCCCACCAAGTCCGGTCTGGAAGAGATCTTCGAGGAGATCTCGCCGATCGAGGACTTCTCCGGGTCGATGTCGCTGACCTTCCGCGACCACCGTTTCGAGCCGGCGAAGAACTCCGTCGACGAGTGCAAGGAGCGCGACTTCACGTACGCGGCTCCGCTGTTCGTCACGGCCGAGTTCACGAACAACGAGACCGGAGAGATCAAGTCTCAGACGGTCTTCATGGGCGACTTCCCGCTCATGACCAACAAGGGCACCTTCGTCATCAACGGCACCGAGCGTGTCGTGGTGTCGCAGCTCGTCCGTTCCCCCGGTGTCTACTTCGACTCCTCCATCGACAAGACGTCCGACAAGGACATCTTCTCCGCCAAGATCATCCCGTCCCGGGGTGCCTGGCTGGAGATGGAGATCGACAAGCGCGACATGGTCGGCGTCCGCATCGACCGCAAGCGCAAGCAGTCCGTCACCGTCCTCCTGAAGGCTCTCGGCTGGACCACCGAGCAGATCCTCGAGGAGTTCGGCGAGTACGAGTCCATGCGCGCCACCCTGGAGAAGGACCACACCCAGGGTCAGGACGACGCGCTGCTCGACATCTACCGCAAGCTGCGCCCGGGCGAGCCGCCGACCCGTGAGGCCGCTCAGACGCTGCTCGAGAACCTCTACTTCAACCCCAAGCGCTACGACCTCGCCAAGGTCGGCCGCTACAAGGTGAACAAGAAGCTCGGCGCCGACGAGCCGCTCGACGCCGGTGTGCTCACCACCGACGACGTCATCGCCACGATCAAGTACCTGGTCAAGCTGCACGCCGGCGAGACCGAGACGATCGGCGAGTCCGGCCGTTCGATCGTCGTCGAGACCGACGACATCGACCACTTCGGCAACCGTCGTCTGCGCAACGTCGGCGAGCTCATCCAGAACCAGGTCCGCACGGGTCTGGCTCGTATGGAGCGCGTCGTGCGCGAGCGCATGACCACCCAGGACGTCGAGGCGATCACGCCGCAGACCCTGATCAACATCCGGCCGGTCGTCGCCTCCATCAAGGAGTTCTTCGGCACCAGCCAGCTGTCGCAGTTCATGGACCAGAACAACCCGCTCTCGGGCCTGACCCACAAGCGCCGCCTGTCGGCGCTGGGCCCCGGCGGTCTGTCCCGTGAGCGGGCCGGCTTCGAGGTCCGTGACGTGCACCCGTCGCACTACGGCCGCATGTGCCCGATCGAGACCCCCGAAGGCCCGAACATCGGTCTGATCGGCTCGCTCGCGTCCTACGGCCGCGTCAACGCGTTCGGTTTCGTCGAGACCCCGTACCGCAAGGTCATCGACGGTGTCGTCACCGACGAGGTCGACTACCTGACGGCCGACGAGGAAGACCGCTTCGTCATCGCGCAGGCCAACGCGGCCCTGTCCGAGGACATGCGCTTCACCGAGAACCGCGTCCTGGTCCGCCGTCGTGGCGGCGAGATCGACTACATCGCCGGCGGCGACGTCGACTACATGGACGTCTCCCCGCGCCAGATGGTGTCCGTCGCGACCGCGATGATCCCCTTCCTCGAGCACGACGACGCCAACCGTGCCCTCATGGGCGCGAACATGATGCGCCAGGCCGTTCCGCTCATCAAGGCGGAGGCCCCGCTCGTCGGCACCGGCATGGAGTACCGCTGTGCGGTCGACGCCGGTGACTCGATCCGCGCGGAGAAGGACGGTGTGGTCCAGGAGGTCTCGGCCGACTACATCACCGTCGCCAACGACGACGGCACGTACACCACGTACCGCGTCGCCAAGTTCTCCCGGTCGAACCAGGGCACCTCGGTCAACCAGAAGGTCATCGTCAACGAGGGTGACCGGATCGTGGAGTCCCAGGTCCTCGCCGACGGACCGGCGACCGAAGAGGGCGAGATGGCCCTCGGCAAGAACCTGCTCGTCGCGTTCATGCCGTGGGAAGGCCACAACTACGAGGACGCGATCATCCTGTCGCAGCGCCTCGTGCAGGACGACGTCCTCTCCTCGATCCACATCGAGGAGCACGAGGTCGACGCCCGTGACACCAAGCTCGGCCCCGAGGAGATCACCCGGGACATCCCGAACGTCTCCGAGGAGGTCCTCGCGGACCTCGACGAGCGCGGAATCATCCGCATCGGTGCGGACGTCGTCGCCGGCGACATCCTGGTCGGCAAGGTCACGCCCAAGGGTGAGACCGAGCTGACCCCGGAGGAGCGTCTGCTCCGCGCGATCTTCGGTGAGAAGGCCCGCGAGGTGCGTGACACCTCGCTGAAGGTCCCCCACGGTGAGATCGGCAAGGTCATCGGCGTCCGCGTCTTCGACCGCGAGGAGGGCGACGAGCTTCCTCCGGGCGTGAACCAGCTGGTTCGCGTCTACGTCGCCCAGAAGCGCAAGATCACCGACGGTGACAAGCTCGCCGGCCGTCACGGCAACAAGGGTGTCATCTCCAAGATCCTCCCGATCGAGGACATGCCGTTCCTCGAGGACGGCACCCCGGTCGACATCATCCTGAACCCGCTGGGTGTCCCGTCCCGAATGAACCCGGGACAGGTCCTGGAGATCCACCTCGGCTGGCTCGCCAGCCGCGGCTGGGACGTCTCCGGTCTGGGTGAGGAGTGGGCCGAGCGACTGAAGGCCATCGGCGCCGACCGCGTCGAGCCCGGCACCAACGTCGCCACCCCCGTGTTCGACGGCGCCCGCGAGGACGAGCTCGCCGGCCTGTTCGAGCACACCATCCCGAACCGCGACGGTGACCGCCTGGTCCTCCCGTCCGGCAAGGCGCGCCTGTTCGACGGCCGCTCCGGCGAGCCGTTCCCGGACCCGATCTCGGTCGGGTACATGTACATCCTCAAGCTCCACCACCTGGTCGACGACAAGCTCCACGCCCGTTCGACCGGTCCGTACTCGATGATCACGCAGCAGCCGCTGGGTGGTAAGGCACAGTTCGGTGGCCAGCGATTCGGTGAGATGGAGGTGTGGGCGCTCGAGGCTTACGGCGCCGCCTACGCCCTCCAGGAGCTGCTGACCATCAAGTCCGACGACGTCACCGGCCGCGTGAAGGTCTACGAGGCCATCGTCAAGGGCGAGAACATCCCCGAGCCGGGCATTCCCGAGTCCTTCAAGGTGCTCATCAAGGAAATGCAGTCGCTCTGCCTCAACGTGGAGGTGCTGTCCTCGGACGGCATGTCCATCGAGATGCGCGACACCGACGAGGACGTCTTCCGCGCGGCGGAGGAGCTCGGTATCGACCTGTCCCGGCGCGAGCCGAGCAGCGTCGAAGAGGTCTGACGGGCCTGACGGGGGGCTCACACCCTGAGCCCCCCGTCATCCCCGGGACCGTTCAGACCACTGATCAAGAGACACGACCCCGAAAGAGGGATTGACGCACAGTGCTCGACGTCAACTTCTTCGACGAGCTGCGGATCGGCCTTGCCACCGCGGACGACATCCGAACCTGGTCGCACGGCGAGGTCAAGAAGCCGGAGACCATCAACTACCGCACCCTGAAGCCCGAGAAGGACGGACTCTTCTGCGAGAAGATCTTCGGTCCGACCCGGGACTGGGAGTGCTACTGCGGCAAGTACAAGCGTGTCCGCTTCAAGGGCATCATCTGTGAGCGCTGTGGCGTCGAGGTCACGCGCGCCAAGGTGCGCCGTGAGCGCATGGGCCACATCGAGCTTGCCGCTCCCGTCACCCACATCTGGTACTTCAAGGGCGTCCCGTCGCGCCTGGGCTACCTGCTGGACCTCGCGCCGAAGGACCTCGAGAAGGTCATCTACTTCGCCGCGTACATGATCACGTTCGTCGACGACGAGCGCCGTCAGCGCGACCTGCCGTCGCTGGAGGCCCACGTCTCCGTCGAGCGCCAGCAGATCGAGAACCGCCGCGACGCCGACCTCGAAGGCCGTGCCAAGAAGCTCGAGTCCGACCTGGCCGAGCTCGAGGCCGAGGGTGCCAAGGCCGACGTGCGCCGCAAGGTGCGCGAGGGCGCCGAGCGCGAGATGAAGCAGCTCCGTGACCGCGCCCAGCGCGAGATCGACCGCCTCGACGAGGTGTGGGCCCGCTTCAAGAACCTCAAGGTCCAGGACCTCGAGGGCGACGAGCTGCTCTACCGCGAGCTGCGTGACCGCTTCGGCACGTACTTCGACGGCTGCATGGGCGCCGCCGCGCTGCAGAAGCGCCTGGAGTCCTTCGACCTCGAGGAGGAGGCCGAGCGCCTCCGCGAGATCATCCGTACCGGCAAGGGCCAGAAGAAGACCCGTGCGCTCAAGCGCCTCAAGGTCGTCTCCGCGTTCCTGCAGACCAGCAACAAGCCCAAGGGCATGGTTCTGGACTGCGTCCCGGTGATCCCGCCGGACCTCCGTCCGATGGTGCAGCTGGACGGTGGCCGCTTCGCGACCTCCGACCTGAACGACCTGTACCGCCGCGTGATCAACCGCAACAACCGCCTGAAGCGCCTTCTCGACCTCGGTGCCCCCGAGATCATCGTGAACAACGAGAAGCGCATGCTCCAGGAGGCCGTGGACGCCCTCTTCGACAACGGTCGTCGCGGCCGCCCGGTGACGGGCCCCGGCAACCGCCCGCTGAAGTCCCTCAGCGACATGCTGAAGGGCAAGCAGGGTCGATTCCGTCAGAACCTTCTCGGTAAGCGTGTGGACTACTCCGCGCGTTCCGTGATCGTCGTCGGCCCGCAGCTCAAGCTGCACCAGTGCGGTCTGCCCAAGGCCATGGCGCTGGAGCTCTTCAAGCCGTTCGTGATGAAGCGCCTGGTCGACCTGAACCACGCGCAGAACATCAAGAGCGCGAAGCGCATGGTCGAGCGCGGCCGCACGGTCGTGTACGACGTGCTCGAAGAGGTCATCGCCGAGCACCCGGTGCTGCTGAACCGTGCGCCCACGCTGCACCGTCTCGGCATCCAGGCCTTCGAGCCCCAGCTGGTCGAAGGCAAGGCCATCCAGATCCACCCGCTCGTCTGCACCGCGTTCAACGCGGACTTCGACGGTGACCAGATGGCCGTGCACCTGCCGCTCTCCGCGGAGGCGCAGGCCGAGGCCCGCATCCTGATGCTGTCCTCGAACAACATCCTCAAGCCGGCCGACGGCCGTCCGGTCACGATGCCGACCCAGGACATGGTCCTCGGTCTGTTCTTCCTGACCACCGACGGTGAGCTCCGTGACACCAAGGGCGAGGGCCGCGCGTTCGGCTCCACGGCCGAGGCGACCATGGCGTTCGACGCCGGCGAGCTCGCGCTGCAGTCGTCCGTCGACATCCGCTTCCCGGTGGGCACCATCCCGCCGCGCGGCTGGGTGCCGCCGGTCGCCGAAGAGGGCGAGCAGGAGTTCCAGCCGGGCGACAGCTTCCGCCTGCGCACCACCCTGGGCCGCGCGCTCTTCAACGAGCTGCTGCCCGAGGACTACCCGTTCGTCGACTACTCGGTGGGCAAGAAGCAGCTCTCCGAGATCGTCAACGACCTGGCGGAGCGCTACCCCAAGGTCATCGTGGCGGCGACGCTCGACAACCTGAAGGCGGCCGGCTTCCACTGGGCGACCCGTTCCGGTGTCACCGTGGCCATCTCCGACGTCGTCGTGCCCGAGGCCAAGAAGGCCATCGTCGCGGGCTACGAGGCGCAGGACGAGAAGGTCCAGAAGCAGTACGAGCGCGGTCTGATCACCAAGGACGAGCGCACGCAGGAACTCATCGCGATCTGGACCAAGGCGACCAACGAGGTTGCCGAGGCGATGAACGCGAACTTCCCCAAGACGAACCCCATCTTCATGATGGTTGACTCGGGTGCCCGAGGAAACATGATGCAGATGCGACAGATCGCCGGTATGCGTGGTCTGGTGTCGAACGCGAAGAACGAGACCATCCCGCGTCCGATCAAGGCGTCCTTCCGTGAGGGCCTCACCGTTCTGGAGTACTTCATCTCCACGCACGGTGCCCGTAAGGGTCTGGCGGACACCGCCCTGCGTACCGCCGACTCGGGTTACCTGACCCGTCGTCTGGTGGACGTCTCGCAGGACGTGATCATCCGCGAGGAGGACTGCGGCACCGAGCGCGGCCTGAAGCTGAAGATCGCCGTCCGCGGCGAGGACGGCGTGCTGCGCAAGGCCGACGACGTCGAGACCTCGATCTACGCCCGCATGCTGGCCGAGGACGTCGTCATCGACGGCAAGGTCATCGCGCCGGCCAACGTCGACCTCGGTGACGTCCTCATCGACGCCCTGGTCGCCAACGGCGTCGAGGAGGTCAAGACCCGCTCGGTCCTGACCTGTGAGTCCGCGGTCGGCACCTGTGCCTTCTGCTACGGACGCTCGCTGGCCACCGGCAAGCTAGTCGACATCGGTGAGGCGGTCGGCATCATCGCCGCCCAGTCCATCGGTGAGCCCGGTACCCAGCTGACGATGCGTACCTTCCACACCGGTGGTGTGGCCGGTGACGACATCACGCAGGGTCTGCCGCGTGTCGTCGAGCTCTTCGAGGCCCGTACCCCGAAGGGTGTCGCCCCGATCTCCGAGGCCGCCGGCCGCGTGCGGATCGAGGAGACCGAGAAGACGAAGAAGATCGTCATCACGCCCGACGACGGCAGCGACGAGACGGCGTTCCCGATCTCGAAGCGCGCCAAGGTCATCGTGCACGAGGGCGACCACGTCGAGGTGGGCCAGAAGCTCACCATGGGTGCCACCAACCCGCACGACGTGCTGCGCATCCTCGGTCAGCGTGCCGTCCAGGTCCACCTGGTCGGCGAGGTCCAGAAGGTCTACAACTCGCAGGGCGTGTCGATCCACGACAAGCACATCGAGATCATCATCCGGCAGATGCTGCGCCGCGTGACGATCATCGAGTCCGGCGACGCGGAGCTCCTGCCGGGCGAGCTGGTCGAGCGGTCGAAGTTCGAGACCGAGAACCGTCGTGTGGTCACCGAGGGCGGTCACCCCGCCTCCGGCCGTCCGCAGCTGATGGGTATCACCAAGGCCTCGCTCGCGACCGAGTCGTGGCTGTCGGCGGCGTCCTTCCAGGAGACGACCAGGGTCCTGACGGACGCGGCGATCAACGCCAAGTCCGACTCCCTGATCGGCCTCAAGGAGAACGTCATCATCGGTAAGCTCATCCCGGCCGGTACGGGCCTCGCCCGCTACCGCAACATCCGGGTGGAGCCCACCGAGGAGGCGAAGGCCGCGATGTACTCGGCCGTCGGCTACGACGACATCGACTACTCGCCCTTCGGCACCGGCTCCGGCCAGGCTGTCCCGCTGGAGGACTACGACTACGGCCCGTACAACGGCTGAGAGCTCGTATGAAGAAGCCCCCCGCCGCTCCGAGAGGAGCGGCGGGGGGCCTTTTCGTTCCCACGGGCGGGTGGCGGTCGGGTGTGCCCCCGGCGGCCGGACCGGCCGCCGGAGCCACCGTGGCTCAGCGACGGCGGCGGAGGCGGGGTGTCGCCGCTGCTGCGGTGAGGGTCAGGAGGGCCAGGGCGGCGGCGGCCAGGCCGGGGTACAGGCCCTTCGGGGTGAAGGTGCAGGAGAACGCGGTCGTGCCCGGGGGGAGGTCCACGGCCAGCAGGCCGTGGAACGGCCTGACCGGGGCGGAGCAGCTCCAGCCGGGGACGGCCGTGGTGGCGACGACCGCCGTGCCCCGGGTGTCCGCCGGGAGGGTGGCCCCGATCGAGTGGCCGCCGACCTCGACCGCGGTGGCCCCGGTGGCCTTCAGGCGGTCGACGGCCGCGGTGAGGGCGGAGCGGTCCAGGCAGCCCAGCGGGTGGGCGCCCGCGTCGGCGCCCCGCGTACGGGTCCGCACGGTGACGTCCACCGTGCCGGAGGCGGGGACGGGGCCGAGCGGAGTCACCCCGGTCATCTCGTTCTCCAGCGGCTTCCCCGTGGCGCCGGCGTGGAGGCTGCCGTACAGGGCCGGGGAGTACCAGAAGGCCTCGGAGCCCGGCCGGCACCGGGCCGTGTACGTCCGGTTCTCGGGGTCCCCGCCGCGGGTGACCTGCGGGACCTCGTAGACGGTGGCGCCCAGGACGGTCTCCTGCCGGGCGTAGACGCTCTCCGCCGGGTTCGGCGAGGCGTACGGACCGGTGCGGACGGTGACCAGTGGCGGCGCCGGGAACCGCTCGGCCGTCCAGCTGTCCGGGGCGGTTCCCGGGCGGACCCGCGCACCGATCGAGAAGATCGCGTCGAGCACCGGGTTGTCGGCGCCGAAGAAGGTCCGGCCGTCGTTCTTGAAGCCGTACCCGAGGGGCTCCAGGGCCTTGTAGGTGGCCTCGGGGAGGTAGCTGCTGTAGTACTGCGGTCCCTCCGCGCGGAGGGCCAGGGCGTCGTTGTAGGCGGTCTGCGGGGCGCCGGAGTCGGTCCGGTGGGCGGGCCAGTCCTCGACGCCGCGGACGGCGTCGAAGTGCCCGGCGATCGACCGGTTCGAGGTGGGGACCGGCTTCGCCCAGCGCTCGCGGGCCCGGCGGGCGTCGGCGCCGGCCGCGGCCGCGGTGGACTCGGCGAGGACGACGCCGATCATCAGCACGGCGGCCACCGGGACGAGGAAGCGCCGCTTGTCGCCGAGCCGCAGCAGGACCAGCGCCAGCAGGGAGACGCCCCCGCCGCCGAGCACCGCCGGCCAGGTCCAGCCGCCGAAGTCGTCGGTGCGGCGCAGTACGAAGGCGGCCGCGACCAGCAGGCCGGCCGTCAGGGCCAGGTGCCGCGGGCGCGGCTTGCCCGCCAGTGACAGCCAGGCCAGGACCACCACCATCCCGCTGAAGACGAAGGTCTCGCGGTACGGGTTGCCGTTCGGCACCGCCAGCCCGTGCCACACGTACTGCGTGGGCGGGAACTGGAAGGAGGCCAGTACCAGCGCGGTCGCGGCCCCCCACACCAGGCGGGTGCGGCGTGCGATCGAGGTGTTGAGGAGGAACGAGCCGGCCAGGATCAGGCCGAGCGAGGCCACGTAGAGCCGGGGGCGGCCGCCCCACAGGTGCGTGGCCGGCAGCATGCCCGCGAAGAAGACCTCGATCCGTACGGGGTCGAAGGCGGCGGCCCTGGTGGGCTGCGCGGCGCCGCTGGAGAGGAACGACGGCAGTAAGAGCGGGAGCGTGAGCAGGATGCCGGTACCGGCGGCCGTCGCGGCCCGCCACAGGGCGAGCAGCCGCTCACGGCCGGACGTGTCCCGGGTGGCCAGGCGGATCGCCAGCAGGACGCAGGCGGCCATCGTGGCCATCATCGCCGTGTAGAAGTTCCCGAACCAGGCGAGCGCGACCAGCAGGGCCGCACCCGGCCAGCGGCGGCCCTCCAGGCACCACTCGACGGCGATGCCGAGCATCGGGAGGGCGACCAGGCCCCAGAGCCACATCGGGATGTACGAGGCGTCGCTGAGCGCCCAGCCGCACAGGCCGTACGTCGCTCCGAGCACGCCCCGCTGCCACCACGGGCCGGCGTGCAGCTTGCCGAGGTACACGGTCATCACCGCGGCGGCGGTGCCCATCGTGACCGGGGTGACCGCGAAGACGGCGAGGTCGACGTGGTCGCGCGGGACGAGGACGGCCAGCCAGGAGAACGGGTTGCCGAGGTAGGTGTGGTAGTCGGACAGGAACTGCTGTCCGAATCCGCCGCGCCAGGTGAAGAGCAGGTCGCCGGCGGCCTGGCCGTGGACCAGGTCCCACAGCGCCCGGTGGAAGGGCACGTACTGGTTGGCCTGGTCGTTGACGGCCCGCCCGGTGTTGCCGAAGGGGAAGGTGCCGCGCGCCGCCCAGGCCGCGCAGAAGGCGGTCACGGTCAGCAGGAAGGCCAGCACGGGACCGCGCAGGCGGGCCGAGCGGCGGACGGACCGGCCGAGGGACCGGCGGACGGCCGAGGGGCGGTCCGGGGCGGGGAGCCGGGCGTCGACTGTGGTCGGCTCGGGTGCCACGGTCCCCAATGTGCTGCTCCCTGCTGATCGACTCGCGGGCGCCCAGCGCCCGGGCAAGCCGTCAGTTTAGGGCGCCGGGGCGGGCCGCCGGGCCGAACGGCCCCGTACCGCTTGCGCGCGGCGGGTTTTCGTGCTGGGCATTTGTTTTGACCTACCTCTGTGAGGTAGGTACGCTCTGACCTTGTGCCTGGGGTGTGCCCTGGGCTCCCGCGTGCGCTTAAGACCCGCGGTGAGCCGAGAAGACCACACCGCGATCCGCGCCTCTCTCACCTCGGTGGAAGTGTGCAGGGTCCGACACACCCGACCGCGTGGGTCGGCAAAGTTCCAGGTTAGCTTCACTACACGGCACACAGAAACCGGAGAAGTAGTGCCTACGATCCAGCAGCTGGTCCGTAAGGGCCGGCAGGACAAGGTCGAGAAGACAAAGACTCCCGCGCTCGAGGCCTCGCCCCAGCGTCGCGGCGTCTGCACGCGTGTGTTCACGACCACCCCGAAGAAGCCGAACTCGGCGCTCCGTAAGGTCGCGCGTGTGCGTCTGACCTCCGGCATCGAGGTCACCGCTTACATTCCGGGTGAGGGACACAACCTGCAGGAGCACTCGATCGTGCTCGTGCGTGGTGGCCGTGTGAAGGACCTGCCGGGTGTTCGTTACAAGATCATCCGCGGTGCGCTTGACACCCAGGCTGTCAAGAACCGCAAGCAGGCCCGCAGCCGCTACGGCGCCAAGAAGGAGAAGTAAGAATGCCTCGTAAGGGCCCCGCCCCGAAGCGCCCGGTCATCATCGACCCGGTCTACGCATCTCCTCTGGTGACGTCGCTCATCAACAAGATCCTCCTGAACGGCAAGCGCTCCACCGCCGAGCGCATCGTCTACGGCGCCATGGAAGGCCTCCGCGAGAAGACCGGCAACGACCCGGTCATCACGCTGAAGCGCGCGCTGGAGAACGTCAAGCCGTCCCTCGAGGTCAAGTCCCGCCGTGTCGGTGGCGCGACCTACCAGGTCCCCGTCGAGGTCAAGCCGGGTCGCCAGTCGACCCTGGCCCTCCGCTGGCTCGTGGGTTACTCCCGCGCCCGCCGTGAGAAGACCATGACCGAGCGCCTCATGAACGAGCTGCTCGACGCCTCCAACGGTCTTGGCGCTGCCGTCAAGAAGCGCGAGGACACGCACAAGATGGCCGAGTCCAACAAGGCCTTCGCGCACTACCGCTGGTAGTCGCAACCCACATCGAGACCGAGAGAAGACCGAAGCCTTATGGCTACCACTTCGCTTGACCTGGCCAAGGTGCGCAACATCGGCATCATGGCCCACATCGACGCGGGCAAGACGACCACCACCGAGCGCATCCTGTTCTACACCGGTGTGTCTTACAAGATCGGTGAGGTCCACGACGGCGCCGCCACGATGGACTGGATGGAGCAGGAGCAGGAGCGTGGTATCACCATCACGTCTGCCGCCACCACCTGTCACTGGCCGCTCGAGGATGTTGACCACACCATCAACATCATCGACACCCCGGGTCACGTCGACTTCACCGTCGAGGTGGAGCGTTCGCTCCGCGTCCTCGACGGCGCCGTCACCGTCTTCGACGGTGTGGCGGGCGTCGAGCCGCAGTCCGAGACCGTTTGGCGTCAGGCGGACCGCTACGGCGTCCCGCGCATCTGCTTCGTCAACAAGCTCGACCGCACCGGCGCCGAGTTCCACCGCTGCGTCGACATGATCACGGACCGCCTCGGCGCCGTCCCGATCGTCATGCAGCTCCCCATCGGTGCCGAGGCCGACTTCCAGGGTGTCGTCGACCTCGTCCGCATGAAGGCGCTCGTCTGGTCCGCCGAGGCGACCAAGGGCGAGATGTACGACGTCGTCGACATCCCGGCCAGCCACACCGAGGCCGCTGAAGAGTGGCGCGGCAAGCTCGTCGAGACCGTCGCCGAGAACGACGAAGAGATGATGGAGCTCTTCCTCGAGGGCATCGAGCCCACCGAGGAGCAGCTGCACGCCGCTGTCCGTCGCATCATCCTCGGCTCCGGCAAGGGCAAGGGCGAGCCCACGATCACCGCGGTGTTCTGTGGCACGGCGTTCAAGAACAAGGGTGTTCAGCCCCTGCTCGACGCCGTCGTCCGCTACCTCCCGTCGCCGCTGGACATCGAGGCCATCGAGGGCCACGACGTCCGCGACGCCGAGACGGTCGTGAAGCGCAAGCCGTCCGACGAGGAGCCCCTCGCCGCGCTCGCGTTCAAGATCATGAGCGACCCGCACCTCGGTAAGCTCACCTTCGTCCGGGTTTACTCGGGCCGCCTGGAGGCCGGCACTGCGGTGCTGAACTCCGTCAAGGGCAAGAAGGAGCGCATCGGCAAGATCTACCGCATGCACGCGAACAAGCGTGAGGAGATCGACTCGGTGGGCGCCGGCGACATCGTCGCCGTCATGGGCCTGAAGCAGACCACCACCGGTGAGACGCTGTGCGACGACAAGCAGCCCGTGATCCTGGAGTCCATGGACTTCCCGGCTCCGGTCATCCAGGTCGCCATCGAGCCCAAGTCCAAGGGTGACCAGGAGAAGCTGGGTGTCGCCATCCAGCGTCTCGCGGAGGAGGACCCCTCCTTCCACGTTCACTCGGACGAGGAGACGGGCCAGACCATCCTCGGCGGTATGGGCGAGCTGCACCTCGAGGTGCTGGTCGACCGTATGAAGCGCGAGTTCAAGGTCGAGGCCAACGTCGGCAAGCCGCAGGTCGCGTACCGCGAGACGATCCGCAAGGCCGTCGAGCGTCACGACTACACCCACAAGAAGCAGACCGGTGGTACCGGTCAGTTCGCCAAGGTGCAGATCGCGATCGAGCCCATCACCGAGGCCGACGGCCCGGCGTACGAGTTCGTGAACAAGGTCACCGGCGGTCGTGTGCCGAAGGAGTACATCCCTTCGGTGGACGCGGGTGCGCAGGAGGCCATGCAGTTCGGCATCCTGGCCGGCTACGAGATGACGGGCGTCCGCGTCACGCTTCTCGACGGTGGCTACCACGAGGTCGACTCCTCCGAGCTCGCCTTCAAGATCGCCGGTTCGCAGGCCTTCAAGGAGGCCGCGCGCAAGGCGTCGCCCGTTCTGCTCGAGCCGATGATGGCCGTTGAGGTCACCACGCCCGAGGAGTCCATGGGTGATGTCATCGGTGACATCAACTCCCGCCGTGGCCAGATCCAGGCCATGGAGGACCGTCACGGAGCCAAGATCGTCAAGGGCCTCGTGCCCCTGTCGGAGATGTTCGGCTACGTCGGCGACCTCCGCAGCAAGACCTCGGGTCGCGCCAGCTACTCGATGCAGTTCGACTCCTACGCCGAGGTTCCCCGGAACGTCGCCGAGGAGATCATCGCGAAGGCCAAGGGCGAGTAACTCTTCGGAGTACACGCTTTAGGCTTGTCACCGGCAGCCTCTGGGGCAACAGGAGCCACTCCCGTTGCCCCGGGGACCGACCGGCTTTCCAGCAAAGATCACCTGGCGCCGATCTGTAAGGCGTACAGAACCACTCTCCAGGAGGACCCCCGTGGCGAAGGCGAAGTTCGAGCGGACTAAGCCGCACGTCAACATCGGCACCATCGGTCACATTGACCACGGTAAGACGACCCTCACGGCCGCCATTACCAAGGTGCTGCACGACGCGTACCCGGACCTGAACGAGGCCTCGGCCTTCGACCAGATCGACAAGGCTCCTGAGGAGCGCCAGCGCGGTATCACCATCTCCATCGCGCACGTCGAGTACCAGACCGAGGCGCGTCACTACGCCCACGTCGACTGCCCGGGTCACGCGGACTACATCAAGAACATGATCACCGGTGCCGCGCAGATGGACGGCGCGATCCTCGTGGTCGCCGCCACCGACGGCCCGATGCCGCAGACCAAGGAGCACGTGCTCCTGGCCCGCCAGGTCGGCGTTCCGTACATCGTCGTCGCCCTGAACAAGGCCGACATGGTGGACGACGAGGAGATCCTGGAGCTCGTCGAGCTCGAGGTCCGTGAGCTCCTCTCCGAGTACGAGTTCCCGGGCGACGACCTGCCGGTCGTCCGCGTCTCCGCGCTGAAGGCGCTCGAGGGCGACAAGGAGTGGGGCGAGAAGCTCCTCGGCCTCATGTCCGCCGTCGACGAGGCCATCCCGACCCCGCCGCGTGACACCGAGAAGCCGTTCCTCATGCCCGTCGAGGACGTCTTCACGATCACCGGTCGCGGTACGGTCGTCACCGGCCGTATCGAGCGTGGTGTCCTGAAGGTCAACGAGACCGTCGACATCATCGGTATCAAGGAAGAGAAGACCACCACCACGGTCACCGGTATCGAGATGTTCCGCAAGCTGCTCGACGAGGGCCAGGCCGGTGAGAACGTCGGTCTGCTCCTCCGTGGCATCAAGCGCGAGGACGTCGAGCGCGGCCAGGTCATCATCAAGCCGGGTTCGGTCACCCCGCACACCGAGTTCGAGGCCCAGGCCTACATCCTGTCGAAGGACGAGGGTGGTCGTCACACCCCGTTCTTCAACAACTACCGTCCGCAGTTCTACTTCCGTACCACGGACGTCACGGGTGTCGTCACCCTGCCGGCCGGCACGGAGATGGTCATGCCGGGCGACAACACCGAGATGTCGGTCGCGCTGATCCAGCCGGTCGCCATGGAGGAGGGCCTGAAGTTCGCCATCCGTGAGGGTGGTCGTACCGTGGGCGCCGGCCAGGTCACCAAGATCACGAAGTAATTCGTGTTCTGACCTGGTAGCCCGTTGACCGGGCACCAAGTTGCACTGGAGGGCCCCGGCCCACCGCCTCGGCGGTGGGGCGGGGCCCTTCGGCGTTGCCGGGCGGGTGCGACGGACGTACGCGGGTACGGGTACGCGACGGACGGGTGCTGGTACGCGAGAAGGGCCGCACCCCGCGTGGGGTGCGGCCCTTCTCGTACGGAGCGGCGGTGCGTCAGTTCACGCGCAGGGACTCGGTGAACTCGATGCAGGCGGCGTGGTCGGGCAGCAGCCCGGTCGAGATGGCCTCGGCCAGCGACGGGGCGGCCTCGTCGCGCGCCGACAGCTGCGGGACCTCGGCCGGCCACTCGATGCCCAGGTCCGGGTCGAGGGGGTGCACCGAGTGCTCGCCCGTCGGGTTGTACGTCTCCGAGCACAGGTACGACAGGGTCGCGTCGTCGGTCAGGGCGCAGAAGCCGTGGCCGAGGCCCTCGGGGATGTAGACGGCGCGGCGGTCGACGTCGTCGAGGCGGACGCCCTCCCACCGGCCGAAGGTGGGGGAGCCCGCCCGGAGGTCGACGATGACGTCGAGTACGGCGCCGCGCACGCAGGTCACGTACTTGGCCTGGCCGCGAGGGACATCGGCGAAGTGGATGCCGCGGACCACGCCGGCGGCGGAGACGGAGAGGTTCGCCTGGGCCAGGTTCAGCGGGTGGCCGACGACCTCCGCGAGGCGGTCGAAGCGGTACCACTCGGTGAACAGGCCGCGCGGGTCGCCGTGCAGCTGCGGGGTCACCTCGAAGGCGCCCGCGATGGAGAGTTCGCGGAACTTCACTTGCCCTCCGCCTCGTCGAGCAGGGCCAGGAGGTAGGTGCCGTAGCCGCTCTTGGTCAGCGGTTCGGCGAGCGCGCGCAGCTGGGCGGAGTCGATGAGGCCGGCCCGCCAGGCCGCCTCCTCGATGCAGCCGATCTTGAAGCCCTGACGCTCCTCGATCACGCGGACGAACTCGGAGGCCTGGACCATCGAGACGAAGGTGCCGGTGTCGAGCCAGGCGGTACCGCGGTCCAGGATGGTGACGTTCAGTTCGCCGGCCTGGAGGTACGCGTCGTTGACGGCGGTGATCTCCAGCTCGCCGCGGGCGCTGGGCTTGAGGCCCTTGGCTATCTCCACGACCTGGTTGTCGTAGAAGTACAGACCCGGCACCGCGTAGCGGGACTTGGGCTTGGCCGGCTTCTCCTCGATGGAGATGGCCTGGCCCTTCTCGTCGAACTCCACGACGCCGTAGGCGGTCGGGTCCGCCACCGGGTACGCGAACACGCGGCCGCCCTTGGCGTCCGTGTGCTGGGCGAGGCGGGTGCCGAGGCCGCTGCCGTGGAAGATGTTGTCGCCGAGGATCAGCGCGACGGACTCGTCGCCGATGAAGTCGGCGCCGAGCACGAACGCCTGGGCGATGCCCTCCGGGCGCTCCTGGACGGCGTACTCCAGCCGCAGGCCGAACTGCGAACCGTCGCCGAGCAGCCGCTCGAACTGGTCGCGGTCTTCAGGGGTGGTGATGATCAGGATTTCGCTGATACCCGCCATCACCAGGGTGGAGAGCGGGTAGTAGATCATCGGCTTGTCGAAGACGGGCAGCAGCTGCTTCGAGACGGCCCGAGTCAGCGGCCAGAGTCGCGATCCGGTGCCACCGGCCAAAAGGATTCCACGCATGGGTGAACCCTATGCGAGAGGGCCGGGGCGCTCCGACCGTCCGGCGTGTGACGTTCGGCAGGCGGCTAGACTCTTCGTATTATGCGCATCCTCGTGACCGGCGGCGCCGGCTTCATCGGTTCAGAATTCGTCCGCCAGCAGCTCGGTGCAGACGCCACGGCGCAGATCACCGTCTTCGACAAGCTGACCTACTCGGGCGTCGAGGCCAACCTCGCCCCGGTCGCGGACCACTCCGGATACCGCTTCGTCAAGGGCGACATCTGCGACGCCGAGGCCGTCGACCAGGTGATGGCCGGCCACGACGTGGTCGTGCACTTCGCCGCCGAGTCCCACGTGGACCGGTCGATCGCCGGTGCGGGCCCCTTCGTCATGACGAACGTCGTCGGCACCCAGGTGCTGCTGGACGCCGCCCGCAAGCACGGCGTCGGCCGCTTCGTTCACATCTCCACCGACGAGGTCTACGGCTCCATCACCGAGGGTTCCTGGACCGAGGAGTGGCCGCTGGTGCCCAACTCCCCGTACTCCGCCTCCAAGGCCTCCTCCGACCTGCTGGCGCTGGCCTACGCGCGCACGCACGGCATGGACGTGGTGGTGACCCGCTGCTCCAACAACTACGGGCACTACCAGTTCCCGGAGAAGGTCATCCCGCTGTTCGTCTCGAACCTGATGGACGGCAAGAAGGTCCCGCTGTACGGCAACGGCGGCAACGTCCGCGACTGGCTGCACGTCTCCGACCACTGCCGCGGCATCGACCTGGCCATGCGCAAGGGCCGGGCCGGCGAGGTCTACAACATCGGCGGCGGCACCGAGCTCACCAACAAGGAGCTCACCGGTGTCCTGCTGGAGGCCGCGGGCCTGGGCTGGGACATGGTCGAGCACGTCGAGGACCGCAAGGGCCACGACCTGCGCTACTCCATCGACATCAGCAAGATCGGCGCCGAGCTGGGCTACGCCCCGCAGGTCACCTTCGAGGACGGCATCAAGGCCACCATCGACTGGTACCGCGAGAACCGCGCCTGGTGGGAGCCGCTGAAGGCGAAGGCGGCCCTGCAGAAGTGAGCACCAACTCACCGGCCGGCCGCTGGCTCGTCACCGGCGCCGGCGGGATGCTCGGCCAGGACGTCCTGACCGTCCTGAAGCGGGCCGGGATCGAGGCCGTGGGCCTCGGCCGCGCCGACCTCGACATCACCGACCCGGCCGCGGTCCGGGCCGCGGTCGAGGGCGTCACCGTGGTCGTCAACTGCGCCGCCTGGACCGACGTCGACGGCGCCGAGACCGCCGAGGAGGCCGCGACCGCCGTCAACGGCACCGCCGTGCGCGTCCTCGCCGAGGCCTGCGCCGACGCCCACGTGCGCCTGATCCACGTCTCCACCGACTACGTGCTGCCCGGCGACGCCTCGGAGCCGTACCGCGAGGACGCCGAGACCGGCCCGGTCAACGCCTACGGGCGTTCCAAGCTGGTCGGCGAGCAGGCCGTCACCGAACTGCTGCCGCAGGACGGATACGTCGTACGGACGGCCTGGCTGTACGGCGAGCACGGCCCGAACTTCGTCGCCACCATGCTGAAACTGGCCGCCCAGCGCGACACCCTCGACGTGGTCGACGACCAGCACGGCCAGCCCACGTGGTCCTACGCGCTGGCCCGCCACCTGGTCGAGCTCGGCCTGGCCGCCCTCAAGGGCTGGGCCATGGGCGGGATCTACCACGGCACCGCGAGCGGCCGGACCACCTGGATGGGGCTCGCCCGCGAGACCTACCGGCTGAGCGGTCTGGACCCCGAGCGGATCCGGCCGACCACCTCCGAGGCGTTCGTCCGCCCCGCCGCCCGCCCCGCCTTCAGCGTGCTCGCGCACGACGCCTGGAAGGAGGAGGCCGGCCTGGAGCCGCTCCCCGACTGGCGCGAACAGCTGACCCAGGCGCTCGCCACCCCCGGCTTCGCCGCCCTCGCGAAGGCGGCCCGGGACGGCCGCGCGGGATGAGAACCCTGCTGAACAAGTTGAGCGCGGCGCTGCCGCCGGGCACCGTCGCGGTGGCCGGCGGCACCGTCGTGCTCGGCGCCGCGTCCTACGCCCACCTCGGCGTGGCCGGACACAGCCTGTCCGACGCGGGCTACGCCGACGTCTCGGTGCTGTGGACGATCGTGATGTCCCTCGGCATCGGCGTCTTCTTCCCCCTGGAGCAGGAGCTCACCCGGATCGTCTCCGCCCGCGTGGTCCTCGGCCAGGGCGCGGCCCCGGTGCTGCGCCGGGCCGGCCTGCTCACCGCGGGCATCCTCGGCGCGACCCTGCTCGTCCTCGGCCTCGGCGCCGGCCCCCTCGCCGACCTGCTGTTCCACGGGGACCGCGCCCTGGTGGCGGCGCTCGGCGGGGCCTTCGCCGGCATGGCCGTCTGCTACCTCACCCGCGGTGTGCTGGCCGGGCTCGGCCGCTTCGGCGCGTACGGCACCCAGCTCGCCGTCGACGGCGGCCTGCGGATCGTGCTCGCCCTCGGCTGCGCCCTCCTCGGGCTGCACTCGGCACTGGCCTTCAGCCTCATCCTGGCCGTCGCGCCCGTCGTCGCCACGCTGGTGACGCTGCCCGCGCTGCTGCGCGCCGTCGGCCCGGGCGAGCAGATCGCATGGCGCGAGCTGACGGCCGGCCTCGGCCTGCTCGTCTGCGCGACCCTGCTGTCCCAACTCGTCGTGAACGCGGCCGTCATGAGCACCAAGCTGCTGGCGCCGTCCGACAGCGCGCTGATCGCGGCGCTGATGAGCGCGACCGTCCTCGCGCGCGTGCCGCTCTTCGTCTTCGGCTCGCTCCAGGCCTCGCTGCTCAGCGGCCTGACCGCCGCCTTCACCGCCGGCGACCGCGTGGCTTTCTGGGCGATGCTGCGCCGGATCGCCCTGGTCGTCGCGGCGCTCGGTCTGCTCGGCGGAGTGCCCGCCACGATCCTCGGCCCCTGGCTCATCGAGGTGCTGTTCGGCATCCAGGACCCGGTGCTGGGACGCTTCGACTTCTTCCTGCTGTCCGCAGGCACTGCCGCGTACATGTTCGCGATGGTTCTGGGACAGGCACTCATGGTATTCAAGCGGCACAACCTGCAGTTGCTCTCCTGGGCCGTCGGCACGGCGGTCCTGGCGGGCATCACCCTGATCCCCGGCGAGGTGTCGATGCGCGTGATCGTCGCCTATGCCCTGGGCTCGACGGCCACCGTGCTCGCTATGCTGACAGCTCTCAGGCTGAGCTTCTCCGGAGCCGCGGCCGCAGCCGGTGAAGCCCCCCGGCAGACGGCCGAGACCGGCGCCCCGGGCGTGGGCGCGGTCGGGAGATGACCATGCCGGCCCACGACGTCACACCGATCACCGAGCACTCGTACGTGCCACTTTCCGCTGGAGCTACCGTGTCCCAATACGACGATGTCTGGCTGGTCATACCGGCCTATAACGAGGGCCAGGTGATCGCCGACGTGGTCGAGGGGGCCCGCAAGACGTTCCCCAACATCGTCGTCGTCGACGACGGCAGCACCGACGACTCGGCCGAGCACATAGCCACCACGGGCGCCCACCTGGTCCGCCACCCGGTCAACCTCGGCCAGGGCGCGGCCCTCCAGACCGGTCTGAAGTACGCGCTCGCCCAGCCCGGCGCCCGCTACTTCGCGACCTTCGACGCCGACGGCCAGCACCAGACCAAGGACGTCGAGACGATGGTCGGCGTGCTGCGGCGCGACGAGGCCGACGTCGTGCTCGGTTCCCGCTTCATCGAGCAGAACGGCCAGGTGCCGTGGATCAAGCAGGTCGTGCTGCGCACGGCCGCCGCCGTCAGCCCGACCGCCCGCAAGCTCAAGCTCACCGACGCGCACAACGGTCTGCGGGTGCTGAGCCGCAAGGCCGCCGAGCAGCTGAACATCACGATGAACGGCATGGCGCACGCGTCCGAGCTCGTCGGTTTCCTGGCGGGCTCCGACCTGCGGGTCACCGAGGTCCCGGTGGACATCCTCTACACCGAATACTCGCGCTCCAAGGGCCAGTCCCTCATCAACGGCGTGAACATCATCTTTGACATTTCGCTGCGGGAGCGTGGGCGTCGATGAAGTACTTCTGGATCCAGCTCGTCCTGATCGTCGGCTCCGTGTCGATGGCCCTGGTGTTCATCCGCACGTGGAGCCAGGCGAAGAACCGGGCCTGGAAGCGCATCGCGTTCTCGCTGTTCGTCGTCGTCAACGTGTACGCGGTGCTCCGCCCGACGGACGTCACCTGGCTCGCGCACCAGCTCGGCGTCGGCCGCGGCACCGACCTGGTGCTCTACGTGATGGTCCTCGCGATGGGCTTCCTCACGCTCAACACCTTCCTGCGGTTCCGCTCGCTGGAGAAGAAGATCACCGACCTCGCCCGGACCGTGGCCATCAACGAGGGCATGCGGCACAACGACGAGCGTCTGAGCGCCGAGCCCGGCGCCGAGGCGGCCGTCACGGCGGACGCCGACTCCGACTCCGTGAAGGCCTGAAGCTCCATGGTGACCTTCGACTTCATGCTCCCCTACTACGGGGACGTGCAGCTGATGCAGGACGCCGTCCGCAGCGTCCTCGCCCAGACGGACCGGGACTTCCGCCTCGTCGTCATCGACGACGGCAAGGAGCCCGACGTACCGGGCTGGTTCGCCGCGCTCGGCGACGACCGCGTGCACTACACGCGCAACGAGCAGAACCTCGGCATCACCAAGAACTTCCAGAAGTGCGTGCAGCTGTCCGAGGCCGACCACGTGGTCATCATGGGCTGCGACGACGTGCTGCACCCGCACTACCTGGAGACCGTCCGCGCGATCGTCGAGGCCCACCCGGGCATCGGCATGGTCCAGCCGGGCGTCGAGGTCATCGACGGCACCGGCCAGGTCAGCCAGGGCGGCCTCGCCGACACCACCAAGAAGCGGCTGTACGCCCCGCAGGTCAAGGGCCGCCGCCTGATGGGCGGGGAGGAGCTGGCCGCCAGCGTGCTGCGCGGCAACTGGCTCTACTTCCCGTCGATCGCCTGGCGCGGCGAGGTGCTGCGCAAGGTGAACTTCCGGGACGACTACTCCGTCATCCAGGACCTCGCGCTCGTGGTCGATCTGCTCGAAGGCGGGGAGCAGATGGTCATCGACAACTCGACGACCGTCTTCCAGTACCGCCGGCACGCCGTTAGCGAGTCGTCGGTCCAGGCCTTCTCCGGCACCCGCTTCGCCGAGGCCGAGCGCTACTTCTCCGCGGTGGCCGCCCGTATGGACGCCCGCGGCTGGCCGAAGGCGGCGCGCGCGGCGCGCTTCCACAGCGCCTCCCGGCTGCACGCGCTGACGATGCTCCCCGGGGCCCTGCGCAGCGGCAACAAGGCGGGCGCCCGCACCCTGGCGAAGCACGCCTTCACCTCCGGCCAGAACTGATCAGACTCCGCCCACCACGAAACGGACCGAGATGACACACCTGGCCCCCGAGGCGGTCGGCGACGCCGGCGCCCCGGCCCAGCGTCCTGGCGAACCGGCGCAGAGCGAGAGCCGCCCCTCCCCGTCGCGGAGCGGGGGGTGGCTGTCCCGTCGGTGGGTGCAGATCCTGGCCGAGGTGGTCGTCAGCGTGGTGGCAGCCCTCGGGTTCACGCTGCTGAGCCGGCACATCGGCGTCAACCCGATGAACCGTCTCGGCCAGGTCAGTGGGCTCGCCAGGCTCCAGCTGCACGTGGCCGTACTCGGACTCCCGCTGCTCGGACTGCTGCTCTACACGGCCTACCGGGGCTCGGCCCGGCGGCACGCGCTCGTCAAGCGGCTGGTCTGCGGGGCCCTGGCCGGGCTGGCCACCGGCGTGGTGGCCGGCGGGATCGTCGTCGCGCTGCGCGGCACCCCGCACCCGCTCGGCGGCCAGGAGGGCGACCCGAGCGTCCTGGTGGAGATGGCCAACTCGTTCCTGTCGGGCGAGGGCATGTCCGGCATCTACCCGCCCGCGTTCCCGGCGCTGATCGCGCTGTGGGCCAAGGTCCGCTACGACGGACTCGGCAGCTCGGGCTTCGCCCTGCACGACCTCCAGATCGTCTGCAGCGCCCTGGTCGGCCCGATGGCGTACCTGTCGTGGCGCCTGCTGCTCCGTCCCTTCTGGGCGCTGCTGATCGCGGTCCCGGCGGCCGTGCTCTTCCTCGACCCGGTCCGCCCGTACAGCCACGTCGTGATGATCGTGCTGCTGCCGCTCCTCGGGTACCTCTTCCGCGAGCTGCGCCGGTCGGCCGGCCGCACCCCGAAGTCCCTGGTGCTGCGGGGCGCGGGCCTCGGCGCGGTCTTCGGCGGGCTCTTCCTCTGGTACTCGGGCTGGTTCGTCTGGGCCGCGCCCGGCGCCGCCGTGCTCTTCTTCTTCCTCTTCCCGTGGCGGGCCGGCGCCCCCGCGGTGAAGCGGGCGGCGCTGTACGTCGGGGCCGTGCTGGTCACGGCCGGCGTCATCGGCGCCCCGCTGCTCTACCAGATGGCACGGCTGGGCTCGCAGACCCCGGACCGGTACGCCTACCTCGGTGTGTACGCGGACCCCGGGTACGTCCTGGGCTGGATCTCCGACCGGACGGGCTTCATCAAGTACAACCAGTGGCCGGTTCCGGGAGAGATGGCCGGCCAGACCGGGTTCGCGCTGCTGCTGATCCTGGGCGTGGGCCTCGGTGTCGGCCTCGGCCTGCGGCACGTCATGGTCCGTACCGCCGCGGCGGTCCTCGCGGGTGCCTGGCTGGCCCGCTTCTGGTTCGCCTCGCACATGGCGCACGACAAGGCGGTCCAGCTCTTCCCGCGGACCACCTGGATCATCATGTACTCGCTGATGATCCTGGCCGTCCTCGGTGTGATGGCGGCGGTCCAGCGGGGCTCGGGATGGACGGAGCGGACCCTGCGGCCGGCCTCCGCCGCGCCCTCGGCGCGGGTCATCCCGCGGCGGACGGTCCGTCAGCTCTCGGCGGGCATGGTGTGCGCGGTCGCGCTGTTCGCCACCATGGGCGCCTCCTGGTCGGTCAACCGGTACATGCCGACGCACGAGGACACCGACCTGATGGGCCTCGACGCCTGGCGCGCGCACAACATCAAGCTGCCGAACGGCAAGTGCCCGCGCTTCGCGCCGAACAAGGACTGCGAGGACCTCGACGTCAAGCTGTGGAAGCAGTTCAAGGACGACGGCGAGATCTGGTGCGCGAACATCGTGGCGAAGGACTGGCCCGCGATCTGCGGCCGGAAGGCGCCATTCAAGGACAAGTCGGTGGAATAGCACTCGCGTACGACCCGACTGCGACGCGCATCACGTGCGTAGCCCCCGTCCCGCTCTGATCGGCCGTCACGGCGGCCAGTAGGATCCGGTCGGCCAGTGCTGTCACCTGGCAGGATCCTTACAGGGGTTGGGGACAACTTGAAGATAGGTCGTGCGCGCGGGACGGCTCTGGCCGCCGCGCTCGGCGTCGTCGCGGTCCTGGGCATCCAGGGTGTCGCAAGCGGCACGGGCGATTCCGACGAGGGCGAGGTGTCGCCCTACAGCGCCCGTGCCCGTGAGAAGGGCCCGGTCGCGGGAGAGCTGCACAAGCTCGCCCTCAAGCCCAAGGGCAGGGGAGAGGCCGTCCTCTCCCAGCAGGAAACCGAGCCGTTCGGGCTCCTCGGCGTCTCCTGGACCGACCCCGAGGCCGAGGTGAAGGGCAGGATCGAGGCCCGCACCCGCGACGCCGACAGCGGCAAGTGGTCGAAGTGGGTCGTGCTGGAGCAGGCCGAGTCCGGCCTCGACGGCAAGCGCCCGGGCCTGCGCGGTGCCACCGAACCCGTCTGGGTCGGCCCGTCCGACGGCGCCGAGGTACGGGTGACCGGCGGCGGCACGCTGCCCGCCGGCATGGAACTGAACCTGGTGGACCCGGGTGCCGGCGCCGCGAAGGCGAAGAAGAAGAGCGACCTGGGCCTGGCCCCGGCCGCCTTCGCCCTCCCCGCCGTGGACCCCGCGCCGACGACGCCGGGACCGGAATCGACCGCCCCGCGGCCGGACGTGGTCTCGCGCGTGCAGTGGGGCGCCGACGAGTCCCTGAACAACGAGGGCCCGGTCTACCTGCCCGGCGGGAAGATCAAGGCGGTCTTCGTCCACCACACCGCGTCCACCACGCCGTACGAGTGCTCCGAGTCCGCGGCGATCGTCCGCAGCCTGCACGTCTACCACGTCAAGGGCAACGGCTGGCGCGACCTCGGCTACAACTTCCTCGTCGACAAGTGCGGAACGGTCTTCGAGGGCCGCCAGGGCGGTGTGGACCAGCCCGTCCAGGGCGCCCACACCTACGGCTGGAACGCCGAGTCGACGAGCGTCTCCGTCCTCGGCGACTACACGAGCGCCGGCGCCTCGGCCGCCGCGCTCGACGGCATATCCAAGGTCACGGCGTACAAGCTCGGCCAGTACGACGGCGACATGAACGGCACCGCCACGCTGACCGCGGGCGCCACCCAGACGAACTTCTCCGGCAAGAGCTTCACCGCCGGCCAGCAGTACGAGTTCAAGTCGCTCTCGGGTCACCGCGACGGCTTCAACACCCAGTGCCCGGGCAACTCGCTCTACCCGCAGCTCGAAGCGCTCCGCCAGACGGGCCCCGCCGCCCAGCTGAAGATCGCCTCCGTGAACGGGGCGACGGCCACGCCGGGCGCCACCCTCCCGAGCGGCGCCGCCCTCACGGTCGACTGGACCACCAGCACGGCCACCGGCCGACTGGCCAAGTTCGAGCTGCTCGTGGACGGCGAGGCCACCGCGGTCACCGACGGCGCCGCCCGCAAGGCGACCGCCGTCGTGACCGACGGCAAGCACGAGGTCCGGGTCCGGGCGACCGCCGCGAACGGCAAGGTCTCCACGAGCCTGCCGGTCACCGTCGAGGCCGAGGTCAAGGGCGCCAAGTTCGTCCCGGTCTCCCCGAAGCGCCTGATGGACACCCGTGAGGGTCTCGGCGTCCGCAGGGGCCCGGTCGGCAGCGGCGAAGTGGTCACCCTGCCGGTGGCCGCCGCGACCGGCGGCACGCCCACCGCGGTGGTGCTGAACGTGACGGCGACGAACCCGACGCAGCCGAGCTTCGTGTCGGTGTACCCGAGCGGCACGACCCGTTCCAGCGCGTCGAACCTGAACTTCACCCCGGGCAGGACGATCCCCAACCTGGTGGTCGTGCCGGTCGTCAACGGGAGTGTCAGCTTCTACAACAACCAGGGCACCGTCGACCTGATCGCGGACATCACCGGCTACTTCACCTCGACCGCTGACGGCGCCACGCAGACCAACTTCGGCCCGAAGCGCCTGATGGACACCCGCAACGGCACCGGAGTCCCGGCCGCCCCGGTCGGCACCGGCGGCGTGGTCACCCTGCCCGTGGCGGGCGTCGACGGGATCCCGGCCACCGGCGTCAAGGCCGTCGTCCTGAACGTGACGGCGACGAACCCGACGCAGCCGAGCTTCGTGTCGGTGTACCCGAGCGGCACGACCCGTTCCAGCGCGTCGAACCTGAACTTCACCCCGGGCCAGACCATCCCCAACCTGGTGGTCGTGCCCGTCGTGGACGGCAAGGTCAGCTTCTTCAACAACCAGGGCACCGTCGACCTGATCGCGGACATCACCGGCTACTTCTCGGACAGCGACACGGGCGCCACGCACGCCAACTTCGGCCCGAAGCGCCTGATGGACACCCGTACCGGCACCGGCGTCCGCAAGGGCCCGGTCACCGGCGGCGGCGTCGTCACCCTGCCCGTGGCGGGCGTCGGCGGCGTCCCGGACACCGGGATCAAGGCCGTGGTGCTGAACGTGACCGCGACGAACCCGACCGAGGCCAGCTTCGTGTCGGTCTTCCCCAGCGGCACGACCCGCTCCAGCGCGTCGAACCTGAACTTCACCCCCGGTCTCACGATCCCCAACCTGGTGGTCGTGCCCGTGGTGGACGGCAAGGTCAGCTTCTACAACAACTCGGGCTCCGTGGATCTCATCGCGGACATCACCGGATACTTCCGCTGACGGAAGAAACGTCTCTGCGTGGCTGAGGGGCTCCGCACCACCCGGTGCGGAGCCCCTCGCGCATGTCCGGGCGGACCCAGGGACCAAGGGGAGGACAGACATGGGGAACAACGACAACGGCACACCCGGCGTCTCCGACGAGGAGTGGGCCCGCTTCACCGAGCAGGCCGCGCAGGGGGCGGGGGACGCGCCGAGGGAGCCGTCCGCACGGGCGCGGATGGTCACCGCGCGACTGCGCGCCGCACAGGGCCAGGAGCCGCCCGGCTGGCGCACCGGCCCCGCGCCGCGCGAACGCCGCCGGCCGACCCGGCTGAAGGCCGCCGCGGCCGTCGTGGCCATCGCGGCGCTCGCGCTGATCGCCGTACGGCCCGAGCTGGTGATCGACCGGATCACCGGCAGGACCGAGGCCCGCGAGGACGCCGCGAAGGCGGCCCCGCTGCCCGCGGAGTCCGTACGCCCGACCGCCGCGCCCCCGTCGCTGCCGCCCGACCGGCCGACCCTGCAGGAGCCCTTCCGCGGCTCCCCGGCCCTGCAGTGGGCGGACGGCGCCGCCGGCATCGAGCTCCCCGCGGCGACGCCCGTGGCCGGGATGTCCGCCGAGACGGTCGCGGACGCGCTCCAGAAGGCCCGGCAGTTCCTGGTCGCGTCCAACCTGGACCCGGCGACCCTGCGGGGGGAACGGCCCGCCTCCGCGATCGCCCTCCTCGACCCCCGCCAGCCCGACCTGCTGAAGGACGTGGAGCAGTACCTGAAGGCGCCCACCGCGCAGGACACGCCCGTCCTGCTCTTCACCCGCTTCGACCCCAACCGGGTCAAGCCGGTCGGGGACGTCGTCAAGGTGCGCGGCAGCATGCGCGCGGAGCAGGGGGAGCCCGGCGAGCTGCTCGTGGTGGCGGACTACACCTTCGTCCACCCCGTGACGCCGGCGACCGGGGGCCCGGACGTGCAGCGCATCATCGTGCGGCGGCAGACCACCTTCGCCCTGCTCGACCCGGCCCGCTGGGAGACCACCCGGGGCCGTCTCCAGCTGCGGGCGTACCACTCGGAGTGGTCGAACGTGGAGTGCGAGGCGGCCGACGGATTCCTCCACCCGCAGTTCACGGCGGACCTGGCCGCGGGAGGTCAGCCCACCGGGCCGGCGGTGGATCCGTACGACCGCAGCAGGGAGATCAAGGACGAGAAGGCGTGCGGGACGGTGACCCGCTCCTGACCGGGGGAGACCCCGCCTCGCAAGGCGCGGCGCGGTTTGACCACTCAGCGTGGCGGGGTATTCTCTTGGGCCCGATTGGCCAGGTACGTCTCTCGTATGGCAGACTACTCAAGTTGCTCGGCTGAGTGCCGATGCTGCGCGCCTCCCGCCGGGAGGACCGGAAGCGAGTCCCACAGTACTCGTCGTCCTTAATCTGCCCCTCGGGGCAGCAATGGGGACGGACGTACGGGAATCTTCTGGGAAGTGTCAGCACGGTGCCCACCAGGCACCCGGTGGGTGTTTCTCCCCCGAATCGCGGTCATGGGACCGCACCCCCTTGGACGAGGGAATTTCCGTATGGGAATTTTCTGTGGAGGGAGTGCGACACGCCCGACCGCGTGGGTCGGAGGAGAGGCCGTGGGACCCCGTCCCGCAGCCGACCGGGAGCCAGAGCGTTTCCACACAGAGACAGGACTACGGAGTAGCCATGGCGGGACAGAAGATCCGCATCCGGCTCAAGGCCTACGACCACGAGGTCATCGACTCCTCGGCGAAGAAGATCGTCGAGACGGTGACCCGCACTGGTGCGTCGGTCGCGGGCCCGGTGCCGCTGCCCACTGAGAAGAACGTGTACTGCGTCATCAAGTCGCCGCACAAGTACAAGGACTCGCGCGAGCACTTCGAGATGCGCACGCACAAGCGCCTGATCGACATCCTCGACCCGACGCCCAAGACCGTTGACTCGCTGATGCGCCTGGACCTTCCGGCCGGCGTCGACATCGAGATCAAGCTCTGAGAGGCGTCGAGAAGATGGCAAAGCAGATCAAGGGCGTCCTGGGCGAGAAGCTCGGCATGACCCAGGTCTGGGACGAGAACAACCGTGTCGTCCCGGTGACCGTGGTCAAGGCCGGACCCTGCGTCGTTACCCAGGTCCGTACGAACGACATCGACGGCTACGAGTCGGTCCAGATCGCCTTCGGCGAGATCGACCCGCGCAAGGTGAACAAGCCCCTCAAGGGCCACTTCGCCAAGGCCGACGTGACCCCCCGCCGCCACCTGGTGGAGCTCCGCACCTCCGACGCCAGCGAGTACACGCTCGGCCAGGAGATCACTGCTGAGGTGTTCGAGTCCGGCGTCAAGGTTGACGTCACGGGCAACAGCAAGGGCAAGGGCTTCGCCGGTGTCATGAAGCGGCACAACTTCCGGGGCCTCGGCGCCGGTCACGGTGTGCAGCGCAAGCACCGCTCCCCCGGTTCGATCGGTGGCTGCGCCACCCCTGGGCGTGTCTTCAAGGGCATGCGCATGGCCGGTCGCATGGGTAACGAGCGCGTCACCACCCAGAACCTGACCATCCACGCGGTAGACGCGGAGAAGGGTCTGCTCCTCATCAAGGGCGCAGTCCCCGGTCCGAACGGCGGCCTCGTCCTGGTCCGTACCGCGGCCAAGGGGGCTTGAGGTTAATGAGCACCATTGACATCCTTTCGCCGGCAGGCGACAAGGCCGGTACCGTCGAGCTCCCCGCGGAGATCTTCGACGCGAAGACCAGCGTTCCGCTGATCCACCAGGTCGTCGTCGCGCAGCTGGCCGCTGCCCGTCAGGGCACGCACAAGACCAAGACCCGCGGCGAAGTCCGTGGTGGTGGCAAGAAGCCTTACCGCCAGAAGGGCACCGGCCGCGCCCGTCAGGGTTCGACCCGCGCTCCGCAGTTCGCCGGCGGTGGCGTCGTCCACGGCCCGCAGCCGCGTGACTACTCGCAGCGGACCCCGAAGAAGATGAAGGCCGCCGCCCTCCGCGGTGCCCTCTCGGACCGCGCGCGTCACTCCCGCATCCACGTCGTCACCGGCGTGGTCGAGGGTGCCGCCTCCACCAAGGCCGCCAAGACGCTGTTCGGCAAGATCTCGGAGCGCAAGAACCTGCTCCTGGTCGCCGAGCGCTCTGACGAGCTGGCGTGGCTGTCCGCCCGCAACCTGCCCCAGGTTCACATCCTGGAGCCGGGCCAGCTGAACACGTACGACGTGATCGTCTCTGACGACGTGGTCTTCACCCAGGCCGCGCTCGAGTCCTTCGTGTCTGGCCCCAAGGCCGATGAGACCGAAGGGAGCGACGCCTGATGTCTGAGGCGACCGTTACCAGCAAGACCTTCACCGACCCGCGCGACCTGCTGATCAAGCCGGTCGTCTCGGAGAAGAGCTACGCGCTGCTGGACGAGAACAAGTACACGTTCATCGTCGCGCCCGGCGCCAACAAGACCCAGATCAAGCAGGCCGTCGAGGCGGTCTTCTCGGTCAAGGTCACCGGGGTCAACACGATCAACCGTCAGGGTAAGCGCAAGCGCACCAAGACCGGTTTCGGCAAGCGCGCCAACACCAAGCGCGCCATCGTGACCCTTGCCGAGGGCAACCGTATCGACATCTTCGGCGGCCAGGCCTCCTAACGGAGGTCTAGTCGTCCGGAATCGGACGAGGACTGAGAAATGGGTATCCGCAAGTACAAGCCGACGACCCCGGGCCGTCGTGGCTCCAGCGTCGCCGACTTTGTCGAGATCACGCGGTCCACGCCGGAGAAGTCGCTGGTCCGCCCCCTGCACAGCAAGGGCGGCCGTAACAACACCGGTCGTGTGACCGTTCGCCACCAGGGTGGTGGCCACAAGCGCGCCTACCGCGTGATCGACTTCCGTCGTCACGACAAGGACGGCGTGCCGGCCAAGGTCGCGCACATCGAGTACGACCCCAACCGCACCGCGCGCATCGCGCTGCTGCACTACGCCGACGGCGAGAAGCGCTACATCATCGCGCCGCGCGGTCTGCAGCAGGGTGACCGGATCGAGAACGGCCCCACGGCCGACATCAAGCCGGGCAACAACCTCGCGCTCCGCAACATCCCGGTCGGTACCACGATCCACGCGATCGAGCTCCGCCCCGGTGGCGGCGCCAAGTTCGCGCGTTCCGCTGGTGCCTCCGTGCAGCTGCTGGCGAAGGAGGGCGTGATGGCCCACCTTCGTATGCCGTCCGGTGAGATCCGTCTCGTCGACGCGCGCTGCCGCGCCACGGTCGGCGAGGTCGGCAACGCCGAGCAGTCGAACATCAACTGGGGCAAGGCCGGCCGTATGCGCTGGAAGGGCGTTCGCCCGTCCGTCCGCGGTGTCGCGATGAACCCGGTTGACCACCCGCACGGTGGTGGTGAGGGCAAGACCAGTGGTGGTCGCCACCCGGTCTCCCCGTGGGGTCAGAAGGAGGGTCGTACTCGTTCGCCGAAGAAGGCTTCGAACAAGTACATCGTCCGCCGCCGCAAGACGAACAAGAAGCGCTAGGAGCGGGTTTAGATGCCGCGCAGTCTCAAGAAGGGGCCCTTCGTCGACGACCACCTCGTAAAGAAGGTGGACGCCCAGAACGAAGCCGGCACCAAGAACGTCATCAAGACCTGGTCCCGTCGCTCGATGATCATCCCCAGCATGCTGGGTCACACCATCGCGGTGCACAACGGCAAGACCCACGTCCCGGTGTTCGTCACCGAGTCGATGGTCGGCCACAAGCTCGGCGAGTTCTCGCCGACTCGCACCTTCCGCGGCCACGTCAAGGACGACCGGAAGTCGAAGCGCCGCTAAAGGCGGGGTGGTTACGACTATGACTTACACCGAAGGGACAACCATGGAAGCCAGGGCCCAGGCGCGGTACATCCGCGTCACGCCCATGAAGGCCCGCCGCGTGGTGGACCTTATCCGTGGCATGGATGCCACGGAGGCTCAGGCGGTCCTGCGTTTCGCCCCGCAGGCCGCGAGCGTGCCGGTCGGCAAGGTGCTGGACAGCGCCATCGCCAACGCCGCGCACAACTACAACCACCCGGACGCCTCCACGCTGGTCATCAGCGAGGCGTACGTGGACGAGGGCCCGACCCTGAAGCGGTTCCGTCCGCGTGCCCAGGGCCGTGCCTACCGGATCCGCAAGCGGACCAGCCACATCACCGTGGTCGTCAGCAGCAAGGAAGGTTCCCGGTAATGGGCCAGAAGGTAAACCCGCACGGGTTCCGACTCGGCATCACCACGGACTTCAAGTCCCGTTGGTACGCCGACAAGCTGTACAAGGACTACGTCAAGGAAGACGTCGCCATCCGTCGGATGATGACGTCCGGCATGGAGCGCGCCGGCATCTCGAAGGTTGAGATCGAGCGCACCCGTGACCGCGTGCGTGTGGACATCCACACCGCTCGTCCGGGCATCGTCATCGGCCGCCGTGGCGCCGAGGCCGACCGCATCCGCGGTGACCTCGAGAAGCTCACGGGCAAGCAGGTCCAGCTGAACATCCTCGAGGTCAAGAACCCCGAGCTCGACGCTCAGCTGGTTGCCCAGGCCGTTGCCGAGCAGCTCTCCTCCCGCGTCTCCTTCCGTCGTGCCATGCGCAAGAGCATGCAGGGCACGATGAAGGCCGGCGCCAAGGGCATCAAGATCCAGTGCGGCGGCCGTCTCGGCGGCGCCGAGATGTCCCGCTCCGAGTTCTACCGCGAGGGTCGTGTGCCGCTGCACACGCTGCGCGCGAACGTGGACTACGGCTTCTTCGAGGCCAAGACCACCTTCGGCCGGATCGGCGTGAAGGTCTGGATCTACAAGGGCGACGTCAAGAACATCGCCGAGGTTCGCGCCGAGAACGCTGCGGCCCGTGCGGGTAACCGCCCGGCCCGTGGTGCCGGCGCTGGCGACCGTCCCGCCGGCCGTGGTGGCCGTGGTGGCGAGCGCGGCGGCCGTGGTGGCCGCAAGCCGCAGCAGGCTGCTGGTGCCGAGGCCCCCAAGGCCGACGCTCCCGCCGCCGCTCCGGCCGAGAGCACCGGAACGGAGGCCTGACCGACATGCTGATCCCTCGTAGGGTCAAGCACCGCAAGCAGCACCACCCGAAGCGCCGCGGTATGGCCAAGGGCGGTACTGAGGTCTCGTTCGGCGAGTACGGCATCCAGGCGCTCACCCCCGCCTACGTGACGAACCGCCAGATCGAGGCGGCTCGTATCGCGATGACCCGCCACATCAAGCGTGGCGGCAAGGTCTGGATCAACATCTACCCGGACCGTCCGCTGACGAAGAAGCCTGCCGAGACCCGCATGGGTTCCGGTAAGGGTTCCCCGGAGTGGTGGATCGCGAACGTGCACCCGGGCCGGGTCATGTTCGAGCTGTCCTACCCGAACGAAAAGATTGCGCGTGAGGCCCTCACTCGTGCGGCCCACAAGCTGCCGATGAAGTGCCGGATCGTCAAGCGCGAGGCAGGTGAGTCGTGATGGCGACGGGAACCAAGGCGTCCGAGCTCCGCGAGCTCGGCAACGAGGAGCTCGTTGCCAAGCTGCGCGAGGCCAAGGAGGAGCTGTTCAAGCTCCGTTTCCAGGCGGCCACCGGCCAGCTGGAGAACAACGGCCGGCTCAAGTCCGTCCGTAAGGACATCGCTCGCATCTACACCCTGATGCACGAGCGTGAGCTCGGTATCGAGACGGTGGAGAACGCCTGATGAGCGAGAACAACGTGACTGAGAAGACCGAGCGCGGCTTCCGTAAGACCCGTGAGGGTCTGGTCGTCAGCGACAAGATGGACAAGACCGTCGTCGTCGCCGTCGAGGACCGCGTCAAGCACGCGCTGTACGGCAAGGTCATCCGCCGTACGAACAAGCTCAAGGCTCACGACGAGCAGAACGCTGCCGGCGTCGGCGACCGCGTCCTCATCATGGAGACGCGTCCGCTGTCGGCGAGCAAGCGCTGGCGCATCGTCGAGATCCTCGAGAAGGCCAAGTAAGGAAATTCGCGCAAGCGAATTCCAATAGTCAAGGCCTGAGGGGTTTCCCTCGGGTTCGTTCCGCCAGGCTCGGTCGGGGCTCCGCTCACAGCAGTGAAGCCCCGGCCGGGAACCGGCAGACAAACAGGAGATAGACGTGATCCAGCAGGAGTCGCGACTGCGTGTCGCCGACAACACTGGTGCCAAGGAGATCCTTTGCATCCGTGTTCTCGGTGGCTCCGGTCGCCGCTACGCGGGCATCGGTGACGTCATCGTCGCCACCGTCAAGGACGCGATCCCCGGTGGCAACGTGAAGAAGGGTGACGTCGTCAAGGCGGTCATCGTTCGCACCGTCAAGGAGCGCCGCCGCCAGGACGGCTCGTACATCCGCTTCGACGAGAACGCCGCCGTCATTCTGAAGAACGACGGCGACCCTCGCGGCACCCGTATCTTCGGCCCCGTCGGCCGTGAGCTGCGCGAGAAGAAGTTCATGAAGATCATCTCGCTCGCGCCGGAGGTGCTGTAAGCATGAAGATCAAGAAGGGCGACCTGGTACAGGTCATCACCGGTAAGGACAAGGGCAAGCAGGGCAAGGTCATCGTCGCCTTCCCCGCCGAGAACCGCGTCCTGGTCGAGGGTGTCAACCGGGTCAAGAAGCACACCAAGGCTGGCCAGAACCAGGCCGGTGGCATCGTGATCACCGAGGCTCCGGTCCACGTGTCCAACGTCCAGCTGGTCGTGGAGAAGGACGGCAAGAAGGTCGTCACCCGCGTCGGTTACCGCTTCGACGACGAGGGCAACAAGATCCGCGTTGCCAAGCGCACGGGTGAGGACATCTGATGGCTACCACTCCGCGTCTGAAGACGAAGTACCGCGAGGAGATCGCGGGCAAGCTGCGTGAGGAGTTCTCCTACGAGAACGTCATGCAGATCCCCGGCCTCGTCAAGATCGTCGTGAACATGGGTGTCGGCGACGCCGCCCGTGACTCGAAGCTGATCGACGGTGCCATCCGCGACCTGACGACGATCACCGGTCAGAAGCCGGCCGTCACGAAGGCCCGCAAGTCCATCGCGCAGTTCAAGCTGCGCGAGGGTCAGCCGATCGGCTGCCACGTCACCCTCCGTGGTGACCGTATGTGGGAGTTCCTGGACCGTACGCTGTCGCTCGCGCTGCCGCGTATCCGTGACTTCCGTGGTCTGTCGCCGAAGCAGTTCGACGGCCGTGGCAACTACACCTTCGGTCTCACGGAGCAGGTCATGTTCCACGAGATCGACCAGGACAAGATCGACCGTACCCGGGGTATGGACATCACCGTGGTCACCACGGCGACCAACGACGCTGAGGGCCGCGCGCTCCTTCGTCACCTCGGCTTCCCCTTCAAGGAGGCGTAAGCGAGATGGCGAAGAAGGCTCTCATCGCGAAGGCTGCCCGTAAGCCCAAGTTCGGTGTGCGTGCGTACACCCGCTGCCAGCGCTGCGGTCGCCCCCACTCCGTGTACCGCAAGTTCGGCCTGTGCCGCGTGTGCCTCCGTGAGATGGCTCACCGTGGCGAGCTGCCGGGCGTGACCAAGAGCTCCTGGTAATCACCCTCGTCCGCAAGGACTTGGGCGTTTCCAGGCACTCTCGGTAAGCATCTGGACGGTGGGTGCCCGGCCGCGCATGCCTTAGGCTTGTGTGGTTGGGCGTCCGCCGCCCTATCGACTTACTACGCCGTAGGTCCCCGTGCCGCACCCGTCCCGCCACTGAGCGGGGAGAGGGATGGCGCATACAGGAAACCCCGGCGAGAGAGGCCGAAGGCCACTTCATGACCATGACTGACCCCATCGCAGACATGCTCACGCGTCTGCGTAACGCTAACTCGGCGTACCACGACACCGTCGTGATGCCGCACAGCAAGATCAAGTCGCACATCGCGGAGATCCTCAAGCAGGAGGGTTTCATCACCGGCTGGAAGGTCGAGGACGCCGAGGTCGGCAAGAACCTCGTCCTCGAGCTGAAGTTCGGGCCGAACCGTGAGCGCTCCATCGCGGGCATCAAGCGGATCTCGAAGCCCGGTCTGCGCGTGTACGCGAAGTCCACCAACCTGCCGAAGGTCCTCGGCGGCCTGGGCGTGGCGATCATCTCCACGTCCCACGGTCTCCTGACCGGCCAGCAGGCAGGCAAGAAGGGCGTAGGTGGGGAAGTCCTCGCCTACGTCTGGTAGTCGGGAACGGAGGAAAAGCAATGTCGCGAATCGGCAAGCTCCCCATCCAGGTTCCCGCCGGTGTGGACGTCACCATCGATGGCCAGACGGTCAACGTGAAGGGCCCCAAGGGTTCCCTCGCGCACACCGTTAAGGCGCCCATCGCAGTTGTCAAGGACGAGGACGGCGTTCTGAACGTCACCCGTCCGAACGACGAGCGTCAGAACAAGGCCCTGCACGGCCTGTCCCGCACGCTGGTGGCGAACATGATCACCGGTGTGACCACGGGATACGTCAAGGCTCTCGAGATCAGCGGTGTCGGTTACCGCGTGGCCGCGAAGGGCTCCGACCTGGAGTTCCAGCTCGGCTACAGCCACCCGATCCTGGTGGAGGCGCCCGAGGGCATCTCCTTCAAGGTCGAGTCGCCGACCAAGTTCTCGGTCGAGGGCATCGACAAGCAGAAGGTCGGCGAGGTCGCCGCCAACATCCGCAAGCTGCGGAAGCCCGACCCGTACAAGGCCAAGGGTGTCAAGTACGCCGGCGAGGTCATCCGCCGCAAGGTCGGAAAGGCTGGTAAGTAGCCATGGCATACGGTGTGAAGATCGCCAAGGGCGACGCGTACAAGCGCGCTGCCAAGGCTCGCCGCCACATCCGCATCCGCAAGAACGTCTCGGGTACGGCGGAGCGTCCGCGCCTCGTCGTGACGCGTTCCAACCGCAACATCGTTGCTCAGGTCATCGACGACCTCCAGGGCCACACCCTGGCGTCGGCGTCGACCCTGGACGCTTCGATCCGCGGTGGCGAAGGCGACAAGAGCGCCCAGGCCCAGGCCGTCGGCGCGCTCGTCGCCGAGCGTGCCAAGGCCGCGGGTGTCGAGACCGTCGTCTTTGACCGCGGTGGCAACCGATACGCCGGGCGCATTGCCGCTCTGGCTGACGCCGCCCGCGAAGCCGGGCTGAAGTTCTAAGCCCCGGTTCCGGGACTCACGGACGTAACAGAGAGAGGTAATCCAATGGCTGGACCCCAGCGCCGCGGAAGCGGTGCCGGTGGCGGCGAGCGGCGGGACCGGAAGGGTCGCGACGGTGGCGCTGCCGCCGAGAAGACCGCTTACGTTGAGCGCGTTGTCGCGATCAACCGTGTCGCCAAGGTTGTCAAGGGTGGTCGTCGCTTCAGCTTCACCGCGCTCGTCGTGGTGGGTGACGGTGACGGCACCGTAGGTGTCGGTTACGGCAAGGCCAAGGAAGTTCCCGCGGCCATCGCCAAGGGCGTCGAGGAAGCCAAGAAGAACTTCTTCAAGGTTCCCCGCATCCAGGGCACCATCCCGCACCCGATCCAGGGCGAGAAGGCGGCCGGCGTTGTCCTGCTGAAGCCTGCTTCCCCCGGTACCGGTGTTATCGCCGGTGGCCCGGTGCGCGCCGTTCTGGAGTGCGCCGGCGTTCACGACATCCTGTCGAAGTCGCTCGGCTCCGACAACGCGATCAACATCGTGCACGCGACCGTGGAGGCCCTCAAGGGTCTGCAGCGTCCCGAGGAGATCGCGGCTCGCCGTGGTCTGCCGCTCGAGGACGTCGCCCCCGCGGCTCTCCTTCGTGCACGTGCCGGGGCGGGTGTCTGATGGCCCGCCTCAAGATCACGCAGACGAAGTCGTACATCGGCAGCAAGCAGAACCACCGCGACACGCTGCGTTCGCTCGGGCTCAAGCGCCTGAACGACGTCGTCGTCAAGGAGGACCGCCCCGAGTTCCGCGGAATGGTGCACACCGTCCGCCACCTCGTGACGGTTGAGGAGGTTGACTAATCATGGCTGAGAACAGCCCGCTGAAGGCCCACAACCTCCGTCCCGCCCCCGGTGCCAAGACCGCGAAGACCCGTGTCGGTCGTGGTGAGGCGTCGAAGGGTAAGACGGCCGGTCGTGGTACGAAGGGCCAGAAGGCCCGTTACCAGATCCCGCAGCGCTTCGAGGGTGGGCAGATGCCCCTCCACATGCGCCTGCCGAAGCTCAAGGGCTTCAAGAACCCGTTCCGTACCGAGTTCCAGGTTGTCAACCTGGACAAGCTCGGTGCTCTCTACCCCGAGGGTGGAGAAGTCACGGTGGCCGACCTGGTCGCCAAGGGCGCGGTTCGCAAGAACAGCCTCGTCAAGGTCCTGGGCCAGGGCGAGCTCTCCGTGGCGCTGCAGGTTTCGGTTGACGCCGTTTCCGCCTCCGCCAAGGAGAAGATTGCCGCTGCCGGCGGCACCGTCACCGAGCTCGTCTAAGACGATTTCAGTGGCTGAATAGCTCAAAACCCGACCGGGGATGCCTCACATATGGGGCATCCCCGGTTGGTCGTTCCACGGGGGGCACACTCGCCGGTAAGGTGGCGTGCACCATTGCTTAGTCGTATACGTCGATCCCTCTCAGACCGTCACCTCTGACGCAGTAGCGCGGGGGTCGCAGGAGGCACCGTGCTCACCGCGTTCGCCCGGGCGTTCAAGACGCCCGACCTGCGCAAGAAGCTGCTCTTCACGCTCGGCATCATCGTGCTGTTCCGGCTCGGGTCGCATGTCCCCGTTCCCGGCGTGAGCTACAAGAACGTACAGATCTGCGTCGAACAGGCCGGAAGCAGCAATGGTCTGTTCGGCCTCGTCAACATGTTCAGCGGCGGCGCCCTGCTGCAGATCACGATCTTTGCGCTCGGCATCATGCCGTACATCACGGCGAGCATCATTCTGCAGCTGCTGACCGTGGTCATCCCGAAGCTGGAGACCCTCAAGAAAGAGGGCCAGTCCGGCACGGCGAAGATCACTCAGTACACGCGCTATCTGACGGTCGCGCTCGCGATCCTCCAGGGCACCGGCCTCGTCGCCACCGCCCGTACCGGCGCCCTCTTCCAGGGCTGCCAGGTCGCCAGCCAGATCGTTCCCGACCGGTCGATCTTCACCACGGTCGTGATGGTGATCACCATGACCGCCGGTACCTGCGTCGTCATGTGGCTCGGTGAGCTCATCACCGACCGCGGCATCGGCAACGGCATGTCGATCCTCATGTTCATCTCGATCGCCGCCGGCTTCATCGGCGCCCTGTGGCAGATCAAGCTCCAGGGCAAGATCGCCGACGGCTGGGTCGAGTTCGGCGTCGTCATGCTGGTCGGCCTCGCGATGGTCGGCCTGGTGGTCTTCGTCGAGCAGGCGCAGCGCCGGATCCCGGTCCAGTACGCGAAGCGCATGATCGGCCGCCGTGCCTACGGCGGGACCTCCACCTACATCCCGCTCAAGGTGAACCAGGCGGGCATCATCCCCGTCATCTTCGCCTCGTCGCTGCTCTACATCCCGGCGCTGGTCGTGCAGTTCAGCGGGTCCACCGCGGGCTGGGCCACCTGGATCCAGAAGCACTTCGTCAAGGGCGACCACCCGTACTACATCGCGGTCTACTTCCTCCTGATCGTCTTCTTCGCGTTCTTCTACGTGGCGATCTCGTTCAACCCCGAGGAAGTTGCAGACAACATGAAGAAGTATGGTGGGTTCATCCCGGGTATCCGCGCCGGTCGACCCACCGCCGAGTACCTGAGCTATGTGCTCAACCGGATCACCTGGCCGGGGTCGCTGTACCTGGGTCTCATCGCTCTTGTGCCGACGATGGCGTTGGCCGGCTTCGGAGCGAACCAGAACTTCCCGTTCGGCGGGACGAGCATCCTGATCATCGTGGGTGTGGGTCTGGAAACCGTGAAGCAGATCGAGAGCCAGCTCCAGCAGCGTAACTACGAAGGGTTCCTCCGCTGATGCGAATCGTCCTCGTCGGACCGCCCGGTGCGGGCAAGGGAACGCAGGCCGCGTTCCTTGCCAAGAACCTGTCGATCCCGCACATCTCCACGGGCGACCTGTTCCGGGCCAACATCAGTCAGGGCACCGAGCTGGGCCGGCGCGCCAAGGCGTTCATGGACGCCGGCGACCTCGTCCCGGACGAGATCACCATCGGTATGGCCAAGGACCGGATGGAGCAGCCCGACGCCGCGGGCGGCTTCCTGCTCGACGGCTTCCCGCGCAACGTCTCCCAGGCCGAGGCCCTCGACGTCATGCTCGAGGAGTCGGGCATGAAGCTCGACGCCGTCCTCGACCTGGAGGTCGAGGAGGACGAGGTCGTCAAGCGCATCGCCGGCCGCCGCGTCTGCCGCAACGAGTCCGCGCACGTCTTCCACGTCGAGTACGCCGCCCCGAAGACCGAGGGTGTCTGCGACCACTGCGGTGGCGAGCTCTACCAGCGCGGTGACGACTCCGAGGCCACGGTGCGCAACCGGCTGGAGGTCTACCACACGCAGACCGAGCCGATCATCGACTACTACAAGGAGCAGGGCCTGCTGGTCACCATCTCCGCCCTCGGCGAGGTGCACGAGATCACCCAGCGCGCCATGGACGCTCTGAAGAAGTAGTCCCCGAGCAGTACAGGTACGGCCGCGGTGTCCCCTCGGGGCACCGCGGCCGTCTGCATGACGCGCTGCGGCACGACATCAGCCGATAATTGAGCAACCACGGCGGACAGCGACCACGTCCGCGAGAGCGGCGGCGGTTCAGCCGCAAGAACGGAAGGCACGCCCCTATGGTCCAGATCAAGACCCCCGAGCAGATCGCGAAGATGCGCGAGGCGGGGCTGGTCGTCGCCGCGATCCATGCGGCGACCCGTGAGGCGGCCGTGCCGGGCGCCACGACGCGGGATCTGGACATGGTGGCCCGCAAGGTCATCGCGGACGCCGGGGCCAAGTCGAACTTTCTCGGCTACGGCGGCTTCCCCGCGACGATCTGCACCTCGGTGAACGAGGTCGTCGTCCACGGCATCCCGGACGACAAGACCGTCCTCAAGGACGGCGACATCATCTCGATCGACGCCGGCGCGATCGTCGACGGCTGGCACGGCGACGCGGCGTACACCGCCTTCGTCGGCACCAACCACGCGCCCGAGCTCGTGGAGCTCTCCCGGGTGACGGAGGAGTCGATGTGGGCCGGTATCGCCGCCATGAAGCTGGGCAACCGCCTCGTGGACATCTCCAAGGCGATCGAGACGTACATCAAGCGCCAGCCCCGCCCCGCCACCGGTGAGCACAGCCGCGGCAAGTTCGGCATCATCGAGGACTACGGCGGCCACGGCATCGGGTCCGAGATGCACATGGACCCCCACCTGCTGAACTACGTCTCGCGCAAGCGGGGCAAGGGGATCAAGCTGGTCCCGGGCGTCTGCCTGGCGATCGAGCCGATGGTCTCCCTGGGCACCGCCCAGACGGAGGTCCTTTCGGACGACTGGACGGTCATCACCACGGACGGCACCTGGTCCTCGCACTGGGAGCACTCCATCGCGCTGACGGAGGCCGGTCCGATCGTCCTGACCAGCCCGGACTGCGGCAGGGCGAAGCTGGCGGAGTACGGGGTCACGACGGCCCCGGACCCGCTCGGTTAATGATCTAGACTCTGGGGCAAACTTTCCGGATTCGTCTTTCTGGGTGCCCTGACGTAGACTGACTCGTCGGCTCTCGTGCACTCCCATGTCCGCATGGCGCGCGAGGCCGATCAAGGTAGCCGATTCGAAAGGCGAAGCGTGGCCAAGAAGCAAGGTGCCATCGAAATCGAGGGCACCGTGATCGAGTCCCTCCCGAACGCGATGTTCAAGGTGGAGCTCCAGAACGGTCACAAGGTCCTCGCGCACATCAGCGGGAAGATGCGCATGCACTACATCCGCATCCTGCCCGATGACCGGGTCGTCGTGGAGCTCTCTCCCTACGACCTGACGCGTGGCCGGATCGTCTACCGATACAAGTAGATCTTGCTCTCACTCCTGCCTGGGCGTCCGTCCCGGTGCGGGTGGTGGCACTGACCCGGAGAACCTCACCAACATGAAGGTCAAGCCGAGCGTCAAGAAGATCTGCGACAAGTGCAAGGTGATCCGCCGTCACGGCCGGGTCATGGTCATCTGCGACAACCTGCGCCACAAGCAGCGCCAGGGCTGACGCACGCCGACCGACCTGCCTTAACGCAGTTCTTCGCGCGACGTAAGAAAACGTACATACGCAGAACCCGCCCAGCCCCGCAAAGGGCCGGCGGCACCTCCGGCGGGGGCCGGGGACCCGGACGTACCATCGCCCACTCGGGCGGTCGGCGGTCGGGATCGGTTCTGTGGAAGACCCCCGAACACACAGGAGCCATTGAATGGCACGCGTTTCCGGTGTTGACATCCCGCGCGAAAAGCGTGTGGAGATCGCACTCACCTACGTCTTCGGTATCGGGCGCACCCGGTCCAAGGAGATCCTCGCCTCCACCGGCGTGAACCCGAACACCCGCGTTCGTGACCTGGCCGAAGAGGACCTCGTCAAGATCCGCGAGTACGTGGACGCCAACCTCCGTACCGAGGGTGACCTCCGCCGCGAGATCCAGGGCGACATCCGCCGCAAGATCGAGATCCAGTGCTACCAGGGTATCCGCCACCGTCGCGGCCTCCCGGTGCACGGTCAGCGCACCAGCACGAACGCGCGTACCCGCAAGGGCCCGCGTCGCGCGATCGCCGGTAAGAAGAAGCCGGGCAAGAAGTAGTCCTGTTCAGCGGTCTTGCGCTGTAGGACCGACCACCTCCCGTAGGAGATTTAGATGCCCCCCAAGGGTCGTCAGGGCGCTGCCAAGAAGGTGCGCCGCAAGGAAAAGAAGAACGTCGCTCACGGGCACGCCCACATCAAGAGCACGTTCAACAACACCATCGTTTCGATCACGGACCCGTCCGGCAACGTGATCTCCTGGGCCTCCGCCGGCCACGTCGGCTTCAAGGGCTCGCGCAAGTCCACCCCCTTCGCCGCGCAGATGGCCGCCGAGTCGGCCGCCCGCCGCGCGCAGGAGCACGGCATGCGCAAGGTCGACGTCTTCGTCAAGGGTCCCGGCTCCGGCCGTGAGACCGCGATCCGCTCCCTCCAGGCCACCGGCCTCGAGGTCGGCTCGATCCAGGACGTCACCCCCACCCCGCACAACGGCTGCCGCCCGCCGAAGCGCCGCCGCGTCTGACGCAGCGGACGCACCGTTGCGTCTTCGAGTGTCCGGGCGGTACGACCCCTTCTGGGGACGTACCGCCCGTACCCTTGCAGTAGCCGTACCCCCGGTACGGCCTCCCGTCGGGCGTCAAATAGTGGGCGTCCACGAATGAAGGAACACAGACATGCTTATCGCTCAGCGTCCGTCGCTGACCGAAGAGGTCGTTGACGAGTACCGCTCGCGGTTCGTGATCGAGCCGCTGGAGCCGGGCTTCGGCTACACCCTCGGCAACTCCCTGCGCCGTACCCTCCTGTCCTCCATCCCGGGTGCCGCTGTCACCAGCATCCGCGTGGACGGCGTCCTGCACGAGTTCACCACCGTGCCGGGCGTCAAGGAAGACGTCACGGACATCATCCTCAACATCAAGCAGCTGGTCGTCTCCTCGGAGCACGACGAGCCGGTCGTGATGTACCTGCGCAAGCAGGGCCCCGGCCTGGTCACCGCTGCCGACATCGCGCCCCCGGCCGGTGTCGAGGTGCACAACCCGGACCTCGTCCTCGCCACGCTCAACGGCAAGGGCAAGCTGGAGATGGAGCTGACCGTCGAGCGCGGTCGCGGCTACGTCTCCGCCGTCCAGAACAAGCAGCTGGGCCAGGAGATCGGCCGCATCCCGGTCGACTCCATCTACAGCCCGGTCCTCAAGGTCACCTACAAGGTCGAGGCGACCCGAGTCGAGCAGCGCACCGACTTCGACAAGCTGATCGTCGACGTCGAGACCAAGCAGGCCATGCGCCCGCGCGACGCCATGGCGTCCGCCGGTAAGACCCTGGTCGAGTTGTTCGGTCTGGCCCGCGAGCTCAACATCGACGCCGAGGGCATCGACATGGGCCCGTCCCCGACGGACGCCGCCCTGGCCGCCGACCTGGCGCTGCCGATCGAGGAGCTGGAGCTCACCGTTCGGTCGTACAACTGCCTCAAGCGCGAGGGCATCCACTCCGTGGGTGAGCTCGTCGCCCGCTCCGAGGCCGACCTGCTCGACATCCGCAACTTCGGTGCGAAGTCGATCGACGAGGTCAAGGCGAAGCTGGCCGGCATGGGCCTGGCCCTCAAGGACAGCCCGCCCGGATTCGACCCGACCGCCGCTGCCGACGCCTTCGGCGCCGACGACGACGCGGACGCCGGTTTCGTCGAGACCGAGCAGTACTGAGAAAGCTTGCGGGGGGCTCGCGCCCCCCGCACCCACCCTCTTGCGACCGCTTGAGGGAACTGACACCGGTACCTGACACGGCCGGTGCAGATATGAAGGAGTAACAATGCCGCGTCCCGCAAAGGGTGCCCGCCTGGGCGGCTCCGCCGCGCACGAGAAGCACCTGCTCGCGAACCTCGCGAAGGCGCTCTTCGAGCACGGCCGCATCACCACCACCGAGGCCAAGGCCCGCCGCCTGCGTCCCTACGCCGAGCGTCTGGTCACCAAGGCCAAGAAGGGCGACATCCACAACCGTCGCCTGGTGCTGCAGACGATCACGGACAAGAGCATCGTGCACACGCTGTTCACCGAGATCGCCCCGCGCTACGAGAACCGCCCCGGTGGTTACACGCGCATCACCAAGATCGGCAACCGTCGTGGCGACAACGCCCCGATGGCCGTGATCGAGCTGGTCGAGGCCCTCACGGTCGCCCAGCAGGCCACCGGTGAGGCCGAGGCCGCCACCAAGCGCGCGGTCAAGGAGGCGGAGGCTGTCGAGACCCCCGCCGAGGAGACCAAGGAGGCCTGATCCCGCTACGGGATCGAGCTTGCTTGATCGGCTCTGAACGGGCCCGCCCCTCCCGGGGCGGGCCCGTTCTGCATATGGGTGATTCTGAGAGGATCGGTCACGTGAGTGACGAGGTGGAGCCCGGGCACGTCCGGGTGCGGCTGGACCTGAGCTACGACGGCAAGGACTTCTCCGGCTGGGCGAAGCAGCGCACGCTGCGGACCGTCCAGGGCGAGCTGGAGAGCGCCCTGCAGACCGTGATGCGGCTGCGGGAGCCGGTCGAGCTGACGGTCGCCGGCCGGACGGACGCCGGCGTGCACGCCCGGGGACAGGTCGCGCAGTTCGACCTCGCCGAGGAGGTGTGGGCCGAGCACCACGACAAGCTGCTGCGGCGCCTCGCCGGCCGGCTGCCGCACGACGTACGGGTGTGGAAGGTCGCCGAGGCCCCCGAGGGCTTCAACGCGCGCTTCTCGGCCGTCTGGCGCCGCTACGCCTACCGCGTGGGCGACCACCAGGGCGGGGTGGACCCGCTGCGCCGCGGCCACGTCCTGTGGCACCAGTGGCCCCTCGACGTCGACGCCATGAACGAGGCCTCCGCCGCGCTGCTGGGCGAGCACGACTTCGCCGCGTACTGCAAGAAGCGCGAGGGCGCCACGACCATCCGTACCCTCCAGCAGCTCGGCTGGGAGCGCGCCGAGGACGGCATCATCACCGCGACCGTCCGCGCCGACGCCTTCTGCCACAACATGGTCCGCTCCCTGGTGGGAGCCCTGCTCCACGTCGGGGACGGCCACCGGCCCACCGACTGGCCCGGCAAGGTGCTGGCCGCCGGCGTACGGGACTCCTCGGTGCACGTGGTCAAGCCCCACGGGCTGACCCTGGAGGAGGTCGGCTACCCGGCCGACGAGCTGCTGGCCGCCCGCAGCAGTCAGGCGCGCAACATGCGGACCCTGCCGGGCGCCGGCTGCTGCTGAGCCGCCGCCAAATCGTTTGGGCGGATCGCGGGCCGACCGGGACAATGCCCGGCATGGGACATCTCGAAGCCAGCCATCTGGAGTACTACCTTCCCGACGGGCGGGTACTGCTCCCCGACGTCTCCTTCCGCGTGGGGGAGGGTGCGGTGGCCGCCCTGGTCGGGGCGAACGGCGCGGGCAAGACCACCCTGCTGAAGCTGATCTCCGGGGAGCTCCAGCCGCACGGCGGCGGCGTCTCCATCAGCGGGGGCCTCGGTGTGATGTCCCAGTTCGTCGGTTCCGTGCGCGACGAGACGACCGTACGGGACCTGCTGGTCTCGGTGGCCCAGCCGCGGATCCGCGAGGCCGCGAAGGCCGTCGACCGCGCCGAACACCTGATCATGACGGTGGACGACGAGGCCGCGCAGATGGCCTACGCCCAGGCCCTCAGCGACTGGGCCGACGTGCAGGGCTACGAGGCGGAGACCCTGTGGGACGTCTGCACGATGGCCGCGCTGGCCATCCCGTACGACTCCGCGCAGTTCCGCGAGGTGCGCACGCTCTCCGGCGGTGAGCAGAAGCGGCTCGTGCTGGAGGCGCTGCTGCGCGGGCCGGACGAGGTGCTGCTGCTCGACGAGCCGGACAACTACCTCGACGTCCCGGGCAAGCGGTGGCTGGAGGAGCAGCTGCGGGCGACCCGCAAGACGGTGCTGTTCGTCTCCCACGACCGGGAGCTGCTGACCCAGGCCGCCGAGAAGATCATCAGCCTGGAGGCGAGCCCGACGGGCTCCGACGTGTGGGTGCACGGCGCGGGCTTCGGCACGTACCACGAGGCCCGCAAGGAGCGTTTCGCCCGCTTCGAGGAGCTCAAGCGGCGCTGGGACGAGGAGCACGCCCGCCTCAAGGCCCTGGTGCTGCGGCTGCGCAACCAGGCCGCGAGCAGCCCCGACATGGCCTCGCGCTACCGGGCGATGCAGACCCGTTTCCAGAAGTTCGAGGAGGCCGGCCCGCCGCCGGAGCCGCCGCGCGAGCAGGACATCAAGATGCGGCTCAAGGGCGGCCGGACCGGCGTGCGCGCGCTGACCGTGGAGAACCTGGAGCTCACCGGGCTGATGAAGCCGTTCTCCCTGGAGGTCTTCTACGGGGAGCGGGTGGCGGTGCTCGGCTCGAACGGCTCCGGCAAGTCGCACTTCCTGCGGCTGCTGGCGGGCGAGGACGTGGGGCACACCGGTGACTGGAAGCTGGGCGCACGGGTGGTTCCCGGCCATTTCGCGCAGACCCACGCCCACCCGGAGCTGTTCGGCCGCACCCTCGTGGAGATCCTGTGGACCGAGGCGGCCAAGCCCCTGGGGCAGGCGATGGGGGCCCTGCGCCGCTACGAGCTGGAGCGTCAGGCCGAGCAGCCCTTCGAGAAGCTCTCGGGCGGCCAGCAGGCGCGTTTCCAGATCCTGCTGCTGGAGCTCGCGGGCACCACGGCGCTGCTGCTGGACGAGCCCACGGACAACCTGGACCTGGAGTCCGCCGAGGCCCTCCAGGACGGCCTGGAGTCCTACGACGGGACGGTGCTGTGCGTGACGCACGACCGCTGGTTCGCGCGCACATTTGACCGTTACCTGGTCTTCGGTTCGGACGGTGTTGTGCGGGAGACTCAGGAGCCCGTCTGGGACGAACGCAGGGTCGAACGCAAGCGCTGAGCGGTGGCTCGGCGGTGAGGGAGGGGCGTCGTGGGCCTGAGGCCTGGCATCTGGCTCATGAGGTGGGAGGCCATGGCCCCGGGGGACCGGCTGGTCGGCTGGCTGCTGCGGCCGGCCCCGCGGTCCTGGCGGGTGGTCTCCCTGGCGGTGCTCCTCGGGATCTGCGTCTCCACGAGCCTGCGGGCGAACTGGGGCTCGGACAACGCCTTCGTCGTCAAGGCCGCGCAGACCCTGCTGGAGGGCGGGTCGCCGTACGAGGACAAGCGCTTCCTGTACCTGCCCAGCGCCGTGCTCATGGCGGTGCCGGAGGCGCTGGTGCCGCGGGGGGTGCTGCGCTGGATCCTGCCGGTCGGGATGTCCGGCCTGCTGGGCATCGGGTGGCTGGCCGCGCTGCGGCTGTTCTCGGTGCCGCTGCGCTCGCGCTTCGCGGTCGGCGTCCTCACCGTGTTCGCCCTCGCCTACAAGCCGTGGGTGAACCTGGTGCTGATCGGCAACTGGACGGCCGTCTCGGCGGCCGCGCTGCCCGTGGCGCTGCTGCTCGCGCACCGGGGCGCGTGGGGGAGGGCCGGGCTGGTGGTCGGGCTGGCCATCGCCTGCAAGCCGATGCTGGTGCCGATCGGGCTGCTCTTCCTGTTCGCCCGCCGGTGGCGGGGGCTGGCCGCGGCGGTGCTGGTGCCGCTGGCGATCTCGCTGGCGGGGGCGCTGCTGATGCCGAGCCCCACGCTGTTCTTCACCAAGACCCTGCCGTTCCTGCTCCAGGGGCAGGACGCGTACGCGCTGCCCTGGGACGCCTCGCCGATTGCGGTGCTGCCGCGGCTGGGGGTGCCGCAGGCGCTGGCGGTGCTGGTGGCCTTCGCGGGGGCCGCGGCCGGGCTGTGGGCGGCCTGGGCGAGGTGGCGGCGTACCGGGCAGGACGCCGACGGCGGTGAGCTGCGTCTCGTGGAGACGGCCTGCATGGTGATGCTCGCCGCATTCCTGGTGTCGCGGCCGTCCTTCGACCACTACCTGCTCGTGGTGCTTCCGCTGCTGCTGGCCTCGGCGGTGCGGCCGGGCTCGATGCCCCGCTCGCCCTGGTTCTGGCTGGCGTTGACGCCCCAGCTGGCCCTGGTCCCGTGGCCCTCGGAGCTGGCCCACAAACGGCGCGCCTTCAAGGACTGCGCCACCCTGTGCGGGCTCGCGTTTCTGCTGGCGCGTCGTGCACTGCGCTCCGGGCGGGTTATTCTGGAGCCCGTAACAACTGCGGGGTCCCCACCCAGGACCGAACCGGAGTGCGCCGCGACGCCAGCAGAATCGGCATCGCGGACCGCGTTTTGACCCGTACGGGTCTGCTTGGGTATCCTGCTGGTTTGTTATGCGTATTGGCTTTCTCATTCTCACGTGAAAGGGCCTTACGCCGGTCCACCGGACCGATGACCAGCAGTTGGCCGTTCACTCGGGTTGCGTCCCTGATGTGAACGTGGGCTGTCGTGATCGTCCGTGGTGACCCTGTCAGGACCTTCCCGCTGGGCTTGCGCCCGTGGGATACCACCACTGAAGAAGCGAAGGCATACGCGTGCGTACGTTCAGCCCCAAGCCCGGCGACATCTCGCGCCAGTGGCTCGTCATCGACGCCCAGGACGTCGTCCTCGGCCGTCTGGCGACCCAGGCCGCTGCCCTCCTGAAGGGCAAGCACAAGCCGACCTACGCCCCCCACATGGACATGGGTGACTTCGTCGTCATCATCAACGCCGACAAGGTGCACCTGTCCGGCAACAAGGCCTCCCAGAAGATGGCCTACCGCCACTCCGGTTTCCCGGGCGGTCTGCGCTCCGTGCGTTACGACGACCTGCTGGCGAACAACCCGGAGAAGGCCGTCGAGAAGGCCGTCAAGGGCATGCTCCCGAAGAACTCCCTGGGCCGTCAGATGCTCTCGAAGCTGAAGGTCTACTCGGGCGACCAGCACCCGCACGCTGCCCAGCAGCCGGTGCCGTTCGAGATCACCCAGGTCGCGCAGTAGTTCCGGCCACCCCCTAAGACACAGAGAATTCTGAGGAGCATCGTGGCCGAGACCACCGCCGAGACCCCCGTCGACGAGTTCGAGGGCGTCGAGGAGTACACCACCGAGTCCGAGGTCGTCGTCGAGGGCGACTACACCTCCGAGTCCCTTGCCGGTCGCTTCGGTGACCCCCAGCCGGCCGCCGGCCTGGGCCGTCGCAAGAACGCCATCGCCCGCGTCCGGATCGTTCCGGGCACCGGCAAGTGGAAGATCAACGGTCGCACCCTTGAGGACTACTTCCCCAACAAGGTGCACCAGCAGGAAGTCAACGAGCCCTTCAAGCTCCTCGAGCTCGACGGCCGCTACGACGTCATCGCCCGCATCTCGGGTGGCGGCGTCTCCGGCCAGGCCGGCGCCCTGCGCCTCGGCGTGGCTCGTGCGCTGAACGAGGCGGACGTGGACAACAACCGCCCGGCGCTGAAGAAGGCCGGCTTCCTCTCCCGCGACGACCGTGCGGTCGAGCGCAAGAAGGCCGGTCTCAAGAAGGCCCGTAAGGCTCCGCAGTACAGCAAGCGTTAATCTGCGCCTGCTGTTCTGCAACGAAACCGCCCCGGCAGCACTCTCTGTGCTGTCGGGGCGGTTCGTTTACCGCCACAAGCGGCAAATACCTGACACAAGCGGTCATACGCGAAGCGCAAACTCGGGAGGACAACAGTGGGACGACTCTTCGGGACGGACGGTGTACGCGGCGTCGCCAACGCGGATCTGACGGCGGAGCTCGCGCTCGGCCTCTCCGTGGCGGCTGCCCACGTACTCGCCGAAGCGGGCACCTTCGAGGGCCACCGGGCGACCGCCGTGGTCGGCCGGGACCCCCGGGCCTCCGGTGAATTCCTCGAGGCCGCGGTCGTGGCCGGCCTCGCGAGCGCGGGCGTGGACGTCCTGCGCGTCGGTGTGCTGCCCACCCCGGCGGTGGCGTATCTCACCGGTGCGCTGGGTGCCGACCTCGGCGTGATGCTCTCCGCCAGCCACAACGCCATGCCCGACAACGGCATCAAGTTCTTCGCCCGCGGCGGCCACAAGCTCGCCGACGAGCTGGAGGACCGCATCGAGTCCGTCTACGAGGAGCACCGCACCGGTGCCCCCTGGGACCGGCCCACCGGGGCCGGCGTCGGCCGCGTCTCGGACTACACCGAGGGCTTCGAGAAGTACGTCTCCCACCTCATCGGTGTCCTTCCCAACCGTCTCGACGGCCTGAAGATCGTCCTCGACGAGGCGCACGGCGCCGCCGCCTACGTCTCGCCCGAGGCGTTCGCCCGGGCCGGCGCGGAGATCGTCACGATCGGCGCCGAGCCGGACGGCCTGAACATCAACGACGGCTGCGGCTCCACCCACCTCGGCCTGCTGAAGGCGGCCGTGGTCGAGCACGGCGCCGACTTCGGCATCGCGCACGACGGCGACGCCGACCGCTGCCTGGCCGTGGACGGCAGCGGCGCGGAGGTCGACGGCGACCAGATCCTCGCGGTGCTGGCGCTGGCCATGCGCGAGGCCGGCCAGCTGCGTGAGAACACCGTCGTCGGCACCGTGATGTCGAACCTGGGCTTCAAGCTGGCCATGGAGACCGAGGGCATCCAGGTCGTGCAGACCGGCGTCGGCGACCGCTACGTGCTGGAGTCGATGAAGGAGCACGGCTACGCGCTCGGCGGCGAGCAGTCCGGCCACGTGATCATCCTCGACCACGCGACGACCGGCGACGGCACCCTGACCGGCCTGCTGCTCGCGGCCCGCGTCGCCGCCACCGGCAGGTCCCTCGCCGAGCTGGCGGGCGTCATGCAGCGGCTGCCGCAGGTCCTGATCAACGTCCCCGACGTGGACAAGTCCCGGGTCGCCACCTCGGCCGAGCTGGCTGCGGCCGTGTCCGACGCCGAGCACGAGCTGGGCACCACCGGCCGGGTCCTGCTGCGTCCCTCCGGCACGGAGCCGCTCGTACGGGTGATGGTCGAGGCCGCCGACATCGAGCAGGCCCGCGCGGTCGCCGGCCGGCTCGCGGACGCCGTGAAGTCGGCGCTCGGCTAGGCGTCGAAGCAGCGCCGGTCAGGCCCGCGGCGCCGGGCGCCGCGGGCCGGTCGGGACAGCACACCTAGAGGGCGCCTCCGCCAGGCCTGCGTGGCGCACCCGGTTTCCGGATCATCCGGTTCTGCTGGGTGCGCCACAGCAGTTTCCAGGCCAGGAGGGTGAGGGTGCCCGAGAGGATGATGCCGCCCAGGTTGAGCGCCAGCTGGATGCCGGAGCCCCACATCTGGGCGAGGTCGCCGTAGCTGAGGGCCACGGCGGCGTTGGCGGCCGCCGGGACGGTCGTGACGGAGATCGCCACGCCGACCAGGGCGCCGGCCTTCGCCGACGTCAGCGAGAGCATGCCGGCGACCCCGGCCAGCAGCGCCACGACGAACGAGAACGGGTCGGGCTGCCAGATGAAGCTGGTGTTCGGACGGTCGTTCTCCAGCAGGTGCGCGTGGAAGAGGCCCAGCGCGTCCATGGCCAGGCTGAAGACCGTGGTGGCCACGATCGCCGCCGTGAAGCCGACCGTCAGCGCGATGAACGAGCGCCCGGCGAGCCGGGGTCTGCGCTGCACCAGACCGGTGCAGATGCCGGCGAGCGGGCCGAACTCGGGGCCGACCGCCATCGCGCCCACGATCAGCACGGCGTTGTCGAGGACGACACCGCACGCCGCGATCATCGTCGCCAGGATCATGAAGGCGGCGTAGGTGATGGTGAGGGTGGACTCCTCGTGCGTCGACTCGGCGAGCTGCTCCCAGAGCACCGCGTCGGCGGCCTCGCCCGGTGCCTCCTCCTCCGCCTCGTCGGCGCGCCGGGAGATCGACAGGTCGATGTTCTCCACCGCGATCGAGCCGGTCCGGTCGATGCCGAGACCGCGCATCTCCTGGAGCAGCTCGTCGGCCGACTCGCGGGCGACGTCGCACAGCACCAGGTCGCCCGCCGGGTCACGCGCGGCGCCGGTGAGGACCACCAGATGGGTGGTGCCGACCGTCCGGTCGATCAGCTCCACCACGCGCTCGGTGAGGTGGTGCGGGGTGATCATCCGCAGATGCAGCATCCCCGCACCCTAACCACTACAGCTTGCGCAGGCTCAGCTTCTGGACCTTGTGGTCCGGTCCCTTGCGCACGACGAGGGTGGCCCGGCCCCGGGTGGGCGCCACGTTCTCCAGCAGGTTGGGCCGGTTGATCGTCCGCCACATCGTCTGCGCGTACTCCATGGCCTCCTCCTCGGAGACCTGCGTGTACTTGCGGAAGTACGAGAAGGGGTTCTGGAAGGCGGTCTCGCGCAGCTTCCGGAAGCGGCTGAGGTACCAGCGCTCGATGTCCTCCGGGCGCGCGTCCACGTACACGCTGAAGTCGAAGTAGTCGGCGAGGGCGACGCGGGTGCGGCCGTCGGTGCCGGGGAGCGCCGGCTGGAGCACGTTGAGGCCCTCGACGATGAGGATGTCCGGGCGGCGGACGACGAGCTCCTCGCCCGGCACGATGTCGTAGATCAGGTGCGAGTAGACCGGGGCCCGCACCTCGTCCTTGCCGGCCTTGATGTCGGCGACGAAGCGGGTCAGCGCGCGGCGGTCGTAGGACTCGGGGAAGCCCTTGCGGGAGGTGAGCCCGCGCCGCTGGAGCTCCTTCATCGGGTACAGGAAGCCGTCGGTGGTCACCAGCTCCACGCGCGGGTGCTCGGGCCAGCGGGCGAGCAGGGCCTGGAGCAGGCGGGCCACGGTGGACTTGCCGACGGCGACCGATCCGGCGACCCCTATGACGAAGGGGGTGCCGGACTGCGCGCCGTGGCCGTTGCCGGCGTCGCCGAGGAAGGTGTTCAGGCTGCCGCGGAGCTGGCTGGTGGCGCCGACGTAGAGGTTCAGCAGGCGCGAGAGCGGCAGGTACACGTCGCGGACCTCGTCGAGGTCGATGACGTCGCCGAGGCCGCGCAGGCGCTCCACCTCGTCGGCGGTCAGCGGCAGCGGCGTCCGCTCGCGCAGGGCGCTCCATTCGGCGCGGGTGAGGTCGACGTACGGCGAGACCTCGGGGCCGCGGCGGTGCGCGGTGCGCGGGGGCTGCCCCTCCCGGCCGGTGTGCTCCGTTGCACCCCCGGGCGTGTTGCTTCGTGGCGGCGAAGTGATCACACCGCCATTGTCGGGGCTCGGGGGCGGTTGTGGGTGGTGGGGTCGGTCACGTGACCAAAGGGACGGGCGGCGGCAAGCGTCTCGATTCGGGGGTCGCGCGGTCTCGATCCGGGACGATCGCGGTTTCGCCCTGGTCACGATCCGTGCGGGGAGTCCCGTACGCCGGTCGTGGGCATCTGGGCCGGCCGTAGAGTGCGGAGCGATGCATTCCACTTGATCGTCCCCCTCGGCCGGGGGCTTTTTCGTGCTGCCCTGATGCCACCTCGCTCCCGGGAGTCCTCCGTGCGTACCGCCCTCGTCCGTCGTGCCCTCCTGACCGCTTCCGGCGCGTCCCTGGCCCTGCTGGCCACCGCCTGCGGCCCCTCGGACGGGGCCGGCGCAGAGCAGGACGCCAAGCCCTCCGCGGCCGCCCCGTCCCCCTCGCCCACGCCCGAGGCCAAGGCGCTCACCGCCGCCGAGCTGGAGAAGCTCACGCTGGCCGACGGCGACGTCCGCGACGTCAAGATCGCGAAGGCCGGTGCGGACGACGTCGCCAAGGCGGCCGAGGTCACGACCGACAAGCCGGAGTGCACGGCGCTCGCCCAGGCGGGCGGCCTGGCCCCGGTCGGCGCGGCTGTCACCACCACGGAGCGCATCGGCGTCGGCAAGCCGTCCGACCCGGCCGATCCGATGAGCGTCTCCGCGACGTCCGTGCAGCTCGCCTCCTACGACGGCAAGGGTGCCGAGGAGGCGCTCGCCTCGCTGAAGGCCGCCGGACAGGCGTGCGGCGGCGGATTCACGACGACGGCGAAGGGCGAGAAGACCACGGTCAAGTCGGTCACGCCGTCGGCCGTGACCGCCGGCGACGAGGCCGCCGCGTGGACGATCGCCACCGAGGACGAGGGCGAGGCCCTGAACAGCCAGATGGTCGCCTTCCGCAAGGGCAACAACCTCGTCGTCGTTCACACGATCCGGTTCGACGCCAAGCCCCCCTCGGCGCAGGCGTTCATCGACGCGCAGGTCAAGAAGCTCGGCTGAGAACGCCGTCGGCCGTGGCGGCCCCGGCTGTGAGAGCCGGGGCCGGAACGGTCTCGCGACGATCACGATGTGGTTCGGCTGTGCGAATTCGCAAGATGCTGATCGTTTGCCTCGGTAGATTGCCCCTACAGCAGTTTCGAGCAGCGCCCGCCTCGCGGGCGCCGCTCCTGCGTGCCGTTGTCGTCATTGCCTGTGGGGGAGTCTTCTCGTGCGTAACGCTTTCGTCCGTCGTTCTGTCATGACCGCGTCCGCGGTGTCCATGGTTCTGCTGGCCACCGCGTGCGGCTCCGACAAGTCCGACACCAAGGCCGACGCCAAGCCGTCCGAGGCCGCCGCGACGTCGGCCGCCCCGGCCGCCAAGGGCAAGACCGACGCGGAGCTGGCCAAGCTCCTGGTGACCCAGGCCGACCTCGCGGACCACACCTTCAAGGAGTCCACGCCGGCCGAGGCCGCCGCCGGCGCCACCGCCACCAGCGACAAGCCCGAGTGCAAGGTGCTGGTCCAGGCGCAGGCCTTCGTCCCGGCCGGCACCCCCTCCGGGACCGCCCGCACCAAGGCGATCGCGACCCCGAAGCCCGCCGCCGGCACCTCGCCGGAGGAAGCGGCGAAGGCGGTCGCTGGCGCCCTCGGCTCCACGGCCACCACCGTGACCCTCGCCTCGTACGAGGCGAAGGGCGCCGAGGAGGCGTTCGCCGCCGTGAAGACCGCGAGCACGAAGTGTGCCGGCGGCTACGCGGCCACCCAGGACGGCGAGACCACCAAGATCACCAAGGTCACGCCCGGTGCCGCCGTCACCGGTGGTGACGAGAGCCTGCCGCTGACCGTCGAGCTCGACGCCGACGGCAAGAAGCTGACGACCCAGCTGGTCCTCGTGCGCAAGGGCAACACCGTCGCGACCTTCTCCTCCCTGAGCCTGGCGGGCACCGCCGAGCAGCCGAAGGTCCTCGTCGAGGCGCAGGCCAAGAAGCTCGGCTGAGGCACCGTCCGACGCACCGTCAACCCCGTTCCGGCCGATGCGCCGGGGCGGGGTTTTCGGCGTGTTCAGGTACGGGGCAGACGGCCGACTACGGCGTACGCTGCGCCCTATGTGCGGAATTGTGGGTTACGTGGGAGCGCAGTCTGCGCTCGATGTGGTCATCGCCGGACTCAAGCGACTGGAGTACCGCGGCTACGACTCGGCAGGGGTCGCCGTACTCGCGGACGGCAGCCTGGCCGCCGCCAAGAAGGCCGGCAAGCTCGTCAATCTGGAGAAGGAACTGGTCGCGCACCCGCTGCCGGCCGGTTCCACGGGACTCGGGCACACCCGGTGGGCGACCCACGGCGGGCCCACCGACACCAACGCCCACCCGCACCTCGACAACGCGGGCCGCGTGGCCGTCGTGCACAACGGCATCATCGAGAACTTCGCCGCGCTCCGGACCGAACTCGCCGAGCGGGGACACCGCCTGGAGTCCGAGACCGACACCGAGGTCGTCGCACACCTGCTGGCCGAGCAGTTCTCGGCCACCGGCGACCTCGCCGAGGCCATGCGGCAGGTGTGCCGCCGCCTCGAAGGCGCGTTCACCCTCGTCGCCGCGCACGCCGACGAACCGGACGTGGTGGTCGGCGCGCGCCGCAACTCCCCCCTGGTGGTGGGCGTCGGCGAAGGGGAGAACTTCCTCGCCTCGGACGTGGCCGCCTTCATCGCCCACACGCGGTCCGCGATCGAGCTGGGCCAGGACCAGGTCGTCGAACTCCGCCGCGAAGGCGTCACCGTGACCAACTTCGACGGTTCGGTCGCCTCCGTCCGCGCCTACCACGTGGACTGGGACGCCTCCGCGGCCGAGAAGGGGGGATACGACTACTTCATGCTCAAGGAGATCGCCGAGCAGCCGAAGGCCGTCGCCGACACCCTCCTGGGCAGGATCGACGCGAGCGGCTCGCTGACCCTGGACGAGGTGCGCATCCCCGCCTCGGTGCTCAGGGAGGTCGACAAGGTCGTCATCGTGGCATGCGGTACGGCCTACCACGCCGGCATGATCGCGAAGCTGGCCATCGAACACTGGACCCGCATCCCCTGCGAGACGGAACTGGCGAGCGAGTTCCGCTACCGCGACCCGATCCTGGACCAGCGGACGTTGGTGGTCGCGATCTCGCAGTCCGGCGAGACCATGGACACCCTGATGGCGCTGCGCCACGCGCGCGAGCAGGGCGCCAGGGTGCTGGCCATCTGCAACACGAACGGCTCGACGATCCCGCGCGAATCGGACGCCGTGCTCTACACGCACGCCGGCCCCGAGGTCGCCGTCGCCTCGACCAAGGCCTTCCTGACCCAGCTGGTGGCCTGCTACCTCGTCGCGCTGTACCTCGGGCAGGTCCGCGGCACCAAGTGGGGCGACGAGATCGAGGCGGTGGTCCGCGAGCTGTCCGACATCGCCGCCGCCGTCGACACCGTCCTGGAGACCATGGAGCCGGTACGGGAGCTCGCCCGGTCCCTGGCCGACAAGAACACCGTGCTCTTCCTCGGCCGGCACGTCGGCTACCCGGTGGCCCTGGAGGGCGCGCTCAAGCTCAAGGAGCTGGCGTACATGCACGCCGAGGGCTTCGCGGCGGGCGAGCTCAAGCACGGGCCGATCGCCCTCATCGAGAAGGACCTGCCGGTGGTCGTGGTCGTCCCCTCGCCGCGCGGCCGCTCCGTGCTCCACGACAAGATCGTGTCGAACATCCAGGAGATCAGGGCCCGCGGGGCGCGGACCATCGTGATCGCCGAGGAGGGCGACGAGGCGGTCGTGCCGTACGCCGACCACCTGATCCGCATCCCGGCGACGCCGACGCTGCTCCAGCCGCTGGTGGCGACGGTGCCGTTGCAGGTGTTCGCCTGCGAGCTGGCCACGGCCCGCGGCAACGAGGTGGACCAGCCGCGTAACCTCGCAAAGTCCGTGACCGTGGAGTAGCCGGGTAGTGGGGAAGTCCTTGTGATTGTCGGCGTCGGGATCGATGTGGCGGAGATCGAGCGGTTCGGCGCGGCGCTGGAGCGCACGCCGAACCTCGCCGGACGGCTGTTCGTCGAGGCCGAGCTGACACTGCCGAGCGGCGAGCGGCGCGGTGTCGCCTCGCTCGCCGCCCGGTTCGCCGCCAAGGAGGCACTGGCCAAGGCGCTCGGCGCGCCCGCCGGTCTGCTGTGGACCGACGCCGAGGTCTACGTGGAGGACACCGGGCAGCCGCGGCTGCGCGTGTCGGGGACGGTGCAGGCACGGGCGCTGGAACTGGGCGTGAAGTCCTGGCACATCTCGCTGAGCCACGACGCCGGTGTGGCCTCCGCGGTGGTGATCGCGGAGGGTTGACCCATGCGTACTGCTTACAGCGTGGAGACCGTACGGGCCGCCGAGCGGGAGCTGATGGCCCGGCTGCCGGAGGGCGCCCTGATGCTGCGGGCAGCGGCCGGTCTGGCCGCCGTGTGCGCCGGCCTGCTCGCACGGCGGCGCGGCCGGGTCTACGGGTCCCGGGTCGTGCTGCTCGTCGGCCCCGGCGACAACGGCGGCGACGCCCTGTACGCCGGCGCGCGGCTGGCCCGCCGCGGGGCGGGGGTGACGGCCGTGCCGATGGACCCCGAACGGATGCACGCGGGCGGGCTGGCGGCGCTGCGGGCCGCCGGCGGGCGGGTGGCGCAGGCCGTACCCCAGCGGGCGGACCTGGTGGTGGACGGCCTGCTCGGGATCGGCGGGCGGGGCGGGCTGCGGCCCGCGGGCGCCGCGCTCGCGGAGCGGATCCCGCCGGGCGTCCCCGTGGTCGCCGTGGACCTGCCCAGCGGTGTGGACGCCGACACCGGGGAGGTGGCGGGCCCGGCCGTCACCGCCGACGTGACGGTGACCTTCGGCGCGTACAAACCGGGTCTGCTGATCGACCCCGGCGCCTCCCGGGCGGGCGCGGTGCACCTCGTGGACATCGGGCTGGAACTGCCGGAGCCCGAGGTGGAGGCCCTCCAGCACGCGGACGTGGCGGGGCTGCTGCCGGAGCCGACGGCGTCGAGCGACAAGTACCGGCGCGGCGTCGTCGGGATCGTCGCCGGATCGGCGCAGTACCCGGGAGCGGCCGTGCTGGCCGTCGCCGGGGCCCTCCGCGGCGGCGCGGGCGCGGTCCGCTACGTCGGCCCGGCCGCGGACTCCGTCCTGGCGCGCTACCCCGAGACGCTGATCGGGCCCGGCCGGGTCCAGGCGTGGGTGATCGGCCCGGGGTTGGGGGAGGGGCGTGCCGGTGAGGTCGCCGACGTCCTGGCGGGCGACGCGGCGGTCCTGGTCGACGCGGACGGGCTGCGCGGCCTGGACCCGGCGGTGCTGCGCGCACGCACCGCCCCCACCCTGCTGACCCCGCACGCGGGCGAGGCGGCGGCGCTGCTCGGGGTGTCGCGGGAGTCGGTGGAGGCGGGCCGGCTGGCGGCCGTACGGCGGCTGGCGGAGCGGTACGGGGCCGCGGTGCTGCTGAAGGGGTCGACGACGCTGGTCGCCTCGGGCGGCGTCCGCGCGGTCCGCGTGAACCCGACGGGCACGCCGTGGCTGGCGACCGCGGGCAGCGGGGACGTGCTGTCCGGGCTGGCCGGGTCCCTGCTGGCGGGCGGGCTGTCCGGGGCGGACGCCGGCTCGGTGGGCGCGTACCTGCACGGCCTGGCGGCCCGCCGCACCGGCGGCCCTCTGCTGGCCCACCAGGTCGCCGAGGCCCTCCCCGCCGCCTGGCGGGACACCACCCACCCCTGACCTGCGGGTCCGTGCGGACCCGGGGAAACGGAGAAAGGTCCGCCTCTTCGGGCGCCCGCACCAGGGACCGGCGGGGGTTCTGAGAGACTGTGGGCGATGAACGAGACACCGACGCGCGTGTACGCCGAGATCGATCTTGACGCCGTCCGGGAGAACGTGCGCGCACTGCGCGAGCGGGCGCCCCGGTCCGAGCTGATGGCCGTCGTCAAGGCGAACGCCTACGGGCACGGGGCAGTGGAGTGCGCCAGGGCCGCCCGGGAGGCCGGCGCCGCCTGGCTCGGCACCGCCACCCCCGACGAGGCCCTCGCGCTGCGCGCCGCCGGCATCGAAGGCCGCATCCTGTGCTGGCTCTGGACCCCCGGCGGGCCCTGGCGGGAGGCCGTCGAGGCCGACCTGGACGTCTCCGTCAGCGGGATGTGGGCCCTGGACGAGGTGCGCGAGGCCGCACGCGCGGCCGGCCGCACCGCACGTATCCAGCTCAAGGCCGACACCGGCCTCGGCCGCAACGGCTGTCAGCCCGCCGACTGGGAGGCCCTCGTCGGCGCGGCCGTCGCCGCCCAGGCCGAGGGCACCGTCAAGGTCACCGGCGTCTGGTCGCACTTCGCCTGCGCCGACGAGCCCGGCCACCCCTCGATCCGGCTCCAGCTCGACGCCTTCCGGGAGATGCTCGCCCACGCGGAGAAGGAGGGGATCGACCCCGAGGTCCGGCACATGGCCAACTCGCCCGCCACCCTCACCCTCCCCGAGTCGCACTTCGACCTGGTGCGCCCCGGCCTCGCCGTCTACGGCGTCTCGCCCGCCCCCGAGCTCGGCACCCCCGCCCAGCTCGGCCTGCGGCCCGCCATGACCCTCAAGGCGTCCCTCGCACTGGTCAAGACCGTCCCCGCCGGACACGGCGTCAGCTACGGCCACCACTACGTCACCGGCGGCGAGACCACCCTCGCGCTGGTCCCGGCCGGCTACGCCGACGGCATCCCGCGCCACGCGTCGGGCGCAGGCCCGGTGCTCGTCGGCGGCACGGTGCGCCACGTCGCCGGACGCGTCGCCATGGACCAGTTCGTGGTCGACCTGGAGGGAGACCCGGCCCGCGTCGGCGACGAGGTCGTCATCTTCGGGGACCCGGAGCGCGGTGAACCCTCCGCCGAGGACTGGGCACAGGCCGCGCACACGATCGCGTATGAGATCGTCACCCGTATCGGTGGACGTGTGCCCCGGGTGTACCTGGGCGGCTGAGCGGAGTGAGGGCGGCGGCGTGAGCGAGAACTGGCGCAGGGCCGGCTGGGCCGGCGCCGCCATCGGCGTGATAGCCGCGGGCGCGGCGGCCGGTGTCGCGGTCGAGCGGATCACCGTCGGGCGCGGCATGCGCAGGAAGGCCCGCCTGGCCCTCGACGCCGCCGGGGACTACGGCTCCCTGCGCGGCACCGAGGGGACCTGCCGGGCCGAGGACGCCACCGAGCTCCACTACGAGGTCGACGAACTCCCCGAGGACGGCAAGCGGCGCCGGCTGCTTCGCAAGCCCGAACCCCGGGCCACCGTCGTCTTCTGCCACGGCTACTGCCTGTCCCAGGACTCCTGGCACTTCCAGCGGGCGGCCCTGCGCGGGGTGGTCCGCGCCGTCTACTGGGACCAGCGCAGCCACGGCCGCAGCGCGCGCGGCCTGGCCCAGGCGGACGGCGAACCGCTGACCATCGAGCAGCTCGGCCGGGACCTCAAGGCCGTCATCGACGCGGCCGCGCCCGAAGGCCCGCTGATCCTGGTGGGTCACTCGATGGGCGGAATGACCATCATGGGATTCGCCGAGCAGTACCCCGACCTCGTGCGCGACCGCGTCGTCGGCGTCGCCCTGGTCGGCACCTCCAGCGGCCGGCTCGCCGAGGTGACGTACGGGCTCCCCGCAGTCGGCATGGGCGCCGTGCGCAGGATCCTGCCGGGCGTGCTGAAGGCGCTCGGATCGCAGGTGGAGCTGGTCGAGAAGGGCCGCCGGGCCACCGCGGACCTCTTCGCCGGCATGATCAAGATGTACTCGTTCGGCTCGCGGGACGTGGACCCGGGCGTCGCCCGCTTCGCGGAACGGCTCATCGAGGCCACCCCGATCGACGTCGTCGCCGAGTTCTACCCGGCCTTCCAGACCCACGACAAGAGCGCCGCGCTCCAGCAGTTCGCCGGCATCCCGGTCACCGTGGTCGCCGGGGACAAGGACATGATCACCCCGCCCGGGCACAGCGAGGCCATCAAGGACCTGCTGCCCGCCGCCGAGCTCGCCGTCCTGGAGTCCACCGGGCACCTGATGATGCTGGAGCGCCCCGAGACCGTGACCCGGCTGCTCACCGAGCTGCTGGCCCGCACCGGAGCGGTGGCGGTCCCGGTAGCGACTAACGTTGGCGTGCATGGAAGAAGTACCGCTGGAAGCACAGCGCAGCCAGGCACCGGCAGCTGAGTCCGGGCACGGCACGCAGACCCGGATCACCGTTGACTCCCCCCAGGCGATGCAGGAGCTGGGCCGCCGGATCGCCGGCCTGCTCCGCCCCGGCGACCTCGTCCTGCTGACCGGCGAACTGGGCGCGGGCAAGACCACGCTGACCCGCGGCCTGGGCGAGGGCCTGGGCGTGCGCGGGGCCGTGACCTCCCCGACCTTCGTGATCGCCCGGGTGCACCCCTCCCTGACCGGCGGTCCGGCGCTGGTGCACGTGGACGCGTACCGCCTGGGCGGCGGGCTGGAGGAGATGGAGGACCTGGACCTCGACGTCTCGCTGCCCGAGTCGGTGGTCGTCGTCGAGTGGGGCGACGGCAAGGTCGAGGAGCTGTCCGACGACAGGCTGCACGTGGTGATCGCGCGGGCCGTCGGCCACGAGGAGGTCCTGGACGACGTGCGCGAGGTCTCGGTGCACGGCGTGGGAGCGCGCTGGAACGCCGGGGCGGGGCTGGACGCCCTGGCCGGAGCGGTCTCGCAGTAAACGTGCCGACAACTCGTCGGCAAGATATTGCGTTGGCGGCGGCCCTCGTGATGACATGGTACCGAGAGTTTCTTAGGCATGCCTAAGTACGGCGTCCCGGGGTCCAGGAGGCAGCCATGTCGGCACCAGCAGGAGCACAGCGCCACCCCCGCCCGTCCGCCGTCTCCATGCACGCACTGCTGGCCGCCGGCATCGCCGCCAACGCCGTCTCCACGCCGCCCTCGCGCGAACAGCGCACACCGCGCGAGGGCGAGCCCGACGGGGCCGTACGCGAACAGGCCGCTCCGGAATCCGAAGCGGCCTGAAGGCCCCCGTCGCACGTCCGGCCTCGGCCGGTCGCCCGTACGGGTGAAGCAAGGGCGTCCCGTCAGGGAATGACGACGACCTTGGAACTGATCGTCGCGAAGGCCCACATCGCATCGCCGTCCGCGCGCGTCATCCGGATGCCTCCGGTCTTCTTGTTCGGGTCGGGCTCCGGGGTCGTGCCGTCCACCCGGGCACTGAAACCGACCGCCACGCCCTCCTGGGTGGCGAACCGGACCACGTGCTCGATCGGCACCCCGTCCGAGCCCGTCACCGAGCCCGAACGCGAACCGACGACGTAGGTGCCCGGCTTCGGGTGCACCGTGCTCGGCACCACCGGGAACGACTTCGGCTGCTGCTGCTGCGGCTGCTGCGCGGCGTCCCCCACCAGCCACACCCGCTTCTGGCCCACCGAGTACACGACGCGCACACCCGTGCCGGAACCCTCCGGAACGGGCACCGGCTTCGCCGGGTCCTGCTTGCCCGCGGCCGCCGGGCTCGCCGCCGGAGCCGGCTCCTGCGCGGCCGCCTTCGGGGGATGCGCCGGCGCCGTCGCGGATGCCTGGTAGCCGAGGAAACCGACGGCGGCGATCGCCGCGGCGGTGAGCCCGGCCACGATTCCCGAGCTGCTGCGTGCCACCTTGCTCCACCTCTCCGCGCTGACGTGATCCCTCGTGATCTCTCCGTCGAAAGGTAGCAGCCGCCCCGCTCCACGACCGGGCGCAAGGGGTGCGGCCGCCGGAGTCGTAGGCTGTTCGCGTGCTCTTGCTCGCTGTAGATACCGCCACGCCCGCCGTCACCGTCGCCCTGCACGACGGCGAGGCCGTCCTCGCCGAGTCCGGCCAGGTCGACGCCCGCCGCCACGGGGAGCTGCTCATCCCCTCCGTGGACCGCGTCCTCGCCGAGGCCGGGCTGAAGCTCGACGCCGTCACCGGCATCGTCGTCGGCGTCGGCCCCGGCCCCTACACCGGACTGCGCGTCGGGCTCGTCACCGCCTCCACCTTCGCCGCCGTGCTGGGCGTGCCCGTCCACGGCCTGTGCACGCTCGACGGCCTCGCCTACGCCGCGGGCACCGCCGGGATCGAAGGCCCCTTCACCGTCGCCACCGACGCGCGGCGCAAGGAGGTCTACTGGGCCCGCTACGAGGACCCGCGCACCCGCGTCGGCGAGCCCGCCGTGGACCGCCCGGCGGAGATCGCCGAACAGGTCGCCGGCCTGCCCGCGGTCGGCCAGGGCGCGCTCCTCTACCCCGAGGTGTTCCCCGACGCCCGGGCCCCCGAGCACCAGTCGGCCGCCGCACTGGCCTCCCTCGCGGCGGAACGACTCGCCGCGGGCGCGGAGTTCCTCCCGCCGACCCCCCTCTACCTGCGCCGCCCCGACGCGCAGGTCCCCAAGAACTACAAGGTGGTCACCCCGCAGTGACCACGGCCGAGACGGTTCTGCGCGAGATGCGCTGGTGGGACATCGCACCCGTGCTGGAACTGGAACACGACCTCTTCCCCGAGGACGCCTGGTCCGCCGGGATGTTCTGGTCCGAACTGGCCCACGCGCGCGGCCCGCAGGCCACCCGCCGCTACGTCGTCGCCGAGACGGCCGACGGCCGCCTCGTCGGCTACGCCGGGCTGGCCGCCGCCGGTGACCTGGCCGACGTACAGACCATCGCGGCCGCCCGCGACCAGTGGGGGACCGGGCTCGGCGCCCGGCTCCTGACCGACCTGCTGCGCGCCGCCACCGCGTTCGAGTGCGCCGAGGTGCTGCTGGAGGTGCGCGTGGACAACACCCGCGCCCAGAAGCTCTACGAGCGCTTCGGCTTCGAGCCCATCGGCTTCCGGCGCGGCTACTACCAGCCGGGCAACGTCGACGCGCTCGTCATGCGCCTGACCGACCCCGCACAAGCACGAACTGAGAGCAGTGAGAGCAATGGCTGACGAACCGCTCGTCCTCGGCATCGAGACGTCCTGCGACGAGACCGGCGTCGGCGTCGTCCGCGGCACCACCCTCCTCGCGGACGCCATCGCGTCGAGCGTCGACGAGCACGCCCGCTTCGGCGGCGTCGTGCCCGAGGTGGCCTCGCGGGCCCACCTGGAGGCGATGGTCCCCACCATCGAACGCGCCCTGAAGGAGGCCGGCGTCAGCGCCCGCGACCTCGACGGCATCGCCGTCACGGCCGGACCCGGCCTCGCCGGGGCGCTGCTGGTGGGCACCTCCGCCGCCAAGGCCTACGCCTACGCACTGGGCAAGCCCCTGTACGGCGTCAACCACCTGGCCTCGCACATCTGCGTGGACCAGCTGGAGCACGGGCCGCTACCCGAGCCGACCATGGCGCTCCTGGTGTCCGGCGGCCACTCCTCGCTGCTGCTGGCCCCCGACATCACCTCCGACGTACGGCCGCTCGGCGCGACCATCGACGACGCCGCGGGCGAGGCCTTCGACAAGATCGCGCGCGTGCTGCAGCTGGGCTTCCCCGGCGGCCCGGTCATCGACCGGCTCGCGAAGGAGGGCGACCCGAAGGCGATCAACTTCCCGCGCGGCCTGACGGGCTCGCGCGACCCCGCGTACGACTTCTCCTTCTCCGGGCTGAAGACGGCCGTCGCCCGCTGGATCGAGGCGAAGCGGAACGCGGGCGAGGAGGTGCCGGTGCGCGACGTGGCGGCGTCCTTCCAGGAGGCCGTCGTGGACGTGCTGACGCGCAAGGCGATCCGCGCGTGCAAGGACGAGGGCGTCGACCACCTCATGATCGGCGGCGGTGTCGCGGCCAACTCCCGGCTGCGTTCGCTCGCCCAGGAGCGCTGCGACGCCGCGGGGATCACCCTGCGCGTGCCGCGGCCGAAGCTGTGCACGGACAACGGCGCGATGGTGGCGGCCCTCGGCGCGGAGATGGTCAGGCGGAACCGTCCGGCCTCGGACTGGGACCTGTCGGCGGACTCCTCGCTGCCGGTCACGGACCCGCACGTGCCGGGCACGTCGCACGAGCACGGTGAGGGCCACGGCCACGCGCACGGTGCCGGTCAGGAGCACGGTCACTCGCACGGTGCCGGTCAGGAGCACGGTCACGGGCACGACCACGACCACGTGCACGAGCTGAGCAAGGACAACCTGTACTCGTGAGCACCGTCGCGCTGATGTGGGAGGCCCGGGCCGCCGACGGCCGGGGCAACGAACTGCTGGAGTGGGCCCGGGCCCAGATCCTGGCCCGGGAACCGGTGCGCCGCGAGGTGCTGCGGGCCCCACAGGACCGGGTACTCGTCATCACCTGGTGGGAGGCGGCCGAGGGCATCGCGGCGGACCTGCCCGAACTGCCCGAACCGGCCGCCGACCTGATCACGCGCGCGGTGCACCGCTGGCGGTTCGAGTCGGTGGAGACGGACGGGGCGTAGCCGGCGGCGCGCCGTCGGCGGGGATCAGCCGGGCGGACGGCCTCCCGGCGGGGCCCGTCACTGCCCGGGTGTCGCCTCGGGCGGCCCGGCAGGCGGCCCGTCACTGCCCGGGCGTCGCCTCGGGCGGCCCGGCAGGCGGCACGGCCGGGGCACCGATCAGCATCGAGGGGGAGCCCGCCACCCGGGTCAGGAACACGGTCGCCGAGTTCGGGCCCTGCGGCTTGACCTTCTTGCGCAGCTCCTCGGGCTCGATGGCCGAGCCGCGCTTCTTCACGGTCAGGATCCCGACCCCGCGCTCGCGCAGCAGCGCCTTCAGCTTCTTCAGGCCGAAGGGCAGCACGTCGGTGATCTCGTACGCCGTCGCGTACGGCGTCTCCCGCAGCTCGTCCGCGGTGATGTAGGCGATGGTCGGATCGATGAGCCGGCCGTCCAGCCGCTCGGCGACATCGGCGACCAGATGGGCGCGGATCACGGCGCCGTCGGGCTCGTACAGCCAGCGGCCCACCGGCCCGGCCTCCGGGTCGGGCAGCGGATCGGCGGTGTGCAGCCCGCGCGGCCCGGGGAGCAGGGTGGCGCGCACGGTCCCGGGGGCCGTGCCGAACCAGAGCACGGCCTCCTTGACGTCCCCCTGATCGGAGATCCACTCGGCCTCGGCCTCCGCCGGGACCGCCTCGTGCGGGATCCCGGGGGCGATCTTGATGGCGGCGTACCGCGCCGCACGGGCCCTCTCCACGGCCCACGACAGCGGCGGTGAGTAGGACTCCGGATCGAAGATCCGTCCGCGGCCCCCGCGCCGGGCCGGGTCGATGAAGACCGCATCGTGGCCGGAGGTGTCCACCTCCGTCACGTCGGCCTCCCGGACCTCGATCAGATCCGCCAGCCCCAGCGCCTCGGCGTTGGCGCGCGCGACGGCCGCCGTCAGCGGGTCGTGGTCCACCGCGAGCACCCGGATGCCGAGGCGGGCCAGGGCGAGGGCGTCGCCGCCGATGCCGCAGCACAGGTCCGCGACGCTGCGTACGCCGAGGGCCGCGAGCCGTTCGGCCCGGTACGAGGCCACGGACGCGCGGGTGGCCATCTCGCCGCCGCCGGGGGTGAAGTACATCCGGAAGGCGTCCTCGGCCCCGAACTTCGCCACCGCGCGCTGCCGCAGCCGGGCCTGCCCGAGGGCCGCCGAGACCAGCCCTGCGGGGTGCTCGCGGCGCAGCCGGGTGGCGACGGCCAGCTCCTGGGCGGGGTCGTAGTCGCGGAGCGAGTCGAGGAGGGCGCTGCCCTCGGGGGTGAGGAGGGCGGCGAAGTCTTCGGGGGTCACACCTCCATTGTCGGCGACGGGGTGCGGACGGGGTGTGCGGGCCGGTCGTGTGGGCCGGCCGGAGGAACGTCGCACCCCGGTGCGCGGTGTCGTCCCGGAAGCCCGCGTGTCGGGTGCCAGGATGCGCTGCTATGCAGCTAGTCGGACAAAGGGAAGATAAGACGCAACTGGGTCACCGGCGCGCGGCGGGTCCGCGCGGCCGGTTCGGGGTGGCCGCGGCCGCCCTGCTGGTAGCCGCCCTCGGCACGGCGTGCGGCTCGGGGCAGTCGGGCGCCCCGGACAAGGGCGAGAAGACGAAGGCCGGCAAGGGCGCGGAGGCAGGCGCTCCTGGCGCGCTCAGTGCGGCCGAGAAGGCGAAGGCGCTGCAGCAGGCGCGCGTCGCCGCGGCGAAGAAGTGGGGACTGCGCAAGGTCCCGCTCGCCGCGCCCCCGGCGCCGAAGGAGAAGCCGGCGATCGAGACGCGCGACGGCTTCGAGGTGTGGAACCACGAGGAGGACGAACTCCCCCCGGTCTTCACCACCGTCCCGACCGAGGACAAGGTCGTCTTCCTGACCATCGACGACGGCTCGGAGAAGGATCCCGAGTTCCTGAAGATGATGCAGGAGCTGAAGATCCCGTACACGGCCTTCCTCAGCGACTACCTGGTGAAGGACAACTACCCGTACTTCAAGCAGATGCAGGCCGCGGGCGTCACCCTGAACAACCACACCCTCAACCACCGCTACATGCCCGGGCTGTCCTACGAGCAGCAGCGCGAGGAGATCTGCGGCCAGCAGGACACCATCCAGAAGACCTTCGGCAAGCGTCCGACCCTCTTCCGGCCGCCGTACGGCAACTACAACGACGACACCCTCAAGGCGGCGAAGTCCTGCGGCATCAAGGCCGTTCCGCTGTGGAACGCGGAGGCGTTCACGAACCGCATGGACTACCGCGAGTGGGACCGCGACCTGCACCCCGGTGACATCATCCTCACGCACTTCCGGGGTAAGGAGGACTGGAAGGGCACGATGCCTGACATGATCCGTCATGTCATGAAGACCGTCACGGACAAGGGGTATGCCGTGGCCCGCCTGGAGGACTACTTGTGAGGTATGCGCGCCGGTTGGTAGCCGGAACGCTGGCGGCCGGCGCGCTCGCGCTCTCCCTGACGGGGTGCGGGGAGAGCGTGGAGCCCATCGAACGACTGGGCCGCAGGACGACGCACGAGCCGTCGCAGACGCCGTCGGCGTCCGCATCGCCGCCTGGGTCGGCGTCTGGGTCGGCGTCTGGGTCATCGGCCGCGCCCGGGTCCTCGCCGGCGCCCGCGCAGGGGGGCGCGTCGGACGAGGCGTACAAGAAATGGGGCCTGACGGCCCCGGTCCAGTACGCGCCGAAGCCCACGCAGAAGCCGCAGATCCCGAAGGCGTCCCCGGGCAAGGTCCCGGTGATAGACCGAATACCCGTGCCGGCCGGGGAGAAAATAGTCTTCCTGACCTTCGACGACGGCGCGGAGAAGGACCCCGAGTTCCTGAAGATGGCGGCCGACCTCAAGCTGCCGATCAGCATGTTCCTGACGGACAGCGTGGCCTCGTCGGATTACGGGCACTTCGAGAGGCTCCGCGACAACGGCTCGGCGAGCACGGTGAACAACCACACGCTGACCCACCCGAACCTGAGGACCCTCTCCTTCGAGGCGCAGAAGAAGGAGATATGCGGCCAGCAGGACAAACTGGAGAAGCGCTTCGGCCAGCGCCCGCCGCTCTTCCGCCCACCCTTCGGCAACTACAACGACGACACCCTCCGGGCCGCCTCGGAGTGCGGAGTCTCGTCCATCCTGCTGTGGAAGGTGTCGATGCAGATCAACAACTTCCAGTACGCCCAGGGCTCCGCCCTCCAGCCCGGCGACATCATCCTGGCCCACTTCCGCGGCCCGTCCGAACTCAAGGGCGCGACGGAAGTCCAGATGACGACCCGCATGCTCCAGCGCATCCAGGAGCAGGGCTACAAGATCGGCCGCCTGGAGGACTACCTGTAGGGGCGGCGGGGCGGTGGTATGGGGGCGGGAGCTGCTCGGGCGGCATCAGAGCCGCGTATGGGGGTTTTCCGTCAGTCCCATCGTCTCTCCGTGTCGTGCCGGTCCGTCAAGGGCGCTCCTTCGTCGCGTCGCTTCGCGAGGGCCTTCGGCCCCCCTTGACCGACCGTCCCGCCCCGGAAATCCGAAAGACTGCCGGGAAACCCCCAAAAGGACGGGCCGGGGGGAGCAAGACACCTAAGGGGCGGTGCCCTGCGCGGGCGAAGCCCGGTACGCCCCAAATCGCTACGCGCTCCTGTCGGACGGCGTCTGCGGGCCTCTTGGGCTGGTCATAGAGCGCCCAAATTCGCTACGCGCTCCTGCCCGACGGCGTCTGCCACCCTCTTGGGCTGGGAATAGGCCGCCATCGATCGCTACGCGCTTCTCGATCACGCGCCCGCAGACCACCCGGGGCTGGCCAGAAGCCGCAGATACCTTCCTTCATCCATCGCGGAGGGCGCCTGCGGGGTGTCGGGTGGGAAATCCGTCAGATGACGGCTGAGGCGAAGTCGATCCGGGGCTGGGAGGGTAGGCGCCTCAAAGAGCGGCCAATTCGCCCCAATTGCCCCTGTCTGGGCGTGCGGATTGGATCTCACAGTGACCCTGACGGGGATTGAGTTCGGCTGAGCCGATGGATTGCCCCGATCGGCCCCAACTGGGGGCGGACGCGTTTTCGGAGGAGCGCGTAGCGCGCCTTTTGGGCTGCGCCTTGTGGCTCCGTGCAGGATCGCGCGCGGCTACCAATGGACGGGCGTGGAACCTCTGATCTTGACGGTGCATCTTCACTGGGGCCGTTCCCGTGCACAGAGGTGCGGGTTGGGACTTCAGTGAGGGATGCGGATGCTTGCTCTGGGTGCGACGTACGGACCGGGCTCGGTGCTGCTCGGGCTGCTGGTTGCCGCTGTGGGGGTTGTGGGACTGGTCTCCATGGTGCGCGCGGCACTGGTGAACCGAAGAACCATGAGGGAGGGGGCCCTGGCGGAGGCCCGTTGTCTGGAGGCATATGTGGTGCACAACCGCTCCTCGGACGGTTACACCACCAGCCAGCGGCGGCTGATCCTGGGATTTCGGACGCCGGAGGGACGAGAGGTGCGCACCGAGATGGTGGCTCATGTGCCCTATGCCGTCGGTGACATCGTGCCCGTGCGGTATCTGCCGGAATGTCCCGAGCGGGTGGTGCCGGCCGGGGCGTCGTTCGGGATCGACCTCGCCTCGGGTCTCAAAGGAGTGGTGCTGGTCGGTGTCATCTACGCGGGACTCTCCCTCACGGTGCTGGCGCTCGGCGCCAGTGGGGGATAGGGGTTAATGCCCATCAGTGTGCGGGCTCAACGTTGGCGGCCGAGGTGGTGAACTCCCGCCCGGACGCACCACGGATGTAGGCCAGCTCCACCCAGCGTTCGACTCCAGTGTCCGAGACGTTCTCGTTGATCACGGCCATCAGTTCACCCTCGACGCCGGAAGCGATGTCGCGGACACGGCGGCGCAGGAGCCGATGCGGAACGTATTCGTACGGCTCACTCATCGCTCTCGACCTCGCCGGCAGAGGTGAAGCGCTCGAAGCCCGCCTGCGCGCGAGCCAGAAGTTCGGCGCTGGGCTGGTGCACTGCGGCGAAGCCGATGCTCGGACTGTCTGGGCGGTCGAGACTCCAGACGCCACGAGGGGTGGGGCTCGTCCGAGACCCGCTGCGGCAACACGCGAACCGCGCTCAACCTGATCGCCCACGGCGAGGGCGTGCTCGCTGACGGAGGCGAGCATGCGAGCCCGGAGTGGATGGACTGGTTCTCCGCCGTGAGACTGGCCGCGTTCAAGGGCAATACCGAGCTCAAGGCCGGGCGGCTGCCGCAAGCCCGGGAAACACTGCTCCATGCCCTGGCAGAGCTGCCTGCCGATTCTGACAAGCAGCGAACCGTGATCCTCGGTGACCTGGGCGCGGTCGAAGCTGCCGCAGGCAAGCCGGAGGCTGCCGCAGAGTTCGCGATCCGCGCACTGGAGCTGCTCGAAGTGCACTGGTACGCGACCGGACTGGAACGCGTCCGTGAGGTCAGGCGCGCGCTCGTACCCTGGCAGCAGGAGCGGTGCGTCCGCGAACTCGACGACCGTCTCTACGCATGGGGCTCGGTGGTCAGTGCTCTGACGAATTGAAGTGTGCGATCCGGGTCGGCAGTTCTTCGAGCGATTCGACCCGGAACGTCGGCAGTTCCAGCGCCTCAGGGCTGTTCCACTGGATCGTTGCCCACGGGCCACGGCGGATGAGGGCGGTGTGCATGCCTGCGGCGGAGCCTGGACGGAGATCATTGTCGACGCGATCACCCACGTAGAGGATCTCTTCCGGGGCGAACGGAACGACCTTCGCCACGCGGATGAAGAACTCGGGATCCGGCTTGCTGGCGCCCCAGTCGTCGGACGTCCCGATGAGATCGACGTCCTCGGCGAACACCGAGCGGAGGATCCCACCGGCACGCACCGTCTGGTTACCCGCGATACCCAGCCAGAGGCCTGCCTCGCGGAGCGCCGCGAGGGCCGGCCTGACGTCCGGATAGAGATCGCCCTCGTCGAAGTGTTCGGGCTGACCTGCCGCGGCGCGGGCCTCGCGCTCGACTGTCAGATCGAAGCCGGGCTTGAAGGGCTGGAACACTTCGCGGTAGTCGCGTCCTTGCGCGATGACGGCGCCGAACATGGCTGCGAAGGTATGACGGGGGACTCCCAGCCAGTCGGCCCATGTGCCGTATTCCCTGGTTTCGTCCACGAGGCACTCGCCGACGTCGAAAACCACAGCGCGAATCGTCATGCGGTCAGCCTAGTTACAGCCGCCATCCGTCGCTTTCCCTCCCCCTGTCAGCCCTCGGGTGCCGTCCACGTGAAGTACACCCGGCCCTGCGGCCTATGACCGGCCCCGGACGGTCTGCGGACGCGTGATCGGGAAGCGCGTAGCGATCTGTGGCGGCCTATTCCCAGCCCAAGAGGCTTGCAGACGCCTTCCGGCAGGAGCGCGTAGCGATTGGGGGCGCTCCGGGCTTCGCCCGGGCAGGGCACCGCCTCGTCTGTGTGTTTACTCCCCCCGGCCCGTCCTTTTGGGGGTTTCCCGGCGGTCTTTCGGATTTCCGGGGCGGGACGGTCGGTCAAGGGTGGAGCGCAGCGACATCGCGAAGCGACGCGACGAAGGAGCGCCCTTGACGGGCCGGCACGACACGGAGAGACGATGGGACTGCCGGGAAACCCCCATACGCGGCTCTGATGCCGCCCGAGGGGATCCCGTCCCCACACCACCCCGTCGGCTCCCGCCACGCCCCGACCGCGCTGCACCCGGAGGGCCGGGTCCCGGGGGTGGAGGCGCCGCCCGAGCGTGGCCCCCGTACGCGGCCTCGCCCCCAGCCTCGCCCCCGTACGCGCCCCCGGCCCCGGCCCCGCCCCGCCCCCTACGCCCGTACCGCCGGCGTGATCGTCGTTTCTGCCGGGCCTCTGGTGTCCGCCTCGCGTTGGCGTTCCGCGCTGTCGCTGATGCGGAGGAGGAGGGCGATCATGATCCAGTTGGCCAGGAGGGACGAGCCGCCCTTCGCCAGGAAGGGCAGGGCCTTGCCCGTCAGGGGGATCAGGCCCGTGACGCCTCCGGCGACCACGAAGACCTGGAGCGCCAGCGCCGAGGCCAGGCCCACCGCCAGCAGCTTGCCGAAGGGGTCGCGGGCGCCGAGCGCCATCCGCAGCCCGCGCTGCACGAGCAGCGCGTAGAGGATCAGTACGGCCATCACCCCGGCCAGGCCGAGCTCCTCGCCCACCGTCGTGAGGATGAAGTCGCTGCGCCCGGCGAACTTGATCAGCTCGGGGTGTCCCTGCCCGAGGCCGGTCCCGGACATGCCGCCCGTCCCGAAGCTGAACAGCGCCTGCGCCGACTGGTCCGAGGTGATGCCCGGGGGAGGGGTGTCCCAGTAGACGGAGAGCGGGTTCAGCCAGGCCGCCACGCGCGCCTTGACGTGCGGTTCCGTCGAGCCGACCACGAACGCGCCCGCCGCGGCCATGAGGACGCCGCACACGATCCAGCTGGTGCGCTCGGTGGCGACGTACAGCATCACCACGAAGACGCCGAAGAAGATCAGCGACGTGCCCAGGTCGCGCTCGAAGACCAGCACCAGCATCGAGAGGATCCACACCGTGATGATGGGTCCGAGCTGGCGCATCGGGGGCAGCCGCATGCCGAGGAACTTCCGGCCCGTCAGGGCGAGGGAGTCCCGGTGGACGACCAGGTAGCCGGCGAAGAAGATCGCGATCATGATCTTCACGAACTCGCCGGGCTGGATCGAGAACCCGAAGAGGATGATCCACCGCTTGGCCCCGTACGTGTCCGCGCCGAAGAACGCCGGCGCGATCAGCAGCACCAGCGCGACCGCCATCGTGATGTAGATGAACCGCTGGAGCAGCCGGTGGTCGCGCAGCAGGGCCAGTACCGCGATGCAGGCGGCGACGCCGACCACCGTCCACAGCAGCTGGCCCGGGGCGTTCGCGTCCGAGTTCCACCGCTCGATGTAGCCCTGGTCGAGCCGGTGGATCAGTACGAGCCCCAGCCCGGTCAGCAGCATGGCCAGCGGGAAGACCAGCGGGTCCGCGTAGGCGGCGAAGCGGCGCACGCCCAGGTGCCCCACCAGTGACAGCAGCGTCATGCTGATGGTGAAGTAGGCGAGGTTGGGCGGGAGCACGCCGTTCATGGCGAGGCCCGCGGCGGCGTGCCCGAAGACGGCGATGGCGATGACGAAGGCGAGGAGCAGCGCCTCGGTGCGACGGCGGGCGCCCGCCGTCGTCAGGGGCCTCAGTCCACGCACGGGATGCCGCCGCCGTCCTGGGGGGTGGACGGGGAGGGCGGGGAGGGCGGGGAAGAGGGCGGGGAAGAGGGCGGGGAAGAGGGCGGGGGTGACGCCTCACGCGCCCCCGGCGCAGCGCCGGCCGCACCGGCCGAGGCGCTCGGCGCGCCGGGGCTTGCGGAAGCCTTGGGTCCGATCTGCTCTGCAATGAGGCGCTTTATCTTCATATCATCTACGACGTTGATGTCCTCCCCGAGGTTCCGTCCCCCTCCGGCGGTACGGGGAGCCGGGCGGCGCAGCCCCGCCGGGGAACCGTTACGTCGGCCGCCCCGTGCGGCGGCGGGTCAGGGCGTCGCGGGTGGCCGCGGTCAGCGCCCAGGCCGGGAAGGCGAACGCGGTCAGCCCCAGGCCGATCGGCGCCAGGGAGGTGAGCAGGCTCATCTGCACCGCGTGGTCGGCCCCCGGCCCGCTGACGCGGGCCGCCACCGGCGCCGCCGGGCGGTCGTCGAAGTCGCCGTAGATCCCGATGCCGGGAAGGGTGAACGATCCGTCGGCGGCGGTGAAGGACCCCGCGCACGTCAGTGTGCGGTCCCCCGCGGAGCCGGGCTCCCCCCACACGCACCGCTCCGCGGTGAACGCGCCGTCCACGCCCGTCAGCTGCGTGATGAGCCGCGGCACGGCCGCGTGCCACATGAAGATCCCGACGGCGAGGCCGATCGCGATCGGGATGGCGTGTATCCACCGCACGCCGGAGTTTGTCCTGGTCATGTCCGGGACAGTAGTGATCCCGAGCCGGCGTGCGTGCGGGATTTCCGTGGCCGGATCCGCGCGTCCGCGCAACGCCCGGCGGCCGGGAATTGGCACTCCGCTTGACCGAGTGCTAATCGCCGGAATAGTCTCGCACCTGGCACTCACCCCAGGTGAGTGCCAACACAGCGACAGGCAGGTCCGGCACCCGCGACGACGGATCGACCTGGTCGCCACCTCAGACAGTTAACCCCGGATCTCCGAAGGGGGAGGTCGGACAGTGACGACCGCCAGCTCCAAGGTTGCCATCAAGCCGCTTGAGGACCGCATTGTGGTCCAGCCGCTCGACGCCGAGCAGACCACGGCCTCCGGCCTGGTCATCCCGGACACCGCGAAGGAGAAGCCCCAGGAGGGCGTCGTCCTCGCGGTCGGCCCGGGTCGCTTCGAGGACGGCCAGCGTCTCCCGCTGGACGTCACCGTCGGCGACATCGTGCTGTACAGCAAGTACGGCGGCACCGAAGTGAAGTACAGCGGCGAGGAGTACCTCGTCCTCTCGGCTCGCGACGTGCTCGCGATCGTCGAGAAGTAATTTCGCTTCACAGCACTGCTTTGAGCTGCGCCCCTGGTCACCCCGCTGATTGCCGGGCGGCGAGGGGCGCAGCCCGTTAAACCGAGTTTTCGAGAGGGCTGAACCGCTCCCATGGCGAAGATCCTGAAGTTCGACGAGGACGCCCGTCGCGCCCTCGAGCGCGGCGTCAACAAGCTTGCCGACACGGTCAAGGTGACGATCGGCCCCAAGGGCCGCAACGTCGTCATCGACAAGAAGTTCGGCGCCCCCACCATCACCAACGACGGTGTCACCATCGCCCGCGAGGTCGAGCTGGACGACCCGTACGAGAACCTGGGCGCGCAGCTCGTGAAGGAGGTGGCGACCAAGACCAACGACATCGCGGGTGACGGCACCACCACCGCCACCGTGCTGGCCCAGGCGCTGGTCCGCGAGGGTCTGCGCAACGTCGCCGCCGGCGCTTCCCCGGCCGCCCTGAAGAAGGGCATCGACGCCGCGGTCAAGGCCGTGTCCGAGGACCTCCTCGCGACCGCCCGCCCGATCGAGGACAAGTCCGACATCGCCGCCGTGGCCGCGCTCTCCGCGCAGGACGCCCAGGTCGGCGAGCTCATCGCCGAGGCGATGGACAAGGTCGGCAAGGACGGTGTCATCACCGTCGAGGAGTCCAACACCTTCGGCCTGGAGCTGGAGTTCACCGAGGGCATGGCCTTCGACAAGGGCTACCTCTCGCCGTACATGGTCTCCGACCAGGAGCGTATGGAGGCCGTCCTCGACGACCCGTACATCCTGATCAACCAGGGCAAGATCTCCTCGATCCAGGACCTCCTGCCGCTGCTGGAGAAGGTCATCCAGGCCGGTGGCTCCAAGCCGCTGCTGATCATCGCCGAGGACGTCGAGGGCGAGGCGCTCTCCACCCTCGTCGTCAACAAGATCCGCGGCACCTTCAACGCGGTGGCCGTCAAGGCCCCGGGCTTCGGTGACCGCCGCAAGGCGATGCTGCAGGACATGGCCACCCTCACCGGTGCCACCGTCATCGCCGAGGAGGTCGGCCTCAAGCTCGACCAGGCCGGTCTGGACGTACTGGGCTCCGCCCGCCGCGTCACCATCTCCAAGGACGACACCACCATCGTCGACGGTGCGGGCAGCTCCGACGAGGTCCTCGGCCGCGTGAACCAGATCAAGGCCGAGATCGAGGCCACGGACTCGGACTGGGACCGCGAGAAGCTGCAGGAGCGCTTGGCGAAGCTCGCCGGCGGCGTCTGCGTCATCAAGGTCGGCGCCGCCACCGAGGTGGAGCTCAAGGAGAAGAAGCACCGTCTCGAGGACGCCATCTCCGCGACCCGCGCCGCGGTCGAGGAGGGCATCGTCTCCGGCGGTGGCTCCGCGCTCGTCCACGCCGTCAAGGTCCTCGAGGGCAACCTCGGCCTGTCGGGCGACGAGGCCACCGGTGTCTCGGTCGTGCGCCGCGCCGCCGTCGAGCCGCTGCGCTGGATCGCCGAGAACGCCGGCCTCGAGGGCTACGTCATCACCTCGAAGGTCTCCGAGCTCGACAAGGGCCAGGGCTTCAACGCCGCCACCGGCGAGTACGGCGACCTGGTCAAGGCCGGCGTCATCGACCCGGTGAAGGTCACCCGTTCCGCGCTGGAGAACGCCGCCTCCATCGCCTCCCTGCTGCTCACGACCGAGACCCTGGTCGTCGAGAAGCCGGCGGAGGACGAGGGCGACGCCGGTCACGGCCACGGTCACGGCCACAGCCACTGATCGCGTTCCACGTCGAAGGCCCCGTTCCGCAGTCGCGGAGCGGGGCCTTCCCCGTGTTCGGGTCTCAGGTTCCGTAGGGCGTTCCGGTTCCGCCCATCTGACGTTGCAGGGCTGCGGGGTTGTAGTGCCACCAGCCCTCGACGATCTCTCCGTTCGTGCACCGGAAGGTCGTGGTCCCGGACATCTCGTACGTCTTCCCGGTCGGTGCGACCCCCATGAACTCTCCCTTGTGGGTGCCGCGCCAGTTCCACACCGTCGTGACCATGTCGCCCTCGGCCACCTGGGCCACCGGCTCGAAGGTCATGTCGAAGCCCGCGCGCCACATCTCCATGTCGGAGCGCATGCTCTCGCGTCCGATGACGGTGGCCTCCTCCTTGCTGACGTCGTGGTCGATGTAGTTCGTCGCGAAGCACTCGTCGAGGACGCTCATGTCGCCGGCCATCGCGGCTTCCTGGAACACCCGGTTGCAGAGCTGCTTGTTGAGGTGCTCGTCGCGGACCACGTCGAGGTTCATGAAGGTCGGCATTCCCTCGCAGAGGGCCACCATCTCCTGGAACATCCGGTCCGTCTCGGGGAGCTGAGAGTTCTTCATCGCCTCCTCGTACGAGGCGAATTCCACCATGTCCACGTAGTGGTTCCGGGCCTCGCGGTCCTGGCCGATCATCGTGTGCGTGGCGGTGCGCCTGCCGCTGCTCTGTTCCGCCCATCGGTCTATGAGCGCGTTCATCTCATCGAACCGCGTGGTTTCATAATCGATCACTTGTACGAATGTCATCGCGTCGCCTCCCGCTGGAGATGGGACATGTCCAGTTTAGGGAGATTGGTAATATTTGGCGGCTTCGGTGGGTGTCGACAGGGCCTTACCGGCGGGTCACGAACGCTACTGCGGCCCGTACTTGCGGCCCGTGCGCGAGGACACCCCGCCCAGCAGCCCGCGCGGCGTCAGCTTCACCACGCCCATCAGGGCCTTGTACCGCGGGTCCGGGATCGACACCGTCTTCCCGCGGGCCAGGTCGGCCAGGGCCGCCGCCACCAGCTTGTCGGCGTCCAGCCACATCCAGCCGGGGATGTTGTCCGTGCCCATGCCGGCGCGCTGGTGGAACTCCGTCCGGACGAAGCCCGGGCACAGCGCCATCAGCCGGACCCCGGACCCGGCCATGTCCCGCGCCGCGCCCTGGGTGAACTGCACGACCCAGGCCTTGCTGGCCCCGTACGTACCCCGGGGTACGAAGGCGGCCACCGAGGCCACGTTGATCACGCCGCCGCGGCCGCGCGAGCGCATCGACTCCGAGGCCGCCGAGGTCAGCCGCAGCACCGCCTCGACGTGCACCTTCAGCATGGTCAGCTCGTCGGCCATGGAGACCTCGAGGTAGCGGCCCTTGTTGCCGAAGCCGGCGTTGTTGACCAGCAGGTCCACGGGGTGCGTACGGTCACCGAGACGCTTCTCGACCGCCGCGATGCCCGCCTCGGTGGCGAGGTCGGCGGCCAGCACCTCGGCCTCGATGCCGTGCCGGTCGTGCAGCTCGGTGGCCTGCTCGCCGAGCCGCTTCGTGTCGCGCGCGACCAGCACCAGGTTGTGTCCCTCGGCGGCGAGTTTGCGTGCGAAGGCGGCGCCGATGCCCGCCGTGGATCCCGTAATCAGCGCAGTCGTCATAGGCGCAACCTAGCCGCCCCGGACGACAGCGCTAACGCGCCCCGGCCCCGGCCCCGTACTTCTCCACGTACTGGCGCACGGTCTCGTGTGCCTTCGGCTCCATCGCCGCGCCCGCGGCGAGGGTGCGCGGCAGCAGGGCGCGCTCGGTGGTGAAGGCGCGGAACCACAGCTGCACCGTCACGTCGTGGTCCGGCCGGTGGATGATCTCGATGGGGTCGCCGGGGGAGACCGAGCCCTCCTGGATCACCCGCAGGTACGCGCCCGGCCGGGCCTCCCGGGTGAACCGCTTCACCCAGCCCGCCTCGCCCAGCGCCCCCTGGAACGTGCGGCACGGGATGCGGGCCGAGGCCACTTCCAGGACCAGGTCCGCGCCGACCCGCCAGCGGTCGCCGAGCCGTGCGGTGTTCAGGTCGATGCCGGAGGTCGTGAAGTTCTCGCCGAAGAGCCCGCCGGGCAGCTCGCGGCCCAGCTCCCGCTCCCACAGGTCGAGGTCCTCGCGGGCGTACGCGTAGACGGCCTGGTGGTCGCCGCCGTGGTGGCGGCGGTTGCAGATGGCGTCGCCGTCCAGGCCGCTGCCCAGGCCGGTGGCCTTGTCGCCGGGAGCGAAGACGCGGACCGGCCCGGGGACGGGACGCTTGCCGATGCCCGTCACCCCGCTCTCCGCGTCGGTGTGCTCGGAAGGCGTGGCGGTGCCGACGTTCACGGAGATCAGATGCATGGGGCCCATGCCCACAGGCTAACCGCGCGGCCCCAAAGCGTCACGGGGGTATTCGCGCGGCGATGAAAGAGGGCCTTATGCTCGAAGGGTGATCGAGGCACGTCATCTCCGGGTACTGCGCGCCGTCGCCGGGACCGGGTCCTTCTCCGCCGCCGCGCGCGAACTCGGCTGCACCCAGCCCGCCGTCTCCCAGCAGATGAAGGCGCTGGAACAGTCGGCCGGCACCCCGCTGCTCATCCGCACCGGCCGCGAGATGCGGCTGACGCAGGCGGGCGAGGCCCTGGTGCGGCACGCCGCCGGGATCCTGGCCGGGCTGACGGCCGCCGAGGAGGAGGTCGCGGCCATCGCCGGACTGCGCGCGGGCCGGGTGCGGCTCGTGTCCTTCCCCAGCGGCAGCTCCACCCTGGTGCCGACCGCGCTCGCGGCGATGCGTGCCGGGCACCCGGGCACCCGTATCTCGCTGGTCGAGGCCGAGCCGCCGCGATCGGTGGAGATGCTGCGCGAGGGCGATTGCGATCTGGCGCTGGCCTTCCGCTACGGCGGGGCGGCCGGGTCCGCGGCCGAGTGGGAGGACCTCGTGGTGCGGCCGCTGCTGACCGACCGGCTCGTGGGGCTGGTCCCCGAGGGGCACGCGCTGGCCGGGGCGGAGCGCGTGGGCATGGCGGAGCTGGCGGACGAGCCCTGGATCGCGGGCTGCCCCCGCTGCCGCCGCCATCTGGTGGAGGTGTGCGAGGACGCGGGCTTCACCCCGCGCATCGACTTCGCCACCGACGACTACCCGGCGGTGGTCGGCCTGGTGGGCGCCGGGCTGGGCGTCGCGGTGCTGCCGGAGCTCGCGGTGGAGTCCGTACGGGCCAAGGGCGTCAGCACGCTCGTCGTGGAACCGGCCGTCGAGCGGGAGGTCGTGGCGCTGACCCTGCCCGACCTGGCCCGGGTACCGGCCGTGGCCGCGACCCTGGCCGAGCTGGAGCGGGCGGCCGCGCGCTGACCGTACGCGCGGGGTGCGCGTACGGCCGAACGCGTGAAACCGGGCCGCTACACGCCCGGGCCTGCCAGTGGTGCGGAGGAAACGTTCCTTCCGTCGTTTCGTCGGCTCTCAGTGCGGCGCGATCGGTCCGATCGCACTCGACGCGGGGATGAGTCGATGCCGGGCGCGGCCCATCAGTTCCTCGCGTTCGTCCTCGGTGAGGCCGCCCCACACCCCGTAGGGCTCACGGACGGCGAGTGCGTGCGCGGCGCATTCCGAACGAACCGGGCATCGCATGCAGACCTCTTTAGCCGAGGCCTCGCGCGCGCTCCTGGCCGCGCCCCGCTCGCCTTCCGGGTGGAAGAAGAGGGAGCTGTCGACCCCGCGGCAGGCGGCTAGCAGCTGCCAGTCCCAGAGGTCGGCGTTCGGTCCGGGGAGGCGGGAGAAATCTGCCATTGGTAGTCCTCTTGGTGCCGGTACTGAGGCGGATACGGGTCCATGTCTCCAAGGGTCTCCACACCTACTGTCGGAGTAGATGTAAATATGACTCATTGGGAATCTAGCCTCAGACACGTGCCAAACGGAAGGAAAGCCGCCAAATAGGGCATAGCTCCAGATGGAGGACAGGCTGGGTGCGCCTCCACGGTTGTGATCGCTTCCTCACGTAGAGTGCCGAAGGTGTCCGTCCGACCCGTAACTCTTTCGAGTGACCATCGTTGAGAGTGCGAAGGCGGTTGAACCAATGAGTTCTCGGACAGATGTCCGGGGGCATCGACCGCACAGGTGACGATACGTACCAGCCTGGAGGCTCAAGGTGACGCGCATCAGCAGCTGCGGAGGGCGGTCATGACATCCGTCCTCGTCTGCGACGACTCCCCGCTTGCCCGAGAGGCGCTCCGTCGCGCGGTTGCCACCGTGCCCGGCGTCGAGCGTGTGACGACGGCTGCCAACGGCGAGGAAGTCCTCCGCCGCTGGGGCGCCGACCGCTCCGACCTCATCCTGATGGATGTACGGATGCCCGGGCTCGGCGGTGTGGAGACGGTCCGCCGCCTCCTCTCGGCCGACCCCGGCGCCCGCATCATCATGCTGACGGTCGCCGAGGACCTGGACGGCGTGGCCCTCGCGGTCGCCGCCGGCGCCCGCGGATACCTGCACAAGGACGCCTCGCGCGCCGAACTGCGGGCCACGGTCACCCAGGCCCTCGCCGACCCGACCTGGCGACTGGCCCCCCGCCGGCTCCGCTCCGCCGAGATGGGCGCCGCGCCCACCCTCACCGCGCGCGAGATCCAGGTGCTGGAGGGCATGAGCCACGGCCGGTCCAACGCGGAGATCGGGCGCGAGCTCTTCCTCTCGGAGGACACGGTCAAGACGCACGCGCGCCGGCTGTTCAAGAAGCTCGGCGCCTCGGACCGCGCGCACGCCGTGGCGCTCGGCTTCCGCTGGGGTCTCGTCCGCTGACCCGGCCGCGGCCGGGCCCGGCCCGGACCGCCGCAGACCGCGGATCGTCGAGAGCGGTCCCGTCCGCCACCGGTGGACGGGGCGGCGCGCCGCTCTTGCCGTCGCCCGGTGCCTCCCGGCGCCTCTTCTCGTCGCGGCAGCCCCGTCCCGCCGTACCCGGTGCGCACCCGGGGGTTGGCGGGGCACAATCCGGGGGACGTCTCGCTTCGTGCGCGATGCCGCATCCTTGAGGGTGTGGAGTCTCTCGGGGACTATTCGGCCGAGCGGGAGGGGAGGGCGCAGATGAAGAGTTCCGGCGCACCCGCTCATAACGCTTCGACGCACAACAAGGGCCACGGTGCCGCGGATGCTCCGGCGCCAAGGCACCATGGACGGATGCGCGACGACGAGGCCCTGGGGTCCCCTGCGGCCACAGGCCCCACCGGCGCCGCCGTCGGCGGCAGTGCCGGGGGCGCCAGCGCGCTCGTACGCCGCGCGGTGGAGGGTGACGAGCAGGCCACGCACGACCTGCTTGCCTTCGTGCACCCCCTGGCCATCCGCTACTGCCGCACCCGGCTGTCACGGCTCCCGGGTGACGCTCGCCACTTCGTGGAGGACCTGGCGCAGGAGGTCTGCGTCGCCGTCCTGATGGCGCTGCCGCGCTACCGGGACACCGGCCGCCCCTTCGAGGCATTCGTCTTCGCCATCGCCGCGCACAAGGTCGCCGACCTGCAGCGGGCCGCCATGAGGCACCCGGGCAGCACGGCCGTGCCGTCGGACGAGATGCCGGAACGGCCGGACGACTCGCTGGGCCCGGAGGAGCGCGCGCTGCTCAGCAGTGACGCCGCATGGGCCAAGAAGCTGCTGGAGAACCTGCCGGAGAACCAGCGCGAACTCCTCGTCCTGCGGGTGGCCGTCGGGCTGACCGCGGAGGAGACCGGTCAGATGCTCGGGATGTCCCCAGGAGCCGTGCGCGTGGCCCAGCACCGGGCGCTCAGTCGGCTCCGCGCGCTCGCCGAGCAGTAGGCCTGCGCGTAGGAAACGTAGGAAACTACGAATCTTCTGGTTGACCTTGGTCGTGGAATGAGACGCGTCCCGATCCCGTTAGCATGGACATCCGCGCTGAGCAAGACCATTTGGGAAGGTGTCATGACCGCCGACGGAGTGCCCGACAAATTCGCCACGCTCGGACTGACCTACGACGACGTGCTGCTGCTGCCGGGCGCGTCGGACATGGCACCGGACGACATCGACACCTCTTCCCTCATCTCCCGCAACGTGCGCGTGAACATCCCGCTGCTGTCCGCGGCCATGGACAAGGTCACCGAGGCCCGCATGGCCATCGCGATGGCCCGCCAGGGCGGCGTCGGCGTGCTGCACCGCAACCTCTCCATCGCGGACCAGGCCAACCAGGTCGACCTCGTGAAGCGTTCCGAGTCCGGCATGGTCTCCGACCCGATCACGGTGCACCCGGACGCGACCCTGCGCGAGGCCGACGAGCTCTGCGCGAAGTTCCGCATCTCCGGTGTCCCGGTCACCGACCCCGCGGGCCGGCTCCTCGGCATCGTCACCAACCGCGACATGGCCTTCGAGTCGGACCGCAGCCGCCAGGTGCGCGAGGTCATGACCCCGATGCCGCTGGTCACGGGCAAGGTCGGCATCTCGGGCGTGGACGCCATGGAGCTGCTGCGCCGCCACAAGATCGAGAAGCTTCCGCTGGTCGACGACGCGGGCATCCTCAAGGGCCTCATCACGGTCAAGGACTTCGTCAAGGCCGAGAAGTACCCGAACGCCGCCAAGGACAAGGACGGCCGCCTCCTGGTCGGCGCCGCCGTCGGCGTCGCCGGTGACGCGTACGACCGCGCCCAGGCCCTGATCGAGGCGGGTGCCGACTTCATCGTCGTCGACACCGCCCACGGCCACTCCCGGCTGGTCGGCGACATGGTCGCCAAGATCAAGTCGAACTCCTCCGTGGACGTCATCGGCGGCAACGTCGCGACCCGCGACGGCGCCCAGTCGCTGATCGACGCCGGATGCGACGGCATCAAGGTCGGCGTCGGCCCCGGCTCCATCTGCACCACCCGCGTCGTCGCCGGCATCGGCGTCCCGCAGGTCACCGCGATCTACGAGGCCGCGCTCGCCGCCAAGGCGGCCGGCGTCCCGGTCATCGGCGACGGCGGCCTGCAGTACTCCGGCGACATCGCCAAGGCCCTGGTCGCGGGCGCCGACACGGTGATGCTCGGCTCGCTGCTCGCGGGCTGCGAGGAGTCCCCGGGCGAGCTGCTCTTCATCAACGGCAAGCAGTTCAAGTCCTACCGCGGCATGGGCTCGCTCGGCGCGATGCAGTCCCGCGGCGACCAGCGCTCCTTCTCCAAGGACCGCTACTTCCAGGAGGGCGTGGGCGGCGACGACAAGCTCATCCCCGAGGGCATCGAGGGCCAGGTGCCCTACCGCGGCCCGCTGGCCGCGGTCGTCCACCAGCTCGTCGGCGGCCTGCGCCAGTCGATGTTCTACGTGGGCGGGCGCACCGTGCCCGAGCTCCAGGACAACGGCCGCTTCGTGCGCATCACCTCGGCGGGCCTCAAGGAGAGCCACCCGCACGACATCCAGATGACCGTCGAGGCCCCGAACTACAGCCGCAAGGGCTGAGCAGCCGCGACACTGAGGGGCGGACCCGGGTCACCGGGTCCGCCCCTCTGGCATGACGTCCGTACAGCGGTCACCGGAACGCGGCCCGCCGGGGTTCGGGGATACTGGACGGGCAGACCCAGAGGAAAGGCCACCACACGTGACTGAGATCGAGATCGGGCGCGGCAAGCGCGGCCGCAGGGCGTACGCGTTCGACGACATCGCCATCGTCCCGAGCCGGCGTACCCGGGACCCGAAGGAGGTCTCGATCGCCTGGCAGATCGACGCGTACCGCTTCGAGCTCCCCTTCCTGGCCGCCCCCATGGACTCGGTCGTCTCCCCGCAGACCGCCATCCGCATCGGTGAGCTCGGCGGCCTCGGCGTGCTGAACCTCGAAGGCCTGTGGACCCGCTACGAGGACCCGCAGCCGCTGCTCGACGAGATCACGGAGCTGGACGAGGAGGCCGCCACCCGCCGCCTCCAGGAGATCTACTCCGCGCCGATCCAGGCCGACCTGATCCGGCAGCGCATCAAGGAGGTGCGCGACTCGGGCGTCGTCACCGCCGCCGCGCTCTCCCCGCAGCGCACCGCCGAGTTCTCCAAGGCCGTCGTCGACGCGGGCGTGGACATCTTCGTCATCCGCGGCACCACCGTCTCCGCCGAGCACGTCTCCGGCGCGGCCGAGCCGCTGAACCTCAAGCAGTTCATCTACGAGCTCGACGTCCCGGTCATCGTCGGCGGCTGCGCCACCTACACCGCGGCCCTGCACCTGATGCGCACCGGCGCCGCGGGCGTGCTGGTCGGCTTCGGCGGCGGCGCGGCGCACACCACGCGCAACGTCCTCGGCATCCAGGTCCCGATGGCGACCGCCGTCGCGGACGTGGCCGCGGCCCGCCGCGACTACATGGACGAGTCCGGCGGCCGCTACGTGCACGTCATCGCCGACGGCGGTGTGGGCTGGTCGGGCGACATCCCGAAGGCCGTGGCCTGCGGCGCCGACGCGGTGATGATGGGCTCCCCGCTGGCCCGCGCCACCGACGCGCCCGGCAAGGGCAACCACTGGGGCATGGAGGCCGTCCACGAGGACGTGCCGCGCGGCAAGAAGGTCGACCTCGGCACCGTCGGCACCACCGAGGAGATCCTCACCGGTCCCTCGCACAGCCCGGACGGCTCGATGAACATCTTCGGCGCGCTGCGCCGTTCGATGGCCACCACGGGCTACAGCGAGCTCAAGGAGTTCCAGCGGGTCGAGGTCACGGTCGCGGACTCCCAGCACCGCCGCTGACGGTTCCCACCGCGTAAGCCGGAGGGCCGGCACCCCGCTCGGGTGCCGGCCCTCCGGCGTCGGGTCACAGACCGAGGTACAGCGTGACGGCGTGTTCGACCTGGGCGAGCTCGTACCGGTCCAGATAGTGCACAGGGTCGCCGTGCACGAACGACACGTCGATCGTGCGGATCTGGTCGACCAGCAACCGCGTGAGCCTTCCGCCGATCTCCAGCTCGGGACGGAAGGGGGATGCCTGGGCGCTGGTCGACATGGGGACGATGGTCACCACGCTCCAGGCCATGCCGCTCGGGCTCAGGACGAGGCCGAAGCGCTTGCCCCGCTGCTCGTGCCCGCGCTTGGCGTCGCCCAGGTCCACGCGGTAGACGGCGCCGCGGATCACCAGGCGTCCGGTTCGGCGTTCAGGTCCTCGTCCGCCAGCCGCTCTGCCGCGACGCGTGCTTGTTCGAGCCACGCCTCCCGCTCCAGCAGCCGCAGGGCCCGTCTGATCACGTCACTGGTCCGCTCGCCGTCGCGCATGGCCGCCGCGATGATCCGCTCGTCCTCTTCGGTGGGCCTGAACCCTATGGTCGTCGCCATGCGTCCAGGCTACTCCCGGTGCAACATCTGTGCAACGAATGTTGCACAGTCGGCCTGTCCGGGTGATCCCGGTACTCAGAGGCGGTGGGCGGCGCCTGCCGGGCCGGCGCCGCGGGTGTCCAGGAGGAGCTGGGCCTTCACCGCCAGGGCCTGCATGTCGTAGGTGCGGTGGTGCTGGAGCAGGATCGTCAGGTCGGCGTTGGCCGCGGCCTCGTAGAGGGACTCGGCGCGGGGGACCGGCCGGTCCCTGACCCGCCAGCCCGTGATGTACGGGTCGTGGTAGCTGATCAGTGCCCCGAGGTCGATGAGGCGGCTGGCGATCTCGCCGGCCGGGGAGCCCTCCTGGTCGGCGAGGTCGGGCTTGTACGTGACGCCGAGCAGCAGGACGCGGGCCCCGCGGGCGGACTTGCCGTGCTCGTTCAGCAGGGTGGCGGAGCGCTGGATGACGTACTGCGGCATCCGGTCGTTGATCTCCTGCGCCAGGCCGACCATGCGCAGTGGGTGGCCGGGGGTGCGGGTGGTGTGGGGGAGGTAGTTCGGGTCGAGGGGGACGCCGTGGCCGCCGACGCCGGGGCCGGGGCGGAAGGCCTGGAAGCCGTACGGCTTGGTCTCGGCGCAGCGGATGACGTCCCACAGGTCGACGCCGAGGTCGTGGCAGAGCACGGCCATCTCGTTCATCAGGGCGATGTTGACGTGGCGGTAGTTGGTTTCGAGGAGCTGAACGGTCTCGGCCTCGCGCAGGCCGCGGGCGCGGACGACCTTCTCGGTGAGGCGGGCGTAGAAGGCGTGCGCGGACTCGGTGCAGGCGGGGGTGAGGCCGCCGATCACCTTGGGGGTGTTGGCGATGCCGTGCGTCCGGTTGCCGGGGTCGAGGCGGCTGGGGGAGTAGGCCAGGTGGAAGTCCCGGCCCGCGCGGAGTCCGGATCCCTCTTCCAGGATCGGCCGCAGGTAGTCCTCGGTGACGCCGGGGTGGGCGGCGGATTCGAGGATCACCGTGGTGTGGGGGCGCAGGCGTGCGGCGAGGGCGCGGCCCGCGCCGCCCACGGCGGAGAGGTCCAGCGCGCGGTCGGCGCCCAGCCGGGTGGGCGCGCAGATGACGGCCGTGCGGACCCGGCCGAGCTCGGCGGGGTCGGTGGTGACCCGGAAGCCGGCCGCCGACATGCGGCGGATCTCGGCGGCGGAGAGAGTGGAGTCGGTGACCGGGCCGCTTTCGTAGCCGACCGTCTCGATCCCGGCGGCGACGGCCGCCTGGGCGAGCGGAAGGCCGAGGTGGCCGAGTCCGATGACGGCGAGGTCTGCGGGCATGGGGATGCCGTCCCTTCCCTGGCGTGAGGGGGTGCCGCGCAAGTCCTCCCGAGGTCAGGGAGCTGGCGCAATGTCAGACTAGGCTTATATATGACAGATATGTCGCATTCCGGGGTGAACGCCACCGTTGTGTTGTCCACAGGCGGTGGCTGATGTGAGTGCGGGACGTCAGAATCATGAAACGGGGGCATGTGAGCGGGATCTCATCCGCACCGACGGGAGGCAGCCGTGAGGACAGCGACACTGGGGCCGGGGCAGCGAGCCGTGGCCTTCACCCGGATGGCCGAGCGGGAACTGGACGTGCTGGTCGTGGGTGCGGGCGTGGTCGGCGCCGGCACTGCGCTCGATGCCGTGACGAGAGGCCTGTCCACCGGTCTGGTGGAGGCGCGGGACTGGGCCTCGGGCACCTCCAGCCGGTCGAGCAAGCTGATCCACGGCGGTCTGCGGTATCTGGAGATGCTCGACTTCGCCCTCGTGCGGGAGGCGCTGAAGGAGCGCGGTCTGCTGCTGGAGCGCCTCGCCCCGCACCTGGTGAAGCCGGTGCCCTTCCTGTACCCCCTGCAGCACAAGGGCTGGGAGCGGCTCTATGCCGGCGCGGGCGTCGCGATGTACGACGCCATGTCGGTCTCCAGCGGTCACGGCCGCGGCCTGCCGGTGCACCGGCACCTGTCGCGCTCCCGGGCCCTGCGGGTGGCACCGGCGCTGCGCAAGGACGCCCTGGTGGGCGCCCTCCAGTACTACGACGCCCAGATGGACGACGCGCGGTACGTCACCACGCTCGTGCGGACGGCCGCGGCGTACGGGGCGCACTGCGCCAACCGGGCGAGGGTCATCGGATTCCTGCGCGAGGGTGAACGGGTCGTCGGTGCCCGCGTGCGGGACGTGGAGGGCGGCGTCGAGTACGAGATCCGCGCCAAGCAGGTCGTCAACGCCACCGGGGTGTGGACGGACGACACCCAGGCGCTGATCGGGGAGCGCGGGCAGTTCCACGTACGGGCCTCGAAGGGCATCCACCTGGTCGTGCCGAAGGACCGCATCCATTCGACCACCGGGCTGATCCTGCGCACCGAGAAGTCGGTGCTGTTCGTCATCCCGTGGGGGCGGCACTGGATCGTGGGCACCACGGACACCGACTGGGACCTGGACAAGGCGCACCCGGCGGCATCCAGCGCGGACATCGACTACATCCTGGAGCACGTGAACTCGGTGCTGGCGGTGCCGCTGACGCGCGACGACGTCCAGGGCGTGTACGCGGGCCTGCGGCCGCTGCTGGCCGGCGAGTCGGACGCGACGAGCAAGCTGTCGCGCGAGCACACGGTGGCGCATCCGGTGCCGGGGCTGGTGGTGGTCGCGGGCGGCAAGTACACGACGTACCGGGTCATGGCGAAGGACGCCGTCGACGAGGCGGTGCACGGGCTGGACCAGCGGGTGGCGCCGTGCGTGACGGAGGACGTGCCGCTGGTGGGGGCCGAGGGGTACAAGGCCCTGTGGAACGGGCGGGCGCGGATGGCGGCCCGGACGGGCCTTCATGTGGTGCGGGTGGAACACCTGTTGAACCGGTACGGGACGCTGACGGAGGAGCTGCTCGGTCTGGTCGCCGACGACCCGGAACTGGGCAAGGCGGTGACGGGGGCGGACGACTACCTGCGTGCGGAGATCGTGTACGCGGCCTCGCACGAGGGGGCGCGGCACCTGGACGACGTACTGACGCGGCGGACGCGGATCTCGATCGAGACCTTCGACCGGGGGACGCGGTCGGCGCGGGAATGCGCGGAGTTGATGGCTCCGGTGCTGGGGTGGGACAAGCAGCAGATCGAGAAGGAAGTGGAGCACTACGAGAAGCGGGTCCAGGCGGAACGGGAATCGCAGCGGCAGCCGGACGACCAGACGGCGGACGCGGCGCGGCTGGGGGCGCCCGACATCGTTCCGTTGTAACTCCGGGATCCGGAAGGCGGAACCGCAGACCCGGGGGGTCCGTCCGTTGCGGAGTGAGGAACAATGATGGCTCTGCCGGGGCGGGTTACCGTGGGCCCCGGCCGCCGGGTCGCTCAGCCGCTGGGGCGGGCGGAGCAGCGGCACGATCGCAGAGGGGACGCATGTCGAAGCCGGAGCACACCGAGTCACCTGCCGGGGCGCCTGCGGCGGAGCTTGACGACGGCGCCTCTGCGGGGTCGCCTGCCGGGTCGCCTGCGGCGAAGCCCGAGGATGTTTCCGTGCCCGCGGCAAGGTCTGCCGCTGACGCGGAGGCTGATGGGCCGAAGCCCGGGGGTTCCGCTGCGGCTGCCGAGCCGAAGCCGGGCAAGGCCGCGCCTGCGGCCGCGAAGCCGGGACCGGCCGAGGCCGCGCCTGCGGCGGAGCCGGACGCCGGTGCGGAGCCGGCGGCGGCGAAGCCGAGCTTGGGCAAGGTCGCGCCTGCGGCGCGGGCCGGCGCTGAGCCGGGCGGGGCGAAGTCCGTTCCCGCGGCGGAGCCGGATGGTGACGCGAAGTCCGCCGACGTGCCGAGCCTGAGCAAGGCCGCGCCTGCGGCGGAGCCCGCGGCGGCGAAGCCGAGCCTGGGCAAGGCCGCGCCTGCGGTGGGGGCGACCGGGGGGAACCCCGTCGTTGAGAAGGCCGACGCGATGGCGGCGGCCGTCAAGGCCGCCGCGGCCAAGGCGGCCGGGGACGGGCAGCACGAAGGGCGGCTGCTGGCCGGCCGGTACCGGCTGGGAGCCGTGCTCGGCAAGGGCGGCATGGGCACCGTCTGGCGGGCCCAGGACGAGACCCTGGGCCGTACCGTCGCCGTCAAGGAACTCCGCTTCAGCAGCGGGGTCGACGACGACGAGAAGCGCCGCCTCATCACCCGCACCCTCCGCGAGGCCAAGGCCATCGCCCGGATCCGCAGCGGCGGCGCTGTCACCGTCTACGACGTCGTCGACGAGGACGCCCGGCCGTGGATCGTCATGGAACTCATCGAGGGGCCCTCGCTCGCCGATTTCATCCGGGAGAACGGCCCCCTCACCCCGCACCGCGCCGCCGAGGTCGGCCTCGCCGTGCTCGAAGTCCTGCGCGCCGCGCACGGACAGGGCATCCTGCACCGGGACGTCAAGCCCTCCAACGTGCTCATCGCCGGCAACGGCCGCGTCGTCCTCACCGACTTCGGCATCGCCCAGGTCGAGGGCGACCCCTCCGTCACCTCCACCGGCATGCTCGTCGGCGCGCCCTCCTACATCTCGCCCGAGCGCGCCCGCGGCCAGAAGCCCGGCCCGCCCGCCGACATGTGGTCGCTCGGCGGCCTGCTGTACGCCTCCGTCGAGGGCGTGCCCCCGTACGACAAGGGGTCCGCGCTCGCCACGCTCACCGCCGTCATGACCGAGCCGGTCGACCCGCCGAAGAACGCCGGCCCGCTCACCGAGGTCATCTACGGTCTGCTCGCCAAGGACCCGGCCCGCCGCTTGAACGAGGAGCGCGCCCGGGAGATGCTCACGTCCGTCCTCGCCGCGCCCGAGCCGGTGCCCGCCCCCGCGGTGCCCGCGGTCGCCGAGGAGACCCGGCAGATATCGCTGGCGGACGCCCAGCAGGCCGCCGAGAAGGCCACCGCGGAGAAGGCCGCCGCGAAGGCCGCGAAGAAGGAACGGGAGCGCCGGGAGCGGGAGCAGCGCGAGCGCGCCCGCGCCGCGCTGAAGGCCGCCCGCAAGGCGGCGACGGCCGCCCCGGCCGTCGCGGTCTCGGCCGCGGAGGCGCCGAAGGGCCGCCCCGCCGCCGTCGTCGCGCCGCTCACGGACGTCATGCCGCGGCGCACCATCGCGCTCGCGGTGGCCGCCGTGGTCGCCGTCCTCGTGGTGGTCGGCTCGCTGATCGTCTACGCCGTCAGCGGCGACGACCAGGACAAGAAGAACCAGGGCAAGGGCGGTCAGCCCACCCCGGCCGCGTCCGCCCCGCAGACCTCGGGCGGCGCCGAGCAGGGTTCGCCGAAGCCGTCGGGGAACACCGGTGAGACGGGCGCGGGCGGTACCGCCGGCGCCGGTACCGACGCGGGCGCCGCCGCTCAGGGCCAGGGCCAGGGCCAGCAGACCGCCGGACAGGGCCAGGGTCAGGGCCAGGGTCAGGGCGCCACGACCGGGGGAGCGGGCGGCGCGCTTCCCGCCGGCTTCGTGATGGTGACGGAGCCCGGCTTCCACTTCTCGATGGCGATGCCCGAGGGGTTCAAGCGGACGGGCACCGCCGGGGAGAACTCCGGCGGGATATTCAGCCGCGACGGCGGATTCCCGCGGATCCAGGTCGACTTCACCGGCAAGCCGGGCGACGACGCGGCCCTCGCCTGGATCAAGCTGGCCCCCGCGGTGGGTGGCAGCAGCAAGGGCTACCGGCAGATCCGCATAGACAAGACGGAGTACCGGGGCTACCCGACCGTCGCGGACTGGGAGTTCGAGCGGGAGCACGGCGGGGTCAAGATGCGCGTCCTCAACCGCGGCTTCAAGACCGACGCCACGCACGGCTACGCCATCATGATCAGCTGCCCCGCAGACCAGTGGGACGGCCCCGAGTGCACCCAGATGCGCGAGGTCGCCTTCCAGACCTTCCAGCCTCTCGGCTGACCCCGGGACGCAGGCGCCCCTGTCGACGTATCGTGTCAGCGGGGCCCTGAGGGCCCGCCGCACTCGGGGGAGGCGATGTGGAGGAGTACGCGGGCCGGATCCTGGCCGGCCGCTACCGCCTGCCGTTGCCGCCGTCCGACGCGTACGAGCTCGTCGAGACCCGGGCCTTCGACACGCGCAGCGGACAGGAAGTCCTGGTGCGGCAGCTGCCGTTGCCGGAGGTCGTGGACGCCGAACTGGTGGACGGGCCGTCGGCCGTTCCGGCGGCCCGCCGCGCTCCCGCCGACCTGCCGGCCGTCCGCCGCGCGATCGAGGCGGCGCAGGCCGCGGCCGCGATTCCCGACCATCCGCGGCTGGACCAGGTCTTCGACGTGTTCGCCGAGGGCGAGTCGCTGTGGATAGTGAGCGAACTCGTCCCGGCCAGGCCGCTGGCCGCGCTGCTCGCCGACGCACCCCTCAGCCCCTACCGGGCGGCCGAGGTGGCGTCGGACGTGCTCACCGCGCTGCGGGTGCTGCACGCGCACGGCTGGACCCACCGGAACATCACGGTCCGCACGGTGTTGGTGTGCGAGGACGGCAGGGTCGTGCTGACCGGCCTGGCGGCCGGCGCCGCGGAGGAGGCCCTGTGCGGCTACGACCCCGTCCCCCGCGGCGCCGACTCCGCTCCCGACGAGCGCTGGGGTCCGGGCCCCGCCCCCGCCCCCGCCCCGTTACCTGTTCCCGCACCGACCCCGCCGACCCTGCCGGCCCCGATCCCGGCCCCGGCACCTCCGCCTCCGTCCGAAGCGCCCGGGTACGCGCCGCTCGTGGCCCCCGGGTACGACACCGGGCCGCGGTACAACGACCACATCGCCCCCGGCCGTCCGCAGGACCGGGCCGACCCGCAGGCCGCCGCGCGCGCCGGGGTGGTCGCCGCCTACCGTGCGGGCGCGCGGGCCGCCGCCCGGGTCACGGAGCAGCGCAGGGCCGAAGCGGCCATCGAGGCAGCCACCGCCACCGAGGCGACGCCCGAGCGCAGGCCCGAGGGATCGACCCTCCCGCAGGGGTACTCGTACCCCTACGGCCGAGGACCGCAGACCGGGACCGGCACCGGCACCGGCACCGCAGCCGGCACCGGGACCGAGGCCGGCGCCTGGCACGGCGCGACCCCGCGCCGCCCCGCCCTGCCGCAGGCCGCACCCGAAGCCTCCCCGGAACCCGAAGCCGGACCGGAACCCGAAGCCGGACCCGAGCCCGAGGCCCGGCCCGTCCCGGCGCCGCCCGCCTGGAGCCGGACCGAGCCGCCGGCCGTGCCCGGCCTGCCCGCACAGCTCGCCCTGCCGCAGGGCTACCACCAGGCCGAGACCCCGGGGACCCCGGCGCCCGCCCCGGAACGGGCCCCGCAGGCCGCCCCGTGGACCGGGCTCGACGCCGAGCGGGCACGGCACACACGCATGGCCCTGGTCGGCGCGATCACCGAGCGGTGGGCCCCCGAACAGGCCGGCCCCGTGCACGGCCACTGGCAGCTGGCGGCGCCCGTCGGGCCCGCCACCGACCTCTGGGCGCTCGGCGCGCTGCTCTACCGCGCCGTGCAGGGCCACGCCCCCTACCCGGAGGACAGCGTCGCCGAGCTCGTCGAGATGGTCTGCGGCGAACCCCCCGCCTTCGCCGAGGAATGCGGCGCCCTCCGCCCGGTCGTGGAGTCCCTGCTGCGCCAGGACCCCACCGAGCGGCCGGACTTCGAGGAACTGCGCGGCTGGCTGCGCTCGCTCGTACGGTCCGCGCCCGAGCCGGACGCGGGGCTCGGCGTGCTCCCGATGCCCGAGCCGGATCCCGCGCGGCTGCCCGTCGTACGCCGCCGCGGCGAGGTCCACGGGCGGCACCGCAATCCCACGGCCGCGCGCAAGCCGCGGGCGCTCGGCCGGACCCTGCTCGTCGGCATCCTGGTCCTCCTCGCCGGGGCCGTCGCGTACGCGATGCTGTTCATGCCGCGGGCCGGCGTGCCGCAGGAGCAGGACGGCCCCGGGGAGACCACCGCGCACGCGTCGTCGAGGCCCGGCCCCTCCCAGGTGCCCACCGGAACGCCCGAGTCCAAGCCGGCGCCCCAGACCACCGGGCCCGCCGCCTCGCAGGCCGCACCCGCTCCGGCCCCGCCCGGCTACACCACCCAACAGGACCCGGAGCACTTCGAGATCGCCGTCCCCGAGGGCTGGGAGCGCCGCGGGATCAACGAGGCGGGCCAGGTGCGCTACACCGACGGGTCGTTCGTGCTGACCGTGGTCCCCGGCCGGGACAAGGTCGAGGGCAATCCGGACCCGGCGGCGTACCAGAAGGACAAGGAGCCGGAGCTGACGCCGTACCGGACCTCCACCTGGTCGACCGTCGGGGACGTGAAGACCACCAGGGTCGGCCAGCAACTGCGCGCCACCGGCCGCTACACGTGGATCGACGGGACCGGCCGCAACGTGTTCGCGCGCAATTTCGTCGTCGCGCTGGCGGGCAGCTACCACGTCGTCCTGGTCACCGGTCCGGAGGACGAACAGACCAGGGTCACCGAGGTCTTCGAGAAGGCCACGGCGAGTTACAAGGCGGGCGGATGAGCGGATATTGACGACTGATCAGTACGGCGATTGCGTCACAGTGCCGTCTTTCGGCGCCCGGGCGGTTCCGACAGCCCCCGTGGGCTCCGTAATCTGGCCTGAAGTGCAGAGAGCGGCGGGAATTCGTGGAACAGCAGACAGGTGGGGGCGCCGTGCTGGCGGGCCGGTACAGGCTCGTCGAGCCGATCGGCCGGGGCGGTATGGGAAAGGTGTGGCGCGCGCATGACGAGCTGCTCCACCGGACTGTCGCGGTCAAGGAACTGACGGCGGGTCTGTACGTGGCCCAGGCGGACCGGGACGTCATGCACGCCCGGACGCAGAAGGAGGCGCGGGCCGCGGCCCGGATCCAGCACCCGGCGGTGGTCACCGTCCACGACGTGCTGGAGCACGACGACCGGCCGTGGATCGTCATGGAGTACATCGACGGCCCCTCCCTCGCGGACGCGGCCAAGGCGGCCGGGCGGATCGAGCCGCGCGAGGCGGCCCGGATCGGGCTGCACGTGCTGGGCGCGCTGCGCGCCGCGCACGCGGTCGGTGTGCTGCACCGGGACGTGAAGCCGGGCAACGTGCTGCTCGCCAAGGACGGCCGGGTGCTGCTCACGGACTTCGGGATCGCGGCGATCGAGGGCGACTCGTCCATCACGCGCACCGGCGAGATCGTGGGCTCGATCGACTACCTGGCGCCCGAGCGGGTCACCGGTGGGATCCCCGACCCGTCCTCGGACCTGTGGTCGCTGGGCGCCACCCTGTACACGGCGGTGGAGGCCCGCTCCCCGTTCCGCCGTACCTCGCCCATCTCCAGCCTGCAGGCCGTGGTGAACGACGAGCCGCCGGCGCTGCGCCAAGCCGGCGTACTGGGTCCGGTGATCACGGCCCTGCTGCGCAAGGACCCCACGGAGCGGCCCTCGGCGGAGGAGGCCGAGCGGATGCTGCTGGAGGCGATGGAGGGCCGCGAGCCGAAGGCGGCGCACGCGTACGTGCCGACGCGCGCGGTCACGTCCGAGGAGCTCGCCCCGGCGGCGCAGGAGCGGCCCGAGGAGTCCGCCCCGCAGGCGGAGGTCGCGCCGACGGCCCCGCTGCCGGAACCGGCGGTCTCGGGGGCGGCGGCCGCGTCCGCCCCGGCCGACCGGGACGGCGGCTGGCTCAAGCGCGCCGCGGTGGTGGCCCTGGTGGCCGCGCTGCTCGGCGGCGGCGGGGTGTTCGGGGTGCTCAAGTACACCGGGGGCTCCGGGTCGGACGGTGGCCCGGACCGTGTCGCGAGCTCGACGGGCGGCCCGTCGGGCGACGACGGCAAGCCGCAGGCGGCGGCCCCGCCGGCCGGCTACACGAAGGTCGTCGACCCCCTCGCCGGCTTCACCCTGTTCGTCCCGGAGGGCTGGACGCGCAAGGCGAACGGCGACCAGATCGACTACACCCCGGACGACGGGAAGCACTTCATCCGGATCGCCGCCGACTCCACCCCGGACTACCAGGATCCGTACGCGCACCTGCTCGACCTGGAGAAGCAGGTGGCGAAGCGGACCGACTACAAGAAGGTGCGGCTGAACCAGAACACCTTCCGGGACAGCACGCGGGCCGCGCTCTGGGACTTCACCTGGACGGAGAAGCAGAACCACCCCGGTCCGCGGCGGGCCAAGGAGCAGATGTACGTGGCGCCGGACGGCACGGAGTACGCCATCTACATGTCCAGCCCGGTCGCCACCTGGGCCACCACCGAGCAGCAGTTCGACGTCGTGCTCAGCGGCTGGGAGCCACCGGCCAAGAAGCCCTGATCGGCCCGGACACCGGCATCCTGCCAGCGATCGCTGGCGGAAAAGGCAAAATCCGGTTACCGGCGGGTACCCAAAGGCTGCCGGGCGCAATACGCTCACCGGCATGACGGACTCGCTGGCCCCCGCCGCCCCCCTGCGGACCGCACCGCAGCCCACCAACCCGGTCGCCCCGGCCCCGGCCGGCGCCCGCACCGCGGCCGACGTGGTGACGCCCGACCTGGTCGCACGGCTGACCCGCGGAGTGATCGGCTCCGGCCGCACCGCCAACCACACCCCCTTCACCGGGGACCGGCTGGCGGAGCTCCCCGAGGCCACCCCCGAGGACGTGGCCGAGGCCTTCGCCCGCGCCCGCGCCGCCCAGCCCGCCTGGGCCGCGGTCCCCGTACGCAAGCGGGCGGCGGTCCTGCTGCGCTTCCACGACCTGGTCCTCGCCCGGCAGGCCGAGATCCTCGACCTGATCCAGCTGGAGACCGGCAAGGCCCGCCTGCACGCCCATGAGGAGGTCCAGGCCGTCGCCGTCTCGGCCCGCCACTACGGCCGCAAGGCACCCTCGTACCTGCGCCCCAAGGGCCACACCGGCGCGATGCCCACCCTCACCAAGGTCACCGAGCTGCGCCAGCCGCGCGGGGTCGTCGGCCAGATCGCCCCCTGGAACTACCCCCTCGAACTGTCGGTCGGCGACGCCCTCCCGGCCTTCGTCGCGGGCAACGCCCTCGTGATGAAGCCCGACACCGAGACCGCGCTGACCGCCCTGTGGGCCCGTGACCTGCTGATCGAGGCGGGGCTGCCGGCCGAGGTCTTCCAGATCGTCCTCGGCGAGGGCCCCGTCGTGGGCCCCGAGGTGGTCCGCCACGCCGACTACGTCTCCTTCACCGGCTCCACCCGCACCGGCCGCGAGGTCGCCCGGGGCGCGGCCGACCGGCTCGTCGGGGTCTCCCTCGAACTCGGCGGCAAGAACGCCATGCTCGTCCTGCACGACGCCGACGTCGAGAAGGCCGCCGCGGGCGCCGTCCGCGCCTGCTTCTCCTCCGCCGGCCAGCTGTGCATCTCCATCGAGCGGCTCTACGTCCACGCCTCGATCGCCGACGCCTTCGTCGAGCGATTCGCCGCCCGCACCCGGGCCATGCGCCTGGGCAACTCCCTCGCCTACGGCGCCGACATGGGCTCGCTGGTCGGCGAGCGCCAGCTGGAGACCGTACAGCGGCACGTGGACGAGGCCGTCGCCAAGGGGGCCACGCTCGTCGCCGGCGGCACCGCCCGCCCCGACATCGGCCCGCTCTTCTACGAGCCCACCATCCTCGACGGCGTCGAGGCCCCCATGGCGGTCTGCGGCGAGGAGACCTTCGGCCCGGTCGTCTCGATCTACCGCTTCACCGACGAGGAGCAGGCGATCGCGGAGGCCAACGCCACCGCCTACGGCCTCAACTCCAGCGTCTGGACCAAGGACGCCCGCCGCGGCCACTCCGTCGCCGCCCGCCTGCGCACCGGCACCGTCAACATCAACGAGGGCTACGCCCCCGCCTACGGCAGCGCCCAGGCGCCCATGGGCGGCATGAAGGACTCCGGTCTCGGCCGCCGCCACGGCTCCGAGGGCATCCTCAAGTACACCGAGGCCCAGACCGTCGCCCACCAGCGGCTGGTCCCGATGGCGCCCTCGCTGGGCATGGACGACGAGAAGTACGCGGCGTTCATGACCCGCAGCCTCAAGGTCATGAAGGCTCTCCGACTGCGCTGAGGAGGTATCCGTGTCGCACGACAACGCATCCGGCGGTGCACCCGACGACGCATCCGACGGCGCACCCGACAACGCATCCGGCGGCGCACCCGACGACGCCTACGACTACGACGTCATCGTCATCGGATCGGGCTTCGGGGGGTCGGTCTCGGCCCTGCGCCTCACCGAGAAGGGGTACCGGGTCGGCGTCCTGGAGGCCGGGCGCCGCTTCACCCGTGAGAGCCTGCCGAAGAACAGCTGGGACCTGCGCAACTACCTGTGGGCCCCGGCCCTCGGGCTGTACGGGATCCAGCGGATCCACCTGCTCGGCAACGTCATGGTGCTCGCGGGCGCCGGTGTGGGCGGCGGCTCGCTCAACTACGCCAACACCCTCTACGTGCCGCCGCGGGCCTTCTTCGAGGACCGCCAGTGGGCGTCCATCACCGACTGGCGGGACGAACTCGCCCCGTACTACGACCAGGCCAAGCGGATGCTCGGGGTGCGCCTCAACCCGACCATGACACCTTCCGATGTCCACCTCAGGGCGGCCGCCGAGAAGATGGGCGTGGCGGACACCTTCCACATGGCCCCCGTCGGCGTCTTCTTCGGCGACGGCGAGGACGCCGCGGACGGGCCCCGGGTCCGGCCCGGCGAGGAGACCGCCGACCCGTACTTCGGCGGCGTCGGACCCGCCCGCAGGGCCTGCACCGAATGCGGCGAGTGCATGACCGGGTGCCGGCACGGCGCGAAGAACACCCTGAACGAGAACTACCTGCACCTCGCCGAGCGCGCCGGCGCCGTCATCCACCCCATGACGACGGTCACCGCACTGTCGGAGCACCCGGCCGGCGGTCACCGCGTCCGTACGGTGCCCACCGACGGCCGCCGCCGCGGGAAGGCGAAGGTGCTGCGCTGCCGGTACGTGGTCGTCGCGGCCGGCACGTACGGCACGCAGACCCTGCTGCACACCATGAAGGACCGTGGTGAGCTGCCGCGGCTGTCGCAGCGGCTCGGGGAGCTGACCCGTACCAACTCCGAGGGCCTGGTCGGCGCGCAGACCGACGACCGCCGCTACCGCAGGCGGCACGGCACGGGCCCCGGCGGGGCGCAGCGGGCCGACTTCACCCGGGGCGTGGCGATCACCTCATCCGTGCACCCCAACGCCGACACCCACATCGAGCCGGTCCGCTACGGCAAGGGTTCCAACGCGATGGGGTTCATGACCGTCCTGCAGGTCCCCTACAGCGCCCACCGGGTCCGCGGCTGGCTGGCCAGGACCGCGCGGCATCCCCTCCAGCTGGCCCGGTCGCTGTCCAACCGGCGCTGGTCGGAGCGGACCATCATCGGCCTGGTCATGCAGTCCCTGGACAACTCGCTGACCACCTACCGCAAGCCGGGTGGGATCGGGAAGGGCCTGCTCACGGCCCGCCAGGGGCACGGAGCCCCGAACCCGGTGCAGATCGAGGAGGCCACGCAGGCCGCGACCCTGCTGGCCGAGGAGATCAACGGCTTCCCGGGCTCCAACATCGGCGAGCTGATGGGGACCCCGCTGACCGCGCACTTCCTGGGCGGCTGCCCGATCGGGGCGTCGGCGGAGGAGGGCGTGGTGGACCCGTACCACCGGCTCCACGGGCACCCGGGCATCTCGGTGGTGGACGGCTCGGCGGTCTCCGCGAACCTGGGGGTCAACCCGTCGCTGACGATCACCGCGCAGGCGGAGCGGGCGATGTCGTACTGGCCGAACAAGGGCGAGCGGGACCCGCGGCCCGAGCAGGGCGCGGCGTACGTCCGCCTGGCCGCGGTGGAACCGGTCCGGCCGGCCGTCCCCAAGGACGCGTTCGGCGCGCTGCGGCTGCCGTTCCTGGCGGTCCCGGAAATTCCCCCGCGCGATCCGGAACCTGCCGGATGACGGCGGTGGGTACCGCGCTCCCCCTCCGAGCGCGGTACCCACCGCGGTACATACGTGACAGATGTTCAGCCTTGATGGTTGTACCGGAATCCGCCGAGCCGGGCTGTGGCGTCGATCACACCACCAAGGAGGCAACTGCGGCTCGCGTTCGGCCGTCAACGGCAGCATGAGAAAGCGCATCTCCTTGCTGGCTGCCTGCGGCGTCGCCGCCCTGGGGCTCGCAGCCGCTCCCGCCCACGCCGCGGACCCCGCCTTCACCCTGGCCGGACCGGCCGAGATCGGCCTGCGTCCGCACCCCGGGCAGAACGGCGGCGCACCGCAGAAGACCTCGGTCGAGTTCCGGCTCGTCAACGACACGGCCGCGGCGTTCGACCGCCAGAGCACCTTCACGATCGACCTGGGCGGCCTCAAGGGGATCGCCGACGTCGCGCTCGCGAAGCAGCAGGGCTCGGACTGCACGCTCACCGAGGCGGCCGTCACCTGCAAGCGCCCCGGGCTGTGGAAGGGCGAGACCACCGTCGTCGGCCTGGACCTGCGCGCCGCCCAGAGCAGCAGGGCCGGCGCCACCGCGGACCTCACCGTGACCGGCAGGGCCGAGGGGGCCACCTTCAAGGCGGCCACCACCAAGGTCCGGGTCGGTGGCCCCGACCTCGTGCTGGAGCGGGCAGCGCTCAAGGAGGAGCAGAAGCCGGGCGACCGGCAGAACCTGTCGATCGTCTTCGCGAACCAGGGCACGGAGTCCGTCCGGGGCGTCGTCCTGGAGATGCGCACCACCCACGGAATCGACCTGCTGGAGCAGTACGACAACTGCACCTACTCCGAGGACACCGGCGCGGGCCGGCCCCTGAACACGGGCTGGAGCACCGTGCAGTGCCTGCTGGAGGGCGAGTACGAGCCGGGCAGCGTCTACGGGGTCGACGGCTCGCTGACGCTGAAGGCCGCCCCGCACGCCTTCTCCGACATCGTCACCTACGCCGTGTACGCGGACGGCCACCAGCCGAAGGCCGGCGCGGCGTCGAAGAAGCCGGCCGGCGGCAAGAAGCTGGCCGTGCACAAGCGCGCCGCCGCCGGGGCCTCCGCGCAGTCGGTGGACCTCGACCCCTGGAACAACCTCCAGGAGTTCGACTTCAGGACGAAGAACAGCGCCGACCTCGTGGCCTGGCCCGTCGCCGTGGCCGGAGCGGCCGGCGAGACGGTCAGGGCCGACTTCGGCTTCCGCAACAACGGGCCCGCCTGGGTGGCGAACCTGCGCTCCCGCGAGAGCGTCGCCCGCACGGACATCGTGCTCCCGGCCGGTACGAAGGCGACCAGGGTCCCGGCCGAGTGCGAGGGCGTCAACGCCGACGGCACCGCCCGTGAGCAGGCGCTGGGCGCGCCGCGCTACTTCTGCTCCACCGGCCACGTCGTGGGCGAGCGGGAGAAGTACAGCTACCCGTTCGAGCTGAAGATCGAGCAGGTCGTGGCGAACGCGGCGGGCTCCGTCTCGGTCGGCCAGGGGACGCCGCAGGGCACCAAGGGCCAGCCGTGGGACCCGAGCCACGCCAACGACAAGGCGTCCGTCGTGATCGGCACGAAGGACGGCGGCGCCTCGCCGAGCCCGACGGCGACCGCCTCGGCCACCGCCTCGCCGACCGCCACGGCGAGCTCCTCGGCCACGCCCACGAGCACCACCAGCACCTCCGGCATCACGCCGAACGGCGGCCTCGCCGCCACCGGCAGCTCCGCCGGCCCGCTCGCCCTCGGCGGCGCGGTGCTCGTGGCCGCGGGCGGCGGCCTGGTCCTGGCCTTCCGCCGCAAGACCGGCACGCACGCCTAGGGGGCGTCCGCCACACACACAGAACGGCCGGCCCGGGGCGTCCCCCGGGCCGGCCGTCCTTCACGGGGTGACCGGGCTGCTGTCCCCTGCCGTCCGGTCACGCGCGGGAGCGAGGTCCCACGACGCACGCACCACGGGGCGTACGTCTCATCGCTCCTGCGGAGCCACGCGTGGTGTTGCGGTTCCGCGGCTGGCTGACGCGGACAACCTCACCAACGAAGCCTCCCGGGGGCGGTCACGCTCCGGACGGGTGACGAACAGCCGTCACACCCGGCCCCGGCACAGCTCCAGCAGGGTCATCGCGAGGGCGGTGCCGGGCTTGCCCAGGGCGTCGCTCCAATGGGACAGCACCTCCATCTCGCGGGACAGGTGCACCCGGCGCCCGCCGGAGGCGATCCGGGCGTCCTGGATGACCGTCGAGACGGCCATCCGCTCCTGGATCAGGCCGATGATGCGGTCGTCGATGGCGTCGATGCGGGTACGGGACTCGGCGATCAGCTGCTCGGGGGCGGTGGCGATCGTGGTCATGGTCTTCTCTCCTGTCGGGTGGGGCCCGCAGGTCCGGAAAGCGCAGAGCGCCCCGGTCCTGTCGGACCGGGGCGCTCTGGGAAGTCAGCGGCTCAAGCGAGCATCACGATGACCCATGGCGACCGGACCGGCCGGTGCCATAGGTAAAGAGGAAGCTCAGCTGCTTGCGCACGGAAGGATTATGTCCCTCCCTGCCCGCGCGTGCCAAGCCGCTTCGGATGGTGAGACGAAGGGGCCCCGGTCTCCCCCGTTAGAATCGACAAAACAGCCACCTCTTCCGCCGGAAGGCCGCCCCGTGCCAGAAGCACCCTCCGCCGCCCACGACAGCGCCCCGGACACGGTTCTCGTCGTCGACTTCGGCGCCCAGTACGCCCAGCTCATCGCCCGCCGCGTCCGCGAGGCACGGGTCTACAGCGAGATCGTGCCGAGCTCGATGCCCGTCGACGAGATGCTGGCCAAGAACCCCAAGGCGATCATCCTCTCCGGCGGCCCGTCCTCCGTCTACGAGGAAGGCGCCCCGCAGCTCGACCGCGCCCTCTTCGAGGCCGGGGTCCCCGTCTTCGGCATGTGCTACGGCTTCCAGCTGATGGCGACCACGCTCGGCGGCACCGTCGACAACACCGGCGCCCGCGAGTACGGCCGCACCCCGCTGGCCGTCTCCAAGGCCGGCTCCACCCTCTTCGAGGGCACCCCGGAGAACCAGTCGGTGTGGATGTCGCACGGCGACGCCTGCTCCGCCGCCCCCGAGGGCTTCACCGTCACCGCGTCGACGAACGTCGTCCCCGTGGCGGCCTTCGAGAACGACGAGAAGAAGCTGTACGGCGTGCAGTACCACCCCGAGGTGATGCACTCCACGCACGGCCAGCAGATCCTGGAGCACTTCCTCTACCGCGGCGCCGGCCTGGCCCCCACCTGGACCACCGGCAACATCGTCGAGGAGCAGGTCGCGGCCATCCGCGCGCAGGTCGGCGACAAGCGCGCCATCTGCGGCCTGTCCGGCGGCGTGGACTCCGCGGTCGCCGCGGCCCTCGTGCAGAAGGCCATCGGCTCCCAGCTGACCTGCGTCTACGTCGACCACGGCCTGATGCGCAAGGGCGAGACCGAGCAGGTCGAGAAGGACTTCGTCGCCGCCACCGGCGTGCAGCTGAAGGTCGTCGACGCGCAGGAGCGCTTCCTGAACGCGCTCGCCGGCGTCTCCGACCCGGAGACCAAGCGGAAGATCATCGGCCGCGAGTTCATCCGCGTCTTCGAGCAGGCCCAGCTGGAGATCCTCCAGGAGGACGGCCCCGCGGTCGCCTTCCTCGTCCAGGGCACCCTCTACCCGGACGTCGTCGAGTCCGGCGGCGGCACCGGCACCGCGAACATCAAGTCGCACCACAACGTGGGCGGCCTCCCCGACGACATCGAGTTCGAGCTCGTCGAGCCGCTGCGCCAGCTGTTCAAGGACGAGGTCCGCATGGTCGGCCAGGAGCTCGGCCTGCCCGACGAGATCGTCCAGCGCCAGCCCTTCCCCGGCCCCGGCCTCGGCATCCGCATCGTCGGCGAGGTCACCAAGGAGCGCCTGGACCTGCTGCGCGAGGCCGACGCCATCGCCCGCCACGAGCTCACCGCGGCCGGCCTGGACCGCGAGATCTGGCAGTGCCCGGTCGTCCTGCTCGCGGACGTCCGCAGCGTCGGCGTCCAGGGCGACGGCCGCACCTACGGCCACCCCATCGTGCTGCGCCCCGTCTCCTCCGAGGACGCGATGACCGCGGACTGGACGCGCATGCCGTACGAGGTGCTCGCCCGGATCTCCACCCGCATCACCAACGAGGTGCCGGAGGTGAACCGTGTGGTCCTGGACTGCACGAGCAAGCCCCCGGGCACCATCGAGTGGGAGTAAGGGGCCCCGCCCCGCACGACGGCGCCGCCGCTCAGCCAGGCTGAGCGGCGGCGCCGGCGCGGTTTCGCCGGTGCGCGGCTCTGTTCTCCTCGCGCGCGGGCCAGTACCTTGCGCCGACGGCGGCGCAGACGGGGACCGGCGGCGCATACGGACCGACGGAGGGCGGGCGATGTCCGAGGAGACGTGGACACCGGGCACGCGGCCCGGCCCGGTGCCGGTGGACCGGCTGGCCTTCGAGATGCCGCCCGCGCACACCGACCCGGCCGGCGAACGCGCGCACCGCAAGGAGCGGCTCGCGGGCACGCTGCGGCTGTTCGCACGCCTCGGGTACGAGGACGGGGTCGCCGGACACGTCACCGCGCGGGACCCGGAGTTCGACGACTGCTACTGGGTGAACCCCTTCGGCCGCGCCTTCGCCGCCCTCGGCCCCGAGGACCTGCTGCTCGTCGACGGGGACGGGCGGGTCGTCCAGGGGGAGCGGCGGGTCAACCAGCTGGCCTTCGCCGTGCACGCCGCCGTGCACCGGGCGCGCCCCGAGGCGGTGGCCGTCGTCCGCGTGCCGGCCCCGTACGGCCGGGCCCTCGCGGCCCTGGGGGAACTCCTCGCCCCGATCACCCACGAGGCCTGTGCCTTCTACGAGGACCACGCGCTCCTCGACGAGTACGCCGGCCCGGACGACGGCGCGCGGATCGGCCGGGCGCTCGGCCCGTACAAGGCGCTCGTCCTGCGCAACCACGGGCTGCTGACGGTCGGCGGCTCCGTGGACGCCGCCGCCTGGTGGTTCGTCGCGGCGGAACGGGCGGCGCAGGTGCAGCTGATCGCGCGGGCCGCCGGGAAGCCGGTGCTCATCGACCACCACAGCGCCGTCGCCATCCGCGAGCGGTTCGGCGGGGACCTCGCCGCCTGGGTGAGCTACCAGCCGCTGTGGCAGACCGTCGCGGACATGACGGTCGCGGACCTGGCGTCAACATCATGAACCGTTAATCACCTGCTCTGACATCGTGCGCAATCCGGAGCACTGCCGCAGTGGTGCACAATTCGCTGGCATTGCCCCGTAGTTCAGAGAGGCGGCACGTACGTGGCTGTCCAAGAGATGTCCCGCGGCACCCATACCACTGCCTGCGCCTGCGAGGAGTGCGCACGGGAAGGGCACCGCCGAGCGGTCGCCGCGTTCCTGGAGAAGCGCGACGAGTTCGCCGCCGGGCAGGGCGTGCCGGCCGCCGTCGCCCACTCCCTCGGCGCCTCCCGGCAGTGGGTCTCCGACGAGCTGGCCCTGTCGGCCCGCAACGTCGCCGACCGCGGCCGGGAGGCCGGCAACTCCTGGCTGTACGTGTTCTCCCGGCGGGCCGTCCTCGCCGTCTGGATCGCCGCCGGTGTCCTGCTGCTGGTCCAGGTGGCCGCCGCGCTCGGCACCGGCTGGTCCACGGCCCGCACCGCCGGACTCCTCGCCGCCCTCCTGCTGGCCGGGCTGCTGACGGTCGCGGCCCGCGCCCAGTCGCTGCGCGGCGGGCTGCTGGCCCCGCTGGTCGGCGAGGACAACCGGCTGTCCACCTCGAAGGCGGTGCCCAGCGCCTGGGTGGTGCTGACGTCGTTCGCGACGCTGCTGCCCGCGCTGCGGCTGGCCGCGTCGGCCCCCGGCCCGGAGCGGCAGGCGCTGTACGCGGGCCTCGCTCTGGACCGGGCGCTGCCGCTGCTGTCGGTGGTCGTGCTGACCTCCGGGGTGGCGGTACTGGTGCGCCGGGTGGTCTGCGTACGGATCATGAGCCAGCGGCTGCAGAAGCTGCCGGCCGACCGGCCGCGCGGAGCGGACCTGCTCACGGACGACGCGGGCCGCGGGAGCTTCCCCGACGCGCAGTACGTACTCGTCTCGACGGCCGTACTGGCCTACGCGGCGGCCTCGCTCGCCCGCTTCCCGGACCGGCTGCCCCAGCTGCCCTGGGCGCTGGCCCTGCTGATGGCGCTGTCGGCCGCGGTGTACCTGGCGGCGAAGTACGCGGAGGGCAGCCGCCCGCTCGTGCTGTCGGTGGTCCGCAGACGCGAGCCCGGGGACCTGGACGCCGCCGTCCGCACCGGGGACGACATCGAGATCCGCGGTGTGGGCTTCGTGCCGCCCGGGGCGCAGACCCCGGAGATGCTCGCCCGGCTGGTGGTGCGGATCGGGGCGGTCCACGTGCACGTACCGCTGGTACCGGTGCCGGGCGGCTTCACCAACCCTTCCGACACGGTGCTGACGGTGCCGGTCCCGGCGGAAGTGGAGCCGGGGCGCACCGAGATCCAGGTGGTCACGGCCGCCGGAGTGGAATCCAACCGCTGCACCATCGACGTGGCCGAGTGATCGGGGTAGACATGTCGCGTGACCAGAACCGAAGCACCTCCCCGGACCGACGTACCGCGCGGGCTGCGTGACCAGGCTGCCCGGTACCACCTGCTGCCCCTGCGGCTGTTCCTCGGCGTGACCTTCGTCTACGCGGGTGTGGACAAGCTCACCGATCCCGCGTTCCTCTCCGCCTCCGGCGACGGCTCCATCGGCGACCTGATGCGCGGGGTGCGCGACACCTCCGCGGTCCCCGCCCTCGTGGATCTGTCCCTGCAGTCGCCCGTGGGTTTCGCCGTGTTCCTCGCCGTCGCCGAGATCCTGGTGGGCCTCGGCACCCTGGCCGGCCTGCTGTCGCGGGCCGCGGCCGTCGGCGGGGCCCTGATCTCGCTCAGCCTGTGGCTCACGGTCTCGTGGGCGGTGTCCCCGTACTACTACGGCAACGATCTGATCTACCTGATGGCCTGGACCCCGCTGATCCTCGCCGGTGCGCCCTACCTGTCGTTGGACTCGGAGATCCGGTCGCGCCGGTCCCGGCGTACGGCATAGGTGACCAGCCCCACCAGTGCGGCCAGCGTCAGCCCGCCCGCGGTCATCGGGATGACCGCGTACCACGGCACATCGGCCTCCCCGGTGGTCTCTACCAGGTAGAGCACGCCCGCCAGCAGCAGGACCAGTCCCGCGATCAGCCGTCCCGGCTGGAACTCATGACGCCGCACGCTCCACCTCCACCTGTCCGATACCCGCACTGAGATCCAGCTCGATCGTTCCGCCGGTCTCTGCGCCGGCGGCCGGGGCGAAGGTCGCGGTCCGGTTCTGCTGCCCGGGTCCGACCCGCTCGATCCGGCCCTCGTAGTCGTCCGGCATCTGGATGTCGCCCAGACGCCGGACCGTGACGTCCGTGCGGACGGTGGCCTCCCGCGGCAGCACCACCTGGAGCCGGCCCACGTCGATGGAGGCCCTGACGGCCACGGTGGTGCCCTTGGGCACGTCCAGGCGGCTCAGGTCCAGTACGGCCAGCCCCGTGCCCGCCTCGTACTCGGGCCGTAGGTCGGTCACCGCGACCGGCCGCCACTCGAATGTCCCCCAGTCGGTGCCGATGTCGCGCGGCAGCGCCGCAGCGCCCGCCAGCAGGAGGGAGGTGAACACCGCCAGGACGACCGTGCCGAAGCCGGTGCGGCCCAGCAGGGAGCTGACCGCGAGGCCGAGACCGAAGACGATCAGCGCGCAGGCGAGTCCGGTCTGCAGGGCCTCACCCAGCGGGCTGCCCTCCCAGTCCGCCGCGGTACCGACGGCCCCGGCCAGCAGGGCGATCAGGAAGACCCGGCCGCCGATGCCACCGCGCCGCCGAACCGGGGCCGCGCCCGCGGTCGGGCGGGCGGCCGCGGCGCCGACGGCGCCGGACTCCGCCGGGCCGGCGGCGTCGTCGGGCCCCCACAGGTAGCCCGTCGAACCGACGGGTCCGGTGGTGCCGTCCTTGACCAGCGGGTCCCGCCACCAGGACGGGGCACCGGGCGCGGGCGGCGCCTTCGTCTCCGGCGGGGCCGCCGGGGAGTGCGCGGTGCGCGGGGCGGACCCGCCCGGGGCGGGCGCCTCCGTCTCGGGGGCGACGGCCTGCCGCCGCCGCTGCGACCAGTAGGAGGCCCCGCCGAGCGCCAGGACGACCAGGACCGAGAACACCGCCAGCGCGCCGTTGTCCAGCATCGACAGGAACAGCGCGCAGCCCACCAGCGCGGTGAACACCGCCGCCAGCGTCGCTCCTTCGACCCGGCCCGTCAGCAGCTTCTTCGCCTCGCTGTCCTCCTCGCCCTCCTGCGGCAGCAGCAGCCACGCGAAGCCGTAGAAGATGAGGCCGACGCCCCCGGTGACCGCGAGGACGCCGAGGACGATCCGGAAGACGACCGGGTCCAGGCCGAAGTACCGGCCCAGGCCGCCGCACACACCCGCGAGGACCTTGTCGCGCTTGCTGCGGCGCAGGGGCGGCCGCGTCTCGGCCGTCCGGAGCGCCCCGGGGTCCGCCGCCGGGGCATCGTGTACTTCGGTCATGCGTCCATGGTGACGGCCGGCGGGGGCGCCCGGAATCCGGCCCTACCCTGGCGCAACCCTGATATCCCCCGGGCAGAAGTGGGGGGATGCCCTGATGCCCGGCCCCGGTCCGCCGTGTGACCCTTGGTGACATGCCCGTAGCCGCCGCCACCCGCCCCCCGCACGTCCCGGACGCCGACGATCCGCCGCAGCGCAAGCTCTACCGCAGCGCCGACGGCCGGATGCTCGGCGGTGTCGCGCGCGGTCTGGCCGGGCACCTCGGGCTGCCCGTCGGCTGGGTGCGCCTCGCGTTCCTCCTCCTCTTCATGTGGGGCGACGGACTGGGCGTGCTGCTGTACGCCGCGTTCTGGGTGTTCGTACCGCTCGGCGTCGGCGGGCGCGCGGGGCACCGCTCCTTCTTCGAAACCCTCCCCGACGGCAGCCGCCGCCTGCGCAAACCCGACCGCGGGCAGATCACGGCAGTGATCGCCCTGCTCATCGGCGCGGGCATCTTCATCTCCAAGGTCCAGGTCGGCGGCGAGTCGGGCCGCTACGTCTGGCCGACCCTGCTGGTCGGGGCCGGTGTGGTCCTGGTGTGGCGGCAGGCCGACAACGCCCGCCGCGCCCACTGGACCACCGCCGCCGGGCGGCACGGGCGCCTCTTCCAGGCGGCCCGCGCGCTCGCCGGGGTCGCCCTGGTCGGCGTGGGCCTCACCGTCTTCATCGTCGTACGGGGCTCCGCCGCGCAGCTCGGAAACGTCCTCACCGCCACCCTCGCCGTCCTCGTCGGCGTCGCCCTGCTCGCCGGCCCCTGGCTGATCCGGATGACCCAGGACCTCTCCGAGGAGCGGCTGATGCGCATCCGCGCGCAGGAGCGCGCCGAGGTCGCCGCCCACGTGCACGACTCGGTGCTGCACACCCTCACCCTGATCCAGCGCAACGCGGAGGACGTGGGCGAGGTGCGCCGGCTCGCGCGGGCCCAGGAACGCGAGCTGCGCAACTGGCTCTACAAGCCCGAGGGCACCGGCAAGGACGAGGCCGAGGAGCCGGCCACCCTGGCCGAGGCCGTGAAGAAGACCGCGGCCGAGGTCGAGGACCACCACGGCGTGCCCATCGAGGTCGTCGTGGTCGGCGACTGCCCGCTCGACGAGAAGCTGGGCGCACAGATCCAGGCCGCGCGCGAGGCGATGGTCAACGCCGCCAAGTACGGTGGCGAGGGCGGGCCGGTGCAGGTGTACGCGGAGGTGGAGGGGCAGACGGTGTTCGTGTCCGTACGGGATCGCGGGCCGGGCTTCGACATCGACGCGGTACCCGACGACCGCATGGGCGTACGAGAATCGATCATCGGCCGGATGCAGCGCAACGGCGGGACCGCGCGACTGCGGTCCGCGCCCGACGGCGGCACGGAAGTCGAGCTGGAGATGGAGAGGGCGGCGAACACGGCATGACCGAGGCCGGAGAGAACGCAGGTGTGGCGGCGACCAGGAGGGTCCGGGTGGTCCTCGTGGACGACCACAGGATGTTCCGCACGGGCGTGCAGGCCGAGATCGGCGAGACCGACCGGACCGGGGTGGAGGTCGTCGGTGAGGCCGCCGATGTCGACCAGGCCGTCACCGTCATCACGGCCACCCGGCCCGAGGTGGTCCTCCTCGACGTGCACCTGCCCGGTGGCGGCGGCGTCGAGGTGCTGCGGCGCTGCGCCCCGCTGATGGCGGCCGCCGAGAACCCGGTGCGGTTCCTGGCGCTGTCGGTCTCCGACGCCGCCGAGGACGTCATCGGCGTGATCCGCGGCGGTGCGCGCGGCTATGTCACCAAGACCATCACCGGCACCGACCTGGTGGACTCGGTCTTCCGCGTGCAGGACGGGGACGCGGTGTTCTCGCCGCGGCTGGCGGGCTTCGTGCTGGACGCGTTCGCCTCGACGGACGCGCCGCCGGTGGACGAGGACCTGGACCGGCTCACGCAGCGCGAGCGGGAGGTGCTGCGGCTGATCGCGCGCGGGTACGCGTACAAGGAGATCGCCAAGCAGCTCTTCATCTCGGTCAAGACGGTGGAGTCGCACGTCTCGGCGGTCCTGCGCAAACTGCAGCTCTCCAACCGGCACGAGCTGACCCGCTGGGCGACGGCCCGCCGCCTGGTGTGACGCCGGACGGCGCCCCGCCTGCGGTGTGACCCACACCGCAGGTGGGATGGGCAACCGGCGCCGCGCCGGCCGCACTCTAGGCTGGCGTGATGAGCTTGACCGGTACATCCTTCTTCGTATCGGTGATCGCACTGACCGTGATCGCCGTCGTCCTTCCCCTGGCCTTGTGGAGCAAGGTGCGCGGCCCTGCCGTCGTGCGCGCTGCCCTGCGCACCCTGATGGTGGTGTTCGCCCAGGTCACAGCCGTCGCCGTGGTGTTCGTGGCCGTCAACCGGGCCGAGCACTTCTACAACTCGTGGGGCGATCTGCTCGGCACCGGCAAGTACGTCACCGCCGCCCCCGACCTCGGTCCGGACGGCCTCGGCGGCAAGAAGGTCGAAGAGGCCCCGAAGGTCAAGCAGGCGTTCCAGCCGGTCGAGGGCCTCGGCGGCCGCGTCCAGAAGACCGAGCTCGACGGCAAGATATCCGGGGTCAAGGGCGACGTCCTGGTGTGGCTGCCGCCGCAGTACGACGACCCGGCCTTCAAGGACAAGAAGTTCCCGGTGGTCGAGCTGATCCCGGGCATCCCGGGAACGGGCAAGTCCTGGTTCCAGGGGCTCAAGGCGCACGAGGTGCTGGAGCCGCTGATGAAGAGCGGCAAGGTGCAGCCGTTCATCCTCGTCTCGCCGCGCGCCATGCTCGTCGGCAACGGCGACACCGGCTGCGCCAACCTCCCCGGCAAGGTCAACGCGGACAGCTGGTTCAGCGTCGACGTCCGCAAGATGGTCGTCGACAACTTCCGGGCCTCGGACGAGGCCCGCACCTGGGGCGTGGCCGGCTACTCGGCCGGCGCCTACTGCGCCGCGAAGCTGGCGATCGCCCACCCCGACCGCTACAGCGCCGCCGTCTCCCTGTCCGGCTACAACGACCCCGGCCAGGAACCCTCCTCGCTGGTCGCCCAGGACCCGCAGCTGCGCGTCACGCACAACCTGAAGAACGTCCTCAAGGCGCAGCCGGCGCCGCCGGCGGTCTCGCTGTGGCTGTCGGGGGCCGAGCAGGACGGCTACCTGTCCGGCATGGACCTCAAGGCGCTCGCGCAGCAGCCGACCGTCGTGCACGCGGAGAAGGTCACCGGCGGCCACAACCTCGACTCGTGGTCCAAGCAGCTGCCGCAGACCTTCGGCTGGCTGAGCGGCGTGGTCAAGGCCCCGTAGGGGGTCTGCCGATCGCGGGCGGGCCCTGCCGGTCCGGGCGGGGCCGCACACCGGGCCGGGGGCTCAGGCCGGGCGGGAGGCGCCGGCCCAGGGCATCGAGTCGATCGGCGCGAGCCGGACCGTCGATCCCGGGCGCGGGGCGTGGATCATCTGGCCGTTGCCGACGTAGAGGCCGACATGCGTGATCCCGGAGTAGAAGAACACCAGGTCGCCGGGGGCCAGCTGGTCGCGGGACACGCGCCGGCCGGCGTTGATCTGGGTGTAGGTCGTGCGCGGCAGCGAGACCCCGGCCGAGCGCCAGGCCGCCTGGGTCAGTCCCGAGCAGTCGAAGGAGCCGGGCCCCGTCGCCCCCCAGACGTAGGGCTTGCCGATCGCCCCGTACGCGAAGGCCACGGCGCGGGCCGCCCGGGAGCCGTCGGCGGGCGGCGGGGGCGCGGCGGTGACGGACCCGGCGGACGCGGCCCCGGAGGGTGCGGCCGCGGAGGGTGCCCCGCCGGACGACTGGGCCTCGTAGGCGGCGCGCTCCTCGGCGGTCAGCCTGTCCAGCAGCCGCTTGGCGGCGGCGAGCTTCTCCTCGGCCTCGGTCTTGTGGGCGGCGAGTTCGTCCCGCCGGGTACGGAGGTCGGTGAGCCGCCCCGAGGCGCGCTCCCGCAGCTTCGCGAGCTCGTCCAGCTTGCGGCGGACCGTGGCGATCCCGGCGGCGTTGCGGTGGCCGGCGCGGGAGATGAAGGAGGCCTGGGTGAGGTACTCCTGCGGGTCGTCCGCGAGGGCGAGCTGTGCGGCGGTGCCCAGGGAGCCGCTGCGGTACTGGGAGGCGGCGAGCGACCCGAGCGCGCTCCGGGCGGTGTTGAGCTGGTCGGTCTTGCGGGCGGCCTCGTCCCGCAGGCCGGTCAGTGACCGTTCGGCCTCGTCGGCCTGCTCCTTCGCCCCGTTGTACCGCTCGCTCGCCGCCTCGGCCTCCTCGTAGAGCCGGTCCACCTCGGTCTTGACCTGGGCGGGGGTGGGCCGGGGGGCGGCCTGGGAGGTGCCTTCGAAGGCGGTGGCGGTGGCAGCGCCCGCGAGGGCGATGGTGGCGGCGGTCCGTACCGAGCCGCCGGAGAGCGGGCGCTGCCTGGGCTTTCGATGACTGGCCACCAGGGCCTCACGTCCTTCCTCTGCCGGTGCTAGGAGGAGGACGCTAGACCCCGAGGTAACGGGCGGATGACGTGATGACCGTAAGTGCCCCGATGCGACCGGAGCTGGCCGCACAGGACCGGAGCGGATCGTTCCGGTGTGGGTCAGTGCCAGAGAAGGGCGATGAAGATGTTGATCACGGTCAGCCCGCCGACCGCGGCGAACAGCGGCTTGTCCACGCGCTCCTCGTCGCGCTTGACGTAGACGAGGGCGAGGATTACGAAGAGGAGGGCGAGCTTCACGCCGACCTTGATGTTGTTGACGGGCGTGCCGTCCATCTCGTTGAAGCCGACGAGGAGCACGCCGGTGACGAGCATGGTGAGCGCACCGTGCAGCATGGCGGGCGTGAAGCGGGCGGTGCCCGCGCTCATCGCCTTCATCTGGGTCAGGAAGCCGCCGAGAAGGGCCGCGATCCCGATGATGTGCAGACCGACGAAGACACTGATGAGTACGTCCATGGCAGCGAGCGTACGGGGGCCCGCGGGCGGCGCCGGAAGCGGGTCGGTGTCCGTACGAGAGCTGCGTACAGTGGAGGGCATGCCTGCCGCCGACGACCCGATCCACCCCGCCGTCGACCGCATCGAGCTCGCCGACGTCCTGGCGGCGCTCGGGCACCCCGTCCGGCTGGAGATCGTCCGCAGGCTCGCCTCCGGCGAGGAGGCCTTCTGCGGTGAGGTCGTGCCCGACCTGCCCCGGTCGAGCGTCACGCACCACCTCAGGACGCTGCGCGAGAGCGGGATCATCCGCCGGCGACCCCAGGGCCGCAAGCTCTACCTCGCGCTGCGCCGCGACGACCTGGAGCTCCGCTTCCCCGGGCTGCTGGAACTCGTGCTGGCCTGTCGGTCCCGCCCCCTAGACTCGGAATGCGATGAGCAGCCTCTTTGACGACAGCTTCCTGGCGGACCTCACCCCCTCCGACGAGGTCCCGCCGCCGCCCGAGGAGTACCCGGCCCCGGAGGCGGGCGCCGACGACCTCTTCGGCGGGCACTTCGACGTGCCCATGACCGGCGACGCGTACTACCGGGACGGCGCCCCCAGGCCCGTCATCGACCCGGCGACGCTCCTCGACGGCCTGAACGAGCAGCAGGCCGCGGCCGTGGTGCACGCGGGCTCCCCGCTGCTCATCGTGGCCGGCGCCGGCTCCGGCAAGACCAGGGTGCTCACGCACCGCATCGGCCACCTGCTGGCCGCCCGGAACGTCCACCCGGGCCAGATCCTGGCGATCACCTTCACCAACAAGGCCGCCGGCGAGATGAAGGAGCGCGTCGAGGGCCTCGTCGGCCCGCGCGCGAACGCCATGTGGGTCTCCACCTTCCACAGCGCGTGCGTGCGCATACTGCGCCGCGAGTCCAAGCGGCTCGGTTTCACGTCCTCCTTCTCGATCTACGACGCGGCCGACTCGAAGCGCCTGATGGCGCTCGTCTGCCGGGACCTCGACCTGGACCCGAAGAAGTTCCCGCCGAAGTCCTTCAACGCCAAGATCTCGAACCTGAAGAACGAGCTGATCGACGAAGAGGCCTTCGCCGACCAGGCCGCCGACGGGTTCGAGAAGACGCTCGCCCAGGCGTACGTGATGTACCAGGCGCGGCTGCGCGAGGCCAACGCCCTCGACTTCGACGACATCATCATGACCACGGTGCACCTGCTCCAGGCCTTCCCGGACGTCGCCGAGCACTACCGGCGCCGCTTCCGGCACGTCCTGGTCGACGAGTACCAGGACACCAACCACGCGCAGTACACGCTCGTGCGCGAGCTGGTCGGCACCGGCTACCCGGACCTGCCCCCGGCCGAGCTGTGCGTGGTGGGTGACGCCGACCAGTCGATCTACGCCTTCCGGGGCGCGACGATCCGCAACATCCTCCAGTTCGAGGAGGACTACAAGGACGCGACGACGATCCTGCTCGAGCAGAACTACCGCTCCACGCAGACGATCCTCTCCGCCGCCAACGCCGTCATCGAGCGCAACGAGAACCGCCGCGCCAAGAACCTGTGGACCGAGGCCGGCAGCGGCGCGGTCATCACCGGCTACGTCGCGGACACCGAGCACGACGAGGCGCAGTTCGTCGCCGACGAGATCGACCGGCTCACCGACGCCGGCGACGCCAAGGCCGGCGACGTCGCGATCTTCTACCGGACCAACGCCCAGTCCCGCGTGTTCGAGGAGATCTTCATCCGGGTCGGCCTGCCGTACAAGGTCGTCGGCGGCGTCCGCTTCTACGAGCGCAAGGAGGTCCGCGACGTCCTCGCGTACCTGCGCGTCCTCGCGAACCCGGAGGACAACGTCCCGCTGCGCCGCATCCTGAACGTCCCCAAGCGCGGCATCGGCGAGCGCGCCGAGGCGATGATCGACGCACTCGCGCTGCGCGAGAAGATCACCTTCCCGCAGGCGCTGCGGCGCGTCGACGAGGCCTTCGGCATGGCGGCCCGCTCCACCAACGCGGTCAAGCGGTTCAACGCGCTGATGGAGGAGCTCCGCACGATCGCCGACTCGGGCGCCGGCCCGGCGGTGGTGCTGGAGGCGGTCCTGGAGCGCACCGGCTACCTCGCCGAACTCCAGGCGTCGACCGACCCGCAGGACGAGACGCGGATCGAGAACCTCCAGGAACTGGCGGCCGTGGCGCTTGAGTTCGAGCAGGCGCGGGAGGCCGCGGCCGCCGAGGCGCCGGAGGGCGCCGCGCCCGCCGGCCCCGGCACGCTCGCCGAGTTCCTGGAGCAGGTCGCCCTCGTCGCCGACTCCGACCAGATCCCCGACGAGGACGAGGACGGCTCCGGCGTCATCACCCTCATGACCCTGCACACCGCCAAGGGCCTGGAGTTCCCGGTGGTCTTCCTGACGGGCATGGAGGACGGGGTCTTCCCCCACATGCGCGCGCTGGGCCAGACCAAGGAACTGGAGGAGGAGCGCCGCCTCGCCTACGTGGGCATCACGCGGGCGCGCGAGCGGCTGTACCTGACCCGGTCCAGCATGCGCAGCGCGTGGGGCACCCCCTCGTACAACCCGCCGTCGCGGTTCCTGGAGGAGATCCCGGACCAGTACCTGCGGTGGAAGCGCACGGGGGCGGCCCAGAAGCCGGCCGGCCCGATGCGCAGTTCGGGCTACGGTTCGGGCTCGGGCGGCGGACGGTCCTCCTTCGGCACCTCACCCGAGGCCTTCCTGTCCTCGTCGCGCACGAAGTCGGGCCCGTCCGGGTTCGCGACGCGCCGGGCCGCGGACAAGCCCGTCATCGCCCTGGCGGTCGGGGACCGGGTCACGCACGACCAGTTCGGGCTCGGCACCGTCATGGAGGTCAAGGGAGCGGGCGCGGACGCGCAGGCCACCATCGACTTCGGCGACGACAAGCCGAAGCGGCTGCTGCTGCGCTACGCGCCGGTGCAGAAGCTCTGAGAGCGGGCCGTACCGGCCCGCACACGCAAGTGCCCGGCAGCGAGAACGCTGCCGGGCACTTCCATGAACTCGGTGAAGCCGGTGACTACCTCGGGTCCAGGCCCTTGCTGCGCAGCCAGGCGAGGGGGTCGATCGCGGAGCCGCCGCCGGGCCGGACCTCGAAGTGGAGGTGCGGGCCGGTGGAGTTGCCGGAGTTGCCGGAGTAGGCGATGACGTCGCCGGCCTTGACCTTGCCGCCGCGGATCTTGGTGGAGCTGAGGTGGCAGTACCAGGTCTCCGTGCCGTCGGGCGCGGTCACGATGGCCATGTTCCCGTAGGCGCTGTTGTACTGCGTGCGCACGGTGCCGTCGGTGGCCGCCATGACCGGGGTCCCGTAGGACACGGGGAAGTCGATGCCGGTGTGCACCGACATCCACATGCCGCCGGCCTGGCCGAAGCTGGCGCTGAGGCCGTGCTGCGCGACCGGGACCGCGAACTTGGGGCGGGCGGCCTCCTTGGCCGCGGCCTCCTCGGCCTTCTTCTTCTTTTCCTCTTCCTGGCGTTCGCGCAGGTCGATGCGCTCCTGCGTGCGGCTCGCACGGTCCGCGAAGTCGCCCGCGTCGGCGCTGAGCGCGACCAGCTGGGTGTCGAGCTTGGTGTTCGCCGCGACCGGCTTCACCGAGGCCGGGTCGGGCGCGGCCATGGTGGTGGTGTCCTCGCCGGGCTTGTCCGTGCCGGTGAGCCCGCTCACGGAGGCGGCCGCGACACCGGCGACGCCCATCACGCAGGCGGAGGGGACGGCGACGGTGAGCAGGGCGGAACGCTTCGCCGGGGTGCGCCGACGCCCGCCGGCGGCCTTGGCGCCGGACGCCTTGGTACCCGACGCCTTGGCGCTGCCCTTGGCGTTCCCCTTGGCCGCGGTCCGGCGCGCGGAACGCGGAGCGGAGGTCACCGGCATGGCCTGGGTGGGCATGTCGTGGACGCCGTGCAGTTCGTGGACCTCGGGCAGCTCGTACGACTCGGTCGACTCGAACGTTTCTGCGGTGGCGGGCGCCTCGTCGGAGAGCACCTCGAAAACGGCGGTCTCGCTGTAGGCGACGGCCGCGGGGTCGGTACCGGTCTCCGCGTCGGGTGCGGCGGCCTGGACCTCGTGGGTGTAGCCGACCGTGCCGAGGGTGGTCGTGCCGTACGCGTAGTCCTGCTGCGCGGGCTGGTAGTCGTAGTCGTACGCGTATTCGGCCTCGGGCTGTGCCGGGGTCTGCGTGACGGTGTTCCAGGCGGTCGCGTCGTAGGCGCCGGTATCGGTGCCGGTGGTGCCGAAGCCGGGCATCGCCCAGTGGCCGGTCTGCTCGGCGGAGGTGTCGTAGCCGAAGGAGGCCATCGGGTGGGCGGTGTAGCCGGAGTGGTCCGTGCCGGTGGCCGCGCCCATGCCCGTGTCCGCCGCGTTCCAGGCGTTCGCGTCCCAGCTCCCGGTGGTGTCCTCGGGGGCGGACTGCGAGGGGACCGTGGACAGGTAGGGGTCCTGCGAGGTCCACGCGGTGGTGTCGTACGCGCCGGTCTCGTAGGAGCCGTAGGCAGCGTAGTTGACCCCTTGGCCCTGCGTTTCGTAGGAAACGTAGGCCGAGTCACCAGCGAAAGCGGTGGTGGAAAGGCCGTCATACCCGGCATCCGGGTACTGGCCCGACGAGGGGCGGTCGTTCACCAACTTCTCTTTCGCCTCGGCAGTGGGGGCCTGGGTGGCCGGGAACTCGAAGTTCACCGGAGGAGAGCAGTGGCGTGACTGTACCCGGCGGTTACTCGCAACGACAATCTTCGCCGGGTCCCCAGATCAGCGGAACCGGGCATTCGGCCGTCTTTCGGTCGCCGAAAGACGCAGCCTTGGCCTTGAGTTCGAAATGTGTTCGACTCCCGGTCGTCGGAAGGTCAGGCGACGGAGGCGGTGTCCGGGCCCGTCACCAGGGCCGGAGCGGGGCCGTCGAGGGCGCGCCCGACCGCAGCGATGACCGCCGGGTGCGCCGGCAGCGCGAGATGGCCTATACCCGTGACCTGCACATTTTCCACCCGCAGGTCCGGGTGTTCGATCCGGGCGCTCCCGACCGGGGTCATGAGCGTGTCGTATTCGCTCCAGAACGCCACGCAGCGCGTGGAGCAGCCCGGCGAGGGCGCCGCCAGCTCGGCCAGCACCTCGGAGCCCGGGCGCATCTGCCGCACCAGGGGGTGCGCGTCCATGAACGGGGCGACCCGGGTGCCGGAATGCGGGGTGCCGAGCGTGACCAGGGTGCGTACGCGCGTGTCGCCGCCGAGTCGCTGCACGTAGTACCGCCCGACCAGGCCGCCCAGGCTGTGCCCGACGAGGTCCACCCGCTCCTGCCCGGTGCGTTCGCACAGCTCCTCGACCCGCCGGGCGAGCTGGTCGGCGATGACGCGCAGGTCGAGGGCGAGGGGTGAGTAGTTGTACGCCTCCACGTGCCGCAGGCCGCCGGCGCCGAGGGCGCGGCGCAGCAGGACGAAGACGGACCGGTTGTCGGTGAAACCGTGGAGGAGCAGGACGGGCGGGCGTGTCGTGGCGGGGACGCGGACGATTTTCTCCTGGCACACCCCGGTGGGGTACAGCAGGAGGTGCCCGCCGAGCACGACGACCTCGAGTGCGCCGGCCCGCAGTGCGGCACCGGAGAAGGGGACGGGGACGGATACGGGTAAGGACAGACCCATCGACGGCCTCCTGTGGTCCTCCGGGGGCGGCGGCCGCCGCGCCACCGTGCCGTGCGGCTGGCGGCACGGTGGCGCAATGCCGTCCCACGTGTGATTTCCCCCTCGTGCTTGACCGCGAAACGGCGGCGTGCGCGATGCTGTACTTAACGTTCGTTCACTCGGGAGGCAGTGCGATGGGTGTGACCGGTCCGATCCGTGTGGTGGTGGCCAAGCCGGGTCTCGACGGCCACGACCGCGGGGCCAAGGTGATCGCGCGGGCGCTGCGGGACGCGGGTATGGAGGTCATCTACACCGGCCTCCACCAGACCCCCGAGCAGATCGTGGACACCGCGATCCAGGAGGACGCCGACGCGATCGGCCTGTCGATCCTCTCGGGCGCGCACAACACGCTCTTCGCGCGCGTGCTGGAGCTCCTGAAGGAGCGCGACGCGGAGGACATCAAAGTCTTCGGCGGCGGCATCATCCCAGAGGACGACATCGCCCCCCTCAAGGAAAAGGGCGTGGCGGAGATCTTCACCCCGGGCGCGACGACGACATCGATCGTGGAGTGGGTCAACGCCCACGTCCGCCAGTAGCCCCCGGCGGTTCACCAGCGCGGCAGGATGCGCGGGGCGCGCCCTGCCGGGCCCGCCCCGCGCAGGGCGGGCGTGCGCCGGCCGCCCCGCCGGGCGATCCCGGCACAGCCGGACGTCTCCCCCAGGTGCGCGCCGCGCCCGGTGAGGACCCCCGCCCGGGGCGACGGGAAGGTGAATCCCGGCCCGGCCCGGCCTCGGCGCCGAAGCCCGGCCGCGGCGCCGGCCCGGCCGGCTGCCGGGCCGCGCCCCACAAGGCGCGGGCCGGTGCGAACTGCGACAGTGCCGCCGCGTGAGCGGCCGGTCCGGTCCCGGGACGGGACGGCCCGGGGGTCGGCCGAGCTCCCCGCAGGGGTCACGGTGGGGTGAGCTCCGACAGCATCGCTGCGCGGAGGCGGAGGGTGGCCACCAGGCGCTGGAAGGCTTCCGCCCAGTACGCCGCCGCGCCCGGGGACGCGTCCGGCGGGTCCTCCGCGGCCGCGGTCAGGGCCTCCAGCCGGCCCGCCTCGGCCGGGTCGAGGCAGCGCTCGGCGAGACCCATCACCCCGCTGAAGCTCCACGGGTAGCTGCCCGCCTCCCGGGCGATGTCGAGGGCGTCCACCACGGCCCGCCCCAGCGCGCCCGCCCACGGCACCACGCACACCCCGAGCAGCTGGAAGGCCTCCGACAGCCCGTGCGCCCGGACGAACTCCGCCACCCACTCGGCGCGTTCCCCGTCGGGGAGGGTCTCCAGCAGTTTGGCCCGCTCCGCGAGGGAGGCCGTGCCGGGGCCCGCCGCGGGCGGCGCCGACGCCGGGCCGAGCAGGGCCCGCGACCACTGCGGGTCCCGCTGGCGCACCGCGGCCCGGCACCACGCCGCGTGCAGTTCCTCCGCCCAGCCCTCGGCGGAAGCCACCGGCAGCGCCACGATCTCCGCCGGGCCCAGCCCCCCGAACCGCTCCCGCCAGCACGACAACGGCGCCGCCTCGACCAACTGCCCGAGCCACCACGCCCGCTCCCCGCGCCCGGCCGGCGGCCGCTTGACCACCCCGTCGCGGAGCATCCCCGCATCGCACTCGGCCGGCGGCGTCACCCCCTCCGGCCCCACACAGGCCAGTGCCCGCCCGGCCATCCGGCCCGCCAGCGCCGACTGCGGCAGTGCCGACAGAAGTTCGGCGGCCGTCGCCCGGACGTTGCGGCTGCGGTCGCCGAGCGCCGCCTCCAGGAAGGACTCGTCCTCCAGCGACAGCCCCACCCGCAGCGAGTCGAGGAACATCAGCCGGTCCTCGGCCCGTTCGCTCGCCCAGGTCGTCGCCAGCAGCCGCGGCGCCGCCGCCGGCTCGTGGGCCCGTACCGCGCCGAGCAGGGCCACCCGCTCCGCGAACAGCCCTTCCTCCCACAGCCGTTCCACCGCGGACGGGTCCCTCACGTCCGGCAGTTCCCCGCCGCCCGCCCCGCCGCGCAGGGCGAAGCGCCACTCCGGATTCATCCGCGCCAGCCACAGCCCCCGCGCCCCGGCCAGGGCCAGGGCCTGCGGGCGCAGGTCCGTACGGGCCCGGGCGGCGTCCAGCAGCGCCGGTACGAGCGCGGCGGGTGCGCGGTAGCCGTGCCGTCCGGCCGCGGCCAGCCACTGCGGGAGCAGCTCCGTCAGATCCGGGGCCGAGCCACGACGCCCGCCGCCGCCCCCGCTGCCGGCGCCGGTACGGCCCGCCAGCAGTTGCGCGAGCCGGCGCGCCGCCGCCTCCGGCGGTGCCGGCCGGACGTCGTGGGGCGCGGGCTCCGGCCGCGGCCGCGCCGTGGCCGGCCGCAGCCCCGCGCGGCGGCGGACGGTGTGCACGGCGGCCGCGTCCAGCAGTGCCCCGGGCGAACCGGCCGGGCCTGTGCCCCGGCGCCGGTCGGTGCCCAGCAGCGCGGCACCGACCAGCTCCTGCCACTCCCCGTACCCCTCGTCACCCTCGCTCATCGGTGCCCCTCCCTCGCTGCTCGTCCTCGGTCGTGTCCGGTGCCCCGGTCCCGCCCCCTCCACGGGACCGGGGCTGTCGATGTCCCGTACGGGTCCGCTCAACTGGCGTGGTTGTCGTTCATGAAAGCCCCCCGGCTTCTCGTCGTTCCTCGTACGGCGCCCCCCGGCGCCGCACAACTCCCCGCCGTCCTCGTACGACGGCACAGGACCCCCCAGGCCCCCTGCGATGTGGTGGTCCGGTCCCGCCCCGCTCAGGACAGGGCGACCGGCTCGGACGAGCCCGGCTGCCATGCCGTCAGCGGGGTGAACCCGCGGTGGCCGCACTCGCCGAAGACCGTCACCGGGCCCCCGCCCGACAACGCGGCCAGCTGCCACAGCCCCCCGCGGGTGCGGCTGCCCGCCCCGGTGAGGGGCACCGGCAGGGCGGAGGTGCCCTCCGCGTCCGCCAGCTGCCAGCCGAGCTCTCCCGGTATCGGGATCACCGGGCCGAGCACCACCGGCCAGGACTCCAGCCACGGGTCCTCACGCAGCGCGGCCCCGTAAGCCTCCAGGGCCGCCTGCGTGCTCACCCCGGCCGGAACCTCCGTGCACGGCGCGGCCGCCGCGGACCTCTCCCCGAGGTCCGCCCGCAGCCCCGCCGACCCGGGCCGGAAGCGCAGCTCCGCCTCCAGCACCAGCCCCACCGGCAGCGCCAGCCCCGGTGGCCGCCCGGGCGGCCCGAAGTCCAGCACCAGCGCGGGCCGGCCCCCCGCCAGCCCGCGCAGCCATATCCGGCGGGTGGTGAGCCGGCCGTCCGGCGACACCGAGTCGTACTGGGCGAGCACCAGCCAGCGGTCCCGTACGGCCTCCCCCTCCCCGGAGGCCGGCAGTCCCACCCGGCTGCGGACGGTCGCCGCCAACTGGTCCGGAAGTCCCGTCACCCCCATCCAGGCCCGGTCCAGCAGGTGCAGCAGCGCCGCCTCCTCCAGCATCCGGGCGGGCCAGCCGGGGCCGCAACTGGGTATCGTCCCCAACTCCCTCACGCGCCCGGCAAGTCCGGGCGCCTGGGCGTCCACCATCCGGGCGGCGGTCTCCTCCCACGCCGCGTAACCGGCGTGCTCCTGGCCCGCGAGTCCGCCGCGCAGCAGGTCGGCCAGCCGCTGCTCCAGCTCGGTGACGCCCGCCCCCACGCGCGCCGCCCGCCGCTCGGCCCGGCGCCGGGCCGCCTCCTCGTCCACCGGACCGGCCGCCGGACGGGCGGCCCTGGCCGCCCGGTCCGCCAGCCACTGCGCGGCCCAGTCGGGCGCCTCCCCGGGCTCGCCGACCCCCTCGGCGGACCAGAGCAGGAGCAGCCCCAGCGCGTGCTTGCACGGGAACTTCCGGCTCGGGCAGGAGCACTTGTAGGCCGGTCCCGTCAGGTCGACGACCGTCCGGTACGGATTGCTGCCGCTGCCCTTGCACAGCCCCCACACAGAACCGGAAGCGGAACCTCCGATCTGTGACCACGGCCCCGCCCCGCCGAGTCTGCCACCTGCCTTGCGTGAAGCATCGTCAGGAGCCAGAGCCAGTACCTGTTCCGCCGTCCAGCGGACCCCCTGCTCAGTCATGACAACCACCGTAGAGACCCCCTCTGACAATCGCCCTGACCTGCAACGACGTGCAGAACAGGGGGCGTTGTCAGTGGCGTGGTGCACCGTTGGAACAGCAGTCGGGAGCGGCTGCCGAGCATTGGAGGGGGACCATGAGCAAGCCCGAGAACGGCATCGGCGCCGAGGCGCTGCGACCGCACGCCGAAGACGCCTTCGCGCACGAACTGAAAGCCCTGGCGGCCGCCGACGACCGGCCCCGCCCGACCCGCTGGAAGCTCTCCCCGTGGGCCGTCGCCACCTACCTGCTCGGCGGCACGCTCGACGACGGCACGGTGATCACGCCCAAGTACGTGGGACCGCGCCGCATCGTCGAGGTCGCGGTCACCACCCTGGCCACCGACCGCGCCCTGCTCCTGCTCGGCGTTCCCGGCACCGCCAAGACCTGGGTGTCCGAGCACCTCGCGGCCGCCGTCAGCGGCGACTCCACCCTCCTCGTCCAGGGCACCGCCGGCACCCCGGAGGAAGCCATCCGCTACGGCTGGAACTACGCGCGGCTCCTCGCCCACGGCCCCAGCCGCGAGGCCCTCGTCCCCAGCCCCGTCATGCGGGCCATGGCCGAGGGAATGACTGCCCGCGTCGAGGAGCTCACCCGCATCCCCGCCGACGTCCAGGACACCCTCATCACCGTCCTGTCCGAGAAGACCCTGCCGATACCGGAGCTCGGCGAGGAGGTCCAGGCGGTGCGCGGTTTCAACCTCATCGCCACCGCCAACGACCGCGACCGCGGGGTCAACGAACTCTCCAGCGCACTGCGCCGCCGCTTCAACACCGTCGTCCTCCCGCTGCCCGCCACCGCGGACGCCGAGGTCGACATCGTGGCCCGCCGCGTCGACCAGATGGGCCGCGCCCTCGACCTGCCGGCCGTCCCCGAGGGACTGGAGGAGATCCGCCGCGTCGTCACCGTCTTCCGGGAGCTGCGCGACGGGGTCACCGACGACGGCCGGACGAAGGTGAAGTCGCCCAGCGGCACCCTCTCCACCGCCGAGGCCATCTCCGTCGTCACGGGCGGCCTCGCCCTGGCCGCCCACTTCGGGGACGGCGTCCTGCGCCCCTCCGACGTGGCCGCGGGGATCCTCGGCGCCGTCGTCCGCGACCCGGCCGCCGACAAGGTGGTCTGGCAGGAGTACCTGGAGACCGTGGTCCGCGAGCGCGACGGCTGGAAGGACTTCTACCGGGCCTGCCGGGAGGTGACGGCATGAGCACCGCCCGGCAGGGCCCGCTGCTCCTCGGCGTGCGCCACCACGGGCCCGGATCGGCCCGCGCGGTCCGGGCCGCCCTGGAGGCGGCCCGCCCGGCGGCCGTGCTGATCGAGGGGCCGCCCGAGGGAGACGCCCTGATCGCGCTGGCCGCCGACCCCGGCATGCGGCCGCCCGTGGCGCTGCTCGCGCACGCCGCGGACGACCCCGGCCGGGCGGCGTTCTGGCCGCTGGCCGACTTCTCCCCGGAGTGGGTGGCGATCCGCTGGGCCCAGGAGTCGGGCGTACCGGTCCGGTTCATGGACCTGCCCGCCGCGCACTCGCTGGCCGCCACCGGGGAGGCCGACGAAGCCGAGCCCGACGCGGTCCGGGTGGACCCCCTCGCGGTGCTCGCCGGGACCGCCGGGTACGACGACCCCGAGCGCTGGTGGGAGGACGTGGTCGAGCACCGCGGCACCGGCGGCGCGGGGGAGGAGGCCCTCGGCGCGTTCGAAGCCCTCGGGGAGGCCATGGAGGCCCTGCGCGAGGCGTACGGCGACGGCGGTCACCGCCGCGACCTGGTGCGCGAGGCGTACATGCGTCAGCGGATGCGCGCCGCCCGCCGGGAGTTCGGCGACGGGTACGCCGTGGTGTGCGGGGCCTGGCACGTCCCGGCGCTGCGGACGAGGACCACCGTCGCCGCGGACAGGGCGCTGCTGACCGGGCTGCCCAAGGTCAAGGTGGAGACCACCTGGGTGCCGTGGACCCACCGGAGGCTCGCCCGGGCCGGCGGGTACGGCGCGGGGATCACCTCGCCCGGCTGGTACGCACACCTCTTCGCGGCCCGGGACCGGCCCGTCGAGCGGTGGCTGACCAAGGTCGCCGGCCTGCTGCGCGAGGAGGACCGGCAGGTCTCCTCGGCCCACGTCATCGAAGCGGTACGGCTGGCCGAGACCCTGGCCGCGATGCGGGGCAGGCCCTTGCCCGGCCTGACGGAGACCCTGGAAGCGGTCCGGGCGGTGATGTGCGACGGCTCCGACATACCGCTCGCGCTCATCGAGGACCGCCTCGTCGTCGGCGATGTGCTCGGCGAGGTCCCGGACGCGGCACCTGTCGTACCGCTCCAGCGGGACCTGACGCGGCAGCAGCGGTCGCTGCGGCTCAAGGCGGAGGCACAGGAACGCGAGCTCGAACTCGACCTGCGCAAGGACACCGACGCGGCCAAGTCCCTGCTGCTGCACCGGCTGCGGCTGCTCGGCATCGACTGGGGCAGCCCGGCCGCCTCCCGCAGCAGCACCGGCACCTTCCGCGAGACCTGGCGGCTGCGCTGGCAGCCGGAACTGTCCGTGCGGGTGGCCGAGGCCGGGATCTGGGGCACCACCGTCCTCGCGGCCGCCACCGCCCGGGCGGAGGCCGACGCCGCGGCCGCCGGGGAACTGGGCGAGGTGACGGCGCTCGCCGAGCAGTGCCTCCTGGCCGGACTGTCCGAGGCACTGCCGGCCGTACTGCGGGCCCTCGCGGACCGCGCCGCGCTGGACACGGACGTCGCCCGGCTGGCGAAGGCCCTGCCGGCGCTGGCCCGTTCACTGCGGTACGGCGACGTACGGGGCACCGACGCCACCGCGCTCGGTGCGGTCGCGGCCGGGCTCGCCGAGCGGATATGCGTCGCGCTGCCCCCGGCCTGCGCGGCCGGCCTGGACGCCGACGCCGCGGCGGAGCTGCGCGGCCACATCGACGGGGTGCACACGGCGGTGGGCCTGCTGGCCGACGCCGACGCCGACGCCGAAGCCGACGACGGGCTGCGGAGGCGCTGGTCCGCGGTGCTGCGGAAGCTGGCGGACCGGGACACCGTGCCGGGCGTCATCCGGGGCAGGGCGGCCCGGCTGCTCCTCGACGACGGGCGACTGGAGGCCGAGGAGACGGCCCGGCTGATGGGGCTCGCGCTGTCCCCGGCCGCCCCGCCCGCCGACGCGGCGGGCTGGATCGAGGGTTTCGCGGGCGGGAGTTCGGGCGGCGGCACCCTGCTGGTCCACGACGACCGGCTGCTGGGGCTGATCGACACCTGGCTGGTGGGAGTGCCCGAGCGGGCCTTCACCGATGTGCTCCCGCTGCTGAGGCGGACGTTCGGGGCGTACGAGCCGGGGGTCAGGCGGGCCCTGGGCGAGCTGGTCCGGCGCGGCCCCGGTGGCCCGGCGGCGGCGCATCCGGCGGGCGAGGCCCCCGAGGGCTTCGCCCCCGAGCTGGACCGGGAGCGGGCGGACGCGGTGACGGAGCTGGTCCGGATGCTGCTGGCGGCTCCCGACGGGGTCGCGGCCCCCTGAGGTGCTGCCGTGCCGAGGGCGCGGCGCCGTTGCGGGGGCGCCGCCCCCGGACCCCCGCGCCTCACATGCCGGCGGGGCTGATCGAGCGACGACTACGACGAGTGCAGGGGGACGGACGGATGAGCGGTACGGAGACGAGCGTGGCGGCGGCCCAGGACACCGCGGACACCGCGGGCAGCGCCGGGGGCGAGCGGCTGCGGCGGTGGCGGATGGTGCTGGGCGGGGCAGACGCCGACGGGACCGGGCACGCGCTGACCGGGCGGGACGCGGCGATGGACGCCGCGCTCGGCGCGCTGTACGGCGGAGGCGGCGAGGCGGGGGCGCGCCGGGCCACAGGGACGGCGCGGTCGGCCGGACTCGGCGGCTCCGCGCCGAACGTGGCCCGCTGGCTCGGGGACATCCGGACGTACTTCCCCAGCTCGGTGGTCCAGGTGATGCAGCGCGACGCGATCGAGCGGCTCGGCCTGTCCGCCCTGCTCCTGGAGCCGGAGATGCTGGAGGCCGTCGAACCCGACGTCCACCTGGTGGGCACCCTGCTCTCGCTGAACAAGGCGATGCCCGAGACGACGAAGGAGACCGCGCGGGCCGTGGTCCGCAAGGTGGTCGAGCAGCTGGAGAAGCGGCTCGCGACCCGCACCCGGGCCACCCTCACCGGCGCGCTCGACCGCTCCGCCCGGATCAGCCGCCCCCGCCACCGCGACATCGACTGGGACCGCACGATCCGGGCCAACCTCAAGAACTACCTGCCCGAATACGGCACCGTCGTCCCCGAACGGCTGATCGGGTACGGCCGGGCGGCGCAGTCGGTGAAGAAGGAGGTGATCCTCTGCATCGACCAGTCGGGTTCGATGGCGGCCTCCGTCGTCTACGCCTCCGTCTTCGGCGCGGTCCTCGCCTCCATGCGCTCGATCGCCACCCGTCTGGTCGTCTTCGACACCGCCGTCGTCGACCTGACCGACCAGCTCGACGACCCGGTCGACGTCCTCTTCGGCACCCAGCTGGGCGGCGGCACCGACATCAACCGCGCCCTCGCCTACTGCCAGTCGAAGATCACCAGGCCCGCCGACACCGTCGTCGTCCTCATCAGTGATCTCTACGAGGGCGGCATACGCAACGAGATGCTGGGACGTGTCGCCGCGATGAAGGGGGCGGGCGTCGAGTTCGTGACCCTGCTGGCCCTGTCCGACGAGGGAGCCCCGGCCTACGACCGCGAGCACGCCGCGGCCCTCGCCGCGCTCGGCGCTCCGGCCTTCGCCTGCACACCCGACCTGTTCCCGGAGGTCATGGCAGCGGCGCTGGAGAAGAGGCCCCTGCCGGCCCCCTGAGATTCCTCCGACACGCCCGTCCCGGCACCCGGTGTGAATCGGCGGATCACACGAATTTCCAGTTCAACCGTAAGGCGTTCTGTGACAGGTATCACCGCTCAGGTGTGATCTGCGATTTAGGGCCGCACGCCCCACGGGGATAACCTGCCGGACGGACATGCCGCGTCCACGGTCACCGTGTGCGCCTTCCTAGTGACAGCGCCGTCACGTTGCCCTCCGCGGCACGCCCACGCAGATAGCAGACAACCGCGAATCACTGCGAATCTTTAAAAAGACAAGGGACGGACGCGCGTGGACCTGTTCGAGTACCAGGCGAGGGACCTCTTCGCCAAGCACGGTGTACCGGTGCTGGCCGGTGAAGTCATCGACACGCCTGAGGCGGCTCGCGAGGCCACCGAGCGGCTGGGCGGCAAGTCGGTCGTCAAGGCGCAGGTGAAGGTCGGCGGCCGCGGCAAGGCCGGCGGCGTGAAGCTGGCCGGCACCCCGGACGAGGCCGTCGCCCGCGCGACGGACATCCTGGGCATGGACATCAAGGGCCACACGGTCCACAAGGTGATGATCGCGGAGACCGCGCCCGAGATCCTCGAGGAGTACTACGTCTCGTACCTCCTCGACCGCACCAACCGCACCTTCCTGGCCATGGCCTCGGTCGCGGGCGGCATGGACATCGAGCAGGTCGCCGAGGAGACCCCGGAGAAGCTCGCCAAGGTCCCGGTGAACGCCAACGAGGGCGTGACCATCGAGAAGGCCCGCGAGATCGTCGAGCTGGCGCAGTTCCCGGCCGAGGTCGCCGAGAAGGTCGCCGCCGTCCTCGTGACCCTGTGGGACACCTTCATCGCCGAGGACGCGCTCCTCGTCGAGGTCAACCCGCTCGCGAAGGTCGCCTCCGGCGAGGTCATCGCCCTCGACGGCAAGGTCTCCCTCGACGAGAACGCCGAGTTCCGCCAGCCGGGTCACGAGGAGTTCGTGGACCACGCCGCCGCGAACCCGCTCGAGGCCGCCGCCAAGGCGAAGAACCTCAACTACGTCAAGCTCGACGGTGAGGTCGGCATCATCGGCAACGGCGCGGGTCTCGTCATGAGCACCCTGGACGTCGTCGCCTACGCCGGCGAGAACCACGGTGGCGTCAAGCCCGCCAACTTCCTGGACATCGGCGGTGGCGCCTCCGCCGCCGTCATGGCCAACGGTCTCGAGATCATCCTCGGGGACCCGGACGTCAAGTCCGTCTTCGTCAACGTCTTCGGTGGCATCACCGCGTGCGACGAGGTCGCCAACGGCATCGTGCAGGCGCTGGCCCTGCTGGAGGAGAAGGGCGAGGCGGTCACCAAGCCGCTCGTCGTTCGTCTCGACGGCAACAACGCCGAGCTGGGTCGCAAGATCCTCTCGGACGCCAACCACCCGCTGGTGCAGCGCGTGGACACCATGGACGGCGCGGCCGACAAGGCCGCCGAGCTCGCGGCTGCGAAGTAAGGGCAGAGGTCACAGACTCACATGGCTATCTTCCTCAACAAGGACAGCAAGGTCATCGTCCAGGGCATGACCGGTGCCACGGGCATGAAGCACACCAAGCTGATGCTGGCTGACGGCACCAACATCGTCGGCGGCGTGAACCCGCGCAAGGCCGGCACCACCGTCGACTTCGACGGCACCGAGGTCCCGGTCTTCGGTTCCGTCGCCGAGGCGATGGAGAAGACGGGCGCCAACGTCTCCGTCCTCTTCGTCCCGCCGGCCTTCGCCAAGGCCGCCGTCGTCGAGGCCATCGACGCCGAGATCCCGCTGGCCGTCGTCATCACCGAGGGCATCGCGGTGCACGACTCCGCCGCCTTCTGGGCGTACGCGACCGCCAAGGGCAACAAGACCCGCATCATCGGCCCGAACTGCCCGGGTCTGATCACCCCCGGCCAGTCCAACGCCGGCATCATCCCGGGCGACATCACCAAGCCCGGCAAGATCGGTCTCGTGTCCAAGTCCGGCACGCTGACCTACCAGATGATGTACGAGCTGCGCGACATCGGCTTCACCTCCGCCGTCGGCATCGGTGGCGACCCGGTCATCGGCACCACGCACATCGACGCCCTGGAGGCCTTCGAGGCCGACCCGGAGACCGAGCTGATCGTCATGATCGGTGAGATCGGCGGCGACGCCGAGGAGCGCGCGGCGGACTTCATCGCGAAGAACGTCACCAAGCCGGTCGTCGGTTACGTCGCGGGCTTCACCGCCCCCGAGGGCAAGACCATGGGCCACGCCGGCGCCATCGTCTCCGGCTCCTCCGGCACCGCGCAGGCCAAGAAGGAGGCCCTCGAGGCCGCCGGCGTCAAGGTCGGCAAGACGCCGACCGAGACCGCCGAGCTCGCTCGCGCGATCCTGAACGCCGCTCAGTAAGCAGCGGCCGTACGGCTGAACGGGCGTGGCCCGCACCCCTCGAAGGGTGCGGGCCACGCCCTGTTGCGCGACGGGGCCTCAGTCGATCCTCGGGGCGATGCGCGCCGGACCCGCCTCCGGGTCCGCGCGCAGCTTGTCGTGCAGTTGCCTGCTCCGTTCGGTGAGCTGCTGCGGGCCGCTGAGCGGAGGCACGCCGGACACGCTCGCGCCGGGCGCGAGCGGCGGGTCGTACCGGGTGGGCGCGGTCGCCGCCGTGTAGGCGGTGGCGGCCGTGATCATCGCGGTCAGCCCGAGGGTCGCCCGGTTCCACTGCCGGACGCGCCGCTCGCCGCCGCCGCGCACCGCGGCCGCCGGGCGCGGGTCGAGCGGGAAGGGCGGCCGCAGCGCGCCGAGCCGCTCCCGCAGCGCCGCGGACTGCTTCTCGGCCGGTACGTCGGCCAGTTCGGGGATCCGGGCGGCGAGATCGGCGTGCGCGTGCAGGATGCGGTTGCCCGCGGCCGGGGTGGTGGCCTCCGTCTCGGCGGCGGTGTCGGGCAGGTCGAGGCCCACGCCGTCGTAGAGCAGGACGACCCGGCGGTGGATCCTGGGCAGCGCGAGCAGGGCGTCGAGCAGGATCCGGTCCGCGGGATCGGCCGGGGGCCGGTCGGGCCGGCGGTGGGCGCGCCGGAGACGGTGCCAGGGGGAGAGCGCGTACTCGTACGCGATCGCCCGCACCCAGCCCACCGGGTCCGGGTCGGTGGCCACTTCGGGCCACTGGTCCCAGGCCCGCGTGAAGGCACGGTCCACCGCCTCCAGGGCGAGGGCGCGGCGGCCGGTGAGCAGGTAGGTCTGCCGGGCGAGGGCGGGCGCGGCCCGGTCGTAGAGGGTGTCGAAGGCCTCGGCCGGTCCGGTGGCGGAACGTGCGGCAAGCCGGGCGGCGGTCGCGGTCGCGGTCGCGGTCCCGGCGCCGCCGCCGGTGTCGGAGATGCCGGTGCCGGGGGTGCCGGCGGGCCCGTCCGGAGCCGCCGGCACACCCTCGGCCCAGGTGCCGGCAGCGGTCCCGGTCTCGGTTCCGGTCCCCGGCGTGACCGCGGCCGTGACCGCCACCAGGACCGGCGGTTCGGCCTCGTCGGTCCGGCCGTCCCGGCCCGGCCGCCCGGTCGCGTCCGCGGTCACCGCCGACTCGGGCAGCCCGGCGAGGAAGCGCGCGTACGCGTCGCGCTTGCGCCCGCGCGGGGTGGTGCGTCCGGACTCCCAGGCACGGACCGTCGCCGCGGCGACGCCCATCGCCTCCGCGACCTCATCGAGTGTCAGTTCCGCAGCTTCGCGCAGTCTTCGGCGCTCGTTCGGGGCGGGCAGGCCCTCGACGCTTCGTGTCATGCCGCACTCCCCGCGACCCGGCAGCCCTGAGCGAAAAAGTACATAAACGTATATTGGGCGACACCACGGACATTCGCCTGTTACCCGCCCATAGCGCGTGTCGAAGGCACCATGGCGGGGTGACCCAAGTGACCGAACGCGGGACCCGGTTGCCGGGGGCCCCGCGAGCCGGCGTGCGACGGCGTTCGCCGGCCGCAGCCGCATGTGTGGTGGGCGGCGCCGTCGCCGCCGGGCTCGGGCTCGGTTTCCTCGCCGTGCTCGTCATCGTCCTGTGGATCAGTTCCCCCTATCCCGACAGCGGTCCCGGCGGGGCCCTGCACCTCGCCGCCGGGCTGTGGCTGCTCGCCCACGGGACCGAACTGCTGCGGTACGAGACCCTTTCGGGCGTCCCGGCACCCGTCGGAGTGACACCCCTGCTGCTCGTCGCACTGCCCGTCCTGCTCCTGCGGCGGGCCGCCCGGCTGGGCGGCGCCTCCGACGAGGAGGACGAGGAGGTGCTGCCCGCGACGGCCGTGTTCTCGGCCGTGCTCTGCGGATACCTCGCCGTCGGAGCCCTCGCCACGGTGTACGCCGCCGGGGGCCCGATGCCCGCCGACCCGATCAGCGCCGCCTGGCATGTACCGCTGGTCGCCGTGCCGGCCGCGGCCGGTGGCGTGTGGGGGGCCAAGGGCAGGCCGCTCGGACCGCTGCCGAACTGGCTGCCGGGGGGCTTGCGACGAGGGTTCGTACGCCCTCGGTACGCGCTGGCGCTGCGGGCGGGCGCGGGTGGGGCCCTGGTGCTCCTGGGCGGTGGGGCGCTGCTCGTCGGTGCCTCGCTCGCCTGGCACGGTGCGCAGGTCCAGGCGTCGTTCCTGTCGCTGACCGGGGTGTGGTCGGGCCGGTTCGCGGTCCTGCTGCTCGCGATCGCGCTGATCCCGAACGCCATGGTCTGGGGGGCGGCCTACGCCCTCGGTCCCGGCTTCGCCCTCGGCGGCGAGGTGACGGCCACTCCGCTCGGCTTCGCGGGCGCGCCCGCGCTGCCCCGCTTCCCGCTGCTGGAGGCGCTCCCGGCCGCGGGGCCGGGCACTCCGCTGACCTGGGCCGCCGCCGGAGTGCCGGTGGTCGCGGGGCTGGCGGTGGGCTGGTTCGCGGTACGCCGGGCCCGCGAGGTGTCGTACGGGGAGACCGCGCTCACGGCGGCCCTCGGCGCGCTGGTGTGCGCCTTGGTGACGGCCGGGCTGGCCGCGGCCTCGGCGGGGCCGCTGGGCTCGCGGAGGCTGGCCGAGTTCGGGCCGGTGTGGTGGGCCACGGGTGCGGCGGCCTTCGCGTGGACGCTGGCACTGGCCGTGCCGTTGGCGGTGGGCGTGCACGCGTGGCGCTACCGCCCGGCCGAGGGGCCGGTCGCGGTGGACGCGGACACCCCGGTGGACGACGGATGGCACGACAGCGGGGTGCGGGAGCTCCGCTGGGAGGCGATGCGGAGGGCGTCGGGGGCGCTGGTGCCGGAGATGGTGGCCGAGCCAGTGGCTCCGCCGGTTGTGGCGGCTCCGGTGGTTGCGGCTGCGGCTGCGGCTGCGGCACCTGCGGGGCGGGCGCGGCGGGCGGTGACCGTGGTGTCCGGGCTGGACCTGGGGGCGGTGGCTCCGCCGGTGGCTCCGCCGGTGGCTCCGCCGGTTCCGCCTCTGGCTCCGCCGGTTCCGCCTCTGGCTCCGCCGGTTCCGCCGGCGATCGGGGTGCGGGTGCTTGCTCGGCGGAAGCCGCCTGCCTAGACCGTGCGGTCCGTTGCCGGGTGCGGCGCCGTTGCGGGGGCGCCGCCCCCGAGCCCCCGCGCCTCAAACGCCGGCGGGGCTGGATGGTGCGGCGGGGCTGGGATGGTGGGGCGGGGCTGGGACGGCTACTGGGGGACCTTCAGGACTTTGCCGATGACGTTGTCCGGGAGGAGGGTGTTGCACCGGAGTTCCGCCGACTTGGTGAGGGCGTCGTCGCGGCACACGTAGAAGTCCTTGTACGCGAGCTGCAGGGCGTACGAGCTCATGGCCAGCAGGATCGCCAGCGAGGCCGTCACCAGGCCGCTCACCGCCGCCGTGCGCTGGGGGCGGGCCGCCGGGCCGAGGGCGTCCAGGCCCTTCGGGGCGCCCGGCTCACCGGTCGTCGCCGCCGGCTTGCCGCGCAGCGCGCTGATCCCCCAGTACAGGGCGAGCGCGCCCAGCAGCAGGCCGACCGACGGGATCCCGAAGATCCCGAAGAAGAAGCCCCACATGCCCGCCAGCAGCGCGTACCGGGCGCGACGCTGGACCGGGTCCGTCGGGTCCCAGCGCGCCGGACCCCGCTGCCCGCCCGAGTCCCCCGGGCCGTTCCCGTCGCCGTTCCCGCCGTCGCCACCGCTGCGCGGCTGCCACGGCTGGTCGGGCCGGCCCTCGGGCGGGGCCGCGAAGGGGTTGTCGTCGGTGGGGGAGTCGGGCTGACGGCGGTCCGGCATCGGGTGTGTTACTTCCCCTGTGTCATGGACGTCACGAGGACGTCGAGGCGAGGTGAGGCCAGTTTGCGGCTTGTACGCCAGACGCTACCGCCCGCCCGTCCCCCCGTCCCTCGGGGGCTGTCCGGTGTGCCGGTATCGTTGCAGGCGGTCGGCGGCTTCGTATGGTTCCCCGTATATCGGTACCCCGAAGATTCGTATGACCACACAAAGACGAACACCGCAATTCCGCGAGAAAGGGCCTCCCATGGCCGCCTCCCGCCTGGTCGTGCTGGTCTCCGGTTCCGGCACCAACCTCCAGGCCCTGCTCGACGCCATCGACGCCCATCCCGGCGGATCCGAGGGCTTCGGCGCCGAAGTCGTCGCCGTGGGGGCCGACCGCGCGAACATCGCCGGCCTGGAGCGGGCGGAGAAGGCCGGGATCCCCACCTTCGTCTGCCCGGTGAAGGACTACGGGAGCCGTGTCGAGTGGGACGCCGCCCTCACCGCGGCGACCGACGCGCACGCGCCCGACCTCGTCGTGTCGGCCGGTTTCATGAAGATCGTGGGCAAGGAGTTCATCGACCGCTTCGGCGGCCGGTTCATCAACACCCACCCCGCCCTCCTCCCCGCCTTCCCCGGCGCGCACGGCGTACGGGACGCGCTCGCCTACGGCGCGAAGGTCACCGGCTGCACGGTCCACTTCGTGGACAGCGGCGTGGACACCGGTCCGATCATCGCCCAGGGTGTGGTCGAGGTCCGGGACGAGGACGACGAAGCCGCTCTGCACGAGCGCATCAAGGAAGTCGAGCGACAGCTGCTCGTCGATGTCGTGGGGCGCCTGGCCCGGCACGGCTACCGCATTGAGGGACGAAAGGTAACAATCCAGTGACCGCCGCAGACACCGCAGCGAGCAACGACCCGACCACGACCCGGCGGCCGATCCGGCGTGCGCTCATCAGCGTCTACGACAAGACGGGACTGGAAGAGCTGGCCCGCGGCCTGCACGGGGCGGGCGTCGCGCTCGTCTCCACCGGCTCCACCGCCTCCAGGATCGCCGCCGCCGGGGTGCCCGTCACCAAGGTGGAGGAGCTGACCGGCTTCCCCGAGTGCCTGGACGGCCGGGTCAAGACCCTGCACCCGCGCGTGCACGCCGGCATCCTCGCCGACCTGCGCCTGGAGGACCACCGCAACCAGCTCGCCGAGCTGGGCGTGGAGCCCTTCGACCTCGTCGTCGTCAACCTCTACCCGTTCCTGGCCACCGTCCAGTCGGGTGCCACCGAGGACGAGTGCGTCGAGCAGATCGACATCGGCGGCCCGTCGATGGTCCGCGCCGCCGCCAAGAACCACCCGTCGGTCGCCGTGGTCACCAGCCCCGAGCGGTACGCCGACGTCATCGCCGCCGCCCAGGGCGGCGGTTTCGACCTCACCGCGCGCAAGCGGCTGGCGGCCGAGGCCTTCCAGCACACCGCCGCCTACGACGTGGCCGTGGCCTCCTGGTTCACGAACGTGTACGCCCCGGAGGGCGAGGAGGGCGCGCTGCCCGAGTTCCTCGCCGGCGCATGGGAGCGCAAGGCCACCCTGCGCTACGGCGAGAACCCGCACCAGGCCGCCGCCCTCTACACGGACGGCCGGCCGGGCGGGCTCGCCAACGCCGAGCAGCTGCACGGCAAGGAGATGTCCTTCAACAACTACGTGGACACCGAGGCCGCGCGCCGCGCCGCCTACGACCACGAAGAGCCGTGCGTGGCGATCATCAAGCACGCCAACCCGTGCGGCATCGCCGTCGGCGCGGACGTGGCCGCCGCCCACCGCAAGGCGCACGCCTGCGACCCGCTGTCGGCCTTCGGCGGTGTCATCGCCGTCAACCGCCCGGTGACCGTCGAGCTCGCCGAGCAGGTCGCGGAGATCTTCACCGAGGTCATCGCCGCCCCCGGCTACGAGGACGGCGCGGTCGAGATCCTGGCCAGGAAGAAGAACATCCGCGTCCTGAAGGTCGACGGCACCCCGCACCAGCCGGGTGACCTGAAGCCCGTCAGCGGCGGCGCGCTGCTCCAGCAGAGCGACCTCTTCCAGGCCGAGGGCGACGACCCGGCCAACTGGACCCTCGCCACCGGCGAGGCCCTGCCCCCGGCGGAGCTCGCCGAGCTGGCCTTCGCCTGGCGGGCCTGCCGGGCCGTCAAGTCGAACGCGATCCTCCTCGCCAAGGACGGCGCCTCGGTCGGCGTCGGCATGGGCCAGGTCAACCGTGTCGACTCGGCGAAGCTCGCCGTCGAGCGGGCCGGCGCCGAGCGCGCGCAGGGTGCCTACGCCGCGTCCGACGCCTTCTTCCCCTTCCCGGACGGGCTGGAGATCCTGACGGCCGCGGGCATCAAGGCCGTGGTCCAGCCGGGTGGTTCGGTCCGTGACGAGCAGGTCGTCGAGGCCGCGCAGAAGGCGGGCGTGACGATGTACTTCACCGGGACCCGGCACTTCTTCCACTGAGTCCGGCCCGACACGGCGAAGGCCGCGACCCGCAGCAGCGGGTCGCGGCCTTCGCCGTGTCCGGGGCTCCGGCGGGCCCGCTCAGTAGCGCGGACGGTTGAACCAGGCGCCGGCCTTCGCCAGGCCGACGACGATCGTGATGCCCAGGGCCAGCGAGATCAGCGACGGGATGACACTGATGGCCGTGAGGCCGGCCTCGGAGTTCTCGCTCGCGCCGAGCGCCATCAGGTTGACGAGCACGCCGAGGACGGCGAACAGGCTCTGGACGGAGCCGTAGATGATGCCCGAGACACGGACGCCGCTGCCGCCCTTGGCCATCTTCGCCGCGGTCAGGATCGGCCACAGCGACAGGCCGATGACCAGGACGCCGACCACCACACCCACGGTGCCGGCCGCGGCCCCGGCCTCGTTCGCGGAGGAGCTGCCGGAGTCGGAGAGCACAGCGCCGAGCAGCGCGCCGCCGATGATGACGAAGAGGCCGCCCAGCAGCTGCAGGATGCCCAGGATCCAGAGGATGACGCGGGCCGCCTTCGCGCCGCCGGGCATCTCCATGTGGGGGCCGGGGTAGCCGCCCGGGCCGCCCGGGTAGCCGGCGGGGCCGCCGGGGTAGGCCTGCGGGGCCTGCTGCGGGTACGCGTAGCCGCCCTGCGGCGGGACGCCCTGGGGGGCCTGCTGCGGGTAGCCGTAGCCGGGCTGGCCCTGCGGCTGCTGTCCGTACGGATTGTGCGGGTCGCCGAAACTCATCTGGGGTGTTCCTCCGTGGAAGTGCGGGGACGCACGGCCATGAGCACGGAGGAATCCTGCACGGTGCGGTCCGCCCCCCGGCACTGCCCGCGGTACTTCAGTCGTTTCATCGTGGTCCGAGCGGTGATGCCTTGTCCAGCCGGTTGGCATACAGCCGGTCACTTGTTGTGCAAGTGCAATGGTCCTGCGGTCCTGCGAGCGCCTTGACTGGAACCATGGCCACCTCATCCGGGAGGATGGGGTCATGACCGCCCAGATTCTCGATGGCAAGGCCACCGCGGCCGCGATCAAGTCCGAACTGACCGCCCGTGTGGCGGCCCTGAAGGCCCGGGGCATCACCCCCGGCCTCGGCACCCTGCTGGTCGGCGACGATCCGGGCAGCCGCTGGTACGTCAACGGCAAGCACAAGGACTGCGCCGAGGTCGGTATCGCCTCCATCCAGCGCGAACTGCCCGGGACGGCCTCCCAGGAGGACATCGAGGAGGTCGTGCGGGAGCTCAACGCCAACCCGCAGTGCACGGGATACATCGTCCAACTCCCGCTGCCCAAGGGCATCGACACCAACCGGGTCCTGGAGCTGATGGACCCGCTGAAGGACGCCGACGGCCTGCACCCCACCTCCCTGGGCCGGCTCGTGCTGAACGAGCCGGGCCCGCTGCCCTGCACCCCGTACGGGATCGTGGAGCTGCTGCGCCACCACGACGTCGAGATCAACGGCGCGCACGTCGTGGTCCTCGGCCGCGGGATCACCGTCGGCCGGTCCATCGGCCTGCTGCTGACCCGCAAGTCCGAGAACGCCACCGTGACGCTGTGCCACACCGGTACGCGCGACCTCTCCGGGCTGCTGCGCCAGGCCGACATCATCGTCGCCGCGGCCGGTGTCCCGCACCTGGTCAAGCCCGAGGACGTGAAGCCCGGCGCGGCCGTGCTCGACGTGGGCGTCAGCCGCGACGAGGCCGGCAAGATCGTCGGCGATGTGCACCCCGGCGTCGCCGAGGTGGCCGGGTGGATCTCGCCGAACCCGGGCGGTGTCGGCCCGATGACCCGCGCCCAGCTGCTCGTCAACGTCGTCGAGGCGGCGGAGCGGACCGGCAGTGCGAACTGAGCCGGGCGCCGAGCGGGTGAACGGGAGCGGCACGGCCAGGTCCCGCCGCTTCCCGTCGGTCACGCGGGACACGGCCCGCCCCGAGGGGAGCGGCCGCGCCGTGCCCGGGGCCGTGTCCACGCCCGCCCGTCAGTGGCCGATGCTCAGCGTGCTCGCCGCGACCGCGGTGGGCCTGCTGACCACGGCGCTCGGGCAGGCCCGGGTCGGCTGCCTGGTGATCGGCGTGGCCCTGATCGCGGCGTCGGTGCTGCGGCGCGTGCTGCCCTCGGTGGGGATGCTCGCCGTGCGCTCCCGCTTCACCGACATGATCACCTACGGGGTGCTGGGCGTGGCGATCACGCTGCTCGCGCTGGTGATGGAACCCCAGCCGTGGCTGGAGGTCCCGTTCCTGGAGAGCGCGGTCCGCTTCACCGTGCGCTGAGTGCGGCGAGGGCGCCGGCAGGTCGGTCGCGGACCGCAGGACCGGGCGGATCACGCGTGCCGAACAGGGGGCCGGGAGCCGGATGCGCCTTCGAACCCTGTGGTCCGTGTGCCACGCACCACAGGGACCCGGGGGTTGGGCCGCGCCCGGGTCGGATAGCCTGACCGCGGATGTCTCTTCACGTCAAGATTTACAGGGGAGCGGCGTCCTCCAGCACATGGGGCAGGGACGCCCCACCGCCAGCTGTCTAACGGAGAAGGCCATGACCCGCACTCCTGTGAATGTCACCGTCACCGGCGCCGCCGGCCAGATCGGCTACGCGCTGCTCTTCCGTATCGCGTCCGGTCACCTGCTCGGCGCCGACGTGCCGGTCAAGCTCCGCCTCCTGGAGATCCCCCAGGGCATGAAGGCCGCCGAGGGCACCGCCATGGAGCTCGACGACTGCGCCTTCCCGCTGCTCAAGGGCATCGACATCTTCGACGACCCGAACAAGGGCTTCGAGGGCGCCAACGTCGCGCTCCTCGTGGGCGCCCGTCCGCGCACCGCGGGCATGGAGCGCGGCGACCTGCTCGCCGCCAACGGCGGCATCTTCAAGCCGCAGGGCCAGGCCATCAACGCGCACGCCGCGGACGACATCAAGGTCCTCGTCGTGGGCAACCCGGCCAACACCAACGCGCTCATCGCGCAGGCCTCCGCCCCGGACGTACCGGCCGAGCGCTTCACCGCGATGACCCGCCTGGACCACAACCGCGCGATCTCGCAGCTCGCCAAGAAGACCGGCGCCGACGTCACCGACATCAAGCGCCTGACCATCTGGGGCAACCACTCGGCGACCCAGTACCCGGACATCTTCCACGCGGAGATCGCCGGCAAGAACGCCGCCGAGGTCGTCAGCGACCAGGCGTGGCTCGCCGACACCTTCATCCCGACCGTCGCCAAGCGCGGCGCCGCGATCATCGACGCCCGTGGCGCCTCCTCCGCCGCCTCGGCCGCCAACGCCGCCATCGACCACGTCCACACCTGGGTCAACGGCACCGCCGAGGGCGACTGGACCTCCATGGGCATCCCGTCGGACGGCTCCTACGGCGTCCCGGCCGGTCTGATCTCCTCCTTCCCCGTCACCTGCAAGGACGGCAAGTACGAGATCGTCCAGGGCCTGGACATCAACGAGTTCTCCCGCACCCGCATCGACGCCTCCGTCCAGGAGCTGTCGGAGGAGCGCGACGCGGTCCGCGAGCTCGGCCTGATCTGATCCGTCACCGCTCGCCGGGACCCGCGGACACCTCCGCGACCTCGGCAAGCGGGACGGACCGAAGCGCCCCTGCCCCGACGGGCCGGGGCGCTTTGGCGTGATTCCGCCTGTCGGACGGTGTAGGGGAAATCTAAAGTCGGGCGGTGACCGAGAGCCCGATTCCCCGTCAGCCCGCAGTCGATCCGCAGCACGACCCCCCGGGCGGCCGTCCGCCCGTCGACCCGGCGGTCAGCGAGGCCGGCCGCTTCCTGTGCGCCGGCACTTACCTCGACGCCGGGTACCGCGACCGGGTCATCGAGGAGCTGTACGTCCACGAGGAGCGCATCGTCGCGCCCTCCTACGGCTTCGACGCCTCGCGTGTCCTCGCCCACGCCCTCCGCGCCCGCCGCGGCGAACTCGGCTGGGCCCTGGGCATCCTGGGCGCCTGGTTCGCGGGGTCCCTCCTCACCGGGGGCGCCCTCGCCGTGGTGCTCGTCCCGTTCCTGCTGCTGAGCCTCGCGGGCTGGCTCCGGGCCAGGTCCGGGCTGCTGCCGCGCCTGCTGGCCCTCGCCGTGCGGATCTACGCCTGGTGGAACCTGGCCGTCATCGTGCTCCTCGTCCTCGGGATCTGGCTGGCCCTGCTCGGCGCCTTCGGCGACGGGGACGACGGCCCGTTCGCTCTGGGCGGGCTGCTCTTCTCCGGCGGCATCGGCGGCCCGGCGGCCGGGTTCGTCCTCGGCTGGGTGCCCGCCGTCTTCGCCGGCGTCGTCACCCTGGTCGGACTCCAGCGCGGCCACGTCGCCCGGACCATCGCCGGAGACCTGAGCCGGGACCGGTACGCCCACCGCGCGTCCGACCCCGCGGAGGCGGACCAGGGCGTACGGTTCGCCCGCGTACGGCAGCGCATCCTGCACGAGCAGCACTCGCCGATGGTCCTGTACGACATCAACGACCCGTTCGTCGGGGCCGGCGAGCCCTACCGCCCCTGGCAGGTGTCCTTCGAGCTGCGCCCCCGCGAGGACCTCGAACCCGGCCGCGCACCGCAGCCGCTCACCAACGACCGCATCATCGCGGGGATCCTGCCGCTGCTGGAGCGGCTGCGGGTGCCCTCGCAGCACGGGTCCCCGCAGGCCGAGGCCGCCGTGATGGACCGCCTGCGCGAACTGGTCGTCGACAGCTGCGTGTTCCTGCCGGGCGGCGGCCTGGACCACCGCGACGAAGGCCCGCTCCTGCGGGCCGACTTCGAGGCGCACCGGGCGGCCGCCGTCGAGGAGGGCGGCGAACGCCGACGGTACTTCCTGCGCGTCCGCGTCGGCGGCTGGGACGAGAACCTGGTCGTCACCGTGTTCGTACGGGTCCACACCCAGGGCGGGATGATGATGGTGGAGGTGGCGCCGCACGTGCTGCTGCCCGTCCACGTCACCTTCCACAACGCGGACGCGGACGCACACCGCTACCTGAACAACAGCCGCTTCGGGAAGGCGGTCTGGGCCCTGCGGCACACACCCGGCTCCTTCACGGCGTCCCTGGTCACCCTGGGCCGCGGCATCGCGAGCTGGTGGCGGATCGCCTCCGGCGGCCACGGCGGCGCCCGCCCGGAGGGGCCGCGCGCCTCGGTGCGCGAACTCGCCGCACAGGACAACGGCTCGCTGTTCCACCTCATGGACCTCGACCGGTATCTGAAAACCGTTCAGGACCGGATCGTCGCCGGCATTACCGTCGTCCTGGACGAGAACGGCTGGTACACCGAGGCCTTCGCGCGCCGGGCCGACGTCCAGATCAACGCACACTTCGGGGACGTGACCAACAGCGCGATCAGCCTCGGCGGCCGCGGCAACCACAACAGCACACACAGGGGGAGTCATGGCAACGGGTGACGGGGGAGCACGGGGAGCGCAGGAGCCCACCGTGCGGTTCGGCGACATCCACGGCAGCGCGGTCAGCATCGGCGGCTCCCACAACACCAACACCGTCCACCAGGGCGGTACGGGAGCGGCCGCACCCGGCGCGGCGGAGCTGCTGGACGCGGTGCTCGCCCTGCGCGAGGCCCTCGTACGGGAGGCGCCCCGGGGCGCCGACAGGACGGCGCTCGACGCCGAACTGGACGGGGTCGCCGAGCAGCTGGAAGGCTCGGAGACGATCAGGCCCGGCCTCGTCGGCCGGCTCCGCGCGGCGCTGGAGCGGTGGGCCCCGCTGATCGAGACGGTGAGCGCGGCCGCCGCCCTGGGCAGCCTGCTCGGCGCGCTGGGGGGCTGATCCGTGGCTCCGCCGCAGCCGCCGTCCGGACCGCGCCGCTGGGACGCGCAGGCACAGCGCTGGGTGGTGGACCCGGCCCCGGCCGGGCCCGCACCGGGCGCCGCCGCGGGCCTGCCGCCGCTCCCGCCGCAGCCGCCGACCGCGCCGCCGGCGTACGACCCGCTCGGACCGGGCGCCCAGGCGCCGCCTCCACCCCCGTACGAGGCACCGCCCGGGCCGTCCGGGCCGTCCGGGCCGTCCGGGCCGTCCGGGCCGCCCGGACCGCCGACCGGGCCCTCCGGCCCGGTGCGCGGCCGGTGGCTGACTCCGGCGACGGCGGGCATCGCCGTCGCCTCCGTCGCGATCGGCGCGGCCGCCGTGTGGTTCGTGGCCCGGGACACGGGCGACGCCGACCGCGCGGGTGAGAAGAACGGGACGGTGACCTCGGGCACGCCGACGGGGTCCGGCGGCTCCCCGTCCCCGTCCGCGTCCACCGGATCCCCGACCGGGGGCACCGGGCCCACCCGCACGCCCACCCCCGGACCGACCGGCACCGGAGCCGGCGGCGGAGCCCATGAGACCCGGCAGGACACGGCGGGCTTCACCATCGCCGTGCCGACGGGCTGGGTGCGGGAGGAGCTCAAGGAAGGGGTCTTCTACCGCTCGCCCGACCGGACCGCGCTGATCCAGGTGTTCCGGGTGTCGGAACCGGAGCTGAGCCCGCTCGCCGCGGTCAGGCAGGCCTCCACCCACCTCAGGGCCGGCACCCGCGGGTACGAGGAGATCAGCGTCGGCCCGGTCTCCGGCTCCTCCGGCGCGGCGGAGCTGGTCTACCAGTACGACAGCGAGGAGTCGCGCGGGGTGCGGCGCGGGGTCGAACGGGTCTTCGTCGCGGCGGACGGCGGCAAATGGGCGGTGCTCACCGCCGGCCCGGCCGCCGAGTGGCAGGTCACGCAGGACCACCACGCGGCGGCGCTGGCGGCGTTCCGGCCCGCCGGCTGACGCCGGAGCGGGCCCGGGGCCGGGTTCCAGGGCCCGGCCCCGGCCCCGGAGCCGGTCAGGCCTTGTACATGCCCGGCTTGTAGTGACCCGGCACCATGCGGGTGGTCACGCCGATGCGGTTCCACACGTTGATCGTCGCGATGACGGCGATCAGCTGGGCCAGTTCCCGCTCCTCGAAGTGCGCCGCGGCCTTCTCGTACACCTCGTCGGGCACGAAGCCGTCGGTCAGGACGGTGACGGCCTCGGTGAACTCGATCGCGGCGAGCTCCTTCTCGGTGTAGAAGTGCCGTGACTCCTCCCAGGCGCCCAGCAGCACGATCCGCTCGACGCTCTCGCCCGCGGCGATCGCGTCCTTGGTGTGCATGTCCAGACAGAAGGCGCAGTGGTTGATCTGGGAGGCCCGGATCTTGACGAGCTCGACGAGGGACGGCTCCAGGCCCTTCCGGGAGGCGATCTCCAGGGCCAGGACGGCCTTATAGACCTCGGGGGCGAGCTTCGCCATGTGCATGCGCGGGGTGTGCTCGGGCGCGTGGTCGTGGTCGTGGGTGTGGGTGTGGGTGGGGGTGGGTGAGGGGGTCTGCCGGTTCTCCGCGGTGGTCGTCATGCGATTCACCCTAGGAGCAGAGCGGCCCGGAGATATGGTCCATATCCATGACGGAACCTTGGGCCACTTTCGGCGCCGACCTCCATCTGGACCTCTCCGCCGGGCACGGTCTGCGGGCCGGCCTGACCGAGGCGCTGCGCGAGGCCGCGCGCAGCGGGCGGCTGGCCCCCGGCACCCGGCTGCCGTCCTCCCGCACCCTCGCCGCCGACCTGGGCATCGCCCGCAACACGGTCGCCGAGGCGTACGCCGAACTCGTCGCCGAGGGCTGGCTGACGGCCCGGCAGGGCTCCGGCACCCGGGTCGCCGAACGGGCGCGCCCGCGCCGGCCCGCGGCAGCGGCACCCGTACGGCGCCCCGCCCGGCGGGGGCCCGCGTACAGCCTGGTCCCCGGCACCCCGGACCTGGGCGGCTTCCCGCGCGCCGGCTGGCTGTCGGCGGCCCGGCGGGCGCTCACCGCCGCCCCGAACGAGGCCTTCGGCTACGCGACCGACGGGCGCGGACGCGTCGAGCTGCGCCGGGCTCTGGCGGGCTACCTGGCGCGGGCGCGCGGCGTGTACGCGGACCCGGACCGCATCGTGCTGTGCGCGGGGTTCCTGCACGGGCTGAAGCTGCTCGCGGCGGTGCTGCGGGCACGGCGGGTGCGGGAGGTCGCGGTCGAGGGGTACGGCCTGGACTTCCACCGGGACGAGCTGGTGCGGGCGGGGCTGCGGACCCGGCCGCTCGGGGTGGACGGCGAGGGCGCCCGTACGGGGGAGCTGACGGCCGCGTCCGGCGCGGTGCTGCTGACCCCGGCCCACCAGTTCCCGACGGGCGCGGCCCTGACCCCGGCCCGCCGGGCCGCCGCGGTCGACTGGGCCCGGACCACGGGCGGGCTGATCCTGGAGGACGACTACGACGGGGAGTTCCGTTACGACCGGCAGCCGGTGGGCGCCCTCCAGGGCCTGGATCCGGACCGGGTGGTGTACCTCGGCACGGCCAGCAAGTCCCTCGCCCCGGGGCTGCGGATCGGCTGGATGGTGCTCCCGACGGGGCTGCTGGAGGAGGTGACCGCGGCGAAGGGGTACACGGACTGGACCTCCAGCACGCTGGACCAGCTGACGCTCGCGGAGTTCATCGCGTCCGGGGCGTACGACCGGCACGTGCGCGGCATGCGGCTGCGCTACCGGCGGCGGCGGGACGAGCTGGTGGCGGCCGTGGCCGGCCGGGTGGCGGGGGTCTCGGGGATCGCGGCGGGCCTCCACGCGGTGCTGGACCTCCCGGCGGGCACGGAGCGGTCGGTGCTGCAGTCGGCGGCCTGGCAGGACCTGGCCCTGCACGGCCTCTCCGCCTTCCGGCACCCGCAGGCCGGGTTCGCCCCGCGGGACGCGCTGGTCGTCGGCTACGGGACCCCGTCGGACAGCGCCTGGTCCCCGACCCTTGCGGCGCTCGCCGCCTCCCTGCCGTGACCCTGCGGTGCCGGCTGGAAAATCCAGCCTCGCCGGCGTTTGAGGCGCGGGGCTCGGGGGCAGCGCCCCCGCAACGGCGCGGCACCCGGCCATGCACGGGATCACGGCAAGACGGCGCCTCAGGCGGGAAACCCGGCCCGCTCAGCCGAGTGGTGCGGCCGGGGCCGACGGCGGCTCCGGTTCGCCGAAGCGGGACAGGGCCAGCGAGCCGGCCACCGCCACGGCGAAGCCGGTCACCGCCAGCCACGTCAGGCCCTCCCGGGTGCGGTCGCCGAGCCAGACCACGCCCACCACCGCCGGGCCGATCGTCTCGCCGAGCACCAGCCCGGCCGTCGCGACCGTCACCGAGCCGCGCGCCAGCGCCGAGGTGAGCAGCAGGAACCCGGCCGCCCCGCCCAGCAGGAGCGCGTACAGGGCGGGGTTCGCGAAGTCCCACGGCGAGTCGACGAGCCGCACCGAGACCTCCACCACGCCGAAGCCCGTGCCCGAGCCCAGGCCGAGGACCAGGGCCCGCGGCCCGTCCGGCAGCCCGCCCGCGACCGCGCCGACCAGCAGCACCAGCGCCGCCACCGCCAGCAGCCCCAGCTTCAGCGCGAGGGAGCCCGTCCCGCTGCCCTCCTCCCCCGCGGAGAGCCCCAGCATCAGCAGCCCCAGGCACACCACGCCCACCGCGCACCACTCCGCCGGGGACAACCGCACCGCCATGAGCCGCGACGCGACCACCGCCGTCACGGCGAGACTGGCGGCCAGCGCGGCCCCGACCACGTAGATCGGCACATGACGCAGCGCGATGATCTGCAGGACGAATCCGGCCCCGTCCAGGCCGAGGCCGAGCAGATAGCGCCACTGCCGGGCGGCCCGCAGGAACAGGGCCGCGTCCACCCCGGACCCGCTGCCGGGCTCCACCGCCCGCGTCGCGACGGCCTGCAGGACGGACGCCGTACCGAAGCAGAGCGCCGCACCCAGCGAGCAAATCATCCCAATCAGCACGAAATGACTCTAGGTCACGGATCTCACGACGGCCGGATTCCATCGGCCGGGGGCACCGTTCTAGTCTGTCGGGAGCACGCCAGGCCCCAGGGGGACAGCAGACATGGACAGCAGCAGCATCAATCAGCGCCGTATGCGCTCCGGCGCGGTCGCTCTCGGAGGGATGGGCCTGCTCGCGGCCACCCTCGTGGCCTGCGGCAGCAGCGACGAACCGGACCGGCGCTGCGCGTCGCGCTCCACGCTGGACCACCTGAACAGCAAGGAGTGCAAGACCGGCGGAACCGGCGCGTACTACTACGGCGGTCACGTCAGCAACGGCAAGGTCAGCGGCGGCAGCTTCGACAAGTCGGCCGTCACCCGCGGCGGCATCGGCGGCCACTCCAGCTCCAGCGGCGGCTGACCGCACGATGCAGCGGCACACCATCGAGCCCCGGCCGGGCTGGCAGAAGACGGTCGAGGAGCAGGGGCTGATCTACCCCCTCACCCGTTACCCCGACGACTCGCTGCGCCCCTACTGGGACGAGAGCGCGTACTACTCCTTCTCCCTGCCCGAGGTCGAGGCACTGGAGAACGTCGTCGAGGAACTGCACGCCATGTGCCTGGCCGCGGCCGCGCACATCGTCGAGCAGGACCGGTTCGCCGACCTCGGCATCACCGACCCCAAGCTCGCGGCGCTCATCGCCGAGTCCTGGCGCCGCCGTGCCGAACAGCCCTCCCTGTACGGCCGTTTCGACCTGCGCTACGACGGCAGCGGCAGCCCGGCCAAGATGCTGGAGTACAACGCCGACACGCCCACCTCCCTGGTGGAGGCGGCCAGCCCGCAGTGGTTCTGGATGGAGGAGCGGTTCCCCGGCGCCGACCAGTGGAACTCCCTCCACGAGCGCCTCGTCGACGCCTGGCGCCGCCAGGCGGAACTGCTGGCGCCCGGTCCGCTGCACTTCGCGCACTCCGAGACCGACGAGCTCGGCGAGGACCTGATGACGGTCGCCTACTTGCAGGAGACCGCCGACCAGGCCGGCCTGGAGACCCACGCCCTGTCCGTGGAGCAGATCGGCTGGGACAGCCTGTCCGGCCGGTTCGTGGACGAGAAGCTGCGCTTCATCCGCAGCTGCTTCAAGCTCTACCCGTGGGAGTGGCTGGCCACGGACGAGTTCGGCCCGCAGGTCCTCGGCACCTACGACCACGGCGGCGGCTCCGGCACCACCTGCTGGATCGAGCCGCTGTGGAAGATGCTGCTCTCCAACAAGGCCCTGCTCGCGATCCTGTGGGAGCTCTTCCCGGAGCACCCGAACCTGCTGCCGGCCTACCTCGACGGCCCGCGCGAGCTCGCGGAGCCCGGATCGGCCGGCTTCGTGGCCAAGCCGCTCCTCGGCCGCGAGGGCGCGGGCGTCACCCTGCACGAGCCCGGCCCGGACGGCGTGCCGTTCGTACCGGAGCCGGGGGAGCGGTACTGCTTCCAGGGCCTGGCCCCGCTGCCCGACTTCGACGGCAACCGGGTGGTGCTCGGCGCATGGGTCGTCGAGGACGAGGCGGCAGGGCTCGGCATCCGCGAATCGGCGGGGCCGGTCACGGACGAGTACGCCCGCTTCCTGCCCCACGTCATCCTCTGAGGATCCGCCGGGGGCTGCTACACCGACAGCACCGACCGGAGCTGCTCCAGCCCCCAGTCCAGGTCCTCCTTGGTGATCACCAGCGGCGGGGCGATGCGGATGGTCGACCCGTGGGTGTCCTTCACGAGCACGCGGCGCTCCATCATCTTCTCGGAGATCTCCCGGCCCGTACCGCGGGAGGGGTCGATGTCGACGCCCGCCCACAGCCCGCGGCCGCGTACGGCGGTCACCGCGCCCCCGCCGACGAGCATGCCCAGCTCGCGGTGGAGGTGCTCGCCCAGTTCGGTGGCCCGCTGCTGGAACTCGCCCGTCCGCAGCATCGCGATCACCTCCAGCGCGACGGCGCACGCGAGCGGGTTCCCGCCGAAGGTCGACCCGTGCTGGCCGGGCCCGAACACCCCCAGCACGTCCCGGTCGGCGACCACCGCCGACACCGGTACGACACCGCCGCCGAGCGCCTTGCCGAGGATGTAGACGTCCGGGACGACCCCCTCGTGCTCGCAGGCGAAGGTCCGGCCGGTCCGGCCGAGCCCCGACTGGATCTCGTCGGCCATGAAGAGCACGTTCCGCTCGCGGGTCAGCTCCCGTACACCGCTGAGGTACCCGGCGGGCGGCACCAGCACCCCGGCCTCGCCCTGGATCGGCTCCAGCAGCACGGCCACGGTGTTTTCCGTGACGGCGTGCGACAGCGCGGTGAGGTCCCCGTACGGGACGATCTCGAAACCGGGCGTGTACGGGCCGAAGTGGTCGCGGGCGTCGTGGTCCGTCGAGAAGGAGACGACGGTCGTGGTCCGGCCGTGGAAGTTGTCGGCGGCCACCACGATCTTGGCGTGCCCGTCGGGGACGCCCTTGACCTCGTAACCCCACTTGCGGGCCGTTTTCACGGCCGTCTCCACGGCCTCCGCACCGGTGTTCATGGGCAGCACCATCTCCTTGCCGCACAGCGCGGCGAGTTCGGTGCAGAAGTCGGCGAAGCGGTCGTGGTGGAAGGCGCGCGAGGTGAGGGTCACCCGCTCCAGCTGGGCCCGCGCGGCGTCGATCAGACGGCGGTTGCCGTGACCGAAGTTGAGCGCGGAGTACCCGGCGAGCATGTCGAGGTATCTGCGGCCCTCCACGTCGGTCATCCACGCGCCGTCCGCGGACGCGACGACGACGGGCAGCGGGTGGTAGTTGTGCGCGCTGTGCGCGTCGGCGGAGCGGATGGCATCAGCAGTTGTCGACACGGGATCTCCGATCGTCCGTCTGGCCGGTGAAGCGGTGACGAGGGTGGCGTCACCTTCTTATCGTCGCTCGTATCCCGGACGCAGAAACCTCCCCGCAGGCGACACCGCGGACTCGCTCATCTAGGGTGTCCGGTACGCACGGCGACTGGCGTACGGGGAACCAACTCCGGGGGAGTCGTGCGCGCTCGACCGCATACAGGGCCGCTCGCCTGGGCCTCGCGGGGTACCGATCACATCGACCCCGGAGGAGCCCGCCGTGTCCGCGAGCCGCCATCCCGCCCTGTCCGCGACCGACCCCGAACTGGCGTCCCACATCGCCGCGGAGGAAGTCCTCCAGGCGGAGACCCTGCGCCTGATCCCCAGTGAGAACTACGTGTCCTCGGCCGTCCTCGAAGCCTCCGGCACCGTGCTGCAGAACAAGTACAGCGAGGGCTACCCCGGCCGCCGCTACTACGAGGGCCAGCAGAACATCGACCGGGTCGAGGCCCTGGCGATCGAGCGCGCCAAGGGCCTGTTCGGCGTGGACCACGCCAACGTGCAGCCGTACTCCGGCTCCCCGGCCAACCTGGCCGTCTACCTGGCCTTCGCACAGCCCGGCGACACGGTCATGGGCATGGCCCTGCCGATGGGCGGCCACCTCACGCACGGCTGGGGCGTCTCGGCGACGGGCTCGTGGTTCCGCGGCGTGCAGTACGGCGTCCGCGCCACCGCGGATCCTGAAACGAATGGCCGGATCGACTACGACGCGGTGCGCGAGCTGGCCCTCGCCGAGCGGCCCAAGCTGATCTTCTGCGGGGGCACCGCCCTGCCGCGGACCATCGACTTCGCCGCCTTCGCGGAGATCGCGCGCGAGGCGGGCTCGGTCCTCGTCGCGGACGTCGCCCACATCGCCGGCCTGATCGCGGGCGGCGCGCACCCCTCCCCGGCCGGGCACGTGGACGTCATCTCCACCACGACCCACAAGACGCTGCGCGGCCCGCGCGGCGCGATGCTGATGTGCCGCGAGGAGCACGCGAAGGCGATCGACAAGGCCGTCTTCCCGGGCCTGCAGGGCGGTCCGCACAACCAGACCACGGCCGGCATCGCGGTGGCGCTGCACGAGGCGGCGCAGCCGTCCTTCGTCCGGTACGCGCACGCGGTCGTCGCCAACGCCAAGGCACTGGCGGCGGCGCTGCTGGAGCGGGGCTTCGACCTGGTCTCCGGCGGTACGGACAACCACCTGATCCTGATCGACCTCACGGGCAAGGAGGTGCCGGGCAAGGTCGCGGCCAAGGCCCTGGACCGGGCGGGGATCGTCGTGAACTACAACACGGTCCCGTTCGACCCGCGCAAGCCGTTCGACCCGTCGGGCATCCGGATCGGCACGCCGTCGCTGACGTCCCGCGGGCTGTCGACCGAGCACATGCCGGTGGTGGCGGACTGGATCGCGCGCGCGGTCGACGCCGCCGCGAAGGGCGACGAGACCGCGCTGAAGGTGATCCGTTCCGAGGTCGCCGACCTGATGGCTGCCTTCCCGGCCCCGGGCCTGCCGGTGTCGTAGTCCTGCGGCCGCGCCGCCGGGGGCTCCGCCCCCGCACCCTGGCGCCTCGATCGCCGGCGAGACTGGTTTTCAGCCTCGCCGGCGATCGAGGCGCGGGCACGAGCCCCGCCCCGCACCTGAGAGAATGGGGCCATGGCTTCTGATCGTCCTCGCGCGCTCTCCGGCATCCAGCCCACCTCCGGCTCGTTCCACCTCGGGAACTACCTCGGAGCCATCCGCCAGTACGTCGCCCTCCAGGAGACGCACGACGCGTTCTACATGGTCGTCGACCTGCACGCGATCACCATGCCCCAGGATCCGAAGGACCTGCGCGCGAACACCCGCCTCTCCGCCGCGCAGCTGCTCGCCGCCGGCCTGGACCCGGAGCGCTGCACGCTCTTCGTCCAGAGCCACGTCCCCGAGCACGCGCAGCTCGGCTGGGTGATGAACTGCATCACCGGTTTCGGCGAGGCCAGCCGGATGACGCAGTTCAAGGACAAGTCCGCCAAGGGCGGTGTCAACAGCGCCAGCGTCGGCCTCTTCACGTACCCGATCCTCCAGGTCGCCGACATCCTGCTCTACCAGGCGAACGCCGTCCCGGTCGGCGAGGACCAGCGCCAGCACATCGAGCTGACCCGCGACCTCGCCGAGCGCTTCAACAGCCGCTTCGGCCAGACCTTCACGCTGCCCGCCGCGCACATCGTCAAGGAGGTCGCGAAGATCTACGACCTCCAGGACCCGGCGATCAAGATGTCGAAGTCGGCGTCGTCCCCCAAGGGCCTGATCAACCTCCTCGACGAGCCCAAGGTCACCGAGAAGAAGATCAAGAGCGCGGTCACCGACACCGAGGCCGAGATCCGCTTCGACACCGAGAAGAAGCCCGGCGTCAGCAATCTGCTCACGATCTACTCCACCCTCACGGGCGAGTCGATCCCCGCCCTGGAGGAGAGGTACGTGGGCAAGGGCTACGGCGCGCTGAAGACGGACCTGGCCGGTGTGATGGTCGATTTCGTCACACCGTTCAAGCAGCGCACCCAGGAGTACCTGGACGACCCGGAGACCCTGGACTCCCTGCTGGCCAAGGGCGCGGAGAAGGCCCGTGCGGTCGCCGCGGAGACGCTGGCGCAGGCGTACGACCGCCTGGGTCTGCTGCCCGCCAAGCACTGACGAACGCAACTACGGAAAGACCGCTCTGGCACGAAGTGGGGTCGTGGCCCCACACTGGGGCGGCAGGGTCCACAAGGACAAGCGGAGGAGAGATACGTGGGGACCGTAACGCTCGGCGTTTCGATCGCGGTCCCGGAGCCGTACGGCAGCCAGCTCCAGGAGCTGCGCGCGGGCTTCGGGGACGCCGCCGCGCACGGCATCCCCACGCATGTCACGCTCGTGCCGCCGACCGAGGTGGAGGCGGACCGGCTCCCCGCGATCCGGGCCCACCTCACCGAGGTCGCCGCCGCCTTCACCGCCTTCCCGATGCGGCTCAGCGGGACGGGAACCTTCCGGCCCGTCTCGCCGGTCGTCTTCGTCCGGATCGCCGAGGGCGTCGCGGGCTGCACCCGGCTGCAGGGCGAGGTCCGCGACCCGTCCGGGCCGCTCAGCCGCGAGCTGGCCTTCCCGTACCACCCCCACGTCACCGTCGCCCACGGGATCTCCGACGAGGCGATGGACCTGGCGTACACGACGCTGGCCGACTATGTGGCCGAATGGGTCTGCGACGGCTTCGCGCTCTACGAGCAGGGCTCCGACGGGGTCTGGCGCAAGCTGCGTGAATACCCTTTCGGGAGCGGGCCCATAGGCGTTCCGGCGCAGCCGGGCTCGCCGGCCGACCAGACGGCCGAGGCGGCCGGGGCGACCGTACGGCCTTCCTGACGGAGCGGGCGCAGGGTCAGCCGGGCAGTGCGCCGGGCGCGGAATCTCAGCCTTCGCAGGACCAGGGTGTGGAACGGACGCCCCGTCGAGGGCGCTGGGCGAAAAGTCACAATCGACGACCGTAGTCCCTGAAAGCGGCAATCCCGGCTATTTCCGGCGCCTCCTTTACGGTGACCCCATGGACTGGCTGACGAAACTCCCGGTGATCGGGCCGCTGGCGGGCCGTCTGATGCGGACCCATGCGTGGCGCTCGTACGAACGCCTCGACCGCGTGCACTGGACGCGGCTCGCCGCCGCGATCACCTTCATCAGTTTCCTCGCGCTCTTCCCTCTGATCGCCGTGGCCGCGGCGGTCGGCGCGGCACTGCTCAGCGAGCAGCAGCTGGACAAGCTGGAGAAGACCCTCTCCGAACAGGTCCCCGGCATCTCCGACCAGCTCAACATCGGGGGACTCGTCGCGAACGCGGCCACGATCGGCCTCGTCGCCGGCGCCCTCCTCCTCTTCACCGGCATCGGCTGGGTGGGCTCGATGCGGGACTGCCTGCGCGCGGTGTGGGACAAGGACGACGAGGACGACGGGAACCCGGTCGTCCGCAAGGGCAAGGACGGGCTGGTCCTGCTCGGCCTCGGCGCGGTGGGCCTGCTCTCCGCGGCGGCCTCGATCCTCGGGTCGAGCGCGGTCGGCAAGGCGGCCGACTGGATCGGCATCCCCGGCGAGGGAGCCGGCGGCGTGCTGCTGCGCGCCTTCGCCTTCCTGATCGGCGTGGTGGCCGCCTTCCTGGTACTGCTCTACCTCCTGACCCTGCTCCCGGGGGTCGAGCCGCCGCGGGGCCGCCTGATCCAGGCCGCGCTGATCGGCGCGGCCGGATTCGAGCTGCTGAAGCTGCTGCTCAGCGGCTACATGCGGGAGGTCGCCTCCAAGAGCATGTACGGGGCCTTCGGTGTACCGATCGCCCTGCTGCTCTGGATCAACTTCATGGCCAAGCTGCTGCTGTACGTCTCCGCCTGGACGGCCACCCGCGCCGACGGCGAGGGGGAGCCCCCGGCGGCCGAGCAGGGCCAGGTCCAGGCGCAGGGCCAGGGCCAGGGCCAGGAGCCGGCCGACGGGCGGTGAGGCCGGCGAAACCCCAGGTGGAAGTGGGTGGGATCCGTTCGGGTGAATTCATGGCTCGGCCGCATGAAGGGTGGGTAGGCCGTCCGCGAGGTTCCGTGCACGATGCACGGGACCGATCGGCCTGACCGCCCCTGGAGGGCACATGTCCGTCTCCCGCCGTACGCGCACGCTCCTGACCACGACCGCCGCCGCCCTGCTCCTGTCCGTGGCCGGGCCCGGCCTCGCCACCGCCGCCGGCGGAGCCACCACCGCCGCCCCGGCCGCCGTGCGGGAGATCCGGGCGCCCGCCTTCAACGCCGGCGGAGTCTGGTACCTCTTCCAGACCAACGCCACCGTCCGGGTGGACCTGACCCAGGACGGCGCGGGCCGCCTCTTCGGAACGGTGTCCTCCGGCAACACCGTGGGGACCCTGCGGGAAGGCTCCGTGGACGGGAACAACATCTACTTCATCGTCGGCTGGAACCACGGGCCCGTCGGACGCTACACCGGCGTCCGCGGCCCCGACGGACGTCTTTCCGGAACCACGTTCGACCTGACCAACCCGTCCAGCCAGGCGACCTGGCGCACGGACCGCACCTTCTGACGTCCGCATCGCGGACCCCGCCGGCGCGGGGTCCGCGTGTCGGAAGACGCGGACTACACGAGTTCCTCGTCGCGGCCCCGGCTCCGGCGGCCGCGCGGCCAGCGGCGGTTGACCACGTACGCGCCGCCCGCCAGAACGGCGAGCGCACCGCCCGCGACGCCCAGGGCGGTGCCCAGACCGCCGCCCGGGACGATGCCGTTCGCCGAAGGGTTGTTCTCGTGCGACTGGGCCGGCGAGCCGTGCGGTGAGGTGTCCGCGCTCTTCGGCGGCACCAGCTCACCCACCGGCTTGACCTTCCCGGCCGCGGCGAAGCCCCAGTCGAAGAGCGCGGCGGTCTCCTCGTAGACCGAGTTCGCGCCGCCCGCGCCCGGGTTCATCACGGTCACCAGCAGCTTCCGGGATCCCTGCTGCGCCGCCCCCGTGAAGGTGGAGCCGGCCATGGTCGTGGTGCCGTTCTTCACCCCGGCGATGCCCTTGTACGGGGAGAGCCCGCCCGCGCCCGTCATCAGCCGGTTGGTGTTCTGGATCTCGAAGTAGTCCCGCGGCTTCCCGGGCTCCTGCAGGCCGGGGAACTTCGCGCTCGCCGTGCCGCAGTACTCGCGGAAGTCCTGCTTCTGCAGTCCGGAGCGGGCGATCAGCGTGAGGTCGTACGCGCTCGACACCTGCTCCGGGGCGTCGTACCCGTCGGGCGACACCACATGGGTGTCCAGCGCCTGGAGCTCCTCCGCGTGCGCCTGCATGTCCTTGACGGTCTTCTCGACGCCGCCGTTCATGGCCGAAAGCACGTGTACGGCGTCGTTCCCCGACCGCAGGAACACCCCGAGCCACAGGTCGTGCACGGAGTACTCGTGGTCCTCCTTGACCCCGACCAGGCTGCTGCCCGGGCCCACGCCGTCCATGTCCGCGTCGGTGACCTTGTGCACCTGCTCCTTCGGCAGGGCCGGCAGCAGGGTGTCCGCGAAGAGCATCTTCATCGTGGAGGCCGGCGGCAGCCGCCAGTGCGCGTTGTAGGCCGCCAGGACCTCGCCGGACTCGGCGTCCGCCACGATCCACGACCGGCCGGTGAGGTTCGCCGGCAGGGCGGGCGCGCCCGGCAGCAGGTTCACCTGCGTACCCGGCTGGCCGAGCAGGGATCCGCCGACCGTGGACATCGACGCGGGTGGCGCGGGGGCCGCCGGGGCCTTGGCGGGCCCGCCCTTCCCGTCGGCCGGCGGGGTCGGCGCGGCGTGTGCGGGCGCCACCAGCAGGGTGGGCGCCAGCAGCGCGGCGGTAAGGACCGTCAGAGCGGTCGTCTTGGCAGACACGCAGGTGAAAGTACATCCCGATGAGCTGTATGGCGTCGCGGACCGGCCATTTCGTGGCAACCAACCCCGGGACAGCCCACCCCGGCGCGTCCGTCCCGGGGAGGAAACCGATACTGAGGGCATGAAACTCAGCCGTGCCGCCTCCTGGTTCCTGCTCGCCTTCGGCGTGTGGACCTGGTTCATCTGGGTGTCTTTCGTCCGGAACCTGTGGAAGAACGGCAGTGGCCTGGCCTTCGACACGGCGGGCGACCCCACTGCCTACTTCTGGGTCCACCTGACGCTCGCCGTGACGTCCTTTCTCCTGGGGACGGCGGTCGGTGTGATCGGGTTGCGCGGGGTCCTGGCCCTGCGACGTGCGTCACGCCCGGGCGCCGAGGACGGTGCGGCATGACGGTCCTGATCGCTGCGCTGGTCGCACTGGTGGTCTGCGCCCTGCTCGTCGGGGTGCACCGCTGGCTGTGGGTCCGCCTGGTCCGTGACACCACCGCCGCCGGCGGCCTGCCCCGCCGCATCGGCACCGCGTTGACCATCGCCCTGCCCCTCCTGTCCGTGGCCGCCCTGACCGCGGGCCGCGCCGGGGCCCCCTTCTGGCTGCAGCAGACGGTGTCCTGGCCGGGGTACCTGTGGCTCGCGGTGCTCCTGTACCTGACCCTGACGATGCTGGTCGCGGAGCCGATCCGCGCGCTGTTGCTCCGCCGTCTGGCCCACCGCGCCCCCTCCGGGGCGACAGCCGCGCCTCCCGCGGAGCAGTCCGCCCCCGGGGCCGGCCCGGCCAGGGCCGCAGCCGCCGCGGCGGCGACGGGGGCGGGGGCGGAGCCCGGCGCGCTGCTCGCCGCGGACGGCGCACCCGTGGAACCGGCCGTCACGGAACCGGCCGCCCCGGCGCCGGGCGGCGGTCTCACCCGCCGCACCTTCGTCGCGCGCGCGGTGGGCGGGGCGGCCGCCGCCGTCGCCGTCGGCACCGTCGCGGGCGGCACGTACGGAGTCCTGCGCGGCCCGAGCGTGCGGCGCGTCCAGGTCCCCCTGGCCAAACTGCCGCGCGCGGCGCACGGCTTCCGGATCGCCGTCGTCAGCGACGTCCACCTCGGACCGGTGCTCGGCCGCGCCCACGCCCAGCGCATCGTCGACACCGTCAACCGCACCCAGCCCGACCTCATCGCCATCGTCGGCGACCTCGTCGACGGCAGCGTCCCCGACCTCGGGCCGGCCGCGGAGCCGCTGCGCGGGCTGACCGCCCGCCACGGCTCCTTCTTCGTCACCGGCAACCACGAGTACTTCTCCGGCGCCGAGCAGTGGGTCGAGCACGTGCGCGAGCTCGGTCTGACCCCGCTGGAGAACGCCCGGCGCGCCCTGCCGCACTTCGACCTGGCCGGTGTCAACGACATCCAGGGCGAGCGGGAGGGGAGCGGACCCGACTTCCGGGCCGCCCTCGGCGACCGCGACCGGACGCGGGCCGCCGTGCTCCTCGCCCACCAGCCGGTGGTCATCCACGACGCCGTCAAGCACGGCGTCGACCTGCAGCTCTCCGGCCACACCCACGGCGGCCAGCTCTGGCCGGGCGAGTACCTCGCCGAGCTCGCCAACCCCACCGTCGCGGGCCTGGAGCGCTACGGCGACACCCAGCTGTACGTGTCCCGCGGGGCGGGGGCCTGGGGCCCGCCGGTCCGGGTGGGCGCGCCGTCCGACATCACGGTCGTCGAACTCGCCTCATACCGGGCCTGACCCGCCCCGACCGTCAACTCCCGCTCTGCGAACCGATCTTCCGGTGGCCGATATTCCGTGATGGGATATCCGGTAATCGGACAGCGGGTCGCTGTCTCCGGGACAAGGGGTGGGGTTCACGGGATGCGGTCTGTCCGCTGGAAGATCATCGCGGCCGGGCTGGTCCTCGGCGTGGCCGGCGTCGGGACCTGGCAGCTGCTGCCCGACGACGGCGGGAGCCGCGGCGCCATCCGCGTCGGGACCAGTGACGTGGTGTCCTCCCTCGACCCCGCCGGGGCGTACGACGCCGGCTCCTGGGCCCTGTTCAGCAACGTCTACCAGTCGCTGCTGACCGTCAAGCCCGGCTCCGACGCCCCCGTGCCGGACGCCGCCGCCTCCTGCGGGTTCGTCGGCCAGAAGCTCACCACCTACCGGTGCGAGCTGCGCCCCGACGTGAAGTTCGCCGGGGGGCGCGCGATCACCGCCGAGGACGTCAAGCACTCCTTCGACCGCATCAAGGCGATCAATTCCGACCAGGGGCCGGCCCCGCTCCTCAACACCCTGGAGTCGGTCGAGGCCGAGGGCCGCACGGTCACCTTCCACCTGTCCGCCGGTGACGCCACCTTCCCCTTCAAGATCGCGACGGGTGCCGGCTCGATCGTCGACAAGGACCGATATCCGGCCACGTCCCTGCGCGAGGACGGCAAGGCCGACGGCTCCGGCCCGTACACGCTGAGCGCGTACAAGGCCGGTACGAGCGCCGAGCTCAAGCCCAACACCTCGTACAAGGGGCAGGCCAGGCCCGCCCGCGCGGCCGTCACCGTCAAGTACTTCAAGGGCTCCGTCCAGCTCGACCGGGCCTGGAACGGCCGCCAGGTCGAGGTCGCGCACCGGGAGATGCCCCCGGAGGTGCTCGCCGGCCTCAACCCGGGCATGAAGGACACCCGCTACCAGGCCTCCGGCGGCAGTGAGATCCGTTCCGTCGTCTTCAACGTCCGCCCCGGCTCCGCCGCCGCCCCGCTCGCCGTCCGCCAGGCCGTCGCCGCCGTCCTGGACCGCGCCAAGGTCGCCGGCGACGTCTACCGGGGCACCGTCACCCCGCTGTACTCCCTGGTCCCGGCGGGCATCGCCGGCCACAGCACGCCGTTCTTCGACACCTATCCCGCGCCCAACGGGGCCACTGCCAAGAAGCTCTTCAAGGAGGCCGGGATCAACGGCCCGGTGCAGCTCAGGCTCGGCGTGAACGTGCGCGGCGCGAACATGCCCGAGGCCGAGGAGATCAAGCGGCAGCTGGAGGCCACCGGGCTCTTCCAGGTGACCCTCAAGCCGGTCGAGGAGTGGAACGACTTCCAGAAGGCCTACGCGGCGGGCGAGTTCGACGCCTACACGATCGGATGGATCGCGGACTTCCCGGACGCGGACAACTTCATCGCCCCGCTCGTCGGCGCCGACTCCTCCATGAACAACGGCTTCTCCGACAAGCGCGTCGACGAGCTGATCACCCGCACCCAGTCCCACTCGGAACGCTCCGACGCCGCCGCCGCCTTCCGCGACCTGCAGAAGGCGGTCGCCCAGCAGGCCCCGATGGTGCCGATCTGGCAGAAGAAGGACTACGTGATGTCCCGCGAGGCCGTCACCGGTGGTCAGTACCTCTCCGACGGCACCGGTGTCTGGCGTCTGTGGGAACTCAACTGGCTCTAGACCTCCAGGCCTCTAGCCCTTGTCCGGCTCCGGGTACGGGTCGGAGGCCTTGCGCCGGCCCGCGGCCGTCTGGGCCATGCCCGGCAGGAAGTCCGCGAACAGCTCGTGGACCTCGCGCACCAGCGGCCGCAGCACGCGGAAGCGGGCCAGCACGATGCCCCGCGTGGTGAGCTGCGCGCCGCGCTCGGCGAGCCGGCGCGACTTCTCGCTGTCCGGGGAGCGGTCGAAGACCCAGTAGAGGACCAGGCCCATCTGCGAGAGCCACATCAGCTCCGGCAGTACGTCGGCCAGCTCGGCCGGCACCTTGGTCTTCGCGCCCGCCAGCACCTCGCGGTGGATGTCGATCGCGGCCTTGCGCGCCGGTTCCGACTCCGGTGAGAAGGGGCTGAGGGGGCTCTCGGGGTCCGCCGCGTTCTTGAAGAACTGCGAGGCGAACTCGTGGTACGGGGCGCCGATGTCCAGCCAGCTCGTCAGTACACCCGCGAGCCGCTTCTGCAGATCGGTCTCGTTGTCCAGGATGGGCCGGACCGCCGCCTGGTGGGCGGCGCTGATCCGGTCGTAGAAGCCCTGGACCAGGTGTTCCTTCGACTCGAAGTAGTAGTAGGCGTTGCCGACCGAGACCCCGGCTTCCTTCGCGATGCCCCGCATGGTCGTCTTGTCGAAGCCGCGCTCCTGGAAGAGGCGGAGCGCGGTTTCGAGGATGAGCGTGCGGGTCTGCTCGCTCTTGGGAGCCTTCTGTTCAGTCACGGTGCACGAGCCTATCGGGGGACGGAGCACTGGTCGTCACAGGCCGGTCCCTCGGCGTCCTCGGGCGGCCCCTCGGTGCGCACGGCCTGCCGCCACGCGGAGGCCGTGAACATGGCGGCCCGGGCGAACGGGCGGCCGGCCGGTGTCGCCAGCCAGTTCGCCCTCGGCCGGTGTTCGGCCAGGGCCCACAGGCAGACGATGAAGGCGTCGGTCCCGGTCCACACCTGGCCGGAGTCCCCGACGACGGTGATCTCACGGAGCGTCGAGGCGTGGTCGAGCCGGGGGAACCGCCGCCGCGCCTCCCAGGACGCGGCGGGGACCAGGGCGATCGGGAGGAGCAGCCGCTGCGCCAGCAGCCAGTGCCGGATGTGCACGCAGAGCGGGCAGTCGGCGTCGTAGAGGACGGTCAGGTGCCGTACGGCCGCGGTGGGCGCCATGGCTCAGGCTCCGACCGGCGCGGTCCACCCCTGCGGGGGGACGGGCGGGGTCTGCTGGCGCTCCATGATCCCGCGGCGGCGCATCCTGTTCAGCGCCCACACGTTGCCGAGGTGCATGACGCCCAGGACCAGCAGGACGACGCCGAGCTTGACCGAGAGCGCCTCGAAGAGGGCGCGGGCGCTGTCGATCTCATCGGTCGAGCGGAGATAGAGGGTCACGAAGCCGATGTTGACCAGGTAGAAGCCGACCACGAGGAGCTGGTTGACGGCGTCGGCGAGCTTCTCGTTGCCGTGGAGGACGTCCCCGATGAAGACGCGGCCGTTGCGGCTGAGCGTACGGGCCACCCAGACCGTGAGGGCGATGCTGATGAGCAGGTAGATGACGTACGTGACCACGGTGAGGTCCATTGCCCCAGCCCCTTTGAACGTGTTCAAATGCTCTGACGTCGATGACTCTAGAACCTTTTTTGAACAAGTTCAAGCGAACGGACGCGTGTGCTCGCCGACCCGGAAACGCACGCGGGCCCCGGCCGAACGGCCGGGGCCCGCACACGTCGTACCGGGGGCTCACATGCTGAGCGCCCGCGCGTGGCCCAGCTGCGACATCACCCAGTGGAAGGTGTTCGCGTCCACCGCCGGGATCATCGTGGAGTGGTGACGGCCGCCGCTGGTCACCGTGACCTGGATGTAGCCGGTGGTGGTCTTCTCCTTCATCAGGAGGAAGAGCAGGCCGAGCAGGCAGAAGAGGAAGAAGACGATCGCCAGCACGATCGCGTGGGGCGGGATCTTCTCCTCGGTGCGCGAGAAGTCGGTCGCGTTCCACATCGCGCCCCTCAGCGGCATCGTGCCCGACGGGGTGATGATCTGGTCGCCGACGACGGTGATGTCGCCCAGGGCGAAGCCGGCGCCGCCGGCCGGGGCCGCGGAGTATCCGGCGGGTGACGGCATGCCCGCGCCGATGGTCGGCTGGTAGGCCGGAGCCGCCGGGTACGGCTGGGGGTATCCGTAACTGGCCTCGCCCGGCCCCCACTTGTAATCACCCTGGCCGGGGGCACCGGCCTGGCCGCCCTGACCGGCGGGGTCGCTCGCGTACGGGTTCGGCTGCTGCTCGCTCATGCGGCCGATCCTTCCACAGGCACCCCTGCCCTGTATCACGGGTGCCGCAGCCGGGAATCCCCGCTCAGAGGGAGGCGGCCAGCAGCTGTTCGATGTGCGTCCGCATCAACTCCCGGTCCTTGACGGCCGGGAGAAGGGAGTGGACGACGGTCCGGCGGCCGCCCTCGGTGGCGAACACCCCACTCGTGCAGGCGCCCATGGAGCCGGTCTTGCCCCACACGACGGTGCCGTCCACCTCGGCGCGCATCAGCCCGCCCATGCTGAAACGGTCCCTGGCGCCCTCGGAGAGCGGGGGCATCGTGAACAGCTGCCGCTGCTGGGCGGGCCTCAGCAGGTGGCCGCGCATCAGGCTCGTCATGTACCGCTCCAGGTCGGGGGCGTTGGAGATCATGCCGCCCTCCGCCCAGGCCCACGGCTCGATCTCCCGGGCGTCCGCCAGCACCGGCCCGGGGACGGACCGGTCCCCGGGCCGCGGGGAGTACGTGTGGCGCAGGCCGAGCGGGCGGGCGATGCGCCGCTGGACCTCCTCGGCGTAGGAGCGGTCGGTGGTCCTCTCGATCACCATGCCGAGGAGGAAGTAGTTGACGCCGTTGTACTGCTGCGCGAGCACCGGGTACTGCGGCGCGGCGCACGCGGGGTCGGTCCAGTGGGAGACGACCTGCTCCGGCGTGGGGGCCCCGCCCTCCGCGAACTCGACGCAGGGCAGCCCGAGGCCGCTGGTGTGGCTCAGCAGCTGCCCCACCGTGATCGGCTCCCACCGGGCCGGGAGGGTCCCGGGGAGGAGGTCCTGGACCGGGGTGTCCAGGCCGAAACGGCCCTCGCCGACCAGCTGGAGCACCACCGTGGAGGTGAACAGCTTGGTGATGCTGCCGATGCGGAAGTTCGCGGCGGGGTCCCGGGAGAGGGGTCCCGTGGCCGCGGTCCACCGGATCCCCGTGCCGCCCACCCGGACCATGGTCCCGCTCGCGCTGTCGCCGGGAGCCATCAGCGCGGCCAGCTTCCCGGTGTCGATCCGCTGATCCGCGGCGCCGGCCGTCCCCGGCGGCCGCACCGGCTGGGCCGAGGCCGGCAAGGCACCGGCGGCGAGCGCCGCCACAGCCGCGCCGGCGACGGCCACGGTGGTCCAACGGGCCTTGCGTGCAGAGGAGTTCGCGGAGTTCGTCATGCCCGTAAGTCTGTGCTGCGGAAGATCCACCGGCCATGGGGGAAGCCCCTCACCCGGCCCTGACGCATCCCCGAGGGCGGCCCGGGGCCGTTGTCAGTGCCCGCCCCTACGGTTCAGGGCATGGGAATGGTGACCTTCGTCGACGAGACGACCGCCGGAAGCCGTGGCGACGGCTGGGGACTCGAGATCGCCGAGGAGCGGCTCGCGTTGCGCGAGCTGATCCGGCGCAGGGTGTTCCAGGAGGTCGCGGAGTACCACGCGAAGCGGCCCGAGGTGTTCCAGGGGCTGGTGCGGCCGGAGGGCGCCGAGCGCACCCTCAACGGATACGCGCTGCGGACGCCGCGCCGCATCGACCCGGAGAAGCAGACCGAGCTGGCGCTGCGGGCCTTCGAACGCAACGGCTTCCTGGTCCTGGTGGGGGACCACCAGATCACCGAGCTGGACGAGGAGATCTCCCTCCCGCTCGGCGTCGAGGTCACCTTCCTCAAGCTCGTCGCGCTGGTGGGAGGCTGACGATGGACGACATCAAGATCAAGGTCATGGCGGACCGGCTGGTCCGCAAGGTGGCCGCCTCCTCCCTCCACCACCCGTCGGTCAAGGCACGGCTCGCCGAGATGCAGGAGCTGCCGCCCGAGGACCGCCGCCGCGTGGTCGAGGCGTTCGCCGACCGCCACCGGCACGGCGGCGACACACCCCCGGTCCGCGTCAGGCTGCTCACCCTGACCGCGCTCGTCGGACACGGCCTGGACGGCCTGCCGCTGGCCGAGGAGCGGGCCGCACAGCTTGACATCCTCGGCCGCGCCCACTCCTTCTGGTACGTCGACCGCTGCGAGTCCCTCGTGAGGGCCGAGGCCGCGGCCGGCCGCGCGATCTCCCCCGCCGTCATCGCCACCGTCCGCCGCACCGCCGTCAGTACGTACAGCGACCAGGAACTCGTCCGGTTCGCCGCGGGCTTCGCCGAACCCGTGCTCAACGTCGGCGAGGCGTGGGCGGAGCGGGCCATGGAACACGGACGGCTGCGGGAACTGCTCGCCCACGCGGTGACCGCCAAGGCCGCCAAGCCCTCCGCCGCCTGGGAGAAGCGCGGCCGGGCGCTCATCGAGGACCTCGGCGCCGAGGCCGTGCGCGAGGCCCTGCTGCCGCTGCTCGCCCTCGTCGGACGGCCCCGCACCTTCGAGCTGGAGCGGGCCGCGTACGAGCCGGACGTCAACGCCGCCTTCGACCCTTACAACGCCAACGCCCTGCGCGGCCTGGTCTGGCTGCTGGCCCTGGTCCCGGCGCACCCCGACACGGCGCGCGCCCTGGGTGCGCTCGTGGAGACCTCGCTGCGCAAGGCCGCCGGACTGGGCCCGCGCAACCCCAAGGTCGCCAACGCCGCGGTGGGCGCCCTGGCCCGGTCCGACGGGGAGGCCGCCCTCGCCGAACTGGCCCGGCTCGGCACCCGGGTCACGTACAAGGGCACCCTCAAGCTCATCGACGCGGCCTTGGAGGACCGGGCCGGCGCGCTCGGGCTGAGCCGCGAGGAGATCGAGGAGCTGGCCGTCCCCGCGTACGGGCTCACGGAGGTCGGGAAGGCCGCCTTCGGCTTCGGGGAGGCAGCCGCGGAGCTCACGGTGTCCGGGAACCGGGCCGCCCTGCTCTGGCGCAACGCCGCCGGGAAGCAGGTCAAGACCGTGCCCGCCACCGTGCGGCGGGACCACCCCGAGGAGCTCAAGGAGCTCAAGGGCCTGGTCAAGGACATCGAGAAGTCCCTGTCGGCGCAGGCGGAGCGGCTGGACCGGCAGTTCCTCGCCCGCCGCCGCTGGGCGTACGGGCAGTGGCGCGCCCGGTACCTCGACCATCCGCTGGTCGGCACCCTGGCCCGGCGGCTGATCTGGACCGTGGACGGGACGCCCGTCTGCTTCGCCGACGGGGCACTGCGCACCCTGGCGGGCGCCACCGTCACCGAGGGCGCCGCCGTCGAGCTGTGGCACCCCGTCGGCCGGGAGCCCGCCGAGGTGCTGGCCTGGCGGGAGTGGCTGGAGCGGCACACCGTGACCCAGCCCTTCAAGCAGGCCCACCGCGAGGTGTACCTGCTGACCGACGCCGAACGCAGGACCCGTACGTACTCCAACCGGTTCGCCGCGCACGTCCTGCGCCAGCACCAGTTCAACTCGCTCACCTCGGCGCGCGGATGGCACAACAGGCTCCGTCTGTGCGTCGACGACTCCCTTCCGCCCGCCACCCGTGAGCTGCCCCGGTGGGGGCTGCGGGCCGAGTACTGGATCGAGGGCGAGGGCCACGAGTACGGGGTCGACACCACCGAGTCGGGGACCTACCTGCGGCTGCGCACCGACCAGGTGCGCTTCTATCCGATCGACGCCCCGCAGAACTGGGCGAGCACCTACGGCGGCGGATACACGACGTGGCCGAGCGACGCACAGGGAGCCGTCGATCCGCTGCCGCTCACGCAGATACCCGAGCTGGTGCTGAGCGAGGTCATGCGCGACGTGGACCTCTTCGTGGGCGTGGCCAGCGTCGGCAACGACCCGACCTGGTCCGACGGCGGGCCCGAGGGCCGCTTCCGGGACTACTGGACCTCCTACGGCTTCGGCGAGCTGGGCGCCAGCGCCGAGACCCGGCGGGCCCTGCTGGAGCGGCTGGTGCCGCGGCTGGCCGTCGCGGACCGCTGCACGGTGGAGGGCCGCTTCCTCCATGTCCGCGGCGAGCTGCACACGTACAAGATCCACCTCGCCTCGGGGAACATCCTGATGTCGCCGAACGACCAGTACCTGTGCATCGTGCCCGGCGGCGCGGGCGCGGCCGGCGCCGCCGACCCCGGCTACCTGCCCTTCGAGGGGGACCGGACCCTGGCCGTCATCCTCTCCAAGGCGATGCTCCTCGCGAAGGACACGGAGATCACCGACCCGACGATCACCAGCCAGCTGAACCGCCGGTGACGCACGAGGGCCCCGCCCCCGGGGTGAACCGGGGACGGGGCCCTCGTACAGGCAGGGACCGGGAGGTCAGAAGCGGCGCGTGATCAGCGCACGCTTGACTTCCTGGATCGCCTTGGTGACCTCGATGCCACGCGGGCACGCGTCGGTGCAGTTGAAGGTCGTGCGGCAGCGCCACACGCCGTCCTTGTCGTTCAGGATCTCCAGCCGCTGCTCGCCGGCCTCGTCACGCGAGTCGAAGATGAAGCGGTGCGCGTTGACGATCGCCGCCGGGCCGAAGTACTGGCCGTCGTTCCAGAACACCGGGCACGAGGACGTGCACGCGGCGCACAGGATGCACTTGGTGGTGTCGTCGAAGCGCTCGCGGTCCTCGGCGGACTGCAGGCGCTCGCGCGTCGGCTCGTTGCCCTTGGTGACCAGGAACGGCATGACGTCCCGGTACGCCTGGAAGAAGGGCTCCATGTCGACCACGAGGTCCTTCATCACCGTGAGGCCCTTGATGGCCTCGACGGTGATCGGCTTCTCGGGGTTGATGTCCTTGATCAGCGTCTTGCAGGCGAGCCTGTTCTTGCCGTTGATCCGCATCGCGTCCGAGCCGCAGATGCCGTGCGCGCACGAGCGGCGGAAGGTGAGCGTGCCGTCCAGGTCCCACTTGATCTTGTGGAGACCGTCGAGCACGCGCTCCTTGGGGTCGATCTCGATCTGGAAGTCCTGCCACTGCGCCTCGTCCGAGATCTCGGGGTTGAAGCGGCGGATCCGGAAGGTGACCGTGATGTACGGGGAGGCCGCGGCCGCCTCTTCCATCTTGTCCAGGGTGGGGGTAGCCATCAGTACTTACGCTCCATCGGCTGGTAGCGGGTCGTCACGACCGGCTTGTAGTCGAGCCGGACCGAGTCCGAGCCGTCGGCTCCGACCTCGCGGTACGCCATGGTGTGGCGCATGAAGTTGACGTCGTCGCGGTTGGGGTAGTCCTCGCGGTAGTGACCACCGCGGGACTCCTTGCGCGCCAGGGCGGACACGGCCATGACCTCGGCCAGGTCGAGCAGGTTGCCCAGCTCGATGGCCTCCAGCAGGTCCGTGTTGAAGCGCTTGCCCTTGTCCTGGACGGACACGTTCTTGTAGCGCTCGCGCAGCTCCGCGATCTTCTCGACCGCGGTCTTGATGGTCTGCTCCGTACGGAAGACCATCACGTTCGCGTCCATCGTCTCCTGGAGCTCCAGACGCAGGTCGGCGACCCGCTCCTTGCCCGTGGAGTTGCGCAGGCGCTCGACGAGGTCCGACACCTGCTGCGCCGGGTTCTCGGGGAGCTCGACGAAGTCGTTCTCCTGCGAGTACTTGGCCGCGGCGATGCCGGAGCGCTTGCCGAAGACGTTGATGTCCAGCAGCGAGTTGGTGCCCAGGCGGTTCGCGCCGTGCACCGACACGCAGGCGACCTCGCCGGCCGCGTACAGGCCCGGGACGACGGTGGTGTTGTCCGACAGGACCTCACCCTCGACGTTGGTCGGGATGCCGCCCATGGCGTAGTGCGCGGTGGGCTGGATCGGGATCGGGTCCGTGTACGGCTCGATGCCCAGGTAGGTGCGCGCGAACTCGGTGATGTCCGGGAGCTTCGCGTCGAGCTGCTCCGGCGGCAGGTGGGTGAGGTCCAGGTACACGTGGTCACCGGCCGGACCGCAGCCGCGGCCCTCACGGATCTCGGTGTAGATGGAGCGCGAGACGACGTCACGGGACGCGAGGTCCTTCATGACCGGCGCGTACTTCTCCATGAAGCGCTCGCCGTCCTTGTTGCGGAGGATGCCGCCCTCACCGCGGGCGCCCTCCGTCAGCAGGATGCCCATGCGCCAGATGCCCGTCGGGTGGAACTGGAAGAACTCCATGTCCTCCAGCGGCAGGCCGCGGCGGTAGCAGGCCGCCTGGCCGTCACCCGTGAGGGTGTGCGCGTTGGAGGTCACCTTGAAGAACTTGCCGGTGCCGCCGGAGGCGTAGATGACGGCCTTGGCCTGGAACACGTGGATCTCGCCGGTGGCGAGCTCGTACGCGACCACACCGGCCGACTTCTTGACGCCGTCCTCCTCGACCAGGAGCTGGTCCAGGACGTAGAACTCGTTGAAGAACTCCACGCCCTCCTTGACGCAGTTCTGGTACAGCGTCTGGAGGATCATGTGACCGGTGCGGTCCGCGGCGTAGCAGGACCGGCGGACCGGCGCCTCGCCGTGGTTGCGGGAGTGACCGCCGAAGCGGCGCTGGTCGATGGTGCCGTCCGGGGTGCGGTTGAACGGCAGGCCCATCTTCTCCAGGTCGAGGACCGCGTCGATGGCCTCCTTCGCCAGGATCTCGGCGGCGTCCTGGTCGACCAGGTAGTCACCGCCCTTGACCGTGTCGAAGGTGTGCCACTCCCAGTTGTCCTCCTCCACGTTCGCCAGCGCGGCGGCCATGCCGCCCTGCGCCGCGCCCGTGTGGGAACGGGTGGGGTAGAGCTTCGTCAGCACCGCGGTGCGGCTGCGCTTCGTCGACTCGATGGCGGCGCGCATGCCGGCGCCACCGGCGCCGACGATGACGGTGTCGTACTTGTGGATCTTCATTGGTTTCGCCTCAGCCCCGTTGCCTAGCGGATGTTCGGGTCGAAGGTGAAGATCACCAGCGTGCCCAGAAGGATGGTGAACACCGTGGCGGTGTAGAGCAGGCCCTTCAGCCACAGCCGCGTGTTGGCACGCTCCGCGTAGTCGTTGATGACGGTACGCAGGCCGTTGGCGCCGTGCAGCATGGCCAGCCACAGCATCAGCAGGTCCCAGACCTGCCAGAACGGGGACGCCCAGCGGCCGGCCACGAAGGCGAAGCCGATCTTGGAGACGCCGCCGTCGAGCACCAGCTGGATCAGCAGGTGGCCGATGACGAGGACGACGAGCACGATGCCCGAGAGGCGCATGAAGAGCCACGCGACCATCTCGAAGTTGCCGCGGGTCGAGCGGGGCGTCTTGGCCGTGCGCTTGCGCGGGGCCTCGATGTACGGCGCGGGGTTGTCGACGTCGTAGAGGGAAACGCCCTCCACGTCGCCGATGACCTTGGCGGAAGAAGTGTCAGAGGACATGCGCGTCACTTCCCGAACAGTTCGAGGTAGGCGTGGCCGAGCACGGGGTAGAGGGCCCCGACCATCAGCACGACCCAGATGCCCACGACCCACCAGAGCATCGTCTTCTGGTGGCGCGGGCCCTTGGACCAGAAGTCCACGGCGATGACACGGAGACCGTTGAGCGCGTGGAACAGGATGGCGGCGACGAGGCCGTACTCCAGCAGCGCGACGATCGGAGTCTTATAGGTGGCCACGACATCGTCGTACGCCTCGGGGGAGACGCGGACGAGAGCGGTGTCGAGGACGTGTACGAACAGGAAGAAGAAGATGAGGACGCCGGTGACTCGATGAGCCACCCAGGACCACATTCCTTCCCGGCCGCGGTACAACGTTCCAGCCGGCACGGAAAACCCTCCGGAAGCGGGGCGGGGGCCAGCCGGCTTCTTTGTCGGTCGGGCCCGGCCGGGTACGGTCCACCGGCCCCGGACATCGTAGCGACGAGTTGTCGGTTCCCTCGCCCGGGGTCCGGCTGTGTGATCAAACAGGCACGTACGGGCTATCCCACAGGGGCGAATAGCCCGGTTTCGGCCACAGATGCCCCCTCGGAGCGGGTCAGCCGGCGCGTCAGGTCCAGCAGCCGGGACTGCGCGACACGCCGCAGCTCGTCCGCGGAGATCGAGCGTTCCTCGTCCACCTCGTGCCCCATCCGCCGCCGGATGGCCCCCAGGAGCTGGTCGGCCTGCTCCTCCGGCGCGTGGCCGTCCAGGCAGATCACGAAAGCGTGGCCGAACTTCCGTTCGTATTCCGCGTGGGCCGCGTCGAGGGCCAGCAGCGCGGCGTACGGCGCCCCGTGGTCCAGTTCGGCCGAGTGCTCCGCGGCCAGCGCCTCGGTCAGGTCGGCCTGCGACAGGTCGTACGAGGCCTCGTCCGCGGCGGCGAGCAGGGTGCCCGCGTCCGGGTACGGGCGGTGCGCCGCCACCCGGTGCGCCCAGCGGCGGCTGCCGCAGCAGTGCAGGAGGACCGCCCGGGCGGCCTCGGGGGACAGGGTGTTGAACCGCGTCAGTCCGGGGCCGTGGGAGGGGTCGGGGCAGCCGCGGGCCTGTGCCGGAAGGTGGCTGGACAGCGGGGGCTCCTCGGGGCGTGGCGGGGATGTGCCGCAACGCTATCGACGCAGGGCATGGTGTGTCGTACCCGTGCGGGGATTTCACCCGGAAGTGAGCCGAAAGGATGACGTGGGCGCGCCGGGCAGGCATGGTGGGATGCCCGAAAGGGGGAGGGCGACCGAGGCCGCCACCCCCCACAGGAGAGGCCCCGGCCGCCATCCGTCACGGGCTCGTGCGACAAGCCCGTACCCCTGTCAGCGCCGGGGGTGCGTTTTGTGTCACACCTCGCTCCGCGCAGGATTGGTTGCACGTTGTATCACTCGTGGACGAGAGGTGCTTGAAAGCCGTAACGTGCTGATTTGCGCCACACGTACAGGACAGGTTGGGGACTTTGCTGGGGGACGACGCGGAGCTGACCGCCGCGGTGCTCGCGGCACAGGACGGCGACGAGAACGCGTTCCGTGCTGTGTACCGTGCCGTGCATCCACGCCTGCTCGGTTACGTACGCACGCTCGTCGGAGACGGCGATGCCGAGGACGTGACCTCGGAGGCCTGGTTGCAGATAGCCCGCGACCTCGACTCCTTCACCGGCGACGCCGACCGCTTCCGCGGCTGGGCCGCCCGCATCGCCCGGAACCGGGCACTCGACCACATACGCATGCGCGGCCGCCGCCCCGCGATCGGCGGCGACGACACCGAGCTCAGCGGCTGGGCCGCCGAGTGCGACACGGCCGGCGCGGCGATGGAGTCCCTCGACACCGGGCGCACCATGGCGCTCATAGCCCAGCTGCCCCAGGACCAGGCCGAGGCCGTCGTCCTGCGGGTCGTGGTCGGCCTGGACGCCAAGAGCGCGGCCGAGACCCTGGGCAAGCGGCCCGGCGCCGTACGCACCGCCGCGCACCGCGGTCTGAAGAAGCTGGCGGAACTGCTGGCCGCGCAGGGCGCGGACAGCGGCTTCGAGGCAGGGCCGGGCACCGGGTCCAGGGCGGGCGCCGCGGTCGGCCATAATGCCGGTGGCCATGCGTGGGACGGCGGGGGCGGGAGGGATCTCGACGCCGTACCCGCACAGCGTGGCCGGGGCGGAAGTTACGCGGAACAAACCGGTGTGACGCATTCACGTTGGCGGACGCAGAAGGACATGTGATGGCCGACGAGCGCGACAGGTGGCTGGACGAGGCCGCGGCGGAAGCATTCCTGCGCGGCGGACCGACGGAACCTGTGGGGCCCGCCGCCGACCCGCGTGCCGCGATGGAGGCCGCCCGGCTGCGGGCCGCCCTGGACGCCCTGGCCGCGATGGCGGCCGCACCCAGGGGTACGGAACTGCCCGGCGAGGAGCCGGCGGTGAAGGCCTTCCGCGCGGCGCGCGCCGCCGCGCGTCCCGCCACCGCGGGCCGCGCCACCGCGGGCCGCGCCACCGTGCCGTCCGCGGCCGACGCCTCCCGTGAGCCCCTGGTCGCCCTCGGCCGCGTCCATCCCGCCCCCGTACCGGCCCGCCGGCGCGCCCGGACCGTGAGCTTCGGTCTGGCCGCCGCCCTCGCGAGCGTCGCCGCGGGCGGTCTGGCCGCCGCGGCGGGCGCGGGGCTGCTGGACCGGTCCCGCCAGGACACCGCGGGACCCGGACCGGCGATGTCGGTCAGCGCCGGGGAGAGCCCGGTCCCGGACGTCGGCGGCAGCGCCCCGCCCGTCACCCCGAAGCTGCTGCCCACCCCGCTCCCGGAAGGCTCGAACCCGGGGTTCGCCCCCGTCTCGCCGTCGCCCACCGCGGGCGGGCGGGCGACACCCGGCGCCGGAACGGTCCCCGACTCCTTCCCGGGCAGTTCCGCGTCCGGCGGTTCGGGCCGGGGCGGCAAGGACGACCAGAGCGGTCCGGGCGACCGGGAGGCGAGCCCCGACACCCTGGGCACCGGCGAGCTGGCCAAGGACCGGCAGCGCGAGCAGGAGAACAGGCTCAAGGTCGACCTCTGCCAGGAGTACCGCAAGGGCCGGCTCAACGACGACCGGCGCGAGCGGCTTTCACGGCTGGCCGACGGGCTCCTGCGGATCCCCGCCTACTGCGCCTCGGTGCTGGACGGGGACTCCGGCGGCACCGGGCCCCGCGACGCCCCGCTGGGCGGGACGCTCAGGGCGCCGACCCTGTCGCCCGCGGTCCCGCAGGGCTCCACGCCCCTGCGCGCGGGCCGCTGACACATGTGCTGACCTGCCTGTAACACTTTTCGAACCGGTGACGCAGTACTAATCGAGCCGACTGGTCATCGGCCGCGCATGAGCCGGGGTTCCCCCCGTACCCCTGGGCTCTGCGCAACCGGCGCGGGCGGGGCACGTTCCCCCGGCCCTGCCCGCGCCCTTTACTTCGACCCGTTCAACGCGACAGGCCGTCCCTTGCGCGGTCCGCCGGTATCGGCGGGCGGCGCAAGGGACGGCCTGATGCGTTCCACCGGCTCGCGGCCGGCTCCGTGGTCGGGGCCCGGCATCCGGGCCCCCGGCGTGACCCTCCGCGGGGTCACCAGTAGACGACGACCTTGTCGCCGACCTGCACGTCGTCGAAGAGCTTCGACAGCTTGCCCTTGTCGCGGACGTTCACGCAGCCGTGCGAGGCGCCGTTGTAGCCGCGGGCGGCGAAGTCCGCGGAGTAGTGCACGGCCTGGCCGCCGCTGAAGAACATCGCGTAGGGCATCGGCGTGTGGTAGATCGTCGACGTCCAGTCCTTGGCCTTCCAGCCCACGTTGAACACGCCCTCGCGGGTCGGGGTGTTCTCCGAGCCGAAGCGGACGTCCATCGTCGAGACGACCTTGCCGTCGATCATCCAGGCGAGGGTGCGGCTCTCCTTGCTGATGCACATGACGCGGCCCGTCATGCAGCGCGGGTCCGGCGCGGCGACCTCGTTGGTGGTCGGCGGGCGCAGCTCGTCGGCGCTGGGCTTCTTGCTGGAGCTCTGGATCTTCTTCCAGGTCTTGTCGTCGACCCCGCCGGTCGCGTCCAGGCCGTTCTTCGACTGGAAGGACTTCACCGCGGCCGTGGTCTTGGAGCCGTAGAAACCGGTCGGCGCGACCGTCATCAGCTTGAGCTGCTTCAGGCGGGCCTGGAGCTCGCGGACCTGCTCGCTCTCGTCGCCGTTGGCCATGATCTGCTTCACCGAGGGCGAAGGCGAGGCCGACGGGGAGGCGGAGGCGGACGCCGAGGCCGACGGCGAGGCCTCACCGGGCTTGTTGTCGGCGGTCGGGGAGGCTTCGGGGGTGGCGCCCGCCGTGGGCGAGGACGGCGCCGCGGAGGAGGAGCCGGCGGACTCCGTCTTCTGCGGACCGCAGGCGGTCGCGGCGAGCGCGACGGCGGTGGCGACCCCGATCGTGCGGATTATGGCTCTCTGGCGCTGCATTGCAGTCCCCCGGTTTCTACGTCGTGTATCTAGGTGATGCCTGGCGCGCGTGGAGAGTTGCACAGGGTCCCGGGATGTTGCGCCATTGTGACCAGCAACCGTCCGCAGCCTTACGAAGCGACGCGCGGGCAAGGTTGTATCAGCCCCGGGCCCGGTTGCTCTACGGAGGACTTCGTCACATGGCCAGCACGGAGAGCGGAATCCCGGTCGAACCGGTCTACGGACCGGGCGATCTGACGGAATGGGACCCACAGGTCCAATTGGGTGTACCTGGGGACTTCCCCTACACCCGAGGGATTTATCCGAACATGTACACCGGTCGGCCCTGGACCATGCGGCAGTACGCCGGCTTCGGCACGGCCACCGAGTCCAACGCCCGCTACCGGCAGCTCATCGCGGGCGGCGGCACCGGGCTGTCCGTCGCCTTCGACCTGCCCACCCAGATGGGCCACGACTCCGACGCGCCCCTCGCCCACGGCGAGGTCGGCAAGGTCGGGGTGGCCGTCGACTCGCTCGACGACATGCGGACCCTGTTCGACGGCATCCCCCTCGACCGCGTCTCCACCTCGATGACGATCAACGCGCCCGCCGCGCTCCTCCTGCTGCTCTACCAGCTGGTCGCGGAGGAACAGGGCATCACGGGCGCGCAGCTGACGGGGACGATCCAGAACGACGTCCTGAAGGAGTACATCGCCCGGGGGACGTACATCTTCCCGCCCGGGCCCTCGCTGCGGCTGACCGCCGACACCTTCCGCTACTGCCGGGCCGAGATCCCCCGGTGGAACACCATCTCCATCTCCGGCTACCACATGGCCGAAGCCGGCGCCTCACCCGCGCAGGAGGTGGCCTTCACCCTCGCCGACGGCATCGCCTACGTCCGTACCGCCCTCGCCGCCGGGATGGCGGTCGACGAGTTCGCGCCGCGGCTCTCCTTCTTCTTCGTCGCCCGCACCACCCTGCTGGAGGAGGTCGCGAAGTTCCGCGCCGCCCGGCGGATCTGGGCCCGCGTCATGCGGGAGGAGTTCGGGGCGCGGGACCCCAAGTCGATGATGCTGCGCTTCCACACCCAGACCGCCGGTGTCCAGCTCACCGCACAGCAGCCCGAGCTGAACCTCGTACGCGTCGCCGTGCAGGCGCTGGCCGCGGTGCTGGGCGGCACCCAGTCGCTGCACACCAATTCCTTCGACGAGGCGATCGCGCTCCCGACGGAGAAGTCGGCCCGCCTCGCCCTGCGCACCCAGCAGGTCCTCGCGCACGAAACGGACGTCACCCACACCGTGGACCCCTTCGCCGGGTCGTACGCGGTGGAGCGGATGACGGACGAACTGGAGGCCGCGGCCCTCGGGCTGATGCGGCGTGTCGAGGAGCGGGGCGGAGCGGTGGCCGCCATCGAGGCCGGCTTCCAGAAGGCGGAGATCGAGCGGAACGCCTATCGCATCGCGCGGGAGACCGACAGCGGCGAACGGGTGGTGGTCGGGGTCAACCGCTTCGCGCTGGAGCGTGAGGAACCGTACGAGCCGCTGCGCGTGGACCCGGCGATCGAGGAGCGGCAGTGCGCGGCGCTGGCACGGCTGCGGGCGGAGCGCGACGGGGCGGCGGTGACGGCGGCGCTCGCGGCCCTGCGGGAGGCGGCGGCGGGCACCGCGAACGTGCTGTACCCGATGAAGGAGGCGCTGCGCGCGCGGGCCACGGTGGGGGAGGTGTGCGGGGCGCTGCGGGAGGTGTGGGGGACGTACGAGCCCACCGGTTCCACATGCTGAAACACGGTGGACTGTCAGGTGTGTCCTCATGGGACACTCCTGCACATGCTGGGTGTCATCGATCTGCCGACGTACCTCGCCGGCCTTGTCCTGATCATTCTCCTGCCGGGACCGAACTCGCTCTACGTGCTGTCCGTCGCCGCCCGCCGCGGTGTGCGCACGGGCTACAAGGCCGCCGCCGGGGTGTTCACCGGCGACGCCGTACTGATGGCGCTGACCGCCCTGGGCGCCGGGGCCCTGCTCCGCGCGAGCCCGCTGGTGTTCACCGTGGTGAAGTTCCTCGGCGCCGGGTACCTGGCCTGGCTCGCCGTGGGAATGATGCGGGGTGCCTGGGCGCTGTGGCGCATGCGCCGGGACGAGGACGAGACGCGGGCCGATGCCCCCGCCGACCCCGCGGAGACCGAGCGGCCCTACCGGCGGGCCCTGCTGATCAGCCTCCTCAACCCGAAGGCCATCCTCTTCCTGATGTCCTTCTTCGTGCAGTTCGTGGACCCGTCCTACGCCTACCCGGCGCTGTCGTTCCTCGTCCTGGGCGGGCTGCTGCAGACCGGCAGCTTCCTCTACCTGACGCTGCTGATATTCGGCGGCACCCGCCTCTCGGAGGCCTTCCGCCGCCGCAAGCGGCTGTCGGCCGGGGCGACCTCGGCGGCGGGCGTGCTGTTCCTGGGGTTCGCGGCCAAGCTCGCGGTCGGCTGAGCCGGCCGAGCGCCCTGGGCCGTCAGTTCAGGACCCGGCGCAGGGTCCGGGCCACGCGCCGCACGGTCCGGCTGCGCGGCAGGAACGACAGCTGGGCGGGGATCCCGCCGGGCAGCCCCAGCGCCGTCAGCCGGCGCCGTGTGAAGTACCGCCAGGTGCCCGGGGTCAGGTGCGCGGCCAGGTACGCCTCGGCCGCGCCCCGCCGCGCCGCCAGGATCTGCGGCTGCATGGTGAACCCGACGGCGGTCAGCAGCCCGGCCCGTTCCGCTCCGGCCCGCTCCAGCGTCGCGGGCGTCCAGGCGTGGACCGCCTCCGGGTCCGCCAGGTCCGGCAGCAGCGCGTCCACCAGCACCAGCGGTACCCGGTTGCTGTTCGGGTACGGGTCCAGGCGGGCCAGTACGGCCCCGGTACCGGTGCGCGCGACGGGCAGCCCGTACAGCGTGGCGGCGGTCAGCAGGCCCGTGGAGAAGCAGCCGACGACCAGCGCCGGCCGCAGCAGCCGGTAGAGGGTCTCGGCCAGGACCGGGCTGCTCGTCACGGTGAGCCGGGCGCCGAGCCGTTCGGCCTCCGCCACGGCCCGGCGGGCGTAATCGGCCGGCGCGCCGGGGTGCGGCTTGAAGACCAGCTCCCGGTGGCCGAGCGCGAAGGCGCCCCGGACCATCGAGGCGTGCAGCTCCTCCTCCTCGTCCGGGGTCATCAGGTCGAGCGCCGACAGGTACTGGCCCAGCAGCAGGGCCGGGGACTCCCCGGCGCCGTCCAGGTCCGGACCGTGCGGGGGCAGCTCCGCGAGGACCTTCAGGAAGGCCTCCGCGGGCACCAGCTCCGGCCGCGCCCCGAACTCCGTCAGCAGCAGCGGCTGCAGGCCGGGGACCAGGTCCAGGTGGAGCACCCGGCGCACCCGCATCCCGAGCTGCGGGTCGAGGCGGAAGCGGGTGGGGCCGTAGCTCATCAGCCCGTCGGCGTAGACGTCGACCGCGGCGCCGGGGAAGAGCCGGCACAGGGACTGGGCCGGCGGTACCTGGAGGGACTCCACGACCAGCTCGACCCGGTCCTCGCCCAGGCCCCACAGCGCCCGCAGGTGCCGCTCCCAGATCGGTACGTCCTCGGCGCGCGGGGCCCAGGTGCTCGGGTGCTGCGGCTCGATCACGGCGTTCCAGTCGAGCACCTCGTCGAACCGGGTGCGCAGGGCGGCGAAACCCGGCGCGCCGACGAGGCCCGGGGCCACCTCGGCGGTGACGGCGTGATTGCTGGTCAGCAGGATCCGGCGGCCCGCGGCCGGGAAGCAGCCCGCGTCGACGCCCGCCGCGAGCGTGGCCGCGCCGTAGAGGGTGGAGGCCAGGAAGATCTGGGTGAGCATCAGGCGGTCGCCCCCGACGGGGTGCGGCGGCCGCCGCGCAGGCGGCGCAGGAGCGTGGAGCGCTCGGCGTCCATCGAGTCCAGGACCCGGTCGAGCACGTCCTGGGGCATGCGGCCGAGCGCGGCCGCGCTCATCAGGCGGAGTTTTTTTGCCACGGCCGGTTCGTACCTTTCGATGGATCCGAAATGGTGCGCGATAATTGCGCAGTACGTTCGTACGGATTTCGGCAGGAGGAGTTCGGATTCCGGATCGGCGGCGACCTCGGCGAGAACCTGATCGAATGCCCGGATGAAATCGAGCTGCCGTTCGTCCCTGATCTGCGTCAATGACGTGGAAACACCGCGCCGGTAGAAGACACCGGGCAGCCCGACCGCCGCGAAGGAATCGGCCTCCCGGTGCAGCCGCCAGATCCACGGCCGGTCCTCCGCCGTGCGCAGCCCGTCGGTGAAGTGCAGCAGGCCGCGCTCCAGCAGCCGCCGGTGGTACATGCCCGCCCAGGCGTACGGATAGTCCACCGAGGTCGCCCGGTCGGCGGGCAGGATCGCGCCGCGCGGATCGGCGACGACCGACTGCGGACCGAAGGGGACCCGCTGCACGCTCCGCGTCCGGCCCGTGCAGCGCACATGGTCGGTACGGATGAAATCGCAGCCCAGCGCCTCCATGGCGGCCAGCATCCGGGCCAGGTGGCCGGGGGCCAGCCAGTCGTCCCCGTCCAGGAAGGCGAGGTACTCGCCGCGGGCCGCGTCCAGTCCGGTGTTGCGCGCGGTGGCGAGGCCGCCGTTGCTCGCGTGTCTGAGGTGCACCGCCCCGGGCAGCTCGCCCGCCGCCCGTTCCAGCAGGTCCGCCGTCCCGTCCGTCGAGCAGTCGTCGACGAGCAGGAACTCGAAGTCCTCCCGGGCGTTCAGTTCGAGACTCCGCAGGGCGTCCGGCGCGTAGGTCCGGACGTTGTAGAACGGCACGACAACAGAGAGCTTGGGCACCCGCGAGACATTAGGACGCCGCCCGGCATTCACCGTGGCCCGGACACGGATTTCATGTGAACGGCGCGGGGCGGGCGGGTTAACCCGTACGCTTTCGCATTCAGTCGACGCTTTGTTAACCCGCTGTTGTGCGTTCGTTGGGCCGATCACCGAAAACGCGGAATAGCTTCTGCCGCGTGCCAGAACGCAAACGCGTCGCCGTACTCGCCGATTCCGACACGAGATGGAAATGGGGCGCCACCACCGCCCGCCGTCTCGTGCCCGACCACCAGCTCACCGGATACCTGCTGCGCGGCCGGGCCACGCCCACCGCGCGCCAGCTCGGCGAGGTGGGAGTGGGGGCCGCCCGGCCGGCCGAGGTGACCTGCGCCGAGTTCCTCGCCGAGATCGAACGCGAGCGCTACGACGTGGTCGTCCTCGCGCTCGTCGGCGGGGCCGTCCAGGCCGTCCTGCACGGGGCCCGCGCCCTGTGGCCCGCCCCCGCCCGGCGCCCCGTACTCGTCACCGGATACGTCGGGGTCGTGTACGAGAAGCTCGCCGACGGGCTGCTGCTGCGGCACGGCGCCGACCTCGTCCTCGCCAACTCCCGCCACGACGCGGAGCGCTTCCGCGCCGTGTACGAGGGGGTCGGCGCGGACGCCGGCGCCGTCACCGAGACCGCGCTGCCCTTCCTGGGCGGGGCGCCGTACGAGCCGGCCGGGAGCCGGGCCCACACGGTGGTCTTCGCCGTGCAGCCCTCCGTGCCCGACAGCCGCGTCGACCGCGCCTACCTGCTGGAACGGGCCGTCGGCCACGCCCGCAAGCACCCCGGCCGGGAGGTGCTGATCAAGCTGCGCAGCAAGCCCGGGGAACACACCACGCACCTGGAGGAGCAGCCCTACCAGCGGCTCGCCGAGCGCGTCCGCGGCGGACTGCCCGCCAACTGCCGCCTGGTCTACGGGAACATGGGCGAGGTACTGGACGGCGCCGACCTGCTGGTCACCGTCTCCTCCACGGCAGCCCTGGAAGCCCTGCACCGTTCCATCCCGACGGCCGTCCTCACCGACCTCGGCATCCGCGAGGCCCTCGGCAACCACCACTTCCTGGGCTCCGGCTGCCTGGCCTCGTGGGACCAGCTCGACGCGGGACTCCTCCCGGAGGGCGACCCGGTCTGGCTCGCCGCCCAGGGCGTCCGCCCGGCGGCCGCAGCGAGCGCCGGGCCCGCCGCGGGCGAGGACGCCGCCTCCCACGGCTCCGACGCCCACGACCCCCGTACCCACGACCCCTACGCCCTCGCCCGCGCCAAGGTCGCCGGGCTGCTGGCCGCCGCCCGGCTGCCCGCGCCCGCCCCCTACTACACGCTCACCACCGCCCCCGGATACCTGCCCGGCATCCTCGCCCGGCACCGCCTCGCCCCCGACGGCACCCCCCGGCCCGGCGCCGCACGGCCCGAGGCGGGGGAGTCCCGGCTGCGCCGCCGGCTCCGCACCCACCTGCGCGAGGCCGCCCGCGGGGTGTACCGCCACGGGGTGCAGCGCGTCGCCCCGGTGATCCGCAGGCTGGGGGAGCTGTGAGGGTCCTCGCCGTCGTCCCCGCCCGCGGCGGCTCCAAGGGGGTCCCCGGCAAGAACCTCGCCGAGGTCGCCGGCACCCCCCTCGTCGCCCGCGCCGTCCTGGCCTGCCGGGCCGCGCCCACCGTCACCGACGTGGTGGTCTCCACCGACTCCGAGGCCATCGCCGGGGCCGCCCGCGCCGCGGGCGCCGACGTGATCACCCGCCCCACCGCGATCTCCGGCGACACCGCCAGCAGCGAGGCCGCCGTCCTGCACGCACTCTCGGCCTTCGAGGAACTGCACTCGCTCACCGTGGACGTGGTCCTCCTCGTCCAGTGCACCAGCCCCTTCCTCACGACCTCCGACGTCGAGTCGGTCGCCTTGGCCGTCGCCTCCGGGGCGGCCGACTCGGCCCTGACCGTGGCCCCCTTCCACGGCTTCCTCTGGCGGGACGACCCCGACGGCTCCGGCACCGGCGTCAACCACGACCCCGCGTACCGGCCCCGCCGCCAGGACCGGCCGCAGGACCTGCTGGAGACCGGCGCCGCCTACGCCATGGACGCCGCCGGCTTCCGCACCGCCCGCCACCGCTTCTTCGGCCGCACCGTGCCCGTCCCCACCGACCCCGCCCGGGTCCTGGAGGTCGACGACCCGCACGACCTGGCCCGCGCCCGGCTCCTCGCCCCGCTGCTCGACCCGCGCCCCGGCGCCCCCGCCGACCCCCGGCCCACACCCCACGCCCCCCGTACACCCCCGCACCGAAGGACGCCCCCTGCCATGACGACCTCCCTCCCCGACCCGCGCCTGCGTCCCTTCGGAGCGCGCACCGCCGGCCCCGGCCACCCCGTCTACGTCGTCGGCGAGATCGGCATCAACCACAACGGCGACCTCGGCAACGCCTTCGCCCTCATCGACGCCGCCGCCGAGGCCGGATGCGACGCCGTGAAGTTCCAGAAGCGCACCCCGGAGATCTGCACCCCGCGCGACCAGTGGGACATCGAGCGCGACACCCCCTGGGGCCGGATGACCTACATCGACTACCGCCACCGGGTCGAGTTCGGCGAGGACGAGTACCGCGCCATCGACGAGCACTGCGCCAAGCGCGGCATCGACTGGTTCGCCTCCCCGTGGGACACCGAGGCCGTCGCCTTCCTGGAGAAGTTCGACGTCCCCGCCCACAAGGTGGCCTCCGCCTCCCTCACCGACGACGAACTGCTGCGCGCCGTGCGCGCCACCGGCCGGACCGTCGTCCTGTCCACCGGCATGTCCACCCCGCAGCAGATCCGCCACGCGGTCGAGGTCCTCGGCAGCGCCAACATCCTCCTCTGCCACGCCACTTCGACGTACCCGGCCAAGGCCGAGGAGCTCAACCTGCGGGTCATCGACACCCTGCGCGAGGAGTACCCCAACGTCCCGATCGGCTACTCCGGCCACGAGACGGGCCTGCAGACCACCCTCGCCGCCGTCGCCCTCGGCGCCACCTTCGTCGAGCGTCACATCACCCTCGACCGCGCGATGTGGGGCTCCGACCAGGCCGCCTCCGTCGAGCCCGGCGGCCTGGCCCGCCTGGTCCGCGACATCCGCACCATCGAGACCGCCCTCGGCGACGGCATCAAGCGGGTCTACGACTCCGAGCTCGGCCCCATGAAGAAGCTCCGCCGCGTCCGCGGCGAGCTGGCCTCGGTCTAGGGGGTGCCCGGCGGATCAGGGCCGGGCCCGGGCCGCCCGGCACCGCGGCCTGCCGCGTTGTCGTCGGTCGCCGACGCTCCGCGTGGGCTCCCTCCTCCGCCTTGCATTCCACGGCACCGGACACCCCCCGGCCGTCGTCCGGCGCACCGGTACCGCCCCACGCGAAGGAGTACGTGTGAGCACCTCCGCCTCCACCCTGGCGTTCGTCGAGAGTCCGGTCCAACTCCTCAACACGCTGGAATGGGCGTACGCGCGCGGCACCACCGCCGACAGACCGCTGGACGGCGTACCGAGCCAGCGCGGGCGCCGCGCCGCCGGACGGGCGGCGGAGCCCGGCCCCCGCCCGGCCGGCACGCTCGCACCGTTGCGGATCGTCGTCCTGCCGCCCACCGACCCCATGTCCCGCGGCCAGCTGCGCCGGATGGCGGCACTGGCCCGGGACGAGGGGTGCGACGTGCAGTGGCAGGAGGCGCGCGGCAGCCGCCTCGCACCGCTGCGGGCGCTCGCCGCCCTGGCGGGCGACGTCCGCGCGGCGCGCACCGTCGTCATCGGCGACCCCTTCTCGCGCTACGTCCAGCTCCTGCTCACCCTGGTGCGCTCCGAGGAACTCGTCGTGGTCGACGACGGCACCGCCACGATGGAGTTCGTCGCGCAGACCGCCCGCGGCGAACGCCTCGTCCGCTGGCACCGGGTCGGCGGCGGAGGACTGCCCGGCCGTGTCCGCGAGCTGGCGTACGCGCCCGTCTCGGCGGCCGCCCGGCGCCACTTCGTCCCGGACCGCGCCGCCGGCCGCGGGGCGGAGCGCCGCGTCGAGCTGTTCACCTCGATGCCGGTCGCCCCGTGCGGCGGGATGACCCTGCGGGCCAACGAGTTCGCCTGGACCCGCGCCCGCTTCGGCCCGCCCCGGCTGACCAGGGGCACCGACCTCGTCGGATCCTCGCTCGTGGAGACCGGCGTGGTGGACCCCGACCGCTACCTGGACGCGGTCCGCTCCCTCGCCCTGGAGCACGGCGCCACCCGCTACTTCGCCCACCGCCGCGAGTCCCCGGAGAAGCTGCGCGCGCTGAGCCGGGCGACCGGGCTGGAGATCGTACGCCCGGACCTGCCACTGGAACTGATCGCCCGTCGGGGTCCCGTCGGCCGGACGATCCTCAGCTTTCCGTCCACGGTCGTCCACACCCTGCCGTACGCCCTGACCGGTACAGGTGTCACGGTCGCCGTATGCGATGTGGACCCGGCCTGGCTCACCGGCTCCGCGCCCCCGCGCGCCCGCAGCTTCCTCGCGGGGGTCACCGACACCGCCCGTGATGTGCACAGACTGCCTGCCCAGGCGGCGCCCGGGGCCGGATGAGCGCGCGAGTTTACCCCCGGGCTCACCCGGTCATGCGTCCAGAGGCTGGGTTTCTTTCCCCTAACGGCATGAACTTTTCGTGATCCCCGTCCAGTTGACCCATCCGTGCGCCTACCCTTCAACGGGTGAACCAGTTGATGTCCCGCGAGTCCCAGACCCTCCAGCCCGTCGCGTCCGACCGGCCCGAGCTGCCCGGCAAACTTCCGGACCACCTGCGCACCGAACTGATCGCCTTCCGCCGGGACTTGCACATGCACCCCGAGCTCGGGCACCAGGAATTCCGCACCACCGCGGCGATCAAGGCCAGGCTCGAGAAAGCCGGCCTCCGACCACGGGTCCTGAAGTCCGGTACGGGCCTGATCTGTGACGTGGGTACCTGGGACGGGGGCCGGCCGATGCTGGCCCTGCGCGCGGACATCGACGCCCTGCCCATTCCCGACACCAAGACGCACGTCGCGTACCGCTCGACCTTCCCGGACCGCGCCCACGCCTGCGGCCACGACGTGCACACCGCCGTCGTCCTCGGCGCCGGCCTCGTCCTCGCCGAGCTCGACCGGCAGGGTCTCCTGCCGCGGCCCGTGCGGCTGCTCTTCCAGCCCGCCGAGGAGGTGCTCCCCGGTGGTGCCACCGACGCGATCGAGTCCGGGGTGCTGGACGGCGTGGGCCGGATCGTCGCCGTGCACTGCGACCCGCGGGTCGACGCCGGCCGGATCGGACTGCGGCCCGGCCCCATCACCTCCGCCTGCGACCGGCTGGAGGTCACCCTCACCGGCTCCGGCGGGCACACGGCGCGGCCGCACCTCACCACCGACCTGGTGACCGCCGCCGCCCGGGTGGCCGTCGACGCCCCCGCCCTGCTCGCCCGCCGGATGGACGCCCGCTCGGGCATGTCCGTCACCTGGGGCCGGATCGAGGCCGGGCACGCCTGCAACGTGATCCCGATGCACGCCGAGCTGTCCGGAACCGTTCGGTGCCTGGACCTGGCGGCCTGGCACGAGGCGCCGGACATGATCCACGCGGCGATCGACGAGATCGCGACGATGCACGGGGCCAAGTTCGAGATCAACCACGTGCGCGGCGTGCCGCCGGTGGTCAACGATCCGGTGATCACCGAGCTGCTGCGCGAGGCGATGGGGGCCCGATGCGGGGCCGAGTCGGTCGAGGACACCGAGCAGAGCCTGGGCGGGGAGGACTTCTCCTGGTACCTGGAGCACGTCCCGGGGGCCATGGCCCGCCTGGGCGTGCGGGCCCCGGGCGACTCCGCCAAGCGTGATCTGCACCGCGGGGACTTCGACGTGGACGAGGACGCGATCGCCGTCGGCGTCGAGTTCTTCACGGCCGCCGCCTTGATCGACGGCCGCCGTACGCTGCCTTCCCGGTAGCGATCGGGTCCCGCTCCTTACAGCATCGGCGAGCCTTCCGTCGGACGCGTCCGGCCCTTGGTACACAAGGGCTGGACGCGTTGGCAGTTACCGATCGGTCACTGTCCGGTTCGCGACGATCCGATAACGACTCATGAACGGGCCTTTAACTGACATCTACGCGCGTTACGATCGCCGCGAAACCAGCGCCGGTCGTGGCGCTTCGGTCAGGTTTTTAAGGAGCCTCCCCTTGCGCCGGATCACCAGGATCGCCACCGTGGGCATCGCGTCCGCGGCGCTGGCCCTCTCGGCCACCGCCTGTGGCGGTAAGAAGTCCTCTGACGCTGCCGCCTCCCCCTCGGAGTCGGGTGGCCAGAAGTCCGCAGCCATCGCGTACGACATCGGTGGCCGCGGCGACCAGTCGTTCAACGACGCCGCCTACGCCGGTCTGAAGAAGGCCGAGACGGACCTCAAGATCAAGGGCGCCGAGGCGGAGCCCACCGACGGCGAGGGCGAGGCCGACAAGGTCCAGCGCCTCACCGAGCTGGCCCGCAAGGGCAACAACCCGGTCATCGGCGTCGGCTTCGCCTACGCCCCGGCCATCAAGAAGGTCGCGCCGAAGTTCCCGAACACCACGTTCGGCATCATCGACGACACCTCGGTGACCGGCCCGAACGTCGCCAACATGGTCTTCAACGAGGAGCAGGGCTCCTACCTGGCCGGCGTCGCCGCCGCCAAGGCGTCCAAGACCGGCACGGTCGGCTTCATCGGCGGTGTCGAGGTTCCGCTGATCAAGAAGTTCGAGGCGGGCTTCGCCCAGGGCGTCAAGGACACCAACCCGAACGCCAAGGTGCTCTCCGCGTACCTGACCCAGCCGCCGAACTTCGACGGCTTCGCCAAGCCCGACCTCGGCAAGGCCGCCGCGCAGGGCCAGCTCGACGCGGGCGCCGACGTGATCTACGCCGCCGCCGGTCTGGCCGGTTCCGGTGCCATCGAGGCCGCGTCCGCCAAGGGCAAGTGGGCCATCGGCGTCGACTCCGACCAGTACAACCAGGCCGGTCTGGCGAAGTACAAGGACTCCATCCTGACCTCGGTCACCAAGGACGTCTCGGACTCCGTCTTCAACCTGATCAAGTCGGTCGAGGACGGCAAGCCCACCACCGGTGAGATCCGCTACGGTCTGGACAAGGACGGCGTCGGCCTGGCCGACTCCAACCCGAAGTACAAGGAGATGACCGACCTCATCGCCGCGGTGGAGAAGGCCAAGGCCGACATCATCGCCAAGAAGATCACCGTCAAGACCGCCCCGTAAGGCAGTTCCTGACATGTAGTCCTGGGTCTCCGGGGTCCGGGAAGCGACCGATGTCGCTCCCGGGCCCCGAGCCTCATTCTGTGATCACTAGTCTGTGACCAAGCAGCCTTTGTGGCCGCGAGTTTTCACTTCCGACAGTGCTACGCGCGTAGAAGCATCGTGGACGCGATACTTTCACTCCCCGCCCTGTCCTCCCTGCCTTCCGCTCCTTTCGCGCCAAGGAGAGTGCGTCATCAACGCGTCCAGCCCGCCCCCCGCCGTAGAACTGCACGGCATCACCAAGCGCTTCCCCGGCGTCGTCGCCAACAAGGACATCGCGATCACCGTCCGCAAGGGCACGGTCCATGCCCTGATCGGTGAGAACGGCGCCGGCAAGTCGACCCTGATGAAGATCCTCTACGGCATGCAGAAGCCGGACGAGGGCACCATCGCCATCGACGGGGAGCAGGTCGCCTTCAGCACACCCGGCGATGCCATCGCCCGCGGCATCGGCATGGTGCACCAGCACTTCATGCTCGCCGACAACCTCACCGTCCTGGAGAACGTCGTTCTCGGCGGCGAGAAGCTGTACGGCATCGGCGCCAAGGCCCGCAAGAAGATCATGGAGATCTCGGACGCGTACGGCCTCGGCGTGCGCCCCGACGCCCTCGTCGAGGACCTCGGCGTCGCCGACCGCCAGCGTGTGGAGATCCTCAAGGTCCTCTACCGCGGCGCGAAGATCCTCATCCTCGACGAGCCGACCGCCGTGCTCGTGCCGCAGGAGGTGGACGCGCTCTTCGACAACCTGCGCGAGCTCAAGTCCGAGGGCCTGACCGTCATCTTCATCTCGCACAAGCTGGGCGAGGTCCTGAAGGTCGCCGACGACATCACCGTCATCCGGCGCGGCACCACGGTCGGCACCGCCGACCCGAGGACCGCCACCCCCAAGCAGCTCGCCGAGCTGATGGTCGGTGCGGAGCTGCCGTCGCCCGAGACCCGTGAGTCCACGGTCACCACGACCCCGATGCTGCAGGTTTCGGGCCTGACCGTCGCCGCCTCCGACGCCGTCGTCGCCGAGCCGGAGGTCCTGGTCCCCGCGGGCGCCCCGGACTCCGCGACCCTGGAGAAGGCCGAGGCCGGCCGTCTCCTCCTGGACGACGTCAACCTCACCATCCACAAGGGCGAGATCCTCGGCATCGCGGGTGTCGAGGGCAACGGCCAGACGGAGCTGATCGAGGCCCTCATGGGCATGATGGCCCCCGACGCGGGCGTCATCACCCTCGACGGCGCGGACATCACCAGGATGTCGGTGCGCAAGCGCCGCGAGGGCGGCATCGGCTACATCCCCGAGGACCGCCACCGCCACGGCCTGCTGCTGGAGTCCCCGCTCTGGGAGAACCGCATCCTCGGTCACGTCACCGAGGCGCCCAACTCCAAGAAGGGCATCCTCGACCCGAAGGCGGCCCGCAAGGACACCGAGCGGATCGTGCGCGAGTACGACGTGCGCACGCCCGGCATCGACGTCACCGCGGCCTCGCTCTCCGGCGGCAACCAGCAGAAGCTGATCGTCGGCCGCGAGATGAGCCACAACCCGAAGTTCCTCATCGCCGCCCACCCCACCCGCGGTGTGGACGTCGGCGCGCAGGCGCAGATCTGGGACGCGATCCGCGAGGCCCGTCGCGAGGGCCTGGCCGTGCTGCTGATCTCCGCCGACCTGGACGAGCTCATCGGCCTGTCCGACACCCTGCGCGTGATCTACCGCGGTCGCCTGGTCGCGGACGCCGACCCCGCCACCGTCACCCCCGAGGAACTCGGCACCGCCATGACGGGCGCCGCCTCGGGGCACCTGGAAGCAACCGACAACCACTCCGCCGCTGCCGACGGTGACACGACGGAGGACGAGGCCCGATGAAGACATTCGACAAGGACCGGCTGATGCTCGCCATCGCCGGGCCCCTGCTCGCGCTGGTCAGCGCCTTCGTACTGACCATGATCGTGCTGGCGGCGACGGGTATCAACCCGATCGAGCCGCTGAGCATCATGGTGGAGAACGGCGGCTACGAGGACATCCAGGTCCTCATCGTCAACCAGGCCGGTACGTACTACCTGGCAGCCCTGGCCGTCGCCATCGGCTTCCGGATGAACCTCTTCAACATCGGCGTCGACGGCCAGTACCGCCTCGCCGCGATGATCTCCGCCGTGGTCGGTGGCGCCATCGCGCTGCCCGGCCCGCTGCACATCCTGCTGATCGTCCTCGTCGCGATGCTCACCGGTGCCTTCTGGGCCGGTATCGCGGGTGTCCTCAAGGCCAAGCGCGGCGTGAGCGAGGTCGTCTCGACGATCATGCTGAACGCCATCGCCACCAGCCTCATCGCCTGGCTGATCCTGCCGAAGAACCTCGGCGTGCAGGTGGAGGGCTCCAACGACCTCACCACCGGTGAGATCGCCCAGTCCGGCTGGTTCCCGGCCCTCTCCCTGGGCGACTCGGGCGAGATCTACGGCTTCACCTTCATCGCCTTCGCCCTCGGCGTCGTCTACTGGTTCGTGCTCAACCGCACCCGCTTCGGCTTCGACCTGCGCGCCAGCGGCGCCAGCGAGTCCGCCGCCGCGGCCTCCGGTGTCGACTCCAAGAAGATGATCATCACCGCGATGCTCATCTCCGGCGCCGTCGCCGGCCTGTCCGGCATGCCCGTGCTGCTCGGCGAGAGCCACACGTACACCCTCGTCTTCCCCGTGGGCGTCGGCTTCACCGGCATCACCATCGCCCTGCTCGGCCGCAACAGCCCCATCGGCATCTTCTTCGCCGCCCTCCTGATGGCCTTCATCGACAAGGCGTCCGCCGGCCTTGACACGGCCGGCTATGCCAAGGAGATCGGCACGATCATGAAGGGCCTGATCGTGATCGCGGTGGTCGTCTCCTACGAGCTGATCCGCCGCTACGGCATCCGCCGTCAGCAGCAGAAGGTCGGCGAGGAGCTGGCTGCGGGCCACGCCATGAAGACCGAGAAGGAGGTCGCGGCGTGAGCGCCAGCACCGTTTCCACGAAGAAGGCGGCACCCGCGCCGGGCGCCCGCAAGAAGCTCACCCTTCCCTGGATCCTGCTGATCATCGCGGGCGGCCTCGCGCTGGTCTCGATGGTCCGCCTGATCTCCGGGGCCAACGACCTCACCTCCATCGGCCAGGTCTCCGGCGCCCTCTCCCTCGCCGTGCCGATCGGCCTCGCCGGTCTCGGTGGTCTGTGGGCCGAGCGCGCGGGCGTCGTCAACATCGGCCTCGAAGGCATGATGATCCTCGGCACCTGGTTCGGTGCCTGGGCCGGCTACCAGTGGGGCCCCTGGACCGGTGTCCTCGTCGGCATCGCCGGCGGCGCCGTCGGCGGCCTGCTGCACGCGATCATCACGGTCACCTTCAACGTCAACCACATCGTCTCCGGTGTGGCCATCAACATCCTGGCGCTCGGCTTCACCCAGTACCTGTCGAACTTCACGTTCGCCGAGGCGCCGGGCGGGTCCTCCAAGCAGTCCCCGCAGGTGGAGCCCATCGCCAAGATCACCATTCCGGGTCTCTCGGACTGGATGGCCGACCTCCAGGCCAAGCACTGGTTCTTCGTCTCGGACCTCGCCGGCGTCATCGGCGGCCTGATCACCGAGATCTCGCTGCTGACCATCGTGGCCCTGCTGCTGATCCCCGCCACCTGGTGGGTGCTGTGGCGGACCTCCTTCGGTCTGCGCCTGCGTTCCTGTGGTGAGAACCCGATCGCCGCCGAGTCCCTCGGCGTCAACGTCTACAAGTACAAGTACATCGCCGTGATCGTCTCCGGCGCCCTCGCCGGCCTCGGCGGCGTGTACCTGTCCGAGGTCGCCAGCCCCATCTACCAGGAGGGCCAGACCGGCGGCCGCGGCTACATCGGTCTCGCCGCGATGATCTTCGGTAACTGGATGCCGGGCGGCATGGCGCTGGGCGCGGGCCTGTTCGGCTTCATCGACAGCCTCAAGCTGCGCGGCGGTGCCGAGAACGTCCACGCGATGCTGCTGCTGATCGCGATCCTGCTGGTCATCGTCTGCGTCTGGCAGCTCTACAAGAAGAAGTACATCCAGGCCGGCATCTCGGTGGCCTTCGCCGCCCTGCTGTTCGTCTGGTACGCGACGACCGACCAGGTGCCGAGCCAGTTCGTCGACGCGGCGCCGTACCTGACCACGCTGCTCGTGCTCGCCCTGTCGGCGCAGCGCCTGCGGATGCCCAAGGCGGACGGCATGCCGTACCGCAAGGGTCAGGGCAAGTGACCGAGGAGCACGCGGCCGAGGAGCACGCGGTGGACTGGGAAGCCCTGCGGACGCACGCCCGGGAAGCGATGACGCGGGCGTACGCCCCCTACTCGGGCTTCCCGGTCGGGGTCGCCGCTCTCGTGGACGACGGCCGCGTCGTGACCGGCTGCAACGTCGAGAACGCGAGCTACGGGCTGGGGCTGTGTGCCGAATGCGGCCTGGTCTCCTCCCTCCATGCGACGGGCGGCGGCCGCCTCACGCACTTCACGTGCGTGGACGGCAAGGGCGAGATCCTCGTCCCGTGCGGGCGCTGCCGACAGCTGCTGTACGAGTTCGGCGGCGACGAGCTGCTGGTGGAGACCCCGGACGGGGTCCTGCCGCTCGCGGCGATGCTGCCGCAGGCCTTCGGGCCCGACCACCTGAGATAGCCGTGCCGACGGCCCTTCGCCCCTGCCGGGCGGAGGGCCGTCGCACTTGCTGTTCCCTGATCCCCTCTCTCCCTCTCTCTATGCGCGTAGAAGGAAGCACCTCATGGACGTCATCTCCGTCATCCGGACCAAGCGGGACCGCGGTGAGCTGAGCCCCGAGCAGATCGACTGGGTCATCGACGCCTACACCCGCGGCGTCGTGGCCGACGAGCAGATGTCCGCACTGGCCATGGCCATCCTGCTGAACGGCATGAACCGGACCGAGATCGCCCGCTGGACCGCGGCGATGATCGCCTCCGGCGAGCGCATGAACTTCGACGCCCTCTCCCGTCCGACCGCCGACAAGCACTCCACCGGCGGCGTCGGTGACAAGATCACCCTCCCGCTGGCCCCGCTCGTCGCCGCGTGCGGCGCGGCCGTTCCGCAGCTGTCGGGCCGCGGCCTCGGCCACACCGGTGGCACCCTCGACAAGCTGGAGTCCATCCCCGGCTGGCGCGCGCTGCTCTCCAACGAGGAGATGATGCACGTCCTCGACACCACCGGCGCGGTCATCTGCGCGGCCGGCGACGGGCTCGCCCCGGCCGACAAGAAGCTCTATGCGCTGCGCGACGTCACCGGCACCGTCGAGGCCATCCCGCTGATCGCCTCCTCGATCATGTCGAAGAAGATCGCCGAGGGCACGGGCTCGCTCGTCCTGGACGTGAAGGTCGGCTCCGGCGCCTTCATGAAGAACATCGAGGACGCGCGCGAGCTGGCCCGCACCATGGTCGGCCTCGGCACCGACTCGGGCGTCAAGACCGTCGCGCTCCTCACCGACATGTCCACCCCGCTCGGCCTGACCGCCGGCAACGCCCTCGAAGTCCGCGAGTCGGTCGAGGTCCTCGCGGGCGGCGGCCCCGCCGACGTCGTCGAGCTGACCATCGCGCTGGCCAAGGAGATGCTGGACGCGGCGGGCATCAAGGACGCCGACCCGGCGAAGGCCCTGGCCGACGGCTCCGCCATGGACCACTGGCGCCGGATGATCGCGGCCCAGGGCGGCGACCCGGACGCGGCCCTCCCGGTCGCCCGCGAGCAGCACGTCGTCACCGCCCCGGAGTCGGGTGTGCTGACCCGCCTGGACGCGTACGGTGTCGGCGTCGGCGCATGGCGCCTCGGCGCGGGCCGCGCCCGCAAGGAGGACCCGGTGCAGGCGGGCGCCGGCATCGAGCTGCACGCGAAGCCGGGCGACACCGTCACGGCCGGCCAGCCGCTGATGACCCTGCACACGGACACCCCGGAGAAGTTCGACTACGCCCTGGCGGCGCTGGACGGCTCCTTCGACATCGCCGCGGCGGGAACGTCCTTCTCCGCCACGCCGATCGTCCTGGACCGCATCGCCTGACCTGCGGCTTCCCTTTCGGGTGAACGGGACCGGTGGACCCCCGCCGGTCCCGTTCGGCATGCTGGGATCGGTGACGAACCGATTGAGGAGCACACCATGAGCGCACTCACCGTCCAGCAGGAGCCGCGGGGCGGCGACAGCTGGGAGGGCCTCGTCCGCCTCTGGGAGGAGACGGACTGGCCCGAGGGCTGCAGGGTGGAGATCATCGAGGGGATCATCACCGTGGCACCACCGCCCGGCAACCACCACAACTACATCGCCGTCAAGGTGCAGCGGGCTCTGACGCCCGTGCTGCCGCCGGACTGCGAGATCTACCACACCCTCAACGTGGCAGTTCCGTCCCGTAGCGGGCTGTTCATCCCGGACCTGGTAGTGGCACCCGACGAGGTGGTCCTGGAGGACGCCAAGTACGTCCCGGGGGCCGCCGCCGAACTCGTCGTCGAGATCACCTCGAAGTCGAACGCGGTCAACGACCGCGTCGCCAAGCTCCACGGTTACGCCGCCGCGGGTATCCCGCTGTATCTGCTCATCGACCCGCACGCGACGGGAGAGCCCGCGATCCACCTGTACGGCGAGCCCGCGAACGGCACATACCGCCTGCTCTGGTCGGGCAAGTTCGGCGAGACCGTCAAGCTGCCGGAGCCCTTCGGCGTGGCGATCGACACCTCCCGCTTCCCGCGCCCCTGACCTTCGAGCCGAGGCAGGGCCTCGGCCGGGCGGGGGCATCAGGCCAGTGTCCGGTCGTACCGATGAAATCCGGTGGGCGGAGGAGTCATCCCCTCGTGGAGACCACCCGACTCGTGCTGACCGGACCCGCCCCGACCGCGCGTGACGCCGCAACGCTGTGTGCGCGCCTGGCCCGCCTGTACGAGGACGGGGCCCGCGCGGTGGAGTGCGACGCGCGGGCCGTCACCGCGCCGGGCCTGGGCGCGGTGGAGGTGCTGGCCCGGCTGCGGCTGACCGCGCGGGGGCGGCCGCTGCGGGTGACCGGTGCCGCGCCCGCCCTACGCGCGCTGCTGGACCTCGTAGGACTCGTCGAGCTGCTCGGGGAGGCCGAAGAGCGGGAACCACCGGGCCGTGTCGAGGAAGGCGTTGAGGCCGACGATCCGGCCGTCTGAGACCTCCAGGACCTGCAGCGCCCACGGGGTGTGCCCGGGCAGGCCGTCCTCACGCGGCCGGTACTGCCCGAAGGCCGGCATGCCGTTCGCGGTCGTCGGGATCAGGCGGGAGCCCTTGCAGCCGATGCCCTGGCCCAGGTGCCATGCCGCGATGTCCGCCTTGCCCTGCAGCCACAGGTCGAACGGCGGCATGGACAGGACCGCGTCCTCGTGCAGGAGCGTCGTCAGGCGCGAGATGTCGTACGACTCGAAGGCGGCGAGGTACTGCTCCAGCAGCTGCGCCTGCTCGGCGTCCAGCGGGTCGGCCGACTCGCTCGGGCGCACCCGCTGTCCGGCGAGCGTGGCCCGCGCCCGCTGGAGCGCGCTGTTCACGGACGCCACCGTGGTGTCCAGCAACTGCGCGACCTCGTCCGCCTTCCAGGCCAGCACCTCGCGCAGGATGAGCACCGCGCGCTGCTTGGCCGGCAGGTGCTGGAGCGCCGCGACGAAGGCGAGCCGTACGGATTCCTTCGCGAGCGCCATCTCCGCCGGGTCCGCGGTCTGCGGCAGCACCCGGCCGTCCGGGACGGGCTCCAGCCAGGTCACCTCGGGCCGCTGGTTGAGCACGGCGGAGGACTGGTGCTGCGGGGCGGTCAGGTCCATGGGACGGGCCCGCTTGTTCCCCGCGTTCAGCAGGTCCAGGCAGACGTTGGTGGCGATCCGGTAGAGCCACGACCGCAGCGAGGACCGGCCCTCGAACTTCTCGTGGCTGCGCCAGGCGCGGATGTAGGTGTCCTGCACCGCGTCCTCGGCGTCGAAGGCGGAACCGAGCATCCGGTAGCAGTAGCCGGTGAGTTCGACCCGGTAGCGGTCCATCGCCGCGTCGAGGTCGCTGGTGGTGGTGGCGAGGTCACTCATGGCGGTCCGTCCCCCTGACGTACGTGGCTCCTTCGGAACCTACCCGAGGGCACCGACAACGGCAGCCGGAAGCGCGGAGCCGCCCGGATCCGAGATCTATCGACATCAAGTATCTTGACGTCAAGATTATTGTGGGGCAGGCTTCCCCCGGTATCTCGATATCGAGATACCGGGATACCGGGATGTCCGGACGGCGGACGGGGAGGGGCCGGGATGCGGCGCGGCGGGGAGATCCGGAAGGTACGGCGGGAAGAGCGGGAACCCGGCCTGGTGGCCCAGCTGCGGCGGCCGCCCGGCGGCCGCGACGCGCGGATCATGCTCCTCGCCCAGCTTTTGGACCGCGCCGGAACCGGCGTCTGGGCCGCGGCCTGCGTGCTCTACTTCACCTTCGTCATCGGCCTCGACGCCGGACAGGTCGGGCTGCTGCTCGGCGCGTCCGGGGTGGCGGGCATCGCCGGCTCGCCCCTGGCGGGCCACCTCGCCGACCGCTTCCCCGTACGCTCCCTGCTGATCGGCGCCCACCTGCTGCGCCTGGTCACCCTCTGCCTGCTGCTCATCGTCACCGACTTCGCGCTCCTGCTGTGCGTCGTGGCCGTGACCCACCTGGGGGACCGGGCGGCCAAGACCCTGGAGATGCTGTTCGCCACCCGGGTCGCCGGCGAGCGGCGCGTCACCTACCAGGCACTGTCGCGCAGTTCGGCGAACGCCGGCTACGCGCTCGGCGCGGGCCTCGCCGCCATCGGCCTCGCCGTCGGCACCCGCGGCGCCTACCACGTGCTCATCCTGGCCGACGCGCTGTCCTTCCTCGTGGCCGCCGCCCTGGTGTGGCGCACCCGGGAACCGCGCGGCCGTGGGCTCGTGGCCGCACCGTCAGCCGCACCCGTACCCGTACCCGACGCAGCCGCCGAGACCGCCGCCGCTGAGACCGCCGCCGCCGCCGAGGCCCCGGCCCCGGCCGCGGGACGGAGTCCCTGGCGGGACCGCGGCTACCTCCGCTTCGTCCTGCTGGACATCCCGATGAACCTCGACGACTCGATCCTGGGCATCGGCATCCCGCTCTGGCTGGTGAGCCGCACCACCGCGCCGCACGAGCTGATCCCGGCCTTCCTGGTCATCAACACCGTGCTCGTCGTCGTCCTCCAGCTGCGCGTGTCGGCCAAGGTCCGCGACGCCCGCGGGGCGACGGGAGCGGTCGCCCTCTACGGCCTGACCATGTTCCTGTGCTGCGGCCTGCTGGCCGCCGCGGCCGGCGGCGGGGCCTGGGCCGCCTCCGCCGCCCTGCTCGCCGCGGCGGTGCTGGCCACCGCGGCGGAGCTGATGCGCTCGGTGAGCTCCTGGGAGCTCGCCGTCTCCCTCGCGCCCCGGGAGGCGCGCGGCTCGTACCTCGGAGTGGCCGGCATGGCCCAGTCCGTCCAGAAGACCGCCGGACCGCTGCTGCTGACGGGCGTGGTGATGGCCGCGGGCCCGGCGGGCTGGCTGGCCCTCGGCACGGCGGTGGCGGGCCTGTCGCTCGTCCAACGCCGCGCCGGCCTGCGCCGGTTGGAAGCGCTGTCAGCCCCCTCCGCCGACCCCGCACCCGCGGCCGCCTGAGGCTACGTACCCGGCTTGCGGCCGTACACGTAGACGTCCTCGCCCTTCCCGAGCAGGTTCCAGTACGCCTTCGCGTCGGCGGGCCGCATGTTCACGCAGCCGCCCGAACCGGGCGGGTTCCACATGCTCTTGGTGGTCGAGTGGAAGGCGATGCCACGGTCGAAGAACTGGGCGTACGGCATGGACACGTTGTAGAGCGTCGACCAGTGGTCGATGCTGCGGAGGTAGATCTTCCGCGCGCCGGTCCGCGTCTCCGTGCCGTCCTTGCCGGTGCGGACGGGGACGGGGCCGTACTTCAAGGCGGAGCCGTCCTGGATCCAGCTGAGCTGCCGCGTCAGGTCCACGCAGGCGATCCGCCCCCGGTTCACCGGGCAGTCACCCGCCCTGTTCGGGGTGGTGCCCGCCGCCCGCTGGGCCAGCATCGTGCTCATCACCTGCCAGGTCAGCGGCCCGGCGTAGCCCTGGGCCGGGCTGATCCCATGGCTTCTCTGGAACGCCCGGACGGCCGTGCAGTCGGCCGCCGACTGCCTCCCGTCCACGGGCCGTCCCAGGAACTTCTCCACCTGGCGCTGGTACGGCCCGGCGGACGGGTTGCAGGAGGCGGCCTCTGCCGTACCGCCTCCCGCGGCCACCGCCAACGGCAGCGCCAGCGCCACCGCCCCGCCCCATACCGCCGCGCGCCGTCCCGCTCGTCCGCGCGCCCTCCGCGTCCCCATCCGGTCCTCCCCTGCTCACCGCACTTCGTTCTCCGTGTTGAATGCCCGGAAAACGAGCAGGGGTTGCCTTCGGCGGAAGCGAAGTTCCCGTCAGCGCGCGCCCACCGCGGAAGCCGGTATGCGCCGCTGCGCACGGGCCGCGTGCGTCCCGTACAGGGTGATCGACACGACGCCGAGCACCGCGAGCAGCGCGATGCCGACCGTGGCCGCCCAGCCGGCCTCGTGGTAGGCGAGGGCGCCGAGGGTGCCGCCCGCGCTCGATCCGAGGTAGTACGCCGACTGGTAGAGCGCGGAGGCCTGCGCACGCCCCGTCTTCGCCGTCCGGCTCACCGCGGCCGAGGCCACCGCGTGCCCGGCGAAGAAGCCCGCCGTGATCAGCACCAGCCCCAGCACCACCGTCACCAGGGAGTCCGACAGCGACAGCAGCAGTCCCAGCGCCGTGGTGGTCACGGCCAGGTACAGCGCGCCGCGCCGCCCCGTACGCGCCACCAGCTTGCCGGCGGCCGCGGAGGAGACCGTACCGACCAGGTAGATGAGGAAGATCGACCCGATCACGCCCTGGCCGAGCGAGAACGGCTCGTCCACCAGCCGGTAGCCGATCACCGTGTAGACCGCGCCGAAGACCGTCATGAACAGCGCGCCGATCCCGTACAGCCGCAGCAGCAGCGGATCGCGCAGATGACCGGCGACGGTACGGCCCACCGCGCGCGGGTTCAGCGACGCCGGGCGGAAGAACCGCGCCCGCGGCAGCATCACCAGGAAGGTCACCGCGCACACCAGCGCCATCACGGCGACGGCCGCCAGACCCGCCCGCCAGCCTCCCAGCTGCGCCGCCCAGCCGGTGACCAGGCGACCGCTCATGCCGCCGATGGAGTTGCCCGCCACGAACAGGCCGATCGCGGCCACCAGCGCCCGGGGCCGGACCTCCTCCGCCAGGTACGCCATGGCGGAGGCGGGAATGCCGGCGATCGCCGCACCCTGCACGGCGCGCAGCACCACCAGCCACTCCAGGTTCGGCGCGAAGGGGACGAGGAGCGCCACGCCGACGGCGACCGCCATCGACCAGGTCATCATCCGGGTGCGGCCGAACCGCTCGGAGAGCGCGCTGAGCGGGAGCACGAACAGCGCGAGGGCGCCGGTGGCCGCGGACACCGTCCAGCTGGCCTGACCCGCCGTCACCCCGAGGTCGTCGGAGATCGCGGGCAGCAGCGCCTGGGTGGAGTAGAGGAGGGCGAAGGTCGCCAGTCCGGCGGCGAAGAGCGCGAGGCTCATCCGGCGGTAGCCGGGGCGGCCGGGGGAGTGGGGTTCCGGTGCGGGGGACGACGCGGTGGAGGCACCCGGGATGACAGGTGCCCCGGTATGAACGGGAGGCATGCCTTCGACGGTAGGCCCGGGTTTTTCATGCGTCCAATGCACAGAATCGCCATAATCGATCCACTGGTGCATCAGTAGAGGTCAGGGGTGTGGATGTCGACGAACCGTTACGTAGAAGACATGGCGGTGACAACATCGCTGGCGCCCCGGCTGGCGTATTTCGTGGCGGTCGCCCGGCACGAGCACGTCACCCGCGCCGCCCAGGAACTGGGCGTACCGCAGTCCACCCTGTCCCGGGCCATGGTCCGCCTCGAACAGGACCTGGGTGTTTCCCTGTTCGCCCGCAAGGGCCGCACCGTCGCCCTCACCACGGCGGGCCGCACCTTCCTTGCCTCCGCCGAACAGGCCCTGGACGGCATCGCCCACGCCGCCGAGTCCGTCCAGCAGGACGCCGACCCGGCCTACGGCAAGGTCGCCTTCGGCTTCCTGCACACCCTCGGCCCCGAGACCGTACCCGGCCTCATCCGCGCCTTCCGCGCCGACCACCCGCGCGTGCGCTTCTCCCTCGTCCAGAACTACGGCGAGGCCATGCTGGAGAAGCTGCGCGCCGGCGAGCTCGACCTCTGCCTCACCTCGCCGCTGCCGGACGCCCCCGACCTCGTCGCCCGCCGCCTCGACGAACAGCGGCTGCGGCTGGTCGTCCCCGACGACCACCGCCTCGCCGGCCGCAAGCGCATCCGCCTCGCCGAGGCGGCGGAGGAAACCTTCGTCACCCTGGAGGCCGGCTACGGCCTGCGCCGCATCACCGACGACCTGTGCGCGGAAGCCGGCTTCACGCCCCGCGTCGCCTTCGAGGGCGAGGAGGCCGAGACCCTGCGCGGCCTGGTCGCTGCCGGCCTCGGCGTGGCCCTGCTGCCACCGCCGGCCGTGGCCCGCCCCGGGGTGGTCGAGCTGAACGTCACCGCCCCGCGCGCCGTCCGCGAGATCGGCGTCGCCTGGCTCGACGGCCACCCCGACACCCCGCCGGTCGCCGAGTTCAAGCGCTTCCTCCTCTCCCGCCGCGGCCGCCTCATCCCCGAACTGGAACAGCCCGCGGCGCAGGAGGGCCGCCACCCCGAAGACTGAGGGCCGTCCCCGCCTCCGGCCAGCAGAACCAACGGGGTTGCCCGGGGGCTGGGGGAATCTGTTCGGACGTGTTCGTGTGCGCCGGGTGCGGTACGGAGCTGACGGCCCCCGCCTCCCCGCCCTCCGCCGCCCGGAGCTGCGCGCCTCCTGCGACCGCTACGGCGGACCGGGGCCGTACCAGCCCGGCGGGGCGGGAGCCGGGGCGGGGTGCGGCGACAGCAGGTAGCCGGCCTGGAAGCGGGACTTGGCGCCGACCGCTCGCATGATCTCCGCGATGTGGCGCTGGCAGGTGCGCTCCGACATGCCCAGGCGGCGCGCGATCACCTTGTCCTCCAGGCCCTCCGACAGCAGCCGGACGATCGTCTGCCGCAGCTCGTCCGAGATCGACCGCGCCGCCTCCGGGCTCACCGACGTGGGGAAGGGCTCCGCCCCCAGCCACGACCGCTCGAAGGCCGAGGTCATGAAGTGCACGACGCTCGGCTCGCGCACCACCAGCGCCGCCCCGCTGCGGTCCGGCACCGACATCAGGCCCGTACGTCCGTCGAACACGAGCATCCGCATCAGCCCGTCGCCGAGCGTCCGCACCTGCGCGCCCAGCGCCGTCACCCGCTCCACGTACGCCGCCGTGGGCCGCGAGTACCGGGCGGTGTGCTGGTAGATGGTCCGCATCCGGACCCCGCGGGTCAGCAGCGACTCGTCCCGTCCGATCGACTCCTCCAGGGTCTCCGGCGGACGGCCGCCCCCCGGCTGCGAGGTCAGCAGCTCCCGCTCGCACGCCGCGGCCAGCTCCGCGATCAGCCCCCGTACGGCGCCGAGGTCCGTGACCAGCTCCAGGCGTCCCGCCCCGCTGAGGTCCCGGTGCGCGGTCCCCGCCTCGTACGCGGGCACGAGCGCCTCCAGTCGGCCCCGTAGCCGGTCCATCTCGTCGTGGGTCTCCCGTACGAGCAGGGCCAGCGGGGCCAGGGCCCGGGCCGCCGCCGCCCGCGGCGCCACCGCGCTCCACCGGTCCGGCCCGCCGCCCGGCGCCCGCTGGAGCAGGTGCGCCGCGGCCAGCTCGGTGATCGCGGCGGCCGCGCGCACGCCGAGGGCCCGCGTGGCCTCGTCGGCGTCAAAGGCGTGCCGCTCGACGGCGTACGCGTACAGGCGCCGGGCGGCGGGGGACAGCTCCCCGGACACACCGGCCGCCCGGGGCGTCGCGCCGGACGGCGTCCCGGAGGATCCGGTCTCCTCGGCTGGCATGTGCGTATTCGTCCCGGTCCGGACCGGTTCGTAAACCCCTCGTGTTCCCGCAAGGCGGCAAGACGACGCCTGAGAGGACCCATTCGGCACAGGCCGGCGAGGCACAGTGGTCACACGGCGTGAAGGGGGAACGCGGTCGCGCCGGTCCATCCGTGCCATCCGACCGAGAGGGGGCGGAACGGCGGGCACGGACGGACCGGCGCGCGTACGGGGCGCGGCGCGGCCGGCGGCGGACCCGTCAGCCGGTGGGCTTCGCGTAGTCGGCGAAACCGGTCCAGTCCAGCGCCACGCACGGCTCGTCGCCCACCACCCAGGCGTCGTGCCCGGGGTGCACCCGCATGTAGTCGCCGGGACCGAACTCGGCGCTCTCCCCGCCGTCCATGACGACCTTCATACGGCCGCTCACGACGTACCCGGTGTGGTCGGCCCGGCAGCTGTCCGTACCGGCCAGCGGCTTGATGTGCTCCGACCACTTCCAGCCCGGCTCGAAGACGGCCCGTCCCACGGCGCCGTCCCCCGTGTCCACGAGATCCAGTCGGCCCATGCCGCCGGCGAACGGCCTCGTCTCGTCCGGCTCGTCGAAGGTCCTGCGGTCGATCGCAGCCATGGCGGATCGCCTCCGGGAGTGGTGCGTACACCCCGAGTCCACTTCTCACGGTACGCCGCGGGCCCGCGGTGCGACATGCGTACGGGCGGGCCCGCGCCTCACCACCCGCCTCCGCCCGCCTCACCCCCGCAGCGACCTCCCGAACCCCGAGGCCAGCGGCATCCTCAGACCCAGCGGCGGCGGCGCGGCCAGGGCGTCCGTGACGGGGCGCGAGTACCGCCCCGAGAAGACCGCGCCCAGGACGAAGTCCACGCCCAGCGCGACCACTTCCGCCTGGTGCTCGCGCAGGTTGTGGCCGTCCGAGTGCACCTCGAACCGGCACGTCGACCGGTTCGCCTTCTTCGCCCGCTCCGCGAGCCGGAAGGAGATCTCCGGGTCGCTGCGCGCGTCGTTCGTGCCGTGCACGATCAGCACCTGCCGCCCCGAGAGCTGTTTCACCGGTTCAGGGGAGCCGGCAGGCATCCCTTCCGCCAGGCAGGGGGCCAGTGCCAGAACCGAGTTGACGGCTTCGTGGCCCGCCGCCCGCAGCGCGGCCAGGCCCCCCGCGTCGTAGCCGGCCAGGCACACCGGCACGTCCCCGTAGCGCCGCACCACCTCGTCCGCCGCCCACCGTGCCTGCTCCTCCCGCGGGGACTCCCCGCCGTGGACGACGGCGTGCGTGACCAGGCCGTCCGTACCGCCCGCACGGGCCAGCGCCCGCGCGAGCGGGCGCAGGGGACCGGGGGAGAATCTGGACGCCCCGGGAAGCAGGAGCACCACCCCGTTGACCGGGCTTCGCGTCGGATCCGAGCCGGTTCTCGCGCCGGCCGCCCGCCCCAGGCGGGCCCCGCGCGCCGGCGGCGCATGCTGTGCCATGGCGGAACAGTCTCAGACCTTCGGGTGTACGCCATCCGTCCGCGCGGTCTCTGTTACATATCGACGCCCGCAGGGGACACTCCGCTCTACGCGCGTAGGAGTAGAGTGCGCAGATGACGAGCGAGACCCCCAACCTGCCGACCCCGGATCAGATCCGTCGTTCTCCCAAGGTGCTCCTGCACGATCACCTCGACGGTGGACTGCGTCCCGGGACCATCATCGAGCTGGCCCGCGAGGTCGGCTACGAGAACCTCCCCGAGACCGACGCCGACAAGCTCGGCATCTGGTTCCGCGAGGCCGCCGACTCCGGCTCCCTGCCGCGTTACCTGGAGACCTTCGCGCACACCTGCGCGGTCATGCAGACGAAGGCGGCCCTCTACCGCGTCGCCGCCGAGTGCGCCGAGGACCTGGCCGAGGACGGCGTCGTCTACGCCGAGATCCGCTACGCCCCCGAGCAGCACCTGGAAGCCGGCCTGACCCTCGAAGAGGTGGTCGAGGCCGTGAACGACGGCTTCCGCGAGGGCGAGCGCCGCGCCAAGGCCAACGGCCACCGCATCCGCGTCGGCGCCCTGCTGACGGCGATGCGCCACGCGGCCCGCGCGCTGGAGATCGCGGAGCTGGCCAACCGCTACCGCGACAACGGCGTCGTCGGCTTCGACATCGCCGGCGCCGAGGCCGGGTTCCCTCCCACCCGCCACCTCGACGCCTTCGAGTACCTCAAGCGCGAGAACAACCACTTCACGATCCACGCGGGCGAGGCCTTCGGCCTGCCGTCGATCTGGCAGGCACTGCAGTGGTGCGGCGCCGACCGCCTCGGCCACGGTGTGAAGATCATCGACGACATCGAGGTCGCCGAGGACGGCTCGGTCAAGCTCGGCCGCCTGGCCAGCTACGTCCGGGACAAGCGCATCCCCCTGGAGATGTGCCCGACCTCGAACCTGCAGACGGCCGCGGCCGCCTCGTACGCAGAGCACCCCATCGGTCTGCTGCGCAAGCTGCACTTCAGGCTCACGGTCAACACCGACAACCGCCTGATGAGCGGCACCAGCATGAGCCGCGAGTTCGAGCACCTCGTGGACACCTTCGGCTACACGCTGGACGACATGCAGTGGTTCACCGTCAATGCGATGAAGTCCGCGTTCATTCCTTTCGATGAACGACTGGCCATGATCAACGAGGTCATCAAGCCCGGCTATGCGGAGCTGAAGTCGGAGTGGCTGTTCCGTCAGACCGCCTCCATCAGCGGTTCTGTCTCGGCATAGGCCATGGCATGACGTACTGAAAGCGCCCGGGAGAGGCAATTTCCGGGCGCTTTCTCATATCAGCGGATGTTTGCGGGCGGGGGTTTGAAGTGACTAGTTTGCGGAGCCGCTCAATTCCCCGTCGCAAGGAATACCTTTCATGAAGCAGTCAGCTGCCAAGTTCCTCGGTGCCGCCGCCGTCGGTGCCGCCCTCGCCGCCGTCGCCGCCGGTACCGCCTCCGCCGCCGTTCCCGCCATCGGCATCACCGACGCGCTGGGCACCGCCACCGGCGCGCTCGAGGGCGTCACCAGCCAGCAGCAGATGAAGGCCGAAGAGGGGCAGCCGAGCGACCCCACCGCCGCGGTCACCGGCCTGCTGGGTCCGGTCACCGGCGCCCTCAACGGCTGACATCGAACCGAAACGGCGAACGCGCGCACGGCGGTCGCACGCTCCTTCGACGAGGTGTGTGTGCCGCCGTGCGGTGTGCCACGATCACCACCAACTGCCCGCCGACGCACGGGGTATGAGGTTCTCGGTCATGCGCATGAAGGCACGAGTCAAGGCACGGGCGACGTTGGTCGCGCTGGTCCCCGCCCTGCTGTTCGCCGCAGTGGGGTGCAGCAGCACGCAGGCCCCCGCGACGGGCAGGTCCCCCGACCCCAAGGGGTCCGAGGCAGGCACCGGCGGCGCGCCCGGCGCCCCCGCCGCGTCCCCGGCCCCGGGCGGATCGGCCCCGCCGAAGACCGGCGGCACCAAGCTGGAGCGGTCCGCGCTCGCCCAGGGCGACCTGCCCGGCTACCAGATCTCCGCCCAGGGCAAGAACCCCAACGCCCCGGACGGGCAGCCGCAGGCCGACAAGAAGGCCTGCCAGCCGCTCGCCGACATCATGGGAGACAAGCCGGACCCCGCCGCGCGCGAGACCGTCAACCGGGGCATCGGATCCCAGAAGCAGGCGGGTCTCGCGGTCTCCGCCTCCGTCAGCTCCTACTCCGAGAGCGACGCCAAGGCGCTGATGGCCCGGCTCAAGGCGGCCGTCGCCGCGTGCGGTACGGGCTTCTCCGCCACGGTCGACAAGCAGACCGGCAGCTACCGCGAGGTCCGCGCCACCGACTACCGCACGGCCGGTGACGAGAGCGTCAGCTGGACCACGACCGCGGCCGCCCAGGGCGTCTCGGCGCAGGTCCACCTCGTCGTCGTACGCGAGGGCGACACCGTCGTACGGCTGATGGCCCTCAACGTGGCGGGCGGTCAGCAGAAGGTCCAGGTGCCGCAGGAAGTGACCGACAAGCAGCTGGAGAAGGTCGGAAAGGCCGGCTGAGCGGCGGCGCCACTACCAGGCGGCCGAGGTGGACTTCTCGTTCGGCAGCAGCACCCACAGCGCGATGTAGATCAGGAACTGCGGGCCGGGCAGCAGGCACGACACCGCGAAGATGGCGCGCATCGTGTTCGCGGACATTCCGAAACGCCGTGCGAGTCCGGCGCAGACTCCGCCGATCCAACGGCCGTCACGGGGGCGGACCAGGGCGCTCATGAGGTTCTCCTTCGTCGGGACCGCTTTCTTGCGATGCCTCAATACTCCCGCTGGACCGCGGACAGAACGTCGGTCCACGGGCCGAGCCCGACCCTGGAAATCCTCGGGGTGTCCCCCTGATAAACGGCCTGTGAGCGGCGCATCCGCGCCCGCAGAGCCGGTACGACGGCAGCGTGCGCCAGCAGCACGCCGAGGGTGTTGAGCAGCACCGAGTCCACGTCGACGACCCGGCCCGGGACCCCGCTCTGGAGCATCTCGATGCTCATCGAGACCAGCGCGCCCGCGGCGGTGGTCCGCGCCAGCGAGGACCACTGGGCCAGCCGCGACAGCCGGAGCCGCCCGCTGACCAGCGGTACCAGCACTCCGAGCGGGGCCAGCAGCGCGAGCCCCTCCCCGATCCGCCGGGTGGCCTCCAGCGGCCCCAGGGCGAGGTCGGCCCTGATCCCCTCCAGCGGGGACAGATTGCCGGCGGCGGCCCAGGGGACGTCGAGGGGGCGCAGGGTCAGCCAGCCGACGGCCAGGAGATGGGCGGCGAGCAGGACCCCGGCCAGGAGTCGCAGACGGAGGGGGATCGCGGTGGCGCCGGCGGGACTGCCGTCGGCCTCAATACGCTGCACACCTGCGAGGACGCACCACGTGGTGGCCCCGGTTCCGCCCGGCGGGTGTGGCGGCGGGCACGGACCGGCCCGGTGGTCGGTCCCCGGCAGCCTGCCGTCGGCCACGAACAGCCTGCCGTCGGCCGTCGGCCGGGTCAGCGGACGGCGAGCAGGACGATCAGCAGCAGCGCGCCGGCCACGGCGGGCGCGATGATCTCGTACGACCACTGCACGCGCACACCGCCCTGGGCGCCGGCCCGCTCCGCCCCGCGCTCGGCCAGCCGCTGGAGCTCGTCGACGATCCGGTCCGCACTGGCCCGCATCGGCTCGGCCGGGACCCGGACCTTCTCGCCGGGGGACCGCTGCTCCCGGTCGCGGAGCCCCTCGTGGCGCAGGCGCTGGCGGTTGGCCTTCTTCCGCTCGCGCAGCGACACGGGCACGGACCACAGCTGGTACTTGGATCCCTCGGCCAGCACCTCCGCCGAGTACCCGGCGCGCACGGCGTCCACGGCGGCCCACGGCAACTCGATGATCCGGAACGGGTTGCGCACGCGCATCCGGTCGTCGTTGGCGAAGACGGCCGGGCGGATCGTGAACGCCACGATCAGCGGTACCGCGCACAGCGCCACCGCCAGCGCGATCCACGGGGTGTTCCCGGAGCCGCGCAGGACGGCGTCCCCGCAGAGCCACGCGGTCAGCGCGAGCAGCAGCACCCCCGAGACGACGCCCATGGTGGAGCGGTAGACCCGGTCTTCGTAGACCGGTTCATCGGTCGGCTGCTGGCTGCTCATGGGGTCGATTCTGCCCCACGGTCCCGCGTGGGCCTATCAGCCCAGCACGGCGGGACGCGTGCGCGGCGGGCCACCGTGAAGGTGGCCCGCCGGAGGGAGGGACGGAGCGGTACGAGGGGTGCGTCAGCGCCGGGTGCGGGCGCGGCGGCGGGCGACGAAGGCCGCGCCGAGGCCGGCGCCGATGGCGGCGAGGCCGGCGCCGGCGTAGGCGGTCGTGGAGTCGTCGGTGTCCTCGGCGGCGATCTCGGCCCCGGCGCCGACACCGCCCGCGGGCACGACGGACGTCTGGCCGACGGTCCGGGCCGTCGGGGCGTCGGCGGCGGCGGCGGAGGAGGAGGCCGTGGCGGACGGCTTCGCGGTCGGCGTGGCCTCCGGTTTCGCGGCGGGGGCTTCGCCCTGGAACGCGTAGGTGAACGCGCAGCCCGCGGGGAGCTCCGGGAAGAGCGCGGTCCCGAAGGGGTCCGCCTGCCCGGGCGTCTCGTACTCGAACGACGGCCGGGCCGCGCCCGGGTTCACGATGCGGGCGACGGTCCGGTCGCCCTTCGCCAGGGCCGGGCCGGTGCGCGTCAGCCTGTTGTAGGGCTGCTTGGTGACCCCGTCCACCAGCTGCACCTGCGGCCCGTCGGGCGTCGTCGCCAGGTCGGCGACCAGCGTCCCGTGCAGAGCGAGCCGCTTCGTCGCGGAGACGCACTCGGCGCCGTGGGTCCGGCCCGCCTCGGACAGCGGCATCGGGAAGGACGTGGCGACGCCTGCCTTCGTGACCGTGAGAAGGGGCGCGGCGGAGTTCGGCCGGGTGATCTCCAGCCGCAGGCCGTTCGCGGAGTCGACGGGGTTCATCCGGTCCAGCACGGTCAGCACGCGGTACATGTAGTTGTCGCCCGGCTTCCAGTCCGGCCCGACGGCGCGGATCCAGGCCTCCGGTCCCTCCGCCTCGTGGCGCACCACCGCCACCAGGCCCTCCCCGATGTGCACCGGGGTGCCGGAGAACCGGTCGGCGGGGGACCCCTGGGCGACGGCCGCAGCCTGCCCGGCGGTGGTGGCGGCGTACGCGGTGCCCGCGGCGGGGGCGAGGAGCGCACCGGCGAGGACTGCGGTGGCGAGGCAGGTACGGAGGGCGGTTCGCACAACGACTCCTGGAAGCGGGGTTCGGGACGTGGAGGAGAGCCGCATGCCGCGCTTTCTCTGTCCGGTTTTCGTCCGGTGAGCTTCTGACGGGCTGCTGGGCAGCAATGTATTGATCTTGTGCGTGCGGTTGATCGCTCTCCTGTCATGGGCCGGTAACGGAGAGCGGAGGTGTCAATTCCGTAGCGGATCGGCCGGAATCGGGTGAGGGGGGTGACAGGTCGCTACGCGCGTAGATATGCTCATCTGGTGACCATGCCCACCACCCTCACCGCATTCGCTGACGTGACGACGTCCGACAGTGCGCTGCGCCGCTTCCTGCACGGGCTGCCCGGCGTCGACGCTGTCGGCCTGGAGGCCCGCGCGGCCTCCCTCGGCACCCGTTCGATCAAGACGACGGCCAAGGCGTACGCCATCGACCTGGCCATCTCGATGATCGACCTGACGACGCTGGAAGGCGCGGACACCCCGGGCAAGGTCCGGGCGCTCTCCGCCAAGGCCGTCAACCCCGATCCGACCGACCGTACGACCCCCATGACGGCCGCCGTCTGCGTCTACCCCGACATGGTGGCCACCGCCAAGGCCGCGCTGAACGGCGCCGACGTCAAGGTCGCCTCCGTCGCCACCGCCTTCCCGGCCGGCCGCGCCGCACTGCCCGTCAAGCTCGCGGACACCCGTGACGCCGTCGCCGCCGGCGCCGACGAGATCGACATGGTCATCGACCGTGGCGCCTTCCTCGCGGGCCGCTACCTGGAGACGTACGAGCTGATCAAGGCCGTCAAGGAGGCATGCGTCCGCCCCGACGGCAGCGCCGCCCGCCTGAAGGTCATCTTCGAGACCGGTGAGCTGTCCACGTACGACAACATCCGCCGCGCCTCCTGGATCGGCATGCTCGCCGGCGCCGACTTCATCAAGACGTCGACCGGCAAGGTGGGCGTCAACGCCACCCCCGCCAACACCCTGCTCATGCTCGAAGCCGTCCGCGACTTCAAGGCGCAGACTGGAATCCAGATCGGCGTGAAGCCGGCCGGCGGCATCCGCACCACCAAGGACGCGATCAAGTTCCTGGTCCTGGTCAACGAGACCGTGGGCGAGGACTGGCTGAGCAACACCTGGTTCCGCTTCGGCGCCTCCAGCCTGCTCAACGACCTGCTGATGCAGCGCCAGAAGCTGAGCACCGGCCGTTACTCCGGTCCCGACTACGTGACGGTGGACTGATCACCATGGCATCCCTCTTCGAGTACGCACCGGCTCCCGAGTCCCGCTCGGTCGTCGACATCGCCCCCTCCTACGGGCTCTTCATCGACGGCGAGTTCACCGACGCCGCCGACGGCAAGGTCTTCAAGACCGTCTCGCCCAGCAGCGAGGAAGTCCTCTCCGAGGTCGCCCAGGCCGGCGCCGCCGACGTGGACCGCGCCGTCAAGGCCGCCCGCAAGGCCTTCGAGAAGTGGTCCGCGCTGCCCGGCTCCGAGCGCGCCAAGTACCTCTTCCGCATCGCCCGGATCATCCAGGAGCGCAGCCGCGAGCTCGCCGTCCTGGAAACCCTGGACAACGGCAAGCCGATCAAGGAGACCCGCGACGCGGACCTCCCCCTCGTCGCCGCGCACTTCTTCTACTACGCCGGCTGGGCCGACAAGCTCGACCACGCCGGCTACGGACCGAACCCGCGCCCGCTCGGCGTCGCCGGCCAGGTCATCCCGTGGAACTTCCCGCTGCTGATGCTCGCGTGGAAGATCGCCCCGGCGCTCGCCACCGGCAACACGGTCGTCCTCAAGCCCGCCGAGACCACCCCGCTCTCCGCGCTCTTCTTCGCCGACATCTGCCGCCAGGCGGGCCTGCCCAAGGGCGTCGTCAACATCCTCACCGGATACGGCGACGCGGGCGCGGCCCTCGTCGAGCACCCCGACGTCAACAAGGTCGCCTTCACCGGCTCGACCGCCGTCGGCAAGGCCATCGCCCGCTCGATCGCCGGCACCGACAAGAAGGTCACCCTGGAACTGGGCGGCAAGGGCGCCAACATCGTCTTCGACGACGCCCCCATCGACCAGGCCGTCGAAGGCATCGTCAACGGCATCTTCTTCAACCAGGGCCAGGTCTGCTGCGCGGGCTCCCGCCTCCTCGTCCAGGAGTCGATCCACGACGAGCTGCTGGACTCCCTCAAGCGCCGCCTGTCCACCCTGCGCCTCGGCGACCCGCTCGACAAGAACACCGACATCGGCGCGATCAACTCCGCCGAGCAGCTCGCCCGGATCACCGCGCTCGCGGACACCGGCGAGGCCGAGGGCGCCGAGCGCTGGTCCCCGGCCTGCGAGCTGCCCTCCGCCGGCTACTGGTTCGCCCCGACGCTCTTCAGCAACGTGACCCAGGCGCACACCGTCGCCCGCGACGAGATCTTCGGCCCGGTGCTGTCCGTGCTGACCTTCCGCACGCCCGACGAGGCCGTCGCCAAGGCCAACAACAGCCAGTACGGCCTGTCCGCCGGCATCTGGACGGAGAAGGGCTCGCGCATCCTCGCGGTCGCGAACCAGCTCCGCGCCGGAGTGGTGTGGGCCAACACGTTCAACAAGTTCGACCCGACCTCGCCCTTCGGCGGCTACAAGGAGTCGGGCTTCGGCCGCGAGGGCGGTCGCCACGGCCTGGAGGGCTACCTCGCCCCGTCGCACCCGAAGGGTGAGCGCTAAATGGGAACCGTTGAGTCTTCTGTGACCCGCTTGAACGTCTTCAAGACCTACAAGCTGTACGTCGGGGGCAAGTTCCCCCGCTCCGAGAGCGGCCGGGTGTACGAGGTGACGGACTCCAAGGGCAAGTGGCTGGCCAACGCCCCGCTGTCGTCCCGCAAGGACGCGCGTGACGCGGTCGTCGCCGCACGCAAGGCCTTCGGCGGCTGGGCGGGCGCGACCGCCTACAACCGCGGGCAGATCCTCTACCGCATCGCCGAGATGCTCGAGGGCCGCCGCGAGCAGTTCGTCCGCGAGGTCGGCGAGGCCGAAGGCCTGTCCAAGTCGAAGGCGGCCGTCGTCGTCGACGCGGCCATCGACCGCTGGGTCTGGTACGCGGGCTGGACCGACAAGATCGGCCAGATCGTGGGCGGGGCCAACCCCGTCGCCGGCCCGTTCTTCAACCTCTCCACCCCCGAGCCCACCGGCGTCGTCACCGTGATCGCCCCGCAGGACTCGTCCTTCCTGGGCCTGGTCTCCGTGATCGCCCCGGTGATCGCCACCGGCAACACGGTCGTCGTCATCGCCTCGGAGAAGGCGCCGCTCCCCGCCCTTTCCCTGGGCGAGGTGCTCGCCACCTCCGACCTGCCCGGCGGCGTCGTCAACATCCTGTCCGGCAAGGCCGGCGAGATGGGCCCGCACCTGGCGTCCCACCAGGACGTCAACGCGATCGACCTGGCCGGGGCCGATGCGGCACTCGCCAAGGAGCTGGAGATCGCGGCCGCCGACAACCTCAAGCGCGTCCTGCGTCCACAGCCTGTGGACGACTGGAACGCGGACCCGGGCACGACGCGCATGACGGCGTTCCTGGAAACCAAGACCGTCTGGCACCCCACCGGGTCGCTGGGCGCGGGCGGTTCGTCCTACTGAGCCCTGCCCCCACAAGACCGGCCCCGGCAGCGTCCCCCGCGCTGCCGGGGCTGCTTGTTTTGGGGGCTCGGTTCGCCTCCGGCGGCGCTTTTGCCGGCTCCAGGCGGGCGTACGTCCTCGAAACCGCTCGTTCCTCACGGTTCCTCCGGGCGCTCGCCCGCCTTCGCCGACGCGCCGCCTTCGGCTCACTCGCCGGGAGGCAGGGGGCAGGGAGGCCGGCGGGGCGGAGGGGTCAGCGGGGGGCCAGGGGGCCCAGGAGGGACGAGACCGCCGCCGTGGGGAGTTCGCCGACCGACGGGCCCTGGGTGAGGATCCCCGTGACCGCCGTCGTGCCCACCGCCGGGAAGTCCGCCACCTTCGTGGCGACCCCGTTGTCCAGCGGATCCACGCCGGTGTGGGCCAGCGGGTTCACCTTGAGGTTCGCGATCGGGTCCGTGACCCCCGCCAGGGCCGCCGGAACGTCCAGTTCACCGGCCTGCGCACCCCCCGCCGCCATCGCCAGCGCGGCGCCGGCCATCGAGAGGGTCAGACCCGCGCTGCGGAGCCGGTTCGGTGCCGAAGGGGCTGCGTGACGTGCCATGAGGATCCCGCCTGTGGTCGTAGTCGCGTGCGCACGCAGCGTAGTCGAGGTGTGTTCCTGGACACCAACCGGTCACCGGGAGGATCCCCTACCCGGGGGAATGGTTCAGACTGGTGTCCCGTGAGCTCTTCCTCCCCCTCGCCGACCCGAGTCGTCCTCCTGACCGGTCCGTCCGGCTCCGGAAAATCCTCGCTGGCCGCCCGCTCAGGGCTGCCCGTGCTGCGCCTCGACGACTTCTACAAGGAAGCCGACGACCCCACCCTCCCGCTCGTGGACGGCAGCTCCGACATCGACTGGGACTCCCCGCTCTCCTGGGACGCCGACACCGCCGTCGCCGCGATCGCCGAGCTGTGCGCCTCGGGACGTACGGACGTGCCGGTGTACGACATCTCCACCAGCTCCCGCACCGGCTGGGACACCCTCGACATCGCCCGCACCCCGCTGTTCATCGCGGAGGGCATCTTCGCCGCGGACGTCGCCGCCCGCTGCCGGGAACTCGGCCTCCTCGCCGACGCCATCTGCCTGCGCGGCCGCCCCTCGACGACCTTCCGCCGCCGGCTCGCCCGCGACCTGCGCGAGGGCCGCAAGTCCGTGCCGTTCCTGCTCCGCCGGGGCCTGCGCCTGATGCGTGCGGAGCGGGGCATCGTGGCCCGCCACGTCGCCCTCGGCGCGCACGCCTGCGCCCGCGACGAAGCCCTCGGCCGCCTGGCCGCCGCCGCTGCGGGCCGCCACCGCACGACGACCCCGGCCTGAGCCGCACCCGGCAACCCCGTCGACCGCCGACGCCGCGCATGCGAAAAGGCGGGACCGAGCGGACCCCCGGCCGCTCGATCCCGCCTTTTCCTTCCCCCCCAACGGCCCCCGTCCCACCCCCGTAGGACGGGCCCCCGGCCCGATGGTCTTCGTGGGCCGCGTTACGCGACCAGCTCCTCGAAGGACTCCGCCTCGTCGCGGCCGAAGCTCAGCGACTCGTCCTCGCGCAGGCGCCGCAGCGAGCGCCAGATGCTCGACTTCACCGTGCCGACGCTGATCCCCAGGATCTCGGCGATCTCCGGGTCCGTGCGGCCCTCGTAGTAGCGCAGCACCAGCATCGTGCGCTGCGGCTCCGGGATCCGCGTCAGCGCCTGCCACAGCACCGCGCGCAGCTCCGTACCGCGCATCGCGTCCGTGTCGGAGGCCGTCTCCGGCAGCTCCTCCGTCGGGTACTCGTTCAGCTTCCGCCGACGCCACGCGCTGATGTGCAGGTTCGTCATCGTGCGGCGCAGGTAGCCGCCGACCGCAGCCTTGTCGCTGATCCGGTCCCAGGCGCGGTACGTGGAGAACAGCGCGCTCTGCAGCAGGTCCTCGGCCTCGTAACGGTCACCGGTGAGGTGGAAGGCCGTCGCGTACAGGGCGGCGCGCCGCTCCTGGACGTACGCCGTGAACTCCGCCTCGGAGGTCGAGGACGGGGCCGGCTGCTGGGCGGGAACCGCCTGGTACTGGTTTGCGTCAATGGCTACGACGTGGGCCGGCCGGGGCCGGGCGACCGCCACCGTACGGACAGCCGTCCGGCGGTTCACATCGTGCAGCCGCGTGACAACCGCGCTGGTGCTGGTGCTGTGCAGCGTGTTCATCTCGCGCCCCCCGTCGTGGAGTGTCTTTGCTTCGGATCGCTGTGCGTTGAGCTGTGCGTTGACAAGAAGACTGCCGGGCCGACTTAACCGGGGTGTCCGTCGACTGTCACAGCACTGTCACAGCGACCGCCGGGAGGACCCCGGCGGACTCCCGCAGGATCCGGCCCCCCTGACGGTCGAACTCCCGACGGCCCATGAGACAGAATGAGCCCGTGCCTTTCCTGTTGCTGATCGAGGACGACGACGCCATCCGCACGGCCCTCGAACTCTCCCTGTCACGCCAGGGCCACCGTGTGGCCACCGCGGCGACGGGCGAGGACGGCCTGAAACTGCTGCGCGAGCAGCGGCCGGATCTGATCGTGCTGGACGTGATGCTGCCCGGGATCGACGGTTTCGAGGTGTGCCGGCGCATCCGCCGCACCGACCAACTGCCGATCATCCTGCTCACCGCGCGCAGCGATGACATCGACGTGGTCGTCGGCCTGGAGTCCGGCGCCGACGACTACGTCGTCAAGCCGGTCCAGGGGCGGGTCCTCGACGCCCGCATCCGGGCCGTACTGCGCCGCGGCGAACGCGAGTCGAGCGACTCGGCGAGCTTCGGCTCCCTCGTCATCGACCGGGCAGCCATGACGGTGACCAAGAACGGCGAGGACCTCCAGCTCACCCCGACCGAGCTGCGGCTGCTCCTCGAACTGAGCCGCCGGCCCGGGCAGGCCCTGTCCCGCCAGCAACTGCTGCGGCTGGTCTGGGAGCACGACTACCTCGGCGACTCGCGGCTCGTCGACGCCTGCGTCCAGCGGCTGCGCGCCAAGGTCGAGGACGTGCCCTCCTCGCCCACCCTGATCCGTACCGTCCGGGGCGTCGGCTACCGCCTGGACTCCCCGCAGTGATCCGCTCGTTGCTCGCCGGCCGGCGCTGGACCAGCCTGCGGCTGCGGCTCCTCGTCGTCTTCGCCCTGGTCGCCCTGACGGCCGCCGTGTCCGCGTCCGGGATCGCCTACTGGCTCAACCGCGAAGCCGTGCTGACCCGTGTCCAGGAGGCCGCCCTCGGTGACTTCCGGCAGGAGATGCAGAACCGCGCCGCGGCCCTGCCCGCCGACCCGACGCCCGAGGAACTGCAGCGCACCGCCGAGCTGATGGCGGGCAGCAGCCCCGGCTACAGCGTGCTGCTCGTGCAGGAGGGCAAGGACAACCGGCAGATGTACGGGGCGGCCGGGCCCGACAACTTCCGGCTCGCCGACGTGCCGAAGTCGCTGCAGAACGCGGTGAACGACCGGCAGAAGACGACCGCGGCCAACGACGCCGAGTACCACGTGTACTGGCAGCGGACGAAGCCGCGCGGCAATCCGTACCTCGTCGGCGGCACCCGGATCGTGGGCGGCGGACCCACCGGCTACATGTACAAGTCGCTCGCCCAGGAACGGGACGACCTCAACGCGCTCGGCTGGTCCCTGACCATCGCGACGATCCTCGCGCTGCTCGGCTCCGCGCTGCTCGCGCAGGCCGCCGCCCGCACCGTGCTCAAGCCCGTGCAGCGGCTCGGCGACGCGGCACGACGGCTCGGCGAGGGCGAACTCGACCACCGGCTCGAGGTGTCCGGCACCGACGAACTCGCCGACCTGTCGCACACCTTCAACAAGACGGCCGAGGCGCTGGAGAAGAAAGTCGCCGACATGAGCGCGCGGGAGGAGGCCAGCCGGCGCTTCGTCGCGGACATGTCGCACGAGCTGCGCACCCCGCTGACGGCGCTGACGGCGGTCGCCGAGGTGCTGGAGGAGGAGGTCGAGGACCTCGATCCGATGATCGCACCGGCGGTCGGCCTGGTCGTCAGCGAGACCCGTCGGCTCAACATCCTGGTCGAGAACCTGATGGAGGTCACCCGCTTCGACGCCGGTACGGCCAAGCTGGTCCTGGACGACGTCAACGTCGCCGACCAGGTCACGGCCTGCATCGACGCCCGGGCCTGGCTCGACGCCGTCGAACTCGACGCCGCGCGGGACATCATGGCGCGGCTCGACCCGCGCCGCCTCGACGTCATCCTGGCCAACCTGATCGGCAACGCGCTCAAGCACGGCGGCTCGCCGGTGCGGGTGTCGGTGACCGTGGAGGACGACTGGCTGGTGATCGCGGTCCAGGACAACGGGCCGGGCATCCCCGAGGAGGTCCTGCCGCACGTCTTCGACCGCTTCTACAAGGCGAGCGCCTCGCGGCCGAAGTCGGACGGGAGCGGGCTGGGACTGTCGATCGCCGTGGAGAACGCACACATCCACGGCGGCGACATCACCGCGGCCAACGTGCCGGGCGCGGGGGCGCTGTTCACCCTGCGGCTGCCGGTGGACGTGGGAAAGGCGATCACTGGTGACGTGGATGCGTAGGGCCCTGCCGGCGCTGCCGGCCGTACTGGTCCCGCTCGTCGGGATCGCGCTCCTCGCCACGGCGGGCTGCGGGATCCGGGCGACGACCGTGCCCGTGGACGTGGGCCCGGCGCCCTCGCGCGTCTCGTGCGACACCCCGGCGCAGCCGGGCGGTCAGAGCGGCGTGCCGGGCTTCCCGGCCACGGTGGAGCTGGTCTGCGGATCGCAGCTGGTGGGCGTGGAGCGGATCGTTCCGATGCCCGAGAAGCCCGAGCGGCCCGAGAAGGGCACCGTACGGGACCCTGTCGTGCAGGCCGCGCAGGCACTGCTGGAGGCGCTGGAGCGGACGCCGAGCGCGGAGGAGCGCGACGCCGGTTTCACGACCGGGGTCCCGGCCGGGCTGACGGCGGGCGCGCCGAAGCCGGGCGACCCGGCGGGCACGGTGCGGCTCAGCCGCAAGCCGGAGGATCTGCCGCCGGTGGCGCTGTCGCAGATCGTGTGCACGCTGGCCGGCAGCGAGACGGTGTCGGCCGGGCCGGGACCGGTGGTCCTGGGCGGACCGGACGCCGATCCGCCGCGGGCGTGGGAGTGCACGGACGCGGTCCGCTCCCGGCCGGAGTCCGTCCCGACACTCGGCGAAATCGTCCGCCCGACGGCGACCGCGACGGCGACCGCGACCGCGTCCCCGACAGGCTGAGGCCCCGAGCCGGTCCTGCCCGTGGCGGCGCCGGGATCCGGGTCCGGGGCGCCGCCGTTGCGGGGGCTCCGCCCCCGGACCCCCGCGCCTCGAACGCCGGCGGGGCTGTCTTTCAGCGGGGAGAAGGCCCCGCTGAAGCGGCCCCGGACACGCCGACGGCCCCCCGAGCCGAGGGCCGGGGGGCCGGGGGGAAGCGGGTGGCCAGGCCCCCGCCGGACGGGACGGGAACCTGGCCGGATGCGGGGCCGGAGCCCCGCAAGCGGCGCCGAAGGAATCAGACGCCCATCGCCGCTGCGAGGTCCTTCTTGATCGCGTCCAGGACTTCCTGGCCGGTCACGCGCGCCGACGCCAGGTCGGAGGCCTCGGCCACCGGCACGACGACCTCCAGGTAGCACTTCAGCTTGGGCTCGGTGCCCGACGGGCGGCAGATCACCCGGGCCTTGTACGCGCCGTCGAGGTAGTACCGCAGGCCGTCCGTGGGCGGCAGCGACTCCGTGCCCTTCGTCAGGTCCTCCGCCGAGACGACCCGCAGGCCCGCCAGCGAGACCGGCGGCTCCGCACGCAGCCGCGCCATGGCGTTCGCGATGACCGACAGGTCCGACACGCGGAGCGAGAGCTGGTCGGTGGCGTGCAGGCCGTGGGCCATCGCCAGGTCGTCCAGCAGGTCGGTCAGGGTGCGGCCCTGCTCCTTCAGCTCCGAGGCCAGTTCGGCCACCAGCAGGGCAGCGGTCACGCCGTCCTTGTCGCGGACGCCCTCGGGGTCCACGCAGTAGCCGAGCGCCTCCTCGTAGCCGTAGCGCAGGCCCTCGACGCGGGCGATCCACTTGAAGCCCGTGAGGGTCTCCTCGTAGCCGACGCCCGCGGCCTCCGCGATCCGGCCCAGCAGGCTGGAGGAGACGATGGACTCCGCGAAGACGCCGGTCGCGCCCTTGTGGACCAGGTGCTCCGCGAGCAGCGCGCCGACCTCGTCGCCGCGCAGCATCCGCCAGCCCTCCGCGGTGGGGACGGCCACCGCGCAACGGTCCGCGTCGGGGTCGTTCGCGATCACGATGTCCGGCTGGACCTCGGCGGCCCGGGCGAAGGCCAGGTCCATCGCGCCCGGCTCCTCCGGGTTGGGGAACGCGACCGTCGGGAAGGCCGGGTCCGGTTCGGCCTGCTCGGCGACCAGGACCGGCTCCGGGAAACCGTGGCGGGCGAAGGCCGCCATGACGACGTCCTTGCCGACGCCGTGCATCGCCGTGTAGACCGTCCGCACGCCCCGGGGGGAGCCGGGGGTCAGGACGGCGTCCGTACGGGCGAGGTAGGCCTCCAGGACCTCGTCGCCGAGGTCCTCCCAGCCGGACTCCGGACGGGGGACCGAGGCGAGCGTGCCGACGCGGGCGATCTCCGCCGCGATCTCCGTGTCCGCCGGGGACACGATCTGCGAGCCGTCGCCGAGGTAGACCTTGTAGCCGTTGTCCCGGGGCGGGTTGTGGCTCGCGGTCACCTCGACACCGGCCACGGCGCCCAGGTGCCTTATGGCGTACGCGAGGACGGGCGTGGGCAGCGGGCGGGGCAGGACGGCCGCGCGCAGCCCGGCGCCGGTCATGACGGCCGCGGTGTCGCGGGCGAAGTCCGCCGACTTGTAGCGGGCGTCGTAGCCGACGACGACCAGGCCGCCGGCGTGGCCCTGGGCCTTCAGGTAGGCCGCGAGGCCCGCCGCGGCCCGGATGACCACGCTGCGGTTCATCCGCATCGGTCCCGCGCCGATCTCACCGCGCAGTCCGGCGGTGCCGAACTGGAGGGTGCCGGAGAACCGGTCGGCGAGCTCCGCCGTGTCGCCCGCCTCGACGAGGGCGGCCAGCTCGGCCGCCGTCTCCGGGTCGGGGTCCTCCGCCAGCCAGGCCCGGGCCCGGGTGATCAGGTCGTCCTGTTCCTGCACTACTTCCGCCTTACCTCTCGTACGGTCCCGGAGCCTCAGATGCGGGCGAGGACCTGGGTCAGCAGCTTGCCCATGCGCGCGGCCGAGTCGCGGCCGGCCTGGAGGACCTCTTCGTGGTTCAGCGGCTCGCCGGAGATGCCCGCCGCCAGGTTCGTGACCAGGGAGATGCCGAGCACCTCCGCGCCGGCCTCACGGGCGGCGATGGCCTCCAGCACGGTGGACATGCCGACGAGGTCGGCGCCCATCACGCGGATCATGTTGATCTCGGCCGGGGTCTCGTAGTGCGGGCCGGGGAACTGGACGTAGACGCCCTCCTCCAGGGAGGGGTCGATCTCCTTGCACAGCGCGCGCAGCCCGGGCGAGTACAGGTTCGTCAGGTCCACGAAGTTCGCGCCGATGATCGGCGAGGTGGCCGTCATGTTGATGTGGTCGCTGATCAGGACCGGCTGGCCGGGCTGCATGCCCTCGCGCAGGCCGCCGCAGCCGTTGGTCAGCACGACGGTCTTGCAGCCCGCGGCGACGGCGGTGCGGACACCGTGGGCAACGGCGGCGACGCCGCGGCCCTCGTAGTAGTGGGTGCGGCCGAGGAAGACCAGCGCACGCTTGTCGCCGATCTTGTACGAGCGGACCTTGCCGCCGTGTCCTTCGACGGCGGCCGGGGGGAACCCGGGCAGCTCGGTGACGAGGAACTCGGCCTCGGGGGCGCCCAGGGCCTCGGCGGCGGGGGCCCAGCCGGAGCCCATGACGAGGGCGACATCGTGGGTCTCGGCGCCGGTGAGCTCCCGCAGGCGGGCGGCTGCGGCGTCGGCGGCGGCGGTGGGATCGGTAACAGATGCGTTCACGCAGACGAGCGTAGCCGCTCATTGCCTACGCGCGTAGATGGCACAGCTCACCATGCTCGGATCGTTGTCTTGTCGTTTCCGACCAAATGTCCGCCGTGACCCGGCGTGACCGGTGGTGACCGCCCGGAACGGCGCCCGGGCGGGGCCGTGGGGGAATCAGCAGGGGCGCTTGCGCAGCTCCATCACGTAGTCGTGCGGGGCGCCCGCGGACTCCGCCGCGTCCGCGATCTCGCCCAGGTAGCGCGCCGAGGGCAGGCCGCCCTCGTAGCCGTTGAGCACGTAGCACCAGGCGGCTTCCTCGCCGTCCAGCGTGTGCACCCGGATCCGCATGCGCCGGTAGATGTCGAGCCCGACGCCCTCCCAGCGGTCCATCGAGTCCTCGTCCAGCGGGGCGATGTCGTACAGGGCGACGAAGACCTGGTGGCGGGGGGCCTCGACGATCGTGGCGAGGGAACCCTCCCAGCCCATCTGCTCGCCGCCGAAGGTCAGCCGCCAGTCGTTGATCCAGCCCGTGCCGCGCAGCGGCGAATGCGGAGCGCGGCGCGTCATCAGCCGCGGGTCGAGGTTGCCGGCGTACGCGGCGTAGAGCGACATGAGGTCGAGGGTACGGGAGGGGTGGCCGTGGAGGTGTGCCCGGCCGGGCGTACCCCGGACGGAGTCCCGGGGCGGGACCGGGCGCGAAGCACCTTGAAGCGTGCGGGACAATGGAGCACGGAATGCATCCCCCGGGGAGAACCCCCGGAACACCGGCCGGGGCGGCAGCCGGCCGGGTAGACGTGAGGCGGACTTTTCGTGACCCGGATCGTGATCATCGGCGGCGGACCCGGCGGGTATGAGGCGGCGCTGGTCGGCGCCCAGCTCGGCGCGGAGGTGACCGTCGTGGACTGCGACGGTCTGGGCGGGGCCTCGGTCCTGACCGACTGCGTACCTTCCAAGACTCTGATCGCGACCGCAGAGGTGATGACCACCTTCGACTCCTCCTACGAGGAGCTGGGGATCATCGTCGCGGACGACACCCCGCACATCGAGCAGGCCGCGCGTGTCGTGGGCGTGGACCTCGGCAAGGTGAACCGGCGTGTCAAGCGCCTCGCGCTCGCCCAGTCGCACGACATCACCGCCTCCGTCACCCGGGCCGGCGCCAAGGTCATGCGCGGCCGCGGCAAGCTCGGCGGCCCGCAGGGCATCGACGGCACCCGGGACGTCATCGTCACCGCCGCGGACGGCACCGAGACGATCCTGACGGCGGACGCCGTCCTCATCGCCACCGGCGGCACCCCGCGCGAGATCCCCGACGCCCAGCCCGACGGCGAGCGCATCCTGAACTGGACGCAGGTCTACGACCTGGACGAGCTCCCCGAGGAGCTCATCGTGGTCGGTTCCGGTGTGACCGGTGCCGAGTTCGCCGGCGCGTACCAGGCGCTCGGCTCCCGGGTCACCCTGGTGTCCTCCCGCGACCGCGTGCTGCCGGGTGAGGACCCCGACGCGGCCGCCGTCCTGGAGGACGTCTTCCGGCGCCGCGGCATGAACGTCGTCGGGCGCTCGCGCGCCGAATCCGCCAAGCGGGTCGGCGACCGGGTCGAGGTCACCCTCTCCGACGGCCGGGTGCTGACCGGCACCCACTGCCTGATGGCGGTCGGCGCGATCCCGAACACGCGGAACATGAACCTGGAGGAGTCCGGCGTCCGCCTCAAGGACTCCGGGCACATCTGGACCGACAAGGTCTCGCGCACCTCGGCGCCGGGCGTCTATGCCGCCGGTGACGTCACGGGCGTCTTCGCGCTCGCCTCCGTCGCCGCCATGCAGGGGCGCATCGCGATGTACCACTTCCTCGGCGACGCGGTGGCCCCGCTGAACCTGAAGACGGTGTCCTCCAACGTCTTCACCGACCCCGAGATCGCCACCGTCGGTTACACCCAGGCGGACGTGGACGCCGGCAAGATCGACGCCCGTGTGGTGAAGCTGCCGCTGCTGCGCAACCCGCGCGCCAAGATGCAGGGCATCAGGGACGGCTTCGTGAAGATGTTCTGCCGCCCGGGCACCGGCATCGTGGTCGGCGGCGTGGTCGTCTCCCCGCGTGCGAGCGAGCTCATCCACCCGATCTCGATCGCCGTCGACAACAATCTGACGGTCGAGCAGATCGCAAACGCGTTCACCGTGTACCCCTCGCTGTCCGGGTCGATCGCCGAAGTGGCCCGCCAGCTGCACACCCGCAAGGCCGGCGGGGAGGCGTAACCCTCCCCAACCGCCCCACGCCCCAAGGGCGTTGGGGCGGTGCGCGGCCGCGTGGCCGGGTGTTCACCCGGACCTCGGGCCGCGTATACCACTAGTCGCCCTGCCATATGGACAACTTCGGTATTCCGGCGCAAAGAGCTGAAACCAGACGGTCGTTGGGGTTACTGTCAGTTTCGTGTTCGCTGCAGAACGTCGCCAATTGATCCTCGAAATGGTGCGGGCCAACGGAGCGGTTTCGCTCCGGGAGCTCGCCCGTGTCGTCCAGACCTCCGAAGTGACCGTACGGCGGGACGTGCGGGCGCTGGAGGCCGAAGGACTCCTCGACCGCCGACACGGCGGTGCGGTCTTGCCGGGCGGTTTCACGCGGGAGTCCGGCTTTCCGCAAAAGTCCCATCTCGCGACGGCGGAGAAGACCGCCATCGCCGATGTCGCGGCCGGCCTCGTCGAAGAGGGCGAGGCCGTCGTCGTCGGCGCGGGCACCACGACCCAGGAGCTGGCCCGCCGGCTCGCCCGGGTGCCCGGCCTGACCGTCGTGACCAACTCCCTCCTGGTCGCCCAGGCGCTCGCCCACGCCAACCGGGTCGAAGTCGTCATGACGGGCGGCACCCTGCGGGGGTCCAACTACGCCCTCGTGGGCAGCGGGGCCGAGCAGTCCCTCCAGGGCCTGCGGGTCTCCCGGGCCTTCCTGTCGGGCAGCGGTCTGACGGCGGAGCGCGGCCTGTCCACGTCCAACATGCTCAGCGCGAGCGTGGACCGGGCGCTGGTGCAGGCGGCCGCGGAGGTGGTGGTCCTCGCGGACCACACCAAGCTCGGCACGGACACGATGTTCCAGACGGTGCCGACGGACGTGATGACCCGCCTGGTCACGGACGAGCCCCCGCCGCACGACGACCGCGCCGCCACCGAGCTCCAGGCCCTGGCGGACCAGGGCGTCCAGATCACGGTGGCGGGCGGCCAGGCCGCGGCCTCCGGCGGCCTGGACGGGCTGGGCGGCCGCCGCCCCCGCCGCGACTCCCCCCTCCCGGTCCAGCGTCGCGGCGGCCCGACGGCCCAACTCCGCAGCGCATCCCCCCTGTCGGACCCGGCCGACCGCGACCGGGCCCGCGTGGCGGACATGCGGCGCCGGTAGTCCCCGCCCTGCCGATGCTCCGCCCCGGTCGTGGCATGGCCGAACGGCTCCACCGGAACGGGATCCGGTGGAGCCGTTGCGGCGTGCCCGGCGGCTGACCGCAGCTGACATGACACCGGCCCCCAGGACCCGTTCGGGTCCTGGGGGCCGGGCGTTCCGCGGGGGCGGGATCAGTCCTTGATCTCGCAGATGGTGGCGCCCGAGGTGACCGAGGCGCCGACCTCGGCGGTGAGGCCCACGACGGTGCCGGAGCGGTGCGCGTTGAGCGGCTGCTCCATCTTCATCGCTTCCAGTACGACGATCAGCTCACCCTCGGTGACCTGCTGGCCCTCTTCGACCGCGACCTTGACGATCGTGCCCTGCATCGGGGAGGCGAGGGTGTCGCCGGAGGCGGCCGGGCCGGACTTCTTGGCCGCGCGGCGCTTCGGCTTCGCGCCGCCCGCGGCGGCCGTACGGGCCAGGGTCATGCCCAGGGACGAGGGGAGCGAGACCTCCAGGCGCTTGCCGCCGACCTCGACGACGACCGTCTCGCGGCCCGGCTCGTCCTCGGTCTCCTCCGCGGCCGGAGCCGTGAACGCGGGGATCTCGTTGACGAACTCCGTCTCGATCCAGCGCGTGTAGACCGTGAAGGGGCTGCCGTCGGTGGGCGCGAACGCCGGGTCGGCGACGACCGCACGGTGGAAGGGGATGGCGGTGGCCATGCCTTCGACCTCGAACTCGGCGAGCGCGCGGGCGGCGCGCTGCAGTGCCTGCTCGCGGGTGGCGCCGGTGACGATCAGCTTGGCCAGCAGGGAGTCCCAGGCCGGGCCGATGACGGAACCGGACTCGACGCCCGCGTCGAGGCGCACGCCCGGGCCGGTCGGCGCGACGAACTTCGTCACCGTGCCGGGCGCCGGGAGGAAGCCGCGGCCCGGGTCCTCGCCGTTGATGCGGAACTCGATGGAGTGACCGCGCAGGACCGGGTCGCCGTAGCCGAGCTCCTCGCCGTCGGCGATGCGGAACATCTCACGGACCAGGTCGATGCCGGAGACCTCTTCGGTGACCGGGTGCTCGACCTGAAGGCGGGTGTTGACCTCCAGGAAGGAGATCAGGCCGTCGGCGGAGACCAGGAACTCCACGGTGCCGGCGCCGACGTAGCCGGCCTCCTTCAGGATGGCCTTGGAAGCGGCGTACAGCTCCGCGTTCTGGGCCTCCGTCAGGAACGGTGCGGGGGCCTCCTCCACCAGCTTCTGGTGGCGGCGCTGGAGGGAGCAGTCACGGGTCGAGACGACGACGACGTTGCCGTGCGAGTCGGCCAGGCACTGCGTCTCGACGTGGCGCGGCTTGTCGAGGTAGCGCTCGACGAAGCACTCGCCGCGGCCGAAGGCGGCGACGGCCTCGCGGACGGCGGATTCGTAGAGCTCCGGAACCTCTTCGAGGGTGCGGGCGACCTTCAGGCCGCGGCCGCCACCGCCGAAGGCCGCCTTGATGGCGATCGGCAGGCCGTGCTCCTTGGCGAAGGCGACGACCTCCTCGGCCCCGGAGACCGGGTCCGGCGTACCGGCGACCAGCGGCGCGCCGGCGCGCTGGGCGATGTGACGGGCGGCCACCTTGTCGCCGAGGTCACGGATGGCCTGCGGCGGCGGGCCGATCCAGGTCAGGCCGGCGTCGAGCACGGCCTGGGCGAAGTCGGCGTTCTCGGACAGGAAGCCGTATCCGGGGTGGATGGCATCCGCACCCGAGTCGGCGGCGGCCTGGAGGACCTTGGAGATGTCCAGGTAGCTGGCGGCCGGGGTGTCACCGCCCAACGCGAAAGCTTCGTCGGCCGCGCGGACGTGCAGAGCGTCCCGGTCCGGATCGGCGTAGACGGCTACGCTCGCGATCCCGGCGTCCCGGCAGGCCCGAGCAACGCGGACAGCGATTTCGCCACGGTTGGCGATGAGCACCTTGCGCACGATGGCTCCCTCCTTGAAACAAGCTGAGTTTAGGGACAGCCCACACGGCCTTTCGACCCTTCCCCGGTGGTGACCTTGCCCACACAGAGTGTGATGCGAGGCCCGCTCCGCCGGGGAACCCTTGTGGCGCCCCAGGTCAGGGGGATCCCCGACTGCACAGTAACCCCGTCATGTATCCAAGGTCTCTGTCCCCCGGGTCAGCGGCCCCGGGTGATTCTTTGTCGAGTCCCTACGAACGGCCCACATTTTCTTTGCGGTCGGCCGAGGAGTTGTCCCCTTGTTTACTGATTGGTAGCTCCGTCGCTCCGCAGGGCGAACCGGGACAACACCGTACCCACAGCGAGGTGCCCGACCGGGGTCCCTGCGGGCCGCAGCGCGCCGGGCGTGTACTCCGGACGGGCGATGCGGGTACATGTCTTGCCCGCCGGGCTACCCGTTAGTAGCCTCCAGGCGTCGAACGGGCGTATGGCGCTTGGGGGGTGGGTGCACATGGTGCGAAGACTCGTGGCCGGACTGGCCGCGATCGTGCTGGTCGCGGAAGCCGCCGTGCTGGTGCTCGTCCACATCGTGCTGGGCCGGACCACGGCCAACCAGTCGATGTCCATCGCGGGCAGCGACCCGGACGTGATGTCCAAGGCCACCTACGCGATGGGGGCGGGCATGGGCGCCTTCCTCCTGCTGTGTGCCGTGCTCTGCGCCCTCGCCGCGCTGCGCGACCGCCCGCCGGGCCGGTTCGCCCGGGTCGTGCTCGTCGCCGCCGCCGTCACCCACGCCGTGCTCGGCATGCTCGCCGTCGGCCTGGTCGGCTGGGCGGCCTTCGCGGCGCTGATGCTGATCCTCTGCCTGCTCGTACTGATCCTGACGCTCTACCCCGCAACCGCCCGGGAGACGGACGGGGAGGGCCCGGCCGAGGACGCCCCGCCACCGCCGCCGTTCGGGGAGCTCAAGCCCACAAGTCCGTGATGGACACGTCCAGTTCGCCCAGCAGGGAGCGCAGCAGCGGCATCGAGAGGCCGATCACGTTGCCGTGATCCCCGTCGATGCCGTCGATGAACGGCGCCGACAGCCCGTCCAGGGTGAACGCCCCCGCCACGTGCAGCGGCTCGCCGCTCGCCACGTACGCCGCGACCTCCGCGTCCGTCGGTTCGCCGAAGCGGACCGTCGTCGACGCCGTGGCCGAGACCTGCCGCCCCGTCGCCGTGTCGATCACGCAGTGCCCGGTGCGCAGCACGCCGGCCCGGCCGCGCATCGCCTTCCAGCGCGCGGTGGCCTCCTCGGCGTCCGCGGGCTTGCCGAGCGCCTCGCCGTCCAGCTCCAGCACCGAGTCGCAGCCGATCACCAGGGCGCCCGAGGCCTCGTCCAGGGCCGCGACGACGGCCGCCTTCGCCTCGGCCAGCGCCAGCGCCAGCTCGGCCGGCTCGTCGTGGTCGAGGGTGTCCTCGTCGAAGCCGCTGACGATCACGTGCGGGGCGAGACCGGCCTGCCGCAGCAGGTTCAGCCGGGCGGGGGAGGCGGAGGCGAGGACGAGCTTGCGCACGCTCGCGGGCCGGGGTGTGGCAGTCATGCCCGCCATCGTAGATGCGGGTGCGGGCGGCTCAGAAGTGGCTCACGCCGAGGACGTAGACCACCACGAGCATGGCGAGAGCGAGCACCACGGTGAGCCGCCGGATCATCGCCTGCGCGTCGCGCATGTCCTTGGGCGGCTCGTTCTTCGGGTCGGACCAGAGCATGTTCCGATCCTGACCCCGCGGACCGGTGCGGCGCCTGAGTACGGGTACTCAAGCGCCGCCCCGCGTTCACCACATGCCGGCTCTATCCGGGCCAGTACGTCCGGCCCCAGGCCCGCGGCCCCGGCTGCGGCAGCCTGCGCCGGGCCACCCGGGCCGGCGTCGACCACTCGTCCGCGACGTGCGGGGCGCCCGACGGTGCCGCCGAAGCCAGCAGCGCCGCGCGCGCCTGGACCACCGCCAGTGCGGCGGCCAGCTCCTCAGGGGTCGGATTGCCCTTGACGACCTTGATCACCACGGTGACCTCCTGGAGGGACTAGAGGGGGATGTTGCCGTGCTTCTTCGGCGGCAGGGACTCCCGCTTGGTACGCAGCTGCCGCAGCCCCTTCACCACGTGCGCGCGGGTCTCGGACGGCATGGTCACCGCGTCGATGTAGCCGCGCTCGGCAGCCGTGTACGGGTTGAGCAGCGCGTCCTCGTACTCGGCGATGAGCCGGGTCCGGGTCGCCTCCACCTCCTCGGGAGCGGCCTCGGCGAGGGTCCGGCGGTGCAGGATGTTCACCGCGCCCTGCGCGCCCATGACGGCGATCTGCGCGGTCGGCCAGGCCAGGTTCAGGTCGGCGCCGAGGTGCTTGGAGCCCATGACGTCGTAGGCGCCGCCGAAGGCCTTGCGGGTGATGACGGTGATCAGGGGGACGGTTGCCTCGGCGTACGCGTAGATCAGCTTGGCGCCGCGCCGGATGATTCCGTTGTACTCCTGGTCCGTGCCCGGGAGGAAGCCCGGTACGTCCACGAACGTCAGCACCGGGATGTTGAAGGCGTCGCAGGTCCGCACGAAGCGGGCCGCCTTCTCGGAGGCGTCGATGTCCAGGCAGCCGGCGAACTGCATCGGCTGGTTGGCGACGATGCCGACGGGGTGGCCCTCGACCCGGCCGAACCCGGTCAGGATGTTCGGCGCGAAGAGCGACTGCGTCTCCAGGAACTCCGCGTCGTCGAGCACGTGCTCGATCACGGTGTGCATGTCGTACGGCTGGTTCGCGCTGTCCGGGATCAGCACGTCGAGCTCGCGGTCCGTGTCGCTGACCTCGGTGTCGGCCTCCTCCGGGAAGGCGGGCGGCTCGGAGAGGTTGTTCGACGGGAGGTACGACAGGAGCGACTTCACGTACTCGATGGCGTCCTTCTCGTCGCCCGCCATGTGGTGGGCGACGCCGGACGTGCTGTTGTGCGTACGGGCCCCGCCCAGCTCCTCGAAGCCGACGTCCTCGCCGGTGACCGTCTTGATGACGTCCGGGCCGGTGATGAACATGTGCGAGGTCTGGTCGACCATCACCGTGAAGTCGGTGATCGCGGGCGAGTACACGGCGCCGCCCGCGCAGGGCCCGACGACCAGGCTGATCTGCGGGATCACGCCGGATGCGTGGACGTTGCGGCGGAAGATCTCGCCGTACATCCCGAGCGCGCTGACGCCCTCCTGGATGCGGGCGCCGCCGGAGTCGTTGATCCCGACCAGCGGGCAGCCGGTCTTCAGCGCGAAGTCCATGACCTTCATGATCTTCTGGCCGAAGGTCTCGCCGAGGGCTCCGCCGAAGACGGTGAAGTCCTGCGAGAACACGGCGACGGGGCGGCCGTCGACCGTGCCGTAGCCGGTGACGACGCCGTCGCCGTAGGGGCGGGTCTTCTCCAGCCCGAAGTTCGTGGAACGGTGCCGGGCGAACTCGTCCAGCTCGACGAAGGAACCCTCGTCCAGCAGTAGGGCAACCCGCTCACGCGCCGTCAGCTTGCCCTTGGCGTGCTGCTTCTCCACGGCGCGGGCGGAACCGGCGTGGGTGGCTTCGTCGATGCGGCGCTGCAGATCCGCGATCTTGCCCGCGGTGGTGTGCATGTCGATCGGCTCTGACGGATGTGACATCGGGGTCGCGGCTCCCTGCATGGTGTCAACTGCCTGGTCAATTGATTGACTACTGCTGGCTACTGGTGCGTAGCGTATCGGCGGGCATGGCGCTCGGCAGTGCGGCGTTTGACACACCTACATTGGGTTGCTTGGCCTCGTCGCCTTCCCTAAGGGGAAGTCTTCCCGCCCTCACGGACGGGCTTTCCTGCTTCATCGCGCGCCGCCCCGGCGTGGCTGACGCCCGCCGGGGTCCTACGCCCGCTCCACAGGCCGACACCGCCAGCCCGGCGGCCAGAAGGTTGATTGCCGCGTTCTCGTCACGGTCGTGCTCCGTCCCGCAGTCCGCGCACGTCCACACGCGGATGTTCAGGGGCACGTCCCGGGTGAGGGCGCCGCACATCGAGCTGGGATGCCACCGGTCAATGGTGATCAGCTCGCGCCCGTACCAGGCTGTCTTGTACTCCAGCATGCTCCGCAGCTCGCGCCAGGCCGCATCGGAGATGGCGCGGGCGAGCCTCGGGTTCTGCTGCATGTTGCGGACGGCGAGGTCTTCGATCACGAGCGTTTGGTTTTCGCGCACGAGTCGAGTCGTCAGCTTGTGGAGGTGGTCCCGGCGGCGGTCGGCGATCCGAGCATGGACCCTCGCCACTCGGGTACGCGCCTTCGCCCGGTTCCTGCTGCCCTTCTCCTTGCGCGCCAGGGCCCGCTGAACCCGAGCGAGGCGTGCTCGGTCCCTGCGCTCGAACTTCGGATTGGTGATCTTTTCCCCGGTCGACAGGGTGACCAGTGCAGTCAGCCCTGCATCGATCCCGACTGCTTGTGCGGACCGGGGGAACGGGTCGGGATCGTCCTCGAAGAGCAGGGAGACGAACCAGCGGCCGGCCGGGTCCCGGGACACGGTCACGGTCGTCGGCACCGCGCCGGGCGGCAGTGGGCGCGACCACACGATCGGCAGAGCGCGCGCCATTTTAGCGAGAGTCAGCCGGCCGTCCCGGAAACGGAAGGCGGACCGGGTGTACTCGGCACTCGTCCTGGACTTCCGCTTCGACTTGAACCGGGGATGGCGCGACCTTCCGTCCCGGAACGCGACGAACGCCCGCTGCAGGTGCCGCAGTGCCTGCTGGAGGGGGACGCAGGACACTTCGTTCAGGTAGGCCAGTTCGGGGGACCGTTTCCACGCGGTCAACATGGCCGATGTCTGTGCGTATTCCACGCGCTGCCGGCTGTCCCGGGCTTCGGCACGGGCCGCGAGGGCCAGGTTGTAGACCTTCCGCACGCAGCCGAAAGTCTTGGACAGCTCTGTTGCCTGCGCGTCGTCGGGGTAGAAACGGAACTTGAATGCCCGCTTTACCGCAGAATTCCCCACAGCGGGGAAGCTAGGGTCAGTCAAGATCCGAATACAAGCCCGGGTCAGAGGATCACACACGGCGACGTAAGGAATCCGACCATGTCATCAGATGCATCAGCCGGAGCCTCCGCAGGTCGTTGGTCGAGCCTGGACCGGCCGCCGCTCAATGCCGCAGCGCTGCGGCGGGCCCTCGTCACCGGGGACGGGCTGTGGACCTCCGTGGAGGTGGTCGCCTCCACCGGGTCCACCAATACCGACCTTGCCACGCGGGCGGCCGGGCTGCCCGAGGGGGCCGTGCTCGTCGCCGAGGAGCAGAACGCCGGCCGGGGCCGGCTCGACCGGAGCTGGGTCGCTCCGGCCCGCTCCGGGCTGTTCTTCTCCGTGCTGTTCAAGCCGGGCGACGCGGTGCCGCAGGAGCAGTGGGGGTGGCTGACCCTCCTGGCGGGCGTGGCCACCGCGACCGGGCTCTCCCGGGCCGCCGGCGTGGACACCGCGCTCAAGTGGCCCAACGACCTGCTGGTCACCGTCGAGGGCGAGGAGCGCAAGGCCGGCGGCATCCTCGCCGAGCGCACCGCGGACGGCATCGTCGTCGGGATCGGCCTCAACGTCACCCTCACCGAGGAGGAGCTCCCGGTGCCCGCCGCCGGGTCGCTGCTGCTGGCCAAGGCCACCGTCACCGACCGCGAGCCGCTGCTGAAGGCCGTACTGCGCTCCCTGGAGGAGTGGTACGGGAACTGGCGCGCCGCCGGTGGCGACCCGGCCGCCAGCGGCCTCCAGGAGACCTACGCGGCGGGCTGCGCCACCCTCGGCCGGCATGTGCGCGCGGAGCTCCCCGGCGGGCGCACCCTCACCGGAACGGCCGAAGCCGTCGACACCGATGGCCGCCTGGTGATCCGTACGGCCGAAGGGACCCACGAGGCCGTGGGGGCGGGTGACGTCGTCCACCTGCGATCCGTGCACTGACGCGGGCGAGGCCGGACGTACGGCGGAATGCGTGGAATGCCGCGTTTCGGGTGCGTACGGCCTCATGCGCCGCCGCGCGGAGCCCGGGCCCGGCCCGGATCCGCCCCGGGGAGGGGGAGTGAGCTACGGCACACCTGCCGTATGGTTTAGGCGATCCCGCTGCTCGTGGTGATCAACCGGTTCGGCAGGGCAGTGCGCACGGAATGGACAGGAGGCGGCCCTTGACCGTCGACGACTCTGCCTCCGGCGCGTCCGCCCCCGGGCCCAGCGGTCCGGGCACCCCGATCGGGCGCGACCAGCACACTCCCCACCACGAGGTCGACCACACCGTGCAGCCGACGGCGGATCCCCTCGCGATCCGCCTGGAGCAGCTGATCCTCGGCGCCGAGCGCCGCTACACGCCCTTCCAGGCCGCCCGCAGCGCCGGGGTGTCGATGGAGCTGGCCTCCCGCTTCTGGCGGGCCATGGGCTTCGCCGACATCGGCCAGGCCAGGGCGCTGACGGAGGCCGACGTACTGGCCCTGCGCCGGCTCGCCGGTCTGGTGGAGGCAGGGCTGCTGTCGGAGCCGATGGCGGTGCAGGTGGCGCGGTCCACGGGGCAGACCACGGCGCGGCTGGCGGAGTGGCAGATCGACTCGTTCCTGGAGGGGCTCACGGAGCCGCCGGAGCCGGGGATGACCCGTACGGAGGTCACGTACCCCCTGGTCGAGCTGCTGCTGCCGGAGCTGGAGGAGTTCCTCGTCTACGTGTGGCGGCGCCAGCTGGCGGCGGCCACCGGACGCGTGGTGCAGGTCGCGGACGACGAGGAGATGGTCGACCGGCGGCTCGCGGTGGGCTTCGCCGACCTGGTGGGCTTCACCCGCCTGACCCGCCGCCTGGAGGAGGAGGAGCTCGGCGAGCTGGTCGAGTCCTTCGAGACGACCGCGGCGGACCTGGTGGCCGCGTACGGCGGCCGGCTGATCAAGACGCTCGGCGACGAGGTGCTGTACGTCGCCGACGACGCGGCGACGGCGGCGGAGATCGCGCTGCGGCTCATCGAGACGATGGAGGCCGACGCGCAGATGCCCGAGCTGCGGGTCGGGATCGCCTTCGGCACGGTGACGACCCGGATGGGCGACGTCTTCGGGACCACGGTGAACCTCGCGAGCCGGCTGACGTCCATAGCCCCCAAGGACGCCGTGCTGGTGGACGGGGCGATGGCGGAGGAGCTGTCCCGGACCGGCGCGGCGCCGGTGTCGGAGAAGGAGGCGGAGGCGGAGCCCGACGAGGGCGCGGCCTACCGGTTCGCCCTCCAGCCGATGTGGCAGCGGCCGGTGCGCGGCCTGGGCGTCGTCGAGCCCTGGTCGCTGACGCGCCGCAAGCGCCGCTGACACCGCCCGCACATTGCGGTGCGGTCGGGACGCCCGTACGCGTGGCCGGCCGGTCCGGGACGGGGACGCGGGCCCCGGCTCCGGTGGGACCGGGCGCCCGCCGGGGCGTCTCCTCGGGCGCCGAACGGTTCCCGGGGCCGGACAGCGCGGCAGCGGTGCGTTCGGCGCCCTGCGGGGATCGCCCCGGCACGCACCCGGCCCCGGCGGGGTCGAAAGGTGCGGCCGGGGTGCGGTCGGAGTCGTGGGCCCCCCGAGGTCCGGCTCGGGAGCCGCCGGGCGTCGCGGACGGCGGGGCGGCCCGCCTACTATCCCGACGTAACGTTCGTTAACCGGGAGGGTTCTATGGCGTCCGAGTTCGAGTCGGAGTTCGTGGTGGTGCGCCGCCACGAGGGCGGGGTCGCGGAGCTGGTCCTGGACCGCCCCAAGGCCATGAACGCGGTGTCGACCGACATGGCCCGCGCCATCGGCGCGGCCTGCGCCGCGCTGGCCGCGGACCGGTCGGTGCGGGTGGTCGTGCTCTCCTCCGCCGCGGAGCGGGCCTTCTGCGTCGGGGCCGACCTCAAGGAGCGAAACTCGCTGTCGGACGCCGAGCTGGTGCGGCAGCGGCCCACCACGCGCGGCGCCTACGGCGGCGTGCTGGAGCTGCCGATGCCGACGGTCGCGGCCGTGCACGGGTTCGCGCTGGGCGGCGGCTTCGAGCTGGCCCTGGCCTGCGACGTGATCGTCGCCGACGAGACCGCGGTGGTCGGCCTGCCCGAGGTCTCGGTGGGTGTGATCCCCGGCGGCGGCGGTACGCAGCTGCTGCCGCGCCGGGTGGGCGCGGCGCGGGCCGCCGAGCTCATCTTCACCGCGCGCCGGGTGGAGGCCGCCGAGGCGCTCTCCCTGGGGCTGGTGGACTCCGTGGTGCCGGCGGGCGAGGACAGGGCCGAGGCGCTGGCCCTGGCGTCGCGGATGGCCGCGAACTCGCCGGTGGGCCTGCGGGCCGCCAAGCGCGCGCTGCGGCTGGGGCACGGGATGGACCTGGCGGCCGGGCTGGAGATCGAGGACGCCGCCTGGCGGACGGTCGCCTTCTCCGGTGACCGTGCGGAGGGCGTGGCGGCCTTCAACGAGAAGCGCACGCCGAACTGGCCGGGGGAGTAGGCGCCGGGCCGGGCCGGGCTTCGCGCCCGGCCCGGCCGGCCGGGGCGGCGCCTCGGGTCGGCCTGCGGCGAGCTTGAGTGCGTCGAAACTCGCGCCATTTATCTCAAAATCCTACAAAACTCCCTAACCTGGGGTGATGGGAGCTGACGGGCGGCTGCGAGCCGTGGTGGGCCTCGCCCAGGCGATGGCCGCGGCGAGCACGCCGCGCGACAGTGTGCGTGCGGCCGCGCGGGGTGCGCGCCTGGCGATGGACGGCTCGTTCGCCGCGATCTCCGCGTGGGAGCGGGAGCGGGGGTGCCTGCGGGTGCTCGTCAACGAGGGCGAGCGGCGGGCGGGCGAGGAGGAGTTCCCCGAGGACGAGTCCTACCCGGTGCACGACTTCCCCGAGATCACCGAATTCCTGCACGAGCGGTGGGTGGGCGGCGGCGGCCCGCACGCCTGGGTCGAGAGTGCCGTCGGGGACCGGCCGGGGCGGCGCGGCGAGGCCCTGCGCCGCCGCGGCCGCGGTACGTGCGTGGTCGCGCCCGTCGTGCTCAGCGGCCGGGCCTGGGGCGAGCTGTACGTCGCCCGGGACGAGGGGCTGCCCGACTTCGACGGCGACGACGCGGAGTTCGCCACCGTGCTCGCCGCCGTGGTCGCGGCCGGCCTCGCGCAGAACGAGCGACTGGAGGAGGCGCGCAGGCTCGCCTTCACCGATCCGCTGACCGGGCTCGCCAACCGCCGGGCGGTCGACATGCGCCTGGACGAGGCCCTGGAGGAGCACCGGCGGACCGGCGTCGTCGTCAGCCTCGTCGTCTGTGACCTGAACGGCCTGAAGAAGGTCAACGACACCCTCGGGCACGCCATGGGCGACCGGCTGCTGGAGCGGTTCGGGTCGGTGCTGAGCCTGTGCGGGGCCATACTGCCGGGCGCGCTGGTGGCGCGCCTGGGCGGTGACGAGTTCTGCCTGGTCGGGGTCGGGCCGTCGGCGGACGACGTCGTCCGGGTCGGCGAGGAGCTGTGCGCGCGCGCCGCCGAGCTGGAACTGGGCGAGGGCGTGGCCTGCGGGGTGGCCTCCACCGGGGACCCGATCGGGCCGGTGAAGTCCTCCAGGCGGCTCTTCCGGCTCGCGGACGCCGCCCAGTACAAGGCCAAGGCCGCCCGTTCGGCCGGTCCGGTGGTGGCGGGCCGGGACACGGCAGTGGTCCGGCTGGCGGACGCCGCCGCCCAGGAGGCTCCGGGGGAGCGGCGGCGCTTCCGCGGCCGCCAGTGACCGTGCGCCCGGATGCCCGACGCGTCGATCCGTAAGGGGTACAGCGGCTGCCCGATCGTGACAGTTCCAGCTAGTGACATACAGCGATTCAATCCGTAGGGTGCTGAATATGGATATGCACACTGTCGTGGTGGGGACGTCCGGTACCACCGCCGAGGACGTCATCGCCGTTGCCCGCGGCAACGCACGGGTCGAGCTGTCCGGCGAGGCGCTCGACGCACTCGCCCGCGCCCGCGAGATCGTCGACGCGCTGGCCGCCAAGCCCGAACCCGTCTACGGGGTGTCCACCGGGTTCGGCGCCCTCGCCTCCCGGCACATCAGTCCCGAGCTGCGCGCCCAGCTCCAGCGCAACATCGTCCGCTCGCACGCCGCCGGCATGGGCCCGCGCGTCGAGCGCGAGGTGGTCCGCGCGCTGATGTTCCTCCGCCTGAAGACCGTCGCCTCCGGCCACACCGGGGTGCGCCCCTCCGTGGCGCAGACCATGGCCGACGTGCTCAACGCCGGGATCACCCCGGTCGTCCACGAGTACGGCTCCCTGGGCTGCTCCGGCGACCTGGCGCCGCTGTCCCACTGCGCACTCGCGCTGATGGGCGAGGGCGACGCCGAGGGCCCCGACGGCACCGTCCGCCCCGCCGGCGAGCTGCTCGCCGAGCACGGCATCGAGCCCGTCGAACTCCGCGAGAAGGAGGGCCTCGCCCTCCTCAACGGCACCGACGGCATGCTCGGCATGCTGGTCATGGCCCTCGCCGACCTCGACCGGCTCTACAAGTCCGCCGACATCACCGCCGCCCTCACCCTGGAGGCGCTGCTCGGCACCGACAAGGTCCTCCAGCCCGAGCTGCACGCCATCCGCCCGCACCCCGGCCAGGGCGCCTCCGCCGCCAACATGGCCGCCGTGCTGAAGGGCTCCGGCCTGACCGGACACTTCCAGGAGGAGTCCGCGCCGCGCGTGCAGGACGCGTACTCCGTGCGCTGCGCCCCGCAGGTCGCCGGCGCCGGCCGCGACACCATGGCGCACGCCGCCCTGGTCGCCTCGCGCGAGCTGGCCTCCGCCGTGGACAACCCGGTGGTGCTGCCCGACGGCCGGGTGGAGTCCAACGGCAACTTCCACGGCGCCCCGGTCGCCTACGTCCTGGACTTCCTCGCCATCGCCGCGGCCGACCTCGGCTCCATCGCCGAGCGGCGCACCGACCGGCTGCTCGACAAGAACCGCAGCCACGGCCTGCCGCCGTTCCTCGCGGACGACGCCGGCGTCGACTCCGGTCTGATGATCGCCCAGTACACGCAGGCCGCCCTGGTCAGCGAGATGAAGCGGCTCGCGGTGCCGGCCTCGGCCGACTCGATCCCCTCCTCCGCCATGCAGGAGGACCACGTCTCGATGGGCTGGTCGGCCGCGCGCAAGCTGCGTACCGCCGTCGACAACCTGACGCGGATCATCGCCATCGAGCTGTACGCGGCCACCCGCGCCATCGAGCTGCGCCACGGCCTGACGGCCGCCCCGGCCAGCCTGGCCGCGATCGCCGCCGCCCGCGAGGCGGGCGTGCAGGGCCCCGGGCCGGACCGTTTCCTCGCCCCCGACCTGGCCGCCGCCGACGCGTTCGTCCGTACGGGCGGGCTGCTCGCCGCGGTGGAGCCGGTGACGGGTCCGCTCGCCTGACGACGAGCGCCCGCGCCGCACGGCCGAAGGGCCGCCCCGGGAGAGATCCCGGGGCGGCCCTTCGCCGTTGTAGGGGTGCCTTCGCGTTGCCTCCGCGGTCGTACGGGGCGCTCTACGCGCCGGGGGAGCGGCGTACCGAGAAGGCCACGAAGGCGGCCCCGACGCCCAGGCAGAAGGTGCCGCCCAGGAGATAGGGGGCGGTGTCGACGGAACCGGTGTCCGCGAGCGAGAGGGACTGCGCCCGCGCGCCCGAAGCGGAAGGCGCCGAGCCCGTGATCGTCCCGGTGGGAGCCGCCCCGTCGGCCGCCTCCGCGGCGTTCGCGCCCGCGGGTACGGCGGAGGTCCCCTCCGCCGCTTCCGGGGCGGTCGCGCCCGCCGAGGGCACGAACCACAGGGCGGCGAGGAGGGTGGTCGCTCCGAGAGCGGTGAGCAGCGGTCGGCGTGCGGACACGGTGCGATCCCCCTTGTGGCAGCAGCGAATTGGCCGTGTGCGGTGATGCTACGGAAAGGGGCGGGTCGTGGGAAAGTCAGGGCTTCTCCGGGCTTACTCTCCGTCCTATGAACCCTTCTGAGACATCACGATATGTACGACTTCGGGTGGATCTGGTGCTTGAAGTGCCGGACGCCCAGGCACTCACGGGTGCGGCACTCGACCACATCAAGGCCGACGAGTTCATGCCGGACGAGGAACGCAGCCATGCGGAAGCCGCCGTCCGGGAGGACGAATCGGAGGCGCTGGCCTACCTCGTCGACCCCACCGACCTGGTCCTGGACATCCCCGGGGTGGAACTCGCACAGGCATCCTGGAGCAGCGAGCCCGTCGAATACGACCCCGAGTCGATGGAGTGGGACCTCGACGAGGAAGATGGGGACTTCGACGAAGAACCCGACAACGCCTGACCGTGTGGTTGCCCACATCCCAACGGAATGTGGAACCGGCCGGCGCCGTTAACGCGTTGTCAGGACCAGGCGGGGGCTGCGTCCCCCGGCGGGCCAACCCCGAGACGGCGGTCTCGGGGTTTCCGGCAACGATGGAGTGGCGTGTGAGGACGGACAGCAAGCGGCGGAGAAGGTCCCTGGCGGCCATATCCGTCGTGCTCGGCGGCGTACTGGTGCTCTCGGCGTGCAGCGGCGACGAGGGCGGCGGGGACCCGAAGGGCAACGGGGAGGCCAGCAAGTCCCAGGCGGACGTGGACGCGGCAGCGGCCAAGGACACCTCGAAGGCCAAGATCACCATAGCCCCGAAGGACGGCGCGACCAATGTCGGCCTCAACGACGCGGCCAACGTCGCCGTCACCGACGGCACGCTGACCAAGGTCGAGCTGAAGACGAGCGAGGGCGCGGCCGTGGCCGGCGACATAGCCGCCGACGGCAAGAGCTGGAAGCCCAAGGGTGCGCTGAAGCGCTCGACCAAGTACGCCCTGTCGGCGACTGCCAAGGACGCGGACGGCAAGGAGGCGCACGAGAACGCCTCCTTCACGACCGTCTCCCCGGAGAACAGCTTCGTGGCCTCCTTCGTGCCGGAGGAGGGCCAGACCGTCGGCGTCGGCATGCCGGTCTCGATCACCTTCAACAAGGCGATCAAGGACAAGAAGGCCGTCCAGGCGGGCATCACGGTCTCCTCCAGCAGCGGCCAGGAGGTCGTCGGGCACTGGTTCAGCGCCCAGCGCCTGGACTTCCGCCCCGAGCAGTACTGGCAGGCGGGCTCCACCGTCACGCTGAAGCTGGCGCTGGAGGGCGTCCAGGGCGCTCCCGGCGTCCAGGGCGTCCAGAGCAAGACCGTCACCTTCAAGATCGGCCGCAGCCAGGTCTCCACGGTCGACGCGAAGACGAAGAAGATGACGGTCACCCGGGACGGCGCGGTCATCAAGACCATCCCGATCTCCGCGGGCGCCCCGGCCAACCCGACCTACAACGGTCAGATGGTGATCTCCGAGAAGTTCAAGGAGACCCGCATGAACGGCGCCACCGTGGGCTTCACGGACGCCGACGGCAAGGGCGAGTACGACATCAAGGACGTACCGCACGCCATGCGCCTGTCGAACTCCGGGACCTTCCTCCACGGCAACTACTGGGGTGCGGACTCGATCTTCGGTACCGCCAACACCAGCCACGGCTGCGTGGGCCTGAACGACGTCAAGGGCGCGGGCGACCCCAACCAGCCGGCCGCGTGGTTCTACGACAACTCGCTCATCGGCGACGTCGTCACGGTGATCAACTCCCCGGACAAGACCATCAAGCCGGACAACGGCCTCAACGGCTGGAACATGAACTGGGCCGACTGGAAGGCCGGCTCGGCCGCCTGACACCCGGCACGCCGGGCCGCGGGCCTGTACCACCACGAACGGCGGGGAACTCCACGGGTTCCCCGCCGTTCGTCGTCCCGGCCGCTCCGCACGAGGACCGCACGAGGACCGCACGAGGACCGCACGAGGACCGAACGACGGCTCCACGAGCACCGCACGACGGCCGCACGACGGCCGAAAACCCCTGGGCGGCGCGCCGGAGCGATCCCTAAGGTCGGGGCCATGATGATCACCCCCCTCGCCCAGCCCCCGTCCGACACCGAGGTGGACGCCTGGCTGGCGGTCCTCACCGAGGCCGCGGCCGCCGACCTGCCCCACCTGCCCCCGCCCTCCCGGGTGGAGGTCGCCGGACGGCTGCGCGTGACGCCGGCGCGCGGCCGGCCCGTGCTGTGGACGGCCGGCGAGGGCGGCAGCGACGGCGTGGCCGCCCTGCTCCTGTTCACGGAGGAGGGCAACACACACACCGCGTTCCTGGACGTGCTGACCGTGCGCCCCGAGGCCCGGCGCCGGGGCGTCGGCACCGCCCTGTGGGAGCGGGTCCGCGAGGAACTCCTCGCGGACGGCCGGACCTCGGTCGCGGTCATGCTCGACCTCGGCGGCCCCGGCCAGGCCTTCGCGGAGGCGATGGGCCTCGCGAACGTCCTGCCGATGGCCTGGTACGCACAGGAGATCCCGGCCGCCGTGCCCGTACCGGCCCAGGCCCCGCCCGGCTACGCGTTCCACACCTGGCACGGCCTCGTCCCGGACGCGTGGGCGCCGGCCGCGGCCGCCGCCCACGCGGCCATGGAGGACGCGCCGACCGGCGACATGGACGAGCGGATCCAGACCTGGACTCCCGAGCGGCTGCACACCCTCCAGCAGCTGGTCCTCGACCGGGGCGGCGAGATGATCACGGTCGCGGCGGTCACCCCCGGGGGCGAGGTGGCGGCGTACACGGAGATCGTCCTGCCGGATCCCGAGGGCACGAGCGCCGTCCAGTACGACACCGTGGTCGTACCCGCCCACCGCGGCCACGGCCTCGGACAGGCCGTGAAGGCGCACATGGCCGCGCAGGCCGCCGCGCGCCACCCGAGGCTGCGCCGCATCGCCACCACGGTGGCCGACGAGAACGGCCCCATGCGGGCGGTCAACGAGGCGCTCGGATACCGGCGGGAGCGCGGTGTGGGCATCTACCAGATCAAGCTGTAGCCGCGTCCCGCTCGGCGTCCTCCGCGACTGCCGGGACGGCCTCCTGCCCGGCCGCGGGCCCGGCAGCCGCCCCGGCGGCCTGCTCGGCGGCCCGCTGCGCGTCCCAGGACGCCAGCAGGCGCAGGGCGTCCTCGGAGGCCGAGCCCGGCTCCGCGTGGAAGGTGACCAGGGCCTGCGTCGGGTCGTCGGGGAGCGTCAGCGTCTCGAAGGACAGGCGCATCTCGCCGACGAGCGGATGCCTCAGCAGCTTCACCCCGTGCGTCTTGTCCGCCACGGTGTGCGCCGCCCACAGCCGCCGGAACTCCTCGTTCTTCACCGACAGCTCCCCGACCAGCGCCGACAACTGCTCGTCGTCCGGGTGCTGGCCCGCGTACAGCCGCAGGTTGCTGACGACCCAGCAGGCCTGGCACTCCCACTCCCCGTACAGCTCGGCGGTGGCCGGGTCCAGGAACATCAGCCGGACCAGGTTGCGTTCCGCCGCGGGGAGCGCTCCGAAGTCCCCGAAGAGCGCAGCCGCCAGCCGGTTCCAGCCGATGACGTCCTGCCGGTGCCCCACCAGGTACGCCGGTACGCCGTCCATCGCGTCCATCAGCGTGCGCAGTGCGGGCCGGACCTGCTGGGGCCGCCGGCTCTGGCGGCGCCTGCGCGCCTTCGGCCGCGCCAGATCCATCAGGTGCGCCCGCTCGGTGCCGTCCAGCCGCAGGGCCCGCGCGATGGCGTCCAGCACCTCCGCCGACACGTTGTGCCCGTCGCGCTGCTCCAGCCGCGTGTAGTAAGCGACCGACACCCCCGCCAGCTGTGCCAGTTCCTCACGGCGCAGCCCCGGTACGCGCCGGCGGCGCCCGTAGTCCGTCAGCCCCACGTCCTCCGGGCGCAGCCGTGCGCGGCGGGAGCGGAGGAACTCGCCCAGGCACGCTCGCTGATCAAGCTGGTCCATGCCGCCCAGTATCGCCGGGCCGGACGCCGCCCGGGGGGCGTCAGCCTGACCCCGCCAGTAGTAGGTTCGCCAGTCCTAGGAAGCACAGGGGGATGGGTGCCGGCGCGGGAGACCGGCAGTGTGGGGCGTACCGCAGAGACCACGGCTTCGAGGAGTACGCACCCCATGTCCGCCACCGCCACCGCCACCGAGGCCACCGCCACCCCGTACGCCCGGGTCGCTGCGTACGCCGCGCCCGCGCCGGGAGCCCCGCTGGAGCGCACCACCGTCCCGCGCCGCCCCGTCGGCCCCCACGACGTCCTCATCGACATCAAGTACGCCGGGATCTGCCACTCCGACATCCACCAGGCGCGCGACGGATGGGGCGAGGGCATCTACCCCATGGTCCCCGGCCACGAGATCGCCGGGGTCGTCGCCGAAGTCGGCGCGGACGTCACCCGGTTCACCGTCGGGGACCGGGTGGGCGTCGGCTGCCTGGTTGACTCCTGCCGCGAGTGCGAGTACTGCCGCAGCGGCCGCGAGCAGCACTGCGTGCAGGGCGCGACCGGCACCTACAACGCCCTCGACCGGAACGGCGAGCCCACCTACGGCGGCTACTCGACCCGGCTCGTCGTCGACGAGAACTACGCCGTCCGCATCCCCGACGGCCTCGGCCTCGCCGAGGCCGCCCCGCTGCTGTGCGCCGGCATCACCCTCTACTCGCCGCTGAAGCACTGGCAGGCGGGCCCGGGCAAGAAGGTCGCGGTCGTCGGCCTCGGGGGCCTCGGCCACATGGGCGTGAAGCTGGCGCACGCGCTGGGCGCGGAGGTCACCGTACTGTCGCAGACCCTCCGCAAGGAGGCCGACGGCCGGCGGCTGGGCGCCACCCACTTCCACGCCACCGCGGACGAGGCCGTCTTCGAGGAGCTCGCCGGGAGCTTCGACCTGGTCCTGTCCACCGTCTCGGCCCCGCTCGGCCTGGACGCCTACCTGGGCCTGCTGAAGGTCGACGGCGCGCTGGTGAACGTGGGCGCCCCGGAGGAGCCCGTCTCCCTGAACCTCTTCTCCGTCATCGGCGGCCGCAAGACCCTCGCCGGATCGATGATCGGCGGGATCGCCGAGACCCAGGAGATGCTGGACTTCTGCGCTGAGCACGGCCTGGGCGCGGAGATCGAACTCATCGACGCCGACCGGATCAACGAGGCCTACGCACGCGTCCTGTCCAGTGACGTCCGCTACCGCTTCGTGATCGACACCTCGACGATCTGAGGGCGTCCGCCCACCGGCCGGCCCGGCAGGCCGGTGGGCCCGCCGGGTCCGGGAGCGGGTGTCTCATTCCCCGGGGGCCGCGGCCACACCGATCGGGCAGGAGACGCCCGTGCCGCCGATGCCGCAGTAGCCGCCCGGGTTCTTGTCCAGGTACTGCTGGTGGGCCGCTTCCGCAGGCCAGAAGGGGCGCTCGGCCGCCGGCAGCACCGCCGTGGTGATCTGCCCGTAGCCCGAGGAGCCCAGGACCTGCTGGTAGGCGGTACGGGAGGCCTCCGCCGTCGCCTGCTGGGCGGGGGAGTGCGTGTAGACCGCCGAGCGGTACTGGGTGCCGACGTCATTGCCCTGGCGGAAGCCCTGCGTGGGGTCGTGGGACTCCCAGAACAGCTTGAGCAGGGCCGCGTAGGAGACCTGTGCGGGGTCGAAGACCACGCGGACGACCTCGGTGTGGCCGGTCAGGCCCGAGCACACCTCCTCGTACGTCGGATTCTCCGTGAAGCCGCCCTGGTAGCCGGCCAGCGTGGTCCACACCCCTGGGGTCTGCCAGAACTTGCGCTCCGCGCCCCAGAAACAGCCCAGCCCGAAGTCGGCGACCTCCAGGTGCGCCGGATAGGGGCCGGCCAGCGGGTTGCCGAGCACGGTGTGCTTCTCGGGAAGGGCGAACAGCGGCTCCGCGCGGCCCGTCAGGGCCTCCTCGCGGGTGGGGAGCTCGGGCGTACGGCGGTACGAGAACATGGATTCCCTCCTTGTGGGAGGGACAACGCGCGGAGGGCGGGCGGGGATTCCCCGGCCCGCCCTCCGCGCGTGGTCACGGTTCCATACCGGGCGTGACCACGCGCACCGCCCAGTCCCGTGCGTGCACGTAGCGGGACTTCGGCCAGTAGTACCAGGGCATCGCCCCGATGTGTCCGTCGATGTGGCGGAACTGCTCGACCGCCTCCGCGTCCCGGTCCTGCCAGAACAGGAACCAGGCGAGCAGGTGGCGCAGCCGGACCGTCCGCCAGTCGTCCGGATCGGCCGCCGCCAGGTCCACGAGGGCCGCATCGACCGCCGCGGCGACCTCCGGCTCCTTGAAGAAGGTCTCCGGCTCGAGGTCCGACTCGTGCAGTTCCTGCTCGACGTAGGCGATGAGCGGCAGCGCGGACAGCAGCTCACCCGGCTCGGCCCCGGCGGCGCACTCGCGGGCGAAGGCGAGCGCCCGCTCGTGCGAGCCGCGCCACTTCTGGCTCCAGTACTGCATGGCGTTGGTGTGGGCCGACAGGTTCTTCGGGTCACGCTTCGTGATCTGTGACCACAGCCGCCGGTACTGCTCGTGCGGGTACCCGAGGCCCAGGCTGACGGACTGCTCCACCATGTACGGAACCGGGTCCGCGGGGTCCGCCAGCCGCTGGGCCTCCCACGCCTGCTCCTGCGCCTTGGCCAACAGCTCGTGGAAGATCCGGAACTGCTCCTGGGTGGTGTGGCTGGCCCGCGCGGAGCCCCGTACGTTCCAGGCCACCAGGACGCCCGTGTCGGCGTTCACCAGGGCCGCGGACGGGTCGGCCGGCCGGGCCGCGCGCCAGGCCAGCAGCCAGGCGTCGTCCTCGGCCGCCACCTCGGCCAGGGCGCGGACGCGCTGCCAGCGCTCCTCCCAGTCCGTCCCGCACGCCTCGACGTACGCGGCTCCCGCCTCCCAGTCGCCGGCGCGGACCGCGTCGAGCGCGGCCTTGCGCTCGGGCGGGACGGGCAGGGCGTTGTCGGTGTCGAGGTCCTCCTCGGCCACGAAGCCCAGCGCGACGACCGCGGCGGCCTGCTGCGCCTTCTGCTCGGCCTTGGCGGCGGCGGTGCGGCCGTCGGAGGCCACGGTGCGGCCCTCCAGGGCGGCCACCTCCGCCTCCAGCCGCTTCGCCTTGCGGATGTAGTAGACGCCGCGCAGCACCTTGAACGCGCCGAACAGCAGCATGGCGCCGAGGATGTACAGACCGATCACGGGGCCAGCACCAGCTTTCGCAGGGGTTCGGTGTCGGGCACGTCGGCGACGACCGCGTCCAGGGCCAGACGGAGCTGCTCCTCGAAGCCCTCGGACGGGTAGTGCAGGGCGGCCGAGTCGGACCACGACAGCTGCCAGCGGGCCTGGCCCCGGCCGGTCAGCTCCACGGTGACCAGCTGGTTCAGGGCGCGCCGGACCACCGGGCGGGCGAACTCGCGGGCCGTGCGGCCCGTGGCGGCCGCGGCCTCCTCCGACTTCGGGAAGCGGTCGGCGATGCGCCAGCGCACCGCCGGGTCGGCGTCGACCGCGTCGAGGAGGGCGGGCAACCCGGGGCCGGCGCCCTCGGCGGCGAAGGTCTCACGGATCTCCTCCGCGCCCTGGCCGACGTACCGCGTCATCGACTCGTGGACCAGGTCCTCCCAGTCCATCCGCCGCAGGCCCAGGGCCTCCGGGGTGAGGACGGCCTGCTCCAGCGCGGCCAGCGCGGCACCCGCGTCGGTCAGCAGCTCCAGGGCGGGGCGGGCGCTCTGCCCGGCGCGGCCGTCGTCGGGCAGAGCCTCGATACGGGCGACTCGCTCGGCGAGCGGGGGGTGCGAGTCGTACGGGGAGACGGGCTCGGTCGACAGGTCCCGGCGCAGCCCGTCCAGCTCCTCCGCACGGGCGTCGAGCAGCTTGCGCAGGCCGCCGAAGACCTCGCCGGGGCGGGGCAGCAGACCGGCGCCGACGCCGAGGGTGGCGTAGGAGCTCATGTAGAAGCCGTGCGCGGAGTCGAGGGCGTTCAGCTCGCGCAGCGCCGAGGCGGCGGAGTCGCGGCCGGCGACGCGTACCGAGGCGAGGTCGGCGGCGAGTTCCTGACGGCGGCCGGCGGTGTGCGTGGCCCGCATGTAGAAGTTGCCGTACGCCATGTAGATCTTGGCCATGGCGCGGTACGTCGCGCCCTGGCCCGCGGTGTCGACGCCCTTGGCGTCCTTGCCCTTGGCGAGCCGCTTCTCGTCCCGCTTCTCCTGGCGGGCCCGCTCCTTGGCGACCTTGTTGTCGGCGCGCTCGTGGAAGTGGCCGATCGTCCGGATCAGCTGGGCGCGGCCGCGGGCGATCAGCGGGGTGAGCCGGGTGTCGAAGTTGGCGTAGTGGCCCATCTCGTGGGCGAGCACGGCGCGCAGCTGCATCTCGTCCAGGCCCGTCATCAGGGGCAGGCCGAGGTAGAGGCGGCGGGTCCCGGGCCGCAGGCCCAGCAGCCGGGCGTCCTCGGCGACGGCCGCGTTCACCTCGTCGATCAGCACGATCTCGTCGGGGGCGCGGGTGCCGACCTGCTGCGCGACCTCGCGCACGGTCTGCCACAGCACGGGCTCCTGCGCCTCGGTGACGGTGACCCCGGCCGGCGGCTCGCCCTTGGGGGTGCGAAGCATGAACAGGCCACGGACGATCGGGACGGCGAGGACGACCGACACGATGATGATCTTAAAGGCGACCGGGCCGTGCAGCTTGGTGACGACGGCGAAGTCGATGCCGACGAGGGCGGCGAGCAGGATGACGCCGAGCAGGTAGAAGCCTGCGAGCAGGACGAGCGCGCGCACGGCGCGCAAAGAAGCGCCCATATTGGACAGATCCCCCCACGGGATGAAGAAGAGCGGTGTTTCGGTGCTGAGACGCGTGGCGGGGGTCGATGGCCGCCACGCCGCATGATGCGGCTCAGAGATTGTTTACGGCAACCTTATTCACCGCTCGTCGCCGCTGGTCGTGGGGGTACCCGCGGGTAGGGCCTGGTGGCCGCACCGCTCTTCCGGCGCGCGTGCGCGGCGGGCGGGCCGGCGGATTCCCGGTGGATTGCCGGTGGTCCCGGCAGGGGTGGAGTGCCACCCGCCGGGGCCACCGGCACGGTGCCGGGAGGGTGACCGTTACTGCGGCAGTGTCGCCGGGGAGCCGCCGTTGGCCTCGTAGCCCGCCACCGCCAGCGCCCGGTACACCGCGTACTGCGCCGCCGGGTCCTCGGCCGCCGACCACGGCAGGGCGCCGACATAGCCGTCCACGTGCCGGACCTGCTCCATCGCCTCCGCCCACCGCTCCATGTTGACCAGGAACAGCAGCAGCAGGTGCCGTACGTGCGCCAGCATCGGGTCGTCCGGGCGGGCCGTGTGCACCGCGTACAGCGCGCCGCCCACCGCCCGCGTCACGGCCTCGCTCCGGTAGAAGCCGCCGCTCAGGATCACGTCCGGCAGGTTTTCGTACAGCGCGAACAGCGGCAGCGCCGCCAGCAGCGAGCCCTGCGGGGCACGCGCCGCCGCCGCGTGCGAGAAGGCGTCGGCCTTCTCCCGCGAGCCGTGCCACTTCGCGCACCAGTAGTGCAGCGCCGCCAGGTGCGCGCCCATGTGCTCCGGCGCCCGGTCGATGACCTTCGCCCACAGCTCGTCGAACTCCGCCTCCGGGTACGCCAGACCCCGGGCGATCGACAGCTCCGTGATGTAGGGGACCGGGTCCCCCGGAGCCAGCAGCGCGGCCTTGCGGCACGCCTCCCGGGCCTCCTCCAGGATGATCCGGTGGTCCTCCGCCCCGACACCGCCCGAATGCCGCCACGCCTGCTGCACCAGCAGCTCCGCGTGCACCTGCGCGCCACCGGCGTCCTTGTCCGCCTCCAGCCGCCACGCCTTCAGCCACTGCGCGCCCACCCCGGGCTGCGCCACCAGCTCCAGCGCCGCCGAGCCGCCGAAGGCCTGGACGCGCTGCCAGCGCACCTCACCCTCCCGCGGGGTCCCGGCGAGCAGCTGCGAGGCCGCCTGCCACTGCCCGGTGCGCCGCACGTTGTCGAGCGCGTCGATCAGGTCCTGGTCGGGTCCGGGGAGGCGGATGTCGAGGTCCTCCTGCCGGTCGAATCCGTAGTTCGCCGGGTCGGCCGCGTCAGGGCTGCCCGGCGCGACCAGGCGGACGCCGCCGCGCCGGCGCCGGACGTACGGTCCGACGATGAACACGATCATGAGCACCGCGAACAGCAACCACAGAATCTCCATGCCTTCAGCGAACCAGACCGAGGGGGCGGGAGGCGAACAGGGGGGTGTACGCCGGGCCGGGGCATAGCATCGGACCATGAGCGACGACAGCCACGAGCACCAGAGCTTCGAGACCCGCGCGATCCACGCGGGCAACACCGCCGACCCGCAGACCGGCGCGGTCGTGCCCCCGATCTACCAGGTGTCCACCTACAAGCAGGACGGCGTCGGCGGACTGCGCGGCGGCTACGAGTACAGCCGCAGCGCCAACCCGACCCGCACCGCGCTGGAGGAGAACCTCGCGGCACTGGAGGGCGGCCGCCGCGGCCTCGCCTTCGCGTCCGGACTGGCCGCCGAGGACTGCCTGCTGCGCACGCTGCTCTCCCCGGGCGACCACGTGGTCATCCCCAACGACGCCTACGGCGGAACCTTCCGCCTCTTCGCGAAGGTCGTCTCCCGCTGGGGAGTGGAATGGTCGGTGGCCGACACCTCCGACGCCGATTCCGTCCGCGCCGCCCTCACCCCGAAGACGAAGGTCATCTGGGTCGAGACCCCCTCCAACCCGCTGCTCGGCATCACCGACATCGCCGTCGTCGCCGACATCGCGCGGACCGCCGGCGCCAAGCTGGTCGTGGACAACACCTTCGCCTCGCCCTACCTCCAGCAGCCGCTGGCGCTGGGCGCGGACGTGGTCGTGCACTCGCTGACCAAGTACATGGGCGGGCACTCCGACGTCGTCGGCGGCGCGCTGGTCACCGCGGACGAGGCGCTCGGCGAGGAACTGGCCTACCACCAGAACGCGATGGGTGCGGTGGCCGGGCCGTTCGACTCGTGGGTCGTGCTGCGGGGCATCAAGACCCTGGCCGTCCGCATGGACCGGCACGCGGAGAACGCGGCCAGGATCGTCGAGGTGCTCCAGCGCCACCCGAAGGTCACCAAGGTCCTCTACCCGGGCCTGCCCGAGCACCCGGGCCACGAGATCGCCGCCAAGCAGATGCGCAACTTCGGCGGCATGGTTTCCTTCCAGGTCGCCGGTGGCGAGGAGGAGGCCGTCGCGGTCTGCGGCCGCACCAAGATCTTCACGCTGGCCGAATCCCTGGGCGGCGTCGAGTCGCTCATCGAGCACCCGGGCCGCATGACGCACGCGTCGGTCGCCGGCTCGGCGCTGGAGGTTCCGGCGGACCTGATCCGCGTCTCGGTGGGCATCGAGAACGCCGACGACCTGATCGCGGACCTCACCCAGGCCCTGGGCTGACCGCCTGCCCCGCGGGCGCCGGGCCCACCCCCGGCCCCGGCGGGGCACCATCTCGGTCTCGCCGGTGTATGAGCGGGGGCACCTCCCAGCGGTGGCCGGGGGAGCCGGGTTTCCCGGGGCGCTGCCCCAGACCCCGCGCCTCGAACGCCGGCGGGGCCGGGTTTGGCTCGGCGAGGCCGGGTGCGGCCCGGCCGAGGCCGAAGTGGGCCGGCGGGGCTGAGTTTTGCCCGGCGAGGCTGGGATGACCCCGGCGAAGCCGAAGTGGCGGCGCGGCTGGGATGGCCCCGGCCAGGGCGGGGGTGGGCCCGGCGCAGCCGAGGGGTGGGGTTACCAGCCCTCCAAGGGTGGGGAGATGCCGCTCGGCGGGCCCGACCAGGGACGGGTCAGGGACGCCCAGACCACGAAAGCCACGGCGGCAGCGAACAGCACCGCCCACCCGACCCGGCGCAACGTCCGACGCCGCCGCAGCAGCCGGTCCCCGCGGGCCGCCGCGCCCGCGGCCAGGCCCGTCGGGACCACCGGGTACGGGCCCTCCAGGAGCCGCCTGACCTGGGCCTCCTTCCGGTCGGGAATCCCGCTCACGCCGCCTCCCGGGCCCGTAGCAGGGACACCGCCCGGTTGCACAGCACGCGCACCCGCTCCACCGGCATCCCGAGCTGCGCCGCCGTGACCTCCTCCGCGAGCCCCTCGTAGAGCCGCAGGACCAGCACGAGCCGCTCCTGCGGGCTCAGCCGCGCCAGCACGCCCGTCCCGCCGTGGTGGCGCCAGGCGGTCCGGGCGAAGGCCGTGCACAGCTCGTGGCGGGTGAAGTCGTACGGGTCGTCCGCGCGCAGCCGCCGCCAGTGCGCGTACGTACGGGCCAGCGCGCCCGCGAGCAGCCGGCGGGCCGGCTCCGGTTCACCGGTCAGCAGCACCGCGACATGCAGCAGCCGCCCTGCCGCACCCGCGACGAAGGCTTCGAACTCCCCGTAGGAGCCGGACTGTTGATCAACCGCCCGCATGCTCACATAGTGCGGCCGGTGGGACCGGTCAGGTCAAGAGGACGGACATACTCCGCTCAGGAGGCCGGACCGGCTTCGGTCACGGCCGCCATCAGCTCCGACAGCGACAGGTTGAAGCGCGTCAGCAGCCCGGTGAAGGACTCGCGCTCGTCCTCGCTCCAGCCCTCCGTGACCCGCGCCATGAGCTCGCGCCGCGAGGACCGCACCTCCTCCAGCCGCGCCAGCCCCCGCGGGGACAGCGCGAGGACCACGGCCCGCCCGTCCTCCGGGTGCGAGGTCCGCTTGACCAGGCCCCCGTCGACCAGCGGTGCGACCTGCCGGGTCACCGTGGACGAGTCGATCCCCATGCCACCGGCGAGCGCCTTGACGCCCATCGGGCCTTCCAGGTCGAGCCGGTTGAGCAGCAGGTAGGCGGCGCGGTCCATCGAGTTGCGGGCCTGGCCCACGCCGCCCAGACGGGTCTGCTCGGCGCGGCGGGCGAAAACCGCCACCTGGTGCTGGAGCGCGTCGAGGAGACCGGCTCCGGCGGGCGCTTCGGCCTGCACGGGCAGATCGGAATTGGCCGGGGAGGAAGGCATGGCCGTGGGCTCTCTTCGCGTGGGTCCGACAAGGATGGGGGACAGCGTACGCGGCCCTGCGGCGGCTCGTACGCCTCGTTCGAGAACTGGTACGACCCGCCGGGGCACCCGTCCCACGGCCGTTCCGGATGGCGAGATTTCGCCCCCGCGCCCCCAACCCACCCCGACCCCCGCCGCAGAGCCCCCCGGCCCCTGCCGGGGCTCCCGTGGACGCTCCCGGCCCGGCCGCTCCCGGGCTGCGAGACTGACCGCATGAACTACCGCGTGCCCCAGCCCGTCCCCCAGGTCATCCTCGACGACGTCCGGGGGGCCCAGAAGATGCTGTCCGGCGTCTCCCGGGTCACGCCGATGGAAGGCAGCAGGCACCTCTCCGCCCTCACCGGCTCGCCGGTCCACTTCAAGTGCGAGAACCTCCAGCGCACCGGCTCCTTCAAGCTCCGCGGCGCGTACGTACGCATCGCGGGCCTGCGCCCCGAGCAGCGCGCCGCCGGCGTCGTGGCCGCCAGCGCCGGCAACCACGCCCAGGGCGTGGCGCTCGCCTCCTCCCTCCTCGGGGTCCGCTCCACCGTGTTCATGCCGGTCGGGGCACCGCTGCCGAAGGTCGCGGCGACCCAGGAGTACGGGGCCGACGTACGCATGCACGGCCAGGTCGTCGACGAGACCCTCGCCGCGGCCCAGGAGTACGCCGACCGCACCGGAGCGGTGTTCATCCACCCCTTCGACCACCGCGACATTATCGCCGGCCAGGGCACGGTCGGCCTGGAGATCCTGGAGCAGTGCCCGGAAGTACGCACCGTCCTGGTCGGGGTCGGCGGCGGCGGGCTCGCCGCCGGTGTGGCCGTCGCGGTGAAGGCGCTGCGGCCCGACGTGCGGGTCGTCGGGGTGCAGGCGGCCGGCGCGGCCGCGTACCCGCCCTCCCTCAAGGCCGGCCACCCCGTCTCGATCGACCACCCGAACACCATGGCCGACGGCATCAAGGTGGGCCGCCCCGGCGACGTCCCCTTCCGCATCATCGGCGAGCTCCTCGACGACGTGCGCACGGTGTCCGAGGACGCCCTCTCCAGCGCCCTGCTGCTGTGCCTGGAACGGGCGAAGCTCGTCGTCGAGCCGGCCGGATGCAGCACGGTCGCCGCCCTGCTCAGCGAGCCCGAACTGTACGGCGCCGGCCCGGTGGTGGCCGTACTGTCCGGTGGGAACGTCGACCCGCTCCTGCTCCAGCGCATCCTGCGGCACGGCATGGCGGCGGCCGGCCGCTACCTGTCGCTGCGGCTGCGCGTGGCCGACCGGCCCGGCGCGCTCGCCGGACTCCTGGGGGTGCTGTCGGTGGTCGACGCGAACGTGCTGGACGTCAGCCACGTACGGACCGACCCGCGGCTGGGCCTCACGGAGGTGGAGGTGGAGCTGCAGCTGGAGACGAAGGGGCCGGAGCACTGCGCGGAGGTCGCGCGGACCCTGCACGGCGCCGGGTACAAGGTGATGGCCTAGGGGCGGGCCCTTCCTGCGGGCCCCCGGCGGCCGTACGCGAGGCCCCGTACGCGTCGCCCCGTACGCGTGCCCCGTACGCGTGATGCCCGGCCGGAGAACCGGCCGGGCATCACGCATGAACCAACAGTGATCGGGGGTGATCAGCCGGTGAAGGGCTTGACGTCTAGGATCCTGACCGAGGCCTTCTTGCCGTTCGGCAGCTCGTACTCGGCGTCCTCGCCGATCGACTTGCCCATGACGCCGGTGCCCAGCGGGGACTGCGGGGAGTACGTCTCGAAGTCCCCGGACGCGTACTCGCGCGACGCCAGCAGGAACTCCATCGTGTCGTCCTCGTCGCCGTCGAAGGCGATCTTCACGAGGGTGCCCGGCGCCACCACGCCGTCGGAGGCGGGGGCCGTGCCGACCTTCGCGTTCTCCAGGAGCTGCGTGAGCTGGCGGACCCGGAGCTCCTGCTTGCCCTGCTCCTCCTTGGCCGCGTGGTATCCGCCGTTCTCGCGGAGGTCACCCTCCTCGCGGGCGGCGGCGATCTTCGCGGCGATCTCCGTGCGGGCGGGACCAGAGAGGTAGTCCAGCTCCGCCTTCAGCTGGTCGTACGCCGCCTGGGTCAGCCAGGTGACGCTCTCGCTCGTCTGGGTCACGGGTGCTCCTCGTCGGTACAGGGGACTACACGCCCGCCAGCGGCGGGCGAAACCACGAGCCTAACAATTCGGGAAGAAAAGGGGGAGGACCCCAGAGGGGCATTGCCCCGTCGGCCGTGCTCCCAAGCCTCGGAGCAGCCTCAGTCGGCGGACGCCGCCGGCTGGCACCCCACCAGCTCGATCATGGTGGCCCGGCCGGTGGTCTTCACGGAGACGACCTCGTCCACCCGCGACTCCCGCTGGGCGAAGGTGAAGTCGGCACGACCCACCTCGGCGTGCTGCTCGTCCTGCGAGACCATGGTGCAGACGCCGGTGACCGAAGCGTCCTTGCGGACCTCCAGGTGCACCTTCACCTCGGTGTCCGAAATCACCTGGAACTTGATCACCTCGGCGCTCACGCTCCGCCCCGCGACGTAGTCCCAGCCGATCCAGCCGATCACGCCCAGCAGCACGGCACCCAGCGCAGCGCCGATGATCTTGAGCTTCCGGTCCGTACGCTCGTCCGCCGACCGGCCGTACCGGCCCTCGGGCAGTCCCTCGCGCACCGCGCTCATGATCTTTTCCTCTCGCTGGGGAGGGTGGGTCACCGGGCCGCCCCTGGAATTTTCCGTCCCCCAGTTCGGTCACTATAGAAGCCGAGTGTCGCGCCGAATCGCAGAGGATCCTGTTTTGACCGAGCAGCTTCGACTGATGGCCGTCCACGCCCACCCCGACGACGAGTCGAGCAAGGGCGCGGCCACGATGGCCAAGTACGTGTCCGAGGGGGTCCCCGTGATGGTCGTGACCTGCACGGGCGGCGAGCGGGGCTCCGTACTGAACCCCAAGCTCCAGGGCGACAAGTACATCGAGGAGAACATCCACGAGGTGCGCGCCAAGGAGATGGAGGAGGCCCGCCAGATCCTCGGCGTCCAGCAGGAGTGGCTCGGCTACGTCGACTCCGGCCTGCCCGAGGGCGACCCGCTGCCCCCGCTCCCCGACGGCTGCTTCGCCCTCGCGGACGTCGACGAGGCCGCGGGCGAGCTGGTCAAGAAGATCCGTGCGTTCAAGCCGCAGGTCGTCACCACGTACGACGAGAACGGCGGCTACCCGCACCCCGACCACATCATGACCCACAAGATCTCCATGGTGGCCTTCGACGGCGCGGGGGACACCGAGAAGTACCCCGAGGCCGAGTACGGCCCCGCCCACCAGCCGCAGAAGCTCTACTACAACCAGGGCTTCAACAAGCCGCGCACCATCGCCCTGCACGAGGCGATGCTCTCCCGCGGCCTGGAGTCCCCCTACGGAGAGTGGCTGGAGCGGTGGAAGGAGTTCGAGCGCAAGGAGCGGACCCTGACCACCCACGTCCCCTGCGCGGACTTCTTCGAGATCCGTGACAAGGCGCTCATCGCGCACGCCACGCAGATCGACCCGGACGGCGGCTGGTTCCGCGTTCCCATGGAGGTCCAGAAGGAGGTCTGGCCCACCGAGGAGTACGAGCTCGCCAAGTCGCTCGTCGACACCTCCCTCCCCGAGTCCGACCTCTTCGCGGGCATCCGGGAGAATGCCTAGCCATGAGCGCTACGCAGGCAGCACTGACCCAGCTCCTCCCCCTGGCGGGTGACACCTTCGACAAGAACAAGGTGACCCCCGGCATCCTGGGCTTCCTCGTGTTCGCGGCCCTCGCACTCGGCGTGTGGGCCCTGATGAAGTCCATGAACCGGCACATGGGCCGGGTCGACTTCGAAGAAGCCCCGGACCCGGTCGCCCCCGCCACCCCCACGGCGAAGCCGACCAGCTAGCCCGTCCGGCCGTTGCCGACCCGTCGCAGGGCGGCGGGTCGGCAATCCCGGCCTGCCCGCCGGCCGCCGCCGTGGGCGGGCGCCGGGGCCGCGGCGCCTCGCGGCCGGCGGCGGACTGGGGCGGGCGCCGGTCAGGGCCGGGGGCGGGAGCGGGGTCAGGAGCGGGGTACGCCCATGACCTCCCGTGAGTGGAGGTTCGGTACCAGGCCCAGACGCCACGCCTGCCAGCCCTCGGCCGGGTCCACGCCCCGGCCCAGGATCACCCCGTACGTCTCCAGGCACTCCTCCAGCCGGCCGTCACGCGCCGGATGCGGCGCCTGAGCCAGCCGCGCCAGCTCCGCCCGCGCCTCCTCCGGCACCCCCGGCCCCGCCAGCCCCACGTACGGCAGCAGCGTGCACCGCAGGAACCGCGCCCAGTCCTCCCCGCGCCGGTCCCCGTACGAGATGAACAGCCGGACCGCCTCCTCGCACAGGCCGAGCGCCTGCGACAGCCGCCCGTTGCCCGCGTCGACCACCGCCAGCTCCAGGCACGTCCACGCCTCCCCGTGCGCCAGCCCGATCCGCTGGAAATCCGCCCGCGCATCCACCAGCAGCTGCCGGGCGAAACCCGAGTTCTTCAGGTTCCCCGTCTGCGCCGCCCGCTGGTCCCGCGTCACCCGGCCCGAATGATGGCGCGCATGCGCCAGCCCGTACACGTCCCGCATCCGCGAGAACATGGTCCGCGCCCGCTCCAGCTCCCGCACCGCCTGGTCCCGCTCCCCGCTCACCTCCAGCGCCTGCCCCAGGTAGTACTGCGTCCACGCCTCCCCGCGCGCGTCCTCCGCCTCCCGGTGCCGCGCGAGCGCCTCCCGCAGCCGCTCCACCGCCGGCCCCGGATCCCCGTCCACCACCCGCGCCCGGCCCAACTGCGTCAACGCCCAGGCCTCACCACGGTCGTCCCGGGTCCGCCCGTACAACTGCAACGCCAGGTCCAGCTCCTTCTCCGCCCGCTCCACCTCACCGAACCGCAGGTGCACCTGCCCCAGCTGGAAGTGCGCCCACGCCTCCCCGTGCACGCTCTCGCTCTCCCGGTGCAGCTCCAGCGACGTCTCCAGCAGCCGCGTCGCCTCCGCCAGGTGCGCCAGATCCCGTTCCACCGCCGCCAGCGCGTGCAGCCCCCACGCCCGGTCACCCGCCAGCTCCGCGGGCTCCTGCAACGCCAGCGCCTCACGGATGCGTACCGCCGCCTCCGGCAGATTCCCCTGGTGGTGCAGCGTGATGCCGAGCGAAACCAGCGCCATCGCCGCCCCCGCCTCCTGATGGGCCTCCATGTACTGGTCCACCACCGACGTCAGCGTGGTCCGCGCCTTGTCCAGCTCACCCAGCTGCCGCGCCGCGATACCCGTACGCCACTGCACCGACCGCACCAGCCGCCCCTGCGGCCCCGCCTGATCCTGCCGACCCGCCGCCACCGCCTGCGTCAGCTCGTCGATCTCACCCAGCCGGTACAGGTCCCCGCGCAACAGACAGAAGTCGCACAGCGCACCCAGCAGGTCCAGCACCGCCTGCTGGTCCACCCCCTCCGAGTGCCGCAACGCCGCCGTGATGAAACTCGACTCGTCGTCCAGCCACCGCAGCGCCGCGTCCAGCGAGACGAAGCCGTGGCCCCCGAACTGGTTCGCCCGCGTCGACATCTTCCCGTCGACCATCCGGATCACCGAGTCCGCGAGCTGCGCGTAGTTCCGGATCAGCCGCTCGTGCGCCGCCACGGCCTCCGCCCGGTCCTCATCCGCCGCGAGCCGGGCCGCCGCGTACGCGCGCACCGCGTCATGCATCCGGAACCGCTGACCCCGCACCCGCTCGATCAGGCCGGCCTCCCACAGCTCCTCCAGCGTCCGCAGCGCCGCCTGCTCCGGTACGTCGGCCAGCGCGGCCGCCGCCGCACCCCCGAGCGAGGCCCGCCCCGCCAGCGGCAACCGCCGCAGCAGCAGCCGCGCCGGCTCGGCCAACCGCGCAACGGCCACCCGCAACGCCGCCTCCACGGGGTGCACACCGGTCCTGGCCCCTGCCCCGGTCCGGTCATCGCGACCCGAAGCATCCGCCCCGGTGCCGTCACCGCGACCGGAGGCATCCGCCCCGGTGCCGCCATCGCCGCCCGAGGCATCCGCCCCGGCCCGGTCATCGCCACCGGAGGAATCCGCCCCGGTCCGGTCACCGCCGCCGGAGGCCACCGCCCCGGCTCCGCCCGCAACGGCCACCCCGTCCCGTACCAGCGGAGCCAGCATCCGCAACGCGAGCGGCAGCCCGCCGCTCACCTCCACCACCGAGGCCACCCCGGCAGCGGACCCCGCGGCCGCCGCCTCCGGCGCCACCGCCCGCACCAACTCCGCCGACTCGTCCCCGCCCAGCCTCTCCACCGGCAGCTGATGCACCCACGCCGCCAGATCCCCCGGCAATTCCAGCGGCTCCCTCGCCGTCACCAGCACCAGACTCTCCGAACGCTCCGGCACCAGCATCCGCACCTGCGCCGCATCCACCGCGTCGTCGAGCAGCACCGTCACCGGCAACCCCCGCAGATGCTGGTGGTACAACTCGCCCAGCCGCCTCACCTGCTGCTCCGCCGACGCCCCCTCCCGGAACAACAACTGCTCCCGCGGCGCACCCAGCCGGTTCATCAGATGCAGCAACGCCTCCCGCATCGACAGCGGCGCCTCACCCGGCTCACCACCCGTCGAGCCACCCCGCATGTCCACCACACACGCACCGCGGAACTGGTCCCGCAACGCGTGTGCCGCCCGCAGCGCCAGCGCCGTCCGCCCCACCCCCGGTTCCCCGTGCAGCACCACCACTACCGGGCGGGTCTCCGTACTCGCCCGCGCCGCCTGCACCCACTGCGCGATCCGCGTCAGCTCCGCCCGCCGCCCCGCGAACCGGTCCGCCACATCCGGCAACTGCCCGAACGAATGCTCCAGCGCACTGCGCCGCCGCGCCTCCGCACTGCGATCCACCCCGCGCAACGCCGGCCCGGAGGTCCGCGCCGACGACAACGCGACCGGCCGCGGCGCCCGCGGCGCCCGCGCCGCCGCGGCCACCGCACGCTGCTGCTCCAGGAACGGACGTATCCCGCGCACCTCCAGCGCCGACAGCCACTGCAGCCTCAACTGCTCCGCCCCGCCGGGCCGCCCCCGCTCCCCGGCCCGCCGGTTCGCAGCCGGCACGTGCAGCGCCGTCACCTTCGCCACGGTCGCCACCGCCCCCGCGATCCCCACGACAGCGCCCGCCGTCAGCGCCGTACCCGCCGCGACACCCAGCGACAGATCCGCCCCGACGGCCGCCGCTGCCGCGACCGCGGTCACCAGCACCGCCGTCGACGTATCACCCCGCCGGAACGCCTCACCCAGCGACTGCTCCCCGGCCGCCGCCTCGTCCAACGCCCGTACGTACGCCTCGTACTCGGGAGCCGCACTCGCGGCGAGCGCGTCCAGGGCCTCCGTACCGCGCGCCAGCAGCGCAGCCCTGTCCACCGCCCCGCCCACGGCATCCGCCGAGCCCGCCCCCCGCCGGACCGCCTCGTCCACAGCCCGCTCCAACAAGCGCTCGGCTTCACCGCGATGGCTGTCCCGCATCGGCATCCCCTCAGAGAGCTCCGGCAACGTGCCACAAGTGTCCTGCGCGACTCCACCGCGCGCGAGGGAATCTGAGCTAGTTCAGAGGGAAGCGGCCACTCCTTCGTGCAGGTGTGCCGAAACCGACAACTCCCTTGTGTGCGAGGCGGTATGACGCTACGAGGGTTCCGGTGCAGGCGCTGCGCGCAGGGGAGGTGCCGCCGCAGAGCGCCGGGCCGCGCGGCTCCGGGAGGCCGAGTGCGGAGGCATGAAACCGCCCGGTCCGCACATTCGTCAGGGACATAAAAATTCGCGGTCCGCAAATCCGGTAGAGGCATGCAATGTGTTCGTCCGCAATGGCTTTTGCGGGAAAAATGGGAGCTTGACAGTGTTGTGGGGCCTGCCTATATTCCAGTCGGTCGAGTTCCGGTTGTGCGATATCCGAAGGTGTTTTGGCCATGCCTCCTGCGTTACCGAAAGTCCAGGCAGTGTCTGCGCTCGAATTGGAGCGCGACTACGTTTCCTCCTTGTACGCACTGCTCGCCGAGCGAATTTCCGAGGCGCGAGCACATCGAGCGAGCGTGCTGAAGACCCCGGCGGACAGCGCCCGTGAGGCATACGAGAGGGAATTCGCCGCCGAACGTCTGGCCAAGGAGATCGGCCGGCTGGAGGGCGCCGAACAGGGCCTGGTCTTCGGGCGCATCGACCGGACGGACGGCACGGCCCTGCGCATCGGGCGGATCGGACTGCACACGGAAGAGGCGGACCTGCCCCTGCTCGTGGACTGGCGCGCCGACGCGGCACGGCCCTTCTACGAGGCGACACCGGTCCATCCGATGGACCTGCGGCGGCGCCGACACCTGCGCCTGGAGGACCGCACCGTCGTCTCGGTCAGCGACGAACTGCTGGACGGGACCGCCCCGACCGACGAAGACGTCGTGGGGGACGGCCCGTTGACCGAGGCTCTGTCGGCACGGCGTACGGGCAGGATGCACGCGGCCGTCGCGACGCTGCAGGCCGAGCAGGACGAGATCGTCCGCTCCGCCCACCGAGGGGTGACCGTGGTGCAGGGCGGACCCGGCACCGGCAAGACGGTGGTCGCCCTGCACCGGGCGGCCTACGTCCTGTACGCGTTCCCGCGCGCCGCGGAGCAGGGCGTCCTGGTGGTGGGCCCGAACTCCCGGTTCATCGACTACATCTCCCAGGTCCTTCCTTCGCTCGGAGAGAACGACGTCGTTCTGACCACCTGCCGGGAACTGACCGGAGTGTCCGTGGACACGGTGGGTCCGTTCGACACGGCCCGCCTCAAGGGCAGTTCCGGCCTCGCCGACGCCCTGGCCGGCCTGCTGCGCGTCCACCAGGCCCCCGCCGGTGACTTCACCGTGCGGGTCGGACGGGAACTGGTTCACCTCTCCGGCGAGGAAGTCGCCATGGCGCGCGACGCCGCCGTGGCAGCCGTTGCGGGGCACAACCCCGCGCGCCAGGTGTTCAAAGACCTCCTGGTCGACGCCGTCACCGACACGATGCAACGAGACATGGGCGACCTGCTGGAGCAGATCGACGCTGATGCCGAAAGGATGACGGGCCTCGACCTCGACCGGTTCACGGGAGCCGCCCAGCGCCGTGTCGAAGGGGCGGCCGACCCGGGCCCGGCCCACGAGCTGGACCTGGACGCCCTGCGAGCCGGTCTGCTCGACGACGCCGGCGTCGACGCAGCGGTCGAGACGTTGTGGCCCCGGCTGTTACCCGGTGACCTCGTGAAGGCGCTCCTGACGAATGCCGACGCTCTCGCCGAGCACCTGCCCCGCCTGACCGCGCAGGAGCGGCCGCTTCTGCTGCGCGGTCCGGACGACCCGTGGACCGATGCCGACGTGCCGTTGCTGGACGAGGCGGCGAGCCTGGTCGACGGCCCGCCCGAGCGGACGTACGGGCACGTCGTCGTCGACGAGGCGCAGGAACTGACCGCCATGCAGTGGCGGATGATCGTCCGCCGCTGCCCGTCGAGGGCGATGACGCTGGTGGGCGACTTCGCCCAGGCGGGCCCGGTCGCGACGGCACGCGACTGGAAGGAAGCGCTGAGCCCCCACGTCGGAGCGCGGTTCAAGCTGCACAACCTGACCGTCAGCTATCGCACGACGCAGGAGATCCTGGAGAGCGTCCGGGACCTGCTCACGCGGATCGACCCGGACCAGAAGCCCACACGGTCACTGCGAAGCGGTGAGAGCCCCCGCACCGTGACCACACATCCGGACGAGTTGGTCACTGCCGTCGTGCGGGAACTGCGTGCCCAGAGCACCGCACACCCGGGCGAGCTGCTGGGAGTGGTCTGCGCGGACACCAGGGTCGGCGAGCTGACCGCCCAGGGCATCGCCGACCACGCACGCATCGTGCCGGCGTCCGAAGCACGGGGCCTCGAATTCGACGGAGTCGTCGTCGTGAACCCCGAGGAAATCATCACGACCCGCCCAGGTGGGGAAAGGGACCTGTACGTTGCCCTGACCCGGGCGACCAAGCGCCTCTGCACCATCACCGTCCAGCCGGGCTGATGGCTCGGCGCCCGCGGCGCCGCCGCGGGCCCGTCAAGGTACGCAGCGGGGGCATGGTCGCGAGCAGCTGGGGGCACGGCGGCCGGGCCCAGCCTTCGCCACGGCCGTACGGCAACAGAACTGACGCGCCGGCGGAGTGGTCTGGCGCCGGGGCAGGGTGTGTACCACCGCAGGCCCGGGTCCGCCGCGGCTACGGTGATCCGGTGCAGCGCACCCCGGACCGCCTGACCCCTGCCGCCTTCGCCGCTACCGCGGTTCTGGCGGGTGGCAACGCGGTCGGCGTCCGTTTCAGCAACCGCGAACTCGATCCGCTGTGGGGCGCGGCCGTGCGCTTCGGCGCCGCCGCACTGGTGCTGCTGGCCATCATGGTGCTACGGAGGCTGGCGTTTCCGCGCGGCAGGGCGCTGGCCGGGGCCGTGCTTTTCGGCGTACTCAACTTCGGCGTCACCTTCGCACTCGCCTACTACGCGCTGGTCCGTATCCACGCCGGACTCGGCCAGACCATTCTGTCCCTGGTCCCGCTGGCGACCCTGCTGCTGGCAGTGGCCCAGCGCGTGGAGCCGTTCCGATGGATGGCGGCGGTCGGCACCGTCCTCGCCACGGCCGGGGTCGCCGTCATCTCCAGGGCGCCGCTCCAGGGCTCCATGCCCCTGCTGTCCTTTCTCGCGATCCTGGGGAGCGTGCTGGCGTTCGCCCAGTCCCTCGTACTGGTGCGGCGGCTGCCGAAGGTGCATCCGGTGACGATGAACGCGGTGGGCATGACCGCCGCCGCCGTCCTGCTCTTCGCGGGCTCCCTCGCGGCCGGCGACACCTGGCGGCTGCCGGACCGCCCGGCGACCTGGTGGGCCCTCGGCTATCTCGTCGTGGGAGGCTCCGTACTGACCTTCGTCCTCTATCTGTTCGTGGTCGGCCGCTGGGGCGCGTCCAGGGCCGCGTACATGTTCGTCATCACCCCGATCGTGACGATCATGCTGTCGGCCTGGCTCGACGACGAACCCCTCACGGCCTCCCTGCTGCTCGGCGCCCCCCTGATCCTGATGGGGGTGTACCTCGGAGCGCTCCGCAGGCACGGTACGCCTGGGGCCGACCGGCCCTGAGCGTCACGGTCCCCTTCGCGGGCATGGTCCCCATCCGGCGGCGTAAGACGGACGAGCACGGCAATCCCTTGGGCGGGTGGGAGGGGTACGGCGAGCTCCTGCGCAACGAGAAAGGTGAAGTCGTCATGCGCGGCAGGGGGTTGTGACGCCGGGCGAATGGTTCAAGATCAAGGCACTCATCGCCGAACGGACCGATGAACGGTGGGCGAAGGGGAAACTTCCCTCCGGACCGCCTACGACGGGTCCGGGCCGAGCTGCGGGTCGATGCCCAGAGGCCCCCGGTTGCGGACATGTCTTCGCCGACAGGACGCCGGAGGCGCCGAGGGCGCGGACGATTCCTCGCTGCTCACAGGGACCCAAGGTCGACCGTGACAGGGAAGGGCGCGGTGGCCTTCACGGTGCCGGTGAACACCTCGCCGTCCCGGTAGGCCCTGTTGGCTGGGTCGAGGACGTAGGTGTAGACGATCGGAACGCCGGTGGCGGACTGCTCGATGCGCCAGTAGAAGGGGATGCCGGCTTTGGCGTATTGGTCCACCTTCACGATCCGGTCGGTGGTCTCTGACCCCGGGGACACGACCTCGACGACCAGGAGCACGTGCTCGGGACGGGTGGGCGTGAGGTCGATGGTCTCCGCCCGGTAGACGGTGACGTCCGGTCGGCGGTTGGTGAGCGGCACGTCCTGCAAGCGGACGTCGAAGTCTGTGTCAGCGTTCCAGTCCGGGCCCGCGGCGGCGTCCAGGGCGTTGGCCAGGAGCCGAGCCAGCCGGTTGTGCCGCTTGGAGGCGCTCGGGGTCACGACGACCATCCCGTCCACGATCTCGATGCCGGCGCACTGCTCCTCGGACCAGGAGTCGTACTGCTCCGCGCTGATCTGCGAGTGCATCCACGCGGGCGCCACCATCTCGGCGGTCATGGGGTACCTCCTTCGAGGATGCGGTGCTGCTGGACTCAGCGTACTGCCCGCTTCCAGGCGGGCACCGGCTTTGGGTCGGGGCAGAACCTTCAGCGTCCGCAGGGCGACCAGGGGGCAAAGGGGTGATCCGCATTGACCGCGTGATGGCGCATGAGTGCAAATCGGCCAAGTAGGGCGAGGGCTTGCGGGCCGAACCGGCAGGGCCGTGTCGGCGTGAGAGGCTGGGTCGTATGAACCGGTTGGCTGGTATGACCTCGCCTTATCTGCTTCAGCACGCGGACAATCCGGTCGACTGGTGGCCGTGGGAGCCCGAGGCGTTCGAGGAAGCCCGACGGCGCAATGTGCCCGTTCTGTTGTCGGTCGGTTACTCGGCGTGCCACTGGTGCCATGTGATGGCGCATGAGTCGTTCGAGGACGAGCTGACCGCCGGCTACATGAACGAACACTTCGTCAACATCAAGGTGGACCGGGAAGAGCGGCCCGATGTCGACGCCGTCTATATGGAGGCCGTGCAGGCCGCCACCGGGCAGGGTGGGTGGCCCATGACCGTCTTCCTCACCGCGGACGCGGAGCCGTTCTACTTCGGGACCTACTTCCCGCCCGAGCCGCGGCACGGGATGCCCTCCTTCATGCAGGTGCTCGAAGGCGTGCGGGCCGCCTGGGTGGGGCGGCCCGAGGAGGTGGCCGAGGTCGCGCAGAAGATCGTGCGGGACCTCGCCGGGCGGCAGCTGGACTACGGGAAGGCCGGGACCCCGGGGCCGGAGGAGCTCGCGCAGGCGCTGCTCGGGCTGACCCGCGAGTACGACGCCACGCGCGGCGGGTTCGGCGGGGCGCCGAAGTTCCCGCCGTCCATGGTGCTGGAGTTCCTGCTGCGCCACCATGCGCGCACCGGGTCCGAGGGCGCGCTGCAGATGGCCGCCGACACCTGTGAGGCGATGGCCCGCGGCGGGATCTACGACCAGCTCGGGGGCGGGTTCGCGCGGTACTCCGTGGACCGGGAGTGGGTGGTGCCGCACTTCGAGAAGATGCTCTACGACAACGCCCTGCTCTGCCGGGTCTACGCCCACCTGTGGCGGGCCACCGGTTCGGAGCTGGCGCGGCGGGTCGCGCTGGAGACCGCCGACTTCATGGTCCGGGAGCTGCGGACCGCCGAGGGCGGCTTCGCCTCGGCCCTCGACGCCGACAGCGAGGATCCGCTGACCGGGAAGCACGCGGAGGGCGCGTACTACGCCTGGACGCCCGCGCAGCTGCGGGAGGTGCTGGGGGAGGGCGACGGGGAGCTCGCCGCCGGGTACTTCGGGGTGACGCAGGAGGGGACCTTCGAGCACGGCGCGTCGGTGCTCCAGCTGCCGCAGGACGGGCCGGCGGTGGACGCGGAGCGGATCGCCGGGATCAGGGCGCGGCTGCTGGCCGCGCGGGCGGAGCGCCCGGCGCCCGGCAGGGACGACAAGGTCGTCGCCGCGTGGAACGGTCTGGCGATCGCCGCGCTGGCCGAGTGCGGGGCGTACTTCGAGCGGCCCGACCTGGTGGAGCGGGCGACCGAGGCCGCCGATCTGCTGGTACGGGTGCACTTCGACGCGGCCGCCGGCCGGGCCCCGCGGCTCGCGCGGACCAGCAAGGACGGCCATGTCGGCGCCAACGCCGGCGTGCTGGAGGACTACGGCGATGTCGCGGAGGGCTTCCTCGCGCTGGCGTCGGTGACCGGTGAGGGGGTCTGGCTGGAGTTCGCCGGGTTCCTGGTGGACCTGGTCCTGGACCGGTTCACCGCCGAGGACGGGTCGCTGTACGACACGGCGCACGATGCGGAGAAGCTGATCCGGCGGCCCCAGGATCCGACCGACACGGCCGCGCCCTCCGGGTGGACGGCCGCCGCGGGCGCGTTGCTCTCGTACGCGGCGCACACCGGGTCCGAGGCGCACCGTACGGCGGCGGAGCGGGCGCTGGGGGTGGTGGCGGCGCTGGGTCCGCGCGTGCCGCGTTTCATCGGGCACGGGCTGTCGGTCGCCGAGGCGCTGCTGGACGGGCCGCGTGAGGTGGCGGTGGTCGGGCATCCGGAGGATCCGGCGCGGGCGGCGCTCCACCGGGCGGCGTTGCTGGGGACGGCTCCCGGTGCGGTGGTGGCGGTCGGTCTGCCGCAGCCGGCGGAGGGCGGGGGCGAGGGGGAGTTCCCGCTTCTGGCCGAGCGCACACTCGTGCGCGACCTTCCGACGGCGTATGTGTGTCGACATTTCGTCTGCGCGCGGCCTACGACGGACCCGGTCGAGCTGGGGGAGCAGTTGGGTGCGGTTCGTCCCTGAAGTGCCTGGAGTGCCGCCAATTCCGTTTGTGGATATGTCGATTCTGAAACACGCACTTCATCGACACTGAGGCTGGAAGTCATGTTCACTGCCTAGTCTCATGTCTTCGGGATCCACCGAGACGGCGCGCTGGGGGGTGCGTCCGGGGGGAAGTGGGGAAGCGGGGCGGCGGCGGGCCGGGGGGCCTGCCGCGAGTCTCCGGGGGGTTTTCTGATCGCCGCCTGGGGGGCGGCGGGTCTGTGGGGGGCCTTTTGTACACGTCTGTGTTCATTGCTGCGATTTCACTGGCGCTCTTCTGGATGGCCGCGTTCACGCTCTGGTGGCAGATGCACGCGTGGCGGACCCCCGAGACGCTGGCCTCCACGCGCTTCGACCGTCCCGACGGGGAGGGGCGCCTGGCCTTCTCGCTGCTGTTGCCGGCCCGCCACGAGCAGGCGGTGCTGGAGCACACCATCGACCGGCTGCTGGAATCGAGTCACACCGACTACGAGATCATCGTGATCGTCGGGCACGACGACCCCGAGACCACGGCCGTCGCCGAGCGGGCAGCGGCCCGCGAGCCGGCCCGGGTGCGGGTGGTCGTCGACCACCACGAGACGAAGAACAAGCCGAAGGCCCTCAACACGGCCCTGCCGTCCTGCCGCGGTGACATCGTCGGGGTCTTCGACGCCGAGGACCAGGTCCATCCCGAGCTGCTGGCCCATGTCGACCATGCCTTCCGTGCCACCGGAGCCGACGTGGTCCAGGGCGGGGTGCAGCTGATCAACTTCCACTCCAGCTGGTACAGCCTGCGCAACTGCCTGGAGTACTTCTTCTGGTTCCGCTCCCGGCTGCACCTGCATGCCGAGAAGGGCTTCATCCCGCTGGGCGGAAACACCGTCTTCGTCCGCACCGAGGTGCTGCGCGAGGCGGGCGGCTGGGACCAGAACTGCCTGGCCGAGGACTGCGACCTCGGGGTGCGGCTGTCGTCGGTCGGCAAGAAGGTCGTCGTCGCCTACGACTCCGACATGGTGACCCGTGAGGAGACGCCCGGCTCGCTGGTGAGCCTGCTCAAGCAGCGCACCCGCTGGAACCAGGGGTTCCTCCAGGTGTACCGGAAGAAGGACTGGCGGCAGCTGCCCGGCCGGGGCCAGCGCTGGCTCGCCCGCTACACGCTGATGACGCCGTTCATGCAGGCCGCCTCGGGTGTGATCATCCCGGTCAACTTCGCCGTCGCGGTCTTCCTCGACGTACCGGTGGGCATCGCGATCATCACCTTCCTGCCCATGATCACGGCGATGGTGACCTTCGTCTTCGAGATCGTCGGCCTGCACGACTTCGGCCGGCAGTACGGCCTGCGCGTGCGCTTCGTGCACTACGTCAAGCTCGTCCTCGGCGGCCCGTTCTACCAAGTGATGCTCGCGGGCGCCGCGATCCGTGCCGTCTGGCGCGAGCAGCGCGGCCGCAACGAGTGGGAGCTGACCAGCCACACCGGCGCCCATCTGACAACCGTCCCGGCCGTCTCCGCATCTGCCTCTTCCGCCTCCTCCACCGATGCCGCGATCCGAGAGGACAGCCGCCCGTGACCGCCACCCTGCCCACGGCCACTGCCCCCGGAACCGGACCCGGGCCCGGCACCGGGACCGAAACCGGACCCGGGACCGAGACCGGCACCGGACCCGGGACCGAGACCGGCACCGGACCCGGGACCGAGACCGGCACCGGACCCGGGACCGAGACCGGCACCGGACCCGGACCCGGACCCGGACCCGGACCCGGGACCGAGACCCCGGCCGGCCCCGCCCGGCTCACCCCGGCCGGCGGGCTCGGCCGCCGCCCGGCCCCGCCCGTCCGCCCGCTCGTGCGCTTCCGCTCCTCCCGCCCCGACCTGCTGCTGTGCGGGGCCCTGCTGCTCGTGATCGTCGCCGTCCAGGGCTGGAACATCACCAACTTCCCGACCCTGAGCGACGACGAGGGCACCTATCTGGCCCAGGCGTGGGCGGTCCAGCAGGGCGAGGGCCTGGCCCACTACACGTACTGGTACGACCATCCGCCGCTCGGCTGGATCCAGGTGGCGGCCCTGACGTACCTGCCATCGCTGCTCGTCCCGGAGTGGATGACCGTCGCACCGATGCGGTTCTCGATGCTCGTGGTGTCCGCCTCCTCCTCGGTGCTGCTGTACGTGCTGGCGCGCCGGCTGTGGCTGCCGCGCTGGGCGGCCGGGCTCGCGATGGCGCTGTTCGGGCTCTCGCCGCTGTCCGTGGTCCTGCAGCGGGAGATCTTCCTCGACAACATCGCGGTGATGTGGATGCTGCTGGCGTTCTGCCTCGCCGCGTCGCCCAGGCGCCACCTGTGGCACCACTTCGCCTCCGGGCTGGCCGCCGCCACCGCCGTCCTCACCAAGGAGACGATGCTGGTGGTGCTCCCGGCGCTGCTGGTGACGATGTGGCGACACAGCCACCGCGACACCCGGAAGTTCGCCGTCACCGGTGCCGTGACCGCCTGTGCGCTGATCGGCCTGTCGTACCCGCTCTACGCCCTGCTCAACGGCGAGCTGCTGCCCGGCTCCGGCCATGTCTCGCTCATCGACGCCATCACCTACCAGATGGGCCGCGAGGGGTCCGGCTTCATCCTCACGCCGGGCTCCGGCTCGAACGGCGTGTTCCGGTCCTGGCTGTACTACGACACCGTCCTCCCGCTCGGCGGCCTGGCCGGCGCCGTCCTGCTGATCGTCACCGTCCGCCGGTCGGTCACCGCCCGCGCGCTGGCCGGCCCGGCGCTCGCCGCCGTCCTCCTCGCCGTCGTCGCGCTGCGGCCCTCCGGCTACCTGCCGGCGATGTACGTGATCCAGGCGCTGCCGTTCCTCGCCCTGGTCCTGGCGGGCGGCGCGGCCAGCGTCACGCACGCCGTGCTGCGCCGCCGCCGCGCCGCGGGCGGGCGCGGGCCGGGGCTGTGGGTGCGCCGGGCGGTGCTCGGCGTACTGGCCGTGTCGGCCGCGGTGTACGTGCTGCCGCGCTGGTACGAGGGGAACCGCACCGCGCTCACGGTCGACGCGAACGCCCCGTACCGGCAGGCCGCGGCGTGGCTCGGCCGTGAGGTCGCCGATCCGGCGGGCACGCGGGTGCTGCTCGACGACGCGCTCTGGCTGGACGCCGTGCACCACGGCTTCGAGCCGGGGCCGGGCGCCATCTGGTTCTACAAGGCCGACCTGGACCCTGCCGTCACCAGGACCCTGCCGGGCGGCTGGCGGGACATCGACTACGTGGTGTCCTCGCCCACGGTGCGCCGTGACGCGGTGGACCTGCCCACGGTGAAGGCGGCGCTGGAGCATTCGACCGTGGTGGCCGTCTTCGGTTCGGGTGAGGACCGCATAGAGATACGCCGCACCGACCGCGAGAGTGGGAGCTGAGCCGCCATGAGCGAGGACGTGTGGTCCCCCGGCGCCCCGGTGGCCCCGGTCGGTGCGGAGCGAGGCGCTCCGCACGGTGCGGCCGGCAGCGTCACCCTGATCATCCCGACTTTCAACGAGGCCGGGAACGTGGCCGAGTTGCTGCGCAGGCTCGGCCGGGCAATCCCCGGTGACCTGCCGTGCGAGGTGCTGTTCGTGGACGACTCCACGGACGACACCCCCGCCGTCGTCGAGAAGGCCGCCGCCGACCACCCCTTCCCGGTGTCGGTGCTGCACCGGGAAGTGGCCGAGGGCGGCCTCGGCGGGGCGGTCGTCGAGGGGATCCGGCGGGCGGGCAGCGACTGGATCGTCGTGATGGACGCCGACCTGCAGCATCCGCCGCACCTGGTTCCGGAGCTCGTCGGCGAGGGCGAGCGCACCGGCGCCGATCTCGTGGTCGCCTCCCGCTACGTCAGCGGCGGCAGCCGGGCCGGGCTCGCCGGGAGCTACCGCGTCGCGGTGTCGCGCGCCGCGACGTGGCTGGCCAAGGGGCTCTTCCCGCGTGCGCTGCGCGGGATCAGCGATCCGATGAGCGGGTTCTTCGCGATGCGCCGCTCGGCGGTGACCGACGGGGCACTGAGGCCGCTCGGCTACAAGATCCTGCTGGAGCTGGCGGTGCGCTGCCGTCCGGCCCCGGTGGCGGAGGTGCCGTTCGTCTTCCAGGAGCGCTTCGCGGGGGAATCGAAGTCCACGGCCCGTGAGGGCCTGCGGTTCCTGGCGCACCTCGCCTCGCTGCGGTCCGCGGCCCCGCTCGCGCGCATGATCGGCTTCGGGCTGATCGGTCTCACCGGCTTCGTGCCGAACCTGTTGGCGCTGTGGCTGCTCACCGGCGCGGGGATGCACTACCTGCCGGCGGAGATCGTCGCGAACCAGGCCGGGGTGCTGTGGAACTTCGTCCTCATCGAGGTCCTGCTCTTCCGTGAGCGGCGCAGACACCGGCACTGGGCGGACCGGGTGGGCCGGTTCGCGCTGCTCGCCAACGCCGATCTGCTGCTGCGGATCCCGCTGATCGCGGTGTTCGTCGCCCAGCTGGGCATGGGGGTGCTGCCCGCCACCGCACTCGCGCTGGTGACCACCTTCGTGCTGCGGTTCGCCGCCACCGAGGCCCTGGTCTATCTGCCGCGCCGTACGTCCCCGGCCGAGCCGGGGCGCCACACCAGGAGTTGAGCCGCCCCTGAGTTGAGCCGTACCAGGAGTTGAGCCGCACCACAGATCGAGCCGCACAGAAAGGAACCTTTCCATGCGTCCGACCTTCCGGCGGAGGGCGGGGCGGCGTGCCGCACTGCTCGCCGTCGGGGCGATGACCACGGGTCTGCTGCTCACCGCACCGCAGCAGGCGACGGCCGGTCCGCCCAATCTGCTGTCCAATCCCGGTTTCGAGACCGCCGGCACCGCCGGCTCCGACATGCCGTCCTGCTGGTCGAAGTCCGGCTGGGGCGACAACGACTTCACCTTCGCGACCGTGTCCGACGCGCACAGCGGCACGAAGGCGATGCGGGTGTCCCTGACCCGTCGGGTGGACGGTGACCGCAAGGCGCTGGTCACCGAGAACACCACGTGCGCGCCGACGGTCACGCCGGGCCGGCAGTACGACCTGTCGGCCTGGTACAAGTCCAACACCCCGGACGTGTCGGTGACGGTGTTCCGCCGCGACACGACGTCGGGCTGGCAGTACTGGACCGACCTGCAGAACCCGCCCGTCAGTGCCGGGTGGGCGCGTACGGAGGTCCGTACCCCGGTGGTTCCGCCCAACACGGACAAGATCGCCTGGGGTCTGTCGGTGTACGGGGTGGGCACGCTCACCACGGACGACTACGCGCTGGAGGAGGTGGGTGCGGCCCCGCCGCAGCCGGCCTGTTCGGGCACGGCGGAGGAGTGCGCCAAGGGCAGGTGGCAGGTGATCCCGGCGCAGAACCCGGTGCGTTCGATGCACGCGGTCGTCCTGAAGAACGGCAAGGTCCTGCTGATCGCGGGCTCGGGCAACGACATCGCGCAGTTCAACGCGGGCACCTTCACCTCCGCCGTCTACGATCCGGCGAACGGGTCGTTCAGGACGATCCCGACGCCGGTCGACATGTTCTGCGCGGGCCATGTGCAGCTGTCGGACGGCCGGGTGCTGGTGATGAGCGGGAACAAGGGCTATCCGTCGGCCGACGGGAAGATCGGCTACCAGGGGCTGAAGGACTCGTACACCTTCGACCCGGTCACCGAGACGTACACGAGGACCAACGACATGAACGGCGGGCACTGGTACCCGTCGGCGACGATCCTCGGCAACGGTGACGTGATCTCCTTCGGCGGGCTGAAGGAGGACTCGACGGGCAATGTGACCGCGGAGAAGTTCTCGGCGGCGCAGAACAAGTGGCTGCCGATGAACGAGGTCAACCAGACCTGGTCGTACTGGGGCCTGTACCCGTCGATGATCCTGATGCAGGACGGGCGGCTCTTCTACTCGGGCAGCCACACCTTCGGCAACGGCACCCCGGGCACGGGCGCCTCGATCTACGACTACGACGCCAACACCATCACCGACGTGCCGGGCCTGCGCAACAAGGACGAGCGGGACGAGTCGGCGAGCGTGCTGCTGCCCCCGGCCCAGGACCAGCGGGTCCTGACCATCGGCGGTGGCAACAACGAGCGCAACCCGGCGGCGAACCGGATCACCGACATCATCGACCTGAAGCAGCCGAGCCCCGCCTACACGGCCGGCCCGGACCTGCCCCAGGGCCTGGTGGACACCGGCACCGGGAAGCGGCCGCAGACCGGCGCCGAGGGCAAGATGTACGTGTCGGCGGTGCTGCTGCCGGACGGCAAGGTGCTGGAGACCGGCGGCGGGCTGCACGACCGGGCCGACCCGGTCTTCGAGGCCTCGTTCTTCGACCCGGCGACCAACAGCTACCAGGCGGGTCTGGCCACCGACCCGGTCCCGAGGACGTACCACTCGGCATCGTTCCTGATGCCCGACGGCCGGGTCATGTCGGTGGGCGACAACCCGGGCAACGGCACCTACAACCACAACGTGTCGATCTACTCGCCGCCGTACCTGTTCAAGGGCGCCCGCCCGCGGATCACCTCGGTGATCGACACGCAGTGGGTGTATGGGGACACGCAGCGGATCACCGTCGACCGGCCGGTCGCCAAGGCGGAACTGATCCGCCCGGCGGCGGTGACGCACTCCTCGGACCCGAACCAGCGGTTCGTGGACCTGCCGATGACGGTGGACGGCACCACCATCGACCTGAACGTCACGAGCAACCCCAACCTGGCGCCGCCCGGCTGGTACATGCTCTTCGCGGTCGACGCGAACGGTGTCCCGTCGATCGCGACGTGGGTGCACCTGGGCGGTGCGCCGGCCCTGGCGGCCGCCCAGGAGCAGCCGTCCGCGCACGAGCACACCTTCGCGGACGCGCTGGGGCCGGCGAAGAAGAATCCGGCGAAGCGGGACTCGGTCCCGGTCGCGCCCAGCGTGGCGGGCTGCGACCGGCACTACGGCACGGCCAACGTGTGCGTGCCGACCCGGTTCCCGGCCGAGGTGAAGGCCACGACGAAGGCCCGCTGCGAATGGCTGGCCTCCCACCACTATCCGAAGCGCCTGAAGGTCAACGGCAGTGATCCGCTGCGGCTGGACCCGGACGGCGACGGATACGCCTGCTGAACGCGCCGGCAAACGGAGAGCCGGAGAACCGGAGAACCGGAGAACGGAGAAGGGGCCCGGCCGCGAGCGTGCGGCCGGGCCCCTTCCGGCGGCGTCGGCGCCGGCGCTGCCCGGATCAGTGCTGGTAGGCGGCCAGCGAGATGCCGACGTAGTGGGCGATGAAGGCGGCGAGGGTCAGGGAGTGGAAGACCTCGTGGAAGCCGAAGAAGCGGGGCGAGGGGTTGGGCCGCTTCATGCCGTAGATGACGCCGCCGGCGCTGTAGAGGAGGCCGCCGACGATCACGAGGACCAGGACGGCGATGCCGCCGGTGCGCATGAAGTCGGGGAGGAAGAAGACGGCTGCCCAGCCCATGGCGATGTAGCAGGGGGTGTAGAGCCAGCGCGGGGCGCCGACCCAGAAGACACGGAAGGCGATGCCGGCCGCGGCCGCGATCCACACCGCCCACAGCAGGGTCCGGCCGGTGGAGGGCGGGAGCAGCAGGACGGTCAGCGGGGTGTAGGTGCCCGCGATGATCAGGAAGATGTTGGCGTGGTCGAGCCGTCGCAGGATGGCTTCGCCGCGCGGGCCCCAGGTCCCGCGGTGGTAGACCGCGCTGACGCCGAAGAGCAGGCAGGCGGTGAGGATGTAGATCCCGCAGGCGACGCGTGCCCGGGTCGAGTCGGTGAAGGCCATCAGCGCGAGGCCGGCGACGATCACGGCGGGGAACATGCCGAGATGGAGCCAGCCGCGCAGCAGCGGTTTGGTCTCGATCGCGGACTCGACGGCCTCTGCGGCCTCGATGACCAAGGAGGCCTCGGAGGCCGCTGCGGCCTCGGCGGTGGGGACGGCGGCGGCGTCGGAAGTCATGCGCGCCATGCTACCTACGGGTCCGTAGGTTTCCGGGCATCGTCTTGCCATCGTCTTTACGGAAGATTGACGGACGTGGCAATGCTCACGTGAGAGGCCCTCTGGACATATGCGCACATCCACCGGATGATCAGATGAGTGCGGTCGACACCGGATGAGCGGAGCGCGAAGCGTCCGGGTCGCAGCCCCCACGGGGCCAACACCAAACACACCCCTCAACAAGGAGCAATCGTGGCGCGCGACAACGCGGCTCCCACCGTCCCGACGACCCACCAGGAGCTGATCTCCTGGGTGGACGAGATCGCAGCCCTCACCCAGCCGGACCGCGTCGTCTGGTGCGACGGCTCCGAGGGCGAGTACGAGCGCCTGTGCGAGGAGCTCGTCGCCAAGGGAACGTTCAAGAAGCTCGACGAGACGAAGCGCCCGAACTCCTACTACGCCGCCTCCGACCCCTCCGACGTCGCGCGCGTCGAGGACCGGACCTACATCTGCTCCGAGAAGGAGGAGGACGCGGGCCCGACCAACCACTGGAAGGCCCCGGCCGAGATGAAGGACATCTTCGCCGGCGAGAAGGGCATCTTCCGCGGCTCCATGAAGGGCCGGACGATGTACGTCGTCCCGTTCTGCATGGGCCCCCTCGGCTCCGAGCTCTCCGCGATCGGCGTCGAGATCACCGACTCCGCCTACGTCGCCGTCGCCATGCGCACCATGACCCGCATGGGCAAGCCCGTCCTCGACGAGCTCGGCACCGACGGATTCTTCGTCAAGGCCGTCCACACCCTCGGCGCTCCGCTCGCCGAGGGCGAGGCCGACGTGCCGTGGCCCTGCAACACCACCAAGTACATCTCGCACTTCCCCGAGACCCGTGAGATCTGGTCCTACGGATCCGGCTACGGCGGCAACGCCCTCCTCGGCAAGAAGTGCTACGCCCTGCGGATCGCGTCCGTCATGGCCCGGGACGAGGGCTGGCTCGCCGAGCACATGCTGATCCTCAAGCTCACCCCGCCGCAGGGCGAGGCCCGCTACGTCGCCGCCGCGTTCCCGTCCGCCTGTGGCAAGACCAACCTCGCCATGCTGGAGCCCACGATCCCCGGCTGGACGGTCGAGACCATCGGCGACGACATCGCCTGGATGCGCTTCGGCGAGGACGGCCGCCTCTACGCGATCAACCCCGAGGCCGGCTTCTTCGGCGTCGCCCCCGGCACCGGCGAGCACACCAACGCCAACGCCATGAAGACCATGTACGCCAACACCGTCTTCACCAACGTCGCGCTCACCGACGACGGCGACGTCTGGTGGGAGGGCATGACCGAAGAGGCGCCCGCCCACCTGACCGACTGGAAGGGCAACGACTGGACCCCGGAGTCCGAGACCCCGGCCGCCCACCCCAACGCCCGCTTCGCCGTCCCGGCCTCCCAGTGCCCGACGATCGCCCCCGAGTGGGAGGACCCCAAGGGCGTCCCGATCTCCGCGATCCTCTTCGGCGGCCGCCGCGCCTCCGCCGTGCCGCTGGTCACCGAGTCCTTCGACTGGAACCACGGCGTCTTCATCGGCTCGAACATCGCCTCCGAGAAGACCGCCGCCGCCGAGGGCAAGGTCGGCGAGCTGCGCCGCGACCCCTTCGCCATGCTGCCGTTCTGCGGCTACAACATGGGCGACTACATGGCCCACTGGGTCAAGGTCGGCGCCTCCGCGGACGCCGCCAAGCTCCCGAAGATCTACTACGTGAACTGGTTCCGCAAGAACGACGCGGGCAAGTTCGTGTGGCCCGGCTTCGGCGAGAACAGCCGCGTCCTGAAGTGGATCGTCGGCCGCCTCGACGGCACCGCCGAGGGCGTCGAGACCCCCATCGGCATCCTGCCGACCAAGGACTCCCTCGACCTCGACGGCCTCGACCTCCCGGCCGAGGACCTCGACTTCCTCCTCACCGTCGACAAGGAGGTCTGGCGCGAGGAGGCTGCCCTGGTCCCCGAGCACCTGGGCACCTACGGCGACCACACCCCCAAGGAGCTGTGGGACCAGTACCACGCCCTCGTGGAGCGCCTGGGCTGAGCCGGGACACGCCCTGAAGAAGGGCACGCCCTGAACAAGGGCCGATGAACGTGGGAGCCCCCGACCAAGCGGCGTCCCACCGCTGTGGGAGCCCCCGACCAAGCGGCGCCCACCGCAGCACCGACCTGCCCGGTCAGGAGCGTTCGCGCTCCTCCAGGTAGGTCGTGTGCGTCTGCTGACGGCGGGCCTCCACCTCGTGGAGGCCCGCCGTTACGCGTCGCGCCTCCTCGCGCAGCAGCCCCAGCTGCCGCTCCAGATGCCGCTCCGGAGACTCCCCGCCCGGCGCCATCCGGCTCCACCAGCGCGTCCGGTTGTACGCGTCCACGCTCTCCGGCACGTCCCGGCGGACCCCACGCGACACCACGTGCACCGCCTCCGGGTCGGCGGCCAGCACCTCGGCCACCCACCCCGGCTCCAGCAGCGCCCCGTACAGCTCCAGCAGTTCCGCCAGCACCTCCCCGGCCCCCGACGGCAGCTCCACCCCGTCGGCATACCCCCGCAGCCGCCCGAAGTCCTCGCGCAGCACGCCGAGCTCCTCCCGCGGATCGAAGGGCGGCGGCGCCGTCCGCTCCGGCGGGGCGATCAGCGCACCCGCCCCGTACAGCCCGGCGACCACCACCGGCCAGTACGCACCGGCCACCCCGGCCAGGGTGAGGGCCAGCCCGGCCATGCCGCAGGCGGAGCCGGCCAGGTTCTTCCGCGACTCCAGGTACCTCAGGACCCCGGTCGCCCTACTGGTAGCCACGGATCTCCTCGAAGGCTCCGGCCAGCGAGCTGTTCCCGCCGGTGGCATCGAAGAGCCGCCCGCCGGTCAGCTCGGTGATGTGGGTGAGTTCCTTGCGGTCCGAATCGCCGAACAGCACGGCGAAGACCGGCGTCCGCTTCTGCGCCTCGGGCAGCTTCGCGTAGAAGGAGTCGAAGTGCTTCGCCCCCACGCCCTCGGTGTTCTCGCCGTCCGTCATCAGCACGATCGAGGTGAAGGTATCCGTGCCGCCCTTGCCGAGCTGCTCGTACGCCGCCTCCAGGCTGCCGTAGATCGCCGTACCCCCGTCCGGCTCCAGCGACTTCACGTCCCGGCGGATGGCGTCCAGCGCCGGCCCCGGATTGCCGGGCTCCACCACGTGCGTGTTCACCTCCTTCACCTTCGACCCGAAGGGCAGGAGCGTCACCTCCTCACGGTCCCGGAAACGCCGCCCGGTGCCCGAAGTCCCGGTACCCGTCAGATCGGTGAGCGCCGACCTCAGCCGCCCGATGCGGTCCTCGTCGCTCATCGAACCCGAGGTGTCCAGCACGTACACCGTCCTCGAGGGCCGGCGCAGCTCGTTCTCGTAACTGGCCAGCAGCCCGTCGGCGACGACACGCGAACCGGGGAACGGCAGCTCGCGCCGCTTCTCCTGGTCCAGCCCGGCGGCCGGCGCCACCCCGGCCGCGACCGGCCGGCGGAACGTCTGCCCGGTGATCGCCCGCTGCGCCTCCGGGCCGCGCAGCCAGTCCGTCAGCGCCCGGCCCGCGTCACGCGCCCCGGCCGGCGCCGAGGCCAGCAGGGTCAGCGGGTAGTGGGCCGTCACCACGCCGTCGCGCGGCCGGACCACCGTCAGCGGCGCCCGGCCGTCCTTCGCGTCACGGTTCATGGACAGCAGCACCGACTCGTAGTTCACCAGCGCGTCCACGTCCCCGCGCCTGCCGTACGCGGTCGCCAGCCAGCCCGAGGAACCCGACGTCAGCTTCTGCCCGGCGAAGAACTCCTTCAGCCGCGGCGTGGCGGCCTTCACGTCCGCGTCGCTCAGCGCCGCCTGCGCCCCCGACAGCCCCGAGGCCACCGAGACCAGCGCTGAGAAACCGGAGTTCGAGCGCACCGGGTCGGTCATCCCGTACGTCAGCCGCCCGGCCGAGACCGCCTCGTGCACCGCCGGCCAGGTCACCTCACCGGACTTCCAGCCGAGCCGGGCCAGCGCCTCCGGCTTCACACCGAGGGCCACCGGCGAGGACATCACCGGGGTCTCGCTGGAGAGCTTCCCGGCGGCCTCGGGCCGCAGCCGCAGGTAGTCGTTGGAGGACAGCCAGATCGCGTCGTACCGGCCGTCGGCCTGCCCCGAGGCGACCTGCTCGGCGGCGTCCAGCGTCCCCGACCACGTCAGCTTCACGGTGACGCCGGTCGCCTTGCGGGCCTGCTCCAGGACCGGCTCCATGTCCGTGAGCTCACTGGAGGCCAGCACCCGCAGCGTGCCCTCCTTGTAGGCCGTCTCCGCGGGCCCGGCGGGCTCGCCGGAGGTGCAGGCCGTCGCTGCCGTGAGCACGGCGAGGCCGAGCACCAGGGCCGCCCGTACCCGCCGGCGCCGCGGCCGCGGGGGCCGGGGCGCAGCCTGCGCCGCCGCCCCGACGCGCCGCTGAGCCTGCGCCGCCGCCCCTGCCCGCCCGGCCGCGCTCACAGGGCACCACCCTCGGACGCACCGGCGGTCCGCGTCCGCGCCAGGTACGCCGACGCGTTCTGCAGCTCACCGGCGAGGGACTCCACCGTCGCCGCCATGTTCTGCGCCGCCTGCACCTTGAAGGTGTCGATCGCGTCCAGCGTCCGGTAGATCTGGCCGAAGGCCGTCCGCAGGGTCTCCGCGCCCACCGCCGGATCGGCCGCGATCCGCTGGATCTCGCCGCTCTGCGTGGCCAGCATGTCCGCGTTGCCCCGGATCAGCTCCTCGGTGGTCCCCTTCAACGCGTTGACCTGCTCGGTCACCTTCCGCTGGCTGTCCAGGGCCGACGCCAGCATCACCGCGACCCGCAGCGCCGACACGGTGGTCGTGGCCGCCCGGTCGACACCCTTGATCAGCTCGTCGTTGTTGCGCCGGACCACGTCCATCGCCAGATACCCCTGGGCGCACACGGCCAGCTGCGTCAGCAGATCCTGGTGCTTCTGCCGGACCGGGAAGAGCACGTCCGCGCGCAGCGCGTCGGCCTCCTGCGGGTCCGTCCGCCCGGTCTCGGCGACCCGCTGCCCGACGGCGGTGTCCAGGGCCTCGGTGAGGACGGCGTACTCCTGGAGCCTGCCCATGGTCTCCCACAGCCGGGAACGCTCGGTGTGCAGGGCGGCGTTGTCGCGGCGCAGCTCGTCCTGGCCGCTGCGCAGCGCCCCCACGATCCGGTTGAGGGCCGTCTGCGAGGAGGCGTACTTCGCCACGTGGTCGCGGAACCGGTTGCCGCCCGGCAGCTTCGCGAGCAGCCTGCGGGCCCCCTTGGCGGGAGCGTCCCGCGGGTCGAGGTCCTCGACCGTGCGCCGCAGTTCGACCAGGGAGCCGGCGACCCGCGCCTGGGCGTCGCCGCCGCCGTCGGAGCCGAGGGAACGCACGGCCCGCTCCAGCATCCGGTTGGACTGCTGGGCGGCGCTGCGGACGTCGGCCGAGCCGAGTGCGGTGATCTCGCCGATGCGCTGCGCGAACTCGGGGGAGCGGGCGTCGATCCCGGCGAGCGAACCGACGTACTCCCCGGCCCGGCGGGCCATCTCCTCGCGGACGCCGTCCTGGAGCGGTACCAGTCCGGCGGCCTGCTCCTTGCGGACGGCGGGCACGGGCTCGGGAGCGCTGAGGACGAGCGGGGCGTCCTCGGGTGGTGTCAGTGTCATGTCTGTCGTCCCCTAGCCCTTGGCGCGCTGGGCGAGCGCCGTGAGGATCTTGACGGTGGGTGTGCCGACCTGGCGGATACCGGCCAGCCCCGGGTTGAGGTAGCCGGCGTGCGGGGCGGTCGCGGCGGTGAACTCGGCCACGCCGTCCTGCGGGCGGAACCCGCGAAGCACGGCCAGCTCACGCAGCTTCGGATCGGTGGCGAGGAGCGTTCCCAGCTCCCGCGCGTCCTCGCTGAGCGGCACGAAGGTGTGCGCCGTGTTCACGGTGGTGTCCGGGTAGAGCACCACCATCTCGCCCGGGTCCTGCTTCTGCAGCAGCAGCGAGGCGACCTGGGACTCGTACACCAGGATCAGCGGTTCGCCGCTGCCGCTGATGAAGGCCCGGAAGGGGTCTTCGGTGCTGGTCTCCAGGGCGCCCTGGACCGAGATCAGCTTGCGCATCAGGGGCGCGGTGCGCTCGATGCCGGCGTCGTCGGCGACGACGGTGTTGCCGTTCACGACGTTGGAGGTGGCGGCGAGGAAGAGCGCGCCGGAGTTGGAGGAGGCCGGGTCGGTGGTCTTGACGAACACGGTGCCGGTCAGCTCGGCGTGCGCGGAGGAGCCGGCCAGCTGCTGCCAGGTGCGGTCCTCGGCGGCGGCCTTGAGGAAGGGGCCCATCAGCAGGGTCCCGGAGTTCTTGCCGGTCATGGTGGCCAGGCCGCCGGCGGCCAGTACCTGCGCGGCGCCCGGGCGGGCGATCACGACGAGCGGGGAGTAGAAGGGCCTGGTCTCCTGGGCTCCCTTGAGCCCGGCGGCCGCCGCGACCTCCTTGGCGGGTTCACTGCTGCCGGGGAAGGCGAAGTCGAATTCCTTGAGGGCGAGTTGGTCCATCGCCCAGGAGCCCGAGGTCTCCGTCTTCACGATGTAGCCCTTGTCTGCAAGGGCCTTGACGACGTCAGGGTCGCGGAAGAATTCGGACTTCTCCGAACCGATGACGCCGCGCACGGTCTTCGTTGCCGTGGATTCCGGGCGATTCTGCCCCTGCAGTGCGACGTAGAGCACGCCGCCGATCAGGAGGAGGCCCAGGGCGATTCCCAGGATGCGTCTCACGGGTGCAGCGTGCTCACGGAAACCCACATTCCGCGCCCTCTTGAGTGAACGTCAGGTGTCCAGGCGGTCCCACTTCGAAATGCTGTGTGAGTTCGCGGGTGCTGGTGGGCGGGGCGGCCGCCCGGGAGGATCGGGGGCATGGGCGTGAGCGCGTTGAAGTGGCAGGGCTGGCTGGTCGGTCTGGTGACGGTCGCCGGACTGCTGGTGTTCGCCCCGCTGGGCCTTTACGTGTGGGCGAGCGGCGGTGAACCGCAGCAGGCGCCGCCGCGGGCGGCGGCGGAGGACGTACGGGTCACCGGTTGCCGTGTCGATCCGGCCAGTCGGCGGGTGGTGGCCGCGGTCGAGGCGACCGGGCGGGCCGAGGGGATCGGCGCGTACGTCGTGACGGTGGAGTTCCGCGACCGGGCCGAGGCCGATCCCGGGCGGCGGGCCGCCCAGGCGCTGGTGCGGATCCCGGGCGTGGCCCCGGGCGCGACCGAGTACGGGGAGGCGGTCGGCCCGGTGTGGCCGGTGGCCACGGTGCCCTGGTGCGGGGTCGCCGGCGCGGAGTTCACGCAGCCGACCCCGGCACCGGGGCTTCCGTAGCCGAAGGGGCGGGTGCCCGTCAGCCGTTGCTGTTCACCTTGACGACCACGGTGCTGCACACCTTGTCGGCGAAGGTCTGCTTCTTGGCGTCCCACAGCGGCCACAGCCAGCCGAGGTAGCAGGAGAGGCTGTCCAGGGCGTGCGCCAGCTTGCGGACGAAGGCCATGCCGAAGCCGAGCGTCGCGCCGTCGGCCTCACGGTGCAGGCTGATGCCGACGATCTTCTTGCCGATGGTCTGGCCGGTGGTGCCTTCCTTGTACAGCTGGAAGATGGCCATGCCGAAGGCGTACAGCATGCCGATCAGGCCGAAGACACCGGCGATCGAGTCGCCCGTCTCGTCGCCGGCGAACGCCGCGCCGAGGCCGATCAGCGCGTACATCGGGCCGGCGATGATCAGCATGTCGAGCAGGTACGCGCCGACGCGCAGGCCCCAGTGGGCCAGCGGCGGCATCCCGGCGGGCATCCCGGGCATGCCCGGGGGCGGGTACGCGCCGTACTGCGCCGGCGGCGGGGTCTGCTGCGGGTAGCCGTACTGCGGGGCCGCGCCCGGCGCCGGCTGCTGCGGGTAGCCGTACTGCGGGGGGACGCCCTGCGGGGCCTGCTGGCCGTAGCCGGGCTGGCCCTGCGGGGGCTGCTGGCCGTAGGGGTTGTTCGGATCGCCGAAGCTCATGGGCGCATCTCTCCAGGGTGCTCGATCGGGGACGAAGCGGAGTGGAGGAGATGGTCATTCGAGCGGCCTCCCCCGTGCTGCCGCGATGTTTCAGCCAACATCGTGTTCGGAGCGCCGGGATCTGTCCAATTCATTGGCCGCACGGCGAGCGGCGGAGCGGCCCCGGAGGGGCCCCGGAGGGGTCGTCCGCAGGTCGTCCGCGGGGTAGTCCGCAGGGTCGTCGGGGGGTATGGCGCCCGGTCCGGAGCCTCCGCGGCCCCGGACCGGGGCCGTCTAGAGGGCGCCGGCCAGGTCCAGGGACTCCAGGGCGGCGGCGTGCGCGTCCATGCGCTCGGCGGCGAGGATCGCGACGGTGGTGTCGGCGCGGGACGCGGCGACGAGGAGTGCGCGGGCCGCGAGGTCGTGTGCGCGCCGGTGCAGCGCGGCGGCGTCCCCCGCGGGACCCTGGGGCGCCCGGGCGGGCTGGGCCCCGCGCAGCCGGGCGACCTGGGCGGCGATCCCGGCGGCGGCCTCGTCGAGCCCGAGTTCGTCGGTGACGGCGAGCAGGGCCGCGAGGTGGCCTGCGAGCTGGATGTCCAGCGCTTCGCCCCGGCTGCTGTGGGGGTAGTCGACCGTGGTGCCGCCCATCCGCTGGACGACCGGCTTGGTGCGGATCGGCTCGTACATGAGATGGCCTCCTGCATGGTCAGGAGACCATCCTACATTGGATTGGTTCTAATTTTGAGTTCGATCCTGTTGTTGGCCGAGTATGTTCGCTCGGCCGACGGCCCGGACCTCGTCCGGAACCGCCTCAGGCCTGGCTGTAGCCGTCCAGGAAGTTCCCGATCCGGGTCACGGCGTCGGCCAGGTCCTTGGCGTTGGGCAGGGTCACGATCCGGAAGTGGTCGGGCTCGGGCCAGTTGAAGCCCGTACCGTGCACGACCATGATCTTCTCGGCCCGCAGCAGGTCCAGGACCATCTGACGGTCGTCCTTGATCTTGTAGACGGCCGGATCCAGCCTCGGGAAGGCGTACAGCGCGCCCTTCGGCTTCACGCAGGTGACGCCCGGGATCTGGGTCAGCAGATCGTGGGCGACGTTGCGCTGTTCCAGGATCCGCCCGCCGGGCAGGACCAGGTCCTCGATGGACTGCCGGCCGCCGAGCGCGGTGGCCACCGCGTGCTGCGAGGGCATGTTCGCGCACAGGCGCATGTTCGCGAGGATCGTGAGGCCCTCGATGTAGTCGGTGGCGTGGCTCTTGGGGCCGCACACCGCCATCCAGCCGGCCCGGTAGCCGGCGACCCGGTAGTTCTTCGACAGGCCGTTGAAGGTCAGCGTCAGGACGTCCGGGGCGATGGCGGCGGTGTTGTAGTGCTTGGTGCCGTCGTAGAGGATCCGGTCGTAGATCTCGTCCGAGCAGACCATCAGGTTGTGACGGCGCGCGATGTCCGTCAGACCGCGCAGCATCTCCTCGTCGTAGACGGCGCCGGTCGGGTTGTTCGGGTTGATGATCACGATCGCCTTGGTGCGGTCGGTGATCTTGCGCTCGATGTCGGCGAGATCCGGCATCCAGTCGGACTGCTCGTCGCAGCGGTAGTGCACGGCCGTGCCGCCGGCCAGGGAGACGGAGGCCGTCCACAGCGGGTAGTCCGGCGCCGGGACCAGGACCTCGTCGCCGTCGTCGAGCAGCGCCTGCATCGACATCGTGATCAGCTCGGAGACGCCGTTGCCGAGGTAGATGTCCTCGACGTCCAGGTCGATGCCCTTGGTCTGGTAGTGCTGCATGACCGCGCGGCGCGCGGACAGCAGGCCCTTCGCGTCGCCGTATCCGTGGGCGGAGCCCAGGTTGCGGAGCATGTCCTCGAGGATCTCCGGCGGGCACTCGAAGCCGAAGGCCGCGGGGTTGCCCGTGTTGAGCTTGAGGATGCGATGACCTGCTGCTTCGAGTCGCATGGCCTCTTCGAGCACGGGGCCGCGGATCTCGTAACAGACATTGGCGAGTTTCGTTGACTGGATCACCTGCATGACGGGAGCTTACGGGCCCGGGTGCGGGGTCGACCGGCGTTTTCGCAGGGAGACTCGAAGGTGGTTTTGTCCCGTTTGGCGGGATGGGTGGGTGGGGGTGCGCTCTTCCCTTGGAATCCTGGGCCGCGGCCGCGCTCCGGCCTGCGGAATGGGTGAGCCCGACGGCGCCGAACTGCTGCGTGTTGCCCTCGTCACCTTGAGGAGGGTCGCGGGGGACGCGGGGTGACCGGGTACCCGGGCTGAGTACGCGGGCTGAGTACCCGGGCTGAGTACGCGCACTCATGCGGCCGCCCGGTCCGCGGGGGAGGCTGGAGTCCTGAACCAGGGCGAGTGATGCCTGAACGGCGGCAACCAAGGAGCGCGGGGCAGTGGAGTTCGTAGTCGGTGACATGGCGATCACCACGGTCGGCACGGATGGCGACGACCGGGCGATCGAGTTCCTGGTCAGGCCGGAGGGGACCCTGGAGGAGGGCCACTTCGCGATCTTCCGTGAGCACGGCCAGGGCTGGGAGGACGCCCGCCTGACCATCGACCCCGCGGCGGGCAGCGTCCCGGTGGCCGCGATCGAGTGGGCGGTGGAGTTCGCCCGCGAATACCTCTGAGGAGTACGGGGGTCTCCTCGGGCGGCGCCCCACCCCCGCGGCCCCGCCCTCCGGGGCGGTGGCTGCGGGCGGGGTGGGACGGCGGGACGGAGCCTGAAGGCGCGGCGGTGGTGTGGGGGCGGCAGGCGCGGCGGGGCGGGGGCGGAAGGCGCGGCGGTGGGGCGGGGCGAAAGGCGCGGCGGGGCGGGGGCGGAAGGGGCGGCGGTGGTGTGGGGGCGGTGGTGTCGCGGGGCAGGAGCGGGAAGCGCGGGGGCGGTGTGGGGGAGCGGGAGCCGGTGGGGCCTTGGTCAGTGACGGTATGGGGGTTTTCCGTCAGTCCCATCGTCTCTCCGTGTCGTGCCGGTCCGTCAAGGGCGCTCCTTCGTCGCGTCGCTTCGCGAGGGCCTTCGGCCCCCCTTGACCGACCGTCCCGCCCCGGAAATCCGAAAGACTGCCGGGAAACCCCCAAAAGGACGGGCCGGGGGAGCAAGACACCTAAGGGCGGTGCCCTGCGCGGGCGAAGCCCGGTACGCCCCCAATCGCTACGCGCTCCCGCCCGACGGCGTCTGCGAGCCCCTTGGGCTGGACATAGGCCGCCCAAATTCGCTACGCGCTCCTCGGAGACGGCGAGTGCGAGTCCCTGTGGCTGGTCGTAGGCCGCCACAAATCGCTACGGGCTCCTGCCGGGAGGCGTCTGCGAGTCCCTGTGGCTGGTCATAGGCCGCCCACATTCGCTACGCGCTTCACGGAGACGGCGTCTGCGGTCCCTTGGGGCTGGTCATAAGCCGCCCACATTCGCTACGCGCTTCTCGATCGCGCGACTGCGAGTCTCTGTGGTCGGTCATGGGCCGCCATCGAGCGTCACACGCTCCTCCGAGACGGCGTCCGCCCCCGGCGGGGGTTGATCGGGGCGAATGAGAGGTCCGAAACGCCGATCCATCGGCTCAGCCGAACTCAATCCCCGTCAGGGCCACCGTGAGATCCCATCCACACGCCCAGATGGGTACAATTAGGGCATATTGACGCCTCCTTGAGGCGCCCGCCCTCCCAGGCCCGGATTGGGTTCGTCTCAGCCGTCATCCGGCGCCTTTCCTCCCCGCGACAGCCTCCACGGGCCGTCCCTGGGAGGCGATTCCGGCCTCTGCGGCCTATGACCGGCCCCAGACGGTCTGCGGACGCGTGATCGAGAAGCGCGTAGCGATCGATGGCGGCCTATGACCAGCCACAGGGACTCGCAGACGCCGTCAGGCAGGAGCGCGTAGCGAATGTGGGCGGCTTATGCCCAGCCCAAGAGGCTCGCAGACGCCTTTCGAGAGGAGCGCGTAGCGATTGGGGGCGCTCCGGGCTTCGCCCGCGCGGCGCACCGCCTCGTCTGTGTCTTTCTGCTCCCGGCCCGTTCCTTTGGGGGTTTCCCGGCAGTCTTTCGGATTTCCGGGGCGGGACGGTCGGTCAAGGGTGGAGCGCAGCGACATCGCGAAGCGACGCGACGAAGGAGCGCCCTTGACGGACCGGCACGACACGGAGAGACGATGGGACTGACGGAAAACCCCCATACGCGTCACTGACCAAGGCCCCGCCGGCTCCCGCTCCCCCACACCATCCCCGCGCTTCCCACTCCCGCCCCGCGACACCACCGCCGCGCCTTCCGTTCCGTGCCCGTCGGGGTGTCTGTGGCTCGTCTGAGCTGGTCAGGTGTATTGGCTCGGGTGGAATTCGGTCGACTGGATGTTGGCGACCGACGTGGAGAACTCACGGCCGGAAGGGCCGCGGATGTAGGCCAGCTCCATCCAGTGGGGGTGGGCCGAGTTCGAGACGTCCTCGTTGATCACGGCCATCAGCTCGCCCTCGACGCCACTCGCCACATCGCGCACGCGCTGCCGCAGCAGTGGGTGCGGTACGTACTCGTAGCGATCAGCCATCGGAGGGCGCCGCCTGCCCGTGTGCTGCGCGGAGGAAACGCTCCCACCCCGCGTCTGCGCGGGCGAGCAGTTCGGGGCTGGGGCCCTCCTGGGGGCGGTCGCCTGCGCTCTTCATCGTCATGCCGCGATGATGGGCTGCCGCGAAGACGGACGGATAGGCCATCGCGCGGCCACCTGTGGCCAGGGTGTGGCCACGGCTGGGAACAGGCGTGATGACGCCTCATGCTGGGGCCATGGGCGCCCGAAACGACGCACTCCGAGCGGCGAGGCTCCGGGCCGGCTGGCGGACGGTGGACCAAGCCGCCAGGAGCCTCTCCGAGTGTGGGAAACGGCTTCTCGACGACCGGCACTTCGAGGTGTCGCCGCGGACTTGGCGGAGGTGGGAGGGCGAGCGCCCCGGTTGGCCGCCGGGAGAAACCGCCATGGTGCTCCACCATGCGCTCGGGCGCTGGCCCGAGGAACTCGGGTTCACCGTGCCGGCAGGCTGGATCCGCACCGAGGCGCTGCACGAGGACGACGTGAACCGTAGACAGTTCGTATCCGCCACCGCTGCGGCACTCGTCACGGGGCCGACCTCGAGTCAGCACGTCGATCCCGCCCTCATCGACTACTTCGAGCAGCAACTCGAAGGGCATTATCGGGCCGACATGTTCCTGGGGCCCCACGATCTGATCGGCACGGTGAGCGCGCAGTATCAGCTGATCGACAAGCTGGTCCGCTCCGCGAGGGGCGAGGTACGGCGCGGTCTGCTCCGAGCCGGGGCCGCCTATGCCGCGCTGGTCGGGTGGTTGTACCAGGACGCGGGCGATCTGGCGGCTGCCACGTTCTGGCGAGGGGTGACGCAGGAGATCGCGGTCCGATCGCGTGATCCTCACCTGATCGGCTACAGCCTGGTGAACCAGGCACACGTCCGTACGGATCTCGGTGATGGGCATGGAGTCATCGATCTCTGTGAAGCCGTTCTCGACGGATCGGACCGGCTCTTTCCCAAGGTGCGGATCATGGCGATGCAGCAGCAGGCCCACGGGGCCAGCCTCATGGGCGACCGGACGTCGGTCGATCAGCTCATCGACACTGCGGCCGGGCTCCTCTCCCGTGTCGACGACGACCTGCCGTGGGGCAACGCCTGTCGTAGGACACCGGGATATCTGGAGGTCCAGCGCGCGACCTGCTACGGCAGACTCGGGCTCGGACGGGAGGCCGAAGCTCTGTGGGCACAGGTCCTCGACGGTGTCCCGTCGACCGCTCGCCGGGACCGGGGTGTGTACCTCGCCCGACGGGCGACCGTGGCGGCCGAGTCCCGGCAGCCGGACCACGCCGTCGAGATCGCCCGCTCGGTCGTCGAGATCGCGGGGGAGACCCGTTCCGCCCGCATGCTTCGTGAACTCAGCGCTCTGGAGCGGGCCATGGGGCCGTGGCACGATGCCCCGGTAGGCCGGGACCTTGCTGAAATCCTGGCGCCTGTGACCGAGGGGAGCTGACATGGGCGTACCGAAAGCGTTGTCCGAGGAGGAGATCACGGACCATCTCGCGGGCCTGCCCGGCTGGGAGCGCGCAGGCCATGCGATCACACGGACCTACGAGATCCGGTATCACGCCGCGGTGGCTGCGATCGTGACCATTGCGGACCGCTCACGACGGATCCAACACCACGCGGATCTCGATCTCCGCATCGACCACCTGCGTGCGTCGATCACCACCCATGACGCCGGGCACCGGATCACCGCTGCGGACTTCGATCTGGCGCATCGCATCGATGCCATCGTCGCGGCGCATCAGGCTCTCCCGCTGGACTGACCCGGACGGCCGGGGAGGGCGGGCCATGGCCTTTGAGCGTCCGGGCGCTGTCGGTGGGGTGGCGTAGTTTCGGGTGGGACGAGCGCGGCGTGGACGTGACCGTTTACGACCGGGGGTGAGCCGCCGCCTGCCCGCCCCGGCGCGGGCCGGACGGGCAGGGCGGGCGGGGCGGGCCGACCGGCCGGCTCAGTGACCGGGGAGGCGTTCCAGGATCACCAGGGGGATTTCGCGGGGGCGGGCGGCCGCCTGGTCGTCCTCGAAGGACGGCCACAGGGCGGTCATCATCTCCCAGTACACCTCCCGTTCCGTCGCGGTCGCCGTGTGCGCCGTCGCCTCGACGGTGGCGGCGCCGACCTGGAGGCGGACCTCCGGGTGGGCGGTGAGGTTGCGGTACCAGCGGGGGTGGTCCGGGGCGCCGTCGGCGGAAGCCACGACGAGGAACCTGCCGGCGTCCTCGCCGTAGATCAGCGGAGTGCGTACCGTGTTGCCGGTGGTGCGGTCGAGCGTGGTGAGCAGCAGCGTGGGGACTCCGTGCCAGAGGTGCCCGTCGGCGCCGGCGGTGCTCACGTAGGCGCGGACGTGGTCGAGCCGTGGGCCGGGTCGCGGGTCCGTGGGGTGGTCCCAGTCGACTTCGAGTGTGTGCATTTACCTGTCCTTAGGGTTGTGGCCCCCTGGCGGCTAACGAGCATTAACGATTCTGGATGCGTACGACCCGTAGCGCACGTCTGTAGGTCTGGACCAAGCTCTTCGTATGGATCTGGAGCTGAGGCATCTCAAGATCGTCAAGGCCGTCGCCGACGCCGGGAGCCTGACCCGGGCCGCCACCGCGCTCGGACTGGCGCAGCCCGCGCTCAGTGCGCAGCTGAAGCGGGTCGAGCGGGCGCTGGGCGGCACGCTGTTCGTGCGCGGGCGGGAGGGCGTACGGGCCACCGCGCTCGGGGAACTGGTGCTGGAACGGGCGAGAGTGCTGCTGCCCGCGGTGTGCGAGCTCCAGGAGGAGGCTCAGCGGTTCGCCCGGCAGGGGGCGCACGGCTACCGGCTCGGTGGGACGCACGGTCCGCTGCTCGGCGGGCTCGTGGACCGGCTCGCCCGCGAGGAGCCGGGGGTGCCGGTGACGACCTACACGTCCTGGTCGGAGAAGGAGGTCGCGGGGGGTGTCGCCGACGGCCGCCTGGACTTCGCGCTGGTCGGGGTCTGCGGGGAGAGCGCGCCGCCCGAACCGGGGCGGCTCGCCTGGATGGAGGTGGCCCGGGACCCGGTGCACGTGATGCTCGCCGAGGACCACCCGCTGGCGCTGGCCCGAACCCCGCGCGAGGAGATCGAGCTGGCCGAGCTGGCCGCCGAGGCGTGGACGGACGTCCCCGGCGACGGGTGTTTCGGCGACTGCTTCGCCGCGGCGTGCGTGCGGGCGGGGTTCGCGCCCGCCTGTGTCTACGAGACCGACACCGCGTCCTGCGTGCACCTGGTGCAGGTGGGGCGGGCCGTGGGGCTGTGCCGGGCCACCTTCCCGGCGACCCCGGGGCTGGTCACCCGGCCGCTCGCCGGGACCCCGCTGGTGTGGCGGCACGTGCTGGGGTGGCATCCCGCCGCGCGGGTCGCTGCGCGGGCGGCGGGGGTGCTGAGCCATGCGCGGGCCGCGCATGAGGAGGCGCTGGGGAGGTCGGCGTCGGCTGCCGGAGCGGGGGCCCTGCGGGCGGCGGCGGTGCGGGCGCCTGCGGCTCAGCTGCGCTGCGGCTGAAGGATCGGGGCTCCGCCCCGCACCCCGCGCCTCAAACGCCGGCGGGGCTGGGATGGTGCGGCGGGGGTGGGATGGTGCGGCGGGGGTGGAGTGGTGCGGCTGGGCGTGGGTGTGCCCCCGGCGGGGCCGGGGGCGGGGTGCAGCCTTCGGGCTGACTGCCGCGGCTACGGCAGGTAGCGCTCGATGACCTGCGGGCCCTCCTTCTCGATCAGCTTGCGGGCCTTCTCGACCCGCTCCGGAGTCGGGTCGTGGCCTGTCGCCATCACGAGGTCCTCGGGGTCGTACGGTCGTTCCCCGCCCGTGAAGAGCCGGTCCGACCGCGTGGGCTGCTCGTCGGGTTCACTGACCATCGCGTACCTCCTACGTCGTCCCCTCGCCCCATACTCCGGCCCCCGCCCCATGAACGCATGTCGGCCGCCGCACGGCCGCGGGCATAACACCGGGGGAGGGGCCAACCGGCAGCTCCCGCGCGCTGGTTCGGATTTCTACGGTTTCCGCAGACCCCCCACCGGAAACCGAGGAGATCCCCCATGCTCAAGCGACACGCCCGCGCGGCGTGTACCGCCCTGGCCGCCGCCGGGCTGCTGCTGGCCGGGACGGCAGGCGCCGTCGCCGACCCCGTTCCCGCCCCCGCGGTGCCCTCGGCGGCAGCCACCCTCCGTACCTCCGACGCGTCCCCCGAGCTGCTCGCCGCCATGCAGCGCGACCTCGGCCTGACCCCCACGCAGGCCAAGGCCCGTCTCGCACACGAGGCCGAGGCCGGTGCCACCGCCGCCCGCCTCCGGGACCGGCTCGGCGCCGCCTTCGCCGGGGCCTGGGTGGACGGGGCCGACGCCGCCGTGCTCACCGTGGCGACCACCCGGGCCGCCGACACCGCCGCGATACGGGCCACCGGCGCCCGCGCGAAGCTGGTCACCCGCAGCCTCGCCGACCTCGACGGCGCCAAGGCCGCGCTGGACCGGGCCGCCGGCCCCGCGACCCCCGTCCGCTACGTCGACCCGCGCTCCAACACCCTCGTCGTCGAGGAGACCGAGGCGGGCGCGGCCGCCCGGCTGCTCTCCGCGACCGGCACCGACGCGGCGCTGGTCACGGTGATCCGTACGGCCGAGGCCCCGCGTCCGCTCTACGACCTGCGCGGCGGCGACGCCTATTACATGAACGGCAGCGGCCGCTGCTCGGTCGGTTTCCCCGTGACCAAGGGGACCGTGAACGGCTTCGCCACCGCCGGGCACTGCGGGCGCGCCGGGACCACCACCACCGGGTTCAACCGGGTCGCCCAGGGCTCCTTCCAGGCGTCCGTCTTCCCCGGGAACGACATGGCCTGGGTCGCGGCGAACACCAGCTGGGTCTCGACCCCGTACGTGAAGGGCGGCGGGGGCGCGAACGTGCAGGTCGCCGGCTCGGTGCTGCAGCCGGTCGGGGCCTCGGTGTGCCGGTCCGGCTCGACCACCGGATGGCACTGCGGCACGATCCAGCAGCACAACACCAGCGTCACCTACCCCGAGGGCACCATCTCCGGCGTGACCCGTACGACGGTCTGCGCCGAACCGGGCGACTCCGGCGGCTCCTACATCTCCGGGAGCCAGGCCCAGGGCGTGACCTCGGGCGGCTCCGGCAACTGCTCCAGCGGCGGGACCACCTTCTTCCAGCCGCTGAACCCGATCCTGTCGGCGTACGGGCTGACGCTGAAGGTCACGGGATCCGACCCGGGCCCCGGCCCCGGTCCCGGTGAGCCCGAGCCGGGCGGCACCTGGAAGGCGGGAACCGTCTACGCGGCCGGTGCCACCGTCACGTACGGCGGTTCGACCTACCGCTGCCTCCAGGGGCACCAGGCGCAGGCGGGCTGGGAGCCGCCGAACGTCCCCGCGCTCTGGCAGCGGGTCTGATTCCTGCGCTGACCGGTGCCGTGACTGCCAAGGGGGGAGTCACGGCACCTTCCGCGTCCGTCGCCGTGCGTCCGTCGCCCTGCGTCCGCCGCGATGCGTCAGACGAGGACCGCGGCCAGGGTGCCGAGCGCACCGAAGACGGCCAGCAGGCCGCAGATCGCGAGGTTCACCGTGCGGTGCTCCCAGAAGACCGCGACGAACTCCCGGATGGTGGCGCTCGGCCAGTAGTACTTCGCGGTGGGGGAGCCCACCACCTGCCCGTTGACGCCGGTCTTGCGCGCCAGCATCGCGGCCCGGAAGGCGTGGAAGTTGTTGGTGACCACCACGCACCGGTAGGCCGGATCGTGCGCCTCCATGATCTGCCGGCTGAAGCGCATGTTCTCCTCGGTCGTCGTGGACCGGTCCTCCAGCACGATGTGCTCCGCCGGGACGCCCTCCGCGATCAGCCAGTCCGCCATCGCGCGGGCCTCCGCGACCTTCTCGTCCGAGCCCTTGCCGCCCGAGACGAGCAGCACCGGCGGCCGGCCGCTGCGGGCCAGCTGGACCTCGTAGATCTGCTGTCCCTTGCGCAGGCGCGACGCCAGCAGCGGCGGTACGCGGTCCCCGCCGATCAGGCCCGAGCCCAGCATGACCACGTGGTGGACGTCGCCGCGCACCGTGATCCGGCCGTAGAGGAAGGCGTAGCCGAGGAAGCAGAAGAACACGAAGGAGATGTAGCCGGCGACGACGGTGAGGGTGCCGGCGATGCCGCCCAGGACGGGGGAGCCGACCACGGCGACCAGGATCAGCAGGGCGATCAGGGCGAAGATCGCGAGGCCCGCCAGCATCGACAGCAGGTTGGCCGGGCGGAAGCCCTCCTTGCGGATCATGGTCATGCCGTTGCGGACGAGGAAGACGCCCAGCGCCAGGATGGCGAACGCGGGTGAGGCGAAGGCGAGTACGGCGACCGTGACCGCGGCCCAGAAGGGCAGCTTGGCCACTTGGAGGAAGAGGGCCGAGAAGGCGGTGAGGAAGGTCAGTCCCAGGAGCACGGCATTGCTGAAGCGGCGCCGGTCCTGCCGGACGCTTATGCAGAACGCGAGGAAGAGCAGGGCGGCGAGGGCGAAGGCGACCATGGCGCCATCGTAGGTGCCGGATTCACCGTGGACCGCGCTCGGTTCGGCGTACCGACCGTCCGGCCAGCACCTGGGTCCGGCGGCCGTCGCGCATCACGAACCGTCCGTCGATCAGGACGTGCGGGATCCCGGCGGGCGGTGTGCGGGGCCGTTCGTACGTGGAGCCGGCCGCGACCGTGTCCGGGTCGAAGAGGACGAGGTCGGCGCGGTGTCCCACGCGGACCAGGCCCCGGTCGGGCAGCCGCAGCCGGGCCGCGGGCCGGCCGGACAGGTGGGCGACGCACTCCTCCAGGGAGAGCAGGCCGAGTTCGCGGACGTAGTGGCCGAGGTAGTGCGGGAAGGTGCCGTAGGCCCGAGGGTGAGGTTTCGCGCCCTGCAGGATGCCGTCGGAGCCGCCGGTGTGGGCGCGGTGGCGCATGATCGCCCGGACGTTCTCCTCGTGACCGACGTGCTGGAGGACCGTCGGTGCGAGCCGGTCGCCGATCAGGAGCCGGCGGGCGGTGTCCCAGCCGTCCAGGCGGGTGCCGACGTGGGCGGCGTACGCGGGATCGGCGACGCCCGAGATCTCGATCGCCGACCAGTCGACGGGGACGCCGTGGCAGCCGTCGGCCCCCTCCTGCTCCAGGACGTGGCGGATCCGCCGGGCCTGGTCGTCGTCGCGCAGCCGGGCGAGGACCGCCTCCGGGCCGCCCTCGTTCGCCCAGCTCGGCAGCAGCGCGACGAGGGTGGTGCAGCCGGGGGTGTACGGATAACTGTCCAGGGTGATGTCCGCGCCCGCGGCCAGGGTCGCGTCGAGGAGGGCGAGCAGTTCGCCCGCCCGGCCTTCGTTCTCCCCGAAGTTCATGGTGGCGTGCGCGAGGTGCAGGGCGCAGCCGGCCCGCCGGGCCACGTCCACCATCTCGGCGTAGGCGGCCGCCGCGCCGCGGCCGTAACTGCGGTGGTGGGGGCAGTAGTAGCCGCCGTAGTGGGCCACCACCCGGCACAGTTCGGTCAGTTCGGCCCCGGAGGCGTACATGCCGGGGGTGTAGGTGAGTCCGGAGGACATGCCGACGGCGCCCTGGGCGAGGCCGTCGGCGACGAGCCGCCGCATCCGGTCCAGCTCGGCGGCGGTCGCCGGGCGGTCGTCCCAGCCGACGACGTGGGCGCGGACGGTGCCCTGCGGGACGAGGTAGGCGGCGTTGACGGCCACGCCCTCGCCGCCGAAGCCGCGGTCCAGCCGGTCGAGGTACTCGCCGACCGTGCGCCAGTCGAAATCGATGTCGTCGCCGGGGCCGTTCCAGCCGGTGATCGCGGCGCGTACCGCGTCGAGGGTGCGGTCGTCGACGGGCGCGTACGACAGGCCGTCCTGGCCGAGGACTTCGAGGGTCACGCCCTGCGCGGCCTTCGCGCTGTGGTCCGGGTCCCGGAGCAGGGCAAGGTCGCTGTGGGCGTGCATGTCCACGAAACCGGGGGCCAGGGCGAGACCGTGCGCGTCGACGGTCTCGCGGCCCCCGGACAGCCTGCCGACGGCGGCGATCCGGCCCTCGTGGACGCCGACGTCGGCGGTGTACGAGGGGCCGCCCGTGCCGTCGACGACACGGGCGCCCCGCAGGACCAGGTCCACGGCCGGGTCTAGAAGAAGGTGCGGACGTAGTCGGTGACGGTGCCGTCGTCCTCCACGACCGGGATCAGCGGCCACTTCTCGAAGATGGTGCAGGGGTGGGCCATGCCGAGGGAGACCTGGTCGCCGACCTCCAGCGGGGTGGCATCGGCGTCCGTCTCGATCCAGGCGTGCTGGTCGGACAGCTTGGTCACCCGGATGCCGGCCGCGGTGCGCTCGACGCCGTCGCGGGCGCTGCGTACGGCGAGCACCTCGGGCAGGCCGAGGTCGTAGGCGATGTCGCGCTTGCCGGCGTTGACGAAGGCCTGGCCGGGCGTGGGGCGGGAGACCACCTGGGTCCACAGCCGGAAGGCGGGGAGCAGGCCGCCCTCCTCGGGGACCCGGTTGAAGGGGGTCAGGCCCGAGTACCACCCGTGGTCGTGGGAGACGTACGCGCCGGAGCGCAGCAGCGGCAGGACGGGCAGCGACAGCTGCGGGATCTCGGCGAAGACCTCGGCGACGGCGTCGAACCATTCGCTGCCGCCGGCGCTGACGATGACCTCGTCCAGGCCGGTGCCGGTGAACAGGCCCTGCTTGTCGAGATCGGCGGCGAGCGCGGTGAGGCGGCGCAGCCAGGCGCGGACGGTGTCGGCGTCGGCGCCGGGCATGGTGGCCTCGTAGCCGGCCACACCCGCCAGGCGCAGGGCGGGGGACGCGGCGACGGCCTCGGCGACGGCCTGGCATTCGGCGTCGGTACGGATCCCCGTGCGTCCCTCGGCGCCGGCGCCGAGCTCCAGGACGACGTCGAGGGTGGCGTCGTGGCCCCGCAGGGCGGCGTCCATCAGCTCGACCCCGCGGACGGAGTCGACGTAGCAGACGAACCGGAAGCCGGGGTCGGCGGCGAGCTCGTCGGCGACCCAGCGCAGGGCGGGTGCGTCGACCAGCTCGTTGGCCAGGAAGATCGTCCGGATGCCGAAGGCACGGCAGACGCGGGCCTGGTGGGGCATGGCGACGGTGATGCCCCACGCGCCGTGGTCCAGCTGGCGGCGGAAGAGCTGCGGTGCCATGCAGGTCTTGCCGTGCGGGGCGAAGGCGAGGCCGTGGCGGGCGGCGTAGGTGCCGAGGGCGGTGAGGTTGTGTTCCAGCGCGTCCGCGTCGAGGGTCAGGACGGGGGTGGTGAACCCGCCGGTGTGCAGGTCCCGGCGCTGGGCGGCGAGCTGCCCGACGGTGAGGCCGTCGGCCTGGGCGTCCGGGGGGAGTCCCTTGAACCGGTGGTCCACCGGCTCGTCGGCGAGGTCCTTGACGGGGTCGCTGGCGGTGGCCATGCGGATGCCTCCCGGGTGTGTTGCGTCGGCTGCAACGGTCGTTGCGTGTACCACTGCATGCTGTCTAACATCCCCGGTGACGGTGGGTCAACGTAAGGACGGCGGATGAGCCAGTCGGTCGAAAGGGCACTCGGCATTCTGCCGCTGCTCGCGCAGGGGCCCGCCGGCCTCGGGGCGGTCGCCGACGAGCTCGGCGTCCACAAGAGCACCGCGCTGCGCCTCCTGCGCACCCTGAACGAGCACGGGTTCGTCTACCGATGCCCCGACGGCCGCTACCGCCTGGGCGCACGGCTCTTCGCGCTCGCCGCCGAGGCCATCGAGAACCTCGACGTCCGCGAGGTCGCCCGCCCCCACCTGGCCGAGCTGAACCAGGCCACCGGGCACACCGTCCACCTCGCCCTGCACCAGGACGACGAGGTCGTGTACGTCGACAAGGTCGACAGCCGCTACCCGGTGCGCATGTACTCCCGCATCGGCAGGCCCGTGCCGCTCACCGTCGCCGCCGTCGCCAAGCTGCTCCTCGCCGACCTTCCCGAGGCCGAACGCCGGGCGCTCGCCCACCGCATCGACTACCCCCGCTACACCGCCCGCTCCACCCCGGACGCCGAGGCCTTCCTGCGCGAACTGGACCTCGTGCGCGAGCAGGGCTGGGCCACCGACCTCGGCGGTCACGAGGAGTCGATCAACTGCCTGGGCGCGCCCGTGCGCGGTCCCGACGGGCGGGTCGTCGCCGCGCTGTCCGTCTCCGCGCCCGGCGTGGTCGTCACGGCGGAGGGGCTGCTCGAACTGCTGCCGCAGGTACTGCGCACCGCCAGTGCCATCAGCCAGGACTGTTCAGGAGTACAGGAGACAGCGTGACCGAGAAGACCGCCATCACCCCTGCCACCCACACCGTTCCGCCCGCGAAGTTCTCGCACGGCGTGCGCAAGGGGAACATCCTGCAGGTCGCCGGCCAGGTCGGCTTCCTCCCGCACGTCGACGGCCGGCCGCCGACCCCGGCGGGGCCGACGCTGCGCGAGCAGACCCTGCAGACGCTGGAGAACGTCCGCTCGGTCCTGGAGGCCGGCGGCGCGGGCTGGGACGACGTCATGATGATCCGTGTCTACCTCACGGACACGGCGCACTTCGCCGAGATGAACGGCATCTACAACGCCTACTTCGAGGAGCAGGGCCTGAAGGAGGCCCCGGCCGCCCGCACCACCGTGTACGTGGGCCTGCCGGACGGGCTGCTCGTCGAGATCGACGCCCTCGCCGTCCTGGGCTGACGCTCCGGCAGACGCGTCACCACGTGCGGGACGCCCCGCCGCAGGGGAAGGGGACGCCCCCCTTCCTGGCGGCGGGGCGCCCCCGCTTCAGGTGCCCGGCTCGGCCCCTACGAGCAGTACTGGGCCTCCTTGCCGATCGAGCGGTACATGCAGTCCGCGTTCTCCAGCAGCTGGAGCACCGCGTCCTTGTTGCGGGCGGTCTCGCGGTCGATCACCTCGTCCGGCGGGTAGAAGCCGCCGCCGCCGCTCTCCGGGTACATCTCGAAGGTGTAGGAGAAGATCTTCTGGTTGCCCCACAGCCAGTCGTCGATCGTCCCGTCCGTGATGTACAGGTCGCTGGCCTGCTCCGGCGTGTAGCCGTTGCTGGCCGCCATGCTCGTGCCGATCTTCTTGTAGACGGCGAGGTCGTCGGCGGTCAGGCCCGGGGCGGTGTCGTTGTAGGTGTAGCCGAAGGGCCACAGCACGAGCTCGCTGTAGGTGTGGAAGTCGATCGCGGCCTTGATCTGCTGCTTGCCGCCGACCACCCGGCTGCGCACGAAGTCCGAGACGGCCTTCACCTCGGGCGCCGACTCGGCGGCCGGGCCCCGGTAGGTCTCGGAGCTCCTGCTGCCGCTGGAGCCGCCGCAGCAGCCCCACTTGTAGTTCCAGTTCCGGTTCTCGTCGGTGCCGACGTAGGAGGATCCGGAGTTCGGCTGCCGGTTCTTGCGCCAGGAGCGGTAGGAGCCGGTGGCGATGTCGTACTCGCCGCCGTCCGGGTTGAGGTCCGGGACGATCCAGATCTCGCGGCCGTTGACGGCGTTGGCCACCCGGGAGTCGGTGCCGTACTTGGAGGTGAACTCCTTGAGCAGGTACAGCGCCATCTCGACGGTCAGGTGCTCGCGGGCGTGCTGGTGCGCGGTGAAGAGCACCTCGGGCTCGGACTCGTCCGTGCCGACGTTGTCGCTGATCTTGATGGCGAGGAGGTCCCGGCCCTGGTACGACTTCCCGATCACCCGCTTGGACGCGATCGCCGGATACTGCGCGACGAGCTGGTTGATCTCGGCCGTCGCCTCGGCGTAGTTGTGGTACTTGGAGTCCGCCGAGGGGAAGTCCATCGGGCTGGCAGCGATGCCGGGCATCGAGCGTTCCGGCGGACCGGGGAGGGCGGTCAGCTTGTAGCCGAGCTCCCTCAGCTTCTTGGCCTGCATGGTGTCGGCGCTGACCACGACGGTGTGGTCGTCCACCTCGTCGATCGAGACACCGGTGCCGAGCAGGGCGGTGCGGTCGGCGACGGTGGAGGGGCCGTGGATCCGGTACTGGACGATGGCCTCGTCCTGGGTGGCGGTGGAGGGGCTGGGTGGTGGCGATGCCGTCGCGCTCATGCCGTAGGCGGGTGCGCCGAGCGCGAGCGCCAGCAGGGCCGCCGTCAGGCCGGCCCTCCGGCGGGTATGGAGCCGCATGCGTTCTCCTGGGTGGGGAGTGTGGGGGTAGCCGTGCGGACGCGCTCAGCGTCCTCTCGTGGCATGTCCCGGTCAAGGACCTCGGGCGTCGGCCGAACCGTTCCGGCCACCCCCACACGTGTACCGCCTACGGCAGCCCGTGGACCTTGGGACCCACCGAGTTCGACCAAGCACTACCCGCCTTGGCGTCCCAGTTGGTGGACCAGGTCATCGCGCCGCGCAGTCCCGGGTAGGTCTTCGACGGCTTGAAGGATCCGCAGTTCGTGCCGCGGGTCAGGCAGTCCAGGGCGTTGTTCACGACGGTCGGGGAGACGTAGCCGCTGCCCGCGCCGCTGGGGGAGGCCGGGACGCCGATCCCCACCTGGGAGGCGTCGAGGCCGCCCTCCAGCTGGATGCAGGCCAGCGCGGTGAGGAAGTCCACCGAGCCCTGGGAGTAGACCTTGCCGTCGCAGCCGTTCATCGAGCCGCTGTTGTAGTACTGCATGTTGACGACGGTGAGGATGTCCTTGATGTTGAGCGCCGTCTTGAAGTAGCCGCCCTGCGTGGACTGCATGTCGATCGTCTGCGGGGCCATGGTGATGACGAGCGAGGGGCCCGCCTTCGCGGACAGGGCGCGCAGCGCCTGCGTCATGTAGGTGGGGTTGAGGCCGTTCTCCAGGTCGATGTCGATGCCGGTGAAGCCGTACTCCTGCATCAGGGCGTACGCGGAATTCGCCAGGTTGGTCGCCGAGGCCGAGTCGTTGACCGTGATGGTCCCCTTCTCGCCGCCGATGGAGAGGATGACCGACTTCCCGGCCGCCTTCTTCGCGGCGATGTCGGCCTTGAACTGGGCCACCGTGTAGCCGCCGAGGCCGGCCGAGTCGAGGTTGAAGGTGATGGCGCCGGGTGTGGCGGTGGCGTCGGCGAAGGAGACGGCGATGATGTCGTACTGCGCGGAGACGTCGGAGATCTTCTGGACGGTCGCGCCGTTGTTGAAGTTCTGCCAGTAGCCGGTCAGGGCGTGCCTGGGGACGGCCGGGTTGCCCGGGTTCCCGCCGCCGGTCGTGGTCCCGGTCACCGGTGCGGACCTCGGGCCCTCGCCCGTCGCGTTGTACGCGCTCACCTGGAAGGAGTACGAGGTGGCGGGCGTCAGCCCGGTGAGGGAGGTGGAGGTCCCGGTCAGGGTCTGAACACGGGCGCCGTCCTGGTAGACGTGGTATCCGGCCGCTCCGCCGACGGCGTTCCACGAAAGGGTGAGGCCGTTCGCGCTCTGGCCGGAAACGGCGGTCCCGGCCGGTGCGCCCGGGATGCCCGGACCGGGGTCGGTGCCCCCGCCGCCGTCCGGGCCGAAGACGCTGAACTCGTCCACGACGTAGCCCGGCTGGCCGTACCAGCCGTGGGTGTAGACGGTGACCTGGGTGGTGGAGGGGCCGGTGGTGAAGGTGGTGGACAGCTTCTGCCAGCCGCCGCCCGAGCCGGGGGTCCAGGTGGAGACGTCCTGCGTGCCGGTCCCGGTCGCGCCGAGGTAGACGTAGCTGCCCTGCACCTGTGTGCTCAGCGTGTATGTCGAGTTCGGCCTGACCGTGACGGTCTGGCTGCAGCGGGCGTTGTCGGAACCGGCCGGTGTGGCCTTCAGGGCGCCGGCTCCGGCGTACACGGGGGAGGAGACGGCGGCGCCGCTGCCGCCGGAGCAGGACCAGTTGGCGAGACCCGACTCGAAGCCGCCGTTGCGGGCGACGTTGACGTCCGCTGCCTGTGCGGTGCCGGTGGCGAGGGCCGTGAGCGCCCCGGCGGCGACGGCGGCGGCGAGCGGCAGGGAGAGGGAGCGTATGCGGTTCACGTGGGCTCCGTGGGGGGGAGGTGGGGTGGTGAGGGGAGAGCCGGGCCGTGTGGGGTGGGGCCGGCTCACGGCGTGCGCTGCCAAGTTGGTCCAGACCAATCCCTGTGTCAAGAGTCTTCGCAAAGTGGCTTGAAATGGCTCAATGCGCGATCCCTGTTGTCCGGGTTTCCCGTCACCTGTGACCGCTGCCTTACACACGGGAATCACCAAGCCCCTGACCTGCCAGGGGTGACGCGGTTATGGTGCTGGGGCAAGGGGGGATGGACGACGGCCGTCCGCGGTCGCGCACCGATGCGCGCACGCGACGCGGCTGCGACGCGTCCCCGTCGAGCGCGCGAAAGTCCGGGCGTACGGGGAAACGTGGGGGAACGGGGGAATTCGCGTGCCGACCGCCATCGCTGTCACCAGCGCCGATCTGGTGCTTCCGGCCCCTGACCGGCACACACCCGGGGCCGCCCTGCTGCACCCGCCCGAACAGCACGACCTGGAGGCCGCCCTCGCCGCCGCCGGCGCCCTGCTGGAACGGCACGGTCACCTCGTGGCCCTCGTACCGCCCTGGCTCCCGCGCCCCACCGTCCAGCGGCTGCACACCGTCCGGGCCATCCTGGAAACCGACCGGATCGCGCTGCTCGACATCGATCTGCCCCCGCTGGGAACGGCCCTGCTGGCCCGTCAGCTGCGCCAGCTCAGCGTCTGCGACTTCAGCCCCGGAATCATCGCCTCCGCGGCCCGGCTGCTGTCCCACTACATCTACGCCGGCGCCCTGCTGGGCTCGGTCGCCAAACTCGACCGGGTCCGCGTCCCCGTCGGGCTCGGGGCGCACGCCCGGTCCTGGTCGCCGGGCGCACAGTTCGCCGTACTCGCCCACCCGGCACCGCACCTCGCCCGGCTGGGATCCACCGGCGCCGGGCGCGGCGGGCGCGGTACGCGGGGCGGGGCGCACGGCGGGGGCCACGGCAGCCGGGGCGGCTCCCCGGGCGGTGCGCAGGACGCGGCGTCGGCGGCGGTCATGCCCGCCGGCCCCGACTTCGCCACGCACCTCACGTTCGCGCGCGGCCAGCTCACCTCCGACTGGGTCGCCGCCGAACTCGCCCCCGCCTGGCAGGTGCAGGGCGTCATGGAGAACCCGCTGCCGGCCGCCTCACCCGCCTGGTGGGGCACCCCCAAGCTGGTGGAGTTCGCCGCCGGCATCCCCGACCTGTCCGTGCTCTACCAACTGGTCGCCTCGGTCCGCCGCGAGCAGTGCCGCTGGTGCGGCCTCGAACTCATCGGCGACCGCTGCGGCTTCTGCGCCGCCCCGCTCGCCGCCCCACCGCCGCCCGCGGCGGCGCCGGCGGGCACCGGCCGCTCCAGACCCTGACCGACGACCGAACGTACGGATGAAGAAAGAACGGCGAGGTAGTACGGCCTATGAACTCACGCCAGCGCCGCGGCGTCATTCTGCTGCTCCTGTCGGTCCTCTGCGCCCTGGGGGCCTTCGCCGGAGTCCTCGTGGTGATCGGCGACGTCAACTCCAAGGTCGGCTCCGAGGTCGTCGCCTACCGCGCCAAGGCCGACATAGCGCCGTACAGCCCCCTGGGGGCCGGCCAGTTCGAGGAGGTCAGGATCCCCGAGCGGTGGCTGTCCGCCACCGCCGTCACCGACCTCGGCGCACTCAAGGACAAGATCGCGCTCACCACCCTGAAGAAGGGCTCGCTGCTGCAGGCGGACATGTTCGTCGACCGGCCGCAGCTCCAGCCCGGCGAGCAGGAGATCGCCATCATGATCGACGCGGCGACCGGCGTGGCCGGGAAGATCACCTCAGGCGCCAAGGTCAACATCATCGCCACCTTCAAGGGCGCCAAGGACACCGAACCCTCCCGCTCGGTGATCATCGTCGCCAACGCCCGGGTCCTGAACGTCGGCAGGCTCACCGCCCTGGAGAAGGACAGCGACCGCAAGGGCCCCGCCGAGGCCGTCCCGATCACCTTCGCCCTCAGCACCAAGGACACCCAGCGCGTCGCGTACGCCGAGTCCTTCGCGGAGCACGTGCGCCTGGCCCTCGTCGCCCCCGGCACCGACTCCGCGCCCGCCGCCGGCGACCGTACGTACACCCTCGACGGGGACAAGTGAGGCCCGGATGACCACCCGAATCCTCCCCGCGGTCGGCGACCCGGACGCCGCCCGCATCTTCTCCACTCTGCTCAGCCAGCTCCCGTCGGCGGAGCCCGCCACGCCCGTCCCGGACTCGACCACCCTGCTGGACACCCTCGCCCGGCTCGCCGCCGACTCCGTCGACGAGCTGCCCGAGGTGGTCCTCGTCCACGAGCGGATCGGCCCGGTGCCCGCCCTGGAACTCATCCGGGAAGTGGCCCTCCGCTTCCCGGCGGTGGGGGTCGTCCTGGTCTCCTCGGACGCCGGCCCGGCGCTCTTCTCCGCCGCGATGGACTCCGGCGCCCGCGGACTGGTCGGCCTGCCGCTGTCCTACGAGGAACTCGCCGCCCGCGTCCAGGCCGCCGCCCAGTGGTCCGTGGGCGTCCGCCGCCACCTGGGCAGGGGCGCGGCCGACACCTTCACCGGGCCGGGCGGACGCGTGGTCACGGTCACCGGCGCCAAGGGCGGCGTGGGCACGACCTTCACCGCCGTCCAGTTCGCCCTGGCCGCGGCCGCCTCGGGGCGGCGCACCGCACTGGTCGACATGGACCTCCAGGCCGGCGACGTGGGCTCGTACCTCGACGTGCAGTTCCGACGGTCCATCGCCGACCTCGCCGGGATCCAGGACATCTCGCCGCGGGTCCTCCAGGACGCCGTCTACGAGGACCGCACCGGCCTCGCGCTGCTGCTGGCCCCGGCCGACGGCGAACGCGGCGAGGAGGTCGACGACCGGGCCGCCCGCCACATCGTCGGCGCCCTGCGCAGCCGCTACGAACTCGTCGTCGTCGACTGCGGCACCCAGGTGACCGGCGCCAACGCCGCCGTGGTCGAGATGGCGGACGTCGCCGTCCTGGTCACCACCCCGGACGTGATCGCCGTACGGGCCGCCAAGCGCATGGTCCGCCTGTGGGAGCGGCTCCAGGTCCGCAAGGCCGAGGACACCGCGGTGGTCGTCAACCGCTGGAGCAAGCACACCGAGATCCAGCCCGCCCTGATCGAGAAGATCACCAAGACCCGAGCCACCCGCACCCCGGTCCCGGCCGCCTTCAAGGAACTCCAGGCCGTGGTGGACGCGGGCCGCGTCCAGGACCTCGACAACCGTTCGACGGTGAAGCAGGCCCTGTGGACCCTGGCCGGCGAACTCGGCCTGCTGGCCGCCCCGGACACCCCGGCGACCCCCGCGCCCCCGGGCGGCGCCCTGACCCTGCGCGCCGCGGGCACGGTCTCCCGCCTGCGCCGCGGCCGGGAGGGCTGACGGATGCGCACCCCCGCCCGGAGAGGGGCCGGCGACACCCGGAGCCGGGGCGACCGGGGCCAGGTGGCGATCGAGTTCGTCGGCACGGTACCGCTGATCCTGCTCCTGGTGGCGGCGGTGTGGGAGTGCGTCCTGATCGGCTACGCCTTCTCCCTGGCGGGCAACGCGGCGGACGAGGCGGCCCGCGCGGGGGCGGTGCACGGGCCCGAGTTCTGCGAGGCGGCGGCGAAGGAACACATCGGGGAGGCGTGGGGCCCCAAGGCGCACTGTGAGCAGTCCGGCGACATCATGCGGGCGAAGGTCACCCTCGGCATCCCGGTCTTCTTCCCCGGGCTCGACTTCGGCGAGATCGACGGCACCGGCGGCGCGGCGCTGGAGAAGGAGGCGGACTGACATGAGGCGGCGACGCATCCGCTCCGACCGGGGCCAAGTGGCCCTGGAGTACATCGGCTTCGTCCCGATCCTGCTGTTCGTGGCCCTGTGCGCGATCCAGCTGGGCTGGGTCGCGTACGTCCACGAGCAGGCGGACACGGCCGCCCGTACGGCGGCGCGTGTGGAGGCGCAGCACCGGGGCAGGGGAGAGGCGGCGGGGGTGGCGGCCGTCCGGGAGGGTCTCGGCGCGCGCGTCGTCGTGAGGACGACGGCCGACGCCGTCACGGCCGTCGTCACCATCCCCGTCAACTCGATCATCCCCGGGCTGAACCCGGCCGATGCCAAAGCCACAGCCGTCATGCCCAACGACGACCCCGAGGTGACCGGACCATGAGCCTGCGTTCCCGGGTCGGCACCCCTGACGACCGCCACAGCCCGCGCGAGGACGGCCGGCTGGTCTCCTCCTACCGCGCCAAGCTGCTGGAGGAGATCGACCTCGCCGAGATGTCCGCGCTCGCGCCCGCCGAGCGCCGGGCGCGCCTGGAACGCGTACTCGGGCACATCATCAGCCGCGAGGGACCCGTCCTCTCCACCGTCGAGCGGGCGCAGCTCATCCGCCGCGTCGTCGACGAGGCCCTCGGGCTCGGCGTGCTCGAACCGCTCCTCGAAGACGCCTCCATCTCCGAGATCATGGTCAACGGCCCCGACCAGATCTTCGTCGAGCGGGCCGGCCGGGTGGAGCAGCTCCCCCTCCGCTTCGCCTCGCACGAGCAGCTCATGCAGACCATCGAGCGCATCGTCTCGACCGTCAACCGCCGTGTCGACGAGGCGAATCCGATGGTCGACGCGCGCCTGCCGAGCGGCGAGCGCGTCAACGTCATCATCCCGCCGCTCTCCCTGACCGGCGCCACCCTCACCATCCGCCGCTTCCCGCGCGCCTTCACCCTGCACGAGATGATCGCCCTCGGCTCCCTCGACGAGCAGATGCTCCTGCTGCTGTCGGGGCTGGTCCAGGCGAAGATGAACGTGATCGTCTCCGGCGCCACCGGCACCGGCAAGACCACCCTCCTCAACGCCCTCTCCGGCCTGATCCCGGAGGGCGAGCGCATCATCACCATCGAGGACTCCGCCGAACTCCAGCTCCAGCAGGCCCACGTCATCCGTCTGGAATCACGCCCGGCGAACGTGGAGGGCAAGGGCCAGATCACCATCCGCGACCTCGTACGCAACTCCCTGCGCATGCGCCCCGACCGCATCATCGTCGGCGAGGTCCGCGGCGGTGAGACCCTCGACATGCTGCAGGCCATGTCCACCGGCCACGACGGCTCGCTGGCCACCGTCCACGCCAACAGCTCCTCCGACGCCCTCACGCGCCTGCAGACGCTGGCGTCCATGTCGGAGGTCGAGATCCCCTTCGAGGCGCTCCAGGACCAGATCAACAGCGCCGTCAACGTCATCGTCCAGCTGACGCGCTTCGGTGACGGCTCCCGCCGCATCACGGAGATCTCCATCCTCGAATCCCACGGCCGTGAACCCTTCCGGATCACCACGGTCTGCCGGTTCGTCGCCCAGCCCATGGGGCCCGACGGCCGCGTCCACGGCTTCTTCGAGTACTACCCGCTGCCGCGCCGCATCGCCGAACGCCTCTACATGAACAACCAGCCCATCCCGCAGGCCTTCGGCGTCGCACTGCCGGACGACCCCCTCACCACCCCGCACATCACACGGACCGCCCTGTGAACCCACTGATCCTCCTCACCCTCGGCGTCACGCTGCTGGCCTGCGTCCTCGCGGTCGTCGGCCTCCAGGCGTACGCGGCCGGGCGCGCCCAGCACGCCGCCCTCGTCGAACGCCTCTCGGCGAGCGGCGCGCCCGCCCCGCTCGGCCGGGTGCGCCGCTTCCGCACGATCGACCGCCGGCTGCGCAAGACGCGGCTCGGCCGCCGGATCGAGCAGAAGCTCGCGACCACCGGCCTGGACCTCACGCCCGGCGAGTTCTTCGTCTACATGCTCGGTTCGATCGCGGGCGTCTGGCTCGTCGCGTCGTCCCTCCTCGCGCCGTTCTTCGGGCCGGTGGCCGGCCTGATCGGCGTCTGGGCGGCGAACGCGTTCCTGGCCTGGCAGCGGGCACGGCGTACGGAGCGCTTCATCAACCAGCTCCCCGACCTGGCCCGCATCCTCGCCAACGCCACCCAGGCCGGGCTGGCCCTGCGTACCGCCATCGGCATCGCGGCGGAGGAGCTGGAGGCACCGGCGGGTGAGGAGCTCGCGCGGGTCGCCGACCGGCTCGCCGTGGGCCACTCCATCGAGGAGTCCCTGGGGGAGCTCACCGAACGCCTGCCGTCGCGCGAACTCGTCGTCCTCGTCTCCACCCTCGTCCTGTCGGCGCGGGCCGGCGGCGCGATCGTGGACAGCCTGCGCAACCTGACGGTGACGCTGGAGCAGCGCAAGGAGACGCGTCGCGAGATCCGCACCCAGCTGTCCCAGGTCACGGTGACGGCCTACCTGGTGCCGGCGATCGGGCTCGGCTCGCTGCTCCTCGTCGACATGATGATGCCGGGCGCGCTGGACCGGATGACGGGCGCGTTCTTCGGGCAGACGGCGGTCCTCGTGGCGCTCGGCCTCTTCGCGCTGGGCTTCGTCCTCATCCGCCGCCTGTCGAAGATCGACGTGTGAGGGGGCGAACGGGACGATGACGGCACTTCTCCTCGCTCTCGCCGTGGCCCTCTCGGTGTTCGGCGCCTTCCACGGCATCCGCCTCTACCGGGCGGACGTGAAGCTCCCCACCGACCTGGCCCTGGCCCTGGAGGTCGGCGCGACCCGTACGACGGCCGTCGGCTCGCTGGTCGACCGCATCGGCATCCGCTGGGCCCCGCTGGTCCTGCGCGCGATGGGCGCGAACCGGGTGGCGCGCAAGCGCCGGCAGATCGACATGGCGGGCAATCCGGCCGGTCTGACGATCGACCGGTACGCGGCGCGGCGTGCGGTGTACGGCGCCCTGGGCACCGTCGGCGCCTTCTCGATGCTGGTCAACGGCCAGCTGGTCGCGGCTCTGCTGATGGTGGCCTTCGGCCTGTTCTGGATCGAGGCCGGCCTGTGGTCGGCCATCCGGGTCCGCCGCGACCACATCGAGCGGACGCTGCCGGACTTCCTGGACGTCCTCGCCGTGGTGGTGAGCGCGGGGCTGGGCTTCCGGCAGGCGCTGGACCGGGTGGCGGGCAAGTACGAGGGGCCGTGGGCGGACGAGATCCGCATCACGCTCCAGCAGATGGACATGGGCGTCAGCCGCCGGCAGGCCTTCGACGAGCTGCGGCGGCGCAACGACAGCGAACAGGTCGCGCAGTTCGTGACGGCCCTCCAGCAGGGCGAGGAGCTGGGCTCCCCGATCGTCGACACGCTGATCGCGATCGCCGAGGACATGCGCCGTACGGACGCCCAGAACGCCCGGCGGCGGGCGGCCCGGGCCGTGCCGAAAGCGACGTTCGCGGTGACGATGTTCATGCTGCCCGGCACGCTCATCCTCCTGGTGTGCGGCTTCGTCTACGGCGCGAACGTCGACTTCGGTGCGCTGTTCGGGGGTGGCTGAGCGATGGCGCGGCTGAGCGTGCTCATCGCCGACGGGAACCCGGTCATCAGGGCGGGCCTCGCGGCCATCCTGGGCGCGGCCGCGGACATCGAGGTGACGGCCCAGGCCGCGGACGGCCGCGAGGCACTGAGCCTGACCCGCCGGCACGCGCCGGACGTGGTCCTGCTGGACGTCCGGATGCCGGGGGTGGACGGGATCTCGGCCCTGCCCCACCTGGTGATGCTGGCGCCCGTACTGATGGTCACGTACAGCAGGGAAGCCGAAATCGTCCGGGAGGCACTGCTGTTGGGCGCCGGCGGCTACCTGGTGCACGGCGAGTTCACGGCGGACGAGCTGCTCAGGGCCGTGCACGACGCACCGCTGGGCCGCCCCCACTTCACCCCGACGGCGGCGAGCGCCCTGCTGACGGAACTCAGGACCTCTTCGCATCCGCAACGAGATGTGGCACAGTCGTCGGAGCGGATGCACAACTCTGTTGTCTTCGGGCTGAGTTCCCGGGAGGTGGAGATCATGGATCTGATCGCGTCCGGAATGAGCAATCAGCAGATCGCCGCCACCTGCTTCATCAGCGAGAAGACCGTCAAGAACCACATCAACCGCATCTTCGCGAAGCTCCGCAGCGCCACGCGCAGCGAGGCGATAGCCCGCTGGCTGGGAACCGCCCGTCCAGGAGTGACCGGTCATGGGTAGACAGAGTGCGCAGTGGGTCCGTAATTGGGTCCCGGGACCCTTGGTCACGACTGGTGACTCGCCGTACCGTCCGCAGATCGACACCGGTACCGGCCCGGGAGGGAACCCCCATGTCACAGAACACGCTGCTGAAGGCCGCCGTGGAGGCGCGGATCAGGGTGAACGGATGGGCGGACACGGCCGTGACAAGGCTCCGCAACCGCCACGCCCAACAGGACCGCGGCCAGACGGCCTTCGAGTACCTGGGCATCATCCTGGTGGTCGTAGTGATCATCGGGGCGATCATCGGCACTGGCATCGGGCAGGCCATCACGACAAAGATTACGGCTGCCGTGGCAAGTATCACTGCAGGCAAGTGACCTGGCGCAGATCCGTCGACGGGGACTGCGGTCAGGCCTTCCCCATCTATGTCGTCGTGGTAGCGGCGCTACTCTTCGCTGCTTTGGCATTTTTCACCGTCGGTAAGGCGGCGATCGTCCGGAGCGATGCTCAGGGAGCTGCGGACGCCGCCGCACTTGCCGCGGCTCGAGAGGCCAGAGACACTCTGGCGCCCGGCGTGGACCTCGCCACTCTCTCGCCGGAGGCCTGGGAGCAAATTCTGAAGGGCAACCGCTTCGACGGTGCCGGTGCCTGCGGCGCGGCGCGGGACTTCGCTGCAAGGAATGAATCAACGGCAACGTGCAGTCGGGTAGGTCCCAGGTTCACCGTCAGGTCGGTGACGAATGGAACCGTGGGCGATTCGGTCGTTCCTGGGGTGAGCGGACGTCATGGTGAAGCCGAGGCCACCGCTGAGATCATTCCTCGATGCCACCTCAAGACCGGGGGGCCCGGGAGCGGCGGCGGTACCGTCCCGGAGCCCACACCGCCTGTTCTGATCGAATTCGAGTGCGCAGGAGGGAGCGTTGTCGCCTATAACCCCGCGCAATCGCGCCCGTGGCGTTCGCTGGCAGGGGCCCTGTTCGATGTCCGCCTGACCGACTGATGACCGAGAGACAAGGAAGCCCAGTACATGATTGTTCGGCACGCGGGTCGTGGGAATCTGGCTGTGGGGATGATGGCGATCCTCACCCTCGCCCTCACCGGGTGCGGGGGCGAAGGGAAGTCTGACAAGCCTGGGGCATCGACCTCGGCAAAGCCGCAGGCCGGTGGTGAGGCGTCTCCGTCTGGAGCAGGGAAGAGCGAGACTGCCCCGACTCAGGTCCTCGCCACGGTGAACGGCGAATCGGGGATGGTGTTGACAATCAACAAAGCTGCCCGGGATGCCGGGGGGTTTCTGACAATCGAAGGACAGCTGAAGAACAACGGCACCGCTCCGTATGTGAACACAGCGCCCTGGCGGGGAAACGAGCTGAACGCCAGTGGCGTTTCCGTGGCAGGAGTGACCCTGGTGGACAAGGCCGGCAAGAAGAGGTACTACGTGCTCCGCGATACTGATGGCCGGTGTCTCTGCACAACCGGTTTGAACATCATCGAAGCCAATCAGACGATGCCGTTCTTCGCGCAGTTCCCGGCACCGCCGAGCAGTACCGCAGAGGTGGACCTCAGCCTCCCTACTTTCGCCACGGCGACCGTCAAACTCTCCGGGTGACCCCATGACCAATCGCCACCGCATCTCCGCTGCAACAGGCGTAATCGGGCTCCTTCTCGCCGGCATCCACACAGCCGGGGCCGGCTCCGCACACGCCGATGACGTGAAGCCCTCCGTGCCCCCCGGCACGGAGCCGTCCGCCGCCGCGCCCGTGGCGATCGACTCCAACGCCCCCGGGCTGAAGATCCCGCAGGGCGGGACCCTGGCACCGGTCAAGGTGCTGGACATCGCCGAGGTCGTCGAAGACCTCGGTGGCGAGCAGCGGCGGCAGGAGACCAACGAGACCGTCATGATGGCGCTGCAGTCCGAGGTGCTGTTCCCCGAGGACAGCGCCGTCTTCAACGCGCAGGCGGCCGCCCGGATCCAGGCCATCGGCAACGAGATCAACCAGTCCAAGGCGACCCGCATCCGGGTCTTCGGTTTCACCGACGATCAGGGCAGCTACGAGCACGGCAAGGAGCTGTCCAAGCAGCGGGCCGACGCCGTGCACGCCGAGCTGAGCAAGACCGTGACGAACCCCGGCGTCGTCTTCGACGTCCGCGGGTACAGCGAGGACTACCCGATCGCCGACAACAGCACGGAGGAGGGCCGCAAGAAGAACCGCCGCGTGGAGATCACCTTCCCGCGCGGCGCGAGTTAGTCCAGCAGGTGGTCGGCCCGACCCGCCTTGATGTCCCGGATCAGGGCCTGGAGGGCCGCTCTGCTGTCGGTCAGCGGCCGGTCCTCCTGGCCGGCCACCGCTATGTAACTGTTGCCGTCCCCGTCCACCCCTATCCGGTAGCAGGCGTTTCCCTCTCCGCAGTACGGCGCTTCCCACTGGATGTCAGGCATGGCGGCCCCTCTCACAGTTCCTTGCTGATGGCTCGGATGAGATCACGCGAAGCCTCGGGGTTGAGTGTGTGATCGGCCATCCAGTCCAGATGGCTTCGATACTTGGCCAGTTGCTCCGCACCGTGCAGGAACTCCGGGCCGTGGGCCGAGTCGAGTTGCGCCGTGTCGAGCTGTGGGACCGATTCCTCGGCGTAGAACAGAGGGTGTCCCGCTCCCGGGAAGGCTCCTTGAGTGACGGGGATGACCCTGATGGTGATGTGTTCCGCCGTGCTCCGCTCGCAGATCCGATCGAGCTGACGCTTCGACACCTGTCGGCCGCCGAACTGCATACGCAGTGCTGCCTCGTGCACATAACCGGTGTACTGAACCGGATCTCGGCGGTCAAGGACGATCTGTCGCTCTTGGCGGTGGGCCACGCGCAGCTCCACGTCCAAGCGGGACAGCTGCGGCAGCACGGCGTTGAAGATGGCTCTGGAGTATTCCTCGGTCTGAAGCAGTCCGGGTACGTGAACGGCTTGCACCGTGTGCATCCGCGTGGCATGCCACTCCAGCTCTGCGATGTCCAGGAAGCCCGGTGCGAGCCTCTCGCGGTACTGATCCCACCACCCTCGTCGGCGACGCTGGGCCATGCCGAGCAGCGCGTCGATGTAGGGCTCGTCGGTACAGCCGTAGTTGGCGACCAGGGTGCGCAATCGCTCGGCGCTCAAGGTCCGGGCGCCCGCCTCGATGCTGGGGATCTTTCCTCGGTCCATGCCGACGAGTGAGGCCGCGAGTTCGGCGGACACGCCCGCGTTCAAGCGCATCCGGCGCAGCTCTGCTCCCAGTCGGGCCCGGCGATATGACGGCAGCGTCCTCGGTGGCATGTGGGAAGTCTGCACTCCGGCCCGCATGCGGTCCATTTCAGGAGCAGACCTCATGAATTTTGTGGTGCAGGCACCATTTTGATGCCCTACTGTGGGTGACGCACCGCTTACGTACGGCGAGTTGAAGTGCATCGCCCGGCCCTGCCCGGGGGACGAGCCACACCCGCCGCCCATGCCGCCTGTGAACGGTCCTCGTGAGCCCCTGTGCGCGTCGAGCTTCCGAAGCCAAACGTCTTTGCCCATCGACGACTTGGGAGCCGAAGTTGCTCACCCCGTACACCCACTCGTACACCGCCGCATCCGCCTGCCCCGTCGCCCCGGACCCCGGGACCGCCGGTCAGGCGGTCCTCGCGGAGGGGCTGTCGTGCAGCATGACCCTGCCCGCCTCGCCCCGCTCGGCCGGGATCGCCCGACAGGCCGTACGGGCAGCCCTGCGCGCCTACGCCCTCGACCCCCTGGAACCGACAGCCGTACAGGCCGCCTCGGAACTCCTCGGCTCAGCCTGGCGGATGGACCCGTACGGCGAGCTGTACCTGTCCGTCCGCTACCGCGACGACGAGCTGCGCGTCATCGTCTACGACGCGCACCCCACCCACACCCACCCCCGGCTTGCCGCGTTCTGCGAGGCCCGCCGCCGCTCCACCCTCCGGGTGTTCTCGGCACTGGTGCGCGACCACGGCGGAGACTGGGGCCTCGGGCCGTCCCGGGAGCCTGGCGGCGGGACCCGCGCGTGGGCGACGCTGCCCCACCGGCCGCTGAACGGGTGACGGCTTGAGGTGGGGCACGGGGGCGTTGCGGATGCCGGCGTTCGCCCACGCCTCGTCCGTGACCCCGCCCACGCCCGGCCCACGCCTCGCGCACGCCTCCTCCGTGACCCCGCCCGCCGCGTCGGCGATGCGCGTGCCCCGCTCTGTCACCTCCGGGGCCGCCCGCTCGGCGTCGGTGGACATGGACACCTTCGCCTCGCGCCAGGCCGAGACCAGGCACGGCACTGACGGAGCCGTGGCACGGAGGTGACCGCCGGACGCGGCACCCGCGAGTGCCTTGCGTCACTGCCGCAGAAGGACCTCCGCGACCTCGCGCGCCCTGAGGGCCGGTTCCGGGCCGGGGCTCAGAGCGGCCACCGTCGTCGCGCCCTCGACCAGGATCAGCAGCTGGTCGGCGAGCGCGGGCGGGGCCGCGTCCGGGACGAGTCCGGCCAGGAGGGCATGGAGCTCGGCCTTGTGGACGCGGACGACCTCCGGCGCGGCCGAGCCGAGTTCCCCGTACGCGTTGAGGAACGCGCAGCCGCGGAAGTCCGGCTCCGAGAACCACCGCGCCAGCCAGTCGAAGACGGCCAGGACCGGGGGCTGCGCGGACGCCGCCACCGCCTCGCGCAGGCTCGCCGTCCAGCGCCGGTCGCGGCGCTCCAGATATGCCGTGACCAGGGCATCCTTCGCCGGGTAGAGCCGGTACAGACGCTTGAGGGGGACGCCGGACGCGGTGCGGATGCGGTCCATGCCCACCGCCTGGATGCCGTGGCAGTAGAACAGCTCCTCCGCCGCGTCGAGCAGCCGGGTCCGTGCCTCTTCGTCGTCCATGAGGGCAGGGTAACCCGATATCGCTTGCGGTGAGAACGCCCGTTCTCCTAAGCTGGGCGGAGGGTCGGAGAACGACCGTTCTCCGACCTCCCCTTCCGGAAGGACGCAACGCACCATGACCCGTCCGCCCCTCCCGCCCTTCACCGACGCCTCCGCCCGCGCCAAGGTCCAGGCCGCCGAGGACGCCTGGAACAGCCGCGACCCCGAGCGCGTCGCCCTCGCCTACACCGAGGACTCCGTCTGGCGCAACCGCGACCGCTTCCTGACCGGCCGCGACGAGATCCGCGCCTTCCTCGCCGACAAGTGGGAGCGCGAGCTCGACTACCGGCTGCGCAAGGAGCTGTGGGCCTACACCGGCAACCGCATCTCCGTCCGCTTCGAGTACGAGTGGCACGACGCCTCCGGCCAGTGGTGGCGCAGCCACGGCAACGAGCAGTGGGAGTTCGACGACGACGGCCTGATGCGCCGCCGCGAGGCCAGCATCAACGACGTCCCGATCGCCGCGGCGGACCGACGGATCCTCTGAGGGCCCCCTGGGCGCGGGCACTCAGCCGCGAACCCGTGTCTGAGTACGCCCGCGCCTGGCGGCCGCCCCGACCGGCTGATACGGCGAGCCCGTCCGATTTCCGCAGGAGTGCCTCGTGAACTTGTGTTCGCCGTGAGGCCTGCTGTTGCGTAGGGCGAGGAGGCGGCGCCGGGGAGGCGCCGCCCGCCCCTGGAGCAGGCCTCGTTCGCGGCCCATGCCCAGGACACAGCACCGAGGAACCCGATGAAGCCACCGCGCGCCGTAGCCGCGCTGTTCGTCCTGGCAGCTCTCGTCGCGGGCTGCGGCCCGGGCGCCGACGGCGGATCGGCCAAGGGGGGCAAGGCCATGCATCTGCAGCAGGGCGCCGAGCGCGCCGATGCCATCCTTCAGGAGACCCTGGGGGCCGTACGGCCGGAGCTGAAGTGGAACCACGGCCCCGGTGGCAGCGCCGGCTGCACGAAGGGACTGGCAGGCGCCGCCACCGGCACCGGTGCCGCCGACCGGATCATCACGATCATGACGATCGTCTCCGAGCAGCGTCGCGACTCCCTCCTGGGGATGATCGAGCAGGCGTGGAAAGACCGCGGCTACACATTCACCCATGCGAACAAGAGCCGGAAGGTCCCCCGCATCCACGCGAGCACCCCGGACGGCTACAGCCTCTCGGTCGAGGTGGGCGGCGAAGGCCAGGTCTTTCTGCAGGCGGCCACCCCCTGCCTACGCGACACGGACGTCATGGAGCCCGCCACCAAGCCGAACACCCCGCAGCGCAAGGGGCCGTTCCCCCAGCGCCCCGACGAGCGGGACGAGTTCTGGTCGGCCACTACGCCCGCCCAGCAGTGACCCGCGTCTGAGAGGATGATCAAGGCTCTGCGGGGGAGGCCGGCAGGGCATCTCGGGCAAGGGGGACCAGGCATGGCACGGGCTCAGGTGAACGGCGTCGAGCTCTTCTACGAGATCCAGGGCGACGGGGAGCCGCTCGTCCTGGTCCACGGTTCCTGGACCGACCACCACAGCTGGCACGCCGTCCTGCCGCACCTCACCCGCGCCCACCGCGTGCTCGTCTACGACCGCCGCGGCCACAGCCGGAGCGAGCGCCCGCCGGGCCAGGGCACGCGGACCCAGGACGAGGACGACCTCGCCGCGCTCATCGAGATGCTCGGCGCTCCCGTCCACGTGGCCGCGAGCTCCTTCGGCGCCTCGGTCGCGCTCGGCCTCGCCGCCCGCCGCCCCGAACTGCTGCGCAGCCTCGCCGTGCACGAGCCGCCCCTGACCGCCGTCGTCGCCGGCGATCCGGAGCTCGACCGGCTGATGCGGGCCGCGCAGGCGCCCATCGACGCCGTCATGGCGGACGTGCGCGCGGGCGACTCCGAGGGCGGCGCGCGCCGGTTCGTCGAGGAGGTGGTGTTCGGGCCGGGTGCGTGGGACGGGATGCCGGACGCGGCCCGCCGGACGTTCGTCACCAACGCCCCCACCGCCGCCGACGAACAGGGAGACCCGGACTGGGACACCGTGGACCTCGCCCGGCTGGCCGGCTACACCGGCCCGGCCATGCTGAGCAAGGGCACCGACAGCCCGGCGTGGTTCGGCGCGATCGTCGACCGGATCGCACACGTGCTGCCCGGCGCACAGGCGCGGACCCTGCACGGCGAGGGCCACGTCCCCCACCTCACGGCCCCGCAGCGCTACGCCGACAACCTCCTCGCCTTCCTCGCCTCGACGGCCTCCGCAGACCGCTCCTGACCGGCCGTCCACCGGATGCGTGCCACGAGTTCCGGCACGTGAACGCACCTGGCGGTTTGTCATGGGTAGGTCACACCAGGCCCGTTCCTCCATGCGTTGCTGATGCGATGTATGTTGACTGCAGTGGTCATACTGACGGCTGATAGCGCAGCCGCTGGAGGGCGAGTTCCAGGGGCAGGGCAAGGTCGCGTTCGACTCGTTCAAGCTGTGTGCGGACGGGATCGCGAAGGAGCTGAACGCCTCGCTGGCAGCGCTACCAGCGATTCGACCTCAGTAAGAGGAGCCTCCCGTGACCGTCACCGTGAGTCGGCATTTCACGCCAGGTGCCATAGAAGAGGAGTGGGCGGAGCGTCTCTGGGCGAGTCTGGCTCGGGACATCGACGAGCTGGAGGAGTACCCGAATTCACTCCCCATGGTGTTCAACGACGCGCTCCTGCACCTCGGGGCGCGCTGCACCGTGGATCCGAGCGCGGAGCGGCTGGAGACATGGGAGGCCCTGGTCAACACGCTGCAGCTCGGGTCGGCCGTATTCGCCACCGTGTGCGCGGACGAAGGCACCGTGGAGTGTCGGATCAACCGTGAGATGCGCACACTGTCGGCCGAAGGCCCGGCAAGCTTCGCCGACCTCGGCACGTGGCTGACCACCTTCTGGATCGCCATGGTGTGCCGCGATCGGGAACGGCTGAACGCACTTGCGGAGGTTCCACTCAACCGCATCGCATCCAGCGGCTACGACATCTTCGTCTGGCATTGGGTGGACGCTCTCCAGACCTACTGGCTTCAGGGCCCCGACTTGGTGGAGAAACTCACCCTCGCCGTCGAGATGTCACAGCCCGAAGCCGCCACCCTCACCCCGCACGGCCTGCTCCAGACCGTGCTGGCACCGCCCATCAACCTCTTCTACCTGCTGATTACCAACAACCCCGACGGCTTCAGCGAGTTCCTCGTACAGTCACTCGAACTCCACCAGGCCTACTGGACCGTCGACGAAAAGCGAGCGGAGAAGCCCGACGGACACCTCGCTCTGGCCCCTCTGGCCCTCGCCTGCCACGCACACGACGCCGGAATTCCCATCAACGTGGAGTCGGGATACCTTCCCCGCCATCTCCTCACTGGCGACTGGGTGGGCGAGTTCCCGACGTAACACGTGTGAAGATCGACTGATGAGATGAGGTGTATGGTCACGCACATTGCTCGACACGGCTTCGCCACGGTCAACGTGAGCGAGACCATGGCGCCGGTGCTCGAGGGAGCAGAGGAGGCCCTGGCGGGGCTCGCGAGGTCAGAGTTCGACCGATACGACGCGCTCACGCTGACGCTCGCGGCAGCGAAGTGGCACTGCCTCGAGGATCCCGTCGCGGACCGGTTCACGACGTGGAAGGCGTGGATCCTCGCCATGCAAACCGGGTCGGCGCTGTTCGCCGCAGGGCAGGCCACCGAGGGCACCGTGACCTGTCGGATCGGCGTGAACGGCGAGCAGCGAGAGTTGCCGGCGACCGGACCGCGGGAGTATCTGCACGCCGGGAACTGGCTCACCTCGTTCTACCTGGCCGCGGTCTGCCGCGAGAACAGCCGCGTGCACCGGCTCGCGCAAGTTCCGCAGTCCCTTCTGCGTGCTTCTGATGCGGACTTTGACGAATACATCTATGCGTGGATCGAGACCATCCAGCACCACTGGCACGGCCGGCAGGAGACCTGGGACACCCTCGTCCGTGCCGTCGACGGCACAGATCCTGCGAATGCGCGGATCGCCGGCGCGGAGCTCATGCTGAAGATCCTTTATCCGCCGATCAATCTCTTCCACCGCTACGTCACGCGCGAGAACGACCTGTTCAACGAAGCCCTGGTCGACGCATTGAACTGGCACAAGGAGTACTGGACAGCGAACGAGGGCCGGGCACGGAGCGGCGAGGGCCTGGTAGCCCTCGGGCCGCTCGCCATCGCCTGCATGGCCCGTGATGCCGGCATGCCGATCGAGGTCGAGTCCGCGTACCTGCCGCAGGAACTTCTGCAGTTCGGCTGGGTGGGCGAGGTGGACGCCTGACCACCGGCGCCGCCGCTTCCGCCGCGTGGCTCTGTCGACCTGAAATCCGCAGTCCTGCGAGTGCGTTCGAGCGGGCGCCGACGCCGGGCCTCTCCGACATCGACGAGGTGATGGCAGCCCTCTTCCAGGAGCTGTGATCGAAGGGAAGCGGGCTCAAGTGACCGAACCGGCCGCATACGTCATGCTGAACCGGCTCCGTGCGGTGGAGTGGGTCGGTGGCTGGGACCACGTGCTCGCGCGTGTCAGGTCCCGGCGCATTCTCATGCGCGAGTATCTGAGGCGCGCCGCCCTGTGGGCGCAGGAGTATGCGGCCGACAGCGCTTGGCCCTTCTTCGACGTCACGCAGTACGTCGACCCGGAGTTCCGTCCTTCCCCCGGAACGGCGGCTGAGCTCCAGGCGTTCCTGAGCCGCGTGCCGGGTTCGGAGATCAGGGAGACCTGTGCGGGCGCCGTGCGCCTGGCGGACATGCGCGAGCGGCACCCGGCCGCGTTGCCCGACCTGCCGGACCTCTACGAACCGGTGGTCCTGTTCTACGAGCGGGGCGGGGAGTTCGTACGGGACAACGCAGGCGGCCTCGACCTGACCGGGGTGTCCTTCCGTCCGGGAACCCCGCAGGGGAACCTGCGCACTCCGCCCTTCCTGGCGGTCGGCGAGACGGTGCTCGACGCTCTGGACACCAAGGGCCGTGTCTCGTACTACGCCGCCGACGGGGGCCGGGCTCCCGTCATGCGCCGCCGCGTCGTGCGGGGCGAGCGTCATGATGAGGTGTTCGGCCCGGACCTGCGCTGGGAGCCGACGGAGCGGCTCCCGGAGAGGGAAGAGGCCGTCAAGGGCGCAGGCCTGGTCCCGCTGGACGAGATCGCTGCGGCCGAACTCATCGGCGACGCGGTGGGCCGGGCGTCCCGATAGCCGGGACCCGGGCCGCGCGGGGGTGACCTGGAAGAAGGCGGCCGTGACACGGTGAAGGGCAGTTCCGGCGCCTCGCGCCAAGGGGCGGGACCTTCGTCATCCGGCTCGACGACGGAACGCTGGTCGTTCCCCCGGGCTCAAAGACCGATCCGAAGGACATGCTGTGATCACCACCGATCCTGTGGGCGAATGGTTCTGGGAGACGACGACCGCCGTTTCCGGGCAGCAGGGTGCGGACCGGGCGCTCCGTCTCTTCGACCGGATCCATTCCCTCGGTTCCGGCCTCGGTCTCGTCGACGGCTGGGGACACGGGGGAGTCAAGGTCGTCACGCTGCAGGCGCCGCGGGAGACGCGGTACGCGTGGGAGGGCAACGGCCGCCTCGACGGCGCGGTGGAGGAGAGCCGGGCGTGGTTCGACCATGACGCGACGCTGCACCTGTGGAGCGTGCTGCCCGGCACATGGCTGGACTCCGACGGCGGGGCGCACCGCTCCGAGCGTCTCTTCGCACTGCGGCTGCTGCTCTGGCCCGGCGGGCACACCGTCGTGTCGCTGGCGGCGTACTCCGACGCCTGGATGACCCTGGACCTGAGGGAGCGCCCGCAGCCCGAGGTCGCCGCGGCGAACGCGCCGCGTCTGGCATCCCTGTTGAGCGGCGTTTCCGAGCTGCTGGGAGCCGAGGTCGATCCCGGGGATCCCACCTACTACGGCAGGCCCACGGCCTCCGGTTTCGAGGACCTCTCGGAGGAGGGCGCCGACTACACCGACCCCTGGAACACTTTCGCCGTACCGGCCAGATGGCGGCGCATGCTGCGCCTCCTGCCGAAGGGATACCAGGAACAGTCCTACGAGGCGTTCACCGAGGGCCGGGTCCAGTACATCGAGGTTCGCCGGAGCGGTGGCACCGTGGGCGTGCTCTGGGCGGGCAAGGACGGCAGCGCGGGATACGAGCCGCGCCCCGCGGCCGGGGAGATCGCCTTCACCGCCGGTGTACCCCTGCTCCTGGCTTTCGCCGAGGCGCGTCGAGCCGGGTCGGCCGCACTCGACGCCCTCGCGGCGGCGGCACGGTCGGAGTCCGGACCGTCGGGGGCCGATGCCGAGATCCGTGACGCGCCCTCGCTCGACGCCCTGCAGGAATGGGCGGGTGGCTGAACCCCCCGTGCCCGTTCCTGTGAGCGGGTTGGCCGTCCGTGCGGACGACGGGGACGGGCCCCGCCCTGACAGGTGTCCTCTCCGGGGCCGGCCGCCGCCCTGCACAGGCCGGTCCCGGACCCCGGTCGGGCGTCGCCCTACGGGCGGGACCGGCCCTGGCTCACGACTCCTCCTCGTGGTGGGCCTGCGTGATGAGGTCCGTGGCGACCTCCAGGGCGGCCAGCCGGGTTTCCTCCGGGTCGCCCTCGACGTGCTGGAGGAACATCATCCCGGCGTGCAGCGTGAACAGGGCGCTGACGCAGCGCACCTGGTCCGTCAGCGGGCCGTCGTCCGTGCGCAGCAGCTCCACCAGGCGGTAGAGCCGCTTCTTCACCGTGTCGCCGATGCTCAGCTCGCGCGTCGTCGCCTGGTTCTCCTGCATGAAGCGGTACAGCGCGGCGCCCGCCGCCATCGCCTCGCTGTAGCGGCGCAGCACCTCGCGCTTGGTCTCCAGGGTGCGCGGCTGCTGCTCCGCCCACTTGATCAGCTCGTCGATGGGACGTGTGACGTCCTCGAAGAGGCTGATGATGATGTCTTCCTTGGTCTTGAAGTGGTAGTACAGCGCCGCCTTCGTGACCTCCAGCCGCTCCGCGATCTCGCGCAGCGACGTCTTCTCGTACCCCTGCTCGACGAAGAGCTCCAGTGCGATGTCCTGGATGCGCTGGCGCGTGTCGCCACGACGGCGCTGCGGACTGCTGCTGGACATGACTCTCCTCGATCTACTTACTTGACGCCCGGCAAGTTACGGGTCTACCGTCCCCAGTGTAGTGAACTAGCCGGGCGGCAAGTAAGTGCCGTTCCGGCAGGTAGTGCCCAGGGGAGTGGACAGGAAATGGTGGAGACAAGCAAGCCCGCGGCGGAGACCTCGCAGGAGGTGAAGCCACGCAGCGTGCGGGTCGTCCTCATGGCCCTCATGATCGCAATGTTGCTGGCGATGCTCGACAACATGATCATCGGGACGGCGATGCCCACCATCGTCGGCGAGCTCGGCGGCCTGGAGCACCTGTCCTGGGTGGTGACCGCGTACACCCTGGCCACGGCCGCCTCCACCCCCATCTGGGGCAAGATCGGCGACATGTACGGCCGGAAGGGCTCCTTCCTCACCTCGATCGTCATCTTCCTGATCGGCTCCGCCCTCAGCGGCATGGCCCAGGACATGGGCCAGCTCATCGGCTTCCGCGCGGTCCAGGGCCTCGGCGCCGGCGGTCTGATGGTCGGTGTCATGGCGATCATCGGTGACCTGATCCCGCCCCGGGAGCGCGGCAAGTACCAGGGCATGATGGCCGGCGTGATGGCCCTCGCCATGATCGGCGGCCCCCTCGTCGGCGGCACCATCACCGACCACATGGGCTGGCGCTGGTCCTTCTACATCAACCTCCCCCTCGGCGCCGTGGCCCTGGCCATGGTCACCGCCGTACTGCACCTGCCCAAGCCGGCCGAACGGCAGCGCCCGAAGATCGACTACCTCGGTGCGGCACTGCTCACCGTCGCGATCACCTCCACCGTGCTCGTCACCACGTGGGGCGGTACCGAGTACGCCTGGGGCTCCGCCGAGATCATCGGCCTGATCGCGGTCGGCGTGCTGACGACCGCCGCGTTCCTCTACGTGGAGACCAGGGCGGCCGAGCCGGTCATGCCGCTGCACATCTTCCGCAGCCGCAACTTCACCCTCATGTCGGTGATCGGCTTCCTGGTCGGCTTCGCCATGTTCGGCGGCGTGCTCTACCTCCCGCTGTTCCAGCAGTCGGTCCAGGGCGCCTCCGCCACCAACTCGGGCCTGCTGCTCCTGCCCATGCTGCTCTCGATGATGGCCGTCTCGCTCGTCGCCGGACGCGTCACCACCAACAGCGGCAAGTACAAGATCTTCCCGATCGTCGGCGGCGGCCTCATGGTCGTCGGCATGTTCCTGCTCGCCACCATGGACACCGGCACCACCCGCCTCGTGTCCGGCCTCTACATGGCCGTCCTCGGCGCCGGGCTCGGCTTCCTGATGCAGATCACCATGCTCGTCGCGCAGAACAGCGTGGAGATGAAGGACATGGGGGTCGCGTCCTCCTCGGCCACCCTCTTCCGTACGCTCGGCGGTTCCTTCGGCGTGGCCCTGATGGGCTCCCTCTTCGCCTCCCGGGTCACGGACACCATGTCCGAGCGCCTGGGCCCGGAGGCCGCCGGGGCCGCGGGCTCGGCGCAGTTGGACGCGGCGAGCCTGGCCAAGCTGCCGGAGGCCGTGCGCGAGGCCTACCAGCACGCGGTGGCCGCCGGCACGCACTCCGCGTTCCTGCTCGGCGCGGCCGTCGGCGTACTGGGCTTCCTGGCGGCCTGGTTCGTCAAGGAGGTCCCGCTCCGGGGCGCCGGCCCGGCCCTCACCGATGCCGAGTCCGTCCCGGCCGACCCCGAGTCCGCCCCGGCCGACCCCAAGTCCGCCCTCGCCGACCCCAAGTCCGCTCCCGCGGCGCAGGAATCCCTCGCGCACTGACCCCGCGGCGTACGAGCCCGGCCCCGGTGGACCACGTGTCCGCCGGGGCCGCTCGTTTTCCGCCACGCCCGTCCGGGAAGGAACGGTGGGCGATCAAAGGCCAAAGTCCCATCAGCCCCATCGGTCCTGTCAGTCCCATTACGGGGAATTTATGGCCGATTTGACTGGAACTCCTCTGTGGCGGCCAACGTCCTGATGCACAGAACGCTCGCACAGCGGATGGGGAGGGGACGGTTCATGAGTTCCTCGTACACGAACAGGAAAGGCGTCCGGGCCGGTGCGGCCGTCGTCGCGTCCGCCGTCGCCGTGGCGGCGGCCGCCTGGGGAGTCGCGACCCTCGTGGAACCGGGAAGCGCCGGCGCGGCCTCCCGCCAGAGCGTGTCCGGGCCGAACGGGGCCGACACCTCGGGCGGCGGCGGGGCCGGCCGGCCGGGCCCCGGCCAGGGCATACCCGAGGGCATAGCCCACTCCTCGGAGAGCGGCGGCAACACCGTCAACATCACCATCGACGACGGCCCCGACCCCCGCTGGACCCCGCAAGTGCTCGACGTACTGCACAAGTACGACGTCAAAGCGACCTTCTGCATGGTCGGACCCCACGCCAAGGCCCACCCCGACCTCGTCAGGAAGGTGGTCGCGGCCGGCCACCGGCTCTGCGACCACACCATGGACCACGACACGACCATGGACAAGAAGCCGGTCGACTACCAGGAACGGCAGATCCTGGACGCGAAGAAGCTCATAGAGGAGGCCGCGGGCAACGGCGCGAAGGTCGAGTACTACCGGGCCCCCGGCGGCGCGTTCACCCCCGACAGCCGTCGTATCGCCGCGGCGAACGGGATGCGCCCGCTCGGCTGGAACGTCGACACCAAGGACTTCCAGAAGCCGGGCACGGCCGCCATAGTCGACGCCGTCAAGCGCGAGATCGGCAACGGCCCGACGGTCCTCTTCCACGACGGCGGCGGCAACCGCGCGCAGACCGTCGAAGCCCTCGACCAGGTACTGGCCTGGCTCCGGGACCAGGGCCGGCCGACCGGCTTCCCGGTCCGCACCGCCCCCGACGCCCCGTGAGCCGCGCCCCGCGGCCCGCCCGCCCCGACGCCCCGTGAGCCGCTCCTGACACGCCGTCCGGCGCGCGAACGGGTGAGGGTCGCCGGAGCGGCCCCGCCCGCGTTGTTACCTGGTCGGGCACCGACGAACGTACGCCCGACCAGGAGGCTCCTGTGGCCATCGCCCCCGGCAAACTGTCCGACCCCGTGGTCGGCGCCCTCGTCGCCGCCGTCAACGCGCACGACAAGGACGCCTTCCTGAAACTGCTGACCGCCGACGCGACCATGTCCGACGACGGCTCGGACCGCGACCTCCACGAGTGGATCGACCGGGAGATCTTTGACTCCAGCGGCCACATGGACGTCCAGTCCGAGTCCGACGGGGGCCGCGCCCTCGTCGTCAACTACCGCAATGACACCTGGGGCGAGATGCGCACCGCCTGGCGCTTCACCATCGCCCCCGGCGGCGGCCGCATCAGCCGCTTCGAGACCGGCCAGGCCTGACCCGGCCCGGCCGGCCCGACTCCCGTACGGGTGAAAGGCCGGGCGACGTCGTTCCGGCCCGGGCAGGGGCCCCGTTGGGCCGGGCATGAAGCGCACCCGTACCGCCGCTCTCGCCCTCGCCACCGCCGCCGCGGCCCTCGCCCCCGCCCTCCTGCCACAGGCCACCGCCGCGGAGGGGGCGTACCTCCAGGACCCGGCGGGCGGCGAGAAGACCATGAAGTCGATGTGGACCGAGGACGAAATGCACAAGGTGGAGGGACAGTTCCGCTTCCACCCCGGGGTGCGCTACAAGACGGTCGCCCGCCCCGGGCACCCGGCCGCACCGGACCACGAGCGGAGGGTCGGCGACCCGAGGACGCTGGCATGGGAACCCTCGTACGAGTTCGCCTGGTCGGTGTCGGACTCGACGGTGGTGAAGAAGGCGCTGACGGTCAAGGAGGGCGAGCACCCGATCGTCGTGCACGCCGTGCTGCGCCGCGCGGACCGGTCCGAGGTGGCGCAGGTGCGCAAGGAACTGACCGGGAAGCCGGCGACGGGGCGGGAGAAGGTCGCGGGGAACAAGCGGATCGCCTGTGACACCGGTGAGTACACGGTGGAGTGGTCGGTGACGCGCTCGGGCTACGGGACGCTCCACGGCTCCCTGCGCTGGAACTCCAGCTGCGAGCAGTACCGGACGGCGTTCTCCCAGGACCACGGGAAACAGCGCTGAGGCTCCCCGTCGGGGGCCTGTCGCCCCGCGCACCTCGTGAGTGCTCGGCGGGCGACCGGGCCGCGGCCTTGGATCAAGTGCCGTAGTGGCCATGGTGCCGCACTGGGTGGTCTGCGGCCCGGGTGGAAGGTCACGTGTCGTGGGGGACTTCAGTGCTTCTTGGAGGCCTCGGCGGCCTGCGCGGCGATGTCCTCCAGGACGCCCTTGGGGTTACCGGTCGGCTCCACGGCGCGTCCGATGTTGCGCTTGATGGTGTCGCTGACCGTCACCCAGGACGGGTCGTTGACCGGGTAGAGCTGGGCGCCGCGCAGCGCGTTCAGGAACTGCTGGTCGTTCTTGTCGAGCCCGCCGCCCGCCGGGGTGCGCGAGGCGGTCACGGTGGACGGCAGCAGGTGGTAGCGGCCCGCGAAGTCCGCGAGGTTCCTGTCCTGGTAGACGAAGTCCAGGAACTTGCCGATCTCCGCGCCCTTGCCGTTCTGCTTGAAGGCCATCATCCAGTCGGCCACGCCGACGGTCGGCGGGGTCTCCCCGGGGCCGAGATCGTCCGACACGGGCATGGTGGTGGTGACGACGTTGATGCCCTTGGCGCGCGCCTCGTGGGCGAGCGCGGGGTAGCCGTTGAGCATGCCGACCTCGCCGCGCGTGAAGGCGGCGAAGGCGTCGGCCCGGTTCAGCTGGGAGGGGGCCGTGGCGCCCGTGTACCCGGTCGCGACCATGTTCTCCTTGACCCATTCCCAGGTCTTGATGTTCTGGTCGGAGGCCAGGCTGTAGTTGCCGCTGCTGTCGGCGTAACCGCCGCCGTTGCTCAGCTCCCAGATCAGCGCCTCGGCGTGCGCCTCCTCCGGTCCGAGCGGCAGCGCGTAGGGGTACTTCACGCCCTTGTCCTTGAGGGCCTTGGCGGCGGCCTTCAGGTCGGACCAGGTCTTGGGGGCCTCCTTGACGCCGGCCTTGGCGAACAGCGCCTCGTTGTAGAAGAGCAGGCGGCTGCTCGCCACGAACGGCAGGCCGTAGAGGGTGCTGCCCACCGAGCCGGCGTCGGCCAGCGGCTGGAGGAAATTCGCCTCGGCGGTGACCGAGAGGAGTTCGTCCGCGGGGTAGAGCTCGCCCCGGGCGGCGAAGTCCGAGTAAGAGCCCATGAGCGCGATGTCGGGCGCCTTGCCGGCCTTGACCATGCGGGAAACTTCGCGGTCGATGTCGGCCCACGGCAGGAGCTTTACCTCGACCTTGATTCCCGGGTTCTCCTCGGTGAAATCAGCCGTCACCTTGTCCCAGAACGGCTGGGAACTGGTGGCCGGGCTGTCGCCGTATTCGGCGGCCACCAGCTGCAGCGTGCCCTCGCCACCTGCGCCGTCTCCGGAACCGCCGCATCCGGCCAGTGGTATCAACAGGCCGAGCACGGACGCGGTCGCGGTCGTGCCGAAAATTCTCCGTCGCACGGGTGTATTCCCCTGAATTTCTTTTGTGTCTCGTTATTACTTATGGGTTGCTCCGGGCAGGGTGATCCCTCGATGGCCCGTTGGCCGGAATTCTCTCCCGAGGGAGGGACGGTTGTTTCCATGGGGGCCTTACTTGTGGTCAATGCTCCAAGCGGCGCTTTTCGTGATGGTGTTTTCCGATATACGGTCGGCGAAGCGGACGCGCGTAGACATGCCGAAAAGCCCGTTTCCGGCCGGGAAACGGGCTTTTCGGTGGGGTGGCGGGGGACCGCCGGGGTCAGTCGGCGAATTCGCCCGCGTACGGGTCCGGCTCACCCGTCTCCGGGTTGCGGCCCTCCTGCCAGCGCCGCTGCGCCTTGCGCCAGTGCACGAAGCTCAGGCGGCCGCCGTCCCAGAACGTGATGCCGACCGGGCTCACGTCGAACTCGTCGGAGCACAGCCGGTAGAGGAACTCGGCCATGCCGTACGGGTAGACGGCGAAGGAGTCGGCGGTGTGCCGGCCGCACACCAGGACCGGCCAGCGGTCCGGATCGGGGTCGGACGTCAGCCAGCACAGGATGTCCGAGCCGCCGGTGACACCCCAGGCGATGATCGACTCCGGGTCCACGTCGAAGGCCGAACGGCCGCCCTCCGCCTCCCACACCTGCCGGGCGTTGTCCGTCTCCTCGGCCATCCCGGCCGGATCCCACTGGAGTCCGGGCTTGGGCAGAGGCAGCAGGATGCTGGCCTCGCCGTTGATCGAGCCGGCGCCGAACCGGCCCATGAACGCGACGAAGTCCGCCGGGAACCGGGTCCCCCACACCGCCTCGGCCGCACGCCAGTCGATGTCCTCGTCGGCGCCGTGCGTCGCCGGCATGATCTGCTCCAGCGCCTTGATCCGCGCGTTCTCCGTCATGCCGCTCCCCTGCTGCCCCAGCTCAACCGCCCCAACCTACTGCCGGCGCCGGGCTCCACCTAGGGGGTGTCCACCTCCAGCGTGGTCCCGGCCGTCAGGCCCCAGCCGGCCATGGCGCCGGCCGCCGCCTCCAGGACGTGCCGGGCGCGCAGCCGGGGGAGCCCGAGCCGGCCCGGGGCCATGGTGACCACGTCGAGCACCCGCAGGTTCCGGTCCAGGTACGCCACGTCGATCGCGAACCGCATCCGGAAGGTGTGCACGCTCGCCGCGGGGGTCAGCAGCATCGCCCCGTCGATCCCGTCCCGGCCGAGCAGCCCCCGCGTCCTCGCCCGGTAGGAGGCGGCGACCTCCAGCGGGATCCGCCTCGGGTCCGTGCCGACCCGCAACGCGGCGGGACCGTCGTACCAGTGCGCCATGGCGGTCACCTTAAGGGGTGTCTACCTTCGCCCCCATGGGTGTGTTCGTGATCGTTGTCGCCGCCGGGTACGGCGTGGCCGCCGGGCTGCTGCTGCCGCGCGCGGCCTACCGGCTGTCCGTGGAGCCGGGGGAGCCGTGGCGGGAGCACTGCCCGCAGGGGCACCCGCTGCGCGGCTGGCTCGGCCCGGCCCGCTGCCGCCCGCCCGGGTCGGACGGCTCCGGGCCGGCGGGCTCCGTGCCGGACGGCTCCGTCCCCGACGGCTCCCTCCCCGACGGCTCCGTGCCGGACGGCTCCGGGGCGGCGCACGCGTACGGGCCGCGCGCCGTGCTCCCGGCCGTCCTGACCGCGGCGGTCTGCGCCCTGGTCGCGGCGGCCGTCGGGGTGCGGCCCGAGGCGGCGGCGTACGCGGGACTGGCCCCGCTCCTGGTCCTGCTCGCCCTGGTCGACCGGGCCGTGCACCGGCTGCCCGACGTACTGACCCTGCCGCTCGCGGCCGGGGCGGCCGCCCTGCTCGGGATCGCCGCCCTGCTGCCCGGCGCGGCCGGGTCCTGGCGGCTCGCCCTGCTCGGCGGCGGCGCGCTCGGGGCGGCGTACCTGGTGCTCCACCTGATCAACCCCGCCGGCATGGGCCTCGGCGACGTCAAGCTGGCGCTCTCGCTGGGGGTCGCTCTTGGGTGGTACGGGTGGGGGGTATGGGCCTCGGGGGCCTTCCTGGGCCTCCTCTACGGCTCGCTCTACGGCCTGACCCTGCTCCTGCGCGGCTCCGTCACCCGTGACCAGGGCTTCGCCTTCGGCCCCTTCATGGCGGCCGGAGCACTCACCGGAGTGCTGCTGGGTGGTTTCGGAGCGTAATCATGTCGCGCCGATGCACGCAGCATGCTTTACGAAGGGTTATGGTGGAACCCCCCCCTCGGGCCGGTCCGTATCCCCCCCACGGACCGGCCCGTTTTTCGTTCACCCGTCCGCCGCGCGGGCGTTGGGGCGAAAACGCAGGTCAGCCGTGCTGGGCCCAGATGTTGGTGCCGGGAGTGGACACAGCGAAGGAGTCGATCTCCTTCAGCTCCTCCTCGGACAGCGGCGCACCGGCCAGGGCGGCCACGTTCTGCTCCAGCTGCCGCACGCTCGACGCACCGATCAGGGCCGAGGTCATCCGCTCGTCGCGCAGCACCCAGGTGAGCGCGAGCTGGGCGAGGGACTGGCCGCGACGGGAGGCGATCTCGTTCAGCCCGGTCAGCCGGCGCAGCACGTCGTCCGAGAGCAGGTCGGGGCTCAGCGACTTGCCCTGGGCGGCGCGCGAGTCGGCCGGGATGCCCTTGAGGTACTTGTCGGTCAGCAGGCCCTGCGCGAGCGGCGCGAAGGAGATGCACCCCATGCCGGCGTCCTCCAGGGCGTCCAGCAGGCCGTCCTCCTCCGTCCAGCGGTTGATCATGGAGTAGGAGGGCTGGTGGATGAGCGGACGCACGCCCATGCCGCGCAGGATCCGCACGGCCTCCGCCGTCTGCTCGGCCGTGTACGAGGAGACGCCGACGTAGAGCGCCTTGCCCTGCTGGACCGCGGACGCGAGGGCGCCCATGGTCTCCTCCAGCGGGGTCTGGGGGTCGAAGCGGTGCGAGTAGAAGATGTCGACGTAGTCCACACCCATCCGCTTCAGCGAGGCGTCGAGCGAGCTGAGCAGGTACTTGCGGCTGCCCCACTCGCCGTACGGCCCGGGGTGCATCAGATAGCCGGCCTTGGTCGACAGGATCAGCTCGTCGCGGTAGGACGCGAAGTCCTGCGCAAAGATCTTGCCGAAGTTCAGCTCGGCCGATCCGGGCGGCGGTCCGTAGTTGTTCGCGAGGTCGAAGTGGGTGACGCCGAGGTCGAAGGCGCGGCGCAGGATCGCCCGCTGGGATTCCAGGGAGCGGTCGTCACCGAAGTTGTGCCAGAGGCCGAGCGAGATGGCGGGGAGCTTGAGGCCGCTGTGGCCGGTGCGCCGGTACTCCATGGAGTCGTAGCGCGAGGGCTCTGCCCGATAGGGATTGGTATCAGTCACGTTGTCCTCCCTATCACGGAGTTGTGACAGACCGAGTTGGGTACCCCATCCCGCCGCGCAGTAATGTGGCGCACTCGGGGGGACCGCAATTCGCACGGGGGCATCGCACGGAGGGGCTGGAAGATCGTGAAGCTGCGCGACCTGGTGTACAGGCTTTATGCACGCCGGGTGGAAGGCCGCCTCGACCATGACGCGGCGCCCAAGCACATCGGCGTCATCCTGGACGGGAACCGTCGCTGGGCGAAGGCGTCCGGTGGTACGACGGAGCAGGGCCACCAGGCCGGAGCCGACAAGATCTCCGAGATGCTCGGCTGGTGCACGGAGACGGACGTCGAGGTCGTCACCCTGTGGATGCTCTCCACGGACAACCTGGACCGGCCCGAGGTCGAACTCCGCCCGCTGCTCAACATCATCGAGAACACCGTGCGGGGCCTGGCCGCGGACGGCCGCTGGCGCGTCCACCACGTCGGAAACCTGGACATCCTGCCCGCCGGGACGCAGACGGTCCTCAAGGAGGCCGAGCAGGCCACCCACGACATCGACGGGATACTCGTCAACGTGGCCGTCGGCTACGGCGGCCGCCAGGAGATCGCCGACGCGGTGCGTTCGCTGCTGCTGGAACACGCGCGGAAGGGCACCTCCTTCGAGGAGCTCGCCGAGATCCTCGACATCGACCACATCGCCGAGCACCTCTACACGCGCGGCCAGCCCGACCCCGACCTCGTGATCCGCACCAGCGGCGAGCAGCGGCTGTCCGGGTTCATGCTGTGGCAGAGCGCGCACTCCGAGTACTACTTCTGCGAGGTCTTCTGGCCGGCCTTCCGCAAGGTCGACTTCCTGCGGGCCCTGCGCGACTACGCAGCCCGCCACCGGCGCTACGGCACCTGACGGCGGGTAGGGGGTCTCCTGCCGGCCGGGCCCGCGAGGTCCGCCCGGCTCGCGGGACGCCCCCTTCGGGTTCCGGCCATCCGGCGCCCCCCGGTCCCGTCCTTCCCTCCCCTCGAAGCCTTCACCAGGGATTCACCGAGCGTCCGTCATATGCCATGGCATGGCCTGGCCTGATCGGGGAATATCCCTTTCAGGTCGATGCCCGATCCACGGGTGTCGAGTCTCAGCGGACGGCATGGGGTCGTCCGCCCGGGAGGCCCTTTGCACCAGGACGCACGTGCGGTTCGCACGGACGCAGTGGAGGGCCGGAAATCGGCCCTGGCATGGGTGCCGATGACCGGTCCGGTCTTCATGGCCCGACCTCTTCCGAGGGGGTACGTCCTTCCGTGGTGACCAGCACAAAGCGCCGCCTGCCCGACAGGCGGACCTACGTCCTCGACACCAGCGTCCTGCTGGCAGACCCCAACGCGATCTCCCGCTTCGACGAGCACGAGGTCGTGCTCCCGATCGTGGTGATCACCGAGCTGGAGGCGAAGAGGCACCATCCCGAACTCGGCTACTTCGCGCGGCAGGCCCTGCGCCTGCTCGACGACTTCCGGGTTCGCAACGGTCGCCTGGACGCACCCATCCCGCTGGGCGATCTGGGCGGCACCCTGCGCGTCGAACTCAACCACTCAGACCCCGGCGTCCTGCCCGCCGGCTTCCGGCTGGGGGACAACGACTCCCGGATCCTCGCGGTCGCACGCAATCTCCAGGCCGAGGGCTACGACGTCACCGTCGTGTCGAAGGACCTCCCCCTGCGCATCAAGGCCTCCTCCGTGGGGCTGATCGCGGAGGAGTACCGCGCCGAGCTCGCGATCACCGACGGCGGCTGGACCGGCATGAGCGAGATCGGCCTCTCCGGGGAGCAGGTCGACCTCCTCTACTCGGAGGAGCGGCTCTACGTACCGGAGGCGGCGGAACTGCCCGTGCACACGGGGCTGGTCCTGCAGTCCGAGCGGGGCAAGGCCCTGGGCCGGGTCACCGCGGACGGCAACGTCAGGCTCGTACGGGGCGACCGCGACGCTTTCGGGCTGCACGGGCGCAGCGCCGAGCAGCGCATCGCGCTGGATCTCCTCCTCGACCCCGAGATCGGGATCATCTCGATGGGCGGCCGGGCCGGCACGGGCAAGTCCGCGCTGGCGCTCTGCGCCGGCCTGGAGGCGGTCCTGGAACGCAGGCAGCACCAGAAGGTGATGGTCTTCCGGCCGCTGTACGCCGTCGGCGGCCAGGACCTCGGCTACCTGCCGGGTGACGCCTCCGAGAAGATGAGCCCCTGGGCGCAGGCGGTCTTCGACACGCTCTCGTCGGTCGCCGGCCGTGAGGTCATCGAGGAGGTGCTGAACCGCGGGATGCTGGAGGTCCTGCCGCTCACGCACATCCGGGGCCGCTCGCTCCACGACGCCTTCGTGATCGTGGACGAGGCGCAGTCGCTGGAGCGGAACGTCCTGCTGACCGTTCTGTCCCGGATCGGGGCCAATTCGCGGGTCGTTCTGACCCACGACGTGGCCCAGCGGGACAACCTGCGGGTCGGCCGGTACGACGGAGTGGTCGCCGTGGTCGAGAAGCTGAAGGGGCATCCGCTCTTCGCGCACGTCACGCTGACGCGATCCGAGCGGTCCCCGATCGCCGCCCTGGTCACCGAGATGCTGGAGAGCCTCTGATCCGGGTGGGTCCGGTGACCCTGCCCGGCCGGCAGCAGAACCGGTCAAAAACCCCATAGCGGGAAGGTGAGTTGGCGCCGTCCGGCAAAGGCCACAGAGCCTAGCCGGGCGGCGTCGTGCTGCACAGCCCTTTGTCGAAAGAGACGGCGACATGCCAGGTGTGACCTTTCCCACGCAACGGAGAATTGCCTTGCGGTGTCGAGGTCCGGCAGAGTCTGGTTTCCGTCAGGCCCCGCATACGGCACACCTGTATCTCCCGTGAGGTACGCGCAGCACCACAACTCCACAGCCGATGGCCGTATGCCGCCCGCAGTTCCACGCGGCAGCCCCCGTAGGGGAGTTGCCCACGGGCCCGCGCCTCCAGTGACCGTCGCACCACGGAGGCCAGAGTCGAGGGCACTCTTGCTCCGCGCGGTCACTGCGGACGCTGCTGGAAGGACACCGTGTGAGCCGGATCTCGGTCCGGGGGTTCGCAGTGGCTTCGGCCACCGCGGTCACCACCGTCGGCGCAGTCGTGGGCGTTGCCACCGGCGACCCCACGAACGATCTCGAGACGACCGCGTCCGGGGCGACCCTCCTCGCAGACATCCCCGTCGGCGACCAGGCGGAGGTCCAGAGCGCGTCCCTGACGCAGCAGGCCGACACCATCGCGCACGCCGCCGATGCCGACGCCAAGCGCTCCGCCGAGGAGGCCGCCCGCCTCCAGGCCGCCGAGGACGCCAAGTCCAAGAAGGCGGAGGCGCAGAAGGCCGCCGACGAGAAGGCGAAGAGGGAACGCGAGGCGAAGGAAGTCGCCAGCCGCTCCGCCGCCCGCGACGCCGGTGACTTCGCCGTCCAGAGCTCCTACACGGTCGCTCAGGTCAAGGCCATCGCCCAGCAGATGGTCCCGGCCGGCCAGTTCCAGTGCTTCTCGAACATCATCAACCAGGAATCCACCTGGAACTACCTGGCCGTGAACAAGTCCTCCGGGGCGTACGGTCTGGTCCAGGCGCTCCCCGGTTCGAAGATGGCCTCGGCCGGCGCGGACTGGCGCACCAACCCCGCCACCCAGATCAAGTGGGGCCTGAACTACATGGAGGACCGCTACGGCAGCCCGTGCGCCGCGTGGACCTTCCACCAGGCCAACGGCTGGTACTGACGGCCTCCGCCGCACCGCGGCGGCACAGCTCGACCCGGGTAGCCCCGCACCGTCGTACGGTGCGGGGCTCCTCGCGTGTACGGTCATCGGGGTGCCCGTAGACGGGGGGCGGGGGAAGGAAGCGACATGGCGAAGAGGGAAGGCTGGCTCGGCCGGCTGGGCAGCAGGCTGACCGCGATGGAGGCCCGGCTCAACGAGCGGCGCGCCGAGGTCGAGGCCGAGAGCGGCGGCGATCTGCCCGAGCGGCCGCGCCCGGACGCGGCTGCGAAGGCTCCCGAGCGGGCCGGCGCCCCGGCGCAGACGCACACGGTCGCCACGGCCGCCCCGGTCGCGGCGGAGCGCTACCGGCGCCCGGAGCGGCCCGACCCGGCGAGCGTGGTCCCGTGGGGGATGCGCGTCGCCGCCGAGGCCAGCTGGCGGCTGCTGCTGCTCGCCGGGATGCTCTGGGTGCTGATGAAGGTGATCAGCGAAGTCCGCCTGGTCGTCCTCGCGTTCGCGGCCGCCATGCTCGTCACCGCGATGCTCCAGCCCTTCGTCGTCCGGCTGCGCCGGCTCGGCATGCCGCGCGGTCTCGCCACCGCCGTCACCGCGGTCCTCGGCTTCGTCGTCATCGGGCTCGTCGGCTGGTTCGTGGTCTGGCAGGTCATGGAGAACCTCGACGACCTCTCCGACCGGGTCCGCGACGGCATCAACGAACTCAAACTCTGGGCGCTGGACAGTCCGTTCCACGTGACCGAGAAGCAGATCAACGACATCGCGAAGAACCTCAGCGAGACCATCGGCACCAACACCGAGCAGATCACCTCCGCCGGTCTCCAGGGCGTGACGGTGCTCGTCGAGATCCTCACCGGCATGCTGCTCGCGATGTTCTCGACGCTCTTCCTGCTCTACGACGGCAAGCGCATCTGGAACTGGGCGCTCGGCCTGGTCCCCGCCGCCGCCCGCGCCGGAGTCGCCGGCGCCGGTCCGCGCGCCTGGCGCACGCTGACCGCGTACGTCCGCGGCACGGTCATCGTCGCCCTCATCGACGCCATCTTCATCGGCCTCGGGCTGTACTTCCTGGACGTGCCGATGGCGGTGCCGCTGGCCGTCTTCATCTTCCTGTTCGCCTTCATCCCGCTGGTCGGCGCGGTCATCTCGGGCGCTCTCGCCGTTGTCGTGGCGCTCGTGACCCAGGGGGTGTTCACCGCTCTGATGGCGCTGCTGGTGGTCCTGGCGGTGCAGCAGATCGAGGGCCACGTGCTCCAGCCCTTCATCCTCGGCCGGGCGGTACGGGTCCACCCGCTCGCGGTGGTGCTCGCGGTGGCCGCCGGCGGAATGATCGCGGGCATCGGCGGGGCGGTCGTCGCCGTACCGCTGGTGGCTGTCACCAACACGGTGGTGGGTTACCTGAAGGCGTACTCGCGCGACCAGCACCACCTCGGGGCGGGGATGGTCGGCCCGGCGCCGCACGGTTCGACGGCGCTGGGTGTGGCACGTGACGACGAGGAGTACCCCCGGCCGTAGGCCCGGCCCGGCCGGGCCGTGTGCGGCCGAATCGCGGGCCACCGGACCCGAACGTTTCGGCGGTCCGGGCTGCCATGATCGAAGGCGTGCGGGCGCCGCCTGCGGTGCCCGGGAAGCGGCAACGACCGGGGGGACACGCATGATCAGCGATCCGGAGCTCGACGGGACGGGGGAGACCCGCCCCGCGCAGCCGGCGGAGCGGACGCAGGAGCCGCCACCGCGCGGACGGGAGGCCGACGGGGCGGAGGCGCGACGGCCATGGCTGTGGGCACTGGGCGGGGCCGCGCTCGCCTCGGCGGTGTGGGCGGGCGGACTGTACGCCCGGGGGGACCGGCTCGCCGCGCCGCAGGTCTCGTACCGGGCGACGGAGAACCTGTGCCAGGACTTCGAGGCCCGGGCGCTGAGCAGGATCGCGGGAGGCCTGCACCGCTACCGGCCGCAGAACCGGCAGGACGACCACCCTGCCGTGCACCGGGCGATCTGCAGCTTGCAGAACGGTGAGAGCGTGTCCACACTCACCGTGCGGGTGCAGGTCGACCTGCACCGGAAGACCGATCCCGGACCGGAGTTCGACGTGCCGTCGGACCTGTTCTTCGCGGAACCGGATGCGGTGCGCACGCAGGAGGTCCGGGGACTCGGTGAGCGAGCCCTGCTCTCCTCGGGCCTCAGGGACGGGACGGTCGAGCTCAGAGTGCTGCGCGGCGGTGCGGTGTTCACCGTCGTGGTCATCGGCACCGGCAGCGAGCCGAAGACCCCGGCCGACACCGCCGCGCTCCGGGCGGCGATGGTCGAGGACGCCCGCGAGCTGATGACGGCATTGAAGGAGCAGGGGGCGGGATGATCAGTGAGCCCGAGCTCGACGGGGCGTGGGAGCCGGCGCGCCCGCCGGAGGCCGCCCAGGACGATGTCCAGGACGACGCCGTGCCCGCGCGGCGGGCGGGGCGGCCGTGGCGGTGGGTCGCGACGGCCGTCGTGGTCACGTCCGCGCTGTGGGCGGGCGGGTTGTACGCCTTCGCCGACCGGCTGCGGCCGGCGGAACCGGAGGTCCGGTACGCGGTCACGGACAACCTGTGCAAGCAGTTCGAGGCACCGGCTCTCGGGCGGGCCATGGGCGGCTTCGCGGCCTCCAGCCCGAACAGGACCGGCCGGCATCCGGCCATGGACTGGGCGTCGTGCAGCTACGACGGTGGCGGCTCGGGCGGTTCGGACGGGTTCTCCGCCCTGTTCCTGGTCGAGCTGCACAAGAAGAGCGATCCGGCGCCCGAGTTCGCACTGGGTTCGTTCTACGAGCGGCTCTTCGAGGCCGACGTCCCCTGGGAGGAGGTGCCCGGCCTGGGGGAACAGGCGCTGGTCCGCGCCTCCGGGGCCGGTGACGGCCTCCAGCTGCGCGTCCGCGACGGCGGCGCGGTGTTCACCGTCGAGCTGGGGTTCTTCGGTTCGCGCGACGAGGAGACCGACGCGGGGGCGACCCCGCCGGCCCGGCCCGACCAGGATGCTCTGACGGCGGCGGCCGTCGAGGACGTGCGGGCGCTGATGGCCGTACTGCGCAAGGACTGACAGTGCAGCAGGGGCCCGCGACCGGAAACGGTCGCGGGCCCCTGCGTCGTACGGGATGCCGTTACTCGCCGGCGATGGCGGCCTCGGCGTCGAGGGTGACCGCGACGGCCTGGATCACCGAGGCGATCTTGAAGGCCTCCTGGATCGTCTCGCGGTCGACGCCGGCCTTGCGCAGGACCTGCTCGTGCGAGTCCAGGCACTGGCCGCAGCCGTTGATCGCGGAGACCGCGAGGGACCACAGCTCGAAGTCGACCTTCTCCACGCCCGGGTTGCCGATGACGTTCATCCGCAGGCCCGCGCGCAGCGTGTTGTACTCCGGGTCGGAGAGCAGGTGCCGCGTGCGGTAGAAGACGTTGTTCATCGCCATGACCGCGGCGGCGGACTTGGCGGCGGTGTACGCCTCCGGCGAGAGGTTCGCCTTCGCCTCCGGCTCCAGCTCACGCAGGACGCGCGGGGAGCGGGCGGCGATCGCGCAGGACAGGACCGTGCCCCACAGCTGCTGCTGCGGGAGGTCGCTGTTGCCTATGACCGAACCGAGGTTCAGCTTCAGGTCCTTGGCGAAGTCCGGGACGGACGCCTTCAGGGAGTCGAGGGACATCCGTCACTCACCGGCCAGCAGCGCGCCGGCGTCGATCGTGGCGTCGCCCTTGTTCCAGTTGCAGGGGCACAGCTCGTCGGTCTGCAGGGCGTCGAGGACCCGCAGGACCTCCTTGGGGTTACGGCCCACGGAACCGGCGGTCACCATCGAGAACTGGATCTCGTTGTTCGGGTCGACGATGAAGACGGCGCGCATCGGCAGGCCGTCCTCGCCGAGGATGCCCAGCTCGGCGGAGAGCTCACGCTTGATGTCCGACATCATCGGGAAGGGCAGGTCACGCAGGTCGGCGTGGTCCTTGCGCCAGGCGTGGTGCACGTACTCGGAGTCGAGGGAGAAGCCGAGGACCTGCGCGTCACGGTCGGCGAACTCGTCGTTCAGCTTGCCGAAGGCGGCGATCTCGGTCGGGCACACGAAGGTGAAGTCGAGCGGCCACGCGAAGACGACCTTCCACTTGCCCTCATAGGTCTTGTGGTCGATCTGCGCGAACTCGGAACCGGCCTCGAGCGAGACACAGGCGGTCAGGTCGAAGGCGGGGAACTTGTCACCAACAGTGAGCACGCGCTCTCCTTGATCAATGGAAAAGGACCCCTTTTGGGGGCTTTCCGAGGGGGTTGGACGTGTCTCACATGCTGGCACAGCCTGCATTGATTATGGAAATAGCTAGTCTTGCTGTGGGTGATCGGAGGTACCTATCAGTGGCTGTCGGTAATAGGGGAGCGAAGCAACCCACCCTCGCTCAGTTGCGCGCCTTCGCGGCGGTCGCCGAGCACCTGCACTTCCGTGACGCGGCCGCGGCCATCGGGATGAGCCAGCCGGCGCTCTCCGGCGCCGTCTCCGCGCTGGAGGAGGCCCTCGGTGTGCAGCTGCTGGAGCGCACCACCCGCAAGGTGCTGCTCTCCCCGGCGGGCGAGCGGATCGCCGTCCGGGCGCAGGTGGTGCTCGACGCCGTCGGTGGGCTGCTGGAGGAGGCGGAGGCGGTACGGGCCCCCTTCACCGGGGTCCTGCGGCTCGGGGTGATCCCCACCGTGGCGCCCTACCTGCTGCCGACGGTGCTCGGGCTGTTCCACCGGCGCTACCCGCGGGTGGACCTGCAGGTGCACGAGGAGCAGACCGGCTCGCTGCTGGAGGGGCTGGCCGCCGGCCGCCTGGACCTGCTCCTGCTGGCGGTGCCGCTCGGCGTACCCGGCGTGAGCGAACTGCCCCTCTTCGACGAGGACTTCGTCCTGCTCGCCCCGCGCGACCACCCGCTGGCCGGACGCCGGGACATCCCGCTCGACGAACTGCGCGACCTGCAGCTGCTGTTGCTGGACGAGGGGCACTGCCTGCGGGACCAGGCCCTGGACATCTGCCGGGAGGCCGGGCGGACCACCGGGGCCGATGTCACCACGACCGCTGCCGGACTGTCCACGCTCGTACAACTGGTCGCCGGGGGACTGGGGGTGACGCTGTTGCCGCGGACCGCGCTGCGGCTGGAGACCGCCCGCAACGAGTACCTGTCCACCGGCTGCTTCGCCGAGCCCGCGCCCTCCCGGCGGATCGCCCTGGCCATGCGCACGGGGACCGCCCGCCAGGAGGAGTTCGCCGCGATCGCCGCCGCCCTGCGCGAAGCCGTACGCCCGCTCCCGGTCTGGCCCACCGACTAGAGGTGTCGTGTCGCCGGACCGCGGGGAGCGGGCGTACGGGTTCAAGGGCTTACGGGTTCAGGGGCGTACGGGTTCAGGGGCGTACGGGCGTCACTCCGTACGCAGGCCGTCCGGGCGCATCATCCGCAGCAGCGGCGGCAGGCTGAGCAGGGTCACCGCGGCCACCACGCCCGCGCCGACCCCAGTCATCCCGAGCACCGACGGCCAGTCGATCCGGACCGGCTGGGCGGCCATGCCCATCAGGACGGCGCCCAGGGCGGTGCCCACCGCGGCCGCCAGCACCAGGCCCAGCACGATCGGTACGGCCGTCTGCCACAGCACCGACAGGCTCAGGGTGGAGCGCCTGGTGCCGAAGGCGACCAGCGAGGACAGCAGCCGACGCCGCTCGCGCAGCTGCTCCAGCTGGGAGACGAACAGACTGGCGCCGATCAGGACCAGCACGGCGGCGGCGCCGAAGAACAGCCCCGTGCGGATCGAGGAGAAGCCGGCCGCCTGCTCGGTGTGGCGGAGCGTCATCGCCGTGACGAACGGGTCCGCCTTGAAGACGGCGTTGCGCGCCCGGTCCAGGGCGTCCGGGCCGGACTCGTCGACCTCTACGAAGATCCGCGCGTCCGGGAAGTCGCCCAGCTCCTGCGGCGCGACCGACGGGGTCACCAGCAGGCCGGTGCGCAGCAGCCCCGAGGGGTCCTGCCGGGCGGGGACCGTACGGGCGCCCGCCGGGACCTGCCACTTCACCGGAGCGGGCCGGTCGTCCGGCGCGGACTCGTAGCGATGGACGTTGCCGACGAACAGCTCGTCACCGGGCTCGGCCGTGCCCCCGTAGGCCCCCTCGGAGGAGGGGCCGGTCAGGGCGAAGGCGTCGCCCTCCTTGCAGGAGTCGAGCGTGGCGACCTCCGCGAGCGCGGCGCAGGTGCCGACGGTCACCTGGACGGTGTCCTGCTCCGCGGGCATCCGGTGGGCGGCCTGCGCGGAGGTCAGCGGGACCGCGCGGGTGACGCCCGGTACGGAGGCGATCCGCTGCGCGAGCTCGCCGATCGGCCGGTCCGACGACGTGCGGTTGACCAGGACGGCGACGGCGGCCCGGGAGGGGTCCTGGCCGGTCGCCCTGGTGTAGTCGCCCTCGACGCCCGCGAAGAGCATCTGGAGGGCGATGGCGCCGGCGACGGCCACGGCGATGCCGTTGACCGGGCGGGCGGCGCTGCCACTGCCGACCTGGAGCCGGCGTACGGCCAGCTGCCAGGAGACCGGCCCTGCGGACATCCTGCCGACGAAGCGCTCCAGCAGCCAGGGCAGCAGCACCGTGATCCCGACGAGCAGCAGCACCACGCCGCCGCTGACCTGCCACTGGTTGAACCGGCCGTGGTCGTTGCCGCGGCCGTCCATGGGCACGAGCAGACCGAGCCCGACCAGCGGCAGCAGCAGCCGCCACCAGATGCGGCGACGGGAGGGCCTGGCCGTGCGGACGACGCCCAGCGGCTCGATGACCACACCGCGCAGCGCGAACAGGGTCACGGCCACGGCTGCCGCGGGCACCGCGACGGCGACCAGGGCCGCCAGCCAGGGCGCCGGGTCGAGGTCGGCGGGGAAGACGCTGCGCTGCTGGAGGCTGACGCTGCCGACCAGGGAGCGGCCGACGGCGAAGAAGCCGGTGCCCAGGACCAGTCCGGCCAGGGAGCCGGCCAGTGCCTCACCGGCCGCGATGCGGCGCACCATCATGCTGTCCGCGCCGACCAGCCGCAGCGCGGCGAGCCTGCGGTCGCGCCGCTCCCCGCCGAAGCGGACGGCGGTCGCGATGAACACGGCGACGGGCATCAGCAGGGCGACGAACGTCAGGACGACCATCAGCATGAGGACGGGGTCGAGGGTGTCGCGGTCCGCCTCGTAGCCGAAGCTGGTGATGCGCTCGACGCGGTGGTCGTCGGGGCCGTTCTTGGTGAGGGTGTCGCTGCCCAGGTAGAAGAGCAGTTCGCCGGGGCCGACCAGGCCCTGGTCCCCCACGATCTCGCTGACCGGCCCGTCGAGCCGTTCGCGCAGCAGGGCGCCCTCGGAGGACTTCAGCAGCCGGTCCAGGGCGGGGGAGAGGGCCAGCTCGCCCGGGCCCGGGATCTTCTTCAGGCCCGGCGGCAGCGGGGCGTCCGGGCCCTCCGCCCGCAGGACGTGTCCCTCGATGTCCTTGTGCTGGTACGTCTGCCCGATCCGGGCGTACAGGAGGGTGTCGGGCCCGGGGGCGTCGGCCGTGTCGGAGTGCATCGTCGACCGTGCGTCACCCCGCTCGTACCGAGCGGTGAGGGCTCCGGGGATGGCCGTGCTGATCAGCAGCAGGGCGACGCCGAGACCGACGCCGACCCCGGTGAGCAGGGTGCGGATCCACCCCTCGCGGCCGCTGCCGAGGGCGAAGCGGGCGCCCATGCCGAGGTCGCGGCTCCATACCCGCGGCCGGCTCATACGATCCGCTCCATGTCGCGGGACCTGCCGTCGCGCACGACGATCTCGCGGTCGGAGTACGCGGCCACGCGTGTCTCGTGCGTGACCAGCACGACGGCGGCGTTCGCGGACCGGGCGGCCTCGGTGAGCAGTTGCATGACGAGTTCGCCGTTGAGGGAGTCGAGGGCTCCGGTGGGCTCGTCGGCGAAGATCACCCGGGGGCCGGTGACGAGGGCGCGGGCGACGGCCACGCGCTGCCCCTGGCCGCCGGATATCTCGCCCGGCCGCTGGGCGCCGAGGTCCTCCACCTGGAGCTGCTCCATCCAGTGCAGCGCGGTGCGCTCGGCCTCCTTGCGCTTCACGCCGGTCAGGCGCAGCGGGAGGGCGACGTTCTCCACGCAGGTCAGTTCCGGCACCAGGTGACCGAACTGGAAGACGAAGCCGAACTCGGTGCGGCGCAGGGCGCTGCGTTCGGCGTCGTTCATGGAGGTGAGCTCGCGGCCCGCGTAGACGATGGAGCCGGAGTCGGGCGGGACGATCCCGGCGAGGCAGTGCAGCAGGGTGGACTTGCCGGAGCCGGAGGGGCCCATGACGGCGACGACCTCGCCGGGGTGGATGGAGAAATCGGCGCCGTCGAGGGCGTCGGTGCTCCCGTACGCCTTGCGCAGGCCGGTGGCGGCGAGGAGGGAGCCGGCCGGGGCGGCGGTCATCGGCGTACCTCCTCGGCGAGCCGGCCGAGGCGGGCGGCGGTGAGCTCCAGCCACCGCAGGTCCGCTTCGAGGTGGAACAGGGCGTGGTCGCAGACCAGCTGGTCGGCGAGGTCGCCCTTGCGCTTGCGGGTGGTCAGCACGCGCATGAGGCGCAGGTGCTCGGCCCGCTGGGTGTCCAGCAGTTCGTCGGCGCGGCGGCCGGTGAGCAGCGCGAGGACAACCTTCGTGTAGAGGGTCGAATGGAGGTACGGATCGGGCTTCTCGGGCTGGGAGAGCCAGGTCTCGACGTCGGTGATGCCGGCGTCGGTGATGGCGTACCGCTTGCGGTCGGGGCCGCCGCCGCTCTCGATGCCGTCGACCTCGACGAGGCCGTTCTTCAGCAGCCGGGACATGGTCGAGTAGACCTGCCCGTAGGCGAGGGGGCGGTCGTGGCCGAACTTCTCGTCGAAGGCCCGCTTCAGGTCGTAGCCGTGGCGCGGGCCGGCCTCGAGGAGGCCCAGGAGGGTGTGACCGATGGACATGGCGCCGACTATACATCGTGTGTATACGTTGAGTGTATAGAGGTCCGGCCTGCGGAAATGCGAAAGCCGCCCCCGTGCACGGCACGGGAGCGGCGGTCGGACGGGTCAGTTCGTGGGCTTCGGTGGCCGGCCCCGGCGGGGGATGGGGCCCGGGGCGGAGGGGAGCCGGCCGGCGTCGGCGAGGGCCCGGCGGAGCAGGAACTCGATCTGCGCGTTGGCGCTGCGCAGCTCCTCGCCCGCCCAGCGGGCCAGCGCGTCGTACACCTGCGGGTCGAGTCGCAGGAGCACCTGCTTGCGTGCCTGCCGGCCCGCGGGCTTCTCCTCGCCGGAGGGGGTCACTGGTAGAGGGTGCCCGTGTTGAGCACCGGCTGTGCGGCGCGGTCGCCGCACAGGACGACCATCAGGTTCGAGACCATGGCCGCCTTGCGTTCCGAGTCGAGGTCCACGATCTCCTCCTCCGCCAGCCGGGTCAGGGCGAGCTCGACCATGCCCACCGCGCCCTCCACGATCTGCTTGCGGGCCGCCACGACGGCGCCGGCCTGCTGGCGCTGGAGCATCGCGGAGGCGATCTCAGGAGCGTACGCGAGATGCGTGAACCGCGACTCGATGATCTGCACACCGGCGGCCTCCACCCGGGCGTGCAGTTCGGCCGCGAGCTTCTCGGTGATCTCCTCGGCGTTCCCGCGCAGCGACAGGCCGCCCTCCTCGTGGGCGTCGTACGGGTACTCGATCGCGATGTGCCGGACCGCGGCCTCCGTCTGCGTCTCCACGAACTCGGTGAAGTCCTCCACCTCGAAGACGGCCCGCGCGGTGTCCTCGACCCGCCACACCACGACCGCCGCCAGCTCGATCGGGTTGCCGTAGGCGTCGTTGACCTTCAGCACGGCCGTCTCGTGGTTGCGCACCCGGGTGGAGATCTTCTCGCGCGAGGTCAGCGGATTGACCCAGCGCAGCCCGTCGGTGCGGATGGTGCCGCGGTAGCGGCCGAAGAGCTGGACGACCCGGGCCTCGCCGGGCGCCACCGTGTTGAGGCCGCTCATCGCGATCACGGAGGCGAGACCCAGGAGCACGCCGGTCGCGATCAGGGCCACCTTGGCCCCGGTCACCGACGCCACCGCGCCGGCCACGACCAGACCCGCGCCCGCGAGCAGACCGGCCAGTCCGAGCAGCAGCGCCAGCCCGCCGCCGACGCTGCGCGCGGTGAACTCCCGTACTCCGTCAGGGTTGGCTATGTGATTCGTCATGGTTCGCCCCGTTTCTCTGCGCACGGCCGGTCGGGCCGCTTAGCAAAGTGATATCACTTTTTTGCGCAATGGCAACCCATCCGCTTATCTGAGCGTCGGTTCCTGTGATGTGGGTGCTGATTCTCACGTCCGAAATGACCGGAATTAGTCCGGATTGGCCAAACTTTGTCACAGCCTGCGGTGTTAGCTTTCTGAGTTGACGTCGGGGGGTAATCGAGCGGAGCGGGAGCGATGGGCCGAGCAGAAGCGCGTAAGGCGCAGCAGCAGCGCGGTGCGCGGCGGGCGCCGAGCGGACGCGCGAAGGGCGCCAAGGAAGGCGGGGGCGCCGGGAAGCGCACGGGCATACGCCGCTTCTTCAACTGGAAGACGATCCTGGGCACGTTCCTGGGAGTCAGCCTGCTGCTCATGGCTGCGGCGGTCGTCCTCTACTACTCGGTGGACGAGCCCACCGACCCGAACAAGCAGGCGACGCTTCAGAGCAACACCTACCGGTGGTCCGACGGCTCGATCATGGCCAACACCGGCAAGATGAACCGCGAGAACGTCACCCTCGACAAGATCCCGGTCGATGTCCGCACCGCCTTCATCGCCATCGAGAACAAGTCCTTCTACCAGGACCGCGGCATCGACGTGATGGGCGTGGCCCGAGGCCTGTTCAACACGGTCCGCGGCAAGGGCACGGCCGGCGGCTCCACGATCACCCAGCAGTACGTCAAGAACTACTACCTGACGCAGGACCAGTCGGCCGTCCGCAAGCTCAGGGAGCTGGTGATCGCTCTCAAGGTCGACGAGCGCATGGAGAAGGACGACATCCTCGCCGGGTACCTGAACACCAACTTCTACGGCCGCAACGCCTACGGCATCCAGGCGGCGGCCCAGGCCTTCTACGGTGTCGACGCGGACAAGCTGACGCTGGAACAGGGCGCCTACCTCGCCTCCGTCATCCAGGCGCCCAGCCAGTACGACCTCGCGACCGCCGGCCCGAACGGCAAGCGGCTGGTCAACATCCGCTTCAACGCCGTTCTCGACAACATGGTCGAGATGGGCAAGCTGGACGAGGCCAAGCGCAAGACCATGACGCTTCCCGAGCCCATCAAGCCCAAGCCCCGCCCGGGCATGGACGGGCAGAAGGGCTACCTGGTCCAGGCCGCCAACGACGAGCTGAACAAGCAGAACATCACCGACGCCATGATCACGGCGGGCGGCTGGAACATCACGCTCAACGTCGACAAGAACAAGCAGAGCGCACTGGAGAAGGCGGTCCACGACGAGCTGGAGTCCAAGCTCGACCGCAAGGACACCAAGAACCGCCCGCAGGACCAGAGCGTCCAGGCCGGCGCCACCTCCGTGGACCCCAAGACCGGCGCCATCGTCGCCATGTACGGCGGCGTGGGCCTGGAGGAGAAGTCCGCGAGCAACGCGCTGCGCACGGACTACCAGCCGGGCTCGACCTTCAAGCCGATCGTGCTCGCCTCCGCCCTGGAGAACGGTTCCAACACCCAGGACGGCAAGCCGATCACCCCGAACGCGCTCTACGACGGCACGAGCAAGCGCCCGGTCGTCGGCAGCAAGATCCCGTTCAACCCGCAGAACCAGGACAACACCAACTACGGCACCCCGATGATGACGGTCCAGGAAGCGACCAACTTCTCGGTGAACTCCGTCTACGCGCAGATGATCGTGGACGTCAAGCCGCCCAACGCGAAGAAGACGGCCCTGGAACTGGGCATGCAGGACCGCGAGGGCTGGCCCGAGGACAAGCCGGCCATGGCCCTGGGCACCATGAGCGCGAACACCGTCGAAATGGCCGGCGTCTACGCCACCTTCGACAACCACGGCAAGAAGGTCACGCCGACCATCATCAAGAAGGCCGAGCACAAGGACCGCGAGTTCACCCCCCAGGAGGCGGTGGGCAGCCAGGCCATCAGCCGCAAGACCGCCGACACCGTCACCAAGGTGCTCCAGGGCGTCGTGGAGGACGAGGGCGGTTCCGGCAACAAGGTCCGCAGCAGCGCCTACGAGGCGGGCGGCAAGACCGGCACCACCGAGTCCAACGTCGCGGCCTGGTTCACCGGCTACACGCCGGAACTGGTCACGGTCGTCGCCATGTTCGGCGAGGACCCCAACAGCCACAGCCAGGTGACCCTGACCGGCACCGCCGGCCTGGGCCGCGCGGGCGGTTCCAGCTTCCCCGCCTCGATCTGGAAGGCGTACACCCTCGCCGCCCTCAAGGGCGGCAGCACCGGCAAGTTCCAGCTGACCGAGGCCGACATGGGCGCCGTGCAGACGCCGTCCCGCAGCACCTCGCCGACCGCCTCGACGAGTCCGTCCCCCACCCCGACGACGGTCACCACCAGCCCGACGCAGTCCCCGACACAGACGTCGCCGACTCCCACCGCGACCAAGACGGGACCGACGCCCAGCGGGACGACGTCCCCGACGGCCACGCCCACCAAGACCAACGGCCCCAAGCCGCCGGACCCGCCGGTCCTGGGTGAACACCAGGGCGGCGGCAACTGACACAGCGCCGCCCCGCAGCCAGCAGGCTGCGGGGCGGCGCTCTTTCGTTCACCCGCCTACGGTCAGCGGCGTTCGCCCGCGGCCGACAGCGGCAGCGGCAGCTCGAACCAGACGACCTTTCCGCTGCTGAGCCGGGTCGCGCCCCAGCGGCGGGCCAGCCGGTTGACCAGGAACAGGCCGCGGCCGCCCTCGTCGGTGTCCCGCGCCCGGCGCTGGCGCGGCAGCTGCGGGGAGTCGTCGCCGACCTCGCAGCGCAGTACGTCCGTCCGCAGCAGACGCAGCGTCACGGGCCGCTCCGCGTACCGGACGGCATTGGTGACCACCTCGCTCACCAGCAGCTCCAGCGAGTCGCTCAGCTCCTCCAGGCCCCACCGGGTCAGGGCGCGGCGGGCGAACCGCCGGGCCCGTCCCGGAGCGGTCTCCTCCGGGTCCAGGAACCAGTACGCGACGTCACTGGGCGCGATGCCGTCGAACCGGGCCGCGAGCAGCGCGATGTCGTCGTCCCGGTCGCCCGGGCCCAGCATGTCCAGGACGTCGTCGCAGAGGGCCTCCAGCGGCGGCGGGTGGTCCAGGCCGGTCAGCTGGGCGGTGGTGGCCAGGCGCTCGCGCAACTGCTCGATGCCGGTCCACACGTCCCGCAGCCGCGACTCGACCAGGCCGTCCGTGTAGAGCAGCAGCGTGGCTCCGGCGGGCGCGTCCAGCTCCACCGCCTCGAAGTCCACGCCGCCGACGCCGATGGGGGCGCCGGGCGGTACACGCAGCACCTCGGCCCGGCCGCCCAGGTGCAGCAGCACCGGCGGCGGATGGCCCGCGTTGGCGATGGTGATCCGGTGCGCGACCGGGTCGTAGACGGCGTACATGCAGGTGGCCATGCGGTCCGTGCCCAGGCGCTGCGCCTGCTCGTCCAGGTGGTGCAGCACCTCGGCGGGCGGCAGGTCCAGCTGCGCGAGGGTCTGGGCGGTGGTGCGGAGCTGGCCCATGATCGCGGCGGAGGTCATGGAGTGGCCCATGACGTCGCCGACGACGAGCGCCACCCGGCTGCCGGGCAGCGGTATGGCGTCGTACCAGTCGCCGCCGACCCGGGCCGTCTCGGCCGCGGGCAGGTAGCGGGAGGCCAGCCGCACCCCGGTGGGCTGCGGCAGGCTGTCAGGCAGCATGGTGCGCTGCAGTTCGTCGGCGATGTACGCCTCGCGGCCGTAGAGGACCGCCTTGTCGATGCCGAGCGCGGTGTGGGTGGCCAGCTGGGCGGCGACCAGCAGGTCGTTCTGCTCGAAGGCCGGACGTTCGGGGCTGCGCAGGAAGACCGCGGCGCCGATCACCCGGCGGCGGCCCCGCAGGGGCGCCAGGACCGCCCGGTTGCCGCGCGGCAGCGGATGGTCCAGCCCGAGCAGCTCGGGCAGGGCCGTACCTGCGGCGGCGGAGCACCCGAAGACGGGCCGTACGCCGCGCAGCACCTCGGCGAGCGCGCCGCCGGGCCGGATCTCGCACAGCTCCGCCGCGGGCAGGTCACCCTGCGGGCCGACCAGCGGCAGCTGGCTGAAGTCGAGCTCGCCGGTGGCCCCCGCGGCCCCGGCGAGGTCCATCCCCGCGCCGATGGTGCTGCTGATGTCGGTGAGGTCGTCGATCGGCCGCAGCCGGTCGGTGCGGCGCAGCCTTAAAACGACCGGGCCGACGGGCCGTTCGTCGCCGACCGGGAGCGGATCGCGCAGGTAGACGAGGATGGCGTCGGAGAAGGTCGGGACGGTGGCCCGGCACAGGCCGAGGACGATCTCGTCGAGGTCGATGCCGCGGGCGATCCGCCGGGTGGCGGCGCCGACGAAGCGCAGCCGGTCCCCCTCGCGGCGCGCCGCGGTCGCGTCCGGGGCGCCCCCTGCCGGTGTGCCGGGCCCGCCGGCCCCCTGGAGGCCCGCAGCGCCGCCCCCGGCGGCCGCCGGGGGCGGACCGGCCCCCGTGGCGCGCGCGGCGGCCTCGTGGGCCTCGGGGGTGTCCGCGGTGTCCCGGGGACGGGCGTTGTCGTGATTCTGGCCCGGGCCGGCGCCCGCACCGGCGGGGACCTCCGCCGACGCCGCTCCGCGCGGCCGGGGCAGCCCCGCGGCCGGGCCCGCCGCCGAGCGCGCGGCCCGCACGTCGGAAGCCGCCGCGGCGGCCGCCGCGCCCGGCTCGGCCGCGGGGCCGGTGCCGGCGCCCGGGGCATGCGTGCGTACGGCCTCGGTGGCGGCGATGGGCGCCTTGCCGTGGCCGGCCTCGTCCGTACCTCCGCCGGAGGCGACGGGCTGCGGGCCCTCCTGGGAGGTGGGGTACTCCGTCACGCGTGGAATTCCGTCCGTTTGCGCTCGATGTGCGCTGCACTCAACTCGGTCAGTCGCGGTATACCCGCTCAGCGGCCCGGGCACCATCGCCCAGAGGTACCTCGCTCGAACTTCTCCCCCCGGCCCCACGGCCGGGAGCGCCCCGGGCGGAACCCGCCCCCTCGTCGCCTCTCCTCGTGTGTCGACCTCCGGTCAGATCCCGTGTGCGGAAGACCACTTGCCGATGTGCGGCCCGACCGCACCGCCTCGAGCGCGTGACCTCGCGGAGGACGATCCTACGTTTGAACCCCGGGGGCGCATCAAGGGTCTCATGAGGTCATATGCGCCGGGGTGCGGTCCCAGTCGTCGGGCAGGGCCGGAATCCGCCAGGCCGGATCCGGCCGCCAGTCCTCCCAGCCGGCCGAGAACGGAGCGGCCCATTCCTCGATCGCCGCGACCGCCGCGCGACCGGCTTCCCGTACCCGCAGCGCCTGCTCACGGCCCATCAGACCGGAGCGCTGGGCCTGGGCGAACTCGTCCTCGTCCAGCCACTTCCAGCTGCGGTCGGGGTAGACGGCGATGTCCAGGAAGTGGTCCACGGAATCCACTCCTGCGGCCCATCTGGAGCGCGGCTCCTCCAGGTTCACGTACCAGTTCTTGAACTGCCAGCCCGGTCCCCAGAACAGCCAGACCGACCAGGGGTCCCCGGGGCGGGCCAGTTTCAGGACACCGCCGCCGAACCAGCGCGAGCGCACGGTGGTGCGCGGCGCGGTGTAGCGGGTGGCGAGCGGTTCCTCGTGGACGGACGTGCCGTCGGCGAGGACCGGTTTGACGCATTCGGTGCCGGGGGCCATCCAGACGGCGAGCAGCTCGTCGGTGTCCTGCACCACGGTCACCGGGCGGCAGATGTGCACCGCGCCCGGCGGTCCCGGGACGTGGTCGCGGTAGCGCCAGAGGATCCGGTCCCCGGGTGCCCAGCGCGTGCCACGTGCGGGGCCGGTCGGCGTGCCCGGCGTCCGGCCGCCCCCGGACTCGAAGGTACCTGTCATGCGCAGATCTTAGGGCGGGGGCCCGTGCGCCCGCTGCGGTGCAGGTCACCGAGCGGTTCGGGGACGGTGAACGACCGGATCCGGCCCCCGCCCGGGGGGTGCGGACGGCCGGTCAGGGACGTGTCATGCGCAGGACGTCCAGGGCCTCGTCGAGCTGTTCCAGGGTGAGGGCACCGCGCTCCACGTAGCCGGACTCCAGCACGATCTCCCTGATCGTCCGGCGCTCGGCGAGGGACCGCTTGGCCACCTTCGCGGCCTCCTCGTAGCCGATGTAGCGGTTGAGCGGGGTGACCACGGAGGGCGAGGACTCGGCGTACTCCCTGGCCCGGGCCTCGTCGGCGGTGATCCCGTCGACCGTGCGGTCCGCCAGCAGGCGGCTCGCGGCGGCCAGCAGCCGGATCGATTCGAGGAGGTTCCTGGCCATCACCGGGAGCATCACATTGAGCTCGAAGTTGCCGGAGGCCCCCGCCACCGCGACGGTGGCGTCGTTCCCCATGACCTGTGCGGCGACCATCAGGACGGCCTCCGGGACCACCGGATTGACCTTCCCGGGCATGATCGAGGAGCCGGGCTGGAGGTCCGGGAGACTGATTTCGGCCAATCCGGTCCGCGGGCCCGAGGCCATCCAGCGCAGATCGTTGCAGATCTTGGTGAGCGAGACGGCGACCGTACGGAGCATGCCCGAGGTCTCCACCAGCGCGTCCCGCGCTCCCTGGGCCTCGAAGTGGTCGCGGGCCTCGGTCAGCGGCAGTCCGGTCGCGACCGCGACCTCGGCGATCACGGCGGCGGAGAAGCCGGGCGGGGTGTTGATGCCGGTGCCCACCGCGGTTCCGCCCAGGGGGAGTTCGGCGAGCCGGGGCAGGGACGAGCGCAGCCGCTCGACGCCGTAGCGGATCTGGGCCGCGTAGCCGCCGAACTCCTGGCCGAGGGTGACCGGGGTGGCGTCCATCAGGTGGGTCCGGCCGGCCTTGACCACGTGCTCGAACTCGGCCGCCTTGCGCTCCAGCGCGGCGGCGAGCCGCTCCAGGGCCGGTACCAGGTCGTTCGCGACGGCGGCGGTGGCGGCGATGTGGATGGACGACGGGAAGACGTCGTTCGAGCTCTGCGAGGCGTTGACGTGGTCGTTGGGGTGCACGTCCCGGCCGAGGCGCTCGGTGGCCAGGGTGGCGATCACCTCGTTGGTGTTCATGTTGGACGAGGTCCCGGAGCCGGTCTGGAAGACGTCCACGGGGAAGTGCTCGTCCCAGCGGCCCTCCGCGACCTCGGCGGCCGCGGACCGGATCGCGTCGGCCACGTCCTGGTCCACCACGCCGAGGCGGGCGTTCACCAGCGCCGCCGCGGCCTTGATCCGGGCGAGGGCCTCGATGTGGGCCCGCTCCAGCCGCTGCCCGGAGACGGGGAAGTTCTCCACGGCGCGCTGGGTCTGCGCCCGCCACTTGGCGTGCAGGGGCACCCGTACGTCGCCCATGGAGTCGTGCTCCGTCCGGAACTCCCCGGCCTGCTGATCGTCTGTCATGTCTGCTGCCTCCTCGAAAAAGGTGAGCAATTCTCTTGTTGGAAGTGTTCCCAACTCCCCTACTGACCAGTAAATACCGGGGGTGACACCGATATCCGGGGAGGCGTCCATGGCACGTTCCCGCACGAGATCCACGCTCAGATCTACCTTCGCCGCCGTCGCGGCGTTCGCGGCCGCCCTGGGGGGCGTCACCGCCGTCACCCCCATGGCCCAGGCGGCCACCACCACCGGGGTCGTCAAACCCCTCCCGCCCGAGCTGGAGGCGATCCGCGCGGCCGAAGCCGTCACGATCTACGGCGACCCGGCCGTGCGCCCACCGGCCGACCGCAGGACCGGCCTGATCTCGCTGGGCGACAGCGAGATATCCGGCGAGGGCGTCGGCACCTACGACCCGGCGACCAACACCCCCACCAACCAGTGCCACCGCTCGCCCGACGCGGCGATCCACCGCACCGGCATCCCGGCCGACCTGACCTTCAACGTCGCCTGCTCCGGCGGCTACACCGGCAACATCAGGATCGGCGGCAGCAAGCAGTACGCCGACGAGCTGGTGCAGAGCGACAGTCTCGCCATCAAGGCCCGCAACACCAGGATCAAGATGGTCCTGCTGGTTGCAGGCGCCAACGACGACCTGCAGTTCGGCCCGGTCATGACCGACTGCGTGACCCGCTGGGTGCTCAGCCGGGGCACCTGCGAGCCCACGTACGCACCCGGCTGGCAGGCCCGCGTCGACGGCCTCCGGCCCAAGGTGGAAGCCACGGTCGCCGACCTCAGGACGGTCATGCGCGACGCCGGCTACGCGGACGCCGACTACAAACTCGTCGTGATGGGCTACCCCAGCCCCATCGGCCCCGACTTCCACGACAACCCGAACTTCCCCGGGAAACTGCCCGGCGGCTGCGCCGGCTACGACTCGGACGCCACCTGGGGCCGCAACTACGCGGTGCCCACCTTCGAGAAGGGCATGCGCGCGGCGGCCCTGGCCTCCGGCGCGATCTACCTCGACAACTCCCGCCTCTTCCACGGCCACGAGGTGTGCATGGAGGACACCTGGGCCCGCGGCCTCTACCTGGACCTCGCGGACCACTTCCCCTGGGACGAGAACACCACCCGCCAGTCCTTCCACCCCAACTACCGCGGACACGGCGCCTTCGCGTCCTGCCTGACCCAGCTCTACGACTCGGGCCTGCGCGAGGCCTCCTGCGCCGACCCCGCGAGCACCGGCAGGCCCGTCCTCCAGGCCGGGGCCTGGGACGACAAGTTCGCACCCCTGCGGAACGAGGCCACCGGCAACTGCCTCGACTCCTTCGGCGGCTCCAGCGCCAACGGGACGAAGGCCGTGGGCTGGGACTGCCACGGCGGCCGCAACCAGGGCTGGTGGTACGACACCGCCCGCAGGTCCGTCCACATCGAGCTGACCCAGGACCGCTGCCTCGACGCCCCCGGCGCGAACTACGGCTCCGGCACCGGCCTGATCATCTGGAACTGCCATGGCGGAGCCAACCAGCAGTTCCTCCGCGACGGAGCCACCCTCCGGCCCGCCGCCGCCCCGGCCATGTGCCTGACCGTGGCCGCCGCCCACGAACCGCTGCGCCTCCAGCCCTGCAACGGAACCGCGAACCAGCGCTTCGCATGACCGGCGCTCCGCACTGACCGCCGGCTCCACCCACCCGATCCCCTCGTTCCCACCCGATCCCCCGCCCCCACCCGATCCCCCCACGCCCGGCCGGCGCACCCCGGCCGGGTGTTCCCGTACCCGTACCCGTACCTGCGATTCGGCGGCCGTCGCACCACCCGCCCCCACGCGATCTGAGCGGGGGAGGGGCCAGGCGCGCGAGAGCCCCGGCTCCGTACCGGCGGATCCGGGCCGGGCCCGGGCCCGACTCAGCGGGCCGCCTCCAGCTGCTCCCGCACCTCGCGCGGCCGGTTGGTGATCAGGGTGTCCACGCCGAGCCGCAGGCACAGCTCCACGTCCGCCGGCTCGTCCACCGTCCACACCCGTACCGCCAGCCCCTTCGCCTTCAGACGCCCCACCAGCCCCGGGTCCCGGCGCACCAGATCGATGCCCGGGCCGGCATGCCCCGCGAACGGCGGCCGGACCGGCCGCAGCCGCCGCTCGATCAGGTAGACCGCCGGCAGGCCCGGTGCGAGCCGGTTGAGCCTGATCAGAGCGTTGCGCGAGAAGCTCATCACCTCGACCAGCCCCGCCCGGCCGTCGGCCAGCCCGTGCTCCTTCAGGACCCGCACCAGCTCGGCCTCCAGCCGGCCGCCCGCACGGGTGGGGTGCTTGGTCTCCACGGCCAGCCCGACGGGCCGGCCGGCGGCCAGCGCCTCCTTCAGCAGGTCCTCGAAGAGCAGCACCTGCGCCCCCCGGTGCTCCGCACCCTTCCAACGGCCGAAGTCGAGGGCGCACAACTCCTCGTACGTCATCTCCGACACCACCCCGCGCCCGTCCGAGGTCCGCTCCACACGCCGGTCGTGCACACAGACCAGCTTGTGGTCGGCGGTGAGCCGTACGTCGCATTCGAGAGCGTCGGCACCGTCCGCGATGGCCTGCCGGTAGGCGGCGAGGGTGTGCTCGGGGTGCTCGTGGGAGGCCCCGCGATGGGCGACGACCCGGACGGCGCGGTCGGTACGGAGCTGCGTGTGCGTCATGCCCCGACGTTATCCGCATGCGCGGGACGCCCCGGTACCGCATGCTGCGCGGATGGCGGAACAGCAGATGTACGGGGTCACGCACTGCGAGCCCTGCGAGGAGTGCGTCCGGGAGGAATGGCAGTCCATCCGGGACGGCACGCTGCGCTGGGAGGCGTACGAGTACTGCCCGCGCTGCCTGGTCCAGGCGTGCGACCGGGGCCGGGGCGTACCCCCGCCGTGGGTCCGGGAGCGCATCCTCGCCCGGGAGGGCGCCGTCCACCTGCCGGTCGGTGGGCCCGGCGGGGTGCCGATCGCGCTGCTGCGCCGGGTGTACGGGCTGAGCATCGCCGAGGTCGTGGCCGCGCGGGAGCAGGGGTACCGGGCCACCCCCGTCGAGGCCCGGTACCTGATGGCGCCGACGCCGTGACCACGGCTGCGGCTACGGCTACGGCTGCGGCAGGGGCTCCGGCCGCGGGGCCAGCGGGGCCGGGGTGACCTTGAAGCCGCCCTTGGTGACCTCGGTGAAGGGCGCCGGGGCCATGCAGGTGCCGACCGTCGCCTCGGCGACCGACCCGTCGGGCTTCACGTCGACGTTCACGATCCCCCACGAGAAGCCGACGCGGTCGGGCGCCCCGCGCTCGCCGTCCTGGACGCTCAGGCCGATCCGCTTGCCCTCCCCGCCGACGTTCGAGCTCGTGACCACCGCGGTGACCGTGGCGGTCCTGCCGCCCGTCACCATGCAGTCCACCTCGGCCTCGGCGACGGCCGTGAAGCCCTGGTCCGGTATCGCGTGGTAGATGGTCACCCGGCCCCGTGCGTCCGTCGGCAGGCCCTGCTCCATGTTCTCGGCCTTCCGGGGCTTGCTCCAGGGCACCGACTCGGCGTCGACCGTGAAGCGGATGTCGTGCGAGGCGGGCGCGTACGGGTAGTGCACGGTGCCGCCCCCGTGCACCGAGGCGACCTTCGGCGCGGCCGGCGCCGCCGGGGCGGGCGCGGCCGCCACCAGGGTGCCCAGCAGAGCGGCGGCTCCGGCGACGGCCAGGGCGCGCATACGGTTCTTCATCGTCAACTCCCGTGTTCCACAAGCATGCCGGTTACGGGAAAAGCCTCGCCGCCCACGCCCTGCGACTCCATCTGCCGATCGGCGGAAACAGCCGAGGGGCCCTCTGCCGATCGGCAGAGGGCCCCTCACGACCAGCGCGTACTACAGGCCGGGACCGCGCACCGGGATGTGCGTGAACGTCGGCTCGGGAGCCGGGTTCTGGAAGAAGTCGTTGCCCTTGTCGTCGACCACGATGAAGGCCGGGAAGTCCTCGACCTCGATCTTCCAGACGGCCTCCATGCCGAGCTCCTCGTACTCCAGGACCTCGACCTTCTTGATGCAGTCCTGGGCCAGGCGCGCCGCGGGGCCGCCGATCGAGCCCAGGTAGAAGCCGCCGTGCGCGGCGCACGCGTCCGTCACCTGCTGGGAGCGGTTGCCCTTGGCCAGCATGACCTTGGAGCCGCCCGCCGCCTGGAACTGCTCGACGTAGGAGTCCATACGGCCGGCCGTGGTCGGGCCGAAGGAGCCCGAGGCGTAGCCCTCGGGGGTCTTCGCGGGGCCGGCGTAGTAGACCGGGTGGTCCTTCAGGTACTGCGGCATGTCGGCGCCCGAGTCCAGCAGCTCCTTGATCTTGGCGTGCGCGATGTCGCGCGCCACGACCAGCGGGCCGGTCAGCGACAGGCGGGTCTTGACCGGGTGCTTGGTCAGGGTCGCGAGGATGTCGTCCATCGGCTGGTTCAGGTCGATGGAGACGACGTCCGAGGCCTCGGAGAGGTGCTCGTCCGTGGTGTCGGGCAGGAAGCGGGCCGGGTCGCGCTCCAGCTGCTCCAGGAAGACGCCCTCGGCGGTGATCTTCGCGGTGGCCTGGCGGTCCGCCGAGCAGGAGACGGCGATCGCGACGGGCAGCGAGGCGCCGTGGCGGGGCAGGCGCACGACGCGGACGTCGTGGCAGAAGTACTTGCCGCCGAACTGCGCGCCGATGCCGATCTTCTGGGTGAGCTCGAAGACCTGCTGCTCCAGGGCCTCGTCGCGGAAGCCGTGGCCCAGCGGGGAACCCTCGCGCGGCAGCTCGTCCAGGTAGTGCGCGGAGGCGTACTTCGCGGTCTTCAGCGCGTGCTCGGCGGAGGTGCCGCCGACCACGATCGCCAGGTGGTACGGCGGGCAGGCCGCGGTGCCGAGCGAGCGGATCTTCTCCTCCAGGAACTTCATCATGGAGGCCTCGTTGAGGACCGCCTTGGTCTCCTGGTAGAGGAAGGACTTGTTGGCGGAGCCGCCGCCCTTGGCCATGAAGAGGAACTTGTACGCGCCGCCGTCGGTCGCGTACAGCTCGATCTGCGCGGGCAGGTTCGAGCCGGTGTTCTTCTCCTCCCACATGGTGAGGGGCGCCATCTGCGAGTAGCGCAGGTTCAGGCGGGTGTAGGCGTCGTAGATGCCGCGCGAGAGGGCCGCCTCGTCGCCGCCCTCGGTGAGGACGTTCTGGCCGCGCTTGCCCATGACGATCGCCGTGCCCGTGTCCTGGCACATCGGCAGCACGCCGGCCGCCGCGATGTTGGCGTTCTTCAGGAGGTCCAGGGCGACGAACTTGTCGTTCGAGGAGGCCTCGGGGTCGTCGATGATGCGGCGCAGCTGCGCGAGGTGCGCGGGGCGCAGGAAGTGCTGGATGTCGTGGATGGCCTCTTCGGCGAGCTTGCGCAGCGCCTCCGGCTCGACCTTGAGGAACGTACGGCCGTCCGCCTCGAAGGTGGACACGCCCTCGGCGGTCACCAGCCGGTAGGGGGTGGTGTCCTCGCCCAGGGGCAGCAGGTCGGTGTACGCGAACTCCGGCATTGGGGCCATTCCTCACTCGGCAGACAGCACTGACGACCAAATTGGCAGCGCAGTCCACCAGCGTAGAACCTCCCGCCCGGCGTGTGTTTGTGAGGTAAGGCTCACTCGGGGCCTGCGGGGGAGCGGTCGGAGACCGCTCGGGGTCGGGTCGGGGTCCGGTCGGGGTCGGTCCGGGTCCGCTCGGGGTCGGGTCCGGGTCCGGTCGGGGTCGCTCGGTAGTATCGCGATCTATCGTGTCTCGCTATGCTGGCGTCGTGGACCTGGAAAAGCACCCCGCCGCCCCCGCGCCCGCTCCGGCCCCCGCCCCTGTCGGGCTGCGCGCCTCCGACGCCGACCGGGACCGGATCGCCCAGATCCTCGGCGATGCCCTCGCCGAGGGCAGGCTGACCGCCGAGGAGCACTCCGAGCGCCTCGACACGCTGTACGCCGTCAAGACGGTCGGCGAGCTGGAAGTACTCGTACGGGATCTGCCCGCGCCCGGTGGTGCCCATGCCGCGTCACCGTCGGTGTCCGCACCCTCGTACGCCGGAGCCGTGGCCGGTCCGGCCGCCGAGAGCATCGTCGCCGTGTGCAGCAGCTCCAGCCGCAAGGGCCGCTGGCGGCCGGGCGCGCACACCCGCGCGGTCTCGGTCATGGGCGACATCACCATCGACCTCACCCAGGCGGTCTTCGAGCAGCAGGTCACCGAGATCAACGTGACCTCCGTCCTCGGAAACGTGGAGATCCTGGTCCCGGAGAACGTCACCCTGCGCGGCTACGGCAGCGGGGTCCTCGGCAACTTCGACGTGCGCGGGGAGAGCCGCGGGGAGACCGACCCGCAGGCGCCGGTGGTGATCGTCCGGGGCTTCTCCCTCCTCGGCAACATCGAGGCGCGGCCCAAGATGGGTGCCCGCCTGGTCGACCTGGCGCGCAAGCTGCGCAAAAACCTCGACGGCTGATGCGAGGGCCGGCCCGGCGGCCGGTCCGGGCGGTGGTGGCCGTATCCGGATCCGGATGCGGAGGGTCTCGTTTCGGACGAACCCCGGGCGCCCCGTGGCACACAGTGCATAGGGGGGCGTACAGCGGGTAGGGACAGGTGCGTCGTCTCTCGCTCACGTATACGTCGTCAGGAGTAGACCGTGCCGCATCCGCCGCATCAGTCCCTGCAGGTAGCCGCCGTGAAGAGCTTTCAGGGTCCTGGGGCGCGCCCGTCGGCCGTGCCGGAGCCGCGGGTGCCGGCCAGGGCGGCGGAGGACGGCCCATGGCACGCGGAGGCGGTGTGCCGCCGGGACGAGGCGGGGCTGTTCTTCGCGCCGTCCAAGGAGCCGACGGCCGCCCGGCTCTCCCGCGAGGAGGCCGCCAAGCGCGTCTGTGCCCGCTGCCCGGTGATGGTCGCCTGCCGTGAGCACGCGCTGCTCCAGCCCGAGCCGTACGGGGTCTGGGGCGGGCTCACCGCGGCCGAGCGCCGGGTGGTGCTGGCGCGGATGCGGCGCAGGTCCGCCGAGCTGCGGCAGGCCCCCGGGGCGGGGTCGATAGCCGCGGCGGGCTGAGCCCGCCCCCGCCCCCGCCCCCGCCACCGCCGTCGGCGCTGGTGCCGGGCGGGCCGGCCGGGGCGTCGGCGCCGTTGCCGCCGCCGGCCGTGGTCCGCGTCCCGGGCGCGTGCGGATGTCGTACGTGCTGATGTACGTGCGGATGTACGTACGTACCGCGCGGGCGCCCCGTGCGTCCCCCACACCTCGTACGCGGACACGCGAGAGGGGCGGCCACCCCCGCACAGGGTGACCGCCCCTCTCGTGTGGTGCCCCCGCCTCCTACTGGGCGCGGTCGAAGTCGATCGCGCTGTAGGCGCGCAGCTTCGACAGGCGGTGCGTGGAGTCGATCTTCCGGATGGTGCCGGACTTGGAGCGCATGACCAGCGAGGACGTCGTCGCGGTCTGGGAGCGGTAGTGGACGCCGCGCAGCAGCTCGCCGTCGGTGATGCCGGTGGCGACGAAGAAGACGTTGTCGCCCGAGACCAGGTCGGTGGTGGTGAGCACGCGGTCCAGGTCGTGGCCGGCGTCGATGGCCTTCTGGCGCTCGGCGTCGTCCTTGGGCCACAGCTTGCCCTGGATCACGCCGCCCAGGCACTTGATGGCGCAGGCCGAGATGATGCCCTCGGGGGTGCCGCCGATGCCCAGGAGCAGGTCCACGCCGGTGCCCTCGCGGGCGGCCATGATGGAGCCGGCGACGTCGCCGTCGGAGATGAACTTGATGCGCGCGCCGGTCTCGCGGATCTCCCGGACGATGCCCTCGTGGCGGGGGCGGTCCAGGATGACGACCGTGACGTCCTCGGCGTGCATGCCCTTGGCCTTGGCGACCCGGCGGATGTTGACCGAGACCGGGGCGTTGATGTCGACGAAGTCGGCGGCCTCCGGGCCGGTGACCAGCTTGTCCATGTAGAACACGGCGGACGGGTCGAACATCGTGCCGCGGTCGGCGGCCGCCAGGACGGCGATGGCGTTCGGCATGCCCTTGGCGTTCAGGGTGGTGCCGTCGATCGGGTCGACGGCGATGTCGACCTCGGCACCGGTGCCGTCGCCGACCTGCTCCCCGTTGAAGAGCATCGGGGCTTCGTCCTTCTCGCCCTCGCCGATGACGACGACGCCGTTCATCGAGACGGTGGAGATCAGGGTCCTCATCGCGTTGACCGCGGCGCCGTCCGCGCCGATCTTGTCGCCTCGGCCGACCCACCGGCCGGCGGCCATGGCGGCCGCCTCGGTGACCCGTACGAGTTCGAGCGCGAGGTTGCGGTCGGGGGCCTCCGGGGAGACTTCGAGCTGGGGCGGCAGGTTGTGCTCGGTCATCGGAGCGCACCTTTCTGTACGGCGACGGCCGGGAAGTGAGGGTGCTGGAACTCTATCGGTACGTCGACATATTGAGCAGGGCGGGTCACGTATGAGCGGAATATCGGTCATTCGATTGTCCTGAGCGGACGCCTTGCGTGGCGTGCCCCGACCGGGCGGGGAGCCCGGCGGGGCGTGGGGCGGGCGACTCAAGGGTGCGCCGCCCGGCGCGCCCGCGCGACCCCGGCGGTGATCGCCCCCCGGTGATACGGGACGATGGTGCCGTGGCAGGTATGAAAGGCAAGCAGACGATCTGGGACATGGTCCGGTCGCTGGCGGTGATCGGTGTCGTCGTCGCCGGGATCTACCTCTTCGTCCCGCATGACGACAAGGCCGATCCCACCCGTACGGTCGACTACCGGGTGGAGACCATCACGGCCCGGCGCGCGGCCCCGTACCCGGTGGCCGCCCCCGTGGGCCTCCCGGAGCAGTGGCGGGCGACCTCGGTGACGTACGAGCGCAAGAAGGACGACGCCTGGCACCTGGGCTTCCTCGACCCGGAGCAGCAGTACGCGGCGGTGGAGCAGTCCACCGACACCTCCGTCAAGTACCTGGAGCGGGTCACCCGGAGCGCCACGGCCTCCGGCCGGACGCAGCAGGTCGGCGAGACGTCCTGGGAGCGCTGGGAGGGCGAGAAGTACGACGCCCTCGTGCGGAAGGAGCAGGGCTACGTCACGGTGGTGACCGGCACGGCCTCCTTCGAGCAGCTCGGCAGGCTCGCGGCGGCACTGGAGTTCAAGCAGGGCCGCTAGGGGGTGTCCTCGGCGGCCCGGCCCTCGCCGGCCATGAACCGCCAGACCAGGGCGTGTCCCAGCACGATCAGGCCGATCAGCATCAGCGCCTCGGCCTGGATGGGCCGCAGCCCCAGGGGCTCGGCGAGCTCCGGGAAGGCGCCGACCACCGCGATCAGGGCGTAGAGGAGCCCGGCCGCGGCCTGCTGCCAGATCAGGAAGCGGTCGCCGCGCGCCCGGGCCAGCAGCCGCAGCGTGCAGACGCAGCCGACCGCCGAGAGGACGATGAAGGCCGCCCGCCAGACCTTCGGCTGCTGGGTGCCGCCGATCTGGGCGAAGAGGCCCATCAGGGCGGGCAGCAGGAACGACAGGTAGATCCCGCCCACGACGCGCCGCAGGGCCGGTTCGCGCATCCAGTCGTGGTGGCTCTGGACGACGTTCCACCACAGGCCGACCAGGGTGAAGCAGGTGGCGGAGAACAGGGCGTAGAAGGTGCTGACGTCCATGGACCACGAGGGTGGCAGCAATCCCGCCGGCCGGGGCCGTCCCACGCCCGTCGCCGCCCAGGATCCGCCGGTACGGCCCACGGGCACCCGGCGGGCCGCCTACGCCAGAAGGGCCGCGGCCCCGGTGATCCGGGGGCCACGGCCCTTCTGGCGTACCTGGCGTACCTGCGGCGGCGCTCAGACGGTGGTGATGACCTCGTCGAAGGCCAGGCGCGGGGAGCGGTCGAACCAGGCACCCTCGGCGGCCGGCTTGCCGATGTTGATGACCATGATCGGCGTGTGGTCGGCGTCCAGGAACTCCTTCTGGATGCCGCCGAAGTCGGCGCCGGTCATCGGGCCCGCGGCCAGACCGGCGGCGCGGATGCCGATGATGAAGTACGCGGCCTGCAGCGCGGAGTTCAGCAGCGCGGACTGCTCGCGGACCGGGCGCTCGGAGAAGAACGCGTCCTTGGCCTGCGGGAAGTGCGGCAGCAGCTGCGGGAGCTCCTCGTGGAACTCGTTGTCCGCCGAGAGGATCGCGACCAGCGGGGCGGTCGCGGTCTTGGCGTCGTTGCCCGGGGCCATGTGCTTCACGAGGCGCTCACGGGCCTCGGGGGAGCGGACCAGGGTGATGCGCAGGGGGGTCTGGTTGAAGGCGGTCGGGCCGAACTTCACCAGGTCGTAGATCGCCTGGACCTGCTCCTCGGTCACCGGCTCGTCGGAGAACGAGTTGGCGGTGCGGGCCTCGCGGAACAGCAGGTCCTGCGCGGCGGAGTCAAGTACGAGAGACATCAGGAAAGCCTTCTTCCGAACAGAGGTGAAGCGATGTCCATGACTCTACGACCGAGGTAGATGAATTTTCAACTAAACCGGCGCGGTCGTGACCGGGATCACCCGGGATCACCTGGGATCACCCGGGAACGCGCCGGAACGCCCGGGAACGCCCGGGATCACTCCCCCTCGGCGGCCTCGCGCGCCGCCAGCGCCGAGTCCAGCCGGGCCCGGGCCCCCTCCAGCCAGTGCCGGCACACCTTCGCCAGCTCCTCGCCGCGCTCCCAGAGCGCGAGGGACTCCTCCAGTGAGGTCCCCCCGGCCTCCAGCTTGCGGACCACCTCGATGAGCTCGTCGCGGGCCTGCTCGTACCCCAGCGCCGTATCCGCCTCTGCCATTGCCTCGTCCATCCTGTGTGTGTTGTGCGACCACGTGATTGCGGCCGTATGGCGCTACTGCGAAGTCCCGGCCGCGTCCGCCGCCTCTGCGGGGTACGGCACCTCCGGCGCGTCGGTCGGAGAGACCTCGACGGAGAACGTGCCCTCCGCCACCCGCGCGCGCAGCACCTCACCCGCCGCCACCTCCCGCGGCGAGCGCACCACGTGGCCGTCGGCCCGCTGCAGTACGGCGTACCCGCGCTCCAGCGTCGCCGCCGGTGACAGCGCCACCACCCGGGCCAGCGTGTGGGCGAGTTCCGAGTCGGCCCGGTCCAGCAGGTGCCCCAGCGTGCGCCTGCTGCGCGCCAGCAGCGCCTCCACCTCGTCCTCCCGCAGCTCCACCATGCGCTGCGGATGGACGAAGACCGGCCGGGCCAGGGCGTGCGCGAGCCCCCGCTCCTCCCGGTCGAGCAAGGAGCTCACCGCGCGCAGTCCCCGGCCCTGCAGCTGGCGTACCCGCTCCAGCTCCTCACCGACGTCCGGGACCACCTTCTTCGCCGCGTCCGTGGGCGTGGACGCCCGCAGGTCCGCGACGAGGTCCAGCAGCGGCGAGTCCGGCTCGTGGCCGATCGCCGACACCACCGGGGTGCGGGCCGCGGCGACGGCCCGTACGACCTCCTCGTCGGAGAAGGGCAGCAGGTCCTCGACGCTGCCGCCGCCGCGCGCCACGATGATCACGTCGACCTCGTCCATGGCGTCGAGCTCCTTGACCGCCCGGACCACCTGCGGCACGGCGTGCACGCCCTGCACGGCGACGTTGCGCACCTCGAAGCGGACCGCCGGCCAGCGGCGCCGGGCGTTCTCCAGGACGTCGCGCTCGGCCGCCGACGCCCGCCCGACCACCACCCCGACCAGCTGCGGCAGGAAGGGCAGCGGCTTCTTGCGCTCCAGGGCGAAGAGCCCCTCGGCCGCCAGGGACCGCTTGAGCCGCTCCAGCCGGGCCAGCAGCTCGCCGATGCCGACCGGCCGTATCTCCGTCGCCCTCAGGGACAGCTGCCCGCGCGGGGCGTACCACTCGGGCTTGGCCAGCAGGACGACCCGCGCGCCCTCGGAGACGACGTCCGCGACCTCGTCGTAGACCTGGCGGAAGCAGGTCACGCTCACCGAGATGTCGTGCGACGGGTCGCGCAGCGTCAGGAAGACCACCCCCGCCCCCGGCCGCCGCGAGAGCTGCGTGATCTGACCCTCCACCCACACCTGGCCGAGCCGCTCGATCCAGCCCCCGATGAGCCGGGACACCTGGCCCACCGGCAACGGCGCCTCGGCCGACGTATTCAGACCCATGTGCGCAGGCTATCCGGCCCCACCGACACCCCGTCAGGCTCCCACGCAGTGTCGCACCCCAACCCGCACCCCTCCCGCCCCCCAAGCCCCGGGCTCCCGCATGCCCAGGCGCCTCCCGGACCCCGGCCTGCCCCGGTGCCCCGGCCTGCCCCTGCGGCCTGGCCTGCCCTCGCCGCCCTGGCGTGCCCCCAGGGCCCTGGCGTGCCCCCGGGGCCCTGGCGTGCCCCCGGGGCCCTGGCGTGCCCCCGGGGCCCTGGCGTGCCCCCGGGGCCCTGGCGTGCCCCCGGGGCCCTGGCGTGCCCCCCGGCCCTGGCGTGCCTCCGCGGCCCTGGCCTGCCCTCGTGGCCCTGGCCTCGGGCGCCCCTGCACCTCGCGCTCCCGCTTGCCTTGGCGCCTCCGCGGCGCCGGCGTGCCCCCGGGGCCCTGGCCTGCCCTCGTGGCCCTGGCCTCGGGCGCCCCTGCACCTCGCGCTCCCGCTTGCCTTGGCGCCTCCGCGGCCCCGGCGTGCCCCCCCGCGGCTCCGGCCTGCCCTCGCGGCCCTGGCCTGCCCCCGCTGCACTCCGCGCTCCCGCCGGCCTTGGCGTGCCCCCGGGGCCCGCCCTGGCGTGCCCCCCGTTATGTTTTTCGCGGTCCTGCAATGGGGCCGCTGGCCTCCGGGCCCGGTATGACTGTGTCCCCTCTGTCGAACGGATGACCTGGGGGGTGGTGTCGCCGGGTCCGCAGGTGCCGTCGGAGACGCTGATGAGAGACCCGGCCACCGCCCGGTCCGGTGCAATGCCGGACAGTTCGCGGGCGGCAGGTCTGCATAACGTGGATGCGCGAGCACGGTGCCACCGCCGAGGCCGGCACGGTCAAGACCTGTGGAAGGGTGCGATGTTAGACACCGAAGGTATAGGCGTCTTCCTCGGGATGGACGTCGGCAAGACCGCTCACCACGGCCACGGGCTGACTCCGGCCGGGAAGAAGGTCTTCGACAAGCCGATGCCCAACAGCGAGCCGAAGCTGCGGGCCGTGTTCGACAAGCTCAAGGCCAAGTTCGGCACCGTCCTGGTGATCGTGGACCAACCCGCCTCGATCGGCGCCCTGCCCCTGACCGTCGCCCGCGACGCGGGCTGCGAGGTCGCCTACCTGCCCGGACTCGCGATGCGGCGGATCGCCGACCTCTACCCGGGAGAGGCGAAAACCGACGCGAAGGACGCAGCGGTGATCGCGGACGCGGCCCGGATGATGCCCCACACACTGCGTTCGCTGGAGCTGACCGACGAGATCACTGCCGAGCTCACGGTGCTGACCGGCTTCGACCAGGACCTCGCGGCCGAGGCGACCCGCACCAGCAACCGGATACGCGGCCTGCTGACCCAGTTCCACCCGTCGCTGGAGCGTGTGCTGGGGCCCCGGCTGGACCACCCGGCCGTCACCTGGCTCCTCGAGCGCTACGGATCCCCGGCTGCACTGCGCAAGGCCGGCCGACGCAGGCTCGTCGAGCTGATCCGACCCAAGGCCCCGCGCATGGCGGCCCGGCTGATCGACGACGTCTTCGACGCCCTCGACGAGCAGACCGTCATCGTTCCCGGCACAGGCACCCTCGACATCGTGATCCCGTCACTGGCCGCCTCGCTCGCCGCGGTCCACGACCAGCGCCGGGCACTGGAAGCCCAGATCAGCACCCTTTTGCAGGCCCACCCTCTTCGCCCGGTCCTGACCTCGATGCCGGGAGTCGGGGTCAGGACCGCGGCCGTCCTGCTGGTCACCGTCGGCGACGGCACCGGCTTTCCCACCGCCGGCCACCTCGCCTCCTACGCCGGCCTCGCCCCCACCACGAAATCGTCGGGGACCTCGATCCACGGCGAACACGCGCCACGAGGCGGAAACCGGCAGCTCAAACGCGCGATGTTCCTCTCCGCCTTCGCCTGCATGAACGCCGACCCGGCCTCCCGCATCTACTACGACCGGCAACGAGCCCGCGGCAAAACCCACACTCAGGCACTCCTGCGACTCGCCCGCCAACGCATCAGCGTCCTGTTCGCCATGCTCCGAGACGGCACCTTCTACGAATCCCGAACCCCCACCATCACCCTCGCCGCATGACCACCCCAAACATCCCCATACCCGGCACCACGTCCTTGACGAAGGACATAGAGACACCCCCCCCGCGGCCCCGGCCTACCCCTCGGACCCGGCCGGGTCGCCGGTCCGTCGGCCCTGCTGGGCGCAGAGCACCGCCAAACCCGCCGCCAGCCATGCCGCGCCCACCGCCTGCGCCGCGCGGGACGCCTCGACGATCACCGCCACCGTCACCACCGCCCCGAGCACCGGTACCACCAGGTGCTTCCACCAGTTCGGCCGGCCCTCCCGCCGCCGGACCACGAACCAGCCCACCACCGAGGCGTGCAGCAGGGTGAAGGCCACCAGCGCCCCGACGTCCACGACGGAGACCAGGTGGTCGAGCCCGTCGTCGCGCCGCGCCGCCCACACGGCGGCGACCAGCGTGACCGTCGCCGCCAGCAGCAGGGCCGCCCGCGGGGTGCCGTCCGAGGTCCGCGCCAGCGCCCGCGGCAGCCGCCGCTCCCGGGCCATCGCGAACAGCAGCCGGCCGGCCGCCGCCTGCCCCGCCAGCGCGGCGAACGCCGCCCCGACCGCCTTGCTCACCGCCACCAGGTCGTGCAGCCAGAAGCCGACCGAGGCCTCCGCCGCCGTGTAGAAGGCAGGGCCCTGCCCCACCGGATCCGCCGCCAGCTCCGCCGAGGACACCGGCATCAGCAGCGCCGCCAGGTAGCTCTGCGCGACGAACAGCGTCCCGGCCAGCGCCAGACAGCACAGCAGCGCCCGTGCCACCCGCTCCGATCCGCCCGTCACCTCCTCGGCGAAGGAGGCGACGGCGTCGAAGCCGAGGTAGGACAGGACCGCCACCGACACCGCGCCCAGCACCGCGGTCGTACTGAAGCCGAGCGCGCCGTCTCCGGTCAGCGGTGACAGCCAGCCGCGCCGGGGGCCGTCCTGGACCAGGACCACCATCGCCGCCACCACGAACACCAGCAGGACCAGCACCTCCATGACCAGCACGGCGAACCCCACCCGCGCTGCCACCCGTACGCCCCACAGGTTCAGCCCGGTGGTCACCACCACGGCCAGGGCCGTCCACACCCACCGGGAGACCTCCGGGACCAGCGCGTTCATCGCGATCCCCGAGAAGAGGTAGGCGACCGCCGGGATCAGCAGGTAGTCCAGCATCGCCATCCACCCCGCGATCAGCCCCGGCCCCTCGCCCAAACCCTTGCGGGCGTAGGTGAAGACCGAGCCGGCCTGCGGGGCGACCCGCACCATCTGCGCGTAGGAGAACGCCGTGAAGGCCATCGCGACCGTCGCGACGAGGTAGACGAGCGCGACGGCACCGTGCGACGCGGCGTCGAGCGCGCCGAAGACCCCGACCGGCGCCATCGGGGCGATGAACAGCAGCCCGTAGACGACCAGGTCCCGGAAGCCGAGACTCCGCCGCAGCGCCGCGGGCACCGGGGCCCGGCCGGAATCCGTCGCGGACACCATCAGTCCTCCGGGTGACGGGTGGGACGTTCTCGGGAACTTCTCGGGGACTGCTCGGCGACTTCGCGGGGACTTCTCGGGACGTTCTTACGGGACCTCCCGGCCAGTCTGTGCCGTACGGGCGACGTTCGGCCTGCTGGAGACCCCCGTACGATGGAGCACATGACTGCTCCCGCCCCTGCTCCCGCTTCCCGCCGTGTCCTGCTCGCCGCGCCCCGCGGCTACTGCGCGGGCGTGGACCGAGCCGTGATCGCCGTCGAGAAAGCCCTTGAGCAGTACGGGGCGCCGGTGTACGTCCGGCACGAGATCGTGCACAACAAGTACGTCGTCCAGACCCTGGAGCGGAAGGGCGCCATCTTCGTCGAGCGGACGGAGGAGGTGCCCGAGGGCAACATCGTGATGTTCTCCGCCCACGGCGTCGCCCCGGTCGTCCACGAGGAGGCGGCCCGCGGCAAGCTCGCGACGATCGACGCCACGTGCCCGCTGGTCACCAAGGTGCACAAGGAAGCCATCCGGTACGCCAACGAGGACTTCGACATCCTCCTCATCGGCCACGAGGGCCACGAGGAGGTCATCGGCACCTCCGGCGAGGCCCCGGACCACATCACCATCGTCGATGGCCCGCACGACGTGGAGAAGGTCACCGTCCGCGACGAGTCGAAGGTCGTCTGGCTCTCGCAGACCACGCTGTCGGTCGACGAGACCATGGAGACCGTCGACGCGCTGAAGACCAAGTTCCCGCTGCTCGTCTCGCCGCCGAGCGACGACATCTGCTACGCCACCTCGAACCGGCAGGCCGCCGTCAAGGTGATGGGCGCCGACTCCGACCTGGTCATCGTCGTCGGCTCGAAGAACTCCTCGAACTCGATCCGGCTGGTCGAGGTCGCCAAGGACGCCGGCGCCAAGGCCGCGTACCTCGTCGACTTCGCCAGCGAGATCGACGAGGCCTGGCTGGAGGGCGTCACCACCGTCGGCCTCACCTCGGGCGCCTCGGTGCCGGAGGTCCTGGTCGAGGAGGTCCTGGAGTGGCTGGCCGCGCGCGGCTACGCCGACGTGGAGATCGTCAAGACGGCCGAGGAGCACATCACCTTCTCCCTGCCCAAGGAACTCCGCCGCGACCTGCGCGCCGAGGCCGCGGAACTGGTCGCCGACAAGTAACTCCTTTCGTACGGTATGTCCATGCAGATCTTCGGCGTGGACATCGGCGGATCCGGGATCAAGGGCGCTCCCGTGGACCTGGAGCGCGGCGACCTGGCACAGGAGCGCCACAAAGTACTGACACCGCAGCCGGCCACCCCCGACGGGGTGGCCGGCCGTGTCGTCGAGGTGGTGCGCCACTTCGGCTGGGACGGCCCGGTCGGGGTGACCTTCCCCGGCGTGGTCACGGGCGGGGTCACCCGCACGGCGGCCAACATGGACAAGGCCTGGATCGGCGTCGACACGGCGACGCTGCTCTCGCGCGAGCTCGGCGGGCAGCAGCCGGTCACCGTCCTGAACGACGCGGACGCGGCGGGCGTCGCGGAGATGACGTACGGGGCCGGGCGCGGGCGCGGCGGGACGGTCATCCTGCTCACCCTGGGTACGGGCATCGGGAGCGCGCTCTTCACGAACGGACGGCTGGTCCCGAACACGGAGCTGGGCCACCTGGAGCTGAAGGGGCACGACGCGGAGACGCGGGCCTCGGTGAAGGCCAAGGAGGACGGGAACCTCACCTGGGAACGCTGGGCGCACCGGCTGCGCAGGTACATGCAGCATGTGGAGATGCTGTTCTCCCCGGACCTCTTCATCATCGGCGGCGGCGTCAGCCGCAAGCCGGAGAAGTTCCTGCCGCTGATCGAGGGCGTGCGGGCCGAGATCGTCCCGGCGGCGCTGCAGAACAACGCGGGCATCGTCGGAGCGGCGATGGCGGCGAAGAGGTAGGCGGGCGAAGCGGCAGGCGGGCGACGAGGCCGGAAGGCGGAGCGGCCGGAAGGCGGAGGAAGCGGCAGGCAGGCGAAAGGCCAGGAAGGTGCCCCGCGTACTCGGGCGACGGCCTCCTCAGGCGACGCGACGGGGGAGCCGGCGCCGGCCGATGAGCACCGCTTTGCGCACCACCGCGATGAGGGCGGCCACGAGCGTCCCCGCGTACAGCCAGCCGGCGTGCAGGGACAGCGCGGAGACCAGCCCCATCAGCTGCCCGCCGAAGCCGCCGGAGCCGCCCGAGATGGGCCACACTCCGGCGGCGAAGGCGATGGGGACGCCGATCGGTGCGGTGATCAGGTCGGCGGGCCGTACCCAGAGCGCGGTGGCGGCCGCCACGGGCGGGAAGAGCAGCCCGTAGACGAACAGCGAGGAGCCGAACAGCAGCCAGCAGATCCCGGCGACGAGCGCCATGGAGGTGCACGCGAAGAGCCCGCCGCCCAGGCCGGTCAGCCGGGGGCGGGGCATGCGCACACGGCGTACGGGCGCGGGCCGGGGGGCGCCACCGCCCTGGGCGGGCACGCCCGTGGGCCGCGGGCCCCGGCGCTGGGCCGGGGGTCGCTGCGGGTGAGGGGCCGGTCGCGTCCTGTATTGCTCCACCCCACCAAATTAGGCGGGAGGGCGCCTGGATCCGGGCCCGGACACGCGTACATCGACCGCCACTCATCGGAAAGTAAACTGTTCGGTGGCCCACTCCCGGGCCGCCGCCCCCTCCAGCTACGGGAAGTCGCCAACGTGTCGCTCACGATCGGAATCGTCGGCCTGCCGAATGTCGGCAAGTCGACCCTGTTCAACGCCCTGACCAAGAACGACGTGCTGGCGGCCAACTACCCGTTCGCCACCATCGAGCCGAACGTCGGCGTCGTCGGCGTCCCGGACCCGCGCCTCGCCGTCCTCGCGGGCATCTTCGGCTCGGCGAAGGTCCTCCCGGCGACGGTCGACTTCGTCGACATCGCGGGCATCGTGCGCGGCGCCTCGGAGGGTGAGGGCCTGGGCAACAAGTTCCTCGCGAACATCCGCGAGTCGGACGCCATCTGCCAGGTCATCCGCGCCTTCAAGGACGAGAACGTCGTCCACGTCGACGGCAAGGTCTCGCCCAAGGACGACATCGAGACGATCAACACCGAGCTGATCCTCGCCGACCTCCAGTCCATCGAGAAGGCCGAGCCGCGCCTGACGAAGGAGTCCCGCCTCCAGAAGGACAAGGTCGCGGTCCTCGCGGCCGTCGTCGAGGCCAAGAAGATCCTCGAAGCCGGCGACACCCTCTTCTCGAAGGGCATCACGAAGGGCACGGAGCAGGGCGACCTCCTGCACGAGCTCCACCTGCTCACCACGAAGCCCTTCCTCTACGTCTTCAACGTCGACGAGGACGAGCTGACGGACGACGCCTTCAAGGCGGAGCAGTCGGCCCTGGTCGCCCCGGCCGAGGCGATCTTCCTCAACGCCAAGCTGGAGCAGGACCTCTCCGAGCTGGACGACGAGGAGGCCCTGGAGCTCCTCCAGTCGGTCGGCCAGGACGAGCCCGGCCTCGCCACCCTCGGCCGCGTCGGCTTCGCCACGCTGGGCCTGCAGACCTACCTGACGGCCGGCCCGAAGGAAACCCGCGCCTGGACCATCAAGCAGGGCGCGACCGCCCCCGAGGCGGCCGGCGTGATCCACACCGACTTCCAGCGCGGCTTCATCAAGGCCGAAGTCATCTCCTTCGCGGACCTGGTCGAGTGCGGCTCGGTCGCCGAGGCCCGCGCCAAGGGCAAGGCCCGCATGGAGGGCAAGGACTACGTCATGCAGGACGGCGACGTGGTCGAGTTCCGCTTCAACGTCTAATACGTCCGGTGAAAGGCCGTCTGACCTGCGACGGAGCGGGTTGGGCGGCCTTTGCGGTCCGCACAGAGTCCGCAGCGTGCTGACCTCGGTCAGCTCGCGGGGGTAGCGGCTACGCCGCTTCGTCGACCTGCGGCTGGGCATCTGCGGACCGGTCCGCGTACGCCTTGTCGACTGCCGCTCGGGTCCGCTCCTCGGAGTCGGGCCACAAGTGGGTGTAGATGTTCAGCGTCATGGCCGCGTTGGTGTGGCCGAGGCGCTCGGAGACCGTCTTCACGGACTCGCCGTGCTTGATCAGCAGGCTGGCGTAGTGGTGCCGAAGGGGCGTGGGGTCCGGTGCCCTTCGGTATGCCGGCCTTCGCGCAGGCGGGCCGCCAGGCCCCGTCCATGAAGTGCGTGTAGACCACGGGTCCGCCCTGCGGCGCCGTGAAGATCCAGCTCTCGGGCCCATCGGCGGGGAAGTCCCGCAGGTGGGCCTTCATCGCATCCACCGCCACGCGGGGGAGCGGAACCGTGCGGTGCGAGCGGGCGGTCTTGGGCGGGCAGACGTACACGCCGTGCTCGGTGGTCTGCCGGATCTGCTGCTCGACCGAGACGGTCGCCTGCAGCAGGTCGACGTGCCGGAGCTGGAGGCCGAAGAGCCCGCCGGGGCGGAGCCCGACGTCCCCTCCTCGCGTTGTGGCGGGGGCGTCCGGTCGGTTCTTCGGCCGACTGCTTGCCAGCCACAATGCTGCTCGCGCTGAGTCCCCATCCGCTCCAGTGGACATGTGTGTGCTCCGGTCACCCTCGCACTCGGGTGGGGCCGGCCGGCGAACCACGGTTCAGGAGCAGTTCCACTCTTCGCTGGGCAGGGAGTGCCATAGGTCGAGCCAGCCGTGGAGCAGGAAGAGGGGGCGGGTCAGGACGACGTCGCCGGCCCGCTGGGAGCGGATCGCCAGGCCGAGGTCGGCGAAGACCGGATCGCCGGCGACGCTGTACGCCAGGCTGCCGGGCCCTGTTGTGCGGTGGACGAGCCAGTCCTCCACGTGGGAAGGTACGCAGCCGGTCAGCGGGCTGCGTCCAATCTCACCTGGGGGCCCGTGAGGGCGTCTGCGGCGACGCACCCCAGGCGGCCGTCGTGGAAGAGGGCCCTGATCCCGCTCTCAGCGAAGTCGGCATAGTTGAGCTTCTGGGCTTCGCCGTGGTGGGAATAGGATGATACGGCCGGTTCTTCGCCGAGGACGTGGGTGATCTCTTTCACGGTCATCCCGAAGTGCAGGGGGCCGACTCCTACGTACGGCGTGAACGTCCACTCGGCGCGCTCCTCCTTCCGGGCGATCCGCCACGGGCCGCGGTATCCAGCCTCGTTCCACAGGGCGGCCACGGGCGGCTCGGGTGCCGGCTCGTGCGGGGCGGCCGGTATGGGCGCGGCCCGGTCCTCACGTCGGCGGCCGAGCTGTTCCGGAGCTGCGGTGTCCTCGGGTTGCTCTTCCAGCCAGCGGATCGCCTGCTCCTGCTCCTGGCCGCCGAACGGGTCCTCCGCCAGCTCGCCTGCCCGGTCCAGGGCCGCGCGGCGCTCCTTCTCCGCAGTGACGAGACCGGTGACATCCTCCCCCCAGGCAGCCAGCCGTTCCCGGGCGATCCATCGGTAGTACGAGTCCGCGCTCACGGCCAGGACCTCGCGAACGGCGGGCGCGTACCGGGGTACGGACGAGGCGAGGGCGGGGTCGGCCCGGAGCAGGGCGGTGGCCGCGAGCGCGGCCTCCCTCACGAGTGGATCGTCGTCGTCGCAGAAGTCCGCGATGCGGTCGTGGAGCATTGGCCGTGCCGCACGGGCGGCGGCCAGATCTCGCGCCGGGCCGACGCCGTCCTCGACGTCCAGGCGGGCGATGTCGGCGAACGAAGCCAGCCAGTTCAGCAGTTCGGCGCGAAGCGACCGCACACCGGCCCTGCGCTCCCACCGGTCTTCGGCGAGGGTGCGCGGATCGTCGAGAAGACAGGCGAGGACCAAGGCCGCCGGAGCGGTCGCTGGAAAGACCTGTTCCTGATTGAGGAGCAGCCGATACAGATCGCCCACCGCCCGTACTCGGTGGGCCGGGTCGGCGGCGAGCACAGCACCGAGGACGTCCGGTGTGTCAGGCACACCGTGCAGGCCCGGACAGACGTGCGGCAGCTTCTCCCAGGCGGTGCCTGCGAGCTCTGCCTGTGCTCTGTGTGGCAGGCAGCCGCCGGGAGCATCAGGAAGGTCTGGGGTCATCTCGTTGATCACGACCGCAGTGTTCCAGCCGACTCCGACATCAGGGGCGCCGATGCCTGCCATAGGCCGCAGACAGCTCACGCTCGAGCAGCACTCTGATGTCCTCGCTGCTCGTGGCAGCGAGGACATCAGTCGTCAGGCGGCGCGGGCTGCAGGTAACTGCGAGACCCACGTCGTGAGCTCGGTCAGATGCCCGGGTTGCAGCCCGTGGTGTGAGTCGGGCTGAACGAGGAGAGTCGGCGTTCCCTTGGCGGTCCGCTCCGCCGCCCAGGCGTGATCGAGGTCGGTGAAGTCGTCGTCAACCCAGGCGACCGCCGACCCGCCGAGCCACGGTTCGACGTGGTCGCGCTTCCAGAGGTAGCCGTTGGGGTGGCTGGTGGTGATCTCGGGGCGGGGGAGATCGAGGTACGGGAACTCCGGCAGCCCGAGGAGCGGCCCGACGATGGTGGTGGCGTCCTTGCGCCAGCTCGTGCACCACACGGGGGCGACGAGAGTGCGGGCAAGGAAGCCAGCGAGCAACGGGCCGTGGGCGGGGTTGAGCCAGATCGGTACCGGGTTGTCGGGGTCGCGTCCTGCGGGCAGGACGGTGTGGCGGACGTGGGTGGGTGGGGTGCTGCCGTCGGACGCCGGGAACGGTATGAGGACGCCGTCGATGTCGAGCAGGAGGTAGGGCAAGGGCATCGTTGCCTCCGTCGGTCAGCGTTTCCGGGCGGTGATCAGGAGAGTGGTGGGCCACGGGTCGAGACGCGGGTGCCGCAGCTCGATGGCCGAGGTGATCCGCAGGCCGGTCCGGGAGAGATGAGCGGCCCAGCGGTGGGCGTCGAACTCCCAGCGGGCGATGGGCAGCCGGGTGCGGTCAGGCATGGTGACGTAGTCCTTGCGGGGACGGTCGTCCGCCGAAGGATGTCTTCCTGCCCGTGCCGGGTGGGGGACGGAGAAGGCCAGTACGCCGCCGGGCACCAGGCGGTGGGAGATCGCGGCGAGCAGAAGCTCCGGAGCGACCAGGCCGACGGCGCCGAAGACCGAGTAGACCGCGTCGAAGGTCTGGCCGGTGGCCTGGAGCTGGTGCACCGCATGGCCGGTGGAGAAGGCGGCGCCCTCGATGTGACCGTAGTGCGACCGCGCTCGCCGTACCTGGAGGCCCACCAGGTCGACTCCGGTGACGCGGGCCTGGTGGTGTCGGGCAAGGTGAGCCACGTTGTGGCCCGGACCGCACCCGAGCTCCAGGAGGCGCTTGCCGCGCAGGTCCCGGCCGAGGATCTCCGCGCCGGGGCCCAGACCGGGGTGGGTACTCCACTCCATCCGTGCCGGAGGAACGAGCGCGTGGGCCGGTGCGGTGACGAGACGCTGGGCGGCGTGGGCGTACCAGGGGGAGACCTGGGCGAGCACCTAGACCTCCAGGAGTTGGACCACGTCGTTCAGGTGGCGGCGGACGACGGGGATGTACGCGAAGTCCCTGGTCGGGTCGTTGATCCAGCGGATCGCCTGCTCCATGAACCACTCGACGGCCCACATGCGGTGCCAACCCAGGGCCCATGCCTCGGCGGTCAGGCCGCCCCGGGCGGCGAGGGCGTCCTCGTGCCCTCCGGCGGCGACGTACTGCTCCAGGAACACCCTCAGCCGGACAGGGCTGGGCGCCTCGGTGGTGCCGTGGTACGAGGCGAGGTCGATCAGGCCGGGGCCGGTGAAGGCGCGGGCGAAGTCGAGGAGGTGCCAGCCCTCCTCCCCGATGTGGACGCTCGTGGGGTGGAACTCGGAGTGCACCCAGCCGAAGGGGTCGAGCGTCGCCCCCTGGGCGCGGGCCTCGGATGCTGCGGAGATCTTCCCCAGCACGGTCTCGATGTCGTCGCAGTCCGTCCACCGGTCGGCCTTCCGCAGCCGCTGGAGGTGGTCGAGGGCCCGCCCGGGCAGGGCCGCGAGGCCCGTGCCGTCGAGGAAGGGCAGACCGCTGGCCGGGCGGGCGGCGTGGAGCATCACGGCGGCGGCGACGCCGTCGAGGTCGTCGGCGTCCCGTACCGGGGTGCCGAGGTCGTCCATGAGCATCCCGAGCCACTTGTCCTGCATGGCGGTGGAGTGGAGCTCGGGGACCGGCAGCCTGCGCTGGTGGGCGATCCGCAGGGCCTGGGCTTCGCGGTCGAAGGGCTCTTTGGCGTACTTGAAGACGGCCGTGGTGCCGTCGGGGAAGGTGACGCGCTCGACGCCGGACATGCCCCAGACGCGGATCTCCGTGCGTTCGGGGAGGGGCTTGCGGATGAGGGCGCACAGGTCGTTCAGCAGGGCGGCGGTCAGGCTCTGATCCATGTGGGTGTCTCCAGGGGCTGGTGGGCTCCGGGACGGGCGAGCGTGTCAGCCCGCCCCGGAGCCGTACGGGGGTGGGGGGCTACTCGGCCGCGGTTACGCGGTGGGCGTAGACCTGCTCGATCCAGCCCGCCTTGAACGCGGCGAGGTCGTCACGGAAGTTGGCCATCGAGGCACCGTAGGGCGCGACCACGCCGCCGGACTGGTCCGGCACGGACTGGCAGCCGTGCACGAGCCGGCCACCGAGGGCGGCGTGGGCCTTGATGGACTCGATCCGGCGGTGCTCGTTGAACCAGCCGCCGTGGTAGACCTCGTCCAGCATTCCGCCCGTCTCGTCGTCCAGGTCGAAGACGACGGAGGTGGCGGCGGGGAAGAACCAGCACGGGCCGACGTTGGAGATGTGCCCGTCCAGCTCGACCTTGTTGAGCGCCATCAGCGTGGCGGCCTCGCGCAGCATGCGCAGGTGATCGGCGGTGATCTGCGGCAGGCCGAGGCCGGCCAGGTGCTCCTCGCGGAAGAGGTACGAGTAGACCCCGTACGCCGTCGCCAGCACGCGGGCGGCATCCGACGTGGACTCGCTGTGGTTCTTGATGAAGTCGAGCGCGAGCTGCTCGACCGCGCTCTCGGTCGTCTCCTCCACGTCCAGGAGCTGGGACTTGACCAGCTCCCAGTCGGCGACGAGCCAGCTGTTCGATTCGAAGCGGAAGAAGTACTCGGCCGGGTCAATCGTGATGTGCCGGCCGTCGACCTGGATGCCGGGCAGGCGGCTCCAGCGCGGGTCGAAGGCGTCGGGCAGCTCGACCGTGATGGTCGCGGTGTCGATGGTGGTCACCGTGTCTCCGTCTCTGATCGTCCGGGCTCGGGCATAGGAATGCCCGAGCCCGGTAGGGGCGTACGGAACTTGGGGGCCGCCCGGCCCGAGAGTGGGGCGGCTGTCGATAAGTGAACCGCCCGCTACGCAGAGTGGGTACCGTGTGACCGAGCCCAAGCGGTATACGCGGTTTACAGCTCCGGGACGGAGGAACGTGCCAGCGCCGACCGACCTCAACTCCCGCCTGCGCGAGACGATCCACGCAGCTGGATGCACGTACGAAGCCCTCGCCAAGGACGTCCGCCGCATCGCCGCCGAGAACGGCGAACTGCTCCAGACCAACAAGTCCGCGATCTCCCACTGGGCCAACGGCACCCGTGCGCCCTCAGGCCAGGCCGGCCAGTACCTCGCCGAAGCCCTCTCCCGCCGCCTCGGCCGCATCGTCACCCCGACCGAGATCGGCCTCCACCCCGGCGACACCGAAGCCACCTCGAACGGCGACCCGGTCGTGACCGTCACCGACCTCGGCCGTGCCGACGTCGAACGCCGCCGTTTCCTCACCATCGCCGCCTTCACCACGGCCGGCGTCGCCATGCCGCTCCTCCACGACCACGAAGCCACCTCCCGAATGCTCCGCGCCCGCACGGGCCGCTCCCTCGTCGGGGCTGAGGACATCGACGTTGTACGCCAGATCACTGCGGCCTTCAGCGCAGCCGACGAACGCCTCGGCGGTGGCCACGGCCTGACCACCGTCACCGCGTACCTCGCAGACACTGCTGCCCCGATGCTCCGCGGACGCTTCCCTTCGGAGCCGTTACGCCAGGCCGCCTTCGGTGCCGTCGCCGAACTCGCCTACCTCGCAGGCTGGAAACACCACGACCTCGGCCACGAAGGCGCAGCCCAGCGTTACTACCAGGTCGGCTATCAGCTCGCCTGCGAAGCCGACCCCCACGGCCACGCCGCCTGGATGATGCGCGCCCTTGCCCACCAGGCCCTCAGCCTCAAGCAACCCCACCACTGCGTTGACCTCGTCGAAGGCGCCCTCACCCGCGGCCTCGGCCACGTAGACGGCCAGACCGAAGCCCTCCTCCACATCACCCACGCCCGCGCCTACGCCGCCACCGGCGAGAGCCCCTCGGCCGCCCGTGCCCTCCTCGCCGCCGAGGACGCCCTCCTCCGGGACGACGGCCCCCAACCCAGCTACTCCCGCGTAAGCGGCCCCGCCGCCGGCACCGTGGCCAGCCACACCGCCCGCACCCTGACCGATCTCGCCGACCACATCGGCACCGAACAGCAGCACCGCGACGCCCTCACCCGCTGGGACCCCGAGAAGTACAAGCGGGTCCACTCCCTCACCCACGCCGACCTCGGCGACAGCCTCGCCGCCCAGGCCCGCGCCGACGAGGCTGTCGCCGCCTGGACCCAGGCCCTGGTCCTCATGGAGGGCATGACCTCCGACCGGACCCGTAAGGCAATCACCTCAATCCGCTCCACGCTCGCGGTCTACCAGCGCCGCCGCGTTCCCGGTGCCGCCGATCTCGCCCGCCGCGCTCGCGAGGCCCTCGCCTAACATGCCCAACAACCCGCCCGACGAAGGGAACACCGTGGCCCAGCAGACCGACGACCGCTCCCAAGCCCTCAAGCCAGCGCTCGAATCCATGACCCTGCTGGTCGCGGCTGTCATCGTCCACGACAAGGCCACCAACCGCGTCGTCCTGCTCCAGCGCAGCGAGAACGCCAAGTTCGCCCAGGGCATGTGGGACCTCCCCGTCGGCAAGAGCGAGCCGGGCGAGCCCATCACGGAGACCGCGGTCCGCGAGCTCTACGAGGAGACAGGCCTCACCGTGAAGCCCGAGTCCCTCAAGGTCGCCCACATCATCCACGGTGCCTGGGGCGTTGAAGCCCCCAACGGCTTCCTCACGGTCGTCTTCGCCGCCCACGAATGGACCGGCGAACCCGAGAACCGCGAACCCCGCAAGCACTCCCAGGTCCGCTGGATCGACGCCGACGCCCTTCCCGACGAGTTCGTCGAGACAACCGCCAGCGCACTCCACAGCTACCTCACGGACGGGCCTCCGGTGTCACTGAATGGGTGGGTGTAGCGCCTGACCGTCTCGCAGAAATGCCCGTCCATCTGTCAGTAGCGCGCTCTACGCTCATTCCTCCAGTGCGAGCAAGGGGGGCCCTTGAGTACGGCGAGCAGGTTCGACAGTTTTCTGAAGAACATCAACGTGACGAATGATCACCGCGCAGCCGCCCTGACGAGCGTGAACGCTATCGCCCGCAAACTGCAAGGGCACTACAGCAACGCACCGTACACCGATGCCTGGCGGATGGTCATCGGCTCGTACGGGAAGGGCACGGCGGTACGCCCGCCGAGGGATGTCGACGTCCTGTTCTTCATGCCCGTCCACGAGTACGACCGATATACCAAGTACACCTACAACGGGCAGTCGGCGCTTCTGCAAGACGTTCGGCGCCTTCTCCTGCAGCGCTATCCGCGGACCGAAATCGGCGGCGACGGCCAGGTTGTAGTCGTCGACTTCTCCACCGGACACAAGGTGGAGGTCCTGCCCGGCTGGCATCGGCGAGGTGGCGGGATGATCGTGCCCAATACCCACGACGGTGGCAGCTGGCAGCATGTCGACCACAACGCAGAGATCGCCTTCGTTCAAGACTCCGACGCCAAGACCAACGGCAACACCCGCAATCTCATCCAGATGATGAAGGTGTGGCAGACCCACTGCTCGGTCCCCATCAAGTCGCTGGTCCTGGAACTTCGAGGCGTGGAGTTCCTGAAGGGGTGGGAGCACGCCCAGTCGTCCACGACCTACTACGACTGGATGGTGCGGGACTTCTTTGCTGAGCTCATCAAGAAGGCCAACTCCTGGCACACGATCCCCGGTACCAGTGAAAAGAAGCAGTACGGTGACGCCTGGCTGAGCAAGGCGCAGAGCGCCCACGGGCGGGCGGTCAAGGCATGTGAGTATGAGCTGGCCGACAAGCAGCTCAGCGCCGCAATGGAGTGGCGCAAGATTTTCGGGGGTCAGTATGAGTTCTAGCTCGGCTACTGGACACGCAGCGAACGTCCAGTCCATCCGGGAAGGCTTCGGCCGCGTCGTCTACTCACACAAGACCCACGAGAAGGCCCGGGAGCTGGAGGCCACCAAGGCTGAGCGGGCGAAGTGGATCAACATCATTCTGCTGACGCTGACCTCCGGGACGCTGCTGACCTCCGTGATCACGAACGAGCGGACCCTTCTCTACATCAGCAGTTTTGCATCTGCCCTGGCGTTGGCCTTCACCATCTTCCAGCTCAGCTTCACGCCGGAGAAGGTCGCTGAGCAGCATAGGGCTGCTGCCAAGGAACTCTGGTACATCCGGGAGCTTTACCTGCACCTGCTCACCGACATACAAAGCGATCCGCAGGTGGTGGACATCCCGCGCCGCAGGGACGAACTGCTCGAGAAGTTGAACCACATCTATCGGCTGGCGCCCGACACGTCGAGCCGTGCCTACCGGGCCGCTCAGCGAGCCCTGCAGATCGACGAGGACATGACCTTCAGTAGCGCGGAGATTGATCGCTTCTTGCCGGAGGCGCTACGTACCTCCTGACGCTGGCCTGGCCGTGAGTGTCACTGGACAACAGGGACCCCATGGCAGGCCAGTTGAGCCGGACCCGGTTGGTTCAGAATCAGCCGCACGTAATCGTTTGCCCCCTCGTTGGGCTGGACGCTGCCACACTGGCGAAGGTTCAGAGAAGCAGTCTCGTCGGGGGAGAGCGCAGTGGCGCAGAAGAGCGACAAGCCTTACTACCGGGCAGGGCACTGGGTGCGGCCATCAGCCGTCAAGCAGGTGAAGAAGCCTGCGACGGGTGTCATCGTCGTCGCTGCGTTGCTGGCCATCGCTGCTTGGAACACGGTCTTCGGTGATGACAGCGCGGCGCCTGCTCCGGCTCCGCAGCAGCCGCTCCCGACCGCCGCAGCTACTCCCTGAACGGGTATCTCAGCTGCGGTCGTTTCGTCGGGATACTCGCCCCGCCAATCGCTCCAGCAGCGTGGTGTGTTTCTGACTCGGCCGGGGGACGGTGGGCCGGTCCGCTGCATCGATCGTTGTCTCTGTTAGCAACCGCATCCACACGGCTTGCCACTCCGCGACCTGCGTATCCGGTACGCCGCAGGCAGACAGGTACGCCGCTGTGGTCTGCCAGGTCTTGGGCAGGCTCTCGCGATTCAAGAGCCGACTGACGGTGCCGGCTGAGACGCGCCCACCAGAACGTTGGCTGACCGTCTGATGGGTGAGACCGCTCGTGACGCGAACGTCTGACAACGCCTTGAAGAAGCCCTTGACAGTGCGAATGCCCGAGGGACTGGGCCAGGAGCGTTCTGACGCGCGGTTCTTGTCGGCGGGAGGAGCGGACCCCGTTGCCGGCAGGTAAGCAGGGTTGCGGCCGAGAGCCAGTTGCGCTCCCGTGTTCCTGTCTCTCGCCTGTGGTGCGGGACGCCCCTTGGCCGCCAAGCTGATGCGCATGTGTCGGTACAGGGCGCCGAACTCCAGCAGCTCAGGTCCGTGGGGTATGCCCATCTGAAGGGTGTCCAGGAGCTCTCCGGTGAAGGCGGTGAACGGCTCACCGGGTGGGGCAAGCGCTGGGCGCGTTTCTGCGGCAGCGGCCAGCAGGAATGTTCCCTCGACGGATGCCTGATCGGCCAGATCTGCCGGGCCACCCATCGACCCGAGGGCACGGCCGCTGTAGCAGCAGTCGAGGATGACAACACATCGCTCGGCCCGGCCGGTCAGGAGCGCCTGCCGTAGCCACCGATATGGCAGCCCGGTCTCGACCTGTTGCTGCCTGGACTGCGGCATGGCCAGATAGAGGTCATGTTCCGGGTCGACCAGCCCATGACCCGCGAAGTAGACGAGCACGGTGTCACGCGCTTGCTCGGCTGCCGCCCGCACCGCGGCCATGGTCATCTCAGCAGTCGTGGGGTTGGAGAGGGTCACGCAGTGTTCCGGCGGCAAACCCCAGGAGGAGGGTTCTGCCAGTGCCGCGGCCAAAGCCGTCAGGTTGTTGGACACCGCAGGCAGTGGCTCAAGGTGGTCATAGCGACTGGTGCCTATCAGCACAGCGCGGGTCGCGCCAGGATCAGGCAGGGCGCTCACGCCTCTGGTGCCTCATCTTCGGCCGGAGTTTCAAGAGCTCGGACGACACGGTCGATCTCGTCATCGCTGCACTGGGTAAGAACGATCACGGTGTCACCTCGCCTGATCTCGATCCGCGGGTCCTGGGGCCTCGTTCGTTTCCAAGCCGCCAGCGCCACCACGAAGGAGGCGGCGCTCCAGCCGTTGTCGGTCACCAATTGGATGACGTCCACCAGACCGCCCATCTGCCCGGGCGCGGGAGGCTGCTCCCGGAGCGTCAGTGAGGACGACCTGCGGATATTTATATCTTCCCGAAGCCAACTGTGCAGTGAGCGCAGCTCGTCAGCTTCTGCCGTCACCCGTACGTCAACGCGCATGGTTTCCCCTGTCTCCACATGTCGCCGCTCTCGCCTACCTCCATCGTCTGACAGAGCGTTCCTCCTGGTGTGGGTTTGGCTCAATACCGCTCTTACCTGGTGTGGAATGAGCGGTGGCATGGCCAATGGAGGGCTCGGGGGCCGATGCACCCCGATTACGGGCGGGACCAGCCGTTGGCGAAGTCGCAGTGGAGGTCTGTCCAGCGGCGCAGCTCGGCCGGGGTGTGGCTGGGGTAGCCGAGGCGTCCCACGCCCTTGCCCCAGTGGTCCCAGAGGCCGTCGGGCTCCGTGAAGCGGTCGGCGTGGTTGGTCCCGAGGCGGGCGTCGAGGTGGAGGAGGGCGCCAAGTGCGTCGGGCTGGTCGTAGTGCAGGTCGGTGCGGGGGAGATAGCGGTCGAGGTAGGTAGTCAGGATCTCGGCGTCCGCGTGCGTGCCGAAGCGGGCCAAGGCGAAGCAGTAGGCGCCGCCGGAGTAGCAGACCTCGCTGGCCAGGAGCAGGTCGCCGATGCGCTTGCGGAACGATTCGCGGCGATCGATACCGATCAGCCAGGCGGCTGTGAGGCGCGAGCGCCATTCGTAGGCGAGTAGGGCTTCCAGTTCGGCGTCGGTGATGGTGGCGGCGTCGTCGATCAGGTGGCGGGCGAAGCGTTTGGCGTGCGGCCACCCCGGCCGCAGGACGCGCGCGCTGTTCAGTTCGAGGTAGCGCGGGTGGTCCGAGTCCTTCCTCGTGACGTAGCGCTCGATCACGTAGCCGTAGCCGGTTTCCTTGGGGTGCTGGGATGGCATCGTCACCTCTCCGGGTATAGGTCGGTACGGTCGATCCAGGTGGGGGCGACGAAGACGTTGTCGCCAACGGGGGCTTCGGAGGCTTCCAGCAGGGACCAGGCGCGGGCCTCTTCTACCAGGTGCTCCCAGGGCGCGCTCCAGTCGAGCTGCCAGTCGATGCCCGGGCCGGAGACGCAGTACGTGCGGCCGGCGTCCACCCGCCAGAACTGGGAGTAGAGGATCAGCTGGGCGTGGTCGGCCAGGTCGTTGATGATCGCCGTGAAGTGGGCGGAGGGCCAGCCGGGGCAGTCCGCTCTGGCATGGGCGCGCAGGCGGGCGGTCAGGGAGGGGACGACAGGGCTGCGGGCACCGAGTTCCGTCAGGGCCCAGCGGATGCCGTCGGGCTCGGTCCAGTCCGGCGGGGTGGCCCGCTCCAGGCAGGCGCGGTAGGCGCGACGGAGGGGCTCGACCGCACCGTCGATCTCCAGGCCCGCCAGGGCCACGGCCGCCCATTCGCGGACGGTCGGGTTGTCGCTGTCCAGCAGTCTGATGAGGGCGGGTCCGCAGCGCGGGTCGCTCACCTCCTGGAAGACCTCGATGGCGGTCAGCTGTCCGAAGCCGCCGAGGGAGGGCAGGCCGTCGACGATGGCGGGGGTGGCGGCGGAGCCGAGCCAGATCAGTTCCGCGCGGGCGTCGTAGGACACGCCGGCATCGCCGTCGAGCTGCTGGACGAGTCGCTCGATGTGGGAGGTCATGACGTCGGATGGTCGCGGCGCCAGAAGGTGTGGAGCCACCAGCAGAGCACCGAGCGGTCGTCGGGCCACGGGGCGCGTTCGTCCGAGTCCCAGTCCTCGAAGGAGTCGCGCGTCAGGTCGATGGGGCGCCAGGCGGGGTCGAGTGACTCGTCCTCGGCGGGAGGGCGGACGTACTGCCGGACGCGCTGCTTGCAGGCGCCGAAGTCCTGGTAGTTCCGCTGGGCCTCGATCAGGGAGACCTTGTTCGCTCCGCCGTCCATGGTCGGCCAGCGGAACTGGACCCCGTCGTCCTCCCAGAAGCAGACGGGGCAGATCTCGTAGGAGCCGGGCATGGCGTCGAGCACGAGGTGCCCGCAGCAGGGACAGGGGTAGCGGTCGCTCACCTGCGCAGTCTCGTTGCAGGTCCGGCCGGTGCGCCATGGATTTCTCGGCCTCCGCAGGCCCGGCCAGTCCGCAGCCAGTCCGCGGGACACTCGTAAACGGCCGTCGGGAGCCAACGCATGCCAACTGGGAAATCCCAGGTCAGAGCCCTGGAGGGGGCTCCGTCGCAGGTCACGATCGGGCCGCAGACATTCCGCTTCAACGTGTAGTCGTACGCATACTGCACGTGAGGTGCTGAGGCAAACGTGCAAGTCAGAAGGGGTCGGGCTCTGTCGAGTCCGACCCCTTCGTCATCACCGTGCCGGATGGGTGCTGGATATTCTGACGTGTGGTCAGCGGTGGTCAGGTGTCGTAAACGGTGGACCGGTGCCCCACGTGAACGACCCAGACCACCAGTTCCCCGTTGTCGATCGTGTAGACGACGCGGTAGTCGCCAACCCGTAGTCGCCGGCGGTCTGGCTGGGACACGAGTGCGGTGGTGTTGAAGCCGAGCGGATCGCTTTCCAGCTCGGTCAGCTTGGCCAGGATGCGCAGTGCCATCTCGCGCGGGATCTTCCGAAGCTCAGCCTGCGCCTCGGGGCGGAAGACGGTTCGGTACTCACTCACTGCGAGCCAGCGTCTCCCTCATGATGTCCTCGATCGGGATGCCGGGTGCGGGGTTGGCCATGCGCTCGTCGATGATCCGATTGATCTCGCGCTCTTCCCACTCCTGGTACTTGCGCAGCACCTCGATGGAGACGACGGCGGCGACTTCCTTGCCGCGGCGCGTGATCACGGTGGGTACGTCGTCGCGGTCGGCGCGCTCCACGACCTCGGCGAGGTGTGCCCGCACGTCTCGGATGGACTCTATGGGTAGAGGCTGCGTCATGCGCTCAAGCGTACCGAGTGTCGCATGTGTACACAACGCTTCGCGGGCCGCGGGCGTTCGTCGCGCTCGTGCGTGCTGGATGTGCTGGATGAACTTGCACCGTGCTGGATGGGTGCTGGATAAGGGCTCCGAGAACCGCGTTTTCGCAGGTGGGAGCGCTGTCCTGAACGTTCCGCTTCAACGTGTAGTCGTGCACTCACTGCACATGATGTGATCGATCGAGTGTGCAGATGAAGGGGTCGGACTCCGTCGAGTCCGGCCCCTTCGTCGTCACCGTGCTGGGTGGGTGCTGGATATTCTGACGCGGAGTCAGCAGGTGATCAGGTCTCGTTCACGGTGGACCGGCGTCCCACGTGAACGATCCAGATCACCAGCTCGCCGTTGTCGATCGTGTGGACGACGCGGTAGTCGCCGACGCGAAGACGGCGCCGTTCCGGCTGTGACACGAGTGCGGTGGTGGTGAAGCCGAGAGGGTCGGTCTCCAGCTCGGTCGGCTTGGCCAGGATGTGCAGCGCCATCCCTGGCTGGATCACCCTGCGCGAGGGGTGTCGGTACTGGTACGTCATTAGGTACCACTTCGGGGAAGAGGTCAGGTCATGTCCATAACCGCCAGCGAAGCCCGCAGGGAACTCTTTCCGCTGATCAAGAAGGTCAACGAGAACCACGAGGCCATCGAGATCGTCTCGAAGCACGGCAACGCCGTGCTCGTCTCGGCCGAGGACTACGCGGCCCTGCGTGAGGGGTCGTACCTGCTGCGCTCTCCGGTGAACGCCCGCCGGCTGCTCAAGGCGTACGAGAACGCCCTGGCAAACATCAATGTGTCGGAGCGCGAGCTGATCGATCCGGACTCGGCGGACGCGGGTGCCGGTGCCGCGTGAGGCTTGTCTTTGAGGATCAGGGCTGGGAGGACTACACGTCCGGGCTCAAGAGCGACCGCAAGATGCTCGCCCGGATCAACAAGCTCATCGAGGACGTCAGACGTGACCCGTTCTCAGGGATCGGCAAGCCCGAACCTTTGAAATACCACCTGCCCGGCGCGTGGTCGCGGCGGATCGACGACGAGCATCGCCTCGTCTACCTGGTGACGGAGAAAGAGATCATCATCCTTGCGGCTCGGTACCACTACTGACCGCCGTGCCGTGATGGTACTGGGAGGGGCCCTCCGAAACGACGTTTCCGCAGGTCGCAGCTCTGCAGCAGAAGGGGTCGGACTCCGTTCGAGTCCGCCCCCTTCTGCATTCCCGTGCTGACTCTCAGCTGCTTCGGGGCGGCGTGAGTTTGTCGAGGTCCAGGCTGATCTCGAAGGGCACCGGGCGCTGGAGGGTGCCCCGGAAGATCCCGGCGGGCGCGTAGGCGCCGGTGGGTTCGTCGAGCTCGTAGACGTGGACGACGGGTGCTCCGTCCTCGTCCTCGATGCACCAGTAGTGCGGGATGCCGGCCTCCGCGTACTTGCGGAGCTTTACTGTGCGATCGCGATGGGCGGACTCGGGGGAGACGACTTCGATGACAAGCTGGACGTCCTCTGGCGCGAACCAGGTGCGGTCACCGTCGAAGTCGGCCGTCGTCACCAGCAGGTCCGGTTCGGGACGGTTGCGCGGGTCGAGTTTGATGGTCATCTCGCGGCCGACTCTGGTGTCGGCGGGCACCTGTTCCATGAGGGCGACCGTGAGCATAGTGACGAGGTGGCCGTGCCACCACCTCTGTGGCGACATCATGAAGACGAGGGCTCCGTCGATCAGCTCGGTGTGGCGGGGTGCCTCGGGGAGGCGGTCGAGGTCCTCCGCGAACCAGCCTTCCGCGCGCGGCGGGCGCATCCAGTCGGGCAGTGCGGTCATGGCTTCACGGTAGCGGGCCGCAGCCCAACCCGGAGAGCCAATGAAACCGGTCCGGTGGCTTTCGGCAACTTGCCGCGCCATGACCGGCCACGCGCCCAGCATCCGGCCATGAGTGACTCATCGGTCCAGGTCGCCCCGGTGGTCATCTCCGTGGCGGCTCTCAGTTGCCCAAGCCAACGCCCTCACAGAGAAGGCGCACCGTGAGCAGGCGGAGCCGTACGTCATCGTCGACATCAGAACTCCCGCCATCAGTCCCTACCGGGCAACTGACGGAGGTTGCGGGGCATTTCCCGGCGGCGGTTCGCGTCAGGCCGGGTGGGCGCCGGTGAGGGACGCTCCGGTGGTGTGGTCGCCGCGGTCCAGGATCTCGCCCGCCACCCAGGCGTCCACGCCCCGGTCGGCCAGCGCGGTCAGGGCCACGTCCACCGACTCCTGCGGGACCACGGCCATCATGCCGACGCCCATGTTCAGGGTCTTCTCCAGCTCCAGCTGCTCCACCTGCCCGGCCTTGCCGACCAGGTCGAAGATCGCGCCGGGCGTCCAGGTCGCACGGTCGACGGTGGCGTGCAGGTGGTCCGGGATCACCCGGGCCAGGTTGGCCGCGAGGCCGCCGCCGGTGATGTGCGAGTACGCGTGCACCTCGGCCGTCCGGGTGAGGGCCATGCAGTCCAGCGAGTAGATCTTGGTGGGCTCCAGCAGCTCCTCGCCGAGGGTCCGGCCGAGCTCCTCCACCCGCTGCTCCAGACGCATCCCCGCCCGCTCCAGCAGCACGTGCCGCACCAGCGAGTACCCGTTGGAGTGAAGACCGGAGGCCGCCATCGCGATCACCGAGTCCCCCGTACGGATGCGATCGGCGCCGAGCAGGCGGTCGTACTCGACGACGCCCGTGCCCGCACCGGCGACGTCGAAGTCGTCCGGGCCCAGCAGACCGGGGTGCTCGGCGGTCTCGCCGCCCACCAGGGCGCAGCCGGCGAGGACACAGCCCTCGGCGATGCCCTTGACGATCGCGGCGACACGCTCGGGGTGCACCTTGCCGACGCAGATGTAGTCGGTCATGAAGAGCGGTTCGGCGCCGCAGACGACGATGTCGTCCATGACCATCGCGACCAGGTCGTGGCCGATGGTGTCGTACACGCCCAGCTGGCGGGCGATGTCCACCTTGGTGCCGACCCCGTCGGTGGCCGAGGCCAGCAGCGGGCGCTCGTACCGCTTGAGGGCGGAGGCGTCGAAGAGGCCGGCGAAACCGCCGAGGCCGCCGAGGACCTCGGGGCGCTGCGTCTTCTTCACCCACTCCTTCATCAGCTCGACGGCGCGGTCTCCCGCTTCGATGTCGACGCCCGCGGCCGCGTAGCTCGCACCGGTGTCAGAGGTCACGGTCATGCCTTTCGGGGGAGTGCGGGACGGCGGGTCACCACGCGCCGGCGCCGTCGAAGGAGGTGGGCGCCGGGTCGAAGCCGAGGTCCCGGCGCGCGGCGCCCAGGGCGAGGGTGCGTTCCACCGCGAGATGGCTGATCGCGTAGCGGGTGAGCCGCGGCGGGCTGGGCCGCCGGGCGAGCCGCCACGCGGTCTCGGCTGCCACGGCGGCGGCGTCCGCGGCCCGGGCGGGCAGGCATCGCAGGCGTACCCGGATGCCGCGCGCGGCCAGCAGCTCGCGCAGCGCCTCTCCCACGGGTACCGGCTCGGCGTCCGCGACGTTGTAGGTGCCGGGCGGGGCGGCGGGGTCGCAGGCACGCAGCGCGGCGGCGGTGAGGTTGCCGATGTGCGTGAGGGACTGCGCGGCCGTGCCGTCGCCGGGCAGGAACAGGGAGCCGCCGCGCACGGCGCCGAGCACCCGGGGCAGCAGGGTCCGGTCGCCCGGGCCGTACACGGCGTGCGGGCGCAGCACCACGGTGTCGGGGCGCCCGTCGAGGGCGCGTTCGGCGGCGGCTTTGGACGCGGCGTACGGGGTGAGGTAGCGGCGGACGGGGGCCTCGGACTCGTCGGCGTGGACGGTCGGACGGAAGGGGTCGTACACGCTTGCGGTGGAGATGTGGACCAGCCGGGTGCCGGGGAAGGATGCGGCGACGTGCCGGGTGCCGGCGAGGTTGGCCCTCCACACCGGGCCGGGGGCGCCCCAGTCGCTCACGGCAGCCGCCGCGTGCACCACCGCGTCGACCCGGGGGGCGTCGGCCCACCGGCCGGTGGTGAGGTCCCAGTCGGCGCGGGTGAGGGCGTGGACGGTCCAGCCGCGCTCGGCCGCCGCGCGGCAGACCGCGCCGCCTACGAAGCCGCGTGCGCCGGTGACGGCGATCCTCATCGCACCGGCTCCGTCCCCCGGGCGGCGCCGCGGCGCAGCCGGTCGCGGAGCGCGTCGCGGTCCGGTTTGCGGGAGCGGCCGGCGACGGGGACGCGGTCCAGGACCACCACGTCGTCGGGGAGCACGGCGGCGTCGAGCAGCGCGGGGAGCCGGCTGCGGACCCGGTCGGCGAGCGACTCCGGTGCGGTGCCCGGCCGTTCGGGGACGAGGACGAGGACGACGCGTTCGTCGCCGTAGTCGTCGGGGACACCGACGATGACCGCCTCGGCCACCCCGGGCAGGGCGGTGATGGCGGGTTCGTACAGGCCGGGGTAGATGTTGGTGCGGCCCCGGATGAGCATGTCCTTCTTGCGGCCGTGCAGGACCAGTCGCCCGTCCTCCAGCCGGGCGAGGTCGCCGGTGGCGTGCTGTTCCATGGGGGGACGGCCGAGGTAGCCGCGGCACAGGTTGGGTCCGGACACCAGCAGTTCGCCGTCCGGGGCGGTGCGGACGGTCACCGAGGGCAGCGGGGTGCCGAGCAGGTCACCGGGGCCGTCGTAAGCGAGCTTGTCCGCACCGGTGGCGACGGCGACGGGCAGGATCTCGGTCATCCCGTACACGGCGAGGACGGTGACGCCCGGCAGGGTGCGGGCGGCGCGGCGGAGCAGCCCGGGAAGGACCGGGGCGCCGCCGAGGACCAGGTACCGGAGGGTCGTGGGCACGGTCGCCTCGCCCCGCTCGACGGCGTCGAGGACGGTGGGCAGGTCGGCCGGTACGCAGAAGGTGTGGGTGGCGCCGTGCAGCCCGGCGGCGTACCGCACGGGGTCGGCGGCGGGCGCGAAGCCGTACGGGGGCATGGTCCAGTGGGCGCCGGTGATGAGGGCGGGGATGCCCAGCATCAGCTGGTCGGTGTGCACGGTGTCGCCGTCGCCCATCCGCAGGGCGTGTCCGCAGCCGGCCAGGCCGGCGCCGAGGGAACCGCGGGTGTGCACCACGGCCTTGGGGGCGCTGGTGGTGCCCGAGGTGAAGACGACCAGCGCCTCCTGGCCGGGCGCGGGTCGCGGCCGGAAGGCCCCGGCCGGTCCGGCGGCGAGCCGCCGCGCGGAGAGCGCTCCGGCGGGCACGCCGGGCAGTCTGCGGCCGGCGTGGATGTGGCGCAGGCCGAGCCGGTGGTAGTCCGGCAGCAGCAGTCCCCGGCGGCGGGCCAGCGGGCGGCCGTAGCGGGCGGCGGCGTACAGCAGTGACTCGGCGGCGGCCCAGCGGGGGGCGGCCAGCTCCTTGCGGGCGGCGAACAGTTCGGGACCGGCGCCCGGGTCGATGAAGACGACGGTGGCGCCCGCCGCGATGATGCCCAGGGCGAGGACGACGCCATCGGGACCGGGGCGTACGGAGAACAGCACTCGCTCCCCGGGTGCCATGCCCGCCTCGCGCAGCCCGTGCGCGGTGGCCAGCACGGCGTCGGCGAGTTGACGGTGGCTGAGCGTGGGCCCGCCGGGGCCGGTGAGCGCCGGGGCGTCGCCGCGCCGGCGGGCAGTGTCCATCAGCGCGGTGAGCACATCGGTGGTGCCGGGTCCGGTGGTGTGCGGGGTGTCGGTCACGGCGCGCTCCGTCGGGTCAGGGTGAGCCGGGCGTATCCGGGGATCAGCACCCGGCGGGCGGTGCGGCGGCCGGCGACCACGACCGGCCCGGCGGCGAGGACCGCGTCCAGTACCGCGCGGATCTGCGCCATGGCCAGCGGCATGCCGATGCAGAAGTGGGGTCCGGCGCCGAACCACAGCCGGCGCAGCTCCGGCGGGTGGGGCCGGCCGGGGTCGAACCCGCCGTACGCGGCGGCGCACAGCAGGGTCGCGACGACGACCCGGTCGCCGGGGGCCACGGGCACTCCGCCGACCTCGGTGGCCCGGGCGACGCTGCGGAGCATCACGGGCGAGGGGACGGTGACCCGGAGGGCCTCCTCGATCACGGCGGCGGTGTCGGCCGTGCCGTCGCGGAGCCGGTCGAGGAGGCCGGTGTCGTGGCAGATCGCGATGAGCCGGGGGATGAAGGACACCAGGGTCTCGGTGCCGGTGAGCAGGAACGCGCCGACCGCGCCGCGCGCTTCCTCCTCGGTGAGGCCGAGGCCGCGCAGCCGGCCGGGCAGGGTGTCGTCGCCCCCGCGCCGGTAGGCGTCCACGGCGGAGGCGGTGAGGCGCCCCAGCACCTCGCGGGCGTGCCGGATCTGCCGCGGGGGCAGGGAGTGCCGCCACAGCCGTACCGCCTTGGTGACCTCCGAGGCGTCCGCGTGGGCGGCGGCGAACCGCTCCGGCTCGGCCGGCATGCCGGTGATCTCGCAGATGGCGGCGCCCGCGCAGGACTTGGCGACGGCGACGAGGTCGGCCTCCTCGCCCGCCGCGAGCCGCCGGGTGAGGCCGGCGAGCGGCTGGGCCAGCACCCGGTCGCAGAGCCCGGTGACGTACCCGGGGGTGAAGAGGCCCGAGAGGCGGCGGCGCAGCGCGGTGTGGTCGGGTCCCTCCATGTTGAGCAGCACGGCGGGCCCGAGGACCGGGGTCCACAGGTCGGACGGGGAGCCGGGCCCGGTCTTGGTGAAGTGCGTGGTGTCGCAGAGGACGTCGCGTGCGAGGGCCGCGTCGCTGACGACGACGCCGACGCGCGGGACGCGTACCACCGGGCCGCGGGCCGCGATGGAGCGGAGCAGGCGGTAGGCGACCGGGTGGGCGGAGGTCTGCACCCGGTGCTCCCACCGCTGCCAGCCGGCGTCGGGGACGGTGGCGAGCGTGGTCATCGGATGTCCACCACCTCGGGGCGGTAGCGGTGGTCCGCGTACCAGCCCAGGGTCCGGCGCAGGCCCCATTCGCGCACCCGGCGGGCGGAGCCCCTGACCCGTACGTCCCTGCGCAGGCCGTACGCCGTCGTCAGCAGCCGTACCGCGTTGACCAGGGCCCGGTCCTCGTGGACCTCCTCGATGGCGGTGCGGGGGAAGCCTCCGGCGCGGACGTACAACCGGGCGGTGATCGCCATGTTGCAGCCGGGGGCCATGATGTACGGGCCGAGGTAGCCGGCGCCCCGGTTCCCGGGCCGGAACCGGCCGAACAGGGCGGCGACCTCGGTGGCGGCGACGAGCGCGGTGCGGCGCAGCGGGGGGAGCGGCGACTCGTCGGTGCGGGGCCTCAACCGCCCTGCGATCAGTTGCAGTCCGGTGCCGAAGGCGACGCGGATGCGGGCGGTCCAGTCGGGCGCCGGAAGGCAGTCGGCGTCGGTGCGGGCGAGGTGCGTGGCACCGTGGGCGATGGCGTACCGCATGCCGGTGTCGGCCGCGGCGCCGGTGCCCTTGCGGGTCTCGTGGACGACGTGCACGTCGCCGGGGAACGGGAAGGACCGGACGACATCGGCGGTGCCGTCCGTGGAGTTGTTGTCCACGACGACGAGGGAGAAGTCCCCGTCGGTCTGGGAGGCGAGCGCGCGGAGCGTCGCCGTGATGCCGTGGGCCTCGTTGTACGCGGGGACCACCACCCAGAGATTCACAGCCGGATCACGCTCATTCCCATGCTGATGCCGCCGGCGAGACCCACCAGGGCGACCAGGTCGCCGGGGGCGGCCCGGCCGCTCTCGCGCGCCCGCAGCAGCTGGAGGGGCAGGCTCGCGGAGGCGGCGTTGCCGTGTTCGGTGATGGTGACGGGGATCTTGTCGAGGGGCAGGCCGAACCGGTCGGCGAGCTGTTCGAGGTACGGCTCGGACACCTGGTGGACGCAGATGGCGGCCATGTCGTGCCAGCCGAGACCGAGCCGCTCCAGGGTGTCGTCGAGAACCTGGGAGCCGAGCCGTTCGAAGGCGCGGCGCAGGCCCACGCCGTCGAGGCGGAAGTAGGTGTGCTCCTCGCCGCGCGGGTGGGCGGAGCCCCCGGAGGGCAGGGTGCCGACGCTCCAGGAGGCGGAGTCGGCGGCGAACCCGCAGCCGATGACGCCCGGTTCGGCGGACGCCTCGACGAGCAGGGCGGCGCCCGCGTCGGACAGGGTGTAGCCCGGTATCGAGGTGAGGTAGGTGCGCAGGTCGGGCACCGACCAGCGCACCGCCCGGGAGGGGGACTCGCCGCAGGCGATGAGGATGCGGCGGTAGCGGCCCTGGGCGATGAGCGCGTGCGCGGTCTCCAGCGCGTTGAGCACACTGTTGCAGGCGTTCTTGACGTCGAAGGCGGGGCAGCGCAGGCCGAGACGGTCGGCGGTCATGTGCGAGGTGGCGGGCTCGATCATGTCCTGGCTGGCCGCGGCGAACAGGAGCAGGTCGATGTCGCCGGGGTCGGTGCCGGTGTCGGCGAGCAGCTTGCGCGCGGCGGCGGCGGCGACGTCGGACGCCTGCCAGTCGTCGGGCATGACATGGGTCTGCCGTACGCCGGTCAGCCGGGTGACGAGGCCGGGCGGCGGGCGGAAGCCGGTGGAGGCGGCGGCGACGAGGCTCTCGGTGTCGGCCACCGTGCGCAGGGTCTCCGGCAGGTGTACGGCGACTCCGGCGAGCCGGGCGTGGGATGCGGGCATGGACTGGTCTCCCGTCAGACGAGTGTCACGGTGAGCCGCTCGTACGTGGGGATGACCACGCGGCGGCTGTAGCGTCGCTCGACGATCCGCCAGGGACGGCCGACGCCGGCGAGGGTCTCCAGCGTCCGGCCGATCTCCGCCTGGGCGATCGCGGAGCCGAGGCAGCGGTGCCGTCCGGCGCCGAACCACAGCTCCCGGTTGGCCGGCTCCGGTGGCCGGCCGAGCCGGAAGCCTCCGGTGAGGCTGTTGGCGGTGTAGTTGAGCAGGGTGATGCGTTCTCCGGCCCGGAGCGTGCGGCCGGCGAGGCGGACGTCACCGCGTACGGTTCTGCCGATGACGGGAGCGGGGGCCGTCACGCGCAGTCCTTCGCGGACCGCGTCGGGGACGAGTTCGGGTGAGGCGAGCAGGCGGTGCTGATCGCCGGTGTCGTGCAGCAGGGCGACGGTGCGGGTGATGGCGCTGGCCGCCGTTTCGGTCGCGGCGACCCCGACGAGGGCGGCCATCCCAGCGGTCTGGTGGGCGTCCAGGCCGGCTTCGCGGCAGCGGCCGACGAGGTGCTCGGTGGAGCCTGTGCGCCACTCGTCCTCGACGTGTCCGGTGAGGCGGGCGACGACGCGGCGGCCCCGGGCGACGGTCTCGTCGGTGAGTTCGGCACCGCCGGCGGCCTCCAGGGAGATGGCGGCGAGTTCGCGGGCGGTGGCGAAGACCTTCTCGTACGCGGCGTCGTCGGTGCCGGCCACGGGGACCCGCAGCAGCTCGGTGACGATGCGGCCGACGAGCGTACGGCCCAGGGCGGCGACGTCGACGGGGCGGCCGGAGGCGAGCCGGATGCGGGTCTCGGCCAGCCTGGCTCCGATGACGCGGTCCACCAGGGCGCGGGCGGTCGTCTCGCCGAACAGGTCGCGGGTGGCGGTGCGCAGGGCACGGTGGCCTTCGCCTTCGAAGAGGTCGTCGACCCAGTCGCCGAGGAGCTGGGCCCACAGCCGGCCGACGCCGCCGCGGTCCAGGACGGTGAAGTGCTCGGGGTCGGTGAGGACGGACCGCGCCGTCGCCGCGTCGGCGGTCACCCAGCCGATGCGCGGGATGCGCTTCAGGGGGCGGGCCAATCGGCCGGCGTGCAGCAGCAGGGGCAGCGCGGGACGGCTGGCTGCCAGCACGCGCAGTTCGTGGAATTCGGCGCGGTTCATGGTGATCCATCTCGTCGTTGCGCGGGGCGGCGGACACGGCGAAGGGCCTGCCGGGCCTCCTCCGGGGCCCGGGGGAAGGTCGCGTGGAGGAGGTCCGGCAGGAGATCGGGCCCCGGGGCCCGGGGCGTCCTGGCGGTACGGGGAGCAGGGCGGACCGGGCGGGCGGCCGGAGCGGGCGGCCCGGCTGGAGGCCGGGTGGGCCGAGCACGGCGGCCCAGGTGGTCGGGCGGCGCCGGGTGGCGGCTCGGGTGCGGTGGGGTGCGGACGGGCGCGGCGGCTCGGGTGCGGACGAGCACGGCGGCCCGGGTGGAGGGGCGGCCCGGGTGGTCGGGCGGCGCCGGGCGTGGCGGCTCGGGTGCGGCGGCTCCGGTGCGGCCGGGCGGCGCGGGGGGAGCGTGGGCGGGTCCCCCCGCGCCGCCGCCGGTGCCCGGCCCCGGGGTGGGGGCGCGGCGCGTGGGCGCCGCCCCGGGGCGGGTGTGCGGCCGGGCTCAGCCGGTCTGCGGCGGGAAGAGCGCGGCCATGCCGTCGATGGACTCCGGTCCGTACCCGACCGAACCGACCGGGATCCGGGACTTGGTGGCCTCGATGACCTTGGCCGTCCACACCGGTCCGAAGCCACCGCACAGCTCGATGAGCTGAATGCCCTCGTCCACCAGCGCGGCCGCGACCTCGGGCCCCTGTGCCGGGTCGGCCATACCGACGATCACGGCACGGAACCCGTCCCGCTCGATCACCGTGCGGTCGCGCTCCGGGTCGAGCCCGCGTCCGGTGAAGAGGAACCCGAATGCGTCGAGTGCCATGGTGTCAATTCCTTTCGGGAAGCGGTCGCAGCAGGGCCACGACCTCGTCTGCCACTTCGGTCAGGGTCAGGCTGCCCAGGGCGCCGGCGCTCTCCAACTGTGCGCCGCACCACTTCTCCACGCCGGAGACGAGGACGGAGCTGGTCATGGAGTCGATGCCGAAGGCGCTCAGCGGCACCTCGTCGTCGAGATCCGAGGGCTCCATCTCCAGCAGCTCGGCGAGCAGTTGCTTCAGCCGTTCCGTCACGGCCTCCCGGGTGAAGGCCTCCCGCTCGGTGCTCCGTACGGCGCTCACGCGGCACCGCCCGTGCGCCGGCTGGACCACTGGGCCAGGGGCTGGAGGCGGCCGGACGTCACCTGCTCGGCGCAGGCCCGCCGGCGGATCTTGCCACTGGTGGTGCGGGGCACCTTGTTGCGTGGTACGGCGTAGACGCTGACCGCGGTGGGCAGGACCTTCGCCACAGCGATGCCGGCCGCCCGTACGGCGACGGCCAAAACCTCCGGGTCGCGCTCGATGGTCTCCACGACCACCGCCACGCCCTTGTCGTCCTCGCTCAACGGCCAGGCGGCGGCCCGCTGCTGGGCGAAGGCGGGGTGCGCGTCCAGCGCGACGGCCTCGGCGTCCTGCGGGAAGTAGTTCTCGCCGCCGATGATCAGCACGTCCTTGATCCGGCCGGTGATGAACAGCTCGCCGCCGTCGAGGAACCCGAGGTCGCCGGTACGGACGTAGGTCCGCCCGGACTCGTCACCGTCCGTACCGGCGAGGCGGGCGGCGAAGATACCCGCCGACTCCTCCTCGCGGCGCCAGTAGCCGCCGCAGTTGCCCGGGGAGTCCACCCAGATCTCGCCGACGACCCGGTCGGCCAGCGGCCGGTGCGTCTGCGGGTCCACGATGGCGACGCGCACGTCGTCCACCACCGTCCCGCAGCCGACGAGCTCGATGCCCTCGTCCGCGACGGTGGTCACCACCGCCTTGCCCTCGGCCAGCGCCTCGCGGTCGTAGAGGCCCACGACGGTCGGCACCAGCGAGGGCGTCAGGCTCACCGCGAGAGTGCACTCGGCGAGGCCGAAGCCGGGCGAGAAGACCTCCTCGCGGAAGAAGCTCGGCCGGAACGCCTCGGCGAACCGGCGCTGGGTGGCGGCGCGCACGGGCTCGGAGCCGTTGACGGCGACCCGCCACGTCGACAGATCGATCGTGGCACGCTCCTGCGCCGGTATCCGGTTGACGCAGATGTCGTACGCGAAGTCGGGCGCGGCGGTGAAGACGTCGTCCTCGGCGGAGATGGCGCGCAGCCACACCCGGGGGTCGCGCACGAAGGTGGCCGGTTCCATGGTGACGGTGGTGGCACCGGACACCAGCGGCAGGACGACCGCCGTGCACAGGCCCATGTCGTGGAAGAACGGCAGCCAGCTGACGATGGTGGTGGTGGGCTCCACCTCGCAGCGGTCGCGCATGGCGGCCTGGTTCGCCACCAGGTTGCCGTGGCCGACGACGACACCGCGCGGGTCGCCGGTGGATCCGGAGGTGTACTGGAGGAGCGCGGTGGCCGCCGGGTCGAGCGCCAGCGGGTCGGGCAGGGCGGAGGTGTCGCCCGGCTCGCCCTCCGGGCGGCGCACGGCGACCCACTCCACGCCGGGCGCCAGATCGTCGCCGGCGTCCTGGGCGTCCTGCTGGGTGGAGACGAGCACCGCGCACGGCGTGCAGTCGCCGCAGATCGCGGAGAGCCGCTCGGCGCGGGAGGTGGTGCCGGTCCTGGCCGCGGCGCGGAAGGCGGGCACCGGTACGGCGATCATGCCGGCGTACAGGCAGCCCAGGAAGCCGATGTGGAAGTCCAGCCCCGGCAGGGCGGGGACGATCACCCGGTCGCCGGGGCGGCCGGTCCGGCGCAGTGCGGCGGCGAGTGCGCGGGCGTGCCGGTCGAGTTCGACGGGGGTCAGGGTCTCGATCACCTCGCCGGCCGCGTCCAGGGCGGTGACCAGGGCGCGGTCGGCGTCCGGGCCCTGGGCGCGGGCGATGAGGGCTTCGACGATGGTGCGGGCATCCCGGCCGGTGTGCGCCTCGGCCGGCGCGCGGGTGGCGGTCGCCTCGGTGGGCGTGTTCACTGCTGGGGTTCTCCTCATTCGGCGGTGCCTTGGGACGCAAGGGCGGTGGTGGTGCCGGCGCCCGGCGCGGCGGCCACCGGCCCGGTGGCGCAGGCCGGCGCGGGGAAGGCCCCGGCGGGGGTGGCGGTCGGGTAGCGGCCGGTCAGGCAGGCGGTGCAGTAGCCGGAGCGGTCGCCCCCGGCGGCTTCGAGCAACCGGTCCAGCGACAGGAACGCCACGCTGTCGCAGTCCAGTTGCCCGGCCAGCTCCGTCATCGACAGCCGGGCGGCGAGCAGTTCCTCGGGGCGCCCGGTGTCGATGCCGTAGAAGCAGGGCCAGCGGTACGGCGGTGAGGCGACGCGCAGGTGGACCTCCAGCGCCCCGGCGTCGCGGAGCATCCGCGCCACGGTGCGCATGGTGGTGCCGCGGACCAGCGAGTCGTCCACCAGGACCACCCGGCGGCCGGCGACCGCCGCCGGGACGGGACTGAGCTTGCGCCGTACGGCGTGGTGGCGGGCCTCCTGGTCGCGGGCGATGAAGCTGCGCCCGCCCTGGCCGGGCCGTAACAGCCCCTGGACGACGGTCAGTCCGGCGCGCTCGGCGTACCCGTCGGCCGCGACGCGCGCGGTCTCCGGGGTGGCTACGACCACCGGCCGCGGCGAGCCGTCCACCGGGGCGTGGTCCGCGAGCGCCTGGCCGGCCCGGAAGCGCGCCTGGTAGACGCTGCGCCCGGACAGGTGGGAGTCGGCGCGGGCGAAGTACACGTACTCGAAGAGGCAGGCGGCGGTCTTGGCGTCGGGCACCTCGAGCCGGCTGCTCGCCGTGCCCTGCGGGCCGATCGACAGCACCTCGCCGGGCTCCAGTTCCCGCACCACGTCGCCGCCGACGGCGGTGATCGCGGCGGTCTCCGAGGCCAGCAGCCAGGTGTCGCCCCGCCGGCCCACCGCGAGCGGCCGGAAGCCGTGCGGGTCGCGGACCCCGTACAGCCGGTGCCCGTCGGACACCACCAGGGCGTAGGCGCCCTTCAGCCCGGGGAGCACCGCGTGGAGCGCGGCCACGGTGTCGAGGCCCTTCTGCGCGCGGGCGGCCAGCAGCAGACGGGTCAGCAGCTCGCTGTCGGTGAACCACTCGCCCAGGTCGACGGCGTCCGCCCCCGGCGCGGTGTGCGGGTCGACGAGCGTGCCGTTGTGGGCGAGGGCCAGCGGCGGCCGGTCGAGCACGACCGGCTGCGCCCCGGCCAGCGCGTCGCGCGTGCCGTGGGTGGCGTACCGGACGTGGCCGACCGCCACCGGGCCGAGGGGCAGCCCCTCGAGGTCCGGCAGGGCCTCGGAGACGGTCCCGGCGCCGTGCCGGGCGACCAGGGCGTCCCCGGTGCCGACGGCGATGCCCGCGCTCTCCTGCCCGCGGTGCTGGAGCGCGACGAGCATCTCCCGCACCACGGCGGCGTGGTGGCCCGCGGGGCCCCAGACGCCCGCGACACCGCAGGCTTCCCTGGGCTTGTCCGCGTCCATACGGTCGCCGTTCACGACGTGTCCCCGCCCGCGTCGAGCCAGTCGGTGAAGGCGTCCAGATCCGGCAGGATGACCGTTGAGCAGGAGAGCACCGCCAGGTTCTGGCGCATGTCGGTGATCGAGACGACCGTGCGCCCGGCGCGGTGGGCCGACAGCATCTCGGCCGCGGTGCCCATGCTGGCCTCGTGGCCCGGCAGCCACGCCACGCACACGTCGCTGGCGGCGGCCAGCTCGGTGAGGTGGTGGAACAGCTCGGTCAGCTGGCGCAGTTCGGGAGCGAGCCGGTCGTGGTGCAGCACCGCGCGGTCCGCGAGCGCCGCGTGTGCGGGGCGGGCGCCGGGGTGGGCGGCCAGCCACTCGGCCATCACCACGCCCGGGTCGTTGACGACGGCTCCGGGCCGGCGGGCCAGCAGGGCCTCGGTCAGCCGTTCGCGGTAGGTCTGGTCGACGAGGTCCGATCCGGTGCGGGCGCCCTGCATGGTGCCCGCGAGGAAGTAGGAGCGGGTCAGCGGGGGCGCGCCCGGAGCTTCGAGGGCGGTCACTCGTCCTCCAGGGAGTACGGGGCCAGGTCGAGCCCGGCGGGGGCGGCGGCGCGGTGGATGGCCGCCGCCTCCAGCAGGAAGGCGACCACATCGTCGGTGGAGGCCGCGACGGCGTCCGCGACGACCTCCAGATCGCGCTGGAAGCGGGCGTCGCCGTGGGTGGCGACGGCACCCTGGTTGTCCTTGGTCAGCATCAGGCGGCTGTCCTCGGCGAGGCCTGCGGGGCGTCCCGCCAGCGGGAGGATCAGCTCGGCCATCCCGCGGGTGACCGGGTGCAGGACCCGGACGGAGACGCTGTGCTGCTCGGGGTGGACCAGCAGCCGCCGTACGAAGTCGGCCGCCGGCGGCACCGTGCCGAGCCGGGACTCGGGACGCAGCAGGAAGGACCGGGAGGCCGTGTTGTGGCCGCGGCTCGGGCTGTACCGCAGGTAGTCGAGGCGGATGGAGTCGTCGGCCAGGTTCCATGTGGCCCGCACCCGGCTCGGCGCGGGGGTGCCGTCCGCCTTCACACGGAAGGGATAGGCGTCGACCGTCGTCCGTACGCTGCCGTCGACGGCCGCGCCCCGGTCGAGCCGCAACGGTTCGCCGTGCAGCAGGTAGGGGTCGAGGATGACCAGGCCGTCCGGCGTGCGGTAGACGGCGGCCACATGGCGGCCGTCGATCAGGTACTCGGCGGTGATGCCGGAGCGCTCCATGACCATGCGACCGGCCGTGAAGGACTGCCAGGCGCAGGACAGGCCGAAACGCGGCGGGGCAGCCTTGGTGCCGAAGTACTCGTGGAACTGGGAGGCGCTGTTGTAGGGGACGCCCACGAGGACCTCGTCGAGGACCTCCTTCTGCACGTCGCTCAGCAGCGCCGCACCGACGGTGTTCACTTGCGACCTCCCTGGAGGAGCTCGGCCGCCTGCTGAAGCAGCGAGGGCCGCCGTGCGTACGTGGTGTCCTGGCCCCCCAGCACCGCCAGGTGGTCGCGCAGGATGCGCAGATACGTGGTGAGTTCGAACTGGGTGAGGTTGCGCCGGGAGTCGAGGAAATTGATGCCGCCGGTGATGTCCACGCTCCGGCTGCGCTTCAGGTCGTCGAACCGGCGGGCCGCCTCGGGGTCCCGCCTCCGTGCCGCCAGATATCCGGCGATCACGCGCGACTGGAGTTCCACGGTGGGGAAATGACCTCCCGTACCGTCGGTCATACCGGCGATGAACAGGTCGTCGTAGCGCGGCGAGAAGGCCAGGAGGTAGAAGTCCGGACGCTCCTTGACCCAGTCGAGGTGTTCCTCGCCGACGAACGGAATGTGAATCCGGAAACCGGTGGCGAGAATGACGGTGTCGTATTCCTCCGAGGTCCCGTCGGAGAATTCGACGAACTTCCCGTCGAAACGCACGGGCGCCTTGCGGACCTTCACCCGGCCGTGCGCGCAGTAGTACGGCAGCAGCGAGTTGACGATCGGCGGCGATTCCAGCGGCTCGTGGTCGGGCTTCGGCAGCCCGAACTGCTCCGGGCGCCCGATGCTCAGCTTGAGCATGGTGCGGTACACCGCGCGCGCCACCGGGGGCGGCAGGCGCAGGTGCTGGCTCGACTCGGAGACCTGGTCCGCCGGCTTCCCGAAGATGAACTTGGGGAAGAAGTGGTAGCCGCGACGCATGCTGATGGCGACGTGGTCCGCGACCCCGGCGGCCTCGACGGCGATGTCGCAACCGGAGTTGCCGGCGCCGACGACCAGCACGCGCTTGCCGGTGAGCGCCGCCGCGTTGGTGTAGTCGCGGCTGTGCAGGAGCTCCCCGTCGAACTTACCGGAGAAGGCGGGGAGATAGGGGTGCCAGTTGTGCCCGTTGGCGATGATCAGCGCGCTGTGCTCGTGCTGCTCGCCGTCGCCGGTGGTGACCCGCCAGCCGTCGGTGAGCCGCTCGACGCCGGTGACGTCGGAGTTGAACCGGATCAGCTTCAGCAGGTCGAACCGCTCCGCGTACTGGCGGAGGTACCCGAGCACCTGATCGTGGCGTGGGTACGCCGGGAGCGCCCGGTCCATCGGGAGGTCCGCGTACCCGGTCACCTCCCGGGACGTGATGGTGTGCGTGTTCTGGTACACCGAGCTTCGCGCGTTGCCGATGTCCCAGATGCCGCCGACACCGGAGTGGGACTCGTAGGCCACGCAGGAGATGCCGAGATCGGTGAGGCTCTTCAGTGAAGCCAGGCCGGAAGGCCCTGCTCCGATCACTGCGACCGGACGTGAATCGTTCTGTGGTTCTGCCATGTGCGTCAATTCCCCCGTTGATTTCATGACCTACGCCACGCACACCGTGCGACGTCGGATGCATGAAGCGTGCCGCACGGCTCCGGCCCGACTCCAGTGACTTTCAAGGACTTTGAAGCGAGGGGCGAACGCCCGGCAGAAGCTTGACTTCCCGGCGCCGGCCTCCGCCTAATGGCTACCTCCAGGCTTCGATGAAGAGTGAATTGCGTCACTTTTCCTCTTCCGATTGAACCTTCTGAAGACTCTCGCGTTAGGAGTGCCAGTGGCACGCGTCGTAGTCGACGTCACGCTCAAGCCGGAGATCCTCGACCCGCAGGGGCAGGCGGTGCAGCGCGCACTGCCCCGCCTGGGGTTCGAGGGGATCGCGGATGTCCGTCAGGGGAAGCGTTTCGAGCTGGACGTGGAGGGGCCGGTGGATTACGCCGCCCTTGCCCGTATCCATGAGATGGCCGAGACGTTCCTCGCCAACACCGTCATCGAGGACTTCGTCGTGAGGGTCGAGTCGTGACCGCTCGGATCGGGGTCGTGACCTTTCCGGGGACGCTGGACGACCGGGACGCTCTGCGTGCGGTCCGGCTGGCGGGCGGGGAGCCGGTGTCGCTGTGGCACCGGGACAAGGGTCTGCAGCAGGTCGACGCTGTCGTGCTGCCGGGTGGCTTCTCCTACGGGGACTATCTGCGGGCCGGCGCGATCTCCCGCTTCTCGCCGGTGATGGAGACGGTCATCGCGCAGGCACGGGCCGGGATGCCGGTTCTGGGGATCTGCAACGGTTTCCAGGTGCTGACCGAGTCGCATCTGCTGCCGGGGGCGATGCTGCGTAACAACCATCTGCACTTCGTCTGCCGCGATCAGAAGCTGCGGGTGGAGAACGCGCAGACCGCCTGGACCTCGGACTATGCGCGGGGGCAGGAGATCGAGGTCCCGCTCAAGAACATGGACGGCCGGTACGTCGCCGACGAGCGCACGCTGGATGAGCTGGAGGCGGAGGGCCGGGTGGCGTTTCGCTACCTGGACGTCAACCCCAACGGCTCGCTGCGGGACATCGCGGGCATCACCAACGCCGAGGGCAATGTCGTCGGTCTGATGCCGCACCCCGAGCACGCGGTCGAGCCGCTGGTCGGTACGGGGAAGACGGACGGCCTGGGTTTCTTCACGTCGATTCTCAAGAAGCTGGTCAACGCCTGATGACTCTCGATACCGTCAAGCACGCGAGTGAGACGCCGGACGCCTCCCAGCCCTGGAAGGAGCTCGGCCTCAAGGAGGACGAGTACGCCCGGATCCGGGAGATCCTCGGCCGCCGCCCGACCGGCGCCGAGCTCGCCATGTACTCGGTCATGTGGTCCGAGCACTGCTCGTACAAGAGCAGCAAGGTCCACCTGAAGCAGTTCGGCGAGAAGGCCCCGCAGAACGATGCCCTGCTCGTCGGCATCGGTGAGAACGCGGGCGTGGTGGACGTGGGCCAGGGCTACGCGGTCACCTTCAAGGTGGAGTCGCACAACCACCCCTCCTACATCGAGCCCTACCAGGGCGCGGCCACCGGCATCGGCGGCATCGTCCGCGACATCCTGGCGATGGGTGCCCGCCCGGTCGCGGTGGTGGACCCGCTGCGCTTCGGCGCGGCCGACCACCCCGACACCAAGCGCGTCCTGCCGGGCGTGGTGGCGGGCATCGGCGGCTACGGCAACTGCCTGGGCCTGCCCAACATCGGCGGCGAGGTCGTCTTCGACGCCTGCTACCAGGGCAACCCGCTGGTCAACGCCGGCTGCATCGGCGTGATGAAGCACGAGGACATCCACCTCGCCCAGGCCTCCGGCCCCGGCAACAAGGTCATCCTCTACGGCGCCCGCACCGGCGGGGACGGCATCGGCGGGGTGTCCGTGCTGGCCTCGGAGACGTTCGACGCTGCGTCTGACAGTGCCGATGGCACGGGCAAGCCCAAGAAGCGCCCCGCCGTCCAGGTCGGTGACCCCTTCCAGGAGAAGCTCCTCATCGAGTGCACCCTGGAGATCTTCAAGGAGAAGCTGGTCGCGGGCATCCAGGACCTCGGCGGCGCCGGCCTGTCCTGCGCCACCTCCGAGCTGGCCTCGGCCGGCTCCGGCGGCATGCGCGTCGAGCTCGACACCGTCCCGCTGCGCGACGCGACGCTCTCGCCCGAGGAGATCCTCATGAGCGAGTCGCAGGAGCGGATGTGCGCGATCGTCGAGCCGCAGCACGTCGACCGCTTCATGGAGATCTGCGAGAAGTGGGACGTCATCGCCACCGTCATCGGTGAGGTGACCGACGGCGAGCGCCTGGAGATCTTCTGGCACGGCGAGCAGATCGTGGACGTGCCCCCGGGCACCGTCGCCCACGAGGGCCCGGTCTACCACCGTCCCTACGCCCGCCCCGACTGGCAGGACGCCCTCCAGGCCGACGACGCCGGCAAACTGCCCCGACCGCAGACCGGTGAGGAGCTGCGCGCGCAGGTCCTGGCCCTGGTCGCCTCGCCGAACCAGGCGTCGAAGTCCTGGGTCACCGACCAGTACGACCGGTTCGTGCAGGGCAACACCGTTCTGGCCCAGCCCGAGGACGCGGGCATGGTCCGCATCGACGAGGAGTCCAACCTCGGCGTGGCCATGGCGACCGACGGCAACGGCCGCTACGCCAAGCTCGACCCGTACACGGGCGCGCAGCTGGCCCTGGCCGAGGCGTACCGCAACGTCGCCGCGACCGGCGCCAAGCCCCTGGCGATCTCCGACTGCCTGAACTTCGGCTCCCCCGAGGACCCGGGCGTCATGTGGCAGTTCGCCGAGGCCACCCGCGGTCTCGCGGACGGCTGCCTCCAGCTCGGCACACCCGTCACCGGCGGCAACGTCTCGCTCTACAACCAGACCGGCGACGTCGCGATCCACCCGACCCCGGTCGTGGCCGTCCTCGGCGTGATCGACGACGTCAACCGCCGCACCCCGATCGCCTTCACCGAACCGGGCCGGCTCCTCTACCTCCTCGGCGACACGCGCGAGGAGTTCGGCGGCTCGGCCTGGTCCCAGGTCATCCACCAGCACCTGGGCGGCATGCCGCCGGCCGTGGACCTCGACCGCGAAAAGCTCCTCGGAGACATCCTCATCTCCGCCTCCCGCGACGGCATGATCGACGCCGCACACGACCTGTCCGACGGCGGACTGATCCAGGCCATCACCGAGTCCTGCCTGCGCGGCAACACCGGCGCCCGCCTCATCGTCCCCGACACCCTCGACGCCTTCACCTTCCTCTTCTCCGAGTCCGCGGGCCGCGCCGTCGTCGCCGTCCCGCGCAGCGAGGAACTCCGCTTCACCGACATGTGCGGCGCACGCGGCCTGCCCGCCACCCGCATCGGTGTCACCGACGGCCACGCCGTCGACATCCAAAACCAGTTCAGCATCCCCCTGAGCGACCTGCGCACCGCCCACGAAACCACCCTCCCGGGTCTCGTGAGCTGAAAGAGGGCTGTGACCGTTTCCCACGGTGGGAGACGGTCACAGCCCGGGCACCGCTCAGGGAATGAGGACCCTGCGTCCTACCAGGCGGTGTCCGTGCCGGGCGAGGCGCCCGACGACGTCGACCAGCAGTGTGCGTTCGACTTCCTTGATCCGCTCGTGCAGGAGGGCCTCGTCGTCCTCGTCCCGGACGTCGACCACGCCCTGGGCGATGACGGGGCCGGTGTCGACGCCCTCGTCCACGAAGTGGACCGTGCAGCCGGTGACCTTGACGCCGTAGGCGAGCGCGTCGCGCACTCCGTGGGCGCCCGGGAAGCTCGGCAGCAGGGCGGGATGGGTGTTGACGACCCGGCCGCCGAACCGGGTCAGGAACTCCTTTCCGAGGATCTTCATGAAGCCGGCCGACACGACGAGATCGGGCTCGTACGCGGCGACGTGGTCGGCGAGCGCGGCGTCCCACGCCTCCCGGGAAGCGTGGTCCCGCACCTGGCACACGAAGGTCGGCACCCCGGCCCGTTCGGCACGCTCCAGGCCGGCGACACCGGGCCGGTCGGCGCCGACGGCGACGACGGTCGCGCCGAACTCCTTCGGGTCGCGGGCCGCGGCGTCGAGGAGGGCTTGCAGGTTCGTACCGCCGCCGGAGACGAGGACGACCAGGCGGGTGGCAAGGTGAGGTGTCATGACAGGGCATCCACCAGTGCGTCTCCGCGCAGGGTGCGGCAGATCCGCACCTCGCGCCCCTGCCGCTCGCGGCAGAGCAGCCCGGCCTGCTCCAGCTGCCGGCAGTGGTACGTCACCGTGCCGGCGGTGCAGTGCAGCAGGTCGGCCAGCGTCCCCATGGACACGGACTGGGTGCCCTTGCGCAGGATGACGGCCCGCAGTTCACCGAGCGTCAGGGCCAGCGGGTCGGACGGGGTGCGCTCCTCGCCGTCGGTCCCCCGGAGCAGCCTGGCCGCGCCGGCCAGCGGGTATCCGATGTGGGCGTGGCCGTCCGCGTCGACACGGGCGACGCAGGCGCGGGTGCCCGAGACGAGGGGCGTGAGCGTCAGGCGCCGGAGTGCGACGGGCGCGGCCACCGGCGTATTGGCGGGGAGGACGAGGTTCCCGTCCGCGAAGGAGATCCTGGGGCTGAGATCGGCCAGAACGGATGCCATGGCTCCGGTGACGGATGCCACACCGATGCGCCCGATCTCCCTTTCGAGGAGTGGTTTACTCCGATGCCAGGTCCCGGACAGCTGCTCCCACACCGCGCGGGCCATGGCGGCGTACGCGAGGAGGAATGTGGAGGGACTGTCGATGACTTTGCGCCATATAAGTGGCACCTTTCCGTCGTACATTCGGCCGATGTCGGCCAGTAGCGCCTGCGGCGCCGTTTCGGCAATTCGTTGCGTCTCGTGGCGAATACTTTCGCCGCCCGCGTCCCCACGCATCCAGAGCAGGGACGGGATGTGGAAGGAACCCGTCGAAGTGAGGGTTCCCGCCGCGTCGGACAGGTAGCCCGGGCTCACCGCCCTGAGCGACCTGCGCAGGTTCACCGGCACACCCTGGGGCATCCCGAAGGTGTCTGCCAGCAGTGAGATGACGGACATGCCCGGCTGTACGGAAACCGATACCGGTATGTCCACGTTTGTTCCTACCTGAAGTCGGACGATATCGCCCACTTCGCTCCCCCGTTGTTCATGTTCCAGCGGCGAACCGCATACGAGCCGCACGCCGGGGAAGCTCCCCCGGTGTGCCATCTGTCGAAGACCGGCGGCGGGTTGAGGCGGCCACCCGCGGGTGCACTCCCGCTGTCAGAGCGATCCGGCGACCGGTACGTCAACACGGCGCCAGGTATGGCCGGAAAGAGATGTGCGCATGGAGCCACCTGCCCTGCCGATGTGAACGTGAATCGGTGCACAGATCGGGCGAGGGTATGGCAAGACGACCCCGTCCCCCCGCACGGCGATCCTCGTTCTCCATCCTTACCCGACCGCCATGTGCAAGGCCATGGAGGACAGTTGCCTGATGTTACATTTCACATCTGTGAAGCGGCATCAAAAATGCGAGACAGCACCCCATTGCGGAGGAGCCAATCCACAGGCGCCCTGCGATTGGGCCAGGGAGCTGTACCGACAAGCGGTAGTTGAAAAGGACAACTTCATTGACGACGTACCCGATTGCCTGCGAAAACTTCACCTGCTCATAACGTCGGGGCAGGAGGACGGCCCGGCGTACGCGGTTCCGCCGCCGGTCGCCGCCGAGGCGGCCCTCCGGCCGGTGGAGGAGGAGATGTCCCGGCTGCGGCGCGAGGCGGCCCGCATCCGTGCGGCCATGGCGTCCTACGACGCGGTCTACTCCGAGGCCAGGAGCCGGGGCGAGGAGACCCTCACCGTCATCTACGGCGAACGCGCCATTCACCACGCCCTCCAGGCCGCCGTGAAGACCTGCGCCGAGGAGCTGCTCGTCTCCCAGCCGGGCGGCGGCCTGCCGGTCCGGCTGCTGCACCGGAGTCTCGGGCTGAGCCTGCCGCTGCTGGAGCGGGGCGTGCGTCAGCGCACGCTGTACCAGCACTCGGCGCGGAGCCACAAACCGACGCTGGCCCACATCGAACGGCTTCTCGGCCACGGCGCAGAGGTCCGCACCCTGGCGGAGACGCCCGACCAGCTGCTCGTCTGCGACCGGGACGTGGCGTTCCTCCCGGCCGGTGAGGACGGGGGGCACGCGATGATGATCGTCAAACACCCGGACCTGGTGCGGTACCTCAGGGCGATGTTCGAACGCTCCTGGGCGCGGGCCGAACCGGTGGAGCCGTCGGCGTCCCGCCAGGAGGACCGCCCGTTCCTCGACGACCTCCAGCGGACGATCCTGCGGGCCATGGTGGAGGGTGAGACCGACGAGCGCATCGCCCGCCGGATCGGTCTGAGCCGCCGTACGGTCGTGTCCCACATCCGCAAGGTGGCGGAGCGGTTCGGCAGCAACAGCCGTGCGCAGCTGGGCTACTTGCTCGCCGGCTCGGGCCTGCTCGCCGAGGAGGGCGGCGACGCGCGCGGCCCCGGGGCCCCGCCGTCCCGGGAGAGTCCGCCCCCGGTGCCGTGACACGCGGGGGCTCCGGAGGCCGTCCTCGTCCGGCTGACACCGGGCACACCCGGACCGGCTTCGGCGGAGCGGGACTCTGGCGCCACATCAAGAACCCGGGCTCTGCCGGGCGGGGGGTGCGGGGATCATGACTGCACTGCTCCAGTGGGAAGTTCGGACGATTCGATGCCGTACATGTCACGCACCCAGCTCGGCTGGTAGACGGTGTCGATGTAGCGCTCGCCCAGGTCCGGGGCGATGGCGACCGCCGTGACGTTCTGGCTCGGACGGTGCTCGGCGAGCCGGCGCAGCGCACCGCTCACCACCGTCCCGGTGGAGCCGCCGAAGAGGAATCCCCCGCGCGCCAGGGTGCTGCAGGCGCGCACGGTGTCCGCCTCGGGAACGTGCACGACGTCGTCGACGTACGAGGTGTCGAGCAGCGCGGGCCGTACCCCCGTGCCGAGTCCGGGGAGCATGCGCGGACCCTCCGGTCCGCCGAAGGTGACGGAGCCGACCCTGTCGACCGCGACGACCGTCACCGGCCGCGGCAGCTCCTTGAAATAGCGGGCGCAGCCCATCAGGGTGCCCGTGGTGCCGGCGCCGATGAACAGCGCTCCAGGTCGGGGACTTGCGCGTCGCGAGATTGGTCCGCGAGTCGACCACGTGGGGAGAGGTAATGGCAAGGCAACGAAACTGGCGGCTTCACTGGGAGCCTGGTGCGCCCGGCACCGCAAGACCGCACTCTTCGGATGGCTCTACGCTGTCATCGCGCTCACAGTCCTCGGAGGCCTGACAAGACAGAAGAGCCTGACCGAGGCCGACTACGGTACGGGGGAGTCGGGCCGCGTCACGCGCATCCTCGTCGACGCCGGCATCAAGACCCCGGCGCCCGAGATGATCCTCGTCCACAGCGACCGACCGGCCGCCGGGGAGCCCGAGTTCAAGAAGGCCGTCGCCGCCGCGATCGCGGCCGTGGACGGCACCGGCCTCCCGCAGAACATCGGCGACCCGTACGAGACCGGCGCGTTCTCCGAGGACAAGCACGACGCGCTGGTCCAGTACGCGGTGGCAGGACCTCGCCGCGGCCATCGCCGGCGCCGACGTGGTGGTCCTCGCGACGACCGCCGCCGAGCCGTACATCCTCGACCCCCAGGCCTTCGCACCCGGTCAGACCGTCCTCAACATCTCGCTGCGGGACATCGGCCCGGAGCTGATCGAGGGCGCGTACAACATCCTCGACGACGTCGAGCACTGCATGAAGGCCAACACCTCGCCGCACCTCGCGGAGCAGAAGTACGGCGACCGGCACTTCGTCACCGGCACGCTCGCCCAGTTCGTCAAGGGCGAGGTGACCATCGGTGGCGACAAGCCGGTGATCTTCTCACCGTTCGGCCTGGGCGTCCTCGACCTGGCGGTCGGCCTGCACGTCTTCCGCGCGGCGCGGGCCTCGGGCGAGGCCGTGGAGATCGCGGACTTCTTCGGCGAGACGACCCGCTGGTAGTCGCCGGCCCCTTGCCCACGCGGCCCGGGCAGGAGCTCCTGCCCGGGCCGCCCCACGTCCGACGGAGGAACGATCGTGACCCCTATACCGCGGGGCAGCCGCCCCCCGGGCCGACTCCTTCGGATCCTGCCGGCCCCGGCAGGATCCGACAGGGACGGTCTAACCCACCAGCCGGTACGAGGCGCACACCCCGAGGAAGATCAGTGCGGCCAGCGTGCTGCACGAGTAGTGGAGCCGGCCGGACAGGTGCCACCAGCGCCGCCGCCAGGAAAGGAACGCGCACACGACCATGGCGCCCGTGGTCGCGAGCGCGATGCCGGTCAGGGCCGGTACCGCGGTCAGGAGCGGCGAGTCACCCACGATGATCGTGCGGTTGAGGGCATTGGGGTCGGCGGACAGCAGCAGGAAGCAGACCGTCGCCGCGGTGATCAGCGCGCCGGACGTCCACAGCAGCAGCTTGGCGGCGCGCGCCCCGGCCGGCGCACCCGGCGAGCGGCGGCGCAGCAGGGCGAGCACCGGCAGCGCGAGTACCGTCAGGGCGAGGAACGCGAGCGAGCCGAGCAGCACCCGCTGGTGCAGCGTGGGGGAGAGGTACCAGGGCAGCCGCTCGTACGCGACGGAGACCTCGGAGGCGACGGAGAGGCGACCGTCACGGAAGGCGATCCGGTCCTCGCCGCCCTCCTCCTGGAAGAGCCCCGGGCTCAGCTGCACCCAGTGACGCTCGCTCACGTCCGGGTCGCGCGACAGCCCCGTGGTGGTCAGCGTCGCCCCTGCGCCCGCGCTCACCCGCACCGAACCGGTCAGCGCGCTGACCCGGGTCAGCTCCGAGGAACTGGTGCGCGTGGAACGGTAGTCGCCCTCGTACTGCCCGACATCGGCGAGCGACGTGGAGCGCCGCACGGCGGCGGGCCCACCGAAGTGGTCGGCGACGAGGTCGGCCAGCTCCTGCCCCGCATAGGTGGCGCGCCCGTTCTCGCCGTCGCCGTTGTAGACGACGTACACCGCGGCGTTCCGCTCGGGCAGCAGTGCCAGATTGCCGTGGAAGCCGGGCAGGTCGCCGTCCTTGACCAGCATCCGCTGCCCGCCGCGGACGCGCTCCTCGAGGATGTAACCGAGGCCGGGCAGCCGGTCGTCATTGCCGAACTGCCGTGCCAGCAGAGCGGAGTCGGAGCGTTCGGTCAGGATCGGACCACCGCCGCCGAGCAGGGCGCGCAGCAGCTCCCCCATGTCCGCCGCCGTGGTGACGGCGCCGGCGCCGGTCGGGGACCAGTCGCCGTACTGACCGTCCTGGACGCGCTGGTGCCCGCCGTCCGGGCGGTGACCGCGGGCGAGGTCCGCCTCGATCGCCGGGGTGTGCGGCTGCGCGAAGCTCGTACGGTTCATGCCGAGGGGCCGCAGGATCGACTGGTCCACGTACGCGGCGAAGGGGGTGCCCGTCACCGTCTCGACGAGGTGACCGGCGAGCGCCACACCGTAGTTGTCGTAGCTCGCGACCCCGCCCGGCGGGCGCACCCGGCGCGGCTGGTGGTCGGCGAGGCTCTCGCCGAGCGGGCGCACGTCCTCGGGCCGGGTGGCGGCCCGCCCGATGATGTTGTTGTCGAAACCCGCCGTGTGCGTGAGGAGATCGCGTACGGTCACCGGGTGCCCCGGATACGTGTCCTTCACCTTGAAGGCGGAGAGGTAGCGGTTGACGTCGGATCCCAGGTCCAGACGCCCCCGCTCGACCTGCTGAAGGACCGCGATCGCCGTGAACAGCTTGGCGTCGGAGGCCATGAAGAAGCCGGTGCGCCGGGGATCCACCGGTGTCCCCGAGGTGGCGTCCGCGACGCCGTACCCCTGGGTGAGGACCGGCTCGCCGTTCTCGACGACCACCACGGAGGCGCCGGGGATGCGGTAGTCGGTGAGCTGCCGGCGCACGAGGGCGTCGACCGCCCCCGAAAGCAGGGCCGGTTCGGACGGCCCGGCCGCGGAGCGGGCCCCCGTCCGGTGTGCCGGCCCCGCCCAGGCGGCGCTGGTGCCACCCGCCAGGAGCAGCAGGACACACAGCGGAAGGAGCAGGAGCCGCAGTCGCAGTCGCATCGTCATGTATACAGTCAAGTCGCCACGACAGCGCCGAAACAGACACCTCGGTGGCGTCCGAGGGGGGACCTGGGTACACCACCGCACACGGCACACACGTCCCGTGCGTGGTGGGCCGACGCCGAGAAGACTAGGGACATCACCACGGCAGCGTGCCGTGCGCAGAGGGGAATGGGACGATCGTGAACAACCTGGATGTACGTACCGGCTTCCGCTCCCTCGGCAGAGGGCTGCCCGTTCTCTTCCTCGCGATCGGGGAACTCGTCCTGTTCTGCCTCTTCGTGACGGCGGTCTCCCTGATCGGCATCGGCCTGGGCGTCCTGCTCGTCCCGGCGCTCGCCGTCGCCGTACGGGCCGTGGTGAACAACTCCCGCAGGACCGCGGCACGGTGGTCGGGCCGCGCGGTCGAGGAGCCGTACCTTCCCGCGCCCGCCGCCGAGCCGGGTCTCAAGGGACAGTGGCAGCGCACGCACTGGGTGCTGACCGACCCGGCGACCTGGCGGGACCTCGCGTGGATGCTGGTCAACCCGGTGGTGGGGGTGGTGCTCGCGCTGTTGCCGCTCGTCCTCGTCGTCGGCGGACTCGGCGGCATGCTGATGCCGGCGATCTACCGGCCCATCGCCGACGCCGGCGAGAACTACTACCTGTGGGTCGAGATCAGCGACCTGACCTCCGCCTGGTACGCCGCCGCCCTCGGCCTCGTGACCCTGCTCGCCGGTCTCGCCGCCGGCCCCGCGCTGCTGCGCGCCCATGCCTCCCTGGCCCGTACGCTGCTCACCCCGACGCGCACCGCCGAGCGCGTCCGCCGCCTCACCGACAGCCGCAGCGACGCCGTCAACAGCTCCGCGGCCGAACTGCGCCGCATCGAGCGGGACCTGCACGACGGCGCGCAGGCCCGTCTGGTGGCCCTCGGGATGAATCTCGGCGTCGCCGAGCAGCTGCTCGCCAAGGACCCGGAAGCCGTACGCGCCATCCTGGCCGACACCCGCAAGGCCTCCGCCGCCGCGCTGACCGAGCTGCGCGACCTCGTCCGCGGCATCCACCCGCCGGTGCTCGCCGACCGGGGCCTCGCGGACGCGGTGCGCGCCCTGGCCCTGGACAGCCCGCTCGACGTCACCGTCAACGCCGACCTGACCGGCCGGCTGGAGGCGCCCGTCGAGTCCGCGATGTACTTCGCGGTCGCCGAAGCCCTCACCAACGCCGCCAAGCACGCCTCGCCGACGACCGTGAGCATCGACATCTGGCACGAGGGCGGCGCGCTGCGCAGCCAGGTCGTCGACGACGGCCAGGGCGGCGCGGACCCCTCGCGCGGCACCGGGCTGCGCGGCATCGAACGCCGCCTGGCCGCCTTCGACGGGCTCCTCGCGATCAACAGCAAGCCGGGCGGACCGACCACCCTCACCATGGAGCTGCCGTGCGCGTTGTCCTAGCCGAAGACCTGTTCCTGCTGCGGGACGGTCTGGTCCGCCTGCTGGAGTCGTACGACTTCGAGGTGGTCGCCGCCGTGGACAACGGGCCCGGACTGCTCCAGGCCCTCCTCGACCACAAGCCGGACGTCGCCGTCGTCGACGTCCGGCTCCCGCCGACGTTCACCGACGAGGGACTGCGGGCCGCCCTGGAGGCCCGGCGCCAGGTCCCCGGCCTGCCGGTCCTGGTCCTCTCCCAGTACGTGGAGCAGCTCTACGCCCGCGAACTCCTCGCCGACGGCAGCGGGGGCATCGGCTACCTGCTCAAGGACCGGGTCTTCGACCCCGACGGCTTCGTGGACGCGGTCCGCCGTGTCGCGTCCGGCGGCACCGCCATGGACCCCGACGTCGTCGCCAAGCTCTTCGCCAAGGAGTTCCACCGCGACGGCCCCCTCTCCCGCCTCACCCCACGCGAGCGCGAGGTGCTCGGCCTGATGGCCGAGGGCCGCTCGAACGCCGCGATCGCCCAGGAACTGGTGATCACCGAACGCGCGGTCATCAAGCACACGTCGAACATCTTCGCCAAGCTCGACCTGCCCCCGTCGGATGCGGACAACCGGAGGGTGCTCGCGGTCATCGCGTACCTCAAGTGAGACGGCGGTCGCCCAGGGCCTGAGTCCGGGAACCCGCGGCGCCGGCCAGGGCCGCGGGTTTGGATGTATCAGCATAAAATGGGCGTAAAGGTACTCCAGGTGAGTCCGGGAGGTGTGATGTCCGTACATCCCGACGCGGCACCGCAGCGCACGCAGCATGACCCCGAAGACACGCTCAACCAGCTCGGGAGTTCGTGGCACTGGGCGCTCGGCGTCGCCCTCGCCACCCTGATCCCGGGCATCCTCGTGCTCGTCTGGCCCGACGAGACGCTGCACATCCTGGCCGTGATCATCGGCCTGCAGCTCCTGGTGGCGGGTGGGTTCCGCTTCGTCGGGGCCTTCTCGCACAGCAACGACGCCGGCGGCAGCAGGCTGGCGAGCGTGCTGATCGCGATCCTGGCCTTCCTGGCCGGCGTCCTCGTGCTGCGCCATCCGATGCAGACGATCGGTGCGCTGTCCCTGATCGTCGGAGTGTTCTGGCTGATCACAGGGCTGCTCACGACCTACGTCGCCATCGCCGACCGCCTCCTCCTCCATCGAGGTCTGCTTTTCGGCCTGGGCGCGCTCGGCACCGTCGCCGGAATCGTCGTGCTCTGCTTCCCGGTGGACTCCGCGGTCGCCCTGACCCGGCTGCTCGGACTGTGGCTCGTGCTGCTCGGCGTGTTCGAAGTGGTGATGGCCCTGGTCATGCGTTCCGCCACCCGCCGGGTCGCCGCGTCCAGGTAGGCCGGCCGTCTGCCGTCTCCTCCCATGTTGTCTTGCGGTACAAGATAGTCGGCCACTATCTTGTACCGCATGACAACGGGGCCGCAGACGACCGGTGATCAACGGCGCAGTCAGCTCCTGCGCGGAGTGCTCGACCTCTGCCTGCTGTCCCTGATCGCCGAACGGCCCAGGTACGGCTTCGAGTTCGCCGAGGCGCTCGCCGCCGGCGGGCTGGAGCTCGTCAGCGACGGCAGCATCTATCCGCTGCTCGCCCGGATGGAGCGGGCGGGGCTCATCTCCTCGTACCGCGCCCCGTCCCCGACCGGCGGCGCCCCGCGCAAGTACTACCGGCTGACCGAAGCGGGCCAGGCCGAACTCGGCCGCGGCCGCGCCGACTGGCACGCCTTCGCCGGGTCCGTCGGCCGTATCCTCACCGCCACCACGCCATCCACGGGGGAGACCACGCCATGACGAACGCGCAGATACTCGCCGCCTGCCGCAGCAACTGGGAGTACCGCGGGATTGACGACGCGTCCCTGCGGGAGATGCTCGACGAGCTCTCCGCGCACCTGGAGGACGCGGAGGCCGCGGGCCGCACCGGGCGGGACGTCGTCGGCCACGACGTACGCACCTTCGCCGCGGCCTGGGCCCGGGCGCGGGCGCCGCTCCCGCGCCGCGTGCTGCGCATGGCCTGCCTGGGCAGCTTCATGCTCGGCTGCCTCCTGCTGGTGGTGTGCCTGAGCCGGTGGACCACCGAGACGGCCGTGACCCCCGGCAAGATCGCCTTTTGGGCGGTCCTCGGCGTGGCCACGGTCGTCTGGGAGCTGCGGCGGGGCAGCCTGGGCATGCTCCGGAGCTGGGCGATCGGCCTCTGTGTCGCCCTGCCCGTAGCCCTCCTGACCGCCCGGCTGGCGGGTGAGGCTCCGGTGTTCACGGCGCCGTTGTGGGTGGCGCCGCTCCTGCTGCTGCCCGGGCTGCCGTACGCCGTCGCCGACATGCGGGCCCGTAGGAACGCCGCCGCCGCCGTCCAGGCCTGACGGCGGGGGCGCGGGTAGGGTCCCGGGCCGTCAGAGGCCGCGTACCGAGGCCACCGTGAAGGTGGTCGGGGTGCCCTCGCCGGGGTGCATCGGGCCGCCCTTGTCGAACTGCGAGCGGACCACCAGGGTGCGGCCCGGGACGCGTGCCAGGGTCGTGGGGATCTGCAGGGACGGGTCCGTGATCGTACGGGTCAGCCGGGCGCGGGTGCCGTCCGCGCCGAGCTGCCAGCGGGTCAGCGTGTTGGTGGTGTTGTGCGCCACGCGCAGGGTCCCGTCCGGGGCCAGGTCGAGGCCGTCGGCGGCCTTCATGTCACCGCCGGTGAGGGTGACCCGGCGGACGGCCCCCGTACGCAGGTCCACGCGGTAGAGGTCGCCGGTCGGCATGTCCACGGTGAGGAGATAGCGGCCCGTGCGGTCGGAGGTGATGCCGTTGAGGCTGAATCCCCCGGCCGGGCGGGGATGCAGGGCCGGAGTGAGGTCGAAGGCCTCGGTCAGGACACCGCTGCCGGAGGCCAGTTGCCGCGGGGTCACGCGGTAGATCACGCCGCGGATGCTGTCCGTCAGGTACGCGGTGCCGTCCGGGGTGATGGTCAGGTCGTTCACGAAGCGTGCGGAGGTCCCCGAGGCCACTTCGAAGTGGGCCAGCCGGGTCCCGGTCACGGTGTCGTAGACGGCCACGCCCTTGGTCGAGTCCGTGACCCACAGCCGGCCGCGGGCGTCGACCCGCAGGCCGTTGGCCGTGCGGCGGCCATCGGTACCGGCGGGCAGGAACACCTCGGCCTCGGACCGGCCGGGCCGGGCCCGGTAGACCGTGCCGTCCGCGTACGAGCCGACGTAGACCGTGTGCGTGCGCGGATCCGCGGCGATGCCCTCCGGGTAGACCTTCGCGCCGGGCAGCGAGAAGGCGGTGGATATCCGGGGCTCGCCCGACGGGCCCGCGGTCTGGGCCGCCGCCGGAGCCGGCCCCGCCGCCCCGAGGGCGAGCACCCCGGCCACGGCCGCGACCAGCAACGGCCGCGTGGCCTTCTTCTGCTTCTTCTGCTTCTTCAGCGTGGTCGTCGCCCCTGCCTTCGTCTCCGCCTGCGTCGTCTGCCGCGTCATCGCATCCCCCACTGAACGTCCTCTACTGACTGAGTGAAGGCGAATCTATGTTAGAGCTCTAATGTATGCAAGGGTCATAGGATGCCGACATGACCTCCATGGCCCCCGAGGAGCGCATCGGCTCTCATGTGAAGCGCGCCGAGCAGGCACTTCTCGCGGCGAAGAACGCGGCCTGCAAGCCGGCCGCCGTAACGGTTCCGCAGTACGCCGCGCTGCTCTGGCTGGCCGAGAAGCCCGGCATCTCGGCCGCCGCGCTCGCCCGCCTGTGCGGGGTGACGCCGCCGACCATGAACACCGTCCTGAAGAACCTCCACGAACGCGGGCTCATCGAGCGGACCCCGCACGAGTGGCACCGCAACGTGCTGGAGACCCGGCTCACCGACGAGGGGCGCGCGGTCATGGAACTCGCGGACGCGGGCGCGGTGCGCGTGGAACGGGCGCTCGCCGCCGCATTCACCGAGGAGGAGCGGGAGTTGCTCATCGAGCTGCTCGGGCGGTGCGCGGAGGTGCTCGACGCCCAGCGGTGAGGTCGCGCCCGTGCACGCATCGCCGTATGTTTTTTGCTCGAATTTGGAACTGTGCGGGTGGTTTGCTCATCAGGACTTAGGGGAGACAAGCCGTTCTGCCCTCGGGGGCAGTCAAGACCGTTCGGAGCGAAGTTCGTGCACCAGTACCCGCAGCGCCCGCGGCCTGATGACCAGCAGTCGTACCAGGACCACCCGCCCCAGGGGCAGGGCGGCCACCAGCAGTACCAGCACCCGCAGCAGCCTCAGCGCGCGGAGCACCAGCAGCACCAGCAGCACCCGCAGCACCAGTCGTACGAGGCGCCGTACGGCTACCCGCCCGCCCCGGCCGGGCACCCGCACGACATCGAGCCCCCGCAGCCCAAGCGGTCCCGGCGCCGAATATGGATCAGCGCCGTGGTCGCCCTCGCGCTGCTCCTCGGCGGCGGTGGGTTCGCCGCCTGGAAGCTCGACTGGTTCTCGGGCAACGGCGAGGCCGTGACCTTCGGCAAGAACCCGCCGCCGGCCGAGGGCACGTCGGACGCGGGCTCGCCGTCGGCCGAGGCCAAGCCCTCCGGCGACCCGGACGTGCTCATGCCGACCGGTCCGAGGTCGGACTTCAAGCAGACCGCCAAGCTCGACGACGGCACGATCATCGCCAAGACCCGCGTCGCGGGCGCGAAGTCGGGCTTCGAGGGCGACGTGTGGGTGTGGGCCCCCAAGCAGTACGACGACCCGAAGTACGCCAAGAGCGGCTTCCCGGTCCTCATCGCGCTCCCGGGCGGCAACGGCTTCCCGAACAACTACTGGGCCGACACCAGCCTCGGCCTGCAGAAGGCCATCAACGAGGGCGTCAAGGCGGGCACCAGCCTCCCGTACATCGTGATCATGCCGGTGCTCAACCCGGACGCCAAGTACTACTACGACGGCTCCGACATCCCCGGCCAGGCCAAGATGGGAACCTGGATCGCCGAGGACGTCCCGGCCTTCGCCAAGGCCAACTTCCGTACGTACAAGTCCCGTGACGGCTGGGCCTTCATGGGCTCCTCCTCGGGCGCGTTCGTCGGCATGAAGACGGTCCTCCAGCACCCGGACAAGTTCAAGGCCGTCATCGCCAGCGGTGGCGAGATCGTCCCCGACTCCCCGCTGTGGAAGGGCCACCAGGCGGAGATGGACGCGAACAACCCCGAGAAGCTCGCCCAGAAGCTGATCGACACCAAGGGTCCCGAGGTCTACATCAACTTCCAGATCGGCACCAAGGAGTCCGGGAAGGAGCGGATGACGAAGTTCCAGCAGCAGTACGGCAAGGGGCCGATCAAGACCACCATCCGCGACATCCAGAACGGTGAGCACAACGGCTGGCACTACGTCCGGGGCATGAAGGAAGGCTCCCTGGAATGGGTCAGCAAGGTCCTGAAGGCGCCGAAGCCGGAAGCGGGCTGAGCCGGGCGGTACGTACGGGGGCACGCGCGGGCGGGCCCCCACCTCCGCGGCCCCGCCCAGCGGGCCGGTGGCTGCCCACCCACCTCAGGACCGCGGCACGGCCGGAGCCCGGCGCGAGCCGACGGGGCGGCGCGGGGAAGCGGTGCGGTGCCCGCGCGGGGCGGTGGCGTGAGGCGCGGCGGTTGCGCGGGGCGCGGCCGGAAGGCGCGGCGGGTGTAGGGGAAGCGGCGGTTCGCGCGGGGCGGTGGCGTGAGGCGCGGCGGGCAGGGGGAAGCGGCGGCTGCGCGGGGCAGCGGGGGATCGCGAAGCGGGGGTAGGGAAAAGCGGCGGCTGCGCGGGGCGGTGGTGTGAGGCGCGGGGACGGTTTCGGAGAGCGGCGGCGACGCGGGGCCTTGGCCAGTGACGGTATGGGGGTTTTCCGTCAGTCCCATCGTCTCTCCGTGTCGTGCCGGTCCCTCAAGGGCGCTCCCTCCGGTCGCGTCGCTTCGCGAGGGCCTTCGGCCCCCCTTGACCGACCGTCCCGCCCCGGAAATCCGAAAGACTGCCGGGAAACCCCCAAAAGGACGGGCCGGGGGGAGCAAGACACCTAAGGGGCGGTGCCCTGCGCGGGCGAAGCCCGGTGCGCCCCCAATCGCTACGCGCTCCTGCCCGACGGCGTCTGCGAGCCCCTTGGGCTGGACATAAGCCGCCACAGATCGCTACGCGCTCCCGTCGGGCGGCGTCTGCGAGCCCCTTGGGTCGGTCATAGGCCGCCCAAATGCGCTACGCGCTCCTGCCGGGAGGCGTCTGCGAGTCCCTGTGGCTGGTCATAGGCCGCCCAAATTCGCTACGCGCTTCACGGAGACGGCGTCTGCGGGCCCTTGGGGCTGGTCCTAAGCCGCCCACATTCGCTACCCGTTTCTCGATCGCGCGACTGCGAGTCTCTGTGGTCGGTCATGGGCCGCCATCGAGCATCACACGCTCCTCCGAGGCGGCGTCCGCCCCAGTCTGGGGTTGATCGGGGCGAACGAGAGGCCCGAAAGGCCAATCCATCGGCTCAGCCGAACTCAATCCCCGTCAGGGCCTCCTTGAGATCCCATCCCCCCGCCCAGATGGGGGTAATTAGGGCATATTGACGCCTCTTTGAAGCGCCCACCCTCCCAGGCCCGGATTGGGTTCGTCTCAGCCGTCATCCGGCGCCTTTCCGCCCCGCGACGGCCTCCAGGCGCCGTCCCTGGGAGGCGATTCCGGCCTCTGCGGCCTATGACCGGCCCCAGACGGTCTGCGGACGCGTGATTGAGAAGCGCGTAGCGATCGATGGCGGCCTATGACCAGCCACAGGGACTCGCGGACGCCGTCAGGCAGGAGCGCGTAGCGAATGTGGGCGGCTTATGACCAGCCCAAGAGGCTCGCAGTCGCCGTCAGGCAGGAGCGCGTAGCGATTTGGGGCGCTCCGGGCTTCGCCCGCGCGGCGCACCGCCTCGCCTGTGTCTTTCTGCTCCCGGCCCGTTCCTTTGGGGGTTTCCCGGCAGTCTTTCGGATTTCCGGGGCGGGACGGTCGGTCAAGGGTGGAGCGCAGCGACATCGCGAAGCGACGCGACGAAGGAGCGCCCTTGACGGACCGGCCCAAACCGGAGAGACGATGGGACTGACGGAAAACCCCCATACGCGTCACTGGCCAAGGCCCCGCGTCGCCGCCGCTCTCCGAAACCGTCCCCGCGCCTCACACCACCGCCCCGCGCAGCCGCCGCTTTTCCCTACCCCCGCTTCGCGATCCCCCGCTGCCCCGCCGCACCACCGCTCCCGCACCCCCGCCCCGCCTTCCGCCCGCCCCCGCCCCGGTGCGTGGTGCTCGCCACGTCACCCCCGTCTCAGGCAACCCGGGCCGTCGTTCATACCTCTGTAAGGGGTGTAAGGGGGACCGAGCGGTCCGGCCCGCGCTCCGAGGTGAGCGCCGGAGAAGGAACGGGACAACAAGCGTGCAGCATGACCAGCAAGGCGATGGCAGCCCCATGACCACGGGACGCCGCCGCCCCACCCGCCGGCGCCTGCTTCTGATCAGCGGCGGTCTGGCGCTCGCCCTCGCCGGGGGCGGAGCAGCGTACAAGTTCGGCCTCTTCTCGGACATAGGGGATCCGGTCTCCTTCGGCAAGGTCCAGGTGCAGGAGAAGACGGCCACCGCCTCCGAGGCGCTGCCGGAGGTGCTCATGCCGACGGGGCCGGCGGCTTCGTTCGTCCGCACCAGCCGGCTCCCCGACGGCACCCAGATCGGCAAGGCCACCCTCACCGGCAAGAAGTCCGGCTTCACGGGTGACGTGTGGGTGTGGGTACCGAAGGAGTACGACGACCCGAAGTACGCCAAGAGCGGCTTCCCGGTCCTGATCTCCCTTCCCGGCGGCCGCGGCTACCCCACGAACTACTGGGGCACGGGCCCCGGCCTCGGTCTCCAGCAGGCCGTCGCCGACGGGGCCAAGTCGGGCAAGAGCCTGCCCTTCATCCTGATCATGCCGGTGACCAACGCGGACACGAAGCACCACTTCGACGGCTCTGACATCCCCGGCCAGCCCAAGATGGGCACCTGGATGGCCGATGACGTCCCCGATTTCGCGAAGGCCAATTTCCGCACCTTCACCTCCCGCGACGGGTGGGCCTTCATGGGCTCGTCGGCCGGCGGATTCAACGGCTTCAAGCAGCTCCTGAAGTACCCCGACCGGTTCAAGGCGGCCATCGCGAGCGGGACCGACATCGTCCCCGACTCCCCGCTGTGGAACGGGAACACGCAGGCCATGGACGCGAACAACCCCGAGAAGCTCGCCGCGAAGCTGATCGACGCGGGCGGTCCCGAGGTCTACATCAACTTCCAGATCGGGACCAAGGAGACCGGCCGCGAGCAGGCCGAGAAGTTCATGAAGGAGTACGGCAAGGGCCCCGTGCACACTTCCCTCCAGGTGATCCAGGATGGTGAGCACAACGGAAAGTCGTATGTGCGCGGCATGAGGGAGGGCTCCCTGGAGTGGATCAGCAAGGTGATGAAGGGACCGACACCCGATCCCGGCGTGCGATGAGCACGGTGGTGAAGGGAACATCGGCGGCCGCCGCCGCGGGTATCGCGGCGGTGTGCGCCGTGGCCTTCATGAAGGCCCCCGGCGAGCGTCCGGTGCTCCCCTTCCCCACCGTCGGCGTGCTCATGGCGGGCGGCGAGCACTGGTGCACCGCGAGCGTCGTCGACAGCCCGAAGGGCAATGTCGTCGCCACCGCCGCGCACTGCGTCGCCCCCGCCGGCGAGGACGGTCAGCCGGGTGAGGTGGCCCACGACGGCCTGGCCATCGGCGAGCTCTCCTTCGCCCCCGCCTTCTCCGGCGAGGGCGACGGCACCCAGCCCCTGGGGGTGTGGAAGGTCAAGGCGATCCACGTCGACGACCGCTGGACCAAGTGGGGCGAGGACACGGCCGACTTCGCCTTCCTCACCGTCGAGCCGGACGAGGACGGGCGCAGCGTGCAGGAGGCCGTCGGCGGCCGCGCCGAGGCGCCGCGGCCCGAATGGACCTCCGGCTACGAACGGGACGTCACCGTCGTCGGCTACCCGGAGTCCGAGCACAACCCGGAGAACAGGCCCGTTTCCTGTACGACGCAGACCCGCCACGACGATGACGACCCCGACATGCTCTACATGAGCTGCGCGGGCTTCTGGACGGGCACCAGCGGCAGCCCCTGGATCGCCGACCGGGGCGGGGCGGATCCCGCCGGGCACCTCATCGGGGTGCTGAGCGGCGGGGACACCGATGTGGACTCCACGGCCGCGCTGTTCGACGAGCGTGCGAAGGCTTTGTACGAGCGGGCCGCGCGGGACTGAGCGCCTGCGCCGCCGCCACTTGTTCCTGCGCCGCCGCTATTTCTTCCGCCGTTCCGTGCTGACGATCACGACGACCGCCGCCACGACGATGGCACCGCCGACCACGATCGGCCAGGTCAGGGCCTCGTCGAGGATCAGTGCGCCGAGTGCGACGGCGACGACGGGGTTGACGTACGCGTACGTGGCCACCAGCGACAGCGGTGCGGCCTGGAGGAGCCATACGTACGCGGTGAAGCCGACGAGCGAGCCGAAGAGGACCAGATAGCCCAGGGCCAGCCAGGAGGCGGTGGAGAAGGCCGTCGGGTCCAGACCGCGGTGCTCGCCGCGCATCAGGCCGACGATCACGCCCGCGACGCCGCCCGCGAGCATCTGGTAGGCACTGCCCGTGAACGGGTTGCCGGGCAGGGACAGCTTCGATGCCGAGAAGGAGCCCAGCGACCACAGCATCGACGCGGCCACCACCAGCAGCACCCCCGACAGCCGTACGGTGCCGCTCAGTCCGGGGCTGGTCAGTACCGCGAGACCTGCGAGGCCGACGAGCACCCCGGCCAGGGTGCGGCCCGGGGGCCGGTCCCCGGTGGCCGCGCGCAGCACCACCACCCACATGGGTACCGCCGCCACCAGCAGTGCGGCCAGGCCGGACGGTACGGAGGTCTCGGCGAGCACGACCAGGCCGTTGCCGCCGAGGACCAGCAGCAGGCCGACCAGGACCGCCGAGCCGACCTGCGCCCGGGTGGCCCGGAGCGCGGCCGTACCGTGCCGCCAGGCGACCACGGCGGCGAGCAGCAGGCCGGCGGTGATGAAGCGGGCCCCGGCGGAGAGGAAGGGCGGCATCGTCTCGACGACGATCCGGATGCCGAGGTAGGTCGAACCCCACACGACGTAGACCAGGGCCAGCGCGGTCCACACCGCGCCGGTGATTCTGCCGGGCGCGGTGGGCGTGGGCCCGCCGTCCACCGGGATCGGGTCCGAGCCCGGGATCGGGTCCGAGCCAGGGGCCGGGTCCGAGGCCGGTGTCGCGGGCGGGGGCGAGTCCGGCTTTGAGGTGCTCATGCCCGGATCCTATGGTCGTTGGCCCATGCAGGCATCTGGGTGTCTCAGTCCTTGAGCAGGTTGTTCAGCTCGCCGTACGGGAGCGCGTGTGCGAGCGCGCCGTAGGTCCCGTCGGCGATCAGCTCCTCGGCGGCGCGCCGGACCACGGCGTACGCGGCTTCGGCCACCCAGGAGCCGAGGCTGACGCGGCAGACGCCGAGGTCGCCGAGGGCGGCGACGGTCGGGGCGTCGGGACCGAGCAGGATGTTGAGCGGGGCGTCGATGCCCTTGGCCAGCTCGGCCACGACGGCCGGGTCGAGGACACCGGGCACGAAGACGCCGGTGGCGCCCGCCCGGACGTAGGCGGCGGCGCGGGCGAGGGTCTCGTCGAGGCGCGCCTCGGGCTCGCCGAGGCCCTTGAGGTAGGTGTCGACCCGGGCGTTGATGTAGAGCGGGACCCCGGCGGCGTCGGCCGCGGCGCGGGCGGCCGCCAGGTGTTCGGTCTGTTCGGCGGGGTCGCGGGTGCCGTCCTCGATGTTGATCCCGACCGCACCGGCGGCGATGACGCCGGTGACGGTCTCGCCGACGGCGTCCGGGTCGGCGCCGAAGCCGCCCTCGATGTCGGCGGTGACGGGGACGGACACGGCGGCCGCCACCCGGGCGATCAGGTCGAGGGCGCGGTCGCGGGCGAGCGCGTCGCCGTCCGGCGAGCCGAGGGACCAGGCGACGCCCGCGCTGGTGGTGGCGACGGCGGGGGCGCCGGTTGCCTCCACGATGCGGGCACTGGCGACGTCCCAGGCGTTCGCGAGGGCGAGGGGAGCGGTGGGGGTGTGCAGCGCGGTGAACGCGGTGGCTTTGGCGGCGAGGCCGACGTGGGTGCTCATGGGGTCAGTTGACCAGAGCTCGACGGGTGCGGGCTCGCGGATTTCCGACCTCTGTGTCTGCCCTAAGGGGGTGCTGTCGTGTGGTGCGGGTGCGGCGCCGTTGCGGGGGGCGTTGCCCCCGGGGACCCCGCGCCTCAAACGCCGGCGGGGGCGGCGGGGCTGGAGGGTGCGGTGGGGCTGGGGTGTGCACGGGGGTCGGGGGAGCGGGGACGGATGACGGGTGGGGTCAAGGGGCCAGGCCGGCTTTCGCGCCTGCGCCGCAGAGGGGGATCACTGCTGTGCGGCCCTGCAAGGGGTCGGTGATGGAGGAGGGCCCCACCGCGGCCCAGCAGGCGGCGGCCGTCGGTTCCACGAACAGGCCGCGCCGGGCCAGGTCCCGCTGGGCCTCGCGCAGCCGGGCGTCCGGGACCGTCACGAAGGTGCCGCCGGACGCGCGGACCGCGGCCAGGATCTGGCGGGCGCGCGGTGGCGCCGGGATCGCGATCCCCTCGGCCAGGGTGGGCCGCTGGTCCACCGGCGCGGCATCCTCCGCGCCCGCCGCGAACGCCTCCGCCAGCGGGGCCACCGCTTCCGACTGGACCGCGATCAGGGCGGGCGGCCTGACGCCGCGTCGGGCCAGCTCCTGCGTCGCCAGCGCGGCGCCGAGCAGCAGGGTGCCGTTGCCCACCGGCACCACCAGCGCCTCGGGGAGCCGTCGGCCCATCTCCTCCCACACCTCGTACACGTAGGTCTTGGTCCCGTGCAGGAAGTACGGGTTGAAGACGTGACTGGCGTAGAAGACGCCGGGGGCGTCCGCCTCCTTGCGGGCGGCCAGGGCCGCGGCCTCGCGGCCGCCCGGGATCACGCGGACGACCGCCCCGTGCGCCCGCATCTGTTCGGTTTTCTTATCCGATGTCCCCTCCGGTACGAAGATTTCGCAGTCGAGCCCGGCCCGTGCGCAGTACGCCGCCACCGACGTGCCCGCGTTGCCGCTGCTGTCCGCCACGACGCGCTGCGGTGCCAGCCGCCGGGCGAGTTCCACGAGCATCACGGCGCCCCGGTCCTTGAAGGACAGCGTCGGCATCAGGAAGTCGAGCTTGGCGTGGATCCGTTCCCCCAGCGGGATCAGCGGAGTGTGACCCTCCGCCAGGGAGAGGGAGAACGCCCCCGGCAGCGGCAGCACCGGCCCGTACCGCCACAGCGAATTCGGTCCGGCGGACGGGTCGAGCTCCGCGTCCGGGTCCGGCGTGAAATCGAGGTCCCAGGGCCCGCCGCACAGAGGGCACCCCCAGGGAGCGGTCCGGACGTCGGCGCGTGTACCGTCCTCGGAGCAGACGTAACCGGGGGGTGCGTGCGTCATGTGCAGAGCGCCTTTGCTCGGTCATGGCCGGTGTATGGCACGGATGTTACGCGTTCGTCCGTCCTCCTGAGGGTCCCGCCGAGGGCGGGTCGGCCTTTCGGGGGCGACCGCCCGGCGGGCCGTACGCATGGGCATGGCCACATGTGCGACGAGGCCCCGCTGCGCCCCCCGCAGTGCACCACCTAGGAGGAGGACCGTCACGTGCCAGTGATGCGTCATACGCGCCGGAAGATCACCGGCATCAGCGCGACCGCGGTCGTGGCCCTCGCGCTGGGCGCGGCCGTCGCGCTGCCCGCCTCGGCCGCCGGCAGCGGTGCGCGGGGCGTGGTCCAGAACGCCGGGGCCCCCGGTTCCGTGCCCAACAGCTACATCGTGACCCTGAAGGACACCGCGCCCCGGTCGACCACGGTGAGCGGCAAGCTCGTCGCGAAGAAGTACGGCGCGAAGATCGACCGGACCTACAGCGCGGCTCTCAACGGCTACTCGGTGGAGCTGTCGCAGGCGCAGGCCGAGAAGCTCGCCGCCGACCCGGCGGTCCAGTCGGTCGTGCAGAACCGCACCTTCACCGTCAGCGCCGTCCAGCCGTCCCCGCCGTCCTGGGGCCTGGACCGCGTCGACCAGCGGACGCTGCCGCTGAACCAGAGCTACACCTACCCGGACAAGGCGGGCGAGGGCGTCACCGCGTACGTCATCGACACCGGTGTCCGCATCACGCACGAGGACTTCGGCGGCCGTGCCACCTACGGCTACGACGCCATCGACAACGACACCACCGCCCAGGACGGTCACGGCCACGGCACGCACGTCGCCGGTACCGTCGCGGGTGACTCGTACGGCGTGGCCAAGAAGGCCAAGATCGTCGGCGTCCGCGTCCTCGACAACACCGGCACCGGCACGACCGCCCAGGTCGTCGCGGGCATCGACTGGGTGACCCGCAACGCCGTCAAGCCGGCCGTCGCCAACATGTCGCTCGGCGGCGGCGCGGACACCGCGCTCGACACGGCCGTCCGCAACTCCATAGCCTCCGGCATCACCTACGCCGTGGCCGCGGGCAACGAGTCGCAGAACGCCTCCACCAAGTCCCCGGCGCGCGTCGCCGAGGCCATCACCGTCGGTGCCACCACCAGCTCCGACGCCCGGGCGAGCTACTCCAACTACGGCCCCGCCCTGGACATCTTCGCCCCTGGCTCCGCCATCACCTCCGCGTGGAGCACGGGCGACTACGCGATGAACACCATCAACGGCACCTCGATGGCCACGCCGCACGTCGCCGGCGCTGCCGCCGTGTACCTCTCGCAGAACCCGGCCAGCACCCCGGCCCAGGTGGCGACGGCACTGATCGGGTCCTCCACCCCGAATCTGGTCACGAACCCCGGCACCGGTTCGCCGAACCGTCTGCTGCACGTCACCGCCCTGGGCCCCGTCCCGCCGGGCAAGCGCTTCGAGAACACCACCGACCACGCGATCGGCGACCAGGCGACCGTCGAGTCCCCGATCGCCGTCAGCGGTGTCGTCGGCAACGCCCCGACGACGCTGAAGGTCCCGGTCGACATCAAGCACACCTACATCGGTGACCTGAGGGTCGACCTGATCGCGCCCGACGGCAGCGTCTACAACCTGCACAACCGCTCCGGCGGCAGTGCCGACAACATCGTCAGGACCTTCACCGTGAACGCCTCCTCCGAGGCGGCACCGAACGGCACGTGGAAGCTCCGGGTCCACGACAACGCCAACGGCGACACCGGGAAGCTCGACTCGTGGGCGCTCCAGTTCTGAGGAACGGGCCGCCGGCGATGACCGGGCCATGAGATGACAGCGGGGGCGACCGAGTGACGGTCGCCCCCGCTGCGTACTATTCGCGCATCCGTTCGCGCCCCCCCGTGGTGCCTCCTGGTGCCCCGCGATGCCACTGCCACCTGCGATGGAGTCCGACCCCTTGAGCATCCCGCCGAGTCCTCCTCCCGGACCGGGCCACTCCTGGCCGCCGCCGTCACCGCAGCCGGGGTGGGGATGGGCGCCACCGCTCGACCAGGGGCCGCAGCCGCCGGCGCTCAACGGCTTCGCCCTCGCCTCGCTCCTCTCCGGCCTGCTGTGCTTCCCGCCGCTCGGCGTCGCCTTCGGTATCGCGGCCCTCGTGCAGATCGCCAAGAAGGGGGACCGGGGCAGGGTCCTGGCGATCACGGGACTCGTGGTGTCCGTCGTCATGACCGGCGTGATGGTCTTCGCGGTCGGCCGTTTCGTGGAGGGGGTCGGCAGCCGGTTCCCGGCGCCGGCCGAGTACACCGAGGTCGAGGGCGAGCTCAGGGACCTCGACGACCTGAAGGCGGGCGACTGCTTCAACGTCCCCGGCGGCGACCTGTTCGACGAGCGGCCCCTGATGTACGCGGTCGACTGTGCGCAGGTGCACCACGGCGAGGTGACCGCGGCGAAGACGGCGGGCACCGTGGACGACCCCGATTCGGAGATGGCCGACCGGGCGTCGGAGGACACCTGCTGGAAGGCGCAGGACGAGTACGCGATGGACACCTGGGCCCTGCCCGAGTTCGCGGAGATGTTCTACTACGCGCCCTCGCGCGAGTCCTGGCTGCAGGGGGACCGGCTGCTGCTCTGCGTGATCGGCACGACGGAGGAGGAGTGGCGCGGCAGCCTCCGCCGGGACGCCGCGATGCTGAAGCCGGAGCAGGCGGCCTTCCTGCGGGCGGCCAACGGCGTCGAGTTCGTCATGAGCCGGCCGCCCGAGGAGGACGCGGCGGACGCGCTGCAGAAGCACCAGACGTGGGCGCGCGAGATGTACGCGGCGCTGGGCGAGGAGGCGAAGGTCCTGCAGCAGGACGCGACCCGGCCCGGGCTGGAGACGGCCCTGCCGGCGCAGCTCAAGGAGATCGAGGTGGCCCGCGCGGCCTGGCAGCGCGCCTCCCAGGCACGGACGGGGGGCGAGTTCGACCGGTGGTGGGACCGGGCCGTCGCCGCGATGTCCCTGGAGACGGAGAAGGCGCTGCGCGGCGCGTACGGGCTGTCGACGGAGATTCCGCAGTGGCTGGAGGACAACCAGCGCAGCTCGGAGGAGGCGGAGTCGGAGGAGTCGGAGGACGGTGCCGGCGGGAAGCCCTCGTCCGGGGCGGTGTGAGGTCGGCGCGAGGGCGGGGCGAAGGCGCCGGGGTAACGCGCGGTAACGGGTTTGAGTGACCTGGCTTCATCACTTCGGGTGAAACTCTGGCCCTTGCTTGCGGTCTTCAACCGTCGGTTGCCAGGGTGTAGCTGTCTGTCAACCTGATGGGAGTGGCCAGTGACTTTCGGTGAGCAGCCGGCCTATCTTCGCGTGGCCGGGGATCTTCGACGGCAGATCGTCGACGGTTCTCTGCCCCCGCACGCCCGGCTCCCGTCCCAGGCCCGCATCCGCGAGGAGTACGGGGTCTCCGACACCGTGGCCCTGGAGGCGCGCAAGGTCCTCATGGCGGAGGGGCTGGTCGAGGGCCGGTCCGGGTCCGGTACGTATGTGCGCGAGCAGCCGGTACCGCGGCGGGTGGCCCGCTCCGGCTACCGCACGGGCGGCGCCTCGACGCCGTTCCGGCAGGAGCAGGCCGACTCCGGCGCGCGGGGGACGTGGGAGTCGAGCAGCGAACAGGCGGGCGCGCCCGCGGAGATCGCGAAGCGGCTCGGCATCGAGCCGGGCGAGCGGGTGATGCGGACGCGGTACGTGTTCCGCGACGGGGGGGAGGTGATGATGCTCTCGACCTCCTGGGAGCCCCTCGCCGTGACCGGGCGCACCCCGGTGATGCTGCCCGAGGAGGGCCCGCTGGGCGGCTCAGGAGTCGTCGACCGGATGGCCGCGATCGACGTCGTCGTCGACAACATGGTGGAGGAGGTCGGCGCGCGGCCCGGGCTGGCGGAGGAGATCCTCCTGCTCGGCGGGGTCCCGGGGCACGTGGTGCTGGTGATCGGCCGCACCTACTACGCCTCCGGCCGTGCGGTGGAAACAGCCGACGTGGTCGTCCCGGCCGACCGCTACCGCCTCTCGTACCACCTCCCGGTGCGCTAGGGGGCGTCCGGCGGATCAGGGCCGGGCCCGGGCCGCCCGGGCTGTCCGACCCTGATCCGCCGGACACCCCCAGGTGTTCCCCGACGGCGGGTTTCGGCGCGATGGTGATCGTCCCGGCTGCCCCGAAAGGCGCATTCCGCGGGGCGGCGGGCGGTCGCGCCCGCCGTCGGCGGGCGCTGCCGCGCCGGCCGGAACCGCCGTGCTCCCGGGCTCCGGAGCAGCCCGACAGCCCGTTCCCCCGAAGCTACCTGCGGGTATACCTGCCCGTAGGGAGTAGTGAGCGCGCGGTCGCGCTCCCCTGCATTGCGCGTGCGCCCACTGTGGACCGGCGCGCGCGGCGCACTCGTACGCGTGGCCGGATGCGTACGCCTGCCAGGTATCTCTTCGTGAAAAACCGTATCCGCTCCGTAAAGGTCGGGCGTAAGGTCGGGCATATGCGCAATGCGGTTTCCCGGGCAGATACGTCGGCGGAGGGTGAAACGCGATGAACGACAGCGGTGCCCTGCTCCCGTGGCTGGTCATACGTCAGGACGACAACGGCAACCGCTACCGGGTGGGCCGGTACGCCACCCGGGCCGAGGCCCAGAAGGTCGCCGACAGTCTCGACGACCGAGGACACAAGCAGCTCTACTGGGTCGAGCGGATCGGCCAGACCGCCACGATGAACTGAGCTCAGCGGCGCCTCGCGGCGCTGGCATAGGCTCCGCCCATGAATGAACGAGTGGTCGTGGGCGGAGCCCTTTGCCATGAGGGGCGCCTGCTGGCCGCCCGCCGCAGCGCGCCGCCGGAGCTCGCCGGACGCTGGGAGCTGCCGGGGGGCAAGGCCGAGCCGGGCGAATCCGTACCCGAGGCGCTGGTGCGCGAACTGCGCGAGGAGCTCGGCGTGGAGACCGAGCCACTGGAGCGGATCCCGGGGGAGTGGCCGCTGAGGCCCGGGCTGGTCCTGCACGTGTGGACGGCCCGGCTGGTCTCCGGGGTGCCGGCGCCGCTGGAGGACCACGACGAACTGCGCTGGCTGGGGCCGGAGGAGCTGGAGTCGGTGGACTGGCTCGACCAGGACCGCCCCGCGGTCGCCGAGGCCGGGCGCCGGCTGCGCGCGGACGGGCCCCACGGCCGGCCGGCCGCCCGTGGGGGCGTGTGACGTCGCTCTTCTAGGCCGTCTGCGCCACAGTGCGCCGGTGGGTTCGGGATCGAGTGGTACGGCGCCCCGAATATCGGGTATGTCGCTATTAATCCCTATCTCGTCCCCCTTTCGTCCCCGACGAACCGGACTGGGGTCCCTGTTGGCCCGGGAAGTGATCGGCGTGATCGACACAGACGGTGAGTGTGCCGAGTGGGCCTTCCCCGCCGAGCCCGGCGCCGTCCGCACCGCTCGCCACGCCGTGCTCGGAACCCTGCACGACTGGGGTCTCGAAGCCGTCGGTGACGTCACCGTCCTGCTGGTCAGCGAGCTCGTGACCAATTCCCTGCGCTACGCCTCCGGCCCCATCGGCGTCCGCCTCGTACGGCGGAATCCGGCCGCGGACGGCACCGCGGACACCCTCGCCGCAGGCCCCGCACTGCTGGTGGAGATCTCCGATCCGCTTCCGGATCCGCCCCGTGAGAGGGTGGCGGACTCGGAGGACGAGGGGGGTCGTGGCCTGCACCTCGTCGCCGTCTCCTCCCAGCGATGGGGAACGCGTCACGGGAAAACAGGGAAGACTGTGTGGTTCGAGTTGGCTCTTCCTGGTGAGTAACAAGGTGAGCGGTGGCGGGAGACCCCCCCGCGGCGCCTTCCGGCGGTGGCCGGAAGGGGGCCGGGGGAGATCGCGCGACATGGCTCGAAATCATCGAGACCGTGCTGTGATCGTGAACGCCGTGCCGTCCGGGGTCGTGGTGCTGAATACTTCCGTCATGGCCGGTCCGGTTGCGGTGAGCTGGAGGGGACGGTCGCGTGAGCGAAATACCTGCGCAGGCACATCAGGCCGACGTGCCTCGGGAGACATGGCACGACGCCCTGTGGCACAGCAGTCCGCCTGGCTCGATATATGACTACATAAAGGTCGCATCCTTCTCGATCGGACCCGACGGGTACATCGACCAATGGAGCCTGCGCGCCGAGGAGCTCTTCGGGCTGACGGCCGCCCAGACCGTGGGGCGCGACCCGGTCGACGCCTTCATGCCCCCCGAGTTGCGGCCCGACGCCCACCGCAAGGTCGCCGAGATCCTCGACGGCAAGGAGTGGACCGGCCTGATCCCCTTCCGGATCCCGGGCGGGAACGGTGCGCACGGCGTGGCCGAGATCTATGTCATGCCCACCCAGACCGAAACCGCGCAACGGGCCGCCCTCTGCGTCGTCGTCGACGTACGCGCGCTGCGCCGCATCGAATCCGACCTTGCCGCCTCACAAGCCATATTCGGCCAATCTCCCTTCGGCTTCCTGCTGTTCGGCACCGACCTCACCGTGCAGCGGGCCAACCGCCGCTTCGCCACCGTCTTCGGCGGCACCGCCGAGACGCACCGCGGCCGCACCGTGCACGACTACCTGCCCGCGCACGAGGCCGACCGGATGGCGGACGCCCTGCGCCGGGTGCTGGACACCGGCGACGCGGTCACCGACCTGCGCATCACCGGATCCACCCCGCGCAGCCGGGAGAACCGCCACTGGTCCATCAACCTCTACCGCGTGCACGGCGGCAGCGGCCGCCCCATCGGCGTCGCCGGCATCGGCACCGACGTCACCCGCCGCCACCTCGCCGCCCGCGAAGCCGCCGGGGTACGGCGCAATCTCGCCCTGCTCAACGAGGCCGGGCACCGCATCGGGAACTCCCTCGACCTGGAGACCACCGCCCGGGAGCTCCTCGACGTCACCGTCCCCGGCTTCTGCGACCTCGCCGCCGTCGACCTCTACCAGGGGCTGCTCCTCGGCGACGACGACCGCCCCGCACGGCCCCAGGGCCCCGGGGTCCCCAGCCTGCCCGGCCAGGGGCCGGCCCGTACCCCCTCCGCCGCGCTGCGCCGGGTGGCCTTCGCCTCCGCCGTCTCGGACGCACCGCTGTCCGGCCCCGGCGCCCTGGTCGCCGTGGGCGACATCCACCGCTACCCGGCGGCCTCACCGGGCGCGCTCGCCCTGCGCACGGCACGGCCGAGGCTGATCGAGGGCGGCGGGCCGGAGGACCTCGTGCAGTCCACCCTGGTGGTGCCGATGGTCGCCCACGACACCGTGGTCGGCCTCGCGCAGTTCTCCCGTACCAAGGGCAGCGAGCCCTTCGGCGAACGGGACCGGGCGGTGGCCGTGGAACTGGCCGCCCGGGCCGCCGTCTGCATCGACAACGCCCGGCTGTACCGGCGCGAGCACGAACGGGCCCTCATCCTGCAACGCAGCCTGCTGCCCCCCGGCGATCCGGAGGCGGCCGGCCTGGACATCGCCTGCCGGTACCTGCCCGGCAACGCGGCGACCGAGGTCGGCGGCGACTGGTTCGACGTCATCGAACTCCCCGGCCACCGCACCGCACTGGTCGTCGGCGACGTCATGGGCCGCGGCCTGCGCGCCGCCGTCGCCATGGGCGAACTGCGCACCGCCGTACGGACCCTGGCCCTGCTGGACCTCGAACCGGCGGAGGTACTGACCGCACTCGACGAGATCGCGCGCGGACTCGGCGCCCCCGGCGGCTCCCAGCAGGCCTCCCGGGCCGCCCTGCACTCACGGGACGCGGACCGCTCGGAGGTGTACCTCGCCACCTGCGTGTACGCGGTCTACGACCCGGTCACGCGGCGCTGCACCATCGCCAACGCGGGCCACATGCCCCCGGTGCTGGTGTCGCCGAACCACGCCGGACCCGGCGAGGACCGGGAACCGATGCCCGCCCTGCTGCTGGAGGTGCCTCCCGGGCTGCCGCTCGGAGTCGGCGGCGAACCGTTCGAGGAGGTCGAGGTCGAGCTCCCCGAGGGCGCCCTGCTCGCCCTCTACACCGACGGGCTCGTGGAATCCCGGGACCATCCCCTGGAGGAGGGCCTGCGCGGCCTGCGCGCGGCGCTCGCGGACCCCGTCCGCCCGCTGGAGGACGTCTGCGACCACGTGCTGAACACCCTGGACACCCGGCACGGCGAGGACGACATCGCCCTGCTGATGGCCCGGGTGCAGGGGCTGCCCGTGGACGCCGTCGGCGACTGGCAGCTGCCGCGCGAGGCCCGCTCGGTGGGCCGGGCACGGGAACTGGCCCGGGCCAAGCTGCCGGCGTGGGGCCTGGAAGGCCTGCTGGACACCACCGAACTCCTGGTCAGCGAACTCGTCACCAACGCCCTGCGCTACGGCGAGGGCGAGATCCGGCTCCGGCTGCTGCTGGACCGGACGCTCGTGTGCGAGGTGTGGGACGCGAACCTGGTCCAGCCGCGGCGCCGGCGCGCCCGCGACACCGACGAGGGCGGCCGGGGCCTGCAGCTGGTGGGCCTGCTCTCCGCCGGGTGGGGCACCCGGCGCACCCACCGGGGCAAGACCGTGTGGTTCGAACTGCCCCTGCCGGGCGGAGCGGAGGAGGCCGTCACGGAACTCTCCGCGGAGCAGCTCCTCAACATGTACGGCTGACCGCGCCGGGCCGCGGGGCTCCACCCCCGCGGCCCGGCCCGAGCCAAGGGCCACCGGGGATGACGGGACAGCCCTCAGGCGGCCCGGCCCTGCTTGAGGGCGGCCAGGCGGGCCTCGATCTCCGAGGCCCTGCCGAGGTCCTCCAGGGACTCGAACTGCGCGTCCAGCGAGGAGGCGGCCAGCTCCTGCTTGCCGAGCGCCATCGCCTCCTCGCGCCGCACCTTCTCCTCGAAGCGGTGGAGATCGCTCGTCGGGTCCATGACGTCGATGTTCTTCACCGCGTCCAGCATGGTGTTCTGCGCCTCGGCGGTCCGTGCCCGCGCCACCAGCTCGTCCCGCTTCGCCTGGAGCTCCGTCAGCTTGTTCCTCATCGCGTCCAGGCCCGACTTCAGCTTGTCGACGACCGCCGTCTGCGCGGCGATCGTCGGCTCGGCCGTCTGCGCCTCCCTCTCCGACTGCAGCTGCCGGCCCAGCGCCACCTTCGCCAGGTTGTCGAACCGGTCGGCCTCCGCCGCCGACCCCGCCGCCCTCAGCTCGTCCGCCTTCCGGCTCGCCGCCAGGGCCTTGGAACCCCACTCGGCGGCCGCGTCCACGTCCTCCTTGTGGTCCGCCTCCAGCATCCGCAGATTGCCGATCGTCGTCGCGACCGCCTGCTCCGCCTCCGAGATGTTGTTGCTGTAGTCCCGGATCAGCTGGTCCAGCATCTTCTGCGGGTCCTCCGCCTGGTCCAGCAGCGCGTTGATGTTGGCCTTGGCGAGCTGGGTGACCCGGCCGAGGATGGTCTGCTTGCTCATGACGGTTCTCTCCTGATCAGGGATGGACTCTGTCCGGTACGGGGCCCGCGCCGCGGGCGTTCAGAAGCGGCCGCCACCGCCCATGCGGCCCCGGGTCCCGCCGCCCCCGAAGGAGCCCGGGCCGCTGCCACCGCCGCCCCCGAAACCGCCGAAACCGCCGAACCCCCCACCGCCCCCGCCGAAGCCGCCGCCCCGGCCGCCCCGCAGGATCTCGCCGAGGATGATCCCGCCCAGCACGGCGCCGCCCTGGCCGCCGCCCCGGCCCTCGTACGGGTCCCGGTACCCCCGTACGTCCTGCTCCGCCAGCTGCTGTGCCTGCCGCGCGAGCGCGTCGGCCTGCTGGGCCTCCGCCAGCGCCTCAGACGGGTCGCCCGCCGCCAGCGCCCCCGCCCGCTCCAGGTGCCGGCCCGCCTCCGCAAGCCGCGTACGCGCTGGGCTGCCCACGGCGCCCCGGGCCGTGGTGATGTAGTCCGTCGCCGCACCGATCTCACTGCGCGCCGCCAGCATGGCCCGGTCCAGCAGGGCCGCGGCCCGCTGCCGGCCCGACTCCCGCTCCCGGGCCCCGGCCAGCGCCTCGTCCAGGGCCGCGTCGGCCTCCTCCACCCGGCGCAGGGCGTCGATCGGGTCGTAGCGGCCGGCCGTCTCCTCCCGCCGTACATCGGCCAGTACGGCCTCCGCCCGGCCGATGCGCCCGCGCAGGTCCGCCGTGGAGGTGCCCTCCGCCGTACCGGTCAGCAGCCCGTGGGCGTCCGCGAGGTCGGTCTCCGTCTCGGTCAGCGCGCCCGGCAGCTTCCCGGCCGCCTCCGCCAGCTCCTGCGCCCGCCGCTCCACCGCGTCCATCAGGGTCGCCGCCTGGTCCACCGCACCCTCGGCGGACCGTACGTGCACGGCCGCCGTACCGTTCTCCCCGGCGTCGACGGCCGCATGGGCCAGCCCCAGGTTGGTCGCCGCGAACAGCAGCCGTTCCTTGGCCTGTTCGGGGCCGGAGGCGACCGGCGCGGATGCGGAATCCGCGTACCGCCGGGTCAGCGCGGTCAGGGTCGCCTCGGCGGTGGTGGTGCGCCCGGTCAGCTCCAGGTAGCGCTGCTCCACGGCCGCCAGCGCCTGCGGGGCGTTCTTCTCCAGGTCCCGCAGCCGGTCGAAGTCCGCCGCCTGCGCGTCCAGCCGCCGGCTCGCCTCCGTACAGCGGGCGACGATCTCGTCCAGCATCCGCCGCCGGGTCGCGTCGTCCTCGGGATATGCGTCGTCGAGCTGCTGGCGCAGCCGGAAGGCGTGCGTCAGCTCGCCCTTGGCGTATTCCACCGCCGCGGTGAAGGGGGCCGCCGCCTCCTCGCCGAACTGCGCGGTGGCGAAACCGAGTTCCTCGGTGCTGGTGCGGACCGCGTCGTCGGTCTCCACCAGCAGGGACTTCGCCCGGCCGTCCAGCTCCGGCAGCGGCAGGCGGTCCGGCGCCCCCTCGGGCCAGCCCGGCCCGGTCGTCGTGCCCCGGCCGCCGGCCGCGTCGTCCCGGCGCCTGCGCCGGGTGTACGCGTACACGCCGAGCGCCCCGGCCGCGCCCACCGCGACCACCGGCAGCACATAGTCCCCGGCGCCGCTCCCGCCGCTTCCGCCACCGGGGTCGGCCGGGCCCGGGGTGATGGTCGGCGCCGGCACCGGCTGCCCGCCGAGGACCGCGTTGTAGCCGTTCGCCGCGCCGATCGCCGCGCCCGCCCAGTCGTTCTGCCGCAGGGGCGGCTCGATCGCGGTCCGCGCCACCTCCGCCAGCTGCCCCTCGGTGAAGCCGGAATCGACATCGGCCGAATAGGCGTACTGACGGGCCCCGGTGGCCACGGCCAGCAGGACGTCCTCCTGCCCGAGGCCGTTGCGCTGCGCGGTGGCGTCCGCCCAGCTCTGGGCGGAGCGCCCGGAGAAGTCCTGCACGTACACCACGAAGAGCTGGATCCTCCGGTCGGCGTACAGCTCGTCGAGGGCGGCGGTGACGGCGGACTTCCGGTCGCCCAGCGCACCGACGAGATCGGTGATCTGTCCCTGCTGCGACAGGGCGACGGGATCTTCGGCCCGCGCCGCCGGGGTCCCGGCCACGACCGTCCCGCCGAAGGCCAGCAGCGCCGCGGCGAGCGCGAGCCCGGCCCGTACGGACATCACGGCGGCGGTGCGCCTCTGCGTCCTGCTCCTCGGCGGCATCACATTTGGGAGGGTATGAGTGCTTCCCCCCGCCCGCACCCGGAGCGGACCTGCCGCCGGTCCCGCCGCCGGACCTGACGCCGGTCCGGCCGCCGGCCCGACCGGGAGCCGGGGCCCTCCGCCGGAGGACCCCGGCCGCCGCTCCTCAGCCCTTCCGGCGGCCGATCCGGCTGCCCAGCCACACCAGCGGGTCGTACTTGCGGTCCACCGCCCGCTCCTTCAGCGGGATCAGCGCGTTGTCGGTGATCCTGATGCCCTCGGGGCAGACCTCCGTACAGCACTTGGTGATGTTGCAGTAGCCGAGCCCGTGCTCCTCCTGCGCGGCCCGCTTGCGGTCCAGACCCGCTTCCGAGGCCGCGTCCAGGGGGTGCATGTCCAGCTCCGCCACCCGCATCAGGAAGCGCGGACCGGCGAAGGCCGGCTTGTTCTCCTCGTGGTCACGCACCACATGACAGGTGTCCTGGCACAGGAAGCACTCGATGCACTTGCGGAACTCCTGCGAGCGCTCCACGTCGATCTGCTGCATCCGGTACGCGCCCGGGGCCACCCCCTCCGGCGGCACGAAGGCCGGCACCTCCCGTGCCTTCTGATAGTTGAAGGACACGTCCGTGACCAGGTCCCGGACGACGGGGAAGGCGCGCAGCGGCGTGATCGTGATCGTCTCGGCCCGCTCGAAGGTGGACATGCGCGTCATGCACATCAGCCGCGGCCGGCCGTTGACCTCCGCGCTGCACGAGCCGCACTTGCCCGCCTTGCAGTTCCAGCGCACCGCCAGGTCCGGGGCCTGCGTGGCCTGGAGCCGGTGGACGATGTCCAGGACCACCTCGCCGTCGTGCACCTCGACGGTGAAGTCCCCGAGCGCCCCGCCTTCCGCGTCGCCCCGCCAGATCCGGAAGCTCGCGTCGTACGTGCTCATGGGTGCAGCTCCTCTTCGGCGAGGTACTTGACCAGCTCTTCCTTGTCGAACAGCGCGAGCAGGTCGGGGCGGATGGGGTCGGTGCGGGTCCGGATCAGCTCGATCCGGTCGGCCGCCGGGTCCGCCGGTACGGGGTCCACGGGCCGGCACAGCAGGTTCACCGGGCGCCAGGTCCGCTCCATCGCCGGGCAGTCCTCGCGGGTGTGCCCGCCCCGGCTCTCGGTGCGCTCCAGGGCCGCGCGGGCCACGCACTCGCTGACCAGCAGCATGTTGCGCAGGTCCAGGGCCAGGTGCCAGCCCGGGTTGAACTGCCGGTGGCCCTCGACGCCGGCCCGGGAGGCCCGTACGCGCAGGGTCGCGAGCCGTTCCAGGGCCTCGGCCATCTCGCCCTCCCGGCGGATGATGCCGACGAGGTCGTTCATGGTCGTCTGGAGTTCCTGGTGCAGGGTGTACGGGTTCTCCGCGCCGTCGGCGGCGTGGAACGGGGCCAGCGCCTCCGCGGCCGCCGCGTCGATCTCGGCCTGGGAGACGGCCGGGCGCCCCGAGGGCGCGGCCGCGTACTCGGCGGCGTGCAGCCCCGCCCGCCGGCCGAAGACCAGCAGGTCGGACAGGGAGTTCCCGCCGAGCCGGTTCGAGCCGTGCATCCCGCCGGCGACCTCGCCCGCCGCGAACAGCCCCGGTACCCCGACGGTGGCCGCGGTCTCGGAGTCGACCGCGATCCCGCCCATCACGTAGTGGCAGGTCGGGCCGACCTCCATCGGCTCCGCGGTGATGTCCACGTCCGCCAGCTCCTTGAACTGGTGGTACATGGACGGCAGCCGCCGCCTGATCCGCTCGGCGGGCATCCGGGTGGACACGTCGAGGAAGACCCCGCCGTGCGGGGAGCCGCGGCCGGCCTTCACCTCGGAGTTGATGGCCCGCGCCACCTCGTCGCGGGGCAGCAGCTCGGGCGGGCGCCGGTTGTGGTCGGGGTCCTCGTACCAGCGGTCGCCCTCCTCCTCCGACTCCGCGTACTTCTCCTTGAAGACGTCGGGGACGTAGTCGAACATGAACCGTTTGCCCTCGGAGTTGCGCAGTACCCCGCCGTCGCCGCGCACGGACTCGGTGACGAGGATCCCCTTCACGGACGGCGGCCAGACCATACCGGTCGGGTGGAACTGCACGAACTCCATGTTGAGCAGGGGCGCACCCGCGAGGAGGGCCAGCGCGTGGCCGTCGCCGGTGTACTCCCAGGAGTTGGAGGTGGTCTTGAAGGACTTGCCGATGCCGCCCGTGGCCAGGACCACGGCCGGGGCCTCCAGCACGAAGAAGCGGCCGGACTCGCGTTCGTAGCAGAAGGCCCCCGAGACCTGCGGTCCGTCCTTGAGGACCCTCGTGACGGTGCACTCCTGGAAGACCTTGAGCCGGGCCTCGTAGTCCCCGTGCTCCTTGAAGTCCTCCTGCTGGAGGGCGACGATCTTCTGCTGCAGGGTGCGGATCAGTTCCAGGCCGGTCCGGTCGCCGACGTGCGCGAGGCGGGGGTACTCGTGTCCGCCGAAGTTGCGCTGGGAGATCCTCCCGTCGGGGGTGCGGTCGAAGAGCGCGCCCCAGGTCTCCAGCTCCCAGACCCGGTCCGGGGCCTCCTTGGCGTGGAGCTCCGCCATCCGCCACTGATTGAGGAACTTCCCTCCGCGCATGGTGTCGCGGAAGTGCACCTGCCAGTTGTCGCCGTCGTTGACGTTGCCCATGGAGGCGGCGATCCCGCCCTCCGCCATCACCGTATGGGCCTTGCCGAACAGGGACTTGCAGATCACGGCCGTACGGGCGCCCCGCTCACGGGCCTCGATCGCGGCCCGCAGCCCCGCCCCGCCGGCGCCGACGACGACCACGTCCCACTGCTGCCGTTCCACTTGAGCCATCTCAGAAGATCCTCGGGTCGGTGAAGGCGCCGCTGGCCAGCAGGTACACGTAGAAGTCGCACAGGGCCACGCTGATCAGGGAGGCCCAGGCCAGTTGCATGTGGCGGGAGTTGAGCCGGCTGATCCAGCCCCAGAGGCGGTAGCGCACCGGGTGCTCGGAGAAGTGCTTGAGGCGGCCGCCCATGATGTGGCGGCAGGAGTGGCAGGACAGCGTGTACGCCCAGATCAGGGTGATGTTGACCAGGAACAGCAGGGTTCCCAGGCCCATGTGGCCCCACGCGTAGTGCTCGTCGCGGAAGGTCAGCACGGTGTCGTAGGTGAGGATGCCCGCGACGGGGACGGCCGCGTAGAAGAAGTACCGGTGGGCGTTCTGGAGGATGAGCGGGAAGCGGGTCTCGCCGGTGTACTTCGTATGCGGTTCGGCGACGGCGCAGGCGGGCGGCGAGGCCCAGAAGCCCCGGTAGTAGGCCTTGCGGTAGTAGTAGCAGGTCAGCCGGAAGCCGAGCGGGAAGACCAGGATCAGCAGGGCGGGGGACAGGCCCCACCAGCTGCCGAAGAGGTCCCAGTTGGGGCCGCCGCGCATCTCCACGCAGTTCTCCGCCAGGCACGGGGAGTAGAAGGGGGAGACGTAGGGGGCCGCGTAGTAGTCGGCGTTCGCGAAGGCGCGCCAGGTCGAGTAGACGATGAAGGCGAGCAGCCCGGCCGCGGTGCCGGCGGGGGCCAGCCACCACCGGTCGGTCCGCAGGTGCCGGGCCGTGATCGCGGCCCGCGAGGCGTCGTGGACGCCGCCGGGCCGCTGCTGGGGTCGTTCCGTGCCTGTGGCCAAAGAGGACTCCGGTAGGAGTGGTGAGGGGCCGCTCCCGCGGGGCCCGGCCGCGGGGCGGCCGGGCCGGACGGGGGAGCGCGGTGGACGGCGTGCGGGACCCGGACGGCGTACGGGACGCGGACGGCGTACGGGACGCGCGGGCGCGGCGTCAGGGCGCGCGGCGGTCGCGGGCGCCCAGGCCCTCGTCGTCGGAGTCCGTCCACAGCGCGCTGTCGTAGGGGGTGTCCGGGACGGGAACCATCCGGGACTGGTCCGGCGCCGCCGACGCGGGCTGCCGGCGCGCTGCCGCGGCCTGCTGCTCCAGCCGCTCGACCTTCCGCGTCAGCTCGTCCAGGTTGCGTCGTACAGCAGTCAGATCGTCGTTCAGGGACATGATTTGCCCTCATTTCCGCCAGGGTGCGGTGGCAACGCTCATGTGCGCCTGCGAGTGTCGCGCTTCCCGTCCCCGGTTGTGAAGGGACGTGCAGCGATTGCGGGCGCGCAGGCGCGAACCGTGCGCCCCTCCCTGCCCCCATTCTCGTCCCTCTCCCGGTGGATCGCCCTCTTGCCGCGCAAGCGGGATTGGTCCGCACGGGTGGGGTTCGCGGCGTGGCGAGAGGCGGCTGCTGAGGGTGCGGAGCGGTGTCGATTTCAGTGGATTCCGGCAACCGGTGTGATCAGCCCATATACCGCCGAACGTGATCATGCTTCCCCCACGCCCCGCCCCGGAGGTACCACCCATGTCCCAGAGAAGGCGCAGGTCCTTGGCGCTCCTGACCTCGGGAGTCCTCGCACTGCCGCTGCTCACGGGCTGCGGCGCGGGTGACGACGAGGGCGGCCCGGCCGCCGCCGGGCAGGACATCGCGACGACCGGACGAGACAAGGTCGCGGACGGCGGTGTGCTGCGGTGGGCGGTGGACGCCCTCCCGGACACCCTCAACGCCTTCCAGGCCGACGCGGACGCCGCCACCAACAGGATCGCGGGGGCCGTGCTGCCGCACCTGTTCGTGCTGGACGCCAGGGGACGGCCGGTGGCCAATCCCGACTACCTGGAGAAGGCCGAGGTCATCGAGCGGGAGCCGAAGCAGGTCGTCCTGTACAAGCTGAACCAGCAGGCCGTGTGGAGCGACGGGCGGGAGATCGGCGCCCCCGACTTCGTGGCCCAGTGGCGGGCCCTGAACGGCAAGGACTCGGCCTACTGGACGGCGCGCAACGCCGGCTACGAGCGCATCGAGAAGATCGAGAAGGGCAAGACCGACCTGGAGGTCAGGGTCACCTTCGGCAAGCCGTACGCGGACTGGCGCTCGCTGTTCTCCCCGCTGTACCCCAAGCAGGTCACCGGCACCCCGGACGCCTTCAACGAGGGGGCCCGCGGCGCCCTGAAGGTCACCGCCGGGCCCTTCGGCCTCGGGGCGATCGACAAGAAGACCGGCACCGCCGCCCTGAATCGCAATCCGCGCTGGTGGGGGCAGCCGGCCAAGCTGGACACGCTGGTCCTGACGGCGGTTGCGCGGGCCGAGCGGCCCGCGGCGCTGGCCGCCGGGAAGCTGGACCTGGCGGAGATCGACCGGTCCGGGGCGGACCGCATCGCACTGGCCCGCCGGGACGCCGCCGGCAAGGGCACCTCCGGCAAGGGCGCCCCGGGCCCGGGCGGCGCGGGCAGCGCGGTCGCCACGGGCGCGGGCGGGGCCCCGGCGCACGGCCCGGGCGCCGCGCTGACCCCGGCGCAGGCCACGCTGTCCTGGGCGACCGCGTACGGCACGGACGAGGAGAAGGCGGAACAGGAGAAGGAGAACCGCACCAAGCACACCGAGTCGGTGAAGCGGTACGCGGACGAGCAGAAGGCCCTGCGGGGCTTCACGGTCCGCAAGTCCCTGGAGCCGGCCTACACGCAGCTGGCGATGAACGGGGCGTCCGGCCCGCTGGCGGACGAGCGGGTGCGCCGGGCGGTGGCCCGCGCCCTGGACCGCCAGGCACTGGCCGACCTCGTACTGAAGCCGCTCGGCCTGCCGGCCAAGCCGGTCGGCAGCCATGTGGCCCTGGCCGGGCAGCAGGCGTACGCCGACAACAGCGGCGCGCTCGGCGGCCAGGACGCCAAGGCGGCCCAGGCCCTCCTCGCCGATGCCGGCTGGCGCCGCGGCGGCAGGCTCAGCGAACCGGCCGGCGCCAAGGCCGGACCGGAGAGCGCGCCGCAGGACGACGGCAAGACCCCCGCGGGCCCGGGCACCGGGAACGACGGCCTCTACGTCGTGGGCCAGGACGACGGGGCCAACGGCGAGCACCCGGGCGCGGCCGGCGGCGAGGCCGCAGGCGCGGCCGCCGGCACCGCCGCCTCCTCGGCGGGCGACGGGAGGGGGGTCTCCCCGGTGCTGGCCCCCGCCCCGTTCGGTGCCCAGCAGCAGGCCTCCCTGCTGGCCCAGGCGGCCCGGGTCCGCCCCGTCGACGACGCCAAGCGCAGCGCGGCCCGCGACGGCGACGGAGCCGACCCCGCCCAGGGCTCCCCGGCCCCGGCCCCGGCCAAGCCGGTCGTCCGTACCTCGGGGAACATGCTCGCCAAGGACGGCAAGGCGCTCACCCTGCGGTTCGTCCTCCCGGCCGGACCCGGCTCGGAGTCCCTGCGCGCCGTCGGCGAGCGGATCTCCCGGATGCTGCGCAAGCTCGGGGTGAACACCGAGACGACCAAGGTGGCCGACGACAGCTTCTTCAAGGACCACATCGCCTCGGGCCAGTACGACCTGGCGCTGTACTCGTGGCCGGCGACGGCCTTCCCCGCCACCGACGCCCGGCCGATCTTCGCCAAGCCGGAGCCGGCGGCGGACGGCTCGCTCCTCGTCGAACAGAACTACACGCGGGTCGGTACGGACCACATCGACCAGCTGTTCGACCAGGCGCTCGGGGAGCTCGACGAGGCGCAGTCCCGTGAGCTGGTGCGCAAGGCCGACGCCCGGATCTGGGCCGCGGCCGGATCGATCCCGCTCTTCCAGCGCCCCGAGCTGGTGGCCGTCAAACCCGGTCTGGTCAATGCCGGCGCCTTCGGTCTCGGGGCACCCCGCTACCAGGACATCGGCTGGAAGAAGGCGCCGACCGCCAAGGACAGGAAGAAGAAGTAACCCTGGCGAAGATGTGGTGACAAAGCGGTGCCTGTCAGGTTGACCCGCGGGTCACAAGCTCAGATGTGACTCAAGTCCCTTGCCCGCCGGATGTCCGGCGGGCAAGGTCGTGGATACCCGTTGACCCGCATGATTTCCCGCAGGAACGGCGGCCCGGGCACCCCACCACGCGCTCGGCCGCGATCATTCCTCCGGCCTCTTGACAGACCCCCCGGCAGGCGGTTCCCGCCATTCGACGTACCATGGGGTAAGGCCGTGGCAGGTTTTCGCCCGGTCGAGGCGCGCGTGCCAGGCCGTACGTGACGCCATCCACGATCCCGGGAGAAGCGCCGAAGTGCCCACGCGCCACGACATCCGTAACGTCGCCATCGTCGCCCACGTCGACCATGGCAAGACGACCATCGTCGATGCCATGCTCAAGCAGGCCGGTGCCTTCGCCGCCCACCAGCAGCTCGACGACCGCATGATGGACTCGAACGACCTGGAGCGTGAGAAGGGCATCACGATCCTCGCCAAGAACACGGCGGTGAAGTATCACCCCAAGGACGGCGGGGCCCCGATCACGATCAACATCATCGACACCCCCGGCCACGCCGACTTCGGTGGTGAGGTCGAGCGCGGTCTGTCGATGGTCGACGCCGTCGTTCTGCTGGTGGACGCCTCCGAGGGTCCGCTGCCCCAGACCCGCTTCGTGCTCCGCAAGGCGCTCCAGCAGCGGAAGCCGGTCATTCTCTGCATCAACAAGACGGACCGCCCGGACTCCCGGATCGACGAGGTCGTCAACGAGACCTACGACCTCTTCCTGGACCTGGACGCCGACGAGGACCAGATCGAGTTCCCGATCGTCTACGCCTGCGGCCGTGACGGCATCGCCTCGCTGACCAAGCCGGAGGACGGCACCGTCCCCGCCGACAGCGAGAACCTGGAGCCGTTCTTCTCCACCATCCTGGAGCACGTCCCGGCCCCGGTGTACGACGAGGAGGCCCCCCTCCAGGCGCACGTCACCAACCTGGACGCCGACAACTTCCTCGGCCGTATCGCGCTGCTGCGCGTCGAGCAGGGCGAGCTGCGCAAGGGCCAGACCGTCGCGTGGATCAAGCGTGACGGCTCGATCTCGAACGTCCGCATCACCGAGCTGATGATGACCGAGGCGCTCACCCGCAAGCCGGCCGAGGTCGCCGGCCCCGGTGACATCTGCGCGGTCGCCGGTATCCCCGAGATCATGATCGGTGAGACCCTGGCCGACCCGGAGAACCCGATCGCCCTGCCGCTCATCACGGTGGACGAGCCGGCCATCTCCATGGTCATCGGCACCAACACCTCCCCGATGGTCGGCCGCGGCGGCTCCGGCAAGGGCGCGGACGCCAAGGCCGCGGTCAAGGACCGCAAGGTCACCGCCCGTCAGGTCAAGGACCGTCTGGACCGCGAGCTGATCGGTAACGTCTCGCTGCGCGTGCTCGACACCGAGCGCCCGGACGCCTGGGAGGTCCAGGGCCGCGGTGAGCTCGCGCTGGCGATCCTCGTCGAGCAGATGCGCCGCGAGGGCTTCGAGCTGACCATCGGCAAGCCGCAGGTCGTCACCAAGGAGGTCGACGGCAAGACCTACGAGCCGGTCGAGCGCATGACGATCGACGTGCCCGAGGAGCACATGGGCGCCGTCACCCAGCTCATGGGCGTCCGCAAGGGCCGCATGGACAACATGTCGAACCACGGCTCCGGCTGGGTCCGCATGGAGTTCGTCGTTCCGTCCCGTGGCCTCATCGGCTTCCGTACGGAGTTCCTGACGCAGACCCGCGGCACCGGTATCGGCCACTCCATCCACGAGGGCCACGAGCCGTGGTTCGGCCAGCTGGTCACCCGTAACAACGGCTCCCTGGTCGCCGACCGCGCCGGTGCGGTCACCGCGTTCGCGATGACCAACCTGCAGGAGCGGGGTGTCCTGTTCACCGACCCCGGCACCGAGGTGTACGAGGGCATGATCGTCGGCGAGAACTCGCGCGCCGACGACATGGACGTGAACATCACCAAGGAGAAGAAGCTCACGAACATGCGGTCCTCGTCGGCCGACTCGTTCGAGGCGATCGTCCCGCCGCGCAAGCTCTCCCTGGAGCAGTCCCTGGAGTTCTGCCGCGACGACGAGTGCGTCGAGGTGACCCCGGAGGCCGTCCGCATCCGCAAGGTCGTCCTGGACCAGAAGGAGCGCTCGCGCACCGCGTCGCGCGCCAAGTCCGCCAAGTAGTAACCGCGTTCGGGCCGCCGGCCCCGGGTTCGCCCGGGCGGCGGCCGAGCGGCCCGGCCGGGCCGCGCGGGTGCGGTGCAACAGCAGCCCCTTTCCGTCACGGACTCCGTGCGGGAAGGGGCTGTTCGCATCTGTCAAGCGGATTTTTGCGTTCAGGTGTCCGCATACCGACCGTGACACTCCGGATGATGAGCTAACCGTCCGTTTCGCACGTGTCTGTCTCCTATCCGTTTGTCCGGATTTCGGGTTTCTGCCGCGGATCGATGTTGTGAAAACGAGACCACTTAAGTGTGGTTTACGGACTAGCAGTCCCTGAGGATGGCTCCATTGAGCTCGGGTCAATGGGTCACGCGATGTGGGGATCGCGCCGACTCACGAGCACACTACGGGCAGGAAACCACTCGCCGTCAGGGGTGTCGGCGAGGTTTTCATGCCCCTCAAGTCGATCAGTGGACTCATGAGGAGGAAACCCATGCGCGGTGCCAAGAGCGCCAAGTGGGTCGTGGGCGCGGTTGTCGTCGCCCTGGCCGCTACCGCCTGTGGCGGCGGTGACGGTGACAGCAAGGACAAGGGCAACGCTGCCGGCGGCGGCACGTTCCGCCTGGGCAGCACGGAGCCGGACACCATCGACCCGGGGCGCGCCCACGAGTCCACGGGCATCCTGCTCTCCAACGCCCTGTTCACCGGCCTGTACTCGAACACGCCGGACGGTCTGGCCGAGCCCGCGCTGGCCGAGTCGGCCAGCTCGGACGAGGGCTGCACTTCCTGGACCTTCAAGGTCAAGCCGGACACCAAGTTCTCCAACGGCGAGCCCGTCGACGCCGAGGCGTTCGCCCGCGGCTGGGCGCGTGCCGCGCACAAGGCCGCCGCGTCCGACGTGGCGTACCACCTCGCCGGCATCAAGGGTTACGAGCAGCTGCAGGACGGCTCCGCCAAGACCTTCTCCGGTGTCACCACCCCGGACCCGCACACCATCAAGGTCGACCTGGCCAAGGCCGACTGCGAGTTCGTGCTGAAGACGGCGCACACCGCCTACAGCCCGGTCCCGAAGGTCGCCAAGGTCGGCGAAGAGGACAAGGCGTTCGGCGAGGCCCCCGTCGGCAACGGCCCGTTCAAGATGGACGGCAGCTGGGAGCACAACAAGGCCATCAACCTCGTCCGCAACGACGACTACGGCCTGACGAAGGCGAAGCTGGACAAGGTCCAGGTCACCCTCCTCAACGACAAGACCGCGCACCAGCTCGAGTACGACGGCTTCCAGGCCGGCACCTTCGACTACGCGCACATCCCGACGCCGATGCTGAAGACGGCCGAGGCGAAGTTCAAGCCGCAGAACAAGTGGTTCGCCAAGGACACCAACGGCATGAACTTCGTTCTGCCGATCGGTGACAACGGTCCGACCAACAGCAAGGACGCCCGTCTGGCGATCTCCTACGCGATCGACCGTCAGGCCATCGCCAAGGGTGTCTTCCAGGGCTTCCAGACCCCGTCGACGACCATCGTGCCGCCGGCGTTCCCGAAGGCGTACCAGAAGGACCTGTGCGGCTCCTGCGTCAAGCAGGACGTCGCCAAGGCCAAGGAGCACGCCGAGAAGGCGGGCCTGAAGCCGGGCACCGAGATCAAGTTCTCCTTCAACACCGGTGCGGGCCACGAAGAGTGGGTCCAGGCCGTCGCGCGTCAGCTCGAGGACGTCCTCGGCCTGAAGGTCAAGCTGGACGGCAAGGACTTCCCGGGTCTGCTCAAGGAGCAGCAGGGTGCCACCGCCACCGGCGTCTACCGCTTCGCGTGGGGTGCGGACTACCCGACCCCGGAGAACTTCCTCTTCCCGCTGCTGCACTCGGCCTCGATGAACAAGGACGCCGAGGGCAACGTGGTCGGTGACAACCGCGCCCGTTACAACAACCCCGAGTTCGACAAGCTGGTCGACACGGCCCGCGCCACGAAGGACGAGGCCGCGCGTACCGCGATGTACAAGCAGGCCGAGAAGATGGCCATGGAGGACATGGCCCTCATCCCGACCTTCAACCGTTCCCAGTTCCGCCTGATGGCGACCGACAAGTTCAACGGTCTGGACGACATCAACTTCAACGAGGACCCGATCCTCGAGAAGATCTCGCTCAAGAAGTAATCGGTTCGGACGGTATATCCGTCAGGAGCGAACGTGCCGCGGCCCCCGGGTGACCGGTGGGCCGCGGCCCCGCTCGGCAGGCCGTTTTTACTTCGGCACCCCTCACATCCGCGGGCAATCCCCGCCGGCCGAGAGCCGGCCCCTTTCGTCGGGCCGGAGGCCGCTGCTCCCAGAAGCGGCCAGGTAGAGAGGCACAAACATGGGAAGGTACGTCGCCCGTCGCCTCGGGCAGATGGTCATAGTCCTCATCGGCGCGACCATGGTTCTGTTCGCTTGTCTTTTCGTTCTCCCCGGTGACCCCGTGGGCTCGATCGCAGGCAGCGACAAGGCTCGTGACCCAGCGGTGGTCGCGGAGCTCAAGGCGCGGTACGGGCTCGACAAGTCGCTGCCCGAGCAGTATGTGAACTACGTGTCGAAGGTCGCGACCGGAGACCTCGGCGAGGACTTCATCCAGCGCCGCGAGGTGTCCGAGATCCTCGGCCCCAAGCTGGCGAACACCGCGAAGCTGGCCCTGCTGGCCATCGCTCTCGTCACGGTGTTCGGTATGGGCGTCGGCATCATCGCCGCCCTGTACAGATACAGCATCTTGGACATGGCCACGACATTCTTCACGACCATGATGGTCGGATTCCCGACCTTCGTGATCGGCATGCTGCTCATGAAGTGGTTCGCGGTGGAGCTCCAGTGGTTCCCGCAACTCGGCGGAGACAAGCTCGAAGGCATGATCCTGCCGGCGGTCACCCTCGCCATCACCGACATCGCGTTCGTCGCCCGCCTCACCCGCGGCACGATGCTCGAGGTGCTGCGCGCGGACTACGTGAAGACCGCCGTGGCCAAGGGACTTCCGCGCCGTCGCGTGCTCTTCAAGCACGTGCTCCGCAACTCGTCCATCCCGGTCGTCACCTACCTGGGCATCTCGTTCGGCGCACTTCTCGGTGGCGCGCTCATCACCGAGGCGATCTTCAACTGGGACGGTGTCGGTCTGGCACTGGTTCAGGCGATCCAGCAGCAGAACAACCCGATCGTGATCGGTGTAGTGACCTACAGCGTCGCCATCTTCGTCGTCCTCAGCCTCATCGTGGACCTGCTGTACGCGGCCCTCGACCCGCGTATCCGCCTCAGCTGACCGCCCCCAAGGAGGATTTCCTCATGTCTGAGCTCGTCAAGAGCCCGGCGATCGGGGACGAGAGCCCCGTGCCGGCCACCTCGGCCGCCCCCGAAGCAACCCCCAAGCAGCTCACCCAGTGGGGCGAGATCCGCCACCGCTTCGTCCAGAACAAGCTGGCCGTCGTCGGTCTCGTGATCATCACCCTGCTGTTCATCACCGCGATCTTCGGCAACATGTTCACGCCGTACGATCCGGGTGCGCAGGACCTGGAGAACACCCTCGCGTCGCCCAACGCCGCGCACTGGATGGGCACCGACGCCCTGGGCCGCGACATGTTCTCGCGCCTCATCGCCGGTACCCGCGTGGCCATGTTCGTCGGCCTCGCCTCGATCTTCTTCGCCGTGCTGATCGGTGTCGCCCTCGGCGCCATCGCCGGTTACTTCGCCGGCTTCGCCGACACCCTCGTCATGCGCATCGCGGACGTCTTCCTCGCGTTCCCGCTGATGATCGGTGCCGTCGTCATCATCCTGGTCACCGGCCGCGGCATCACCCCGGTGATCATCTCGCTCGCGGTCTTCTCGTGGGCGACCGTGTCCCGACTGCTGCGCAGCTCGATCCTGTCGGTGCGCGAGATGGACTACGTCCACGCGGCCAAGGCGCTCGGCGCCAGCGGCGGCCGGATCGTCCGCACGCACATCCTGCCCAACTCGCTGACGCCCGTTCTGGTCTACGCGACGTTCAACGTCGGCACCACGATCATCGGCGTCGCGGCCCTCTCCTTCCTCGGCGCCGGTGTCCCGGTCGACGTCCCGGAGTGGGGCAACATGCTGGCGGCCGGTCAGGCCTTCATCGGCGTCCACGACTACCTGTGGCTGTACCCCAGCCTCTTCGTGGTCGTCACCGTGCTCGGCTTCGCCTTCGTCGGTGACGGCCTGCGCGACGCGCTCGACCCGAAGCTGCGGTAGGGCCGCCCGATGCTCCGAGACAACATCAGCAAGCAGGACGAAGGTGGCGGCGTGACGACGTCGGAGATTCTCAGCGTTGCGGAGACGGGCGGCGGGACCGCCGTGCCGCTGCTGGAGGTGGACAACCTCCAGGTCGAGTTCAAGACCCGTGACGGGGTCGCCAAGGCCGTCAACGGCGTGAGCTACAGCGTCAGCGCCGGCGAGACCCTCGCCGTGCTCGGCGAGTCCGGCTCCGGCAAGTCGGTCACCGCGCAGGCGATCATGGGCATCCTCGACTCCCCGCCCGGCCGTATCGCGGGCGGCGAGGTGCGCTTCCACGGCAGGGACATCCTCAAGATGTCCGACGAGGAGCGCCGCAAGCTCCGCGGCGACAAGATGGCGATGATCTTCCAGGACGCGCTGTCCTCCCTGAACCCGGTCTACTCGGTGGGCGACCAGCTCGGCGAGATGTTCCGCGTCCACCGCGGCATGTCCAAGAAGGACTCGAAGGTCAAGGCCATCGAGCTCATGGACCGCGTGAAGATCCCCGCCGCCAAGGCGCGCGTGGGCGACTACCCGCACCAGTTCTCCGGCGGTATGCGCCAGCGCATCATGATCGCCATGGCGCTGGCCCTGGAGCCGGACCTGATCATCGCCGACGAGCCCACCACGGCTCTCGACGTGACCGTCCAGGCCCAGGTCATGGACCTGCTCGCGGAGCTCCAGCGCGAGATGAACATGGGTCTGATCCTGATCACCCACGACCTCGGCGTCGTCGCCGACGTCGCGGACAAGATCGCGGTCATGTACGCGGGCCGGATCGTCGAGACCGCTCCGGTCCACGAGATCTACAAGCGCCCCTCGCACCCGTACACCCGGGGCCTGCTGGACTCGATCCCGCGCCTGGACCAGAAGGGCCAGGAGCTCTACGCGATCAAGGGCCTGCCGCCCAACCTGCTCCGCATCCCGACGGGCTGTGCCTTCAGCCCCCGGTGCCCCAAGGTGCAGGACATCTGCCGTACGGAGATCCCGGTCCTGCACCCGGTCACCGAGCAGGACGGCACCGAACTGCCCGGCCGCGGCAGCGCGTGCCACTTCTGGAAGGACCAGATCCATGGCTGAGCTCAGCAAGACGACCACCGAGCGCGAGCCGATCCTCCAGGTCCGCAACCTGGTCAAGCACTTCCCGCTGACCCAGGGAATCCTGTTCAAGAAGCAGGTCGGTGCGGTCAAGGCCGTCGACGGGGTCTCCTTCGACCTCTACCAGGGCGAGACCCTCGGCATCGTCGGTGAGTCCGGCTGTGGCAAGTCCACGGTCGCCAAGCTCCTGATGAACCTGGAGCGGGCCACCGCCGGCGAGGTCTTCTACAAGGGCCAGGACATCACCAAGCTGTCCGGGCGTGCGCTGAAGGCCGTCCGCCGCAACATCCAGATGGTCTTCCAGGACCCGTACACCTCGCTGAACCCGCGCATGACGGTCGGCGACATCATCGGGGAGACCTTCGAGATCCACCCCGAGGTGGCCCCGAAGGGCGACCGGCGCCGCAAGGTCCAGGAACTCCTGGACGTCGTGGGCCTGAACCCGGAGTACATCAACCGCTACCCGCACCAGTTCTCCGGCGGCCAGCGCCAGCGCATCGGCATCGCCCGCGGCCTCGCGCTCAACCCGGAGATCATCATCTGCGACGAGCCGGTCTCCGCGCTCGACGTGTCGGTGCAGGCGCAGGTCATCAACCTGATGGAGAAGCTGCAGGACGAGTTCAACCTGTCCTACATCTTCATCGCGCACGACCTGTCGATCGTCCGGCACATCTCGGACCGCGTCGGCGTCATGTACCTCGGCAAGATGGCCGAGATCGGCACCGACGCCCAGATCTACGACCACCCGACGCACCCCTACACCCAGGCGCTGCTGTCGGCGGTCCCGGTCCCGGACCCCGAGGTCCGGGAGTCCCGCGAGCGCATCATCCTCACCGGTGACGTCCCGTCCCCGGCCAACCCGCCGTCGGGCTGCCGCTTCCGCACCCGCTGCTGGAAGGCCCAGGACAAGTGCTCCACCGAGGAGCCGCTGCTCGCCGTTCCCGAGCGCTTCAAGGGCCAGGACACCCTGGCCGCGCACGACTCCGCGTGCCACTTCGCGGAGGAGAAGGCCATCCTGGCCGTCTGACGTACGCGCTCTGCCCGAACGGCCGGTCCCCGGCGCCCCACGGCGCCGGGGACCGGCCGTTCGCCGTACCCGGTGAGGTGCGCCCCGGCCTCGCGGAAACCGGTTGCGACCCCGGGAGCGCGGGCCCGAGAGTGACGCCATGACCATCACCGTACGACCCGCCGGCCCGGGGGACGCGGCCGACATCTGTGCCCTCCTCAACGCCGTCGACGTGATCGAGATAGGCCGGCCCGAAACCGACCTCGGCACCGTCGAGTCCGACCTCAACGCACCCGACGTGGACCTGGCCACCGACTCCTGGCTCGCCTTCGAGGACGGCCGGCTCCTGGCCTACGCCATGGTCTGGGCGGACTCCGGACCCGGCCGCGTCGACGGGGACCACTACGTCCTGCCCGGCCACGACGAGGCCGCGACGCTGCTGCTGGAGCGGATGGAGGCCCGCGCCCGCGAGATCACCGGCGGGACCGGCACCCTCAAGATCCAGCTCAACGTGAAGCCCACCATCGACCTCGGCCTCCTCGCGGACCGCGGCTACCGCACCGTCCGCCGCTACCAGGTCATGACACGCCCCCTGTCCGCGGCCGCCGACCCCGCGCCCGCGGCGCCCGCCGGACTCGCCCTGCGCCACTGCGGCGACGACGAGGCCGACCGCCACCGGGCCCACGCCCTGGTCGAGGAGACCTTCGCCGCCCACTTCGGCCATGTGGACCGCCCGTACGAGACATGGCTCGACCACATCGAGGGCCGGTCGCTCGACTGGTCGCTGGTGTGGATCGCGAGCCTGCCGGGCGAGGGCGACGTGGCCGTACTGCTCACCCGGGACGACCGGACGAGCATGGCCTGGGTCAGCCACATAGGCGTACGCAAGGAGGCGCGCGGCCGGGGCGTCGGCGGCTTCCTGCTGCGCCACGGCTTCGCCACCTACGCGGCGCGCGGCCGGGACACCATCGGCCTGGGGGTCGACACCCTCAACGCGACCGGCGCACTCGCGCTCTACGAGGCGCACGGCATGACCCGGCACTACGGCGTCGACGCGTGGGAGCTGGCTTTGCACCCCCAGGGGTGACAGGGGCGCAACGCGCGGGTGCAATCGGTCCAACGAGGCGTGTGCCGCACCCCTCATAGGGTGACATTGGCCCCTAAGTGAGTCTTGGGAGCCATAGGAGGCACTCCATGCGCGGAGCCACCCACGCCCAGTGGGCCGCATGTGCGGTGGCCGTCGCCCTCGCGGCGACGGCCTGCGGCGGCGGGAGCGACAGCGGCGGAGGCGGCGAGGCGGGCATCATCAGCTCCTCGTGGGGCGACCCGCAGAACCCGCTGGAGCCCGCCAACACCAACGAGGTGCAGGGCGGCAAGGTCCTCGACATGCTCTTCCGCGGCCTCAAGCGCTACGACCCCGAAACCGGCGAGGCCACGAACATGCTCGCCGAGTCCATCCAGACGACGGACAGCCAGAACTTCACCATCACGCTGAAGGACGGCTGGAAGTTCAGCAACGACGAGCCGGTCACCGCGCAGTCCTTCGTGGACGCCTGGAACTACGGCGCGGACGTGCGCAACAAGCAGAACAACTCGCCGTTCTTCTCCGACATCGTCGGCTACGACGACGTGCACCCGGCGTCGGGGGAGCCCAGGGCGAAGACGATGTCCGGACTGGTGGTCAAGGATCCCAAGACCTTCACCGTCGCCCTCAAGGACAAGTTCTCCACCTGGCCGGAGACCCTCGGCTACCAGGCCTTCTCCCCGCTCCCGAAGTCCTTCTTCACCGACCACAGCGGATGGCTGGACAAGCCCGTCGGCAACGGCCCGTACACGGTGGACTCGTACAGCAAGGGCACCGGGATGAAGCTGCGCAAGTGGGACGCGTACCCCGGTGCGGACAAGGCGCAGAACGGCGGCGTGGACCTGAAGGTCTACACCGACAACAACACCGCCTACACCGACCTGATCTCCGGCAACCTCGACCTCGTCGACGACGTCCCGGCGCAGCAGCTGAAGAACGTCAAGAACGACCTCGGCGACCGGTACATCAACCAGCCGGCCCTGATCATCCAGACCCTCACCTTCCCGCTGTACGACCCGCAGTGGAGCAAGCCGGGCATGGAGAAGGTCCGCCAGGGCATCTCGCGGGCCATCAACCGTGACGAGATCACCAAGCAGATCTTCCGGGAGACCCGGACGCCCGCCAAGGACTGGACCTCGCCGGCGCTCGGGGAGAAGGGCGGCTTCTCATCCACGGCCTGCGGCGACGCCTGCGTCTACGACCCGGCCGAGGCGAAGAAGCTGATCCAGGAGGGCGGCGGTCTGCCGGGCGGCAAGGTCACGCTGACCTCCAACGTGGACACCGGCTCGCACCGCGACTGGATGGACGCCGTCTGCAACAGCATCAACAACGCGCTGGGGGAGGGACCGGTCTGCACGGTCAACCCGGTCGGCACGTTCGCCGACTTCCGCAACCAGCAGAGCAGTTACAAGCTGACCGGCCCCTTCCGCTCCGGCTGGCAGGCCGACTACCCGCTGATCCAGAACTTCCTGCAGCCGCTCTACTACACCGGCGCCTCCTCCAACTACGGGAAGTTCAGCAACAAGCAGTTCGACGACCTCGTCGACCAGGCGAACCGGGAGAGCGACGCGGCCAAGGCGATCGCCGGCTTCCAGGAGTCGGAGAAGATCCTCGCCGAGCAGATGCCGTCCATCCCGCTCTGGTACCAGAACGGCAGCGCCGGCTACTCCGAGCGCCTGGAGGACGTGGCCCTCAACCAGTTCAGCGTCCCCGTCTACGACCAGATCAAGGTGATCTGACCCCCACCCGGATCCCGGCCCCCCGCGGGGCGGCCCCCCGGCCCGCGGGGGCCGCCCGCCGCGCCCGCCCACAGCATGGAGCACTCCATGGGACGTTATGTGATCCGGCGGCTGCTCCAGATGATCCCGGTGTTCATCGGCAGCACGTTCCTGATCTTCTTCATGGTGTACGCGCTCGGTGACCCGGTCGCGGCCCTCTTCGGCGACAAGGCCCCCGACCCCGCCACCGCCGCCCGCATCCGCAAGGACCTCTACCTCGACCAGCCCCTGTGGAAGCAGTACCTCCACTACATGGGAGCCATCTTCCAGGGCGACTTCGGCACCGCCTTCAACGGACAGTCCGTCACCGACCTGATGGCCAGCGCCTTCCCCGTCACCCTGCGTCTGACCCTGGTCGCGATCTTCTTCGAGATCGTCATCGGCATCACCCTCGGCGTGATCAGCGGCCTGCGCCGCGGCCGGACCGTCGACACCACGGTGCTGGTGATGACCCTCGTGGTCATCTCGGTGCCCACCTTCGTGACGGGCTACCTCCTGCAGTACCTCTTCGGCGTCCAATGGGGCTGGGTACGGCCCACCGTCTCCCCGGACGCACCGCTGAACGAGCTGATCCTGCCCGGCATCGTCCTCGCGCTGGTCTCCCTCGCCTACGTCACGCGTCTGTCCCGCACCTCCATCGCCGAGAACGTCAAGGCCGACTACGTCCGCACCGCCACCGCCAAGGGCCTGCCGCGCAGCCGGGTCGTCACCCGCCACCTGCTGCGCAACTCCCTGATCCCGGTGGTCACCTTCATCGGGACCGACATCGGCGCCCTGATGGGCGGCGCCATCGTCACCGAGCGGATCTTCAACATCCACGGCGTCGGCTACCAGCTCTACCAGGGCATCCTGCGCAACAACTCGCCCACGGTCGTCGGCTTCGTGACCATCCTCGTCATCGTCTTCCTGCTGGCGAACCTGCTCGTCGACCTGCTCTACGCGGTCCTGGACCCGAGGATCCGCTATGCCTGATCCCGAGCGCCCCGAACCCGCCGGCTACGACCCGGTCGGCCCCCGCCCCAAGGAGGCGGTCTCACCCACGGGCCAAGGGGGACCCATGGATCTGGCACTGGACGAGGCCGAGAGCGTCGAGGGCATCGAGAAGACCGCCGGACCCGGCGCCTGCGGCCCCCGGGAGCGAGCCCGCTCCCTGTGGTCCGACGCCTGGCACCAGCTGCGCCGCAATCCCGTCTTCATCGTCTCCGCGGCTCTGATCCTCTTCCTCGTCCTCATCGCGATCTGGCCGCAGCTCATCGCGAGCGGCGACCCCCTGCAGTGCGACCTCTCCAAGTCCCAGCAGGGCTCCGCCCCCGGCCACCCCTTCGGCTACGACACCCAGGGCTGCGACGTCTACACCCGCACCGTCCACGGAGCCCGTGCCTCCATCACCGTCGGCGTCTGTGCCACCCTCGGCGCCGCCCTGCTCGGCTCCGCCCTCGGCGGCCTCGCCGGCTTCTTCGGCGGCTGGGGCGACTCCCTGCTCTCCCGGGTCGCCGACATCTTCTTCGGCATCCCGGTCGTCCTCGGCGGCCTGGTCTTCCTGTCCGTCGTCACCAGCACCACCGTCTGGCCCGTGGTCGGGTTCATCGTGCTCCTGGGCTGGCCGCAGATCGCCCGCATCGCCCGCGGCTCGGTGATCACCGCCAAACAGAACGACTACGTCCAGGCCGCCAGGGCCCTGGGCGCCGGGAACGCCCGGATGCTGCTGCGGCACGTGGCGCCCAACGCCGTCGCGCCCGTCATCGTCGTCGCCACGATCGCGCTCGGCACGTACATCGCCCTGGAGGCGACCCTGTCCTTCCTCGGCGTCGGCCTGCGCCCGCCCACGGTCTCCTGGGGCATCGACATCTCCAACGCGGCCTCGCAGATCCGCAACGCCCCGCACATGCTGCTCTGGCCGGCCGGCGCGCTGAGCATCACGGTGCTCGCCTTCATCATGCTCGGCGACGCGGTGCGCGACGCCCTCGACCCCAAGCTGCGCTGAGGAGCCCCGTACATGCTGCTCGAAGTCCGCGACCTGCACGTGGAATTCACGACGCGCGACGGTGTCGCGAAGGCGGTCAACGGGGTCGACTACTCGGTGGAGGAGGGCGAGACCCTCGCCGTGCTCGGCGAGTCCGGCTCCGGCAAGTCCGTGACCGCCCAGGCCGTGATGGGGATCCTGGACGTACCGCCGGGCCGGATCGCCGGCGGCGAGATCCTCTTCAAGGGCCGTGACCTGCTGAGGATGAAGGAGGAGGAACGGCGCAGGATCCGCGGCGCCGAGATGGCGATGATCTTCCAGGACGCGCTGTCCGCCCTGAACCCGGTGCTGACCGTCGGCAGACAGCTCGGTGAGATGTACGAGGTCCACCGCGGGATGTCCCGCAAGGACGCCCGGGCCAGGGCCGTCGAGCTGATGGACCGGGTGCGGATCCCGGCGGCGAAGCAGCGGGTGGGGGACTACCCGCACCAGTTCTCCGGCGGCATGCGCCAGCGCATCATGATCGCCATGGCGCTGGCCCTGGAACCCTCGCTGATCATCGCGGACGAGCCGACGACGGCCCTGGACGTCACCGTCCAGGCGCAGGTGATGGACCTGCTGGCCGAGCTCCGGCGAGAGCTCAACATGGGCCTCATCCTGATCACCCACGACCTCGGCGTGGTCGCCGACGTCGCCGACAAGATCGCGGTCATGTACGCGGGCCGGATCGTCGAGGCGGCCCCCGTCCACGAGATCTACAAGGCGCCCGCGCACCCGTACACGCGCGGCCTGCTCGACTCGATCCCGCGGCTGGACCAGAAGGGCCAGGAGCTGTACGCGATCAAGGGCCTGCCGCCCAACCTGCTCCGCATCCCGCCCGGCTGCGCCTTCAACCCGCGCTGCCCGATGGCGCAGGAGGTCTGCCGCAGCGACGTCCCGCCGCTGTACCCGGTGACGGAGTCGCCCGTGGCGCGGGCCAGTGCCTGCCACTTCTGGAAGGAGTGCCTGCATGGCTGAGTCGCTTCTCGAAGTGAAGGACCTGGTCAAGTACTACCCGCTGACCCAGGGCGTCCTGTTCAGGAAGCAGGTCGGCGCGGTCAAGGCCGTCGACGGGGTCTCCTTCCGTCTGCGCGCCGGCGAGACGCTGGGCATCGTCGGGGAGTCCGGCTGCGGCAAGTCCACCGTGGCCAGGATGCTGGTCAACCTGGAACGGCCGACCGCGGGCTCGATCACGTACAAGGGCGAGGACATCAGCCGGCTGTCGGGGCGCGCGCTGAAGGCGGTCCGCCGCAACATCCAGATGGTGTTCCAGGACCCGTACACCTCGCTGAACCCGCGCATGACGGTCGGCGACATCATCGGCGAGCCGTACGAGATCCACCCCGAGGTGGCCCCGAAGGGCGACCGGCGCCGCAGGGTCCAGGAGCTCCTGGACGTCGTGGGCCTGAACCCGGAGTACATCAACCGCTATCCGCACCAGTTCTCCGGCGGCCAGCGCCAGCGCATCGGCATCGCCCGCGGCCTGGCCCTCCAGCCCGAGATCATCGTCGCCGACGAGCCGGTCTCCGCCCTGGACGTCTCCGTCCAGGCGCAGGTCGTCAACCTGCTGGAGAAGCTGCAGGACGAGTTCGGCCTGTCCTACGTCTTCATCGCGCACGACCTCTCGATCGTGCGGCACATCTCCGACCGGGTCGGCGTCATGTACCTCGGCCGGATCGTCGAGATCGGCACCGACGCCGAGATCTACGAGCACCCGACCCATCCGTACACCCAGGCGTTGCTTTCGGCCGTGCCGGTCCCCGACCCGCAGGCTCGCGCCCACCGTGAGCGGATCATCCTCTCCGGTGACGTCCCCTCCCCGGCCGCCCCGCCGTCGGGCTGCCGCTTCCGCACCCGCTGCTGGAAGGCCCAGGAGCGCTGCACGACGGAGGTCCCGCTGCTCGCGGTCCCGGAGGTCTTCACCTCCGGCCCGGCCGCGCATCCCTCGGCGTGTCACTTCGCGGCGGAGAAGCGGGTGGTCCCGCACATGCCGCCGCAGGAGGGCGGGCGGCCCGTCGGAAAGGACACGGACTGAGACGATCCCCACGGCGACCGATCATTTCCGGCCACCCGTGGCGGCCCGGCTGCAAGGGCGGGCGTCGAATCACAACTCGGTTTACCTGCGGGCAACTTGACCGTTTCTGCCCCGAGATCTGGGGCAGGCAGCCTGGGTGCTGTGCGGCCGTGCGGGTGCCGACAGCCGGCCGGGGGGCGCAAACGCCTCCCGGCCGGCCCGCGTGTGACCCCGACCGTGCGCGGCATGCGCCCCTTGTGCTGCCGGATTTCGATCGATGCGCTGGCACGGATAGTTATGATCCGTAGCGCACGGTGGGTATGACTCTCGCCGAGCACGAATACGCGTACCGATGTCCGCTCGACGTGGAGGTGAAACGCCGTGGCACTCTCGATCTCTGCCGTGGTGCTGCTGGCGATCATCGTTTTCCTGCTGGTCCGCCGTGCGGGCCTGAAAGCGGGACACGCGGTGGTCTGTGTGCTCCTCGGCTTCTACCTGGCGAGTTCCACCATCGCTCCGACGCTCAGCCAGCTCACCTCGAACGTGGCCAGCATGATCAGCGGCATCAAGTTCTAGGCCGCGCCCCGGCGGTCGCCGCCGGGGCCCGCCGGGCGGAGCGGGCAGGCCGGGACCTGCGCGGGGCACCCCCTACGCTAGGCCCATGAACGGTCTTCCCGCCCGTCGTCTGCTCTTCGTGCACGCGCACCCCGACGACGAGTCGATCAACAACGGCGTCACCATGGCCAAGTACGCGGCCCAGGGTGCCCACGTCGCGCTGGTGACCTGCACCCTGGGCGAGGAGGGCGAGGTCATCCCGCCCGCACTCGCCCACCTGACGGCCGACCGCGACGACACCCTCGGCCCGCACCGGATCGGCGAACTCGCCGCCGCCATGGCCGAACTGGGCGTCCACGACCACCGGTTCCTCGGCGGCCCCGGCCGCTTCCGCGACTCCGGGATGATGGGCGCCCCGCAGAACCGCCGCCCGGAGGCCTTCTGGTCCGCCGACGTGGACGAGGCCGCCGCGTACCTCGTGGAGGTGATCCGCGAGCTGCGCCCGCAGGTGCTCGTCACCTACGACCCCGACGGCGGCTACGGCCACCCGGACCACATCCAGGCCCACCGGGTCGCCATGCGCGCCGCCGAACTGGCCGCGGAGACCGCCTACCGGCGCGACCTCGGCGACCCCCACACGATCGGCAAGATCTACTGGAACCGCGTGCCGCTCTCGGTGGTCGAGGAGGGTTTCGCCCGGCTGGGCGCCGCCCGGACCGAGATGTCCTTCCCCGGACTGGCCTCGCCGCGTGACGTCCCCGGCGTCGTCGACGACGAGCGGATCACCGCCGAGATCGACGCCGACGAGGCCCTGGTGGCGGCCAAGACGGCCGCCATGCGGGCCCACGCCACCCAGATCGCCGTGGACGGGTCCTTCTTCGCGCTCTCCAACGACCTGGCGCAGCCGCTGTTCGCGCGCGAGTACTACGAACTGGTCGAGGGCCGGCCGGGCGCGGCGGCGGGCGAGCGCGAACACGACCTCTTCGCGGGGGTGGAGGCGTGACCGGCGCCCTGACGGCGGGCCGGATCGCCGGCTGCCTGGGCCTGCTGGTGCTGGGCGTACTGACCGGCCTGGCCGGCTGGCTGGTCGTGGACCTGTGGTTCCCCGGCGGGCTGCTGCTCGCGCTGCTGGCCCTCTTCGGGCTGTTCCTCGGCGGCCGGATCGCCCTCGGGACCGGCCTCGGGGTGGGCGCCGGCGTCCTCGGCTGGTTCCTCTCCTACGTGATGCTCGGCGTCCCGCGCCCCGAGGGGGACTTCCTGCTCAGTTCGTCCGGAATCGGCATGTACGCCTACCTTTTGGGTGGGGCGGTGCTGGCTGTGATGTGTGCCACGGTCACCCTTCCGGCGGACCGGCCGGTTTCGGCCGCACGGTCCGTCAAGTGACGTGGTGTCGGACCTCGTAGGGAGTCCGGCCGAGGTGTGCGGACGGGGTCCCGTACGGCGCTCCGGGGCGGTTCGGCGGGCTGCCTGAGGAACCCCTGATCCCCGGCAGTCAGTTGCGTGCGGGCGGCGGCCAGTATGGTGGACGGGCCGCCGAGCTGCCCGCGCACGGTATGACGGGCGGCGGAGCCAACCGGGAGAACCTGCCTTGAGTCGTGAAACCGACAGTTCGTCCTCCGGGCCCAAGGGGTCCGGTGGAGCCGCTTACCCCTCGGGTACACCGCCGTACGGAACCGGCCAGTACCCGTCCACGACTGTGCCACCCGGGCCTGGCGCGGCGACCGCCCCGGAGGAGAACCCTGTGACCTCGAATCCGTCCACGCCCGAATCCGACGGGCCCAAGACCGAGACCACCCTGACGACCCGGATCCGGATCAACATTCCGGGCTCGCGGCCGATCCCGCCGGTGGTCGTGCGCAAGCCGATGGGCACCAACTCCGGCACGTCCGGCACCGGGGCGCAGACCCCGCCGGAGCCGGAGCCCGGGCAGCAGGACAAGCCCCCGCTCGCGCAGCGTCCGGGGCCCCGGCCGACCCGTGTCGAGGCCGCGCCGGAGCCGGAGCCGGACCCTGCCCCGCCACAGGCCGAGGAGCCGGCCGCCAACAACTGGTTCGCGCCGCGCAAGCCGCCCGCCGCCGCGCCCGCGCCCGCGGCGCCCGCCGCCGCGCAGATGCCGTCGGCCGCCCCGGCGCCGCCGCTCGCCAAGCGGGTGCCCGGCGCGACGCCGACGCCTCCCGCGCCCGGCGCCGCATACCCGCCGCACGTCCAGGCGCCGCCCGCGCCGGACGCCGGGTACGCCCCGCCGGCGCAGGACGCCGGGTACGCGCCGCCGCGCACCACCCCGCCGCCGCCCGTCGCCGACTACGGCACGGGCTACGCCCAGCCGCAGGCGCCCGCCCCGGCGGCCCCGATGCCCGGGGGTCCCGGCGTCGGAGCGACCCAGGGCTTCCCGGCCTACGGCACCGACCACGGCGACGGCGGCCCGTCCACCGAGGCGTTCCCCGTCTACGACAGCCACGCCGACGCTCCCGCCGGCCCCACCGGCGGCCCCGGCTTCGGCTCCGGCCCCGCCGCGGGCGGTCCGGCGGCCACGGGCTGGCCCGGTCCCGACCTGGACGGCCCGCTGTCCACACCGGTACCCGCGCCCGCGCCGCCCGCGCCGCGGCCCGCGCCGCCCGCTGACAAGAAGCCCGCCGCCAAGCCCGCCAAGAAGGGCCGCTCCAAGCTGGTCCTCGTCGGCGGCGGCATCGTGGCACTCCTCGGCGTGGCCTACGGCGCCGGGCTGCTCCTGAACCACTCCGACGTCCCCAAGGGCACCACCGTCCTCGGCGTCGACATCAGCGGCAGCCGCGACGAGGCCGCCGCGAAGCTGCAGACGGCCTTCGGCACCCGCGCCGCGGCCCCGATCCAGCTGAGCGTCGGCGGCAAGCCGGTCGAGCTGAAGCCCGACAAGGCCGGCCTGACCCTGGACGCCCAGACCACCGTCCGCAACGCGGCCGGCAGCGACTACAACCCCGTCACGGTCATCGGCTCGCTCCTCGGCAACGAGCGGGTCGCCGACGCCGTGATGCCCGTCGACGAGGAGAAGCTCCGGGTCGCGCTGCAGGAACTCGCGGGCACCGCGGGCTCGGTCACCGAGGGCACGATCACCTTCGAGGGCGGCAAGGCCGTCGCCGTCCCCGGCAAGGCAGGCACCGGCCTGGACGTGGACGGCTCGGTCGACCTCGTCACCAAGGCCTTCCGCGACCAGGTCGGCACCGGCAAGGCGGCCGTCGTGCAGCTGCCGACCGCCACCAGGGAACCGGTCGTGGGCCAGGCCGAACTGGACCGTGCGATGAAGGAGTTCGCCGAGCCCGCGATGTCCGCCAACGCCACCGTCAAGGCGGGCGCCAAGTCCATCGCGTTCGGCAAGCTGTCGCTGCCCAAGATCCTCAGCATGCAGGCCGTGGACGGCCGCCTCACGGAGAAGTTCGACCTGGAGGCGCTCAAGTCGACCTACGGCAACACCTTCGACGGCGTCCTGATCACCCGCGGCACCGGTGCCAAGACGCCGGTCACCCCGCAGGACGTCGCCGGCGCGCTCGGCAAGGCCCTGCGCGGCAAGACCCCGGCCGAGCGGACCGTGGTCATCGACACCAACCCCAGCTGACACCCGGCACGACGAGGCCCCCACCCGGATCCCGGGCGGGGGCCCCGTCATGCCCGCCGGACGGCCTGCTCCGGCGGTGCGTCCTGCGCCCTGCCGGGGGCGCCGCCATGGACCGAGGGCCGGGGCCGTTCCGGCGGGGCCGGGCGCGCGCCGGGGCGTCTCCTCGGCCGCCGAACGGAGCCCGGGGCCGGAACGCGCGGCAGCGGTGCGTTCGGCGCCCTGCGGGGATCGCCCCGACACACACACCCGGCCCCACCGGAACTCCTGTTCGGCCGTGCCGCCCCGAAGCCCGTGTCCACGGGCGCACCCTGCCCGGTCACGTCGGGGCCGGGTGTATGCCGGGGTGATCCCCGCAGGGCGCCGAACGCACCACCGCACCCCGTTCTGGCCCCGAGTACCGTTCGGCGCCCGAGGAGACACCCCGGCATACACCCGGCCCCGGCGTGACCCCCGCACCCCCGCCCCCCGGCGGGAGCGGCAGGCGGTCAGTTCAGCAGGGCGCGCGCCGAGACGGCCTCGGCCCGGATGCGGGCCGCCGCGTCGTCGTCCACCGCGGCGACCACCTCCGCGTACGCGTCCAGCTCGGCCGCCCCCTCCCGGAAGGAGCCCCGCTCCACCAGCAGCCGCGCCCGCTCGTACCGCAGCGACGCCGGATGCGACGGCAGCAGCAGCGACAGCTCCAGCGCCCACAGGGCCACGCCCGAGTGCTCCGGACGGGTCGAGGCCCACGCCCGGATGTTGGTCAGGATCCGCAGCACGATGTCCAGCGTCCTGGCGGGCGTACGGGGCCCCGACGCCAGCTCCGCCGGCCCCGCGCCCAGGGAGGCGCCCCCGGCGAACGGGTCCACGACCACGCCCTCCTCGGGGTCGCCGAAGCCCACCACGAAGTGCCCCGGCAGCCCCAGCCCGTACACCGGCGCGCCCGCCCGCCGGGCGACCTCCAGCCACACCACCGACAGCAGGATCGGCAGCCCGCGCCGGCGCCGCAGCACCTCGTGCAGCAGCGAGGACGACAGCCGCTCGTAGTCCGCCGGGGTGCCGTGGAACCCCAGGCGCCCGCCCAGCAGTTCCGTCACCGCCGTGGCCCACGCCCGGCCGCCCCGCAGACCGTACGGCAGCATCCCGGCCAGCCGGTCCAGCTCGATCTGCGCCCGGTCCATGGCGCGTTCGTCCAGCTCCGGGTCCGCCTCCGCCGCCAGCAGCAGGCACATCAGCGCCAGGTCCGGCCGCTCCGACCGGGCCTGCTCGGCGAACTGCTCCCGCCGGGCCGGCGTGCTCACCGGGCCGCCCGGAAGTGGTGGTAGGAGTGGTGCGCCGCGAAGCCCAGCCCGTCGTACAGCGCCAGCGCCCCCGCGTTGTCCGTCTCCACCTGCAGCCACGCCGCCGAGGCGCCCTCCTCCAGCGCCCGCCGCGCCAGGGCGGCCATCACCGCCGTCGCGAGCCCCTCCCGCCGGTGCTCCGGGTCGACCGTCACCGCCGCGAAGCCGGCCCACCGGCCGTCCACCACGCACCGTCCGATCGCCCGCCCGCCGGGCAGCGAGGCGAACCAGACCGACGGCCCCTCGACCAGGACCCGCCGGGCCACGTCCGGGTCGGAGACCCTCCCGTAGCGCCCGAGCCACTCCTCGTCCGGGACACGGGTCAGCCGTACGGAGCCGCTCGCGGGCGCGTCCACGTCGCCCACCGGGGCCAGCGCCCCGATCCGTACCTCCGCCGACGCCTCGGACGCCCAGCCGCGGCGCTCCAGCTCCGCGCAGAGCAGCTCCTGCGTTCCGGCGGCTCCCGTGGCGGCCTGCACAAAGGCCGGAAGTCCTCGTTCCGCGTACCAGGAGGTCACTCGCGCGAGTGCATCGTCCAGCGGTATCCCCGGGTCGCCGGCCGGCAGTACGGAGTTGGCCCGCCGGGTGAAGCCCGCGGCCGCCCGCAGCGTCCACCCGCCCAGCGGCTCGCTCTCCAGCGGCTGCCAGGACCGTGCGCAGACCCTCGACAGCTCCTCGAAGGAGGCAGCCGGCCCCCGCCGCCGGGCCGGCGCCGCGGGCACGACCTTGCCCGCCACCAGCGACGATTGCGTCATCCGGACCGACTGGCCGTTCTTCTTTGTGATCAGCAGCACACCCTGGTCCCAGGATGTGAGAACTCCGACCGTGTCCGTGAACTCGGGTGATCCGCTCAGTCCGGTCTCCACCCGTCGTACAGAGACACGTTTACCCACGTCAGCCGGGGTGATTCGGACCTCCAGCAGTCCTCCGGCAGTGATTTCCACAGCTCTGTCCGCCCCTCCTGTTCGGATCGTGCCCGGGAACGGAGATACTAGGTGCGGGCATCGACGACGCCGCGCTCCCGCGCGATATGGAAAGCCCTACCGAGGAGGAACGAGAGCGTGACCTACGTCATCGCGGAGCCTTGTGTCGACGTCAAGGACAAGGCATGCATCGAAGAGTGCCCCGTCGACTGCATCTACGAGGGCCAGCGGTCCCTGTACATCCACCCGGACGAGTGCGTCGACTGTGGTGCGTGTGAGCCGGTCTGCCCGGTCGAGGCCATCTTCTACGAGGACGACACTCCGGAGGAGTGGAAGGACTACTACAAGGCGAACGTCGAGTTCTTCGACGAGCTCGGCTCGCCCGGTGGTGCCTCCAAGCTGGGCCTGATCGAGCGCGACCACCCCTTCGTCGCGGGGCTGCCCGCCGGTATCAACGGCGAGCACTGACCTTTCACGGCAGAAGCGACCCCCGGTCCCGTACGGCCTTCCCGCCGCACGGGACCGCGGTGTTTTCCGACCCGTCCCACCCGTACGCACAGAGAGCAGAGACCACCGTGGCCGCAGTATCCGACCGTCTTCCCGCCTTCCCCTGGGACAAGCTGGAGCCGTACAAGAAGACGGCGGCGGCCCACCCGGACGGCATCGTCGACCTGTCCGTCGGCACGCCCGTGGACCCGGTCCCGCAGCTGGTCCGGCAGGCCCTGATCGACGCGGCCGACTCCCCGGGCTACCCGACGGTGTGGGGCACGAAGGAGCTGCGCGACGCCATCACGGGCTGGCTGCGCGGCCGGCTCCGCGCGAGCGCCGCCGAGCACCGCAACGTCCTGCCGGTCGTCGGCTCCAAGGAGCTGGTGGCCTGGCTGCCGACCCAGCTCGGCCTCGGCGCCGGCGACAAGGTCGCCTACCCCCGGCTCGCCTACCCGACGTACGAGGTCGGCGCGCGGCTGTGCGGCGCCGAGGCGGTGGTCTACGACGACCCCACCGAGCTCGACCCGGCCGGGGTCAGGCTGCTGTGGCTCAACTCCCCGTCGAACCCGACCGGCAAGGTCCTCGACAAGGACGAACTGGTCCGGATCGTGGCCTGGGCGCGGGAGCACGGGATCCTGCTCTTCAGCGACGAGTGCTACCTGGAGCTGGGCTGGGAGGCCGAGCCCGTCTCCGTCCTCCACGACGACGTGTGCGGCGGCTCCTACGAAGGGATCGTGGCGGTCCACTCCCTCTCCAAGCGCTCCAACCTGGCGGGCTACCGGGCGGCCTTCGTCGCGGGCGACGCGGACGTGCTCGGTGAGCTGCTGGAGATCCGCAAGCACGGCGGCATGATGACCCCCGCGCCGGTCCAGGCGGCCACCGTGGCGGCGCTCGGCGACGACCTGCACGTGGCCGAGCAGCGCGGACGCTACGCGGCCCGCCGTGCGGCGCTCCGGACGGCCCTGGAGGCCCACGGCTTCCGGGTCGAGCACAGCGAGGCGAGCCTCTACCTGTGGGTCACCCGGGACGAGCCCTGCTGGGACACCGTCGCCCACCTCGCGGACCTGGGCATCCTGGTGGCGCCCGGCGACTTCTACGGCGAGGCGGGCGCGCGCTTCGTGCGCGTCGCCTTCACCGCCACCGACGAGCGCGTGGAGGCGGCGGTCAAGCGCCTCGGCTGACCGGTGACATGCCCGAGGGGGCCGGGAGTGTCCGCCACTCCCGGCCCCCTCGGTGTTCTCCGGGCGTCAGCCGCCCAGCGGCAGGCCGCCGGGCAGGCCACCGCCCAGGGGCAGCGAGGAGACCGGCAGCTCCTGGGTCGTGGGCAGGCCGCCGAGCAGGCCGCCGGCCTGGCCGGCCAGGTCGGACGCGGGAGCCGGCAGGGACTTGGTGGCGGCACCCGCGTTGCCGAGGGCGTCGGTGGCCGTTCCCGTGGCCGTTTCGGCGGTCGCCCCGGGGGCGTCCGTGGCGGTGAGTGCGCCCAGCTGCGGCACGGACTCCAGACCGGCGGCGTTGGCCGCGCCGGCCGCACCGACCACGGGAGCTGCCCCGGCTGCGACGAGCAGCGCGGCACGGGCGATCCGACGGGTCAGGGGGAGGGACATGATGCTCCTAAGCGGTAGCGGCTGAGTACGGCCTGCCTAACCGCTCGCGGGGCGGGTGGAGTTGCGGCACCGCCGGGTAAAGGATCGGTAACGCATCGTTTAATCGGCTTCCGCGACAAGCGCACCGGATCGCGCCGACCAGGGGTTCCGTGCGTTTGCGGGGCCGGCGGGGGCTGTGGTGATCACCCCCGCAGGAGTGATCACTCGTACGGGCGGCCGGGTGCTCCCTGGTGCTCCCGGACGCCTCCGCGCGCCCCGTGCGGGCTCCGCCCGGCGTCCGCACGGCCCGCGCGGATCAGCGGGCCAGGAAGATCCGGACCTCGCCGGGGGCCGCGCCGTAGGGATCGGCGTCGCCGTTCTTCGCGCCCGCGCCGCCCTTGTCCTGCCACCGGCCCCGGTCCTTGCCCGCGACCCAGCCGCGCAGGTCGTAGGAGACCCTGGCGATCCCCAGCTCGCGGGAGTTGGCCACCGCCCAGTGGGCCATCGCCCGGCTGCGGCGCGTCGCGGCCTCGCCCGCCTCCTTCTTCTCCACCATCGCGACCTCGGGCTCCTGGACCACCCGGCCACCGCCGCCGTTGCGGCCCGCCTGACCGCCCTGACCGCCCTGGCCGCCCTGACCGCCCTCCGGCCCGAAGGTGTGCATCCCGTCCTTGCCGAAGATCCGTACCAGGCCCTCCCGCACCTTCTCCGGGTCGCCGGGCTCCGTGGGCGCCGGCCCGCCGCAGTCCAGGACGCCGCCGCCGGCGAAGGCCGCCGTCAGCACGGTCGCGTCCGGCTCGTGTTTGGCGTAGGCCTGCGGGTAACCGCTGCGCTGCACCTTCTGCGCGGCCACCGTCAGCGGCAGCCGCGAGTACCCGGGCACGTCGACGAGATGGTCGTAGAAGATCGCGGCCGAGTAGACCGGGTCCGTGATCTGCTCCGGCGTGCCCCAGCCCATCGACGGCCGCTGCTGGAAGAGGCCCAGCGAGTCGCGGTCGCCGTGGTCGAGGTTGCGCAGGGCGGACTCCTGCATGGCGGTCGCCAGGGCGATGGTGACGGCCCGGTCGGGCAGCCCCTTGGCGATGCCGACGGCGGCTATCGTCGCCGCGTTCGCCGCCTGCTCCGGGGACATCTCGTACTTGTCGGAGCCGCCGTCACGACCGGAGGCGTCCGCACTGGCGACACAGAAGGGCGCGCCACCGCCGACCGAGGCGCGCTGCACGGCGAAGTACCCGATCACCGAAAGGAGAACGAGCAGGCCGACGACCACACGCAGCAGCCTGCGGCGGCGAGGACGGGGTTCACGGATCTCGGACACGCGGCCCACCGTACTTGAGGCATATGGCGCGTCCACCGGGCGGACGAGGGACGCTTCGCCACACCCCGGGGCGTTAGGGTCAGTTCCATGTCCGAATCCGAGCTGAACCTCACCCTGGACGCCGCCGAGCTGACCGCCCGGCTCGTCGACATCCCTTCCGTGAGCGGCGACGAGAAGGTACTCGCCGACCTCGTGGAAGAAGCGTTGCGCGGCCTGCCCCACCTCACCGTGGACCGCTTCGGCAACAACGTCGTCGCCCGTACGAACCTCGGCCGCGCCGAGCGCGTCGTACTGGCCGGCCACCTCGACACCGTGCCGATCGCCGGGAACGTCCCGTCGCGCCTCGACGAGAACGGCGTCCTGTGGGGCTGCGGCACCACCGACATGAAGTCCGGCGTCGCCGTGCAGCTGCGCATCGCCGCGACCGTGCCCGAGCCGAACCGGGACCTCACCTTCGTCTTCTACGACCAGGAGGAGGTCGCAGCCGACCTCAACGGCCTCGGCAAGGTCGCCGAGGCCCACCCCGACTGGCTCACGGGCGATTTCGCGGTCCTCCTGGAGCCCTCCAACGCCGAGGTCGAGGGCGGCTGCCAGGGCACCCTGCGGGTCCTGCTGCGCATGTCCGGCGAGCGCGCCCACTCCGCCCGCAGCTGGATGGGCTCCAACGCCATCCACGCGGCGAGCCCGATCCTGGCCCGGCTCGCGGCGTACGAGGCCCGCAAGCCCGTCATCGACGGCCTGGAGTACCACGAGGGCCTCAACGCGGTCCGTATCGAGGGCGGCGTCGCCAACAACGTCATCCCCGACGCCTGCACCGTGACGGTCAACTTCCGCTTCGCCCCGGACCGCAGCATGGACGACGCGATCGGTCACGTCCGGGAGGTCTTCGCGGACTGCGGCGTGGACGAGTTCGTGATCGACGACTTCTCCGGCGGCGCCCTCCCCGGCCTCTCCCACCCGGCCGCGGCCGCGTTCATGGAGGCGGTCGGCGGCCGTGCCATGCCGAAGTTCGGCTGGACGGACGTCTCCCGGTTCAGCGCGCTCGGCGTCCCGGCGGTGAACTACGGCCCGGGCGACGCCCTGCTGGCCCACAAGGTGGACGAGCGCGTGGAGACGAAGGCGATCCTGCACTGCGAGGAACGACTCCGCGCCTGGCTGACCTCCTGAATTCCGCTTCCCGTCACCTTCGTGCGCCTACCCTGATCCAACGATCAGCAGGAGGGAGCACATCATGGGCAACCCCGAAGGCAACGCTCGTCGTCGGCCCGAGGAGCAGCAGCTCGGGCCGGTGCTGAGGCGGCGCAGCCAGGTGCAGGCCGGCAGTACGACGGACCAGCGGCTGCTGGACTCCGCGGGGCCCTCCGAGTGGGTGCACACCGATCCCTGGCGGGTCCTGCGCATCCAGTCGGAGTTCATCGAGGGCTTCGGCACGCTGGCCGAGCTGCCGCCCGCGATCAGCGTGTTCGGCTCGGCCCGCACCCCGGAGGGCTCGCCCGAGTACGAGGCGGGCGTGCGGATCGGCGGCGCGCTCGTCGACGCCGGGTTCGCGGTGATCACCGGCGGCGGTCCGGGAGCGATGGAGGCGGCCAACAAGGGCGCCCGGGAGGCCAACGGGATCTCGGTCGGCCTCGGCATCGAGCTCCCCTTCGAGCAGGGGCTCAACCAGCACGTCGATCTGGGCCTGAACTTCCGGTACTTCTTCGTCCGCAAGACGATGTTCGTGAAGTACAGCCAGGGCTTCGTCGTGCTGCCCGGCGGCCTCGGCACGCTGGACGAGCTGTTCGAGGCGCTGACCCTGGTCCAGACCCAGAAGATCACCCGCTTCCCCATCGTGCTGTTCGGCACGGAGTACTGGAGCGGGCTGGTCGACTGGCTGCGGGGCACGGTGATCGCCCAGGGCAAGGCCTCGGAGAAGGACCTGTACCTCTTCCACGTCACCGACGACGTGGACGAGGCGATCGCCCTGGTGACGAAGGAAGTCGGCAAGTAGCACCACCGCCGCGGGCCGGCAGCGGCCGGCCCGCGGCGAGCGACCGCCGGGCGTCAGGCCAGGCCGCGGAGGGCGACCGCCGGGCGTCAGGCCAGGCCGCGGCGGGCGACCGCCGGGGGGCGGTGGCCCTGGATGGACCGGACCATGTCCAGGATCTGCCGGGTCTCGGCGACCTCGTGCACGCGGTAGACCTGGGCGCCCAGCCAGGCCGAGACGGCCGTGGTGGCCAGGGTGCCCAGCAGTCGCTCCTTGACCGGCTTGTCGAGGGTCTCGCCGACGAAGTCCTTGTTGGACAGGGAGACCAGCACCGGCCAGCCCGTATCCGTCATCTCCGCCAGCCGCCGGGTCGCCTCCAGCGAGTGACGGGTGTTCTTCCCGAAGTCGTGACCCGGGTCGATCATGATCGCGTCCCGGCGGACACCGAGGGCGACCGCACGTTCGGCGAGCCCGACCGTGACGCGCAAAATGTCCTCCATCACGTCCTCGTACGCGATCCGGTGCGGCCGGGTGCGCGGCTCGACCTCGCCGGCGTGCGTACAGACCAGGCCGACGCCGTGGCGCGCCGCGACCTCGGCGAGCCGGGGGTCCACCCCGCCCCAGGCGTCGTTCAGCAGGTCCGCCCCGGCCTCGCACACGGCCTCGCCGACCTCGTGCCGCCAGGTGTCCACACTGATCACCACGTCCGGGTGGCGGCGGCGGACCTCGGCCACGAAACCGACCGTGCGCCGCGCCTCCTCGGCCGCGTCCACGTGCTCGCCCGGGCCCGCCTTGACCCCGCCGATGTCGATGATCGCCGCGCCCTCGGCGACCGCCTGCTCCACCCGGTCCAGCGCCGGCTCGTCGCGGAACGTCGCGCCCTGGTCGTAGAAGGAGTCCGGAGTCCGGTTCACGATGGCCATGATCACCGGCTCGTGGGTGTCGAACTCGCGCCTGCCCAGTCGCAGCATCCTGCTCTTTCCTCCTTCGGCGGCCCTCGCGCCTCGCCTGCGACCTTAACCTGGTGGCCGGAGTCTCTCAGGGGAGTTGATCGTGTTCTTCTTCTTGATGATCGCGCTGGTCGTGGTCGTGGCAGCGGTCACTCTCGCGGTGATCGGCGGCGGCTCGGAGGCCGTCCTGCCGGAGGCGGAGCCGGACCGGGTGGCGGACGGGCTGCCGGAGAGCCGGCCCGTGGTGCGGGAGGACATCGACGCGCTGCGGCTGCCGGTCGCGCCGCGCGGTTACCGGATGGCCGAGGTGGACGACGTGCTGGAGCGGCTCGCCGCGGAACTCGCCGAGCGGGACGCGCGGATCGCGCAGCTGACGGCCTCCACGGACGCGTCCGGCCCGGCCGACCGGGTCGACCTCAGCAAGGGCGGTGACCGGTGAGCGGAGCGGTCGCGGGCCCCGACGGGCTGCTGCGCTGCCCGTGGGCGCTGTCCACGGGCGCCACCGGCGAGTACATCGCCTACCACGACTCCGAATGGGGCCGTCCGGTCCACGGCGACGACGCCCTGTACGAGCGGCTGTGCCTGGAGGCCTTCCAGTCGGGGCTGTCCTGGCTGACGATCCTGCGCCGCCGCGAGGGCTTCCGCAAAGCCTTCTCCGACTTCTCCATCGCCGCGGTCGCGGAGTTCGGCACGGCCGACGCGGAGCGGCTGCTGGCCGACGAGGGGATCATCCGCAACCGGGCCAAGATCGAGGCGACCCTGGCCAACGCGAAGGTCCTCGCGGGCTGGGAGGCCGGCGAGCTGGACGCCCTGATCTGGTCCCACGCCCCCGAGGAGCCCGGCCCCGCCCCGCTCACGGTCACCGAGGTCCCGGCGGTCACCGCGCAGTCGACGGCCCTAGCCAAGGCCCTCAAGAAGGCCGGCATCCGTTTCGTCGGCCCGACGACCGCCTACGCCCTGATGCAGGCCTGCGGGCTGGTCAACGACCACCTGGCCGCCTGCGCGCTGCGCGACCCGGCCTGACCGGGCCGCGCGGCCGCGCGGCTCAGCGGCCGAGGTACTTCGGGGGCTGCTTGGCGAGGAAGGCCTGGACGGCGATGGCGTGGTCCTCGGAGGCCCCCGCACGGGTCTGCAGGACGTCCTCACGGACCAGGGAGTCCGCCAGGGTGTGGGAGGCCCCGTACGCCAGGGACTCCTTCACGGCGGCGTAGGCGACCGTCGGGCCCTCCGCCAGTGCGCGGGCCACGGCCTCGGCCTCGGCGTGCAGGGAGTCCGAGGGCACCAGGCGGTTGACGATGCCGAGCTCGTACGCCTCCTGCGCCTTGATCGAACGCGGGAAGAGCAGCAGGTCACAGGCGCGGGAGGCGCCGATCAGGCGGGGCAGGGTCCACGAGACCCCGGAGTCGGCGGTCAGGGCCACGCCGGCGAAGGAGGTGTTGAAGGAGGCGGTGTCGGCGACCACCCGGAAGTCGGCCGCCAGGGCGAAACCGAAGCCGGCCCCGGCCGCGACGCCGTTGACGCCGGCCACCACGGGCTTCGGCATCTCGGTGAGCGTCCGCACGATCGGGTTGTAGTGCTCCTTGACCGTGTTCATGGTCAGCGAGGAGCCGGTCTCGCGGTCCGAGACGAGATTCCCGATGTGCTCCTTGAGGTCCTGGCCGACGCAGAAGGCCCGGTTGCCGGCGGCGGTGAGCAGGACCGCACGCACCGCGCTGTCCTCGGCCGCCGCCTGCGCCGCGTCGCGCAGGGCGACCTTGGCCTCGGTGTTCATCGCGTTCATCGCGTCGGGACGGTTGATCGTGATGGTCGCGAGTCCGTCGGTCACTTCGTAGAGCACACTGTCGGCCATGGCGGGGGGTCCCCCTTCGTCGCGGGCTTGGCTACCGGCCGGTACCGGCCGGTGCAAGGGTCAGCATGGCGGACCGGACCGGGAGCGCACATGTGATGTGCGTCAAACGAACTCGGAGCCGTTTCCCCGGGTGCGGCGGCGAAGTATCGCAGGCGGATCCCCGAAATGAGTGGTTTTGGTCGAGCGCGTTGCCCAAGCGTTCCCGGGTGATGTTGGTCATCGGGTCCTGACATGCGGGATAATGGCTGGGAAGCAATGTGTTCGATGCCGGGTATTAGGCGCCTGAACGGGGCCGTCGGCTGACGATGAGCTGGTTTCAGGAAGGGGAACGAGCATGGCGGCCATGAAGCCGCGGACGGGCGACGGCCCGCTCGAGGTCACCAAGGAGGGGCGGGGCATCGTCATGCGCGTACCGCTCGAGGGCGGCGGTCGGCTTGTCGTCGAGCTGACCCCCGATGAGGCGGACGCCCTGGGTGACGCCCTGAAGAAGGTCGTCGGCTGACCCGCTGACAGCACTTCCACCTTCTGCTTTCGCATTCTCTGCGCTGCCCCGACCGCGATCAGCGGCCGGGGCAGCGTTGTGTCGTGTCCCGGGGCCGTGCCGTGTCCCTGGAACCCCTGTCCCCACCATCCCGGCGGAGCCGCACGTGACCTTCTCCCCGCCCGCGCCGCCGGCCTTCGCCGACTGCACCCCCCGCCAGAAGGCGGCCCGCGTCCTGTCCGACGTGCTGGCGCCGGCGAACCTGGTGGTCGCCCTGCTCCTGGTCGTCGGAGGGCACAGCACCGGGTCGTGGACGGGGCTCGGCTGGGGCCTGCTCGCCGCCCTGTTCTGCGGGGTCGTCCCGATCGGCATCATCACCGTCGGGGTGCGCCGGGGCGCCCTGACCGACCAGCACATACGGGTCCGGCGCCAGCGGGTCCTGCCGATGGCCCTGAGCCTGGTGTCCGTTCTCGCCGGGGTCGCCCTCCTGCGCGTCCTGGGCGCCCCGGCGGCGGTCTTCGCGCTCGTCGTCGCGATGCTCGTCGGTCTGGTTTCGTCCCTGCTGGTGACGGTGGTCTGGCAGATATCCATCCACATGTCGGTGGCCGGCGGCACCGTGATGATCCTGTGGCTCGTCTTCGGCCCGGTGGTGCTCCCGGCGGCCGCGGTGGCCGCCGCCGTCGGCTGGTCCCGTCTGGAGCTGCGGGCCCACACGCCGGCCCAGCTGCTCGCCGGCAGCGCGCTCGGCGGTACGGCGGCCCTCACCTTCGCGCTCCTGAGCTGACCCGCCCCGCCCGGGCACGCCCCCGGACCGTTACGCGGTCAGCGGCGCACGGCGCACAGCAGCCCGTCGCCCACGGGGAGCAGCGCGGCCTCCAGCGCCGGGCTCTCCCGGACGCTCCGCAGCAGTTCGCGGACGCGGAGCACCTCCACCGGCTGGGCCGCGGAGTCGACCGTACGGCCGTCGGAGAAGACCCCCTCGAAGCACACCAGCCCCCCGGGGCGCAGCAGGCGCAACGATTCAGCGAGGTAGTCGAGGGACTCGGTCGGGTCTCCGTCGCAGAAGACGAGGTCGTACCCGCCGTCGGCGAGGCGGGGCAGGACGTCGAGGGCGCGGCCGGGGATGAAGCGGGCGCGGTTGCCCGCGAAGCCGGCGGCGCGGAAGGCCTGGCGGGCGAAGGCCTGCCGGTCGGCCTCGGGATCGACCGTGGTCAGCACCCCGTCCGGGCGCATCCCGTGCAGGAGGTGGATGCCGGAGACACCGGTCCCGGTGCCGATCTCGGCGACCGCCTTGGCGTCCGCGGTCGCGGCCAGCAGGCGCAGCGCGGCGCCGGTCCCGGGGGAGACGGAGCGCAGGCCCGCTTCCCTGGACCGGTCGCGGGCCCATCGCAGAGCGTCGTCCTCGGCGACAAACGCGTCGGCGAACGCCCAGCTCGTCTGCCGGTTGCCGGTAATGACCCTCTCCTGTCCCCATAGTTGGCGCAACGGTGACTGTATCCGTTGACGTCGGGAACCCGCAGATGGGACCGGGCGTTGTGAGGGGTGGAGGCGGGACGAGAAGGACGGCGCCGGGCAGATCGGCGGCGGGGACCGCCCCAGGGCCTAAGGCTTGCGTAAAGATACTGCAAAAACCCTTATCCGGAGCTGACAGAGGGGGTGGCTATGGTAGGGACTCCACTGGACACCACCAGAGCCGACAGGGGAGGTGCGGCTGCGCCTGTGGATCGTCGGGGCGTGTTCAGACGCCTCTTCCGGTCGGCGGGTGAGCCGAAATCCGTGACCTACACTGCTGACCGCTTCCACACCGCAGACACCGCAACCACCGCGACCTTTGCCGCAGATGCGGGATCGCAGGCGTGGACCCCTCCCTCGTGGGAGGAGATCGTCAGCACGCACAGCGCGCGGGTCTACCGCCTTGCCTACCGTCTGACGGGCAACCAGCACGACGCCGAGGACCTGACCCAGGAGGTCTTCGTCCGCGTCTTCCGCTCGCTGTCCACCTACACGCCCGGCACGTTCGAGGGCTGGCTGCACCGCATCACCACGAACCTGTTCCTGGACATGGTGCGCCGCAAGCAGCGGATCCGCTTCGACGCGCTCGCCGACGACGCCGCCGAGCGGCTGCCGAGCCGTGAGCCGTCCCCCCAGCAGGTCCTCCACGACACGCACTTCGACGCGGACGTCCAGCAGGCGCTGGACACCCTCGCCCCCGAGTTCCGCGCGGCCGTGGTGCTGTGCGACATCGAGGGCCTGTCCTACGAGGAGATCGCCGCGACGCTGGGCGTGAAGCTCGGCACCGTGCGCAGCCGTATCCACCGGGGCCGTTCGCACCTGCGCAAGGCGCTCAAGCACAGGTCCCCCGCGGCCCGGGCCGAGCAGCGCGCGCTGGCGGGTGTGGCGACGGGCGCGCCGGTCGCCGGGAGAGAGGGCGGAGCCGAGTGACCGCAGCCAGTCCTTCCCCTGCCGAACAGCACCTGGGTGACCGGCTCGCCGCCCTCGTGGACGGGGAGCTGAAGCACGACGCGCGCGAGCGCGTCCTGGCCCACCTGGCGACCTGCGCCAAGTGCAAGGCCGAGGCCGATGCCCAGCGCCGTCTGAAGACCATGTTCGTGGAGAGCGCGCCACCACCGCTGTCCGCGGGCCTGCTGGCGCGTCTCCAGGGCCTCCCGGCGGGCGGTCCCGACGGCCCGGCCGGCCCCATGGGTCCACCGGGGCCGGGAGCCGCCGAGCGCGACCCCTTCGAGGCCTTCGCGTACGGGCTGCCCGTGGCCGCCGCCCGGCCGCAGCAGGAGGGCTTCCGCATCCACGAGGTGGGCCGTCCGCGCCGCCGGTTCGCCTTCGTCGCCGCGGGAGCGGTGTCGCTGGCGGCCCTCGCGCTGGGCGGCACGCTGCCCCTGGAGGGCACGGAGCCGAACGGCCGGGGTGATTCCCCGGCGCCCGCCTCCAGACCCGGCCCCGCCCTGCCCGTGTCCGATGCGGCGGTGCGTGACCGGCTGCCCACTCCCGCCGCCGTACCGTCCCTCCTGACGGCCGTGGCGAGCCCGCCGGCGCCGCTGCAGCCCTCCCCGTCCGCCTCGGCCCGTCCGGTCTCCCTGCTGCGCTGACCCGGGACCTGGTTGAATCGGCCGGACATGCGCACAGGTACGCGGGGAGCTCCCATGTCCGACAGCCAGCAGACCGACCCGGCTCCGCAGTGGTGGAGCCGGCCCGAGGGCACGGCCGACAGCCGCCGTGACGGGGTCCCGGCCCCGCGGCCCGAGGCCGGCGAGGGCGGGAGCGGGGACGAGAGGAGCGGGGGCGACGGGCAGGCGGCCGGCGCCCCCGGAGCGCCGGCCGACGCGGTGCGCTACGACCCGTGGGGTGCGCGGCCCCTCCAGGTCGTGGACCGGGGCCGGGACCGCCCGGGGTTCCGGCTGTGGCAGGTCGCGGCCCTCGCCGCCGCCACGGCCCTGTTCGCCGGCGGGATCGGCGGCTACGTGGGCGTGCTCGCCGAGCGGCAGAGCGGCACCCGGCTGGAGCTGCCGCAGGCGGCCGTCGCGGACAAGGGCCGGGCACCCGACAGCGTGGCCGGGATCGCGGCGACCGCACTGCCCGGGGTGGTCACCCTGCACGTGCGGGGCGCGAAGGGCAGCGGCACGGGCACCGGCTTCGTGCTGGACCCCCAGGGACACATCCTGACCAACAACCACGTGGTCGCCGACGCGAAGGAGATAGCGGTCACCTTCAGCACCGGCGAGAGCGTCACCGCCGAGCTGGTCGGCCGTGACTCCGGCTACGACCTGGCCGTGGTCAAGGTCAGCGGGGTGCGCGGGCTGCGGCCGCTCAGCCTGGGCAACTCCGAGAACGTGAAGGTCGGCGACCCGGTGGTGGCCATCGGCGCACCCTTCGACCTCTCCAACACCGTCACCGCCGGCATCATCAGCGCCACCGGCAGGCCCGTCACCGCGGGCGGCGACAAGGGCGACGGCAGTGACATCAGCTACGTCGACGCGCTGCAGACCGACGCCCCCATCAACCCCGGGAACTCCGGCGGCCCCCTCCTGGACGCCAGGGCGCACGTGGTCGGCATCAACAGCGCGATCCGCGGCGCCGACAAGGACGATCCCACCCGGCAGGGCGGCTCCATCGGCCTGGGCTTCGCCATCCCCATCAACCAGGGCAAGCGCGTCGCCGAGGAACTCATCGCCACGGGCCACGCCACGCACCCCGTCATCGGGGTCACCCTCGATATGGACTACACCGGCGACGGAGCCCGGGTGGGGGACAAGGGGGAGGACGGCAAACCGTCCGTGACCGCCGGCGGGCCCGGCGCGCGCGCCGGGATCAGGCCCGGTGACGTGATCACCAAGGTGGACGGACAGCGGGTCCGCGGCGGCGACGAGCTGATCATCAAGATCCGGGCCCACCGCCCGGGCGATCCGCTCACCCTCACCGTGCTGCGCGACGGCCGGGAACGCACCCTGGACGTTGTCCTCGGATCGGCGAACGGTTCATGATCATGTGATGGCCGGGGGATGAAACCCCGGCCGGCCCGGTACGCGTGTAGGGGCCCGCGGGCAAGGCCGGGTACCGTGTGGTGGGGCCCGAAGTGACAGAGAGCCGAGGAGCGGCAAGGTGTTCAACGACATAGGCGCACTCGAACTCGTCACGATCGTGGTTCTGGCCATTCTCGTCTTCGGTCCGGACAAGCTGCCCAAGGTCATCCAGGACGTCACGGGCTTCGTCCGCAAGGTCCGCGCCTTCTCCGACAGCGCCAAGCAGGACATCCGCTCCGAGCTCGGTCCCGACTTCAAGGACTTCGAGTTCGAGGACCTGAATCCGAAGACCTTCATCCGCAAGCAGCTCGCGGAGAACGAGGACCTCAAGGAGATCCGCAGCAGCTTCGACCTCCGCAAGGAGATGAACGAGGTCTCGGACGCCGTCAACCGCCCGGAGCCCGACCAGGCACCGGCCGCCCCGTCCGGCGCCGCTGGTCCGGACCTGCTGAAGAAGCCCGAGGCCCCGGCCGCAGAACAGCGCGTGCGCTTCGACGCCGACGCCACCTGACCCAGCCTGCCCGGGGATCCGCGGTCGGATGGCTATCCTCCATCTGTCCGGATCGCGGGACGCCCGAGGGAGGGGGTCCCCCCAGCGCAGCGAGGGGGAGGGCCGTTCCGGACCCCACGGAACGAGAGGCCGCCCAGATGGAGACGACGAGCAGCAGCCTGGTAGGGGCGCAGACCGCCGAGGCACCCGCCGCCGCGGACGCCGCGCAGGAACCGCATACGAGCCCGCACACGGGGTCGCATACCGGCGACCCGGCCGGGTCGCAAGCGCCGGAGGCCGCCGCACCCGTGCCGGCGGCCCGCCGGACGGCCGAGGGCTTCCTGGCCGCGGATTTCCCCTGGTACGGGCTGGACGGAGCCTTCACCGGGCCCCGCTGGCTCATGCAGGTGGGCACCGCCGCCGACGGCACGGTGGAGCACGGCTCCACCGGCCACGGCGACGAGCCCTCCGCCCGGGGCGAGATCGCCACCGGCGAGAAGGAGCGCTTCGCGGTGGTCATCACCGTGGCGAGCAACCCGCTGCGCCGCAGCGGCGACGGTACGGGCGTCCTGGAGGCCACCTCGGTCTCCTCGGCGGCCTGGCTGGCCGGCTCGGGGCTGCTGGCCTACAGCTGGCCCGGACAGATGGACCACGCCCTGCGCAACGACTGGCTCGACCAGCAGACCGAGGCCGCGTGGGAGCTCGCCGACGACCTCGACGGCGAGGACTGGTCCACGCTGTCGCTGCCGGTGGACGGCGAGCCGACGACCTTCCACTACCGCGAGTCCGAGTTCGGATGGGTGCTCGCCGGCTCCACCGGCAGCGGCGTCCACCTGGGCGCCTACGGCCGCGGCATGAGCGCCTACGGCCTCGGCTTCTCGGCCATCTCGGACCTCGGCACGTACGAGTAGCCGTACGCCCCGGCCACGGGCACGGTACGCGAAAGGGCACCGCCGGCCGGCGGTGCCCTTTCGCGTGTGCCCCGGAGGGGCCTAGAACTTGTTGCGCGGGGTGATGCCCAGGGACATGCCCGACAGGCCGCGCGCCCGGCCGCCCAGCTTGCCCGCGATGGTGCGCAGGGCCGCACCGGCCGGCGAGTCCGGGTCGGACAGGACGACGGGCTTGCCCTCGTCGCCGCCCTCGCGCAGCCGGACGTCGATCGGGATCGAGCCGAGCACCGGCACCGTCGCGCCGACCGTCTTGGTCAGCCCGTCGGCGACCTTCTGGCCGCCGCCCGAGCCGAAGACGTCCACCATCTCGTCGCAGTGCGGGCACGGCAGGCCCGACATGTTCTCGACCACGCCGACGATCTTCTGGTGGGTCTGCACGGCGATGGAACCGGCCCGCTCGGCCACCTCGGCCGCGGCCTGCTGCGGGGTGGTGACGACGAGGATCTCCGCGTTCGGCACGAGCTGGGCCACGGAGATCGCGATGTCGCCCGTGCCCGGCGGCAGGTCCAGCAGCAGCACGTCCAGGTCGCCCCAGAAGACGTCGGCCAGGAACTGCTGCAGCGCGCGGTGCAGCATCGGCCCGCGCCACACGACGGGCGCGTTGCCCGGGGTGAACATGCCGATGGAGATGACCTTCACGCCGTTCGCGGACGGCGGCATGATCATGTTCTCGACCTGGGTGGGACGGCCGTCCACGCCCAGCATGCGCGGCACGCTGTGGCCGTAGATGTCCGCGTCGACCACGCCGACCTTCAGGCCGTCCGCCGCCATCGCCGCGGCCAGATTGACCGTGACCGAGGACTTGCCGACGCCGCCCTTGCCGGAGGCGACCGCGTACACGCGGGTCAGCGAGCCCGGCTTGGCGAAGGGCACCTCGCGCTCGGCGGTGCCGCCGCGCAGCGTGGCCGCCAGGTCCTTGCGCTGCTCGTCGCTCATCACGTCGAGCGACACGCTGACCGAGGTGACCCCGGCGACCTTCTCGACGGCCTCGGTGACGTTCTTGGTGATCGTCTCGCGCATGGGGCAGCCCGACACGGTCAGGTAGACCGTGACCGCGACCTCGCCGCCGTCGCCGATCTCCACCGATTTGACCATGCCGAGCTCGGTGATCGGCCGGTGGATCTCGGGGTCGTTCACCGTCGCCAGAGCGTCCAGGATCGCGTCCTGCTCAGGCACGGCGGCGGAGCTTGTGTCGGTAGCCATGCCCCGATGGTACGGCTCGGTAGCACGGCTCAGGAAAGCCCGTCAGCGGTCGCCTTCGTCACGTTCCGGCGGGAATAGACGCCGCTCGTCCATCTCCTTGATCAGGTCCTGGAACTCCGACCTGATCCAGTCACGCGTGGCGACCTCGCCCAGGCCCATGCGCAGGGCCGCGATCTCCCGGGTCAGGTACTCGGTGTCGGCGATGGAGCGCTCGTTCTGCTTGCGGTCCTGCTCGTGGGTGACGCGGTCGCGGTCGTCCTGCCGGTTCTGCGCGAGCAGGATCAGCGGAGCGGCGTAGGAGGCCTGGAGCGACAGCATCAGCGTCAGGAAGATGAACGGGTACTTGTCGAACCGCAGGTCGTCCGGCGCGAAGACGTTCCACAGCACCCAGAGGATGATGACCAGCGTCATCCAGACGATGAACCGGCCCGTGCCCAGGAACCGCGCCACCCGCTCGGAGAGCCGTCCGAAGGCCTCCGGGTCGTATTCGGGCAGCAGGGACCGCCGCGGCGCCCGCGGCAGGTCCAGCCGGACCCGCGGGCGCGTCAGCGCGCTCGCCCCGGTCGGCGCGGACTTCCCCGCCCGCTCGCCGGAACGTTCCGCCGCCTCCGCCGCCTGCCCGTGCTCGCGCGCCGAATGCGGCCGCGCCTGCTCGCGCCGCTCCCGGATCTGCTCACGGCGCCGCTCGCGCGCCTGCTCGCCGCGCCCGCGCTCAGTGCCCACGCAGCGCCTCCTCCGAGTGGAAGTCCGTCTCGCGCCAGTCGTCCGGCAGCAGGTGGTCCAGTACGTCGTCGACCGTCACCGCGCCCAGCAGCGACCCGCTCTCGTCGACCACCGGCACCGCCACCATGTTGTAGGCCGCCAGGTGCGTGGTGACCGCCGGCAGCGAGGCGTCCGGCCGCAGCGGCGGCAGGTCGGTGTCCACGATCGAGCTGACCAGGGTGAACGGGGGGTCCCGCAGCAGCCGCTGGAAATGCACCGTGCCCAGGTACTTGCCCGTCGGCGTCTCGTCCGGCGGCCGGCACACGTACACCTGCGCCGCCAGCGCCGGCGACAGGTCCGCCTGCCGTACCCGGGCCAGCGCGTCCGCGACCGTCGCGTCCGGGCGCAGCACGATCGGCTCGGTGGTCATCAGACCGCCGGCGGTGTTCTCCTCGTAGGACAGCAGGCGGCGCACGTCGGCCGCGTCGTCGGGCTGCATCAGCGTCAGCAGCCGCTCCTTGTCGTCCTCCGGCAGTTCCGAGAGCAGGTCGGCGGCGTCGTCGGGGTCCATGGCCTCCAGGACGTCCGCGGCGCGTTCCTCCTTCAGCTTGCCGAGGATCTCCACCTGCTCGTCCTCGGGCAGCTCCTCCAGCACGTCCGCGAGCCGGTCGTCGTCGAGGGCGTTGGCCACCTCGGCGCGCCGCTTCGGCGTCAGGTGGTGCAGCACGTTCGCCACGTCGGCCGGGCGCATCTGCTCGAAGGTGGCGACCAGGTTCTCGGCGCCCTGCCCGTGCTCCTCCAGCGAGAAGCCCGTCACCGCCGACCACTCCACCGTCAGGGCCTCGCCGCGCCGGCGCAGCGCACCCGACTTGCCCTTGCGGACGAAGATCCGGTCGATCTCCCAGTCGCGGCGGGCCGGCAGCTGCTGGATGGCCACGTCCAGGACGGTGACCTCCTCGCCGCTGGAGACCAGCGTCACCCGCCGGTCCAGCAGCTCGCCCAGGACCAGCCGCTCGGTGGGGCGCTGCTCGAAGCGCCGCATGTTGATGACGCCGGTGGTGATGACCTGGCCGGACTCGACTCCGGTGACCCGGGTCATCGGCAGGAAGATCCGGCGCCGGCTGACCACCTCGACCACCAGGCCCAGCAGCCGCGGCGGGCGGCCGCCGACCCGGAGCATCGCGACGAGGTCGCGGACCCGGCCGACCTGGTCGCCGTTGGGATCGAAGACGGGCACACCCGACAGATGCGAGACGAAGATCCGCGGGGCGCCTGCAGCCATCCGAGCGCCTCCTAGAGCGTTCATCGTGAGTCGTGCCGCCCCTCAGGCTAGCCCGTGCCCCGTGAAAGCGTCCTGGTGGGGAGGTCCGGCCGGGGCCCGGCGGAGCGCGGGGAGCGGTCGCGGGCCGCGGCACACGGGCGGGTACGCTGCCTGCTGCCCGCAGACGAACGACGAGAGGCACCTGCCCGTGACCGCCTACTTCCCCGCCGCGCGGCTGCGCCGAGCCGCCTTCATCGGTGTGCTGTGCGCGGGTCTCGCCGTGACCGGTACGGGTTGCGGGGACGACCCGGACGAGGGCACGAACGGCGTCGGCAAGCTCTCCGCAGAGAAGATCGAGGCGAAGGCGAAGGCGGCCGCGACCGAGGCCGACTCGGTGCACCTGTCCGGCACCCTGGTGAGCGGCGGCAAGGCCTTCACCGTCGACATGCGGCTCAAGTCGGACGGCGGCTCCGGCGAGGTGAAGTCGAAGGAGGACACCTTCCAGCTGCTGCGCGTGGGCGAGCAGCTCTACCTGAAGGCCAGCGCGGCCTTCTGGGGCCAGACCGACTCGGCCGGCAAGCTCGGCGACAAGTACGTGAAGGTGCCCGAGGGCGACCCCTCCTACAAGCAGTTCCGCGGCTTCACCGACATGGACGTCCTGCTGGACGGGCTGCTGGGCCTGGAGGGCAAGCTCGCCAAGGGCTCCTACACCAAGGTCGGGCACACCCGCGCGGTGCAGGTCACGGCCGACGAGGGCAAGGGCGGCAAGCTCTCGGTGTCCCTGGAGGGGACCCCGTACCCGCTGCTCATGGAGCGCGCCGGCGGCGCCGGCCGGGTGGAACTCGCCGAGTGGGGCAAACCGTTCCAGCTCGATCCGCCCGCGCAGGACCAGACGGTCGACTACGGCAGTCAGCTGCCGACGACCAAGGGGGAGGGCGGAGAGCCCGCCCCGGCCCCCTCGAAGGGCTCGGGCCAGGGCGCGAACCCCACCAAGCCGTAGGGCCGCGGGCGGGTCAGCCCCGCGCGGCCTTCTTCCGCTTCAGCAGGAGCTTGGGCAGGGCCGCCGGGACCGGGCGGCGGGTCGTCGCCGGGGAGCCCAGCGGGGCCGCGGCCAGCGAGCCGTCCGGCAGCTCGGCCCGTACCGACTCCGGCTCCAGCCGCAGCAGCCGGCACTCCCGCGCCCACCGCTCGGTCATCTCCTCGGAGTCCGGCGCGTTCAGCCGCTTGCCCTTGAGCTCGGCGACGGCCGCCTGCCACTCCTCGCCGCGGGGCGCGAGCTCGCGTACGGTCGCCGTCCAGGCCACCAGCCGGCCGCCCTTGTCCTTGCTCCGCACCGTCACCTCGGCGCCCGCGCCGTCCACCAGCCCCGGGAACGGCTGCTCGCCGGGCCCGTCGCCCAGTACGTGGGCCGCGCCGTCCACCCAGGCGTGCCACAGGGCGCGGTCGGACCCGGCGCCGCGGACCCAGATCAGGCCGGACTTCTTGGTGGCCTCCTCGACGAGGGCCAGGTCGAGCGTGCTGAGAGTCATGGGCACAGGGTAGGGGGTGCCCGCGCGCCCCCTACAGCCAGCCGTGGCGGCGCAGGGCCCGGTGGATGGTGAAACACGCACCGAAGATCGTCGCCATCACCATCGGGTAGCCGTACTCCCACCGGAGCTCGGGCATGTGGTCGAAGTTCATCCCGTACACCCCGCAGATCATCGTCGGCACGGCGATGATGGCCGCCCAGGAGGTGATCTTGCGCATGTCCTCGTTCTGCGCGACCGTCGCCTGCGCGAGGTTGGCCTGCAGGATGGAATTCAGCAGCTCGTCGAAGCCCACCACCTGCTCGTGCACCCGCGCGAGGTGGTCGGCGACGTCCCGGAAGTACTTCTGGATGTCCGGGTCCACCAGCCGCATCGGCCGCTCGCTCAGCAGCTCCATCGGCCGCAGCAGCGGCGACACCGCCCGCTTGAACTCCAGCACCTCGCGCTTGAGCTGGTAGATCCGGCCCGCGTCGCCGCCGCGCGCACGGCCCTTGGCGGGCGCCGCGAAGACATCGCTCTCCACCTCGTCGATGTCGTCCTGCATCGCCGCGGCGACCGCGATGTAGCCGTCGACGACGTGGTCGGCGATGGAGTGCAGAACGGCCGAGGGGCCCTTCGACAGCAGCTCGGGGTCGTCCTGGAGACGGTGGCGCAGGCCCTTCAGGGAGCCCTGCCCGCCGTGCCGGACGGTGATGACGAAGTCGGGGCCGGTGAAGCACATCACCTCGCCGGTCTCCACCACCTCGCTGGTGGCGGTCAGTTCGGCGTGCTCCACGTAGTGGATCGTCTTGAAGACGGTGAAGAGGGTGTCGTCGTACCGCTCCAGCTTCGGCCGCTGGTGCGCGTGCACCGCGTCCTCCACGGCCAGCGGGTGCAGTCCGAAGGTCGCGGCGATCCCCGCGAACTCGGCCTCCGTCGGCTCGTGCAGGCCGATCCAGGCGAAGCCGCCGTCCTCGCGGACCCGGCGGATCGCCTCACGGGGCGTCAGACACACGGGCCCCAGCACCCGGCGGCCGTCGCGGTACACGGCGCAGTCGACCACCGCGCTGCTCGCCGACGGGTCGCGGGTCGCGTCGTAGCCGGGCTGTACGGGAGTGGACTTGCGCAGGGACGGGCGGACGGCCGCACGCAGGTAGGGCAGCATCGACATGGCAGGCTCCTTCGCACGCACGGCTGCGGACCGCACGGGTGGGAGACCCTCCGGCGCCGCAGGCGGGCAGGCCCGGGCAGGCGGGAGGGAACAGGACGGGAGGACAACGTTCTGCCGTCGCTCTTCTACTGATCAGAAGATCACAGGGGGCGGGAAACGACGCCCGCCGGAGAAGCGGAAGAGCGATTGGTACTGCACGATCGACTTCGGTCCACCGCAGCCCCACCTCCTCCGGCCGGTCCCCCGTAGGGGACGTCCTGTCTCCGGGGCCTTGAAACAACGCTTCTGCGTGCGGCCCCGAACAGCTGTCAACACTATCAGCCGACGGATGGTCAAGACCCGCCCTTTACCCGGCGGATACGAGTTCTATGCTCGTTTCATGGCAGAAATTCTGGCCCTCGTGGAGGCCCGGCTGCGCACCGCGTTCGGTGAGCCCGACGCCCGCGCCGCCGTCACCTTCCTGGGCACCGACCGCATCGAGGTACTCCGTTTCGCCGAGGGCGACCTCGTGCGGTACGCGACCCTCGGCATGTCCGCGAACCCGATGACCGATCCGACCGCCGTGGTGGCCGACCCCGTACGGGGCCCGCGCGCCGAACTGGTGCTGACCGTACGGGCAGGACTGGCGGACACCGACAAACTGCTCAGGCCGCTCGCGGTGCTGGCCGCCTCCCCGCAGGTGGAGGGGCTGGTCGTGGCCCCCGGGGCCTCGCTCGACGTGGGCGAGCCGCTGTGGGAGGGGGCGCCGTTCAGCTCCGTCCTCGTGGCGGAACCGGGCGGCCTGGTCGAGGACCTGGAGCTCGACGACCCCATGGAGGCGGTGCGGTTCCTGCCGCTGCTGCCGATGACCGCGAACGAAGCGGCCTGGAAGCGGGTCCACGGAGCGGCCGCCCTCCAGGAGCGCTGGCTCGCGCGCGGAACGGACCTGCGGGACCCTCTGCGCAGCGCCGTCGCACTGGACTGACAGCCCGGACGGGTGACCATGCCTTGACGGGCGGCCGGGCGGGGAGGAGCGTGGCTACCTATGAGGGGTGAACCAACTTGCCCGAAGTGCGGTGGCCGGGTCAGGGCGCCCGGACTCTTCTCCGACTCCTGGCAGTGCGCGGTGCACGGCGCTGTCCACCCCCTGCAACCCGTGATCCCGCCGAGCGTGGAGGGTCTGGGCGTGGTCGTGCACCGGGCGCGGGTGCCGGTGTGGATGCCGTGGCCGCTGCCGCTCGGATGGCTGTTCACGGGGGTGGCGTCCGCCGGTGACGACCGCAGCGGGGGCCGGGCGACGGTGGTCGCCTGCTCGGGTCCCGGACCGGTGGGAGGCATGGGGGAGCTGCTGCTGATCGCGGAGGAGCTGGGCGTCGGCCTGGGCGCCCGGTACGCGGGCATCGACGGCCTGGACCCCGGACGGGCCATCAACATGGACGGGCCGCCGCACACCAAGGTGGTCGCGGCGGGGCGGCCGACACCGCTGTGGAACGTCGGCGGCGGCCCGGACGACCGGGCCGTCTTCGCCGGCGAGGCGCGCGGCCTGTGGCTGTGGGCGATCGTCTGGCCGCAGCAGTCCGGCCTCCTGCTGTACGACGAGCTGGTCCTGACCGACCTGCGCGAGGGCGGTGCCGAGGTCGAACTCCTGCCCTGCGGGGCGCTGAGCCCGCGCATCCTGGGTCCCCTCTAGATCACCGCAGCCGTCCGCGTGGAGATCCTTCCGGCGAAAGCGGACCTTCCACCCGGTTATCCTGAGGTGTCCCCCCGTCCGTACGACCCATGGAGTCCGGCTGTGCGCATCGACCTGCACGCCCACTCCACGGCGTCCGACGGTACGGACAGCCCCGCCGAGCTGGTGCGCAACGCCGCCGACGCCGGGCTGGACGTGGTCGCGCTGACCGACCACGACACCGTGGGCGGGTACGGCGAGGCCCTCGCGGCGCTGCCCGCCCGACTGACGCTGGTGACCGGCGCCGAGCTGTCCTGCCGGCTCGACGGGACCGGCGTGCACATGCTCGCCTATCTCTTCGACCCCGAGGAGCCCGAGCTCGCCCGCGAGCGGGAACTCGTCCGGGACGACCGGGTCCCGCGGGCCCGGACCATGGTCGGAAAGCTGCGGGATCTCGGCGTGGACGTCACCTGGGAGCAGGTGGCGCGGATCGCCGGGGACGGTTCGGTCGGGCGGCCGCACATCGCCACCGCCCTGGTGGAGCTGGGCGTCGTGGCCACCGTCTCGGACGCGTTCACGCCGGACTGGCTCGCCGACGGTGGCCGCGCGTACGCCGAGAAGCACGAGCTCGACCCCTTCGACGCCGTACGCCTGGTCAAGGCGGCCGGCGGCGTCACCGTCCTCGCGCACCCCGCCGCGGTCAAGCGCGGCCGGTGCGTGCCGGAGTCCGCGATAGCCGAGCTGGCGGCCGCGGGCCTGGACGGCATCGAGGTGGACCACATGGACCACGACGCCGACACCCGCGCGCGGCTGCGCGGACTGGCGGCGGACCTCGGGCTGCTGACCACCGGCTCCAGCGACTACCACGGCAGCCGCAAGACCTGCCGTCTGGGCGAGTACACGACCGACCCCGAGGTCTACGGCGAGATCACGCGCCGCGCGACCGGGGCCTTCCCGGTGCCCGGCGCCGGCGGACGCGAGCGCTGACCGGCCACTTCGCGGCCCGCTCGACCCGTCCCACACTTCTTCTTCGCGACACCCCTCTCTCCTGCAAGGCATCACTGTGTTCGACTTCGCCGTCTTCGGATCCCTTTTTCTCACCCTTTTTGTGATTATGGACCCGCCGGGTATCACGCCGATCTTCCTGGCGCTGACCTCCGGCCGTCCCGTCAAGGTGCAGCGCCGCATGGCCTGGCAGGCCGTCTGCGTGGCCTTCGGGGTCATCGCGGTCTTCGGTCTCTGCGGTCAGCAGATCCTCGACTACCTGCACGTCTCCGTCCCGGCGCTGATGATCGCCGGTGGTCTGCTGCTCCTGCTGATCGCGCTCGACCTGCTCACGGGGAAGACCGACGAGCCCAAGCAGACCAAGGATGTGAACGTCGCCCTGGTGCCGCTCGGCATGCCGCTGCTGGCCGGGCCCGGTGCGATCGTCTCCGTCATCCTGGCCGTCCAGAAGGCCGACGGGGCGGCCGCCCAGGTCTCCGTCTGGGCCGCGATCATCGCCATGCACGCCGTGCTGTGGATCACGATGCGCTACTCGCTGGTGATCATCCGGGTCATCAAGGACGGCGGCGTCGTCCTCGTCACCCGGCTCGCCGGCATGATGCTGTCGGCGATCGCCGTCCAGCAGATCATCAACGGCGTGCTCCAGGTGGTCCAGGGGGCCTGACGGCCCGGGACCCCGCGTACGCGAACGCCCCCGCACCGGTCCCGGTGCGGGGGCGTGAACGTTTCGCGCGGAGCGTCAGGAGGACGCACTCTCGGCCGGTCGGATCAGGATGCGCTGGCCGATCGACGCGGCCTGCTGCACGATCCGGTTGACGGAGGCCGCGTCCACGACGGTGCTGTCCACGGCGGTCCCGTCGACGTCGTCCAGGCGCAGAATCTCGAAGCGCACGGGCTTCTCCCTTCGTCAGTGTTCTCCTTGCACAGGGTCAACGAAGTGTGTGCCGCAATCATTCCCTACGCTAAGGAAATTTTTTCACTGGCTAACTACACGCCGGTGGTGGAGTCCCAGAACGAGGCCAGCGCCGCGGCCGTGGTCGCCGGGTCCTCGGCGTTCGGGGAGTGCTCGGTCTCCGGGACGATCACCCTCCGCGCGTCCAGCCGCCGGGCCATCGCGTCCATCAGCGGGACCGGCCAGGCATAGTCCACGGCCCCCGACAGCACCAGCTTCGGCAGCGCCACCCGGGCCAGCTCGTCCACCCGGTCGGGCTCGCAGATCAGCGCCCGGCCCGTGACGATCAGCTGCTCCGGGACGGTGGCCAGCCACCGCTCGCGCAGGAAGTGCGTCAGCTCGGGGGAGTCCTGGGCCGCGTCCTGCGCGTCGTGCGCCCGCATCGCCGCCCAGATGCCCGGCATGTCGTCGCCCATCGCCTCCAGTGCGGCGACCAGCAGCTTCGTGCGCGCCTGCTGCTCCTCGGCGATCGCCGCCGGGCCGCTGCTCAGCAGGGTGAGCGAGGCGAAGGGCGAGGCGTCGCGCAGCACGGCGGCGCGCGAGACCAGCCCGCCGAGCGAGTGACCGACCAGGTGCACGCGGTCCGGGCCCAGGGCGCGGGCCTGCGCGAGAACGTCGCGGGCCAGCTCCTCCAGGCCGTACGCCGACTCCTCGCGCGGGCCGGGCGTCTCGTACTGGCCGCGTCCGTCGACGGCGACCACCCGGTAGCCGGCCGCCGCCAGCGGCTCCAGCAGGGCGATGAAGTCCTCCTTGCTGCCCGTGAAGCCGGGGACCAGCAGGGCGGTGCCGCGGACCGGCTCGCCGGCCTCGTGCACGGCGAAGGAACCACGGTCGGTGGACAGGTGGTACGCACGGGCGGCGGACGGCAGTGTGAGACGCGGGGGCTTGCTCATGACCCGAGGTTACCGGCCCGTAGCTTCCGGTGTGGCCCGGGTACGCCGACGGCCCCGGCCCCCTCGGAAGGGGGACGGGGCCGTCGGGCGTACTGCCGCGTCCTATGCCTCGGGCGCGGCCGCGGCCTTGCGGGTACGGGTCCGCTTCGGCTTCGCGGGGGCCTCCTCGGCCACCGGGACCGTCTCGGCGGTGACCGGAGCGGCGGCGGCCTTGCGGGTACGGGTCCGCTTCGGCTTCGCCGGAGCTTCCTCCGCCACCGCGACGGCCTCGGCGGCGACCGGAGCCGCCTCCGCTGCCTTGCGGGTACGGGTGCGCTTCGGCTTGGCCGGAGCCTCCTCGGCCACGGCCACCGCCGGGGCCTCGGCGACCGGGGTCACCGGCGCGGCCGCGGCCTTGCGGGGGCGCCGCGCCCTGACCGGCTCGACCGGCGGGGCCATCTGGAAGTCGGGCTCGGGCGCCGTCTCCACGATCCGGCGCGGGCGCCGCGGCCGGAGGGGCGCCGGCTCGACGAGCGGGGCCATCTGGAAGTCCGGCTCCGGGGCGCTCTGCACGGCCTTGCGGACGCGGGCGCGCCGCGGCTTGGCCGGGGCCTCCTCGGCGACCGGGGTCACCGCCGCCGGAGCGGCCACGGCGGGCGCCTCGACCACGGGGGTCACAGGGGCCACAGGGGCCACGGGAGCCTCGGCCGCCACGGCCGGAGCGGACTGCACCGGCACCGCACCCACCCGGGTCCGGCGGCGGCGCGGCCTGCGCGGCTCGTCACCGGCCGGGGCCTGCGAGGCCTCGGCCTCGGCCACGGGGGACACTGCGGCCTGCTCGGCGGCGACCTCGGACCCGCCCCGCGTACGGCGGCGCTGGCGCGGCGTACGGGTACGGGCCGGACGCTCCTCCGTCGCGGCGGCCTGCGCGGCGCGGCCGCCACGGCCACCGCGGCCGCCGGTCTCGCCCAGGTCCTCGAGCTCCTCGGCCTTCAGGCCGGCCCGCGTGCGCTCGGCGCGCGGCAGGATGCCCTTGGTGCCGGCCGGGATGTTCAGCTGCTCGAACAGGTGCGGCGACGTGGAGTACGTCTCGACCGGCTCATGGAAGTCCAGCTCCAGCGCCTTGTTGATCAGCTGCCAGCGCGGGATGTCGTCCCAGTCGACCAGGGTGACGGCGGTGCCCTTGTTGCCCGCGCGGCCGGTACGGCCCACACGGTGCAGGAAGGTCTTCTCGTCCTCCGGCGTCTGGTAGTTGATGACGTGGGTCACACCCTCGACGTCGATACCGCGCGCGGCGACGTCGGTGCACACCAGCACGTCGACCTTGCCGTTGCGGAACGCGCGCAGGGCCTGCTCGCGGGCGCCCTGGCCCAGGTCGCCGTGGACGGCGCCGGACGCGAAGCCACGCCGCTCCAGCTGCTCGGCGATGTCGGCCGCCGTGCGCTTGGTACGGCAGAAGATCATGGCCAGGCCGCGGCCCTCGGCCTGCAGGATGCGGGAGACCAGCTCCGGCTTGTCCATGTTGTGCGCACGGAAGACGTGCTGCGTGATGTTGGCGACGGTCGCGCCCTCGCCGTCCTCGGAGACGGCGCGGATGTGCGTCGGCTGCGTCATGTACCGGCGGGCCAGGCCGATGACCGCGCCCGGCATGGTCGCCGAGAACAGCATCGTCTGACGCTTCGCGGGCAGGTAGGCCATGATCTTCTCGACGTCGGGCAGGAAGCCCAGGTCGAGCATCTCGTCGGCCTCGTCCAGGACGAGGGCCCGGACGCGCGACAGGTCGAGCTTGCGCTGGCCGGCCAGGTCGAGCAGGCGGCCCGGGGTGCCGACGATCACGTCGACGCCCTTGTTCAGGGCCTCGACCTGCGGCTCGTAGGCGCGGCCGCCGTATATGGCCAGGACACGGACGTTGCGGACCTTGCCGGCGGTGAGCAGGTCGTTGGTGACCTGGGTGCACAGCTCGCGGGTCGGAACCACCACGAGGGCCTGCGGGGCGTCGGTCAGCTGGTCGGGCGTGGCCCGGCCGGCCTCGACGTCCGCGGGGACGACGACCCGCTCCAGCAGCGGAAGCCCGAAACCGAGCGTTTTGCCGGTTCCGGTCTTGGCCTGGCCGATGACGTCCGTGCCGGAAAGGGCGACGGGGAGGGTCATCTCCTGGATCGGGAAGGGGGACACAATGCCGACGGCTTCAAGGGCTTCGGCCGTCTCGGGAAAGATCCCGAGGTCTCGGAACGTAGTCAGGGTGCTGCCTCTTCTGTGAGACGCGGCGCGAGGCGGCGAGGGGGGTCCTACCGTGCTGTGCTTGCAGTACTGCCACGTACGAAGCTGCGCGGGACCTCTGGCCTTCGCTCAAGCGCTCTGCCGCTGAGGGGGCCCCTCGTGGGAGGCGGTACGCATGTGCGTACGCACCACACCGAGGGCGGTCGGTTGGAGCCGATCGGGCCACCGACCGGGCATCCTCATTCGGATGGCCCGCCGAGTATTCGGCAGGCGCATTACCACTGTACCTCGGAATCGCGCAGGTGTGTCGGGTGAATTCACCGGGCCGGTGGGTTTAGGTGGACAGGCTGTGAGTAGACGTGGTGACTTGAGACGCCTTTCGGCGGGCTATTGTGCGGAGCATGCCGACCGTAGAAAACGCCTCGCCCGCCGACGACAGCAACCCCGCCGAGGCCACGGGGATCGCCTCGCAGGACTGGGCGACCGCATCTGCCTCGCCGCAGTACCGGGCCGCCGTCGTGGACCTGCTCGGCGCGCTCGCGTACGGGGAGCTCGCGGCCTTCGAGCGCCTCGCGGAGGACGCGAAGCTCGCGCCCACCCTGGACGACAAGGCCGAGCTCGCCGCGATGGCCTCCGCCGAATTCCACCACTTCGAGCGGCTCCGCGACCGCCTCGCGAAGATCGAGGCCGAGCCCACCGCCGCCATGCAGCCCTTCGCCCAGGGCGTCGACGACTTCCACCGCCAGACCGCCCCGTCGGACTGGCTGGAGGGTCTGGTCAAGGCGTACGTCGGCGACTCCATCGCCAGCGACTTCTACCGTGAGGTCGCCTCCCACCTGGACACCGACACCCGCGCGCTGGTCCTCGGCGTGCTCGACGACACCGGCCACGGCAACTTCGCCGTCGAGAAGGTGCGCGCCGCGATCGAGGCCGACCCGCGCTGCGGCGGCCGGCTCGCCCTGTGGGCCCGCCGCCTGATGGGCGAGGCCCTCTCGCAGGCCCAGCGGGTGGTCGCCGAGCGCGACGCGCTCTCGACCATGCTGGTCGGCGGCGTCGACGGGATGGCGGCGGGCTTCGACCTCGCGGCCGTCGGCGAGATGTTCACCCGGATCACCAAGGCCCACACCAAGCGGATGGCGGCCCTCGGCCTCGCCGCCTGACCGGACGGTCCCGTACGCCGTCGGCCCCGGCGCGCCGTGTGCGCGCCGGGGCCGACGTACGTGGTCACCGGGGAAAAAGCAGGCTCATGGTGTCCCGCCCTCAGGAGTCATCCTCGCGACGGGAGCGAAAACGGAGTCCTGTGGGGGCGTCGGCGCGACGCGTGGGCCGGACGGAGCAGCAGGGACAGCACCACGGCCGACACCAGCACCGCCCCGATGAAGGAAGCCATCAGGGTGTACTGCCCCGGGCCGAGCGCGAAATGGGTGAGATACGCCCCGAACAGCGCCCCCAGCACCCCGCTGACCAGCACCACCCTCCGGGAGGGGAGTCGGGGCGCGAGCGCTCGGACGGCTGCGGCGGACAGGGCGAGGCCCAACAGCGCGGAGCCGAGCACTTCCATCAGCAGCATCGGGTCTCTCCCATACGTCAGGGCAAACCGGGTCACTGCGGTCCTACCCGAAGCGGAAGAAAGAGAAACGGCCCGGTGGAATCAACCACCGGGCCGTTTCGGACAGTTCTCAGAACGTGTCAGAGCTTCTCAGAGCGCTCCGAAGCCGACCTTGCGTGCGGTCGGCTCACCCAGGTCGACGTACGACAGGCGGTCGGACGGCACCAGGACCTTGCGGCCCTTGCTGTCGGTGAGGCTCAGCAGCGGCTCGTTGCCGGACAGCGCGGCGCTGACGATGCTCTCCAGCTCCTCGGCGCTCAGGTCGCTCTCCAGCACGATCTCCCGGGGTGCGTGCTGCACGCCGATCTTGACCTCCACGGCTTTGTCCCTCCGACGATCCGGTTCGCGCGATCAGCCGCGCCGTACGCGGTCCACATTAGCCCGGAGAGGGGATGCGGACCGCGCAGAGCGGACACGCTGGCAGCGAACACCGGAGGTGACGCCCCCAGGAGGGGGTGGCGCCCCCGGCGAGGGGGTGGCGCCCCGGCAGGGGTCAGGACTCCGCGGCAGACTCGGTGCCGTGCAGCGGGAACCCGGCGATGCCGCGCCAGGCGAGCGAGGTCAGCAGACCGACCGCCGTCTCGCGGGCGACCGGGCTCTCGCTGGAGAGCCAGTAGCGGGCCACGACCTGCGAGACCCCGCCCAGGCCCACGGCCAGCAGCATCGACTCGTCCTTGGACAGGCCGGTGTCCTCGGCGATGACGTCGGAGATGGCCTCCGCGCACTGCAGCGAGACGCGGTCGACGCGCTCGCGCACCGCCGGCTCGTTCGTCAGGTCGGACTCGAAGACCAGCCGGAAGGCGCCGCCCTCGTCCTCCACGTACGCGAAGTAGGCGTCCATCGTGGCGGCCACGCGCAGCTTGTTGTCGGTCGTCGACGCGAGCGCCGTGCGCACGGCCAGCAGCAGCGCCTCGCAGTGCTGGTCCAGCAGGGCCAGGTACAGGTCGAGCTTGCCGGGGAAGTGCTGGTACAGCACCGGCTTGCTGACCCCGGCCCGCTCGGCGATGTCGTCCATCGCGGCCGCGTGGTAACCCTGGGCGACGAAGACCTCCTGGGCCGCGCCCAGCAGCTGGTTGCGCCGGGCCCGGCGCGGCAGTCGCGTGCCCCGCGGACGCGCTGCCTCGGTCTGCTCGATGGCTGTCACGCCGCCTCCCACTTTCTCTCGGAACACAGGCGCTCTGCGCCGCGCCGCCATCGTACTTTTCGGTAACCCGTTCTGGGGGGTCCAAGCCGAGTTTTCTCGCGGTACGGACGGCCCGGAGGCGCTGGTCAGCGGTCGGTCGACAGTCGGTCAGCGGTAGTCGTCCTCGTCGAGCTGCACCACGCGCGCCTGCTCGGCGGCGTCGCCGTCCGCGGCCTGGTCCGCCTCGCGGCCCGTGGCGGGGTCGTCGTCGCCCGGTCGGAGATCCGCCTGCTGCTCCGCCACATCCGCCTCGGGGGCCTCAGGATCGGGGGATTCCGGAAACCGCTCCCGGAAGGTGTCCGGCTCCGCAGGGTCGACAGTCATGCCGCTCCCCTCGCTTCCTTGTGTCACTTACGAGCCTAGGAGGATCGCGGATGCACCGCTATGCGGATCCGTACAGCAGTACGTCCGCGACGAGACTGTGACCGCGAACACAACAAGTGGAACGTGATCCTCTCGTAACATTGCCCGCATGTCTTCGACCGAGCTGCCTGGCGTACGGTCCACCGTCGCACCGCCCTCCTCCGCGGGAGCGGTCCGGCTGGCCGACGGGGAGCAGCTGCGCACCGCGGTGCTGCCCGGCCTGGAACTGGCCGTCCGGGTCCGCCCGCCACAGCGCGCCGACCTGCCGCCCGCCCTGTTCGTGCACGGGCTGGGCGGTTCCTCGCAGAACTGGTCCGCGCTCATGGCGCAGCTGGCGGACACCGTCGACGGCGAGGCCGTGGACCTGCCCGGCTTCGGCTGGTCCCCGCCGCCCGCCGACCGCGACTACTCCGTCACCGCGTTCGCCCGCGCCGTCATCCGCCACCTCGACGCCGCGGGGCGCGGGCCGGTGCACCTCTTCGGCAACTCCCTCGGCGGAGCCGTCTCCACCCGGGTCGCGGCCGTCCGCCCCGACCTCGTGCGCACCCTGACGCTCGTCTCGCCGGCCCTCCCCGAGCTGCGTGTGCAGCGGGCGACCGTGCCGACGGCGCTCCTGGCCCTGCCCGGGGTGGCCGCGCTCTTCAGCCGCATGACCCAGGCCCTCAGCGCCGAGCAGCGCACCCGGGGAGTGACGGAACTCTGTTACGGAGACCCCTCCCGGGTGACTCCCGAAGGGTTCCGCAACGCGGTGGAGGAGATGGAGCGCCGGATGGCGCTCCCGTACTTCTGGGACGTGATGACCCGCACCTCGCGCGGCATCGTCGACGCCTACACCCTCGGCGGCCAGCACGGACTGTGGCGGCAGGCGCAGCGGGTGCTCGCCCCGTCCCTGCTGGTCTACGGTGGCCGGGACCAACTCGTCTCGTACCGTATGGCGCACAAGGCGGCAGCGGCCTTCCGGGGATCGCGGCTGCTGTGTCTGCCGGAGGCCGGGCACGTGGCGATGATGGAGTACCCCGAGGTGGTGGCCGCCGCCTTCACGGAGCTGCTGCGCGACACCGGCGCGGGGGCTGCGGACCGGGACACCGAAGACGGCAGGGGCTGAGGGGTCGTGGGACGACACAGTCGAAAATCCGGGGCGCCCGCTCCGGAGTCCGCTCCGGCACAGGCGCCCGCCGCAGCGCGCCCGCAGGCGCAGCCGGATCCCGCCCCGTACGAGGATCCGTACCCGTACGACGCGTTCGGCAACGAGGCGTTCGCCGGCGACGTCCACGGCGGTGACGTCTTCGGTGACGACGTGTTCGGCAACGGGGCCCCGTACGCCGGGTGGCCCGAGCCGACCGTGACCCACCAGGGATATGTGTCGCAGTACCTGCCCGCCGCCGGTGAGCGGGCCGGCGGCCACCCGCAGAGTTACGAGCAGAGTTACGGATCGGGCGGCGCCTGGGGCGCCCGGCCCGACGCGGGCTCCGACTCCGGTGCCGTGTACGGGGACTGGCGCGGAGTGCCGCGTTCCCGCCCCGAGGCCCCCGTGGCCGGGGCGGCGGCTCCGGCCGCGCTCCTGGACTCCGGCACCCCTGCCTTCGGCACACCCGCCGTGGGCTTCCCGCAGGTCACCCTGACGCCGCCGGAGCAGGTCCCCGCGTACGGGGGGCCGGAGGCCGACGCCTTCACCTCCACCGGATCGCACCGCCGGGTGCCCGGCCCGCGCAGGCCGGCCGACGCCGGGACGGTGGCCGCCGAGCTCGTCGAGCCCGTCGAGCCCGCCGAGTTCGCCGCCGAGCCCGTCGAGGGTGAGTCCGCCGCCGAGAAGTCCGGCCGCGGCAAGAAGGCCCTCGCGTACACCGGCATGGCCATGGCCGCGGCCGCGGTCACCACCGTTCTCGCGGTGGTCGTCGGGGGCCAGACGTTCCTCGACGGCGACACCGACGAGACCAGGGCCGGCGGGCCCGCCGCCACCGACAAGGACCGCAGCGACCCGGCCGCCTCCCGCTCCGACGGGCGCCCGACCCCGAACGGCGGCGCGGCCGTGCCCGTCGCACCGCCCGCCGTCGCGCCCGCTCCCGAGCTGACCTACGAGCAGCAGATGGCCGCGCAGCTGCCACTCGACCCGAAACTCGCCGGCCCCGGGACCTTCGACACCGTGCCCGGCGTCGCCAAGGCCCCCGGCAAGGGCAAGATCGTGCGCTACCGCGTCGACGTCGAGCAGGGCCTGGGCCTGGACCCGCAGCTCTTCGCCGAGGCCGTGCACCGCACCCTCAACGACGACCGCAGCTGGGGCCACGGCGGCACCAGGACCTTCGAACGGGTGCCGGGCGGCAAGGCCGACTTCGTGATCACCCTCGCCAGTCCCGGCACCACCGGGATCTGGTGTGCCAAGTCGAATCTCGACACCGTCGTCGGCAACGTCTCCTGCGACTCGGCAAGCACCGAGCGGGTGATGATCAACGCCTTCCGCTGGGCCCAGGGTTCCGAGACCTACGGCCCGGACCAGATGCTGACCTACCGTCAGATGCTGATCAACCACGAGGTCGGGCACCGGCTCGGACACGACCACGTCAACTGCCGCACCCCCGGAGCGCTCGCCCCGGTCATGCAGCAGCAGACCAAGTCCCTCAACATCGACGGCATCCAGTGCAAGCCCAACCCCTGGGCGTTCCCGGAGAGCTGACGCACCCCGCCCGGCTTCCCCGCCCGGCGGCCCCGGCCCCTGTGCCGCGGCGCTTTCGAGGCTGTACTTCTAGCGTGCTCGAACGCGAACCGTACGGGAAAGTTACGACTCTTCACCCCTTCCGGTGGCGCGACGGACAACCGTCCGTCGCGCCACCGGCAGATCCGCTTGAGTTCTCCAGCGGCGGGTCGCCTGACCGACGGCGACCGCCTGAACCGGGAGATCGGGGGTGCCACTCGTGCGGATCGGACTGCTCACGGAAGGTGGTTATCCGTATGCGACGGGCGAGGCCAGGCTGTGGTGCGACCGGCTCGTGCGCGGACTCCCGCAGCACGAGTTCGAGCTCTACGCGCTGAGCCGCAGCGCCGAGCAGGAGCGCACCCGGATCCCGCTGCCCGAGCACGTCACCCGGGTCCGCACGGCCGCCCTGTGGGCCCCCGCCGACGACGGGCGGACCTACTCCCGGCGCGAGCGGCGGCGTTTCGCCGACTGCTTCAAGGAGCTGGTCCACGGCATCTGCGCCGCAGCGCCGGAGGCCTTCGCCACCGGACTGTACGGACTCGCCGACCTCGCCCGCGAACAGGGCGGGCTGTACGCGGCCCTGCGCTCCGAGTCCGCGGTGCGGGCGCTGGAGGCCGCCTGCCGGGCCCCGGGCGCGAGCCGCTCCGTACAGGCGGCGCAGGTGACCGACCTGCTCCGGTTCGTGGACGAACTGGAGGCCATGCTGCGGCCGCTGTCCCTCGACTGGTACGAGGAGAACGCCCGGGGCGAGGGCCTCGGCGCGGTCGACGTCTGCCACGCCGCCGCGGGCGGGGTGGCGGCGCTCCCCGGTCTTCTGGCCAAACGCTTCTTCGGGGTCCCGCTGCTGGTCACCGAGTACGGGGTCCAGCTGCGCGCCCACTACCTGACCCATTTCGGCGCGGGGGAGGGCGAGGAGCCCCGCCCCGCCGTGCGGGCCCTGCTCGGCGCCTTCCACCTGCGGCTCGCCTCCGAGATCTACGCCCGCGCCGACTTCCTGACCCCCGGCAACGCCCACGCCCGGCGCTGGCAGGAGCGCTGCGGCGCCACCCGCGACCGGCTGCGGACGGTCCACCCCGGGATGGAGGCGGACCGATTCGCCACCGTCGGGGAGGCCGCCGACCGCGGAGACCCCGACACGCTCGTCTGGGCCGGCCGGGTGGAGCCCGCCAAGGACCTCATCGCCCTGCTGCACGCCTTCGCCGAGGTCCGCAGGGCCGAGCCGCGCGCCCGGCTGCGGATCTTCACCACGGCCGCCGACCCCGGCTACCTCGCCGACTGCCGCTCCCTCGCCGCGCAGCTGTTCCCCGACGAGGCCGCCGACTGCGTCACCGTCGGCGAGAACCCGGTCGCCTTCGAGGAGATCGGCGGACCCGAGGCGCCCTCCGCGGCCGAGGCGTACGGCGCCGGACGGATCGTCGTGCTGTCCTCCGTGATCGAGGGCTTCCCCGTGACCCTGGCCGAGGCGATGCTCTGCGGCCGCGCCACCGTCTCCACCGACGTGGGCGCGGTGCGCGAGGTCATCGGCGGCACCGGACTCGTCGTCCCGCCCCGCAACCCACGGGCGCTCGCCGAGGCCTGCCTGTCCCTGCTCGGGGACACCGAGCGGGCCGAGCGCCTCGGCGCGGCCGCCCGGGCACGGGCCCTGGAGCTGTTCACCGTCGAGCAGAACATCACCGCCTTCCAGGAGATCTACCTGCGGCTGCTGGCCAAGGGCTCCGAACGGCCCGACGGTGGCGTCCCCTTCGCCCGGCCCCCGGAGGCGCGGGTGCCCGGCCACTGGACCAGCCCGACCTGGGCCAAGCCCGCACCGGACCCGACCTCGGAGGCTGCCGTATGACCACCGTCGACCCCGACACCGCGGCCCCGCCGGCACCCGGATCCCGGGCCTCCGGCGACAGCGCCCCCGCCGCAGCGCCGGACCGGGCTCCGCAGGACGGCACCGCGGGCGCGGCGTCGCCGGGCCACCGCCCCGGATCCGGCTCGCCGAACTCCCCCGACCGGGCCGGCAGCCCGCGGGCAGCGACACCGCAGGCGCGACCGCGGGTCGCGGGGGATCCCGTCAAGGCCCTGCTGCACCGGCACCGCGAGCTGTGCGAGCGGGCCGTGGACCCCCTGGAGATCGCCGCCGGCCTGGAGGCCCACGGCATCACCGACCGCACCGCCGCCCGCTTCCGCCACCGCGACGTCTTCTCCCTCGCCGAGGAGCTGTACGCCCGCAGCCCGCGCGGAGAGGCGCCCGCCGCCGCGCCGGCCCTGGTCCCGCCCGGACCGGCCGCCTACCGCCGTTTCGGCTGCGCGCTGCTGCCCGGAGCCCTCGCCACCGGTGCGGCCGCCGCGGCCCAGAGCTGGGCCGGGCCCGCCGCGGTGGCCGTCACCGTCGCCGCGCTGGTGTGGCCGGGGCGGGCCGCCGGGGGCCGGTTCCCCTGGCTCGCGCACCTGCTCGCCGCAGCCGTCACCGGCTGGGCGGCGTACCGGTACGGCACCGCCCTCGCGGTCGGCCTCGCGCTGGCCGTGGGTCCCGGGCACCTGCTCGCCGCCGGCTTCGCCGCCGGGGCCCGGGCCCGGCTCGATGCGAGCCGCGCCCTGGAGGACTTCGCCGACCGGGTCCGGCCGCTGCTGTTCACGGCCGTCGCCGGCTTCACCGCGGCCGCCGCCGCGGCGGCCGCGGTCGCCGGCGCACCCCTCACGGCGGCCGCGCCGCTCGCCCTGCTGCTCTTCCTGACCCGGCTCCTGCTGCGGCACGGATCCCGTCGCGGACCCGTCGCCGCCGCACTCGCCCTCGCCCTGATCCCGGTCCCGGCGGCGGCCCCCGCCGCCGCGGCCGCCCTCCTCGTCCACGCCGTCCTCGCCCTGTCCCGCGCATCCGCGCACGCGAGGCCCTGACGCCCCCGGGACCGCAGCCAGCCCTTCGGAGCCGACGCCGAGGAGTCCTGGCCGTACCCCGTCCGTCCACTCGTCCACCCGTCCGCAAGGAGAAACAGACATGACCGGCCAGCCAACCGACCAAGGGGTCACGCGATGAGGGTGTTGCTGATCGGAGCCAACGGATACCTCGGCCGCTACGTCGCCGACCGGCTGCTCGCCGACCCCGCCGTCCAGCTCACCGCGCTCGGCCGCGGCGACGACGCCGACGTCCGCTTCGACCTCGCCACCGGCAGCCCCGGAGCCCTCACCCGCTTCCTCGACGCCGTCCACCCGGGCGTCGTCATCAACTGCGCCGGAGCCACCCGGGGCGGGGCCCGCGAACTCACCCGGCACAACACCGTCGCCGTCGCGACGATCTGCGAGTCGCTGCGCCGCAGCGGCTGCGGGGCCCGGCTCGTGCAGCTCGGCTGCGCCGCGGAGTACGGACCCAGCCAGCCCGGATCCTCCACGGCCGAGGACGCCGTGCCGAGACCCGGCGGACCGTACGGCGTCAGCAAGCTGGCCGCCACCGAGCTGGTGCTGGGCTCCGGGCTGGACGCCGTCGTACTGCGGATCTTCTCGCCCGTCGGCCCCGGCACCCCCGCCGGATCACCGCTCGGCCGGCTCGCCGAGGCCATGCGCCGTGCGATGCAGGCGGGCGACGGCGAGCTGAAGCTCAGCGGGCTCGGCGTGCAGCGCGACTTCGTCGACGTACGGGACGTGGCACGGGCCGTGCACGCCGCATCCCTGTCAGCCGCTCAGGGCGTGGTGAACATCGGCACCGGCCGCGCGGTCCGGCTGCGCGACGCGGCCGCCGTCCTGGCCCGGGTCGCCGGGTACGGCGGAGCCCTGCACGAGCTGGACGTACCGCACGGCGGACCCCAGCAGGGTCACGGACACCCCGGCCGCCCGGCCGGGCTCGCCTCCATCGGGTCGCCCCGCTCCGAGGCCACCGTCGAGCAGCTCGCCGCCACGGGCCCTCAGCCCTTCCCGTACCCCGACGGCTGCGGGGCCTGGCAGCAGGCGGACGTGCGCACCGCCCGCGACCGGCTCGGCTGGCGTCCCCGGATCGGGCTGGAGGAGTCCCTCGCGGACATCTGGATGGAGGCGGCGTGCCGCATCTGACCACGCCTCCCGGAGCGCTCGCGGCGGCCGCCACCGGGGCCGGCCGCCTCGGGCTGGGTATCCCCGGCTACGCGCACCCGCTGCTCGCCCCCGTGGAATGGGCCGAGCTGACCCGCCCCGGCACCCCGCTGCACTGGGCCGTGCTGAACGTCGCGGACGGCCCGGGCGGGCGGCCCGACCCGCACTGCACCGAGGCGGCCGCCAAGCTGCACGGCGCGGGCGGCACGGTCCTCGGCCATCTCGCGATGCGGGACGGATCGAGGTCCTTCGGGGAGCTGGTCTCCGACGCCCACCGCTTCCGGGACTGGTACGGGGTCGGCGGCTTCTACCTCGCCGGGACCCCGTCCTACCGGGCGGACCTGGCCTCGGTGCGGCGGGTCGTCGACAGCCTGCGCGGCCTGGGCGAGGACCTGTGGATCGTGCTGGGACACGGCACGCACCCGTACGAGGGCTACGCGGAGGCCGCCGACCAGCTGGTCACCTTCTCCGGGGCCTGGACCGACTACCGCTGGTCGCAGGTGGCGGAGTGGACCGCGGACCATCCGCCCGAGCGGTTCTGCCACCTGGTCCACGGGGTGCCGCGCACCCATCTGGAGGAGGCGATGCGGATCGCCCGCTGGCAGGGCGCCGGCACCATCTGGTTCACCGACCGCCGCGCCGTCGGGGACCGCGACCCGTGGGCGTCCATGCCCGGGTACTGGGACGAAATCGTCTCACGTGTCGGAACAGGTGTCTTGGAATGAAGACGGGCGTGGCAGTGTTACGGAGAGAACCACCGTTAAGTCGTAACCCATCTACGGAGTCCCCGTGTCGCTGCCACCCCTGGTCGAGCCGGCTGCTGAGCTCACCGTTGACGAGGTCCGTCGGTACTCCCGCCACCTGATCATCCCGGATGTCGGGATGGACGGTCAGAAGCGCCTCAAGAACGCCAAGGTGCTGGCCGTGGGCGCGGGCGGCCTCGGTTCGCCCGCCCTCATGTACCTGGCCGCGGCCGGCGTCGGCACGCTGGGCATCGTGGAGTTCGACGAGGTCGACGAGTCGAACCTGCAGCGCCAGATCATCCACAGCCAGTCGGACATCGGCCGCTCCAAGGCCGAGTCCGCCCGCGACAGCGTGCTGGGCATCAATCCGTACGTGAACGTGGTCCTTCACGAAGAGCGGCTCGAGGCCGAGAACGTGATGGAGATCTTCAGCCAGTACGACCTCATCGTCGACGGCACGGACAACTTCGCCACGCGCTACCTCGTCAACGACGCCTGCGTGCTGCTGAACAAGCCGTACGTGTGGGGTTCGATCTACCGCTTCGACGGCCAGGCCTCGGTCTTCTGGTCCGAGCACGGCCCGTGCTACCGCTGCCTCTACCCGGAGCCCCCGCCGCCGGGCATGGTCCCGAGCTGCGCCGAGGGCGGCGTCCTGGGCGTGCTCTGCGCGTCCATCGGCTCCATCCAGGTCACCGAGGCCATCAAGGTCCTCACGGGTGTCGGCGAGCCGCTGGTCGGCCGACTGATGATCTACGACGCCCTGGAGATGCAGTACCGCCAGGTCAAGGTCCGCAAGGACCCCGACTGCGCGGTCTGCGGTCCGAACGCGACCGTCAAGGAACTCATCGACTACGAGGCCTTCTGCGGCGTCGTGTCGGAGGAGGCCCAGGAGGCGGCCGCCGGCTCCACGATCACCCCGAAGCAGCTCAAGGAGTGGATCGACACCGACGAGCCGATCGAGATCATCGACGTCCGTGAGGTCAACGAGTACGAGATCGTCTCGATCCCGGGCGCGAAGCTGATCCCCAAGGGCGAGTTCCTGATGGGCGGCGCCCTCCAGGACCTCCCGCAGGACAAGCGCATCGTCTTGCACTGCAAGACGGGTGTCCGCAGTGCGGAAGTCCTCGCGGTCCTGAAGTCCGCGGGCTTCGCCGACGCGGTCCACGTCGGCGGCGGCGTCATCGGCTGGGTCCACCAGATCGAGCCCGAGAAGCCGGTCTACTGATCCGTTCGCGAGACTGATCCGTTCACGAAGGGGCCGTACCCGCACGCTCGTCGCGGGTACGGCCCCTTCGTGCTGCCTCAGGCGCCGAGGGGTTCCACCGGGGCCGACGGCTGTGCGGGGGGCTGCGTGGCGTCCGGCGGCGGGGTGCAGACGGTGTTCGCGGCGGGGACCTTCCCGTCCAGCAGGTAGGAGTTCACCGCCCCCTGCACGCACGGGTCGCCGCTGTTGTACGCCCCGTGCCCCTCGCCCTTGTACGTGAGCTCCACGCCGACACCGGGGCCGAGCCGCTCGACCATCTTGCGGGCGCCCTCGTAGGGGGTGGCCGGGTCGCCGGTGTTGCCGATCACCAGGATCGGGTCGGCGCCCGGGGCGGAGACGTCCGGCGTCGAGGAGGTGCCGGGCACCGGCCAGCCGGTGCAGCCCATCATGGCCCAGCCGAGGAAGTCCCCGAAGACCGGCGAGGCGGCGCGGAACTCCGGCAGCTTCGCCCTGGTCTGCTCCAGGGTGTACCGGTCCTTGGAGTCGACGCAGTTGATCGCCGTGTTGGCGGCGCCGATGTTGCTGTAGTTGCCGTGCTGGTCGCGGCCGTTGAGGGCGTCGGACAGCGCCATCAGCAGCTGCCCCTGGCCGCCCTCCGCCTCGTCCAGCCCCTGTTCCAGCAGCGGCCACAGCTCCTGCGAGTAGAGGGCCTGGGCGATGCCGTTGGTCGCCGAGGACTCGGTGAGCATCCGGTCCCCGATCCCCGGGATGGGTTTGGCGGCCAGCTGCTTCTGCAGCTTGATGATGTTGTCCTCGATCTCCTTGACGGTGCTGCCCTGCAGCCGGCACTCGTCGCCGCGGTCCACACAGTCCTGCGCGAAGTTGCCGAGGGCCAGCTGGAAGCCCTTGGCCTGGCCGAGCGCCCCCTCCTCGGAGGTCGCGGTCGGGTCGACGACGGCGTCGAAGACGGCCCGGCCGACTTTCTCCGGGAAGAGGTGGGCGTAGACGCCGCCGAGCTCGGTCCCGTAGGAGATCCCGAAGTAGTTGAGCTTCTCGTCGCCGAGGGCCTGGCGGATCCGGTCGAGGTCGCGGGCGGCGTTCTCGGTGCCGACGTACGGGAGCACCTTCCCGGACTTCGCCTCGCAGGCCTGCTGGTACCTGCGGGTGTTGTCGAGGTACGCCTTCACCGCCTCCGGGGTGTCGGGGGAGGACTCCGAGGCGTAGTACGCGTCGAGCTGCTTGTCGTCCAGGCACAGGACGGGGGCGCTGCGCCCCACCCCGCGCGGGTCAAAGCTCACCAGGTCGTAGCGCTCGCGCAGCGCCTCGTACTCCTTGGCGGCGCCGGGCAGGGTGGTGATCCCGGACCCGCCGGGGCCGCCGAAGTTGAACACGAGCGAGCCGAGGCGCTCGTCCTGCTTCCTGGCCTTCGCCCGGATCAGAGCGAGAGGAATCGTTTCTCCTTCGGGGTCCGCGTAGTCGAGCGGCACATGGAGCGTGGCGCACTGCCAGCCCTTGGGCGGGGCCTGCCCGCCCCCCTCGGTAACCGTCGGGGCCTCGCAGTCCCCCCACTTCAGAGGGGGCGCCCCTTCGGTGCCGCCGGCCTTGGGCGTCTTCTCCTCCCCGCTGTCGGAACAGCCACCGGTACCGGCCGCACCGGCCAGGAGAGCGACGGCGACGGCGACCCGCAGGAGGTATTTGGGCATGTCACCATCCTGCGCGTCCCCGCCGTGCCCCGCCCGCGCGCTGACCCGTTCGGGTAGCCCGGAGCCCGCCCGCGTTTGCCCCCGCCCTGCGCCAGGACCTCCCGGCGGGCGCGGGCGCCGAGCGCCGTCGGGGGTACGGGGGCACCCCGTAGCGAAACGCCGGGGTACGGGGCGCGGGCCCCGTACCCCCCGCAGACCGAGCCGGAGGCTAGATCGCTTCCTTGCGGGTCAGGAAGTTGAACGAGATCCACCCCGGCAGCACCGGCAGCCAGAACGTCATCAGACGGAACAGCAGCACCGCCGAGATCGCGACCTCCTTCTCCAGCCCCGCCGCGATCAGCCCCAGCGTCAGGGTGGTCTCCACCGCGCCCATGCCGCCCGGCGTCGGCGCCGCCGACCCCAGCGCGTTGCCCGCGAGGAACACCACCGCGATGCTCGCGTAGCTGATGGCCTCGCCGCCCCCGAACGCCCTGATCGACGCGTCCAGGCACATCACGAAACAGCCGGTCAGCAGCAGCATCCCGCCGATGCCGGTCATCAGCTTCTTCGGCCGCTGGAGCACGTCCAGCATGCGCGGCACCACGCCCGCGAACAGCGCCCGCACCCGCGTGACCACGAACTTCCGCATGAACGGCACCGCCGTCACCACCAGCACGAGGACCGCCACCGTCAGCAGCCCCGCGATGACCGCCCGGGACGGGGTCATCTCCGGGGTCTTCTCGGTCCCGGTCAGGTAGCCGAAGGACAGCAGCAGCAGGATGTGGCTGGCCAGACCGAACAGCTGCGAGGCGCCCACGCTCGCGACCGCCAGCCCCGGCCGGACGCCCGCCCGCTGCAGGAAGCGCGTGTTCAGCGCGACGCCGCCGACCGCCGCCGGGGCCACCAGCTTCACGAACGACCCGGCCACCTGCGCGACGACCGTCCGCAGGAACGACACCCGCTCCGGCACGAAGCCCAGCAGGCTCATCGCCGCCGCGAAGTAGCTGAGCGCCGAGAAGGCGAGCGCCGCCCCGACCCAGCCCCACTGCGCGTCGCCGATGATGGTCCCGAAATCCACGTGCGCGAGCTGCGTGAGCAGGAAGTACGCACCGAACGCGCCCGCGATGAACGACACCAGGGTGCGCGGCCGGATCCGCTCCAGCCGGGCCGGCTCCACCGGCGCCTGCGGGCGGATCAGCAGCACCTGCCGGCGGATCTGGCTCAGCAGGTCCTCCTCGCGGACCTCGTCCATCGCGTCGTCGAGGGCCCGCTTCTCGGCCTTGCGCTCGGCGGCGGCCGAGGTCGGGGCCGAGCCGGCCGCGGATCCCGCCTCGCGCGCGGCCTTCGCCGCCCGCGAGGACTCCAGTACGGCCTCCCGCTCGCGCTCCGCCCGCTCCCGGGCCCGCTTGCGCAGCGTCGCCCGGGTGGAACGGCTCAGCGCGATCGGCTGGAGCAGCGGCAGGCAGTCCGCCACGATGTCCGGGCCGAGCACCGACACCGCCGAGGCCACCGCGCGCTCCGCCCCGACCCGCAGGCCCAGGGTGGCCAGCAGCTGCGCGACGTCCATCCGGAGCACCAGGTCACCTGCCGCGATCTCGCCGCCGCGCAGGTCGGTCAGGATGACATTGCCGGAACGATCCACCACCAGTGCGTCGCCGGTGAGCCTGCGGTGCGCGATCCGCCGCGACTGCAGGGCGTGCACCTGCTCCCACGCGTTGCGGATCAGGTCGTCGGTGATCTCCTCGTCGGACAGGGAGTCCAGGGTCCGGCCGTCCAGGTGCTCGTAGACGAGCATCACCGCGTCCGGACCCAGCTCGGATGTCGCGATCAGCTTCGGCGCGTTCGCCCCGGCCGCGATGGCCGCGTACGCGAGGAGTGCCTCCTGCTCCAGGGCCTGCCGCAGTGACTGCAGGCTGCGGCGGGTGGTGATACCGCGCAGGGTGAGCCGGCGCCAGACCCGGTAGAAGAAGCCCTGGGCCTGCTGTTCCCGGTCGACGACGGTCACGTCGAGCGGGGGACCGTCCTCCAGGGTGACGTGGTAGCGGCGGCCGCGGTCGCCGGTCTCGGACGCCTCGGGGCCGTCGGGCATCTCGGCGCGCATCGCGCTGACCGGCTGGAAGCCGACGCGGCGCAGCCCGGCGAGGAGGTTCTGCCCGGTGGGGCGCACGTTCGGGGAGCCGACGGCGTACAGGGTGCCGTAGGCCACGCTCCAGCCGATCAGCACGGTGAGGATGATCGAGAAGGGGGTGGTGTAGCCGTTGACCAGCATGGTGAACGCGTTGAGCAGCAGGACCACCCACAGCGCGACGCGCCAGTGGGGTCTGCGGGTCATGCCCACCGCGGTCATGTAGGCGATCACCGGCGCGAGGTAGCCGTGCACGGGGTCGGTGAGGGTCCCGCCGCCCGCAGGACGGGTGAGGGCGTCCTGGATGGTGTCGGGGGCGGCCTGGGAGACCCACAGGTCGGTGGCGAGGGTGACGCCGTGCGCGAGGACGGCGGCGAGCACGCCGTCGGCGATGCGCAGCCCGTCGCGTTTGATCAGCCGTTCGATGGCAAAGGCCACGGGGAGCAGCAGCACCGCGATGCTGGAGACCAGCGCCGCGACCTTGATCAGCAGGTCCGGAGCCTGGCCGGTGCCCTTGCTGATGTCCTCCTCCAGGCCGACGGTGGTGCCGTGGGCGAAGGCGGCGATGCCCAGCAGCACGGCGATGCCGAGGATGCCGACGAGGAGGCGTACGAGGTCGGAGGGCCGGTGCACGCGGGCGGCGAGCAGCGGTTCGTCGACCTCGACCCGGTCGGCGGCGGTGGGGGCGTGCCCGTGCGGGGCCTCGGTGTCCTCCGGGTCCCCGGCGGCCTCCGTGCCGTCGGCGGCCGCGCCGCGGGTGCGGCCGGCCGGGAGTCCCGGGGCATGGCCCGGCGCGAGGTCCCGGAGACGGTCCTGCGGGCGGTCCGGCAGGGGGTGGTCCCGGGGGCTGTCCGGCAGGGGGTCATGGGGGCGGTTCTGCGGATGGTCCTGTGCGTGGTCCTGCGGGAGGGAGGCGGGGCCGTCGCCAGGGCGCGCGCCATCGTCCCCCGCCGCGCCTTCCGGAGGGCTCACACCCTGCTCCTTCGTCGTCACATCCGTCTCTTCTTGATCACGTATCACCAGTCACCGCCCGGAAGATGGTGGCACGGACCGAGGGGCCCTCGGGGCATCAGGGTGCGCGCCGGTCCGGAACCACAACTTCCACCGACGGGGGGCCGGCGTACTGCACCATGTGCCGAATGAGTGATGAGCTGCCCGCGTACGCGGAGCGCGTACTGGAGGCCGTCGAGAGTATTCCGCCCGGCCGGGTGATGACATACGGGGACGTCGCCGAATGGCTCGGCGAGGGAGGGCCGCGCCAGGTCGGGCGCGTCATGGCCCTGTACGGCGGAGCCGTGCCCTGGTGGCGCGTGGTGCGGGCGGACGGCATGCCGCTGCCCGGGCACGAGGCGCGGGCCCTGGAGCACTACCGGACCGAGGCGACGCCGCTGCGTCCGACCGCCGGCGGCGAGCCGCGCCTGGACATGCGCCGGGCACGCTGGGACGGGTACTCCGGACCGGACGGCGGACCGGACGGCGGACCCGGCGGACAGGGTGGCGGACCCGGCGGACCGGACGGCGGGCGCGACGAGGCTCACACCTGACAGCTTCGGCCATGCGGCGCCGGGGCGGGCGGTCGGACGGCGGTGCGAACGCCCGTCCGGGGTAGCCGGGGGGACTGCGCGGCGCGCGCCGGTTGCCGTAGCGTTGCCTCTTCGGCTTCCGCGCGAGCCGGCACCGCACCACCGCCCCACCACGCAGACCCACCAGGACCGGCACCTCACGTGATCACCTCTTCCTCCGGCCGCACCGAACGGCGGCGTACGCGGACCTCCGACGCGTACCGCCTCGTGCGCACCGGGCCGGAACGGGTGGATCCCCCTGTGCTGGACGCAGCGCAGCGGGCGGTGGTTGACCACCCCGGCGGACCACTGCTGGTGCTGGCCGGACCGGGCACCGGGAAGACGACCACGCTGGTCGAGGCCGTCGCCGCCCGGGTGGAAGCGGGTACGGACCCCTCCCGGATCCTGATCCTCACCTTCAGCCGCAAGGCGGCGGTCGAACTGCGCGACCGGGCCGCCCTGCGGCTCGGAGGTGCCCGCGCCCCGCAGGCCACCACCTTCCACTCCTTCTGCTACGGCCTGGTCCGGGCCCACCAGGACACCGACCTCTTCGCCGACCCGCTGCGGCTGCTGTCCGGCCCCGAGCAGGACGTGATGGTCCGCACCCTGCTGGAGGGCCAGCGCCGGATCCGCTCGATCCGCTGGCCGGACGACCTGCGGGCCGCGCTGACCACGCGCGGGTTCGCCGACGAGGTCCGGGCGGTCCTCGCCCGCGCCCGCGAGCTGGGTCTGGGCCCGACGGCCCTCGCCGACTTCGCGGAGCGCATCGGCCGCCCCGACTGGAAGGCGGCGGCGGCCTTCCTCTCCGAATACCTGGACGTCCTGGACATACAGGGCACGCTGGACTACGCGGAACTCCTGCACCGCGCGGTCCTCCTCGCGGAGCGCACGCCGTCACTGGCCTCGGCCTACGACGCGATCTTCGTCGACGAGTACCAGGACACGGACGCCTCGCAGCTGCGGCTGCTGCGGGCCCTGGCCGGGCGCGGCGGCACACTGGTCGCCTTCGGCGACCCGGACCAGTCGATCTACGCCTTCCGCGGCGCCGACATCAACAACGTGCTGGACTTCGCGTCCGCCTTCCCGGGCGCGCAGGTCAGGGCCCTGACGGTGGGCCGCCGCTCGCGCGCCGCCATCCTGGAGGCGACCCGCCTCCTCACCACCCGCATGCCGCTGCCCCGCCTCCCCGCGGACGCGGTCCGCGCGCACCGCGCCCTGCGGGCCACGCGGGAGGGCGGCCGGGTGGAGGTCTTCACCTACCCGACGGCCGGCGCCGAACTGGACAACATCGCCGACATCCTGCGCCGGGCCCACCTGGAGGACGGCGTGCCCTGGCAGGACATGGCCGTCCTGGTCCGCGCGGGCGGCCGCACCCTGCCGGCGATGCGCCGCGCCCTGATCGCGGCGGGAGTCCCGGTCGAGACGGACGGCACGGACACCCCCCTCCGCCACGAACCGGCAGTGGCCCCCCTCCTCACAGCCCTCCGCCTCACGGCCACCTGGCCGGCGGGTCTCCCGGGCGAGCCCGGCCCGCAGCCCCACCCTGCGGACGCTCCCGCAGCCGAGCCCGCCGCGCAGACCGCTCCTGCGGAGCCGGCCCCGGCCGCCGGCCCGCCGCCGGCTGCCGCCGCAGGTGAGTCCGGCGGCGAGCAGCACGCCGTCCCGCCGGCCCAGGACACCGGGCCGGCCTCGGGCGAGCCCGCTGCACCCGCGGGCGGCGCACCGGCCGCCACCGCCCCCGGCGGGGCGGCCCCGGCGACGGGCTCCGCCGGCGGGTCCCCGGCCGCCGATGCCACGGGACCTGCCGCCGAGGCCGTCGCCGAGGGCGAGCCCGGCCGGCAGCCGCAGCACGCGGACACGGCCCCGGCAGCGGGCCCCGTGCCGCCTGCGGCCCGTGCGCCGGAGGCGGCCGCGGACCCCGCCGACGGTTCGGGGGCGTACCCCGGCGAAGCCGACGCGGGCACGGGCGGACTGCCCGAGGACACCGCGGACCGCGGAACGGGATCCGGGGCGGGCCACGGAGAATCCGCCGACCACGCCGGAGGCGTCGAGGCGGCGCTCACCCTGCTCACCTCCCCCCTCGGCGGCATGGACACCGCCGACCTGCGGCGGCTCGGCCGCGCCCTGCGTGACGAGGAGCGCGCCGCAGGCGTCAAGGTGCCCGCACCCTCCGACGTACTGCTCGCCCGCGCCCTCGCCGAGCCCGAGCGCCTCACCGCGCACGACCCGGCGTACGCCCGCGGCGCGCAGCGCCTCGGCCTGCTCCTGCGCAAGGCCCGCGAGCTCCTCCAGGGCGGCGGCACCGCCGAAGAGGCCCTGTGGATCCTCTGGGACGGCACCCCCTGGCCCGACCGCCTCGAACGCCAGGCCCGCCGCGGCGGCCCGGCCGGCCGCAACGCCGACCGGGACCTCGACGCCGTCTGCGCCCTCTTCGACACCGCCGCCCGCGCCGAGGACCGTACCGGCGGCAGCGGCGCGCTCAACTTCCTCGAACAACTGGAGGCGGAGGACATCGCCGCCGACACGTTGACGACCCGCACCACCCGCCCCGACGCCGTCCGGCTGATGACCGCCCACCGCTCCAAGGGCCTGGAGTGGTCCCTCGTCGTCGTCGCCGGCGTCCAGGAGGGCCTGTGGCCCGACCTCCGCCGCCGCGGCTCCCTCCTGGAGGCCGACCGGATCGGCCGCGACGGCCTCGCCGAACCGCTCACCCCCGGCGCCCTCCTCGCCGAGGAACGCCGCCTCTTCTACGTCGCCGCCACCCGCGCCCGCGACCGCCTCGTCGTCACCGCCGTCAAGGCCCCCGCCGAGGACGGCGACCAGCCCTCCCGCCTCCTCACCGAGCTCGGCGTCACCCCGAAGGACGTCACCGGCCGGCCCCGCCGCCCCCTCGCCGTCCCGGCGCTCGTCGCCGAGCTGCGCGCCACCACCGTCGACCCGGACGCCTCGCCCGCCCTGCGCGACGCGGCCGCCCGCCGCCTCGCCCGCCTCGCCGCGCTCACCGACGACGAGGACCGCCCCCTGGTGCCCGCCGCGCACCCGCAGCGCTGGTGGGGCCTGTACGAGCCCACCCGCAGCAGCGTCCCGCTGCGCGACCGGGACCGGCCCGTCGCCCTCTCCGGCAGCGCCCTGGACCAGCTCGCCAACACCTGCTCCCTGCAGTGGTTCCTCGGCCGCGAGGTCAAGGCCGACGCCCCCTCCACCGCCGCCCAGGGCTTCGGCAACGTCGTCCACGTCCTCGCCGACGAGGTCGCCTCCGGCCGCACCCCCGCCGACCTGGCCGTCCTCATGGAACGCCTCGACTCGGTCTGGGACGCCCTCGCCTTCGACGCGCCGTGGAAGTCGGCCCAGGAGAAGGACAACGCCCGCGCCGCCCTCGAACGCTTCCTGCGCTGGCACACCACCGACCGCGGGGGCCGGGCGGCCGTGGCCACCGAGCACGAGTTCGACGTCACGCTCGAAGCCGGCGACGTCGCCGTTCGCGTCCGCGGCTCCATGGACCGGGTCGAGACCGACCCGCAGGGCCGCGCGTACGTCGTCGACTTCAAGACGGGGAAGTCCGCGCCCACCAAGGACGAGGTCGCCCGCCACCCCCAGCTCGCCGTGTACCAGCTCGCCGTCCGCGAGGGCGCCGTCGACGAGGTCTTCGACGGACTGCGCCCCACCCCCGGCGGCGCCGAGCTCGTCCAGCTCCGCCAGGGCGCCGCGGTCCGCGAGGGCGGCGACGCGGTCCCCAAGGTGCAGGCCCAGGAGCCGCTCGACGGGGAGTGGGTCGGCGACCTGCTCGCGACCGCCGCGGGCCGGGTCCTGGACGAGCGGTTCGCGCCCGCCGCGGGCCGCCACTGCGACCACTGCTCCTTCCGCAGCTCGTGCAGCGCCCGCCCGGAGGGCCGCCAGACGGTCGAGTGAGCCCGGCCGCCCGAGCCCAGGAGGCTACGCACGAGCCCGGCCGCCGCCCGAGCAGCCCGAGGCTTGAGCCCGGCGGTCGCGCGCTCGGCGGTCGGGGCTGTCGGTGGGGGCGGCTAGCCTTTTCACGTGTCCGCGCGTGCGTCCGTACTGAGCGATCCCGAGCAGCTCAAAGAGCTCCTCGGGATCCCCTTCACGCCCGAACAGATGGCCTGCGTCACCGCCCCGGCCGCCCCGCAGGTCGTCGTCGCCGGCGCCGGATCCGGCAAGACCACCGTCATGGCCGCCCGCGTGGTCTGGCTCGTCGGCACCGGCGCCGTCGCACCCGAGCAGGTCCTCGGCCTCACCTTCACCAACAAGGCCGCCGGGGAACTGTCCGAGCGCGTACGGGGCGCCCTGGCCCGGGCCGGCATCACCGACCCGGACCCCTCCCCGGCCGACGCCGCGGCCGTCGGCGGCGAGCCGCGCATCTCCACGTACCACGCCTTCGCCGGCCAGCTCCTCAAGGACCACGGCCTGCGCATCGGCCTGGAGCCGAGCTCCCGGCTCCTCGCCGACGCCACCCGCTTCCAGCTCGCCGCGAAGGTGCTGCGCGACGCCCCCGGCCCGTACCCCTCGCTCACCAAGTCCGTTCCCGACCTGGTCGGAGACCTCCTCGCGCTCGACGCCGAGCTCTCCGAGCACCTGGTCGGCCCCGACGCCCTGCGCGCCCACGACACCGAGCTCCTGGACACCCTCGCCGGTACCAGGCTCACCAACGAGGACCTGCGCAAGGTCCCCGAGGCCGTGCGCGGCCGCCTCGAACTGCTGGAGCTCGTCGGCCGCTACCGGGCCGCCAAACGCTCCCGCGACCTCTTCGACTTCAGCGACCAGATAGCCCTCTCCGCACAGCTCGCCACCACCCGGCCCGAGGTGGGCGCGCTGCTGCGCGAGGAGTTCCGGGTGGTCCTCCTCGACGAGTACCAGGACACCTCGGTCGCACAGCGCCTGCTGCTGTCCGGCCTGTTCGGCGCGGGCACCGGCCACGCCGTGACCGCCGTCGGCGACCCCTGCCAGGCGATCTACGGCTGGCGCGGGGCCTCCGTGGCCAACCTCGACGACTTCCCCGAGCACTTCCCGCACGCCGACGGCACCCCCGCCACCCGGCTCTCGCTCAGCGAGAACCGGCGCAGCGGCGGCCGCCTCCTGGACCTCGCCAACGGGCTCGCCGCCCCGCTGCGGGACATGCACGAAGGCGTGGAGGCGCTGCGCCCCGCGCCGGGGGCGGAGGGCGCGGGCCAGGTCCGCGTCGCCCTGTTGGAGACTCACGCCCAGGAGCTCGACTGGCTCGCCGACTCCGTCGCCCACTTGGTGCGCACGGGCACGGAGCCGCGCGAGATCGCCGTCCTGTGCCGGTCCGCCGGGGACTTCGCGCAGATCCAGGCCGTGCTCGTGGACCGGGACGTGCCGGTGGAGGTCGTCGGCCTGTCCGGGCTGCTGCACCTGCCCGAGGTCGCCGACCTCGTGGCCGTCTGCGAGGTCCTCCAGGACCCGGGCGCCAACGCCTCCCTCGTCCGGCTCCTCATCGGCCCGCGCTGGCGGATCGGCGCGCGCGACCTGGCCCTGCTGGGCCGCCGGGCGCGGCTCCTGGTGGGCCGCGCGGCCCCCGACGGGGCGGACCCGGACGAGCGGCTCGCGGCGGCCGTGGAAGGCGTGGACCCGGCGGAGATCGTGTCCCTGGCCGACGCCCTGGAGACCTTCCTCGACGGCGGCGGACAGACCCCGGATGACCTCCCTTTCTCCGCCGAGGCCCGGGTCCGCTTCGCGCACCTCGCGCAAGAGCTGCGTGACCTGCGGCGTTCCCTCGCCGACCCGCTGATGGACGTCCTGCACCGGGTGCTGTCCACCACCGGGCTGGAGGTGGAGCTGTCCGCGTCCCCCCACGCGCTGGCGGCCCGCCGGCGCGAGACCCTGTCGAACTTCATGGACGTCGCGGCCGGTTTCGCCGCGCTCGACGGGGAGGCCACGCTGCTGGCCTTCCTGGCGTTCCTGCGCACGGCCGCCCAGTACGAGAAGGGCCTCGACCACGCCCTGCCCGGCGGCGAGAACACCGTGAAGGTCCTCACCGCCCACAAGTCCAAGGGCCTGGAGTGGGACGTGGTGGTGGTCCCGGACCTGTGCGCGGGGTCCTTCCCTAAAGAGAAGCCGCCGGAGGCCTGGACCTCGTACGCGAAGGTCCTTCCCTACGCGCTGCGCGGCGACGCCTCCACCCTGCCGGCGGACCCGGCCTGGACCTCGGCCGGCCTGAAGTCCTTCAAGGCCGCCCTCAAGCACCACAAGTCGGTGGAGGAGCTCCGCCTCGGCTATGTGACCTTCACCCGCCCGCGGTCCCTGCTGCTGGTCTCGGGCCACTGGTGGGGCCCGACCCAGAAGAAGCGCCGCGGCCCGTCGCAGTTCCTGCAGGCCCTCTACGAGCACTGCGCGGCCGGCTTCGGCGAGATCGAGGCCTGGGCCGACGAGCCCGAGCCGACCGCGGAGAACCCGGCCCTCGCGGGCGAGTCCGCGGCCGACCACTCCTGGCCGCTGCCGCTCGACCCGCACTCCCTCACCCTGCGCCGTGCGGCGGCCGCCCTGGTCGAGTCCTACCTGGCCGCCCCGCCGCCGCAGGAGGACGCCTACCTCTGGCCCCCGGACTGCGAAGACCCGTCCTACGACACCGAACCCTGGCTCCCGGACCCCGACCTCCTCTGGTCCGGCGGGCCCGGCGAGCCCGAGCCCGACCACTGGCCCGAGGGCCGCGACGGCCTCTGGGCCGAAGCCGACCGGCCCACGGGCCCGAGCCCCCGCGCCGTTGCCGTACCCCAGCCGCGCGACGCACGCCCCGCCACCCCGCCGACACACCCCGGCGCCCGCGAGGCAGACCCGGCGGCGGAGCCGCAGGGTGATCCGTACGCCGTGCCGCAGGACGGGTGGGCCGACGAGGCCTGGGCGGCGGAGCCCGGCGTGCGCGGGGCCGACGCGGCGCCCGAGCCGCGCTCCGGCGCGCGCAGGCCCGCCTCTTCTGCCGCCGACCCGCAGGGTGATCCGTACGCCGTGCCGCAGGACGGGTGGGCCGACGAGGCCTGGGCGGCGGAGCCCGGCGTGCGCGGTGCCGACGCGGCGGCCGAGCCGCGCTCCGGCGCGCGCAGGCCCGCCCCTGCGGCCGACCCGCAGGGTGATCCGTACGCCGTGCCGCAGGACGGGTGGGCCGACGAGGCCTGGGCGGCGGAGCCCGGCGTGCGCGGGGCCGACGCGGCGGCCGAGCCGCGCTCCGGCGCGCGCAGGCCCGCCTCTTCTGCCGCCGACCCGCAGGGTGATCCGTACGCCGTGCCGCAGGACGGGTGGGCCGACGAGGCCTGGGCGGCGGAGCCCGGCGCCCGCAGGGCCGACCCGGCGGCCGAGCCGCGCCTCCCGGGGGCCGACCTCGCCGGAGGCGGCCCGCTCGCGCCTGAGGAGGCGCGGACCATCGCCTCCTGGGACCGGGACCTCGACGCTCTGGAGGGCGAGCTCCGCCGGGCCCGCGCGGCCGTCCGCGACGTGGTGCTGCCCTCCGCCCTCTCCGCCAGCCAGCTGCTCCGGCTCGCCGCCGACGAGCAGGGCTTCGCACGCGACCTCGCCCGCCCCATGCCCAAGCCCCCGCAGCCCGCGGCCCGCCAGGGCACCCGCTTCCACGCCTGGGTCGAGTCCCGCTTCGACGAGCTCCCGCTCCCCTTCCTCGACGTCCTCGACCCCGTCGCCGACCTCCCCGGCGCCGACACCGGCTTCGCCGCCGGCCAGGACATCGCGGACGAGGCCGACCTCGCCGACCTCAAGGCCGCCTTCGAGCGCAGCCCGTACGCCGACCGCCCGCCCCACCGCATGGAGGCCCCGGTCCAGCTCACCCTCGCCGGCCGCGTCATCCGCGGCCGGATCGACGCCGTCTACCGGACCACCGACGAGAACGGCGTCGACAGCTACGAGATCGTCGACTGGAAGACCGGCCGGACCACCGAGGCCGATCCGCTCCAGCTCGCCGTCTACCGCCTGGCCTGGGCCGAGGCCACGAACACCCCGCTCGACCGGGTCACCGCCGCCTTCCTGCACGTCCGCAGCGGCCGGGTGATCCGCCCCCGCAACCTCCCCGGCAGGGCCCGTCTTGAGCGGATCCTCCAAGGCGAATCGGGCCCCGACGGTGACCACCCGGCGGACGGCTAGGCTCGGGGCATGAGCGACCCCCAGCCGGACAGCGTCGTCCGCACGTACATCGACACCCACCGCGCCGCGTTCCTCGACGACCTGGCCGAGTGGCTGCGCATCCCCTCCGTCTCGGCCCAGCCCGAGCACGCGGACGACGTACGCCGCAGCGCCGAATGGCTCGCGGCGAAGCTCAAGGAGACCGGGTTCCCGGTCGCCGAGGTCTGGGAGACCGACGGCGCCCCCGCCGTGCACGCCCACTGGCCGAGCGAGGACCCCGGCGCCCCGACCGTCCTCGTGTACGGCCACCACGACGTGCAGCCCGCCGCCGTGGCCGACGGCTGGCACACCGACCCGTTCGAGCCGGTGGTCCGAGGCGGCCGCATGTACGCGCGGGGCGCCGCCGACGACAAGGGCCAGGTGTTCTTCCACACCCTGGGCGTACGGGCCCACCTGGCGGCCACCGGCGCCGCCGCCCCCGCCGTGCACCTCAAGCTCCTCATCGAGGGCGAGGAGGAGTCCGGCTCCCCGCACTTCCGCGAGCTCGTCGAGACCCGCGCCGCCGAACTCGCCGCCGACGTCGTGATCGTCTCCGACACCGGCATGTGGTCCGAGACCACCCCCACCGTCTGCACCGGCATGCGCGGCGTCGCCGACTGCGAGATCGACCTGCACGGTCCCGACCAGGACATCCACTCCGGCGCGTTCGGCGGGGCCGTGCCCAACCCGGCCACCGCCGCCGCCCGCCTGGTCGCCGCCCTGCACGACGCCGACGGCCGGGTCACCGTCCCCGGCTTCTACGACGGCATCGCCGAACTCACCGACGCGGAGCGCGCGCTCATCGCCGAGCTGCCCTTCGACGAGTCCGAGTGGCTGCGCACGGCCAAGTCCCACGCGGCCGCCGGCGAGGCCGGGTACTCCACCCTGGAGCGCGTCTGGGCCCGCCCGACGGCCGAGGTCAACGGCATCGGCGGCGGCTACCAGGGCCCCGGCGGGAAGACCATCGTCCCGTCCTCCGCCCATGTGAAGCTGTCGTTCCGGCTGGTGTCCGGACAGGACCCGTACGAGATCGAGGCCGCCGTCAAGGACTGGGTCGCCGCCCGGATCCCGGACGGGATCCGCCACTCCATCACCTTCGGCGCACCGACCCGCCCGTGCCTGACCCCGCTGGGCCACCCGGCCCTGCAGTCCGTCGTACGGTCCATGGGCCGCGCCTTCGGCCAGAAGATCCGCTTCACCCGCGAGGGCGGCTCCGGACCCGCGGCCGACCTCCAGGACGTCCTGGACGCGCCCGTCCTCTTCCTCGGCATCTCGGTACCGTCGGACGGCTGGCACGCGCCGAACGAGAAGGTCGAGCTGGACCTGCTGCTCAAGGGCGTCGAAACGGCCGCCTACCTCTGGGGTGACCTGGCCGCCGCCCACCGCACGCCCCGCACACCCGCCTGACCCCGCACACCCGCCCGACCCGGCGCACACACCTGTCGTACCGAGCCTGCCTGTCCCACCACCGGGGGAGATGGAAGTACCAGTGAGCACCCATACCGAGCGACCTCTCTCGCTCACCGCGCCCAGCGGTATCGACCGTGCCGCGCACCACCGCCTCGACGAGGCATGGCTGGCCGCCGCCTGGAGCCACCCGACGACCCGTGTCTTCGTCGTCTCCGGGGGCCAGGTCCTGATCGACGACACCCCCGACGGCGGCACCGGCATCGTCATGACCCCGGCCTTCGAGGCTCCGGTCACCGAGACCCACCGCTACTTCCTGGGCACCGACGAGGACGGCGTACGGTACTTCGCGCTGCAGAAGGACGCCCTGCCCGGCCGCATGGACCAGTCGGCCCGCCCGGCCGGCCTGCGCGAGGCCGGACTGCTGCTGAACGACCGCGACGCCGGGCTGATGGTCAACGCCGTGGCACTGGAGAACTGGCAGCGGATGCACCGCTTCTGCTCCCGCTGCGGAGAGCGCACGGTGGTCGCGGCCGCCGGCCACATCCGGCGCTGCCCGGGCTGCGGCGCCGAGCACTACCCGCGCACCGACCCGGCCGTGATCATGCTGGTCACCGACGAGCACGACCGCGCGCTGCTGGGCCGCCAGGTGCACTGGCCGGAGGGCCGCTTCTCGACCCTCGCAGGGTTCGTGGAGCCGGGCGAGTCGATAGAGCAGTCCGTCGTCCGCGAGGTGTGGGAGGAGGCCGGCGTCAGGGTCGGCCGGGTCGAGTACGTGGCCAGCCAGCCGTGGCCGTTCCCGTACAGCCTGATGCTGGGCTTCAACGCCCGCGCCACCAGCTCCGAGATCACCGTGGACGGCGAGGAGATCCAGGAGGCCCGCTGGTTCTCCCGCGACGAGCTGCGCGCGGCGTTCGCGTCGGGCGAGGTGCTGCCCCCGTCGGGCATCTCCATCGCGGCCCGGCTGGTCGAGCTCTGGTACGGCGAGCCGCTGCCGAAGTCCGCGGCGTGACGTCCGTCACCCCGCGGACGCGGAAGGCCCCCGCCCGGCAGGGACGGGGGCCTTCCGCGGGCGGGGGAGCCCGCTCAGACGGCGAGCGCCTGCTTGACCTGGGCCAGGCTCGGGTTCGTCATGACGGACTCGTTGCCGGCGGCGGACTTCACGAGCACGGTGGGCACCGTCTGGTTCCCGCCGTTGGCCTTCTCGACGAACGCCGCGGACTCCGGGTCGAGCTCGATGTTGATCTCGTTGTACGCGATGCCTTCCCGGTCCAGCTGCGTCTTCAGCCGACGGCAGTAGCCGCACCAGGTCGTGCTGTACATCGTGACGGTGCCCGTGTCCTGCATGCTGCGCTCTCCTTCGTGAAGGCTCGGTGGTCCGAAGACTCGAACGTACGCGACCGCAGGGCCATTCCCGTACGTGCGCATCCGCACCTCCGGTGTGACCGATATGACGAATCCGCACCGCCTGTGGACGGACTTCCCGCCCGGCGCACACGACCTGGCAGCATGTTGGAGTGACAGCAGCAACGCACTCCTCCTCCTTCTCCGCCGCCGCAGACTCGGCCGACGCGGTGCTCCTGGGCCTCGACCCGGAGCAGCGCGAGGTCGCGACGACCCTGCGCGGACCGGTGTGCGTGCTGGCCGGCGCCGGTACGGGCAAGACCCGGGCGATCACCCACCGCATCGCCTACGGCGTCCGGACCGGGCAGCTCATGCCGGCCAGCGTGCTCGCCGTCACCTTCACCAACCGGGCCGCCGGCGAGATGCGCGGCCGGCTGCGCTCGCTCGGCGCGGAAGGGGTCCAGGCCCGGACCTTCCACTCCGCCGCCCTGCGCCAGCTCCAGTACTTCTGGCCCCGGGCCGTCGGCGGGGAGGTGCCCCGGCTGCTGGAACGCAAGATCCAGTTCGTCGCGGAGGCCGGCGCGCGCTGCCGCATCCGTCTCGACCGCGGGGAGCTGCGCGACGTCACCGGTGAGATCGAGTGGGCCAAGGTCACCCAGACGGTGCCCGCCGACTATCCGGCGGCCGCTCGCAAGGCGGGCCGCGAGGCCCCGCGGGACATGGCCGAGATCGCCCAGATCTACGGGACGTACGAGCAGCTCAAGCGCGACCGCGGAATGATCGACTTCGAGGACGTGCTGCTCCTGACCGTCGGCATCCTCCAGGACCGCCACGACATCGCCGAGCAGATCCGCGCCCAGTACCAGCACTTCGTCGTCGACGAGTACCAGGACGTCAGCCCGCTCCAGCAGCGGCTGCTGGAGCTGTGGCTCGGTGAGCGCGACAGCCTCTGCGTCGTCGGTGACGCCAGCCAGACCATCTACTCCTTCACCGGCGCCACCCCCGACCACCTGCTGAACTTCCGCACGCGCTACCCGCAGGCCAGCGTGGTCAAGCTGGTCCGCGACTACCGCTCCACGCCCCAGGTGGTGCACCTCGCCAACGGGCTCCTGAACCAGGCCAAGGGGCGGGCCGCCGAGCACCGTCTCGAGCTCGTCTCCCAGCGTGAGGGCGGCCCCGACCCGGTCTACGCCGAGTACGCGGACGAGCCCGCCGAGGCCGAGGGGGTCGCCCGCCGGATCCGTGACCTGATCGCCGCGGGCGTCCCCGCCGGTGAGATCGCCGTGCTCTTCCGCATCAACGCCCAGTCCGAGGTCTACGAGCAGGCCCTCGCCGACGCCGGGGTTCCGTATCAGCTCCGCGGGGCCGAGCGGTTCTTCGAGCGCCAGGAGGTCCAGAAGGCCCTCCTCGCGCTGCGCGGAACGGCCCGTTCCGGCGGGAACGACCCGCTGCTCGAGGACCTCGTCGGCCTGGGCTCCCAGGTCCGGGCGGTGCTCAGCTCCATCGGCTGGACCACCGAGCCGCCCGCCGGCTCCGGCGCCGTGCGCGACCAGTGGGAATCGGTGGCCGCGCTCGTCCGGCTCGCCGAGGACTTCGCCCGCGGCCGGCCCGCGGCCACCCTGGCGGACCTCGTGGTCGAGCTGGACGAGCGCAAGGCGGCCCAGCACGCCCCGACCGTCCAGGGGGTCACCCTGGCCTCGCTGCACGCGGCGAAGGGCCTGGAGTGGGACGCCGTCTTCCTCGTCGGCCTCACCGACGGCATGCTGCCGATCACCTACGCCAAGACCGACGACCAGGTCGAGGAGGAGCGGCGGCTGCTCTACGTGGGCGTCACCCGGGCCCGGCTGCACCTGACGCTCTCCTGGGCCCTCTCCCGCGCCCCCGGGGGAAGGGCCTCCCGGCGCCCCAGCCGCTTCCTGAACGGCCTGCGACCGGGCTCCGCCGCCCCGAGCCGGCCCGGCTCCGCGGGCGAGCGGGTGGCGCGGCCGCGCCGCCGCCGCGGCCCGGCGCTGTGCCGGGTCTGCGGCAGGACGCTGACCGAGGCCGGCGAGCTGAAGCTGATGCGCTGCGAGGACTGCCCCTCCGACATGGACGCGGGTCTCTACGAGCGGCTGCGGGAGTGGCGTGCCGCACAGGCGGATCGGCAGGGCCTGCCCGCCTACTGCGTCTTCACGGACAAGACCTTGACGGCGATCGCGGAGGCCTCGCCCTCCGAGGCCGAGGAGCTCTCGATGATCTCCGGGGTGGGCCGGCGCAAGTTCGACCGGTACGGAGCCGATGTGCTGGCCATCTGTGCAGGTCAGGAGCCTGGGGGCGAGGATCCTGACGACGCGTAGAAAATCGTCGGAAAAATAGTTTGCACATGCCCAGCGAAGACCCATAGGTTCTTAGCAACGGAAACGGTGGCTTCTCCGAAGCCCTGGTTCCGTGCTGTACTTATCCGAATACGCATGGGACAGGCCCTCGGGCCGGGTCCCCGAGACGCCGAGAGGAGGCGAGACCAGTGACCAGCTTCATGACCTTCACCGAAATGACCGATCGCTCGGTCGATGCTTCCTGCCTGCTCGGTTCCGTCTCCGCTCTGGGTACGGGTGCGTCCGCGATTTCCGCCGGCCGTCCCGCCACCCTTCTCGCGACCCTCGCGGTCAGCGAGCGCAATGAGCGACCGACCCAGGCACCGGTGGCAGTACTGGCAGCAGAAGCACAGGCGCACGGCGCCTATGGATTTGCCGCCGCGGCCGGTGCCGGATCCCTGAAGAAGCAGACGAAGCAGCAGCACCACCTGATGTGGGCCTTCCGTGGGCTCGAACCCTGGAGTGATCCAGCCTGATCGCATGATCAGGCCGGCGCCTTCAGGGCCGCGGAACCCCACCCGGGATCCGCGGCCCTTCTGTTTGTCCCCGACCGGGGGCGACGACAGAGAAGGGGCCTCGGGACTGGCAGAACCAGGTACCAGCCGAACCCGGCCGACCGGCCGGAACGACTAGCCGAACAAGACGAGGAAGAAACCACCGTGCAACTCGAAGCGCACGCCCCGTCCGTACCGCAGACCCAAACGATCTCCCCGCCCGCAGTCCCGGAGGACCACACCTTGACCCCGCTCACCGCGCTGACCGCGCTCGACGACGCCATCGAGAACCTCGGCGTCCCGGTTCCCTGCCGCACCTTCGACCCCGAGGTCTTCTTCGCCGAGTCCCCGGCCGACGTCGAGTACGCCAAGTCCCTCTGCCGGACCTGCCCGCTGGTCGAGGCCTGCCTCGCCGGAGCGGTCGAGCGCCGCGAGCCCTGGGGTGTCTGGGGTGGCGAGCTCTTCGTCCAGGGTGTCGTCGTAGCCCGCAAGCGGCCCCGTGGCCGTCCGCGCAAGAACCCGGTTGTCTCGGCATGACCGCCACCGGAACCATCGACCGCCCCCTGACGCACGACCCCCTGAAGCAGGCCCTCATGACCGCCCACACCACGAGCGAGCAGCCCCACGGCGCCGCCCACGCAGACTTCATCACCGCCGGCGCGATCACCTCGCGTCAGAACAGGACCCGCGAAATGCAACTCATCCCAGAAGCCCTGGCTCGCGCCCATATGAACGACCGCATGCGAGAGGCCGACGCCGAGCGTCACGCCCTCCGCCTGGTCGCCGCCCGCCGCATGCAGCGGCGAGCCGAGCGCGTCTCGCTGCGCGCCCGGCGCGCACTGGCCATGGCCGTCATGCACTAAGAGGTCACGCTCCAGGAACTGGATGCAGCCTCCCGGGGGACCGGTCCGTTCGGACCGGTCCCCCGGTGCGTTGCGTGGGCCCGCGCACCCCGGCGGAGGTACCGTCTGGAGGTGGACCAGCCGACTCCCCAGCCCGACCCGTCGGGATCCGAGGCCCAGCCCGTCGTCGTCTGCGCGCGCTGCGGCACACAGTCCCCCGGCGGAGCCCCGCCCACCTGGACCTGTTCGGTGGAGAACGGGACCAGAGAGTACTTCTGCGTCGAATGCGCCCGCGCCAACCTCCGGGCGATCGAAGGCAGGCTCGACTCATCCTGGTGGTGACGGCCGGTGGTACGGCCGGTGGTGACGGCCCGGGCCGTCACTCTTCCGACGCGAACCCGGGCAGCCAGGTGTCCAGTTCGTCGCGCAGCCGCACCGTCGCGCCCAGCTGGCACAGCACTCCGATGGTGCTCAGCGTCACCCGGTGGATCAGCAGGTACGAGGGCGGCAGGTTGATCTGCCGGCCCAACTGGTGTGCGGGGGAGCGGGGATCGGCGATCCGCGCCGCCTGGCCGCGCAGCCACGGCCGGGTGAAGGTGAACTCCTCGGCCTCGGCGGGCTCGATGATCGGCTTCAGATAGTCCAGCACGGCATCCGGGTCCAGCTCGACGGACTCCCGCACGAACCCCTCGGCGCACAGATGGCCGTAGACCCCTTCGGCGTCGCCGTCCAGCGTCATCCGCAGGGACCGGCCGATGGGCCTCGGCCAGCCCCCGGGCAGCCGGTCGACCGTGCCGAAGTCCAGTACGCCCAGCCGCATCCGGCCGTCCGCCCCCGGTATCAGCCGGAAGTTGCCCGGGTGCGGATCCGCGTGCAGCAGACCCGTCCGCGCGGGACCGGAGAAGAGGAACCGGGCCAGCAGCTGTCCGGCGCGGTCGCGTTCCTCCTCGGAGCCGTCGGCGATCACCTCCGACAGCGGGGTCCCGTCCATCCACTCGGTCACCAGCACCTGGTCGCCCTGGTGCACCACGTCCGGGACGATCACGTCCGGATCGTCCACGAAGGCGTCCGCATGGGTCCGCTGGGCCTCGGCCTCCAGCTCGTAGTCGAGCTCCTCCGACACCCGGTCGCGCAACTCCTTGATCAGCGGCTTGAGCTCCATACCGGGAACCAGCGGTCCCAGCAGCCCCGCGAACCGGCCCAGTTGCTTCAGGTCCGACAGCAACGCCTCACCGGCCCCCGGGTACTGGACCTTCACCGCCACCTGCCGGCCGTCGTGCCACACCGCCCGGTGCACCTGCCCGATCGAGGCCGCCGCGGCAGGCTTGTCCTCGAACTCCTCGAACAGGTCCCGCCAGTCCGCCCCCAGCCGCTCCGCCAGCACCTGGTGCACCGTCCCCGCGGGCAGCGGCGGGGCCGCCTCCTGGAGCTTGGTCAGCGCCGCCCGGTAGGGCCCCGCGACCTCCTCGGGCAGAGCCGACTCGAAGACCGACAGGGCCTGCCCGAACTTCATGGCACCGCCCTTCAGTTCCCCGAGGGTGCGGAACAACTGCTCGGCGGTGCGCTGCTGGAGCTCGCGCGCCACGATCTCCGCGGACTTGCCCCCGATCCGCTTGCCCAGCCCCCAGGTGACCCGGCCCGCGATGCCGAGCGGCAGCGCGGCCAGCTTGACGGTACGGGTGACCGCCTTCCGGGGAAGATCAGACATGAGCCCCTCCAATTCCCAGACAGCTGCGCCGCCCGCGGCGGTTCGGCTGAAACCCCTCGGTCCCCGAGCATCCTGTCACGGCCCTCCCGGCGGGTTGCCGCCCGATCCGCTCCCCGGGGCCCGCCCCGCCGCCCGGAGCGGTTCCGCGGGCTCCGAGGCCGCCCCGCAGGGACAGCCGGGGTGGGGGCGAAGCGGAGCCGGCTCCCAGTGCAGAGTGGGCAGGGCCGCCTCCCAGCGCGAGCCCGTGGAGGCGGGCAGCTGCCCGTCGAGGAAGGCGAGTGCGTGGGCCGCGGCCAGCCCGGCCACCGCCGTGGACAGACCCAGGTCGCAGGCGGCGCTCCCACGGCGGCGGTGGGACGAGCGCCACTGCACGAGCATCCTCGGCCAGGCCGGGTCCCGGTCCACGCGGTCGCGCTCCATGCACCCGGCGCACGCCGTCGTGCCCGGCAGCACCAGCGGCCCCACCAGACCCGTCCCCTCCAACACCCCCGCGTACAGGTGCGGAATGCCCGAGGCGACCCAGTCGGCGGCGGTGTCCGGATCCGGGGCCCAGGCCTGCAGCCCGTCCCGCGGCGCGACCACCACCAGGGACAGCCCTGGCTCCGTCCCCTCCTCCTCCCCGGCCCGCGGGCCGGCCCCCGGGGCCGCGGAACGGACCGCTCCCGCCGCGGCCTCCGCCCGCATCCGGCCCACGCTCCCCGGTCCCAGTCCGCCCGGTGCCACATCGGCCGGCTCCACCCGGCCCCCGTCGAGCACCTCGACCCGCCCCACGCCCGCTCCCGCCAGCACCGTCGCGATCACGGTGCCCACCCGGCCGCTCCCGCGCACCCGGACCCGTATCGCCCGGCGCGCCGCGACCCCCCGCAGGTCCCCGCCGGGCTCCCGGTGTACCAGCGAGAGCGACCCCAGGTCCGGGCCCAGCCGCTCCAGGGTCTCCGGATGCCGGCGCAGGGCCTGCGCCCGCGGCCCGCCCGCCGTCGCGTCGTCGAGCAGACCGGCCCCCGCCAGCCGTCGGACCAGGGCGTCGGCGAGGCCGTCCGGCAGTCCCATCCTCGTGGCCTCCGCCCGCAGCAGCTCCATCCCCCGGGTCCCGTCCATCCGGTCGACGAGCGTGCCCGTCGCCGTGTCCACGGGCCCGAGCACCACCGCGTGCGCCGGCGTCACCCCGAACTGCACCGTCTGCAGATCCCGCCATGCCCGCGCCAGCGCCGGCTTCACCCTCGGAAACATGTCCGACCCCCCCTCGATATCCGTGCGGACCGCGCCGCCGTATTTCCCGCTCCCCGGCAACAGTGCCCCCCTGCCGGAATCCGTGCAGGAATTTGTCCACAGGCAGGAGGTATTCGGCATATGAGATGAAGAGGAATGCCGCTTCGGGCGCCGACCGCGAACCGCCCGTGTTCGAACGCCGGACGAGCGGGACTTCCGCCGCCGTCACCGGGTACCGTCGTGGCGTGTCCGCCGACCCACCGCCGCGCGCCGTCGAAGTCCGCCGGAGCGCGCGCCGCCGCAGGACCGTATCCGCCTACCGCGAGGGTGACCGTACGGTCGTCCTCATCCCTGCCCGGATGTCCGAGGCGGAGGAGCGGCGCTGGGTGGGTGTCATGCTCGACAAGCTGGCCGCCCAGGAGAGCAGACGCACCCTCGGGGACGCGGAACTCACCGAACGCGCCGAGCGTTTGTCCGAGCAGTACTTCGACGGCCGCGCCCGCCCCCGCTCGGTCCGCTGGGTCACCAACCAGAACACCCGCTGGGGCTCCTGCACCCCGGCCGAAGGCAGCATCCGGCTCTCGCACCGCCTCCAGGGCATGCCGGAGTACGTCGTCGACTACGTGCTCCTGCACGAGTTGGCCCACCTCCTCGTGCCCGGCCACGGCCCCCGCTTCTGGGAGCTGCTGGAGGCCTACCCGCGCACCGAGCGGGCCCGGGGCTACCTGGAGGGCGTGGTCGCGGCCGACCGCCTGCCGAAGGTGCCCGCCGCCCGCGAGGAATGACACACGCAGGCCGGCCGGACCCCCGTCGTGTCACACAGCGTGATGTGTACCGGGTTGGTACCGGCTTGGCCGGATGTCGGCAGATGCCGTTAGCCTGAGCGGCACGAATGCTCAGTCGGGATGGGGGACGTCGTAACGCATGGCAAGGGAATTCCAACGCGGCCACAAGGCCAAGGTCAGTGATCTCACAGCGGGCACCGATCTGTACGTAGGCGTCCAGATCGCCGGGCCCGGACTCACCTTCGACATCAGCTGTTTCGGACTCGACGCCAACGAGCAGCTCTCGGACGACCGTTACTTCGTCTTCTTCAATCAGCCGAAGTCACCGGAAGAGTCCATCCAGCTGCTCGGCGCGCAGTCCGGTGACACGGAATCCTTCCGGGTGACCCTGGACCGTGTCCCGGCGTCCATCCACAAGCTGTCCTTCACCGCCACGATCGACGGCGCCGGACAGATGTCGCAGATCGGCCCGGGTTACATCCGGATCGTGGCCGGCGGCGAAGAAGTCGTCCGGTACGCGTTCACCGGCGCGGAGTTCAGCACCGAGCGGGCCGTGATGCTCGGCGACTTCTACCTGAAGGACGTGTGGCGCTTCGCCGCCGTCGGCCAGGGCTTCGACGGCGGGCTGGACGCCCTGCTGAAGAACTTCGGCGGCGAGGTCGCCGAGGAGCAGGAGCAGCCGCAGCAGCAGGCCCCGGCGGCCGGCGCCCCCGGCTTCGCCCCGCCGCCGCAGGCGGCCGCCCCGGCTCCGGCGCCGTCCTTCGGCGCCCCCGCCCCGGCTCCGGCCCCGCAGGCCCCGGCTCCCGCCCCCTCCTTCGGCGCGCCCCCCGCGGCCCCCGCACCGGCCGCCCCCCAGCCGCCGCAGTACCCGCAGGCCCCGGCCCCCGCCCCGGTGCACGCCGCGCCCACCATGGCCGCGCCGATCGCCCCGCCGGCCCCCGCGCCGTACGGCCAGCCGCCGCAGCAGCCCTCGTACGGCCAGGTCCCGGGCCAGGTCCCCGGCCAGTACCCGGGCCAGGTGCCGCCGCCCGCCCCGGCCCCCGCCCCCTACGGCCAGCAGCCCGGCTACGGCCAGGTCCCGGGACAGCAGCCCGGCTACGCCCCGCAGGCCGCCGCCCCCGCGGCCGGCCTCGCCGCGGCGCTCCAGCCGTACAAGGAGGCCCCGACCGGCTCCCGCTGGACCCCGCAGAACCAGCAGCTCATGCGCGTGGACCTCTCGATGGGCGGCCAGGCCGTCCTCGCCCGCCAGGGCAGCATGGTCCTGTACCAGGGCAAGGTCGACTTCAGCTACAAGGGCGCCGGTTTCGCCGGCCGCATCGTCGGCAACGCCACCGGCCAGGAGATGCAGCTGATGCGCTGCACCGGCCGCGGCCAGGTCTTCCTCGCCGAGAACGGCGCGCACCTGCACGCCATCGAGCTCCAGGGCGACGCCATCTGCGTCTCCGCGGAGAACGTCCTCGCCTTCGACGAGTCCCTCCAGCACGAGGTCCGCCGGATCGAGGGCCACGGCATCCCCGGCGGCGCCCTGTTCACCATGCAGTTCCAGGGCACCGGCACGGTGATCGTCAAGACCCACGGCACCCCGGTCGTCCTGCCCGTCACCCCGACCACCTTCGCGGACAGCAACGCCATCGTGGCGTGGTCGGCCGCCTCGCAGGTGATCCTCTCCAGCCAGGTCCGGCTGCGGCGCAACGCCTACCCCGGCCACAGCGGGGAGACCGTGAACCTCCAGTTCCGCGGTGCTCCCGGCAACTTCATCGTCGTCCAGCCGTACGAGGTCTGAGGGAGCCCGACATGAACGCAATGAACCAGCAGCTCGCGGGCTTCGCCCCGACCCCCGTCACGGCCCGCATGGAGAACCACGGGCGGTCCATGCTCAAGGTCGCCATGCAGAGCGGCCAGGACCTCTTCGCCCGCACCGGCTCGATGGTCGCCTACGAGGGCTTCGTGCAGTACGAGCCCAACCCGCCGGCCGTCCGCCAGATGGCCTCGCAGTGGGCCACGGGCGAGGGCGCACCCCTGATGAAGTGCACCGGCGACGGCCTCCTCTACCTCGCCGACTACGGCGCCGACGTCGTCGTCATCAACCTCAACAACGACTCGCTCTCCGTCAACGGCACCAACCTGCTCGCCTTCGACGCGCACCTCCAGTGGGGCGTCGAGCGCGTCAAGGGCCTGGCGAAGTTCGCCGGCCAGGGCCTCTTCAACGTCGAGGTCGCCGGCACCGGCTGGGTCGCCCTGACCTCGCGCGGCACCCCGATCGTGGTCGACTGCGGCCGCGGCGAGGACGAGACGTACGTCGACCCCGACGCGCTCGTCGCCTGGTCGCCGAACCTGAAGGTCAAGGGCAAGCGCAGCTTCAAGGCCTCGTCGATGCTCGGCCGCGGCAGTGGAGAGGCCTACCAGATGGCCTTCTCAGGCCAGGGCATCGTCGTCGTACAGCCCAGCGAGGACAGCACCGACCGGCTCCGGGTCCGGGGCTGAGGGGGAGCGGACACATCATGCAGAGCGCACTTTTCGCCCACGCCGAGGCGCAGTCCCAGGACCGCTACACCGTCCAGAACCCGCAGCTGCTGCGGGTCTCGCTGACGGGCACCGACGACGTACTCGCCCGCAAGGGCGCGATGGTCGCCTACCAGGGGCTCATCGACTTCGACGGCGAGTACCAGACCTCGAGCCAGCGGGGCGCCCGCCGCCGCACCGGCGAGGGCCTGGACCTCATGCGCTGCTCCGGGCAGGGCACCGTCTACCTCGCCAACCTGGCCCAGTACGTCCACGTCGTGGACGTGGACCAGGAGGGCCTCACGGTCGACAGCAGCTACGTCCTGGCCCTGGACTCCACCCTGCACACCGAGGTCATCGCGGTGGACAGCCAGTACGGGATCTCCGGTTCCGGCAAGTACCAGCTCAACATCTCCGGCCGCGGCAAGGTCGCCCTGATGACCTCCGGGCAGCCGCTGATGATGCACGTCACGCCCGACAAGTACGTCAACGTCGACGCGGACGCCATCGTCGCCTGGTCCACCTCGCTGCGGGTGCAGATGCAGGCCCAGACGCACTCCAGCGGCGTCTGGCGGCGGCGCGGCAACACCGGCGAGGGCTGGGAGCTGAGCTTCCTCGGCACCGGCATCGCGCTGGTACAGCCCAGCGAGGCGCTGCCGCCGCAGAACGCCCAGGTCGGACAGGGCGTCGCCGCGCAGTTCGGCATGGGCCAGCACGGCTCCCACGCCCAGAACCAGAACAACGCCTGGAACTGATCCGGGACGGCGGAAGGGGCGGCCCCGTACGGGACCGCCCCTTCGTCATGCCCGGCCCGGCCGGCGGGCTCGGCCCGCCGGCTCAGCCCGTGGCGTCGAGCCGCGCCAGGGTCGCCTCCAGCAGCAGTACGACCGAGGTGTCGGCCACCGAGGCCACCTCCTCGTACGGGAACCAGCGCACGTCCAGGGACTCCTCGCTGACCTCCGCCACCGCGCCGGCCGGGGCCAGCGCCGCGTACTGCACGTCCAGGTGCCAGTTGCAGGGCGCCGGGATGGGGTGCCGGTCCAGCCGCACCGGGCCGCCGGGCACCAGGGTCAGACCGTGCTCGATGCCGGACTCCTCGCGGGCCTCGCGCAGGGCCACCTCCGCCATCGTCGTGTCACCGGGCTCGCAGTGGCCGCCCATCTGCAGCCACATGCCCAGCTTCTTGTGCAGGGTCAGCAGCACCCGCTTCCCCACCGGGTCGATCACGAGCGCGCTGCCCGTGACGTGCCCCGCAGTGCAGGGCTTGTAGACCCCGTCCGGGTGGGAGGCCAGGTGCTCCAGGTACAGGTCGCGCAGCTCGGTCTGGTCCTCGTAGTCCTTCAGGACCAGGACCGCGTCGTCGTGGAGGCTCACTTCTTCTCTTCGCCCTCGCCGTCGCCCTGCTGCTCACGCTTCTCGGCGGCCTCGCCGAGCATCTTGTCGATCTCGGAGAAGTCCAGCTGCTCGCGGTGCACGAAGCCGTCCGGGTCGTCCAGGTCGGATGCCGTCGGCAGCATGTCCGGGTGCTCCCACAGCCCGTCGCGGCCGTCCACACCGCGCGCGTCGGTCAGCGACGCCCACAGGCGGGAGGCGTCGCGCAGCCGGCGCGGACGCAGCTCCAGACCGATCAGCGTCGCGAAGGTCTGCTCCGCCGGGCCGCCCGAGGCGCGCCGCCGGCGCATGGTCTCGCGCATCGCGTCCGCCGAGGTCAGCCGCGGCTTGGCGGCCTCGTGCACCACCGCGTCGACCCAGCCCTCGACCAGCGCGAGCGCCGTCTCCAGACGGGCCAGGGCGGCCTTCTGCTCGGGGGTGTCCTGCGGCTGGAACATGCCGCCCTGCAGGGCCTCCTGCAGCTGCTCCGGGTTGGACGGGTCCAGCTGCCCGACCACGTCCTCCAGCTTCGAGGTGTCCACCTTGATGCCGCGGGCGTAGCCCTCGACGGCCCCGAACAGGTGCGAACGCAGCCACGGCACGTGCGCGAACAGGCGGGCGTGCGCCGCCTCGCGCAGCGCCAGGTACAGCCGTACCTCGTCCGAGGGCACTCCCAGGTCCTTGCCGAAGCCCTCGATGTTCAGCGGGAGCAGCGCGGCCTTGCCCGCCGGACCCAGGGGCAGCCCGATGTCGGTCGAGCCGACGACCTCGCCGGCCAGGACACCGACGGCCTGCCCGATCTGCTGGCCGAACATGGCCCCGCCCATGGAGCGCATCATGCCGAGCAGCGGGCCCGCCATGGCCTGCATCTCCTCCGGCAGCACGCCGCCCATGGCCGCGCCGACGCGCTCGGCGACCGGGTCGACGAGCTCCTTCCACACCGGCAGGGTGGCCTCGACCCACTCGGCCCGGCTCCACGCCACGGCCGTGGTGGCACCCGACGGCAGCGAGGTCACGCCGTCCAGCCAGTGGTCGGCCAGGCGCACGGCCTCCTCGACGGCCGACTTCTCGGCGATGCCGACGCTGGTGTCCTTCACGCCGTCCGCCGTGCCCTGCGCGACGGTCTGGCGCGCGATGTCCTTGGCCATGTCCCAGTTCACGGGACCGCCCTCGTAGCTGAGCATCTGGCCGAGCTGCTGGAAGGCCGCGCCGAGGTCGTTCGGGTTCATCGAACCGAACATCGCGGCGAACGGGTTGTCCGCGCCGCCGGGGCCGCCCGGGCCGCCGAGGCCGCCGGGCAGGCCCATACCGGGGAACCCGAACGGATTCGGGCCGCCCTGACCGCCCTGGTTGCCCTTCTTCTTGCCTTCGTCGCCGTTGTCCGGCTCCTCCGGCGGAAGGCCGAATCCGAATGGGGTGTCGCTCACGGGTTTCCTCGGCTCGTAGGGCCGCCGGCGGGTACCGGCGGGCAATGGTCCGACAACACCACCCAGCGTAGACACCGCGGCCCGCATCCGGGCTCGGTGCTCCGCCGACTCCTGGGCTGCGGCAGGATGGACATCACCTGGTGGGTACGCGTCACGGCGCGTCCCTACTGAAGACAACCGCTGGAGACGCCCGGTGAGTTCCCCAGATCCGCACGTTTCGGATAAGCGCAGCCGCGCGACGCAGGACGACGACCGCCCCGAGCAGGGTGACGGCGCCCCCGGCGTTCGCCAGCCGCGAAACCCGGACGGGCCCCGTCGGCCCAGCCCCGTGATCGCCGTGACCGGCGCCGCCTCGGGCGTCGGCGCGGCCCTCGTGAGCCGCCTCGCCGCCTCCGACGAGGTCAAGCAGGTCGTCGCCATCGACGAGCGGCGCGGGGACTGCGCGGCCGCGCAGTGGCACGTGCTCGACGTACGCGACCCCGCGATCGCCGAGAAGCTGCGCGGCGCCGACGTCGTGGTCCACCTCGCCCTGGACCTCGACCTGGAGACGGACCCGGCGGCCCGTACGGCGTACAACGTGCGCGGGACCCAGACCGTCCTCACGGCAGCCGCCGCGGCCGGCGTCCACCGGGTCGTGCTCTGCACGTCCGCGATGGTCTACGGGGCCCTGCCCGACAACGACATCCCGCTGTCGGAGGACTCCGAACTGCGCGCCACCGCCGAGGCGACCGGCGTCGGGGACCTGCTGGAGATCGAGCGCCTCGGCCGCCGGGCACCCCGCGCCCACCCCGGGCTCAACGTCACCGTGGTCCGCCCCGCGGTCCTGGTCGGCGGCACCGACACCGCCCTGACCCGCTACTTCGAGTCCCCGCGCCTGCTCGTCGTCGCGGGATCCCGTCCCACCTGGCAGTTCTGCCACGTGGAGGACCTGGTCAGCGCCCTGGAGTACGCGGCCCTGGAGAAGGTCGAGGGCGAGCTGGCCGTGGGCTGCGAGGGGTGGCTGGAGCAGGAGGAGGTCGAGGAGCTGAGCGGCATCCGCCGCATGGAGCTGCCCTCGGCGGTGGCGCTGGGCGCCGCGGCCCGTCTGCACCGGATCGGCCTGACCCCGTCCCCGGCCGGCGACCTCGCGTACACGATGCACCCGTGGGTGGTCAGCGTCAGCGGCCTGCACGCGGCGGGCTGGCGGCCGCGCTGGACCAACGAGGAGGTCCTCGCCGAGCTCCTCCAGGAGGTCGCGGGCCGCCACACGGTCGCGGGCCGCCGGCTGGGCCGCAGGGACGCCGCCACGGCCGCCGGCGCGGCGGGCGCGACGGTGGCCCTGCTGGGCGCGGCGGCGGCGGTCCGGCTGGCCCGCAAGCGCCGCGGGATCTGATCCCGCGGCGCCGGATCCTGTAGGAGGCTCCCAAGGCGGGGGCCGCGGGCCGGGCGAATCAGCTATTTCGCCGGGTCGGCGGCTAGGGCACGATGGACGGTATGGCACCGCACTTCGACCACCCCGGCGAGCAGGCTGCGCAGGACCCGGTCCGGCTGCTCGAGATCCGTGACACGCCGCTCTCGATCGACGAGGTCTTCCGGGCCGTCGGCGACGACGCCACGGGCGGGACGACGCTCTTCGTCGGCACGGTGCGCAACCACGACGGCGGGGCGGACGTCGAGTCGCTCGGCTACTCCTGCCACCCGACGGCGGAGGCCGAGATGCGCCGGGTCGCCGAGCGCGTCGTGGCGAAGTACCCGGTCCGCGCGCTGGCCGCGGTGCACCGCGTGGGCGACCTCGCCGTCGGTGACCTCGCCGTGGTCGTCGCGGTCTCCTGCCCGCACCGCGGGGAGGCCTTCGAGGCCTGCCGGATGCTGATCGACGACCTCAAGCACGAGGTCCCCATCTGGAAGCACCAGACCTTCGCCGACGGCTCGGAGGAGTGGGTCGGCGCCTGCTGACGCGCGGCGCGCTCACCGGCGGCCCCGGCGGCCCCGGAGGCGCCCCGGCGCCGAACTGCGCGAGGGGGACCGTGGGGCAGGGGGCCTTCGAGGACGGCTCGCAGGAGTGGGCCGGCGCCTGCCGACGGCTGTGGTCCGGACGGGCCGACCCCGGTCTCGGGGCGGCGTCGGCCGGCGGGTAGCCTCACACCCGTTCGGCCGCGCAACACGCCCTCGATTTGCGTAACCCCCCCACGGGCACGAGCGTTGAAGCCACCAACGGAACGTACTTCGGGGTAGGGAGGCACGCCCATGGCATCTCTGGCGTGGTTGCTGATTCCGCTGTTCGCCGCGATCGGCGCGGCGATATGGGGCAGCTGGGCGGCACGTGACCGCACGCAGGGGGACATATCCGAGCTCGCGGGATACGCACGGTTCCGTGAAGCCATGGGCAACGGCCAGGGTCATGGCAGTGCCGATCAGGTCCGGGCCAAGGCCGAGGCCAACTCCGCCTCCGACGCCGTCTGACGTCGTCCGACGCCGCCCGAACCGGCGCGGGGCGCCCGCCCCGCTCGCTCCCCACCCGCGCTCCGCACCGCGCACCCGTGAGAATCCGCTGAGAGTTTCGCGCACGGACCCCGTACGGACCGGCCCCGAGGGCCGCTCGCCGGGGCCGTCCCGTACTGTCGGATCCATGCCACGCCGCACCGCGACGATGCTCGCCTCCACCCTGGTGCTGTTCGCGCTGCTCTGCGCGGGGGTGTTCATCAAGGTCCCGTACTCCGAGATGAGCCCCGGACCGACCGTGAACACGCTCGGGGACTCGCACGGCGAGCCCGTTCTCAACATCTCGGGGCGCAAGACGTATCCGACCAGCGGTCACCTCAACATGACGACGGTCCGCGTCACGGGCGCCGACTACGACATGAACCTGGTGGAGGCCGTCTACGGCTGGCTGGCCGGCGACAACATCGTCGTACCGCACGAGAACCTCTACCCGAACGGCAAGACCGACGCGGAGTCCACGCAGGAGAACGCCGAGGAGTTCAGCCAGTCGCAGCAGAGCGCCAAGGTCGCGGCCCTCAAGCAGCTCGGCATCCCGGTCACCGCCCGGGTGATCGTCGCCTCCGTGGTCAAGGACAGCCCCTCCGAGGGCCGGCTGCACGCCGGTGACGTGGTCAAGGCCGTCGACGGCGCCCCCGTCACCGCCCCCGAGGACGTGGCCAAGCTCGTCACGAAGCACAAGCCCGGCGAACCGGTCGAATTCACCATCATTCCCGCCGCCGACGTCGCCGCGGCCGCCAAGGCGGGCCGCGAGCCCTCCGGCACCTCCAAGGTCACGATCACCGCGGGCAAGGCGGAGGGCGACGGCCGTGCCATCGTCGGCATCCGGGCCGGCAGCGACCACACCTTCCCGTTCACGATCGACATCAAGCTCGCCGACGTCGGCGGTCCGAGCGCCGGGCTGATGTTCGCCCTCGGCATCGTCGACAAGCTGACCCCCGAGGACCTGACCGGCGGGAAGTTCATCGCCGGAACCGGCACCATCGACGACGCCGGCAAGGTCGGTCCCATCGGCGGCATCCAGATGAAGACCATCGGGGCCCGCCAGGCCGGCGCGGAGTACTTCCTGACGCCCGCCGACAACTGCGCCTCCGCCGCCTCCAACGTGCCGGACGGGCTGACGCTGGTGAAGGTCTCCACCATTGAGGACGCCACGAAGTCGCTGGAGAAGATCCGCAAGGGGGACACGGCCGGGCTGCCGCAGTGCAGCGCCAGGCCCTGACCGGTCCGCCCCCCGGTCCGCTAGGCGAAGGTGGCGGCCAGGGCCTCGGCGAGACCCGGGACCAGACCCCCGCCGGTGAGGACCTCCGTCGAGGAGTCCTTCTCCCGCAGCCGTACGGCGGACTCGCGCGAGCCGTCGCGCAGCACGGCCACGGTGATCCGGACCTCCTGCCGCTCCGGGTGCCCGGCGACCCACTTCGACAGCTGCTTGTCGCTCAGCCCCTCCGGTACGGAGGCCTCCGCGGACGGCGGCAGCATCAGGCGCTCGACGGTCAGCGCACACCCGACGACGGCGTCGGGCCAGGCGATGGTGCCCAGGAACTTGTCGAGCGGGGTCCCGGACGGGACGGTGTCCTGCTCGATCGGGGTGAGGGAGCTCTTGCCGGCGTCGTCCGTGTCGAGGCCGAGCTGGGAGGCCAGGCGCGGCTCCTGCTTCTTGAGCCGGGCGGTGTCGACCAGCGCGAACAGCCGCGCGGGCTTGTCCCAGCCGAGGCCGGCCGCGTACTCGTCGATCTCGAGACAGGCGCGGGTCAGCGGGCTGGCCGCCATGGGTGTGCCGGGGGAAGGCGAAACGTTGGACATGGACAACATCCTGCCTCCTTTCCGTCCCATACCGGGAACTGACCGGAGCCTGCGTAAGTTGCATGAATGGGCTCTACGATCGGGGGTCCGTTCAATACCAGTACTCAGCGACTTTCGAGGTGCGCACCTTGGCTTTCCAGATGCCGGACCGCGGCGGAGGCCCTTCCGGGCCACGGATGAGAGTCGGACGCCCCTCCCGGCGTGCTCGCACTCTCCTCATGACCTTGGGCGTGCTCGCGGTCCTGGGAATGCTTTTCATCATGTTCGCGGGCTTCTGGACGGACTGGCTCTGGTTCCGCTCCGTGAAGTACTCCACCGTCTTCACCACCACGCTGTGGACCAAGATCGGGCTCTTCGCCGTCTTCGGTCTGCTGATGGCGGGTGCGGTCGGGCTGAACATCTGGCTGGCGCACCGGCTGCGGCCGCCGCTCAGCGCGATGTCGATGGAGCAGCAGAGCCTCGATCGCTACCGGATGAGCATCGCCCCGTACAAGAAGTGGCTGCTCCTGGGCATCTCGGTGCTCGTCGGACTGATCGCCGGAGCCTCGGCGGCCGGCCAGTGGAAGACCTGGCTCATGTACGTGAACGGGGTGCCCTTCGGCACGAAGGACCCCCAGTTCCGCATGGACGTGTCCTTCTACACCTTCGACCTGCCCTGGTACCGCTTCCTGCTCGGCTTCGGCTTCGCCGCCGTCGTCCTGTCGGTGATCGCCGCGACCGTCGTGCACTACCTGTACGGCGGACTGCGCGTCACCAGCCCGGGCGCGCGGGCCACCGCGGCCGCGACCGGGCACCTCTCGGTGCTGCTCGGCCTCTTCGTGACGCTCAAGGCGGTCGCCTACTGGCTCGACCGGTACGGGCTCGCCGTGAAGTCCAGTGACTTCAAGGCCTCAGACAACTGGACGGGCCTGCGGTACGTCGACGCGAACGCCTACCTGCCGGCGAAGACGATCCTCGTGGCCATCGCCGCGATCTGCGCCGTGCTGTTCTTCGCGACGCTGTGGCGCCGCACCTGGCAGCTGCCGGTGATCGGCTTCGGCCTGATGGTGCTCTCGGCGATCCTGATCGGCGGGCTCTACCCGGCGATCGTCCAGAAGTTCCAGGTCCAGCCGAACGAGCAGGCCAAGGAATCCCCGTACGTCCAGAAGAACATCAAGGCCACGCGCGACGCCTACGGGATCGCCGGGGCCGAGGTCAAGGACTACCCGGGCGTGCCGCAGACCGAGGACCGCACCAAGCTGCGGTCCGCCGCCGACACCACGGCCAGCCTGCGCCTCCTCGACCCGAACATCGTCTCGCCGGCCTTCCAGCAGCTGCAGCAGGTCAAGGGCTACTACGCCTTCCCGTCCACGCTGGCCGTCGACCGGTACAGCGGTCAGGACACGGTGATCGGGCTGCGCGAGCTGAACATCGGCGGCATCCCGAAGAACAACTGGATCAACGACCACTTCAAGTACACGCACGGCTACGGCGTGGTCGCGGCCAAGGGCACCACCGTCAAGGACGGCGCTCCCGACTTCACCCAGTCCGACCTCCCCTCCAAGGGGATGTTCGGCACGAACTTCGAGCAGCGCATCTACTACGGCGAGCAGACGAAGCAGTACTCGATCGTCGGCGGCCCGCAGAAGGAGCTCGACTACTCCGACGACAAGGGTGAGAAGGAGACCAGCTACCAGGGCGACTCCGGCGTCAACCTCGCCAACCCGGTCAACCGGGCCGCCTACGCGCTGACCTTCAGCGAGCCGCAGATCCTCTACTCGGGCGCCATCGGCGAGGGCTCGCGGATCCTCTACAACCGCACGCCCAAGCAGCGCGTCGAGGCCGTCGCGCCGTGGCTGACGATCGACGGGGCCCCGTACCCGGCGGTGATCGACGGCCGGATCAAGTGGATCGTCGACGCCTACACGACGACCAACGGCTACCCGTACGCCTCGCGCACCACGCTGGGCCAGAGCACCGCGGACTCCCTCACCAACAGCCAGCGCGCGGTGGTGGCCCAGGAGAACCAGGTCAACTACATCCGCAACTCGGTGAAGGCCACCGTCGACGCGTACGACGGCTCCGTCGACCTGTACCAGTGGGACACCCAGGACCCGGTCCTGAAGACCTGGATGAAGGCCTTCCCGGGCACGGTGAAGCCCAAGGGCGAGATCGCCAAGCCGCTCATGGACCACCTCCGCTACCCGCAGGACCTCTTCAAGGTCCAGCGCGAGCTGCTGACCCGGTACCACGTCACGGACCCGCAGACCTTCCTGAGCGGCAGTGAGGCCTGGGCCGTCCCGGACGACCCGACGACCAAGGCCGGCACGGCGGTTCCGCCGTACTACCTGTCGATGAAGATGCCGGACCAGAAGGAGAAGGACCAGGTCTTCTCGCTCACCACGACGTTCACGCCGAACGAGCGGCCCAACCTCAGTGCCTTCATGGCGGTCAACGCCGATCCCGGCACCCCGGACTACGGCAAGATCCGCATCCTGAAGATGCCGACCAGCAAGCCGCCGGAGGGCCCCGGCCAGGTGCAGAGCAAGTTCCAGTCGGAGCCGAAGATCGCCGAATCCATCCGCCTGCTGCGCGGTGGCGACTCGGAGATCGAGTACGGCAACCTGCTCGCGGTGCCGCTCGACGGCGGGATGCTCTACGTCGAGCCGGTCTACGTCCGCAGCTCCGGCCTCAAGTACCCGCTGCTGCGCAAGGTGCTGGTGACCTACGGCAACCAGACCGCCTTCGAGGACACCCTGGAGAAGGCGCTGAACGTGGTCTTCGGGGCCGAGGCCCCGACCACGCCGGTGCCGCCGGCGCAGCCGCCGGGCGAGGGCACCGTCACGCCCCCGACCAACCAGGACCCGACGGTCAAGGCGGCCCTCTCCGACGCCCAGAAGGCGATCGAGGAGGCCGAGAAGGCCAGGCAGGCCGGTGACTGGGCGGCCTTCGGCAAGGCCCAGGACGACATCAAGGCCGCGCTGAAGAGGGCGATCGAGGCCGAGGCGAAGGCCACGCCCCCTCCGTCGGGCGGCTGATGATCAAAGGGTGAGGGCTCCGTCCCGCGTCGTGATACTGTTGTTTCACCGACGCGGGGTGGAGCAGCTCGGTAGCTCGCTGGGCTCATAACCCAGAGGTCGCAGGTTCAAATCCTGTCCCCGCTACTGAAGACGAAGGCCCGGATCCATGGGATCCGGGCCTTCGTCATGTCCGGACGGGACACGCGGTAGCTGGGGCGGGTGAGTTGGGGCAGGAGCGTGTTTGACTTACCTCACTGTGGGCATGTCGACAAAACGCTGTAGTGACCTCACTGACTGCGACATACCAGGTGTACGCGGGTAGCAGGTGATGCGACGATGGGATTTATGGGGGACAGGTCAACTCTGCTGGAGACAGGGCGGTTTGTGAGGGCGCAGGCCGAAGCGGGCGAAGAAGCCAACGAGTCGGCACCGGTGGCCGACACGCAGTCCGCGCTGACCGATGCAGATTTCGCGCAGGAGATGTTCGCCGAGACCGACGCGGCGAGCGACGCCGAGCTGGAAGCCCGGCACCGGGTGGCCGCCGACAAGGGCGACCCCGGTGCCATGAGCGTGCTCGGCGCGCTGCTGCTGCGCCGCGGGGACCTGGACGGCGCCGAGCCGTACCTGCGCGGGGCCACCGGCGAGGGGGACCGCGCCGCCGCCAACAACCTGGGCGTCCTGCTGCTCCAGCGTGGCTACCCCGACGAGGCCGCCGGCTGGTGGCGGGTCGCCGCCGTGGCCGGATCCGCGCCCGCCGCGCATGCCCTGGGCCGTCACTTCCGCGAGCGCGGCGACGAGCCGGCCGCCGAGTACTGGCTGCGCCAGGCGGCCGAATCCGGCCATGCGCTGGGCGCGTACGGGCTGGCCGACCTGCTGGAGCACCGCGGCGACAAGGGTGTGGAGCGGTGGTTCCGCGCCGCCGCCGAACAGGGCCACCGCGAGGCCGCCTACCGGCTGGCGCGGCACCTGCGCAAGGGCGACCCCGCCGAGGCCGAGCAGTGGTACCGGCAGGCCGCCGCGCGCGGGCACCGGCGCGCGGCGCTGCACCTCGGCGCCCTGCTGGAGGCGCGCGGGGAGCTCAAGGAGGCCGGGCGCTGGTACCTGACCTCGGCCAAGCAGGGCGAGGCACGGGCCGCGTGCGCGCTCGGCTTCCTGCTGCGCGACGCCGGCGACGAGGACAGCGCGGCGGCCTGGTGGCACCGCGCCGCGCAGGACGGCGACGGCAACGCCGCGAACGCCCTGGGCGCGCTGCACGCGGCGCGCGGCGAGACCCAGACCGCCGAGCGCTGGTACCGCACCGCCATGGACGCGGGCGATCAAAACGGGGCGTACAACCTTGCTCTGCTGTGCGCGGCACAGGACCGGACCGCGCAGGCCGAGCAGTGGTACCGGCGCGCCGCCTACGCCGGACACCGCGAGGCGGCCAACGCGCTGGCCATCATGCTGCTCCAGGTCGGCGACGCGGCGGGCGCCGAGCCGTGGTTCTCGAAGGCCGCGGAGGCGGGCAGTGTCGACGCCGCGTTCAACCTCGGGATCCTCTTTGCCAGCCGGGACGAGGACCGCACGGCGCTGAAGTGGTACGAGCGGGCCGCCTCGGCCGGCCACACCGACGCGGCGCTCCAGGTCGGGATCGCCCTGGTGCGCGACGGCGAGGAGCGGGCCGCCGAGCGGCACCTGCGGTGCGCGGCGGGCGGCGGCAGCGCGGAGGCGGCGTTCCGCCTGGCCGCGCTGCTGGAGTCGCTGGCCCCGCCGCCGGAGCCGCCGGCGCTGGGCGAGCCGGTCGGCAGCGCCCCGCGCACCGAGAGTGAGGAGTGGTACGAGCGGGCCGCCGAGCTGGGGCACCGCCGGGCCCAGGTGCGCGTCGGCATGCTGGCCGCGGCCCGCGGCGACATGGAGGCGGCCGCCCGCTGGTACCGGGAGGCGGCCGAGGCCGGGTCCCGCAACGGAGCGTTCAACCTGGGGCTGCTGCTGGCCCGCGAGGGGAGCGAGCCGGAGGCCGCCCTGTGGTGGACCCGCGCGGCGGTGGCCGGCCACGGCCGCGCCGCCCTGCGCCTCGGCCTGCTGGCGGCCCGCCACGGTGACCTCGCGGAGGGCCAGAAGTGGTGCGCCCGCGCCATGGAGCTGGGACCGGCGGAGGTCTCCGAGCGTGCGGCCCGGCTGCGGGAGGCGCTGGCGGAGGAACTCTCGGCGTGACCGGTGAACCGGCGGGCGGTCCCACCCGCCGGTCCCGGTCCCGCCTGTCGGCCCCGGTTCCGATCCCACCCGCCGGCCCCGGTCCCACCGTCGGCCCCGGTTAACCGATTTGCATCCGCCGGGGGCCTTCACGTAACGTTGGGTTCACCGACGCGGGGTGGAGCAGCTCGGTAGCTCGCTGGGCTCATAACCCAGAGGTCGCAGGTTCAAATCCTGTCCCCGCTACTGAAGCCTCAGGGCCCGGATCCACTGGATCCGGGCCCTGAGGCGTTTCCGGGGTCGTTTTCACCGGCGAAGCGCCCCAGAGAGAGAAGAGGCCCGGCTCCCCAGGGGGGCCGGGCCGTCGTGCGTCCGGGGTCAGGCGCCCGCGCAGTTCGGGCAGACGCCGCGGTAGGTGACCTCGGCCGCCGACACGACGAAGCCGAAGCGCTCGGAGTCGGGCAGGTCCGCCAGCGGGTTTCCGGCCGGGTGGACGTCGCGGATGGCGCCGCACCGGGCGCACACCAGGTGCTGGTGGGGCCGGTGGGCGTTCGGGTCGTACCGCTTGGCGCGCCGGTCCGTGGCGACTTCCAGGACCTCGCCGAGGGAGACGAGCTCGCCCAGCGTGTTATAGACGGTGGCGCGCGAGATCTCGGGCAGCTTCGCCACGGCACGCGCGTGCACCTCGTCGGCCGTCAGGTGCACGTGGTCACCGTCGAGCACCTCGGCCACGACGCGCCGCTGTGCCGTCATGCGCCAGCCGCGTCCGCGAAGTCGTTCCAGCAGGTCACTCATGGACATCAGCCTAACAGCGAGGGGATTCGGTGTAACTCCCGAACCGGTGTGGACTTGGATGCTTGCTTGACTTGGACAAAGTCCATTGTAGGATCGAGTACGGCGAACGCCAAGGACAGGACACGCAGCAATGACGCAGGAGGCGCACGTGACGCAGGGACCGCTCACCACGGAGGCCGGGGCGCCGGTGGCCGACAACCAGAACAGCGAGACGGCCGGCGTCGGCGGTCCCGTTCTGGTCCAGGACCAGCTCCTGCTGGAAAAGCTCGCCCACTTCAACCGTGAGCGCATCCCGGAGCGCGTGGTGCACGCCCGCGGCGCCGGTGCGTACGGCACCTTCACGCTGACCCGCGACGTCTCGCAGTGGACGCGCGCCAAGTTCCTCTCCGAGGTCGGCAAGCAGACCGAGACCTTCCTGCGGTTCTCCACCGTCGCGGGCAACCTGGGCAGCGCCGACGCGGTGCGCGACCCCCGCGGCTGGGCGCTGAAGTTCTACACCGAGGAGGGCAACTACGACCTCGTCGGCAACAACACCCCGGTGTTCTTCATCAAGGACGCCATCAAGTTCCCCGACTTCATCCACACCCAGAAGCGCGACCCGTACACGGGCTCGCAGGAGGCGGACAACGTCTGGGACTTCTGGGGGCTGTCGCCCGAGTCCACCCACCAGGTGACCTGGCTGTTCGGCGACCGCGGCATCCCGGCGTCCTACCGCCACATGAACGGCTACGGCTCGCACACGTTCCAGTGGAACAACGAGGCCGGAGAGGTCTTCTGGGTCAAGTACCACTTCAAGACCGACCAGGGCATCAAGAACCTCACCCAGGCCGAGGCCAACGCTCTCGCCGGTGAGGACCCCGACAGCCACCAGCGCGACCTGCGCGAGGCCATCGAGCGCGGGGACTTCCCGACCTGGACCGTGCAGGTCCAGATCATGCCGGCGGCCGACGCGGCGACCTACCGCTTCAACCCGTTCGACCTCACCAAGGTGTGGCCGCACGCGGACTACCCGCCGATCGAGATCGGCAAGCTGGAGCTCAACCGCAACCCGGAGAACGTCTTCGCCGAGGTCGAGCAGTCCATCTTCTCCCCGGCGCACTTCGTTCCCGGCATCGGTCCGTCCCCGGACAAGATGCTCCAGGGCCGTCTTTTCGGCTACGGTGACGCCCACCGCTACCGCGTCGGCATCAACGCCGACCACCTGCCGGTCAACCGTCCGCACGCCACCGAGGCCCGCACCAACTCCCGTGACGGGTACCTCTACGACGGCCGTCACAAGGGTGCGAAGAACTACGAGCCGAACAGCTTCGGCGGCCCGCACGAGACCGGCCGTCCGCTGTGGCAGCCGGTCCCGGTCACCGGCGGCACGGGCAACCACGCCGCCCCCGTGCACAGCGAGGACGACGACTTCGTCCAGGCGGGCAATCTCTACCGCCTGTACTCCGAGGACGAGAAGACCCGTCTGATCGAGAACCTCTCCGGCTTCATCGCCAAGGTCTCCCGCGACGACATCGTCGAGCGCGCGATCGACAACTTCCGCCGGGCGGACGGGGACTTCGGCAAGCGGCTGGACGCCGCGGTCCAGGCCCTCCGCGGCTGACGGACACCGCCTGCCGGGGCGGGACGCCGGGCCGCGGTCCTCTTCGAAAGGGCCGCGGCCCGGCGCCGTTTCACGCGGACACCGTGCGCCGCGCCGGAACCCAGCAGCGTATGACGTCGCGCACGGACACGATGCCCACCGGTCCGCCGTCCTCCAGGACGATCAGGTGCCGGAAACCGCCGTGGGCCATCGCCTCCGCGGCCTCCTGCAGGGTGGCGTCCGGGGTGCAGAAGACGACGTTGTTGGTGGTGTGCGCGGCCACCGACTCCCGGTCGGGGTCGTGGCCCGCGCCGATCGAGTTGAGGATGTCGCGCTCGGTCAGGATGCCGATTCCGCTGTGGTCGGGGTCGTGGACGACGGCCGCGCCGACGCGCCGGCCGGACATCAGGCAGGCCGCCTGCCGGAGGGTGTGTGCGGGTCCGAGGGTGAGGATCACGGTGCTCATTGCGTCACGGACGAGCATGAAGAGAGCCACCTCCTGGGGGTGAGCCCCCGCGCCGGGGTGGGTGCGACCGGTGGAACGTCTCAAGAGAAACGTTTCACAAGCGCACAAGCGTGGGGATTGTCAGATTCCCACGGACCGGGAGGGCCAGCAAGGAGGCGTGCGAAAGGAGCGCGCCCGGCGCCCGGGCGCGTCAGGCGCGCGGGCGGAGCAGACCGAGCATCTCCTCGTGGAGCAGTCCGTTCGACGCCGCGGCGTTCCCGCCGTGCACGCCGTCGGCGCCGTCGAGGCTGGTGAAGCGGCCGCCCGCCTCCTGCACCACCACCGCGACGGCGGCCATGTCCCACAGGTTCAGCTCCGGCTCGGCGCACAGATCCAGGGAGCCCTCCGCGACCATCATGTACGGCCAGAAGTCGCCGTAGCCGCGGGTGCGCCAGCACGCCCGCGTCAGGTCCAGGAAGCCGGGCAGTCGCCCCTGCTCCTCCCAGCCGCTCAGCGAGGAGTACGCGAACGAGGCGTCGCCCAGCACGCCCACCCGGGACACGCCGATCGGGGTGGGCTCGCCGAGCGCGCCGCCCGAGTACGCGCCGGAGCCCTGCGCCGCCCACCAGCGGCGGCCCAGCGCGGGTGCGGACACCACGCCGACCACGGGGCGGAACTCCCCGTCCTCGCCCTCCGCCATCAGGGAGATCAGGGTCGCCCAGACGGGGACCCCGCGCACGTAGTTCTTCGTACCGTCGATCGGGTCCACGACCCAGCGGCGCGGGCCGCTGCCCTTGAGCCCGTACTCCTCGCCCAGGATGGCGTCATCGGGCCGGGCCGCGGTGATGCCCGCCCGGACGACCTCCTCCGCGGCCTTGTCCGCCTCGCTCACCGGGGTCATGTCCGGCTTCGTCTCGACCTTCAGGTCCAGGGCGCGGAACCGCTCCATCGTGGCGACGTCCGCCGCGTCGGCGAGTTCGAGGGCGAGGCGCAGGTCATCGTCATATTCGGGCATGCCCGAACAGTAGCGAGACTCCGGGACCCCGGCCAACGACGTCCACAGCTCGGCCGGGAGGGCCCTCTTGACAGCGGGCGCGCCCTTGACAGGGCCTGTCGCCCCGTCAACTCTGGCCGGAGAGCCGAGCGGGGAGGTGCGGATGCCGGCAGCGCGGGAGTCCTTGCTGGACGCGGCGGGGGCGGCGCTCGCTGCGCGCCCCTGGCCGGACGTGAGAATGGTCGACGTGGCCGCCGCGGCCGGGGTGTCGCGGCAGACCCTCTACAACGAGTTCGGCGGCAAGGCGGGGCTGGGGCGCGCCCTGGTGCGGCGCGAGGCCGACCGGTACCTGGACGGGGTGGACCGGGCCCTGTCCGCCCCGCTGCGGGCCCCCGAACGGCTCGTCGCGGTCGCCGAGTGGACCGTACGGGCGGCCCGCGCGCAGCCCCTCGTACGGGCCCTGCTCACCGGCAGCTGGGGGCCGGGCCTGCCCGCCGCGAGCCGGAGCGAACCGGGGCCCGGCGACCTCGCCCGGGCCGTGCGCGACCGGGCCGCCGCCGCGCTCACGCCGGGGGAGGGCCCGCAGCGGTGCGAGCTGGCGGTGCGGCTCGCCCTCTCCTACGTGATCGCCCCGGGGGAGGAGCCGGGCGCGGGGGAGCTGCTCGGCCTGCTCAGTGCGCCGAACCGGACAGCTGGAGCCCGACGACCCCCAGGATGACCAGCGTGATCGAGACGAGTTTGAGGGTGGAGACCACGTCGCCCAGGAAGATCATGCCGTAGATCGCCGTGCCGGCCGCGCCGATGCCCGTCCAGACCGCGTACGCCGGACCCACGTCCAGCTTCTTGAGGGCCAGGGTCAGCAGGCCGAAGCTGCCGAGCGCGAAGCACGCGAAGGCGATCGTCGGCCAGAGCCGGGTGAATCCGTGGGAGAGCTTGAGGCAGACCGCGAAACCCGTCTCCAGGAGTCCGGCGACGACGACCAGCAGCCACGCCATGGCGAATGCCTCCCCGCGTCATGTGACATCGCGTCACTTGGTGCGATTATGCACTTTTCCCGACAGGTCCCCGGACAAACACGGCACGGCCGCCGGGTCGGTCAGTCGCCCTCGCGCCGCTCCCGCGTCTCCAGCAGCCGCCGCAGCGAATACAGCCGCGCCGGATCCGCGTGGCCGTCCTGCACCCACTGGTCGAGCGCGCAGTCCTGCTCGTCATGACTGCAGGCGCGCGGGCACTCCTCCGTACCGGGGACCAGGTCCGGGAAGGCCAGGATCACCCGGGACGGGTCCACGTGGTGCAGACCGAAGGAACGCACACCGGGGGTGTCGATGACCCAGCCGTCGCCCGAGGGCAGCGGCAGCGCCAGCGCGGAGGTGGTCGTGTGCCGGCCGCGGCCGGTGACCGCGTTCACGTGCCCGGTGGCGCGCTGGCGGCCCTCGGCGACCAGCGAGTTGACCAGGGTGGTCTTCCCGACGCCGGAGTGGCCGACGAAGGCGGTGATCCGGCCGGTCAGCCGCTCGCGGACCCGCTCGGCCGCGTCACCGGCGGCCAGCTCCTCGCGGTTGGTGACCACGTAGTTCAGGCCCAGCGTCGCGTAGATCTCCAGGATCTTGTCCGCGGAGGTCAGGTCGGACTTGGTGAGCACCAGCAGCGGCTCCAGCCCGGCGTCGTACGCCGCCACCAGACAGCGGTCGATCATCCGGGGCCGCGGCTCCGGATCGGCCAGGGCCGTGACGATCGCCAGCTGGTCGGCGTTGGCGACGACCACCCGCTCGTACGGGTCGTCGTCGTCCGCGGTGCGCCGCAGGACGGACTTGCGCTCCTCGATCCGCACGATCCGCGCCAGGGTGTCCTTCCTTCCGGACAGGTCACCGACGATCCAGACCCGGTCGCCGACGACCGCGGCCTTGCGGCCCAGCTCCCGGGACTTCATCGCGGTGATCGTGCGGCCGTCGACCAGGCAGGTCAGCCGGCCTCGGTCGACGGTCAGGACGAAGCCCTCGGAGGCGTCCTCGTGCTTGGGCCGGATGTTCGTCCGGGGCCGGTTGCCCTTGGGGTTCGGGCGCTGGCGGATGTCGTCCTCGTCGGTGTGCTTGCCGTACCTGCGCATGACGTGCCCTACGCTCCCGCACCCGCTCCGGGTCCCGCGTCCCCGGCCAGCATGTCCGTCCACATCTTCGGGAAGTCTGGCAGGGTCTTCGCGGTCGTGGCGACGTTCTCGATCTGCACGCCCTCCACGGCGAGGCCGATCACCGCGCCGGCGGTGGCCATCCGGTGGTCCTCGTACGTGTGGAACACCCCGCCGTGCATGCGGCGCGGCCGGATCCGCAGGCCGTCCTCGGTCTCGGTGACGTCACCGCCGAGCGCGTTGATCTCCTTGGTCAGCGCGGCCAGCCGGTCCGTCTCGTGCAGCCGCAGGTGGGCGACGCCCCGCAGCACCGACTCGGAGTCGGCCAGGGCCGCCACCGCCGCGATGCCCGGGGTGAGCTCGCCGACCTCGCTCAGGTCCACGTCGATGCCGTGGATCTTCCCGCTGCCGGTGAAGACCAGGCCCGCGTCGGTCAGTTCGCAGGAGCCGCCCATCTCCGTGAAGATCCGGCGCAGCGCGTCACCGGGCTGCGTGGTGCGGCGCGGCCAGTCGGGAACGGTGACCGTGCCGCCCGTGATCAGGGCCGCGGCCAGGAAGGGCTGCGCGTTGGACAGGTCCGGCTCCACGACCATGTCGCGGCCGAGCAGGGCGCCCGGGGCGACCCGCCACACGTCCTTCTCGCCGCCGGCCTCGGGGGTGTCCACCTGGGCGCCCGCGGCGCGCAGCATCTCCACGGTCATCCGGATGTGCGGCATCGACGGCAGGTTGCCGCCCACGTGCCGGACCTCGACGCCCTGGTTGAACCGCGGGGCGGAGAGCAGCAGCGCGGAGACGAACTGGGAGGAGTTGCTGGCGTCGATCTCCACCGTGCCGCCCTCCAGCGCCCCGCCGCCCTGGACGGTCATGGGCAGCGCGCCGCGGCCGTCGTCGTCGATCCGGGCGCCGAGCGTGCGCAGGGCGGTGATGACCTGGCCGAGCGGACGCTCGTAGGAACGCGGGTCGCCGTCGAAGCGGATGTCGCCGTCGGCGAGGGTGGCGACGGGCGGCAGGAAACGCATGACCGTGCCCGCGTTGCCGACGTCCACCGTCGTCGGTCCGTGCAGGGCCGCCGGGATGATCCGCCAGGCCTCGCCGCTCGCGCCGGCGCCCGCAGAGCTGGAGGAGACGGTCTCCTCGATACCCACGCCCATCGCGCGCAGCGCGTCCGACATCAGCTGGGAGTCGCGCGAGCGCAGCGGGCGGCGCACCCAGCCCGGCTCGGAGGCGAGGGCGGCGAGCACGAGGGCACGGTTGGTGACCGATTTGGACCCCGGCACCGTGACAGTGGCGTGGACGGTCCCATCGGCGAGCGGAGCGGGCCAGAGGGCAGGGGCGGGGGTCTGGGTCATGGCCCCCACTTTAGTGGCTTCCTCCGGGCCCGGATCTTGATCGCCGTCCGGTCTCAGAGGGTGGTCACAGGCCGAGCAGCCAGCGGCCGCCGCCGACCAGCGAGCACAGCGCGACGACGTGGAAGAAGAGCAGCCACACCACGGGGTGCAGGTGGGTGAGACGCCCCAGCTGGTCGGCGTCGGAATCGGGCGCCCCGCCGCCCCGCCGCTTGGCGCCCAGCTCGAAGACCGGCCGGACCCCGCCGAGCAGCAGGAACCACACGACGAGGTAGGCGAAGCCCGCCTGCACCTCGGCCGGGGTCAGCCACGACACCAGCAGGAAGGTTCCGCCGGTCAGCACCACCGTCAGCGCCCCGTACGCGTTCCGGATCATCACCAGCATCACCAGGAGCAGGGCCGTGGCCGCCCACAGGAGCAGCGTGATGCGGTGCGCGGACAGCAGGGCCGCCCCGCCCAGACCGAGCAGCGAGGGCGCGGTGTACCCGCCGGCCGCGGTCAGGATCATCCCCAGCCCCGTCGGCTTGCCCCGGCTGACGGTGACGCCGCTGGTGTCGGAGTGCAGGCGTATCCCGCTCAGCCGACGGCCGGTGAGCAGAGCCAGCAGGCCGTGCCCACCCTCGTGCGCGATGGTGATGGCGTTGCGCGAGAGCCGCCACAGCGGGCGGGGGCCCACGGCGGCCAGCGCGACCAGCCCGGTCGCGATCACCAGCCACTGGTCCGGGGCCGTCTGCATGCCCGTGAGCCGGTCCCACAGGCCGGCGGTCGTGCTGCTGTCCATGAGGTGGCGGACTCCTTGCGGTGAGGTGCGGTGGACATGGCAGTGTGGCAGCCATGTGCGGACGGTATGCAGCGAGTCGTGGACCGCAGGACCTCGTGGAGGCCTTCGGCATCGAGCGGTGGGAGCCGGAGGAGGCCCTGGCCCCCGACTTCAACGTGGCGCCGACGAAGGAGGTCCACGTCGTCCTCGACCGTCCTCTGAAGGACGCTTCGCACCCGCGTCCGGTTCGCCAGCTGCGCGTTCTGAAATGGGGACTCGTGCCCTCCTGGGCCAAGAACCCCGACGGCGCCGCCCGCATGATCAACGCCCGGTCGGAGACCCTGCACGAGAAGCCGTCCTTCCGCCGCGCGTTCGCGCAGCGCCGCTGCATCGTCCCCGCCGACGGGTACTACGAGTGGGTCACCGCCCACGACGAGCGGCAGCTGGAGGTGGAGGGGAAGAAGAAGCGGGCCCGCAAGCAGCCCTACTTCGTGCTCCCCTCCGACGGCTCGCTCTTCGCCATGGCCGGCATATACGAGTTCTGGCGCGACCGGACCCTGCCCGACGAGCACCCCCTCGCCTGGTGGGTGACCTGCTCGGTGATCACCACCGAGGCGGAGACCGGCCCGCTGGGGGTGGCCCCCGCCGAGGGACCGCGCTCGCTGTCCGAGATCCACCCCCGGATGCCGCTGATGCTCACCCCCGACCGCTGGGACGCCTGGCTGGACCCCGCGAACACCGACACCGAGGGCGCCCTGCGGGAACTGCTCGCGCCGCCGCCCGGCGGACTGATGCGCGCCTACCCGGTGTCCACCGCCGTGAGCAACGTGCGCAACAACGGTCCGGAGCTGCTGACGGAGCTGGCCGCGCCGGAGGAGGGCACTCTTTTTTGAGGCGCGTCCCGACCGGCTTCCCAGGCGTGTCCCGACCGGCCCGCACGGCACGATGGGGGCATGACCACGCGTACCGAGAGCGTCGACACCCCGGCGGGCGAGGCCCGCATCACCTGGCACACCGCCCCGAAGGCCCGGCTCGTGCTCGCCGTGAGCCACGGCGCGGGCGGCGGCATCGAGGCCCGCGACCTCCAGGCGCTGGCCGCCGCCCTGCCCGCCCGCGGGATCACGGTGGCGCTCGTCGAACAGCCCTGGCGGGTCGCCGGGAAGAAGGTCGCCGCCGCGCCCAAGGTGCTGGACGAGGGCTGGCGCGGGCTGTGGCCGGCGCTCACGGGGCCCGGGCTGCCGGTGGTCGCGGGCGGACGCAGCGCCGGCGCCCGCGTGGCCTGCCGCACCGCCGGAGAACTGGGCGCCGCCGGGGTCCTCGCCCTGGCCTTCCCGCTGCACCCGCCGGGCCGGCCCGAGAAGTCCCGCGCCGCGGAACTCACCGGGGCCGGCCGGCCCGCCCTCGTGGTCCAGGGCGGCCGGGACCCCTTCGGCCGCCCCGAGGAGTTCCCGGAGCCGGCCGGGGAGCACCCGTACGAGCTCGTGGAGGTGGCCCACGGCGACCACGGCTTCGCGGTGCCGAAGAAGGCCGCCACCACCCAGGAGGAGGCCCTGCGGACGATCACCGAGGCGGTCGGGGAGTGGCTCGCACGGCTCCCCGGGTGACCCGGGCCGCACCGCCCGCCGCCGGCCCCGGAAAGGCCGGAAACCCGTGGTGTTCCCGGGAATGCGCCGCCCCGTCTCTCTGTTGTCCCACATGTCGGTACACACGGAACGTCGGAGGAGAGGGAGCGCATGACCCAGGTCATCAGCCAGAACCGTCCGCAGGCCGCTGACCTGGACTGGACGGTGCTGCCCGCCCCCAAGCGCAGCTCGCTCCGGGCGGCGGGGGGCCGGGAAGGTCGACTATTCTCCGATTCGAGCGGATCCGCTTTCGGAGCCGCCACGCAGTCGGAGGAGGTGGGTCCTGTCGCTGGGACCGACGAAGGCCACGCGGAGGAGACGACCCCGGAGCGCAACGCGCGCTTCGAACGGGACGCCCTCGGCTACCTCGACCAGATGTACTCGGCCGCGCTGCGCATGACGCGCAACCCGGCCGACGCCGAGGACCTGGTCCAGGAGACGTACGCGAAGGCATACGCGTCCTTCCACCAGTTCCGCGAAGGCACCAACCTGAAGGCGTGGCTGTACCGCATCCTCACCAACACCTTCATCAACTCCTACCGCAAGAAGCAGCGCGAGCCCCAGCGCAGCGCCGCGGAGGAGATCGAGGACTGGCAGCTGGCGCGCGCCGAGTCGCACATGTCGACCGGACTGCGCTCGGCCGAGTCGCAGGCGCTCGACCATCTGCCCGACTCGGACGTGAAGGAAGCCCTGCAGGCCATTCCGGAAGAGTTCCGCATCGCGGTCTATCTTGCCGACGTAGAGGGCTTTGCGTACAAGGAGATCGCGGACATCATGGGTACACCCATCGGAACGGTCATGTCGCGACTGCACCGTGGCCGCCGTCAGCTCCGCGGAATGCTGGAGGACTACGCCCGCGAGCGCGGGCTGGTTCCCGCGGGTGCTGGAGAGGCGAACGACCGGAAAGGCACGGGCTCATGAGTTGCGGAGAGCCGCACGAGACAGAGTGCTCTGAGGTCCTGGACCACCTGTACGAGTTCCTCGACCATGAGATGCCCGACAGCGACTGCACGAAGTTCGAGACCCACTTCGGCGAGTGCAATCCCTGTCTGGAGAAGTACGGCCTGGAACAGGCCGTGAAGAAGCTGGTCAAGCGCTGCTGCGGGTCGGACGACGTGCCGTCCGACCTGCGGTCGAAGGTGATGGACCGGATCGAGCTGATCCGGTCGGGGCAGGCCGTCCCCGACCATGACGTCACCGCCGACAACCCCGCGTCCGGCTGACCGCTGCGAAATCGGTCGAACTGCTGAACGCCCGCCCCCGGAAGATCAGTTCATTCACCCGAATGTGCTAATCCGGGGGCGTCCGCATGGCGCAATACGAAAATGTGGCCCACCCCGCTCGGGGCCCCACCTATTCTCCCCAATCGGTACCGGTCCGATCCGGTGCCCGGCTTGCACGGCCCAGGGGAGGAGAGTGCCATGCGGGGTCTTCCGCCGGCCGCCCGCGGATTCGTCCTCTGCGCCGTACTGGCGGCACTCGCCTGCACCGCCCCGGCCCTCACTGATTCCGTTACGCCCTGGCCGGCCGTGACCCTGCTCGCCGTGCTCCACCCCGGCTGCGAACTCGTCCGGCACGGCCCGCTGCCGGGCCGCCGGGCCCCCCAGGGCATCGGCTCCTTCTTCCCCGTGGTGCTCGCCGCCGTCTTCCTGCTGCCGCCCGCCGCCGCCGCGCTCGTGGCGCTGCCCGGAGGGCTCGCCGCCACCGTGGCCCAGCGGCCCGCCGGGGTGCGCCGGGTGTGGCACGGGGCCCAGCAGTCCCTGGGCGCCTGGGCGGCCGGGCAGGTGTTCGGGCTGCTCGGCGGCCCGGCCGCCCTCGGCCGGGTCCCCGCCGCCGGGTCCGCGCCCCCCGCGTGGCCCGCCGACCTCCTCGGCGCGATGCTCCCCGCGACGGCGGCGGCCGCCGTCTTCTGCCTGGTGATCACCGCCCTCGACGGGGGCATCCTGGCCGCCGCCGAACGCAGGCCCGCCGCCACCGCCTGGCACGGCCTGGTCCCCCTCGCCCTCGCCGCGCACTGCGTCCACGGCCTCGCCGGACTGATGATGGCCGTCATGTGGCGCAGCCCGTACGGGGTCCCGGCCGCGCTGCTCGTCCTGCTCCCGATGTACGTCTCCTGCTGGGTCTTCGCCCAGTACCACCGCGAGCACGCCGCCCACCAGGCCACCATCCGGGCCCTCGTCCAGGCCGTCGACATCAAGGACCGCTACACGCGCGGCCACAGCGAACGGGTCGGCCAGGCCTCCATGATGATCGCCCGCGAGCTGGGGATGGCCGAGGACCGGCTGGAAGTGGTCCGTTTCGCCGGCATCCTGCACGACGTCGGCAAGATCGGCGTCCCCACCCGGCTGCTGCGCAAGGACGGGCCGCTCACCCCGCAGGAGCGCCGGATCATCGAACTGCACCCCGAGTACGGGCACGAGATGGTGCGCGGCATCGGCTTCCTGGGGGAGGCCAGGTCCGCGATCCTGCACCACCACGAACGCGTCGACGGCACCGGCTATCCGTACGGGCTGACCGGTGAGCAGATCCCGGTACTGGCCCGGGTGGTGGCGGTGGCCGACGCCTTCGACGCCATGACCTCCACCCGCTCGTACAGCCGGGCCCGGCCGGTGGCCACCGCCCTCGCCGAGCTGGAGCGGTGCGCGGGAGCACAGTTCGATCCGGCGATGGTACGGGCCCTGACGGACGCCGTCGGCCGGCACGGCTGGCATCCGGTGGTCACCTCGGACGACGACCTCCAGGTGATCGGCGACCCCGCTCCCGCCGGGGTACCCGGCCCCGGGGTGCGGGGGCCGGCGGCCCGGAACGGCCGGGCTCCGGCCGCGCCCGCTCCGGCCGCGCCCGCTCCGGCCGTCGGCCGGGGCGGCGGCCTCGGCCCCCGGGGTCCGCTCACCGCCCGGCCGGCGGCGCGGACGGCGCTGCGCGCCCTGCCCGCGCAGGACGCCGCGCCTCCCGGCGCCGACGGCTCCGGCAGCCAGGCCCCGCCCTCGGGCGAACGACCCGGCCGCGACGCGGACGGTGCCGGGGCGGGCGCATGAGGGCCGCGGGCGCGTGGGCGGTACGCGGGGCCGCGGCCGTGCTCGCCGCCGTCGGCCTCGCCCACACCCTGTGGAACGGCCTGACCGAGCCCGGCGTCGCCCTGGCCTTCGGCGCCCTGGTCGCCGTCGGCGAGCTCGCCCGCAGGGACCGGCCGGGTGCGCCCGACCATCTGGGCGCGCCGCTCGGCGCGGCCGGCGCCCTCGCCTACGCCCTGCTCGGCCGGAACGCGGGCCTGCCGACCCACCACGGGGTGCTGGAGACCGTCGCCGTCGTCGCCGCGGCCGCCCTCGCCGGGATCGTCCCGCACGTCGCCCGTGGCTGCGGCCCCGCCCTCGACCACCTGTCCCGCAGGGTGCTCACCGTCGCCTTCGCCGCCGCCTGCTTCCAGCCGCTCCACCACTCCGGCCGGCTGGAGCAGCGGCTGGGCCAGGGGCCGGACCTCGTCGTCTTCCTGCTGCTCCTGCTGGTCCTCGTCGCCCTGTGCGACGCCGTGCTCGCCGCCGCCCTCGCGGGGGCCCGCACGGGCCGCCCGTACGGGCCGCTGCTGCGCGACGGGCTGCGCGCCCAGCTCGGCATCGGCCCCGCGATCTGTGCCACCGGCGTCGTCATGGCGCTCGGCGCGGCCGCCGCGGGGCTGTGGGCCGTCCCCGTCCTCAGCGTGCCGCTGCTGCTGACCCAGCTGTCCTTCCACCGGATCACCGCGATCCGCACCACCTACCGCCAGACCATCACCTCCCTGGCCCGGGCCACCGAGATCGCCGGCTGCACCCCGCCCGGACACGCCCGCCGGGTGGCGGCCCTGAGCTGCGCCGTCGGCCGGGAGTTGGGCCTGTCGGAGCGGGAGCTCACGGTGCTGGAGTACGCGGCCCTGATGCACGACATCGGCCAGCTCTCCCTGGTCGACCCGGTCCCCGACGGGGCCACCGCCGAGCTGCCCGCGGCCGAGGCCCGCAGGATCGCCGGGCTGGGCGGGGAGGTGGCCCGGCAGACCGGGGTCCCCGCCGAGGTCGCCGTGATCGTGGAGCGGCAGGCGGACCCGTACCGGGAGCAGCCCGCGCTGGCCCGGATCGTGCGCGTGGTCAACGCGTACGACGACCTCGTCGGCGGGAGCCGTCACCCGGGCGGCCCACTGGCAGCCCTGGAACAGCTCCGCCTGGGCACCGGGCACGATTACCAGCCGGAGGTCGTGGAATGCCTGGCGAGGGTTCTGGCCAGGGGCGGACGTGGCAGAGTGGTGCCCGTCCCACCGGGGTAACCCATGGGTAATGAGCGGCCGTCCGAGTGGGCATGGTTGGATGCCAGTAAGAGTGTCCGCAAGGCTGCACCGTAGTCCCCCAGCCACCGCTGGGAGGGTGCCCCCAGGCAGGCGGGAATCGTGAGGATCTTCGGGAAGGTACGGCATCGGCCCTCCGCCTCGTGGCGGCAGGCCACCGACCGCGCGTTCACGCTGATCGGTGACGGGCGGTACGAGGACGCCGGGGCGCTGCTGACCAGAGCCGCGGACCTGGAGCCGTGGCTCTCCGAGTCCTGGTTCAACCTGGCCCTGCTGCACAAGTTCCGGCACGACTGGGAGCAGGCGAGGGCCGCCGGACTGCGCGCCGTGGCCCTGCTGGACCGCGAGACCGGGGCCCCCGACTGGTGGAACGTCGGGATCGCCGCCACCGCGCTCCAGGACTGGCCGCTGGCCCGGCGGGCCTGGCAGGCGTACGGGCTGAAGGTGCCCGGAGACCCCCACGGCGCGAACGGCGGCGGGAACGGTGAGCCGGTCGGCATGGAACTCGGCAGCGCCGCCGTGCGGCTCTCGCCCGAGGGCGAGGCCGAGGTGGTGTGGGGCCGCAGGCTGGACCCGGCGCGGCTGGAGGTCCTGTCGATCCCGCTGCCCTCCTCGGGGCGGCGCTGGGGCGAGGTCGTCCTCCACGACGGCGTCCCGCACGGCGAGCGGGTGACCGCGGCCGGACCCTCCTACCCGGTGTTCGACGAGATCGAGCTCTGGGCGCCGTCCCCGGTGCCGACCTGGGTGGTGCTGCTGGAGGCGGCCACCGAGGCGGACCGTGACGCGCTGGAGCAGCTGGCCTCGGACGCGGGCTTCGCCGCCGAGGACTGGTCCTCGTCGGTGCGGCTGCTGTGCCGGACCTGCTCGGAGAGCGAGATGCCGAGCGACGAGGGCGACGGCGAGCACCTCGATCCGCACGACCACAGCGAGCCGGGCCACCCCGGGCCGCTGGGGCACCGTACGGCGGGCTCCGGTTCCCTGTGGGTGCCCGAGCGCGAATGCGGCATCGCGGCACCGGCCGGACTGGTCCGCGGCCTCCTCGACAGCTGGGTCGCCGACAGCCCCGACAGCCGCGAGTGGCGGGATCTCGAAGAAGTCTGCTGAGCCGGGGCCGTAGGCTGTACGGGCACATCGGTGGCCATCGGCGACCACCGGTGAACGGGACTTACGGAAGGCGTACGGCGGACATGGCGCAGCAGGAGAACCAGGTTGTCGATGGTGGCGAGGTCGTGAACGACGGGTACGTCGTGGACACCGAGGACTGCGCGGCGCGCGAGCTGGCCCATCGGGAGCGCGGCACCGCCCGCCCGATCACGGTCGTCGGCAACCCGGTCCTGCACCGCGAGTGCAAGGACGTCACCGAGTTCGGCGACGAGCTGGCCCGGCTGATCGACGACATGTTCGCCAGCCAGAAGGCGGCCGAGGGCGTCGGCCTGGCCGCGAACCAGATCGGCGTGGACGCCAAGGTCTTCGTCTACGACTGCCCGGACGACGACGGCGTGCGCCACACCGGTGTCGTCGTCAACCCCAGGCTCGTCGAGCTCCCGGCGGGCTCGCGGGTGCTGGACGACTCCAACGAGGGCTGCCTGTCCGTCCCGACGGCGTACGCCTCGCTCGCCCGCCCGGACTACGCCGAGGTCGAGGGCCAGGACGCCCAGGGCAACCCGATCAAGGTCCGCGGCACCGGCTACTTCGCCCGCTGCCTGCAGCACGAGACCGACCACCTGTACGGCTACCTGTACATCGACCGGCTCTCGAAGCGGGACCGCAAGGACGCCCTGCGCCAGATGGCGGAAGGCACCCCGCGCTACGAGACCGTCCCCAACGCCTAGGCGCGCCTCCCGGGGGGATCCGTATGGCCCGTGAAGTCCCTGAGATCCCCGAGCCGACCGTGCGGCGCTTGCTCGGCGGCGGGCCGTTCGCCGAGATCGGGGACCCCGCCGTGGCCGTCGCCGACGACCGCTCGGGGCTGCTCGCGGTCGGCGGCGACGTGGGCTCGGCCCAGTGGACCGGCGGACCCCGGGGCACGGGGTGGTCCGGCCACCGCATCGGCGTGTACGAGCGGGACGGCCTGCGGTGCCGGTACGTGCTGCGTTCCGGCAAGCCCGTGCGGGCGCTCGCCTTCCACCCGGTCCTGCCCCTGCTGGCCGTGGGCACCGGATGCTACGACGGCGGCTACTTCTTCGAGGGTGAGCTGCTGCTCGTCCGCCTGGACACCGGCGACGCCGTGTCCGCCCTGGAGTATGAACGGGAGGTCCTCGACCTCGCGTGGCGCGGCGGGACCGAACTGCGCCTGGTGCTGAGCCCGTCCGAGGACTGGGAGGGCCCGGTGGCGCACGAGCAGGGGCACGTGGCCGTCGTGCACCGCGCGGACTGGTGCGCGGTCGGGCCGGGGGACGTTCTCGGCGAGGAACTGGACGTGCCCGCGGCGCCGTACGACCGCCCGGACCGCGGCCCGGAGGCCCGCCGGCTGCTGACGGAGCTGGCGGGGGCGGCCGGCCGGGGGTGGGCCCTGCGGCGGCGGGTGTGGGCGGTCGAGGGACTGCCGGACGGCCGGGTGCTGGCCGCACTGGACGGGGTCCTCGCCGAGTCGTGGCTGCCCTCGGGGGAACGGCAGTGGGTGGTCGCGGACGAGGAGGGCGGCCGTCAGCTGGTGATGTCCGGCGACGCGGCGTCCGTGTGGGCCAACGCCGAGCGGCTCCGGCGCCACGCTCCGCCCGGCTGGAAGCAGGGCGGGGCCCGGATCGCCCGCATCGAGGTCGACACCGGCCGGGTGCTGGAGACCGTGCGACCCGACGGGTACGCGGTCCTGGTGCCGGGCGGCGGCCGGCGGATGGTCCTGCGGCCGGTGGGGGAGCCGAGCGCGGGACGCGAACGGCTGTCGATGTGCGAGCTGGACGGCGCCGCCGGCGCCGACGTGCGGCAGGGGACCGGGGCCGGGGACTTCGCCCTGTTCAACCACCCGTTCCCGGTGCGCCGTCCGAGCCGGCCCTACGTACTGCTGGGCACCCGTGCGCAGTGGTCGCACCGGGACCTGTGGGTCAGCGCGGTGGACAAGGACGGCACGCCGCGGCCGCTCTTCCCGCACGGCCGGCCGCCGGAGGAGGACCACTTCGGCGGTCCGGCGGTGGAGATCGCGCAATCCCTGGTGTACGCCGGGTCCGTCCACGAGCCGCACGCGCGCAGGCCGGGCAGCTGCTACGTCGTACGGCGCTCCCTGGACGGCGAGGTGCTGTGGGAGCACCGCGGCGACCACCGCGCGACGGCCCTGGACTCGGACGGGACGAACGTCTACGCCGCGGACGTCTCCGGGGCCCTGACGGTCCTGGACGCCGAGACCGGCGAGGTGCGCCTGCGGACCGCCCTCGCCGTCGACGGGGTCCCGACCTGTGCGCTGTCCCTCGCCGTGACGCCGCAGGGGCGGTTGCTGGCCGGGACGTTCGACGGACGCATCGTGGAGTACGGCTGGGACCGCCCGACCGGCACGACGGGCTTCAGGCGGCCTGCGGGCCCCGGAACGTCCGTCTGAAGGAGTTCGGCGTGGTGCCCAGGGTCCGCAGGAAGTGGTGGCGCAGGGCGGCCGCGTTGCCGAAGCCCGAGCGGCCGGCGATCGCGTCGACCGTCTCGTCGGTGGACTCCAGCAACTCCTGCGCCAGCAGGACCCGCTGGCGCAGCACCCACTGGTAGGGGGTGGTGCCGGTCTCCTGCAGGAAGCGGCGGGCGAAGGTGCGCGGCGACATGTGCGCCCGCTCCGCGAGCTGCTCGACGGTGATCTCCTCCGCCAGGTGGCGGCCCATCCACCCGATCACCTCGCCCACCGTGTCGCAGGACGTGCGCGGCAGCGGCCGCTGGATGTACTGCGCCTGCCCGCCGTCCCGGTGCGGCGGTACGACCATCCGCCGCGCGATCGCGTTGGCCACCTCGGCGCCGTGCTCCTGGCGGACCACGTGGAGGCAGGCGTCGATCCCGGAGGCGGTGCCGGCCGAGGTGATCACCGGGCCCTCGTCGACGTAGAGCACGTCCGGGTCGACCAGCGCCCGCGGGAAGCGCCGGGCCAGGGCCGGGGCGTGCATCCAGTGCGTGGTGCAGCGCCGGCCGTCCAGCAGCCCCGCCGCGCCCAGCACATAGGCCCCGCTGCACACGCTGAGCACCCGCGCGCCGCGCTCCGCACCGCGGCGCAGCGCGGCCATGAGCGGCTCCGGGTAGGTGCGTTCCGAGGCGTTGCGGAAGGCGGGCACGCAGATCAGGTCCGCGCTCTCCAGCCGCTCCAGCCCGTGGGCGGGGGCGAAGGCGAAACCCGTTCCGGCCATGGTCAGCGGGCCGTCCTCCGCCGCGCACACGGCGTAGTCGTACACCGGCAGTCCATGGTCGCTGCGGTCGATCCCGAAGACTTCGCAGAAGATTCCGAACTCGAAGGGGGCCACTTCGTCGAGGAGGGCCACGGCCACGTTGGTCAGCATGCACCCAGTGTGGCAGTAATTCGTTCTTTCATGGCAGTCCTGCCAGTGGCCGGGTCGGGTGAACGGGGCGACAGTGGATACATGAACACGTTCCTGAGCTACCTCGCCGTCCTCGCCGTCGCCGCCCTGCTGCTCGCCCCCAGCCTGTACGGGGTTCTGCGGGACCGGCGGACCGACCGAGAGCTGCGGGCCGTCGAGACACGGCTCGTGTGGCTGCCGCGGCAGAAGGCGGGCGGCATGCCGCCCACCCCGGGCCCCCGGCACGGCATCCGGTCCGCCGCCTGGCGCCGGGGCCCTCTCGCCCACTGAGCCCCCACGGCGCACGCACCGCCCCGGGAACGCGAAGAGCCGGGACGCGATCGGCTCGCGTCCCGGCTCTCGGTGCTTCCGAGGGGTTCTCAGAGGGGCTTCGGAGGGGTTTTCAGAGGGGGCTCAGAAGTCCTCGTCCAGGTCGACCGTGCCCTCGACCGCGACCTGGTAGGCCGACGGGCGGCGCTCGAAGAAGTTCGTCAGCTCCTGGACACCCTGCAGCTCCATGAAGGAGAACGGGTTCTGCGAGCCGTACACCGGCGGGAAGCCGAGACGGACCAGGCGCTGGTCCGCGACGCACTCCAGGTACTCGCGCATCGACTCGGTGTTCATCCCCGGCAGGCCGTCACCGCACAGGTCCCGGCCGAACTGCAGCTCCGCCTCCACGGCCTCCTTCAGCATGTCGGTGACCTGCTGCTGGAGCGCGTCGTCGAAGAGCTCGGGCTCCTCCTTGCGGACCGTGTCGACGACCTCGAACGCGAAGTTCATGTGCATGGTCTCATCACGGAACACCCAGTTGGTGCCGGTGGCCAGGCCGTGCAGCAGACCGCGCGAGCGGAACCAGTACACGTACGCGAAGGCGCCGTAGAAGAACAGGCCCTCGATGCACGCCGCGAAGCAGATCAGGTTCAGCAGGAAGCGGCGGCGGTCGGCCTGCGTCTCCAGCCGTTCGATCTTCTCGACCGAGTCCATCCACTTGAAGCAGAACTGCGCCTTCTCACGGATGGAGGGGATCTCCTCCACCGCGTCGAACGCCGCCGCGCGGTCGTCCGGGTCGGGCAGGTAGGTGTCGAGCAGCGTCAGATAGAACTGGACGTGCACGGCCTCCTCGAACAGCTGGCGCGACAGGTACAGGCGCGCCTCCGGGGAGTTGATGTGCTTGTACAGCGTCAGCACCAGGTTGTTCGAGACGATCGAGTCGCCCGTCGCGAAGAACGCGACCAGCCGGCCGATCATGTGCTGCTCGGCGGGCGTCAGCTTCGCGAGGTCGGCGACGTCCGAGTGGAGGTCGACCTCCTCCACCGTCCAGGTGTTCTTGATCGCGTCCCGGTAGCGCTCGTAGAAGTCCGGGTAGCGCATCGGACGGAGCGTGAGCTCGAAGCCCGGGTCCAGGAGGTTCTTCTTGTCGGTGGAGCTCATTACTGGCAGGCCTCGCAGGACTCGGGGTTCTCAAGGGAGCAGGCCAGCGCGTCGGCGTCGACGGCCTGCGGGAGGGCCACCGGAGCGGCGGTGGCGGCCTGGGCGGCGCGGGCGATCTTCGTCGCCGGGCGCGAGCGCAGGTAGTACGTGGTCTTCAGGCCCTGCTTCCAGGCGTACGCGTACATCGAGCTGAGCTTGCCGATGGTGGGCGTCTCCAGGAACAGGTTCAGTGACTGCGACTGGTCCAGGAACGGGGTACGGGCCGCCGCCATGTCGATCAGGCCGCGCTGCGGGATCTCCCACGCCGTGCGGTACAGCGCGCGTACCTCGGCCGGGATCCAGCCGAAGCCCTGCACCGAGCCCGAGGAGTCGCGCAGCGCCTCACGGGTCTGGGCGTCCCACACGCCGAGCTGCTTCAGCTCCTCCACCAGGTAGCCGTTCACCTGGAGGAACTCACCCGACAGCGTCTCGCGCTTGAACAGGTTGGAGACCTGCGGCTCGATGCACTCGTACACGCCGGCGATCGAGGCGATCGTGGCCGTCGGGGCGATGGCGAGGAGCAGGGAGTTGCGCATGCCGGTCTCGGCGACGCGGGTGCGCAGCGCGTCCCAGCGCTCCGGCCAGTTCAGCTCGGTGTCGTAGTGGTCCGGGTGCAGCACGCCGCGCGCGGTGCGGGTCTGCTCCCAGGCCGGCAGCGGGCCGCTGCGCTCGGCGAGGTCGCAGGAGGCCTCGTACGCGGCCAGCATGATGCGCTCGGAGAGCTTGGTGGACAGGGCCTTCGCCTCGGGGGAGTCGAAGGGCAGCTTCAGCTTGAAGAAGACGTCCTGGAGGCCCATCGCGCCCAGGCCCACCGGGCGCCAGCGGGCGTTGGAGCGGCCGGCCTGCTCGGTCGGGTAGAAGTTGATGTCCACCACGCGGTCGAGGAAGGTGACGGCGGTGCGGACGGTCTCGTCCAGGCGCTCCCAGTCGATCTCGCCGGTCTCCGTCAGGACGAAGGCGCCCAGGTTGACCGAGCCGAGGTTGCAGACGGCCGTCTCACCGTCGTCGGTGACCTCGATGATCTCGGTGCACAGGTTCGAGGAGTGGACGACGGTGCCCGGCTCGGCGGTCTGGTTGGCCGTGCGGTTGGAGGCGTCCTTGAAGGTCATCCAGCCCTGGCCGGTCTGCGCGAGGGTGCGCATCATCCGGCCGTACAGGTCGCGGGCGGGCATGGTCTTGCGGGCCAGGCCGTCGGCCTCGGCCTTGCGGTAGGCGGCGTCGAAGTCGTCGCCCCACAGGTCGACCAGCTCGGGGACGTCGGCCGGGGAGAACAGCGACCACTCGGCGTCGGCGTTCACGCGGCGCATGAACTCGTCCGGCACCCAGTGGGCGAGGTTCAGGTTGTGCGTACGGCGCTGGTCCTCACCGGTGTTGTCGCGGAGCTCCAGGAACTCCTCGATGTCCGCGTGCCAGGTCTCCAGGTAGACGGCGGCGGCGCCCTTGCGGCGGCCGCCCTGGTTCACGGCGGCGACGGAGGCGTCGAGGGTCTTCAGGAACGGCACGATGCCGTTGGAGTGGCCGTTGGTGCCGCGGATCAGCGAACCGCGGGCGCGGATGCGGGAGTACGACAGGCCGATGCCGCCGGCGTGCTTCGACAGGCGCGCGACCTGGTGGTAGCGGTCGTAGATCGAGTCGAGCTCGTCCAGCGGGGAGTCCAGCAGGTAGCAGGAGGACATCTGCGGGTGCCGGGTGCCGGAGTTGAAGAGGGTGGGGGAGGAGGGCAGGTAGTCGAGGCGGCTCATCAGCCGGTACAGCGAGGCGACTTCCTCGACGGCCTGGACGCTCTCGTCCGCGGCGAGACCGCAGGCCACGCGCAGCATGAAGTACTGCGGGGTCTCGATGACCTGACGGGTGATGGGGTGGCGCAGCAGGTAGCGGCTGTGCAGGGTGCGCAGGCCGAAGAAGCCGAAGCGGTCGTCGGCGCCCTCGGCGAGGGTGTGCTCGACCAGCGCGTCCAGACGGCTCGCGTGCGCCCGCACGAACTCGGCGGTGCGGTCGGCGATGAGGCCCTCGCGGTGGCCGACCTCGACGGAGGCGGAGAAGGAGGTGGAGCCCTGGCTCGCGGCCTCGTCGCGCACGGCCAGCGTCAGCAGGCGGGCGGCGAGCTTGGAGTAGGCCGGGTCCTCGGAGATGAGGCCCGCGGCGGACTCGGTGGCCAGCCCCCGCAGTTCGGCGTCGTCGGCGGCGGAGCTGCGGCCGCGGAGCGCGGCGGCGGCGACGCGGCCGGGGTCGGTGTCGGGGAGGTCCGCCGTCAGTTCGGTGAGGGTACGCAGCAGCGTGGCCCCCGGGCCCTCGGTGTTGTCGCCAGAAACGGACTCGGCGCGCGGTGCGGAAGGCGCGATGGTCACGGCGGGAGCTCTCCCTCGCTCGGCCCGGTCATCGGCGGGCGGGCGCGGGCGCATGCGGGCGTGGCAGGAACGGGCACACCGCATGGCGTCCACCGGCCCAACCGCGAGGCCCGGACGTGTCGGCACCCGGTTCGGTCGATCCGGGCGCGCTGACGGCAGGTCATCGGACTTGGTGTCCGGATGCCGGACACTTCATACCGTTGCGGGACAGTTCCGGATTCCCACCGGATTCCCCTGCGGCGACAGCAGGCATGAGCATACATGTGGGGGCGCCCTTGTGCGGCACCCCCAACATGTAGTGTCGGCGCGGCTACAGCTTGAGTCGGTACGTGAGGAGTTTCAGGCCCTCGATGGGCGCCCAGTCCCGCTCCGGAGTGCGCTCGAAGCCCAGCCGTACGTAGATCCGGTGGGCCCCGGCCATGCTGCGCTGGGTGGAGAGCACGAGGCCCGTGACGCCCTCGATCGCCCGCGCCCGTTCGATGCAGCCCCGCACCAGGGCCTCGCCGACGCCCCGGCCGCGGGCCGCGTGGTCCACCGCGAGCATCCGGAACTCGGCCTCGTCGGGGCCGGCGATGTCGGCGAGCGGGCTGCCGGGTGCGGCGAAGGTCACGCCGCCGAGCACCTGGCCGTCGTGCTCGGCGACGAGCACCTCGGCCAGGACGGCCCGCCCGGCCACGTCGCGCAGCACCTTCAGGTACGCGTCGTCCTCGTTGAAGTCCAGGTGTCCGTCGGCGAGGTAGGCCCGCGCCGTGATCTCGCCCAGCTCCGTGTAGTCGGCGGGCACCGCCGTTCTGATCACCATGTCCATGCGGTCGAGTGTGCAGGACGCCTCCCGGCGGGCGGCGCTATCGTCGGAGGCAGCACCGTCGAGGAAGGTGAGCGAGGCGTGACCGTGATGACCGACAGGCCCCACATGCTGACCGAGGACTTCGAAGCCGTCGCGCGCGTAGCCGCCAGAGAGGTCGAAGGTCTGCGGCTGGAGTTCATCGACGGGGTCATCAGGAGCAAGGCAGTGCCGGACGGAGATCACGACCGCCGTGACCGCGTCGAGAAGCCCCTCGCCTACGCCCGGACGGGCATCCCTGTATACCTGCTCATCGACCGGGAGGCGTGCGACGTGACCGTGTTCAGTGAACCGGACGGCCGCAGGTATGCGAACACCCGTACGGTGGAGTTCGGGAACGACGTTGAGCTCCCCGATCCGGTCAACGTCACCCTCCGGACCGAGGTTCTCAAGGACTGGGTGCGCTGAGGAGCGCCGAAGGGGCCCCGCCGGACGCGGCGGGGCCCCTTCGGCGTGTGTCAGCAGCAGCGGAAGCCCTCGCGGGGGTCCGCCTCGCGGGCATCCGTGCGGGCGCGTTCGAACGCGCGGCGGGTGAGGACCTCCGCGTCCGGGTCGTGGGAGCGGGCGTGGGCCACGTAGCGGTCGTAGGCGGCCTCTCCCGAGAACTCCCGTACGTAATACCTGGCCCGGGCCAGCACGGCGCGTACGGTGCTCACCCCACCGGCTCCTTGACCTGCCCGCCGCCGGAGTCGCGGTCCGCCCCTGCGGCGGCGAGCTGGGCCCGCTCCTCGGCGGTCGCGATCAGGCCGGCCGGGGCGACGATCTTCGACTCGGTCCACGGGGTCTCGGAGAGCTTCGCCGAGCCCGGGTCACGGACGGCCTTGAGGCAGGTCCGGGCGGCGTCCGCGAGGACCACGATGATCAGGACGGCGAACAGGGCGCACAGCACGCCGTCGACCGTGGCGTTGGTGACGATCGTGTGCATGTCGTCCATGTTCTTCGCGGGGGCCAGCACCTTGTCGGCGTCGATGCCCGCCTGGTACTTGTCGCGCTGGGCGAAGAAGCCGACCTTCACGTCCTCGGAGAAGACCTTCTGGTAGCTGGCGGTGAGGGTCACCGTGGCGTCCCAGACCAGCGGGACGCCCGTCACCCACGCCCACTTGAGCCGGCCGGACTTCACCAGCAGCGTGGTGCAGACGGCCAGCGCCACCGCGGCGAGCAGCTGGTTGGCGATGCCGAAGAGCGGGAAGAGCTGGTTGATCCCGCCCAGCGGGTCCTTGATGCCGACCCACAGGAAGTAGCCCCACGCGCCGACCACGATCGCGCTCGCGAACCACACGCCGGGCTTCCAGCTGACGTCCTTGAAGGACTTGTGGACGTTGCCGAGGGTGTCCTGGAGCATGAACCGGCCCACGCGGGTGCCCGCGTCGAGCGTCGTCAGGATGAAGAGGGCCTCGAACATGATCGCGAAGTGGTACCAGAAGGCCTTCATCCCGGCGCCGCCGATGACGGAGGAGAAGATCTCCGACATTCCGAGTGCGAAGGTCGGCGCGCCGCCGGTGCGGGACAGCAGGCTGGCTTCCTCGACGTCCTTCGCGGCCTGGGTGAGCGCCTCGGGCGAGATGGCGAAGCCGAAGTTCGTCACCGCCTGCGAGGCGGACTCGACCGTGGTGCCGATGATCCCGGGCGGGGAGTTGACCGCGAAGAAGAGGCCCGGCTCGATGATGCAGGCCGCGATGATCGCCATGACGGCGACGAACGACTCGGTCAGCATGGCGCCGTAGCCGATCATGCGGACCTGGGTCTCCTTCTGGATCATCTTCGGGGTGGTGCCCGAGGAGACCAGGGCGTGGAAGCCCGACAGTGCGCCGCACGCGATGGTGATGAAGACGAACGGGAACATCGACCCGGCGAAGACCGGGCCGTCCCCGCGGGCCGCGAAGTCGGTGATCGACGGCATCTTCAGCGTCGGCATCGCGATGACCACGCCGATCGCGAGGAGGGCGATGGTGCCGATCTTCATGAAGGTGGACAGGTAGTCGCGGGGCGCGAGCAGCATCCACACCGGCAGGACCGACGCCAGGAAGCCGTACACCACCATCCAGATGACGAGCGTCTCCTTCTCCAGGGTGAAGGTCCCGGCGAAGGAGGACTCGGCGACCCAGCCGCCCGCGACGATGGCGAGCAGCAGCAGGGCGACGCCGATGAGGGAGACCTCGGTGACCCGGCCCGGACGCAGGACGCGCAGGTAGAAGCCCATGAAGACGGCGATCGGGATGGTCATGCCGATGGAGAAGACGCCCCACGGGGAGTGGGCGAGGGCGTTGACGATGACCAGCGCCAGCACCGCCAGCAGGATGATCATGATGGCGAACACGGCGACCAGGGCGGCGGCTCCGCCGACGGGGCCGATCTCGTCCCGCGCCATCTGGCCGAGCGAGCGGCCGTCGCGGCGGGTGGAGAAGAACAGCGTCACCATGTCCTGGACGGCGCCGGCGAAGATCACGCCCGCGACGATCCAGATGGTCCCGGGCAGGTAGCCCATCTGCGCGGCGAGCACGGGGCCGACGAGCGGGCCCGCGCCGGCGACGGCGGCGAAGTGGTGGCCGAAGAGCACCCGGCGGTCGGTGGGATGGAAGTCGACACCGTTGTCGAGGCGTTCGGCGGGGGTGGCTCGCGTGGCGTCGACCTTCAGCACGCGGTGCGCGATGAAGCGCGCGTAGAAGCGGTAGCCGATGGCGTACGAGCCCAGGGCGGCGGCGAGCAGCCAGGCCGCGGAGATCTCCTCGCCGCGCGAGAGCGCCAGCACGCCCCACCCGAGGGCGCCCACGAGGCCGACGAGCACCCACACGGCGATGGACTTGGGGGAGGGCGGGCCCGATGGGGTTCCCGGACCCGCCGTGTCCCGTTGTGTCCCTGTTGCTTCCGGTTCAGGCATGATCTCTCGTCCCCTCGTCGATCATCTGCGTAAGCAGGCGGAATCTACGGGGAATTGCCTGGTGAACGTAAGACCCCGTCCGTATTCCGGTCGTGGAATTCCGGTACTCGGGCGGGGTGCGGGTTCGTGGAGGGTGTGTTCAGACGGCGGGGCGCTTGAGCCTGGCGACGAACTTGTAGCGGTCGCCGCGGTACACCGAGCGCACCCACTCCACCGGTTCGCCGTCGGCGTCCAGGGAGTGCCGGGAGAGCATCAGCATCGGCAGCCCGACGTCCGTGCCGAGCAGGCCGGCCTCGCGCGGGGTGGCCAGCGAGGTCTCGATCGTCTCCTCGGCCTCGGCCAGGTGGACGTCGTACACCTCGGCGAGGGCGGTGTAGAGGGAGGTGTACTTGGCGAGCGAGCGGCGCAGCGCGGGGAACCGCTTGGCGGAGAGGTGGGTGGTCTCGATGGCCATGGGCTCGCCGCTGGCCAGCCGCAGCCGCTCGATGCGCAGCACCCGCCCACCGGTGTTGATCTTGAGGAGTCCGGCGAGGGTGTCGTCGGCGGTCACGTAGCCGATGTCGAGGAGCTGCGAGGTCGGCTCCAGGCCCTGGGCTCGCATGTCCTCCGTGTACGAGGTCAGTTGCAGGGCCTGGGAGACCTTGGGCTTGGCGACGAAGGTGCCTTTGCCCTGGATCCGCTCCAGTCGTCCCTCCACGACCAGTTCCTGGAGGGCCTGGCGGACCGTGGTCCGCGAGGTGTCGAATTCGGCCGCGAGCGTGCGCTCCGGCGGTACCGGGGTGCCGGGCGGAAGCGTCTCGGTCATGTCGAGCAAGTGCCGCTTGAGTCGGTAGTACTTGGGTACACGCGCCGTCCGGGTGGCCGCCCCGCCGTCCGGCTCCGTGAGTGCCCCTTCGGTGGCCATCGCCGCCCGCCTTCCCGACTCCAGTTTCGCTGCCGTCACCGGCTCCTCCGATATGTGCGGTCACATGGTGACACGAGTGGGGGGACAGGCCTTCTCTCTCCCCAGGTGTCGGTCCGATAACGGACCGGGCACCCGCTCATTAGACCCTTGACACCCCTAAAGGTCTAGGCCAAGCTCCAGCTACTGGTCTACACCAATATGGATCAGATCCCAGCCCCACGGCAGTACTTCGCGTATGTCACCGCGGCGGGCAAGGGAAGTGCAGGCAGGCATCCCTGAGGAGGGTGGCGTGAAGCGCAAGCTCATCGCGGCGGTCGGTGTCGCGGGCATGATGGTCGGTGTCGCGGCGTGTGGCAATGGGGACGACGACAAGGCCAAGGCCGACGCGGGTCCCAAGGAGATCACCGTCTGGGTCATGGACGGCTCCGCGCCGAAGGCCTGGATCGACGAGGTCAACAAGGAGTTCTCGGCCAAGCACCCCGGTGTGACGGTCAAGGTCGAGGAGCAGAAGTGGACCGGCATCCAGGAGAAGGTCACCACGGCCCTCTCCGAGAACAACCCTCCGGACGTCCTTGAGCTCGGCAACACCCAGACCGCCGGCTACGCGGTCACCGGCGGCCTCGCCGACCTGACCAAGGACAGGGCCGCCCTCGGCGCCGACGCCTGGCAGAAGAGCATGCTCGCCTCGGCCGAGGTCGACGGCAAGCTCTACTCCGCCCCCTGGTACGCCGCCAACCGCGTCGTCGTCTACGACAAGAAGGCCTTCGCCAAGGCCGGCGTCACCCCGCCCACCACCCGCGACGAGTGGATCGCCGGCCTGGAGAAGCTGAAGGCGGCCGACCCGGCCACCCAGCCCATCTACCTCCCCGGCCAGAGCTGGTACGTCCTCGCCGGTCTCATCTGGGACGAGGGCGGCGACCTCGCCGTCAAGGACGGCTCCAAGTGGAAGGGCGGCCTCGGCACCCCGCAGGCCGGCGCCGCGATGGAGTTCTACAAGAAGCTCCAGTCCTACTCCACCGCCCCCAAGGACAAGGACGAGGCCAACCCGCAGCAGTCCACCGACATCGTCCCCAAGGGCGGCGTCGCCTCCTGGATCGGTCTGGGCTGGGAGGCCGGCGGTGCCGAGAAGGCCCTGAAGGAGGCGGGCAAGGAAGCCGACTTCGGCTACTTCCCGATCCCGGGCAAGACGGCCGACAAGACCAGCACCGTCTTCCTCGGCGGCTCCAACCTCGCCGTGGCCGAGCGCTCCAAGAACAAGGAGCTCGCCAAGGAATGGCTGGCCCTCGCCGCCGGCAAGGACCAGATGACCAAGTACGCGGCCGAGACCAAGGGCGCGCTGCTCCCGAACCAGGCCGCCGCCAACTTCACCCCCGCCGCCGGCTCCTTCGCCGAGGCCATGGGCAAGGCCGGCGTCAACGGCAGGATCACCCCGGTCACCGCGGGCTGGGCGAACGTCGAGACCGAGCCGAACCCCATCAAGGAGTTCATGACCAAGGTCCTGAAGGGTGAGGACGCGGCCAAGGCCGGCGCCGAGGCGGACGCGGAGATCGCGAAGCGCATCAACAAGTAGTCCCGCCCCGCAGTACCCGCACGACCCAGCAGTGTGATCGCACCGGGGAGTGCGGCAGGTGCCCGGACACCCGCCGCGCCCCCGGTCGCGCATTTGACTCCACAGTCAACCGCGAGGAAGCCAAGCCATGACCGTGCACTCCCAGGGAGCGGTGACCAGCGCTCCACAGGACGCACCACCGAAGTCCGCCGGACTGCCCGAGACGCCGGCCCCAGCAACCGGCACCGGCCCCACGCCGCCTCGCGCGGGCGGGAAGCCGCTCCCCACGGGGTGGCTGCCCTATCTGCTGGTCGCGCCCGCGGTGCTCGCCCTCGCGACGCTCCTGCTGTACCCGCTGATCAAGAACGTGATCCTGTCCCTCCAGGACATCAACAAGGTCGAGTTCATCCAGCGTAAGTACCCCTTCGCGGGACTCGCCAACTACACCGAACTGCTCGGCGACTCGACCTTCTGGACCGTCGTCGTCCGCAGCTTCGCCTTCACCCTGGCCAACGTCGCGCTGATCATGGCGCTGGGAAGCCTCATCGGCATCCTGCTGAACAAGCTCGGCAAGAAGATGCGCCTGGTCCTCTCGATGGCGCTGGTGATGGCCTGGGCCATGCCGATCGTCGCCTCGGTACAGGTCTTCCACTGGCTGTTCGACGAGCAGTTCGGCGTCATGAACTGGGTCATGCGCACCGCCGGCTTCTCCGGCTACGAACAGCACAACTGGATGGAGACCGGCCTCTCCACCATGGTGATCATCACGATCCTGGTGGTCTGGGGCTCCATCCCCTTCGTCGCCCTCAACATGTACGCCGGCCTCACCACGGTCGGCGCCGAGCTGTACGAGGCCGCCCGCATGGACGGCGCCAACGGCTGGCAGACCTTCTGGAAGATCGTCTTCCCGAACCTGAAGCCCTTCTTCCTCATCACCACCTTCCTCGAGGTGATCTGGGTGTTCAAGGCCTTCACCCAGGTCTACGCGATGAACAAGGGCGGCCCGGACCGCGCCTCCGAGATCCTCCCGGTCTTCGCCTACGTCGAGGGCCAGAGCCAGGCCCACTACGGCCTCGCCGCCGCGATCTCCGTCCTGACGATCGTGATCCTCGTGGTCGTCATGTCCTTCTACTTCCGCCTGATCCTGAAGCAGGAGGAGGAGCAGTGAGCACCACCACCGCCCCGGAGCCCGCGGCTCCCCAGAGGCCCGCACAACGGCTCCGCACCCGCCGCCCGGTGCGCCCCGCAGCCGTGGCCAAGAACCTCGGCGCCCTCCTGCTGGCCCTGGTCTTCGTCTTCCCCGTGTACTGGATGTTCTCCTCGGCCCTCAAGCCGGCCGACCAGATGCTCACGAAGGACCCCGTCTTCGTCTTCACGCCGACGCTGGACAACTTCGGCAAGGCCACCGGGGTCGAGAACTTCTGGACGTACGTCACCAACAGCGTCCTGGTCACCGTCGGCGCCGTCCTGCTGGCCCTGCTCGTCGCCCTCGCCGCGAGCTTCGCCATCGCCCGCATGAGGTTCAAGGGCCGCAAGGGCCTGGTCCTCACCGTGATGATGGCCCAGATGGCCCCCTGGGAGGTCATGGTCATCGCGATGTACATGATCGCCCGCGACGCCGAGATGCTGAACAGCCTCCCGCTGCTCACCGCGATCTACTTCGTGATGATCCTGCCCTTCACCATCTGGACCCTGCGCGGCTTCATCGCCGCCGTCCCGGTGACCCTGGAGGAGGCCGCCCAGATCGACGGCTGCACCCGCGGCCAGGCCTTCCGCAAGGTGATCTTCCCGCTGCTGGCCCCCGGCCTGATGTCCACCTCGCTCTTCGGCTTCATCACCGCCTGGAACGAGTTCGCCATGGTCCTGATCCTCAACAAGGACAAGACCGCGCAGACCCTGCCGCTGTGGCTGACCGAGTTCATGTCCGCCTTCGGCAACGACTGGGGCGCCACCATGGCCGCGTCCTCGCTCTTCGCGCTCCCGGTCCTGCTGATCTTCATCTTCCTCCAGCGCAAGGCCGTCGGCGGCATGACCTCCGGCGCAGTGAAGGGATGACGAACGTCATGACTGTCCTTGCGCACCGCGCCACCGCCTCCGACGAGGTGACCCGCGACGCACTCGCCGTCCTCCAGCCCGGCTTCGAGGGCACCACCGCCCCCGCCTGGCTGCTCCGCAGGATCGGCGAAGGCCTCGCCTCGGTGGGCCTGTTCGGCCGCAACATCGCCTCGCCCGAGCAACTCGCCGCGCTGACCGCGCAGCTGCGAACCGAGCGGGACGACGTCCTCGTCGCCATCGACGAGGAGGGCGGCGACGTCACCCGCCTGGAGGTCAGGGGCGGGTCGTCCTTCCCCGGCAACCTGGCCCTCGGCTCCGTCGACGACACCGGTCTGACCCGGGACGTCGCCCACGAGCTGGGCCGCCGCCTCGCCGAATGCGGCGTCAACCTCAACTGGGCGCCCTCCGCCGACGTCAACTCCAACCCGGACAACCCGGTCATCGGCGTACGGTCCTTCGGCGCCGACACCCACCTCGCCGCCCGGCACACCGCCGCCTACGTCGAGGGCCTCCAGGCCGCCGGCGTCGCCGCCTGCACCAAGCACTTCCCGGGCCACGGCGACACCAACGTCGACTCCCACCACGCCCTGCCGCGCATCGACGTGGACCTCGACACCCTCGCCGCACGGGAACTCGTACCGTTCCGGGCCGCCATCGAGGCCGGGACCAAGGCCGTGATGAGCGCGCACATCCTGGTGCCCGCCCTCGACCCGACCCGGCCGGCCACGCTCAGCCCGCAGATCCTGACCGGCCTGCTGCGCAAGGAACTCGGCTACGAGGGCCTCATCGTCACCGACGGCATGGAGATGCACGCCATCGCCGGGACGTACGGGATCGAGCGCGGCTCGGTCCTCGCCATCGCGGCGGGCGCCGACGCCATCTGCGTCGGCGGCGGACTCGCCGACGAGGCCACCGTCCTGCGGCTGCGCGACGCCCTGGTCGCGGCCGTCCGCGAGGGCACGCTCCCGCAGGAGCGCCTCGCCGACGCCGCCGCCCGGGTCCGGGCGCTGGCCTCCTGGACCCGGGCGGCCCGGCCCGACGCGCGGCCGGAGGGGAGCCGCGCGTCCGGCATCGGCCTGACCGCCGCCCGCCGGGCCCTGGTCGTCACCGGCTCGGCGGGCCCGTCGGCCGGCCGCCCGTACGTCGCGACCCTGACCCCGGTCGCGAACATCGCGGTCGGCGACGAGACCCCGTGGGGCCCGGCCGCCGAACTGGCCGAGCTGCTGCCGGGCACCGCCTCGGGCCTCTACCCGCAGGGCGCCACGGCCGGGGAGATCCTGGCGGCGGCGGGGGAGCGCACCGTCGTCGCGGTGGTCCGCGACGCGCACCGCCACCCGTGGATGACCGAGGTACTGGACGCCCTGGTCGAAGCCCGGCCGGACACGGTCGTGGTCGAGATGGGGCTGCCCCGCGCCGAGCCGCGCGGGGCCCTGCACATCGCGACGCACGGCGCCGCGCGCGTCTGCGGACGCGCCGCCGCCGAGGTCGTCGCGAAAGCCGTCACAGGGGTGTGACGCCGCGGTACCGGAGCCGGGCACCCGACACAGGGGTGGTGCCCGGCTCCGCCGCCCACGGCGAAGGGCCGGACTCCCAGCGGGAGCCCGGCCCTTCGTCCGTTCCGGGTGCTACAGCTGCTACAGCCCCTGCCAGGACGGCTTGTTGGCGTAGGCGTGGCGGAAGTAGTCGGCCAGCTTGAGCTTCGAGGCTGCCGCCTCGTCCACGACGACGGTCGCGTGCCGGTGCAGCTGCAGCGCGGACGCCGGCACCAGGGCGGACAGCGGCCCCTCGACGGTCTGCGCGACGGCCTCGGCCTTGCCCTCGCCGGTGGCCAGCAGCACCAGGTGGCGGGCGTCGAGGATGGTGCCGATGCCCTGGGTGATGACGTGGTGCGGCACCTGCTCCAGGTCGTCGTCGAAGAAGCGCGCGTTGTCCACGCGGGTCTGCTCCGTCAGCGTCTTGATGCGGGTGCGCGAGGCCAGGGACGAGCAGGGCTCGTTGAAGCCGATGTGCCCGTCCGTGCCGATGCCCAGCAGCTGGAGGTCGACGCCGCCGGCCTCGGCCAGGGCCCGGTCGTAGGCCTCGCACGCGGCGACGAGGTCCTCGGCCGCACCGTCGGGGCCCATGAAGGAGGCCTCGGTCAGGCCGAGGGGCTCGACGACCTCGCGCAGGACGACGGCCCGGTAGGACTCCGGGTGCCCGGCGGGCAGGCCCACGTACTCGTCGAGCTGGCATATCCGGGCCCGGGAGACGTCGGCCTCACCCGCCCCGACCTTGCGCGTGAGGGCCTCGTAGACGGGCAGCGGGGTAGAGCCGGTCGCCACGCCGAGCAGGGCGTCGGGCTTGCGGCGCACCAGGGCGGCCATGGCCTCCGCGATGAGCTCGCCGCCTGCCTTGGCGTCCGGGACGATGACAACTTCCACGCGGGGCCTGCCGATCTGGAGTGGGTGATGTGGTATAGACCAATCTAGCAGAGCGGGCCGGGTCCGGCGGGGGTCCCGCCACTTTCCATGCTGATCCCGATCCGGCCGTCCGGCCTCCTGGGATGTCACCCGGGAGGCCGCTGCGGTGCACGGTGCTACGGCCGGTCTGACCTGCGATTGGTTGCCCTGTCTACAACTCCTTTGTCGCATAAGGTGGCTTTGAGACAGAAATCATGCTATATGCGATGGGAGTGGTGGTCATGGCCAGAAATCCGACCTACGCCTTCGAGAGTTACAAAGCCGTGGCGAGCGCCACGCGGGCCGCGGACCTCGCGGAGACCACCTCCCCGTTCCAGATCGAGGTCCGTTTCATCGGAGGGCTGTCGAACGGCCAGAAGGACGTCTTCGCCGAGGCGGCCGAGCGCTGGGCCCGGGTCATCGTCGGTGACCTGGAAACCGCGGTCATCCACGACTTCAGCGGCGAAGTGATCGTCGACGACGTCCTCATCGACGCCGAAGGAGTCTTCCTCGACGGCGTCTTCGGCGTCCTCGGCGAAGCCGGGCCCCGCATCTTCCGGCCGCAGACGGCGCTCGCCGGGGCGGGTCTCCCGGCGAAGGCCGTCATGCGGTTCGACAAGGCCGACCTCGGCCAGATGGAAGACGACGGCTCGCTGCTCGACGTCATCACCCACGAGATGGGCCACTGCCTGGGGATCACCGGACCGGTCTGGAGCGCCTTCGGCCTGCTGAAGGACTTCCCCGGCGCCAACCCGACCTTCGTCGGCCCCGCCGCGATGGCGGAGTTCGGAACCCTCCTGGGAGCCGGAGAGCCCCGACCGGTGCCGGTCGCGAACGTCGGCGGGCCGGGCAGTGCGGGCAGCCACTGGCGCGAGAGGGTCTTCCGCACCGAGCTGATGACACCGACCATCGCCAGTGCCGGCAACCCGCTGAGCCGGCTGACGGCGGCGAGCCTCGAGGACCTCGGCTACACGGTCGACCTCGACGGCGCGGAGCCCTACGAGCTGCCCGACCTCATGGCGGTCGAGGCGGCCGGCGAGGAGCCCGACGCCCCGCGGGGCATCGTGCTCCCGACCGTCCCCAGCTCCATCCCCTCCGAACGGCCGTAGCGCCGTCCGGCCTCCGCTACACCAGTGCCAGCTGCAGACCGCCCGTGGCGTCCAGGTGTTGGCCGGTGACCCAGCGGGAGTCCGCCGAGGCCAGGAAGGCCACCACGTCCGCCACCTCCTCCGCCGTGCCCACCCGGTGGAAGACCGAGCGGGAGGCCAGGTGGGCCCGGGTCGCGGGATCGGCGAGCAGGGCCGCGTTCAGGTCCGTCTCGGTGATCCCCGGCCCCACCGAGTTCACGGTGATCCCCCGCGGAGCCAGCTCGGCGGCCAGCGAGCGCGTCATGGCGTTCACCGCGCCCTTCGCCATGACCGTAGCCAGGATCGCCGGCAGTGCGAGGTCCGGGGTGCCGGTCACGTTCACGATCCGGCCGCCGTCCCGCAGTCGCGCCAGTCCGTGCTGGATCACGAAGAACGGCGCCTTCGCGTTCAGCGCGTGCGCCCGGTCGTACGCTTCCTCGTCGGTGTCCCCGATCCCCGCGAAGGCCGCCGCCCCCGCGTTGTTGACGAGGATGTCCACGGCCTCGGTGTGCGCGGGGTGGGCCTCGTACGCCGCCCAGAGGGCCTGCGCGTCCCCCGGGACCCCGAGCTCGGCCCCGATGGCGAAGGCCCGGCCGCCGGCCGCCCCGATCGCGGCCACGGTCTCCTCGGCCGCCTCCGCGTTGCGTCCGTAGTGCACCGCGACCAGTGCCCCGTCGCGCGCCAGCCGCTGCGCCACGGCCCGGCCGATGCCCCGGCTGCCACCCGTGACCAGTGCCGTCTTCCCCTTGAGCACGCCCATGACGCGCCCCCCTTCGAAATCGATAGCGGTCGCTACAGAAAGGGACCGTACCAGATTCCCTAGCGGCCGCTATAGAATCTTCGGATGGTGACCGGACAGCGCGGCAGGCCCCGCTCCTTCGACCGCGACGCCGCCCTCGACAAGGCGATGACGGCCTTCTGGGAGCGCGGCTACGAGGCGACCTCGATCTCCGACCTGACCGCCTCGATCGGCATCGGCGCACCCAGCCTCTACGCGGCCTTCGGCGACAAGCGCAAGCTCTTCGACGAGGTCGTCGTGGTGTACGGGAGCCGGTACGGGGGCTTCGCCGGCGTGGCGCTGGCCGAGGAGCCCACCGCCCGCGCCGCCGTCGAGCGGATCCTGCGCGAGGCGGCCGAGATCTACACCGACCCGGCCCACCCGCCGGGCTGCATGGTGATCAGCGCCGCGATCAACACCACCTCGGAGGAGGTGGCCCAGGCCCTGCGCGAGCGCCGCAACGCCAACCTGGAACTCTTCGAGCGCCGGATCCGCGCCGACGTCGCGACCGGCGCGCTGCCCGCGGACACGGACGCGCGGGCGCTGGCCCGGTACACCGGGGCCGTGCTTCAGGGGATGTCCCAGCAGTCGCGCGACGGGGCGACTCGGGAGGAGCTGGAGGCGGTGGCGGAGCGGGCCCTGCTGGCCTGGCCGTAGAGCCCCGCGGATTCCTCTGGGCCACGGTGCAGGACGGGACCCTCAACCCGTCCGGCACCGTAGCCCGGAGTACTTACGGCCGTCAGGTGTGCGGTTCCCGGCGGCCGGTGAGAGGTGCCTGCGCGGTCAGGGCAGAGCGCGCGGCTACCTCGCTTCCGTCCTCCTGTGCGGGGAGGGCGGAGACTGTAAGCCAATTCTGGACTAGACCAATCTGTTCTGTCCATCCAATGACGGTAGCTGGAAACCCGTCACTTCCTCCAACAGTACGCGGCCCGTGCCCCTCCTGGATACTCCTGAGTACCCGCGTGGGGAAAGTCATCGTGCGTACCCGGGGTACGCTCGCAAGGTGCCCTCCATGAACGACCTCGTACGCCAGCACACCGCTCTCGGAGAAACCGACCTGGAGTGGCTCCACCTGTTGGTCTCGGAGTGGCAGCTGCTCTCCGACCTGTCCTTCGCCGACCTCGTCCTGTGGGTGCCCACCCTCGACGGCACGCGGTACGTCTCGGTCGCCCAGATGCGCCCGAACACCGGCCCCACCTCCTACCAGGACGACATGGTCGGACACCTGGTGCCGCGCGGCCGCCGTCCCCTGCTCGACGCCGCGCTCGACGAGGGCCGCATCGTGCGCGAGGGCGACCCGGAGTGGCGCGAGGAGGTGCCGGTCCGCGTCGAATCGATCCCCGTCCGCCGCGAGGGACGGGTACTGGGAGTGATCGCCCGCAACACCAACCTGCTCACTGTGCGTACACCGAGCCGGCTGGAGCTGACCTACCTCCAGTCCGCCTCCGACCTCGCACAGATGATCGCGGCGGGCGCCTTCCCCTTCCCCGGCCAGCAGGTCGACATGGACGCCTCGCCGCGCGTCGGTGACGGCCTGATCCGGCTCGACGCCGACGGCGTCGTCACCTACGCCTCCCCGAACGCCCTCTCCGCCTACCACCGCCTCGGCCTCGCCTCCGACCTGGTCGGCCAGGACCTCGGCGCCACCACCGCCGAACTCGCCCCCTCCCGCGGCCCGGTGGACGAGGCACTGGTCAAACTCGCCAGCGGCTGGGCCCCCCGCGAGACCGAGGTCGAGGGCAACGGCGGCGTCATCCAGCTGCGCGCCATCCCCCTCAAGCCCAAGGGCACCCGGATCGGCTCCCTGGTCCTCTGCCGCGACGTCACCGAACTGCGCCGTCGCGAACGTGAACTCATCACCAAGGACGCCACCATCCGGGAGATCCACCACCGGGTGAAGAACAACCTCCAGACCGTGGCCGCGCTCCTGCGGCTCCAGGCCCGCCGCATGGATTCGCCCCAGGGCCGCGAGGCGCTCAACGAGGCCGTGCGCCGCGTCGGTTCGATCGCGATCGTGCACGAGACGCTCTCTCAGAACCTTGACGAGCGGGTCGAGTTCGACGAGATCGCCGACCGCGTGATCGCGATGGTCTCGGAGATCTCACCGGGCCGGGTCGACTGCCGGCGCACCGGCCGCTTCGGGATCCTGGACGCGGAGGTCGCCACCCCGCTGTCGATGGTGCTGACCGAGATCCTGCAGAACGCCCTGGAGCACGCCTTCACCCCGGGGGAGCGGGGCACCGTGGAAGTGGCCGCGCTGCGCAGCGGGACCGGGCGCAAGGACGGGCGTCTGCTGATCACCGTTCTCGACGACGGCAACGGCCTGCCCGAGGGGTTCGACCCCCAGCGGGCCGGCAACCTCGGGCTGCAGATCGTCCGGACCCTCGTGGAGGGGGAGCTGGGCGGCACCTTCGACATGGTCCGGGCCGAGCCGCGCGGCACCAAGGTCGTCCTCGACCTGCCGTCCAGCCCCCAGAAGTAGCAGCCGTACGGTGACTCAACGTGAGCAGCGGCTTTCAGGCCCCGCGCACGCAGCGTAGTCGCACAGCAGCACTGAGCCCCGGACCGAATGCTTCGGTCCGGGGCTCAAGAGCACGTTGCTGAGCGCTTCTTCGGTACTGCGCGCTGCGCGTCGAGGCTCGAAAGTCGTTGTCAGGCGCTGGCGTTGCGCGCCCGGTTGCGAGCGGCGCGGCGCTTCATGGCGCGGCGCTCGTCCTCGCTGAGACCGCCCCAGACGCCGGAGTCCTGACCGGACTCGAGCGCCCACTGCAGGCACTGCTCCATGACGGGGCAACGGCGGCAGACGGCCTTGGCTTCCTCGATCTGCAGCAGCGCAGGACCGGTGTTGCCGATGGGGAAGAAGAGTTCCGGGTCTTCCTCGCGGCAAACGGCGTTGTGACGCCAGTCCATGGCTGCTCCATCTCCTTGTGTTACGGGCACTTTGCTTGTGAATGTGAACGCTTTCACGAATCCCCCCGTGAGGGAAGGGCGACCGCCCGGTTTCACGCGGGTGGCCAGTCTGAGATTCGTGGAGGGGTTCTGGCGGTCTGTGTGGGTGCCGGGTCCTGCGGGCTGTCCCGATCGCCATGAAGAGATTCGCAAACCTCGGACGGGGATACAACCCCTTCCGGAAAGTTTTTTTTGATTCGTCGGTGTCTACTAGGTCACAGCCCTACATCGTGAGGGTGGACCGGCGTGTAAACGTTCGAGTGAAAGGCCTATGGGCCCTTCTACTCACACAATCACACGCAGTGCACGGCGTACGCCTGTGAACCGAACGCTGGTGCGCAGTCCGAGGTGATCACCGTCCATCTGGAACGGGAGGGGAACCTTCGAATGCAAGGTGAAGTCGGTCAGATCGTGCAGAGACACCGCATGCTTGCCGTGCGGACCCCGCTCAGGAGTGGAGGTCAGGAGCTGTGTCGCGTAGCGGGCGACGGCCGGAGTTGACAAACGGTTGAGCGCCAATACGTCAAGCGCAGTATCGAACGACGCCTCCGGAGAGGCGTAAAGCGGACGATTCCCCAGATACGTCCAGGGTGAGGTGTTGCACACTATGGACAGCGCCAGGCCCGTCACCGGATCCGCTCCGGGCCGCTCCAGCGTGACCGTGCCGTGCCGCCGGTTGGGCTCCTCCCAGAACTGGCGCATCAGCTGTCGTACATACAGGGCGTGCGTCGAACGCTTGCCGCGCTCCCGCTGCTGCTCGACCCGCCCCACGACACCCGCGTCGAAACCGAAGCCCGCGCAGAAGGTGAACCAGCGCGCGGGAACCGACTCGTCCTCGGTCCCCGGAGTCCCCGCCGCCAGTCCCAGGCCGACCGTCCGCTCGCGCTCCTCGCGCAGCGCGTCCAGCAGCGCGCCCGTCGCCTCGACCGCGTCGTTCGGCAGCCCCAGGGCGCGGGCGAACACATTGGTGGAGCCGCCGGGAACCACCGCCAGCCGGGGCAGCCGGTCCGGATCGGGTCCGTTGTGCAGGAGCCCGTTCACCACCTCGTTGACCGTGCCGTCGCCGCCCAGGGCGACCACCAGGTCCAGCCCCTCGTGCGCGGCCTTGCGCCCCAGGTCCCGGGCGTGCCCGCGGTACTCGGTGGTGACCGCCTCCAGCTTCATCTCGCTGGCCAGGGCATGGATCAGGACATCGCGCGTGCGCGCACTGGTGGTCGTCGCTGCTGGGTTGGCCACGAGAAGTGCACGCATGAGCGCCAGACTACCCACCCCTTCGTGAGCCGACCCTACTGCCCGTCCCCTCCGGCCCGCGGAGGGCGCCGCTACCCTGCTTGGGTGAGTAAGAAGCAGCCCGCGAAGGCACCCGCCCCCACCGTCGAAGCGCCCACCGCGCTGCCCCGCCGGCTGACCGCCGCGGCCGCGCTCACCGCCCTGGAGGGCCTGGCGCTCGCCGGCCTCGGTGTGTACATGCTGTTCGTCGGCATCGCCGGCGACCCCGACTCCCCGCAGCAGGCCGAGACGGGCGGCATCACCCTGCTCGCGCTCGCCGCGCTGCCGCTGATCGCCGCCCGCGGACTGCGCCTGGGCCGCCGCTGGAGCCGCGGCCCGGCACTGATCACCCAGCTGATGGCGCTGCCGGTGGCCTGGACGCTCTACACCACCGGCGGTGCCATGATCGCCGCCGCCTTCGCTCTCGCCGTGGCCGCGGTGGCCGTCGTCGCGCTGCTCGTGAACCCGACGGCGACCGAGGCCCTCGGTATCGGAGAGCCGTCCTCCTCCTGAGCCCGGCGGAGTGAGCCGGGCCCGGGCTCACTCCTCGACGAGGAGCTTCTCGCGGAGCTGGGCCAGGGTGCGGGCCAGCAGGCGGGAGACATGCATCTGCGAGATGCCGACCTCCTGCGCGATCTGCGACTGCGTCATGTTGCCGAAGAAACGAAGGAGCAGAATCCGCTTCTCTCGGGGCGGCAGCCCCTCCAGCAGCGGCTTGAGGGACTCGCGGTACTCGACACCCTCCAGGGCCTCGTCCTCCGCGCCCAGGGTGTCCGCGACCGCCGGCGACTCGTCGTCGGTGTCCGGGACGTCCAGGGACAGCGTGCTGTAGGCGTTGGCCGATTCCAGCCCCTCCAGCACCTCCTCCTCGGAGATACCGAGCCGCTCGGCCAGCTCGTGCACCGTCGGGGAACGCCCGTGCTGCTGGGACAGCTCGGCCGTGGCCGTCGTCAGCGAGAGCCGCAGCTCCTGCAGACGCCGGGGCACCCGCACCGCCCAGCCCTTGTCACGGAAGTGGCGCTTGATCTCGCCGACCACCGTGGGCGTGGCGTACGTGGAGAACTCGACCCCGCGGTCCGGATCGAACCGGTCCACCGACTTGATGAGGCCGATCGTCGCGACCTGGGTCAGGTCGTCCAGGGGCTCACCGCGGTTGCGGAAGCGCCGCGCCAGGTGCTCGACCAGGGGCAGGTGCATCCGTACCAGCCGGTTGCGCAGCTCCGCCTTCTCCGCCGAGCCGTCGGGCAGCGCCCGCAGCTCGACGAACAGGGCCCGCGCGCTGCTGCGGTCGCGCGGATCGGGCAGGGGCACCGGGGCCGGAGGCACCGCGAAACCCGCCGCCGGGGCCGGCGCGGCGGCCTCCGGCGGCTGCGCCGGCTGTGATTGGTCGTGCTGGTTCTCGCTCATAGGGCCCGCCCGTCGCTCCGCCGAGTCCAAAAAGCCGTCTTCCGCATCCGCGTCAGCCGGGTGCGGCCGGGCGTGCAGCTGCTCCGGGATGCCGCCGTCGACCTCGTGCCGTACCCGGGGCCGATCCCCGCCCCGCACCGGGATCTCCCCGCCGCTCACGCCGGGCCTGGCCCCGCGCCGCGTTGTTTGTAGAGACTGATGCTCACCGTCTGGTTCTCCTCGACCGTGGCCTCGACCTTGCCGGCCAGTGCCGACAGGACCGTCCACGCGAACGTGTCACGCTCCGGCGCGCGTCCGTCCGTGGTCGGTGCCGAGACGGTCACCTCCAGCGAATCGTCGATCAGCCGGAAGACGCAGCTGAGGACGGAGCCCGGCACGGCCTGCTGGAGCAGGATCGCGCAGGCCTCGTCCACCGCGATGCGGAGGTCCTCGATCTCGTCGAGGGTGAAGTCCAAACGTGCCGCGAGGCCGGCCGTAGCCGTCCGCAGCACCGACAGGTAGGCACCCGCAGCGGGCAGCCGGACTTCCACGAAGTCCTGAGTCCCGGGCTCGCCTGCGATCTGGGACACCCTCACCTCCAAGGTGGTACGAGCTCTTTTCGCCGGTGACGCTACCGCGATCCGGGCGATTGTGTCGCGGCACCCCTCGTGACGCCCGCTCCGAGCACCCTGCCCTGCGGCCAGTGACTGATGGTAAGCCCTTGGGTACGCACAGTGGCTAGGGGTCTGCGGGGGTCAAATCGGGGGAACCGGCGGAGGGTTGAACTACCCCGCCTCAGACGATCGAACCGTCGACGAAACACCAGCGCCAGGTCTCGCCCGGCTCGAAGCTCCGCATGACCGGATGGCCGGTCTCGCCGTGGTGCGCCGTCGCGTGCCGGAAGGGCGAGGAATCGCAGCACGCCACGTGCCCGCAGCCCAGGCACATCCGCAGTTGCACCGGGTGGCTGCCGACGGCCAGACATTCGGCGCAGGTCTGTGCAGACGGGACCGGCTCGGGGCGCGGCAGTTCGGCAACGTGGGTGCACTCGCTCATGATGGCCAGCGTACGGCCAGGGTACGGGCGCGCGACGACGGAGGACGGATCTTCGATGGACGTATTGCAGCTGGTGGCTCTGGTCGCGGGCAGCGCGGCGGTGGCGGGGCTCGCCCGCCGCACGCCGGTCCCGGCGCCGCTCCTGCTGGTCGCCGCCGGCCTGGCGGCCTCGTACGTCCCGGGCGTGCCCGCGTATACCCTCGACCCGCACATCGTGCTGCCGCTGCTGCTCCCGCCGCTGCTGTACACGGCCGCCGTGGACAGCTCGTACCTGGACCTGCGGGCCAACATCAGGCCGATCGCGATGCTGTCGGTCGGCTACGTGCTCTTCGCGACGGTCGTCGTCGGGTACGCGGCGTACCTGCTGGTGCCCGGGCTGTCCCTGCCGGTGGCGCTGGTGCTGGGCGCGGTGATCGCGCCGCCCGACGCGGTGGCCGCCACCGCGATCGCCCGCAAGCTGCGGCTGCCGAACCGGCTGACGACCATCCTGCAGGGCGAGTCCCTGGTCAACGACGCCACCGCCATCACCGCGTACAAGGTGGCACTGGCGGCGGCGGTCGGGGTGAGCGCCGGCTGGGCGGGCGGGATCGCGGAGTTCCTGCTGGCCTCGGTGGGCGGCGTCGGCGTCGGCCTGCTGCTGATGGTGCCGATCCACCAGCTGCGCAAACGGATGAAGGAACCGCTGCTCCAGAACACCCTCTCGCTGCTGATCCCCTTCGTGGCGTACGCGGCGGCCGAGCGGGTGCACGCCTCCGGTGTGCTGGCCGTGGTCGTGGTCGCGCTGTACCTCGGGCACCGCAACTGGCAGGTCGACTTCGCCACCCGGCTCCAGGAGGAGGCGGTGTGGAAGATGGTCGCCTTCGTCCTGGAGTCGGTCGTCTTCGCGCTGATCGGCCTCCAGCTGCCGGTGGTCCTCACGGGGCTGGGGGAGTACCAGGGCGTGGACGCGGCCTGGTACGCGGTCGCCGTCTTCGTCGTGGTGGTGGTGGCCCGCTTCGTATGGGTGTTCCCGGCGACCTTCGTGCCGCGCTGGATGTCGCCCCGGATCCGGACGCGGGAGCCGGAGACCGACTGGAAGTCCCCGGTGATCGTCGGCTGGGCGGGGATGCGGGGCGTGGTCTCGCTGGCCATCGCCTTCTCCGTGCCGATCTCGGTGCCGCACCGGAACCTGATCCTGTTCCTCACCTTCACGACGGTCATCGGGACGCTGGTGGTGCAGGGGCTGACGCTGCCGCTGCTGATCAGGGCGCTGAAGCTGCCGCCGAGGGATGTGCAGGCCGAGACGCTGGCGGAGGCGCAGGCGCAGAGCGAGGCCTCGCGGGCGGCGGAGGAGCGGCTGGCGGAGCTGCTGGAGGAACCGGAGAACTCCACGCTGCCGCCGCCGCTGGCGGACCGGCTGCGGACGGTGCTGGAACGGCGGCGCAACGCGGTGTGGGAACGGCTGGGCGAGGTCAATCCGCTGACGGGGGAGTCCGCGGACGACATCTACCGGCGGCTCGCGGGCGAGATGATCGAGTCGGAGCGGGAGGTGTTCGTGGCGCTGCGGGACGATCGGCGGATCGACGACGAGATGCTGCGGGTGCTGTTGCGCAGGCTGGACCTGGAGGAGGCGGCGGCGTTCCGCGAGTCGACGTAGCCCTGCCCCTGCGGGGTGCTCGGCGGTGCGGGGCGGTGGTGCGGGGTGTTCGGCCGGTGCCGGTGCCGGGGTGGGGTGACGTCCGGGACTCATGATTTATGGCGCCGAAACCCTGTTTGCTCGTACGGGCCGTGTTGCGCCACAAATCACGTTTTACGTCCCGGACATCACCCCACCCCGGCCCCGTCCCCGGCGGGTGTCGCTACGGGCGGCCGGTGATGATCGCGGTGACGGTCGTGCCCCGTGGGAAGGCGCCGGCGGTGGTGAGGGTGGTCAGGGCCCAGAGGAGTTTGGCGACGTAGATCCGTTCCACCGGGAAGCCGTGGCGGGAGGCGAAGTCGGCGGCGAAGGACTCCAGGGCGGCCGGGACGCGGGCGTAGCCGCCGTGGTGGAAGTCCTCGGCCAGGGTCCAGTCGCCGACCGGGCCGCCGTAGGCCTCGGCCTGGAGGGAACGTATCTCCCCGGACAGGAAGCCGCCGGCCAGCACGGGGACGCCCAGCGCCCGCTGCCCGGGTGCGAGGCCCGCGGCCAGGCCGGCCAGGGTGCCGCCGGTGCCGCAGGCCACCGCGGCCACGTCGGTCACGCCGCGCAGCTCGCGGCCCAGCTCCGCGCAGCCCGCCAGGGCGAGGGCGTTGCTGCCGCCCTCCGGGACGACGTACGCCCCGCTCGCGCCGGCCTCGTCCAGCAGCTCGGCCAGCGCCTGCGGGTCGGCCTTGGCGCGGTAGCGCGAGCGGGTGACGAAGTGCAGGCGCATGCCGTCCGCCGCGCACCGGGCGAGGGAGTCGTTCAGGGGCCGGGCGGCCAGCTCGTCACCGCGGACGATGCCGACCGTCGCGATACCCAGCAGCCGCCCGGCGGCCGCGGTGGCCCGCAGGTGGTTGGAGTACGCCCCGCCGAAGGTGACGAGCTGCTCGTGCCCCGCCTCCAGCGCGGCCCGCAGGTTCGGCGCGAGCTTGCGCCACTTGTTGCCGGGCAGCTCCGGATGCACCAGGTCGTCCCGCTTCAGCAGCAGCCGCACGCCGTGCGCGGCGAACCGCTCGTCCACCGCCTCGACGAGCGGAGACGCCGGCCGCGACTGCAGTTCGGGGTGGTCCACCCGTCCATTGTGAGCCGCCCCGTGTCGTCGTACGGGCGGGGGCTACGTCTCGCGGGTGACGCGGGCGTGATCGGTGCACACCCGCCGGAACAGGCCGTGCCCGGTCCGCCCGGCATGCCGGAGCGCCCAGTCCTGCGGCCCTTCCTGTTCGTCGTGCGCGCCCGACTCGGCTCCACAGCCTGCGGCGACGCAGAACGCCTCGTAGGTCGCCCCGCCTTCCGGGGCCTGCCGGATGGTGTGGCTGACGTAGCGCCACACGGCGCGGGTCATCGGTGCACCTCCGTGTGGGGGTGCCGGCGGATCTCGACGTTGCGGTCCACTACCCCCGACAGGTCCCGCAGCCGGTAGCACTCCGTGCGCTGCACGACCAGGGCCGCGCAGACGTCGCACGTCGGGTCCGTCGGATCGGGATCGCGCACCGGGAACGGATCACGCTGTTCGACCTGCCGCCACAGTCCCCGCACCATTCCGGATCCCTTCGTACCTCGCTGGTACCGGGATCGTCGCTGTGGTGATCAGGACGGGGGAACCTCGTACGTTTCCCACTTCGGGACGTCCCACGGCCTATAGAACGTCCCTATGCAGAACGAGCGGTTAAGGGCCCTGATGGCATCCGGCGGCTGGACTCATGCATCGCTGGCGAGCGCCACGGGCGTCGATCCGAAGAGCGTCGAACGCTGGGTCAACCTCGGGCGCACCCCACGGCGGGCAACAGCGCTGTTGGCTGCCGAGATTCTGGGCGAGCACGTCCACGCACTGTGGCCGGCGCTGAGACAGGCCCGTGCCGCGCGGGCCGTCAGCCCCGAACTGGTGGCGCTGTACGACCAGCGTGCTGACCTTCCCGTCTCCCTATTCGTGGACCTGCTGACGACAGCTCGCGAGCGGATCGACGTGCTGGTCTACGCAGCGGTGTTCCTGCACGAGGCGTATCGCCGCCTGAACGACCTCCTTCGGGAACGCGCGGCGGACGGCTGCACGGTCCGGATCGCCATCGGTGACGCGGACAGCGAGAACGTCCGGCAGCGTGGACAGGAAGAGAGATTCGGGCACGGCATCGAATCCCGCTGTCGTCTCGCCCTCATGCACTACCGACCCCTGGCCGACGTGCCCGGCATCGAGCTGCGAACGCACAGCACGACCCTCTACAACAGCCTGTACCGGGCGGACGACGAAGTCCTGGTCAATGCCCACGTCTGGGGTGTGAACGCGTACGGTGCGCCCGTGTGGCACCTTCGCCGTCACGAAGCCGGGGGCATGTTCGACACCTACGCCGACAGCTTCAACGCGGTGTGGGAGACGGCCCGTCCCGTGGAGGAGTGACCCGATGGCCCGGACCGAGTACTACGACGATCCCCACGCTCCCGAGCCCAACAGCATGGTCGTGGCAGCCTCTGCCGTCGTCACGGACGACCAGGGCCGCATCCTGCTGCAACGGCGCCGTGACAACGACCTGTGGGCCCTCCCCGGCGGCGGGATGGACCTCACGGACTCCCTCCCCGGAGCGGCCGTCCGAGAGGTCAAGGAGGAGACGGGCCTCGATGTGGAGATCACGGGGCTGGTCGGCACCTACACGGACCCGAAGCACATCATCGAGTACAGCGACGGCGAGGTCCGCCGTCAGTTCAACGTCTGCTTCACGGCCCGCATTGTCGGGGGCACGCTGGCGATCTCGGACGAGAGCACGGAACTCCGCTTCGTGGAGCCCGCTGAGCTGAAGGCGTTGCCCGTGCACCACACGCAACGCCTGCGCCTGCGGCACTTCCTGGAGCATCGGGCCTCGCCGTACCTCGGGTGACGAAGTGGCGGTGGGCCGCCACTTCGTCGCTGATGGCTACTTCAGGCGTTCCGCGATGCGGTCGCGGAGGGAGTCCATCGTGAAGCCGCGGGGGTCGACCTTGCCCGGCTGCCATTCGCGGTGGCCGATGACCGAGCGGGCCGTCCAGCGGTGGACCCGGCACAGGGCCGCCGACACGCGGGCTATGGCGTCCATCTGGGCCGGGGGCCACGGGTCCTCGCCGTCGCCGAGGTTCACGCATTCGAAGCCGTAGAAGTGGCGGTTGCCGTCGGTGGTCGCCTCGTTGTCCGGGGGGAGCCGCCGTTCGGCGATCACCGCCGCCAGGACGTCGGGGTCGCCCAGGCCGGCGTGGTTGGCGCGGCCGTAGCCGACCAGGTGGACACGGCCGTCCTTGGCGATCACGCCGTGGCACAGCGGCCCCGGAAGGGCGCTGTGGCCGTTGCGGCAGAGCTCGACGGAATACGCGGTGCCGCGCGTGACGGTGTGGTGGATCATCACCCCGTGCACCGGGCCCCAGGGCCCCTTGTGGTTGCGGTTGTGGGTGCGCCAGGCGCCGACCTCGACGACGGTCAGGCCTTCGTTCCTCAGTGCGTTGATGAACCGGTCCGCGGACATGGGTGCGGCCATGGCCGCCTCCCTTCGTGCGGTGCGCGACGGACACCCATTGTGTCCGAATCGTCACGCTCCGGTTTAGTGGAGGCGGCCCTTCCGCGGCTAGTGTTTTCGTACGGCTAGCGAGCGGATCCGGACACCGCTCACGCGGAAGCGAGCCACAGGTCGGGGCCGAAGACCTCGTAGTGGATGTCGGCGGCCGGCACGCCCTTGGCGATCAGCTGCTCGCGCACGGAGCGCATGAAGGGGAGCGGTCCGCAGAGGTAGGCCCGGGCGCCGGGGGCGACGGTCACCTCGGACAGGTCCATCAGGCCGGTGGCGTCCCCCGGCTCCGCCGACTCCTCGTACCAGAACGTGGCCGTGGCGTCGGCCAGCTTGTGGGTCAGCGCCCGGTGGTCCGTCCGCAGCGGGTGGTCCGCGGGGGAGCGGTCGGCGTGCAGGACCGTCACCGGTGAGGCGTGCCCGGTCTCGGCCAGGTGCTCCAGCATCGACAGCATCGGGGTGCAGCCGATGCCGGCCGAGGCGAGCAGCAGCGGGGCGTCGGAGTCCTCCAGGACCAGGTCGCCGTACGGGGCCGAGACGCGCAGGGTGTGGCCCGTACGGACGTGGGCGTGCAGGTGGTTGGAGACCTCGCCGTCGGGACCCGTGGCGGCCGCGCCGTGGACCCGCTTGACGGTGATCGTGCGGACCGCCGAGCCGGGCGAGGAGGACAGGCTGTACTGGCGGATCTGCCGGGCCCCGTCGGGGAGTTCGACCTGGACCGAGACGTACTGGCCGGGCAGGTGCGCGGGCGCCGGGGCGCCGTCCGCGGGGGTGAGGCTGAAGGTGGTGCAGTCGGCCGTCTCCTCCGAGCGGCCGGTCACGGTCCACTCGCGCCAGACGTCACCGGCGGCGATCCGGTGCCCGGCGTAGAGGCGCTCCTCGATGGCGACGAGCGCGTTCGCCATCAGCCAGTAGACCTCGTCCCAGGCCTGGGCGACCTCGGGCGTGACGGCCTCGCCGAGGACCTCGGCCATCGCCGCGAAGAGGTGCAGGTGGACGACGGCGTACTGCTCACGGGTGACCCCGAGGCTGGCGTGCTTGTGCGCGATGCGGCTCAGCATCACGTCGGGGCGGGTGTCCGGGTGCTCGACGAGGTGGGTCGCGAAGGTGGCGATGGAGCCGGCGAGCGCCTGCTTCTGGAGGCCGGCGTTCTGGTTGCCCCGGTTGAAGAGGTCGCGGAGCAGCTCCGGGTGGGCGGTGAAGAGCTTGGTGTAGAAGAGCTCCGTTATGTCGCCGATGGCCGCTCCGACGGCGGGCAGGGTGGCTCGGACGGTCGCGGTCGACTTCTCGGACAGCATGGGGGAACTCCTCGCGTGGTGGAACCGGTCCATTAATTTGCATCTTAGATGCGTATTTTTGCTCGCAGAGGTCCACCGCAGTGCGGACCTCTGTTCGAACTCCCGTCGCAGGTGAGGCTATGGGGTCCGGTGGGTGGCGGTAACCGGCCATTCGGCCCTGATGGTCAGGGACCTTCGGCCCCGGTGGGCGCCCTGCCCGAAATGCCCAGGAGGAGCGGGCCGGTCGGGGCCGCCACCAGGTCGTTCACCGTCAGCGGGTCCAGCGCGGCGAAGAACGCCTCCTGGGCGCGGCGCAGCGCGCCGCGCAGCAGGCAGGCGCTCCGCAGCGGGCAGGGGGTGGTGCCGTCGCAGTCCACGACGTCGCCCGCGCCCTCCAGTTCGCGCACCACCGCCCCCACCGAGGCCGCCCGCCCGGCGGGGGTCAGGGTGAGCCCTCCGCCGCGGCCGCGGCGCGCCTCGACCAGGCCGAGATGCTGCAGCCTGGCGACGACTTTGGCCGTGTGGGTGTACGGGACCTCCATCGTCGCCGCCACGTCGCGCGTGGTGGGGAGGTCCTCCTCCTCGACGGCCAGGCGCATCAGGGTGCGCAGCGCCAGGTCGGTGAATCGCGTCAGCCGCATGGGGTCACCGTAGAAAACTCGCATCCCAGATACAAATTAAGACCCGGACGGGATCATCACTTGGCCGAAACGGATAGGGCGTACGGAGCTCCCGCGCCCCGCGGGCGAGGGAGTTCGATCCGAGAGAGTGCCCCGCCCCCGGACGGAGTAGTCCCACCCTTTTGTGTAATGGTTCCACCACGTTGCGTGCTGAAAGGCTGCTGCCGCAGACCCATGGAGTGATCGAAAGGGAAAGACATGTCGGTCCAGGCAGGTTCCGAGTCCGAGGCCCAGACACCGCATGCCCAGACACCGCAGCGCAGTCTGGGGACGGCGGCCGCACGGAACTTGGCAACCACGACCAAGTCCGCGCCGCAGATGCAGGAGATCACTTCGCGGTGGCTGCTGAAGATGCTGCCGTGGGTGTCGGTCCAGGGCGGCGCCTACCGGGTGAACCGGCGGCTGAGCCACTCGGTCGGCAACGGCGTCGTGGAGTTCGTCAAGACCGGGACCCGGGTCCAGGTGATCCCCGCCGAGCTCGGCGAACTCCCGTTGCTGCGCGACTACGACGACCTCGACGTCCTCGGCGAACTCGCCCAGCGGTGCCGCCAGATCGACTTCGAGGCCGGCCAGGAGCTGACCTCCTTCGGCAGCCCCTCCGACGAGGTCTTCCTGCTCGCGCACGGCCGCGTCGACCAGATCGGCCCGGGCCCCTACGGCGACGACGCCGTCCTGCGGACCGTCGCCGACGGCGCGTACTTCGGCGAGGACGCGCTCGTCGATGAAGAATCGATTTGGGAGTACACCGCCCGCGCCGCCACCCCCGGCACCGCCCTCGCCCTGTCCCGGCAGGACTTCCAGCTGCTGGCCGACCGGGTTCCCGCGCTGCGCGAGCACCTGGACCGGGTACGCTCCGCGCCCGCCCGGCGCACCAACGCGTACGGCGAGGCGGAGATCGACCTCTCGGCCGGCCACCGGGGCGAGGCCGTCCTCCCCGGCGCCTTCGTGGACTACGAGGCCCGCCCGCGCGAGTACGAGCTCTCCATCGCCCAGACGGTCCTGCGGGTGCACACGCGCGTCGCCGACCTCTACAACCACCCGATGAACCAGACCGAGCAGCAGCTGCGGCTCACGGTCGAGGCGCTGCGCGAGCGCCAGGAGCACGAGATGCTCAACAACCCCGACTTCGGCCTGCTCCACAACGCCGACTACGACCAGCGCATCCAGCCGCACGACGGCGGCCCCACCCCCGACGACATGGACCAGCTGCTCAGTATGCGGCGCGGCTCCAAGCTGTTCCTCGCGCACCCCCAGGCGATCGCCGCCTTCGGCCGCGAGTGCAACAAGCGCGGAATCCACCCGGGGACGGTGGACGTCGACGGCACCCGGGTGACCACCTGGCGCGGGGTGCCGATCTTCCCGAGCAACAAGATCCCGATCAGCGACGCCCGCACCACCTCCATCCTGTGCATGCGCACCGGCGAGGACGAGCAGGGTGTGATCGGCCTGCACCAGCCGGGCATCCCGGACGAGATCGAGCCGAGCCTGTCGGTCCGCTTCATGGGGATCAGCGAGCAGGCGATCATCTCCTACCTGGTCACCGCGTACTTCTCCGCCGCGGTGCTGGTGCCGGACGCGCTCGGGCTGCTGGAGAACGTCGAGATCGGCCGCTGGCGCTGATCGAGGTGAACGCCATTGCGACCGGTGAGGGCCAGGAGGCCGCGGCCCTGCTGGAACGGACGAGAGAAGCGGTCGACCCGGAACTGCGCCGCACCGTGGAGAGCCTGCCCGGCGGGATGCGGCGCGTGGCGATGTACCACTTCGGCTGGGTGGACGCGGACGGCACCCCGGCCGAGGGCAGCCCCGGCAAGGCCATCCGGCCGGCCCTGGTGCTGGCCGCGGCCCAGGCCCTGCAGGGCCCGGGCCGCGGTAGGGTCGGAGGTCCGGTCGACCAGGCCGTACGGGCCGCGGTCGCGGTGGAGCTGGCGCACAACTTCACGCTGCTGCACGACGACGTCATCGACGAGGACGTCCGCCGCCGCGGCCGCGCCACGGCCTGGACGGTGTTCGGGACGCCGGACGCGATCATCACCGGCGACGCCATGATGGCGCTCGCCCAGCGGCTGCTCGCGGACGATCCGCACCCCGCCGCCGCGGCGGCCTCGTCCCGGCTCTCGGCCTGCCTCGTCGAGCTGTGCGCGGGACAGCAGGCCGACTGCGCCTTCGAGCGGCGCCCGGACGTCGCGCTCGAAGAGTGCCTGACCATGGCGACGGCCAAGACGGGGGCCCTGCTGGGCTGCGCGTGCGCGCTGGGCGCGCTGTACGCGGGGGCCGGACCGGACGAGGTGGACGCCATGGACGCCTTCGGCCGGGAGGCGGGCCTGGCCTTCCAGCTGATCGACGACCTGATCGGCATCTGGGGGGACCCGACGCACACCGGCAAGCCCGCCGGGGCCGACCTGATCGCCCGCAAGAAGTCCCTGCCGGTCGTGGCCGCCCTCACCTCGGGGACCCGGGCGGGCGAGGAGCTGGCCGCCCTCTACGCGGGATCCATGACCGGGGACGACGTCCGCAGGGCGGCCGACGCGGTGGAGCGGGCCGGCGGGCGCGACTGGGCGCAGGCCCAGGCCGCGGACCGGATGGGCCGGGCGGTCCAGCAGCTGTCCCGGGCCGTTCCGGACCTCGGGGCGGCGGGCGGGCTGCTGGCACTGGCGGAGTTCGTGACGCGCCGCACGAGGTGAGCGGGCGTCCGGCGTGACCGGGGGGCGGCCCGTTCCGGCACCGCAGGGTGCCGGAACGGGCCTTACCGCACGGGTGCGCCAACTCTAGGATCGCTGACGGTTGTTGACCGTAGAGCGAAGGGTGTGACCAGTGGCGCTGGAGATACGTCAGGCGGATCAGTCGGACCGGGACGCGGTGGCGCGGCTGCTCGACGAGGCCTTCCGCACCGACCCGGTGAGCAGCTGGGTCTTCCCGGACCCGGAGCACCGGGCCGCCGTGCACGGACGGTTCCTGGGCGTCTTCGTGGACGTCGCGCTGGCCGAGGGCCGGATCGACTACGCGGTGGACGGCTCGGCGGCCGCCCTGTGGTTGCGGATCCCGGCGGGCGAGCCGGAGGGCGAGGACGAGATCCCGGCGAAGATGCGGGCGGTGGCCGACCCGGACAACGAGCGGTGCGAGCTGGTGGGCCGGCTGACGGGCGCGGTGCACCCCACCGCGGAGGAGCACGAGTACCTGCTGATGATCGCCGTCGCCCCGGGCCGGCAGGGGGAGGGGCTGGGCACCGAGCTGATGCGGCCGGTGCTGGAGCGCTGCGACCGCGAAGGCGTACCGGCGTACCTGGAGGCGAGCAGCGAGCGCAGCAGGGGCCTGTACGAGCGGCTCGGCTGGGAGTTCACCGGCGAGGCGGTGCGACTGCCGGAAGGGCCGCTGATGTGGCCGATGTGGCGCAAGCCCAGGGGCTGACGGCGCCGAGGGGCGGGAGCTTGCGTAACCACTTCACCTGAAGTACTTTACTCGCCGTGCCCCGGTGCGGAGGCACTGTCCGACGGAAGAGAATCGCTTGCGCAAGCTCACGTACTTCATCGCCACCACCGTCGACGGGTTCATCGGTGCCCCGGACGGCGACGGCGACTTCTTCTACAGCCACCTCGACGCCGAATTCGTCGAGCACCTCAAGGCCGAGTACCCGGAGACCATCGCGGCCCAGGGGCGCGCGCAGCTGGGGATCGCCGACGCCCCGCCGAAGCGCTTCGACGCGGTCCTCATGGGCCGGGCCACCTACGAGCCGGGCCTCAAGGCGGGCATGACCAGCCCCTACGGCCACCTGCCCGAGCAGTACGTCGTCTCGCGCTCCCTCACCACCCCGCCCGACCCGCAGGTGCGGCTGATCAGCGGCGACCTCCCCGCCCGCGTCCGCGAGCTCAAGGCCCGCGACGGGCTCGGTATCTGGCTGTGCGGCGGCGCGGACCTCGCCACCCAGCTGATCGACGAGATCGACGAGTTCGTCGTCAAGACCTATCCCGTCTTCGCCGGCACCGGGATGCCGATGTCGCGGGCCGGCTTCGGTGTGCGACCCCTGGAGCTCACCGGGGTCACCACCCTCGGCGGCGGCCAGATCGTCAGCACCTACCGCCGCCGGCGCTGACCCGACGGACACCCGGAAACCGGCCTACCGTGGAGGTATGGCCGGTGAACAGCAGCACGCGCACGAGCGGGTGGCCCCGCAGGCCGGGCACGAACAGCGGACGTGCCCGACCTGCGGGCTCCACGTCGACACGGTGGTCAGGCGGCGCAAGTCCCTCGGGGTCTTCATCCCCGTGTGGAGCCGGGGCCCCTGCCGGAACCCCGACTGCACGGACTACGTGGAGCCCGGGGAGCGGTGACTCAGCCCGCGGGGGCCAGCTCCTTCGCGCCCAGGCCCGAGGCGAAGCCGTTGGCCCACAGCTGGTTCACGCGCGCCCGCTCGGTGGAGTTCGGGGTGGCGTTCTGGCACGAGGTGCCCGGGCCGCCGCCCGACATCAGCTCGCTGCACGGGCCCGAGTAGTGGTCCGGCAGACCCAGCACGTGGCCGGTCTCGTGCGAGGTCACCCGGGTGGAGTTGTACTGCTGGTTCTGCCGGTAGTCGAGGAAGATGTAGCCCCGTCCGTGCCCGTCCGTGCTCGCGTACGAGCCGCGTGAGTCATTGCCCTCGCGGTAGGAGAAGTTCCCGCCGGAGGACACCTCCTGAAGCTTGACGTTGGTCACCGAGCTGTTCCAGATCTGCGTGGAGCGGGCTATCTGGGTACGGAAGCTGGGCGCGTTGCGGGTGTTGTACGTGACGGTGACGGCCAGGGCGCCCGGGTTCGCGGCACGCTGCTCGGCGACCGAGCGCTGCACGGCCTCGAAGAAGGCCCGGTTGGCGGCCTGGTTCTCCGGCGAACGCTCGTACGCCGCGTAGCTCGCGGCATTGCCGGCGGGGGCGGGCGCGGCGGCGGCGGTGGGGACGGCGCCGAGGGTGGCGGCGAGACCGATGCCGACGGCGGTCGCCAGCAGGGCCTTACGGGAGTGGCGCATGTGGGGGAGCTCCTACTCGTCCGGTGCGGTGGGGGGTGGGTCGTTCGGTACCGGAGTCTGCGGGAGCGGAACGGGTCGGCGGATGATGTCACTGGCCGATAGCACCGGCCTATCGCGGAGATTTCGACAGCCCAACTAGCGTGAGAATGGCGGGATTCGGGGGGCTATCGGTGACTGGTGCGGTCCCACGGGCCCGGCCTACCCTCGGGGCATGGAGCTTGAGGTCAGGCACCTGCGCGCGCTGTGCGCCATCGCCGACGCCGGCAGCCTGCACAAGGCCGCCCGGCAACTCGGCGTGAGCCAGCCCTCGTTGACGACGCAGTTACGCCGCATCGAACGGGCCCTGGACGGCGAGCTGTTCCTGCGCGAGCGCACCGGCTGCCGGCCCACTCCTTTCGGCCGCACCGTCCTCGGCCGGGCCCGCCCCCTCCTCGCCGAGATGGCCGCGCTGGTCGCGGAGGCCCGCGCACAGGCCCACGGCCCCCGGCTGCGCATCGGCTCGACGGCCAGCCGGGCGCTGCCCGGATGGCTGCGGCGCCTCCACCGGAGGCTGCCCGACACCGAGACCTCCCTCCTGGTGGACGTCTCCGCGAACGCGCTGCTCAGGATGGTGGCGGCGGGGCAGCTGGACGTGGCGTTCGTGCACGAGGTGGAGGGCAGCCCGCTGCGGGTGCCCGAAGGGCTCCAGACGCACGTGCTGATGGAACGCGAGCCGCAGTTCGTCTCCATGCCGAGGGACCACCCCGCCGCGCGGCAGGAGATCGTCTCCTTAGGGGACCTGGCCGCCGACCGCTGGGCGGTGGACCCCTCGGTCGACGGCGAATGGGACGGCCTGCGCCGGGTCTTCGCCGGGGCCGGGCTCGACCCGCCGGTCCTGCACACCGACTACCACACGGCGACCTCGCTGATCATCTCCGGTGAGGCGGTCGCGCCCTGCCAGCCGACCTCGGGGCCGCGCGAGGACATGGCGATCCGGCCGCTGTGCGGGGACCCCCTGGCCGTACGGCTGCTGCTGGCGACCCGCCCGGGCGCGCACGCCGAGGTCTACGAGGACCTCCGCGCGGCCTACCGCGAGGCCGCCCTGCGCACGCCCCCGTACCGGGCGTGGCTGCACCACCACGCCAGCCCCCTGCTGGAGGCCGCTTGAAGGCTCCCTAAACCCGCGCGCGGGCCCGGTCGTAGGCCAGTGAGAGCGCTCCCTGGGCCAGGAGCAGGGAGCCCGCCGCGGCCCACGCGGGGCTGCGGCGCCGGGCCGCCCACACCAGGAGCGGAGCCCCCGCCGCGATCTGGGCCGCGCCCAGCAGCCGGGCCTTCGGGCCCCGGACCCACGGGCCCAGCGGGCCCGCGTCCACCGCGTCGCATTCGGCACGCACGGCGTCGCGCCAGCCCGCCCACTCCACCGTCTCGACGTCCGGCGCGACCCGGGCCGCGCCCCGCAGCCGGTCGGCCGGTTCACCCGGCGTCAGACCGGGTGGCAGGGCCAGACCGGCGCGCGTCAGCAGCGCGGTCAGCCCGCGCAGCCGGTCAGCGCCGTCGACGCCCGGCGCGGCGTCGGGGCGGGTGAGCCGCTCCAGCTCCTCCAGGTCGATTACCGGATCCAGCCCGAGCCTGGCGGCCAGGGTCCGCATCGCACCGGGCTCGCCCGCCGCCCGTCCGGACGCGTCCCACTCCTGGGCGACGGTCCGCCGGAAGCCGCCGGCCAGCGCGAACCCGGCGCGGCCGCCCTCCCACCACAGGCCGAGCACCGGCCAGTTGGTGCCGGTGGCGAGCGCCGTTCCCCAGGCGGTGAACACCTCGGCCGCGCTGCCGCCCTCCAGCCACGGCTTGTCCTCGGGGACGAGCACGGTCCACGCGCCGGCCGGGGCGAGCAGCAGGCGTACGCGCAGCAGGTGCGCGGGGGAGCGCGCCGCGACGGGTTCGATACGGCAGAGCAGCAGTCCGCCGGTCGGGGTTCTGGAAATTGACATGCTCACACGCTAAGGCAAATCACCCCCAAATGGCGGATTGCGACACCCTGCTTGACTTCACCCGACCGCGATATATCGTGTTCTTCACAAGACGCGATATGTTGCGTGCGTCGAGCTCCGTCCGTGAACGCACGAGGAGGATCAGCACCATGTCAGAGCAGTCGTCCCAGCCGTCGCGGTCGACGTGGCACTTCGCCGAGCCGCAGAAGCTCACCTTCGAGGAGCCAGTCACCGAGCTCCGCGTGCGCGTCGTCAGCGGCACCGTCAACGTGGTCGCAGCCGAGGAGGGCCCGGCCCGCCTGGAGGTGACCGAGGTCGACGGCCCGCCCCTGTACGTCGTACAGGAGGACGGCGTCCTCACCGTCTCCTACGAGGACCTGCCCTGGAACGGCTCCCAGGGCCTCAAGGAGTGGTTCGAGGACAAGCCGTGGAAGGCCTGGTCCGCATCCTCCTCCGGCCGCAAGGCGTGGGAGCGCCGCGCGGCCGTCACCCTCACCGTGCCCGCCGCCACCCGGGTCCACGTGGCCACCGTCGACGCCACCGCCTTCGTCTCCGGCATCTCGGCCGCCACCGACGTCAAGGGGGTCTCCGGCGACGCCACGCTGGTCGGGCTCTCCGGCCGGGTCAAGGCGCACACCGTCTCCGGCAGCGTCGAGGCGCAGTCCGTCACCGGCGACTTCGGCTTCCACTCGGTCTCCGGCGGCCTGACCGTCGTCGACGGCGCGGGCGTGAACGTGCGCGCCGACTCGGTCAGCGGCGACATGCTGATCGACCTGGACCCCGGCCCGGCCGCCGAGCGGCCCGTGGACATCGCCCTGAACTCCGTCTCCGGCCAGGTCGCGATCCGCCTCCCGCACCCCGCCGACGCCCGCGTCGAGGCCAACACCGCCACCGGCGGCGTCTCCAACGCCTTCGAGGACCTGCGGGTCTCCGGCCGGCTCGGCGCCAAGCGGATCACCGGCACGCTCGGCTCGGGCGCCGGCACCCTGCGGGCCACCACGGTCTCCGGCGCCATCGCGCTGCTGCGCCGCCCGCAGGCGGACGCCGACGCCGCCGCCGCCGCTCCGCTCGCGCTCGACAAGAAGGTGCTCTGACATGCCGCCCGTCTTCGCCCACGGCCGCCTCCGCCTCTACCTCCTCAAGCTGCTGGACGAGGCCCCGCGCCACGGGTACGAGGTGATCCGCCTGCTGGAGGAGCGCTTCCAGGGCCTGTACGCCCCCTCGGCCGGCACGGTCTACCCGCGCCTGTCCAAGCTGGAGGCGGAGGGCCTGGTCACGTACGCGACCGAAGGCGGGCGCAAGGTGTACTCCATCACCGAGGCGGGCCGCGCCGAACTCGCCGACCGCAGCGGCGAACTGGCCGACCTGGAGCTGGAGATCCGCGACTCCGTCACCGAACTGGCCGCCGAGATCCGCAGCGACGTCCGGGGAGCGGCGGGTGACCTGCGGCGCGAGATGCGGGCGGCCGCCACCGCGTCGGCGGCCCAGGTGGGCGAGGAGGACTCCTGGAAGGCGGCCAAGGAGGAACTGCGCAAGGCCCGGCAGGAGTGGAAGGAGCAGGCCCGCCGGGCCAAGGACGAGAGCCGCCGGGCCCGCGAGGAGGCGCAGGCGGCCCGCCGCCAGGCCAAGGAGGCCCAGGACCGGGCGCGCGAGGAGGTCCAGCGGATCGCGGGCCAGCTCCAGGAGCAGTTCGCCAGATCCGGCGGCGTCCTGGGCAGCCTGGCCGGCGCCTGGCTGGGCGGAACGGCTGCGACGCCGGCCGGCGCGGCTGCCGATGCCGCTCCTGGCTGGGCCGCGGACCTGGCGCCGACCGGTGACCCGGCCCGAGACCTGGACCGGCTGCTGGACCGCTTCCGCGACGAGGTACGGGACGCGGCGCGGGACCGCGGGGTGTCCGCGGCCCAGGTGGCCGAGGCCCGCGACCACCTCGCGGCCGCCGCCGCCCGGCTGGCCACCACGTTCACCCCCAGGCCGTAGCCCACCGCCGAGGCCCCGCCCCGTACCCCGCGCCTCCGCCGGCGGGGCTGGATGGTGCGGCGGGGCCGGATGGTGCCCAGCAGGGCGGAATGGTGCGCCCGGCGGGGCTGAAGGAGCGGGGCTCCGCCCCGTACCCCGCGCCTCAAACGCCGGCGGGGCTGGATGGTGCGGCGGGGCTGGATGGTGCCCAGCCGGGCGGAATGGTGCGCCCGGCGGGGCTGAAGAAGCGGGGCTCCGCCTCGCACCCCGCGCCTCAAACGCCGGCGGGGCTGCATGGTGCGGCGAGGCTGGATGGTGCGGGTGGGGCCAGTTGGTGAGTGGCTGGGCAGGATGACGCCCGGCGGGACTGAAAGAGCGGGGCTCCGCCCCGTACCCCGCGCCTCAAACGCCGGCGGGGCTGCATGGTGCGGCGGGGCTGGATGGTGCCCAGCCGGGCGGAATGCGGGCCGGGGGCTGGATGGTGCAGGGCTGGGCGGAATGGTGCCCGGGAGGGCTGGACAGTGCCCAGCCGGACGGGCCGGCCGACGGGTTGGCCGGTGGGCCGAAAGAGACGGGCGGCGGCTGGTCCGGGTTGGTCGGGTGTGGGCCGGGGTGTCCCCGCAGGGCGCCGAACGGGTGCCGCCCGACTTTCCACTCAGCCCGCCAGGGTTCGGCGCCCGAGGAGATACCCCGGCGCGCGCCCGGCCCCGCCCGCGCTTTCACCCGCCGCCCGGCGACACCTCGCCCACCCCGACGGAGCGCGGGCCCGGCGGCACCCGGCCAGCCTGCGGGAGCGCGGGGCCGTCGGCACCCCGCCCCTGCCCCCCCCCGCTGCGGGAGCGGCCGCCCGGCGACACCTCGCCCATCCCGACGGAGCGCGGACCTGGCGGCACCCGGCCAGCCTGCGGGAGCGCGGGGCCGACGGCACCCCGCCCCTGCGCCACCCCGCCCCCGCCCCCCTGCGGCGGCGGTCCGGCGGCGCACCGCTGACCTGCGACCCGTCGCGGGAGCGGTTCGTCAGCCGTGGGCCTCCGCCGTCGCGTAGGTGATGCCGTGGTCCGTCAGGACCTCGGCGACCGTGCCGGGGCGGGAGAGCAGGGCCAGCAGCAGGTGCAGGGTGCCGATGTGCTTGTCCTTGCGGCCCAGGGCGATCCGCAGCGACTGCTCTAGGACCTTCTTCGAGCCCTGCGTGAAGGGGACGTGGCGGCTGCCGCCACGGCCGTCCGGCTCGTCCCGGCCGAGCGCCGAGCGGAGCGAGCCGCCCAGGGTCCGGCGGCGCGGCGCGGGCGCCGCGAGGACGCCTTCGCCGTGGGCCTCCTCGATCCGCGAGACGATCTCGCCGAGGTCGATGCCCAGCCCGGCCAGCGCCTCCTCGTCCGCCCGCGACATACCGCCCCGGCGGCGGGCCGCCGCGAGGTCGGCGGCCACCGCCTCGCGGTCCACCCCGAAGGGGTCCAGGGCGCCCAGGGCCAGCAGGGACAGCAGCAGGTGTTCCTCGGTGACGGTGGCGGCCCGGGCCTGCCTGGCCTCGGCCACCGCCCCGACGACGGTCGACCGGGCGTCACGGGTGAAGCGTTCGAACATCAGAGCCTCCCGTACTTCTTGTGGACGGCCTGCCGGCTCACGCCCAGCTCGGCCGCGATCTCCTGCCAGGACCACCCCTGCGCGCGGGCGCTGCGTACCTGTACGGCCTCCAGCTGCTCCAGCAGTCTCCGGAGTGCCGCCACGGCACGCAGGCCCACGCGCGGGTCACGGTCGCCGGCCCGCTCGGCCAGATCAGTGGCTTCGGTCATGCATGTCAATGTAGGTTGACGCGGGAGGGTCGTCAACCCTGGTTGACATCCAAATGAATCGGTGCGCCAGGACGTCAGGCCGTCACGGCTTCAGGACGATCTTTCCGAAGAGGTCGCCCGCCGCGAGCTTCTCGAACCCCTCGCGCGCCCGGTCCAGCGGCAGCACCTCGTCGATGACCGGTCGCAGCCCCGTCGTGGCGCAGAAGGCGAGGAGGTCCTCCAGCTCGTCCTTCGAGCCCATGGTCGAACCGACGACCTTCAGCTCCAGGAAGAAGATCCGGGTCAGCTCGGCGTGCGTCGGCCGGTCACCGCTCGTGGCGCCGGAGATCACCAGGGTGCCGCCGGGGCGCAGTGACTTCACCGAGTGGGACCAGGTGGCCGCACCCACGGTCTCGATCACCGCGTCCACCCGCTGCGGCAGCCGCGCGCCCGGCTCGAACGCCTCCACCGCGCCGAGCTCCACGGCCCGCTTGCGCTTGGCCTCGTCCCGGCTGGTGGCGTAGACCCGCAGGCCGGCCGCCTTGCCGAGGGCGATCGCGGCGGTCGCGACACCGCCGCCGGCGCCCTGGACCAGGACGGAGTCCCCGGGGCGGACCCCGGCGTTGGTGAAGAGCATCCGGTAGGCGGTCAGCCAGGCCGTCGGAAGGCAGGCGGCCTCCTCGAAGGACAGCTCGGCGGGCTTGCGCAGCACGTTCCAGGCGGGGACGGTCACCTGCTCGGCGAAGGTGCCCTGGTAGCGCTCGGTCAGGATCGAGCGGGGCTCGTCCGGGCCGACCCCGTGGCCGCTCTGGCCGATCACGGAGTGCAGGACGACCTCGTTGCCGTCCTGGTCGATCCCGGCCGCGTCGCAGCCGAGGATCATGGGGAGGCTCTCCTCCCCGAGGCCGACCCCGCGCAGCGACCACAGGTCGTGGTGGTTGAGGGAGGCGGCCTTGACGTTCACGGTCACCCAGCCGGGCCGGGCCTGCGGGGCGGGGCGATCGCCCAGCACAAGGCCGTTCAGCGGCTGGTCACGGTCGATTCGGGCGGCGTAGGCAGCGAACATGCCGCGACGCTACCGCTGGGTAGGGGCCTGGTTCCAGACCTCCCGCGACCGCGGGGGTGAGGCCTTCGTCGCACCCGCCCCGCCCGGGGGGCGGCGGACGACGGCGGACGGCGGCGGACGGGCCTCGTTCGCGGCCCGCATACACCCGGCACGGCCCGCCGGGGCGGCACCCGCGCGAGCGCCGCGCCGTTCCCCCGGCAGGCCGCCGGGGCGGCACCGTGCGAGCGGCCCGCGTACGCGCGAAGAGGCCCGGCCGGAGGGATCCGGTCGGGCCTCTTCGCGTACCGCTCGGTGCCGGTCAGACCAGGCGGGCCACGCCGTCCGCCTTCGCGGCGGCGGCGACGGCCGCGGCGACGGCCTCCGCGACGCGCGCGTCGAACGGCGACGGGATCACGTAGTCGGCGGCGAGCTCGTCACCCACGACACCGGCGATGGCGTCGGCGGCGGCGATCTTCATGCCCTCGGTGATCCGGGTGGCGCGCACCTTGAAGGCGCCCGCGAAGATGCCCGGGAACGCGAGCACGTTGTTGATCTGGTTCGGGAAGTCCGAACGGCCCGTGGCCACGACCGCCGCGTACTTGTGCGCGACGTCCGGGTGGACCTCCGGGTTCGGGTTGGCCATGGCGAAGACGAACGCGTCCTTCGCCATCGTGGCCACCGCCTCCTCGGCGACGGAGCCGCCGGAGACGCCGATGAACACGTCCGCGCCGGCCAGGGCCTGCTCCAGCGAGCCGGTCTGGCCCGTCTTGTTGGTCAGGCCCGCGATCTCCGCCTTGACGTCCGTCAGGTCGGAGCGGTCCGCGGAGACGACGCCCTTGCGGTCCGTGACGCAGACGTCGCCGATGCCGGCGTCCACCAGGATCTTGGCGATGGCGATGCCCGCCGCGCCCGCGCCCGCGATGACGGCGCGCAGGTCGCCGAGGGTGCGACCGGTGAGCTTGGCGGCGTTGCGCAGCGCGGCCAGCGTCACGATGGCCGTGCCGTGCTGGTCGTCGTGGAAGATCGGGATGTCCAGCGCCTCCTGGAGGCGCCGCTCGATCTCGAAGCAGCGGGGGGCGGAGATGTCCTCCAGGTTGACCCCGCCGAAGGACGGCGCGAGACGGATGACCGTCTCGACGATCTCGTCCGTGTCCTTGGTGGCGAGCGCGATCGGGACCGCGTCCACACCACCGAACTGCTTGAAGAGGATGGCCTTGCCCTCCATCACGGGGAGGGAGGCTTCCGGGCCGATGTCACCGAGGCCGAGCACGGCCGTACCGTCGGTGACGACGGCGACCACGTTGGACTTCCAGGTGTACTCGTTGACCAGCTCCGGCTCCTCGGCGATGGCGGTGCACACCTTCGCCACGCCCGGGGTGTACGCCAGGGACAGGTCGTCCTTGTCGTTGACCGGAACCGTGGCCTGGATGGCCATCTTGCCGCCCCGGTGCAGTGCGAACACCGCGTCGGGGTTGTTGTCCGTCGCACTGTCGCTGCGAGGGTTGACGATCTCCGCTGCCACTTCGTGTGACCCCTTAATTCCTTATGTTCGTTGAGGGTGGCCACTCCTGGTTAAGGGGTGGGCGGGCACCGCGTCCGTACTCCGCATCGACGGTTGGCCCGTCTCCGCGAAGGGGAGGTTCGTACGCGCGGGCGCGCCGCACGCGCGCCCTGAGCCCCGGATGAGGGGTGTAAGGATCTGTTCTACCCGAAGAACACTCGCTCAGACGAGTCGATTCCGGCTCAACCGTAGGTCACCTGCCCGCCTTTTGGCGAAAAGTCCAAACCTTGCCGTCCGGTGGGCGAGACGCCCCGGAGAAACTGCGCCCAAAAGGCCTGGTCACAGCAGTATCTGCGGTGCCGAACCCCCTTGCCCGCAGTCCTGTTGGCCTACCCGGGTCGCCCGTTATGCGATTTTGACCTGACGGGCAGCCTGAATGTCTCAGTCCGAATGGCAAGATGCCGTAATCACACAAGGTCGCGACACTCGATGGTGCGTGTCCGACCGTTTTTCGATGCTTTTCCACCCCTGCCGGAGGAACGAAGCCATGACCGCTAGCACCACCCGTCGTACGACCGCCGCCCGGTCCCGGATCGCCGCGGTCGGCGCGATCGCGGTCGCCGGCGCCCTGATCCTCACCGGCTGTGGGGACCAGACCGACAAGGCGTCCTCCACCCCGTCGGGTGCGGCGAACAACAGCAGCGCGCCGCTCTTCTCGAAGCTCCCGAAGAAGATCCAGGACGCCGGTGTCATCAAGGTCGGCACCGACGCGACCTACGCGCCGATGGAGTTCACCGAGGGTGGCAAGATCGTCGGTGTCGACCCCGACATCGCGGCGGCCCTGAGCAAGCAGCTCGGCGTCCAGTTCAAGTTCGAGTCGGGCACCTTCGACACGCTGATCGGCAGCATGCAGACCGGCCGCAGCGACCTGGTCATGTCCTCCCTCACCGACACCAAGGCCCGCCAGGAGGGCCTGGACGACAAGGGCGCCAAGACCGGTGCGGGTGTCGACTTCGTCGACTACTTCTCCGCCTCGACCGGCATCCTGGTCAAGAAGGGCAACCCGCAGGGCATCAAGACCCTCGACGACCTGTGCGGCAAGACGGTCGCCGTCCAGCGCGGCACCACGTACGAGGAGTCCGCCAAGACCCAGGCCGAGAAGTGCAAGACGGACGGCAAGGGCGAGCTCAAGGTCGAGTCCTTCCCGACCGACGCCGAGGCCCAGACCCGCGTGAAGGCGGGCGGCGCCGCCGCGGACCTGAACGACTCCCCGGTCGCCGCGTACATCGCGCAGACCGCCGGCGGCGGCAACGACTTCGAGGCCATCGCCAACCCGACCGACGCCGGCCTCTTCGGCATCGCGGTGGACAAGAAGAACACCGAGCTGCGCGACGCGCTCAAGGAAGCCCTGGACGCGATCATCAAGGACGGCACCTACAAGGCCGCCCTGGACAAGTGGAACGCCGGCTCCGGCGCCGTCACCGAGGCCAAGATCAACGCCGGTTCCTGACCTCCGCGTACCACCGCAGCACACTGAAGGGCAGTCACTGTGACTGACAAGCTCGACAAGGGCCCGGGCCCGGCGGACACCCCGCCGGCCGGGGCCCTCCCCCCCGAGGCGATCCGTGCCATCCCGGTCCGCCACTACGGCCGCTGGATCAGCGCCGTGGTCGTCATCGGCCTGGTCGTGGCGCTCATCATCGCCTTCTCCCAGGGCAACGTCCGCTGGGCGACCGTGCCGGAGAAGCTGTTCGACCCCTCGATCCTGCGAGGCGTCGTCAACACGATCTGGATCAGCGTCACCGCGATGGCCCTGGGCCTGGCGCTCGGCGTCCTCTTCGCCGTCATGCGCCTGTCCAAGAACCCGGTGACCAGCACCATCGCCTGGTTCTACATCTGGCTCTTCCGCGGCACCCCGGTGTACGTGCAGCTCCTCATCTGGTTCAACCTCGCCCTGATCTTCCCGATCCTGAACCTCGGGTTCTACAAGGACGAGATGACCCAGGTCATGACGCCGTTCCTGGCCGCCCTGCTGGGCCTCGGCCTCAACGAGGGCGCGTACATGGCGGAGATCGTCCGCGCCGGCATCCAGTCCGTCGACGAGGGCCAGACCGAGGCCTCGCACGCGCTGGGCATGACCCGGACGCAGACCATGCGCCGTGTCGTCCTGCCGCAGGCCATGCGGGTGATCGTGCCTCCGACGGGCAACGAGTTCATCAACATGCTCAAGACGTCGTCGCTCGTCGTCGCCGTGCAGTACTTCGACCTGCTGCGCGCCGCGCAGGACATCGCCTCCACCTCGTTCGCGGTCATGGAGATGTTCTTCGTCGCCTCGATCTGGTACCTCGCGCTGACCAGCGTGTTCAGCGTCGGCCAGTACTACCTGGAGCGCCGTTACGCCCGTGGCGCGCTCCGCACCCTGCCGCCCACGCCGCTGCAGAAGATCAAGGCGAAGCTGTCCAGCTTCTCGAACAGCAAGGCGGTGGCCTGATGACTGCCATGGTGAAGGCCGAGGGCGTCCACAAGTCCTACGGCGCGGCGCACATCCTCAAGGGCATCGACCTGGAGGTCGCCCCGCGTGAGGTGTTCTGCCTGGTCGGCCCGTCCGGCTCCGGCAAGTCGACCTTCCTGCGGTGCATCAACCACCTGGAGCAGATCAACGCCGGACGGCTCTACGTCGACGGGGACCTCGTCGGCTACCGCCAGAAGGGCGACAAGCTCTACGAGCTGAAGGACAGCGAGGTCGCGGCGCAGCGCCGGGACATCGGCATGGTCTTCCAGCGCTTCAACCTGTTCCCGCACATGACGGCCATAGAGAACGTCATGGAAGCGCCGGTCATGGTGAAGGGCGAGTCCAAGGCGGTGGCGCGCGAGCGCGCCATCCGCCTCCTGGACCGGGTGGGTCTCGGCGAGAAGGGCGGGAACTACCCCTCCCAGCTCTCCGGCGGTCAGCAGCAGCGCGTGGCGATCGCCCGCGCGCTCGCCATGGAGCCGAAGCTGATGCTCTTCGACGAGCCCACCTCGGCCCTCGACCCCGAGCTGGTCGGTGACGTCCTGGACGTCATGCGGGACCTCGCCGAGTCGGGCATGACCATGATCGTCGTCACCCACGAGATGGGCTTCGCCCGCGAGGTCGGCGACAACCTCGTCTTCATGGACGGCGGCGTCGTGGTCGAGTCGGGTCACCCCCGCGACGTGCTGGGCAACCCCCAGCACGACCGGACGAAGGCCTTCCTTTCCAAGGTGCTGTAGGCGGCGGCGCCGGGCGCCGCACGCGGACACGACCGAGGGGCGGTACGGGAATCCGTACCGCCCCTCGGTCATGCCGCGTCCTGTCGTGCGCCCCCGTTCCGGATTCCCTACTTCAGACCTAGGACCAGGGCGTCCGAGGGCGAGCGCCAGACCGTACGGGCCTCCGCGAAGCCCGCGGCGCGCAGCGTTTCGGCGTGCCAGGCCGCGGAGGGGGTGTCGCCGTCGGCGTGCTCCCCGTAGATCTCGAAGCGGCGGGCGGTGGGCTCGGCCAGCGCCGGGTCGGCGGCGGCCAGGGCCCACCACTCGCGCCAGTCGACCGCCCCCGCGGCCCTGGCCCGGTCCATGCCGGCGTGCCGGTGGGCGCGCTCGGCGGCGTTGATGCGCGGGGTGGCCGGGTCGGGCATGTGGTCGGCGTTCAGGAACGCCCCGCCGGGCACCAGCAGGGGTGCGAGCTGTCCGTACAGCACGGCCAGCTCCTCGCTGTGCAGCCAGTGCAGGGCGGTGGCGGTCAGGATGACGTCGTAGGTGGCGTGGGGGAGGGCCGCGTGCCAGGCGGGGTCCTTGAGGTCGGCGGTCACGAAGGAGACGCGCGCGTCCCCGGAGAAGTGGCCCCGGGCGATGGTCAGCAGCGCGGGGTCGAGATCGACGCCCGTGCTGGTGGCTCCCGGGAACCGCTTGAGGACGCGGTCCGTAATACTTCCCGTACCGCATGCGAGATCCAGCACCCGGGGGGTGGGTCCCACCAGCGCCTCGACCATGTCCAGCATCACCCGGAACCGCTCCTCGCGGTCGGGCATGTACCACTCCTGCTGGCGGTCCCAGCTGTCCTGCCAGGCCTGCCAGTCGGTGCCGCGCCGTCCCGCGCCGTTCGGCTCCGTGCCGGGCCGTCCCGTGCCGGGCCGTCCCGCTCCGGTCGTGTCCGCCGTGTCCGTCGCATCAGCCATCCCGAACCCCTTCCTACGTAATACCCTCGAAGACGTCTCAGCTGTTACGAGACATTAATCCGCAGCCGTAAGGACTACAAGTGGAACTGGCCCATTACTCGGACTTCGCCGTGCGCCTGGTCAACACCGAGGAGCCGGCCCGCAACAAGGACGCGCTCACCTCGGTGGACGCCGTCCGCGCCCTGTTCGGCGACAGCCAGCAGATGGCACGCCGCGTCACGGACACCGACGTCACCCGCTTCCGCAACGTCCGCGGCCGGCTGCGGGCCGTCTTCGAGGCCGCCGACGGCGGCGACCACGTCCTCGCCGTCGACCTGCTCAACTCCCTGCTCATGGAGTTCCCCGTCAGCCCGCAGGTCTCCGGCCACCAGACCCTCGACGAGACCGGACGCCCCGACTGGCACATCCACCTCGCCGACCACCCCTCGAACGCCTCCGCCGGCTACGCCGCCATCGCCTCCTTCGGCCTGGCCTTCCACCTCACCGAGCACGGCCCCGACCGCCTCGGCCTGTGCCAGGCCACGCCCTGCCGCAACGCCTACCTCGACACCTCCACCAACCGCTCCCGGCGCTACTGCTCCGACCGCTGCGCCACCCGGGCGAACGTCGCCGCCTACCGCGCCCGCAAGCGGCTGGAGGCCGAGGAGTCGGCGCGCAGCACGCGCAGCGACGAGGCCGCCCAGGACAACCGGGCCCTCAGCGAGCGCTGACCCTCCTCGCGCGGCCTGAAACGCAGCACCGCCGTCGCCAGCACCAACTCGGCGGGCACCGGCCCGTAGACGGTGCTGTCGCCGGTCTCGTTGAACGGGTTGTCGCCCAGCACCCACCACGAGCCGCCGGGGCGCCGCTCGACCGCGCGTTTGACCACGAGCAGGTCCTGCTGGAACGGGTGGCGCAGCACCACGACGGCACCCGGCCGGACGGCGGCCCCGTAACGGACCACGAGCCGGTCGCCGTCCAGCAGCGTGGGCACCATCGACGGACCCGTCACCTCCACCACCTCGAACCGCTTGCGCGGGCGGGCGCTCTCCACCATGCGTGTCCTCCTCGTCACTCCCGCATGCTGCCGCACGGCCCCGTACATTCGCTCACCGGTCCGGCCGTGACCCTGGACTTTTGTCCTAAGCCCATGGGGGCGCCCGCGAAATCCGGTTCTCCAGCGAGTAATGTCCCCCCTTGAGAAGACGATCACGAGGAGGACAACTCCATGCTTTCCCGCCTCTTCGCCCCCAAGGCGAAGGTCTCCGCCCACTGCGACCTGCCGTGCGGCGTGTACGACCCTGCCCAGGCCCGCATCGAGGCCGAGTCCGTCAAGGCCGTGCAGGAGAAGTACCAGGCCAACGACGACGCCGACTTCCGCGCGCGCGCCATCACCATTAAGGAGCAGCGCGCCGAGCTCGCCAAGCACCACGTCTCGGTGCTGTGGAGCGACTACTTCAAGCCGCCGCACTTCGAGAAGTACCCGCAGCTGCACACCCTGGTCAACGACACCCTGAAGGCCCTCTCGGCCGCCAAGGCGTCGAACGACCCGGCGACCGGCCAGAAGGCCCTCGATCTCATCGCCGAGATCGACCGCATCTTCTGGGAGACCAAGGCCGCCTGAGCCTTCGCACCCCGCGCAGAGGGGCCCGTCCGCAGCAGCGGACGGGCCCCTCTCGCGTCGTCCGCAGACGACCTCACGGCCGGCACCCGGCGGACGTCACCGATCCGGCCGAACCACTCGTCACTACTCGTCCTCGTCGTCCTCGTCGTCCAGCCGGGCCAGCCAGGTGGCCAGGCGCTCCACCGGAACCTCGAAGTCCGGGTTCAGGTCGACGAAGGTGCGCAGCTGCTCGGCGAGCCACTCGAAGGTGACCTCCTCCTCGCCGCGCCGCTTCTCCAGCTCCTCGATGCCGCGATCGGTGAAGTACAAGTCGGGCTCCGTGCCGTGATGGGGAAGTGGATGGGGATGCCGATATGGACGTCGACAGGGATGTCGACGTGCAGGGAACGTTTCCCGCCAGGATAATCCGCGGCGGCCGCGAGACCTCCCGTCGCCCGCTGTGCCGACGCTAGCCTGGACGTCTCACCAGCGGGCGGGGGGCGCGGATGACCGACGGGCGCACGACCGGGACGGCGCGCGCCTTCGAGCTCCTCGAACCCCTCGTCCAAGCGGCGACGGTACGCGTCCACGCCCCGCCCGGCGGGTATGACAACCCCGGCAGCCATCGGACCGGTCCCACCTGGGGGAGCGGTTTCTTCATCGCCCCCGGCTGGGTCCTGACGTGCGCGCACGTGGTCGGCGAAGGGGGTGCCGCCGTGCGTCTGACAGGCCGCGAGGTCGGCATCACCTTCCACTCCGGCAGACCCCGCCACGGCGGACCCGGCGCGCCCGGCGCCGTCACCGGCACCGTCACCGGGCGCGTGGAGTGCGTACTGCCCGAGCGCCTGGAGGAGCGACGGCCCGGCCGGCACGCCCTGTGGGACCTGCCCGACCTGGCACTGATCAGGGTCCTGGCCCCCGTGTCGCACACCTGCGTCTGGCTCACCGACCGCTCCCGGCCCCGCTTCGACGAGGTCGCCTACTTCGGCTGCACCGAGGACCTCGGCACCCCCGAGATCACCGGCCGCACCACCCGGCTGCGCGGCACCGCCGGGAACGGCGCCGCCATCCGCCTCGCCGACGACGACGAGATCGACCCCGGCATGTCCGGCGGGCCCGTCGTGGACCTCGCCCGCGGGGAGGTCGTCGGCGTCGTCAAGGCCCGCCGGCACACCGGAGGCGGCGGACTCGCCGTCTCCGTCGTGCAGCTGCGCACCCTCCCGATGCCCGCCCGCGGCCAGACCGGGCTCTACCGGCGGATCATGCAGGCCCACGACCTGTACCACTACGACCAGCACCTCAGCGACCTCGACAACCGCCGCACCTGGACCGACCTGCACGGCGAACTCCCGCCGCAGGAGCACGACCCGTACGGCGGCCGCGGCCGGCTCACCCCGGGGGAGCGCACCACCCTGTGCGGACTCCTCGCCGAACTGCCCCCGCCCAGCTCCTCCGAGGCCGTCCGGGCCCTGGTCGAGGCCGTCCGCGGCGAGGAACCGGACCCGCAGCCCCCGGCCCCGCTGAGCTGGCGCGACGGGCTCGGGCTCCTGCACGACCCGCCGGGCGGGACGGGCGAGGCCGCGGCCATGCTCCGCTACGCGACCGACGTCAGCGTGGCCGAGTACCGCGAACCCCCGACACCGGGCGCCGACGAGGAACTGTGGGACTGGGTACGGGCCACCGCCGAACGGCTGTGGCGGCCACTGCGCCGCGAACTGGGTGAGCGTCACGAGCGCGGCCTCGCCGAGCGGGAGCGCCGCCGCCGGGCCTCGGCCGGACGCACGGCGGGCGGCCCGGCCCGGCGCGCCGGGGGCCTGCCGCCCGGTGCCTCGGTCCTGCTGGAGGTCTGGGCGCACGGCTGGGAACACCTCTACGACTGGCGGGTCTCCGTCCTGGCGGGCCCGGCCCACCCCGGCCGGCTGACCCCCGTCGACTCGGGTGTACGGGCCACCGTGGCGGCTCTGCCCGAGCGGTTGCGGGCCCCGCTCGCCGAGGCCTTCCGGCGGTGCGACACCCACGTCGCGGCAGCCCTGCTCGAAGTGGCCGTGGCCCCGGAGCTGTTCGGGCTGGCGGTGGAGGACTGGGTGGTGGCCGGCGGCGTACCGCTCGGCGTGCAGCGGCCGGTGGTGCTGCGCCACCCCGGCGGCCGCGGCGACCACGGTCCGGGCACCGGCCCGGCCGGGCCGGACACCCACCCCGCGGACCACGAGGCGGACCCCGGGGCCGGCCGGTCCGCCGCGCGATGGGCCCGGGTGCAGGCGGGACCGCTCCAGGACGAACGGGCCGACTGCGCCGGCGGCCGGCCGCGCGCACCCTCCGCCGCATGGCTGTCGGGCCTGCCCGACACCACCGTCCCCGTGCACTGCCGGGCCGCCGACCAGGAGCCCACGCTCGGATCGCTGCACGCCGTACGGGACGCCGGCTACGGGGTCGCCGTGACCCGCAGGCCGCCACCGGACCCCGGGGTGTCGTGCGCGCCGTTCCACCGCGGGCTGCGGGAGGAACTGGCCGACGCCGGCCGGGCGGACGTACTGCCGGTACGGCTGCAGACGTTGCGGGGGCGGGCGTACGGGTCGGACCCCGACGCCTACTGGGCGGCCGGAGCGGGGCTGGTGTGGGAGGACCCGGCCCGGCCGCTGCCGGACGTCGAGCCGCTCCACGGCGACCTGTGACGGAGCCCGGCCCGCCGGATTCGAGGGAGGGAAGACGCAGCATGAACGACGACTGGCTCATCTACCGCGGGGTCGGCGAACCCCACGACGGGATCGACGCCCTGCCCGACCCGCCGCCCTGGCGGAACTTCGACGGCGGGCCCGTCGTGGAGCCGGGCCCGGCCGCCGCGGCCGCCGAGGGCAATGTGGCCCGGCGGCTCGGCGCCCACCGGCAGGCCGCCGAATTGCACCGGCCGGAGCCGGAGGAGCTGGAGGCCATCAACGCGGCCCTGTACCTGCGGCGGCCGCTGCTCGTGACCGGATTCCCCGGAACGGGGAAGTCCACCCTCGCGCACTCCGTCGCCCACGAGCTGAAGCTCGGGCGCGTCCTGCGCTGGCCGGTCGTGTCCCGGACCGTCCTCCAGGACGGGCTCTACCGCTACGACGCCCTCGCCCGCCTCCAGGACGTGCAGCTCACGGCGGGCGGAACGGCGGCCGGCGGGGCGGCGGCAGGCGGCGTTGCGGCGGGCGGGGCGGCGGCAGAGGCGGTCAGGGAGGCCGCGCCGGGAACGCCCGCCGCGGTCCCCGGCATCGGCAAATACATCCGGCTCGGCCCCCTGGGCACCGCCCTGCTGCCCACCGCACGGCCCCGCGTGCTCCTCATAGACGAACTCGACAAGAGCGACATCGACCTCCCCAACGACCTCCTGAACGTCCTGGAGGAAGGCGAGTTCGCCCTCCCGGAACTGGAGCGGGTCGCCGACACCGAGCCCGACGTCGAGGTACTCACCGACGACGGGACCAAGGCGACCGTGCACGGAGGCCGGGTCCGCTGCCGGGCGTTCCCCTTCATCATCCTGACCAGCAACGGGGAACGGGACTTCCCCGCCGCCCTGCTGAGACGCTGCATCCAGCTCAAACTCGGACAGCCCGGCGAGCGGCGGCTCGCCACGATGGTCCGCGCCCACCTCGGCGAAGAGGCCGCCCGCCTCGGCGGAGACCTCATCCGCGAGTTCCTGAGCCGTTCCCAGTCCGAACTGGTCGCCGCCGACCAGCTCCTCAACGCCGTCTACCTCACCCACTACGCCTCCCCGGCGACCCGGGAGGACCTCGCGGACCTGCTCATCCAGCGCCTCGACCGCCCGAGGTGACGCACCGTGCCCGAACCCGCCGCGCCCGATCCCGCCGCCCCCGATCCCGCCGTGCCCTCCTGTGCCGTGCCTGCCGTGCCCTCCTGCGCCGGCCCGCCGCCCGCCGCGGTCGGTGTCCGTGAACTGGCCGCGCTGCTGCGGTCCGCCGGACTCGACCCGTCCGCCGAGGAACTCGCCGACGCCCTGTGGCTCGCCGGCCACATCCGCGGCCCCGGCCCCGCCCTGCCCGACGCCCACGAGCCCGGCCCGGCGGCGGACCCCGAGGACCTGGCCACGGAACCCGCCGAACCCGTACGGGCCGAGACGGACACCGAGGACCCGGTACGGCTCTACGCACCCGGGGCGCACCACACCGGGGAGGCCGAGAGCGGGATCCCGCCGGAGTCGCCCGAGGAATACGGAGTCCCCGTACGCGTGCCCGGAGCCGCCGCCCTGCCCCGCATCCTCGACGTCCAGCGCGCCCTGCGCGCCCTCCAGCGGCACCGTCCGCCCGCCCCGCCCACCCGGATGGTGATCGACGAGAGCGCCACCGCCGACGCCAGCGCCCGCACCCTCGGCCTGCTCATCCCGGTGCTCCGCCCGGACCGCCGGCGCGAGGCGACCCTGCGGCTCGTGATGGACGCCTCCCCCTCGATGGCCGTCTGGCAGGACATGTTCGAGGAACTGCGCTCCGTCTGCGAGCGGTTGGGCGCCTTCCGGGACGTCCAGGTGCACTACCTGCACCGCCGCCCCGACGGCTCGGCGGCGCTCGGACGCGGTCCCGTCCCGGGCCCGGGGCTGCGCTCCGGGGACCAGCTGCGCGACCCGACGGGCCGCGCCCTGACCATGGTCGTCTCCGACTGCGCCGGGCCGCTCTGGCGCGAAGGGGCGGCGCAGCGGCTGCTGCACCGCTGGGCCGAATGCACCCCGTGCATGGTGGTCCAGCCACTGCCGCAGCGGCTCTGGGGCCGCAGCTGGCTGCCGACCGAGCGGGGCACCCTCGCCCGGCTGGAGGGCGCCGGGCAGAAGCTGCGGTTCCGGCCGGACCGGCCGCCGCCGCCCGGGCGGTCCACGGGCGGACTCGCCGTGCCGGTGCTGCCACCGAGCCCCACCGCCCTCGGGGCGTGGGCCCGGCTCGTCGCCGGTCTCGGCACCGGGCCGGTCGCCGCCGAGGTGGGCCGCGTACGGGCCGACCACCCCGCCGCGCCCGTCCCGCCGCCGCCCGCCGTCCGCCCGCCGCGCGAACTCGTGGCACGGTTCCGGTCCTCGGCCGCGCCCCGCGCCGTACAACTGGCCGTGTACCTGTCGGCGGCGCCGCTGACACTGCCGGTGATGCGGCTCGTGCAGCGCACGATGCTGCCCGACTCCGAACCGTCCGACCTGGCGGAGGTCCTGCTCAGCGGGCTGCTCCGACGCAGCGGACCGGGCCCGGGGCACTGGTACGCCTTCGTCCCCGGCGTGCAGGACGTCCTGCTCGGGCCGCTGGGACGGGACGAGGCCGCGCTGGTGCTCAAACACTGCTCGGAGTACGTACGGGCGCACTTCGGGGCGGGCGTACGCAACTTTCCCGCACTCGCGGTCGCACAGCTGACCGGTGTGGCGGCGGCGACGGCGGCGGCCCCCGAACCCGACGACGGGGAACGGCCCCCCGAGGACCGGCTCCCGCAGGCATTCGCACAGGTTTCGGCCAAAGTCGTACGGCGCTACCTGCCCGGGATGCCGCGGGACGGGCAGCCGGTACGCGAACCAGCGGCGGCCCCCCTGCTCGGCCGGGCCGGGGCGGTGCGCGCCGCCCGTGACCGGCTCGCGGACGCGGACGCCGCCGGCGACGCGGGCGCACGGGCCCTGCACGAGGCCGTGGCGGTCCTGCGGCGGGCCGTGACGGCCCCGGCCGGGCCCGCGGACCCACCGGAGGAGGCCGAGACGGAACTGGCGGGGGCGCTGCTGCGGCTGTGGGCGGCCGAACGCGACCCGGAGCTCCTCGCCGAGGCGGAGCGCGCCGTGACCGGGCTGCGGACCGCCGCGGCGCGGGCGGTCCGCGGGCGCGTGCTGTACGAGCGGGCGCTCGCCGCCGGCCCGGACCCCGACCTGCTCGTGGCGGCGGACCGCGAGTTCGCGGCGGCGGCCGATGCCGCCGCCACGGCCGAAGCGGAACTGCGGCGGGACTGCGCGGTACGGCGGGCCGAGACCCTGATCCGGCTCAGCGGGCTGCGTGAGGACCCGGGCGCGCTGCGCGAGGCCCGCGCGGCCCTCGAACCCCTGGCGGGCCCCGTGCCCGGCCCGTACCCCGTACCGGACGGGGAGCCCGGCGGCCCGGACCCCGAGGCGCCCCCCGAGCCGGACGCGCCGCCGGCCGCCGAGGCACACCCCCCGGCGCCCCCCGAGGCGTCCCCGCGCCCGCACCCGGAGCTGCACCTGGCGCTCGGCCGGGTCCTGCTGGCCCTGCTGCCCCGCACCCCCGACCCGGCCGAGCGGGCCGCCCTGGCCGAACAGGCCGCGGCCCGCCTCGCGGTGGTCCTGGCCGGCCCACCGGCCGGGACGGGGTCCGGGAGTGCCCGGGTGCGCGTGGAGCTGGCCGACGCGCTGCGGCACCTGCCCCCGCGGCTGGAGGAGGCCGCCGGACAGCTGGCCACCGCGCTGGAGGAGACGGGCGGGGACCCGGAGCTGCGGGTGGCCGCCCTGCTGTGCCTGGCCCGGGTGCACCGCGAGCGGTACGCGCGCGACGCCGACCCGGCGGCGCTGGAGGAGGCGGCCGAGGCGTACGGCCGGGCCCGGCGGCTGGTGCCCCGCGACGGGGAAGCCTTCGGCGAACTCCTGCCCGAGTGGGGCGACGTACTCCTGGAGCGGGCCCGCGCCGCGGGCGGCCGCCGCTTCACCGGGGCGGCCGTACGCGTCCTGCGCGAGAGCCGGGCGGCGGTCCCCCAGTCCGACCCGGGAGCCGCGCACCGGCTGATGCGGCTGGCCACCGGGCTGCGGCTGCGGCACGCGTACGAGAGGGACGCGGTGGACCTGCGGGAGGCCGAGTACCTGCTGGAACTGGCCGTCCGCAACAGCCGCGGCCCGCTGGAACGGGCCCGCGCCTGGCGGGACCACGGCGACGTGCAGCAGGAGATCCACGGCCACACGCGGGCCGCGGACCGCCTTGACCGGGCGGTCGAGTCCTACCGGCTGGCGTGGCGGGCAGCGCTGGAGGCGGACCGCGAGGGCCGTGACGACCACGAGGGCCGCGACGACGACCACCGGGGACTCCCCGGCCGCGAGGACACCGCGCTGCGGCTGGCCGCACGCGTGCAGGAGGCCCGCGGGGAGGTGCTGGAACGGCTCGCGCGACCCCGGGCCGCCCTGGAGGAGTACCGCTCGGCGCTGCAGCTCTGGAAGCGGATCGGCGCCGACCCCGACGGCCGCTCCGAGGGGCTGCGCGCGCGGGTACGGGTGCTGGAGGCGGGGCCGTGACGGGCGGGCCGCTGTTTCCTCCGGCCGGCCGGAGGGAAAGGGCAGTGGACCGTCCGGAAGCGGAGCGTGGGACGCGACAGGGGGAGCGGCGGCACATGGTGACGAAACGTCAGGAAGTGGCACCGGCCACCGCCCCGGGATGCCCGGGGCGACTGCCGGACCTCTCCGGGCTCGACCTGGCCGCCCTGCGCGGGATCGACCATCCCGTACTGGCCGAGGTGATCGAGGGCCTGGTCGAACGCGTGACCCACCCGGCGGAAGTCCTCAACGCGTTCGACTCCAGCGCGACCTGACCGCTGCGCTCGGCTCCGCCGGGGCTGCCGGGGCTCCGCCCCGGACCCCGCGCCTCAATCGCCGGCGGGGCTGGATTGCGCCGGCCAGGAGTGCACAGGGTGGGGCGGTGCCCCGGCGGAATGTCTCCTCGGCTCGGCGCGTGCGGCCTTGTCGTGCCGAGTCGGCCCAGGTCCCGCCTCGTCCTGCGGGGACACTCCGCCGTGTCCCCGCCCCACCGGCTCGCGCTGCTGGAGGGGGGACGGGGAGGGGTGTCCCCGCAGGACGAGGCGCGACCAGAGCCGTCTGGCCGGGCCAAAGCAGCACGCGCCGAGCCGAGGAGACACCCCTGCCCGGCACCCCGACCAACCCGCACACGCCCGTACCCCGCCCCGCGGTATGGCTCCGCCGGGACAGCACCCCGCCCCCTCCACCGGCTCGTACTGCTGGAGGGGGGACGGGGAGGGGTGTCCCCGCAGGACGAGGCGCGACCAGAGCCGTCTGGCCGGGCCAGGGCCGCACGCGCCGAGCCGAGGAGACACCCCTGCCCGGCACCCCGACCAACCCGCACACGCCCGTACCCCGCCCCGCGGTATGGCTCCGCCGGGACAGCACCCCGCCCCCTCCACCGGCTCGTACTGCTGGAGGGGGGACGGGGAGGGGTGTCCCCGCAGGACGAGGCGCGACCAGAGCCGTCTGGCCGGGCCAGGGCAGCACGCGCCGAGCCGAGGAGACACCCCTGCCCGGCACCCCGACCGACCCGCACCACACCCGTACCCCGGCCCAGCCGCACGCTCCGGCCGGAGCCCCGCGAAGCAACCCCGCAGGGGACACCGCACCACACCCGTACCCCGCCCGACAGCACGATCAGGCCGGAGCCCCGCGAAGCAACCCCGCCGAGCACCCCCGCAGGGGATACCGCACCGCGCCCGGCACCGCTCCGCAACCGAGTTGACCACTTTCCGCCGTTAGCCGGGCTCGGCGGACGGGCAGGGATGGACCGTCCGCCGGGGCGCCCCCGGCGGTGTGCGGGGAGGGAGCACGGCGATGCGGCGAGCGATCACGAGCGCCTCCCCACTGCCCGGACCCACCACCCCCGCCCCGCCCGCCGGCGGTGGGGCTCCGGACGGCCAAGCCGGCCGGGCGTCCGCGCATGCGCGCCACGCGCCCTGGCCCCACACCCGGCTCGATGTCGCCGCCGCGCGGGCGGCCGGGCATCCGCCCCATCCCATCCGGCAGTTCGTGCTCAAGACCCGCAGCCGCTGCAACCTCGCCTGCACCTACTGCTACGTCTACGAGATGGCCGACCAGGGCTGGCGCGACCAGCCCGTCGTCATGGCCCCCGCCACCGCCACCCGCGCCGCGCAGCGGATCGCCGAGCATGCCGCCGCCCACGACCTGCCCCGCGTCGACCTCGTCCTGCACGGCGGCGAGCCCCTCCTCACCGCCCCCGCCGCGCTGGCCGCGCCCGTCGAAGCCGTACGGGAAGCCCTCGCCGCCACCGCCCCCCGTACCCGGGTCACCGCCACCGTCCAGACCAACGGCACCCTGCTCACCCGCGGCCGTCTCGCCGCCCTCGCCGCCGCCGGGATCCGTGTCGGTGTCAGCCTCGACGGCGGGCTGCCCGCCCACAACTCCCGCCGCGTCGACCACGCCGGACGCCCCGGCTTCGGCGCCGCCGCCCGCGGCCTGCGCCTGCTGGCGCGCCACCCGGACAGCTACGCCGGGGTGCTCTGCGTCATCGACCTCGACCAGGACCCGGTGGAGACCTACGAGTCCCTGCTCGCCTTCGCTCCGCCCACCGTCGGACTGCTGCTCCCGCTCGCCAACTGGAGCGCCCCGCCGCCCGGCCCCGGCGGGACCCGCCCCGGCGGGACCGGGACCCCCTACGCCGACTGGCTCCTCGCCGTCTTCGAGCGCTGGTGGCACGACGGACGGCACCGCACCCGCATCCGGCTCTTCGAGGAGATCATCGCCCTGCTGCTCGGCCTGCCCGCCACCACCGAGACCCTCGGGCTCGCGCCCGCCGCCACCGCCGTCATCGAGACCGACGGCTCCATCGAACAGGCCGATTCGCTGAAATCCGCGTACGAGGGGGCCGCCACCACCGGCATGGCCCTCGACACCCACAGCTTCGACCAGCTCCTCGACCACCCCGGGTTCGCGGCCCGCCAGCTCGGCCGGGACGCGCTCGCCGCCGCATGCCGCTCCTGCGAACTCGTCGAAGTGTGCGGCGGCGGCCACTACCCGCACCGCTACCGGGCCGGCGAGGGCTTCCGGCAGCCGTCCGTCTACTGCGCCGACCTCCAGGTCCTGATCCGGCACATCGCCACCGCCGTACAGCGCGCCGCCCGCCCCCCGGCGGCCGCCTCATGACCGCCGCCCTCGCCGCCTTCACGGTGTCCACCGACACCCTGCGCGCCCTCGCCTCCGCCGAGCCCTCCCCGGAAGGCACGCGCCTGGTGCGCGACGTACGCCGCTCCAAGCGGCTGGTCCTGCTCCGCGCCGTCCTCGACGCCGCGCCCTGCGGCCGGTCCGGCCGGACCGCCGACCACTGGGCCCTGCTGGAGGAGGCCGAACGCCGCGACCCGGCCGCCGTACGGGACGTACTGCACTACCCGGCCACCGGAGTCTGGGCCGAGGAGACCCTGCGCCGGCTGCACGCCCCCTACGGCCCGCCCGCGGACCTCGCCCACCTCGGCGCTCTCGCCGCGGCCGCCGCCCTGCGCGCCGGGATTCCCTTCACGCACACCCTGCGGCCCGTGCACGGGCGCCTCGTCCTGCCCACCCTCGGCCTGCTGCGCCCGGACCGCCCGGGTCCGCTCGTCCTCACCGAGCGGTCCTGGGACCCCGAGGACCCCGGCACGCTGCCCCTGCACGCCCTGCCCGGGGGCCGCACCGCCCTCGACGACCTCGACCCCTACCGGGCACCCGGCCCCGCACAGCCCGCCCCCCTGCGCCCGGCCCGCCGCCTCACGCCCAAGGGCCACAAACGGTGGGACACCCAGTGGTCCGGCGCCCTCACCCTGCTCGAGCGCTACGACACCGTACGGGCCGAGGAGACCGCGCAACTGCTGCGATCGCTCGTACCGCTGGCCGGCGGGTCCCGGTCCAGCGGCGCCACCCTCCCCGCGGCCGCCGGCTCCGTACTGGCCCGCGCGCAGGCCCCGCCCGCGCTCGCCGCGACCCTCGTCCACGAGGTCCAGCACGGCAAACTGACCGCCCTCGCCGACGTCCTGACCCTGCACACCGCCGACGCCGTGCCCCGCCACTGGGCCCCCTGGCGCAGCGATCCCCGCCCCCTTGAAGGGCTCCTGCACGGCGCCTACGCCCACTTGGCCCTGGCCGGGTACTGGCAGCGCGCCGCCCTCTACGGCGCCCGCGGTGCCTGGGCCCAGCACGCCCGGACCCGGGCCCAGGTCGCCGCCGTCCTGCCCGTACTGCGGGCACACGGCCGACTGACGGCCGCGGGTCGGGAGTTCACCGACGCGATGGCCGCCGCCGAACGGGCCATGGACGAGCTCCCGCCCCCCGGCGACCAGCACGCCGCCGCCCGCCGGGCCGTCGACCGCGAGCGCCGCGCCTGGTGCGAGACGCACCCCGAACTCGCCCCGTTCGCACAGGTCTGACGGACCGTCCGCTGCGGTACCTTTTCAGTCCCGTCCACTGCCCGCAGCCCAGGGAGACGGCCGCATGACCACCGGTAGCAGGCAGGACCGCGAATCGGCGCTACAGCCCCAGCAGCCGCAACAGCCCCAGCAGCCCCAGGCACCCCGGCCGGCCCAGGCGCCGCAGCGTTTCGTCATCAGCTTCGCGGGCTTCAACCGCCCCTGGGCCGTATGGATCGCCCACCGCCTGGAGGAACACGGCCACCGCGTCGCCCTCCAGCGCTGGGACCCGCAGAACAGCCCCGGCCTCACCCAGGCCCTCGACGACCTCGCCCGCTCCGGCAGCCGCGTCCTCCTCGTCCTCAGCGAGCGCTACTTCTCCGCCGGCACCCACACCGACCAGGAGTGGAACACCGCCCTGCGCGCCGTCACCGACGACCACCCGGACCGGTTCGCCGCCGTCTGCCTCACCGACGCACCCCTGCCCAGCGCCGTCGCCGTCCTGGAGAAGACCGACCTGTGGGGCCTGGACGCATACGAGGCCGAATACCGCGTGCTGCGCCGCCTCGAACTGCCCACCGAACGCATCGGCACCGAGACCGGCCGCCGCGGCCCCCGCTTCCCCAACGACCCGCCCGAGATCTGGGGCCGCGTCCCGCGCCGCAACCCCCGCTTCACCGGCCGCAACGACGTCATCGGCACCCTGCGCCAGGCCCTCGCCGAAGCCCCGCCCGGCGCGTCCACCGTCACCCTCCTCGGCCTCTCCGGCGTCGGCAAGACACAGGTCGCCACCGAATACGCCTACCGCTTCGCCTCCGAGTACGACGTCGTGTGGTGGGTCCCCGCCGAGGACCGCCCCACCCTGCGCGAACGCCTCGCCGACCTCGCCCCCGCCCTCGGCCTCCCACGCGGCGCCGGCAGCTACGGCGAGCAGATCCGGGCCGTCCTCGAAGCGCTGCGCCGCGGCATCCCGTACAGCCGGTGGCTGATGGTCTTCGACGGCTGCGACAACCCCGACGACCTGATCGACCTGCTGCCCTCCGGCGGCGCCGGCGACGTCATCATCACCTCCCGCAACCGCGAATGGGCCGCCCGGCACACCAGCCTCGTCGAGGTCCCCCTCTACGCCCGCCCCGAGTCCATCACCTTCATCCGCCGCCGCGCCCTGCGCCTCACCGCCGACGAGGCCGACCAGCTCGCCGAGGCCCTGGAGGACTACCCGCTCGCCCTCGACCAGACCGCCGGCTGGCTCGCCGACTCCCCGCTGCCCGTCGGCGACTACCTGGCCCTGCTCCAGCGCCGCATGGACTCCCGCGAGGCCGTCACCCTCTCCGAGGACTACCCGCTGCCCTTCCCCACGGCCCTCGCCATACTCCTCAACAACGTCCGGGAGAACTTCCCCGACGCACTCGCCCTGCTGCGGCTGTTCGTCTTCTTCGCACCCGGCCCGGTCCCGCTGCGCCTGCTGCGCGAATTCCCCGCCGACGACGTACCCGAACAGCTCGCCGGCCTCATCAACGACCAGATCCGCTGGAACGCCGCCCTCAACAAACTCGTCCAGTTCTCCGTCGTACGGCTGGAGTACTCCGACCTCCCCGTGGAGGAGGGCGGCGGCGGGCTGGAAACCGTACAACTGCACCGCATGGTCCACGGCATCGTCCGCGAGGACCTCTCCGAGAACGAGGCCGAACCCCTGGCCCGGGCCGTCCGCCAGGTCCTCGCCGCCGCCGACCCCGGTCGGCCCTCCGACTCCCGGCTCTGGCCCCGCTACGCCGAACTCGTACCGCACCTGGCCCCTTCCGGGGTCATCACCAGCAGCAACCCGCGGATCCAGAACTTCCTGCTGCACTGCCTGCGCTACCTGATCCTCGCCGGGGAGTACCGCTCCTGCCTGCGGCTGTGCGAGGAGACCGACCAGATCTGGCGGGCCAGGCTCGGCGAGGACCACCCCAAGGTCCGCGAGCTCAGCTACCAGTACGGCAACTCCCTGCGCAACCTCGGGCTGTTCCGCCGCGCCGAGATCCTCACCCGGTCCGTCGCCGACCGCATCACCGGCGAACGCGGCGACCAGGACCTGGAGAGCCTGCGCGCCACCAGCGCCTACGGCGGTGTCCTGCTGTGCATCGCCAAGTTCGAACCGGCCCGCGAGATCTTCGAGCACTGCCTGGCCACCTACCGCGAGCTCCTCGGCGAGGACGACTCCATCACCCTCGACGCCCAGAACAACCTCGCCGCCACCTACCGGCTGCTCGGCCGCTACCAGGACGCCTACGACCTCGACCTGGACACCCTGCGCCGCCGCGAGCGGGTCCTGATGCCCCTGCACATCTCCACCCTCGCCTCCGGCATCGCCTGCGCCATGGGACTGCGGCTCATGGGGCGCTACCGGGAGGCCCAGACCCGGCAGGAGCAGGGCGTCAAGCTCAACACCCAGGTGCTCGGGCTCGGCCACCCCCAGACCCTGCGCGCCGAGCACAACCTCGGCCTGTGCCTGCGCCGCTCCGGCGACATCCCAGGCGCGGGCCTGCGGCTGCGGACCGTCTGGGAGCGGGCTACGCGGGTCTTCGGCGTGGACTACCCCTGGACCCTGATGGTCGCCTCCGACTACGCCACGTACCTCAGGGAGTACGGGGACATCGGCGAGGCCCGCCGGATCTCCGAGGACGTCGTCCGCGGCTACCAGTCACAGCTCGGCCTCGCCCACCCGTACAGCATCGGCACCGTCGGCAACCTCGGCCTGGTCCTGCGCGCCCAGGGCGAACGCGCCGAGGGCCTCTCCCTCGCGGAGCAGGCACTGGTCGGCATGCGCGGCGCCCTCGGCGGCCGGCACCCCTGGACGCTGGGCTGCGCCCTCAACGCCACCGGGCACCGCAACATCACCGGCCGCCTGGAGGACGCGCTGGAGCTGAGCCGGGAGACACTGCGCACCGCCGAACGGGTCCTGGGCCCGGACCACCCGATGACGCTGAGCGCACAGATCGCCCTGGCGGCGGACCTGCGGTCGGTACGCGAGGACACGGAGGCGGGCAAACACGAGGACGCGGGCATCAAGGGCCTGACCCGCACCCTGGGCGCCCAGCACGTCCACACGGTCTCGGCCAAACAACGGTCGCGCCCGTACTGGGACTTCGAACCCCAGCCCTGAGCCGGCCCCGCCGGTCCTTCAGTCGACGGGACGCAGTGCCCGCTCGGAGCGCAGCGCCGCCCATGCGGCAACGGCGGCCAGCACTGCGAGCCCGGCGAGGGCGAGACCGCCGGCGAGAGGCGACGGGTCGGGCGGGACCTGGTTCCAGACGTACAGCTCGTACTGGGCCTCGGGGGGCAGGTTCAGCAGATCGGCGATCCAGCGGTGCGGCAGGAACGGCGCCACCGGGAGCATGACGAGCGGCGCTGTCACCAGCAGGGGGCCCGCTCCGACCGCGAGCGTCCCGATGACGCTGCGCAGCAGGGCTGCCCCGAGTCCGGCCAGGCTGATGAAGAGGAGCTGGACGAGCAGGGCGCCGGCGATCGTGCCCATGGCCTGGCTCCAGGTCGCGGACTCGGCGGGCAGGGGAGGCACGATTTCGATCGTGCCGCCGCCGAACCCCGAGGGGATCGTGCGGGGCCGCACCGGCGACAGCCGGGCGAGCGCCGACGTGGTCAGCCACAGCAGTACGCCGGTGACGACCTGACCGGCGAGCGACAGGGTGAGGACCGCGCCGATCCTGCGAGCCCACAGCACCCCGACACGGTTCTCGAACAGGCGCAGGGCGCCCCAGGTGCCGCCTTCCAGGCTCTGGCCGAGTCCGGTCGCGATGACGACCGCCGTGAGCAGGAGCCCCAGCAGGGTTCCGGATTGCCAGGCCGCCGCCCGCAGCGCCGCCGGGAGCGAGGTGAGCGCCGAAACCGAGGGGTCGAGGACCCCGTACGAGGCGCCCGCCATCCAGAGCCGGACGACGAGCGCCAGGGTCACCACCGTCGCCATCGCGGTGGCTCCCCAGACCGGGGCGGTCCACAGGGCCCGCAGCTCACCGGCCCAGGCGGCCCCTTCCGCGCGCGTGGGCCGACGTCGGGTACCGGCCATCAGGCGCGGTCCCGGGTGCGGTTGAGGCGGCCGAGACCGAGCCACAGCAGGCCGATGAAAGCCAGGGTGGGCAGGACGCGCAGCAGCACAGGAGCGGTGGAGGGATCGGTGGAGATCCAGAAGTGGTCCCACACCCCGTCCACCGCGCCGAAGCCGACGAGGTCGGCCAGGGCGCCGCCGGGAAGCCAGGCGCCCAGCCCCGGTGCGGCGGAGGTGCGGACCACGAGGACGAGCAGCAGCATCCCCGCGAGGAAGGTGCGCAGCGGCTGGCGGAGGAGTGCGGCCAGAGCGACCGCGACGGCTGCCGCCCCGGCCAGCACGGCGCCGCCGGCGAGTACACCGAGAGCGGTGTTGGCGAGTACGGACCCGAGAGCCCCTGCGGACGGCAGCGGATAGGCGTCACGACCGTAGAGCAGGCCGAATGCGGCCGTCACGGCGGCGGACGCGCACAGCAGCGTCAGGCTCCACACCCAGACGGCGACGGCTTTGGCGGCGAGCAGCCGCCCGAGGCGGGACTCGTAGAGGAGGAGCGGCACGATGCTGCCCCGGCTCCACTCCCCGGCGACGGAGAAGGCCGCCACCATGACGAGCAGCGCGAGCCCGGGTATGGACGTCAGCAGACGTACGGTCCACAGGAGCGAGCCCACCGGGTGCTGGCTCTGCGCGGCACGGACTCCTTCGGCGGTGAACCTGTCCTGGATCCGCTCCAGCCCGACGGCCTGCAGGGGCACTTCGGCGAGGCACTTGGCCTTCTGATCGGGGCTGTTGCGCGGGGATTCGCACGAATGCGGAAGGAAGTCGAGGTTGGCCTGCACCTGCTTGATGTTGTAGGAGGCCATGCTCTGGCTCACCCACGCGCAGTACAGGGAGCCGAAGACGAACAGAGTGGCGAGTGTGAGGGCGAGCGGGTGCCGCAGCAGCCGCCGGGTCTCGGCCCGGACGAGGCGGTTCACGGGCGCACCCCGTTTCCGACGAGTCCGAAGAACCAGTCCTCGAAGGCGGCCGGACCGCTTTCCGGGTCGTAGCCGAGCGCGTCGAGGGTGCCGGCGGCGACGACACGGCCCTGGGCGAGCATGATCACGCGATGGCAGATGCGCTGGATCTCGTCGAGCTGGTGGCTGGAGACGAGTACGGCTGCCCCGCGCTCGGCCTCCTCGGCCACGATTCGCCGCACCATGCGCAGACCCTCGGGGTCGAGCCCGTTGGTGGGCTCGTCGAGGATCAGCAGATCGGGCTGCTTGAGCAGCGCCGCTGCGATGGCCAGGCGCTGTCGCATGCCCTGCGAGTACGTCCCGACCCGGCGGTCGGCGGCACCGGTCAGTCCGACGCGGTTGAGCGTTCGGGCGATCCGTCCACCGTCGGGAAGCCCGGCGGTGTCGAGCAGGGTGCGCAGCATGGCGCGACCGGTGGACCAGCGGTGGAACGCGGGCGCGTCGAGCGCGGCCCCGAGCCGGTCGAGCTGCCGCGGCCGCATGGGCAGTGCCTCCCCGAACAGCCGCACCTCACCGGAATCGGGGGTGGACAGCCCGGTGATCACCCGCATCAGGGTGGTCTTGCCCGCGCCGTTGAGCCCGAGGAGGCCGACGATCTCGCCGGCCTCCAGGCTGAGATGGACCCCTTCCAGCACGGAGTGCTTCCGGAAGCTCTTGGTCACTTCGTGACAGGAAAGGACGCTCATCGTCTGAGATTACTTCCAGTTGTAGACGACGCGGCCCGACGAGTGGACGAAGTGGGGCGCGTTGGCGATCTGCATGTAGTAGCTGCCGGCGGGCGCGTTGTTGAACTCCTTCCAGAACGTGCCGTTGTCGCAGGACCAGTCACGCCAGGCGACCCACTGGTCGGGCTGCCAGGACTTGTCGATCTTGAAGTCGTAACCGACCCGGCCCTGGGCGCCGTTGCTCGTGGCGCAACGGTCCTGCGTCGCCGACTGGCTGTTGCCCGGGGCGGACCAGCGACCGGTCTCCGCGCCGACACCCTCGTCGGTGAAGGAGAAGTTCTTCACCTGGGTGTATGCGGCGGACGCGCTCGGTGCGAGCGCGCCGACGAGCCCGACGGCGAGCGCTGCCGTGGCCATGGTCGACTTCATGCGAGTACGCAAGGGGTTCCCTCCGTTTGCTCCACCACCACGGTGGAGTCACTGAACTGACGCGCCGTCAGAGGCGCCTCAGCCGGAGATGATCTTCACATTGCCTGCAACTTCGGTCAAATTCAGGAAGGTTTACGCCAGATCTCGCTAATGATGTTTATTTTTCGACAAGTTGGCTCTATGGCCCCCGATGCGTCCCGTGGCCCCAGGGCCGACGCCGCAGCCGACGCCGACGCCGACGCCGACGCCGATGTCGACGGGCCGACGCCGACGCCCCCGGGCCGACGCAGACGCCGCAGCCGTCGCCGATGTCGACGGCTGTGAGCACTCGCGGCCGGACGGGCCCGATGCGTAGGCGAATTCCGCCCGGTGGGGGCGGAGCGAGTCCGACCTGTTGGCCCCGACCGGGGCGGGGCTTGTGCCGGGCCTAGCGGAGGGCGTCGGCCAGGTGCGTGAGGGGGTCGGCGGTGGGGCGGTGGCTGGAGACGCCTGTGGGCCAGGTGGAGATGCCGTCGTCCGCCCACCGTGGAACGACGTGGAAGTGCAGGTGGGGGACGGACTGTTCGGATCCCGGCCCGCTGGCGCTCAGGATGTTGACGCCCGTGGCGCCCAGGGTGGTCCGCATCGCTGTTGCGACGCGTTGGACCAGGGTCATGGACCTGGCCAGGACATCGGGCGGCGTGTCGAAGACGCCCGCGTAGTGGGAGGTCGGAACCACCAGGGTGTGCCCCGGGGCAAGAGGGTCCAGTGGGGCGAAGGCACAGGCCTCGGCCTCGCGGGCCACCCAATGGGCGGTGCCCTCACCTATGAGTCGGCAGAAGACGCAGTCCATGGCGGGCAACACTGTCACACGCGGGCGGGCGCCAGGGTGGCGGACACCAGGCCGGTGCGGACGGTTTCGGCCTGGCGGCACGGCCCCGGGCCGGCAGGGCCTGCTTTCGGGGGTTGCCCTCGTCGTGCCGCTGGGGGGCGTCGCTCCCGCTACTGCGTGGCCGCGTGACGCCGTATGCCTGGAGGGGGTCACCGGCCGACCCACTGCGCGCCTATCACAGTAATTTGCCGTGTCAAGTCACGTGATGCTGTGACGTGTGTCGACTTCCGGGATCGGGTTTCTTGGTATCAGGCCTTCCGCCGCTGCGGGGGTCGGGAAGATATCAGATTCTGCGGGGTGAACTCGCAAAAGTCCCGCATTTCCGAATGGAGAAAAGCAATGTTTAAGATTTCCCGCAAGACGATCCTGGTCGCAGCTTCTGTGGCCCTGGCAGGAGGGATGGCTCTGCCGGCAACAGCCCTTGCCGCTCCCACATCCCAGACAGCGGTAAGCGCGGTGGATTCGACAACGAAGACGCCTTGTAAGCATAAAAAGGCCGGATGCAAGAGGGTGGTCACTCGGAATACTCCGAACACTCCGAACACGCCCAACACCCCGAACACTCCGGGTGGTGTGGGTAACACTCCGAACACTCCGAACACGCCCAACACCCCGAACACTCCGGGTGGTGTGGGTAACACTCCGAACACTCCGAACACGCCCAACACCCCGAACACTCCGGGCGGTGTGGGTAACACTCCGAACACTCCGAACACGCCCAACACCCCGAACACCCCGGGCGGTGTGGGTAACACTCCGAACACCCCGAACACGCCCAACACCCCGAACACTCCGGGCGGTGTGGGTAACACTCCGAACACTCCGAACACGCCCAACACCCCGAACACCCCGGGCGGTGTGGGTAACACTCCGAACACCCCGAACACGCCCAACACCCCGAACACCCCTGGGTGATTTGAGACGTACAGCGGCGCCGCGCAGTGAATATGCTGCGCGGCGCTCTGGTGTGGCAGCGCTTGTGGCGCTCGCTTACGCGTTTGGCGTATTGGGAGTGTTCGGCGTGTTGGGCGTATTCGGGGTATTAGGCGTGTTCGGCGTATTGGGTGTGTTCGGGGTGTTGGGGGTGTTCGGCGTATTGGGAGTATTGGGAGTATTGGGAGTATTGGGAGTGTTCGGCGTGTTCGGCGTGTTCGGCGTGTTCGGCGTGTTGGGGGTGTTCGGGGTGTCGGATCCGGTGAGCGCGTACGGGGCGTACGGGGCGTAGGGGGCGTATGGCGCGTAGGGGCCGTACGCTGCAGGCGCTGCGCCGGTGCTCATCGTCGTTGCCTGGGTGTGCTGGGCGTGAGCTGCCTGGGCGAGCCGCACCAGATGTGTGAGCTGCGGGAGCTGCGGGAGTGGGGGAAGGGTCGGGAGTTGCGGCAGGGTTGCCCGATGGGTGGGCGCCGCCACGCTTCCCTGGTCCGCCTGGGCGGATCCGGCCCCCAGGGCGGCCAGTGCCCCTGCCGCCAGCGCGACGATCGCGACCTGCTGAAGCTTGCGCATATGCCCTCCGTGGCTGTACTTCCGCGCGCATCGGTAACGCAATGCGCTGAGTCGATCGCTAAAAGTACACAAATGGGCAGGTTTCGGCCCGGTCAGTGGGCCCGCGTCGCCGCTCCGTCACCCGTTCGTTTCGTTCGGGAGCTCCCCCCCAGGGCTACGGGGGGTGTGGGGGCGGGATCCGCTGGGCCGGTAGTCAGTGACGTGCTGGGGGTTTCCCGTCAGTCCCATCGTCTCTCCGTGTCGCGCCGGTCCCTCAAGGGCGCTCCTTCGTCGCGTCGCTTCGCGATGTCGCTGCGCTCCACCCTTGACCGACCGTCCCGCCCCGGAAATCCGAAAGACCGCCGGGAAACCCCCAAAGGAACGGACCGGGAGCAGAAAGACACAGACGGGCGGCCGGAGGGCTCGGGCGAAGCCCGGTGCGCCCCAGATCGCTACACGCCCCTCCGAGACCGCGTCCGACCCTTGTCGGGGGCTGGACACAAGCCGCCCACGATCGCTACGCACTCCTCCAGGAGGGCGACCGCAGCTTGTCGGGGGCTGAGTGCACCTGAGGTGAGGCCAACCGCTCGCGAGGCGTGTCAGGGAAAGTAACCGTTTCCCTATGGCGGCTTACCTATCCTGGGCCCAGCGGAGGTCCCTCCCACGGCGACTGACGGGGACGGGGCGGACCTGCTCCCACCTGTCCGCAAGTTCGAATCCCGTGGGCACCGCAACCGGCCCCAGGATGCTGACGTGGACGGCTATCCGCATCCGACGACAGCCGTACGCTGGCGGGATGATTCGGACCGTGGTTCTGGACATCGGTGAGACCCTCACCCGAGACGATCGCTACTGGGCCGCATGGGCGGACTGGCTGGGCGTGCCCCGGCATACCCTTTCCGCGCTGGTCGGTGCCGTGGTCGTGGACGGACGGGACAACGCAGACGCGATCCGCCTCCTGCGCCCAGGCATCGACATCTCCGTCGAATACGCCGCACGTGAAGCCGCTGGACGCGGCGAGCGGCTCGATGAGAGCGACCTCTACGAAGACGTCCGGCTGGCGCTGGTCGCGCTCCGCACGTCAGGAGTACGAGTCATCGTTGCGGGCAACCAGAGTCCCCTGGCCGGTGACCTGCTGCGCTCCCTGAACCTCCCCGCCGACCTCATCGTCACATCGGGTGAGTGGGGCGTTTCCAAGCCGGCGCAGGCCTTCTTCGACCAGGTGTTGGCGGTAGCCGACAGTGCCGCTGAGGAAACCCTCTACGTGGGTGACCACCCGGCCAACGACATCCACCCGGCGCGAGCCGCAGGCCTGCGCACCGCACACATCCGGCGTGGCCCCTGGGGTCACTGGTGGGCGGACGACCCGGAGGTCCGTGCCGCAGCAGACTGGTCGATCAGGTCCCTCCTCGAACTCCCCCAAATCGTGCGGCAGTAGGAACGGGCAGCCGCTCGGCGGGGTACGGTCCGGACATGGCCGAACACATCGGGCAGCGCGTCGCCGCTCTGCGGCGCGCCCGGCGTGCTCTGGACGTCGCCCGTGACTGGAGCCCGGGCCCGGAGATCCCCGCGGAGCGTCTATCCGGCTTCTGGATCGAGGTGGCGCGGGCACGACTGTGGTCCGGCGCCCCGGACGGGGCCTTCAAGTGCCTGAAGGAAGCGCGCAAGCACGCACCACAACACGTGCGCGAACACCCGTGGGTTCGCGAGGACATCGGGAAGATCCTCCGCCTCGTGTGCGAGATGTCGCGTCAGGCTTTGAGGGCGAGTTGATGGCCGTGATCAACGAAAACGTCTCGACCACCCCTCACCCCTACTGGGTCGAACCCGCCTACGTCCGTGGCCCGTCCGGCCGCGAGTTCTCCACAGCGCTCAGCAACATCGAGTCAGCGGAGATCCACCCGGGTCAGCGCACCTGACCACGCCCGACAGACCGTGGTCGCCCCCGCGCCTCACCTCAGATGAACTCAGCCCCGACAAGCTGCGGTCGCCCTCCTGGAGGAGTGCGTAGCGATCGTGGGCGGCTTGTGTCCAGCCCCCGACAAGGGTCGGACGCGGTCTCGGAGGGGCGTGTAGCGATCTGGGGCGTCGCCGGGCCCCGCCCGGGCCCTCCGGCCGCCCGTCTGTGTCTTTCTGCCCCCGGCCCGTTCCTTTGGGGGTTTCCCGGCAGTCTTTCGGATTTCCGGGGCGGGACGGTCGGTCAAGGGTGGAGCGCAGCGACATCGCGAAGCGACGCGACGAAGGAGCGCCCTTGAGGGACCGGCGCGACACGGAGAGACGATGGGACTGACGGGAAACCCCCAGGGCAGCTCTGATGCCGTTCCGGTAGCTCCCGCCCCCGCCCCCCGCCCGCCCGACATCCGGAAGGCCCGGCCCCCTCGGGGGCCGGGCCTTCCGGATGCTGCTGCGGCCGCGAGGGTTACGCCTCGAAGACCTCGTTGATCAGCTGCTGCTGCTCCGCCTGGTGGCGCTTCGCGGAGCCCACCGCCGGGGACGAGCCGTGCGGGCGCGAGATGCGCCGCAGGCGCTCGCCCGCCGGGACGTCCGCGCCGACCGCCAGGTCGAGGTGGTCGATCAGGTTCAGCGCGATGAACGGCCACGCACCCTGGTTCGCCGGCTCCTCCTGGGCCCAGATGTACTTCGCTGCGTTCGGGAACTTGGCGATCTCGGCCTGGAGTTCCGCACCCGGGAGCGGGTACAGGCGCTCGATGCGGATGATCGCGGTGTCCGTGATGCCGCGCTTCTCGCGCTCGGCCTCCAGGTCGTAGTAGACCTTGCCGGCGCAGAAGACGACCTTGCGGACCGCGTTCGCGTCCACCGTGGTGTCGCCGATGACCGGACGGAACGAACCGGTCGTGAACTCCTCCGCCTTCGACGCCGCGGCCTTCAGACGCAGCATCGACTTCGGCGTGAAGACGATGAGCGGCTTGTGGTGCGGGTTGTGGACCTGCCAGCGCAGGAGGTGGAAGTAGTTCGACGGGAGCGTGGGCATGGCCACCGTCATGTTGTCCTGCGCGCACATCTGCAGGAAGCGCTCCGGGCGGGCGGACGAGTGGTCCGGGCCCTGGCCCTCGTAGCCGTGCGGGAGGAGCAGGGTGACGCCGGAGGTCTGGCCCCACTTCTGCTCGGCCGAGGAGATGAACTCGTCGACGACGGTCTGCGCGCCGTTGACGAAGTCACCGAACTGGGCCTCCCAGAGGACCAGCGCGTCCGGACGGGCCAGCGAGTAGCCGTACTCGAAGCCCATGGCCGCGTACTCGGAGAGCAGCGAGTCGTAGACGTTGAAGCGGGCCTGGCCGTCCGACAGGTACAGCAGCGGGGTGTAGTCCTCGCCCGTCTCCCGGTCGATGAGGACCGCGTGGCGCTGGCCGAAGGTGCCGCGGCGGGAGTCCTGACCGGACAGCCGGACCGGGGTGCCCTCCATCAGCAGCGAGCCGAAGGCGAGGGTCTCGCCCATGCCCCAGTCGATGGTGCCCTCGTCGATCATCGCCGCGCGGCGCTGCAGCTGCGGCAGCAGACGCGGGTGGACGGTGACGCCCTCGGGGATGGTGACCTGCGACTCGGCGATCCGCTTGACGACGTCCTGGGAGATCGCGGTGTTCACGGCGACCGGGAAGACGGCGGACGTGCCCGGGGCGGCCGGCGCGGAGACCGCGGGCTGCGTGGCGGCCTCGCGGACCTCCGCGAAGACCTTCTCCAGCTGGCCCTGGAAGTCCTGGAGTGCCTGCTCGGCCTCTTCCAGGGTGATGTCGCCACGACCGATGAGGGACTCGGTGTACAGCTTGCGCACCGAGCGCTTCTTGTCGATCAGGTCGTACATCAGCGGCTGCGTGAAGGCCGGGTTGTCGGACTCGTTGTGGCCGCGGCGGCGGTAGCAGATGAGGTCGATGACCACGTCCTTGTTGAACGCCTGGCGGAACTCGAAGGCCAGACGGGCAACGCGCACGACCGCTTCCGGGTCGTCGCCGTTCACGTGGAAGATCGGCGCCTCGATCATGCGGGCCACGTCGGTCGCGTACATCGAGGAACGCGAGGACTCCGGGGCGGCGGTGAAGCCGACCTGGTTGTTGATGACCACGTGCACGGTGCCGCCGGTGCGGTAGCCGCGCAGCTGCGACATGTTGAGCGTCTCGGCGACGACGCCCTGGCCGGCGAAGGCCGCGTCGCCGTGGAGCGCGAGCGGGAGGACCGTGAAGTCCGTGCCGCCCTTGTTGATGACGTCCTGCTTGGCGCGGGCGACACCCTCCAGGACCGGGTCGACCGCCTCCAGGTGGGAGGGGTTCGCGACGAGCGAGACCTTGATCTGCTCGCCGTCGAGGCCGGTGAAGGTGCCTTCGGCGCCCAGGTGGTACTTGACGTCGCCGGAGCCGTGCATGGACTTCGGGTCGAGGTTGCCCTCGAACTCGCGGAAGATCTGCGCGTACGACTTGCCGACGATGTTCGCGAGGACGTTCAGACGGCCGCGGTGGGCCATGCCGATGACGACCTCTTCGAGGCGGGCCTCGGCGGCCGAGTCGATGACGGCGTCGAGCAGCGGGATGACGGACTCGCCGCCCTCCAGGGAGAAGCGCTTCTGGCCGACGTACTTCGTCTGCAGGAAGGTCTCGAAGGCCTCGGCGGCGTTCAGGCGGCGCAGGATGCGCAGCTGCTCCTCGCGCTCCGGCTTGGTGTGCGGGCGCTCGATGCGGTCCTGGATCCAGCGGCGCTGCTTCGGGTCCTGGATGTGCATGAACTCGACGCCGGTGGTGCGGCAGTACGAGTCGCGCAGCACGCCGAGGATGTCGCGCAGCTTCATCATCGACTTGCCGGAGAAGCCGCCGACGGCGAACTCGCGCTCCAGGTCCCACAGGGTGAGCCCGTGCTCGGTGATGTCGAGGTCGGGGTGCTTGCGCTGCTTGTACTCCAGCGGGTCGGTGTCGGCCATGACGTGGCCGCGGACCCGGTAGGAGTGGATCAGCTCGAAGACGCGGGCGGCCTTGGTGACGTCGTCGTCGTGGCTGGCGTCGATGTCGCGGTTCCAGCGGACCGGCTCGTACGGGATGCGCAGCGACTCGAAGACGGAGTCGTAGAAGTCGTTCTCGCCGAGCAGCAGGTTCGCGACGATGCGCAGGAACTCGCCGGAGGCCGCGCCCTGGATGACCCGGTGGTCGTAGGTCGAGGTCAGGGTCATGACCTTGGAGATGCCCAGCTTGTTCAGGGTGTCCTGCGAGGTGCCCTGGAACTCGGCGGGGTAGTCCATGGAGCCGACGCCCATGATGACCGACTGTCCGGGCATCAGGCGGGGCACGGAGTGGACGGTGCCCAGGCCGCCGGGGTTGGTGAGGGAGCAGGTCACGCCGGTGAAGTCGTCCATCGTCAGCTTGCCGACGCGGGCGCGGCGGACGATGTCCTCGTAGGCCTGCCAGAACTCGAAGAAGTTGAGGGTCTCGGCCTTCTTGATGCCGGCGACGACGAGCTGGCGGTCGCCGTTGGGCTTCACCAGGTCGATGGCGAGGCCGAAGTTCACGTGGTCGGGCTTGACCAGGGTCGGCTTGCCGTCCTTCTCCGCGAAGGAGTAGTTCATCGACGGCATGGCCTTGATGGCCTGGACCATCGCGTAGCCGATGAGGTGCGTGAAGGAGATCTTCCCGCCCCGGGCCCGCTTGAGGTGGTTGTTGATGACGATGCGGTTGTCGAACAGCAGCTTCACCGGGACGGCGCGGACGGACGTGGCCGTCGGGACGTCGAGGGAGGCGTTCATGTTCTTGGCCACGGCAGCCGCCGGGCCGCGGAGCGTCACCAGCTCGGGGCCCGCGGGGGCCTCGGTGGCGGGCGCGGCCTTCTGCGGGGCTACGGAAGCGGAGGCGGGCGCGGCCGGTGCGGCGGCCGGGGCCTGGGAGGTGACAGTCACAGCAGGGGCACCAGAGGGGATGGCAGGAGCAGGGGCAGGAGCTGACACAGGCGGAGGAGTCGGCGTCGCGGTGGGCGCGGGCGCGGCGTCCGCCGCCCCCGTGGCGGCGTCGGCGACCTGCGGGGTCCCGGCGGCGGTGGCGGCCTGTGCGGAGGCGCCGTCCGTCGGCGTGGACCTGTCGGGACCGGCCGACGTCACCGGAGCGGCAGCGCCCCCCGGCTTGTAGTCGGCGAAGAAGTCCCACCAGGCCCGGTCGACCGACTGCGGGTCCTGGAGGTACTGCTGATAGATCTCGTCGACGAGCCACTCATTCGCGCCGAAGCCTGAGGCAGGGTTCTTCCCGCCCTCTGCTGCTTCGGTCGTGGTGCTCGAGTTACTGGGGGACTGTGGCGACACGGCGGCAACCGCCCTCTTCCGCTTCACAAGGTATGGACAGCGGGAATAAAGGCTACGCCTCCTCGGCCGCTGCATGCAGGCCGGGCGGGACTTACGTCGTGCAGGTCACATCGAACGGCGGGTTTCATGACGTGGAATGGCGGGAAACCAGCCTGGTTCGGGTAGGGGGCACCGAGGTTGCGGCCCCCTTGGCTTCGCACCCCTGACGGACCCCGGGTACGTGTGGCCGAGATCATGTCCTTCCCAGTCGAACCCTACGTCAACACGAGACCTACGAGCTGCCCGGAAGCGTGACGAGGATGCGGCAGCCACGTGACGATTCGGCCACTCCGATCCGGCCGCCGTGCAGTTCCACGGCCCAGCGGGCGATCGCCAGGCCCAGTCCGGTGCCGCCGTCGCCGCCGCGGGCGCTCCCCCGGTTGAACCGTTCGAAGACCCGGTGGCGCTCGGCCTCCGGGATGCCGGGGCCCTCGTCGCGGACCTCCAGCGCCAGGCTGCCGGGCACGTCGCCAGCCCGGGCCCGGACGGTGACCCGGCCGTGCGGGGGGCTGTGCTTGACCGCGTTGTCGATCAGGTTGGCCACCACCTGGTGCAGGCGTTCGGCGTCCGCGTACGCGCACAGGTCGGGCGGGAAGACGTCCAGGTGCAGGTGCACGTCGTTGCGGGTGTGCCCGCCGGAACCGGAGAGCAGCCCCGGCCGCCCGGCGGCCGCCAGCCCCGACTCCTTCAGCACCCCGGACAGGTACGGCCACACCTCGAAGCGGCGGGCCTTCAGCGGCACCACGCCGTTGTCCACCCGGGACAGGTCCAGCAGGGTCTCCACGAGCCGGCCGAGGCGCTCGGTCTGCTTCAGCATGGTGCGCATGGTCTCCGGGTCGGCGGCCGAGACCCCGTCGACCACGTTCTCCAGCACCGCCCGCAGCGCGGCGATCGGTGTGCGCAGCTCGTGCGACACGTTGGCGACGAGCTCCTTGCGGTGCCGGTCCACCGCCTCCAGGTCGTCCGCCATCAGGTTGATCGTGGAAGCCAGGTCGCCCAGCTCGTCGCGGCGCCCGGCGCCCCGTACCCGCCGCGTGTAGTCGCCGTGGGATATCGCCCGGGCCACCGTCGTCATGTCGTCCAGCGGGGCCGTCAGGCTGTGCGCCACGAACTGGGTGATCAGCATCGAGGCGATCACCGAGAAGACGGTGATGAACCGCAGCTCGGTGTCCGTGCGCAGGGCCACCAGCAGCAGGCCGGTCGTGATGAAGACCGAGACCACCACGAGCGTGCCGAGCTTGGTCTTGATCGAGAACGGCGAGAAGGGCCGCAGCCCCCCGGTGGGCCGCTGCCGCTGGTGCGGCCCCTCCGCCCGGCCGTTCACGGCTGGGCCGGGGTCTCCAGGGCGTACCCGACGCCGTGGACCGTACGGATCCGCTCGGCGCCGATCTTCCGCCGCAGGGCCTTGATGTGGCTGTCGACCGTACGGGTCCCGGAGGCGTCGGCCCAGTCCCAGACCTCGGCGAGCAGCTGCTCCCGGGAGAGGACCGCCCGCGGGGTCCCGGCCAGACACACCAGCAGGTCGAACTCGGTCGGGGTCAGGTGGACGTCCTCCGTCTGCACCCGGACCCGGCGCTGCGCGTGGTCGATCTCCAGGTCGCCCAGGCGCAGGGTGGCGCCGCGCGGGGTGTGCGCGGCGATCGTGGCCCGCTCCACCCGCCGCAGCAGGACGTGCACCCGTGCCGCCAGCTCGCGCATGGAGAACGGCTTCGTCATGTAGTCGTCGGCGCCGACGCCCAGGCCGACCAGCATGTCGGTCTCGTCGTCCCGGGCGGTGAGCATCAGCACCGGGACCGGGCGCTGCGCCTGGACCCGGCGGCAGACCTCCAGCCCGTCGAAGCCGGGCAGCATGACGTCGAGGACCAGCAGCTCGGGCAGCCAGCTCTCCGCCGCGGCGACGGCCGCGGGACCGTCGGTGGCCGTCTGTACCTGGAAGCCCTCGGCGCGCAGCCGGGCCGCGATGGCCTCCGCGATGGTGCGGTCGTCCTCGACGACGAGCACACGCCGCTGGGCGCCGGGCGTTGCCGCGGCGCCGGTGTGGGTGGTGTGTGTCTGTTCCATGTCCGCCCCTGAAGATCCCGCTGAATGGGGTGCAGCGTAGAGGAGGCTCCGGCCTGCGGCTACGTGGGGTTCGGACACGGCATATGCGCTGGACCTCAGCAAATGGAATGGGTTGTACCGGGTGTCGGACCCCCTGCGGGACCGGCGCCCGGCGGGTGGGGCGGTCAGCTGCCCCACCGGCTGTGACCTCGTCGGATCCCCCTTGGAGGGGCCCTACAAGGCCGGTCCGTGAACGTGCGGGATGACCGGGTCGTGAGTGTCGTTCGGCACATCGGGCCGGGCTGGTCGGCCGGGCACATCGGGCCGGGCTGGTCGGCCGGGCTGGTCGGCCGGGTGGTCGGCCGGCTGGTGGCGAGGGCCGCCACGGAACGCGGGAGCTGATGCGGCCCAGGCTGCGCGGGCCCCGGCCCGGCCGCTGCCCGCACTCAGCCCGCGGTGAACGGAGGCAGCGCCTCCACCACCCTGACCAGCTCCGGAGGCAGGGACCCCTGCTCGCCCGCGACCTCGTACCCGCCGTGCGCGAAGGCGTAGAAGAACCCGTCGTAGATCTTGGGACCGCCTGTCGCGATCCTGGGCCGACCGGGGAAGTCCGCTTCCCGGAGCGCGGTGCGCAGGGCCGCCAGCTCCCGCTCCGACAGCTTCCCGGTGCCCTCCGCCCCCGCCTTGGCGTCCAGCCGGGACCACGAGCCGTCGCCCTTCACGACGAGGGTGTGGGTCTCGCCGGCGAAGCCGCCGCTGCGGGTGACCCGGACCAGGGTCTCGCCCGGGGCGGGTACGGCGCTCGTGCCGGCGCTCTGGCCCGGGGTGGGGTCCGCGCTCGGACTCGTACCGGGGCTCGTACCGGCGGTGGCGCCGGCGCTCGTACTGATGGTGCCCGGTCCTCCGGAACCCTTCGGCGGCACGTCGTCGCCGCCTCCGGAACCGGACGGTCCGCACCCCGCCAGGACCACCGCGCCCAGAAGTACCGCCGCCACCGTCCCCAACGTGCGCACACCCACCTCCGCGGACACTCGGGTCCACCCCCGAGTATGGAGTCCGCACCCCCGATCCGACAGCTTTCCGACAGCTCCAGGAGGCCGCCATCCGCCGCATCGCGCCATGGCGCCTGCTCCCGCCGCTGCTCGCCGCGGCCCTCGGTCTCTGGGGCCTGGAACGGGGCGGCAGCATGTGGCGCGACGAGTCCGTCACCTGGCAGGTGGCGCACCGCTCGCCCGGCGCGATCCTGGACCTCCTCGGCCGGGTCGACGCCGTGCACGGCCTGTACTACGTCCTCATGCACGGCGTGTTCCACGCCTGGGACGGCGGCCTGTGGGCGCTGCGCCTGCCCTCCGTCGCCGCCACCGCCCTCGCCGCCGCCGGGGTGGCCGCCGTCGCGCACCGGCTCGTGGGGGAGCGGGCCGCGCTCGTCGCCGGCTGCGTGTACGCCGTACTGCCGCCCGTCCAGATGTACGCCCAGGAAGGCCGCTCGTACGCGCTGGTCGCGGCCGCCGTGGTGTGGGCGACGTACCTGATGCTCCGCGAGCGCTGGGTCGCCTACACCCTCGTCCTGCTGGCCGGCTGCTGGCTGCACGAGTTCGCCGCGCTGGCGCTGCTCGCCCACGCCTTCACCGCCCGGCACGCGCGCGGCTGGCGGTGGAGCGCCGCGACCGTCGTCGCCCTGCTGCTGCCGCTCGCCGCGGTGAGCGTGCGCCAGGCGCACCAGCAGCTCGGCTGGCTGGGCCGGCCGAGCTGGCAGGACTGGGCCGCGTACGCCGTGGTGGGCGGCGCCTGCCTGCTGCTCGCGCGGGGCGCGCCGAGGGACCTCGTCCGGGTGGCGCTGCCGCTCGTACTGCTGCCGCCCGGACTGCTGATGGCGGTCTCCCTGCTCAACCCCTGGTACGTCGACCGGTACGTGCTCTACGCGCTCGCCGGGCCCGCCCTGCTGGCGGGCGCGCGGCTGGCCGCCGCCCGTGGATGGTGGCCGTGGGTGCTGGCGGGCGCCCTCCTCGTGCCGTTCGGTATCTGGTCGGCCTGGCTGCGCACCCCGGAGAGCCGCAAGGACGACGTCCTCGCGGTGGCCGCCGCGGTACGGGAGCGGGCCCGCCCGGGGGACGCGGTCGTCTTCATGCCGTCCCGCAGGCGCGAGTGGCTGCTGTCCTCGCCGGAGGTCTACGAGGGCCTGCGCGACCCCGCCCTCGCCGCCGGCCCGACCGCCTCGGACAGCCTTCAGGGCACCGAGCTCCCCCCGGAGCGGATCCGCGCGGGCCTGCTCGCGTCGCCGCGCGTGATCGCCCTGCTGGACCCGGCGGACCAGCCGCTGGACCCGTACCCGCGCGAGGCGGCCAAGCGGGAGGTACTGGCGAGCCGCTTCGACCTCTGCTCGGTCACCGAAGTCCGAGGCGCCCGCATCGCCCTCTACACCCCCCGAGGCGACTGCCCGCCCCCACGGCGCAGCCCGGCGGGCCGGGGCCCGTGAGCCCGGTCGGTCCCGCACCGCCGCCCGCCGCACCCGTCGGCCGCCGGCACGGCGATGCGGGGTCCCGCCGATCGGGCGGGGCTCGCGGGCCCCGGCGCCGCGGCTCGTCCCCGGCCTCCGCCCACGAGGCCCCAGCCGCCCCCCGGCCTGTGGGGGCTCCGCGGTGCCGGGCGTGGCTCGCTGATCCGCTGACGCGGTGACGCGGTGACGCGGTGACGCGGTGGCCCGGTGGCAGGGTGGGCGGGGGTGGGGCGGAGGATGGGGGCGACCGCGTCGCGCAGCCGGCGGGCCGTGCGCGGCCCGCCGACCCAGGAGGTGCCGTATGCCCACGTCCGACCACCCCGCGTCCCGCGAGCCCGGGCCCGCGGACCCCGGACCGCTGGTCGGGGCCGACTGGCTGGCCGCCCGGCTGGGCGAGCCCGGACTGGTCGTCTTCGACGCCTCCGTCGGCGCCCACCGCGCCGCCGCCCGGCGCATCCCCGGCGCCCGCCCCTTCGACCTCGACGGGGACCTCTCCGACCACGCGGCCGCCGCCCCGCACACCATGCCCGGCGCCGCCGAGTTCACCGAGGCGCTGAGGTCCCTCGGCCTCGACGACACCGACACCGTCGTCGTCTACGACGGCGCCGGCATCTACTCCAGCGCCCGCGCCTGGTGGATGCTGCGCGCCATGGGCTTCGACCGGGCCGCCGTACTCGACGGCGGACTCCCCGCCTGGGCGGCCGCCGGCCTGCCCGTCGAGGACGCCGGCCCGCGGTACGAGGGCCCGCGCGGCTCCTTCACCGCCCGGCCCCGTCCGGGCCTGCTGATCGATGCCGAGGAGGTGGCCGCCGCCCTCGCCGACCCGGCCGCGGCCGTCCTCGACGCCCGCACCCGCGAACGCTTCGAGGGCACCGCCCCCGAACCCCGTCCCGGCCTGCGCGGCGGCCATATGCCGGGCGCCGTCAGCCTGCCGTTCGGCGAACTCCAGCGCCCCGACGGCCTGATGCGCCCCGCCGCGCAGCTCCGCGCGGTCTTCGAAGCGACCGCGGGCGACCGCGAACGCCTCCGCTTCAGCTGCGGCTCCGGGGTGACCGCCTGCGTCCTGGCCCTCGGCGCCGACCTCGCCGGCTACCGCGACCTGGCGGTGTACGACGGGTCCTGGAGCGAGTGGGGCCTGCCCTCTCCACTGCGCCCGGTCGCCACCGGCCCCGCCCCCGCCCCCGCCGGGCCGGGCGGATCAGCCGAAGACCACCGACCGGACCTTCAGCCGCTCTGACGCCCCACCGGTGTAGGGGCGCAGACGGAAGGAGGGACCCTCGCAGTTGGTGTCGGCGAAGACCGTGGCCCAGGCGTCGGTGCGGTTCCTCGGCGAGTGGCCGGGCTCGGGGTTCTCCTGGCCGACACCGGGCAGGTTGAAGCACTGGTCGTCCGCCGGGTCGTTGAGGAAGCCGGAGGCCTCGTTGCCCTCGACGGTCACGTACTCGTAGATGAACCGTCCGGAGGCTGCGGAGGCGGAGGCCGGAACGGCGACGAGGAGCAGGGCGGCGCCGAGAGCGGCGGTGAAGGCGGAGCGGAGACGCATCAGCTGGTCTTTCTACGGGTGGGAACGTTTGCCGCAGCCACCTCTGCCCAGGAGCCGGGCCCGCATCCGCGCGTCACGCGTACGGATGAGGAGGAAACGACCCTGCTCGGCCCGAACGGCCGAAGCCGGCGCCCCGGCCCCCGCCCGGCCCGGGGGACAACCCGACAGCGGATCCGGGTACCGGCACCATCTGCCGCGCGGGGCGGGAGCAGCAGGATCGGGGTAAGACTTCCCACCCCCCGGCGGCCCGGGCCGCCCGCGCCGCTGCTGTCGTCCTCACGGCCGGCCTCGCCATGGCCGGATGCTCGTTCGTCGACGGGCCGCGCAGGACGGCCCGCGCCGACACCACGGTCGCCGAGGCGGTCACCGCCGTCGAGCTGACCGGTACCGGGGCCGGGTCGATCGAGGTCACCCCCGGGACCGGTCCCGGCGTCACGGTCCGCCGTACCGTCCACTACCGCGGCGACACCGCCCCCACCCAACCCCCGTTCGCCCCCGGCGAACGGGGGTTGGGGAACATCGGGGGGCGCAGATGCATTGAGTCGGCATAGCTCAACTTCACTGCCGGAGGGAAGATCATGGCTTCGACGTCCGTAACGCTCACCCTGCCCGTGCTGCCGCTCGACGACGAGGTCGTGCTGCCCGGAATGGTGGTCCCGCTGGACCTGTCCGACGCCGAGGTGCGGGGAGCCGTCGAGGCGGCCCAGGCCGCGGCGGGCAGCAGCGGCAAGCCCCGGGTCCTGCTCGTGCCGCGGATCGACGGCAAGTACGCCGCGACCGGTGTGCTCGGAACCGTCGAGCAGGTCGGCCGGCTCTCCGGCGGCGACCCGGGCGCCCTCATCCGCGGCCTCGGACGCATCCGCATCGGCGCCGGCACCACCGGGCCCGGCGCCGCGCTCTGGGTCGAGGGCGAGACCGTGGACGAGTCCGTCCCCGATCCGCTGCCGGGCGCCGTCACCGAGCTCGTCAAGGAGTACAAGGCGCTCGCCACCAGCTGGCTCAAGAAGCGCGGGGCCTGGCAGGTCGTGGACCGCGTCCAGCAGATCGAAGGGGTCTCCGCCCTCGCGGACAACTCCGGGTACTCGCCGTTCCTGACGGTCGATCAGAAGGTGGAGCTGCTGGAGACGGCCGACCCCGTCGCCCGCCTCAAGCTCGCCGTCAAGGCCCTCGGCGACCACCTCGCCGAACAGGACGTGGCCGAGTCCATCGCCAAGGACGTCCAGGACGGCGTCGACAAGCAGCAGCGCGAGTTCCTGCTCCGGCGCCAGCTGGAGGCCGTGCGCAAGGAACTGCGCGAGCTGAACGGCGAGAAGGAGGGCGAGGAGTCCGACGACTACCGGGCCCGCGTCGAGGCCGCAGACCTCCCCGAGAAGGTCCGCGAGGCCGCCCTCAAGGAGGTCGACAAGCTGGAGCGGTCCAGCGACCAGAGCCCCGAGGGCGCCTGGATCCGCACCTGGCTCGACACCGTCCTCGAACTGCCGTGGAACGAGCGCACCGAGGACCGGTACGACATCCAGGGCGCCCGGGCGGTGCTCGACGCCGAGCACGCGGGCCTCAGCGACGTCAAGGACCGCATCACCGAGTACCTGGCCGTGCGCAAGCGCCGCAGCGAGCGCGGCATGGGCGTCGTCGGGGGCCGGCGCGGGGGCGCCGTGCTCGCGCTCGTCGGCCCGCCCGGGGTCGGAAAGACCTCGCTGGGCGAGAGCGTGGCCCACGCCATGGGCCGCAAGTTCGTCCGCGTCGCACTCGGCGGCGTACGGGACGAGGCCGAGGTGCGCGGCCACCGCCGGACCTACGTCGGCGCCCTCCCGGGCCGCATCGTCCGCGCCATCAAGGAGGCCGGGTCGATGAACCCGGTCGTGCTGCTGGACGAGATCGACAAGGTCGGCTCCGACTTCCGCGGCGACCCCGCGGCCGCCCTCCTGGAGGTCCTCGACCCGGCCCAGAACCACACCTTCCGGGACCACTACCTGGAGGTCGAACTGGACCTGAGCGACGTCGTCTTCCTGGCCACCGCCAACGTCCTGGAAGCCATCCCGGAGGCACTGGCCGACCGCATGGAGCTCGTCCGGCTCGACGGCTACACCGAGGACGAGAAGGTCGTCATCGCCCGCGACCACCTGCTGCCCCGCCAGCTGGAGCGTGCCGGGCTCGCCGCCGACGAGGTGGTCCTGGAGGAGGACGCCCTGCGCAAGCTGGCCGGTGAGTACACCCGCGAGGCGGGCGTACGCACCCTGGAGCGGGCCGTCGCACGGCTGCTGCGCAAGGTCGCCGCCCAGCACGAACTGGGCGAGCGCGAACTCCCGTACCGGATCGGGGCCGGCGAGCTGCGGGGCCTGATCGGACGCCCGCACCACGTGCCCGAGTCCGCCCAGGACCCGGCCGAGCGGCGCACCGCAGTCCCCGGCGTGGCCACCGGCCTCGCGGTGACCGGCGCAGGAGGCGACGTGCTCTTCGTGGAGGCGTCCCTGGCCGACCCGGAGACGGGCGCCGCCGGACTGACCCTCACCGGCCAGCTCGGCGACGTGATGAAGGAGTCGGCGCAGATCGCCCTGAGCTTCCTGCGCTCGCACGGCGCCGAACTGGAACTCCCGGTCGCCGACCTCAAGGACCGCGGCGTGCACATCCACTTCCCGGCCGGTGCGGTGCCCAAGGACGGCCCGAGCGCGGGCATCACCATGACCACGGCCCTCGCCTCGCTGCTCTCCGGACGGCAGGTGCGCACGGACGTGGCCATGACCGGCGAGGTCTCACTGACCGGGCGGGTGCTGCCGATCGGCGGGGTCAAGCAGAAGCTGCTCGCCGCCCACCGGGCGGGCCTGACCAGGGTGATCATCCCGAAGCGCAACGAGGCCGACCTCGACGACGTCCCGGCGGAGGTGCTGGAGGGGCTGGAGGTGCACCCGGTGACGGACGTCCGCCAGGTGCTGGAGCTCGCCCTCGACGGGGCGCAGGTGCCGGTCACCGCCGTCGCCTGACGGCTGCCCAGCCGCGGCCGACCCGTGGCCGGACGGCTGCCGGACGGCCCGGGCCCCCGCTGCGGCGGGGCCCCGGGCCGTCCGCACACCCGCTGCGAAATACTGGCCCCCACCCACCGGGGTGCCATACAGCGAAGAAGGAGCGGGACGTGCACGGGAGTGAAGACCAGGAGTTCCTTGCCCTGGAGCGGGAGCTGTCCGTCTTCCTCCGGCGGGCCCGTGCCTCCTCCGGCGAGATGGCCCGCGAGCTCCACCCGGAGCTGGAGCCCGCCGCGTACGGGCTCCTCGTCCGCCTGGAGGCAGCGGGCCGGCAGCGGGCCACCGACCTCGCCGCCTACTTCGGCGTCGGCAAGGCCACCATGAGCCGGCAGCTGCGGGCCCTGGAGGTCCTGGGCCTGGTGGCCCGCGAGCCGGACCCCGCCGACGGGCGGGCCTTCCTCGTCGGCCTCACCGAGGAGGGCCGCGAGCGCTTCCTGCGGGTACGGGGAGCCCGGCGCGAGCAGTACATGCGCAAGCTCGCCGGCTGGGACCGCGGCGAGGTGGCGGAACTGGCCCGGCTGCTCCACCAGTTGAACTCCGGCACCGAATAGCGGCACCGAATAGCGGCACCGATCACCGGTACCGAGCAGCCGTACGGAGCGCCGGCACCGAGCAGCCCGCCGCCGGGTCCGGCCGGTTCGCCCGGCGCTCCGCCGGACGCGGCCTCAGAGCTCCGCGTAGACCGCCGAGGCATCGTCGTGCCGCTTGTACCGGGGGGCCGACGGGCGCGCCGGGCCGTTCTCGACGGCGCGGACCCGGGCGATCAGGCCCTCCGCGCCCTCCTTCCGCAGCACCTCCAGGCACGCGGCCCAGTCGCCCTCCCCGAACGTGTCCGTCCAGCGGCTCGCCCCGTCCGTGAGCGCGGCCACCGCCTGCACCCGCCCGCGCGGGGTGCGCCCCGTGACCGCCCGGGCCGCCACCGCCGGGTCCGCGGCCGCCGTGAAGAAACCGCCCTCGGCGTTGCGCAGGGCGTCCGTCGCAGCCACCGACCGCAGCACCTCCCGCGGCAACCGGTCCAGCCGGTCGTCGAGCACCGCCGTCACCTCGCCGCCGGGCGCCCGGAGGAGGAGTACGGAGTCCGAGAGCACGAGGTGCTCCACGTACGCCTCGTCCCAGCGGACCACGACGACCGTCGCCTGCGGGGTCCTGACGTGAGAAAGGTCACACGAGTCGCGATGGGCCTCGGCCGTGGCGCGGACGGCCTCGGCCAGGATCCGGTCCAGGGGCATGTCCCGTCGCGATCCGGACAGTTCGGTCAATCGGCCGCCGAGCCGTGCCGTGAACCACGGCACTCCGTGCACGCACCCGTCCTCGCCCGCCGGCGGGGTGACCCCGTCCAGGAGCACCAGCACCCCGCCGCCCGAAGCGGGCGCCGAGGCCGACACCCAGTCCTCATTGGGGCGTTCCCGGTTGCCGGGGGCTGTCGCGAGGTCGATGCGCATACGGACATTCTGCCCGGCGGGCCCCCGGAGCCGGGGCAGGTACGGACCAAAGCGGGGAGGGGCGGGGACTCGCCGCAGCCGGAGCGTCCGGCTCCGGACCGGCAAGGCCCCGGCGCGGGACGGCCGATGTGGGCGGGCATACTGCCAAAGGCCGCATCGATCTTTCAACCACCTGTCCACGGAGCCGCTCCGGAGCAGGGTTCCCGAGTTGGTCGCCAACTCATCCGTGATGTTCACTCGTTCGAGTGGCCGGGTGGGCGATGTGCGGCTCTCTCCCCAACACGCTGCAAAGGTCTGAGGCGGTACGAGGGGGCAGGGAGCGTTTACTTGTTGACCGGCCGTTACCTCGGCCACACGAGTAAACGAGCAAAAGCACACGTACAGGATTGCGAGCACCGGTGCAGAAGAAGCGGTCTCGGAAGAACGGCACCGCCGCCGAAGGCCCGGCCCCCGAAGGACGCCGCGTCCGCGTGCGCAGCCGGCTGGTCGTCGGCGTCGCCGTCGCAGGGCTCACCGTCCTCGCGGCCGGCACCCCCGCCGTCGTCACCGCCGCGAGGGAGCTGAACGACTCCCAGCGGCTGGTCACCCTCGCGGAGCAGACCGGGCAGATCCTCACCCTCACGCACGTCCTCGCCGACGAGCGTGACGCCGTGGTCGAGTACGCCGCCAAGGGCCGCCCCGGCGCCGCCAAGGGCGCCCTCCAGGAACGCATCCTGCGCACCGACCGGCAGATCGCCGAGGCCGCCGCCGAGGTCGACGAACCCCTCGCCATGGCCCTCGCCCGCGTCGCGTCCGTCCGTACCGAGGCCATCGACGGCAAGGGCACCGCCCTCGCCGCCCACCAGGCCTACACCGGTGTCATCACGGAACTCCTCGCGCCGGGCGGCCGGCTCGCCGACCTCACCCCGCCGCGCGCCGAGGCCGCCCTCACCACCACCCGCCCCCTGGCCCCGCTCGGCCAGGCCGTGGAACAGGCCTCGGCCACCCGCGGACTGCTCCTCGCCGCACTGGCCGTCCCCCGCGGTGAACAGGCTCCGGGCTCAGCCGTGGTCGACGAACTCACCGCCGCCGCCCAGCGCTCGCGCGTACGGGAGCAGGCCGCCCTCGACGACTTCACCCGGGTCGCCCGGCCCGACGTACGCCAGACCCTCACCGCCACCGTCACCGGCCCCGAGGTCAAGGCGGCCGACGACTTCCTCAAGCGGCTCACCGACCGGCCCACCCTGACCGGCCCCGACCGCAAGACCGACGGCGCCGCCGTCGGCACCGCGCTCACCGCCCGCATCGACCGGATGCGCACCGTCGAAGCCACCCTCGCCGGGCAGCGGGCCTCCGCCCTCGCCACCCTGCGCGACGACGACGTGACCCGGCTGGAGATCATGGTCGCCCTGCTGGGCGTGCTGTTCCTCGTCGCCGTCGGCTTCTCCACGGCCGTCGCCCGCTCGCTCACCCGCCCGCTGTCGGTCCTGCGGCGCGGCGCGGAACGGCTGGCGACGCCCGAGGGCTCGGTCGAACCGGTGCGGTTCACCGGCCGCAACGACGAGTTCGCCGAGGTCGTCCGGCACCTGAACGCCGTACGCGACCAGACGGTCTCCCTGCACACCCGGATCGCCGGGCTCGACGCCGACCGGCGCCGCATCATCGGCCGCAACGAGGCGCTCGCCTCCGGCCGGGAGGCGCTGGAGGAGGAGCTGACGACACTGCGCGCCGGGCTGGAGGAGCACCGCCGCATCATGTCGACGACCTCCGTCTCGCTGTCGCTGCGCACGCTGGGCCTGGTGGAACGCCAGCTCGCCGTCATCGAGGAACTGGAGTCCAAGGAACAGGACCCCGACCGGCTCGCGACCCTCTTCAAGCTGGACCACCTGGCGACCGTGATGCGCCGCCACAACGAGAACCTGCTGGTCCTCGCCGGGCAGGAGCACGGCCACGGGCAGGGGCTGCCGGTGGCGCTGGTCGACGTGATGCGGGCCGCCGTCAGCGAGATCGAGCGCTACGAGCGCGTCGACCTCGCGGCCCTGCCCTCGTACACGCAGGTCGCCGGGCACGCCGCCGACGACATCTCGCACGTGCTGGCCGAACTGCTGGAGAACGCCACGACGTTCTCCCCGCCCGAGGTCAAGGTGAAGGTGTCCGGCTGGACCCTGGACTCCGGCGACGTCGTGCTCTCCGTCGTCGACGAGGGCATCGGCGTCACCGAGGACCGCCTGGAAGCGCTGAACGCCCGGCTGTCCACGCCCGAGGCGTACGACGAGGAGCCCGAGGAGGAGCACGGCCTGGGCCTCGGCCTGTACGTGGCCGGGCGGCTCGCGGCACGGCACGGGGTCACTGCGGAGCTGCGCGGCGCGCGGCACGGCGGGACCGAGGCCCTGGTCGTCGTCCCCGCGGCGCTGCTGCCCGCCACCCCGCCGGCGTCACCGGTCCACACCCTGGCCACCCCGGGCGCGCCCTCGCTGCACCTGCCGGGCGTGATAGCGGAGGCGAACGAGAACACCCTGCCCGCCCGCCCGCGCGGTGCGCACGCCGCACCCGAGGCCGAGGCCGAGGCGGAGACCGAGGCCGGGGCGGCCGGCTCCGCCGACGCGGTGGTCCCGGCCCCGGAGCCCGCCCTCCCGGCGGAGCCGGTCACCCCGGTCACCCTGGCCGAGGCCCTGGCGCCCCCCGCCGAGGCCGGATCCGACCAGGAGCCCGCCACCGCCCTCCCGTCGCCCGCCGAGGCCTTCCCCCCGGCCCCGGCCGAGGACGTCCCCCCGGCCGACCAGGTCTTCACGGCCGCCCCGGCCGAGGACATCCCCCCGGCGGACCAGGTCTTCACCGCGTCCCCGGCCGATGAGATCCCCCCGGCCGACCAGGTCTTCACGGCCGCCCCGGCCGATGAGATCCCCCCGGCCGAGCAGGTGTTCACGGCCGCCCCGGCCGATGAGATCCCCCCGGCCGAGCAGGTGTTCACGGCTGCCCCGGCCGAGCAGGACCCGCCCGCGGACCAGGTGTTCACCGCCGAGCCCCCCGCAGGGGAAGCGCTCGTCGCCCGCATCACCCACGACACGGACCCGGCCGACTTCACCCTCCCGGACCCCGCCGGGAACGACCCCGCCGAGGCCGAACCCGCCGGGCCACCCGCAGGGGACCACGCACACGCCCCCGCCGAGGCCGACTGGCTCCCCCGCCAGGGCAGCCACCCCGCCGACCCCGCCGACGGTGGCGGCCCCGTCACCGACAAGGGCCTGCCGAAGCGGACCCCGCGCACCGTGGCCGCCCCGCGCAGGGAGGACGTACCGCCCCAGCCGCCGCGCCGGGTCGACGCCGAAGAACTGCGACGCCGGCTCGGAGGCTTCTACCAGGGAGCCCAGGACGGCCGGCGGGTCGCCGCCGCCGAGCTCGCGCAGGACCGGGACCCGGACCGAGGGCAGGACCGGGGGCAGGAACAGAGCAATACCGACCAGGGGGACAGCGCACAGGAGGCACGCACATGACCGCGCCCAGTACGTACGGACTGAGCACCCAGGCCCGCAACCTGCAGTGGCTGCTGACCGACCTGGTCGAGGAGGTGCCCGGCGTCAACTCCGTCGCCGTCGTCTCCTCGGACGGGCTGCTGCTCCTGTCCTCCGACCCGGGAGCGGGCGGCGCCGGCGAACCACAGGCGACGCCACGGCCGAAGGGCCCACGGGGAGCCTCCGCCGACCTCGCCACCATCGTCTCCGGCCTCGGCAGCCTCACCACCGGGGCGGCCGCCCTCATGGAGTTCGGCGCCGTCAAGCAGACCATGGTGGCGATGGAGCACGGCTCGGTCTTCGTCATGGCCATCAGCGACGGCTCACTCCTGGGCGTGCACGCCACGCCCGACTGCGACATGAGCGTCGTCGCCTACCACATGGCCCTGTTCGTCGGCCGCGCCGGCCACGTCCTGACCCCCGAAGTCCGCAGCGAGCTGCGCCAGTCGATGGAGAACACCCCGTGAGGAGACCGGCCGCCGACCGACTCCCGATACGCGGAGCCGACCGCCGTCCCGCCCGCGTCCGCCCGTACTCCCTGACGGGCGGCCGGACACGGTTCACCCAGGTCCTGCACGTCGAGACCTTCGTCGCCGCCCTGGACCCCAAGGCGTCCGAGCCGCAGAAGCCCGACCGCATGCCCGAGATGCCCGCCATCGTCGAGGTCTGCCGCCGCATGCGCACGATCGCCGAGATCGCCGCGCTGCTGAAGCTGCCGCTCGGAGTGGTCCGCGTCCTGGTCAGCGACCTCGCCGACCAGGGCAGGATCCGTGTCTACGGAACGGGCCACGGCGCCGGCCGGCCCGAACGCGCGCTGCTGGAAAGGGTGCTCGGTGGCCTTCGCCGTCTCTGACAGACCGGAGCTGGACGACGAACCGGTCCAGCCCTGGCAGTACGACCGCTCCCGCGCGCCCGTCGCCGTCAAGGTGCTGGTCGCCGGTGGCTTCGGGGTCGGCAAGACCACCTTCGTCTCCTCCGTCTCCGAGATCACCCCGCTGCGCACCGAGGCGGTGATGACCCAGGCCAGCGTCCCGACCGACGACCTGTCCGGCACCCCGGACAAGCACACCACCACCGTCGCGATGGACTTCGGCCGCATCACCCTCGACGACGACCTCGTCCTCTACGTGTACGGCACCCCGGGCCAGGAACGGTTCTGGTTCATGTGGGACGACCTGGTGCGCGGGGCCATCGGCGGGCTCGTCATGGCCGACACCCGCCGCCTGCGCGACTGTTTCCCCGCCCTCGACTACTTCGAGAGCTCCGGGCTGCCGTACGCCGTCGCCGTCAACCACTTCGAGGGCTCGCAGTCGTACGAGCCCGAGGACGTGCGCGAGGCGCTCAGCGTCCCGCCGCACATACCCGTGGTGATCATGGACGCGCGAGAGCGCCGGACGGTGATCGAATCCCTGCTGGCGCTGGTGGGCCACGCCCTGGACAGCACTCCCGAATAGAGGACTGAGAGATGCGCAGGATACTTGTCGTCGGAGCCGGCCAGTCCGGTCTCCAGCTCGCCCTCGGACTCCAGTCCAAGGGCTACGAGGTCACCCTCATGTCCAACCGGACCGCGGAGGAGATCCGCACCGGCCGGGTCATGTCCACCCAGTGCATGTTCGACACCGCGCTCCAGCACGAGCGCGACCTCGAGATCAACTTCTGGGAGCAGCAGGCCCCGAAGATCGAGGGCCTCGGCGTCTCGGTCGCCGCCCCCGACGGCAGCCGCCCCATCGACTGGCTCGGCCGGCTCAAGGGCTACGCCCAGTCCGTGGACCAGCGCGTGAAGATGTCCGGCTGGCTGGACACCTTCGCGCAGCGCGGCGGGCAGCTCGTCATCCACGGCGCGTCCGTCGCCGACCTCGACTACTTCTCCCGCACCTACGACCTGGTGCTGGTCGCCGCCGGCAAGGGCGAGCTGGTGTCGATGTTCGGGCGGGACGCGGCGCGTTCCCCGTACGACGCCCCGCAGCGCGCGCTGGCCGTCTCCTACGTGCACGGGCTCGGTCCGCGCCCCGAGCACCCGGAGACGGAAGCGGTCCGCTGCAACCTGGTCCCCGGCGTCGGCGAGCTGTTCGTGATGCCGACCCTGACGACCTCGGGCCGGGCGGACATCCTCTTCTGGGAGGGCCTCCCCGGCGGTCCGCTGGACGTCTTCAACGGCGTCAAGGACCCGGCGGAGCACCTGGCGCTGACGCTGGGGCTGATGGAGAAGTACACGCCGTGGGAGTACGCCCGGGCGACGAAGGTGGAGCTGACGGACGCGGGCGGCACGCTCGCCGGCCGGTACGCGCCGGTCGTGCGCAACCCGATCGGACGCCTCCCCGGCGGCGGGCTCGTCCTCGGCGTGGCCGACGTGGTCGTCGCCAACGACCCGATCACCGGCCAGGGCTCGAACTCCGCGTCCAAGTGCGCCGCCTCGTACCTGTCCTCGATCCTCATGCACGGGGACAAGCCGTTCGACGAGGCGTGGATGAAGGCCACCTTCGACAAGTACTGGTTCACCACGGGCAAGCCCGTGACCCAGTGGACGAACGCGATGCTGGGCGTACCGCCCGAGCACGTGCTGAACCTGATCGGCGCGGCCGGGCAGCTCCAGCCCGTGGCGAATCGATTCGCCAATGGCTTCGACAACCCGGCCGACTTCGATGCCTACTTCTACGACCCCGAGGACGCAGCGGACTACCTCGCCGAGGTCACCGCCGCCGCGGAACCCTCGTCCGTGGGAGCCTCCTCCGCGGAGTAACCGGCGTCGTCCCCCGCCGCCGCACCCGGGGACTCGGGCAGCGGCGGCGGGGTGAACTCCGCCAGCGGGGTCCCGTCCGGGTCCGGCCGCACCGCCCCGAGCAGCGGATTCGCGGCGATCGGCGAGACCTTCACCACGGACCCGGGCCGCGGCGCCTGAATCACCTTGCCGTCGCCCACGTACAGGCCCACATGGGTGGCCTTGGGGAAGTAGACCACCAGGTCCCCCGGCCGCAACCGGTCCAGCGGCACCCGCGGCAGCCGGGCCCACTGCTCCTGGCTGGTCCGCGGAATGCTCCGGCCGGCGTGCGCCCAGGCCTGCGAGGTCAGACCGGAGCAGTCGAAGGACCCGGGCCCCTCGGCACCCCAGACGTACGGCTTCCCGATCTGCGCCGCCGCGTAGCGGAGGGCCGCGCCACCGGCGGCCGTGGGCGTGCCCGTGCGCGTGGGGAGGGCCCCGGAGGTCACCAGCTCGCGCTGCGCCGCGGCGGTCTTCTCGGCCTCCCGCGCCCCGAGCCGGGCGAGCTGCTCCGGAGTCAGCGAGGACAGCAGCCGCTCCACCTGCTTGAGCTGCGAGGCGACCTCCTCCTTGTGGACCTTCTGCTGCGCGGCCAAGGTCTGCCGGGTGTCGAGGGCCTTGCGGGCCCGTACGGCCAGCGCATCGGCCTCCTTCTCGCCGCGCGCGAGGCGGCTGAGCACCGCGGCCCGGCGGGCGCCCTCGCGGGCGGCGAGCCGACGCTGCTCCAGGGCCGCCTGCGGGTTCCCGGCCAGCAGCATCCGGGCGTAGGAGGACAGGCCCTGGCTGCCCTGGTACTGCTCGCGGGCGAGCCGCCCGGCGATGGCCCGCTCGGAGTCGAGGGCCGTACGGGCCCGGCCGAGCTCGGCGGCGCGCGAGCGCTCCTCCCGCCGGCCGGCCTCCAGGGCGTCCTCCGTGGCCTTGTACGCCTCGGAGGCCTCCTCGGCCTTCTGGTAGAGGCCCTGCAGGCGGGTGAGCAGCGCGCCCACGTTCTCCCCTTCGGGCAGAACCGGCTCGGCGCGGGCGCCCGGGACGGGTCCGGCGACGAGGAGCGCCACGGCGACGCAGGCAGCGCGAAGCCCCCGATATGACATGGGATCACCTCCGAGACCCCCGATGCTGCCACGCCCGGTATGACAAATCCCCCACCAGAACCGCCCCCCGGCCACGTGCCACCCGATTGGCGGGGGTGGGGGAGCGGGGGTGCGGCGGGGCGGTGGTCAGAGAGCGCGGGGTGGTGTGGGGGCGGGATCCCCTCGGGCGGCATCAGAGCCGTGTATGGGGGTTTTCCGTCAGTCCCATCGTCTCTCCGTGTCGTGCCGGTCCGTCAAGGGCGCTCCTTCGTCGCGTCGCTTCGCGATGTCGCTGCGCTCCACCCTTGACCGACCGTCCCGCCCCGGAAATCCGAAAGACTGCCGGGAAACCCCCAAAGGAACGGGCCGGGGGGAGCAAGACACCTAAGGGGCGGTGCCCTGCGCGGGCGAAGCCCGGTGCGCCCTCAATCGCTACGCGCTCCTGTCTGACGGCGCCTGCGAGCCTCTTGGGCTGGACATAAGCCGCCATCAATCGCTACGCGCTCCTCAAAGACGGCGACTGCAAGCCCCTGTGGCTGGTCATAGGCCGCCACAGATGGCTACGCGCTTCTCGAAGACGGCGAGTGCGAGCCGCGTGGGTCGGGCAGGGGCCGCCCACATTCGCTACGCGCTCCTCGAAGAGGGCGACTGCGAGCCACTGCGGTCGGCCATAGGCCGCCATCGATCGCTAAGCGCTTCTCCGAGACGGCGTCCGCCCCCAGTTGGGGGCTGATCAGAGCGAATGAGAGGCCCGAAAGGCCAATCGATCGGCTCAGCCGAACTCAATCCCCGGCAGGGCCACTGTGAGATCCCATCCACGCACCCAGACCGGGATAATTGGGGCGTATTGACGGCTCTTTGAGGCGCCCGCTCTCTCAGACCCGGATGGGATTCGCCTGAGCCGTCATCTGGCCCTTTTCCTTCCCTGGGAAGGGGTTACATCACCTGGTCGTGACGTTCGATGTAGCGACGGAAGCCTTCCGCGCGTGCCAGGAAGCCGCACGACTCGTAGAAGCGGTGGACGTATTCGTCGTCGGCTGACAGCAACTGCACTTTGTAGCAGCCGGCCGACTCGCCCAGTCGCACGACGGCATCCATCAACCGACGCCCGACGCCCCGCCGCTGGAATGCCTTCGCGACCACGACGTTCTCCACGAAAAGGATGGCGCGACCACCTCGGGTGAGGTTCGGAAGGACCAGGCAGTCCGCGGTGCCGGCCACGACGCCTTCGGCGTCGGCCACCAGCACGGTTCGTCCCTGCTGGTGGGAGATGGTCGCCCATACGGCGTCGGCTCTCTCCTGAGGCAGCGGCGCATCGTCGGGGTTCAGCTCGCTGTAAAGCGTCAGCAGGGGGGAAAGGTCCCCAGAGACAGCCGGTCGCACGATGATCTTCATGGCTTCGAGCGTAGAGCGGCGGGGGCTTTCACGTCAGGGCGCTTACGGTCCGCCAAGGACGGATCGCAGACGCGTGATCGAGAAGCGCGTAGCGATCGATGGCGGCCTATGACCAACCATAGGGACTCGCAGACGCCGTCTTCGAGGAGCGCGTAGCGAATATGGGCGGCTTATGACCAGCCACAGGGACTCGCGGACGCCGTCTTCGAGGAGCGCGTAGCGATTTTGGGCGCACCGGGCTCCGCCCGGGCAGCGCTCCCGCCTCGTCTGTGTCTTTCTGCTCCCGGCCCGTTCCTTTGGGGGTTTCCCGGCAGTCTTTCGGATTTCCGGGGCGGGACGGTCGGTCAAGGGTGGAGCGCAGCGACATCGCGAAGCGACGCGACGAAGGAGCGCCCTTGACGGACCGGCACGACACGGAGAGACGATGGGACTGACGGAAAACCCCCATACGCGTCACTGACCAAGGCCCGGGCAGCTCCCGCCCCCACACCACCCTGTGCTCTCTGACCACCGCACCGCACCTCCGCCGCCCCACTGCCCCCCGTCCCGGCTTCCGCCTTCGCCCGGCCTGGGGAATCGGTTCGGTTGGTGGGGGTGGGGCGTGCGATGCTGCTTGGCGATGATGACCTCTGCTGTACGCCGTACCACCGTTTCCGCCGCCGTTGTCGCGGTCTGCCTTTCCGTGCTCTCGGGCTGCAAGGACGCTCCTGGTGGAGCGGGCGCCCCGGCGCCCGCGGCCTCCGCCGCGTCCGCCACCCCCGTAGTGGGGGCGTTCGAGCCCGAGCAGGCGCTCGCCGAAGCCGAGAAGACGCCGTACGCGGCGTCCATGAAGGCCATTTCCGAGGCCGCCGGGCAAGAGCTGTCGACCATGACCGGCCGGTCCAACCTCGGCACGCTGTTCACCGGGCGGGCCGAGATCCGTTCCTCCGGCATGTGGATCGAGAGCGTCACGACCACCGACGCCAACTACATCCGCAACCGCACCAAGGAGGGCAGCGGCTGGGTGAAGGCGCCGCGTTCCCCGGACAACGACGCGAACTACGCCGGCTACGCCAAGCTGCTCCTCGCCACCGGCCCCTCCGCCAAGAAGGGCATGGAGACCCGGAACGGGGTCCCCACCTACCACCTCGCCGGACACCTCAACCTCGACCAGGTGGCCTCCGTCGATCCGCGCACGCACCGTTCGATGAAGAGCAAGGGCGTCACCGGCTTCGACATCGACCAGTGGATCGATGCCCAGGGCCGGACCGTCCGTTTCGAGCAGCGCATGGACATGCGCGGTACGCAGGCCGCCAACAAGGTGGACTTCAGCGAGTTCGGCCCCGTCGAAACCTTCGCCGCGCCCGAGAGGTGATCTCGCGTCGATGGGCGCGGCCGACCGCGTTCCTCCTTCGCGGTGGCGCGCGGTACGGCCGTCAGCCGTTCAGCAGGCGGGCCTTCGCCGCCGTGAACTCCTGAGGGGTCAGCAGGCCCTCGCGGGCCAGGTCGGCCAGCTGGCGCAGCTCCGCCGCGAGGCCGGCGGGGGCTGCCGGGCCGGGCTCCGGGCGGGTGTCCCAATACAGCGCGTCGAGCGGTTCCCGCTCGCCGTCGGTTTCGGGTCCGGGCTCCGGCTCCGGCTCGGGCTCGTCCGTCGGCTCCGGGCCGAGGTCGTCCATCGGCTCCGGCTCCTCCGTGAAGTCCGGCTCCGCCTCCGCCGCCCAGCGCGGCCGCTCGTGGCGGTGTGGTTCGTCCGGGCGGACCGAGCCCGACGTCTCCGACACCGCGCCCGACGCCCGGGCCAGCAGGCCCCGTAGCAGGGGGGATCCCGCCGGGCGGTTCGCGGCGTGGACCGTCACTCCCATCGGGCGGATGAACATCAGGCCACCCCTGCCCGGGGGTCCGAGGGGACCCGGTCCGGCGGGATGCGGACCGAGCCCACGATCCGGCCGCCCGCCGCCCGTACGGCGATCGCCGCGTCCTCGGCCCATACGTGCTCGACCACCAGCAGCAGCGCACAGCTGCCGCGCTCCAGCAGGTCCGCCGCCTCGTGCACGTCCTCCGGGCCGATCAGCCGGGTCGCGTCCCGCCCCGTCAGCAGGCCGTGCAGTTCCACGAACTCGTCGAACTCGGCCGCGAGGACCTCCCCCGACGCCGTCTTCGTGGCGACGAGCCCGTCGATCAGCCGGACCACCCCCGACTTGCGCAGCCCCATCACGGCCTCGACGGCCGGCACCCGCAGCTGCTCCTCGGGGAAGGCGAGGACGATGAATTCCACAGGTCCCATGCGCCTCGGCTCCTCACTCTCGATACTTCCGACCGTTTGTGACGACTCTTCGGCACACTATGACATAAGCGGACATAGCATCCATCCGCTTGCTACGTTTCGGGGTATGACCGCTCTGACGGCGAAGGTGGCGGAGCCTTCCCCGCCCCCACCACCCGAAGCCGGCGCGCCCAAACGCCGGGGGGTCGAGCTGGCGCTCCTCGCGGGGGCCGTCCTGATCTCCGTACTCGGTCACCTCCACGTCGGCCTCGTGACCACCGGCCGCATCCCCGACCCCGCCGACCGGTACGCGGTCGGCCTCGCGGTGGCGGCGCTGCTCGCGCACCTCGCCGTACGGTTCACGGCCCCGTACGCCGACCCCCTCGTGCTCCCCATCGCCGTCCTGCTCAACGGCCTCGGCCTGGTCCTCATCCAGCGCCTCGACGCGACCACCCCGGGCCACCCCACCGCGGACGACCAGCTCCTGTGGTCCGCCCTCGGCGTGGTGCTCTTCGTCCTCGTCGTCGTGCTGCTCCGCGACCACCGGGTGCTCCAGCGCTATGCGTACCTGTCCGTCGCCACCGCCCTGGTGCTGATGCTGGTGCCCGTCTTCTTCCCGGCGGTCAACGGCGCGCACATCTGGATCCGCTTCGCCGGGCTCTCCTTCCAGCCGGGGGAGTTCGCCAAGATCCTGCTGGCCGTATTCTTCGCCTCCTACCTCGCAGCGAACCGCACCGCCCTGGCCCTGACCGGCCGCCGGCTCTTCTGGAAGCTGCGCCTCCTGCCGGGCCGGGTGCTCGGGCCGATCCTCGCGATCTGGCTGCTCAGCGTCGGCCTGCTCGTCCTGGAACGGGACCTGGGCACCTCGCTGCTGTTCTTCGGCCTGTTCGTGATCATGCTGTTCACCGCCACCGGGCGGATCGGCTGGATCGCGATCGGACTGCTGCTCGCCGCCCTCGGCGCCTACGCCGTCGGGACCTTGGAACCGCACGTCAACAGCCGTGTGGACGACTGGCTGAATCCTTTCGCCTCCATCGAGCGCGGCGAGGGCCCCGGCCAGCTCGCCCAGTCACTCTTCGCCTTCGGCGCCGGCGGCCTCCTCGGGGCCGGTCTCGGCCACGGCCAGTCCTTCCTCATCGGGTTCGCCGCCAAGTCGGACTTCATCCTCGCCACCGCCGGGGAGGAACTCGGCCTCGTCGGCCTCACCGCGATCCTGCTCCTCTACGGGCTCCTCGTCGCCCGCGGGTTCCGCGCCGGCCTCGCCCTGCGCGACCCCTTCGGCCGGCTGCTCGCCACCGGCCTCGCCTCGATCGTCGCGCTCCAGGTGTTCGTCATCGCGGGCGGTGTCACCGGGCTGATCCCGCTCACCGGCATGGCCATGCCCTTCCTCGCCCAGGGCGGCTCCTCCGTCGTCACCAACTGGATCATCGTCGCCCTGCTGGTCCGGCTCAGCGACAGCGCCCGCAGACCACGACCCGCGCAGGAGGCGGCCGAATGATCCGCTACATCCGCTGGTGCGCGTACTTCTGCGCGCTGCTGCTCCTCGCCCTGCTGGTCAACATCGCCCGCGTACAGGTGTGGGAGTCCGCCGCCTACGGCGCGAACCCGGCCAACAAGCGCTCCGCGATCGAGCGGTACGCCGAGCCGCGCGGGGACATCCTCGTCGACGGGCGGCCCGTCACGGGCTCCCGCGACAGCGGCCAACTGCTGCGCTACGAGCGGACCTACGCCGACGGTCCGCTCTACGCGCCCGTCACCGGCTTCTCCTCCCAGACGTACGGGACCAGCTTCGTGGAGCGCGCCGAGGACGCCGTGCTGTCGGGCACGGACCCGGGACTGTCGGCGTTTCCGCTCTGGTACGACCTGTCCCGCGGCCGCCCGGCCGGCGGGAACGCCGCCACCACCGTGCGCGCCGCGGTGCAGCGGGCCGCGTACGCCGGGCTCGGCGGGAAGCGCGGGGCGGTGGCTGCCCTCGAACCGGCCACGGGGAAGATCCTGGCGCTGGTCAGCAGCCCCTCGTACGACCCCGCCGTGCTCTCCGGTACGGGGGCGAAGCCGCGCGGGGCCTGGGCGGCGCTCAACGCGGACCCCGCCCGGCCGATGCTCAACCGGGCGCTGCGCGAGACGTACCCGCCCGGCTCCACCTTCAAGATCGTGACGGCGGCGGCGGCCCTGGACGCGGGCGTGGTCACCGATGTGGACGCGCCGACCCGGACCCCGGACCCCTACCCGCTGCCCGGGACCAGCACCCTGCTGCCGAACGCGGCGACGGGCTGCGAGGACGCCTCCATGGCCGAGGCCGTGCAGTGGTCGTGCAACACGGTGATGGCGAAGATCGGGGTGCAGGTCGGGCTGCGCCGGATGACGGAGGCGGCGCGCCGCTTCGGCTTCAACACGGAGGGGCTGCGGGTCCCCTCGTGGGTGTCCCGGTCGAACTTCGACACGGACATGAGCCTGGACCAGCTGGCCCTCTCCTCCATCGGGCAGTTCAACACCACGGCGACACCGCTGCAGATGGCGATGGTGGCCGCGGCCGTCGCGAACGGCGGCGAGCTGGCCTCCCCGTACCTGGTGGAACGGACGACCCAGGACGACGGTTCCCCGGTGCGGCGCGGCGACCGGCGCAGCCTCGGGCGGGCGATGAACCCGGCCACCGCGCTGCGGATGCAGGAGCTGATGGTGAAGGTGGTGGAGCAGGGGACGGGCCGGAACGCGGCGATCCCCGGCGCGGTGGTCGGCGGCAAGACCGGCACGGCCCAGCACGGTGTCGGCAACGCGGGGACCCCGTACGCCTGGTTCATCTCCTGGGCCCGCACCGAGGGCGCGGCCCTCCCGGCCGTGGCGGTCGCGGTGGTGGTGGAGGACGCGTCGGCGGACCGGGGTGACATCAGCGGCAACGGCGCGGCCGCGCCGATCGCCCGGGCGGTGATGAAGGCCGCGCTGGCGGCGCGGTGAGTCGGCGCCGGCGCCCCGGCCCCGGCCCCCCGACCCCGGCCCCCGGCCCCGGTGTCGCGGCCGGGCAGCCCGACCCCGGCCCCCGGCCCCGGTGTCGCGGCCGGGGTCGGGGTCGGGTCGGGGGCGGGTCGGGGTCTCAGTACGAGCAGCCGCTGGTGGGCAGCGTGCCGGGAGCCTGCGGGGTGACGCCGTCGTAGAGGTCGAGGAGCATGCGCTGCGGGCAGTGCTTCACGCCTCCGATGCGGATCTCGAAGTGCAGGTGCGGGCCGGTGGACTGCCCCGTGTTGCCGGACTCGCCCAGGTACTGGCCGGGGGAGACGGTCGATCCGGCCGCCACCCCCCGCTGGCTGAGGTGGCCGTATATGTAGGTGGCGCCGTCGGCCCCGTTGATCTGGATCCCGTTGCCGAAGCCGCCGTCGATGTAGCTGACGGTCCCCCGGGTGACCGCGTGGACCGGGGTGCCGGTCGGCACCTGGATGTCGATGGCCGCGTAGTCGTGGTGCGGGTCGTCGAGCTCGCTGCGCGGTACGGCGCCGCGGGGCAGGACGTAGGCGTAGTTCCCGCTCGTGCAGGTCGCGGTCTCGGGCTGGGCGGAGATCAGGGTCTGGGTCCAGCCGGAGGCGTCGACGGGGTCGTCGTTGTGGTAGGCGATGTCGCTGCCGGACCGGTCGTCCGGGTCGACGTCCTGGTACCAGTACATGCCACCGGCCCCGGTCACGCCGTAGTAGAGGCCACCGCCGGGGGAGACGAGCCGGTCGAACGCGGACCAGCCGGAGGCCGCGAGCTGGGCGGACGACCAGCCGCCACCGCCGTCGATCCGGTATTCGAGGAGACGGCCGTCCGCGGTGTTGGCGATGAGCCGGTCGTCGCCGGAGGAGGCCAGGGTCTTCAGGACGAAACCGCTGCCGACCTCCACCCGCTGGCCGATGTGCTGGGAGCCGGCGGGCTTGGCCTGCGAGACGAGGTACTGGAGGAGCACGCCGCCGGCCGTGCCGTAGAGGTGGCCGTGGCCGTCGTAGACGAGCTTGTCGTGGGTCCAGCCGGTGCCGATCTGCACCGGGGGGCCGATCAGGCCGAGCGAGAGGTTGTTGGTCTGGATGTCGACCCGGTAGAGCACCCCGCCCGGGTCCGTGACCAGGACCGTGTTGAAGTTCAGGGTGGCCATGGCCTTCGGCGTGAAGCCCAGGTCCGGCCCGATGAGCGTCTTGATCCGGTCGCCCGTCGACGGCTCGATCTGTGAGTACGTCAGCCGGCCGTCGGCGAGAGCGCCGTACACGGAGACCGAACCCGTGCAGCTGGCGGTGGCCGCCTGGGCGGGGGCGGCGGTCACGGATCCCAGACCGATGGTCATCAGGCCGGCGAGCAGGGCTCCGAGCACGGGCCGGGACATGCGAACTTTCATCGTCGTCCTCCAACAGGTCGTGCGCTCACGGAAGATGATCAGGCGCAGAATTTATCGACTCCCCCCGCCGGGGGACATGGATCTTCACGCCACATCTCCTGGGGCACGTACCGGCCGCGGGCCGCGGGCCGCGGGCCGCCGGACGTCAGCCGCCGGCAGTCAGCTGCGGGCCGCGGTCACCCGCCACCCATCACCCGCCACCCATCACCCGCCACCCATCACCCGCCACCCATCACCCGTCACCCGTCACCCGTCGCGGGTCACCTGTCCCCGGTCACCGCCGTCACGTTTCCGTCGGGCCCCGCCCTTCGGCGATGGCGGCCTCGACCTCCGCCACCCGCGCCGACTCCTCGGCCGCGAAGCGCTCGCGGTCGAGGGCCTCGGCGATCTCCTCGTCCTGGCTCATCAGCAGGTCCAGGTTCGAGTCGCCCATGTGGAAGACGCCCAGGTCCACGTACGCCCTCTGGAGCCGCTCGCCCCACAGCCCGATGTCCTTCACGCACGGCACGATCCGGCTGAACAGCAGCTTGCGGAACAGGTGCAGGAACTCGGACTGCTCGCTGAGCTCCTCCGCCTCCTTCGCCGGGATGCCGAAGTTCTCCAGCACCTCCACCCCGAGCAGCCGGTCCCGCATCAGGTAGCAGCCCTCGATCACGAACTCCTCGCGCTCGCGCAGCTCGGCGTCCGTCAGCTGCCGGTAGTAGTCGCGCAGCGCCATCCGCCCGAAGGCCACGTGCCGGGCCTCGTCCTGCATGACGTACGCCAGGAGCTGCTTGGGCAGCGGTTCGGTGGTCGTGTCCCGGATGAGGCCGAAGGAGGCCAGGGCCAGCCCCTCGATGAGCACCTGCATGCCCAGGTACGGCATGTCCCACCGGGAGTCGCGCAGGGTGTCGCCCAGCAGCCCCTGGAGGCTGTCGTTGACCGGGTACAGCATCCCGACCTTCTCGTGCAGGAAACGCCCGAAGATCTCCGCGTGCCGGGCCTCGTCCATGGTCTGCGTGGCCGAGTAGAACTTCGCGTCGAGGTCCGGGACGGACTCCACGATGCGCGCCGCGCACACCATCGCACCCTGCTCGCCGTGGAGGAACTGGCTGAAGTTCCAGGCGGTGTAGTGCCGGCGCAGCTCACCCCTGTCCTTCGCGGTCAGCTTGGCCCAGTGCCGGGTCCCGTACAGCGGCAGGGCCTCGTCGGGGGTCCCCAGCGGATCGTAGGGGTCCACCTCGATGTCCCAGTCGATGCGCTTGGCGCCGTCCCACTGCTTGTCCTTGCCCTTCTGGTACAGGGCGAGGAGCCGTTCGCGGCCGTCGTCGTACTCCCAGCTGAAGCGGGCGGAGCCGGAGGCGGGGATGTGCCAGACGGCCTCGCCCGGGTCCTCGGTGTAGAGCTCGTGCGTCGACACTGACGCCCCCTCGTCTCGCGTACTGCCGTGCAGGACCGGACAGTTGGCAGAGTCACACGTTGGTAGACGCGGGGTCAACAAGTCGTGCGCGGGGGATTGACGACCTTGCTGACAGGCAGTCTCATAAGCAGTGACCGCCGGTAACTCGACGACGAGGTGTCCGAAGCCATGACGACCGTGACCGAACGAGCCGCGCTCAGGGACGCCCTCGGCCTCCTCAAGGACCGGGAGCAGATAGCCGAGCGCCTGCTGGAATCCTCCGCCAAGCACTCCTTCGACCCCGACAAGGAACTCGACTGGGACGCCCCCATGGTCGAGGGGAAGTACTACTGGCCGCCCGAGCTGCTCTCCCTCTACGACACCCCGCTCTGGAAGAAGATGGGCGAGGAGCAGCGCATCGACCTCTCCCGCCACGAGGCGGCGGCGCTCGGCTCGCTCGGCATCTGGTTCGAGATCATCCTCATGCAGCTGATGGTCCGGCACATTTACGACAAGTCGCTGACCAGCAAGCACGTGCGGTACGCCCTCACCGAGATCGCCGACGAATGCCGGCACTCGATGATGTTCGCCCGCATGATCCAGAAGAGCGGCAGCCCCGAGTACCCGGTCTCCCGGCTCAACCACAACCTCGCGCGGATCCTGAAGACCGTCTCCACCACCCCCGGCTCCTTCGCCTGCACCCTGCTCGGCGAGGAGATCCTCGACTGGATGCAGCGCCTGACCTTCCCGGACGAGCGCATCCAGCCGCTGGTCCGCGGCGTCACCCGGATCCACGTGATCGAGGAGGCCCGGCACGTCCGGTACGCCCGCGAGGAACTGCGCCGCCAGATGCTGACGGCCCCGCGCTGGGAGCAGGAGCTCACCCGGATCAGCTGCGGCGAGGCCGCCCGCGTCTTCTCCCTCGCCTTCGTGAACCCGGCCGTCTACGACAACATCGGGCTGGACCGCCGCGAGGCGGTCGCCCAGGTCCGGGCCAGCGGCCACCGCCGCGAGGTCATGCAGACCGGCGCCAAGCGGCTCACCGACTTCCTCGACGACATCGGCGTCCTGCGCGGAGTCGGCCGCAGGCTCTGGCAGAGCTCGGGCCTCCTGGCGTAGGGCGGGGTCCGGCTTCCTTGCGTTGGGCAGGGTCCGATCTCCTGCCGTACGGCACGGGCCGGGCTCCTGGGCGTAGGGCGCGGGCCGGGCTCATGGCGCAGGACAGGTGTCGGGCTCCTGGCTTACGGCCCGGGCCGGGGGAGCGGCGGCCGAGGCCGGACGCAGGGCGGACAGGGGTCCGGCCGGGGCCCGCGCGCAAGGGCGGACGGGCCGAGGCCCGGTGCCGGGACGGGCGCGCGGAGGCACCCGCGCAGGTGCGGACGGAGCACCGGACGCGGGGACGGGCGGACGCACGCGGGTCCGGACACAGGCCCGGACGCAAGGCCGGAGAGGCGCAGCACCGGACAGCCGGGACGTTGCGGCATCCGCCCGGCCGCCCGGCCGCCCGCCCATGAGTCCGGCCGCCCGGCCGCCTGCCCAGCCGTCCGGCCGTCCATCGGTCCGGATCGGGCCGGGACTTCGCGGACGCCGGTCGCGAGCGGTGGCTCCCGGGCTACCCTGCGGTCATGACCGTACGCGCGTACCGCAGGCTGAGCGTCGAGGAGCGGCGGGCCCAACTCCTCGACGCCGCCCTCACGCTGTTCGCGCACCGGGCTCCGGAGGAGGTCTCGCTCGACGACGTCGCGGAGGCCGCCGGAGTCTCGCGCCCGCTCGTCTACCGCTACTTCCCCGGCGGCAAGCAGCAGCTCTACGAGGCGGCCCTGCGCTCGGCGGCCGACCTCCTCGAACTCTGCTTCGCCGAACCCCAGCAGGGCCCCCTGACCCGGCGGCTGTCCCGGGCCCTGGACCGCTACCTCGCGTTCGTCGACGAGCACGACACCGGCTTCGCGGCCCTCCTCCAGGGCGGCAGCGTCGTCGAGACCTCGCGTACGACGGCGACCGTCGACGGCATCCGCCGGGCCGCGGCCGACCAGATCCTCCTCCACCTCGGCGTACCGGCGCCCGGCCCCCGGCTGCGCATGATGGTCCGCACATGGATCACGGCGGTCGAGGCGGCCTCCCTCATATGGATCGACGAGGGCAAGCAGCCCGAGGTCGACACCCTCCGGGACTGGCTGCTCGACCAGTTCATCGCCCTGCTGACGGCCACCGCCGCCACGGATCCGGAGACCGCGGCTGCCGCCCGGGCCGCCCTGGCCATCGAATCGGCGGACGGCCCGGTCGGGAACCTGGCCCGGCGCGTCATGCCGGTGGTCTCCGAGGCCGCCCACCTGCTGTGACACTGGTGGGGTGAGAAGCCAACCGACTCCGTTCGAGGGCGGCCCGATGGACGGCCGGGTCCTCCCGATCCTGCTCGGCCCGACCGGACATCCGCCGAAGTGGTACGAGATCCCCGTCCCGACGCCGGACGGCCCGCCGACGGTGCTGCTGTACGAACGTGTCCCGTCGGGCTACTCGAAGCGGCTGGGCCTGCAGAAGGGCTGGAAGTACGCGTTCCGTCCCTCGGGCACCAAGCCCCGCCCCCGCTGGCCCTGGACCAAGGCCCCCCGCCCCCAGCCCTGACCGACCCACCCCTGCGGCGCAGCTCCCGCCAGGCAGCGCCCGGTTACCCAGGGCCCGACCGGACCCCGACCAGGGAGCCCCGTCCGCGCCCGGCGCCCGGGCAAGCCAGGCACCGGCCCGGTCTGCGCCTTGGCCGGCCGGGGTCCGGCCCCGGCGCGACGCCGGCACCTCGCTCGGCGATCCGGGACCGCATCCGTGCCTGCGGCACCTGCGGCACCTGCGGCACCTGCGGCCGGGAGCAGGCCGAGAAGCCACGCCTCCGGCATGGGGCGCCCGGGTCCGGCCTGGTTCACGGTGAAGGACCGTGCCCCGTGCCTGCGGCCGGCCCGAGGCCCGGTTGCCGACGGTTCGCGCCCCGCCTACCGCCGGGTCTCTGGACCCCGGAGGGCCTCGACACCGGCCCTTCCGGCCCGGGACCGCACCCCGCCTGCGGCCGGGCGTCGGGCACGGGCCGCGCCCGCACCCGCCAGCTCACCCGCCGGGCCCCGAGCTCCTGTTGGCGCCGGCCCCGCACCGGCCGGGAGCCGACCGAGAAGCCACGCCGTCGGCGCTGGGCGCCCGGGTTTCACCCGGGGCGGGGCGGGGCGGGGTGGGGCGGCCCGGCGCACGTCGGTACCGGCCCCTGCCCTGCCCTGGCCTGCCCGGCCAGGGCAGGGCAGGGCAGGGAGTTACGAGCCCGGGAGGGTGAGGGTGGCCAGGCCGCCGCCGCCCTCCGCGGTGCGGAAGCGCAGCGTCGCGCCGATCGCATCCGCCTGGCCCACGGCGATGGTCAGACCCAGCCCGTGCCCCTTGCCCCCGCTGCGGAAGCGCTGCGGGCCGTGCGCCAGCAGGTAGTCGGGGAAGCCGTCCCCGTGGTCCCGTACGGTCACCACCGGCCCTTCCACCGTCAGGACCACCGGCGACCGGCCGTGCTGATGGGCGTTGGCCACCAGGTTCCCCAGGACCCGCTCCAGCCTGCGCCGGTCCGTCTCCACGTGGGCGTCCCGCCGGACGACCACCTCCGTGTCCGTCCCGGAGGCCCGCACCACCCGCCGGGCCAGCCGCCCCAGCTGGTGCAGATCCGTCTCCACAGCCTCGCTGCCCGAGTCCAGCCGGGAGATCTCCAGCAGGTCCTCCGTCAGCTGCCGCATCGTCCGTACCCGTTCGCGCACCAGCTCCGTAGGCCGTCCCTCCGGCAGCAGCTCCGACGCCGCCTGCAGCCCCGTCAGCGGCGTGCGCAGCTCATGGGCCACGTCCGCCGTGAACCGCCGCTCGCTCTCCAGCTTCGACTGAAGGCTCCCCGCCATCGTGTCCAGCGCCCCGGCCACGGTCGCCACCTCGTCCTGGGGGCGCGAAGGGTCCTTCGTCCGCGGGTCGTCCACCCGCGCGTCGAGGTCGCCCTGCGTGATCCGCCGGGCCACGGTCGCCGTCTGGTGCAGCCGTCGTGTCACCCGCGTCACCGCGAAGGCGCCCACGAGCAGCGTCCCGCCGATCGCCAGCACGGACGACCCGATGATCGCGTTGTCCAGGCCGCTGATGGTGCGGGCGCTCTGCCCGTAGTCGACGACGGTCGCCAGCGCCCTGCCGTCCGCCGGACCGGCCGCCCACATCGTCGGGCGGCCGCGGTGCTCCGCCACGACCGTTCCCCGCTGTCCGCCGGCCGCGAGCGCCCGCAGCTCCGGCGGCAGCCCCACGGGGTCCAGGCCGGAACCGGGCGGCAGGGGCTCGCCCGCCTCGTACGCGTCCGTGACGTCGCTCAGTTTGCCCAGCGCCTTCTCCCGCGCCGTGGCCACCGTCTGACGGGTCACCTCCACGTGCACGAGCGCGCCGAGCACGGCTGCCAGCGAGCAGCACATCACCACGATGAAACACGCCGACTTCCAGGTCAGTGTGGCCGTCCAGGCGGGCAGCCGCGGCCGTACGCGCAGCAGGGGCCGCCGCAGTCGCGGCCACCGACGCAGACGCAGACGCGGCACCTGCTGCTGCCGCTCGGCCCGCGCGTGCTCCTCTCCCACGGTCACGGCCGGTCCGGCGCAACGCCGGGACCGGGCCCCGGCCCGGGTCCGGAACCCGGACCGGTCCCGGGTCCCACGCCGCGGCCCGAGCCGGTTCCGGATCCCGGCCCGGTCCCGCCGCCGGACCCGCCCCCGCCGCCGGGCCCCGTACCGGGCCCGCGGTCCTCCGGACCCCGCGGGTTCGCCGGCACCCGTACGATCTGCTCGCGCGTCGGCAGCATCGTCCGCTGCTTCTCCTCCCAGGACCAGGCGGTGATCAGTTCGTAGCCGCGGTTCCCGCTGGGCACCCGCAGGACCACGTCCCGCCCGGCCAGTTCCACCGAGACCACGGTCTGCGTGGTCGCCATGATCCGGTTGAGCCGTCCGTCGCCGTCCGCCGTGTAGACCCGTACGGACATCATCTTGTCCGGGAACTCGATGCCGACGATCAGCTCGTCCTTGCCGTTGCCCGTGAGGTCCCGGTAGTAGGGCGCCAGCACCGGGCAGGACGCGGGCTCCGCGCTCTCCTTCTTGCACGCGTTGATCGCCGCCGCGGTCTCCGCCGGTATCCCGTCGGCCCCGGCCCTGGTCCTCGGATGCACCCGCAGCTCCGCCTGGACGAGGGCCACCGGATCGACCGCGTGCACGTCCTCGTCATGGACGGGCGGAATCCCCTTCACGTACTCGGGCGGAGCCCCGGCCGGATCGGCCGGCGGTACGGTCGCCCCCACGCGGTCGGGCCACAGGTGTACGGGCCCGCTCGCGGTCGCGGTCGCCCCGGCGCCCACCAGCCCGCCGGTGTCTCCGCAGCCCGCAAGCAGCGGAAGCGCCGCGAGCGCCAGCCACGTGGCGAGGACGGGGCGGCGTACGGAACCGGAACCGGAACCGGAACCGGGACCATGATTGGTAGCGGTAGCGGTAGCGCGACCGGGAACGGGGGAGCGGCGGCCCGCGGAGCCGCCCGAATCGAACCCCTGTACGCCCCCCGTGTGGGCGTCGCCTCTGCTCACGGCCGTTCTGCGCCCGGCCCCCTTGCCGGCAGCACCCTTGCCCACAGCCCCCCTGCTCACAGCCCCCGTGCCCTTCTGCCCGCGTTACGAAAGATGGTCGATCACATCCACCATATGCGGAGGTGCGCCCCATTTGCCCATGTCGATGGGCCCCTGGCGGCCGGGGCGCGGGTGGGAGGGCCGCCCGTCCGTGCGGGCCGTCCTGCCTGCGTAGGACGGTCAGCCGTCCGTGCGTCCCCGGCGCAGCATGGCGAAGCCGAGCCCGGCCGCACCCACGGCCGCGATGCCGCCGCCCGCGGCGAGCAGCAGCATGCCGTCGCCCGGCCCGTCGGCCAGCGTACTCAGCCGCCGGCCCTCGGCGGACGCGGCCTCCAGTACGCGCGTGTCGCCGACGGCGGCCCGCTGCTCGGCCGAGACCGGGACGATCTGCCCGTCGCGGGTGCCGGTCTTGTGTCCGTCGCCCGCGACGGAGTGGCCGCCGGCCTGCGCTGAGGCGCCGCCCACCCAGGACGTCAGCCGCCCCGCGGGGTCCAGCGCGGCGTGCAGATCGCCGGAGCCGCCGAAGTCGGTGACCCCGTCATGGCTGGTCAGGGTGGTGGCCCTGGCGCCGTCGGCGGCCAGGATGTCGGCCTGGTAGCCGCCCTTGGCGGTCCGGTAGACCTTCGCCGTGGAAACGCCGTCCGCCAGCGCGAGACTCTTGACCAGCGTCCGCTGCGTGGCCGCCGAGTGCGCGGACGAGGCCGCCGGCACCCCTTCGGCCAGAGCGGCGGCGGTGGGCAGCGCCAGGAGGCTGCCGGCACAGGCGGTCACGGCTGCGGCGCGAACGAGAGTGCGGCGGCGGACGGTGCTCACGGAAAATCCTTCGATGCGGGGTGGGGGACCGGGGGCACTGGGGTGCCGGCCGGAACGGGACCTGGCGTCGCCAGGTGCGACCAACCTAGGCGGCGGCCGTTGCGGCGACACCCCGTTCGTGTAACAGCGAAGTCGCAAGGTTCCGTCGGAGTCGTTACACAACCGAGGGATTGCCGTGCGGCGCCCCGGCTGCTCCCATGGACGGCGGGGGTGAGGGTGCATGCGCGGACTCAAGGTACTGCCCAGCGGCCGGCCCGGCCGCGGCCGACTGTACGTCAACCTGCCCGACGGGCAGGCGGTCGCGTGGTACGACCGCCAGGCCAACCGGATCAGCGTCCTCGCGGACGACCACCGCGAAGCGGTCCTGGCGGTGCTGCGCCCGTACCTGAGCGGCACCGTGTCCATCGGGCCGCCCCCGGTCCCCACCGCGGCCGACCTGCGCCGCCTGGCCATGCCGCCGGATGCGGACCTGGCCCCCAACCGGCCCGCCGAGGCGCTGCTGGCGGAGCTGGAACACGGCACGGCGGGCAGCAGGGCCCGGCACCGCCTGCGCCAGGACCTGACGGCGCAACAGCGGATGGGCGACGCCTTCGACGCCCTGGAACCGGAGGGCTGGCGCACGTTGCACTGCGTCCCGCTCCCGGGCTTCGGCAGGATCGACCACCTGGTGATCGGCCCGGCCGGGATCTTCTGCGTGCGTACGGTGCCGGGGCGTCGTCAGCGTGCGGTGGTCGGTGACCTGCTGCTCACGATCGGCCGCACGGAACCCCGCCCGGACCCCCGCTGGATCCGCGGCGCGGCGGCCCGCGCGACGGCACTGCTGGCCGCGAAGGTCACGCCGGCCCTGGCGGTGGTCGACGCCTCCCGTCTGGAGACGGCGCCGACGGTCCGCGACATCCGCATCCTCCAGCCGCCGACGGCGACACCGGACCTCGTCGCCTCCCCGGCCGCCCTCAAACCCCCGGACGTAGAAGCGCTGTTCGCCCAAGCCCGCGACACCCGAACCTGGCTACCCCCAACTCCCCGGCCCCACGCGGGCCGCCCCCTCCGAACCCGCTGACTCTCCTCAACCGCAAGGCGGTTCGGGCCGCGCCACAACCCGGGTGGGCCGGGCCGGTGGTTCGTGCCCCACCCCGGCACCTGGCGGCGCCCCTTCCGGCGTGCCGGGCTGCCGCCAGGCAGCGTTCGTGGGACGGGGGCCCGGGGCGGAACCCCGGGGGACGGGGGCGGGGGACGGAGGACGGGGGAAGGGCGGGGGAAGGGCGGGGTGGGGAAACAGCGCGGCAGGCCCACACCCCCTGTCGGGCCGCCGGCCTCATGCCGAGGCCCGCTTCCGCGGCGCCGCGGCTTCTTCGCGCCCGCGGCCGCAGGCCCACACCCCCCCCGCCGAACTTCGGCCTCAGGCCGAGGCCCGCTTCCTCGGCGCCGCGGCCTTCTTCGCGCCCGCGGCCGTACCGGCCTTCTTCGCTCCCCCGGCCGTACCGGCCTTCTTCGTAGCGGCTTTCTTCGCGCTCGCCGTCGAAGTCGACTTGGTCGTAACGGATTTGGTCGCCCCCGACCCCGACTTGGCCGTCCCCGACCTGGCAGTCGTCGTCTTCTTCTTCGACGCGGCACCGGCAGACGCCGCGGTCTTCTTCGCCGAGGCCGCCGTCGACTTCTTCCCGCCCACGGCCTTCGGCGCAGCCGCCGTCTTCCGACCCCCGCCGCCGCTCCGCCGCCGCATCGGCGTGACCTCGCCCCCCGCCCCCGGCCCAGCCCCGGCGCCGGACTCGTCCTCCGCCCCGCCCCCGCCCTCGCCCCGCGACGCCTTCGCCGCCCGCACGCTCTTCTCCAGCGCAGCCATCAGGTCGATCACCTGCCCGCCGGCCGGCTCCACCGTGGCCTCCGCCGGCTCGAACGCCCCACCCGCCTTCGCCGCGATCATCGCCTCCACCGCGTCCCGGTAGTCGTCGTGCAGCGACTCCATTTCCACCTCGCCCAGCGTCGCCATCAGCGCGTCCGCCAGGTCCAGCTCGGCGTCCCGCACCGTCACCTCGGCGTCCGGAGCGACCCCCTCCGGCGCCCGGATCTCGTCCGGCCACAACAGCCCGTGCATCGCGATCACGTCGTCGACCACCCGCAGCATGCCCAGCCGCTCCCGCCCCCGCAGCGCGAACTTGGCGATCGCGACCTTCCGGCTGCGCTTCAGCGCCTCCCGCAGCAGCGTGTACGGCTTCGCCGCCGTCGCCCCGTTCGCCGCCAGGTAGTACGCCGCGTCCATCTGCAGCGGATCGATCTCCTCGGCGGGGACGAACGACATGATCTCGATCGTCTTCGCCGTGGCCAGCGGCAGCTGCGCCAGATCCTCGTCCGTGATCGGGATGACGGACCCGTCCGCCTCCTCGTACCCCTTGCCGATCTCGGCGGCCGACACCTCCTCGCCATCCAGCTCGCACACCTTGCGGTAGCGGATTCGCCCGCCGTCGGCGAGGTGGATCTGACGGAAAGAGATCGAATGGCTCTCGGTCGCGTTCACGAGTTTGATCGGAATGCTGACGAGGCCGAAGGAGATCGCTCCGTTCCAGATGGATCGCACGGTTCCTCCCGTTTCGTGGCAATCTCATCGTATGACGCCGATCACATTGGTGGAGGGCCGTCGCATCGCGCTCAGCAACCTCGACAAGGTCCTCTACCCCGAGACCGGCTTCACGAAGGGCGAGGTCCTCCACTACTACGCCACCGTCGCGGAGCCCCTGCTCGCCCAGATCCACGACCGGGCGGTGTCCTTCCTGCGCTATCCGGACGGGCCGGAGGGCCAGCTGTTCTTCACCAAGAATCCGCCGCCCGGCGCACCCGACTGGGTGAGGACCACCCCCGTGCCCCGCTCCGAGGACCCCTCCGCCGCACAGGTGGTCGTCGCCGACCTGGCCACCCTCATGTGGTCCGCCAACCTCGTCGTCGAGTTCCACATCCACCAGTGGCCCGCCGGCCGACCCGCCGTCGCCGACCGCATGGTCCTCGACCTCGACCCCGGCGCGCCCGCCTCCGTCGTCGAGTGCAGCGCCGTCGCCCTCTGGCTGCGCGAGCGCCTCGCCGCCGACGGCCTCGACGCCTACGCAAAGACCTCCGGCTCCAAGGGCCTGCACCTGGCCGTGCCCCTGGAGCCGACCCCCTCGGCGCAGGTGTCCGCGTACGCGAAGCAGCTCGCCCAGGAGGCCGAACGCGAGCTCCCCGACTTCGTCGTCCACCGCATGGCCAAGGCCCTGCGCCCCGGCAAGGTGTTCGTCGACCACAGCCAGAACGCCGCCGCCAAGACCACCGCCGCCGCCTACACCCTGCGGGCGCGGGCCCGCCCCACCGTGTCCGCACCCGTCACCTGGGCGGAGGTCGAGGCCTGCCGCACCCCTGACGACCTGGTCTTCCTCGCCGACGACATCGGCCCGCGGCTCGTCCGCGACGGCGACCTCTTCGCCCCCCTGGCCGATCCCGCGCAGGGCCGCCCGCTCCCCAGGGCCCGGCCGCTCCCCAGGGCCCGGCCATGATCCGCGTCGCGCTGGCCGCAGCCGTACGGGACCTGCCGCGCGCGGCGGGACTGGCGTACGAGCCGAAGTTCGACGGGCACCGCCTCGTCGTTGTGCGGTCGGCAGCCGAGGTGACGCTCCAGGCCCGCTCCGGCCGGATCGTGACCAGCGCGTTCCCCGATCTGGCGGCGGCAGCGCTGCAGTTGCCCGCCGGAACGGTCCTCGACGGCGAGGTGGTGGTCTGGCACGCGGGCCGGACGGACTTCGCACTGGTGCAGCGGCGGGCGGCCGCCACCGCCGCGCGGGCCGCCGTGCTCGCGCAGAGCCTGCCCGCCTCATACGCCGCCTTCGACGTGCTGGAACTGGCCGGGCTGGACGTGCGCGCCCGCCCGTACGAACGCCGCCGGACCCTCCTCGTCGACCTGCTCCTGCCCCTCGGGCCGCCGCTCCAGCCCGTCCCGATGACCACCGACCCGGAACTGGCCGCCACCTGGTACGAGACGCTCCCCGCCAGCGGTATCGAGGGCCTCGTCGTCAAGCGGCTGGACCAGGCCTACCCGGCCGGGCGGCGCGGCTGGCAGAAGCTGCGGCACACGGACGTCCGGGACGCGGCGGTCGTCGGCTACACCGGCACCCCCCGCCGGCCGCTCGCCCTGGTCCTCGTCCTGCCGGTCGGGGACCAGACCCCGCTGGTGTCGAGCCCGCTGACGGCGGCGCTGCGCCGGGAGGTGGCGGAGGCGGCCGCCGCGCGCGGGGCCGCCGGACGGGCCGCCGAACCCCGGGCCGCCGAACCCCGGGCCACCGTCACCGCCATCGGCCTCGGCGAGGTCCCGTACCGCACCCTGGACCCGCCGCTCACGGCGGAGGTGCGGCACACCTCGGCCAGGCACCCGCCGCCGGAGGTGATCCGGCTGCGGACGGACCTCTGACCCGCGCGGGAGACGCGGGCCAGAGGGTGGCCGGGTCGTCGTGCGCCTCGGCCGATGGATCGTCGGTTCAGGAGTGCGCGCCGCGCCCCGCGTCCGGGGGAGCCCCGGGCTGCGGGTGCGGACCGGGCCCTTCCGGCAGCTTGTAGCCGGACTCGCGCTCCTTACGGACCTCGTCCGGGTGGCTGGAGGTCGTCGAGCCGAAGTTCCCGTAGCCCTGCATCTCGTGCGGTCGCAGGCCCCCCTCGGGGATCTCCACCTGGTCGCGTTCCTCGCGGACCTCGTAGACCGCCCCGCCGTTCGGCAGATGCGGCTGCTCCTCGGGGGCGGGCGGCGGCGGCTCCTTGGCACGGACCCGCTGGCCCAGCTTGAAGCCGCCGAGCAGCATGCCGGCGACGACGATGCCGACGACGAGGAACCACACGATGTCCAGGGCGACCGGGTCCACGCTCAGGATCATGTCCATACGGAGCATTTTCCCTCACATCCCCGGGTTGCGCGCATTTCGGACGCGGCGGCGGGGTGCAAGAGAACCGGCAGGGCACAAGGGAACTGGCAGGTCGGAAGGGAACCGGCGGGGGCGGAAGGGAACCGGCGGGGCGCGAGGAGGAGCTCAGGTGTTGATGGGCCCGTCGGCGTCCCGCAGCGCACCCGCCTTGCGCGACCCCAGCACTCCGAGGATCTCGGCGCAGATCGCCAGCGCGGTCTCCGCCGGCGTGCGGGCGCCGAGGTCCAGCCCGATCGGCCCGTGCACCCGGGCCAGCTCCGCCTCGGAGACCCCGGCCGCGAGCAGCCCCTCCCGCCGCCGGGCCGTCGTACGCCGCGACCCGAGCGCCCCGACGTACGGCACACCTGCGGCCAGCGCCGCCCGCAGCGTCGGCACGTCGAACTGCTCGTCGTGGCTCAGCATGACCAGGCACGCGGCGTCCCGGCGCGCTTCGATCACCTCGGCCGCCGGCCCGGCCGCCTCGACCCGTACGGCCTCCCAGCCCAGCAGCAGCGACTGCCGCTCGATGACGGCGGCCAGCTCACCGCCGCCGCCGATGACCAGGTACGGGGCCGACGGCTGCGCCTCCACCAGCACCAGGCCCGACTCCCCGTACAGGGCGTCCCGCCCGGCCCGCCGCGTGGCCAGCAGCTCGCCGGCCCGCCGCCCGGCATCGTCGCCCGGCACTGCGGTGGCCCGTACGACCTCACTGGACGCCTGGTCGGCGGCCTCGTTCAGCCGGGTCACCAGCGCCACCCCGACGCCCTCGCCGAGCAGCTCCCACCACTCGGCGGGAATCGTGGCGAGCGGCTGGAGCAGCACCTCGGCCTGCCCGCCACAGGTCAGCTTCGCCGCCACGGCCTCGTCCCCGGCGACCGACACCTCGCACACCCGCGCGGTGGCCCCGGGCGCCATGGCCAGTGCTTCCGCGACCAGCTCGGCGTCGAAGACCCCCCGGTACAGGCTGCCGACGCACTCCCCCCGCGCATCGACGAGCACGGCCCCGCCTGGATCCCGCGGCCCGAAACCCTGCTCGGTCACGGGCCGGGCCAGATACCCCGCCCGCCCCTCGGCCACCCACCGCCGCGCCGTCTCCACCAGCTCACGCATCCGTGCCGCCCCATCCATCCGCACTCTTTCCCGCAAAGCACCAGGTCAGCGGCACAATGCGGCCTCACTCCCACCTTAGGCAGCCGCGTGCCCCGCCCCCACCCCCCAAACCCACAGCATCCCCGCCCCACCCCTCGTGCGGACCACCGGAACCTCGCCCGTAGCCACGCCGTGCCACCCGCGAACCCCGTGTTGACGCCCATGTCACCCGATCGGGGTCGATCAGGTCCAGGGCATCCCATCCGGCCTAAACGACGACATACCGCATGCCATGCTCGGGCGTCTCGAAGTCCCTGCTCCGAAAGGCGTGTTCATGCTCCGCACCTCCCCTGGAACGGCTGCCCTGACCACGGGCGGGGTTCTGCTCGTCACCGTCCTTGCGGGTTCGGCGTCAGCGGTGGGCTGGGGAAGCGTCACGGCGTCCTATGACGGCAAGGCGCGCGCGACCGCGTACGGAGACTTTCGCAACGATCAGAACATCAACGCGAAGAACAAGGTCATGTCGAAGGACCTCGCCGCGGACGGCAACACGATCTACACCACGGGGAACTGGTACTTCGAGAACGGGGCCGAGGTCCACGCGCTGAACACGCCCGAGCACAACCACACGTACTACGTCACCCACTACCTGAAGCACCCGCTCCAGCCGACGGCGAAATCCGTCCGAGGGGGCACGCAGGCATGCGTTCAGCTCGGGTGGCCGGTACCGGACACCTGCTCGGCACAGGCGCTCCCCTCGTTCGACTACTGAGACACCGAGGACCCGACGATGATCACCCCGCGGCGAAGTGACAACGCGCCGGACGACCCCGGTCCCGCCCTCGACTCCGGCGACGGCGCCCGCGGACTCGATGTCCGCGACCTCGTGGTCCGGTACCGGGCCAGGACCGCCCTCGACATCCCCCGCCTCTCCTTCCGGCCGGGCATCACCGCCCTCACCGGATCCAACGGCTCGGGAAAGACGACCCTGCTCAAGGTCTGCGCACTCCTCCTCCGCCCGGCGGCCGGATCGGTCTCTCTCGGAAACCGAGGCCCGGACCCGGACAAGCGGGCGAACCTGCGACGTCACCGCGAGGCCATCGGCTATCTCCCGCAGGCGCCGGACTTCCCGGGCCACTTCACCGTCCACGAAGCGGTGACCTACGCGGCGTGGCTGCGCAGCGTGCCACGCGCGCGACGTGCCGAGACCGTCCGGCGCGTGATCGACGACCTGAACCTCACCGAAGTGACCGAGGCCCGCCTGCGCAGCCTCTCGGGAGGCAACCGCCAGCGAGCCCACATCGCCCAGGCGGTCGTCCACGAGCCCGCCGTCCTGCTCCTCGACGAACCCACGACCGGCATCGACGTGGAACACCGCATGGAGCTGCGCACCTACCTGGCGCGCCTGGGCCGCACGCGCTGCGTCGTCCTGAGCACGCACCACACCGAGGACATCGAGCTGCTGGCCGACCGGGTCGTCTCGCTCCGCGAGGGCCGCATCGTCTTCGACGGCACGCCCGCAGAACTGACGGCCCGGGCCGACGGCGGCACCGACGACGGTGCCCGCTCGGTGGAACGGGCCCTCAATGCCCTCAGCAGCGGCGGAAATTCCCGCCAGGACGCCGACGGAGGCGCCCGATGACCACCAGCGCTCTCCTCCTTCACCTGCGCCGGTCGCTCGGCCGCACCGCCTTCCCCTTCCTCGTCGGCCTCGTGGTCCTCAACACCCTCCTGCGCCCGATGGGCTGGCGGTACGAACCCATGTGGGCCGTTTACCAGTACAACTTCACCGTGATGCTCCTCGGCCCGCTGCTGGCGGGTTTGGCGGCCTGGGAGGGCCACCGCCTCTCGCGCGCCGCCCCCTTCCTTTCCGCACACCATCGCCCCCTCGCCATGCTCGCGGCGGCATGGGCGGCGCTTCTCACCTGGTCCTGCGCCGCGTTCCTGCTGGGGCTGGCCCTGGTCCTCGGTGTGGTGGCCGGCGCAGGAGCTCTCCCCTCCCTCGGTCTGCCCGAACTGCTCACTCCGCTGCCCGCGCTCGCACTCCTCGGCCTCGCCTGCGCCATCGGCCTCGCAGCAGGCTGGCTCAGCGGAGAGGGCGGCAAGGTCGCGGCCCCGATGGTCGCGATCGCCGTGTTCCTCGTCTTCCTCCTCCTTTACTCGGGCGACCTGTCCGAGTTCGTGATGGTCGGCGGAGCCACCAGCTCACTCGTCGGACTGCGGCCCAAGGCCGGCACGCAAGGCACCCAAATCGCCTTCTACGCGGCGGCCACCCTCCTCGCACTGCTCGCCGCGGCCTGGAGCGCCGCCCTCCACCACCTGCGACCGCGCCACGTCCTCGCGGCGGCCGCCACCGCCGTGCTGTGCGCACTCTCGGCCGGCCACCTCGCGTCGGCCGACCCCCTCTACCTCGAAGCCCGACCCGGTGACGTCCGCTGCCACGGCACCCAGCCCGAGATCTGTCTCGGCCGCGGCTACGCGACGTACGAGCCGCAGCTGCGGGCCAAGCTCACGCCGATGGTGACGGCCATGACCCGGCTGGACCTCCCCGCTCCAGCCGCCTTCCGCCAGGACGCCCTGCGGAGCAGCACGAACACGGGCCAGCTCTCCCCGGACACCGTCAAGGGCGATCGTGAGCTGCTGCTCGACATGTTCCTCGGCACCTACTACGGCTCCACATGCGCCATCGAGCCGGGCAGTCCCATGGAACGCCACCACGTCAACGCCCGGTACTGGCTGGCCGCGGCAGCGGGAGTTCCCACGTACGAGGACCCGCTCCTGGACCCCCGGCTCACATCGGGCTCCGCGCCCGAGCGGATCTCCGTGGCGCGTGCCGCGTTCCAGGGCCTGGCCGCGTGTGATGGCTAGCCTGGTCTACATCCGCCGGTGGCGCCTGGGCCGACAGACGGTCGTCGCACTGTTCTGCGCGCTGCTGTGGGTGGCGACCCCGCTCCGCCTGTACGACGTACCGGCGCGGGACGGCGTTCAGGGCGCGCTCTGGCCCATGGTCCCCGCCCTTTTTGCGGCCTTCGTGCCGTCCGTCATCGCGACGGCGTCCGATGTGCAGGAGCGCATCGCGCCGACGGCAGCCCGCCTCCGGGCCAGGACCACAGGGGTGATCCTCGCCCTCGCCGCGGCCCTCGCCCTGGCGGGCGCGACGAACGACCCGGCCGTCGCCTTTCGCAACACGCTGCTTCTGACCGGCCTGGCTTTCGCGGGCTGCTGCGTCCTGCCGCCGGCGGCGGCCTGGGTCCCGCCCGTTGCCATCCCGATGGTGATGTGGCTGGTCGGAACCAAACCCCAGGCCCGCGTGGAGCCCTGGTCCCTCCTCCTGCTCCCGGGCACGACCACCTACGCCTGGCTCGCCACCGCCCTCCTCACGGCCACGGCCGTCACGGCATACCTCCTCAAGGGCCCCCGCCCGTGACCACAGACCCGCCAACCGACGGGTCGAGGATCCGGCTGCGGAAGTAGGAGGGAGCCGACCTGCGCGGATCGACCAAGATCCGGTCCACGCATGTCCGCAGGGTCTGTCGCTACGGCTGCGCAGCAAGGCAGTTGCTGCACATACGCGAAGACCCCGTCTCAGCGACCTCGCTGATGGCGGGGTCTTTGGGTACTTCCTGCGAAGTGCCCCCGGCAGGATTCGAACCTGCGCACACGGCTCCAGAGGCCGGAACGTACCCAGGTGTTTGCCCAGTTCAGACCCCTAGCTGATGAGTTGTCAGGCTTGCTGCCCCCCACATGTCCCATGCCCCGGGCGCCCAGTGGCGGGAGACATCGACCGCATGCTCAGAACCTTCCGGACATCGAAGCCCGTCTGCGCGGCGGCGAGGTGATGGGGCCGGTTCACCCCCGTGGGGTGACCGGACGACGCTAGCCTGGCCGGGTGAATGCGCGTACCGCCCTTGTGAAATGGCTGGTGACCCTGGATCCTCAGCGGCTGACCGCCTTGCTGGAGGAGCGGGATCTGCCGCTCGCCGCCGGGTACCGGCGGATCACCACCTTCCGCGAGCTCGCCGAACACCTGCTCACCGACGAGTCGGTGGGCCAGGGCCTGATGGCGGGCACCGCCGGAGAGCTGGAACTGCTCGCTTCCATCGCCGCCCTTGCTCTGGAGCGGCACGGCCCCGTAGCCGGCGGTGAGGTCGAGGACGGGCCCCGGTATCCCTGGCAACAGCGCAAGCCAGGTCCCCCGGTGGAACCCGCGGACCGATTGGTGCCTGAGCGGGACGTACTGTCCTGGTTCGAGCCGGGGGAGAAGCGGCAGCGGGCGGAACGCACACTCACCCGACTGCGGGAGCGCGCGCTGCTGCTCCCCGCGCCCAAGGGCCGACTTGCGCTGCCACCACTGCTGCACGTCCGCGCCGCCGGGTTCGACGGATACGGGCGTACGGCCGACCGGCTGCTGACCAGCGCCTACAACGCCCCCGAGGTCAAGCGGATCGCCGCACACCTCTTCGGCGAGGGGGCTGCCCGTACGCGCGACCAGGCCCAGGAGCTGATCACCGCTCTGTTCGCCGATCCCGCCCGGGTGCGGGCACTGGTGGCGGACGCCCCAGTCCGGGCGCTGGAGCTGCTGGACCACCTGGTACCCGGCCCGCCGCTGCTGCGGACCCACTGCTTCGTAGACCGGTACGGGCCGCAGTACGCGGGCCCGGACGCCAAGTACGTCTTCCGGGAGGGAGGCAGCGGCGACGAGGGCACCGACTGGCTGGCCGGGCGCGGACTCCTGATCCCCGCCGGCCTCGACCTGGTGGAACTTCCGTACGAGGTCGCCCGTGCGCTCCGCGATGAGGGCGCGGCGCCTAGCCCCCGGCTGGAACCGGAGCAGTTCACCGCCACCGCAATCGCGCCGCTGCCGCCCGGCTGGGAGGGCGAGGGCGGCACGGCCGCCGCGGCGGCCGCCTGGCGGGCAGAACTGGTACTGCGGGCACTGGCCGCCCAACCGGTCGCGATCCGCAAGGCGGGCGGGATCGCTGTACGGGACACCCGGCGGCTGGCCAAGGCGGCCGGGGCCGATGAGGCCGGCACCAGGCTGTGGCTGGACCTCGCGGTCAACGCCGGACTGGCCGCGCCCCGGGACGACGAACCGGCCCCCGCTTCCCGTGGCCGCCGGAACCCCAAGGCCCCCAAGCCCTCCGCCCGGCTGCTGCCGAGCGACGGCTACGACGCCTGGGCCGCCGCTCCGCCAGCGGGCAAACTGCTGCCGCTGCTGGCGGCCTGGGCCGTGGTCCCCGCCATTCTCAGCCACTGGCCGGACCCCGACGAGACCCCGGTCGCGCTCATCAGCCCGCAGGACGAGGACGCAGTGACCCTCCGCAGCGGGGTCCTGCGAGCGCTCGCCGTCCTCCCCGTCGGACACGGGCTGACCGGGAACGCGCGGGGATTCACCGAACTGCTCTCCCTGGCCGCATGGTTCCAGCCCGCCCTGCGCGCTCACCTGGCCGCGGACACCACGGGGGAGCCGACCGGCCTGGACGGAGTCCTCGACCGCATGGCGGCCACCCTGACCGAGGCGTCCCTGCTCGGCGTGGTGGCCCACGGCGCACTCACCCCCGTGGGGCGGGCCCTGTGCCGACTGCTGGAGGCGGGAGCCGCCCATCACTACCCGGCAGTGCCCGGCGCGGGCACGGACCCGGCCGCCCGCGGCTCGGAGGGCCTGGGCGAGGACCTCTCCCTCCGCCCCGCCCTGGCGAAGGCGGTGGCCACCCTCCGCGAGGAGCTGTACGCGGCGCTGCCCGAGCCCAGCGACACGGCCCGGTTCCAGAGCGACCTGACCGCCACGGTCACCGGCGCACCCGCGCCCGCCCTCGCCGACCTGCTCTCCACGGTCGGCGACATCGAGTCCGAGGGCCACGCGGTGGTCTGGCGCATCACGGCAACCTCCATCCGCCGGGCCCTGGACGCCGGCTGGAGCGCGGACGAACTCCTCGACCGCCTCACGACGGCAAGCGAGCGCGGCACTCCCCTGCCCCAACCACTGGCCTACACGATCAAGGACACCGCCCGCACCCACGGACAACTCAAGGTCGTCCGCTCCGCCTGCTGTATCCGCTCGGACGACACCGCCCTGATCACCGAGGTGGCCCAGTCCCGAGCCCTGACCAAACTTCGCCTGCGCCGGATTGCCCCCACGGTCCTGATCTCCACGGCCCCGCCGGAGGAGACCCTCTCAGCCCTCCGCACAGCCGGCTACGCCCCAACCCAGGAAGCCGAAACGGGCACCACCGTCCTGGACCGCGCCCCAGCGGACCGCGCCCCGAGCCTCCTGCCCACCCTGGACCAGGCCCACCCCGTACACGGCGAACCGGCCCGCGGCGTCCCCGCGAGCGCCCGCGCGCTGGCCTCCGCACTCTCCTCGGCCGGCTAGGACGCGCGCGTCAGACATCGCCTTCGATGCCCACGTCTGGCGCACAAGGCACTGGGGCGACAGGGGTGGGGACGGGTCCGATCAGTGCTGACCATGGCCGTTCAGGGGGCTCGCCGCGTCCGTCGGCCCAGCTGGGGCGGCCAGTACTCAGGAGGCTGAGGGTGTGTCGCGTACCCAGCCCATTCCTCGTCGGGTTGTGGAGATCTGGGCGCCCAGGTGCGCGGTGCGGGCAGAGCGAGCGCTGCCCGCACACGCTTACCCATCGCGGGAGTGGGGTCCACTCTCAAAGCGTTCAGAAGGAACGGCATGCCTGATGAATGGAATTGCGGCGAAGACCTGGGGGTAGGGCAACACGATCGCCGGCCCGCAGCCGGTGGACGGTGGGCAGCGACCCCCCCCCACGTGCGAATGCCGGTCACGACTTGCTGGCAATGATGGATCGTCTTCTTGGCAACATCCAGGGAGACGCGGAAGAACTCCCGGTTGGCGGAGACCCCGTGACCCGCCAGGAGGCGGTGCACTGCGCGCTCGCTTCGGTATAGCCGATCTTGAGCATGTCGGGAAAGGCCGGGTTACGTTGCCTCTACGACCATCTCGAAGATGCTCCAGGCTTCCGGGCGAAGATCGGTGAGGCGACCGAGGCGGTGGACACGTTGGCCGCCACGCTCCTGTACGACGAGTGCTCCGCCCCCCTCACACGGGACCAGTGGGTAAGAACGACAAAGGCCCGGACTCAGTGGGACTGAGTCCGGGCCTTCATGCTTGGCACTTCAGCTGGTCAGCGACACTTGCACACTGTCTGGCTGGCGTGCCCCCGGCAGGATTCGAACCTGCGCACACGGCTCCGGAGGGCTCTCCCCGGCAGGCATCAGTCTGGCGCCTACCTGCGAGAACGTCAGACACTGAGCAGGACATGGAAGGGCCCACACGCCGCTCACACGCATCGAAGCCCGAAGCTGCCTCGGTGACCCTGTTGTTGGAGGTATGCCTGATGTGGGAAGGGGATGGTGCGGCGGGCCAAGGCTCTCACGAGACGCCCGCACAGAACGGACACCTCGTGCCCACGGTTGGGCCGCCGGCAACGACTCGCGGGAGCAGTTGCGCTTCCGCCAGGTAATGCCGAAGCCCTACACGACTGGCACAACGGCCCGGATGGAGCGGCCGTTGCCGCGGCGCAGGCGGCCCTAGCATGAGCCGATCGGATCCTCGTGCTTGCCAGCTTGCCGGTCGTCATACCCATCTCGGGTTCCGATCCCGATCGTGGTAGATGTCCTCAACACGCCTTCTCGCGCCCTGCGAAGCTGCGACGATGTTCCTGGCTTGAGAGGAGCCTAGATGGTAGACCCGGTGGTAGTGGGGGCTGTTAGCCGACTCGCGGCAGCAGCGGTACAGCGGTCGGCAGCTCCAGTGCGTGTCGAAGGACCGACCGTTGAAGAGTGGGAGGAGGAGGTTGACGAGCGCGGCGGTCTACTGCTGAACAGCGCACAAGGAACCCCTCTGACGTTGCTGACACAGGACCAAGTCGCGCAGATCAGCAAGTTCATCGAACGCCCCGAGTCGGTCGCCCTGTTCCAGTTCATGCTAATTGCTCGACTGGGAATCCGGGAACAAGAGCAGTTCAATGACATTATTGCCGACTATCGCGAAACCTTTGCCATCCAAGCTGAGGAATTCTGCTCAGGCAAAGGGTATAACTGGGCTGATCTCGCCGAGGATCTGTGGGACCTCGTCGCCTCCCACATGGAGAGCGTATTCCCGAATGGGAAAGCCCTCTCCCTTATTAGTCATGATGAGATTCAGCGCATCACGGCCTACGTCGGGTCCACTGAGAAGATCGAGGGGAAGGATCGCCCGGCGAATGTTGCATTTCGTGAAATTGTAGACATTCTCGGGGATCCGGCACGATTCTCGCGAGCGAGGAACTCCCTGGGTGACATCCGCAGCGCTTCTGAGAGTCACTATGCGGAACTCGACCTCGCTCACGCCATCAGCTATTCGGTCGAAAACTTTCGATTCGACTATGGGGCTCTCTATGTCTCGCGCACGCTCCGAGTTCAGAATTCCGAAATTCTGCGCAGCGACTCCTTCTTGACGGTGCCCACCGGGCGTCCCAGGTGCGTGGTGGTGGGCAATCCTGGTGTCGGGAAGAGCACAATGACACAGCATCTTGTGCATCAACTGTCTAAGGATAGCCAGTCCCATGACGCCTATGCTGCGGTAGTTGTCTCCTGTAAGGAAGTTTCGAACTCAGATGGTGGAACTTATATCCTCGGGGCCATCAGTAGGTCGCTAAAGGAAAATCTACAGCTCGATGTTAGCGAGCAAAGCCTCAACGACCTCGCAACGCTGGGTCGATGTTTCGTGATCTTTGATGGAATCGACGAGATCATCGACATCACCCGCAGGCGGCGTTTCGTCAAGGTGATCGAAGCCTTCGCGGCGAGGTACCCTCTAATCCCCATGCTGGTGACGGCGCGGCGGGTCGGATACGGGAAGGCGCCGTTCAGTAGTCGCGAATTCTCCGTATATGAACTGGATGACTTTTCCGACGATCAAGTAGCCGAGTACGCCAATAACTGGTTCGAAGCCACGGAGCGAAGTGTCGTAGAGCGAGACGCCTTTCTTCGGGAGACTGAGAACGTTCCCGACGTTCGCACGAATCCGCTGATGCTTTCCCTGCTCTGTACGCTTTATCGTGCGCGAGGGTACATCCCTCGAAACCGTCGCGAGGTTTACAAATCTTGCGCCGATCTGCTTTTTCAGCGCTGGGATGCGATGCGCCAGATCGAACAGCCTGTCGATCATAGGCAGTATGGGACGCGCCTCATGCAGGAGCTGGCTCTTTTCTTCTATAAGAGCCAGACCGCGCAGGCGGGGGTGCAGGAGAAGCAACTCGGAAAGATTATTGCGCAGTTCTTCACCGCCACGGCCTCAGTCGATGAAATGGACGCGAGCAATCGGGCGCAGGACTTCCTCGACTTCTGCGCCGATCGCGCATGGCTGCTGACTTACCAGGGTACGGATGATCGGGATCAGCGCCTTTTTGGTTTCACTCATCGTACATTCATGGAGTACTTCGCAGCTGAAGCGATCGTGCGGCGGTCCCGATCCATCGATGACATCGTGGGAGAGATTACCCGCGCATACGAGCAAGATTCGAGTTCGGTGCTTGCTGATGTCATCTTCCAGTGTGCGGACGACAAATACGACGGTGGCGCGCGCGAGGTAGTTGCGGGCCTGATGGAAAAGGCTCGGGGGCTGGGATGGAAGCACGCCTCGAAATACATCCCGCTCTGCCTCCGAATCATGAATGCCGCACCGCTACCTCCCGCCTCTACGAACCTCATTTTCGATGCGTTGTTCCAGCATTGGAGTCAGAGTAAGCCGGAGTCGGACTATGTGACGGCCATAGCAGTATTTGATCTCTATCGAGATCCTCGGAATCGATTCGTTTCAATGCTCCGCGAGCACCCCGAACGTGCCGAAGCGGCGCTTCTACGGTGGGCGAGATTCTACTGCCGCAACGAGATCTCCATGTTTGATTCGGCATGGGGTGACGACATGCTCACCGTAGCGTCTGAACTGGATCTTCCTGAAATCGACGACAGTGTGTTGTTCTCGTATTTGATCGACAACGGCATTGTTGAAATCGGACAGTATTCGGAGGTCCCTCCGACTTGGTGGCTCTACTCATATTCGTTCGGTTCGTACGTCCCAGGCCCCGCCCTGCTAGACCTTCGCAAGAGGGTTTGGGAGGAAAATGTCGAGACCGGGGATTCTCTCGTCGCGAGGATTTTCGGCGAGCAAACCCTCCCCGTTGAAACATTGGGCTACCCCGTCGCGGTAGCATGTAAGCAATTTGCGCTAGAGTTGCCGATGCTCGCAGCGTCGGAGGTAGGTAAACCTAAGATCGACCAGCACGATTTTGAGTTGATCCTGTGGCTGAGCTGCTTCCTGTACGAGTTTCTTGCTCCGGGGCTCCATGAATTTCACGAGCTCGTCGACTTTGTGTATGGTCGAGACTGGTTTGCCCGAACGGGCTCAACGCGACTAAATGGCGTTGGTGTGAAACGGCGAGATGCCCCCAGTTCCTTCACTAGAAGTGAACTAAATGCCTTCAGGCAGAGTGGAATTGTTCCGCCTTGGTTCCCTGATTGGTGTGCAGGGGATCGCGATTTCGTGATTGAACCCGAGGAAGATTAGGTGGCCCATCGAGTGATTTAGTGCCAATCGGCCCGGCGGTTCTGTGGTGAGGGGAAGGTGGCCGGGCCGGTTGCCTGTCGCAGGGATGTGCCTTAGGTCATGAGGTGGGCGTTTACCGTTTTGGCTGCGTTGGCGAGATCTGGGAGTTCAGTTACCTCGGCGCCAGCCTCGCGGAGGGATTCAACGCCTACGCAGTCGTTTACGAGAAGGCTGGGTTCGCGCCAGGCGATGACCACGCGGCGGATGGGGGAGCGGAGGATCAGCTGAGTGCATGTTAGGGGGCGGGACTTGCGCTCCGAGCAGGGCTCCAGCGTGCTGTAAAGCGTGGCGCCGGCCAGGCGGGGATCGTCAGTTGGGAGCTTGGCCAGGGCTGATTCCTCGGCGTGGACGTGTGCGTCCGTCTCGCGGGAGTAGCCGCGGGCCAGCTCCTCTCCGTCGGCGCTCACGATGATGGCGCCGACGGAGAAGGCGCCTTCGGCCGGCGGGCACTTGCGGGAGAGTTCGATGGCCCGCTCCATCCAGGTCACATCGTCGGCGTGCGTCATGCGGAGCCCTCCTGCTTGGGCAGGTAGCGGAGAAGCACCACGTCTCCGATGGTGCTGGCCTCGGCGAGGTGCATTCGGCGGGTGGATCCGCCGGGGTACGTGGCGGGGTTCAGGAAGCGGGGGGCGCCCGGGTCGCCGACGACCAGGGGGGCAATGGCGAGGTGGATCTCGTCGGCCAGGCCCTGGGAGAGGAACGCGGTGTGGATCTGTCCGCCGCCCTCCACCATCAGCCGCTCTATGCCGCGGGCCCCGAGGTCGTCCAGCAGGGCGCCGAAGTCGATGGCCGGGCCCGTGGAGACCACGTCCGCCAGGCCGGCAAGGCGCTCGCGGAGCTTCTCCTCGCCCGCGTCCGTGGTGTAGGCGAGCTTCTCTCCACCGTGGTGCCAGAACTTCAGGTTGGCGTCCAGGTCTCCGCTCGCGGAGATGGTGACCTTCAAGGGGTAGGCGGGCTTTCCTGCGGCCACCCGTGCGGCGCGCCGCTCGTCGCTGTTCACCAGGAGCCGGGGGTTGTCAGACCGCATCGTGCCGGCGCCGATCAGGATGGCGTCCGACTCGGCGCGCACCTGGTCCACCCGGTCGAAGTCCTCGCTGTTGCTCAGCAGGAGGCGTTCGGTGCTGGTGTCGTCGATGTAGCCGTCTACGGATGTGGCCACACTCAGCAGGACGTACGGGCGGGGCATTGAGGGTCTCCTTCAGTTGCTGGTCAGGGCGGAGGGAGCCTGTTCAGGCCTGGCGCAGTACTGCCTCGGTCAGAGCGTCCTTGAAGTCGCTCACGCCAGGGACGGTACGCCATTGATCAAGTACTCCATCGAGCTGGGCCAGCTCCCGCGCGATGCGGTCAGACCCGGTCTCCTTCGCGACGGCCAAGGCCTGCAGTCCCGCGGAAGCGGCCTGCTCCGCCTCGCCCGCGCGTGCCAGGGAGACGGCCTCCCGCCCCAGGTAGACGCCGCGGTCACGGTGGTAGCCGGCGGGCAGTCGGCTGATGGCATCCCGGAAGCCTGCAGCCGCTCCGTGATGGTCCCCGAGAGCGGCAAGGCTGTGCGCGCGCTGCACGTCTATGTAGGCGCCATCGAGCCAGACACCCCACGGAGAGGTGGGATCCGGGTCCATCCGGGCGAGGAGCTCCCGCGCGTGCTCGTACGCCCGCTGAGCCATCAGCGGGTCTTTCCGGAGGGCGTGCCCGTGGGCCCCGTACGTTGCGGCCACTGCCGCCAGACGACTCCTCGGCGCGGCTCGGTCCTCCGCGGCCTCGGCGACGTCGACTGCCTCGATCGGGTCGTTCATGTCGCCGGCAAGCTGACTGCGGCGAGCCAGGATGTACGTGGTCAGCTCGTCGTCGCCCGCCATGTGGGAGGCCTCCAGGGCCTCGCGCATCCAGTGCTGGGCGGCGCGGAAGTCCCCGAGGTCCTGGTAGAGCCAGCCGCAGAGTTCCGAGTATTGGGTCTGCAGCTGGAGGAGCTTGCGGCGGTCGGTTCCGCGGCGATCCGCACGCAGTTCCTTGATGGCGGCGATCTGCTGCTGCACCGTCGGTATCACCCGATGGGGGCCGAACAGGTTGTCGTTGTCGATCAGCACCCGTCGGGTGGCCTGGAGAAGCTCGATCGGGTCGGCCCCGGAGGCGATGAGATCGGAGCGTGGGGCAGGGCTCGCCGCTGCTGAGAGGTCGGGGGTCGCAGCGATCGCGGCACCAGCGCCGAGCGCGCCGATCAGGGCCCTTCGGGACAGGGACACGAAGATGATCCTTCCGTCATCGGAACGAACGGGGACGGACATCCCCTCCTCCGACGGTGCCTGAGTCTTCGGTTCCTCAGCCAGGGCCACAGAGCCGTTGGCCACATGGGGCCCTCGTTTAGCCACATCCACCGTGGAAAGGGCGTCCAGGCTGGCCCCTTCGAGGATCGAGGAGTGGAGCCGTACGAGTGAGCCGCTGGCGCCGAGTGCGTCGTCGTACGCCCTGACCAGGTCGGCTGACGCTGCCTGCCCGCCGCGTTCCACACGGGCCATGTAGCTGGTGTTGAACAGGATCGATCGGCTGAGCTTGCCCAGTGATAAGCCCCGCTGCGTGCGCCAGGCGCGCATTTCGGCGCCGAGGTAGTGCTGAGGGCTTGCATGCGGTGTCAGGTCGTTCGGTCGCTGCCCCACTCGTCCCCCCTCATGCGGCCTATGTGGCCGCCTCCTGGTGGCCACATAGCAGACCTGTCGGTCACTCAACTGCCCGGTCTACAAAGGGTGCAGAGGGGCGGACGACAGCCTAGCGACGCAGGTCGGAGCCCTCCATTCGATCCGAACGAAGGGGGCAAGATCGTGACAACAACTGCCGCCCGTGAACCCATCGCGCGGCCCGCCGGCGACGGCCGGCGCGGCGGGCGCCAGGAGCTACTTCTCCTCCAGCCCCGCGACCCGCTCGCGGAGTTCGGCGACCTCGCCCTGGAGTCGGGCAACCTGGTCGCGCAGCTCGGCGATCGCGTTCTCCGGGCTGGCGAGCTTCGCGGCGTCGGAGGCCTCCGCAGTCAGGAACGCTCCCTTGCCCTGATGGCTGACCGCGAGGCCGTCCGTCTTGAGCTGGCGGATGGCGTCGCGAGCCACGGTCACGGTGACGCCGTACGTTGCCTGGAGGTCCGCCAGGGACGGCAGCTTGCGGGACTCCGCGAACTCGCCGGCCGCGATCCGCCGCCGCAGCTGCTCCGCCACCTGCTGGTAGGCGGGCTTGCCGGTCCACTCGACCATCTGCACCTCATGTCTCTTCGCCGTCACTGCCTCAGTGTGCCCAAGTGACACAGGGAGAGCTAGCGCCCGCCCCGCTCTTCCCCGGAGAAGGGCTTGCGCAACTCTGCCTCACAGTGCACTCTGAGGCAGAGCTGAGCAGCGCGGAAGCGCGGATCAACAGGCCGCAACTGCCCTGCCGGTAGCTGCGATCGACCCTCGTTTGCCCTGCCCGGAAGGCCCGCTCTATCCCCGGGGCCGGTCGCCTCTCGCCAAAGACCGCGACCGCCTCGGTATCCCTTCGACTTCAGGAGAACGACGATGCGTACGTACATCGGCGGCCAGGAGGCCGCCAGTGTCGAGGAGTTCATCGAACTGGCCCTCGGCACCCCGTTGGAGCTCTGGCTCGGGGTGGAGGGGGAGACCGAGGAGGAGCGCGCGGCCCGCCTGGACGCGGCCCGCGACATCCTCGCCGAGAACCCCAACCTGCCCGACGACGTGAGCCGGATCGCCGCCCTGGTGATCGAGGCCAACGCGCCGGAGCTGTTCAACATCACCCCGCTGGTGCGGCGGCCCGCCGGCCGCCGCCCGGCGCGCAAGGGCGGCAAGGGGGCCGCGGCATGAGCCACGCCCTGACCGCCCTGTCCGTCGCCTTACCGCTCGCGTCCGGCTGGTCGGTTCACAGCCTGTGGATGCGGCGCCGCATCGAAACCGCCCGCCGCGACCCGCTGACCGACCTGTGGACGCGGGACCCGTTCGAGGAGCGCGCTCGCAAGAGCCTCGCCCGGAAACGCCAGCTCGCCGTCGTCGTCCTGGACCTCAACCGGTTCAAGGAAATCAACGACACCCTCGGCCACGCGGCCGGAGACGCGGTCATCCGCGCCACCGGCCGGCGGCTGGGCGGGTGGGCCGAGGAGCGCGCCGGTGTCGCCGGTCGTCTGGGCGGCGACGAGTTCGCCGCCGTCATCCCCGGCTGCGGCGTCGACAAGCTCCGCGCAGACCTGCACATGCTCACCGCTCGACTGGACCGGCCGGTGCCGTTCGACGGCCACCTGGTCGAGGTGCACGCGTCGATCGGGGCCGCCTACTACCGCGCCGGTGCCGCGGAACTCTCCACTCTGCTGCGCCGTGCCGATGAGCAGATGTACCGGGCCAAGCAGCGCGGAGGGGGCTGGCGCATCGCGCAGCGGTTGACCGTGCCGGAGCTGCGTACGGTCAACGGCCGCCGGGACGGCCGACGTGGCACCGGTGGTGAGGCGGCGTGATGACGTCTCGCAGGTCGCTGACCAAGGTGCAGAGGGTCGTTCTGACAGCCGCGTTCGTGCCCATGGTGGCCACCGGCGTCGCTGGTGGAGCGGGCACCTTCAGCAACATCAGCAGTGCCTACGGTTCGGGTACGGCGCTGGGAGCGGTGGCGGCTGGTGAAGGTGCGACCGCCGTTCTGGCGCTGGTGCTGCTCGGGCTGACGATGCTGGGACAGTCCTCCCCGGGGATCATCCGGGTGGGCTTGTGGGCCTTGCCCGCTGCCGCGTCGGTGATGGCCGCGATGGCCGCCGATGGCCCGGGCCGCACTGTGATCTACGCCGTGACGCCGATGGGCATGTGCGTGTCGGCCGAGGGCATGGCGTTCCTGGCTCGGCGGATCGTGGTCCACCAGGACGGCCGCGACGCCGAGGCCGAAGCCAAGGCGGCCGCCGTGGTACGTGCCCTGGCGTACCACCGGGGTCGTGCCGCGAACCATCCGTCGGGTTGGGTGCGGAAGTGGTCCGACCGGACGTCGTGGCGGCTGGCCCGGAAGGTGGGGCTGGGCGACGCGTCGCTGGGTGCCAGGCTCCTTGACGTCCAGCGCGACCGGCTCACCAGCGGTGCGGACGCCGCCCTCGCGGCCATGTTCACCGGAACCGCAGATCAGGATGTATCGCCAGAGATCACCGAAAATCGGTTGGGGTCTGACCTGCGCAAGTCGACTGCCGAGAGCCCGACCGTTGCTGCCGACGTATCCCTTCACGAGTCGGCCGACCCGGTTCCCGCGATCGAGGCGGCCGGACGGGGCGAGTCGGTGCCGACAGCCGAGCCGGTAGAGCTTCCCCAGTCGGCTCCTGCGCGGGCAGTCGCGGCCGCCGAGTCCGCTCCCCGCCGGGCGACGGGTCGGGTGCCGCAGTCGGCCCGTACGTCCCGACCGACTCGTACCCCGGACGAACTGCTCGCCGAAGCCCGGTCGGTCACGGCCGACTGGCCCGACGCCCGGTTGACGGCGGAGGGGATCCGCAAGGCGGTCCGTACGTCGTCCGCCAACGGCCGGACGCTGCGAGACGCGCTCAAGGCTGAGCGTGCCGAGCCTGAGGCAGCCTGATGGCCTCGCTGACGTTCGCCAAGTGCTTCGACCCGGACGGCGTCCGATTCGGGATACCGACCTACCCGTGGCGCCTGGCCCCCGAGGGCCTGGCCACCCGCCGCCAACTCCGCGCCGAGGGGCTGCGGCCCGGTGGCCAGCCGATCGCCGCGCAGCTCCTGCGGCCCCGGTTCCGGCGTGAGCCGCTGGTGGCCTACCTGTACCGCGTAGACCTGGCCAAGCCTGTTCGGCCGATGACCTCGCGCAAGTGGGGAGCGCTCGCTCTGGCGATGCTCTCCCGCCGCACCTGCCCGCAGTGCTCCACCGACGCCGGATACGTGATCCCGGCCTCGCTCGGCATGTGCGTGCCCTGCGCCTACCCCGAAGAACAGCGCGCCGCCTGACCGCACAGATCACGAGCTACAGGCCCGGGCGGTCGGCCGTCCGAAGCGTCGTCCGGGCCCCTTCCCGCCTCCACAGAGGGAGCAGATCCATCGTGTCTGAGATCCACGTCATCGAGCAGTCCGGTGAAGAGCCGGACGGTACGCAGAACTCCCTGGGGTCGGCTTCGGTCCTGCCGTTCCCCGCAAAGAAGGGCAAGACCGAGCCGCTGGCCCCGGGCGAGGCCAGGCCGGGGGAGTGGGAGGCCGAACTCCCCGACGAGCAGCCGGACAACGACGGTGCCGTCGCCGAGGGCGATCCGGTCGACCCGCCCAAGCACGAGTTCCCGCCCTCGATCGCCGAAGTGATCGAGGCCAAGGACAAGGCCCGCCGGCCGGTGCTTCCGGACTGGCTGACCAGCGCCCAGCAGCGGGCCGCCATCGCCAAGTGGGCGGCCGGCCACTACGGCCAGACCACCGCCTACCACCTGGTGCGGACCCCCGTGTACTCGGCGAAGTTGCTGGCCTACGCCCCGCGCGGCGCCGTCCGCTGGGTGGGGGCGACCGGCCGTTGGGTCTCCGACGCCGAGGGCCTCCCGGTGCGCCTCGCCGCAGTCCGGACCGAGGACGCGGGGGAGTACCTCAAGCTCTCCCGGCAGCGGGACGCCCGGGTGAAGCTCCGCAGCATCATCGCCACCCTGGCCAGCGTGATCGGCCTCGGCGCGGCCCTGGCCATGTGGGTGCTCGCCCCGGCCTGGCTCCTCACCCTGGCCCTGATCGCACTGACCGGGGCGCTCGGCTGGGTGGGCGCGCCGGCGGACCGGCCGCTGATCGATGCGGCCAAGGTGAAGTTCCGCCACCGCAAGCTGACCTCGGACATCGTGACCCGCGCCTTCCTGGCGGCTGGACTCACCAAGCCGGATCAGGGCATCGCCTTCCCGCAGCCCATCCGGCAGGACGGCGACGGCTGGCGCGTCGTCGTGGACCTCCCGTACGGCAAGACGTTCTCCGACGCGGTCAAGAAGCGCGACGCGCTCGCCTCGGGCATCGACGTCGCCGAGACCCAGGTGTTCCTGGACCGCGATACGACCAGCTCACGCCGGGTCTCCATGTGGGTGGCCAACCGCGACCCGCTCGCCGTCCCGACCGGCCGCACCCCGCTCCTCGGCGCGGACCGGGTGGACTTCTGGAAGCCCTTCCCGTGGGGTCGGGACGAGCGCGGAGTCGAGGTCGAGATCAGCATGCTCTGGCTCTCGCTCCTCGTCGGCGCCGTCCCTCGCCAGGGCAAGACGTTCTCCGCCCGCACCATCGCGCTCGCCGCGGCCCTGGACCCGTACGTCCGCCTGTACGTGTTCGACGGCAAGGCCTCTCCGGACTGGCGGAAGTTCTCGATGGTCGCCCATCGGGTCGGCTTCGGCACCGTGCCGCAGGGCGGGGTGGACCCGGTCATGCACCTGGTCAACTCGCTCCAGGAGCTCAAGGCCGATGTGGAGGACCGCTACCACCGGCTCTCCGAACTCCCCCTGCACGTCTGCCCGGAGGGCAAGCTCACCCCGACCATCTCGCGGGACAAGAAGTACGGCATGCCGCTCGTGCTCTTCGTGGTGGATGAGGTGCAGGAGTACCTGATGCACCCCGTCCACGGGAAGACCATCCTTGACCTGCTGGTCTTCCTTGCCCGCGTCGCGCCGGCCGTCGGCGTCTCGGTGATGACCGCGACGCAGAAGCCCGACGACACCGCCTGCCCGTCCGTACTCCGCGACCAGCACCAGGCCCGATTCGCCCTGCGGGTCGGCGCCTACCAGGTCTCGGAGACCATCCTCGGCGCCGGATCGTACGGCGAGGGCCTGGACGCCTCCCGGCTCCTCAAGTCCCACAAGGGAGTCGGCCTGCTCAAGGGGATGTCCGACGACGCCGGGATCGTCCGTACGTACCTGGCCGACGGCCGCGACGCGGAGACCATCCTCACCCGCGCCCAGGCCCTCCGGCAGTCGGAGGGCACGCTCTCCGGCGACGCCGCCGGAGAAGCGCCGGCCGATGCCGCGCTCGCCACGATCCTGGACGACATCGCCGCCGTCATCGGCAAGGGCGAGACCAAGATCTGGTCCGAAACCATCGTGGACCGGCTCGCCGACCACCGCCCCGAGGTCTACGGACCGTGGGCCGAGATGGACCCCAAGCCCAAGGCCGAACAGCTCACCGCGGCGCTCAAGCCGTACGGCATCGGCACCGACCAGATCGGCCGCCGCATCGACGGCAAGACCGTCAACAAGCGAGGCATCGAACGCGCCCACATCGCCAAGGCGATTACGGAGCGCAACAAGAAGCGGGACGCGGGCTAGCCCCACGGGGTCGCTGGTGCTAGCAGCGGACGTCGCTAGCGCTAGCGACCCCGCTAGCGGCCCGTACGCCACCTGATCAGGTCGCTAGCAGATAGCGGCCCACCTGCGGAAACCACCGAATCCCGCCCTGGAGGCCTCTCGTGACCCTCTTCCTGCTCGCTAGCGTCCTCGCCCTGCTGTTCACGCTCGGTTACGCGGGCCTGTGTGCGGCCTCGCCGTTCGGCCGCTGCCGCAAGTGCAACGGGCTCGGCTTCGCCCTCACCCACGACCGCAAGGGCAGGCCCAAGCGCGGCAAGCACTGCCGCCGCTGCGACGGCCACGGCATCCGCATCCGCGTCGGCCGCCACCTCTACAACCTGTGGGCCCGCACCTACCGCAACGGCACCCGCTGAACCCCATACCGCCTGGAGTCGCCATGACCTTCACCATCTCCGCCGTCCTGCTCTTCGGCGCCGGATCGTTCTTCGTCCTCAAGTCCAAGTCCGCCGGGGCCGGAGCCGCGATCGTCCTGTTCCTCTTCGGCTTCTTCACCGCCGGGACCGGCGCCTACGAGCCCATCACCAACCTCGTGAAGTCCGCCGCCGTCGCGGTCACCGACATCGCCGAGTAAGGAGGCACCGCCGTGAACCACCACGACGCCGCCCGCTGGGAGACCACCGAGACCCACCACCCGGTCCCCCTCACGCCCGCCCCGCTGGCCGTCCACCACCCGCACGCCGTTCCGGACATCCAGACCATCCAGCTCCCCGACGGCCGCATCATCACCGGCTACGCCATCGCCCCCACCAAGGCCCCCGAGCCGGTCCGGGAGCGGCCGGCCATCAACCCGCTCGCCGTCAACATCGCCCTCGGCGGCATCGGTTTCGCCGCGGCCTGCGGCGGACTGATGCTCCTGACCACCTTCATCGCAGCCGTCGCCGCGCTCATCCAGCAGCTCGTCGTCCTGGCCGCCGTCATCTTCGGGGGCTTCATCGCCACCCAGATCCTCGGCACCAACAACGCCCGCGGCAACGCCGGGACGGTCGTCAACATCCGCCGGGCCGTCTTCAAGCGCAACAACTTCCGAGGGTGAAGGAGCCAGCCATGTTCGAGATCCGCATCATCTGCAGTCCGGCCGAGGCACCCGAGATCACCAAAGCCCTGTCCGAGACGTTCACGACCGGCCCGGTCCGCCGGCACCCCATCCGCGACGGCGAGCGCGTCCGGCTGTACGTCACCGCCGAGCAGCAGCCGAGCCACTGGCCCGCACCCGTGGCCGCCTACGCCGCCGCACCGAGCGTCATCAGCGAGATCGGATGGACCGCCCGAGGAGTCCGCGACTGCCTGCACGGCGTCCATGTCCGCGAGTTCTGGCTCCGCAAGGCCGCGCTCCTGGACCGCATCGCCCTCACCGACGACGACCCCGTGAGCGGCGACGCCGCCACCCTCGCCGTCGAAGCGGCCCGCCGCCTGATGGACATCGACCAGACCGCCGGCCTCGGCCCCAGCGGCTACGCCGACGGTCCGTACACCCCGGACCACCCGGACAGCATCCGCGACCCCCGCGGCTACGTCCGCCAGGAGTACGCCCTCTGGAAGCGGCACCACTAGCTGTGCCCGGGGCGGTCGCCTCTCGCCAAAGACCGCGACCGCCCCGGTTCTCCGTCCCTTCGACAGAAACAGGAGACCACCAGCATGACACCCGAACCGGAGTCGGAGCAGTACGCCTCCGTGCTGCCCCTGCGGGCAGCACCCGCGGGCAACCTGGAGCGTGTCCCGCCGCACGACCTGGAGGCCGAACAGGCCGTGGTCGGGGCCCTGATGCTGGCCCCCGAGGTCACCGCGCACGTGGCCGCGGCGATGGACCCCGCCGACCACTACCGCCCGGCGCACGAGACGATCCACCGCGCGATCCTGGAGCTGCACGGCCGGGGCCAGGCCGCGGACCCCATCACCCTCGGCCACCACCTCGACCACGCCGGCGTCCTCGGCAAGGTCGGCGGACGGCTCTACCTCCACACCCTCGTCCAGGCCGTCCCCAGCACGGCCAATGCCGAGTACTACGCCAGCATCGTCCACCAGCTGGCGCGCCGCCGCCGCAGCATCGAAGCCGGTACTCGCATCGTCCAGGCCGGCATGTCCCCGGATGCCACGGACGACGACCTGCGTGAGGCCCTGGCGCTGGGAGCCGAGACGATCCCGGCGACGTGGGCGGAACCCATCCCGCTCAACGTCCAGCCCAAGCTCCCGCCCTTCCCCACACAAGCCCTCCCCGGGTGGCTCGCCGACTACGTGGCTGCCGTCGCCGAGGAGACCCAGACCCCGCCCGATATGGCCGGAGCCTTGGCCCTCTCCGTCCTGTCCGCTGCCTCCGGGGGTCGCGCCGTGGTCCAGGTGCGCGGTCGCTGGAGGGAGCCCACCAACCTGTTCGTGGTCGTCGCGCTCGGTCCCGCCAACCGGAAGTCCTCTGTCTTTGCCGCGATGACCCGCCCCCTGTACGAGGCGGAGAAGAGCCTCGTGGAGGGGGCGAACCTCACGATCGTGGAGGCGGAGGTCACCGCGAGGATGGCTCGCGAGGCAGCCGAGAAGGCTGCAGTCCAGGCAGCGAAGGCGGAGGGTCCGGAGCGGGACAACCTGATCGCCGAAGCCATCGGCCTCGCCCAGGTCGCGGAAACCCTGACCGTGCCGGCCAGCCCGCGGCTCCTCGCCGATGACGCCACTCCCGAGGTCATCACCACCCTGCTCGCCGAGCAGGGTGGCAGGCTCGCTGTCATGTCCGCCGAGGGCGGCATCTTCGACATCATCGCCGGGCGCTACTCGGGCATCCCCAACCTGGAGGTCTTCCTCAAGGGCCACGCCGGCGACCGGCTCCGGGTGGACCGCCGGAGCCGTGAGGAGTTCATCGAAGCCCCGGCCCTCACCATGGGCTTGGCCGTCCAGCCCAGCATTCTGGAAGAGATCGGCAAGAACCGTGGCTTCGATGGCCGTGGCCTGCTGGCCCGCTTCATGTACTGCCTGCCCGAATCCCTGGTCGGCCGACGGAGGATCAATCCGGAGCAGGTCCCGCCGGTCGTGGCGGCAGCGTACGAGCGCAACGTGTACGCCCTCACCCTGCGGCTGGCCGACTGGACCGACCCTCTCGTCATCCAGCTCACCCCCGAAGCCGATCGGGCCCTGATCGCCTACGAGGAACGGTTGGAGCCGCAGCTCAGGGCCAAGGGCGGAAGGCTCGGACACATCGACAAGTGGGCGGGCAAGCTCGTCGGCGCCACCGCGCGCATCGCCGGACTCCTCCACCTCGCGATTCCTGGCCCTGGCCATCGGGTGGGTCACCTTTGCGGTGGGCGGTATGCAGACAACACCCCAAGGTAACGAAACTGAATGCGGCAACTGGCTTTGGAGGATTTGGCTGCTCGTTGCCGCTGAGTTGTTTTCGTGGCGTCGCCTGTATGCATAAAATCGGCATGGCCGCGTGAGTAGGACAGCCTCAGAGTCGGCCCCGGCCTGCCCGGACGCAGCCTCCTGCAAGACGTTTTACTCGGCGACTCCAGCCCTGCGTAGTTCGCCCCACGTGCACAGGTGGTCACCTGACACTCGATGGCCAATCCGATGAGGCCTCAGGTCGCCTGAATTCCAGCAGTACCAATAGCCTTGTTGGTCGTCGTCCCGACGCTCCAATTCTCGAAGCGACCTTCGGGCCATGGCCACATCGTTGTCTTCGAAGCAGGACGGGTTAGCGACCATGATCGTCAGGCGTTCGGCGCGGCGTGGGTCTTCCATGGTCGCCTTGTATCTAGCAGTTGCCGCTTCGAGGTGAGCCCCAAGTGTGTCGGGGTTGCCGTCCCAACTCGGACCGGGGGCGGGCGCTGAGGCGGGTTTGTTTCTTCCTGCCGCATCGTCCCGGTGAGGTCTGCATGATTCCTCGCGGTCCGCATAGACCTTGAATCCGCCGCCAATTGCGGCCATCAGCACCGCAATGCCGACGATATTGCCGACGTGTCTTCGCGCGCCCTTCATGGACCGCGTCCCTCCCTTGATCGGATCGGGAGACTCTACTTCTCGTGCCGATCGCCCGGCCAGCGCGCACCTGCGCTGTTCATCCGGGTCCCCTGCTGTGCTTGGCCACACCCGCAACCGTAGTTACAGGACACTCCTCAGTCGCATTGTTGGGACGTCCGCATGTGCCCAGTACGCGACAGCCCTCCACCTTGCGATGGTGGGCCTGATGCTGCGCTGATCTGCCTGCGACGCACGCGGGGCCTTTAGTCTGCGTTCATGCGGCAAGTGGCAGCACGAATAGGTCTGTTTGCGCTTCTGGTCACCACGGCCGGCTGCGGCGGCCGGCAGACGACGACCACCACGGGGTCCGTGACCACGACGGTGGTGCAGGACAGCCAGTGGGTCACGGCCGCCATTTCGGCCGGAGCTGTCCTCATCAGCTCTGCCGCCGCGGCCTGGATCACGCACTACTTCACGGGACGGACCGAGAGGAGGAGACAGGAGCACGCCGAGATCCAGGAGGCGGCCAAGCGTGAGCACGAGGCCAAGCTGTCGCACGAGCAGCGCATTCGGGAGCAGGTGATCGCGACCTCTACGACCATCTCGAAGATGCTCCAGGACTTCCGGGCGAAGATCGGTGAGGCCACCGAGGCGGCGGACACGTTGGCCGCCACGTTGCTGTACGACGAGTGCTCCGCCATCGTCCGCCGGCACCATGACGACGCCCTGCCCGTCATCGAGGTCATGCCTGACCTGGAGCTCCGGCGGAGGGCGAATGCCGTCTTCGAGTCGTACGGCGGGTGGGCGGAAGGCACAGCTGAGGCGTTGTCGAATCTCACGACGCGACCGGATGCCGCAGGGCTGGACGGGACGCGTGAGCAGTACTACGAGCGGGCTCGACGGGTGATCAGGGAGGCGTCCGACTGACGTGTGGCCCACACGCTCCTCACACGGGAGCAGTGCGTAACAACGACAAAGGCCCGGACTCAGTGGGACTGAGTTCGGGCCTTCATGCTTGGCACTTCAGCTGGTCAGCGGCGTGATGGCGCTGTCTCTGCTGGAGTGCCCCCGGCAGGATTCGAACCTGCGCACACGGCTCCGGAGGCCGTTGCTCTATCCCCTGAGCTACGGGGGCGTGTCGCTTGTGGTGCGGCGACGGGTTGAACACTACCAGCTTCCATGGGGTGATCAGGAACCCGTTTGTGGGGGAGGGGTGAGTGCGTCGCCCGCACGGGGTGGAAGTGGCAAAAACCCGGACGCGGGGGCCCGCGCCGACCTACTCTCGAGTTGTGCCAGGCGTCTCGGGCCGGGTCCTCGTTGTCGACGACAACAAGGTCATCCGGCAGCTGATCAAGGTCAATCTCGAGCTGGAGGGCTTCGAGGTCGTGACCGCGAACGATGGTGCCGAGTGCCTGGACATGGTGCACCGGGTGTGTCCCGACGTGATCACCCTTGATGTGGTCATGCCCCGGCTGGACGGGTTCGGGGCCGCCGCGCAGTTGCGGGCCGATCCGCGGACCCGGGACGTGCCCGTCGCCATCGTCAGCGCCTGTACGCAGCAGGAGGTCGAGTCCGGCATCGCCGCCGGGGTGGATGCCTTCCTGGCCAAGCCCTTCGAGCCCACCGAGCTGGTACGGATCGTGCGGCGGCTGGCCGAGGGCAAGGACCGGCGCGACGGGAGGAGAGGGGCTCCCGCCGGGAGAGGGCGTGGCTGACGGCGCGTGACGTCCTTTCCGGCTCTCCGGCCGCGGCCTCTTTCTCAGCCCGCTGTTCACATGGCGAAACCCTTCGCGGGATGACGGGGCGTCTCCCCTAGGCTGGTCCCGTGACCCCCGCAGACCTCTCCCGTTGCGTCGTACGCGCCGTGCGCTGCGCCGTCGCGGACGGGGAGCTGGCCGCCGGCGCGGCCGCGCCCGAGCGGGTCGTCGTCGAGCGGACCCGGCCCGGCGGGGTGGGGGACTACGCCACCCCCGTCGCCTTCCAGGTCGCCAAGGCCGCCGGGTGCCCGCCGCGGGACGTGGCCGGCGTACTGGCCCGCCGGCTCAGCGCGGAGCCCGGCATCGAGCGCGTCGAGGTCACCGGGGCAGGATTCCTCAACTTCGTGCTTCCCGCCCCCTCCGCGCCCGCGGTCATAGCCGACGCGGTCATGCGCGACCTCGTCATCCGGGACGTGTGCCGGGGTGCCGGCCGGGCCCTCACCGCCGACGAGAGCCGGTCCGGGCCGGGTGAGCGCCGGCTGCGGGAGCGGGTCGTGCGCCAGAGTATTCTGCGGCTCCTGCACGTCCAGGGCGGCGTCAGTGAGTGCGCCCTGCCCGCCGTCCCGGCCACTGCTCCGCCCGTCGCCCTGTCTGCGGCCGCCGCCACGCCCGCCGCCCCGGTCGGCGACCCGCCCATCGCCGCGGCCGCCGCCCCGCCCGCCGCCGCGGCCGCCGCTCCGCCCACCGCTCCTGCCGCCGTCCCGCACACCGCCGCCGCGGCCGCCCCGCCCACCGCTCCGCCCGCCGTCCCGCCCACCGCCGCGGCCGCCCCGCCCGCCGCCCCTGCCGCCGTCCCGCCCACCGCCGCGGCCGCCGCTCCGCTCGCCGTCCCGCCCACCGCTCCGCCCACCGCTCCTGCCGCCGTCCCGCACACCGCCGCCGCGGCCGCCCCGCCCGCCGCCCCTGCCGCCGCCACGGTCGCCGACCTGCCCGTTGCCCCCGTCGCCAGGCGCGACGGCGACGTCGTCGCCCGCTACGGCGCCGACGCCGCCCGCTGGGCGATGCTCGCCGTACCCGCCCGCGAGACCCCGTCCTTCTCCGACGTCCTGCTCGTACAGGGCGAGGCCAGCGAGGTCTTCCGCGTCCGGTACGCCCACGCCCGCAGCCGGGCGCTCCTGCGCAACGCGGCCCAGCTGGGCTTCCGTCCCGAGCCCGGCCACGTCGACGACGCCCCCGCCCTGCTGCGCCTCCTCGCAGACCACCCCCTCGTACTCGAAGCCGCCGCGCACCACCGCGCCCCCGAGCGGCTCACCCGGCACCTCGTCGAGCTGGCCGACGCGCTGCTCGACTTCCAGTACCGCGTACTGCCCCAGGGGGACGAGAAACCCTCGGCCGCCCACCGCGCCCGGCTGGCACTCGCCGAAGCCGCCGGGACGGTGCTGGCCGGCGGCCTGACCCTGCTCGGCATGGACGCACCCGAACGCCTATGACCCGCGAAGAGAGAAGCCGATGAGCCGTTCCGCGCACCCCGCCGGGCCCCGCCACGCCGACGTCCTGCCCGAAGGGCACTACTCCCCGCCGCCCGCCGACCTGAACGCGCTCGACGAGAAGGTCTGGTCCCACACCGTGCGGCGCGGGGACGACGGCGTCGTCTCCGTCGGCGGCATCGAAGTCACCCGGCTCGCCGAGGAGTTCGGGACGCCCGCCTACTTCCTCGACGAGGAGGACTTCCGGGCCCGGTGCCGGGCCTGGGCGCACGCCTTCGGCAAGGACGCCGACGTCTTCTACGCCGGGAAGGCGTTCCTGTCCAAGGCCGTCGTGAAGTGGCTGAAGGAAGAGGGGCTGAACGTCGACGTGTGCTCCGGCGGGGAGCTGTCGACCGCCCTCGCCGCCGGGATGCCGGCCGACCGGATCGCCTTCCACGGCAACAACAAGTCCGAGGGCGAGATCCGGCGGGCCGTCGGGGCCGGCGTCGGTCGCATCGTCCTGGACTCCTTCCAGGAGATCGCCCGCGTCGCGCACATCGCCCGTGAGCTGGGCGTACGGCAGCCGGTGCAGATCCGGGCGACCGTCGGCGTCGAGGCGCACACGCACGAGTTCATCGCCACCGCCCACGAGGACCAGAAGTTCGGCATCGCCGTCGCGGACGGGTCCGCCGCCGAGGCCGTGCGCCGCGCCCTCGGCCACGACTCGCTGGAGCTGCTGGGCGTCCACTCCCACATCGGCTCGCAGATCTTCGACATGGCCGGCTTCGAGGTCTCCGCCAAGCGCGTCGTGCGGCTGCTCGCCGCCGTCCGCGACGAGCACGGCGTCGAACTGCCCGAGATCGACCTCGGCGGCGGCCTCGGCATCGCCTACACCTCCGGCGACGACCCCCGCGAGCCGCACGAGATCGCGAAGGCGCTCACCGAGATCGTGGCCCGCGAGTGCGAGAGCGCCGGGCTGCGCGCCCCCCGGATCTCCGTCGAGCCCGGCCGCGCCATCGTCGGCCCGACCGCGTTCACGCTGTACGAGGTGGGGACGATCAAGCCGCTGGAGGGGCTGCGTACGTACGTCAGCGTCGACGGCGGGATGTCCGACAACATCCGTACGGCCCTCTACGACGCCGAATACTCCATCGCCCTCGTCTCCCGCACCTCCGACGCCGAGCCCATGCTCGTGCGCGTCGTCGGCAAGCACTGCGAGAGCGGTGACATCGTCGTGAAGGACGCGTTCCTGCCGGCCGACCTGGCGCCCGGCGACCTCCTCGCCGTGCCCGCGACCGGTGCGTACTGCCGCTCCATGGCCAGCAACTACAACCACGCGCTCCGCCCGCCGGTCGTCGCCGTGCGTGACGGACAGGCCCGAGTGATCGTTCGCCGCGAGACGGAGGAAGATCTCCTGCGACTCGACCTCGGATGATGAAATAGGTGTCTCACGAAATGGACCGAAGATGGAAAGTGCTGTCCATTGAGTGAGACTGGTTCACACCCCGCGCGCAAAACCGCGCGCGGGGTATTGATGGAAGATCGAAAGGCGTAGGTCGAATGATGCGTACGCGTCCGCTGAAGGTGGCGCTGCTGGGCTGTGGAGTGGTCGGCTCAGAGGTGGCTCGCATCATGACGACGCACGCCGACGACCTCACGCAGAGGATCGGCGCGCCCGTCGAGCTCGCCGGCGTGGCCGTGCGCCGCCCCTCCAAGGTCCGTGAGGGCATCGATCCGTCGCTGATCACCACCGATGCCACCGCCCTCCTCAAACGCGGTGACATCGACATCGCCATCGAGGTCATCGGCGGCATCGAGCCGGCCCGCACGCTGATCACCACCGCTTTCGAGCACGGCATCTCCGTGGTCTCCGCGAACAAGGCACTGCTCGCCCAGGACGGCGCCGCGCTGCACGCCGCCGCCGAGCAGCAGGGGCGCGACCTGTACTACGAGGCCGCCGTCGCCGGCGCCATCCCGCTGGTCCGCCCGATGCGCGAGTCCCTCGCCGGCGACAAGATCAACCGCGTGATGGGCATCGTCAACGGCACGACGAACTTCATCCTCGACAAGATGGACTCGACCGGCGCCGGCTACCAGGAGGCGCTCGACGAGGCCACGGCCCTCGGGTACGCCGAGGCCGACCCGACCGCCGACGTCGAGGGCTACGACGCCGCCGCCAAGGCCGCGATCCTGGCCGGCATCGCCTTCCACACCCGCGTGCGCCTCGACGACGTCTACCGCGAGGGCATGACCGAGGTCAGCGCCGCCGACTTCGCCTCCGCCAAGCGGATGGGCTGCACCATCAAGCTCCTCGCCATCCTGGAGCGCGCCGCGGACGGCGAGTCCGTCACCGCCCGCGTCCACCCGGCGATGATCCCGCTGAGCCACCCGCTCGCCTCCGTCCGCGAGGCGTACAACGCCGTCTTCGTCGAGGCGGAGGCCGCCGGGCGGCTCATGTTCTACGGGCCCGGCGCGGGCGGCGCCCCGACCGCGTCCGCGGTCCTCGGCGACCTCGTCGCCGTCGCCCGCAACAAGCTCGCCGAGGCAACGGGGCCCGGCGAGTCGGCGTACACCCAGCTGCCGGTCAGCCCCATGGGCGACGTCGTCACCCGCTACCACATCAGCCTCGATGTGGCGGACAAGCCGGGCGTCCTCGCCCAGGTGGCGACCACGTTCGCGGAGCACGGTGTCTCGATCGACACCGTCCGGCAGCAAGGTCGTCCGGACGGGGTCGGCAAGGAGGCCTCCCTCGTCGTCGTCACCCACCGCGCCGCCGACGCCGCCCTCTCGGGGACCGTCGAAGCGCTGCGGAAGCTGGACACCGTGCGCGGTGTCGCCAGCATCATGCGTGTTGAAGGGGAGTAGGGACCCATGAGCAGCAATCGCACCCACCAGTGGCGCGGCATCATCGAGGAGTACCGGGACCGCCTGCCGGTGACGGACGCGACTCCCGTGGTGACGCTCCGCGAGGGTGGCACCCCCCTCGTCCCCGCGCAGGTGCTGTCCGAGCGCACCGGCTGCGAGGTGCACCTCAAGGTCGAGGGGGCGAACCCCACCGGGTCCTTCAAGGACCGCGGCATGACCATGGCGATCACGAAGGCCAAGGAGGAGGGCGCCAAGGCCGTCATCTGCGCCTCCACCGGCAACACCTCGGCCTCGGCCGCCGCGTACGCGGTGCGCGCCGGGATGGTGTCCGCGGTGCTCGTGCCCCGCGGCAAGATCGCGCTCGGCAAGATGGGCCAGGCCCTCGTGCACGGCGCCAAGATCCTGCAGGTGGACGGCAACTTCGACGACTGCCTGGACCTCGCCCGCGCGCTGTCCGACAACTACCCGGTGGCGCTGGTCAATTCGGTCAACCCGGTGCGCATCGAGGGCCAGAAGACGGCCGCGTTCGAGATCGTCGACGCGCTCGGCGACGCCCCGGACGTGCACGTGCTGCCGGTGGGCAACGCGGGCAACATCACCGCGTACTGGAAGGGGTTCAAGGAGTACAAGGCCGACGGCCTGGCCTCCCGTACGCCCCGTGTGTGGGGCTTCCAGGCCTCCGGTTCCGCGCCCATCGTGCGCGGCGAGGTCGTCAAGGAGCCGCACACCGTGGCCACCGCGATCCGTATCGGCAACCCGGCCTCCTGGGACCACGCGCTGGCCGCGCGTGACGAGTCGGGCGGCTTCATCGACGAGGTGACGGACCGCCAGATCCTGGCCGCCTACCGGCTGTTGGCCGCTCAGGAGGGCGTCTTCGTCGAGCCCGCCTCGGCCGCCTCCGTGGCCGGTCTGCTCAAGGCCGCCGAGCTGGGCCTGGTGGACCCGGGCCAGCGGATCGTGTGCACCGTCACGGGCAACGGCCTCAAGGACCCCGACTGGGCGGTCGCCGGCGCTCCGCAGCCGGTCACCGTTCCGGTGGACGCCGAAGCCGCCGCCGTGCGCCTCGGCCTGGTCTGACGGGTCCGGCAGGTCCGACAGGTCCGACAGGTCCGACCACACGATCGTGTGAGCCGGGTTCCGGAGGTTTCCGAGTGCCCCGACGGCACTCCCCGGGGCCCTCCGGAACCCGGCAACTCACCTCGTACGACGACAAAAGTGCAGCCGAAGCGGGTCCAGCCCGCTCGAAGCCCGCGACACGCACCGTGCGCCTCCTGTGCGCCCTATGTCGCGAGAGAACCTTCCTTCGATAGGCTGTACTTACATCCGCCACCGCGCATATGACTGCGGTGCTGCCCCGAGGGCCTTCGGGTGTCGTACGTTCTCCAGTACATTCACAGCGAGCCAGCGAAGAGCGAAGTCCTCGCACAGTCACAAGGAGTGTCATCGGACGATGGCCGGTCCAGCGTTCCGCGCCGCCGCCGTACGGGTGCGCGTCCCCGCCAGCAGTGCCAACCTCGGCCCCGGGTTCGACGCTCTGGGCCTGGCCCTGGGGCTCTACGACGACGTCGTCGTCCGGGTGGCCGACTCCGGCCTGAACATCGACATCGCGGGAGAGGGCGCCGACACCCTCCCGCGGGACGAGAGCCACCTGCTCGTACGCTCCATGCGCACCGCCTTCGACCTGCTGGGCGGACAGCCGCGCGGCCTGGAGGTCGTCTGCGCCAACCGGATCCCGCACGGCCGCGGCCTCGGGTCCTCCTCCGCAGCCATCTGCGCCGGCATCGTCGCCGCCCGCGCCGTCACCATAGGCGGCGAGGCGAAGCTCGACGACGCGGCGCTCCTGGAGCTCGCCACCGAGATCGAGGGCCACCCCGACAACGTCGCCGCCTGCCTGCTGGGCGGGTTCACGCTGGCGTGGATGGACGGGGGCAGCGCCCGGGCGATCCGGATGGAGCCCGCCGACTCCATCGTTCCGGTGGTCTTCGTACCTTCCCGGCCGGTCCTCACGGAGACGGCGCGCGGCCTGCTGCCGCGCACCGTGCCGCACGTGGACGCGGCCGTCAACGCGGGCCGTGCGGGCCTGCTCGTGGAAGCCCTGACCAGGCGTCCCGAGCTGCTGCTGCCGGCCACCGAAGACCGGCTCCACCAGGAGTACCGGTCCCCGGCGATGCCCGAGAGCGTGGCACTCGTCAACCGACTGCGGGCGGACGGCATCCCCGCGGTCATCTCCGGCGCGGGCCCCACGGTCCTCGCGCTGGTCGACAACGACGCGGCCGACAAGGTCGCGCAGCTCGCCGGCGAGGGGTGGGCGGCCAACCGGCTCGCCCTCGACGCCGCGGGCGCGAGCGTACTTCCGCTGGGTACCCAGGGCGGCTAGGCCTGTACTTCGACAGGTCCGGCCGGTTCAGGGCGGGCGGCCGGGGCAGGCCGCCCGCGCGGAAGTGCGCGGTTGCCGGTGATTGAGAGGGGGAATATCTATTGGATCCGGTAGTGTTAGTCTCAAGTGCGCATCGGAAGCCGCCATGGCTCGGTGCTCAGTGTCCCCATCCGGGACCACATTTCTTCCGGGAGCCTCCCCGACTGCTTTGATCACTTCCAGCAGTTTCGAGCACGCTCCGGAATCGGCGTGATTTTCCCACGCTTTCAGCTCGGGGGCTTCTCGCCGGAACCCACGCACGTTTCTCTCCGCCGTATCTCTTATCGGCGGACCACCGCCCCGGCACGGTCCACACCTAGGACCGTCGTCGGACAGCACAACCGGTCGCCGAGCCAGACAGGCCGACGTCCGCTCCAGGGAAGGACCCTTCGTGAGCGACACCACCGATCTGATGGGCGCTGCCGACACCTCTGTCGACACCAGTGCTCCCGCCGCGGGCGCCGCGCCCAAGCGTCGTCGCACCGGCACCGGCCTTGACGGCATGGTCCTCGCCGAGCTGCAGCAGGTCGCGTCGGGCCTCGGTATCAGGGGCACCGCGCGGATGCGCAAGAGCCAGCTGATCGAGGTCATCAAGGAGGCGCAGGCGGGCAGCGGTGCCCCCAAGGCCGCCGCCTCCGCCGCGGACACCGCCGAGGCCAAGCCGAAGCGCCGCGCCACCAGCAAGGCCCGTACGGCCGCCGCCGACGCCGCACCGGCGGAGGCCCCCGCGGCCCCCGCCGAGAAGCCCGCCGTCGCCGCGCAGGCGCAGATCGAGATCCCGGGCCAGCCCGCCAGCGACGACGCGCCGGCCGGCGAGCGTCGCCGCCGCCGTGCCACGGCCCCCTCCGGCAGCCCGGAGGGCTCGGCCCCCGTCTCCGTACAGGTCGAGCAGAAGGCCGACACGGCCACCGCCACCGCGCCCGCCGAGACCAAGGCGGAGGCCGCCACCGCGGTCTCCGCGGGCCAGGCCCAGGGCCAGGACGGCGAGGGCCGCGGCCGCCGCGACCGTCGTGAGCGCGGCGACCGCCAGCGCGACCGCCGTGAGCGCGGCGCCAAGGCCGACGACCAGGGCCAGGGCGGCCAGGGTCAGGGCCAGCCCGCGCAGGGCGGCCAGGGCGGCGGCCGGCAGGACCGCGCCGACCGTCAGGACCGCCAGCAGCAGGGCGGCCGCGGTCAGGGCCAGGGCCAGCAGGGCCGCCAGGACGGCGGCCCGCAGGACGACTTCGACGACGAGGGCGGCCGCCGTGGCCGTCGCGGCCGCTACCGCGACCGCCGTGGCCGTCGCGGCCGCGACGAGTTCGCGCCGAACGAGCCGCAGGTCGCCGACGACGACGTGCTGATCCCCGTCGCGGGCATCCTCGACATCCTCGACAACTACGCGTTCATCCGGACCTCGGGCTACCTGCCCGGCCCCAACGACGTGTACGTCTCCCTCGCCCAGGTACGCAAGGCGGGTCTGCGCAAGGGCGACCACACCACGGGTGCCGTGCGCCAGCCCAAGGACGGCGAGCGCCGCGAGAAGTTCAACGCCCTGGTGCGCCTCGACTCGGTGAACGGCATGGCGCCCGAATCCGGCCGCGGCCGACCGGAGTTCCAGAAGCTGACGCCCCTGTACCCGCAGGACCGGCTGCGCCTGGAGACCGACCCGGGCGTGCTGACCACCCGCATCATCGACCTCGTGTCGCCGATCGGTAAGGGCCAGCGCGGTCTGATCGTGGCCCCGCCGAAGACCGGCAAGACCATGATCATGCAGGCGATCGCCAACGCGATCACCACCAACAACCCCGAGTGCCACCTGATGGTCGTCCTGGTCGACGAGCGTCCGGAAGAGGTCACCGACATGCAGCGGTCGGTCAAGGGCGAGGTCATCTCCTCGACCTTCGACCGCCCGGCCGAGGACCACACCACTGTCGCCGAGCTGGCCATCGAGCGCGCCAAGCGTCTCGTCGAGCTGGGTCACGACGTGGTCGTCCTGCTGGACTCCATCACCCGTCTGGGCCGCGCGTACAACCTCGCGGCGCCCGCCTCCGGCCGCATCCTGTCCGGTGGTGTCGACTCGACCGCGCTGTACCCGCCGAAGCGCTTCTTCGGTGCCGCGCGCAACATCGAGGACGGCGGCTCGCTGACCATCCTGGCCACCGCGCTGGTCGACACCGGCTCGCGCATGGACGAGGTGATCTTCGAGGAGTTCAAGGGCACCGGCAACATGGAGCTCAAGCTCGACCGGAAGCTCGCCGACAAGCGCATCTTCCCGGCCGTCGACGTGGACCCGTCGGGCACCCGCAAGGAGGAGATCCTCCTCAACGCGGAGGAGCTCGCCATCGTCTGGAAGCTGCGCCGGGTGCTGCACGCGCTCGACTCGCAGCAGGCGATCGAACTGCTCCTCGACAAGATGAAGCAGACGAAGTCGAACGCCGAGTTCCTGATGCAGATCGCGAAGACGACCCCGTCGGGCAAGAACGACGACTGAGGTCCCCCGTCCGGCGCCCCGCGCCGGTGGTGAGGCATCGCCACGGCAGCCCCCGTCCGCACCGCGCGGCGGGGGCTGCCGTGCGTCCGGCGGCGGGCGGGAACGCCCCGGCGCGTCCCGGAGTGGCCCTGGAGTGCTTCCGGACGGCCCCTGGAGGGCCTTTGGGGAGCCCTCCGGGCCCCGTGCGAGCTTCGCCACATCACACCCGCCGCGCGGCTCCCGGGCACGCACCCCGAAACCGCAGGTGAAGAACGGGCTACTCGGAGTTTGTCCCGGTTCGTACGCAAGTGCTGGCCGCTCGGGGGTTGCGTACGGCATGGAACTCTTCATGGCATTCGCCCGTCTGTGTCAGAGGACCCGCGGGGCGGACGGCGGGCCGGTACGGACCCGGGGACCGGACTCTGGAGTGAAGAGCGCATGACCGAGGACAGCAAGGGCCGGGGCCGGCGGGCCGCGGGCCGCCGGCGCAAACCGGCGACGCGCCGCAGGGCTCTCGTCATCGCCGCGTGGAGCGCCGCCGGGGTGGTCCTGCTGGGCGGGGCGGGCGCCGGCTACTTCTACTTCACGCTCAACGGAAACCTGAAGACCGTCGACATCGACCAGGCGCTGGGTACCGACCGCCCCGCCGACGTCGACAACGGATCGATGGACATACTCGTCCTCGGCTCCGACTCCCGCGGCGGAGCCAACGGCGCGTACGGCCAGGACGACGGCGGCTCCGCCCGCTCCGACACCGCGATGATCGTCCACCTGTACGAGGGCCACGAGAGGGCCAGTGTGGTGTCCATACCCCGCGACACCATGACCTCCCGGCCCGAGTGCCCCACGGGCAGGGGGAAGACCGACCCCGGCGGCAAGCGCCGGCAGTTCAACGAGGCCTACACCGTCGGCGGCGCCGCCTGCGCGGTCAAGGCCGTCGAGAAGATGTCGGGGATCCGCATGGACCACTACATCGAGGTCGACTTCACCGGCTTCAAGAAGATCATCGACACCCTCGGCGGCGTCGAGGTCACCACCACCAAGCCGATCAAGGACGCCTACAGCCACCTCGATCTCCCGGCCGGCCCGAACAAGCTGAACGGCGAGCAGGCCCTCGGTCTGGTCCGGACCCGCCACGGCGTCGGGGACGGCGGCGACCTCGGCCGAATACAGCTGCAGCAGGCCTTCATCAAGGCGCTGATCAAGCAGGTCAAGGGCGTCGGGGTGTTCGACAACCCCAAGAAGCTGTTCGACCTCGCCGACGCCGGCACCAAGGCTCTCACCACCGACAAGGCGCTCGGCGACGTGAAGTCCCTCGCCGGATTCGCCCAGAGCCTCCAGGGCATCGACGCCGGTGACCTGCAGATGATCACCCTGCCCGTGACCACGGACGCGCTCGACGCGAACCGCGTCACACCCCTGCAGAAGGAGTCGAAGATGGTCTGGGACGCCCTGCTGGCCGACCGGCCGATCCCCGCCGAGGCCACCGTGAACTCCACCGGCGACAAGAGCGCCGCGGGGACCGTCGTCCAATAGGCCCACCGGCGGAACGGACCCGGAACGGACCCCCGGAACGGACCCGGGACGGACCCCCGGAACAGCCCCGGGACGGACCCCGGAATAGACCGGGACCCCTTCCCGTTGAAGGAGGCGTCCTCAGAATTTTGACAGGCGGCCCGGTCCTGGCAGACTGGTCTGTCGGCCCCGGTTCACGCAAGCAGCAATTCGGCTCCTGCGACCCGGCGCCCTCCCGAATCTAGGAGACACCTTGAAGCGCGATGTTCACCCCGAGTACGTCGAGACCGCGGTCAGCTGCACCTGCGGCGCGTCGTTCACGACCCGTAGCACCCTGACCGAGGGCACCATCCGTGCCGAGGTCTGCTCCGAGTGCCACCCGTTCTACACGGGCAAGCAGAAGATCCTCGACACCGGTGGCCGTGTGGCCCGCTTCGAGGCGCGCTTCGGCAAGGGCGCGGCCAAGAAGTAGCGCGACCCAGGCGCCGGTCTCCGGCCGCCCCCTGTCCACTCGGGGGCGGCCGGACCGGCGCCTTTGTCGTCGTTCAAGCCCGTCACCCGTGCAGTCCCCCCCGCACTTTCACCACAGGAGTCCCCCGATGTTCGAGGCGGTCGAGGAACTGGTCGGCGAACATGCCGACCTCGAGAAGCAGCTCGCCGACCCTTCGGTCCACTCCGATCAGGCCAACGCGCGCAAGCTGAACAAGCGCTACGCGGAGCTGACCCCGATCATCGCGACCTTCCGTGCCTGGAAGCAGACGGGCGACGACATCGAGACGGCGAAGGAGCTCGCGGCCGACGACCCGGACTTCGCCGCCGAGGTCAAGGAGCTGACGCAGGCGCGCGAGGAGCTCACCGAGAAGCTCCGCCTGCTGCTCGTCCCGCGCGACCCCAGCGACGACAAGGACGTGCTCCTGGAGGTCAAGGCGGGCGCGGGCGGCGACGAGTCCGCCCTGTTCGCCGGCGACCTGCTGCGCATGTACCTGCGCTACGCCGAGCGCGTGGGCTGGAAGACCGAGATCATCGACGCCACCGAGTCCGAGCTCGGCGGTTACAAGGACGTCCAGGTCTCCGTCCGCACCAAGGGCGGCAACGGCGCCACCGAGCCCGGCCAGGGCGTCTGGGCCCGCCTGAAGTACGAGGGCGGCGTGCACCGCGTCCAGCGCGTTCCCGCCACCGAGTCCCAGGGCCGCATCCACACCTCCGCCGCCGGCGTGCTCGTCACCCCGGAGGCCGAGGAGGTCGAGGTCGAGATCAACGCCAACGACCTCCGCATCGACGTGTACCGCTCCTCCGGCCCCGGCGGCCAGTCCGTCAACACCACCGACTCGGCCGTGCGCATCACGCACATCCCGACCGGTGTGGTCGCCTCCTGCCAGAACGAGAAGAGCCAGCTCCAGAACAAGGAGCAGGCCATGCGCATCCTGCGGTCGCGCCTGCTGGCCGCCGCCCAGGAGGCCGCCGAGCAGGAGGCCTCGGACGTGCGCCGCAGCCAGGTCCGCTCCGTCGACCGGTCCGAGAAGATCCGTACGTACAACTTCCCGGAAAACCGGATCTCGGACCACCGCACCGGCTTCAAGGCGTACAACTTGGACCAGGTGCTCGACGGTGACCTCGACGCGGTCATCCAGGCCTGCGTGGACACGGACTCCGCGGCCAAGCTCGCCGCCGCGAACTGACCGAACACCGCACCACCCCCCGTACGACAGCAGCCCGGAGGACCAGCGTGAACTTGCTGCTTGCCGAGGTGGCCCAGGCCACCCAGCGGCTGGCCGCCGCCGGCGTGCCCTCACCGCGCTTCGACGCGGAGGAGCTCGCCGCCTTCGTGCACGGCGTCAAACGGGGGGAACTGCACCACGTCAAGGACGCGGACTTCGACGCCCGCTACTGGGAGGCCGTCGCCCGCCGCGAGGCCCGCGAGCCGCTCCAGCACATCACCGGCCGCGCCTTCTTCCGCTACCTGGAGCTCCAGGTCGGGCCCGGGGTGTTCGTGCCCCGGCCCGAGACCGAGTCGGTCGTGGACTGGGCCATACAGGCCGTCCGGGCGATGGACGTCGTCGAGCCGCTGATCGTCGACCTGTGCACCGGGTCCGGCGCGATCGCGCTGGCCATGGCGCAGGAGGTGCCGCGCTCGCGCGTGCACGCGGTCGAGCTGTCCGAGGACGCGCTGCGCTGGACCCGCAAGAACGCCGAGGGCTCCCGGGTCACCGTCCACCAGGGCGACGCCCTGACCGCGCTGCCCGAGCTCGACGGCCAGGTCGACCTGGTCATCTCCAACCCGCCGTACATCCCGCTCACCGAGTGGGAGTACGTGGCGCCCGAGGCCCGCGACCACGACCCGGAGATGGCGCTTTTCTCCGGCGAGGACGGACTCGACACCATCCGGGGCCTCGAGCGCACCGCCCACCGGCTGCTGCGACCCGGCGGCATCGTCGTCGTCGAGCACGCCGACACCCAGGGCGGCCAGGTCCCGTGGATCTTCGCCGAGGAACAGGGCTGGGCCGACGCGGCCGACCACCCCGACCTCAACAACCGCCCGCGCTTCGCCACGGCCCGTAAGGCGCTGCCGTGACCGGCGCGACGAACCCCGCCACCCCCCTGCTGCACGAGGAGGCCCGCTGATGGCCCGGCGATACGACTGCAACGACGCGACGGACCGCAAGACGGGCCTGCGTGAAGCCGCATCCGCCGTGCGCCGCGGCGAGCTCGTCGTGCTGCCCACCGACACCCTGTACGGGATCGGCGCGGACGCCTTCAGCCCGGAGGCCGTGCACGACCTCCTCGCCGCCAAGGGCCGCGGCCGCGGCATGCCCACCCCGGTGCTCATCGGTTCCCCGAACACCCTGCACGGCCTCGTCACGGACTTCTCCGAGCAGGCCTGGGAGCTCGTCGACGCCTTCTGGCCCGGCGCGCTCACGCTGGTCGCCAAGCACCAGCCGTCCCTGGCGTGGGATCTCGGCGACACCCACGGCACCGTCGCCGTCCGCATGCCGCTGCACCCGGTCGCCATCGAGCTGCTGACGGAGGTCGGCCCGATGGCGGTGTCCTCGGCCAACCTCTCCGGGCACCCGGCCCCCGAGGACTGCGACGCGGCCCGCGAGATGCTCGGCGACTCGGTGTCCGTCTACCTGGACGGCGGTCCGACGCCCGGCATCGAGCCGTCGTCGATCGTCGACGTCACGGGGAAGGTTCCCGTGCTGCTGCGCGAGGGGGCGCTCAGCGCCGACCAGCTGCGGGAGGTCGTACCCGACCTCGAGGTGGCCCCGTGAGCCCTGAGGGGCGTGGCATAGCAGGGGGAAGCACTTTCCGCATACTCCACGTCAGCACGGGCAACGTGTGCCGCTCGCCCATCACCGAGCGGCTCACCCGGCACGCCCTCTCGCACCGCCTCGGCGGCCCCGTCGGCGGCGACCTCATCGTGGAGAGCGCCGGTACGTGGGGCCACGAGGGCGCCCCGATGGAGGCGAACGCGGCGGCCGTGCTGGAGGACTTCGGGGCCGACACGACCGGGTTCACCGGCCGCGAGCTGCTCGACGAGCACGTCATACGCGCCGACCTGGTGCTGACCGCCACGCGCGACCACCGTGCGCAGGTCATCTCGATGGGGCATTCGGCGGGGCTGCGCACCTTCACGCTCAAGGAGTTCACCCGGCTGGTCCGGGCCATAGATCCGGCCACGCTGCCGCCGCTGGACGACGGCATGGCGGAGCGGGCGCGGGCGCTCGTACGGGCCGCCGCGGCGCTGCGCGGATGGCTGCTGGCGCCGTCGCCCGACGCGGACGAGGTGTACGACCCGTACGGCGCGCCGATCACCTTCTTCCGCTCCATCGGCGACGAGATCAACCAGGCGCTGGACCCCGTGGTGACGGCCCTGACGGGCGTGGCCGCCCGCCGCTGACCCCGGCGGCCGGAGGCCGGCGGGAGGCGTCGGCAGGGCGTCGCGGGGGGTGCGGGCCTACAGTGGCTGGTAACCCGGTACCCCCTGGAGTCGCGCCATGAGCGTCATCACCCAGCCCACGGACCTGCTGCGCCGACAGGACCCGCAGATGGCCGACGTGCTCGACGGGGAGGCCCGCAGGCAGGCCGGCACGCTGCAGCTGAGCGCGGCGGAGAACTTCACCTCGACGGCCGTACTGGCGACGCTGGGGTCCCCGCTCGCGAACAAGTACGCCGAGGGCTACCCCGGCGCCCGCTACCACGGCGGGTGCGAGTACGCGGACCTTGCCGAAAACGCGGCGATCGAGCGGGCCACGGCACTGTTCGGGGCCGAGCACGCGAACGTGCAGCCGCACTCCGGTTCCTCGGCCGTCCTGGCCGCCTACGCGGCGCTGCTGCGGCCGGGGGACACCGTGCTGGCGATGGGACTCCCGTACGGGGGACACCTCACCCACGGCTCGCCCGCCAACTTCTCCGGGCAGTGGTTCACCTTCGTCGGCTACGGGGTCGACGCCGCAACCGGCCTCATCGACTACCGGCAGGTGCAGGATCTCGCCCGGGCGCACCGGCCGAAAGCCATCGTGTGCGGGTCCATCTCCTACCCCCGCCATCCCGAGTACTCCGCGTTCCGGGAGATCGCCGACGAGGTCGGGGCGTATCTGATCGCCGACGCCGCCCATCCCATCGGGCTGGTGGCGGGCGGGGCCGCGCCGAGTCCGGTGCCGTACGCCGACGTCGTGTGCGCGACGACCCACAAGGTGCTGCGCGGGCCGCGCGGCGGGATGATCCTGTGCGGCGCCGAGTTCGCCGAGCGCATCGACCGGGCGGTGTTCCCCTTCACCCAGGGCGGGGCCCAGATGCACACCATCGCCGCCAAGGCCGTCGCCTTCGGCGAGGCGTCCCGGCCGGCCTTCGCCACCTACGCCCACCGTGTGGTCGCCAATGCCCGGGTGCTCGCGGGCGCCCTGGAGGAGCGCGGCTTCACGGTCACCACCGGCGGCACCGACACACACATGATCACCGCGGACCCGGCGCCGCTGGGCGTGGACGGCCCGACCGCCCGCGGCCGGCTGGCCGCCGCCGGGATGGTGCTGGACACCTGCGTCCTGCCGTACGGGGACCAGCGGGGCGTCCGTCTGGGAACGGCCGCCGTGACCACCCAGGGCATGCGGGAGGAGCAGATGCACCGGATCGCGGAGTTGTTCGCGGCCGCGCTGCGCGGGGAAGCCGCGAAGACACGTACGGAGGTCGGCGAGCTCACGGAGGGATTTCCCCCTTACGGGGAGTAAATGGGGCAAGAGGGGTGTAGTGGAACCGGTATACCGCCCCCTCGCGTCCTCGGGAGAGGGGACATCGCAGCTAATGTGTGGGGCTGAGATGGCCGGCGATACATCTGGGGCAGCCAGTGCGTGAATATCTGCTGACGCTTTGCGTCACGGTCGCGGTGACCTACCTGCTGACCGGGCCCGTGCGGAAGTTCGCGATCGCGGCCGGGGCCATGCCGGAGATCCGTGCCCGCGACGTGCACCGCGAGCCGACGCCGCGCCTCGGCGGGATCGCGATGTTCGGCGGCCTGTGCGCGGGGCTGCTGGTCGCCGACCACCTGCAGAACCTCAACGCGGTCTTCGAGAAGTCGAACGAACCGCGCGCACTGCTCTCCGGAGCCGCCCTGATCTGGCTGATCGGCGTCCTGGACGACAAGTTCGAGATCGACGCCCTGATCAAGCTCGGCGCGCAGATGATCTCCGCCGGTGTGATGGTCATGCAGGGCCTGACCATCCTGTGGATCCCGGTGCCCTTCATCGGTACGGTCCCGCTCACCCAGTGGCAGGGCAACCTGCTCACCGTGGCCCTCGTGGTCATCACCATCAACGCGGTGAACTTCGTGGACGGCCTCGACGGCCTCGCCGCCGGCATGGTCTGCATCGCCGCCGCGGCGCTCTTCCTGTACGCCTACCGGATCTGGTTCGGCTACGGCATCGAGTCCGCGGCGCCCGCCACCCTCTTCGCGGCCATCCTGATGGGCATGTGCCTGGGCTTCCTGCCGCACAACATGCACCCCGCCAGGATCTTCATGGGCGACTCCGGCTCGATGCTCATCGGGCTGGTGCTGGCCGCCGCGGCGATCTCGCTGACGGGCCAGGTGGACCCGGACGCGCTGGCCCTGTTCGCCGGCGGTGAGCGCAACGCGACGCACGCGATGCTCCCCGCGTACATCCCGCTGATCCTGCCGCTGACGGTGATCGCCATCCCGATGGCGGACCTGGTGCTGGCCATCGTGCGCCGTACGTGGAAGGGCCAGTCGCCGTTCGCGGCCGACCGCGGGCACCTGCACCACCGGCTGCTGGAACTCGGCCACTCGCACAGCCGCGCGGTCCTGATCATGTACTTCTGGTCGGGCCTGATCGCCTTCGGCACCGTGGCCTACTCCGTGCACTCCGCCGCGATGTGGATCGTGCTGGTGATCGCCGTGCTCAGCGCGGTGGGCCTCTTCCTGCTCCTCCTGCCGCGCTTCACACCGCGCACCCCGGCCTGGGCCGAGCGCCTGGTCCCGCCGCGCTACCGGCACGCCACACGGGCGGCGGAAGCGGCCGCGGAGGCGGCCGCGCAGGACGCCTCGGGCGCCGAGCCGCAGCCCGCCAGGCCGATCACCGCGGGCGTCTCGGGCGTCAACGGAGCGACCGCCGTGGGCCCCCGTTCGCGCTTCCCCGAGCGGCGTAAGGCTGAATCCACTCGCTGACGGCCATGGCACATGTCCGACATCGCCGCCCATTAGCAGACAGTCGACCCTCCTGTCGCGCACACACGCGCAGGGTCACTCTCATGTGTGACAGTCGGCACACCCGGCAGGTAAAGCTCTCATCAAATAGTTTGTGATACCGTTCACTAAACCCGGCGACAGAGCCGAAGGACCGTAGTGCGACGGTCCCTTGGCCCGAGGTTCTCTCTCGGACCGGGCTTACGCTCGTCCCGTACGAGTCCAGTGCCCCCACCACCACGCGGAGCAAACCGCCATGCGGTCAGATGACGTCCGATCCCTTCTGCAAGCCGCCGTGCCCACGGCCATCGCCGGCGCACTCGCCGCGTTGATCAGTGGGCTTGTCGTCGGCGGCAAGGGCGCGGTCGGAGCCGTCGTCGCGACGCTGGTCGTGATCCTGTTCATGGGCATCGGATTCGTCGTTCTGCAGCGCACGGCGAAATCGCTTCCGCACCTCTTCCAGGCCATGGGGCTCATGCTCTACACGGCCCAGATCCTGCTGCTTTTCGTCTTTGTCGCAGCGTTCAAGAACACGACGCTGTTCAACCCCAAGGCCTTCGCCATCACGCTCGTCGCCACCACCCTGGTGTGGATCGCCGCGCAGACGCGTGCCCACATGAAGGCCAAGATCCTTTACGTCGAACCGGACTCGGTGAAGGGCGACAAGCCCGAAAATCCGGGGCCGAAGTCGTGAAGGGTAGGGCCGGGATAAGTGGGCGTTCGAGATCCTGCTATCGTCCGGTGCCAACTGCGGCACTGCGGGCGCGGGCATCTGAGCTGACGCCTGTTCCATCGCGAGGCTCGATGCCTGACTGCCGCCCCACCATCCGTTACACCAGTCCAGTGCCGAACCGCGGCTGCGCGCCGCGCCGACACAACGAGGTTGCCGTACCTATGCGCCACGCTGAAGGAGCCCTGCGGTGAGTGCTGCTGACATGACGCTCGCCTTCGAGATCAATTGTCATTTCGAAGACGGCACTGGCTGCGGCTTCCCGGGCCCGACCCTGTACTCGTTCCTGTTCAAGCCGATGTTCGGCGATGCGGACGGCCTGTACTTCAACAAGACGATGCTCCTGGCCCTGCTGGGCTCGGTCATCATCGTTGCCTTCTTCTGGGCCGCGTTCCGGAAGCCGAAGGTCGTCCCGGGCAAGCTGCAGATGGTCGCCGAGGCCGGCTACGACTTCGTGCGCCGCGGCATCGTCTACGAAACGCTGGGCAAGAAGGAGGGCGAGAAGTACGTCCCCTTCATGGTCGCGACGTTCTTCTTCGTCTGGATGATGAACCTCTGGTCCATCGTCCCGCTCGCCCAGTTCCCGGTGACCGCGGTCATCGCGTACCCGGCCGGGCTCGCCCTTGTCATCTACGTCATGTGGATGTCGGTGACCTTCAAGCGCCACGGTTTCGTCGGCGGCTTCAAGAACATCACGGGCTACGACAAGACGCTCGGCCCGGTTCTGCCGATGGTCATGGTGATCGAGTTCTTCTCGAACGTCCTGGTCCGCCCCTTCACCCACGCGGTCCGACTGTTCGCGAACATGTTCGCCGGTCACACCCTGCTGCTGCTCTTCACGATCGCCAGCTGGTACCTGCTGAACGGGATCGGCATCGCCTACGCGGGCGTCTCGTTCGTCATGGTCATCGTGATGACCGCCTTCGAGCTCTTCATCCAGGCCGTCCAGGCCTACGTCTTCGTGCTGCTGGCTTGCAGCTTCCTGCAGGGCGCGCTCGCCGAGCACCACTGAGCGCGGCCCGCTCCAAGCAATCCCCCCAGTCGTCCGGTGGCCAACCCCCACCGGTCCGTGAAAGAGAAGGAAGAACTGGCATGTCCCAGACCCTTGCTGCCGTCACCGGTTCCCTCAGCTCCGTTGGCTACGGCCTCGCGGCGATCGGCCCCGGCGTCGGCGTCGGCATCATCTTCGGTAACGGCACCCAGGCGCTCGCCCGTCAGCCCGAAGCTGCCGGTCTGATCCGCGCCAACCAGATCCTCGGCTTCGCCTTCTGTGAGGCGCTCGCCCTCATCGGTCTGGTCATGCCGTTCGTCTACGCCTGACGAACACGACTAGTCCGAATCGACGAAAGGCACTGATGTGAACCTCCTGGTTCTCGCGGCCGAGGAGCCTCAAAACCCCCTCGTTCCGCCGATCCCCGAGCTCGTCATCGGTCTGATCGCCTTCGTCATCGTCTTCGGTTTCCTCGCGAAGAAGCTCCTCCCGAACATCAACAAGGTTCTGGAAGAGCGCCGCGAGGCCATCGAGGGCGGTATCGAGAAGGCGGAAGCCGCTCAGACCGAGGCCCAGAGCGTCCTGGAGCAGTACAAGGCCCAGCTCGCCGAAGCCCGGCACGAGGCCGCGCGCCTGCGCCAGGAAGCGCTGGAGCAGGGCACTGCGCTGAAGGAAGAACTGCGCGCAGAGGGCCAGCGGCAGCGTGAGGAGATCATCGCTGCCGGCCACGCCCAGATCGCGGCAGACCGCAAGGCCGCCTCTCAGGCGCTGCGTCAGGACGTCGGCAAGCTCGCCACCGACCTGGCCGGCAAGCTCGTCGGCGAGTCCCTCGAGGACCACGCCCGGCAGAGCCGCACCATCGACCGCTTCCTCAGCGAGCTTGAGGAGAAGGCCGAGGCGGCCCGATGAACGGAGCGAGCCGCGAGGCGCTGGCCTCCGCGCGCGAGCGTCTCGACGCGCTGACGGACAACACGTCCGTCGACGCGGCGAAGCTCGCCGGTGAGCTGGCCGCTGTCACCGCGCTGCTCGACCGTGAGGTCTCGCTGCGTCGGGTCATCACGGACCCGGCGCAGTCCGGCGAGGCCAAGGCCGAGCTCGTCGCTCGGCTGCTCGGCGGTCAGGTCGGCGGGGAGGCCCTCGACCTGGTGTCCGGCATGGCCCGGTCCCGCTGGTCGCAGTCCCGCGACCTGGTGGACTCGCTGGAGGAGCTGGCGGCCACCGCCGACCTCACGGCGGCCCAGCAGGCCGAGGTGCTCGACGACGTCGAGGACGAGATCTTCCGCTTCGGCCGGATCGTGTCCTCGAACACCGAGCTGCGTGCCGCGCTGACCGACCGCGCGGCGACCGCCTCCGCCAAGAGCCAGCTGCTGCGCAGCCTGCTCAACGGCAAGGTGAGCGCCGTCACCGAGCGCCTGGTGATCCGTCTTGTCACCCACCCGCGTGGACGTAGCCTGGAAGCGGGACTCGAGTCCCTTTCCAAGCTCGCCGCCGAGCGCCGTGACCGCATGGTCGCCACCGTGACCAGCGCGGTTCCGCTCAGCGACGTGCAGAAGCAGCGTCTCGGCGCGGTGCTGGCCAAGCTGTACGGCCGCCAGATGCACCTGAACCTCGACGTGGACCCCGAGGTCCTCGGCGGGATCTCGGTGCGAGTCGGCGACGAGGTCATCGACGGCACCATCGCGGACCGCCTCGCAGAGGCGTCCCGCCGCATGGCCGGCTGACCAGCCACCAAAAGTACAAAGCATTCCTAGCGGCCCGGTTGGGCCGTGCAGAACTTGCAGAAGATTCCTGGGGGTCGCCCCCAGACCCCTAAGAAGCTTCAGGCCCAACAAGGAGAGCAGGGAACCCAGATGGCGGAGCTCACGATCCGGCCGGAGGAGATCCGGGACGCACTGGAGAACTTTGTCCAGTCGTACCAGCCGGACGCGGCCTCGCGCGAGGAGGTCGGAACGGTCAGCGTTGCCGGCGACGGCATCGCGAAGGTGGAGGGCCTGCCCTCCGCCATGGCGAACGAGCTGCTGAAGTTCGAGGACGGCACCCTCGGTCTCGCCCTCAACCTCGAGGAGCGCGAGATCGGTGCGATCGTCCTCGGCGAGTTCAGCGGTATCGAGGAGGGCCAGCCGGTGCAGCGCACCGGTGAGGTTCTCTCCGTAGGTGTCGGCGAGGGCTACCTCGGCCGTGTCGTCGACCCGCTCGGCAACCCGATCGACGGCCTCGGCGAGATCGCGACCGAGGGCCGCCGCGCCCTCGAGCTGCAGGCCCCGGGCGTCATGGTCCGTAAGTCGGTGCACGAGCCCATGCAGACCGGCTACAAGGCCGTCGACGCGATGGTGCCGATCGGCCGTGGCCAGCGTCAGCTGATCATTGGTGACCGTCAGACCGGCAAGACCGCTCTGGCCGTCGACACGATCATCAACCAGCGCGACAACTGGCGCTCCGGCGACGTGAACAAGCAGGTCCGCTGCATCTACGTCGCCATCGGCCAGAAGGGCTCGACCATCGCGTCCGTTCGCGGCGCCCTGGAAGAGGCCGGCGCGCTCGAGTACACGACGATCGTCGCCGCCCCGGCGTCCGACCCGGCCGGCTTCAAGTACCTGGCGCCGTACACCGGTTCCGCCATCGGCCAGCACTGGATGTACGCCGGCAAGCACGTCCTGATCATCTTCGACGACCTGTCGAAGCAGGCCGACGCCTACCGCGCCGTGTCGCTGCTGCTGCGCCGCCCGCCGGGCCGTGAGGCCTACCCGGGTGACGTCTTCTACCTGCACTCCCGTCTGCTGGAGCGCTGCGCGAAGCTGTCCGACGAGATGGGCGCCGGTTCGATGACCGGTCTGCCGATCGTCGAGACCAAGGCGAACGACGTGTCGGCGTTCATCCCGACCAACGTCATCTCCATCACCGACGGCCAGTGCTTCCTGGAGTCCGACCTGTTCAACGCGGGCCAGCGCCCGGCGCTGAACGTCGGTATCTCCGTCTCCCGCGTCGGTGGCTCCGCCCAGCACAAGGCCATGAAGCAGGTTTCGGGTCGTCTCCGCGTCGACCTGGCCCAGTACCGCGAGCTGGAGGCGTTCGCCGCCTTCGGTTCCGACCTGGACGCCGCGTCGAAGGCCTCGCTGGAGCGCGGCAAGCGCATGGTCGAGCTGCTGAAGCAGGGCCAGTACCAGCCGATGCCCGTCGAGGAGCAGGTCGTCTCCGTCTGGGCCGGCACCACCGGCAAGATGGACGACGTCCCGGTCGCCGACATCCGTCGCTTCGAGTCGGAGCTGCTGGAGCACCTGCGCCGCGAGCGCAAGGACCTCCTCACCTCCATCGCCGACGGCGGCAAGATGTCGGACGACACCCTCGGCTCGATCGCCGACGCCATCGCGGCCTTCAAGCGCCAGTTCGAGACCTCGGACGGCAAGCTCCTGGGCGAGGACGTGCCGGCCGTCAACGTCTCCAAGTGACGACGGAAGGGACCTGACTCATGGGAGCGCAGCTCCGGGTCTACAAGCGTCGCATCCGTGCCATCACGGCGACCAAGAAGATCACCAAGGCGATGGAGATGATCGCCGCCTCGCGCATCGTCAAGGCGCAGCGCAAGGTGGCGGCGTCGATGCCGTACGCGACCGAGCTCACCCGTGCGGTGACGGCGGTGGCGACCGGCTCGAACAACAAGCACGCCCTGACCACCGAGGTGGAGACGCCGACCCGCGCCGCGGTCCTGCTCATCACGAGCGACCGCGGTCTGGCCGGCGGCTACTCCTCGAACGCCATCAAGCAGGCGGAGCGGCTCACCGAGCGGCTGCGCGGCGAGGGCAAGGAGGTCGACAGCTACATCGTCGGCCGTAAGGGTGTCGCCTACTACGGCTTCCGTGAGCGCAAGGTCACGGACTCGTGGACCGGCTTCACCGACAGCCCGGCCTACGCCGACGCCAAGCGCGTCGCGGGTCCGCTGATCGAGGCCATCCAGCTGGAAACGGCCGAGGGCGGCGTCGACGAGCTGCACATCGTCTACACGGAATTCGTGTCGATGATGACGCAGAACGCGGTCGACGGCCGGATGCTGCCGCTCAGCCTCGACAAGGCTGCGGAGGAGGACGGTGCGAAGGGCGAGATCCTTCCGCTGTTCGAGTTCGAGCCGTCGGCGGAGGACGTCCTCGACGCCCTTCTGCCGCGCTACGTCGAGAGCCGGATCTACAACGCACTGCTGCAGTCGGCCGCTTCCGAGCACGCCGCCCGCCGCCGCGCGATGAAGTCGGCGACCGACAACGCCGGGGACCTCATCAAGAGCCTCTCCCGGCTTGCCAACGCGGCCCGCCAGGCCGAAATCACCCAGGAAATCAGCGAGATCGTCGGTGGCGCCAGCGCCATGGCCGACGCGACCGCGGGGAGTGACAAGTAATGACGACCTCTGTTGAGACGGCCGCTGCCACGGGCCGCATCGCCCGGGTCATCGGCCCGGTCGTCGACGTGGAGTTCCCCGTCGACGCGATGCCCGACATCTACAACGCGCTGAAGGTCCAGGTCGCCGACCCGGCCGAGGACGGCGCGCTCAAGACGCTGACCCTTGAGGTCGCCCAGCACCTGGGTGACGGCCTGGTCCGCACGATCTCGATGCAGCCCACCGACGGTCTGGTCCGCCAGGCCCCGGTGACCGACACGGGCGAGGGCATCACCGTCCCCGTCGGCGACTTCACCAAGGGCAAGGTGTTCAACACCCTGGGTGAGGTGCTCAACTACCCCGAGGCGAACGCCGAGGTCACCGAGCGCTGGCCCATCCACCGCAAGGCCCCGAGCTTCGACGAGCTCGAGTCCAAGACGGAGATGTTCGAGACCGGCGTCAAGGTCATCGACCTTCTCACCCCGTACGTCAAGGGTGGAAAGATCGGTCTGTTCGGTGGTGCCGGTGTCGGCAAGACCGTTCTGATCCAGGAAATGATCTACCGCGTCGCCAACAACCACGACGGTGTGTCGGTGTTCGCGGGCGTCGGTGAGCGTACCCGTGAGGGCAACGACCTCATCGAGGAGATGGGTGACTCGGGCGTCATCGACAAGACCGCCCTTGTCTTCGGCCAGATGGACGAGCCCCCGGGCACCCGTCTGCGCGTCGCCCTGGCCGGTCTGACCATGGCGGAGTACTTCCGCGATGTTCAGAAGCAGGACGTGCTCTTCTTCATCGACAACATCTTCCGGTACACCCAGGCGGGTTCCGAGGTGTCGACCCTGCTCGGCCGTATGCCCTCCGCGGTGGGTTACCAGCCGAACCTGGCCGACGAGATGGGTCTCCTCCAGGAGCGCATCACCTCGACCCGTGGTCACTCGATCACCTCGATGCAGGCGATCTACGTCCCCGCGGACGACCTGACCGACCCGGCGCCGGCGACCACCTTCGCCCACCTCGACGCGACGACGGTTCTCTCCCGTCCGATCTCCGAGAAGGGCATCTACCCGGCCGTGGACCCGCTGGACTCGACGTCCCGCATCCTCGACCCGCGGTACATCGCGGCGGACCACTACGCGGCCGCCATGCGTGTCAAGGGGATCCTGCAGAAGTACAAGGACCTCCAGGACATCATCGCGATCCTCGGTATCGACGAGCTGGGCGAGGAGGACAAGCTCGTTGTCCACCGTGCCCGTCGTGTCGAGCGCTTCCTGTCGCAGAACACCCACGTGGCGAAGCAGTTCACCGGCGTGGACGGTTCGGACGTTCCGCTCGACGAGTCGATCACCGCGTTCAACGCGATCTGCGACGGCGAGTACGACCACTTCCCCGAGCAGGCGTTCTTCATGTGCGGTGGCATCGAGGACCTGAAGGCCAACGCCAAGGAGCTGGGCGTCTCCTGATCCGGCGCGCTCCGCGAGGGGCGCATCCGGTTCGCAGGTTCGACGGAGAGGGGCGGGTGTGTCCCGTCCCTCTCCCCACGCCCATTAGAATTTGACCCAACACCCGGCCGACCCGCCGGGTGGTGACCCGAGGAGCCACCTTGGCTGCTGAGCTGCACGTCGAGCTGGTCGCGGCGGACCGCAATGTCTGGTCCGGCGAGGCCACCCTTGTTGTCGCCCGCACCACGTCCGGCGACATCGGCGTCATGCCCGGTCACCAGCCGCTTCTCGGTGTGCTGGAATCGGGCCCGGTGACCATCCGCACCAGCGAGGGCAGCACTGTCATCGCCGCGGTGCACGGCGGATTCATCTCGTTCGCGGACAACAAGCTGTCGCTGCTGGCCGAGATCGCCGAGCTCGCGGACGAGATCGATGTCCAGCGTGCGGAGCGGGCACTGGAGCGCGCGAAGGCGGAGGCCGACGCGGCCGCCGAGCGTCGCGCGGATGTCCGGCTGCGCGCCGTAACGGGCTGAACGCCCGTCGGAGTTTCAACCGCCGGGCCCCGGAGGGCGACCTCCGGGGCCCGGCAGACCTCAGCCGCGGTCCGTTCTGGAATTTTCCAGACCGGGTCGCGGCTGAGGCGATGCAGGTCTGTTTTTTCTCATGCGTATTCGATGAGCGAGGAGGTCGGTGAAGATGCTCCTCGCTCTGCTTGTGAGCGGCCTGGTCGTAGCCCTGGTGGTGATCGGGCTGTTCGTCTTCGGACTGCGACGCAGACTGATCCAGCGGTCCGGCGGCACCTTCGACTGCAGCATGCGCTGGGGTGTCGCCGAAGAGCCCGACATCTCCGGCAAGGGGTGGGTGTACGGGGTCGCCCGCTACAGCGGTGACCGGATCGAGTGGTTCCGGGTGTTCTCGTACTCCCCGCGCCCGCGCCGGCTGCTGGAGCGTTCCTCCATCGAGGTCCTGGCCCGCCGCGCCCCGGAGGGCGAGGAGGAGCTGGCCCTGCTGTCCGACGCCGTCGTGCTCGGCTGTCTCCACCGGGGGACGCGCCTGGAGCTGGCGATGAGCGAGGACGCGCTGACGGGCTTCCTGGCATGGCTGGAGGCGGCGCCGCCCGGCCAGCGGGTGAACGTCGCCTAGAACGGGCCCGTTACCCCGGAGGGGTACGTGAGGGCATGAAGAAGCCGGGGAGACGGGGGCGGACCCGTCTCCCCGGCTTCCGTCCGTTACCGGAGCCCGGTGTGGACGGCGTTGGCGAGCTCGCCGTTCGCGGTGTCGCCGCTGAACTCCCAGTAGAAGGCTCCCCTGAGGCCCTGCTGCTTGGCCCAGGTCATCTTCCCGGCGATGGTGGCGGGTGTGTCGTAGCTCCACCAGTTGCTGCCGCACTTGGCGTAGGCCGTGCCGGCGACGGTGCCGGTGGCCGGGCAGCTGTTCTTGAGCACCTTGTAGTCCTCGATGCCCTGCTCGTACGTGCCCGGGGCCGGTCCGGTGGCGGTGCCGCCGGGGGCCGCCTGGGTGACGCCGGTCCAGCCGCGGCCGTAGAAGCCGATGCCCAGGTTGAGCTTGGAGCCCGGCACGCCCTTGGCCTTGAGCTTGACGATGGCGTCGGCCGAGTTGAAGCCGGCCTGCGGGATGCCGGCGTACGAGGTGAGCGGGGAGTGCGGGGCGGTCGGGCCCTGGGCCGCCCAGGCGCCGAAGAAGTCGTAGGTCATGACGTTGTAGAAGTCGGTGTACTGCGCGGCGCCCGCGTAGTCCGCCTTGTCGATCTTGCCGCCGTCCGAGGCGTCGGCGGTGATGGCGGCGGTGACCAGGTTGTTCGCGCCGAAGCGGGTCTTCACGGCCTGCATCAGGTTCTTGAAGGCCGCCGGGCCGCTGGTGTCGCAGGACAGGCCGCAGGCGTTCGGGTACTCCCAGTCCAGGTCGATGCCGTCGAAGACGTCGGCCCAGCGCGGGTCCTCGACCAGGTTGTAGCAGGACTGGGCGAAGGCGGCCGGGTTGGCGGCGGCCTGCGGGAAGCCGCCGGACCAGGTCCAGCCGCCGAAGGACCACAGGATCTTGATGTTCGGGTACGCCTTCTTCAGCTTGCGCAGCTGGTTGAAGTTGCCCCGCAGCGGCTGGTCCCAGGTGTCGGCGACGCCGTCGACGCTCTGGTCGGCGGTGTAGGCCTTGTCGTAGTCGGCGTAGGCGTCACCGATCGTGCACTGGCCGTTCTGGACGTTGCCGAAGGCGTAGTTGATGTGCGTGATCCGGCCGGCGGTACCCGAGGTGACCAGGTTCTTCACGTGGTAGTTACGTCCGTAGACGCCCCAGTTGGTGAAGTAGCCGAGCTTGACCTTGTCGCCCGGGTCCGGGGGGATGACCCCGCCGGTCGTGGTGACCGTGGTGGAGCCGGAGGAGGGGCCGGTCTGGTCGACGGTGTCGCGGGCGGTGACGCTGTAGGTGTACGTCGTGCCCTTGGTCAGGCCCGAGTCCGCGTAGCTGGTGCCGGTGACCGTGGCGACCTTTGCGGAGCCGCGGTAGACGTCGTAGTTCTTGACGCCCTTGTCGTCGGTGGCCGGGGTCCAGGTCAGGGTCAGCGAGGTGTCGGCGACGTTGCTCGCGGCGGGGGCGCCGGGAGCGGTGGGGGGAGTGTCGCCGGGCTGGGTGCCGCCGTCGCAGGAGGCTCCGTTGATCCTGCAGCCGCTGGGGGCGCCGGAGCCGGAACCGTTGAAGCCGAAGCTGGCGGTGGCCCCGGGGGCGAGGGTGCCGTTCCAGCCGACGTTCTTGGCGGTCCAGTGGGTGCCCGAGCCGGTCACGGTGGCGTCCCAGGCCGAGGTGACCGAGGTGCCCGCCGGGTAGTCCCACTCCACGGTCCAGCTGCTGAGGGTGGTGGTGCCGGTGTTCTTCACCACCCACTTGCCCTCGAAGCCGGAACCCCAGTCGGAGACCTTGGTGTACGTCGCGGTCGCCGCGGCGGCGGCCTGGGCCGGGCCGGCCAGGGCCACGAGCCCGGTGACGGGGAGGGCGAGCGCGGCGACGACCGCCGCGACCCTGGTGAAGAACCGGGTGCGCCTGGTGGGGGGTGGGGATGCTGTGCTCAAGGGTGCTCCTCCGTAGGTCCGTCGCGGCCGTGGGGCCGGCTGCGACATGGGGGTGGGACCTGCGCCGCCCGTGAGCACGCTTTGTCATGGCACGCTCACCACAGTGTTGCCGTGAGAGTAGAAAGGTCTGGACCAACCGTCAAGAGGTCCAGACCGGTGCCGCCCGTCGTCCGTCAGATCCCCAACTCCTGGGCCAGCACCGCCGCTTGGAGCCTGCTGCGCAGTTCCAGCTTGCCCAGCAGGCGGCTGACGTGCGTCTTCGCCGTCGCCTCCGCCATGCCCAGGCGTTCGGCGATCTCGGCGTTCGACAGGCCCTCGCCCAGTGCGCCCAGCACCTCCCGCTCGCGCCGCGTGAGGGAGGCGACCGCCGCCGCCCGCTCGGGTGCAGGGGCGGTCCGCGCCGGGCGCGGCGCGGCGAACTCGGCGATCAGCCGCCTGGTCACCGCCGGGGCGATCAGCCCCTCCCCGCGCGCGACGGTCCGTACCGCCTCGATCAGCTCGGCCGCGTCCGCGTTCTTCAGCAGGAAGCCCGCGGCGCCCGCCCGCAGCGCCCCGAAGACGTACTCGTCGAGGTCGAAGGTGGTCAGCACCAGCACGTCCGCCAGGCCCTCCTCGACGACCTGGCGGGTCGCGGACACCCCGTCGAGCCGGGGCATCTGCACGTCCATGAGGACGAGATCCGGCCGCAGCTCGCGGGCCAGGCGCACCGCCTCCTCACCGTCGCCCGCCTCGCCCGCCACCTCGATGTCGCCCGCACTGCGCAGGATGAGCACCAGCCCGGCCCGCACCGCGGCCTGGTCCTCGGCCACCACCACCCGGATGGTCACATCTCCACCGCTTTCTCCTCGGCGGGCAGGATCGCCCGCACGTGCCAGACGGTGCCGGCCCGGCCCGCCGTGAACTCCCCGCCCAGCAGTTCCGTCCGCTCCCTCATGCCGATCAGGCCGGCGCCCGAACCGGGCGCGCGGGGGCCGGGGCGGTCCCCGTAGGGCGAATCCACCACCACGCTCAGCAGCCCGTCCTCATGCGCCACACGGACCGTGACCGTGCCCGGGGCGGCGTGCTTGAGGGCGTTGGTCAGGGACTCCTGGACGATCCGGTACGCCGCCAGCTCCACCGGGGCCGCCGCCGGCTCCCCGGAGCGCCGGTCGTCGTGCAGGACGAAGGTCAGCCCGCTCGCCGAGCCGTTGGTCCCGGCCTGCCCGATCAGGGCGTCGAGGCCGTCCAGCGAGGGCACCGCCACCGGCTCCTGGTCGCCCCCGGCATCGCGCAGCAGCCCGATCAGGCGGCGCATCTCGGCCAGCCCCTGCACGCTGTTCTCGCGGATCACCCCGAGCGCCTCCCGACTGGTCTCGGCCGTGCCGATGGAGAGCGCGGCGGTGGAGTGGATGGCGATGGCGGAGAGGTGGTTGGCCACCATGTCGTGCAACTCGCGGGCCATCCGGGCGCGCTCGGCGGCCACGGCCTGGCTGCGGTCCATCTCGGCCAGCAGCGCCGTCTGCTCGGCGCGCAGCCGGGCGGCCTCGGCGGCCTCGCGGTGGTTGCGCAAAGTGGCCCCCGTCAGGGCCGGGGCGAAGCTCACGATGCCGGTGACCGCGCCGATCAGCAGGGCCTGCGGGGTGCGCAGCCAGGCCAGCGAGGCGATCGTGATGACGACGGTGATCAGGCCGGTGGTGACTGGGAGCCGCCGGGCCATGGCCGGTTTTCCGTAGACGACGGCGGCGTACATCAGGTCGGTGAAGATCACGACGGTGGCGAGGCTGCCGACGGTGAACTGGTCGGCGATCACCCCCACGGTGCCGACGATCAGGGTCACCCGCGGGGCGGTGCGCCGCAGCAGCTCCATCGCACCGAGCGCCACGAGGGGCACCAGGGCGGCCCAGGCAGGCAGGGAGCCGCGCCCGGGGCTGCTGTAGACCCCGAGCGACCAGAACGCCAGGCCCGCGGCCACGCTGACGGCCGCGAGGAGGACGTCGTCACGGTGGGGGCGCAGGCTCTTCTCGATCACGGTCCCATCCAACAGGGTGCACGGCCCCCGCACGTCGGCGGAGCGGCCGAGCCGCGGCTACATCGAAGGATGCAGGCACACATGGTCAATGGCGACGACGTATCGGCCGCCGGCGGACGGGAGGCTGAGGGGGAACGACGCACCCGAGCGGACGGAGAATCCCGTGATCGTCGCTCTGATCATCGCCTGCGAGGTCGGCTTCTGGGTCCTGCTGGCGGCGGGGCTGGGCCTTCGCTACCTCGCGAAGATGCCCCGCCTGGGGGCCGCGGTCCTGCTGTGCGAGCCGCTGATGGAGCTGATCCTGCTGATCGTCACCACGATCGACCTCAAGAACGGCGCCGAACCGGACTGGAAGCACGGACTCGCCGCGCTCTACATCGGCTACACCGTCGCCTTCGGGCACTACACGGTCAAGTGGCTCGACGGGCACGCCGCCCACCGCCTGGCCGGCGGGCCCAAGCCGGCCGGCGCCGGATACGGGAAGGCGCGGGCCGTCCACGAGTGGAAGCTGTGGGCCCGCACCGTCCTCGGCGCCGCCGTCGCCCTCGTCCTGCTCCAGGCGGCGATCTGGTACGTCGGAGATGCGGGCGACATCAGCTCGCTCCGCGCCTGGCAGGCCGGCGCCCTGCGCGTGGTCGGCATCCACGCCCTCGTCGCCGTCGCCTACACGGTGTGGCCGAGCAAGGCTCCGGCCGACGCGGAGGAGGACCGGCGCTCGCCGGTTGAATCTCGCTGACGGCCGCCGCGCCCCGTGCGGGCTACCGCTCGCCGCCCGGCACCCACAGCACGTCCCCGACCTCCTTGTTGGCCACCCGGGCCAGGATGAACAGGAGGTCGGAGAGGCGGTTGAGGTATGTGGCGGTGAGTGGGTTCATCGTCTCGCCGTGCACCTCCAGCGCCGCCCACGTCGACCGCTCGGCACGCCGGACCACCGTGCACGCCTGGTGCAGCAGGGCCGCGCCGGGGGCGCCTCCCGGCAGGATGAAGCTGCGCAGCTTCTCCACCTGCTCCAGGAACACGTCGCAGTCGGCCTCCAGCTTGTCGACGTAGAACTGCTCCACGCGCAGCGGCGGGTACTCCGGGTTCTCGACCACCGGGGTGCACAGGTCCGCACCGACGTCGAAGAGGTCGTTCTGCACCCGGACCAGGACCTTCACGACCTCCGCGGGCAGGGCGCCGAGGGCGATGGCCGTCCCGATGGCCGCGTTGGCCTCGTTGGCGTCGGCGTACGCGGAGATCCGCAGATCGGTCTTGGCCGTGCGGCTCATGTCGCCCAGGGCGGTCGTGCCCTTGTCGCCGGTACGGGTGTAGATGCGCGTGAGGTTCACCATGCGGCCAGGGTAGACGGGCCCGCCGGGGAAATTCCGGGTGCGGTCGGCGCTGCCCGCGTACTGTCCGATGGGGTCGCAGGAGCCCCGGGAGCCGGAAAGGGGCCGCGTGGCCGAGACGTACTACCTGTGGCGGCTGGCCGAGGCCGCCCAGCAGATCGACCTCCTGGCGGGCTTCCTCGCCACCCGGCACGCGCCGGGCCCGGACCACCTCGCCGAACCGGCCGAGTGCGCCGCGGCCGGGCGGGCGGCGGTGGCCGCCGGGCGCCTGGGGGAGGCCCTCGGCCATGTCGACGACCTGCGCGAGCACGCCGCCCGGTGGGCCGGGCACCCGCACCATCCGGGGGAACCGGGCGCGGCCGAGCACGACGCACGGGTCTGGGACTACGCCAAGGACGCGCTGCGCGCGGAGCACGGGCCCGGGTCGGCGCACGTCACCACGGCCCGCGACCTCCTGCAGCAGCTCCGCTTCCTGCAGCGGCAGATCTGTGCGCTGCCCCAGGCGGACGCGCAGGTCAGGGCGGACGCCCACTACCTCGCGGGCCGCGGTGTCATGGCCGTCGAACTCGGCCGCCCGGGCGTCGCGCGCGGGCAGCTGCGCCGGCTGCGCGCACTGGCCGGACGGTGCGTGGGGACCCACGTCACATGAACTGGGCGGCGGGGCAGGGCTGCTGGGCCGTACCGGTGTGATGTCCGTCATCTGAGACGTGACGCGTGTTACTTCGCGGTCACACCGCACCCCCCGTTCGCTAGTCTCCGCCGGAGTGGCTACGAAGCCGTGCCGTATTTGAGAACAACGAGGGGTGTGCAGTGGCTGGGAAGCTCGCCGTCATCGGTGCGGGACTGATGGGTTCCGGGATCGCTCAGGTCTCGGCTCAGGCGGGATGGGACGTCGTGCTGCGCGATGTCACCGACGCCGCGCTGACTCGGGGCACGGACGGGATCAAGGCCTCGTACGACAAGTTCGTCTCCAAGGGCAGGCTGACGGCCGAGGACGCCGAGGCGGCGCTCGCGCGCATCACGACCACCACGGACCTGGACGCGGCCGCCGACGTCGACATCGTGGTGGAAGCGGCCTTCGAGAAGATCGAGATCAAGCACGAGATCTTCCGCGCCCTCGACAAGATCGTGCGCGAGGACACCATCCTGGCCTCCAACACCTCCGCCATCCCGATCACCAAGATCGCGGCCGTGACGGAGCGTCCGGAGCGGGTCGTCGGCGCGCACTTCTTCTCGCCCGTCCCGATGATGCAGCTGTGCGAGCTCGTCCGCGGCTACAAGACGAGCGACGAGACCCTCGCCGCCACCCGCGCGTTCGCCGAGTCCGTCGGCAAGACCTGCATCGTCGTCAACCGCGACGTCGCGGGCTTCGTGACGACCCGTCTGATCTCCGCGCTGGTCGTCGAGGCCGCCAAGCTGTACGAATCGGGCGTGGCCTCCGCCGAGGACATCGACATCGCCTGCAAGCTCGGCTTCGGGCACGCCATGGGGCCGCTGGCCACCGCCGACCTCACGGGCGTCGACATCCTGCTGCACGCCACCAGCAACATCTACACCGAGTCCCAGGACGAGAAGTTCGCGCCGCCGGAGCTCATGCGCCGCATGGTCGACGCCGGGGACATCGGCCGCAAGAGCGGCCAGGGCTTCTACAAGCACTGAGAACGGTTCAGCCACCGAGCGCCATCGTTCGAATGCCTTCACCCGTCAGGGTGAATTAGGTATCGGTTCGCTCACGGTCGGCAACTTCGCTGCCCGCGCGGCAGTCAGTTGCAGTGAGAGTTGCCGACCACGGACCAGTTGATACGTACGCAGTACTGCCGGGAGTACACATGCACATCAGGGGCGACCACGCCGAACTCGCTGTCGGGGGCCGCCTCGACGTGCGCAGCGCGGCGGACGCCCGTACGGCCCTCCACACCGCCCTCGACGACGGGCAGGGCGACCTCGTGCTCGACCTCACCGGGCTCGACTCCTGGGACGCGACCGGCCTCGGCGTGATCATGGGCGCGCACCGGAGGGCCGGCCGGACCGGACGCCGGCTCGTCCTGCGCGGGGTGCCGCCGCAGATGCAGCGGCTGCTCGTGGCGACCCGGCTGCACCGGATCCTCGCGATCGAGGGCGGCCTGGAGGCCGAGTCCCTGCCCCGCGTCTGACACAAGGTCCGATCCGCAAGCCGCTGACCTTTGCATTTCCTGCAGAAAGTAACGGTCCGGTGGTGATCGTGCCCCTGCGGTTTCCCGCACGCCCGGCCACGGTCTAGGGTTCGGGCGGAAACCGGACCAGTGGCGACAGCGGGAGCGCGACGGCCGGGAGGCACGACGGCGAGGCGCGCGGCCCGCGATCGGGGGAGTGGGTCATGGACCGTACACAGGGGCAGAACGGGCAGGGCGAGCAGGCCAGGGGCGGCCCCGCGTCGCCGGCTCCCGCCTCCGCAGCCGGGTCCCCCCGGCCGACGTCGCCCGCCTCCGCCGGTCCCGCGCGGGTGGTCACCCTGACCGCCGGAGACTTCACCCTGACCGTCAACCCCGTCGACGGCAGCGAGATCGAACCGCTGCGGCCCGGTACCGAACGCGGGCGCCCCGCCAAGCGCGACGCCGCCGCCCGCGCGGCCCGGGACATGGCCGCCCGCCCGCCCGTACTGCCGGGCCCCGCGATATCCGCCCGGCCCCTGCTCGCACGGGACGAGGAGCTGGAGCGGCTCGTCCGGCTCCTGGGCCGCGGCCGCTCCGTACGCCTGACCGGGCCCTCCGGATCCGGACGCAGCGCACTGCTCGACGCGGTCGCCACCCGCTGCACGGGCCTCGCGCCCGACGGCATCGTCCGCCTCAGCGGCTACGGACACCAGCAGCCCGGGGAACTGCTCCACGCGCTCTACGCGGCCGTCTACGAGGCCCCGCGGGAACGTCCCGAACAGGACGTGCTGCTCGCCCGCGTGCGCGACATCGGGGCCGTCGTCCTCCTCGACGACCTGGAGATGGGCGGGAGCGCCCTCGACGAGCTGCTGCGCGCGACCCCCGAATGCGCCTACCTGCTGGCGGCCACCCCCGACACCAAGGCCCCCTCCGACGACTCCCACATCGAGGAGGTCTTCCTCACCGGCCTCGGACGGGCCGACTGCGTGGCCCTGCTGGAGGCGGGCGTGGGACGCCCCCTGACGGACGAGGAGACCGCCTGGGCGGAAGACCTGCGGTTCGCCTCCGAGGGGCTCGCGCTGCGCTTCGTACAGGCCGCCGCCATGCTGCGGCAGCGGGACGAGCTCAACCACGGCGACGAGGACGACGACGAGGAGGAGCCCGGGGTCTTCGAGGAGCGCCCGCGCGACAACGCAGTGGTGCCGCTGCCGACGCTCGCCGAGGGCGCGGCCCCGGCGGAGCTGCTGGCCTCGCGGGTCAGCGAGTCGGCGCGAGCGGCCCTGCGGATCGCGTGCGCGCTGGGCGGCGAGCTGCCGCACCACACCCACCTGCCGGCGCTCGTGGGCGACACCCACGCCGACACGGCGGTTGCGGAACTGCTGGCCTGCGGGCTGCTGACGCCCGTCGGAAGCCGCTACCGGCTCGCCACCGGCGTCGCACGCCAGCTGGAGGACGTCGGCTACGCGGAGACCGTGTCGGAGGAGGCCCGTACGGCCGCCCGGCACTACGCCTGGTGGACCGGGCACGCCTCGGTGGTACCGGAGCGGGTGGCGGCGGAGGCGGACGCCGTGCTCGCGGCGCTGGCCGGCGCGGACGTGGTGGCCGCGGCCGTGCTGGCGCGTACGGCCGCTCCCGCCTTCGCGGCCTCGCTGCACTGGGAGGCCTGGGAGCGGGTGCTGCGCTCGGGAGCCGAGGCCGCGCGCAAGGCGGGCGAGGTCGCCGAGCAGGCGTACTTCCACCACGAACTCGGGGTGCTCGCCCTGTGCGAGGGGCGCCTGGACCGGGCCCGCGCCGAGCTGGAGACCTCGATCGGACTGCGGGGCGCGCTCGCCGACAAGCGGGGCACCGTGGCGGGCCGGCGGGCACTGGCACTGGTCGTGGACCGCGAGGCGGCGGGGGCCGCGTCGCCGCCGCTGCGGCTGGAGGCGCCCGGAACGCCCTCGGCGGCCTCGGAGGCCGTGACCGTGGCGACCCCGGCCGCCGGGTCGGCGACGCCGGCGACCGAGGCGGTGACGCCGGCGACCGAGGCGGCGACCGTGGCGACCCCGGCCGCCCGTAAGACCACCGCCACCCGGACGACGCCGGCCGTGCCCGCCACCCGCAAGATGCCCGCCGCCCGGCCGGCACCGGCCGTCGCGCCCTCGGCGCCGGCCTCTGCGGCGCCCGCGGCCCCCGCCGGCCCGGCGGTGCCCGTCTCCGCCGAGGCGGTCACGCGGATGACCCCGGTGGTGCCGGTGACCCGGGGCACGGAGCCGCCCACGACGCTCTCGGCGGTGTTCGAGGACGCCTTCCCGCTGTCGCCGAAGCAGGACGGGCCCACGGCGGCCGGCCCGTTGCCCGCCCCGGCCGCGCCGCCCGGCCGGGACGCCGGCCGCCGCAAGCGCGTCCTGCTGGTCGCGGCGGGAGCGCTGACGGTGGTGGCACTGGGCACCGTCGTGAGCCTCGCGATGAGCTCCTCGGACGCCGAGCCGCCCGCGCAGGGGCCGGCCGTGTCCTCGACGCCGGACACCCCGGGGACGCCCACGACGGCCCGGCAGACCGGAGGGACGGGTCCTGCGCCGGAGCCTCCCGCGACGGCGCCCTCGCAGGACGCCACGGTCCCGGCCGCGGGCGTGAGCGCCTCCCCGGCCCCCGGCCGCACGCCCGGCCGGACCCCGTCCAAGCGCCCGTCCACGACGGCCCCGAACTCCCAGGCGCCGACGTCCTCTTCGCCCTCGGCGACCTCCCAGGCGCCGACCCAGCAGCCCACGGAGACCGTCGCGCCGTCGCCCACGGAGACCGGTACCGGGACCGGGACGGGCACGGCCACCGCCACCTCGCCGGTCACCAGCCCCTGAACGCGCAACGGCTCCGTCCGCGAGGACGGAGCCGTTGCGTCTTGCGGGCCGGTACCGGTCAGAACAGGCGGAGCTTGTCGTCCTCGATGCCGCGCAGCGCGTCGTAGTCCAGGACCACACAGTCCATCCCGCGGTCCGTCGCCAGCACCTTCGCCTGCGGCTTGATCTCCTGCGCGGCGAAGACGCCCCGGACCGGGGCCAGGTGCGGGTCGCGGTTGAGCAGCTCCAGGTAGCGGGTCAGCTGCTCCACTCCGTCGATCTCGCCGCGGCGCTTGATCTCCACGGCCACCGTGGCGCCCGAGGCGTCCCGGCACAGGATGTCGACCGGGCCGATCGCCGTCATGTACTCGCGCCGGATCAGGCTGTAGCCCTCGCCCAGCGTTTCGATGCGGTCGGCGAGCAGCTCCTGGAGGTGTGCCTCGACGCCGTCCTTGATGAGCCCCGGGTCGGTGCCGAGCTCGTGGGAGGAGTCGTGGAGCACTTCTTCCATGGTGATGATGAGCTTCTCGCCCGCCTTGTTGACGACCGTCCACACACCGGCGTCGTCACCGCTCCCCTCTTTGAGGGTGCACGGAGGCGACATCCAGTTGAGCGGTTTGTACGCCCGGTCGTCCGCGTGGATCGAGACACTGCCGTCGGCCTTCACGAGGATCAGACGGGGTGCCGAGGGCAGATGGGCGGTGAGCCGGCCCGCATAGTCGACGGAGCAGCGGGCAATCACGAGACGCATGGTCGGCAACGCTACTCGACCCAGGGCCCTCCACGCGATTCGCCCCTGAAAGCCCCGTTCGCCGATGGCGCGTTGTATGCGCATTCTCCTGGTGCGTCACCCATGGGGCGCCTACCGTGGTGAGCGGGAGGTCGTCGAGCGTGCACTCTGCGTCGCGATCTCCTTCCCTGCCCGTAAGACTCCGGCAACCAGTCAGCCGGGGTCGCGAGAGGAGAACCCATGTCGCTCGACGTCTCACCGGCCCTACTCGAACAGGCCGAGCGAGGCGAGGTCGACGAAGCCGCTTTCGTCGACTGCGTCCGGACCTCCCTGCCCTACGCATGGGAGATGATCAGCTCGCTGGTGGCCCAGCTGAAGGTGGACGGCGGACAGTTCGCCGACAACCAGACGCCGCCGCCCGACGAGCAGGCGCGCGGGCAGCTGTTGCGCGCACTCGCGAGTGACGCGATACGCGGTGCGCTGCAGCGGCACTTCGGAGTGCGCCTGGCGTTCCAGAACTGTCACCGGGTGGCGGTCTTCCCGCTGGATCCCTCGGTGGACGACAGGCTGGCCAAGTTCACTTCGATCCGCGGCCAGCTGCTCAACCAGTCGCCGGAACTGCGCGACTGCTGAGCAGGGCCGCAGCCGGTAGATCTCAGCCGAGACGGGGCAGGACCTCGACGCCCAGTCGTCGTACGTTCTCCTCCGTCGCGGCGAGGTCTCCGGAGCCCTCCGTCAGGAGGGCGAAGCGAGTGATCCCGGTGCGTGCGGAGGTCGCCTCCAGACGGTCCGCCGCAAGCTCCGGGGTGCCCACCGGGTGCAGGTCGCAGAGCAGTTCCGTGTATGCGACCGGATCCCGCATCGCGCGTACGCGGCCGTCCACGGTCACGTGCGCGTCCAGGCCCAGCCGGAGCCAGCCCGGCATGGCCTTCAGCAGGGTCTCGCGCGCGTCCGCGGCGCTGTCCGCGATCTGGCACACGCCCGCGGAGACGTGCCCGGCCGCGGCCACGTGCTCGGGGGAGTGGCCCGCCGCGAGCGCCGTGCTGCGCCACAGCGCCACCATCTCGGCCTTGTTCTCGTCGCCGCAGTGCATGCCCAGCAGCATCGGCAGCCCCCGCCGCGCGGCCATCCGCACCGACGACGGCGAGGTGCAGGCCACGATGACCTCCGGGGCCGATCCGTCCCCGTCCAGTGCTTCCGACGGCTGCGGTACGACGGCCACCTCGCGGAAGGAGTACCGCTCGCCGTCGGCGCCCACCCGCGCCTCGGTGAGCCATCGCCGCAGCAGGTCCAGGGCCTCCGGGAAGCCGTTCTCGTAGGCGTCCAGGCCGCCCCCGAACACCTCCAGGTCGACCCACGGCCCGCCGCGGCCCACGCCGAGGGTGAAACGGCCGCCCGAGGCCATGTGCAGCAGGGCCGCCTGCTCCCCGAGGGCCACCGGATGCGTGCTCGGCAGCACGCTCACCGCCGTGCCCACCCGCAGCCGGCGGGTCCGGCCCAGCATCAGGCCCGCCAGGGTCACCGCCGACGGGCAGACCCCGTACGGCACGAAGTGGTGCTCGGCCAGCCAGACCGAGTCGAGCCCGGCCTCCTCGGCCACCTCCGCGGTACGCACCGCCCGGTGCAGTGCCTCGCCCTGTCCCTGGCCCGGGAACTGGGCCGCCAGTACAAACGCTCCTACGCGCATCGCCTTTTGCCTCCTCGCGGCTGACGCGGCCTCCCCCAGGTGAGCCGGTTCTTCCTATGGCAACAACGTCTGACACGTGCCAAAGGCACGGGCTGACAGGAAAGTTATTGGGATTGTCGGGCCAGTCCCGGCCATCGGCCCGTCCACCCCGTAGACACCCTGCGGGTACCCGGCCTCGCTGCGCGTAGTCTGGAAGAAAGTCACTGCCGTCGGCCCATCCGTGAGGTATACGTGTCACCGCGCAACAACCGCCCCAGGGGCGGCGAGAACCCGGAAGACCGCCCCGGCATCGGTCTGGACCGCTTCGGGCTGGAGCGCACCGAGGAGTACCAGGGCGAGGACTGGAAGGTCAGACACGTCGCGGGCGCGAGCGCGGCCGGCAAGCGCTACCGCTGCCCCGGCTGCGACCAGGAGATCCCCTCCGGCACCCCGCACCTGGTGGCGTGGCCGGAGTACGGCGGCGTGGACGACCGGCGGCACTGGCACAAGTCCTGCTGGAACGCGAAGGACCGCCGCACCACGAAGGTGCAGCGGTCCCGCAACGCGCCGAAGTACTGACCCCCGGCGACGGATCCCGCCGGACACCCCCTAGACGTCGCGGCGGCCGACGACGACGTACGAGGCGGCCACGGTCGCTCCCGTGATCAACAGGATGATCAGCACGTTGGAGAAGTTGCTGGGCGCCGCGCCCAGGTCGCCGCCCTCCCGCATGCCGAACAGCTGGCTCAGCGCGACGGGCACGTTGCGCTGGAGGATCTCCCGCCCGATGGGGGCGACGGCCTCCCAGACGATGAGCATGGCCCCCAGCACCGGCGGCAGGGTGACCACGCCCAGCATGACGGCGATCGCCCCCGCGGAATGCCGCACCAGTGCGCCGATCGCGAGGGCGAGCACGCCGAGCAGGGTGACGTAGAGGCAGCCGGCCACGGCGCCCAGCCACTCGTCGGCCGTGTGCGGACCGGAAGCCGCCCCGCCGTGGGCGAGGGAGGCGGCGATCCCGACCACGAAGACGGACAGCGCGGTGGCGACGAAGGCCGTGACGCTGAAGACCAGGTACTTCGCGGTCAGCACACGGAAGCGGTCCGGGGCGGCGGTGAACGTGGTCCGCACCAGGCCGGTGGCGTGCTCCGAGGCGATCGTCAGCACACCGAGGACCATCACCGCGACCTGGCCGACCATCAGGCCGAAGAGGGCGGGCGTGGTGAAGGAGATGGACTCGTAGTCCCGGTCCGTGGTCTGCGAGACGAAGAGCATCCCGACACCGACGACGGTCACCACGAGCGAGCCCAGCGTCCACAGGGTGGAGCGGATCGAGATCAGCTTGGTCCACTCCGAGGCGAGGGCGTGTCCCAGGTGCGGCCGCGGCGAGGGCAGCGGGGAGGTGTAGCTCCGCGGCCGGTCCGGCGTCGTGGTCGTCGGGGTCACGGTCATCGGGGGTCCTCGGTGGAGTCCTTGGCGGTGCTCGCGAGCTCGCCGGGATTGCTGGGCATCAGGAAGGGCTTCCCGCCCGCTCCGGGCGGGGGCGGGGCGAAGAAGCCCGCCTGCGGGACCTCGGGGGCGGCCGGCTCGTCCTCCCAGGCCGGGAGGGCCAGCGGGTCCTGCTCCCACAGCTCGGCCCGCGGGTCCTCGGTGGAGGTGTACTCGACGGCGGACTGGGTCATCCGCATGTACGCCTCCTCCAGCGAGGCCCGGTGCGGGGACAGCTCCCACAGCCGTACGCCCACCCCGTGCGCGAGGTCCGAGATGCGGGGGAGCTCCAGCCCGGTCACGCGCAGTGCCCCGTCGGGCTCCTGGAGGACCCGGCCGCCCGCACCGGCGAGGGCCTTGCCCAACGTGTCCCGGCCATCGGGATCGGTGTCGGCCGCACGCACCCGAGCGAATCCGGCCGAATTGTGCGCGATGAACTCCTGCGTCCCCATGTCGGCCAGCAGCCGTCCGCGGCCGATGACGATCAGGTGGTCGGCGGTCAGCGCCATCTCGCTCATCAGGTGGGAGGAGACGAAGACGGTACGGCCCTCGGCGGCGAGCCGGCGCATGAGGTTGCGGACCCAGAGGATGCCCTCCGGGTCGAGCCCGTTGACCGGCTCGTCGAACAGCAGCACCTGGGGGTCGCCGAGCAGCGCCGTGGCGATGCCGAGGCGCTGGCCCATGCCGAGCGAGAAGCCCTTCGTGCGCTGCCGGGCGGCGTCCTGGAGGCCGACCACGGCCAGCACCTCGTCCACCCGCTTCTCCGGGATCCCGGAGAGCTGGGCGATGGACAGCAGGTGGGTACGGGCCCGGCGGCCGCCGTGCACGGCCTTGGCGTCGAGCAGGGCCCCGACGTGCCGCTGGGCGTTCGGCAGCTCCCGGAAGGGCCGGCCGTTGATCGTGACCTGACCGGAAGTGGGCCGGTCGAGCCCGAGGATCATGCGCATGGTCGTGGACTTCCCGGAGCCGTTGGGCCCCAGGAAGCCCGTCACGTGACCCGGCTTGACCTGGAAGGACAACTGGTCGACGGCGGTCTTGGCGCCGTAGCGCTTGGTCAGGCCGACTGCCTCGATCATCTTGCTGCCCCTTACCAGGCCGGGACGACTCTCGCCCGCGTAAGGGTTAAGAGGATAACGAGGATCCTCCGGTTCCGTCCCGGGCCGGATCCCTGACCCGTCCCCGAGGCCGACCCTGGCATGACCCGTAGTCCTTCCGGAGGGGGCGGGCCGTCAGGCGTCCCTCTTCCTGAGGACGAGGTAGCCCCCGAGTACCGAGGCGGCCACCCACAGGAGCATGATCCCGAGTCCGCCCCACGGACCGTAGGGGGCATCGGTCCCGCCGAAGGCGTCCGGCACGACCTGAACGATCTTCGATCCGGCCGCGTCCGGCAGGTACTGGCCGTATGTGCGGGTCGCCTCGAAGGCGTTGAGGGCGTTGGAGACGATCAGGAAGAACGGGATCAGGATGCTGATCGAGGCGACCGAGCTGCGCAGCATGGCGGCCACGCCCATGGAGAACAGCGCCAGCAGCGCCATGTACACGCCGGCGCCGATCACCGCACGCAGGACGTTCTCCGCACCGAGGCCGGTGCCGTGGTCGCCCAGGATCGCCTGCCCGACGAAGAAGGACACGAAGCTGGTCAGCAGTCCGACCAGCAGGGCCAGGGCCGTGGCCACGGTGAGCTTGCCGAACAGGAAGCCGGCCCGGGCGGGCACGGCGGCCAGCGAGGTGCGGATCATGCCCGTGCTGTATTCGGTGCTGACCACCATGACACCGAAGACGATCATCGCCAGCTGGCCGAACTGCATCCCGGTGAAGCTCACCAGGGTCGGGTCGAAGGTGGCCCGTTCGAGCGCGCTCATCCTGTCGAGGCCGGACGCGGCCGCGACGGAGATCAGGGCGCCGAAGCCGACGGTGACGATCATGGCCACGGCGAGTGTCCAGCTGGTGGAGGCGACGGTGCGGATCTTGGTCCACTCGGAAGTGAGGACGGCGGTGAAGGCCATGGTCACCGCCCGCCCTTGCGCGCGGCGTCGGCGGAGCCGAAGCCGGCGCCCCCGGCGGGGACGTCGGCCGGCCGGGCCGGGTTGTCGCCCGCCGCACCGGGTGCGCCCGGTGCGTGGGAGTGGTACTCGACGGAGTCCGCCGTCATGCGCATGAACGCTTCCTCCAGTGAAGCCCGTTGCGGGCTGAGTTCGTGCAGCACGATCCGGTGCCGGGCGGCCAGCTCGCCGAGCTGCTCGGCGCCCACGCCGTCGATCTCCAGCGTGCCGGTGGCGGGGACGCCGACGGCGTCGATCCCGGCCTCGTGCAGGACGTCCTTGAGCCGCTCCTGCTGCGGTGAACGCATGCGGACGTAACTGCGGGAGTTCTGGTGAATGAAATCAGCCATAGAGGTATCGGCCAACAGCCTTCCTTGACCGATCACGATCAAATGGTCCGCGGTCAGGGCCATTTCGCTCATCAGGTGGGAGGAGACGAAGATCGTGCGACCCTCCGCCGCCAGGCCCTTCATCAGATTGCGGATCCAGAGAATTCCCTCGGGGTCCAGACCGTTGACGGGTTCGTCGAACATGAGGATCTGCGGATCGCCCAGCAAAGCGGAGGCGATTCCCAGCCGTTGTCCCATGCCGAGTGAAAATCCTTTGGACTTCTTCCTGGCCACGGGGGTCAGGCCGACCAGGTCCAGCACCTCGCCGACCCGGCGCTCGGGGATGCCGTTCGACTGGGCCAGGCAGAGCAGGTTGTTGTACGCGCTGCGGCCGCCGTGCATGGCCTTCGCGTCCAGCAGTGCTCCTACGTGCTTCAGCGGTTCCTGGAGTTCCCGGTAGCGCTTCCCGTAGATCCGGACCTGACCACTCGTCGGATTGTCGAGGTCGAGCATCATGCGCATGGTCGTGGACTTGCCCGCCCCGTTGGGGCCGAGGAAGCCGGTCACCACCCCCGGTCTGACCTGGAAGCTGAGGTTGTTGACGGCGGTCTTGGCGCCGAATCGTTTCGTGAGTCCCTCGAGCTCGATCATGCCGACACGCTAGAACGCCCGAGGGCCCTACGCCACCTCGAACGGGTGACATAGGGCCCTCGATCAGGCTCTTTCGCTACCGGCAGGTAGTGCCTGCGCGCTAGCGGCTCTGCTGTGCCGGCACGCCGCGGGTGACGGGCTCGTCGTCCGCGATCGGGTTGGCCGCCGCGACGGCCGCACCGGTGAGCGTCGCCAGCATCTCGCGGACGTTGGTCAGCTGCGCGTTGATCGAGTCGCGGCGGTTGGTGAGCGCCGCCAGCTCGCGCTCGGACTCGCTGCGGATGCGGTCCGCCTTGGCGTTCGCGTCGGCCACGATGTCCTCGGCCTGGCGCTGCGCGGTCTCCACGGTCTGGCGGGCCCGGCGCTCGGCGTCCGTACGCAGCTTCTCGGCCTCCAGGCGCAGCTGCTCGGCGCGGTGCTCGATCTCCGCGAGGCGCTTCTCGGCCTTGGCCTGACGGGAGGCCAGGTCGCGCTCCGACTGCTCACGGCGCTTGGCCAGGTTGGTCTCGAAGTCCGCGGCGGCCTGGGCGGCCTTGGCGCGGGTCTCCTCGAACAGCGCGTCGGCCTCCTCGCGCTTGGAGGCCGCGTCCTTCTGGGCCTCGGCGCGCAGGGTGGCGGCGTCGCCCTTGGCCTTCTCGACGATGCGGACGCCCTCGTCCTCCGCCTTCGACTTCCGGTCGGCCGCGAACGACTCGGCGTCGTTGCGCACCTGCTGGGCGGCCGACTCGGCGAGCTCACGGTGCTGCTCGGCCGCGCGACGGGCCTCCTCGCGCAGGTCCTTCGCCTCCTCCTCGGCCAGCCGCAGGATCTTCTCGACCCGGGCGCCGAGACCCGCGTACGACGGCTCCGCGTCGTTCACCTGGGCCTGGGCGTTCTGCGTCTCGAGGTGCAGCTCCTCGATCCGCTTTTCCAGAGAGTTGATACGTCCAAGGGCGCTGTCGCGGTCGGAGACCAGCTTGGTAATGCGGTCGTCCACCTGACCGCGGTCATAACCACGCCGCACGAGCTCGAAGCCGAAGGGGGAGGAAGTGTCGCTCATGGGGTTCCTGTCGAATGAGACCGATGAGGTGCTACGTGAGGTGTTAAGGGGAATCCTAGGCGCCCAGACGGCGTGTCATCGAGTCAATCCGCGTTTGATCTGGACAATGACACCCCTTTTGAGTGGCAAGGCGGCGGAATGCTTGTCACCCGTTCGCCTGAACCTTCATCAGGTGCACACATCCAGGTCCCCTTGGCTAGCCCTCCGACGACTTGCCACCCGAACGAGTGGATCCCGCTGTCACTCCGGCCTTGGCGCCCCCCGCGCCCTGCCCGCCGACCGTCGGCTTCCCGCCGCCCGAAGGCGCCTCGAATGATTCCAACGCCTCAAGAACGTCCTGGACACGGGAGATCTCTCCCTGAATGTCCTGCCGCCTGCGGACCAGGACCTCCAGCTCACGGCGGCCCTCCTCGACGAGGCGCTCGGCCTCCGCCTTGGCCTCCGCCAGCGCGCTCTCGGCCTCCCGGGCCAGCTCCGCCTTCTTCTGCTCGGCCTCCTTGAGCAGCGCCTCCGCCTTGCGGACGGCGGCGATGCGCACCTTGCTCGCCTCGCTGCTCGCGTCCGACAGCAGCTCCTTGGCCTTCGCCTCGGCCTCGACGCTCTGCTCGGTCGCCGCGCGCACCAGCTTGTCCACGCGCTCGCCGGCCGACTTCATCTGCTCGGCCGACTCCCGGCGGGCCCGCTCGTGCAGCTCCTCGACCTCGCCCTCGACACGGCCGCGCAGCTCCTCCGCCCGTTCCCTTATGGCGGCGGCGTCCGTGCGCGCGCCGACCAGCAGCTCGTTGGCGTCCGTACGGGCCTTCTCCACCAGGGAGTTGCCCTCGACGGTGGCCTCCGAGGTGATCCGCGCCGCCTCCTTGCGGGCCGCGTCGACCATGGCGTCGGCCTGCTCCTCGGCCGCCGTGGTGGCGGCGAGGGCCTGCTTCTGCGCCTCGACGGTGAGGTTGTCGGCCTCCGTCGCCGCCTCGGTGATGAGCCGGTCGACCTGCTCCGCCGCCTCGCTGCGGCGCTTGTTCGCCTCCTCGCGGGCCTCGTCCAGCAGCCGCTCGGACTCCTTGCGGGCCTCCGCGCGGGTACGTTCCGCCGCGGCCGCGGCCTCCGCCTTGACCCGCTCGGCCTCCGACCGGGTACGGGTCGCGTGCTCCTGCGCCGAGGACAGCGCCTCGGAGGCGTCGGCACGCAGCCGCTCCGCCTCGGTCGCCGCCTCGCCGAGCGTGCGCTCGTTGTCCTTGCGGGTCTGCTCCGTGAGCTTGTCCGCCTCGGACGCCGCCTCCGTGATGAGCCGGTCCGCCTGCTCGGCCGCCTCGGCGCGCAGCCGGTTCGCCTCTGCGCGCGCCTCGTCCAGCGTCTGTTCGGCGTCGCGCTCGGCGCCGGCGAGGGTCTCGCCCGCCGCGGCCGTGACGCGGTCCGCCTCCGCGGTGGCCTCGCCGATGATCCGGCCGCCCTCCGCGCGGGCGTCCTCCAGGACCCGGTCCGCGTCCGCACGCAGCCGCGCGGCCTCCGCCGCGGCCTCGCCGACCGTGGCCTCGTTGGCCACCCGGGTCTCGTCGATGAGCCGGTCGCCCTCGGCACGCGAGTCGACCATGATCTTCGCGGCGTCGCGTTCGGCGCCCGCCAGCGTCTCGGCCGCCTGCGACTTCAGCCGGGCCGCCTGGGTGGTGAGGCGCTCGGCCTCGGCCGCCGCCTCGCCCACGGTGGCCGCGTTCGCCGCGCGGGTCTCCTCGATGAGGCGGTCCGCCTCCGCCGAGGCCTCGGTGATGAGCCGGTCGACCTGCTCCGCGGCCTCGGTGCGCAGCCGGTTGGCCTCGGCGCGCGCCTCGTCCAGCGTGGCCGCGGCCGCGGTGCGGGTGGCCTCGGCGACCTCCGCCGCCTCCGCGGTGATCCGCTCCGCCTCCGCCTCGGCGTCGGCGACCGTGGCCGCGTTCGCCGCGCGGGTCTCCTCGGTCAGCCGCTCGGCCTCCGCCGAGGCCTCGGCCGTGATCCGGGCACCCTCGGTGCGGGCGGCCTCCAGGGACTCCGCCGCCTCGCCGCGGATACGGTTCGCGTCGTTGCGGGCGTCGGCCCGGGTACGGGCGGCGTCCCGCTCGGAGGCGGCCAGCGCGTCCGTGGCCTCGGTCCGCAGCCGCTGGGCGTACTCGGCGGTGTCGGCGCGCAGCTGCTCCGCCTCGGCGATCGCCTCGCCGACGGTCCGCTCCGCCAGCGCCTTCGCCGCGTCCGTCTCGGCGCGCGCCTCGGTACGGATGCGGGCCGCGTCCTCGGTGGCCCGCTCCCGCTCCGCGTGGGCGTCGGCGCGGACCCGGGCGGCCTCTTCCTCGGCCTCCGTCTTCGTCCGCTCCGCCACGTGCTCGGCGGCGCTGCGCAGCCCGGAGATCTCCTCCTCGGCCTGCTCGTGCAGCCCGGCCACGGCGTCGCGCACCTGCTGGGCGGTGGCCTCGGCCGCCGACACCAGCTCCGAGGCGCGGCTCTCGGCCTCCTCGGTCAGGCGGGCCGCCTCGGCCTGCGCCTCCTCCGAGCGGCGGCGGGCCGCGGCCAGCAGCTCCTCGCTCTGCTCGCGGGCCTGCGCCCGCTCCTGGTCGGCGTCGGTACGGGCCGACGCCAGGGTCTCCTCGGACTCCCGGCGGCGCCGGGTGGCCTCCTCCTGCGCGGCGGCCAGCGCCTCGGCGGCCTCGGCGGCGACCCGCTCGGCCGCCGCCTTCGCCTCCGCGCGCAGCCGGTCCGCGGTCTCCTGGGCCTCGGAGCGCACGCGCTCCGCCTCGGCCTCGGCCTCGCCGCGCAGCCGTACGGCCACCTGCTCGGCCTCGGCGCGCACCCGGCCGGCGTCCTGCGCCGCCTCGGTGCGCAGCTGGTCGGCCTCGGCCTCGGACTGTGTCCGGAGCGTGCGGATGCGTTCCGCCGACTCGGCGCGCAGCCGGTCGTTCTCCTCGGTCGTCTCGCGGCGGATGTTCTCCGCGGCGGTACGGGCGTCGCGCAGCGTCTGCTCGGCCGTGGCCAGCCGGCCCTCGGCCTCCGTGTGCAGCCGTACCAGTTCCTCGTCGGCCTCGGCGCGCTTCGCGGCCAGTGCCTGCTCGGTCTCCTCGCGCCGTGCGAGCGCCGCCGCGTCCGCCTCGGCGCGGACCGACTCGGCCTGCTCCTCGGCCTCGCCGCGCAGCCGCTCGGCCTCGGCGCGGGTCCGCTCCAGGGTCTCCTCGGCCTGCTTGCGCAGGGTGCCGGCCCGCTCGACGGCCTCGGCACGGACCCGCTCGCTCTCGGCGGTCGCCCCGGCGCGCAGCTCGTCCGCGTCCGACTTGGCCTTGCCGAGCAGTTCCTCGGCGGTCTTGGCCGCCTCCTCGATCTGCTGGACCGCCTCGCGGCGGGCCTCGCCGCGGATCCGTTCGCCCTCGGCGACGGCCTCCGCACGCAGCTGCTCGGCCTCGCCGCGCAGCCGCCGGGCCTCCTCCTGGAGCTCGACCGTACGGGCCCGGTACTCCTCGGTGTCGTCCTTCGCGGCGCCCTTGAGCTCGTCGGCCGTGGCCGCGGCCTGCAGGCGCAGCCGGTCGGCCTCGGACTCGGCCTCGCGGCGGATCCGCTCGGCCTCCTCGGACGCTGCCCGGGTGGTGGCCCGGGCGTCCTCCGAGGCCTTGTTCAGTACGTCCTCGGCGGTACGGGCGGCCTTCGCCAGCTGCGCCGCCATGTCCTCGGCCGCGGCGGTACGGGCCTGCTGGCCGGCCTCCGCGCGCTGCCGTTCGGCGTCCGCGCGGGCGTCGGCCAGGGTCTGCTCGGCCTCGGCCTTGAGGAGTTCGGCCTCCTTGGTGGCCTCGCCGACCAGCCGGGCGACCTGCTCCTTGGCGGTGCGGGTGCGCTGCTCGTTGACGGATTCCGCCGACGCCAGCTGCCGCGCGGCGCTCTCCTTGGCCTCCGCGAGGACCTTCTCGGCCTCGGCGCGGGCCTCGCGCAGCGCGGACTCGGCCTCCTGCGCGCGGGATTCGGCGATCCGGCCGAGGTCGAGGGTCTGCTGCCGGGTCTGCTCGGCCTCGGCGGAGGTGGTGGAACGCAGCCGTTCGGCGTGCTGGGTGGCCTCCTGCGCCTGCGTGGAGGCGGCGGTCAGCAGCCGCTCGGCCTCCTTGCGGGCGCGCAGCAGCGTGGCCTCGGCCTCCGCGCGGGCGGCCTCGGCGTCGGAGGCCATCCGGCGCCGGGTCTCCTCGGCGACCCGGGCGGCCTCGGCGCGGGCCGCGTTCAGGGACTGCTCGGCCTCGGCGCGGGACTCCTCCATGAGGCGGCGCGCCTGGGCCTCGGTACGGGCGCGCAGCTGCTCGGCCCAGGCCACGTTCTCGTTCACGTGCGCCTCGACGGTCTGGCGGCGCTCGTTGAGCTCCTGGTCCAGCCGCTGGCGCCGGTTGACGGCCTCGCTGTGCAGCTCGGCCTGCAGGCGCGCCTGGTGCTCGGCGTGCTCCTGCAGGATGCGCTGGGTCTGCGCCCGGGCGTCGCGCAGCTCGCGCTCGGCGTCGGAGCGCATCTGGTCGGCCTGGATCTGGGCGTTGCGGAGCAGCTGCTCCGCCTGGTAGCCCATGTCCGCGCCGTCGTAGGCAGGACGGGACGCGAGGGCCCGGCGTACCTCGTGGAGCTTGGCGCGCAGCACCTCGACCTGGTAACCCAGGTCCTCAGCGTGCTGGACGGCCTTCCCGCGTTCCTTCTTCAGCCGCTCCATCTCGGCCTCGAAGCGCGAGAGATGGTCGGCCTCGGCCTGATGGCTCTCCTGGCTTTCGTAGCCCCGCACAGCGCGGTCCCATCCGTCCCCTGGTCGCAAGCTCACTCCAATGAGCATCGCTCGCCCGCTGAACGACGCCCCCGGGGGAATGGTGTCAGATACCGGGGCAGGGGTCACAGGCCCCGACCCTCTCCGCACCGAACCCCGGCCGAGCCATGGCCACTCTACCGGCCGGGGAATCGGGCCATCAGTGGTCCATCAATGGTCGGGGTTCGAGGTGACCAGTTCGGTCAGGACTCCGTGGCAGTCCTTGGGGTGCAGGAAGGTGATCGAGGAGCCCATCGAACCGGTGCGGGGCTGGTCGTAGAGCACGCGGACGCCCTTGCCGCGGATGGCCTCCGAGTCGCCCCGGACGTCCTCGGTGCCGAAGGCGATGTGGTGCACGCCCTCGCCGTTCTTGGCGAGCCACTTGCCGACCGCGGAGTCCTCGCGGGTGGGCTCCAGGAGCTGGATGTAGGAGGCGCCGCCGTCGGAGGTTTCGTTGATCTTCAACATGGCTTCGCGGACGCCCTGCTCCTCGTTGACCTCGGAGTGGAACACCTCGAAGCCGTACGTGGCACGGTAGAACTCGACAGTCTTGTCCAGGTCGAAGCAGGCGATCCCGATGTGGTCGATTCTTGTCAGCATGGGGACAGTGCACCGCCGAAGGGGGTCGTCACGCAACGTGCGCGCGATCACACCGGCTGCCCGGTGACCGCTGCGGTACCGCCCAGTACATTCACGTAAACCCTCGTTCACTCCTCATCCAAGGGGCTGTGCCTCATGTCCGGATCGAACAACACCACTTCCGTGATCGTCGCCGGGGCCCGCACGCCCATGGGGCGGCTGCTCGGCTCGCTGAAGTCCTTCTCGGGTGCCGACCTCGGCGGCTTCGCCATCAAGTCCGCGCTGGAGCGGGCCGGGATCTCCGGCGACCAGGTCCAGTACGTGATCATGGGCCAGGTGCTCCAGGCCGGCGCGGGCCAGATCCCGGCCCGCCAGGCGGCGGTCAAGGCCGGCATCCCGATGAACGTGCCCGCCCTGACCATCAACAAGGTGTGCCTCTCGGGCCTGGATGCGATCGCGCTGGCCGACCAGCTGATCCGCGCCGGTGAGTTCGACATCGTGGTCGCGGGCGGGCAGGAGTCGATGACCAACGCCCCGCACCTGCTGCCGAAGTCCCGCGACGGCTACAAGTACGGCGCGGTGGAGATGCTGGACGCGATGGCCTACGACGGCCTCACGGACGCCTTCGAGAACATCGCGATGGGCGAGTCCACCGAGAAGCACAACACCCGCCTGGGCATCGAGCGCGCCCCGCAGGACGAGTTCGCGGCGGCCTCCCACCAGCGCGCGGCCGCCGCCCGGAAGAACGGCGTCTTCGAGGCCGAGATCACCCCGGTGGAGATCCCGCAGCGCAAGGGCGACCCGGTGATCTTCTCCACCGACGAGGGCATCCGCCCCGAGACCACGGTGGAGTCCCTGGGCAAGCTGCGTCCCGCCTTCGCCAAGGACGGCACGATCACCGCCGGCACCTCCTCGCAGATCAGCGACGGCGCGGCCGCCGTGGTCGTGATGAGCAAGGCCAAGGCCGAGGAGCTCGGCCTGGAGTGGATCGCGGAGATCGGCGCCCACGGCAACGTGGCCGGCCCGGACAACTCCCTCCAGTCGCAGCCGTCGAACGCGATCCTGCACGCCCTGAAGAAGGAGGGCCTGGAGGTGTCCGACCTGGACCTCATCGAGATCAACGAGGCTTTCGCCGCCGTCGCCGTGCAGTCAATGAAGGACCTGGGCGTGACCCCGGAAAAGGTGAACGTCAACGGTGGCGCCATCGCCCTGGGCCACCCGATCGGCATGTCCGGCGCCCGCGTGGTGCTGCACCTGGCGCTGGAGCTCAAGCGCCGCGGCGGCGGGGTCGGCGCGGCCGCGCTGTGCGGCGGCGGCGGCCAGGGCGACGCGCTGATCGTCCGCGTCGCCAAGTAGGCGGCCCGGCCGCCGGGCCCGCAACCGGCCCGGCGGCCCCCACGTATCCCGTACGAGAACCGAGGAGCGCAGCACGTATGACGGCGGTGGACGTCCCCCAGCTGGTGGCCCAGGCGCGTGAGGGCAGGCCGAGGGCGGTGGCCCGGCTGATCTCGCTGGTCGAGGGGGCGTCCCCGCAGCTGCGCGAGGTGATGGCCGCGCTGGCCCCGCTGACGGGCGGGGCGTACGTGGTGGGCCTGACCGGGTCGCCGGGCGTCGGCAAGTCGACGTCGACCTCGGCGCTGGTGTCCGCCTACCGACGGGCCGGCAAGCGCGTGGGCGTCCTCGCCGTCGACCCGTCCTCGCCCTTCTCGGGCGGGGCGCTGCTCGGCGACCGCGTACGGATGTCGGACCACGCCTCCGACCCGGGGGTCTACATCCGATCCATGGCCACCCGCGGCCACCTGGGCGGGCTCGCGTGGGCCGCGCCGCAGGCGATCCGGGTCCTGGACGCGGCCGGCTGCGACGTGATCCTCGTCGAGACGGTCGGGGTCGGGCAGTCGGAGGTGGAGATCGCCTCGCAGGCCGACACCTCGGTGGTGCTGCTGGCGCCCGGGATGGGCGACGGGATCCAGGCCGCGAAGGCGGGAATCCTGGAGATCGGCGACGTGTACGTGGTCAACAAGGCCGACCGGGACGGCGCGGACGCGACCGCCCGGGAGCTGAACCACATGCTGGGGCTGGGCGAGGCGCGCGGCAGGGACGACTGGCGGCCGCCGATCGTGAAGACGGTCGCCGCCCGCGGCCAGGGCATCGACGAGGTCGTCGAGGCGCTGGAGAAGCACCGGGCGTGGATGGACGAGCGCGGGGTACTGGCCGAGCGGCGCGCGGCCCGAGCCGCGCGGGAGGTCGAGACGATCGCCGTGACGGCGCTGCGGGCACGGATGGCGGACGTCCACGGTGACGCCCACCTCGGCGCGCTGGCCGCCAGGGTCGCCGAGGGCGACCTGGACCCGTACGCGGCCGCCGACGCCCTCCTGGCGACCCTCACGGAGGCCTGAGAGCCCCCGGTCCCCGCCTCCGGCCGAGCCTGCCGGGGCACACCGCAGGCCCGTACGGCACGCCGTACGGGCCGGGCGCCGGAGCCGCGCTCACGGGTGCTCGGCAGCGGCCGTCCGCGGGCGGACACCACCCCCTGTCCGGCCCGCCGCCCCGAGGGGCGCGCGGAGCGCCCGGCTCAGACCTTGCCGCGGGTGCCGCGCAGGTGCTCCGCGACCGGGGTCAGCGAGGCGCGCAGCGCCGCCAGGGCCTCCGGCGACAGCAGGTCGATGAAGTGCCGTCGGACGGACGCCACGTGGTGCGGGGCGACCTTCCGCATGGTCTCCATGCCCTCGTCCGTGAGCACCGCGTACAGGCCGCGGCGGTCGGACTCGCAGTTGACCCGGCGGACCAGGCCCGCCGTCTCCATCCGCGTGATCTGGTGCGACAGCCGGCTCTTCGACTGCAGGGTGGCGGTCGCGAGGTCGCTCATGCGCATCCGGTGGTCCTGCGACTCCGAGAGGTTCACGAGGATCTCGTAGTCGTTGTTGGTGAGCCCGAAGGGCTGGAGATCCTTTTCCAGCTGGTGCATGAGGAGCCGGCTGACGTCCAGGTGGGTGCGCCAGGCGCACTGCTCCGCGTCGGTCAGCCAGCGCGTGGCCGTCTCGGTCTCCATGGTCTCCATGAATGAACTCTACCTAAAAAGTTGAATTGCGTACAAAGGTCGGAGGTCCCGGCTGTCACAGTCCGAAGCGGCGCTGGAGGTCACCCAGCTGCCCGGGCATCCGCGGCACACCGATCTGCCCCAGCGGCCCCTGGCCGGCTCCCGGCACGCCCTGCGCGTTGCCCGTGGCCGCCCCGGCGCCCACCGTGCCGACCGACTGCTCCGCCATCAGCATCTCCGAGGACTGCAGGAGCACGGTTCCGGCTCCGACGAACTCGAACTGGTGCTCCTCGCCCGAGGTGCCCCCGATGCCGGCCAGCGAGCGCAGTCCGCCCATCACGCCGGACATGTAGCCGTGATCGTAATGGTGACAGGGAGACGGGCAGTCCGCCCAGCCGACCAGCGCCTGCGGGTCCACCCGCAGCGGCGGCTCCATGAACACCACCGGCCCGTTGGAGGCCGCCACGAACTTGCCGGTGCCGATCAGCGTCAGGAAGCCCGGGACGATCGACTGCTTCAGGGCCAGCGAGGGCTGGTACGCCAGCAGGTTTCCCGACCGGATCGTCAGGTTGCCGTTGTCCAGGTCGTACGAGTTCACGTCGAAGGCCCGGTCGGCCAGCAGCATCTTGCCCTGGCCCTCGGCCACCACCCAGTCACTGGCGTGCAGCGGCGAGTGGAAGCTGGTGCGCAGCAGACGGTCGAAGCGGCCGTTGCCGATGCCGTTGAACTCGATGTGCCCGTAGTACGAGATCATCTTGCCCTTCTGCAGGAACCACTGGCTCCCCTTGAGCTCCACGCAGAAGGTGTACGCGTTCACGTTGTCGTCGGAGGGCAGGGTGTACGGGTCGAAGACCGTCGGGCCGCCCGGTCCGCCCATCACGGGGCCAAAGTTCACAGCTTCTCCTCGGAGGCCTGTACGTACACCGCGCCCTGACCGGACAGTTCCAGCTGGAACGCCTCGCCCGAGCCGCGTCCCACCATGTCCCGCCAGCCGAGGGCGGTGGAGAGCTTGTTCCTGACGTCCCCGTGGTGGGCCACGTAGGCCTGGGGGTCCACGTGGACGGGCCGGTTCGGGGTGATGGGGAGTTCGATGACCCCGCCGTGGGCCATCACGGCGACCGAGCCATGGCCCTTCAGGGTGGTGGTGAACAGGCCCTGGCCGGTCACCTGGCCGCGGACCATGCCCATGACCCCGCCCTGCGAGCCCATGAACATCGTGCCCTGCTGGAGGGTCCCGTCGAAGGCGAGCAGCCGGTCGGCCTCGACGTAGAGGGTCTCGCCGGTCAGGTTGATCACCTGGATGTGGTGGCCGCCGTGGCCGAACATCACGGTGCCGCTGCCCTCGACCGTCATCAGCGGGGTCTGCTCGTTCGCCACGCGGCGCCCGATCATGCCCATCACCCCGCCCTGACCGCCCGTCAGGCTCGGAGTGAAGGAGACGTCGCCGCGGTAGGCGAGCATCGCTCCACGCTGGCTGAACATCTTCTGGCCCGGGACGACCTGGGCCTCGACCATCTTCGAGTTGATCTCGCGGAACGGCATCAGATGTCGCCCCCGACGGTGTTGCGCTCGCTGGGCTGCACGTAGACCAGGCCCTCGCCCTCGAAGCGGATCTGGAACGCCTCGCCCGAGCCCTCGCCCATGAGCGTGCGGAACGTCACACCGGACTGGAAGGACTGCTGGAGGTTGCCGGTGTGCGCGATGTACGCCCCCGGGTCGACGGACAGCGGGTACTGGGCGCTCACGCGCAGCACCACGGCCGGGCCGTCGGAGATGATCGCGGCCTGGCCCGATCCCTCGACCGTCGTGGTGAAGAGACCGTTGCCCGTCGAGGCGCCCCTCAGCCCGGTGAAGGTGGTGCCGGTGCGCAGTCCGGCGTCGGTGCACAGCAGGTTGCTGGACTCGACGTAGAGCTTCTCGCCGTGCAGATTGACCAGATTGATCTCACTTGCACGGTCGGCGAAGAAGCAGGTGCCGTGTCCCTGAACCTCCATCACCGTCATCTGTTCGCCGGTCAGCCGGCGGGTCACCATGCCGCGGAGGCCTTCGCCGCCGCCGCTCATCTTCTTGAAGGCCATCTGCCCGTCGTACGCGACCATGGAGCCGTTCTTCGCTTTCACGGCGTCCCCGGTCAGGTCGACGGCCAGCACCTTGCTGCCTTGGAGTCGGAACTGAGCCACGGGGAGACGTTATCGGCAGCGGGCGGACCCGAACAGAGTCCCGTGGCCGGATATATGACACACCCGGGCGTTTGGGAGCGTTCCCGGTCCCTCCCGGCGCGGGCCCGGAGGCGGGGGCCGGGTCAAGATCCCGTAAAGCGGCTGAGACACTGGAGGCGACCCTGGCCTCCACCCCGAAGGTTCCACGTGGACATCAAGACCGCCTCCGCCCTGCACCGTCTGCGCCTCGTCTCCGTGCCGGAGGCGCTGTCGTTCCCGGCCCTGCTGATCTTCGGCTCGCTGCTCAGCCGGATCTCGGACATCGACTACCTGCTGCTGCCGCTGGGTCTCCTGCACGCGTTCCTGTTCATGGTCTACTCGGTGCTGCTGCTGGACGTGTGGTACAAGGCGAAGTGGCCCTTCAAGAAGGTCCTGTTCTTCTTCGTCCTCTCGGTGGTCCCCCTGGGCGGCCTCTACGGCGACAAGCTGCTCAAGCGCGAAGAGGCCGACAGCGTGGTCGCCGCCCGTGCCCGTGAGGCGGCCCAGGCGTGATCGTCGCGTTCTCGGTGACCCCGCTGGGGGTCGGTGAAGAGGTGGGCGAGTACGTCGCCGACGCGGTCCGCGTGGTCCGCGAGTCCGGGCTGCCGAACCGCACCGACGCCATGTTCACCACCGTCGAGGGTGAGTGGGACGAAGTGATGGACGTGATCCGGCGTGCGGTCGCCGCCGTCGAGGAGCGGGCGCCGCGCGTCTCCTTCATCCTCAAGGCCGACATCCGCCCCGGCGTCACCGACGGGATCACCTCCAAGGTGGAGACGGTGGAACGCCACCTCGGGCAGGCCTGAACCGGCCGCCCCGTACGCCCGAAGCGCCCCCGGCCGACCCGGCCGGGGGCGCTTCCGCGTTCCCCCTGCGGGGTTGCTCGACGGTCCGGCTCTGGCTTCGCCGGGCCCGGTGCCCTTCCCCTGCGGGGTTGCTCGGCGGTGTGCTGTTCGGTGGTGTGGTGGGGCGGGGGTGTGTGGTGTGGGGTGGTGCCCCGCACGAGGGTCTCCTCGGCCGTGGCCCTGCGGGGTTGCTCGGCGGTGTGCTGTTCGGTGGTGTGGTGGGGCGGGGGTGTGTGGTGTGGGGTGGTGCCCCGCACGAGGGTCTCCTCGGCTCGGCGCGTGCTGCCTGTCACGGCCGTGCGGCCCGGGTGCCGCCTCGTCCTGCGGGGACCCTCCTGCGTGTCCCCACCCCACGGCAGCGCTCCGGCGAGCCACGGCCGAGGGGAGGGGGGACGGTGCGGGGTGTCCCCGCAGGACGAGCGCGCGACCAGGGCCGCCTGGCCGGGGCGTACCCGCGCGCGCCGAGCCGAGGAGACACCCCGGACCGGCCCCGCTCCCCGACCCCGACCACCCCCGCCCGGCCAGGGGCCCGAGCCGGACCGCTGGGTCACCGCAGGGCGCGGCCCGGGCGGAGCCGGACTGCCGGGCAACCCCGCAGGGGCAGGGTTGAGCGATCGCTCAAACTCGCCTACAGTCCCGGTTGAGCGATCGCTCAAAACGCGGGAACGGGGGGTGGCCGTGGGCCTGTACGTCGAGACGTTCGTCCGGGCCGGGATGGACGAGCTGTGGGAACGCAGCCAGGATCCGGACCGGCACCAGCGGTGGGACCTGAGGTTCACCTCCATCCACTACCTCCCGCGGTCCGAGGGCGAGCCGCAGCGGTTCCGGTACGCGACCCGCGTGCTGCCCTTCGTCTCCGTCGACGGGACCGGCGTCTCCGCGGGGGAGCGCCGCCGGCCGGACGGGACGAGGGTGTCGGCCCTGCGGTTCGCCTCGGACCACCCGCTCTCGCTGCTCGCCGAGGGCAGCGGCTACTGGCGCTACGTCCCGGACGGCGACGGCATCCGCTTCCTCACCGGCTACGACTACCGGCCCCGCTGGGGCCGCTTCGGGGCGCTCGCCGACCGGTTCGTCCTGCGGCCGCTCATGGGCTGGGCCACCGCCTGGTCCTTCGACCGGCTGAGGCTGTGGTGCGAACGCGGCACCCCGCCGGGCCTCGCCCTCGCCCGGGCGGCGGGCGAGAGCGCATTGCGCGCCCTGCTGTCCGCGGCCGCCCTGCTGTACGCCCCCACGGCCGTGGCCCTGCTCGTCCTGGCCGCGGCGGTACTGCTGCCGCCCCTGCCCGGCACCCCGGCCGCCCGCCGCTGCCTGCGCACCCCGCCCGGCCGCACCCCGGTCGCGGCCCCCCGTCTGCTCAGCACCCTGGAGCCGTCATGACCTCCATCTTCCGGGCCCACATGGGCGCCGGCTTCGACCGTTTGCACCCGCAGATCCAGCGCCGGTTCTCGGTCGGGCTGGAGAGCGGGGAGGGCTGCGTCGGCCGCGGGACCATGGACCGGATCTGGCACGGCGGCAGTTTCGTGAAGCCCTTCCTCCGGCTCGGCGGGATGCGCAACATCCTGGTGCCGCGCGAGGGCCGCGACGTCCCCTTCGTCATCGAGAACCTCCCGTACCTCGACTCCTTCGGGCGCGAGACCGTCACCTTCGTGCGGACCTTCCGGCTGCCCGGCGGGCCGCACCGGTTCGACGCCACGATGGTCCACAGCCCCGAACGCGACTGCGTCCTGGACTACCTGGGCACGCACCAGCACCTCGCCAGCGACCTGCACATGAGCGCCGAACCGGACGGCTCGCTGCTCATCCGCTCCGGTGAACACCGCTTCCGTGAGGGGCCCGTCGACGTCCGCGTCCCCGACCTCATCGGCGGCGACGCCGAGGTGCGTGAGTCCTTCGACGACGCCACCGGCCGGTTCCGGATCCGGGTGCGGGTGGTCAACCGCCGCTTCGGACCGCTCTTCGGCTACGAGGGCTCCTTCACCGCCCAGTACGTGGACGTCCGCACGCACGGGGTCCGCGGCGACCTGCGGCCGGTCCGCGAGGAGGTCCGGGCGTGAGCGCGGCCAGTGCGGCCACCAAGGAGAAGCTCCTCGAAGGGGCCCTGCGCACGCTCGTCGAGCAGGGGATCGCCAAGGCCTCGGCCCGCACCATCGCGGCCACCGCCGGCGTCGGCCAGGGCCTGATCTTCTACCACTTCGGCTCCGTCGACGACCTGCTCGCCGCCGCCTGCCGGTACGGGGCCGAGCAGCGGGTGGCCCGCTACCGCGACCGGCTCGCCGCACTGGGCGGCCTCGGCGAACTGGTGGAGTTCGCCCGCGCGATGCACGCCGAGGAGCGGGAGGCCGGGCACGTCGCCGTGCTCGGTCAGCTGCTGGCCGCCGGGCAGAACTCGCCCGCCCTCGCGGCCGCCACCGCCGACGGACTCGGCCTGTGGATCGCGGAGCTGGAGGCGGTGCTCACCCGGCTGCTCGCGGCGACCCCGCTGGACGGGTTCGCCGACCCCGCGGGGCTCGCCCGGGCCACCGCCGCCTCTTTCGTCGGCATCGAGCTGTACGAGGTGGTGGACCCGCACGGCGCCGGCCGCGCGTTCGACGCCCTGGAGCAGCTCGCCGGACTGGCCGCGCTGCTGGAGGGCCTGGGCCCGCTGAGCCAGCGCGCGGTCCGCCACGGTCTCCGCCGCGGCACCCGTACCTGACCCGGAGGGCCGGCCAGGGCCTCGTGGGCTCCGGGGCGGGTCAGTCGTGGGCGCGGCGGGCCAGGCCCAGGGCCTGCTCGGGCCACCAGGTGCCGGCCGGCGGGCCACCGCGGCAGGTCCCGTCGGACTCGCCGGGCCGCTTCACCCAGAGGTACGCGTCGACGAGCGGGTCGTCGGTCCGGTCGGTCGGCGGGGTGCCGAGGGCGCGGCCCGGAGGGTTGCACGAGGCCGGGGTGCGTTCGCCGGGCAGCGGCCCCGCGCCGTTGCGGCCGGTGTCGACGACGAAGTGCCTGCCGCCGACCGCCCGGGAGAGCTCGGCGCCGTAGGCCCGGACGGCCGCGTCCGGCTGGAAACCGGAGACGTTGAGGGCGAAGCCGTCGGCGCGGTCGAGGCCCGCCTCGCGGAGGGGGCCGGCGAGGTCGGACGGGTCCCGGATCCACGCCGGATCGCCCGCGTCCAGGTAGACCTTCGTGTTGCGGTTCTTCTTCAGCCGGTCGACGGCCTCGGAGAGCAGCCGGTAGCGCTCGGCGCGCTGCTCGGCGCGCACGCAGCCGTCGACGGCGTGCGCGACGGCGTGCGGTTCCAGGACGACGAGGGCCCGGGCGTCCCCGATGGCATCGGCGAAGGCGCCGATCCAGCGGCCGTAGGCCCGGGCGTCGGCGGCGCCCCCGGCCGGCTGCTTCCCGCAGTCGCGGCCCGGGAGGTTGTGCGCGGCGAGCAGCAGGGTCCGCCCGGCCGCCTTCGCCGCCGCGCGGGCCCGGCGGATCCCCGGGCCGGGATCGCCCGGCCGCCCCCACAGCGCGACCGGGCGCTCGGCGATCCGGCGCAGCACCTGGGCGTCGTCGTAGCGGCCCGTCGCCTCCCACGCCGTGACCTGCCGGGCGGCTTCGCTGCCCGGGTCCACCCAGAACGGGGACGCACCGTCGGTGGCGGCCGGGGCGGGGGCCCCGGGAGCCGCGGCGGGGCCGGCGGGACCGGGCTGCGGTGCCGAGCCGCAGGCGGTGGCCGCCGCGAGGAGCAGGACGAGACCGAGGGCTGCTGCGGGCCGGGCGGCGACGGGTGGCATCCGGTTTCCTCGGGGCGAAGGGCCGGGCGGCGGACCATGACGCCGCATGACCGGAATATGGTGACATGGCGGACAACCGGCCCGGCCGCGCGACACCGCCCGCCGCCCGCGCGGCTCCGCCCGCGCCTTGTCGGCCCGTACCGGTCAGCCCGTGGCGTCCCCCGTGGTGAGGGCGATGGCCAGCGGGGTGCGTTCGTAGAGCACCTGGTGCCCCCGCCGGGCGGAGATCAGCAGGCCCGCCGCGTGCAGCACCCCCAGGTGGGCCGAGACCGTGGACGGGGCCAGCCCCAGGCGGTGCGCCAGGGCCGTGGTGGACGCCGGCTCGTCCAGCGCGCACAGCACGTCCGCCCGGGCCCGGCCCAGCAGCCGGGCCAGCGCGGTCGGCGTGTCCGCACCCGCCGGGGTCCACAGGGCGCCGATGCCCCGCGCCGGGTAGACGACCGTCGGCTGCCAGGGCGGGTCGAAGCCGCCCGCGATACCCGGCCAGACGAAGGCGCTCGGCATCAGCAGCAGCCCCTGGCCGCCCAGGACGCGGTCGTGGTGGCTGGGCCGCTCGATGGTCAGGGTGAGCGAGGCGGCGTCCCAGGACAGGTCGGGGTGCAGGCCGTCGAAGAGCGACTCCAGCCCGCCGGCGGCGAGGCGGCGCGTGTGGAAGAGGACGTCGGCCTCCAGCAGCGCCCGCAGCCGGGGCCAGTGCGGCTCGACCAGCACACCCCAGGCCCGTTCCAGCAGATCGGCCAGCTCCCGCACCGACCGCGCCGGATCGGCCAGCAGGTACCGGCCCAGATCGCTGTCGAGCGCACCCGGCGTACAGGCCAGCGCCCTGCGCATGTCCTCGCGCGCCGCGTCCGGGTCGGCCGCGCGGATCACCGCGAGCTCCTCCTCGAAGGAGCCGCCCGGCCCGCTCGGCGGCGGGCTGATGAAGTCGGTGCTGTGCCCCCGGCGCGGCATCAGCAGCCACAGCGGCCGCAGGTCCAGCCCGTCGGCGGCGGCCCGGATCCGCCGGAGCCACGGCAGGTGGTAGCCCTGCCGGTCCGGGCGGCTCAGGGTGCGGATCGCCTCCTGCGTCTCCCACGCCGGCGACAGCGCGAACCGGCACCGCAGCAGGTCCTCGTGCCCGAAACGATGGTGCAACCCCATGCCGCACCCTCCCGCTCCCCGGACCGGTCCGCCCGGCATCCGCCCGGCATCCGTCCGACATTCGCCCCAGGCCGAATCTCTACGCAGGCCAGCCTAGGCCCCCGACGCTGCCGTCATGGCAACCCTCACCCCGGCCCCGGCCGAAGCGGGCTCCGCCGGCTACCGCACCGTGCTGCGGACACCGGAGTTCCCCGCCGTCTTCGCCGCACACCTGATGTCCGTACTCGGCCTGGTCGTCGCCGAGATCTCCCTCTCCGTCCTCGTCTACCGCCTCACCGGCTCGCCGCTGATGAGCGCGCTCACCTTCGCCCTCGGCTTCCTCCCCTACGCCCTCGGCGGCACCCTGCTCGCCGGGATCGCCGACCGCCACCCCGCCCGGCGGGTGCTCGTCACCTGCGACCTCGTCTGCGCGGCCTGCGCGGCGGCCATGGTGCTGCCCGGCACCCCCGTCGCGGTGCTCCTCGTCCTGCGCTGCGCCCTGGCCTTCGTAGCCCCCCTCTTCCAGGGCACGCGCAACGCCTCCCTCCCCGACATCCTCGGCTCCGGCGACGCCTATGTCCTGGGCCGGTCGCTGCTGCGCATGGTCGCCCAGAGCGCCCAGCTCATCGGCTTCGGCCTCGGCGGGCTGCTGCTCACGGTGCTCGCCCCGCGCGGCGCCATCGCGCTGACGGCCGCCGGATTCCTCGGCTCGGCCCTGCTGCTGCGGCTGGGCACCCGTGCCCGTCCCGCGCGGACGACCGTCCGCACCTCCCCGCTCGCCGGGATGCGGGCCGTCCTGGGCCGGCGCCGGCTGCGGGCGCTCACCCTCCTGTTCTGGCTGCCGCCCGTCTTCCTCGTCGTCCCGGAGGCGCTGCTCGCCGCGTACGCCGACGGCATCGGCGCGGGGACCGCCGCCCTCGGGCTGATGATGTGCGCCATGCCCGTCGGCACCATCGCCGGGGAGCTCTGGGCGGGCTCCGCGCTCAGCGCGCGGACCCGTTCGCGGATCGTGGCCCCGCTGGCCGCCGCCGGACTGCTGCCCTTCCTCCTCTACGCCGGCCGGCCGGGCGTGCCCCTGGCCCTGTGCGCGCTGCTGCTCGCCGGGCTGGCCCACGCGTACACCCTGGGGCTGGACCAGTGGTACGTGGACGCCGTCCCCGAGGAACTGCGCGGCCGGGCGATGACCCTGCTCGGCACCGGTCTGATGACCCTCCAGGGAGCCGGCATGGCCCTGGCCGGTCTCGCCGCCGAATTCCTCCCGGTGCACGTGGTCGTCACCGGGGCCGGGGTGCTCGGCACCGCCGTCGTCCTGGCGCTCCTGGCCGAACTGCGGTCCGCCGTCCGGCAGGAGGAGCGACTGAGGGATGAGACGGCCCCCGCCGGGAAGTGACCTCCCGGTAGGGTCGGAAGCGTGCCCAAGCCGCTCAGCCTTCCCTTCGACCCCATCGCCCGCGCCGACGAGCTCTGGCAGCAGCGCTGGGGTCCCGTGCCCTCGATGGCCGCGATCACCTCGATCATGCGCGCCCACCAGATCCTGCTCGGCGAGGTCGACGCGGTCGTCAAGCCGTACGGGCTGACCTTCGCGCGCTACGAGGCTCTGGTGCTGCTCACCTTCTCCAAGGCGGGCGAACTGCCGATGTCGAAGATCGGCGAGAGGCTGATGGTCCACCCCACCTCGGTGACCAACACCGTGGACCGGCTGGTGCGGTCCGGGCTGGTCGCCAAGCGGCCCAACCCCAACGACGGCCGCGGCACCCTCGCCTCCATCACGGAGAAGGGCCGGGAGGTCGTCGAGGCCGCCACCAAGGACCTGATGGCGATCGACTTCGGACTCGGCGCGTACGACGCCGAGGAGTGCGCGGAGATCTTCGCCCTGCTCCGGCCGCTGCGGGTGGCCGCCGCGGACTTCGACGAGTCCTGAGGGCCCCGCCCACCCGTTCCGCGATCACGGGGCCGCGTCAAGATCGAGCAAAACGGACGGTTAGGCTCGTCCGCATGAAACGAAGCGTGCTGACCCGCTACCGCGTCATGGCCTACGTGACCGCGGTCATGCTCCTGATCCTCTGCGCCTGCATGGTGGCGAAGTACGGCTTCGACACCGGTGCCGATCTCACCTTCGTGGTGTCGCAGACGCACGGTGTGCTCTTCATGATCTACCTCGTCTTCGCCTTCGACCTGGGCTCCAAGGCGAAGTGGCCCTTCGGCAAGCTGCTCTGGGTGCTCGTGTCGGGCACGATTCCGCTGGCGGCCTTCTTCGTCGAGCGGGGGATCCGCGCCGAGGTGGAACCGCTGGTCAGCGACCCGCTCGCGACCGCGAAGGCCTGACGAAGAGGCGAGCGTCACCCACCCCCGGGACGACTCCCGGGGGTTTCCCATCGACATTTACTAGGACGTCCTAGTAAATTCGTGGGTATGGACGCTGACGCCATCGAGGAGGGCCGCCGCCGCTGGCAGGCCCGTTATGACAAGGCCCGCAAGCGCGAGGCGGACTTCACCACGCTCTCCGGCGACGAGGTCGAACCGGTCTACGGACCCCGCCCCGGCGACACCTACGAGGGCTTCGAGCGGATCGGCTGGCCGGGGGAGTACCCCTACACGCGCGGCCTGCACGCCACCGGCTACCGCGGCCGGACCTGGACCATCCGCCAGTTCGCCGGCTTCGGCAACGCCGAGCAGACGAACGAGCGGTACAAGATGATCCTGGCCGCCGGCGGCGGCGGGCTCTCCGTCGCCTTCGACATGCCCACCCTCATGGGGCGCGACTCCGACGACCCCCGCGCGCTCGGCGAGGTGGGCCACTGCGGCGTCGCCATCGACTCCGCCGCCGACATGGAGGTCCTCTTCAAGGACATCCCCCTCGGCGACGTCACCACCTCCATGACGATCTCGGGCCCCGCCGTGCCCGCCTTCTGCATGTACCTGGTCGCCGCCGAGCGCCAGGGCGTGGACCCCGCCGTCCTGAACGGCACGCTGCAGACGGACATCTTCAAGGAGTACATCGCCCAGAAGGAGTGGCTCTTCGAACCGGAGCCGCACCTGCGCCTCATCGGCGACCTCATGGAGTACTGCGCGAAGGGCATCCCCGCCTACAAGCCCCTCTCCGTCTCCGGCTACCACATCCGCGAGGCCGGGGCCACGGCCGCGCAGGAGCTCGCCTACACCCTCGCCGACGGCTTCGGCTATGTGGAGCTCGGGCTCTCCCGCGGCCTGGACGTGGACCACTTCGCCTCCGGTCTCTCCTTCTTCTTCGACGCGCACCTCGACTTCTTCGAGGAGATCGCCAAGTTCCGCGCCGCCCGCCGGATCTGGGCGCGCTGGATGAAGGAGGTCTACGGGGCCAAGAGCGAGAAGTCGATGTGGCTGCGCTTCCACACGCAGACCGCCGGTGTCTCCCTGACCGCCCAGCAGCCCTACAACAACGTCGTGCGCACCGCCGTCGAGGCCCTCGCGGCCGTCCTCGGCGGCACCAACTCCCTGCACACCAACGCCCTCGACGAGACCCTCGCGCTGCCCAGCGAGCAGGCCGCCGAGATCGCCCTGCGCACCCAGCAGGTGCTGATGGAGGAGACCGGCGTCGCCAATGTGGCGGACCCGCTGGGCGGCTCCTGGTTCGTGGAGCAGCTCACCGACCGCATCGAGGCCGACGCCGAGCGGATCTTCGAGCAGATCAAGGAGCGCGGCCTGCGCGCCCACCCCGACGGGCAGCACCCGATCGGGCCGATCACCTCGGGCATCCTGCGCGGCATCGAGGACGGCTGGTTCACCGGCGAGATCGCCGAGTCGGCCTTCCAGTACCAGCGCTCCCTGGAGAAGGGTGACAAGCGGGTCGTCGGCGTCAACGTCCACCACGGGTCGGTGACCGGTGACCTGGAGATCCTGCGGGTCAGCCACGAGGTGGAGCGCGAGCAGGTCCGCGTCCTCGCCGACCGCAAGGCCGGCCGCGACGACGCCAAGGTCGCCGCGTCCCTGAAGGCCATGCTGGACGCCGCCCGGGACGGGTCGAACATGATCCCCGCCATGCTGGACGCGGTGCGTGCCGAGGCCACGATGGGCGAGATCTGCAACACCCTGCGCGACGAATGGGGCACCTACACCGAGCCCCCGGGCTTCTAGCCCGCGCTTTTCGGGCCCGCACGGCCCGGAACGGCCGGTCGTGCCCCCCGTACGGTGGGGACATGACCGGCCTTCCTGTGCCCGTACGGGGCGTCGCCGGCCGGTACGCGGGGCTTGCGGCGCTGGCGGCCGCCGGCCTGGGGGAGCCGCCCGAGGACCGGGGCCGGCAGATCAGGGTGGACTGGCCCGGCAAGCCCCGGCCGAAGCCGGCGAGCGGGCTGTGACCGCGGCGGCGGCCGGGTGGGCCGGGGCGCGGTCAGGCGGCGGTCGCACCGCGCAGGCCGTGCATCAGGAGGGCGGTGAAGGCGGCCACCCAGAGCTCGTCCACCGGCTCGGAACTCACCAGGGCACGGTGCACGACGGTGCCCGCGATCACGTCGAAGATCAGGTCGGTGGTGCTGCCCGCGAGGAACTCGTCCTCCTCATAAGGGAGTTCGCCGCGTGCCTGGGCCCGCTCGCGGCCCAGGACGACGAGGCGTTTCTGCCGGTCCACGATCGCCGACCGGATCCGGTCACGCAGGGCCTCGTCCCGGGTGGACTCGGAGACGACCGCCATCAGGGCGGTACGGGCCTCCGGCCGCCGCAGCAGCTCGGCGAAGCGCAGGACCACGTACTCGATGTCGGCTTCCAGGGAGCCCCGGTCCGGCAGTTCGAGCGAGTCGAAGAGCTCCGCGACCGCGTCCACGACCAGCTCGCTCTTGCCCGCCCAGCGCCGGTAGAGGGTGGTCTTGGCGACGCCCGCGCGGGCCGAGACGTCGCTCATCGTCAGCTTCGACCAGCCCAGTTCGACCAGCGCGTCCCGGGTGGCGGCGAGGATGGCGGCGTCCGCGGACGCGCTGCGGGGGCGACCGGTGCGGCCGGGGCTGGCGTTGCGCATGGCCGAGACCATACCCGTCGGTAGCCGAACGGGCGGCTGTGGTTCAGATCACGGGCGCCGCAGGGGCGCGGAGGGCCTCCGGGGGAGTTACGCTACGGCTCGTAGCGTAAGAGCGACAACCACGCGAAGGGCTACAGGCGCCAGGTGGGGACCCGGCGCCGCACAGCAACACGATCGCGACGGATGCGATGGCACGGCCGGGCGGTGACGACCGTACGGCCAATTCGCGCGATCTTTTTCGTCGGCGCGCGCACACGGGGGAGGATGTACGCATGCAGCCCAGAAACATGTCCATGAGCGGCGTCGTCGACCTCGCCGCGGTGAAGGCGGCCGGCGAGGCCAGGGCCAAGGCCGAGCAGGCCCGCGCCGAGGCGGCCCGCCAGGCGAGCCAGGGCGGCGGGGCCGCCCCGTCCGCCGGCGCCGTGCCGCCGTCCGCGCTCGTCATCGACGTAGACGAGGCCGGCTTCGAACGTGATGTGCTCCAGCTCTCCGCGGAAGTCCCGGTCGTCCTGGACTTCTGGGCCGAGTGGTGCCAGCCGTGCAAGCAGCTCAGCCCCCTCCTGGAACGCCTGACCGTCGAGGCGAACGGCCGCCTCGTGCTGGCCAAGGTGGACGTCGACGCCAACCAGATGCTGATGCAGCAGTTCCAGATCCAGGGCATCCCGGCGGTCTTCGCCGTGGTCGCCGGTCAGGTGCTGCCGCTCTTCCAGGGCGTCGCCCCCGAGCAGCAGATCCGCGAGACCCTCGCCCAGCTGGTCCAGGTCGCCGAGGAGCGGTTCGGGATCATCGGCATCGAGGTGGACCCGAACGCCGAGGGTGCCGCCGAGTCCGCCCCGGCCGAGGCCCCGGCCGGTCCGCACGACGCACTGCTGGAGGCGGCCGTCGTCGCGCTCGACGCCGGTGACCTGGGCGGCGCGGTGCAGGCGTACAAGAACGTACTCGCGGACGACCCGGGCAACACCGAGGCCAAGCTGGGCCTGGCCCAGGCCGAACTGCTCGCCAGGGTCCAGCACATGAACCCGCAGCAGGTCCGCACCGCCGCGGCCGAGAACCCGCGCGATCCGGCGGCGCAGATCGCCGCGGCCGACCTCGACCTGGTCGGCGGACACGTGGAGGACGCCTTCGGGCGCCTGGTGGACACCGTGAAGGTCACGTTCGGTGACGACAGGGATGCCGTACGGCTGCGTCTGCTGGAGCTGTTCGAAGTGACCGGCGCGGACGACCCGAGAGTGACGGCGGCGCGCACGGCGCTCGCGCGGGTGCTCTTCTAGGCGGGCCCCGCGCCCCCGCTCCGGGCCGCCGGGAGCCCGCTCCCCGTGGCCTTCCGGACGTCGGCGGGTCGCCGCCGATTTGTTGACACGTAGATAAACAGCGGCCGCACTTTGCCAAAGCTTGGCAATTGCGGCCGCTGTTACTCGCAGTAAATCGAACCTTGCGAACTGTCCGGTGTGTTCACCGGTTCGCCGTTTTGTCGTGGCCCTGAGTGGCACCCTGCGTTGCCGACGGACGGTTACAGGCAGCATCCAGGTTATCTGGCCGTTACCCGCCAGTAACGAACCCCCTTGTGCCCCGGCCGGGAATGGACCACGATCGGCGACGCTCGGTCCTTCCCGCAGAGCCGCTCGCTCGGAGCCGCGGTGGAGGGTCCCCACCGGGCCGGCCGGTGGCAGTGGCACCGGCCGTGGGACAGGGGGGTCTCTGCCGCACCGGCGGGGCCTGTCCTCAGGTTGCGCGAACGCGTGGCCCAGTGGTTGTCGCTCGGGGGTGAACGCCGGTGAATCGGACGTGGCACGGCCGCGGCCCGGCCGCCTGCGCTCCTTCCCGAGGACGTAGCACTTCTCCCATCCCAGGACGGGCTCGGCCCGGACCGGAGATGTACGTCCGAGAAGGAGGAACGAAATGAGTTCTCAGGTTCGTGGCGGGACCAGATGGAAGCGCTTCGCGCTCGTCATGGTGCCGAGCATCGCGGCCACCGCCGCGGTCGGTGTGGGTCTGGCGCAGGGTGCCCTCGCGGCGTCCTTCAGCGTCTCCGGCCAGGACTTCAAGGTCTCGGCCGACAAGCTCGACGGTGACAACCTCATCCAGTACGGCGGCATCGCCGAGGGGCACGACCTCAAGGGCAACGCGCAGCACCACCCGGTGACCATCTCCGGGTTCAGCCACGCCGAGATCACCAACATGTGCCAGTCGCTGGTGACCCCGACGCCGCTGGGCAACATCACGCTGCAGCTGCGCACCGGCCACAAGGGCAAGCCGGCCGTCGCCGACAACATCTACCTGGATGTTGCGGAGCTCGACACCGACGCCGAGTTCAAGAACCTGGACATCGGTGTCGCGGTCGGCGACCCGGGCCACAAGACGAAGCCGCAGGCCGGCACGGTCACCAGCCCGTACGCGTTCTCGCAGCGCGCGGACAAGGCGATCCTGACGAACGTGCGCCAGAAGGCGTGGGCGACCACCGCCGGCACGTTCAAGCTGCCCGACCTGAAGCTGCGTCTGATGGGCGGCGACCAGCCGTGCTACCAGGACTCCAAGGACTGAGTCCGTCCCGGTGAATGACCGGACGGGCGGGTGGCGACGGCCGTCCCCGCCCGCCCGTCCGGGCTCCACAGAGTTCTCCGTACCACCGTTTCCAGGGAGCTGTTGTCCATGAACCCCCAGGCCCCGGTTTACGTTCGCGCAGAAGACGACGCCTGGCTCACCGTGGTGTACTACCACTTCCATGCCTGGAGCGGTCGCCGTCCCTTCTGGGCCGGGCTGTTCACGCTCCTCGGCGGCTTCCCGATCGCGTACTTCCCTTATGCGGACCTCCGGTTGGGCAATGTCAGTCTCGCGATGGCCACCACGGGCGGCGCCGGCGCACTGATCATCGGTGTACTGCTGATCACGCTGGGCCTCGCCCTCTGGTTCCAGCAGACCATCCGCGTCTTCGCCGGAGTCGCCTCGATCCTGTTGGCCCTGGTGTCCCTGCCGGTGTCCAACCTGGGTGGATTCGGGATGGGCTTCATCCTCTCCCTCATCGGCGGCGCCCTCGCGCTGTCGTGGGCGCCCGGACAGCCGGCGGACGAGGAGCCGGCGGGTCAGCCGCAGGCCGCCGCCGGTCCGACCAAGGCGGAGGCGGTGATGGGCGTCCAGGGCATCCCGGCGCCCCGCGAGACGGAGACGGCACACGCGACCGAGACGACTGCCCACGCCGATGGCGGGAGGAACAGTGCGGGGTGACGAGACGCAGCGGGCCGTGGCCCCGGGCGCAGAGTCCCGTGAGAGAAGGGGCCCGCGCCACGCGGCGCCCAGGAAGTCGCTGCTGAACAAGATCCAGATACCCGTCGGCAAGACGATGGCGCTGGCGGCGATGCCGACGGCCGTCCTCGTCGGGATGGGCATGGCGCCCAAGCTCGCCGTCGCCGACGACAAGGAGATCCCCTTCGCCCCCGGGCCGTGCGTGACGCGGTCCGACGAGCCGGCGGAGACCGAGTCGAAGTCCCCGTCCCCCACGCCGTCGAAGACGGCCTCGCCGAGCGCCTCGCCCAGTGCGTCACCCGCACCGTCGACGGCTGCCAAGCCGAAGGCGAGCGCCTCTGCGTCGCCGAGCACGTCCCCGTCGGCGAACGCCCCGGCCCCGGCCACCACACCGGCGCCGGATCCGGCCAAGTCCACGAACCCCCTGGACCCGCTGGGCGTCGGCGACAAGCTGAAGGACCTCGTCGACGGGCTCGGCCGGCCGCTGGGGCAGCCCAAGGCGACCCCGACGCCCACGCCGTCCACCACCGAGAAGCCGGCCCCGGCGCCGGACCCGGCCGCGGACGCGATCCGGGACGCCGCCGAGAAGGCGGGTGCCACGGTCGAGGAGCTGCCCGACGAGGTCAAGGACACCGTCGACAAGCCCAAGGACGAGACGCCCAAGGACACGGGCGACGAGGACAAGGGCGAGGACAAGGACGACAAGGACAAGGACGGGGCGAAGAAGGACCCGGACGGGAAGGAACCCTTTCCCTGCCCGACCTACGACGCCGAGGCCCTGGCCAACGCCGACCTGGAGCAGGGCATCCCGCTCCTGCCCGACGAGCCCTGGTACCTCGACAGCTCGCTGCTGACCCTCTACGGCCTGGACTACCACGGCATCGTCGAGGTGAAGACCGGCAGCGGCAAGATCAAGAAGGTCCTGAAGTTCACGGCGGACTCGCTGGACATCAAGGACCTCTACCAGACGGTCGGCAAGGGCGGGAACGTCGCCCACCTGAAGTCCCGTCCGGGCTCCACCTCCAAGATCCGCGGAGGCACGGTGACGATGTACACCGAGAGCCTCAAGGGGAACCTGTTCGGTCTGATCCCGATCGAGTTCACCCCGAACAGCCCGCCGCCCCTGAACGTCCCGTTCGCGTTCTTCACGGACGTCAAGGTCGTCCAGGCGGCGCAGTTCGGCGGCACCCTGACGGTCCCGGGCCTGAAGAACTACATGGGCCCGCCGGAGTAGCAGGCGCACGCGGTCCGCACACGCGGTCCGCACGCACCGAGGGCGGCACCCCGCATCACTGCGGGGTGCCGCCCTCGGTCTCTGTGCGGCAGAGTTTCGCGGTGCGACGGCGTCAGGCGCGGTCGACGCCGCCCAGGTGGTGCACCCGGACCATGTTGGTGGTGCCCGGGACGCCGGGGGGCGAGCCGGCGGTGATGATCATGGTGTCGCCCTCGTTGTAGCGGCCCAGCTTCAGCAGCTCGCCGTCCACCAGGTCGACCATCGCGTCGGTGGTGTCCACGTGCGGGACGATGTACGACTCGACGCCCCAGCTCAGCGTGAGCTGGTTGCGGGTGTTGACGTCCGTGGTGAACGCCAGGATCTGCTGCGTGGCGCGATAGCGCGACAGGCGGCGGGCGGTGTCCCCGGACTGGGTGAAGGCGATGAGCGCCTGGCCGTTCAGGAAGTCGGCGATCTCGCACGCCGCACGGGCCACGGAGCCGCCCTGGGTGCGCGGCTTCTTGCCCGGGACCAGCGGCTGGAGGCCCTTGGAGAGGAGCTCCTCCTCGGCCGCCGCGACGATCTTCGACATCGTCTTGACGGTCTCGATCGGGTAGGCGCCGACCGAGGACTCGGCCGACAGCATGACCGCGTCCGCGCCGTCGAGGATCGCGTTGGCGACGTCGGACGCCTCCGCGCGCGTCGGGCGGGAGTTGGTGATCATCGACTCCATCATCTGGGTCGCGACGATCACCGGCTTGGCGTTGCGGCGGCACATCTCGATGAGCCGCTTCTGGACCATCGGGACCTTCTCGAGCGGGTACTCGACGGCCAGGTCGCCACGGGCCACCATGACCGCGTCGAAGGCGGCGACCACGGCCTCCATGTTCTCGACGGCCTGCGGCTTCTCCACCTTGGCGATGACGGGGACCCGGCGGCCCTCCTCGTCCATGACCCGGTGGACGTCCTTGACGTCGTTGGCGTCACGGACGAAGGACAGGGCGACCATGTCGCAGCCCATCCGCAGGGCGAAGCGGAGGTCGTCGACGTCCTTCTCCGACAGGGCCGGAACGTTCACCGCGGCACCCGGCAGGTTGATGCCCTTGTGGTCCGAGATGACACCGCCCTCGATGACGATGGTCCGCACCCGCGGGCCGTCGACCTCCGTCACGCGGAGCTCGACGTTGCCGTCGTTGATCAGGACCTGGTCGCCCTTGGCGACGTCACCGGGGAGACCCTTGTACGTGGTGCCGCAGATGGACTTGTCACCCGGGACGTCCTCGGTGGTGATGGTGAACTCGTCACCGCGCACCAGCTCGACCGGGCCCTCGGCGAAGGTCTCCAGCCGGATCTTGGGGCCCTGGAGGTCGGCGAGGACGCCGACGGCGCGCCCGGTGTCCTCGGAGACCTGCCGGACGCGGTCGTACCGCTCCTGGTGTTCTGCCTGGGACCCGTGGCTGAAGTTGAATCGGGCCACGTTCATACCTGCCTCGATGAGCGCTTTCAGCTGCTCATACGAGTCGACGGCGGGGCCCAGCGTGCAGACGATTTTGGAACGGCGCATGACTGGATCCTATCGGTTTGTTTCGCAGCGGAATATTCCGGCTGGTGGAAAGTCCAAGTGACTATCGAGTAACCAGCGCATACGTCTGGGTGGCGATCTCCAGTTCCTCGTCCGTCGGGACGACCGCCACGGCCACACGGGCATGATCCGCCGAAATCAGGCGCGGCTGCGGGGAACGCGCCGCGTTGGCTTCGAGATCCAGCGCCAGGCCCAGTTCGGTCAGGCCGTCCAGCGCGGCCTCCCGCACCTGGTGGGCGTTCTCGCCGACCCCGGCCGTGAACGCCACCGCGTCCACCCGCCCGAGCACCGCCGAGTAGGCCCCGATGTACTTCTTCAGCCGGTGGACGTACGCCTCGAAGGCCAGGCGCGCCGTCTCGTCGCCCTCGCCCGCCCGCCGCAGCACCTCGCGCATGTCGTTGTCGCCGCACATGCCCAGCAGACCGCTCTTCTTGTTCAGGAGCGAATCGATCTCGTCCACCGAGAGGCCGCCCACCCGCGCGAGGTGGAAGACGACCGCCGGGTCCAGATCGCCCGAGCGGGTGCCCATGACCAGACCCTCCAGCGGGGTCATGCCCATCGACGTCTCCACGCAGACCCCGCCCCGCACCGCCGAGGCGGACGCGCCGTTGCCCAGGTGCAGCACGATCACGTTCACGTCCTCCACCGGCCGGCCGAGCAGCGCGGCCGTCGCCCGCGACACGTAGGCGTGGGAGGTGCCGTGGAAGCCGTACCGCCGGATGGAGTACGCGTCGGCGGTCCCGGCGTCGATCGCGTACCGCGCCACGTGCTCCGGCATCGTCGAGTGGAAGGCGGTGTCGAAGACGGCGACCTGCGGGATGTCCGGGCGCAGCGAGCGCGCCACCTCGATGCCCGTGACGTTCGCCGGGTTGTGCAGCGGCGCCAGGGGGATCAGCTTCCGGATCTCCGCCAGCACCTCGTCGTCGATCACCGTCGGCCGGGTGAACCTCGTCCCGCCGTGCACCACCCGGTGCCCCACCGCGGCCAGCTCGGGAGAGTCCAGGCCCGTCCCGTCGGCGGCGAGCTCGGCCGCCACGGCCTTCAGCGCGGCCTCGTGGTCCGCGATCGGGCCGACCTGCTCGCGCTTGCCGCCGGCCGCGGCGGGCCCGGTGAGCGGCTCGTGCACCAGCCGGGAGGTCTCCTCGCCGATGCGCTCGACCAGGCCGGTGGCCAGGCGCGAGCGGTCGGCCATGTCGAGGAGCTGGTACTTGACGGACGAGGAGCCGGAGTTGAGGACGAGTACGCGCGATGCGGTCACGGTGCGGGTCTTTCCTTGTCGCGGGCGGAGGGGCGGAGGGGCGGAGGGGGCGGAGGGGCGGGAAGCAGGGAGGGAGGACGGGTGGTCAGGCGCCGGTGGCGGGGCCCGGAGCGCCCTGCGCCTGGATCGCCGTGATGGCCACGGTGGTGACGATGTCCTGGACGAGCGCGCCGCGCGAGAGATCGTTGACCGGCTTGCGCAGACCCTGGAGCACCGGACCGACCGCGACCGCGCCCGCCGAACGCTGCACGGCCTTGTACGTGTTGTTGCCGGTGTTGAGGTCGGGGAAGATCAGCACCGTCGCGCGGCCGGCCACCTCGGACCCGGGCAGCTTGGTCGCGGCGACCGAGGGCTCCACGGCCGCGTCGTACTGGATCGGGCCCTCGACGGCCAGGTCGGGGCGCTGCTCGCGGACGGTCTCGGTGGCCTTGCGCACCTTGTCGACGTCGGCGCCGCTGCCCGAGGTGCCCGTCGAGTACGAGAGCATCGCGATCCGCGGCTCCACCCCGAATGCGGCCGCGGTCGCCGCGGACTGGACCGCGATGTCCGCGAGTTGCTCGGCGTTCGGGTCCGGGTTGACCGCGCAGTCGCCGTACACGAGGACCCGGTCGGCCAGGCACATGAAGAAGACGGACGAGACGATGAAGGCGTCGGGCTTCGTCTTGATGATCTCGAAGGCCGGGCGGATGGTGGCCGCGGTGGAGTGCACCGAACCGGAGACCATGCCGTCGGCCAGACCCCGCTGGACCATCAGGGTGCCGAAGTAGTTGACGTCGGTGACCACGTCGTGCGCCAGCTCGACGGTCATGCCCTTGTGCGCGCGGACCTGCGCGTAGTACTCGGAGAAGCCGTCCCGCAGCGGCGAGGTCGCCGGGTCGATGATCTGGGCGCCCGAGATGTCGACGCCGAGGTCGCCGGCCTTCTTCAGGATCGTCTGCTCGTCGCCCAGCAGAGTCAGGTCGCAGACGCCCCGGCGCAGCACCACGTCCGCCGCGCGCAGCACGCGCTCCTCGGCGCCCTCGGGCAGTACGACGCGGCGGCGGTCGGAGCGGGCCCGCTCCAGCAGCTCGTGCTCGAACATCATCGGGGTGACGCGCTCCGAGCGGGCCACCGAGAGCAGGCCGCGCAGCTCCCCGGTGTTCACGTGCCGCTCGAAGAGGCCGAGCGCGGTCTCCAGCTTGCGCGGGGTCGCCGAGTTCAACCGGCTCTGCAGCGAGAACAGTTCGGCGGCGGTCGGGAAGCTGTTGCCGGCCACCGACACCACGGGCGTGCCGGGCGCCAGCTTCGAGGCCAGCGTCAGGACCTCCTCGCTCGGGCGTTCGTTCAGGGTGAGCAGGACGCCGGCGATCGGCGGGGTGCCCGAGGTGTGCGCGGCCAGCGCGCCGACGACGAGGTCGGCGCGGTCTCCGGGGGTCACGACCAGGCAGCCGGGGGTCAGGGCGTTCAGGAAGTTCGGCAGCATGGCGCCGCCGAAGACGAAGTCCAGGGCGTCGCGGGCCAGGCCCGCCTCGTCGCCGAGGAGCACCTCGCCGCCGAGCGCCCGGGTGATCTGGGCGACGGTCGGGGCGGACAGCGACTTGTCGTCGGGCAGTACGTAGCAGGGCACGGGGAGGCGGGCGGCGAGCCGCTCGGCTATGAGGTCGCGGTCCTCCGCGGCCACCCGGTTGACGACCATCGCGACCACGTGGCAGCCCAGGCTCTCGTACGCGCGGTAGGCGTTGCGGGCCTCGGCGCGGACGGACTCGGCGGGGTGCTTGGTGCCGCCCACGACGGGCACGACGACCGCGCCCAGCTCGTTGGCGAGGCGGGCGTTGAGAGCCAGCTCGTCGGGGAGGTTGGTCTCCGCGTAGTCGGTGCCGAGGACGAGTACGACCTCGTAGTCGCGGGCCAGCCGGTGGTAGCGGTCGACCAGCTGCGAGACCAGCTCGTCGGTGCCCTTCTCGGCCAGGATCGCCGAAGCCTCGCGGTACTCCATCCCGTAGGCCGTCGAGGCGTCCTGGTCGATCCGGTAGCGGGCCTTGAGCAGATCGAAGAGGCGGTCGGGTGCGTCGTGGAGCAACGGGCGGTAGACGCCGACCCGTCCCGTCTGCCGGGTCAGGAGCTCCATGATCCCGAGTTCGACGACCTGCCGGCCGTCCCCCCGCTCGATGCCGGTCACGTACACGCTGCGCGTCACGCGTGCTCTCCGTCTCTTCGTGTGGTCGGTCGACCCGGTTGGGATGGCTTGCCCTCTTGACAATACCTCCGCCAATGGGTAGGGCGCCCGCCGGAACAAAGGCCTGGTCCGGGATCCCAAGGCGCTCCGGGACGGGTGATGCGCAGCGCGCCCCACTCCGGGACCATGGAACAATCGGACAGGCGGCACCAAATGCGTCCTTCGGAGGTGCGGCCGGCGGGCCGCAGGTGTCCTCGGGCACGGCCAGGTACGACCAGGAGCAGGAGACACAGCACGATGCGTATCGGAGTTCTCACCGCGGGCGGCGACTGTCCGGGCCTCAACGCTGTCATCCGGTCGGTCGTACACCGGGCCGTGGTCGGCCACGGGGACGAGGTCATCGGCTTCGAGGACGGCTTCAAGGGTCTCCTCGACGGTCACTTCCGCCCCCTCGACATCAACGCCGTCAGCGGCATCCTGGCCCGCGGCGGCACGATCCTCGGCTCGGCCCGCATGGAACGGGCCCGCCTCCACGAGGCCGCCGAGAACGCGCAGGAGCTGGCCACCCGCTACGGCATCGACGCCCTCATCCCGATCGGCGGCGAAGGCACCCTGACCGCCTCCCGCATGCTGTCCGACGCCGGGATGCCGGTCGTCGGCGTGCCGAAGACCATCGACAACGACATCTCCTCCACCGACCGCACCTTCGGCTTCGACACCGCCGTCATGGTCGCCACCGAGGCCATCGACCGGCTCAAGACCACCGCCGAGTCGCACCAGCGCGTGATGGTCGTCGAGGTGATGGGCCGCCACGCGGGCTGGATCGCCCTGGAGTCCGGCATGGCCGGCGGAGCCCACGGGATCTGTCTCCCGGAGCGCCGATTCGAGGTGGACGCGCTGGTCAAGATGGTCGAGGAACGCTTCGCCCGCGGCAAGAAGTTCGCCGTCGTCTGCGTCGCCGAGGGCGCGCACCCGGCCGAGGGCTCCATGCCCTACGAGAAGGGCGCGATCGACGCCTACGGCCACGAACGCTTCGCCGGCATCGGCAACCGCCTGGCCATCGAACTGGAGCACCGCCTGGGCAAGGAGGCCCGGCCGGTCATCCTGGGCCACGTCCAGCGCGGCGGCACCCCCACCGCCTACGACCGCGTCCTCGCGACCCGCTTCGGCTGGCACGCGGTGGAGGCCGTCCACCGCGGCGACTTCGGCAACATGACCGCCCTGCGCGGCACCGACATCGTGATGGCCCCGCTCGCCCACGCGGTCACCGAGCTGAAGACCGTCCCCGAGAACCGCATGTACGAGGCCGAGTCGGTCTTCTGACCGCCCGGCCGGGCACGGCACCCCCTAAGGAGTGCCCGCGCCGCCCGCGAGCTGCCAGAAGTGGCCGACGATGCCGGTGAGGAACTCCCGGCCCGCGTCCCCGCTGCCGGCGTCGCCCTGGCCGCCGCCCCAGCTGAGCGTCGCCACCATCCGCGACTGGTACTCCCCGTGCAGCTGCTCCAGCACCCGCTCCAGGTGCTGCCTGGGGATCGGCAGCAGCTTGCCGAGCGGCTTCACGTACGCCTGCCAACGCGTGGTGACCGCGCTGCGCAGCAGCTCGGCCAGTTCCTCGTGCTTCCCCGTCGCCGTCACGAACTGGGCCAGGGTCAGGCCGAGGACCGTGGCCAGGGCGGCGGACTGCCGCTCGTTGCCCTTCCAGCGCCCGGTGTCCTCCATCCTCTGGTACGAGCTCGTCTCCAGGCCGATCCGCCGGGCCAGTTCGTCCGCGGCCAGCCCGCGGGCCATCCGGTGCTCCCGCAACGTGACCGGTTCGGCGAGCAGTTCACCCGGCGAACACCACAGGACGCCCGCGAGCGCCGTGAGCTCGGCGGATGACGGCGATATCTCGCCACGCTCCCAGGCCATCACCGTCTCGGGCGCGACGACGAGTCCGTACTGGGCACGCAGGCCGTAGGCGACATGTCCGGGAGCCATGCCCAGGGCCGCGCGCAGGCGCCGCGCGGCGGGGGCATTGAATGGTGGGCTGGAGTGCACACCGCACACCGTAGAAGTGGCCGGGCTGCGCCGCCTACAGACCAAACAAACAAGCCCATACCTCGTAGGAACGTCCTATGAAGTAGGGGTCTTTTGGCGGGTTTTCCGGCGACTGTCCGGTAATCGGTGCACTTGAAGATCCAGTAATGCATAAGGTTCCAGCCAACTCCACGCCGCGCAATACCCCTCACACGGCCTCCACGGAATGTGAACCGGAACCCCTTCCCGTACGTGGTTCCTGTGGGGCCCTCGCATACGGGGGTGGCGAGGGCCCCGCCCCCGCCACCCCGCCCCCGCCACCACGTCCCCGCGGCTGCTACGGCCTGAGCCAGATCGTCGCCAGCGGCGGCAGCGTCAGCCGCAGGCTCGCCGGGCGGCCCTGGGCCGGCACCGGCTCGGACCGCAGCGGCCGGGCATGGTGCACCCCGCTGCCGCCGTACGCCTCCAGGTCGGTGTTGAGGACCTCACGCCACAGCGGGACCTCCTCCGGCACCCCGAGCCGGTAGCCGTGCCGGACCACCGGCGAGAAGTTGGACACCGCCAGCAGCTGCGAACCGTCCTGGGCGTACCGCAGGAAGGCGAAGACGTTGTCCTCCGCCGCGTCGGCCTCCACCCAGGCGAAGCCCTCCGGCACGGTGTCGCGCTCCCACAGCGCCGGTGTCACGGTGTACGCGCGGTTCAGGTCCCGCACCAGCTCGCGCACGCCCCGGTGGTCGCCGGCCGCCGCGTAGGAGGAGTCCAGCAGCCACCAGTCCGGCCCGTGGCTCTCCGACCACTCCGAGCCCTGGGCGAACTCCTGCCCCATGAAGAGCAGTTGCTTGCCCGGGTGGGCCCACATGAAGCCCAGGTACGCCCGGTGCGCGGCCCGCTGCTGCCACCAGTCGCCCCCGGGCATCTTCGACACCAGCGAGCGCTTGCCGTGCACCACCTCGTCGTGCGAGATCGGCAGCACGTAGTTCTCGCTGAAGGCGTAGATCATCCCGAAGGTCATGTCGTGGTGGTGGTACTTGCGGTGCACCGACTCCTTCGACATGTAGCGCAGGGTGTCGTGCATCCAGCCCATGTTCCACTTCAGGCCGAAGCCCAGCCCGCCGCCGTCCGTCGGCCGGGTCACGCCGTTCCAGGCGGTGGACTCCTCCGCGATGGTCACCACGCCCGGGCAGCGCCGGTACACGGTGGCGTTCATCTCCTGCAGGAACGCCACCGCGTCCAGGTTCTCCCGGCCGCCGTGCTCGTTCGGCGTCCACTCGCCCTCGCTGCGCGAGTAGTCCAGGTAGAGCATCGAGGCCACCGCGTCCACGCGCAGCCCGTCCACGTGGAACTCCTCGCACCAGTAGACGGCGTTGGCGACGAGGAAGTTGCGGACCTCCTTGCGCCCGTAGTCGAACTCCAGCGTCCCCCAGTCCGGGTGCGCCGCCCGCCGCGGGTCCTGGTGCTCGTACAGCGGCCGCCCGTCGAACTCCGCGAGCGCCCAGTCGTCCCGCGGGAAGTGCGCCGGCACCCAGTCGACGATCACGCCGATCCCGGCCCGGTGCAGCGAGTCCACCAGGAAGCGGAAGTCGTCCGGGGTGCCCATCCGCGAGGTCGGCGCGTAGAAGCCGGTGACCTGGTACCCCCACGAGCCGCCGAAGGGATGCTCGGCGACCGGCATCATCTCCACGTGCGTGAAGCCCAGCTCCTTGACGTACGCGGGGAGCTGCTCGGCGAGCTGCCGGTAGGACAGGCCGGGCCGCCAGGACGCCAGGTGCACCTCGTACACCGAGAAGGGTGCCTGGTGCGGGGCGCGTGCGCCGCGCCGCGCCATCCAGTCCGCGTCCTGCCACTCGTACTCCGAGGCCGTGACCACCGAGGCGTTCGCCGGGGGGACCTCGGCGGACCGGGCCATCGGGTCGGCCCGCAGCGTGTGGCTGCCGTCCGGGCGCGTGATGTCGTACTTGTAGAGCGCCCCGGCGCCCACCCCGGGCAGGAAGAGCTCCCAGACGCCGCTCGCGCCGAGCGAGCGCATCGGGTGGGCGACGCGGTCCCAGTACGAGAAGTCCCCGGTGACCCGGACCCCCTGCGCGTTCGGCGCCCACACCGTGAACCGGGTCCCGGCCACCCCCTGGTGCTCCATCGGCTGCGCGCCCAGCGCCGTCCACAGCTGCTCGTGGCGGCCCTCGCCGATCAGGTGCAGGTCCAGCTCGCCGAGGGCGGGCAGGAACCGGTAGGGGTCGTGGACCTCGATCTCGTCGTTGTCGTACGCCACCAGCAGCCGGTAGTCGGGCACCGCGGTCAGCGGCAGCAGGCCGGAGAACAGCCCGTCGCCGTCGTCGTGGAGCTCGGCCCGCAGCCCCTTGGCGACGACCGTGACCGCCCTGGCGTACGGTCGCAGCATCCGGAAGGCCACCCCGCCGCGCTGCGTGCGCGCGCCCAGTACCGCGTGCGGGTCGTGATGGCGGCCCTCCAGCAGCCGGGCCCGTTCCTCGGCGCCGAGCGCCGGCGCCGGCCGGACCCCGCGCGGAGGCGCGGCGCGGCGGGCCCGGGGAGTGCGGGGCTTCTTGGCCGCCGCCGGGGCGGCGGCGGGTACGGCTTCGTCGCGGACGGTCGGTGACGGCTGTCGTGCGGCGCTCACGCGAGCGGCCTCCTCGGGGGCTTCGGGTGGGGGTGGGGGTGAGGGGAGAGGGCGCCCGGGGCGGGCAGGGTCGGCGGCACGCGGTGGGCGGGCCGTGCGGGCTCCGAGAGCCGCCGGATCGCGGCCATCGGGACGTGCAGCCAGTCGGGGCGGTGCCGGGACTCGTACCGGGCCTCGTACACCGCCTTGTCGGTCTCGTACGCCCGCAGCAGCACGGGATCCTCGCGCGGGTCCCGGCCGGTGGTGCGGGCGTAGCCCTCGCAGAAGGCGGCCCGGCAGTCGTCCGCCCAGGCCGGTGCGAACGGCCGGTGCGAGCGGGCGGCGTAGTCGAAGGAACGCAGTATCCCGGCGATGTCGCGCACCGCCGGTTCGGGGCGGCGCCGGTCGGCCAGGGGCCGGGCCGGCTCGCCCTCGAAGTCGATCAACGACCAGCTGCCGTCGAGGGTGCGCAGGGTCTGCCCCAGATGGAGGTCACCGTGGATCCGCTGTGCGGCCACCCCCGTCCCCCGGGACGCGGCCAGGGCGTCGAAGGCCCCCCGCAGTCCGGCCTCGTAGGGCCGCAGTGCCGGCACCTCCCGGGCGGTGGCGGCCAGCCGCGCGGTCATCCCCGCGGCCAGCCGGGCGGTCTGCTCCGGGCCGAGGCCGACGGTGGGCAGGGCCGCGGCGAGCGCGCTGTGCACCTCGGCGGTGGCCCGGCCGAGCGCGTGCGCCTCGGCGGTGAAGTCCTCCCCGGCACCGAGCCGGCGCAGCGCGAGCTGCCAGCCGTCGTCGGAGCCGCGCAGGTACGGCTGGAGCACGCCCAGGGTCAGCGGTTCGCCGCCGGGCGGCTCGGCCTCGTACCAGGCGACGGGCGCCGGCACCCGTGTGCAGCCGGCGGCGGCCAGCGCTCTGGGCAGCTCCAGGTCGGGGTTGACCCCGGGACCGACCCGGCGGAATACCTTCAGGATGAACGAATCTCCGTAGATCAGGGAGGAGTTCGTCTGCTCCCCGGACAGCGGCCGGGGCGTGAGCCCGGCCGGGACCGGGGTGGCGGGGTCCCGGTCGAAGCGCAGTGGGCCGAGCACGCCGGGGGAGCGCAGCCGTTCCAGCAGCATCGCCGCGAGCCGTGGGTCGCCCAGCGCCTCGTAGACCGCCCGGCCCGCGTACGGCCCGTTCTCGGCGTGGCCGATCAGGGCGGGTGCGAGGGCGGGCGGCAGGGACGGGCGGAGGCCCAGCAGCAGCTGGTAGCAGTCCCCGTCCACGTCCAGGAGCACGTGCAGCAGTCCGGGGGTGGAGCCGGGGGGCAGCAGGTCGGCCGCCGAGACGGTCGTGAGTCTGCTGATGGCCCGGCCCTTGCCCGCGAACCAGCGCTGTGCGGGCAGCCAGGCCCGCAGTATCGGTTCCAGTGGGGCGATCCCGGCGGCTCGGTCGGCAGTGAGCCGGCTCCGGGCGGATGCAGCCTCCGACATGGCGTCGCGTCCTTTCCCCGGGCCGTCACAGAATGCGCAGAGTGTCCCGGATGCGCGGCAGTTGCTTCTCCGGCATGTGCGAGTGTCGGGTCAGGATGATCCGTACAGGGGCGGGCGATTGACCCGTTCGAGCTGCCCGCCCCCTGGTTCAGGCGTGGTCCCGCCTGTGGCCGTGCCGGCTAATCGGCGCGGCGGTCACCGCGCTGTTCGGCACGCAGCCGGAACCAGTAGAAGCCGTGTCCCGCCAGGGTCAGCAGGTACGGCCACTGGCCGATCGGCGGGAAGCGCACGTCGCCCGTGAGCTCCACCGGGACCCGCCCGTCGAACGACTGCAGGTCCAGCTCGGTGGGCTGCGCGAAGCGCGAGAAGTTGTGCACGCACAGCACCAGGTCGTCCCCGTACTCGCGCAGGAACGCGAGCACCGCCGGGTTGGACGACTGCAGTTCGGTGTACGAGCCGAGGCCGAAGGCGGGGTTCGCCTTGCGGACCTCGATCAGCCGGCGGGTCCAGTGCAGCAGCGAGGAGGGCGAGGACATCGCGGCCTCGACGTTGGTGACCCGGTACCCGTAGACGGGGTCCATGATGACCGGCAGATTCAGCCTGCCCGGATCGCACGAGGAGAAACCGGCGTTGCGGTCCGGGGTCCACTGCATCGGGGTGCGGACGCCGTCGCGGTCGCCCAGCCAGATGTTGTCGCCCATGCCGATCTCGTCGCCGTAGTAGAGCACCGGTGAACCGGGCAGCGACAGCAGCAGGGCCGTGAACAGCTCCATCTGCTTGCGGTCGTTGTCCAGGAGCGGGGCGAGCCGGCGCCGGATGCCGATGTTGGCCCGCATGCGCGGGTCCTTGGCGTACTCGGCGTACATGTAGTCGCGCTCTTCGTCCGTGACCATTTCGAGAGTGAGCTCGTCGTGGTTGCGCAGGAAGATGCCCCACTGGCAGTTCTTCGGGATGGCCGGGGTCTTGGCCAGGATCTCGGAGACGGGGTAGCGCGACTCTCTTCGCACCGCCATGAAGATGCGCGGCATCACGGGGAAGTGGAAGGCCATGTGGCACTCGTCCCCGCCCTTGGCGAAGTCCCCGAAGTAGTCGACGACGTCCTCGGGCCACTGGTTCGCCTCGGCGAGCAGCACCGTGTCCGGGTAGTGGGCGTCGATCTCGGCCCGGACCCTCTTCAGCAGCTGGTGGGTGCGCGGCAGGTTCTCGCAGTTGGTGCCCTCCTCGGCGTACAGGTAGGGCACGGCGTCGAGGCGGAAGCCGTCGATGCCGAGGTCCAGCCAGAAGCGGAGGGCGGAGACGATCTCCTCCTGGACGGCCGGGTTCTCGAAGTTGAGGTCCGGCTGGTGGGAGAAGAAGCGGTGCCAGTAGTACTGCTTGCGGACCGGGTCGTACGTCCAGTTCGAGGTCTCGGTGTCGACGAAGATGATCCGGGCGTCCTGGTACTGCTTGTCGTTGTCGGCCCACATGTAGTAGTCGCCGTAGGGGCCGTCCGGGTCCTTGCGCGACTGCTGGAACCACTCGTGCTGGTCGCTGGTGTGGTTCATGACGAAGTCGATGATCACCCGCATCCCGCGGGTGTGCGCGGCGTCCACGAACTCCACGAAGTCGGCGAGGTCGCCGAACTCGGGGAGCACGGAGGTGTAGTCGGAGACGTCGTAGCCCCCGTCGCGCAGGGGCGAGGCGAAGAACGGCGGCAGCCAGAGACAGTCGACGCCGAGCCACTGGAGGTAGTCCAGTTTGGCGGTGAGGCCCTTGAGGTCCCCGACGCCGTCGCCGTTGCTGTCGTGGAAGGAGCGGACGAGGACCTCGTAGAAGACGGCCCGCTTGAACCAGTCGGGATCGCGGTCCTTGGCGGGGGTGTCCTCGAAGGTGTCGTGGACGGGGTCGTTGATCATCATGTGGTGGGTGACCCTCCGGTGGGCGGGGACGGTCGCAGAGCGGCCAGAACGTGCGCGGGCGTGCGGCCCGGCTCTAGGCGCACGTAGTTCGCCCTGCCCCAGTGATAGGTCTCGCCGGTGAGCTCGTCGCGCACCGCGAGGGACCCGTGCCAGTCGAGGCCGAGTACCGGCATGTCCAACGAGACCGTCGCCTCCTGGGTGTGGTGCGGATCGAGGTTGACGACCACCAGTACGGAATTGGCGCCCGCGTGCTTCGAATAGGCGATCACCTGTTCGTTGTCGGTCGAGTGGAAGTGGATGTCGCGCAGCTGCTGGAGCGCCGGGTTGCGCCGGCGCAGCCGGTTCAGGGCGGTGATCAGCGGGGCGATCGTGCGGCCCTCGCGGTCGGCGGCGGCCCAGTCGCGCGGCCGGAACTCGTACTTCTCGGAGTTCAGGTACTCCTCGCTGCCCTCGCGCACCGGGGTGTTCTCGCAGAGCTCGTAGCCGGCGTAGATCCCCCAGGTGGGGGACAGGGTCGCGGCGAGGACCGCGCGCACCTCGAAGGCGGGGCGGCCGCCCTTCTGGAGGTACTCGTGCAGGATGTCGGGCGTATTGACGAAGAAATTCGGCCGCATCACCGAGGCGGACGGGGTGGCGGAGAGCTCGGTCACGTACTCGGTCAGCTCGGCCTTGGTGTTGCGCCAGGTGAAGTACGTGTACGACTGCTGGAAGCCGACGGCGGCGAGCGCGCGCATCATCGCGGGCCGGGTGAAGGCCTCCGCCAGGAAGATCACGTCCGGATCGGACTTGTTGATGTCCGCGATCACCTTCTGCCAGAAGACGACGGGCTTGGTGTGCGGGTTGTCGACCCGGAAGATCCGCACCCCGTGGTCCATCCAGTGCCGCAGGATCCGGCAGGTCTCCTCGACGATGCCGGCCATGTCGGTGTCGAAGTGGACCGGGTAGATGTCCTGGTACTTCTTCGGGGGGTTCTCGGCGTACGCGATCGTGCCGTCGGCCCGGTGGCGGAACCACTCCGGGTGCTTCTCCACCCAGGGGTGGTCGGGGGAGCACTGGAGGGCGAAGTCGAGGGCGATCTCCAGGTGCAGATCGCGGGCGCGCGCGACGAAGGCGTCGAAGTCCTCGATGGTGCCGAGTTCCGGGTGGACCGCCTCGTGGCCGCCCTCGGTGGAGCCGATGGCCCACGGCACACCCGGGTCCCAACTCCCCGCGGACAGGGTGTTGTTGGGGCCCTTGCGGTAGGTGCTGCCGATAGGGTGGATGGGCGGCAGGTAGACCACGTCGAAGCCCATCGCGGCGATCGCGGGCAGCCGCTCCGCAGCGGTCCGGAAGGTGCCGCTGACCGGGGCCTCGCCCGGTTCCAGCACCGCTCCCTCGGAGCGCGGGAACATCTCGTACCAGGAGCCGAAGAGGGCCCGCTTGCGCTCGACCAGCAGCGGCAGCGGCTTGGAGGCGGTGACCAGCTCCCGGTAGGGGCGCCTGGCGAGCGCGGCGTCCACGGCGGGGGCCAGCGCGGCCTCGTACCGCTCGGCGGCCGGGCGGTCCTCGTCCCGCATGATCGCGGCGGCGGCCAGGACGGCCTCGCGGCCGTCGCGCTTGGGGATCCGGGCGCCGGCCCGCTCGTAGAGCTCCGCGCCCTCCAGCAGCACGAGCCCGGTGTCGATCCCGGCGGGGATCTTGATCGCGGCATGGGCCCGCCAGGTGCCCACCGGGTCGCTCCACGCCTCGACGGTGTACGTCCACCTCCCCTCGACATCGGCGGAGACCCGGGCACCCCACCGGTCGGTGCCGGGAGCGAGTTCGCTCAGCGGCACGGGGGGCCGCAGCCGCCCCTTCGGATCACGCAGGACGAGGTGGGCGGCGACGGCGTCGTGCCCCTCGCGGAACACGGTGGCGGAGATCTCGAAAACCTCGTCCACCACCGCCTTGGCGGGTCTGGCGCCGCAGTCGACGGCGGGGCGGACGTCCAGCACGGGAATGCGACCGATCATGATGGGATCACCTGGGGGCAGTTCGCAGGGCTCGGTGACAACAGGCCAGCCGGTGTCACGACTGGTAGTGCACGCTCTGTTCGCTCTGTTTCTAGCCGCTCAAGAGACGGCTGGGCTGCGGGCATGGCCGCTCCTGTCCGCGTTCACTCGGGTGGCGGGGAGAGGGTTTGTGGGCGGGTGCGCCGTGCGTGTACCACGTGTACCCGGGGAGCCCTTCCCACTCTCCCTCAGCCCAATCCGCGCACTTGGTTAACTACTCGTACGTAGTCGCACGGGCAATACCAAGGCCCCGCTCGACATCCGGCGAGGCTCCGTCAAGTCGGCCGGGACCAGGTGAGGTAGGTGCCCGGAACACCCGCCACACCGGCCTCCGGAGCCCCTGGGGAACCACCCGCGCGGGGGTACGGTCAACGACGTGCGGCGCCGTCGCGGGGCGGGAGTGGCCGCTGATGCAGGGCGGCTTGGGAGATCTGGCCGAAGATGGTCCCCCGACGGTCCGCGCGAGGCCGTCCGCGCCCCACCACTCGCCGGCCGCCCGCCGTCGCGGTGCCCGCCACGGGCGCCATGGCCGGAACGCGGGGGCGTCGCTAGCCTTCCCGGGGTGATGCGCGGGTGCACAGCGTGGTGCGGCCGCTCCGATCCGCAATCCCCTGCGAAGGTGGAACGTGTGAAGGCTATCCGTCGATTCACCGTGCGCCCCGTCCTCCCGGAGTCCCTGCTGCCGCTCACCGGCCTCGCGCGCAATCTGCGCTGGTCGTGGCATACCGAGACCCGCGAACTCTTCCAATCCGTCGACCCCGAGGGCTGGCAGGCCGCCGGCGGCGATCCCGTCCGGCTGCTCGGCACCGTCTCCGCCGCCAGGCTCGAGGAACTGGCGGCCGACCGCCGCTTCCTGCGGCGCCTCGCCGTCGCCGCCGCCGACCTCGATGACTACGTCAACGGCGGGAGGTGGTACCAGAGCCGCGAGAACGGCGCGGAACTGCCCGCCGCCATCGCCTATTTCTCCCCCGAGTTCGGGATCACCGCCGCCCTGCCCCAGTACTCCGGCGGCCTCGGCATCCTCGCCGGGGACCATCTGAAGGCCGCCAGCGACCTCGGAGTCCCGCTCATCGGCGTGGGACTCCTCTACCGGCACGGCTACTTCCGCCAGTCGCTCTCCCGCGACGGCTGGCAGCAGGAGCACTATCCCGTCCTCGACCCCAACGAACTCCCGCTCGGCCTGCTCCGCCAGGACGACGGCACCCCCGCCCGCGTCTCGCTGACCCTGCCCGGCGGCCGCGCCCTGCACGCCCACATCTGGCAGGCACGCGTCGGACGAGTACCGCTGCTGCTCCTCGACTCCGACGTCGAGGACAACGACGCCGCGGCCCGTGAGGTGACCGACCGGCTCTACGGCGGCGGCAGCGACCACCGGCTGCTCCAGGAGATGCTGCTGGGCATCGGCGGCGTGCGCGCGGTGCGCACGTACTGCGGGATCAGCGGCCACCCCGCGCCCGAGGTCTTCCACACCAACGAGGGCCACGCCGGGTTCCTCGGACTCGAACGCATAAGGGAACTGGAACGGGAGCAGGGCCTCGGCTTCGACGCCGCCGTCGAGGCGGTGCGCGCCGGGACCGTGTTCACCACGCACACCCCCGTCCCGGCCGGGATCGACCGCTTCGAGCGGAGCCTGGTCGCCCGGCACTTCGGCGACGGCGGGGAACTGGCCGGCGTACCGGTCGAACGGATCCTGGAACTGGGCGCCGAGTCCTTCCCCGGCGGCGACCCCGGCGTGTTCAACATGGCGGTGATGGGGCTGCGGCTGGCCCAGCGGGCCAACGGCGTGTCCACCCTGCACGGCGCGGTCAGCCGGGAGATGTTCGCCGGCCTGTGGCCCGGCTTCGACCCGGCCGACGTGCCCATCACCTCCGTGACCAACGGGGTCCACGCCCCGACCTGGGTGGCCCCCGAGGTCGTCCGGCTCGGCGCCCGCCAGATCGGCCCGGGCCGTACCGAGGACGCCCTGTCGGTCGGCGGCTCCCGGCGCTGGGACGCCGTCGCCGACATCCCCGACCAGGACGTGTGGGACCTGCGCCGGGTGCTGCGCGAGCAGCTGGTGCAGGAGGTACGGGACCGGCTGCGGGCCTCGTGGCTCCAGCGCGGGGCCGCCGCCGCCGAACTGGGCTGGGTGGACTCCGTACTCGACCCCGACGTGCTGACCATCGGCTTCGCCCGGCGCGTGCCCTCGTACAAGCGGCTGACCCTGATGCTGCGCGACCCGGACCGGCTGCGCAGGCTGCTGCTGGACCCGGAACGGCCGGTGCAGATCGTCGTCGCGGGCAAGGCGCACCCGGCCGACGACGGAGGCAAGCGGCTCGTGCAGGAGCTGGTGCGCTTCGCGGACGACCCGCGGGTGCGGCACCGGATCGTCTTCCTGCCCGACTACGGCATGGCCATGGCGCAGAAGCTCTACCCGGGCTGCGATGTCTGGCTGAACAACCCGCTGCGCCCGCTGGAGGCGTGCGGCACCAGCGGGATGAAGGCCGCGCTGAACGGCTGTCTCAACCTGTCGGTTCTGGACGGGTGGTGGGACGAGTGGTTCGAGCCGGACTTCGGCTGGGCCATCCCGACCGCCGACGGGCTCGGCGCGGACGAGGACCGCCGGGACCACCTGGAGGCGAGCGCCCTCTACGAGTTGATCGAGGGCCGGGTCGCGCCGCGGTTCTACGACCGGGCCGGGCGCGCCGGGCTCCCCGTGCGGTGGATCGAGATGGTCCGGCGCACGCTCGTGTCGCTGGGGCCGAAGGTCCTCGCCGGGCGGATGGTGCGTGAGTACGTGGAGCGGCTGTACGCGCCGGCCGCGCTCGCCCACCGCTCCCTGACCGCCGACGCGGCGCGGGACCTCGCCTGGTGGAAGGGCCGGGTCCGGGCGTCGTGGCCGCGGGTGGGCGTCGAGCACGTGGAGGCGCTGGCCGCGGCTCCGGTGAACGGCACGGCGGAACTCGGGGCCACCCTGACGCTGCGGGTGCAGGTGTCGCTGGACACGCTGGCGCCCGAGGACGTGGAGGTCCAGGCGGTCGCGGGCCGGGTGGACCCGCAGGACGTGATCCGGGACGGGCGGACCTTCCCGCTCAAGCCGGCCGCCGGCCCCGACATGGACGGCCGCTGGGTGTATGAGGGCCCGCTCGCCCTCGACCGCACCGGGCCCTTCGGCTACACGGTCCGCATCCTGCCGACGCATCCGCTGCTGGCGACCCCGGCCGAACTGGGCCTGGTCGCGGTTCCGGCGGGCACGGACACCGGGGGCGGGGTGCTGCTGCGCTGACGTGTCGCCGCTGACGCCGATGCGGGCGTGAGCGGGGGAGAGCGGGCGGCGGCCGACCGCCGCCCGCCCCTCATGGGACAGGGCCGCCCGGGGAGGTCTTCTCCCGGGCGGCCCCGTGTCATCTGCGGCTCAGCTGTGGCTCATGCCCCGGAGGGTCAGAAGGTGAGCTTCCAGCTGTTGATGTAGCCGGTGTCCAGGCTGGCGGCGTCGCGGACGCGGAGCTTCCAGCTGCCGTTCGCGACCTCGGACGAGGCGTTCACGGTGAAGGTCTGGACGATGTTGTCCGCGCTGCCGCCGGAGCGGTTGCGCAGGTTGTACACGCTGCCGTCGGGGGCGACCAGGTCGACCACCAGGTCACCGACGTAGGTGTGGACGATGTTCACGTCCACCTTCAGCGTGCTCGGGGCGTTGCCCGACCGGGTCACGTTGATCGGGGACTCGACCGTGGAGTTGTCCCTGATCTGGTAGTCGGCCGTGTTCTCGAAGACGTTCTGCTCGCCGCTGCCGACGGTCCAGGTGAAGGACGCGGTGCCGGTCTTGCTCTGCGAGTCCGTCACGGTGACGGTCACGTTGGACGTGCCCGCGGTGGTGGCCGTACCGGAGATGAGGCCGGTGGAGGCGTTGATCGACAGGCCGGCCGGCAGGCCGGTCGCCGCGTAGCTCAGCGCACCCGGGTTGGTGCTGGTGGCCTGGACCTGCAGGCTCACCGCGGTGTTGATCTGGGTGTTCTGGTTGGCGATCGGGGTGACCGAGACGCCGCTCACGATGCGCGGGCCGACGTTGATGGCCGCCCAGGCGTTCGCCGCGTTGTTGTAGGTGGTCGAGCCGGCGCCGTACAGGTCGGCCGCCGCCTGCAGGGTCGCCGTACGGGCGGCCGCGTAGTTGGTGTTCGACTTGAACAGACCGGTGGTCAGCGCGCGGAACCAGATCTTCGAGGCGGCGTCGCGGCCGATCGCGGTGACCGGGAGGCCGTCGGAGGTCGGCGAGTCGTAGCTCACGCCGTTGACGACCTTGGCGCCGGAGCCCTCGGAGGCCAGGTAGTACCAGTGGTTGGCCGGGCCCGAGGAGTAGTGGACGTCGATCGAGCCGATGCCCGAGTACCAGGCGTCCTTGGACGAGCCGTCCTTGCTGGGCTTGTCCATGTAACGCAGCGGGGTGCCGTTGCCGCGGATGTCGATCTTCTCGCCGACCAGGTAGTCGCCGACGTCCTGCGGGTTGTCGGCGTAGAACTCGACCGCCGCCGCCATGATGTCGGAGGTGGCCTCGTTCAGGCCGCCGGGCTCACCGCTGTAGGTCATGTTGCCGGTGACCGAGGTCAGGCCGTGGGTCATCTCGTGCGCGGCCACGTCGGTGGAGGTGAGCGGCTTGGCGTTGCCGTCACCGTCGCCGTAGGTCATGCAGAAGCAGGAGTCCTGCCAGAAGGCGTTCACGTAGTTGTTGCCGTAGTGGACCCGGCTGTACGGGGCGACGCCGTCGTTGCGCAGGCCGTTGCGGCCGTGCACGTTCTTGAAGTAGTCCCACGTGACCGCGGCGCCGTAGTGCGCGTCGGCGCCGGCCGTCTCCAGGTTGGACGGCAGGTTGTTGCCCCAGATGTCGTCCGGGCCGGAGAAGAGCGTGCCGGTCCCCGACGTGCCGCGGTTGAGGTTGTAGGTCTTGTGGCTGCCGCGCGCGGCGTCGGTCAGGTTCCAGGTGCTGCCCGACTGCGTGGTGCCCAGGGTCACCTGGCCGCTGTACATCGTGTTGCCGGTGCCGGTCTCGACGGCCTGCCACTCGGTGATCTTGGCGCCGGTCCTGGCGTCGGTCACCACGTGCAGCTCGTTCGGCGTGCCGTCGTGCTGGAGTCCGCCGACGACCGTCTCGAACGCCAGCCGCGGAGCGCCCTCGGCCGCCCAGATCACCTTGCGGGCGTTCTTGGAGGCCTTGGCCTCCTTGGAGCCCTCGGCGTTGGCGGCGGAGACCGCCTGGCTCTCGGCGGCCGCCGGGGTGACCGAGGCCTCGGTGGTCGCGACCTTGATCTCGTGGTGGGTGGCCTTCGTCACGCTCTTGGTGACGCCGTTCTTGGCGTGAACGGTGAGGTCGCCGCCGAGGACGGGCAGGCCGTCGTAGGTCCGCTCGTACGTGGTGTGCGTGGTGCCGTCCGCATCCTGGACGACGTCACGCACGACGAGCTTCTCGCCACTGCCGAGGCCGAGCGCCTTGGCCGCCTGCGCGGTGGTCGAGTTCGCCTCGGCGAGGAGCGTCGCACGCTCCGATGCGCTGAGTACGCGGTTGGCCGCGCCCGGGTTGGACTGGGCGGCCTTGGGTGCCTGTGACGCGGTGGCGTCGGCGGTGGCGGTTCCGGTCTGTATACCTACGGCGAGCAGGGCTGCCGCGGCAACGAGCGCGCCCGCCGCGGTGGCACGCCTCTGGGGGGTGGACCTCAACGCAGACTCCTTCTGCAAGGGGGGTTCCGGATGGCTGGGTGGGCCTCCGGGCAGAGCAGGTGCGGTGCGATGAACGGTCGAAGGTTGCCACTTGGCGCGCCGAATGTCAGGGCCGCGTCAAAAGGTTGGCCGGAAACGGTTCGTTGTCCGAAGATACGTATCCGGTATCCGGACCATTCACCTTCGTGTGCACGCAGGGTCTTCGGGATGCGGAACGCCTGCTACCGGTTGCTAACACTTGCGCAACATGGGACTGGGTTGACCGAAACGGCGTTTACCGTACGGGTGTTTGTCGTACTGTTTGCCGGTGCGGCAGATGTTCATCGCCAGGGGAAGCCATGGACACTTGCCACTGACATAGACCACGTGCCAGGGGGGCCCATGAGGCATGTTCATTTTCCTGCGCAACGAGTGGCCAGGGCGGCCCATGAAACCCTGGTGCCCGCGCGGCGCATCGGGGACAAGGCCCGCTGGTACCGTCCGGCCGCGATAGCCGCCGACTTCTTCGGCGCGGCCGTCCCCGTGGGGCTCGTCTTCGACGCCGCCCAGCAGGTCCGGCCCGTCTACTGCGCGCTGGCCGCCGCCGTGGCGTGGACCGGCATCCAGGCGCTGCGGCGCCGGTACGCCACCCGGGCGCTCGGTGAGTCCCGCGGAGTGCTTCCGGTCCTCCACGACTGGCTGATTCTGATCGGTGTCCTGGCCGTGGCGCGCGTGGTGACGGAGGAGGACACGCCCCGGCTGTCCGCCCTCGGGGCGCTGCTGCCCGCGCTCCTGATCACCGTCGCCTGCCACAAGCTGACCTACCGCCACCTCTCGGCCGCCCGCCGCGAGGCCCAGGCCGTGAGCCGCGTACTGGTGATAGGGGAGCCCGACGCGGCCGAGGACGTCATCGCGCACCTCGCCGCCCGAACCGACCACCCGTACGTCGTCGTCGGTGTCGTCCCGGTCGGCACCGGTCCGCTCGCCAGCGGGGTCCCCGTGGCGGCCCGGCTCGACGCCGACGCGCCCGAGGCCCCCGGTGTCGACTCCGCGGCCGTGCTCGGCGCGGTCCTCAGCCACCACGCCGACCTGGTGCTGGTCGCCCCCGGCGTGCGCATCACGGGGGAACGGCTGCGCCGCGTCGCCTGGGCCCTGCACGACGCCGGCCTCGAACTCGCCGTCTTCCCGGGCCTGGTGGAGGTCTCCGTCAAGCGTCTGGAGACCCTCTCCGCGGGCGGACTCGCCGTGCTGCGCGTCGCGCCGCCGGTCAGCCGCGGCGTGCAGACGCTGCTCAAGTCGGTGCTGGACCGGGTGGGTGCCGCGGCCGGCCTGCTGCTGCTTTCCCCGTTCTTCCTCGGGATCGTCCTCGCGATCCGCTTCGGCTCGCGCGGCCCGGCCTTTTACCGGCAGCGGCGCATCGGCCGCGACGGGGTGCCCTTCGTCATGTGGAAGTTCCGCACGATGGTGGTGGACGCCGACGCCCGCAAGGCCGAACTGGCCGGGTCCAACGAGAACGACGGCCTGATGTTCAAGATGCGGCGCGACCCCCGGGTGACCCGGGTGGGCCGGCTCCTGCGCCGTACGTCCCTGGACGAGCTGCCGCAGCTCGTCAACGTGCTCATCGGCGACATGTCGCTGGTCGGCCCGCGCCCGCCGCTGCCGGAGGAGGTGGCCCAGTACGACGAGGTCGAGCTGCGCCGGCTCACCGTGCGGCCCGGGATGACGGGACTGTGGCAGATCAGCGGCAGGTCGGACCTGTCCTGGGACGAGACGATCCAGCTGGACCTGCAGTACGTCGACAACTGGTCCTTCACCAGTGACGTCGACGTGATGGGCCGTACGCTCCGCGCCGTCGTCGACGGTCGCGGAGCCTACTGAGGGGCCGAGGCCGCCGGTGCGATCAGCTCTGCTCGCGCCACCACTTGTACGTGGAGGCGATGCCGTCCCGCAGCGGGATGCCGGGCTTCCAGCCGAGCGAGGTCAGGCGGCCGACGTCCAGCAGCTTGCGGGGCGTCCCGTCCGGCTTGGAGGTGTCCCACGCGAGCCGGCCCCGGAAGCCGGTCACCTCGGCGACCGTCTCGGCCAGTTCGCGGATGGTGAGGTCCTCGCCGCAGCCGATGTTGACGGGCTCGTCGCCGTCGTAGCTCTCCAGCAGCACGGCGCAGGCCGCGGCCAGGTCGTCCACATGCAGGAACTCCCGCCGGGGGGTGCCGGATCCCCACAGGGTGACCTCCTCGCGGCCCTCGGCGGCGGCCTCGTGGAAGCGCCGGATGAGCGCGGGCAGGACGTGCGAGGTCTCCAGGTCGAAGTTGTCACCGGGCCCGTAGAGATTCGTCGGCATCGCCGAGATGTACGAGGCCCCGTACTGCTTGCGGTACGACTGCACCTGGACGATGCCGGCGATCTTCGCGAGGGCGTAGGCCTCGTTGGTCGGCTCCAGCGGGCCGGTCAGCAGGGCGTCCTCGTGAATCGGCTGCGGCGCGAGCTTCGGGTAGATGCAGGACGATCCGAGGAACAGCAGCCGGCCCACACCGGCGGCGTGGGCGCCGCCGATCACGCTGAGCTGGATCTGCAGGTTCTCCTCCAGGAACTGCACCGGGTACGTGCTGTTGGCCATGATGCCGCCGACCTTGGCGGCGGCCAGCACGACGGCGTCCGGACGGACGTCCTTCAGGTACGCACCGGTGGCGGCGGCGTCGCGCAGGTCGAGGTCGGCCCGGCCCCGGGTGAGCACCTCATGGCCGTCGGCGGTGAGCCGCCGGGCGACCGCGGACCCCACGAGGCCGCGGTGGCCCGCGACGAAGACGCGGGCGTTCGGGGGGAGGAGCGGCTGCGAACTTGTCATACCGCCGATGATGCCAGTCCGCTCCCGCGGGGGGCGCAGTGGTCCGCGGCCGGCGCCCCGGCCGCGGGGCCCCGGCCCTGGGGTCCGGTCCGCGCCCGGCGCCCTCCGTCGGCCGGGCCCGGGGAGAGCCGGCGCCGCCCGGCGGGCGGTACACGGCCACCGGCCGCGCCGGGGCGGCAGTCGGCTTCGGAACCGGGGGCGTATCGGGCGGCGTCCGGAGCACAGAGCGGCGGACGCCCCGCAGGGGGCGCCGGCGAACAGCCGTGTACGGTACGCATCCAGCCGCCCGACCGCGGCCCGACCACTCGGTGCGCCGCCTCCGCAGGGCCCGCTGCGCACCCGCCGCGAGGCGACGCAACACAACGACACACAGCAACCACCAACAAGGGGACCCCATGGGCAAGACCGCACTGATCACCGGAGTCACCGGACAGGACGGCTCGTACCTCGCCGAGCTCCTGCTCTCCAAGGGCTACACGGTGCACGGTCTCGTGCGGCGGTCCTCCAGCTTCAACACGGAGCGGGTCGACCACATCTACCAGGACCCGCAGACGGCCAACCGGTCCTTCGTCCTGCACCACGCCGACCTCTCCGACGGCGTCGCGCTGGTGAACCTGCTCCGCGACATACGCCCCGACGAGGTCTACAACCTCGGCGCCCAGTCCCACGTCCGCGTCTCCTTCGACGCCCCGCTCTACACGGGCGACGTGACCGGCCTCGGCGCGCTGCGGCTGCTGGAGGCCATCCGGGCCAGCGGCGTCGACACCCGCATCTACCAGGCCTCGTCCTCGGAGATGTTCGGATCCACCCCGCCGCCGCAGAACGAGCAGACCCCGTTCCACCCGCGCAGCCCCTACGGCGCCGCGAAGGTCTTCGCGTACTGGACCACGGTGAACTACCGCGAGGCGTACGACATGTTCGCCGTCAACGGCATCCTCTTCAACCACGAGTCCCCGCGCCGCGGCGAGACCTTCGTGACCCGCAAGATCACCCGCGCGGTCGCCCGTATCAAGGCCGGTCTGCAGGACCACCTCTACCTCGGCAACCTCGACGCCGTCCGCGACTGGGGCTACGCCCCCGAGTACGTCGACGCCATGTGGCGGATGCTGCAGCAGGACGAGCCCACCGACTACGTCGTCGCCACCGGTGTGGCCGCCACCGTCCGCGAGTTCGTCGAGTCGTCCTTCTCGCACGCCGGTCTCGACTGGACCGAGCACGTGCGCTACGACGCCAAGTACGAGCGCCCCAGCGAGGTCGACGCCCTCATCGGCGACGCTTCCAAGGCCCAGGAGCTGCTTGGCTGGAAGCCGTCGGTCCTGGTGGCCGAACTTGCTCAGATCATGGTGGACGCCGACATTCGCCAAGTCGAGGACCAACTGGCGGGTGTGACGGTCCGTATCGACCGCTGAGGGCTTATATTTCCCCTACGATTTGCCGTGTTCCGGTCACGCGGGCGGTTCCACGCCAGGGTGACCGGTGCAAACGTGCCGTATGTCCCTAGTGCACCCTCCACGCTGAACCTTTGATTCCAAGTTGGTATGCAATGGGTCAAGGGAGGTGACCAGGCCCCCGCGTGAGCCCTAGTCTGCGCCAGATACATATGGCTGTTCGGATAGTTCCAGCCATCAAACCGGGCGATTGCCCTGGGGGGCTCATGCGTAGATCAAGAGGGCTGACTGCCGCCCTCGTACTGTCACTGGCCGGTGCGGGCACCGGTATAGGCCTGGTGCTGATGCCGCAGGCGTCCGCCATCACGGCTCCAGTGGCATTCACCGCCGACGAACTGCCGACGTGGCAGCCGGACGGCATCGTCTGGGCGATGGCCCAGGCCGAAGGCACCGTCTTCGCCGGCGGCACCTTCTCCGCCGTCCGCCCGCCCGAGGGTGTGGCGGGTGCCCAGCAGGAGGCCGTGAACTTCGTCGCGCTCGACGCCGCGACGGGCAACCCCACCTCCTGCAAGCTGGCCTTCACCGTCGGCGACGGCACCGCGACGGTGCGCACGCTGGTCGTCTCGAAGGACAAGAAGACCCTCTACGCGGGTGGCTACTTCGGGGCCGTCAACGGCACCCCGGTCTCCAGTGTCGCGGCCATCGACATCGCGAGCTGCACCCCCAAGGCCGCCTTCCACCCCGGCTTCCCCGCCACTGTGCGCGGACTCGCCGTCACGGACGACACCCTGTACGTGGCCGGTGACTTCACCACCGTCGAGGGCCAGACCCGCGAGCGGTTCGCCGCCGTGGACGCCGCCTCCGGTGCGCTCAAGCCCTTCGTCGCCAACGTCGACGAGCCGGGCCGCGCCGTCGAGGTCACCCCCGACGGCAAGAACGTGCTGCTCGGCGGCGACTTCTTCACGGTCAACAACGCCAGCAGCCACGCGCTGGCGGTCGTCGACGCCACGTCCGGCGCCGTGAAGAAGACCTACACCAACATCCCGTCGAACTCGGTCGTCAAGGACATCTCCACCGACGACACCGGCTTCTACACGGGCAACGAGGGCTCCGGCGGCGGTGTCTTCGACGGCCGCATCGGCCTGCGCCTGAGCGACTTCACCGAGAAGTGGCGCGACCGCTGCCTCGGCGCCACGCAGTTCGTCCTGCCGTACGAGGGCGTCCTCTACAGCTCCTCGCACGCGCACGACTGCTCCACCGAGCAGGAGTTCCCCGACGGCAAGCGGCACTTCCTGCTGGCCCAGCCGACCAACCACGAAGGTGCCGCCCCCGCGCCCGTGGACGGGTTCGTACGCGGCCCGGCCAAGCTCGGCTGGCACCCCACGGCCAACGACGGTCTCGGCGAGGGCATCGGCCCGCGCGTGATGGCCGTGGCCGAGAAGAACGACGTGAAGTACATGTGGGTCGGCGGTGAGTTCACCCTCATCAACGGCAAGGCCCAGCAGGCTCTGACCCGCTTCTCCTCCACCGGCGACGTCGGCGCCCCGACCGCCCCGGTGGTCAGCGCCTCCAGCGTCAAGCCCGGCGAGGCCCAGGTCCGCTGGCGGACCAGCTACGACGCGGACGACAGCAAGCTGACGTACCGCATCTACCGCAACGGCTCGGCCACCCCGGCCGCCACCGTCACCGCGAGCTCGCTGGAGTGGGAGCGCCCGCAGGCCTCCTGGAACGACACCACGGTCAAGGCCGGACAGTCGTACACCTACCGGGTGACCGCGACCGACGCCGCCGGCAACACCAGCGCGCTGTCGGCCACCACCTCGGTGACCGTCCCGACCTCGGTCCAGTCCTACCCGAACCAGGTCCGCACCGACGGCGCCGAGCTGTACTGGCGCTACGACGACTCGGTCAGCCCCTACGTCGCCGACACCTCGGTGTCCGGCAACCGCAGCGGTGTCCAGGTCAACGCCCCCGCCCTGAAGCAGTCGCCCGGTGCCGTCCCCGGCAGCACGGCGATGGGCTTCAACGGGACCAGCCAGAAGGTGCACAGCGACCGCCGCCAGACGGTCGGCAACACCTTCACCATCGAGACCTGGTTCAAGACCAACACCACGCGCGGTGGCAAGCTGATCGGCTTCGGCAACAACACCACGCGCAACAGCGGCTCGAACGACCGCCACATCTACATGACGAACACCGGTCGCCTGGTGTTCGGCGTCTACAACGGCTCGACCCGGACGGTCTCCACCGGCCTGTTCGAGACGTACAACGACAACAAGTGGCACCACGTGGTCGGCACCCAGGGCCCCGGCGGCATCACGCTGTACGTGGACGGCCAGAGCAAGGGCACCCTGAACGCCACCAGCACCAGCAACTACGCGGGCTACTGGCACGCCGGCGGTGACAACCTCTCCGGCTGGCCGACCCGTCCGACGAGCAACTTCTTCGCCGGTCAGCTCGACGAGACCGCCGTCTACCCGACGACGCTCACCCAGGCCCAGGTCAAGAACCACTTCGATCTGGCCAAGGCTCCCACCGACACGGTCTCCACGGTCAAGACGACCGAGGACACCTACATCAACCAGGGCGCCCCCAGCACCACCTACGGCACCGCCACCTCGCTCGCCGTCCGCGGCAGCGGCTCGCTGTACCAGGCGTACATGCGCTTCGACCTGCCGGCCGCCCCGGCCGGCCAGGTCCTGAAGTCCGCCGCGCTGCAGTTCAAGACGAGCACCCAGGCGAGCGCCGGTACCGCCGACACCGTCTCCGTGGTCCCGGTCACCGGTACCTGGAGCGGCGCGAGCACGTCGTTCAACACCAAGCCGGCCCTCGGCGCCACCCCGCTCGGCAGCATCGCGGGCGTGCCGGACGGCTCGGCCGTGCACAACGTCGAACTGGACACCGCCGCGGTCACCGCGGTCCTGGGCAGCAGCTACAGCCTGGGCCTGACGAGCAACGGCAGCGACCCGCTGTGGCTCTGGGCCTCGGAGTCCACGGCCGCGGAGGGCACTCCGCAGCTGGTGCTGACCTTCGGCGCCAAGTAGTACGAAGCACCGCCTGACGCCAATGCGGGGCCCGGCTGCGTGGCCGGGCCCCGCATTCCTGTGCACACCCCCTCGGGGGTGGGCACACGGATCACGGCCGGACCGCTTGATCCGGCCCCGGTCCACCGCACACCCCCTTGAGTACGGGAGCCACCCGATGTACCGACGCTCCGCAGCGGCCGCTGTCCTGCTCGCCGCCGCCCTGACGCTGACCGCCTGCAGTTCGGGCGGGGACGAGGCCGACGCCCAGGCGAAGCCGAAGCCCCCGGCCTCGTCGGCGGCCCCCGATCCGGCGGACACCCCGGCCCCGTCGGCACCCGCCCCCGACGCGAAGCCGACCGGCCCCGTCCTGCCCGACGCCAAGCTGACCCCGAAGACGGGCAGTTTCACGGCGGAGGAGAAGAAGTACCTGAGCGGCCGGGTCCCGGAGAAGATGGACCCGGCGGCCGTCCTGCAGACCGGCCAGGAGGCCTGCCAGCGGGTGGCGCGCACCGCCAAGCGCGACAAGGACGCGGCGACCGGCGCCGTCATCACCGGTGAGATCCAGGGCGCCAAGGACGCGATCACGCACCTGTGCCCGGACCAGAAGCCGATCCTCGCCGCGGCGGAGAAGGGCTTCCCCGAGGGGCCCCGCACCTCTCCCGCGGCCGGCAACTACCGCGCGCTGACCCAGGCCACGAACTGCACCTGGGAGGCCAAGGGCAAGGACGGTTCCGTCCTCGCCTCGGGCCCCGAGACCCCGCCCAAGGCCGGCGACAAGGTCACGGCCACCATCCCGGCCAACACCGCGGAGTTCAACTCCTCCGGCTGCTACGCCTGGATCCCCGCGTGACCATCCCCGCGTAACAGCGGCGTACCACCGCACCGCCGCACCGCCGCAGTCGCGAAACGCCCCGCAGGACCGGACTTCCGGCCCTGCGGGGCGTTTTCGTACCCGATCGCCGGGTAGCCGCGCGGACACAGTCACCACACCGGAAGGCGGACCCATGGGCATCGGCGGATGCATAGGCCTGATCGTGGTGGGCGCCATCCTCACCTTCGCCAGCGACTGGGAGATGGAGAGCGTCAACCTCGACCTGGTCGGCCTGATCATGATGGCGGTGGGCGGGATCGGCCTCGCCGTCTACACCAGCATCTACAAGCGGCGCCGGGCCACCGGCGCGATCCCCGTGGTGGAGGAGCACCGCCGGGACGTCATCTGACGCGGGGCCTCAGCTGCGCAGCGCGGCCCCGTACACCGGCAGCAGCGTGTCGAGGACCGCGTCCATGGAGAACGACCCGTCGGCCAGCTCACGCGCCGCCAGCGAGGCCCCGCGGTTCGCCGCCGGGTCCAGCAGGTCCAGGACCGCGGCGGCCACACCCTCCGGGCCGGGCTCGATCGCGCGGCCGGCTCCCGCCCGGGCGATGTCCCGGGCCAGGCCGTTGGAGTGGGTCACCACCGACGGCACGCCCACCGCGAGGGCCTCCAGGACGGACATCGGGAACGGCTCGTCCACCGAGGGCAGGACGTAGACGTGGGCCCGGCGCAGTTCCGCGAGCACCTGCTCGCCGGACAGCGCCCCGGGGACCGTGAACCGGTCCGTCAGACCCAGCGACCCGATCCGGGCGCGTACGGCCCCCAGTTCGCCCTCGTCCGGACCCGCGACCACGAAGTGCGCGTCCGGATGCTCCGCGAGGACCGCCGGGGCGGCGTCCACGAAGTCCACCGGCCGCTTACGGGCCTGCAGGCGCGCGGAGTACAGGATGCGCGGCGCCCCCTGCGGCGCGGGCCGCTCCTCCTGCGCCGGGGTCCCGTTGACCAGCCGGACCGTGTTCGCCAGCGGCGCGCCGACCACCGCGTCCAGACCCTCCCGCTCGTGCGGGGTCAGGTACAGCACGGTGTCCGCGCCGCGCAGCAGCCGGCGTACCGCCACCGCGTCCAGCACCTTCGCCAGGAGCTTCTCGCTCGGGTCCACCATCCCGTGGGTCTGGAGCACCAGCGGCTTGCCCGCGCGCAGCGCCGCCAGCGCCACCGGCAGGGTCACCAGGTCGCGCGCCAGGTGGACATGGACCACGTCGGCGTCGCGCACCAGGCGGCCGGCCGAGGCCACCAGCGCCGGCGAGGTCATGCCGCTGAAGCCGAGGGGGAGCAGCCGGCGGGCCGGGAACAGCTTCGCCGGCACGCCCTCCACGGCGGTGGGCCACTTCTCGAAGCCGTCGCCCAGCGCCAGCAGCCGCGCCTCGTGGCCGCGGGCCCGCAGCCCCTTCGACAGGTTCAGCGCGACCCGCACCGGGCCGCCGAAGGCGTGCGAGGGGGAGTGCAGGGTGACGGCGTGCAGGACTCTCATCGCGGCACTCACTTGGGCTCCTCCACCGGGCGGCGCCGCCCGTCCTGGGTCTGCAGCGTCAGTTCCGGCAGGTCCTGGTGGACCACGGCCCCCGCGCCCGCGACGGCGCACCGGCCGACGGTCACCCCGGCCAGCACGGTCGCCCGTACCGCCACCCAGGCGCCGTCCTCGACGGTGATCGGCGCGTTGCGGTAGCGGAAGTCGGCGGCCCGGTGGTCGTGCGAGCCGGTGCACAGCATGGCTTCCTGCGAGAGGCACACGTGCGAACCGATGGTCACCGGCTCCAGGTTGAGCACCCAGACACCCTCGCCGATCCACGCGTGGTCCCCGACGGTGAGCTTCCACGGCCACAGCACACGGACCTTGTGCCGGATCAGCACCCCCTCGCCGATCTTCGCCCCGAAGGCCCGCAGCAGCGAGACGCGCAGCCGGGCCGGACAGAACCAGGCCATGAACACCGTGTTCATCACGGCGAACCAGAGCGCCTGCGTCAGCAGTCCGCGCCCCTTGTCGTACCCGGCCAGCGTGAAGGAAGGAAGATCACGCAACAGATGCCCCCATCGTGCTCTCGGCCGCGGCCTCCCCGGGCGCGGCCCGCTCAGACTAGACTGCGCGCGGACCAGGCACATCGGGTGGGGGCGGCAGTGACGACGGACATACGCAAGCCCTCCGCAGCGCCCCCCCGGCCGGTCGTCCCGTCCCCCTTCGAGGACGAGAGCACGTGGGGCCGGGAGACCCTCCCGCGCACCCTGCTCTCCCGGGCGCTGTCCGTACCGCTCGCCCTCGGATTCACCGTCTTCCTGCCGCTCTTCGTCGCCGTCCAGACCGGCGCGGGCGTCCGCGACGCGGCCTTCTGGCTCCAGCTCCTGCTCACCATGTACGCGGGCGCCCGGCTCTCGGCGATGGTGCTCACCAGCCGCCGCAAGCTCCTGCAGGGCTCGTTCTGGCTCTTCGTCTACATGGCCATGGGCGTGGCCCCGCTCGCACAGGCCGTCCTCGGCCAGGTCCCGACGCCGGTCGTCGGACCGCGTTCCGACCTGACCGTCGCCATCGGGCTGGTGCTGCTCGGCTGCACGGCCTTCGACGTCGGCGTGCTGCTGGCCCGGCACCGGCCGGCCGGGCGCGCGGGCGGCTCGCAGAAGGCGTCGCGGCCCGTCATGGCGCACCGGCGCCGGCTCCAGGTGCTGACGGTCCTGTCGTTCCTGTGCAGCGCCGCCTTCGTCATGAAGCTGGGCGGCCCGGCGGTCTTCTTCTCCAGCCGTCAGGAGATCATCGCCGGCATCCAGGAGGCGGGCGTCTCCAACGGCGACGGCCAGGCCGGCCAGGCCCTGCTGCGCGGCTTCGGCACCGTGCCGGCCCTGCTCTCGCTGCTCCTCTACACCCGCTGGCTGATCACGTCGAAGTTCGCCCGCCGCAAGGTGTCGATCATCGTCACGTGGGCGGCGCTCGCCGGACTCAACCTGGTCGTCAACAACCCGATCTCGAACCCGCGGTACTGGTTCCTGACGGTCATGTTCGCGCTGCTGTTCACCGTCTTCCCGGTGAGCGCGGCGATGTACCGGGTGGCGCTGTCGATGGCGGTGGTCGTCGCCCTCCTGATCTTCCCGTTCGCGGACCGCTTCCGCTACGACGAGAAGAACTACCGGCCGGTCGAGACCACGTCCTTCCTGGAGCCGATGGCGCTCAAGGACTACGACCAGATCGGCATGTTCGCGAACACCATCACCTTCTCGGAGTCGGGCCCCGGGCACTTCTACGGCCGCCAGCTGGCCGGATCGATCTTCTTCGCGGTGCCGCGGTCGGTGTGGGAGGGCAAGCCGAGGGACACCGGCGTGATGGTCGGCCAGTGGATGGGCACCGTCAACACCAACCTCTCCTCGCCGATCTGGGCGGAGCTGTGGCTGGACTTCGGGCCGCTGGGCATGGGAGCCGGTCTGCTGGGCATGGGCTACGCCGCCGCGCGGGTCGACCGGCGGTACGCGAAACGGGCCACGCGGCGGTCACCGCCGGGCAGCCTCATCTCGGTGGTCGTCCCGCTGGTCGCGGGCTACTCCTTCATCCTGCTGCGCGGACCGCTGCTCCAGGCGTCCGGACGCGTGGCGATCGCCGCCCTCTGCCTCGCGCTGGTCGCAACCCACCGCACGGACAAGTCCACCACCCTCCGCTGACGCGCAGCCCTTTCAGCCCGTCCGGCGTTCGAGGCGCGGGTCCGGGCGGAGCCCGATGCTTTCAGCCCGTCCGGCGTTTGAGGACCGGGTCCGGGCAGAGCCCGGGAAACGGAGAAAGGGCGGGGCGGGGAGAGGCTCCGCGCAGCGGGTCAGGCCGCAGGCGTCGGAGCGGGTTCTGCCGGCGCCGGGACGGCAGCCGACAGACGGGCCACCCGCCACCAGGCGGCCAGGGCCTTGAGCGCGGAGCCGGCCGCCAAGGCCCACGCGGCGCCCGCCACACCCCACACCGCGTACCCGCCCAGCAGCAGCCCCACGGACAGCAGCGAGAAGACCACCTGCAGCGAGAGCGTCGCCTTCGGGGCGAGCACCCGCAGGGTCAGCAGCGCACACGTCCCCAGCCCCATCACCGCGTACTGCGCCCCCGTGGCCGGCAGCAGTGCGGACGCCGACGCCCAGGTGTCGCCGAGCAGTTCCCGGCCCAGCCGGTCCGGCAGCAGGTACAGGGCGGTCGCCCAGCCCGCGCCGACCGCGGCGAGGACCAGGCCCAGCGCCGCCGTCGCCCGGACCGTGGCGCGCCTGCCGCCGAGCCGCCCGAGCACCGGCGGCCCGAACGCGTTCGCCGAGTTGAACAGCACGTTCAGCGGCCCGAACAGGGTGGTCGCACCCCGCAGCGCACCGACGGCCAGCGGTGTGGCGAAGACGCCGAGCCCCAGCACGGCGAGCTGGCTGGAGCCGTTGCCCACCGCGAACTCGACCACGAACCGCTGCCCGAGATGACCGCGCCGCAGGTACGGACGCAGGTCCGTGCGGGAGCCGCGTACGTACGGCCGCAGCAGCCACAGGCCGAGCCCCAGCGCCGGCAGCGCGGAGAGGCCCCACGCCAGCACCAGCCGTCCGGCCGAGGCCCCTTCGGGCTGCAGGGCCAGCGCCGCGACCACGCACACCAGCCGCAGCGCGTCCGCGGCCAGCGCCCGCTCGGGGGCCCGCAGCGCGGAGAAGCAGTAGCGCAGCCCGTCCTGGAGGAGCACCAGCGGCAGGACGAGGCCCAGCGCGAGGAAGGCCCGCCCGGTGGCCCCGGGGAGCATCAGGCCCACCGCGGCGAGCAGCGCGCCCGCGGCGGCCGACACGGCCGCCGTGAAGCCGGCGGCCGAACGGCAGGCCCCGGCGAGCCCCTCGCCCTTCTCCAGGACGAGGCTCTGGCCGACGTAGGCCATGTTCAGCCCGAGGAGCACGCTGAAGGCCACGTACACCATGGAGAAATCGGCGAAGGCGGAGGCCGACGACAGTCGTGCGGCCAGCACCAGCACCAGGATGTTGGTGGCGCTGGAGGCGGCCTGGTCCAGGACCGAGGCGACGGCGGCGAGGCCGCGTCGGCTCACCTGCGGCCCATGCGCACGGTGCGCAGCGCGACGGTGTCGGTGCCGTCACCGGGGATGTGCTGCTCGGGCTCGGCCACCTCGTAGGGGATCGGCTGGGGCTGCGGCGCGGAGTTCCCCGGCTTCGCGGGGGCCGCCGGTCCGGCGGCGGCCGGTCCGCCCTTGCCCTTGCCGCTCTTGCCCTTGCCACGCTTCTCACCCGGCAGCGGCGCGTGCAGCACCGCACCGAGCACGGTGCCGCCGGCGCCGCTGATGAGTTCGCGGATCCGGATGAGGTCGGTGCGGTGTATGGCGCGCGGGTCGCTGACGACCAGGACGCCGTCGACACGGTCGACGAGGGCGAGGGCGTCGGCGTACGAGAGCACGGGCGGCGCCAGCACGACGACGGTGGAGTTGGGGGCGTCGGCCTCGGAGATCAGCCGGGTGGCGCGGGCGGAGGTCAGCGCACGCGGCACGTTGCGCGCCCGGTCGCCGGGGATGAGGTCGAAGGAGCCGGACTCGCCGGCGTCCACGACGAGCTGGCGGCCGTCGGGCCACTCGGAGTCGGAGTGCCGGCCGGGCGCGGGCGCGCCGCCCTGGCCCTGGCTCCAGCGGGGGCGGCCGCCGGCGTCGGTCGGCAGCTGGCTGGCCAGCACCGGGGTGCGCAGGTCGGCCTCGATGAGCAGGACGTCCTTGCCGGTCTCCGCGAAGGAGGCGGCGAGGTTGACGGCCACCGCGGCCGCGGTCTCGCTGCTGCCGCGCGGCGCGACGACGAGGAGCCGGCGCCGGTCGGCGAAGCGGGAGTCGTAGGCGAGGCGGAAGGCCACCGAGCGGTACTCCTCGGCGAGCCGTGGGTCGGCCTCACCGGCGGCGAGCAGCGGTCCGCCGCCCGTCCGGTCCCGCGGCAGGTAGCCCAGTACGGGGGCGCGCAGGGCGCGGGCCACGTCGCCCTCGGAGCGCGGAGCAGGGTCGAAGACCAGCCGGACCCAGGCGGCCAGCAGGCCGAGCGCGAGGCCCACGGCCGCGCCGAGCGCGAGGGACATGAGGATGCCGGGGCCGTCGGTGGCGGTGGGCGCGGTCGCGGCGCTGGTGACGCGGCCCGGGGTCATGTCGAGGGCCTCGAGCTTGGTGATCTTGGTGTTGTAGCTGCCGACCTCGCTCTGCAGGTCGGTCTTGGCTGAGCTGGCCGCGTCGCGTCCGGCGCCCGCGGGCATCCGGGCGATCTCCTTGGACGTCTCGTCGAGCTGCTTGGCGATCGGGTCGCGCTGGTCCTTGTAGCCCTTGACCATCTTGTCGCGGGTGGCGTCGAGGGACTCCTGCCGCTTGAGCAGGTAGGCCTCGGTCATCGCGTTGGCGCGCTTGGCGGCCTCCTTGGGGGAGTCCGCGGTGTAGGTGAAGCGCAGCACCATCGTCTGCGGCGGGTTGGTCACCTGGAGGCCGGAGCGCAGGGCGGCGAAGTCCTTGGCGGACACCCCGAGCTTCTTCGCCGCCTCGTTGGCGATGGAGGAGCTGAGCGCGACCTGGCGTTCGGAGCCGATGTTGATCGCCTTGTCCGGGGCGAGGCTCGGGTTGAACGGGTCGTCGGTGGGCGCGCGCAGCACCACGTCCGCGGTGGCGACGTAGGTGTCGGCGGTGGATATGCCGAGGTAGACGCCGCCCAGCAGGCCGACCGCGATCCCCCCGCCGATCAGCCTGCGGTAGCGCAGGAGCTGCCGGAACTGGTCCCTGAGAAGGTCGGGTTCGTCGTCGGCCGGTGCCGCTGCCGGGCGGTTCGTCTCGATCACGGCCGGGTTCCCCCAAGTGCTTCGTCCATCAGTGCGTCGATGCGGGCCAGGCCCGCTTCACGGCTCAGGTGGGCCGCCACATGGCGGGGTCCGGCCGCTCCCAGTGCGTCCGCGCCCTCGGGGTCCTCCGCCAGGGCCCGTACGGCCTTCAGCAGGGCCTCGGGGTCCTCCGGCGGTACGAGCACCCCTGCGCCCGAGCGCTCCACCTCCTGGGCGGTCCCGCCCTCCGCCGCCACGGAGGCGACGACGGGCCGGCCGGTCTGGAAGTAGGAGGTCAGCTTCGACGGGACGCTCATGTCCAGCACGGCGGCGTGCTGTGTGACCGCGAGTACGTCCGCCGCCGCGAGGATATCCGGGAACTCGCCGTCAGCGGCAGGGGGGATGATGTCCAGATTCGGCACGTCCGCGGAGAGGTCCGCGAGGGCGGAGCGCTGACTGCCGTCGCCCATCAGGACGAAACGGACCTGCGGGTCCAGCCTGGCGGCGCCCACGAGGACTTCGAGTCCCTGCTTGAGGCCCATGTTCCCGGAGTGCAGGACGACGGTCTCGCCGGGGCCCCAGCCCAGGTGGCGGCGGGTCTCGCCGCGCGGCCTGGTCGGCCTGGGCACGTGGGACCAGTTGGGGACCAGGCGGATCCGGCCGGGGTCCACGCCCATGCCGACGACCCGTTCCACGAAGGTCTCGTGGATGACGCCGACGAGGGTGGCCCGCTTGAGGGCGTATGCCTCGGCCCGGCCGGCGATCGCGGCCGCCTTGTCGCCGCCACTGATGCCGCTCTGCGCGGCGGCGGCGCCCATGAGGTCCTGGACCACGGGGACGTAGGGGACCTTCCAGCGCGCCGCGAGCCGGGCGGCGAGCACGCCGCCGGCCAGGCTGGGCATCTGGGCGAGCACCGCGTCGGGCCTGGGCATCCGCGGCGGCGCCACGGCGCCGTGCAGGAGAATCGATCCTTCGAACAGGGCCCGCTTCACGGCGGTCTGGCGGGGCGGCACGGTGTGCGCACGCCGGTGCACGGTGACTCCCGCGCGCTGTTCCGTGCGCTGGAGCGCCCCCTTGTACTCCGGCTCGAGCGACCACGCCGGGTAGTGCGGCATGCCGGCGAGGACGTGCGTCTCGTGGCCGAGATCCGCCCAGTGCTCCGCGATCTGCGTCGCATACGGGCCGATGCCCGCGTGCTCCGGAGCGTAATTGGTGGAAACCAGCAGCATGCGCCGCTGACCGGATCTGGACACCGTGCGTCCCCTCTTCCCCTGGATGATGCGCACGTCACCCTATTCGTTCACCCGCGTGATGCGGAACGTGCACGCTATTGTCTGCTAATCCGCTGCACCGGGGGGTGTGGCCGCTGGGGATGAAGAGATGACGGGGCGGTACATGTCCGACATTGGAGCGCCTGCGCGCCGACCGTATCGAGTCGGCTACGCGCCGGGCGCCTACGACCTGTTCCATATCGGGCATCTCAACATCCTTCGGCACGCCCGGAGTCAGTGCGACTACCTGGTCGCCGGAGTGGTCTCCGACGAGATGGCCGAACTCGCCAAGGGCCGCCGCCCGATGATCCCGCTCGTCGAGCGCCTGGAGATCGTGCGCAGCGTCAAGTACGTGGACGCCGCCTTCGTCGAGACGGTCCCGGACAAGGTGGAGACCTGGAAGCAGGTCCGCTTCGACGTCATCTTCAAGGGCGACGACTGGCGCGGCACCCCCAAGGGGGACAAGCTGGAGAAGGATTTCGCCGCCCACGGCGTCGACGTCGTCTACTTCCCCTACACCGTCCACACCTCCAGCACCCAGCTGCGCCGGGCGCTGGACGCGCTCGCCGAACCCGCCCCGGCGCCGGGGCAGGTCACCGGCGAACGGCGCTGAGCTCCCGGAACCACTTGGCGAGGAAGGCCAGCAGGAACAGCGCGGCGACCACGCCCAGTCCGGCGTACGCCCAGGCGAACAGCCTTCCGCCGCCGAGCAGCAGGAAGACCAGGCAGAACACCCCGTAGTCCACGGGCAGCAGCGCCACCGCGCGCAGCGTCGACGGCGCGGCGGCGGGGCTTCCCGGAGCGGGCCCGGGCTTGAGCTTCTCGGTCAGCAGGCCGCCGAAGAAGGTGACGACGGCGGCGAACTGGAAGCCGAGCGGCACCAGGAGCCAGCCGTCGGCCGTCGTGCCGTACTCCTCGGGGAACCGGTAGAACGCGATCAGCACGCACGAGTGGAGCGCCGTGAGCTTCGCGGCGTCCACGACGTGGTCCAGCCACTCGCCGGCGGCGCTGCCGCCGCCGCGCAGCCGGGCCAGCTGTCCGTCGGCCGAGTCGAAGGCGAAACCGACCGCGAGCGCGGCCCACACCGCGAGCCCCAACGCCCACGAGGGCCCGGTCAGCGCGACCGCGGCCACCGCGGCGAAGCTGAAGGCGGCGCTGATCAGCGTCACCTGGTTCGGGGTGAGCCCGAGGGCGTACGAACCGGCGGCCAGGTAGCGCCCGGCGGGCCGGTTCACGAACCGCGAATAGAGCGACACCCCCTTCGCCGACTTCTGCGCCCCGCGCAGTTCCCGCAGCGCGGTCCCGACTCTGCCCATGCAGCGGCTCCCCTCAGCGACGATGTCGAACACATCATCGCAGCACAGTTGAGCGGTTCCGTTCCGGATGTCTGCGGACGTCCGGAAGCAGCAGTACGGACAGGTTCGCCGCCGCGCTGAGCGCGGCCGCGACCAGCAGCGGAACCGTGGCCCCGACGGCGGCGGCCAGCGGGGCGGCCACCGCCAGCCCCAACGGGCGCGCGGCGAACGAGATGAGGGTGTCGAAGGAGCCGACCCGGCCCAGGGTCTCCAGCGGGATGCGGCGCTGCATCTCCGTCTCCCACAGCGGACTCAGCACCCCCAGGCCGAACATGGCGCAGCCGAACGCGGCCGCCGTCGCGGGCAGGGGCAGGCGCAGCGCGAAGGCGGTGAGGGGCAGGGCCTGGGCGGCCGCCCCGAAGGCCACGCCGAACAGCGGCCGGCGCAGCGGCAGGCGCCCCGCCGCCCAGACCCCGGCGAGCATGCCGACCGTGCCGGTCTGGGCGACGACCACCCATGAGCCCTCGCCGCCCAGGCTCTCCGCGGCGATCACCGGGCCGAGGGTGAGGAGCAGTCCGGCCGCCAGGTGCCAGACCCCGTGGGCCAGCACGTTGGCGAGGAACCACGGATGGCGCCGGGTCTCGGCCCAGCCCGCGCGCAGCTCCGCGCCGAAGGCGGCGCGCGGCGCGGTCCGCGGGGCCGCGGTGGTGCGCAGGCCGCCGAGGGTGAGCGCGGAGAGGACGAAGAGCCCCGCGGTGAGCAGGGAGGCCCAGCCCCCGCCCACGGTCAGCGCCAGCGATCCGGCGGCGGCCGGGGCCGCGACGTTCGCGAGCCCGGTGGCCACCCCGAGCCGGGCGTTGACCCGCAGTCGGCCCTCCTCGGGAACCGCGGCCGCGACGAGCGTGCGGACGGCGGGCGTGCCGAAGGCCACCGCGGCTCCGGTCACGGCGGCGAGCGCGGCCAGCTCGGGCACGCGGCCGTCGAGCCCGGTCAGGAGCAGGGCCCCGGTCGCCAGCTGGGCCGCCGCCCGGACCAGGTCGGCCACCAGCACCACCCGCCGCGCCCGGAACCGGTCGGCGGCCACCCCGGCGACGGGCAGCAGGAGCAGCATCGGAAGCAGCTCACTGGAGAGTACGAGGCCCAGGTCGCCGGCGGAGCCCGCCTGCAGCAGGGCCAGGGTGAGGGTGGTGGGGACGAGGGCGGAGGCGAACGCGGCGAAGGTGCGGCCGGCGACCAGCCGCCGTATCGGCGTGATCATGCGGGCACGTTATTTCGCCGACGAATCATTCGTCAACGAAATATTGGCCCGGAGTTCGGTGGGGAACGGGACATAATGCGGGCATGGGCAGAGAGGCGGCCGAGGGCCGGGCACGGGCGTCGGAAACAGCACCCGTGGAGGACCCCGCGGACTCCGTCGACCGGCACATCGCCCGGTGGACCGGCAAAGTGCCCTTCGACGTGCCCACCGAAGCCGTCATCACCCGTATCCAGCTCCTCGCCAAGCACGTGTCGCACGCCAAGGAGCGGGCCCTCGCCGAGACCGGGCTCCAGGCCTTCGAGTTCGACACGATGCACCGGCTCGCCTCCCGCGGCGCACCCTGGCGGGCCCCCTCCGCCGAACTCGCCGCCGAACTGCTCCTCTCCCCGGCCGGGATGACCGGCCGCCTCGACACCCTGGAGAAGTCGGGCCTGGTCCGCCGGCTGCGCGCCGCCGCCGACCGCCGCCGGGTCGACGTGGAGCTCACCGGGGAGGGCCACCGGCGGTGGACCGAGGCCATGCGCCGGCGCGGCATCGCCGAAGCCGGGATGATCGAGCCCCTCGACGACGCCGACCGCGCCGCGCTCGCCGCGCTCCTCAAGCGGATGCTCCTGGCGGTCGAGACCCGCTGACCCTCAGCAGCAGCACCGAGCGGGCCGGCACGGTCAGGGTCTCACCGGCGCCGTGCCGGGTGCCCGGGACGGCGGCCTGCTCCTCCAGAGAGGTGTCCAGGACCAGTTCGTACCCCTCGGCCCACGGCGCCCCCGGCAGCACCCACGCCGCCGGCCGGTCACCGGTGTGCAGCAGCACGAGGAAGCTGTCGTCCGTCACCTGCCGGCCCCGCTCGTCACGGCCCGGGATGTCCCGCCCCGACAGGTACATTCCCAGCGCTGCCGCCGGGGCGTACCAGTCCCGCTCCGTCATCTCCACGCCCGCCGGCGTGAACCAGGCCAGGTCCCGCAGCCCGTCCGCGCCCTGCGGCCGCCCCGAGAAGAACGCCCGCCGGCGCAGCACCGGATGGGCGTGGCGCAGCGAGATCAGCCGGGCCGTCAGGGCGAACAGCGACTGCCACGCCGGATCCTCCAGCAGCGACCAGTCCACCCACCCCGTCTCGTTGTCCTGGCAGTAGGCGTTGTTGTTGCCGCCCTGCGTGCGCCCGAACTCGTCGCCCGCCACCAGCATCGGCACCCCGGTCGACAGCAGCAGGGTGGTCAGCAGGTTGCGCAGCTGCCGGCGCCGGAGCGCCCCGATGCCGGCGTCGTCCGTCTCCCCCTCCGTCCCGCAGTTCCACGAACGGTTGTCGTTGGTCCCGTCGCGGCCCGCCTCCCCGTTCGCGTCGTTGTGCTTGCGCTCGTAGGACACCAGGTCCCGCAGGGTGAAACCGTCGTGCGCGGTCACGAAGTTCACCGAGGCGTACGGGCGCCGCCCGCCCCACGCGTACAGGTCGCTCGACCCCGACAGCCGGTAGCCGAGGTCCCGTACGTCGGGCAGCGCGCCCCGCCAGAAGTCCCGCACGGCGTCCCGGTAACGGTCGTTCCACTCCGTCCACAGCGGCGGGAACGCCCCCACCTGGTAGCCGCCCGAACCCACGTCCCACGGCTCGGCGATCAGCTTCACCCGCCGCAGCACCGGGTCCTGCGCGATCACCGCCAGGAACGGCGACAGCATGTCCACGTCGTGCATCGAGCGGGCCAGCGCCGCCGCCAGGTCGAAGCGGAAGCCGTCCACCCCCATCTCGGTGACCCAGTAGCGCAGCGAGTCCGTGATGAGCCGCAGCACGTGCGGCCGCCCGGCGTGCAGGGTGTTCCCGCAGCCCGTGTAGTCGGCGTACCGCCGCTGGTCGGACTGGAGCCGGTAGTAGCCCCGGTTGTCGAAGCCACGCAGCGACAGCGTGGGCCCCAGCTCACCGGCCTCCGCCGTGTGGTTGTAGACCACGTCGAGGATCACCTCGATCCCGGCCGCGTGCAGCGCCCGGACCATCCGCTTGAACTCGCCGACCTGCTGCCCGGCCGTACCGCTCGACGAGTACCCCGCGTGCGGGGCGAAATAGCCCACCGAGTTGTAGCCCCAGTAGTTGCGCAGCCCCTTGCGCAGCAGATGGTCCTCATGCGCGAACTGGTGCACCGGCAGCAGCTCGACCGCCGTCACGCCCAGCTTCACCAGGTGCTCGACCGCCGCCGGATGGGCCAGGCCCGCATAGGTCCCGCGCAGCTCCTCGGGAACACCCGGATGGCGCATCGTGAAACCGCGCACGTGCAGCTCGTAGATCACCGAATCGGCCCAGGGGGTCTTCGGCCGGACGTCGTCCGCCCAGTCGTCGTCATCGTGCACGACCACGCCCTTGGGCACATACGGAGCGGAGTCCCGGTCGTCGCGCACGGTGTCCGCGATGTACTGCTGCGGCCAGTCCCGCACGTGCCCGTACACCTCCGGCGGCAGCGTGAAGTCCCCGTCGACGGCCCGTGCGTACGGGTCCAGGAGCAGCTTCGCCGGATTGTGCCGGACCCCCGTCCAGGGATCCCAGCGGCCGTGCACCCGGAAGCCGTACCGCTGCCCCGGGCGCACGCCCGGCACGAAACCGTGCCAGATCTCGTGCGTGAGCTCCGTGAGCACGCAAGCCGTCTCGGCCCCGCCCTCGTCGAAGAGGCACACCTCCACCGCCTCCGCGCCCTGCGCCCACACGGCGAAGTTCGTGCCCGCGGTCCCGTCCGGACCGTGGTGGAAGCGGGCCCCCAGAGGGTGCGAGGACCCCGGCCACACCGCCGGGGCCGGGCGTGTGTGCGCCCGTGCGGCCTGCCCATTGACCTGGCCGTTCGTCCGGCCGTCCGGCCGCCCGTTCGGCTGACGGCCCAGTGGGCCGCCCGGTTGGCCGTCGACGTGCGGTACGGGCGCGGCCTGCCCGCTCCGTACCACCGCGACGACGTCGCTGACGGCTTCCACCGCCTCCTGCTCGGCTGCGCTCGACACTGCCCGCCTCCACGGCTCCTCGGTACCGGCGGGGGAAGGGGAGTGTCTGGCCCCGGCGTCCCGGCCCGGGCCCGCCCCCGTCTGGTCCTTCCCACTGTTCTGCCCGGACAGTTCTGCCCGGAACGTGGCCCGCGCTCACGTTTCCCCCGGAGGGGCCCGGTCGTTGGAGGGATCGTGACACTTCTGACGAGGCGGGCAGGGGCGGGTCTGGCCGCCGTGGCGGTGTGGGCGGGCCTGCTGGGCGGGCTGGCCGGCTGCACCCAGGACGGCAAGTCGCCCGTCGAGATCCAGCTCCCCGGCAGAGTCCGCTCGCCGGACGAGGCCATCCGCATCACCCCCGACGACAACGCCAAGGACGTCCCGGCCGACGGGCGGCTGACGGTCACCGTGCCCGAAGGGCGGCTGGAACGGGTCGTGGTGACCAAGGTCGAGGACGCGCAAGCGGAGGAGGTCCCCGGCGCCATCGCCCCCGACGGGCTCAGCTGGAGTCCCACCCCGCAGGCGGGCCGGCTCGCCCTCGCCGCCAGGTACACCGTGGACGCCGTCGCCCTCGACGGGCACAACCGCCGCCAGGCCCGCCGCACCACCTTCACCACCTACGTCCCCGAAGAGCGGTTCATCGGCTACTTCAAGCCCGAGAACCGCTCCACCGTCGGCACCGGCATGATCGTCTCCTTCAGGTTCAGCCGCGCCATCGAACGCCGCGCCGACGTGGAGCGCGCCATCCGGATCACCGCGGAGCCGGCGGTGGAGATCGCCGCCCACTGGTTCGGCAAGGAACGCCTCGACTTCCGGCCCAAGCAGTACTGGAAGCCCGGGACCAAGGTCACCGTGCGGATGGCCCTGCGCGACGTCGAGGGCGCGCCCGGCTCGTACGGGATCCAGTCCAAGACCGTCACCTTCACCGTCGGGCGCTCCCAGATCTCCACCGTGGACGCGGCCGCCCACACCATGGAGGTCCGCCGGGACGGGGAACTGCTGTCGACCGTGCCGATCAGCGCCGGAGCGCCCAAGACCACCACCTACAACGGGAAGATGGTGGTGATGGAGCTCTTCGACGTCACCCGGATGAACGGCCAGACCGTGGGCTTCGGCGGCGAGTACGACATCCCCGACGTCCCCCACGCCATGCGGCTGACCTCCTCCGGGACCTTCCTGCACGGGAACTACTGGTCCAGCCCCGACACCTTCGGCAGCACCAACGTGAGCCACGGCTGCGTGGGCCTGCGCGACGACAAGGGCGGCGGCTCCGACACCCCGGCGGGCTGGTTCTTCGACCGGACCCTGATCGGCGACGTGATCGAGGTCGTCAACTCGCAGGACAAGGTGGTCGCCGCGGACAACGGGCTCGGCGGCTGGAACATGTCCTGGGCGGACTGGGTGGCCGGCTCCGCCCTCGCCTGAACGGCCCACGAGCCCCCCACAAGAGTGATTCGTGTGATCGGAATGCCGTAGCGGAGAGTGTCCGCGCACCGCACCGCCGACCCCTGCCCCCAGCCTGTCAGAGCGCATCGGAGCACAACAGCGCGCACCAGGGCACATCGGGCAGCAGGGGAAGCGGACGGAGCGTCATGGCAGCAAGGAACTGGACCCTCGGGCTCGCGGTCGGCGCCGTGCTGGCCGCCGCGGCCCCCACGGCCGTCGCCGCCGGTCCCGGCGCCGACCGGCCGGTGGCGGCGGCCCGGGCGCCGCTGCCCGACGGGCTGGGTCCCTGCGTTCCGGGCCGCTGCCCGGACCCGTACCCGCCGGTCAACAGCGACGGCGTGCTGCGCGGCCGGGACAACGGCATCAACATCTTCGCCGGCGGCGACTTCCGGGTCCGCGGACGGGCCTCCGAGGCCGAGGGCCGCCTCGTCGTCCTCGGCGACTTCGACCAGGACAAGGCGGCCGGCGGCGACAGCCGCTACAACGTCGGGATCGTCGGTGCCGGATCGCTCGTACCGCCGCCCGACGGGGCCGATTTCGTCACCACCGGCGCTGACGTCACCGTCGCCCCCGGAGAACGGCTGCTCGCCGACGGCGGCGTGGTCCGGCACGCGGGCAGCGTCACCGGGACGGTCTCCGGCCGCCTGGTCCCCGACCCCGCCGCCGTGACCCCGTACGCCGGACTGCGCGACCGGCTCAGCGCCGCCAGCCAGTGCTACGCCCGGGTCGGCGGACAGCTCCGCCCGGCCACCGGCACCGTCGCCGACCGGGGCTACGAGACCCTCTTCACCGGCGACGGCACCTCCGAGCTCCAGGTCTTCAACGTGGACGCGGACATGGTCGGCAACGGCGGCGGCATGCAGGGCATCCGCTTCGACCGGATCCCGGCCGGGGCCACCGTCCTGGTCAACGTCCTGGGCACCGACCGCACCATCAACACCTACAGCGGCGGCCTCCAGGACACCGACCCGCTGAACGCCTACCGCGACCGGCTGCTGTGGAACTTCCCCGACGCCACCACCGTACGGCTGACCGGAGGCGGCCAGTTTCAGGGCAGCTTCCTGATGGGGCAGCAGAGCTCCGAGACCACCATCACCCTGCCCGGCATCAACGGCCGTTTCTTCACCACCGGCTCCGTCACCCACGGCAGCGAGACCGTCGGGGGCGGCGGCCAGGAATTCCACGCCTACCCCTTCAACGGCGACCTGCCCGACTGCGCCGGCCCGGCCCCGGTGACGGGCTCGGTATCCGTCCTCAAGCGGGACGCCGGGACGGGCGCGCCGCTCGCGGGAGCCCGGTTCGAGCTGTGGCGGGAGAGCAACGGCACGGCGGGCCTCCAGCCCACCGGCCCGGATGCCGACACCCTGGTCAGCCGGTGCACCACACCGGCGAGCGGCCTGTGCGAGGAGACCACCGGGCTCGGCACGTACTACTGGCGCGAGACCCAGGCGCCCCCCGGGTACGAGCTGCCCGCCCAGCCCGTGCGCGAGCTGACCCTGACCGCCCGGAACGCGCAGACCGGAGTCCGGTACGAGGCGGACAACCGGCGCAGCCCCGAACCGCCGGAAGGCGCCCGGGTGGTGCTGCGCAAGACGGACGCGGCGACCGGCGCGGCACTGCCCGGCGCGGAGTTCGAACTGTGGCGGGAGAGCAACGGCACCCCCGGCCTCCAGACCGCCACCCCGGGCGCTGACACCCGGCTGGACGGCGCCTGCGTCACCGACGCCCGGGGCACCTGCACGGTGGAACTCCCGGTCGGACAGACGTACTACTGGCGGGAGACCGCGGTCCCGGCCGGATACGAACCGCCGGCCGACCCGGTCACGCGCTTCGACCTGATCCGGGGCGACGTGACGGACGGCATCGTCGTCACCGTTCCGAACACGAGCAGCGAGCGGTACGAGGGCTTCATCCGGGTCCTGAAGCAGGACGCCAAGACCGGGCGGCCGCTGCGCGGCGCGGTGTTCGAGGCATGGCAGGAGACCAACGGCACCGCGGGCCTGCAGACGCGCGGCATCAACGCCGACCGCAGGGCCGCCGACGGCTGCGCCACCGACCGCGGCGGGGTCTGCGACTTCGGCCCGTTCCCCGTGGGCTCGTACTACCTGGTCGAGACGGCCGTGCCCGAAGGCTACGTGCTGCCCGCGGACCGGGTCACCGGACCACTGGTGCTGGACGCCACCACCCCGGACCGCCGGCTCGTGGTCACGCTCCGGAACGAGCGCGACAGCCACGGCAAGGGCAAGGGCGACCACGGAAAGGGCGACCACGGCCACGGCAAGGGCGACGGCGGGCACCACCAGAAGCCGAAGCACCCCGGGCACCCGAAGGACGCCCGGGGACCCCGGGCCTGACCCCTGGCCCAAAAACGACGGACGGAGCGGCATGAAAGCCAGGACGACCACGGCGTGGCTCATCGGCCCCGCCGCCGCGGCGGTGCTCGCCACGGCGGCCCCGGCCCTTGCCGCGCCGCCCGCGGCACCGGCCGGCACCGCCGAGGTGGTGCTGCGCAGCACCGATCTGGACACCGGGGCACCCCTCTCCGGGGCCCGGTTCGAGCTGTGGCGCGAGACCAACGACCTGGCCGGGCTCCAGAGCACCGGTCAGGGCGCCGACCGGAAGGTGGCGCACGGCTGCGTGACCGACGCGAAGGGCCTGTGCACCATGGCGCCGCCGACCGGCGAGACGTACTACGCGGTGCAGGTCGCCGTCCCGGCCGGCTACGAACCGCCGGACGAACCCTTCACCGGTTTCGACTTCGGCGAGGACGCCGCCCGGAAGGGGCTCGTCGTCAACGTCCCGAACCGGCGCCGGGACGCGGCGTACGGCGGCGGGGTCCGGGTCCGGTCGAAGGACGGGAAGACCGGTGCCCCGCTGCCCGGCGCGGTGTTCGAACTGTGGCGGGAGACCGACGGCATCACCGGCCTGCAGACCGCGGGCACCGCCGCCGACCAGCGTGTCCGGCCCGGCTGTGCCACCGACGCCGACGGCACTTGCGACTTCGAAGGGCTCGCCGACGGCGCGTACTTCCTGGTCACCAAGGACGTCCCCGAGGGCTACGTGATGCCGAAGCAGCCGGTGGCCGGCCCCTGGCGGCTGGACGCCGCGTCCGGGCGCCGGCTCCTGCTCACCGTCCCCACCCGACGTGCCGAGCGGATCCCCGAGGTGGGCGGGGACCAGGGCCGCCGCGACGGTCGCGGGCCCCGGTCCGCCCGCGCCGGTGCGCCGCCGGAGTGACCTCCTCACCCCGGCGGCGCAGCAGCGCGAGCCGTACCCCGGCCGCACGGGTTGGCTGGGCTGTGACCGTTGTGCTCACAGACCCGAGGAGGCCGGCATGGCCGTACGTCAGGGGACCGGCCCGATAGCGCGGGTGGCCGTACTCGGCGCCCTGCTCGCACTGGCGGGCACCCACCCGTCCCCGGCGGTGGCCGCGCCGGCGGAACCGGAGAGCGCCTGCGTGGCGGGCACCGGCCCCTACCAGCGGGAGCTGGAGGACCACGTGGGCCGGCCGGTCGACGGGGTGCAGTCCGCCGCGGACTGCTACGCGGTCCGCGCCTTCCAGCGCGCGAACGGCGTCAGCCCCGCCGACGGCTACCCGGGCGTCGCCACCTACCGCACGATGCTCGTCGTCCAGGCCCGCCCCGACCCCAACGCCGCGGGCGACTGCCCCGAGCGCGACCACCGCGTCACATGCATCGACCTCGACCGCCAGCTGCTGTGGGTGCAGCGGGGGAGCCGGGTCGTCTTCCCGCCCGTGCCCATCCGCACCGGCCGCGACTACCAGGAGACCCGGACCGGCTGGCACGACGTGTACTGGCGCAACAAGGACCACGTCTCCACGCTGTACGGCACGCGCATGCCGCACGCCCAGTTCTTCGACGGCGGCCAGGCCTTGCACGGTTCCCCCGGTTCCCTCTACGGAACCGGCGGTTCCGCAGGCTGCGTCAACCTCACCGAACCGGACGCGAAGCGCCTGTGGGACCTGCTCACCGAGGGCGACGCCGTCTACGTCTGGGGCGTCAAGCCGGGCACGGAGGACTGACCCGCAAGCCGCCACGGCCCCTTCGCGGCAGTTGGGACGGAACGGTGACAAGACCGTGGCTCATCGTGATCCTCCCGTGTGATTTCCTGTCGACATGCGCGCGACTGTCCGCGCGCGGGGGACATGGGGAGAACACGAGTGAACCTGCAGCCGATACGCGGCCGCGCCCGCACCGGCCTGCCGGCCCTTCTGCTGGGAGCGGCCCTGCTGTTCACCACCGCCTGCGGCGGCGGTGGCGGCGGCAACAGCAACGGCAGCGGCAGCGACAACGCCGGGGGCGGCGGCAAGACCGGCACCGAGGCCTCGAAGGCCGTCGTCAACGTCAAGCCCGACGACGGCGCCAAGGAGGTCGCCACCAGCGGCGTCCTGAAGATCACGAGCACCGGCGGCAAGCTCAGCACGGTGACCGTCGCCGACACCAAGGGCAACGCGGTCGAGGGCAAGCTCTCCGCCGACGGCGCAAGCTGGGAGCCGGCCCGCCACCTGGCCTCGGCCACCGAGTACAAGGTGCACGCGGTCGCCAAGGACGAGGCCGGCCGGGAGTCCGCCAAGGACACCAGCTTCACGACCCTGACCCCGACCAACACCTTCGTGGGCCACTACACGCCCGAGGACGGCTCGACCGTCGGCGTGGGCATGCCGGTCTCGATCAACTTCACCCGTGGCATCACCAACCCCGAGGCCGTCGAGAAGGCCATCACCGTGACCGCCGAGCCGGCCGTGCCGATCGAGGGCCACTGGTTCGGCAACGACCGCCTCGACTTCCGCCCCGAGAACTACTGGGCAGCGGGCACCAAGGTCACCGTCAAGCTCGCCCTCGACGGAGTGGAGGGCCGCCCCGGCGTGTACGGCAAGCAGACCCGCACCGTCACCTTCACCATCGGCCGGTCCCAGGTCTCCACGGTCGACGCGGCCGCGCACACCATGCAGGTCGTCCGTGACGGCCAGGTCCTCAAGGACGTCCCGATCACCGCGGGCGCCCCGTCGACCACGACCTACAACGGCCAGATGGTCATCAGCGAGAAGTACAAGGTCACGCGGATGAACGGCGCGACCGTCGGTTTCGGGGGCGAGTACGACATCTCCGACGTCCCGCACGCCATGCGCCTGTCGCAGTCGGGCACCTTCGTGCACGGCAACTACTGGGCCTCCGCGGGCACCTTCGGCTCGGCGAACGTCAGCCACGGCTGCATCGGACTCAAGGACGTCCGCGGCGCCGGTGACTCCAAGCAGCCCGCCGCCTGGTTCTTCGACGAGTCGCTGATCGGTGACGTGGTCGTCGTGAAGAACTCCAAGGACAAGCAGATCGCCCCGGACAACGGGCTCAACGGCTGGAACATGCCGTGGGCGGAGTGGATCAAGTAACCGTCGCGCGTACGCCCCGTACGTGATCCGGGTGGCCCGGTGCTGTGACCCACGGCACCGGGCCACTTCACGTGCTGTGCCTGTCCCGGGGAGACCCCCGGACCCCCCGGGCCCTAACCTGACCCGTATGACCATCTCTCTCGAAGTCTCCGAAGGCGTCGGCACCATCCGCCTGGACCGGCCGCCCATGAACGCCCTGGACATCGCCACCCAGGACCGGCTGCGCGAGCTCGCGGTGGAGGCGACCGACCGGGCGGACGTCCGCGCGGTCGTCATCTACGGCGGCGAGAAGGTGTTCGCGGCGGGCGCGGACATCAAGGAGATGCAGACGATGGACCACGCGGCGATGGTCGTCCGGTCCCGTGCGCTGCAGGACGCCTTCACCGCCGTCGCCCGCATCCCCAAGCCCGTCGTCGCCGCGATCACCGGCTATGCGCTGGGCGGTGGTTGTGAGCTCGCGCTGTGCGCCGACTACCGGATCGCCGCCGACAACGCCAAGCTCGGCCAGCCCGAGATCCTGCTCGGCCTGATCCCCGGCGCCGGCGGTACCCAGCGGCTGTCCCGGCTGGTCGGCCCCTCGCGGGCCAAGGACCTGATCTTCACCGGCCGGATGGTCAAGGCCGACGAGGCGTTCACCCTGGGCCTGGTCGACCGGGTGGTGCCCGCGGCCGAGGTGTACGAGCAGGCGCACGCCTGGGCGGCCCGGCTCGCGCAGGGTCCGGCGATCGCGCTGCGCGCCGCGAAGGAGTGCGTGGACGCGGGTCTGGAGGCCGACATCGACACCGGGCTCACCATCGAACGCAACTGGTTCGCGGGCCTGTTCGCCACCGAGGACCGTGAGATCGGCATGCGCAGCTTCGTCGAAGAGGGCCCGGGCAAGGCGAAGTTCGTCTGAGCCGTGGGCGGGCGGTCCTCCCTGGGGGTGGATTAGCCAGGCCTTAAGGCAGCCTTAAGCGCAAGGGGTGATCAACTCCGTGTGATCGCTCCCGTGCGGTGCGTCACGCCAGGTCAGGTCCGGTTTTCAGGCCCCCTTGTTGCCTCCCGCATATGACAGGACACCCCCTTGGATTGGTTGAATCCGGGGGGTGTTTTCCTGTGGAACGGCCCGGAGGGGCGGGCCGGCCGTCCATGATGGGTGCATGGCGGGCCTGGAGGGTGTGGAACAGCCGCGGCAACGCGGTGGTGCTTCGGCGGTACGGATCACGGCGGCCGTCGAGGAGGAACAGGGCCTCAAGGCGCTGGAGTTGTACGGCAACCCGGCCGAGGCCGAAGTGACCTTGCCGTCCATGCCCGAGTCGGCCGGTACCGCGCGGCGGCTCACCCAGTGCGTGGTGATCCGGCTCTGGGGCCTCTCGCCGCAGATCTCCGAGCACGCCGTCCTACTGGTCTCGGAACTCGTCGGCAACGCGGTCCGCCACACCGGCGCCCGCTCCTTCGGCTTACGCATGCTGCGGCGGCGGGGCTGGATCCGGGTGGAGGTGCGCGATCCCTCGCGCGGGCTGCCCTGTCTGATGCCGGTCCACGAGCTGGACACCACGGGCCGCGGCCTCTTCCTCGTCGACAAGCTCTCCGACCGATGGGGCGCCGATCTGCTGCCCCGGGGGAAGATCACCTGGTTCGAGATGCGGGTCGCCGACCGCCAGAACGCCTGAAGCCCCCGGTTCGCCGTGTGGGGCGGGGCGGGGGCTTCATGGGAGTGCCGAGGATCGAAGGGGGTGTGATCCTCGGCCCGGCGACTTCGCTCGGGTCAATGGGAAGTCGTGCTTTCGACTATGACAGACGAGGGCTCGAACGCCAAAAGTCCCTACTTGGACATAAGTGTGCAAATCCCAAGACTTTCTAGCTAAATCCTAGGTGAGGTGGGCCACTCACCTCACAATCCATGAATAACTATCGACTGCTCTGAGTAAATCCTTGATCACGTGGTGAATGGGTGCCCGGTCGGGCTCGGTCGATGAACGTCCCGAAATGGGTCAATCATTACCTTCCGGGCCATCCGCCTCTTAAATGGGCAAGTGCTCTCACATCCAGGCCGCCGCGCGGCCCTGCGTGCGGCTCTGCGCGCGGCCGGACTCGGTGCGGCCGGCGCCGCGACCGCCGGACTCACCGCCGGGTGCGGCCCGGGTCGCCACCCCTCCGGGACCACCTCCCCGCCCCCCGGTCCGGCCCGCCCCGCCGAGCCCGCCCGGGCGGCACCGGCCGCCCCGCGCCGGTTCGCCGGGCAGCCCGTCGAGATCGGCCACGGCCCCCGCGACCGCGACCGGGTCGCCCTCACCTTCCACGGCAACGGCGATCCCGCCCTCGCCCGCGCGGCGCTGGCCGCGGCCGAGAAGGGCGGCGCGCGGGTCACCGTGCTGGCGATCGGCGCCTGGCTCGACGCCCACCCGGACATGGCCCGCCGGATCCTCGACGGCGGTCACGAACTCGGCAACCACACCCAGCGCCACCTCGCGATCAACGACATGACCGAGACGGAGGCCTACGCCGAGATCACCGGCTGCGCCCAGCGCCTCAAGCGGCTCACCGGCTCCATCGGCACCTGGTTCCGGCCCTCCCGTACGCAGTACGCGACACCGCTCGTCCGGAAACTGGCCCAGCGGGCCGGCTACCCGCACGTGCTCTCGTACGACGTCGACTCCCTCGACTTCACCTCGCCCGGCGCCGCGGCCGTCCTCCGCACCGTCACCGGGACGATCCGGCCCGGATCCGTGGTGAGCCTGCACTTCGGCTACGCGGACACGGTCGACGCGATGCCTTCCCTCCTCGCAGAACTCGCGCGCCGCAAGCTGCGCGCGGTGACCACCACGGAGCTGCTGACGCCATGAAGACCACCCGCCTGACCCGGAATGCCGGCGTGCTGCTGGCCGGTCTGGTCCTCGCCGCCCTCTCCGGCTGCGGATCGGCAGACAGGAAATCCGCCGCGGCGCTCGGCACCGAGGGCCCGGCCGAGCCGGTCAAGGCCGTACCGGCCGCCCCGCCCGGACTGCCGGGCATGCCGCCCCTGCTGGACCCGAACGACGTCTACGCGGCGGACCGGCCGGGCAAGCTCTCCCCGGTGGTGAAGGACTTCCCGTCCCGCGTCTACGTGCCGAACACCAACTCCAACACGGTGTCCGTCATCGACCCCGCGACCTACCAGGTCATCGACACCATCCCGGTCGGGGTCCAGCCCCAGCACGTCGTGCCCTCCTGGGACCTGAAGACCCTGTGGGTCAACAACAACCGGGGCCACACGCTCACCCCGATCAACCCCGCGACCGGCGAGGCCGGCCAGCCCGTCGAGGTGCACGACCCGTACAACCTGTACTTCACGCCCAACGGCAAGTACGCGATCGTCATGGCCTCGATGGACAAGGAACTGGTCTTCCGCGACCCCCACACCATGGACCGCGTGAAGACCGTCCCGGTGACCTGCTACGGCGTCAACCACGCGGACTTCTCCGCCGACGGCCGCTACTTCATCGTCAGCTGCGAGTTCTCCGGCGAACTCCTCAAGGTGGACACCGAGCGGATGGAGGTCGTCGGCCAGCAGAAACTGCCCTTCGAGGGCGCGATGCCGCAGGACGTCAAGGTCTCCCCGGACGGCAAGACCTTCTTCGTCGCCGACATGATGGCGCACGGCATGTGGGTGCTCAGCGGCGACACCTTCGAGACCCCCAAGCTGCTGCCCACCGGCGAGGGCTGCCACGGCCTCTACGTGAGCCGCGACTCCAAGGAGATGTACGTCTCCAACCGCGGCGAGGGCACCGTCTCCGTCTACAACTTCCCGCAGAAGAAGCTCACCAAGAAGTGGACGCTGCCGGACGGCGGCAGCCCCGACATGGGCGGCGTCTCCGCCGACGGCAAGGTGCTGTGGCTGTCCGGACGCTACAACTCCGAGGTGTACGCGATCGACACCGTGACCGGCAAGCAGCTCGCCCGGATCCCGGTGGGCGGCGGCCCCCACGGCCTCGCCGTGTACCCGCAGCCCGGCCGCTACTCGCTCGGCCACACCGGGATCTTCCGCTAGGACTTGTCCGGTCGATCATGTGCGGAGCCAGATGACGAGGGCTGCGGCGGTCGCGGTTCCGAGGAAGACGTAGCCGCGCTTGTCGTAGCGGGTGGCCACGGCTCGGGAGTGCTTGAGCCGGTTGATCGCCCGTTCGACGGTGTTGCGTTTCTTGTAGCGCTCTTCGTCGAAGCCGGGTGGCCGTCCGCCGCGTGACCCTTTGCGTAGGCGGGCGGCCTGGCTGTCGGTCTTCTCCGGGATCGTGTGCCGGATGCCCCGGCGCCGCAGATATTCGCGGCACGGGCCGTTGCTGTAGGCCTTGTCCGCCGCGAGGCTGTCCGGCTTCTTCCGGGGCCTGCCCGGACCGGTCCGCGGGACGCGGATCTTCTCCAGCACGGGCGTGAACTGTGTGCAGTCCGCCCGCTGTCCGGGTGTGACGATCAGGGACAGCGGGCGGCAGCGGCCGTCCGCGCTCAGGTGGAGCTTGGTGGTGAACCCGCCGCGCGAGCGGCCCAGGCCCTCACCTCCTGCACCACCTCCACCAGGCGGGCGACCAGGCTCTGCCACGGCGTTTCGCCCTGGTGTTCTGCCGCCGCGTCCCCCTTTGAGGCAGGAGCCGGCGGTGGTTCGGTGCGGGCCCCGGCGGCGTGCTGATGTGCCCGCACGATGGTGGAGTCGACCGAGATGTCCCAGTCGATCTCCCCGGCCGCGTCGGCCTCGGCCTGGACCTGCTGGAGCAGGCGTTCCCAGGTTCCGTCGGCCGACCACAGGCGGTGGCGTTCGTAGACCGTCTTCCACGGGCCGAACCGTTCGGGCAGGTCACGCCACTGAACCCCGGTCCGCACCCGGTGCAGGATCCCGTCGATCACCTGCCGGTGATCCCGCCACCTGCCGCAACGCCTGTTACTGACCGGCAGGAACGGCCGCAGCCGTTCCCACTCGGCATCACTCAGATCTCCCCGCCCCATGTCCACATCAACGACACGACGGCGAAGTAGTCACATGATCGACCGGACAAGTCCTAGGGGGTGTCCGGCGGAGCCCCGGGACCCGGGGGGTCCCGCCCGCCCGGGGTGCCGCTACCCTGGGCCGGTCAACAAGCACCAAGAAGGGGTGGACCCAGTGGCGGACATCGAGAGCGCACGGGCTACGTTCGACAGGTTCGACGTGAACGGTGACGGCTTCATCACGGCCGACGAATACAGCGCCGCGATGCGCGCCATGGGCGACGCCCACGTCTCCCCGGCCGTCGCGGACTCCGTCGTCGCCTCCAAGGACACCAACGGCGACAACCTGCTGAGCTTCGACGAGTTCTGGGCCTCCCTGAACAAGTAGTCCCCCGGTCTGCCGCCCGGGGCCCGCGGGCCCCGGGCGGCAGAGCGCGTCAGGCCGCCGGCCCGGACCCGTCCTCCATGTCACCGACCTCGGCGAGGGCCTCCTCCAGCCAGGTCAGCCAGAACGTCTCCAGGGCGATCCCGCCGTGCAGGACGAGCCGGCGCAGCCGGTCCTCCACGGCGTCGCGCCCCGGCGGGAAGTCCTTCGCCTCGATGGCCTCGTACTGCGCCAGCTGGCGCCGGTGCAGGTCCAGATGGCGCCGCAGCTCGGGGCCGAGCCCCTGCGGCCCCACGACGCCCGCCGCCCGGATCCGCAGCAGCAGCGGATCGCGCATCGGCTTGGGGTCCTGGCTCTCCGCGACCCACCGGGCCAGCTCCGAGCCTCCCGCGGGCAACACCTCGTACTCCTTCTTCTGCCCCCGCACGGGCACCTCGCTGGGCAGCGCCCGGATCAGCCCGGCCTCCTCCAGCCGTCCCAGCTCGCGGTAGATCTGCTGGTGCGTCGCCGACCAGAAGTACCCGATCGACTTGTCGAACCGCCGGGTCAGCTCCAGCCCGGACGAGGGCTTCTCGAGCAGGGCGGTGAGGATGGCGTGCGGCAGCGACATGCCGCCATCCTAGGTTTGCGCAGACCCGGCCGGCGCGATCCCCTCCCCCCGGCCGCCCCCGTACGGGCCAGGCCCGCTGGCGTCCGCCCCGCGGGCTGCGCACGCTGGGTGCGTGGCTGCCGACGAGAACACGCCGAACCCTGCGCGCTACGCCGACCTCACGGCCCTCTACGTGAACTGCACGCTCAAACGCTCGCCCGAGACCAGCAACACCGAGGGCCTGATCGACCGGAGCCGCGCGGTCATGGACTCCGCGGGCGTCCGCACCTCCCTCGTCCGCGCCGTGGACCACGACATCGCGACGGGCGTCTGGCCGGACATGACCGAGCACGGCTGGGAGAGCGACCAGTGGCCGGTCCTCTACAGCCAGGTCATGGACGCCGACATCCTCGTCCTGTGCGGCCCCATCTGGCTCGGCGACAACAGCTCCGTGATGAAGAAGGTGATCGAGCGGCTCTACGCCTGCTCCTCCCTGCTGAACGAGCACGGCCAGTACGCCTACTACGGCCGCGTCGGCGGCGCACTGATCACCGGCAACGAGGACGGTGTCAAACACTGCGCCATGAACGTCCTCTACAGCCTCCAGCACCTCGGCTACGCGATCCCGCCGCAGGCCGACGCGGGCTGGATCGGCGAGGCGGGCCCGGGGCCGTCCTACCTCGACCCCGGCTCGGGCGGCCCCGAGAACGACTTCACCAACCGCAACACGGCCTTCATGTCCTGGAACCTCATGCACCTGGCCGCCCTGCTCAAGCGTTCCGGTGGCATCCCGGCACACGGGAACCAGCGCTCGGAGTGGGACGCCGGCTGCCGCTTCGACTTCCCCAACCCCGAGCACCGATGAGTTCTGCGCGCCCGGACGGTCTCACGGTGGACGACACGACCGGAGGAAGAGGAAGCCCGTGGAGCAGCTGCTGAGAGTCCAGAACTTCTGCGTCTCGCGCGATGGATTCGGCACCGGTGAGCACCAGAGCCTGGAGCGGCCCTTCGGGCACGCCGATCCCGGTGCCATGTTCGCGTGGGCCGGGGCCACCGCGAGCTGGCCGAACCGCACCGACCCGGGCGGCAGCCGGGGCCTGGACGACTACTTCACCCGGGACTTCACGCACAACATCGGCGCGGAGATCATGGGCCGCAACAAGTTCGGACCCCAGCGGGGGCCCTGGGCCGACCACGACTGGCGCGGCTGGTGGGGGGACGAGCCGCCGTTCCACACGCCGGTCTTCGTCATGACCCACCACCCGCGCCCCTCGTTCACGCTCTCCGACACCACCTTCCACTTCGTCGACGACGACCCGGCCGCCGTCCTCGCCACGGCCAGGGAAGCGGCGCGGGGCAAGGACGTCCGGCTCGGCGGCGGGGCCACCACCATCCGGGAGTTCCTCGACGCCGGCCTCGTCGACACCCTGCACGTGGCGGTCGCGCCCGTGGAGATCGGCTCCGGGGTGCGGCTGTGGGAATCGCCCGAGGAGCTGCTGGACCGCTTCCACCTGGAGGTCGTGCCCAGCCCGAGCGGCGTGACGCACCATCTGTTCTGGCGCCGGTGACACGGGCCGGCCCGGGGCGTACGACGCCCCGGGCCGCTGGTTCAGTGCGCGATGTCCACGACGAACCGCTCGGGCGAGTGCAGGCTGTAGGCGCGGTAGTAGGGGAGGGTGTCGAAGGCGGCGCCGAAGGTCACGTACCCCTCGTAGTCGCCGGTCATGGCGAGCCCCTTCAGCTTGCTGAGGTAGATCCTCTGCAGCTTGGGGCCGTGGTAGACGCTCTCGCCCGCGTCGTTGTGCGCGGCGGCGGGGTTGAGGCGGATCTCCAGGAAATGCTTCCCGGCCAGCGGGACGGGCTTTCCGGACCCGTCGTACACGAGCTGTGCGACGGGTGTGACGGTCACCGTGGGGGCGTACCCCTGCAGGTCGATGACGATCCGGTCGAACGTGGCGTGCCCGCCCCAGCGGGCGTTCACGACGAGCGGGGTCGGGACCTGGGTGGAGGCGAGGGAGGAGGCCGAGGCGGGCGAGGCGAACGCGAGTCCGGCGGCGAGCAGCACGCCGGAGGCCAGAGCCACGAACCGCCGAAGACGTGTGTGGATCATGATGTCCCCTCGATTCTCGAGAGACGGGGACTGATGGCACCCCCTAGGACGCCACCCCGGACCCGCCGGTTCCGCCCGCCGGGAACGCAGCGGGGGCCGGGCGTACGCCGCCCGGCCCCCGCTGCGTCACGCGTGTGCGGTCAGCACTCGATGACGTTGACCGCGAGCCCGCCGCGGGCGGTCTCCTTGTACTTGATCTTCATGTCGGCGCCGGTCTCCTTCATGGTCTTGATGACCTTGTCGAGGGAGACCTTGTGGGAGCCGTCGCCGCGCATCGCCATCTTGGCGGCGGTGACGGCCTTGACCGCGGCCATGCCGTTGCGCTCGATGCAGGGGATCTGGACCAGGCCGCCGACCGGGTCGCAGGTCAGGCCCAGGTTGTGCTCCATGCCGATCTCGGCGGCGTTCTCGACCTGCTCCGGGGTGCCGCCCAGGACCTCGGCGAGGGCGCCGGCCGCCATCGAGCAGGCCGAGCCCACCTCGCCCTGGCAGCCGACCTCGGCGCCGGAGATCGAGGCGTTCTCCTTGAACAGCATGCCGATCGCGCCCGCGGCCAGGAGGAAGCGGACCACGCCGTCCTCGTCCGCGCCCGGGACGAAGTTCATGTAGTAGTGCAGGACGGCCGGGAGGACGCCCGCCGCGCCGTTGGTGGGCGCGGTGACGACACGGCCGCCGGCCGCGTTCTCCTCGTTGACCGCCATCGCGTAGATCGTGGTCCACTCGCTGCGGTGCATCATCGGGTCGCCCTCGGTGCGCAGCTGGCGCGCCGTGGAGGCGGCGCGGCGCTTGACCCGCAGGCCGCCGGGGAGGATGCCCTCGCGGGACATGCCGCGCGAGACGCAGGACTGCATGACGCGCCAGATCTCCAGGAGGCCCTCGCGGATCTCCTCCTCCGTGCGCCAGGCCTTCTCGTTCTCCAGCATCAGGGAGGAGATCGACAGGCCGGTCTCGTTCGCGAGGCGCAGCATCTCGTCACCGGAGCGGAAGGGGTACTTCAGCACCGTGTCGTCGAGCTTGATCCGGTCCTCGCCGACCGCGTCCTCGTCCACGACGAAGCCGCCGCCGACCGAGTAGTAGGTCTTCTCCAGCAGCGGGGTGCCGGCCTCGTCGTACGCGAAGAGCGTCATGCCGTTCGCGTGGTACGGCAGGGAGCGCCGGCGGTGCAGGATCAGCTGGTTCGGCTCGTCGAAGGCGATCTCGTGGCCATCGCCTATCTCCGCGCCCAGCAGGCGCAGGCGGCCGCTCTTGCGGATGCGCTCCACCTCGTCGTCGGCGGTCTCCACGTCCACGGTGCGGGGGGAGTGGCCTTCCAGGCCCAGCAGCACCGCCTTGGGCGTGCCGTGGCCGTGGCCTGTCGCGCCGAGGGAGCCGAAGAGCTCGGCCCGCACGGAGGCCGTCTGGGCGAGCACGCCGTCCTTCTTCAGCCGCGTCACGAACATGCGGGCGGCGCGCATCGGACCGACCGTGTGGGAGGAGGAGGGACCGATGCCGATGGAGAAGAGGTCGAAGACGGAGATGGCCACGGTGGCGGACTCCCTTGTCTGCTCGTGGGGTGGGAGGGGGCAGGAGGGGGATTGTTCGGACTATGTCCGACAGACGAGCTTAACGCGGCGCGGTGAACGACCTGGCTGCCGGAAGGAGTGGGAAGCGTTACGCCGACGTGGCGGGCCGGGGCCGGAGCCGGTGGCCGCACCCCCCGGGGACCCGGGGAAAGGGGCGAAGGGGAGGGGAAAAAGGGGGAAGGGCCCGGCCCTGTGCGGTGACCAGGCCGGGCCCTTCCACGCCCACCGCTAGAGCGAGGGGTACAGCGGGAACTTCGCGGCGAGCGCCGAGACGCGCGCCTTGAGGCCCTCGGCGTCGTACGCCGGCTTCAGCGCCTGCGCGATGATCTCGGCGACCTCGGTGAAGGCCTCGGCGTCGAAACCGCGGGTGGCCAGCGCCGGCGTACCGATCCGCAGACCCGAGGTGACCATCGGCGGCCGCGGGTCGTTCGGGATGGCGTTGCGGTTGACCGTGATGCCGACCTCGTGGAGGCGGTCCTCGGCCTGCTGGCCGTCCAGCTCGGAGTTGCGCAGGTCGACCAGGACCAGGTGAACGTCGGTGCCGCCGGTGAGGACGTCCACGCCCACGGCCTTGACGTCGTCCTGGACCAGACGGGCGGCGAGGATCTTCGCGCCCTCCAGAGTGCGCTCCTGGCGCTCCTTGAACTCGGGCGAGGCCGCGACCTTGAAGGAGACGGCCTTGGCCGCGATCACGTGCTCCAGCGGACCGCCCTGCTGACCGGGGAAGACCGCGGAGTTGATCTTCTTGGCGAGTTCCTGCGTCGACAGGATGACACCGCCGCGCGGACCGCCGAGGGTCTTGTGCGTGGTGGTGGTCACGACGTGGGCGTGCGGCACCGGGTTGGGGTGCAGGCCCGCGGCGACCAGGCCGGCGAAGTGCGCCATGTCGACCATCAGGTACGCGCCGACCTCGTCCGCGATGCGGCGGAAGGCGGCGAAGTCGAGCTGGCGCGGGTAGGCGGACCAGCCCGCGACGATCAGCTGCGGCTTGGACTCCTTGGCGAGGCGCTCGACCTCGGCCATGTCCACCTCGCCGGACTCGTCCACGTGGTACGGGACCACGTTGTAGAGCTTGCCGGAGAAGTTGATCTTCATGCCGTGGGTCAGGTGACCGCCGTGGGCCAGGTTCAGGCCCATGATCGTGTCGCCCGGCTTGAGCAGCGCGAACATCGCGGCGGCGTTCGCCTGCGCACCGGAGTGCGGCTGGACGTTCGCGGCCTCGGCGCCGAACAGCGCCTTGATGCGGTCGATCGCGATCTGCTCGACCACGTCGACGTGCTCGCAGCCGCCGTAGTAGCGGCGGCCCGGGTAGCCCTCGGCGTACTTGTTGGTGAGGACCGAGCCCTGGGCCTCCATGACGGCGACCGGAGCGAAGTTCTCCGACGCGATCATCTCCAGGGTGGACTGCTGGCGCACGAGCTCCGCGTCGACGGCGGCGGCGACGTCGGGGTCGAGCTCGTGGAGAGGGGTGTTCAGTACAGACATCAGGGTCCCCTGGGGTCAGTTACCGGCGGTGAGCTTGGTGTACTCCTCGAAGGAGAGCGCGTCCTTGGGCTCCTCGGAGAGACGGACCTTGAACAGCCAGCCGCCCTCGAACGGGGCGGTGTTCACGAGCGCCGGGTCGTCGACGACGTCCTGGTTGGCCTCGACGATCTCGCCGGAGACCGGGGAGTACAGGTCGCTGACCGACTTGGTCGACTCCAGCTCGCCGCAGGTCTCGCCCTCGGTCACGGTGTCGCCGACCTCGGGGAGCTGGGCGTAGACGACGTCACCGAGCGCGTTGGCCGCGAACTCCGTGATGCCGACCGTCGCGACGCCGTCCACGACGTCCGACAGCCACTCGTGCTCCTTGGTGTAACGCAGCTTCTCGGGGTTGCTCATGGCCTGATTCTCCTGGATGCGGGGGAGTGGATACGAACTGCGGTCTTGGGTACTGAGACGGCGCCGTGCGGGTACCCGTACGGCGGACGTCGTGCGCGGAGGGTTACTTCTGCCGCTTGTAGAACGGCAGCGCCACGACCTCGTACGGCTCATGCGTACCGCGAATGTCGACGCCGACGCCGGAGGTGCCGGGCGCGGCGTGCTCCGCGTCCACGTACGCCATCGCGATCGGCTTGCCCAGCGTCGGGGACGGGGCACCCGAGGTGACCTCGCCGACGACCTCGCCGCCGAAGGTGACGGCGAAACCGGCACGCGGGACGCGGCGGCCCTCGGCGATCAGGCCGACCAGCTTGCGCGGCGCCTTGGTCGCGGCCTGCTCGGCGGCGGCCTCCAGGGCGGCGCGGCCCACGAAGTCGCCCTCCTTCTCGAACTTCACGACCCGGCCCAGACCCGCGTCGAACGGGGTCAGGGAGGTGGTCAGCTCGTGCCCGTACAGCGGCATGCCCGCTTCCAGGCGCAGGGTGTCGCGGCAGGACAGGCCGGCCGGGACCAGGCCGACGCCCTCGCCCGCCTTGGTGAGCGCCTGCCACAGCTCCACGGCGTGCTCGGGGGCGACGAACAGCTCGAAGCCGTCCTCGCCGGTGTAGCCCGTACGCGCGATCAGCGCGGGCACGCCCGCGACGGTGCCCGGCAGGCCGGCGTAGTACTTCAGGCCGTCGAGGTCGGCGTCGGTGAGCGAGGCCAGGATGCCGGGGGACTCCGGGCCCTGCACCGCGATCAGCGCGTAGGCGTCGCGGTCGTCGCGGACCTCGGTGTCGAAGCCGGCGGCACGCTCGGTCAGGGCGTCGAGGACGACCTGGGCGTTGGAGGCGTTGGCGACGACCATGTACTCGGTCTCGCCGAGGCGGTAGACGATCAGGTCGTCGAGGATCCCGCCGTCCTCCTGGCAGATGTGCGTGTAGCGGGCGCGGCCGACGCCGACGGTGGAGATGTTGCCGACCAGCGCGTAGTCCAGGGCCTTGACGGCCTCCGGGCCGGTCAGCGTGATCTCGCCCATGTGGGACAGGTCGAAGAGACCGGCCTTCGTGCGGACGGCGTTGTGCTCGTCGCGCTCGCTGGCGTATCGCAGCGGCATGTCCCAGCCCGCGAAGTCGGTCATGGTCGCACCGAGCGAGCGGTGCAGCGCATCGAGGGCGGTCAGACGGGGGGCAGTGCTCATGGGTGTGGCTCCCGGGTCCCAGGGCATCGACATGACATGACGAGGACGTTCCTCCCCATCTGTCATCGGAACCTGAGAGGTTCGCCGAGAGTTCCGCCGATCGTCCGATCGCCGGTCACCCCGACTTGCACCTTGGGTGGAGCTGCCGCGCAGCTCGCTTTTCAGATCTGCCTCATCCACGCGGTACGGGGCCTGAGAGATTCAAGGGAGGTTCTTGCTCCTTCGGCGCCCGCGCACGGCCTTGCGGCGTGCCGGGACTCTCCCGCGCGGATTCAAGCGGCCGGTATGCAGTTGGTCCAGATGGCGCACATCATTGCACGGCATGTCCGTGATCGGGGGTCGGGGTCCGAAAGTTCGTATGCCCATCCGAGCGGGCGGAGCGGAACCGGACATGCCGATTACCGTCTCTTTACACTCAGTGGGGAAGGGTCCCGGTGACCCGATTCGGGGGAGGCGAACACTGTGCGGAGATTCGGACCGGTGACGACGACGGGAACCGTGGACGCGGTGCCGGTGCAGCGGCGCGGCGCGCGTGAGCGCGGGAGGACGGCGGACGGCCTCGGCCTCGTGCGCGACCTGCGCGGCCCGGCGCTGCGCGGACCCCGGCGGCTCGGTTTCGCCGAGGGCGACATCGTCGTCGTCTCCGGGCTGCCCGGCGGCGGCAAGAGCACGCTGATCAAGCGGGCCGCGCCGGAGGGCGGGGCCGTCGACTCCCAGGACACCCGCGAGCGCTGGGAGCGCCGGATGCCCGCCGGGCTGCCGTACGCGGTCTACCGCCCGCTGGTGCGCGCCGCCCACTACTGGGGGCTGTACCGGATCCTGCGCTCCGGCGCCTCCGTGGTCGTCCACGACTGCGGCACCCAGAGCTGGGTGCGCGGCCTGCTCGCCGCGGCCGCCCGCCGCCGGGGCCGGGCGCTGCACCTCGTCCTCCTGGACAGCAGCCCCGAGGAGGCCCTGTCCGGGCAGGCGGCGCGGGGCCGCGGGGTGTCCGCCTACGCCTTCGCCCGCCACCGCGGCGCCGTCGGCCGCCTGCTGCGCGACGCCGAGGCGGGCCGCCCGCCCGCCGGCTGCGCCTCGGCGACCCTGCTGGACCGCCGCTCGGCCGCCGCCGTGACGGGAATCGGCTTCCCCGACTGACCGCGGCCGGAGCCCCGGCGGCGGCGCCCGCCCCGGGGCCGGTACCCTGCGGGGCGACACGCGCGGGAGCGCGTGTGCGGACCAGACGGCGGACCAGACAGGGGCAGGGCGGATGCAGGGCAGCGGCTGGCCGGGGAATGAGCTGGAGCAGGTGCTCGGGGCGGCGCTCGGGCAGCCGGACGCCGGCGGCCGGATCCTGGAGGTGCTCGGGCGCAGCCAGGTGTGGATCCCGCTGCCGGGCGGCGGCGGCCCGGACGCGGCCGGCCTGGACCTGCCCACCATGGACATCGGCGGGGCGGCGTACGTGCCCGTCTACAGCTCCGAGGCCCAGTTCCTCGCCTGTGCCGGGCCCGGCATGGACTTCGCGGTGGCACCGGCGGTCGAGTTCGCCCGGGGGCTGCCCCCGCAGCTCGGCATCGCGGTCAATCCGGAGGGCGCCGTCGGCGTCCCGCTGCCGCCGCCGGCCGTCGCGGAGCTCTGCCGCGCCGGGCGCAGCGCGCTCGACGGTCCCGCCACCGGCGGCCGCGTACGGCTTTTCGAGCCCGACTGGCAGGACGACCCGGTGGACTTCCTGGCCGTCGCCGGCGAGGAGTTCCGCGCCACCGGCGTCGTTGCCGCGGCCCACCGATGCCTCGCCAGTGTCGAGGGTGGGGACCCGGAACTGTTCATCGGTGTCCGACTGGTGGGATGGGAACCGCAGATGCGAGAGGCCCCGATGGAGGCGCTCGGAAGGGCCCTGGCCCGTGTTCCGGCGCCCTGGCCCGTGCAGTTGATCCTCCTCGACGCGGCCCAGGACCCGGTCACGGACTGGATTCGTGAGCGCGTACGCCCCTTCTACCTCGCGTAGGGCCGCTTAAGCTGGTTACATCTCCCGGCCGCACGCATGAGCGCCGGCGGGTGAGGCACGCGTGGAGCGACGGGCGGACGAAGAGGGGTACCGGGTGAGTGCGTCAGGCACGGCCGCGGCCGGGCAGGTCGAGCACATGATGCGCCAGGTGACCCCCGGGCGCTACGAGAGCTACGAGTCACTGCTGCACGCCCTGTCCGAGGGGCGGCTGTGGATGCTGCTGTGGCAGGGGCAGCCGGGGTCCCCGGACGCCCAGTACGGCGGCATGGAGGTCGATGGTCTGGGCTACGCGCCCTGCGTCACCTCCCCCCAGGAGCTGGCCGCGAGCGGCTGGCACCGGGGCTACGAGGTGGTCACCGGGCGGGACATCGCCCGCGCCCTCTACCCGGACCGCTGGGGCCTGTGGCTCAACCCGCACGCCCAGGGCGGCGGTCTCGGCGTCCCGTGGGCGGACCTGCGCCGGATCGCGACCGGCCTGGACCGGATGCCGGCCGGTCCGCTGCGGCTGTCCGAGCCCAGCATCGAGCTGCCCCAGTTCTACGGGCTGCTGACCCAGCACGCGCACCGCACCCCGGCCGTACGGTCGCTGCGCCGCGCCTGGGTGCAGCCGGCGCTGGGGTCCCCGTACCTCGCGGTCGGGCTGGACCTGTACGACGCCTCCGCGCCCGCGCTGGAATCCGTACGGGAGATGATGCGCCAGTCCGTCGGGGCGGTCCCCGAGGGCGTCCCGGTGTGCACCGTGGCGCTGGCGGACGAGCACGATCCCGTGGCGATGTGGCTGCGGGCGCAGACCCGCCCCTTCTACGACCGCGAGGGCCAGGCGCCGGCCTACTGAACCGGCCCGCCGGAGTGCTCCGCGGACCTGCGGGGACCTCCGGCATCACATTTCGCATAGTGAGACATCCATCTCGAAGGCCGCACCGGACCCACCGGTGCGGCCTTCGGCATATCCGCCGAATCCGCCCAAGATCCGCGTTCGAAAGGGCAGTTGGGCCGGATGTCCGTTCCGCGCCGAACATGCGGTGTTTCACCGCTCAACAGGTCTGGCGGTTCGGATAACGGAAGGTGTAGGCGCAGATCACGGTTGCGCATCACATCCCCGGGGGGTCTGGCGGGCGATTGAGAGGGCGTTGAAGACTCCCCCCACCGAAGGCCGGTCCATCTCGCAAGCACCAGCTCTTCACGTGCACTTCCGGCACATTTCTCGCCAATCGCACCACCAGCGACGCCGATTGAACCAAGCCGCCACAGCGGCGGGCATGGGCCGGCCACCGTCGGCCGAGAGGGGTCCCCACCACGATGACGGCACCACTGCACGACACCAGCGCGGCCGAGCCCGCAGCCGTGGCCGCCCCCGACGTTCCGCAGAAGGCGATCGAGGGGCGCTCGCCGTGGCAGATCGCCTGGCTGCGCCTCAAGCGCGACAAGGTCGCCCTGGCCGGCGGTGTCATCGTGCTCCTGCTGATCGTCGTCGCGATCTTCGCGCCGCTGATCGTCAAGGCCTTCGGACACCCGCCGGAGGAGCTGCACGAGGACATGCTCGACCCGCTGCTGGGCCTCCCGCTCGGCGACTGGGGCGGTATGAGCGGCGAGTTCCTGCTCGGCGTCGAGCCGGTCAACGGCCGCGACGTCTTCAGCCGGATCGTCTACGGCGCCCGGATCTCGCTGCTGGTGGCCTTCCTGTCCGCCTTCGTGGCGGTCTCGCTGGGCACCTTCTTCGGCATCGTCGCCGGCTACTTCGGCGGCTGGGTCGACGCGGCCATCAGCCGGGTCATGGACCTGCTGCTGGCCTTCCCGCAGCTGCTCTTCATCATCGCGCTGATCTCCGTCATCCCGAACAAGCTCTGGGGCTTCGAGGGTTCGGGCCTGCGCATCGCCGTCCTGGTGATGGTGATCGGCTTCTTCGGCTGGCCGTACATCGGCCGGATCGTCCGGGGCCAGACCCTCTCGCTGCGCGAGCGCGAGTACGTCGAGGCCGCGCGCAGCCTCGGCGCGGGACGCTTCTACATCCTCTTCCGCGAACTGCTCCCGAACCTGGTGGCGCCCATCACCGTCTACGCGACGCTGATGATCCCCACCAACGTGCTGACCGAGGCGGCGCTGAGCTTCCTCGGAGTCGGCGTCAAGCCGCCCACGCCGTCGTGGGGGGAGACCCTCGCCACGGCCGTGCGGACCTACGAGGACGATCCGCTCTTCATGATCTTCCCCGGCGTAGCGATCTTCATCACCGTGCTGGCCTTCAACCTCTTCGGCGACGGCGTCCGCGACGCCCTCGACCCGAAGGGCTCCCGCTAGCAACCGCAGGGCAAACCAGGAACCGGCCTCGTGCCGTACGTACACCGGAACTACAACGGAGGGTTGCGAGCATCGTGACTACCCATCGCACGTCGAAGCGCAGACTTGCCGCCGGCACGGCCGTCGTGCTCGCGGCCATGCTCACCGCGACCGCCTGTGGCGGGGGCGAGAAGAAGGACGACAAGAGCGCCGCCTCCGGCGGCGGCTTCAACGCGGGCATCGAGAAGGTCGCCAACCCGTCGGACAAGAAGGGCGGCGAGCTGAAGTTCGTCGGTACCCAGGACGCCGACTCGTGGGACCCGCAGCGCGGCTACTACGGCTTCATGTGGGACTTCTCCCGCTACTACACGCGCCAGCTGATCAGCTTCAAGCCCGGCCCCGGCAAGGAGAGCACCGAGCTCGTCCCGGACCTCGCCACCGCCAAGGCCGAGATCAGCGACGGCGGCAAGACCTACAAGTACACCCTCAAGGACAACGTGACCTGGGAGGACGGCTCGCCCGTCACCGCCCAGGACATCAAGTACGGCATCGAGCGCACCTGGGCTCAGGACGTCATCTCCGGCGGCCCGGTCTACCTCCAGCAGGTCCTCGACCCGAAGACCGAGTACCCGGGCCCGTACAAGGACACCGCTCCGGACAAGCTCGGCCTGAAGGCGATCGAGACCCCGGACGCGAAGACCATCATCTTCAAGCTCCCGACGCCCAACGGTGACTTCGAGCAGATGCTGGCGATGCCGGCGGCGAGCCCGGTCAAGCAGGACAAGGACACGGCCGCCAAGTACGGCCTCAAGCCCTTCTCCAACGGCCCGTACAAGATCGACTCGTACGAGCCGAACAAGAGCATGAAGCTCTCGCGCAACGAGAACTACAAGCCCGAGTCGGACACCATCCGCAAGGCGCTCCCGGACACCATCTCGGTCACGTTCATGGCGAACGCGGACGACATGGACAAGCGCCTGATGAACGGCGAGTTCGACCTCGACATCAACGCGACCGGCATCGGCCAGGCGGCCCGCGCCACCGCGCTGAAGGACCACAAGGGCAACCTCGACAACGGCCAGACCGGCTTCATCCGGTACGCGGTCATGCCGCAGACCGTCGCGCCGTTCGACAACATCGAGTGCCGCAAGGCCGTCATCTACGCCGCCGACAAGAAGTCGCTGCAGACCGCCCGCGGCGGCCCGCAGGCCGGTGGCGACATCGCCCCCAACATGCTCCCGCTGGGCATCAAGGGCTCGGACGCCAAGTACGACCCGTACGAGGTGCTGAAGAACGACGGCAAGCCGAACCTCGAGAAGGCCAAGGAGGCCCTCAAGGCCTGCGGCAAGGAGACCGGCTTCAAGACCACCATCGCCGTCCGCAACAACAAGCCGGTCGAGGTCGCCACGGCCGTCTCCCTCCAGAACGCCCTGAAGCAGGTCGGCATCGAGGCCGACGTCGACCAGTTCGACGGCGCCCAGACCTCCGGCATCATCGGTTCGCCGAAGGTCGTCAAGGAGAAGGGCTACGGCATCATCATCATGGGCTGGGGCGCCGACTTCCCGACCGGACAGGGCTTCTCGCAGCCGCTGGTCGACGGCCGCTTCATCCTGCAGAGCGGTAACAACAACTTCTCCGAGCTGAACGACCCGGCGATCAACACCCTGTTCGACCAGGCCATCGCGGAGACCGACCCGGCCAAGGCCGGCGACATCTACAAGCAGATGAACCAGAAGGTCTCCGAGGCCGCCGTCTACCTGCCCTTCGTCTACGACAAGACGATCACCTGGCGCAGCACCCGGCTGACGAACGCCTACACCACCGACGCCTACAACGGCCGCTACGACTACGCGTCCCTCGGTGTCGTGAAGTAACGGTCCATCAGTCCAGTTCCAGTGTTCCAGTGCCACACCCGCTAGGCACGAAGGGCAGGTGATGGCCGCGGTTACGGCCTGGGGGCGCTCTCCGGAAGAGGGCGCCCCCGGGCCGCAGCCAGGCCGAGCGCAGTGCTTGCATACCTCATCCGACGGATCTTCGCCGTCCTCGTCATGCTGCTGGTCATCACCTTGGTGACCTTCGGAATCTTCTTCCTCTTCCCGAAGCTGATCGGGACGGACCCTGCCCTGTACTTCGTGGGCAAGCAGTCCGACCCCATCGCCATCGAGGGCATCCGGCAGAAGATGGGTCTCGACGACCCGATCCTCGTCCAGTTCGGCAAGTTCGTCGTCGGGCTGGTGGCGGGTCGCACGTACGCCAACGGCTCCGACGTCACGCACTGCGCCGCGCCCTGCTTCGGATACTCCTTCAAGACCGAGCAGGAGGTCTGGCCGCTGCTGCTGGACTGGTTCCCGGTCACGCTCTCCCTCGCCCTGGGCGCCGTCGTGCTCTGGGTGGCCGGCGGTGTCGCCACCGGTGTGATCTCCGCACTCAAGCGGGGCAGCGTCCTGGACCGCTCGGCCATGGGCGTCGCCCTCGCCGGAGTCTCCCTCCCCATCTACTTCACGGGCATGCTCGTCATCGCCCTCTTCTCCGACCAGCTCGGCTGGTTCGGACGACCGGAGGCGACCTTCGCCGACGATCCGGCCAAGTGGTTCAACGGCATGATCCTGCCGTGGGTCTCGCTCGCCTTCCTCTACGCGGCGATGTACGCGCGGCTCACCCGCGCGACCATGCTCGAAGTCCTGAACGAGGACTACATCCGCACCGCCCGCGCCAAGGGCCTGACGGAACCCGTCGTCATCGGCAAGCACGCCATGCGCTCGACGATGACACCGATCCTGACCGTCCTGGGCCTCGACCTCGGCGCCCTGATGGGCGGCGCGGTCCTGACCGAGTACACGTTCTCGCTGCACGGCCTGGGATACAGCGCCGTGCGCGCCATCAGCGAGCACGACCTCCCGGTCATCCTGGGCATCACCCTGATCTCCGCGTTCTTCGTCGTCGCCGCGAACCTCATCGTTGACCTCCTGTACGCGGTGATCGACCCCCGAGTGAGGCTGTCATGACCGACCCGACCAAGACCGGAGAGACCACCGCACCGACCGGAGCGCCCAACCAGCCCTACGACGGGTCGCCGGGCTCCACCGCCTTCCTCGACGTCCGCGACCTCAAGGTGCACTTCCCGACCGAGGACGGCCTGGTCAAGTCGGTCGACGGCCTCTCCTTCACCCTGGAGAAGGGCAAGACCCTCGGCATCGTGGGCGAGTCCGGATCCGGCAAGTCGGTCACCTCGCTCGGCATCATGGGCCTGCACCGCGTGGGCCAGTACGGCCGCCAGCGGGCCCGGATCTCCGGCGAGATCTGGCTCGACGGGAAGGAACTGCTCTCCGCCGACGAGGACGAGGTGCGCAGGCTGCGCGGCCGGGAGATCGCGATGATCTTCCAGGACCCGCTGTCGGCGATGCACCCCTACTTCACCGTCGGCAAGCAGATCGCCGAGGCCTACCGGGTCCACCACAAGGTGGACAAGAAGGCCGCCCGCCGACGGGCCGTCGAACTCCTCGACCGCGTCGGCATCCCGGAGCCCCACAAGCGGGTCGACAGCTACCCGCACGAGTTCTCCGGCGGCATGCGCCAGCGCGCGATGATCGCGATGGCGCTGGTCAACAACCCCGAACTGCTCATCGCGGACGAGCCGACGACCGCCCTGGACGTCACCGTCCAGGCCCAGATCCTCGACCTGATCCGGGACCTCCAGAAGGAGTTCGGCTCCGCGGTCATCATGATCACGCACGACCTCGGCGTGGTCGCCGAGATGGCCGACGAACTCCTCGTGATGTACGGCGGCCGGTGTGTCGAGCGGGGCACCGCCGAGAAGGTCTTCTACGAGCCGCGGCACCCCTACACCTGGGGGCTGCTGGGCTCGATGCCGCGCATCGACCGTGAGCAGACCGAGCGCCTCATCCCGGTCAAGGGCTCGCCGCCCAGCCTCATCAACATCCCGAGCGGCTGTGCCTTCAACCCGCGCTGCCCGTACGCGGACGTGCCCAAGGGCGATGTCACCCGCACCGTGCGCCCCGAGCTCACGGCGACGGACGACGCCGGGCAGGACGGCACCCGCCACTGGTCCGCCTGCCACATGTCGCAGGAGGAGCGGACCCGGATCTGGACCGAAGAGATTGCGCCGAAGCTGTGACCGACACCCAGAAGACGGATCCGGCCGTCACCCTTCCGGCACAGGCCACGGACTCTCCCGAGCCGCTGCTCAAGGTCACCGGCCTGACCAAGCACTTCCCCATCACCAAGGGGCTGCTGCGCAGGCAGTCCGGCGCGGTCAAGGCCGTCGACGGCCTCGACTTCGACGTGCGGCGCGGTGAGACCCTCGGCATCGTCGGCGAGTCCGGCTGCGGCAAGTCGACGATGGGCCGCCTGATCACGCGGCTGCTCGAACCGACCGGCGGCCGGATTGAGTTCGAGGGCAAGGACATCACGCACCTGGGGGTGGCGGGCATGCGTCCGCTGCGCCGCGACGTGCAGATGATCTTCCAGGACCCCTACGGTTCGCTGAACCCGCGCCACACGGTGGGCACCATCGTCAGCGCCCCGTTCAAGCTCCAGAACGTCACCCCGGAGGGCGGGCTCAAGGCGGAGGTCCAGCGGCTGCTGTCGCTCGTCGGCCTCAACCCGGAGCACTACAACCGCTACCCGCACGAGTTCTCGGGCGGCCAGCGCCAGCGCATCGGCATCGCGCGGGCCCTGGCGCTCAAGCCGAAGCTGGTGGTCGCGGACGAGCCCGTCTCGGCGCTGGACGTCTCGATCCAGGCCCAGGTGGTCAACCTGCTGGACGACCTCCAGGAGGAGCTCGGCCTGACCTACGTGATCATCGCGCACGACCTCTCGGTCATCCGGCACGTCTCGGACCGCATCGCGGTGATGTACCTGGGCAAGATCGTCGAGCTCGCCGACAACAAGTCGCTGTACGGGGAGCCGATGCACCCGTACACCACGGCCCTGATGTCGGCCGTGCCGGTACCGGACCCGAGGCGGCGGGGCGCCAAGAGCGGCCGCATCCTGCTCAAGGGCGACGTGCCGTCGCCGATCTCGCCGCCGAGCGGCTGCCGCTTCCACACGCGCTGCTGGAAGGCGACGCAGATCTGCGCGACGCAGGAGCCGCCGCTGCTGGCGCTGAAGCCGGGCCACCAGGTGGCCTGCCACCACCCGGAGAACGCCCCCGACCAGGCCCCGGGCGACAAGCCCCTCCCGGGCGCGTCGGACACGGTGACGACGGCGACGGAGTGACCGCGTGCGGGCGGGCCGCAACGGCCCGCCCGCACCACCCGAGTCTCGCCGGCCAAACCCCGGCCGAATCCGGCCCCGCCGGCGTTTGAGGCGCGGGGGCTCGGGGGCAGCGCCCCCGCAACGGCGCCGCACGGCATTGACCCGCCGGTCAAAGCCGGCCCCGCCCGGGGGCCCGTCCCCGCGGCGGCGGAGCCCCGCATTCCGCCGAGCCCGCCGCAGGCGGCCCGGCAGGCGACAATGGCCCCGTGCTCCACGATCTCTTCCCGCCGGGGGTCCAGCATGCCCTGGACCTCGCCGGCATCTTCGTCTTCGCCACCTCCGGCGCCCTGCTCGCCGTCCGCAAGAACTTCGACGTCTTCGGCATCGCCGTCCTCGCCCTCGTCACGGCCCTCGGCGGCGGCCTCTTCCGCGACCTCGTCATCGGCGCGGTCCCGCCGGCCGCCTTCGGCGAGCTGAGCTTCTTCGTCACCCCGCTCATCGCCGCCGCGTTCGTCTTCTTCCTGCACCCCGAGGTCCAGCGGATCAACCGGGCCATCAACGTCTTCGACGCCGCCGGCCTCGCGCTGTTCTGCGTCACCGGCACGACCAAGGCGTACGAGTACGGCCTCGGCCTGACCGCGTCCGCCGCGCTGGGCCTCGCCACGGCCGTCGGTGGCGGCGTACTGCGCGACGTCCTGGTCAACGAGGTGCCCTCGCTGCTGCGCGACCGCGAGATGTACGCCGTGCCCGCCACCGTCGGCGCGGCGATGGTCGCCGTCTCCATCGCGCTGGAGTCGCTCAACGCGATCACCACCGCCCTGGCGATCGTCACCACCTTCGTCCTGAGGCTGCTCGCGATGCGCTACCACTGGCGGGCGCCACTGGCCTGGAACCGGCGCTCCTCGGTGGCCGAAGAGCCGTAACGAGAGAAAGCTACCGCTTAGTAGCAAGCGGGTGTACCGTCGTTCCATGTCATATGCAGCTGCCCAGGCATCCATCGGCGACAGCGAGTTCGACCGCGACACCGCCATCACCGAACGCGCGGACGAGCCCGGCGTGTACGACGCGGAGCTCTCCGCCGGCTGGACGATCATCGCCGCCGTCAACGGCGGCTACCTGCTCGCCCTCGTCGGCCGGGCCCTGGCGGCGGCCCTCCCGCACCCGGACCCCTTCACGGTGTCCGCGCACTACCTGACCTCCTCCGTGCCCGGCCCCGCCGTGATCCGCACCGAGGTCGTCCGGGTCGGCCGCACCCTCTCCACCGGCCAGGCGTCGCTCTTCCAGTACGACGAGCACGGCAGGGAGGTCGAGCGCATCCGCGTCCTCGCCTCCTACGGCGACCTCGCGTCCCTGCCCGACGACGTGCGGACGGTCGCCGTGCCGCCGCTCATGCCCTCCTACGAGAACTGCATCGGCCCCGAGGCCGGCCCCGCGCCGATTCCCGGCAGCTCCGCCATCGTGGACCGGCTCCGGCTCCGGCTGGACCCGGCGACGGCGGGCTGGGCCGTCGGCGCACCCTCCGGCAAGGGCGAGATGCGGGCCTGGTTCGAGCTGGCCGACGGCCGCGACGCCGACCCGCTCTCCATGCTCCTCGCGGTGGACGCGCTGCCGCCGACCGCCTTCGACCTCGGCCTGGTGGCCTGGACCCCGACCGTGGAGCTCACCACGCACATCCGCCGCCGCCCGGCCCCGGGCCCGCTGCGGATCTCCATCACCACGCGCAACCTGGCCGGCGGCTTCCTGGAGGAGGACGCCGAGGTCTGGGACTCCACCGATCACCTCGTCGCCCAGTCCCGCCAGCTGGCGCGCGCCCTGCGCATGTGACGAGCCGCCCGGCCGGGGAGCTGCGGGTGCGGTACGAGCCCCGCGCCCCGGCCGGATCGGGTCCCGCCGGGCGGAAGCGCGAGGGCGGGCCCCTAGAATCGGGGGATCATGGCCTACCTCGACCACGCCGCCACCACCCCCATGCTGCCGGAGGCCGCCGCGGCGATGACCGCGCAGTTCGCCGCCACGGGGAACGCCTCCTCCCTGCACGCCGCCGGCCGCCGGGCCCGCCGTACCGTCGAGGAGGCCCGCGAGGCCTTCGCCGAGGCGATCGGCGCCCGCCCCAGCGAGGTGGTCTTCACCGCGGGCGGCACGGAGGCCGACAACCTCGCCGTCAAGGGCCTCTACTGGGCCCGGCGCGACGCGGACCCCGCGCGGACCCGGATCATCGCCAGCCCCGTCGAACACCACGCCGTGCTCGACGCCGTGCACTGGCTCGCCGAGCACGAGGGCGCCCGGGTCGACTACCTGCCTGTGGACCGCTACGGACGCGTGCACCCCGACGCCTTCCGCGAAGCCGTCGAGCGCAACCCCGACGACGTCGCGCTGGCCACCGTCATGTGGGCCAACAACGAGATCGGCACCGTCATGCCGGTCCGCGAACTGGCCTCCATCGCCCGCGAGGCGGGCATCCCGCTGCACTCCGACGCCGTCCAGGCCTTCGGGCAGCTCGACGTCCACTTCGGCGACAGCGGACTCGCCGCCATGACCGTCAGCGGCCACAAGATCGGCGGCCCCTACGGCATCGGAGCGCTGCTCCTCGGCCGCGACCAGAGCCCCGTACCCGTCCTGCACGGCGGCGGCCAGGAGCGGCACGTCCGCTCCGGCACCCTCGACGTGCCCGCCATCGCCGCCTTCGCGGTGGCCGCGGTCCTCGCCGCCGAGCGGCGCGAGCAGTTCGCCACCGAGATCGGCGCCCTGCGCGACGAACTGGTCGCCGCCGTCCTGGCCGCCGTGCCCGACGCCGTCCTCGGAGGCGACCCGGAAGAGCGGCTTCCGGCCAATGCGCACTTCAGCTTCCCCGGCTGCGAGGGTGACTCTCTACTGCTCCTGCTCGACGCCCAGGGCATCGAGTGCTCCACCGGCTCGGCCTGCACCGCGGGCGTCGCCCAGCCGAGCCACGTCCTGCTGGCGGCGGGCACCGACCCGCAGCTGGCCCGCGGCACCCTGCGCTTCTCCCTCGGCCACACCTCCACCAAGGAGGACGTCGCCGCCCTGGCCGCCGCCATCGGTCCGGCCGTCGAACGCGCCCGGACGGCAGGCCTCAGCTGAGCGTCCGGGAGGCTCAGGCCGTGCCTTCGGATCAGGCCGAAGCGGCCAGGGCCTCCCGGACCATGCGTATGTAGCGGTCCCAGTCCCAGTGGTCGCCCGGGTCGGTGTGGTCGGCGCCGGGCACCTCCGAGTGCCCGACGATGTGCCCCCGGTCCGCCGGGAAGTCGTAGCGGCGGCAGATGCCGGCGGCCAGCCTCGCCGACGCCGCGTACATGTCGTCCGTGAAATCCTTCGGCCGGTCCACGAAGCCGACGTGCTCGATGCCGACGCTGCGCTCGTTCATCGAGCGGTTGCCCGCGTGGAAGGCCACGTCCAGCTCGCGCACCATCTGCTCCACATGCCCGTCGCCGCGGACTATGTAGTGCGCCGAAGCCTTGTGCCACGGGTTCTTGAAGGCGTCCACCGAGGACTGGAAGCCGCCCTGTGTGACATGCACGACGATCCGGTCCACCCGGTAGTCGTCGGGCCGGTCCGCCATCCGCCAGTTCGCCGGCGAGGCCGCGGTCCACCCCGCCCCCACGTGGTCGATCTCACCCTCCTTGCGCGGCTTGGCCACTCCCGGCAGCAGCCACCACGCCCGGCTGATCTCGTCCCGCCCCGCCACCGCCGCCGCGGCCACCACCCCGAGGCCACCGAACAGCACCGCACGGCGCGTGCGGCTCTTCGGCTTCGACCCGGTGTTCCCCTGCTCGGTCATGTGATCCACCCCCCTTGACCCGATAACGCGCTGTGACCCCGCTCGGTTCCCCCGTACCCTGGACGGTGCTATGACTGAGAACCTGCCGCGCACCGACCGCCCCCTTCGCGTCCTGGCCGCCATGTCCGGCGGAGTGGACTCCGCCGTCGCCGCCGCCCGCGCCGTCGAAGCCGGGCACGACGTGACCGGCGTCCACCTCGCGCTCTCCGCGAACCCGCAGTCCTTCCGGACCGGCGCACGCGGCTGCTGCACCATCGAGGACTCCCGCGACGCCCGCCGCGCCGCCGACGTCATCGGCATCCCCTTCTACGTCTGGGACCTCGCCGAGCGCTTCCGCGAGGACGTCGTCGAGGACTTCATCTCCGAGTACGAGGCCGGGCGCACTCCGAACCCCTGCCTGCGCTGCAACGAGAAGATCAAGTTCGCGGCGCTGCTCGACAAGGCCCTCGCCCTCGGCTTCGACGCCGTCTGCACCGGCCACTACGCCACCGTCGTGCTCAAGGAGGACGGCTCCCGCGAACTGCACCGCGCCTCCGACATGGCCAAGGACCAGTCGTACGTCCTCGGCGTCCTCGACGAGAAGCAGCTCGCCCACGCCCTCTTCCCGCTCGGCGACACCCTCACCACCAAGGACGAGATCCGCGCCGAGGCGGAGCAGCGCGGCCTGGCCGTCGCGAAGAAGCCCGACAGCCACGACATCTGCTTCATCGCGGACGGCGACACCCAGGGCTTCCTCGCCGACCGTCTCGGCAAGGCCGAGGGCGACATCGTCGACGAGGCGACCGGCGAGAAGGTCGGCACCCACGAGGGCGCCTTCGGCTTCACCATCGGCCAGCGCAAGGGCCTGCGGATCGGCCACCCCGCCCCCGACGGCAAGCCGCGCTACGTCCTCGACATCTCCCCGGTGAACAACACCGTCACCGTCGGCCCCGTCGAGGCCCTCGACGTCAGCGCCCTCACCGCGATCCGGCCCCGCTGGTGCGGTGCCGAGGCGGCCGCCCCGGGCACCTACACCGCGCAGCTGCGCGCCCACGGCGGCGAGACCGAGGTCTTCGCCGAGGTCGTGGACGGCGAGCTGCGCGTGTCCTTCACCGAGCCCGTCCGCGGCGTGGCCCCCGGCCAGGCGATCGTGCTCTACGACGGCACCCGCGTGGTCGGCTCCGCCACCATCGCCACGACGACGCGGGCCGCCGCAGCCGTCTGACGGGCCCCCGGTCAGACCACCGTCAGGACGATCTTGCCGGTGGTCCGGCCCTGCTCGCCGATCTCGTGGGCCCGGGCGGCGTCCGCCAGCGGCAGCACCGTCTCGACCAGCGGCTTCAGCAGGCCCCTGTCCGCCAGGTCTGCGATCGCCTCCAGCCCCTTGAGGTCCGGGTCGACCAGCACCCAGGAGGCGTTGACCCCCTCGGCGCCGGCCGGGACGTCGTCCGGACCGGGCAGGGACACCAGGTGTCCGCCGGTCCGGAGGACCTTCAGGCTGCGTTCGGCGGTGTCCCCGCCCAGCGCGTCCAGGACGACGTCGACGTCCGAGACCGCCTCGGCGAAGTCCACCGAGCGGTAGTCGATCAGTTCGTCGGCGCCCAGCCCGCGCAGCACCTCGTGCTTGGCGGCGCTGGCGGTGCCGATCACGTACGCGCCGCGCGCCTTGGCGATCTGCACCGCCAGGTGACCGACGCCGCCGGCCGCCGCGTGCACGAGCACCCGCTGGCCGGCCGTGACGCCGGCCGTGTCCACCAGCGCCTGCCAGGCGGTGAGCGCCGCCAGCGGCAGGGCCGCCGCCTGCACGTGGTCGAGGGAGCCGGGCTTGCGGGCGAAGTGCCGCGCCGGGGCCACCACGTACTCGGCGTAACCGCCCGCCTGGCGCGGGAAGTGCGGCATGCCGTACACCTCGTCGCCGGGGGCGTACAGGGTGACGCCGGGGCCGACCGCCTCGACGGTGCCCGAGACGTCCCAGCCCACGATCGGGGTCTCGCCCCAGGCGATCAGGGCGCCGCTGGCGCGGGTCTTCCAGTCGACCGGGTTGACGCCCGCCGCGTGGACCCGGACGAGGACCTCGCCCAGCCCCGGCTCCGGCCGCTCGATCTCCCGCTCGACCAGGTTCTCCGGGCCGCCCCACTCGTTGACGACGATCGCGCGCATCTCAGTCCGCCTCATTCCGTTCGTTTGCGTCCGATACCGGGCCGTTTCCCGGCGACGTGTCCCAGACTCGGGCACCGCGCACCCCCATGGTGTTGGCCGTATGGCCACTATGTGACAGGATCTGGCCATGGGTGATCTGCGCGAGAACCACGAGCACGCCGAGGACACGACCCGCCCCGGGAACGGCACGGACGGCCGGCACCTGGTCGCGGTGCTGGCCCTGCCAGGCTTCCCCCCGTTCGAGCTGGGCATACCCTCCCGGGTCTTCGGCAGCGCCGTGGACGACGACGGCGAAGCCCTGTACGAGGTCGTCGTCTGCACCGCCGACGGCGCTCCCGTGGCCAGCGACTCCGGGTTCACCCTCCAGCCCGCCGCCGGACCCGAGGCCCTCGCCGCCGCCGACACCGTGATCGTCCCGCCCACCCACGCCATGCCCGAGCTCGCCCGCGGCGGGCCGCTGCCGCCCGCGGTCGCCGAGGCCATCGCGGGCATCCGCCCCGGCACCCGCCTGGTGTCGATCTGCTCCGGCTCCTACGTGCTCGCCGCCGCCGGACTCCTCGACGACCGCCCCGCGACCACCCACTGGAACCTCGCCGAGGAGTTCCGCCGCGCCTACCCCCGGGTCCGCATCGACGAGGACGTCCTCTTCGTCGACGACGGCGACGTCCTGACCTCGGCCGGAGTCTCCGCCGGAGTCGACCTGTGCCTCCACCTGATCCGCCGCGACCACGGCGTCGCCGTCACCAACCGGGCCGCCCGCATGTGCGTCGTACCGCCCTGGCGCGACGGCGGGCAGGCCCAGTTCATCGACCGGCCCGTCCCCGAGCCCACCGTCGCCACCACCACCGCCACCCGCGCCTGGGCCCTGGAACGCCTCGCCGAACCGGTCAGCCTCGCCGAGCTCGCCGCCCACGCCCGGATGAGCCTGCGCACCTTCACCCGGCGCTTCCGCGACGAGGTGGGCATGACCCCGGTGCAATGGCTCACCGCCCAGCGCCTGGAGACGGCCCGTCACCTGCTCGAATCCAGCGACCTCCCGGTCGACCTCGTCGCCCACCGGTCCGGCTTCGGCTCCGCGAACTCCCTGCGCCAGCACATGCGCGCGTCCCTCGGCGTCTCCCCGATCGCCTACCGCCGCACCTTCCAGCCCGCCGCCCCGGCATGACCCCGGAGGTAATCGCCACCCCGGTCGCGCGCTGACAGGATCGGACCGACGGCCCGCACCGGCGGACCGGCCGGCATCGACAGGGGAGAAGACCATGACCGCGTACGCCATCGCCCACCTCCGCCCCGAGACGATGAACGAGGACGTCCTCGGCTACATCGAGGCCATCCAGTCGACGATGGACCCCTTCGGCGGCCGCTTCCTCGTGCACGGCAAGGAGGTCGAGGTCCTGGAGGGCCCCTTCCCCGGCACCGTCGTCGTCATCGGCTTCCCCGACATCGAGCGGGCCCGCGCCTGGTACGCCTCCGACGCCTACCAGGCCATCCTCCCGCTGCGCACGCGCCACATAGCGGGCGAGGCCGTCCTGGTCGAGGGCGTCCCGGCCGACTACGACGCGACGCGGACGGCGGCCCGCCTGCGCGCCGAAGCCGGCCTCTGATGGGCAACCGGGCCGTCTTCGTGATCGCGGGCCCCGACGGTCACACCCGCCACCGCTCCTCCCACGGCGCGGTGGCGCTCGACCTCGACCTGCTGGCCGGGCCCGAGGTGGTGCTCCCGTACCTGCGCGCCCACGCGCCCGACGACAGCTGGTACCCGGACGACATGGTCGAGGCGGGCGTCCTCGCCGACCCCTCCCGCAGGCTCCTGCTGGTCTTCGCGTGGGAGGGGCCCGCCGCCTCCCTGCGCACCCGGGCCGCCGGACTGGAGCTGCTGCGGCTCGCCTGGCCCGGCTGGGAGGTGCGCCGGCTCCACGACGGCCAGAGCGGGCTGCGGGCCCACCTCGGCCTCGCCCCGCAGGAGCGGGACACCGACGTGTGTCCCGGCCCGGCGCTGGAGCCGGACGACGAGGAACTGGCCGGTCCCGATCCCCTGGTCGCCGTGGTCACCGTCGGCACCGGCCGCTGCCACGTCCTCGCCGACATCGGCGACCATCCGGTCGAGGAGGGTCCCGCCCTGCTGGACCGGCTCCGGGACGCCCCCGACCACGGCCGGTACCGGCTGCGGGCCGATGCCGGGATCCATGTCGACCCGGCCCGGCGCCGCGTCGGCTGGTGGCTGAACACGGCCCGGGCCCACGCCCGCACCGTCGGGCGGCGGTGGCCCGGCTGGACGGTGGAGTTCTGGGAGGACCGCTGGGAGGAGCACGTACGGGCCTCCGGCGGCCGCTTCACCCCGCCCGCGCCGGACCGCGCCGCCGCACTGGCCGACGTACGGGCGCAGGCGCTCCGGCGGTGGGCCGGGCCGCGGGCCGACGTGCGGGCACGGCTCGTCGCCGCGCTCCCGCACGCCACGATCGGCCAGGGCTTCGGCCCCTCCGTCACCGCGGAGCGGGCGGCCGCCGCCCGCGCCGCAGTGGAGCGGGCCTACGCGGCGGCCGTCGGCACCTGACCGCGACCTTCCGGCCCCGCGGTCCGTGGGACGGCCGTCGGCGCCGGCTTCCCGCCCGTCGCCGCCCGCCGTCGCCGCCCGGCCTAGCGGGCGGCCGGGCGCGGGCCGTCCTCGTACGCTCCCGGCGGGCCGCCGCGGCAGGCCGAGCCGCCCGGCCCGGCCCCGGGGCCGGGACCCCGGGGCTTCCCCCGCTCCGGCGCGCCGGACCTGCGAGCATGGGCCCCATGGCTACTCACCTGATCACCGGTGCCGGTTCCGGCATCGGCGCCGCCGTCGCGGCTCGCCTGCACGCCCGCGGCGACGACCTCGTCCTCCTGGCCCGTGACGCCGCCCGCGGCAGGCAGCTCGTCGAGCGCTACCCCGGCTCCCGGGCCCTCGTGGGCGACCTCGCCGACCCCGACCGGCTCTCCTGGGCCTTCTCCAAGCAGGCGGTACCCGAGCGCATCGACTCGCTCCTGCACATCGCCGGGATCGTGGACCTCGGACCGGTGGGCGAGCTGCGCCCCAAGACCTGGCACCAGCAGCTCAACGTGAACCTGATCGCCCCCGCCGAGGTGACCCGGCTGCTGCTGCCCACCCTGCGCGCCTCCAAGGCCACCGTCGTCTTCGTGAACTCCGGCGCCGGACTCAACGCCCACGCCGACTGGAGCGCGTACGCCGCCTCCAAGCACGGCCTGAAGGCCCTCGCCGACTCGCTGCGCGCCGAGGAGCGGGCCAACGGCGTCCGCGTCACCTCCGTCTACCCGGGCCGCACCGCCAGCCCCATGCAGGCCAAGGTGCACTCCCAGGAGGGCAAGGAGTACGACCCCGCCGCCTGGATCGACCCCGAGTCGGTGGCGACCACCATCGTCATGGCCGTCGACCTGCCCCGCGACGCCGAGGTCAACGACCTGTCCGTCAGGCCGGGCCGATGAGCGCAGGCGCGACCGGCGTCGGCTCGCTGCCCGGCGGCGACGCCCGCGAGGCCGCCAAGACGGCGACCGGCTCCTTCGAGGACTTCCCGTACCTGCCCGAACTGCCTGCCCGCGGGCCCGGCGCGGACATGATCGGCCGCTCGACCGGGCTGCTCGTCGACATGTACGCGCACGTGGAGCCCAGCGGCTGGCGGATCAGCGACCGGCCCGGGCGCGACACCCGCCGGGCCCGGTCCTGGCTCGGCGAGGACCTGGACGCCCTGGAGGAGTTCACCCAGGGCTACACCGGCAGGCTCAAGGTCCAGGCCGTCGGCCCGTGGACGCTGGCCGCCGCCCTGGAACTGCACGGCGGCGAGGCGATGCTGCAGGACGCCGGCGCCTGCCGGGACCTGGCCGGATCGCTCGCCGAGGGCCTGCGCGAGCACCTGGCCGACGTGCGCAGGCGGATCCCCGGCGCCGACATCGTGCTCCAGCTCGACGAGCCGTCCCTGACCGCGGTGCTGCTCGGCCGGGTCCGCTCCGCCAGCGGCTACCGCACCTACCGCGCCGTGGACCGGCAGGTCGTCGAGGGCGCGCTGCGCGACCTGTTCGCCGTCCACGACGGCGAGGTGATCGTCCACTCCTGCGCGCCCGAGGTCCCCTTCGGCCTGCTGCGTCGGGCCGGCGCCACGGGGGTGTCGTTCGATTTCTCCCTGCTCACGGAGCGCGAGGACGACGCCATCGGGGAGGCCGTCGAAGGCGGCACGAAGCTGTTCGCCGGAGTGGTGCCGGGCACCGACGGCCCGTTGTCGGACCCGGGCGGTAGCGTCATGGGTGTCAGGAAGCTCTGGCGCAGGCTGGGACTGGCCCCGGGGACTCTCGCGGAGTCCGTCGTGGTCACCCCCTCGTGCGGTCTCGCGGGTGCCTCGCCCGCCTACGCCCGCGCGGTGCAGGCGCATTGCGTCAGAGCGGCGAGGTCGCTCGCCGACAACCCTGAGTGACGGTCGGGACGGGCCACGGGAGGACACGGCATGGCAGCCGAACAGCAGGACACGGCAGTACCGGCGGCGGTGCGCGAACAGCACCAGCTGCTGGCCGAACAGGTCGAGGAGCACCGCTTCCGGTACTACGTGAACGACCAGCCGGTCGTCAGCGACGCCGAGTTCGACCGGCTGCTGCGTTCGCTGGAGGCGCTGGAGGAGCAGTACCCGGAGCTGCGCACGCCCGACTCGCCCACCCAGAAGGTGGCCGGGGCGTACGAGACGGACTTCGCCTCCGTCGAGCACCGCGAGCGCATGCTCTCCCTCGACAACGCCTTCGACGACGAGGAACTGTCCGCCTGGGCCGAGCGGGTGGCCCGGGACACGGGCACCTCCGCCTACCACTACCTGTGCGAGCTGAAGGTGGACGGCCTCGCCGTCAACCTCACCTACGAGAACGGCCGCCTCACCCGGGCGGCCACCCGCGGCGACGGCCGCACCGGTGAGGACATCACGCCCAACGTCCGCACCATCGCCGAGATCCCGGACCGGCTCTCGGGCGACCGGATCCCGGCGCTGGTGGAGATCCGCGGCGAGGTCTACTTCCCGATGGAGAAGTTCGAGGAACTCAACGCGAGACTCGTCGAGGCCGAGGGCAAGCCCTTCGCCAACCCGCGCAACGCCGCGGCCGGATCGCTGCGCCAGAAGGACCCGAAGGTCACCGCGAGCCGCCCGCTGCACATGGTCGTCCACGGCATCGGCGCCCGCGAGGGCTTCGAGATCGAGCGCCAGTCGCAGGCGTACGAGCTGCTGCGCGAGTGGGGCCTGCCCACCGCCCGGCACAACAAGGTGGTCTCCTCGCTCGCCGAGGTCCGGGAGTTCATCACGGAATTCGGCGCGAACCGGCACTCCGTCGAGCACGAGATCGACGGCGTCGTCGTCAAGCTCGACGAGATCGCCCTCCAGGGCCGGCTCGGCTCCACCGCCCGCGCCCCGCGCTGGGCCATCGCCTGGAAGTACGCGCCCGAAGAGGTCAACACCAAGCTGATCGACATCAAGGTCGGCGTCGGCCGCACCGGGCGCGTGACCCCGTACGCGCAGGTCGAGCCGGTCACGGTGGCCGGTTCCGAGGTCGAGTTCGCGACCCTGCACAACCAGGAGGTCGTCAAGGCCAAGGGCGTGCTCATCGGGGACACCGTGGTCCTGCGCAAGGCCGGTGACGTCATCCCCGAGATCCTCGGCCCGGTGGTCGACCTGCGCGACGGCACCGAGCGGGAGTTCGAGATGCCGGCCGAATGCCCCGCCTGCGGGACCGCGCTGCGGCCCATGAAGGAGGGGGACATCGACGTCCGCTGCCCCAACGGGCAGACCTGCCCCGCCCAGTTGCGCGAGCGGATCTACTACCTGGCGGGCCGGCAGGCGCTGGACATCGAGAACTTCGGCATCGTCGCGGCGGCCGCGCTGACCGGCCCGCTGGAGCCGGCCGAACCGCCCCTGCTCGACGAGGGCGACCTCTTCGACCTGACCATCGAGCAACTGCTGCCCATCAAGGCGTACGTCCTGGACCAGGACAGCGGACTGCCCAAGCGCGACCCGAAGACGGGCGAGGAGAAGATCGTCACGGTCTTCGCCAACCAGAAGGGCGAGCCGAAGAAGAACGCCCTGGCGATGCTGGAGAACATCGCGGCCGCGAAGGAGCGGCCGCTCGCCCGCATCATCAACGGCCTGTCCATCCGCCATGTCGGACCGGTCGCGGCCGAGGCGCTCGCCCGCGAGTTCCGCTCCATCGCCGCCATCGAGGCGGCGACCGAGGAGCAACTGACCGCGACCGACGGGGTCGGCGCGATCATCGCCGCCTCCCTCAAGGAGTGGTTCGCGGTCGACTGGCACCAGGAGATCCTGCGCAAGTGGCGGGAGGCCGGGGTGCGGATGGAGGAGGAAGGTTCCGCCGAGCAGGAGGGGCCGCGGCCCCTGGAGGGACTGACCGTGGTCGTCACCGGCACTTTGCAGAACCACACCCGGGACGGCGCCAAGGAGGCCCTGCAGAGCCGCGGCGCCAAGGTGACCGGATCCGTCTCCAAGAAGACCTCCTTCGTCGTGGTCGGCGACAACCCCGGCTCGAAGTACGACAAGGCCGTCCAGTTGAAGCTGCCCGTCCTCGACGACGCCGGCTTCGCCGTGCTGCTGGAGCAGGGCCCGGACGCGGCGCGCGAGGCCGCGCTCCCGGTGGACGGCGCGGCCGAAGGCGAGTAGGACCGAAGGGGGAATCACCGAAGGGGAGTAGCGAAGGCGAACGGATGCGTGGCGTGCGGCTGCACGGGCGGGCGCACGCCAGGCGCGGCGGACGGTGGTAAAAGGCCGGTACAAGGCTGGTCGCAGGGCGGTGACCTGTCGGATCATCGGTCGGGTGGCAGGGGGTCCCGGTCCAAACTCACCCGTTCGGCGGATACCGTACTCATGAGGATGGCTGGGGCGCATTCGGGCAACCACTGCCGACCGCTGCCCCTGGAAGCCTCCCGCGTCCTACTGTTGAGGGGTGCGCCTGTCGTGCACGGCTGCAGGACGCGACGTCCGGCCGTGGTGGCATGACATCGGGGCCATCGCGTGACATCGGCATCGCCGGCTGTGAGAGGTACGGGCATGAAACCCACCGAAAGCGCCGACCCGTCACCTGAATTCGGCGGGGACATCCCGTCCATGCGGGCGGGCAGGCTCGGTGTCCTGGGTGCCAGGACACCGGAGACCCGACCGGTCGACACCGGTGCGGGCGGACAGGGGCGGCGCGGCGTGCTGCCCTACCTCGTCGTAGGTCTCGCGGTCGCGGTCCTCACCACCGGCATCGCGTCCGCCCTGAGCGGCCGTCATGCGCTGTTCCCCGGCGGGCCCGTCGGCTGGGCGCTGGCCCTCCTCACCGGCATCATCGTCGGCCACCTGGTCGCCCTCGGCCGGGACCGCTGGTGGGGCGGCACCGGATCGGGTGCCGCGCTCACCCTCGGCGTGCTCATCCTCTACGGCTGGGTGCCCGCCGGACTGGTCTCGCTGGCCGTGGTCTCCCTGGTCGGGGCCGCGCGCCGGCACCGCTGGCGCCAGGGACTGCTCCACGGCTCCGTCGACATCCTCGGCATCGGAGCCGGCGCCCTCGTGCTCGCCGCCTTCGGCGAGACACCCACCGTCGAGACGCCCTGGCTGCCCGCCGTCTGGGGGCTGGACGCCGTACCCGAGATCGTCCTCGTCGCCGTCACCTACCTGCTCGCCACCCGGTTCCTGCTCTGGATCGCGCTCGCCCCGCGCGGCGGCGGGCTGCCCACCGTCGCCCGGACCGCCCTGCTCCGACAGGCCTTAGTCGCGGTCGCGCTGCTCGGCATCGCCCCCCTCATCTGCGTGGTCGCGGTCACCCAGCCGGTGCTGCTGCCGCTCTTCGCCGTCCCGCTGATCGCACTGGACTCCACCCTCTGGATCGCCCGGGCCCGCGCCGAGGAGCAGCTGCGGGACCCGCTGACCGGCCTGCCGAACCGGCAGTGGCTGCTGGAGCGGGCCTGGTCCGCCCTGGACGAGGCTGAACGTTTGGGCACCCGGTCGGCGCTCGTGCTCATCGACCTGGACCGCTTCCGGGCCGTCAACGACACCCTCGGGCACCTGGCGGGCGACCGGCTGCTCCTGCAGATCGCCGACCGGCTGCGCCAAGCCCTGCCCGAGGAGGCCGAGGCCGCGCGCCTGGGCGGCGACGAGTTCGCCGTCCTGCTCCCCGTCGCCGACTCCACCACCAGCGCCCAGCGCGTCGCCCGCCACCTGGTCGCGGCGCTCAGTTCCCCGCTCGACCTGGACGGACTCACGCTCGTCCTGGAGGCCAGCGCCGGCCTCGCCGTCTTCCCCGACCATGCACTGGACGCGGAGGGGCTGCTGCGGCGCGCGGACGTGGCGATGTACCAGGCCAAGCGGGACCGTACGGGCGTGGAGGTGTACGAGTCCAAGCGCGACAGCAACACCCCCGACCGCCTGGGTCTCCTCGGCGACCTGCGCCGGGCCCTCGACGCCGGCGAGGTGGAACTCCACTACCAGCCGAAGGTCCGCTTCGACGGACAGGTCGCGGGGCTCGAAGCACTCGTCCGATGGGTCCACCCGGAACGCGGGCGGGTCCCCCCGGACGAGTTCATCGCCATCGCCGAGACCTCCGGGCTGATGCCACACCTGACCGAGTACGTGCTGGAGACCGCCCTGGCCCAGGTGGCCCGCTGGCGCGCCCAGGGGCTGAAGGTCCCCGTCGCCGTCAACGTCTCCCCGCGCGACGTCCACACCCCCGGCTTCGCCGGAGCGGTGGCCGCGCGACTGGCCCGCCACGGGGTCCCGGCGAGCGGCCTGCAGCTGGAGATAACGGAACACGTCCTGCTGGAGGACCCCCAGCGGGCGGCGGACACCATGGCCGGCCTCACCGGGCACGGCGTGAAGATGTCCCTGGACGACTTCGGCACCGGCTACTCCTCCCTCGTCCACCTGCGCCGCCTGCCGGTCAGCGAGCTGAAGATCGACCGCTCGTTCGTGGGCCGGCTCGCGGTCGACACGCAGGACGCGGAGATCGTCCGCTGCACCGTGGACCTCGCGCACTCGCTCGGCCTGCTCGTCGTGGCCGAGGGAGTCGAGGACGACGAGACCTGGGAGCGGCTGCGGGACCTGGGCTGCGACGCCGTGCAGGGGTGGCTGGTGGCCGCCGCGATGCCGCCGCAGGAGGCCACCGCCTGGCTGCTGGCCCGCGGCGAGCGCGGCTGGCGCCGCCCCGCGGACATCACGGCGGAGCTGGCGGCGGCCGAGGCCGACGCGGTCTGACCGCCGCCGGCCCGTCGGCGAGCGGCGCCGCCCTGTCGGTGAGGGGCGCCGCCCTGTCGGTGAGCGGCGCCGGCCGTTCGGGGAGCGCCGCCGGCGATCGAGGCTCCGGTCCGGCGGAGCCGCACAGGCACCCGTGCGGCGGGCCCGCGCCCGGACCCGCACGGCGTCCCGGGCCAAACCGTTTCGCAGGCCGAGCGCCCGGACCCATAGGATTGGGTCCGAAACGAAACATCCACCCACCCCCAGAGGATCGCTGCATGCCTGGCATTACGCGCGAGGAGGTCGTCCACCTCGCACGGCTGGCGCGCCTTGAGCTGTCCAGCAACGAGCTGGATCACTTCGCCGGACAGCTCGACGACATCATCGGCGCGGTCGCCCGTGTCTCCGAGGTCGCCGACCAAGACGTCCCGCCGACCTCCCACCCGCTGCCGCTGACGAACGTCATGCGTGCGGACGAGGTCCGTCCGTCGCTCACCCCCGAGCAGGCGCTCTCCGGTGCTCCCGCCCAGGAGCAGCAGCGTTTCAAGGTGCCGCAGATCCTGGGGGAGGACTAACAGCCATGGTCGACATCATCAAGCTCACGGCCGCCGAGACCGCCGAGAAGATCGCCTCCGGCGAGCTCACGGCCGTCGAGGTGACCGAGGCCCACCTGGCCCGCATCGACGCCACCGACGAGAAGGTCCACGCCTTCCTGCACGTGGACCGCGAGGGCGCGCTCGCCCAGGCCCGCGCCGTCGACGCCAAGCGCGCGGCCGGCGAGAAGCTCGGCCCGCTGGCCGGCGTACCCCTCGCCCTCAAGGACATCTTCACCACCGTCGGGGTCCCGACCACCGTCGGTTCGAAGATCCTCGAAGGCTGGATCCCGCCCTACGACGCCACCCTGACGCGCAAGCTCAAGGAAGCCGACGTCGTCATCCTCGGCAAGACCAACATGGACGAGTTCGCCATGGGGTCCTCCACCGAGAACAGCGCCTACGGCCCGACCGGCAACCCCTGGGACCTCACCCGCATCCCCGGCGGCTCCGGCGGCGGCTCCGCCGCGGCCCTCGCCGCGTTCCAGGCCCCGCTCGCCATCGGCACGGACACCGGCGGCTCCATCCGCCAGCCCGCGGCCGTCACCGGCACCGTCGGCGTGAAGCCCACCTACGGCGGCGTCTCCCGCTACGGCATGGTCGCCTTCTCCTCCTCCCTCGACCAGGGCGGTCCCTGCGCCCGTACGGTCCTGGACGCGGCCCTGCTGCACGAGGTGATCGCCGGGCACGACCCGCTCGACTCCACCTCCATCGACGCCCCGGTCCCGCCGGTCGTCGAGGCCGCCCGCAACGGCTCCGTCACCGGCATGCGCGTCGGTGTCGTCAAGCAGTTCGCGGGCGAGGGCTACCAGGCCGGCGTCGTCCAGCGCTTCAACGAGTCGGTGGAGCTCCTCAAGGAGCTCGGCGCCGAGATCGTCGAGCTGGACTGCCCGTCCTTCGACCTCGCGATGGCCGCGTACTACCTGATCGCGCCCTCCGAGTGCTCCTCGAACCTGGCCCGTTTCGACGCCATGCGCTACGGCCTGCGCGTCGGCGACGACGGCACCAGGTCCGCCGAGGACGTCACCGCCCTGACCCGCGAAGCCGGCTTCGGCGACGAGGTCAAGCGCCGCATCATCCTCGGTACGTACGCGCTCAGCTCCGGCTACTACGACGCGTACTACGGCTCCGCCCAGAAGGTCCGCACGCTCATCTCGCAGGACTTCGAGAAGTCCTTCGAGCAGGTCGACGTGATCGTCTCCCCGACGACCCCGACCACCGCCTTCGCGATCGGTGAGCGCACCGACGACCCGCTGGCGATGTACCTCGCGGACCTGTGCACCATCCCGACCAACCTGGCCGGCAACTCGGCCATGTCGCTGCCCTGCGGCCTGGCGCCGGAGGACGGCCTCCCGGTCGGGCTGCAGATCATCGCCCCCGCGATGAAGGACGACCGGCTCTACAAGGTCGGTGCCGCCGTCGAGGCCGCCTTCGTCGCGCGCTGGGGTCACCCGCTGCTCGAGGAGGCACCGTCGCTGTGAGCACCAGTGCACTGTCCAAGGCCAAGGGCTTCAAGAAGTCCAAGACCGGCACCTACCTGTCGATCGGCACCACCGCCTTCGGCGCCATCAGCGTGTTCAAGCAGGTCAAGAAGGCCCGCAGCGAGCACGACATGCTGAAGCTGGTCGACGCCGCCGTGTCCGCCGCCGCCATCGTCACCGGCCTCGCGATCCTGTACCGCGAGCTCAAGCGCCTGGGCGACGACGACGTCCTGCTGGGCTGAGAGGGAAAGTTTCACCGTGACCACCTTCACCGAACTGCTGTCGTACGAGGACGCCCTGGCGTCGTACGACCCCGTCATGGGCCTCGAGGTCCATGTCGAGCTCGGCACCAGGACCAAGATGTTCTGCGGCTGCTCCACCGAGCTCGGCGGCGAGCCCAACTCGCAGACCTGCCCCACCTGCCTCGGCCTGCCCGGCTCCCTCCCGGTCGTCAACGCGATCGGCGTCGAGTCCGCCATCAAGATCGGTCTCGCGCTGAACTGCGAGATCGCCGAGTGGTGCCGCTTCGCCCGGAAGAACTACTTCTATCCGGACATGCCGAAGAACTTCCAGACCTCCCAGTACGACGAGCCCATCGCCTTCAACGGCTACCTGGACGTCCAGCTGGAGGACGGCGAGATCTTCCGCGTGGAGATCGAGCGCGCCCACATGGAGGAGGACACCGGCAAGTCGCTGCACGTCGGCGGTGCCACCGGCCGTATCCACGGCGCGTCCCACTCCCTGCTGGACTACAACCGCGCCGGCATCCCGCTCATCGAGATCGTCACCAAGCCCATCGAGGGCGCGGGCGAGCGGGCCCCCGAGGTCGCCAAGGCGTACGTGGCCGAGCTGCGCGAGGTCATCAAGGCGCTCGGCGTCTCCGAGGCCCGCATGGACAAGGGCCAGATGCGCTGCGACGTGAACCTGTCGCTGCGCCCGAACGGGACGAAGGAATTCGGCACCCGCTCGGAGACCAAGAACGTCAACTCGCTGCGTTCCGTCGAGCGCGCCGCCCGCTTCGAGATCCAGCGGCACGCGGCCGTGCTGTCCTCCGGCGGTTCGATCGTGCAGGAGACCCGGCACTTCCACGAGGAGGACGGCTCCACCACGGCCGGCCGCATCAAGGACAACGCCGAGGACTACCGCTACTTCCCGGAGCCCGACCTGGTGCCCGTGGCGCCGGCCCGGGAGTGGGTCGAGGAGCTGCGCACCGGTCTGCCCGAGATGCCGCGCGTGCGCCGCAACCGCCTCCGCGAGGAGTGGGGCGTCAGCGAGCACGACATGCAGTCGATCCTCAACGCGGGCGCGGTGGACTCCATCGTGGCCACCATCGAGGAGGGCGCCGACTCGGCCGCCGCCCGCAAGTGGTGGATGGGCGAGCTGGCCCGCAACGCCAACGAGCAGGGCGTCGTCGTCGACGAGCTGCCGATCACCCCGGCGCAGGTGGCCCGGGTCGCGGCCCTGGTCGCGGCGGGCGACCTGAACGACAAGCTGGCCCGTCAGGTCATCGAGGGCGTCCTCGCCGGCGAGGGCACCCCGGACGAGGTCGTCGAGAAGCGCGGCCTGAAGGTCGTCTCGGACGAGGGCGCGCTCGGCGCGGCCGTCGACGAGGCCATCGCGGGCAACGCGGCCATCGCGGACAAGATTCGCGGCGGCAAGGTCGCCGCGGTCGGTGCCCTGGTCGGCGCGGTCATGAAGACCACCCGCGGCCAGGCCGACGCGGCGCGCGTCAAGGAGCTCATCCTGGAGCGCCTGGGCGTCTCCGAGGGCTGATCCCTTGGCCCTTGACGGCCCGGACATCCCGAGGCCCCGCACCTGTTGGTGCGGGGCCTCGGTCGTCTCCTGCACACTGGACCGTCGAAGCCGACCGAGGACGGGGGAGTCGAGGGTGGAGATCGGTGCGATGGTCATCGCCGCCGTGGGTGTCGTGGGCACCCTGGGCGGGGCGCTGCTCACCCAGCGGGGCGCGGAGCGGGCGAAGCGCCGGGAGATGGAACTCCTGCGCGGTCACGAGGAGATCCGTGACTACCTGGCGCTGCGACGGACCTGCTACGCAGACCTCAACCGGGACGCCCGGCAGTTCACCACCGCCCTCAACCGCCATCTGCACGTCATGCGGGAGCGCGCGGTCGAGGACGCGGACCGGGAGGCGCTCGACGAGGCCAAGGACGCCCAGCGCGACCGCTACTCCGAGGCGCAGATGATCGCGCCGGACGCCGTGCTCGGGCCCGCGAGCGCCGTCAACCACGCCCTGAGCCGGGTCTACGGCCAGGTCAAGCGCCTGGAGCGGGGCGCCCCCGAGGAAGGCGAGACCATGGCCACCGTCTCCCGCGACCAGCAGGAGATCTGGGCCCTGCTGCGGGAGATGCGCGCGGCCATGCGGGCCGACCTCGGGGTGTCGGACGGGTCCGGGCCCGTCAGCGGGTGAGGACGGGGGCGGCGAGGACGGCGTTGCCGCGGCCCTTGCAGCCCTCTTCCACCTTGATGCGCAGCCGCAGGGCGCCCTTGATGTCGAGGGCCTTGGTGACCGGCCTGCCCAGGTGGACCAGTTCGGAGAAGATCGCGGGCTTGTCGTCCACCGAGATGGTCAGCCGCGCCTGTTCCACGGTAGATCCGTCGTCGATCCCGGCGGTGAACTCCAGCGTGGACCACGCCCGGTTGACGTCGTACTCGATGGCCGCACCGTAGTAGCAGCTGCCGAGGAGCGCCGCGCCGTACTCCGTGGTGTTCAGCTTGGCGGAGCCGACCTCGAAGTTGTCGACGTTCCCGACCGACGCCAGCACGGTCAGGTCGGCCACGTTGCTGTCCTTGACCGCCCCCGGGGCGTGCGGGCTCGCCGAGCCCTCCGGGCTCGCGGGGGCCTCGGGCGTGGCCCCGTTCAAGGCCCCTGCCGTCGCCCCGGACTGCGACGGGGTGGGCGACGCGGTGGCCGTGGCCGCCCGGGTGCCGTCCCCGCCTGAGCGGCCGTCCCGCGCGGCGTCGGCCTTGTCCTTGTCGCCCAGGAGCTGTACGCCGACCACGGCGAGCACGGCCAGCACCACCACGGCGGCCGCGGAGCCCAGGACCACCGCGGTCCGCTTCCTCCTCGGCTGCGCGGCGGACGGCTGGGGCACGGCCGCCGGCATGCCCGGGCCCTGGTGGTACGCCGTGGCCGGGCCGTATCCGGCAGGCACCGCGTCCGGGACGGCCGCGGGTGGCTGCGCCGCCGTAGCCGCGGGCGCGGGCGCCGACGCCGTGGGCGCGGACGGGGCCGGGTCCGCGAGCGTGGCAGGTGGTGCCGGGGCCGGGTCGGGAGCCGTCGCCGGTGCGGTCGGCACGTACGGCGGCGGCTGCGGCACGGACTGCGCGGGCCGGTCCGGCGGGGTGGCCGGCTGGGGCGGTACGGCGGGCTGTGGTGGCGCGGCCGGCTTCGGCGGGGAGTCCTGCGGGGGCCGCTGCGATGTCGTCGCCGCCGTCGTGGACACCACCGCGCGGCGCAGGTCCTTCACCCACCCGGTGAGGTTCACCGGCCGCCGGGAGGGTTCCTCCGCGTAGAGGTCGGTGATCCGGGCCCGCTGTTCTGCGTCCAGCACCGCGATCTGCGGCAGTTCGGCCATCGCCCGCCCCAGCTGCTGCGGGGAGGCGGGCGGCGACTCTCCGCTGAGCAGGAAGTACGCGATCGCCCCGAAGGCGTACCGGTCGGTGCCCGGTGTCCGCTTGCCCTCGAACACCTCGGGCGCCGCGTAGCCGGGGGTGAACCAGACCTCGGCCGTCTGATGGTCGGCGGTCAGCTTGCTGAGGCCGAAGTCCACCAGCGTGGCCTGCCCGTGCGCGTCGACCATCACATTGCCGGGGGAGAGGTCGCCGTGGACGACCTGGCGCCCGGAGGGCGTGGCCTTCCCCGAGTGCAGCCAGTCCAGCACCTCGGCCAGCTGCTCCAGGGTCCGCATGACCTCGCGCCGCTCGGCGGCGGTGGCGAGCGTCCGCTCGGCCCGCCAGTCCCGCAGGTCGAGCCCGTCGATGTGGTTCATGACCAGGACGAGCGCCCGCCCGGTCAGGGTGGACGACTCCCCCGGCCGGTGGATCGGCGGTCCCTCGAAGTGCTCCCGCACCCCCACGACGCCGGGCCGGTGGACGAATCTCAGCAGTTCCGCCTGCTCGTTCCACTTCTGGCTGATGCGGTCGAAGACCTCGGGCGTGATGGTCGTCCTGGAGTCGAGCACCTTGACGACGACGGGCTCCGACCCGCCGGCGAGCTCGATCTCGGCGAGGTAGAGCACGGCCTCCCCGCCGCGCCCGATCGACCTGAGCAGGCGGTAGCGGTCCGCTGCCGCGTCCGGCCCGATGTGCAGATTCTGGCTGGTCAATTTCCCCCCAGCGCCGGGTTGGTGATTGACCATCAGTCTTCCGTGACCGGAATCACCCGGTCAATCGGAACGATCGGTTTGCCGCGGCCGTCCAGGTGTTCGCCGTCGGCGGGGCGCCCGGCTCGCGGAACCGCCCACCGGGCGGCCTGCGTTCGCCGAACGCCCCGCCGTCGGGGCGGCGCAGGTCAGCGGCTTCCCGCGGGAGACGGCGCCGGTGCGTCGAGGAAGACGAGACGGGCCGGCTTGGCCGGGAGGTGGACCTCGGGCAGGTCGATCTCCGGCAGCACCACCTCGGGGCCGAGTGTGAACCCGGTGCGTTCCAGCCGTGCGATGGCCTTGGTGTTGCGCGCGTCCGGCTCGGCGACCACACGCCGGGTGGCCGGATCGGAGAACACGAAGGCGAGGAAGGCCCCGACCAGACCCCCGGTGAAGCCGGGCCGGGGGGCGCCCTCGCACGGGCCGATCAGCAGGTGCACGCCGACGTCGCCCGGCCGGGCGTCGTAGCACTCGCTCACCCGGTCCGCTGCGCAGTCGTACGTCTGGAACAGCGCGACCGGTTCACCCTCCAGGGCCACGAGGAAGGCGTGGTGGGTGGTGCGGCGGTCGATGTCCTCGTAGATCTCCCGGACCAGTTCCCGGCCGGCCCCGCCCATGCCCCAGAAACGGGCCCGCTCCTGCGTGACCCAGCCGTGGATCAGGCCGGCGTCGGCGGCCGGATCGACCGGGGTGACGGTGACGGTGCCGAAGCCCTCCACGAGGTGGGTGTGGACGGGCTGCCGGGCGGCGGCTGCGGTGGTCACATCGACTCCTTGGTCAGCCGGGCCCAGTCGGTGACGACGGGGACGAGTTCGCAGCGCGCCCACAGGGGCAGCTGGTCGCGGTGGTGGGGGCTGCCGGTGACGCCGTCCGCGCCCAGCGGGACCGCCCAGAGGCTGTCCTCGCGGCGGGCCAGGTCCCAGACGTAGCGGGCGGCCGACGCGCGGGCGGTGACATCGGTGAAACCGGGTACGGAGGAGGTGGCGTTCACGCAGTCGTGGTCGCCGCCGAGGCCGGGCCACTCGGGGGCGTCCGGGTCGGGCACCGCCTGCCAGGGGGCCAGCCGGTGGACCTCCGACCACGGGGTGTCGGGGGAGCCCGCCGCGGCGGTCTCCTCCAGGGCTGCCCGGACGTGCGCCGCGCGGTCCAGCTCCGGCAGCAGGGACGTGGTCAGCAGGCCTTCGAGCGCGTAACCGATCTTGGGTACCAGGTACAGCCAGGGGTGGAACACCGCGGGGCCGGCAGGCGCCCCCGCCAGGTCCGCGAAGACGGGATCGGCGGCGAAGCGGCGCACGGTCGCGGTCCGGAAGGCCGAGAAGACGGTGGCGTCGGTGCTGTCCGCCTCCATGCGCCGGTCCCAGGCCAGCAGCCGGGTGCGCAGCTCCCGCGCGGCCGGGGTCAGCCCGTCGAAGCCGGGCAGCAGGGCGAGCAGCGGCTCGGCCGAGGCCAGGTGGGTGTCGCGGTGCACGTCGGCCATCGCCTTCGGCGACCAGTGCGCGGAGCCGCTGAGCAGCTCGCGGATGCGGTCGGCTCGGTGCGGCGGCGCGAACTCCACGCCCAGCGGGGAGGCGATGCCGCGCGCGTTCGCCATCACCGCGAAGCCTTGCACCGGCTCGGCCGGGGTCGGCGCCCAGCCCTGCCAGGCGTGCTGGGGGTCCCACGCGGGTACGGGGCGCAGCCGGTTGTCGGGGTGGCGCAGCGGAACGGCGCCCGCGACGCGGTGCAGCAGGCCGCCCTCGGTGTCGGCGGCGTGGACGACGTTGACCGGCTCGGCCCAGCCGTCGAGGGCGCGGTCGATGTCGGCGACGGTGCGGGCGCGCAGCAGGGCGGGCAGGACCGCGAAGCCGAGGTCGCGCCGGACACGGGGCGGGTAGCGCAGGGAGAGGGTCTGCGTGCTGCGGTCGGCGTCCGCGGAGGCGGCGTCCGTGTCCGTGTCCGTGTGCGTGTGCGTGTGCGTGCCCGTGTCCGTGTCCGTGCCCGCGCCGGGGTAGCCGTCCGCGTGCACGACCACCGGGCCGCGGGCGGTCTCCAGGATCTCCACCTCGACGTCGTCGCCGCCCGCCACGGCGATGGTCTCCGTGTGGCGTGCGACGGGCTCCCAGACCCCGTCCGGGCCGAGGGCCTCGACGGCGGAGCCCTCGCCGCGGCGCAACTGCTCCACGTACAGGTCCTGGTAGTCGGACATCGCGTTGGTGATGGCCCAGGCGGCGCTGCCGGTGTGCCCGAAGTGGGCGAGGCCGGGGACGCCGGGGACGGCGAGGCCCAGGACGTCGTAGTCCGGGCAGGACAGGCGGATCTGCTGGTAGACGCCCGGGTCCTCGATGAACCGGTGCGGGTCGCCCGCGATGATCGCCGCACCGGTGGTGGTGCGGTCGCCGGGCACCATCCAGCCGTTGCTGCCGGCGATGCGGGGACCGTCGGTGGCGAAGAGGGTGAGCGCGTCGTCGCCCAGAGCGCGGGCCACGCGCTCGCGCCACAGCTTGGTCGGGAAGCCCGCGAACAGGATGTGCGTGGCGATCCAGATCGCCAGCGGCACCCACGGTTCCCAGGGCGAGGGGGCCAGGCCGGTGCGGGCGAAGCGCTCGTCGCGGCCGGCGCCGGCGGCCAGGCCCTCGTTGACGCCGTCCACGTACGCGCGCACCCAGGCGGCGGTCGCGGGGTCGTCGGTCTCCATCGCCGCGAAGCAGAGGCGGGCGGTGTCGGCGAGGCGGCTCCGCCGGGCGAAGCGGTCCCAGGTGACGGAGTCCGGGCCGAGGAAGGAGGCGCTGGAGCCCTCGGCGCGGTGCCGCTCGACCTCCAGCTGCCAGGCGCGGTCGAAAGCGGTGACCCGCCCCTGGGCGTGGGCGAGCGCGAGTTCGTCCGATGCGCGCAGGTGGGGGATGCCCCAGGGGTCGCGGAAGACGTCGTAGGATTCCGGGGGCTGCCCGTGGGGTCCGCCCCGGGCGCCCGCGTCCGACGCCGGGTCGCTCTCGCTGCTCACACTGCTGCTCACGCTGCTCACACTCTCCCCGATGGCGCATTAGGTTAGGCTGGCCTAACTATAAAGGTGTCAGGGGAGGGGTCGGACATGGCGGTCGGCAAGGGTTGGGAGGGCGTGGTCCTCAAGCTTCTGCGGGGCAAGGACTTCACGTTCACGGTGACCGGGGCGGAAGACGTCACGGAGCACTACCGCCGGGTGTACTTCACCGACGGCGGACTGCTGGCCGCCGCCGGTGAATCGCTGCACCCGACGATGTGGGTACGGGTCTGGTTCCAGAACGCGGGCAAGCCGCACCAGCGGGCCTACACCCTGGTGGACCCGGATCCCGAAGCGGGCACCTTCTGCTTCGAGTTCGCCCTGCATGACGGGGTCGCCAGCGACTGGGCGCGCGACGCGAAGCCGGGCGACACCATCGAGGCCACCGTCCAGGGCACCGGATTCTCCGCCCCTGCGCCGTCCCCGGAACGCCTGCTGGTCATCGGCGACCCCGCCTCCCTCCCGGCGATCAACTCGCTGCTGGACGCCTTCCCCGGCCTGCCCGCGACCATCTGGTTCGAGACCCAGCACACCTCCGACACGGACCTGCCCGTACGGCTGGACGCGGAGCGGCACGACATGCGCCGGGTGCCGAGGGACGGGACGGCGCTGGCCGACCGGGTCAGGGCCGAGCTGCCGGAGCTGCTCGGCGACCCGGGATCGGCATACGTCTGGCTCGCCTGCGACACGGCCACGACCCGCACCCTGACGGCTTACCTGCGCAAGGACCTCGGTCTGCCGAAGCAGCGGGTCAACGGCCTGGGGTACTGGCGCGCCGCCTAGGGGGTGTCCGGCGGATCAGGGCCGGGCCCGGGCCGTCCGGCACCGCGGCCTGCTGCGTTGTCGTCGGTCGCCGACGCTCCGCGTGGGCTCCCTCCTCCGCCTTGCATTCCACGGCACCGGACGACCCGGGCTGTCCGACCCTGATCCGCCGGACACCCCCTAGCGGGAGGGTGGCCTGGCGATCGGGCCGGCCCGGGCCGGGGGCCATGGCCCGGTCGTCCCGTGGATTGCCTCGCGCACGAAGTCCGCGTGGCCGTTGTGGCGCGCGTACTCGTGGATCAGGTGGAGCAGTCCCAGGCGCAGCGAATCCTCCTCCTTCCGCCGCGGCACGTACGCCGTCAACGCCGTCACCTCCGGGGGGCCGCCTGACAGGGTGGACGGGGCGGGCCGACGCGTTCCCTGTCCAAGATCCTGTCCGGGGGCCCCGGGGCGTCGCGGAATCCCTGTCCCGCGCCGGGCCGTCCCGGCGGGGCCGGCGGGGCCGGCGGGGCCTCCCCGTACGGCCTCAGTCCGCGTCCGGGCCGGGCCGCGTCCAGATGTACGGCACCGTCACGCCCATCACCCCGAAGCCCAGCCGCTCCAGGATCGGACGGCTGTCGTCCGAGGCGTCCACCTGGAGGTAGGGGATGCCGAGCTCCGCCGCCAGGCGCGCACGGTGTGCGACGAGAAGGCGGTAGATACCGCGGCCGCGCCACTGCGGGACCGTGCCGCCGCCCCACAGGCCGGCGAAGGCCGCCCCCGGCCGCATCTCCATCCGCGCGGCGCTCACCGGGACGTCGCCCGCCATCGCGACCACCGCCGCGACGGTCTCCGGCTCGTCGCGCAGCCTGCTCAGCAGCGCCTCCCGGATCCGGGGCCGCTCCGAGCCGAAGGCCCCCGCGTGGACCTCCATCATCAGATCCACCCCGGCCTCGTCCGTCACCACCCGCAGGGTGATCCCCTCCGGCGGATCCACCGGCAACTGCGCGAGCTCGGCCACCAGCCCCACCATCAGCGTCTCCGGCGGCTCCGGTACGAAGCCCGCGGCCCGCAACCGGTCCCCGAGGTCCGCCGGCCGGTCGTGCGCGTACAGCTTCCACTCGAAGTCCGGGCAGCCGCGCTCCGCGAAGAACCCCACCTGCGCGGCGATCTGCGCGTCCGCCGTCTCCGCGTCGAGGTCCGACCAGAGCACGCCGTTCCAGCCGGGACCGGGCACGCTCTGCCGCACGACCGGGCCCACCCGTACCACCAGGGCGCCCCCGCCGTCGGCCTGCGCACCCTCACGCACCTCCGCGTCGAACCGGGCGCGCACCTTGAGCAGTTCATCAAGATCCATCGTCATCGGCCCAGCTCACCAGTGTCCGGCGGGCCCGCACAACTGCATTAGCCTCACCAGCGTGAACGACGACCTCACCATCCACACCGGCAAGGCCGCCCCCGACGCCGCCGCCGACCGAGGCTGGCTCCTCGGCCACTTCAAGGACCCGGCCGATCCCCGTCACAGCGAGGACGTGGAGATCAAGTGGGGTGTCCACCCCAAGGGCGACGCACGCGAGCGCTGGGCGACCGCCGAGAAGCGCACCGCGCTGCTGGTTCTGATCAGCGGGCGGTTCCGGCTGGAGTTCCCGGGGCGGACCGTCGTCCTCGCCGAGCAGGGCGACTACGTGCTCTGGGGGCGCGGCGTCGACCACTCCTGGTACGCGGAGGAGGACGCCGTCGTCCTCACCGTCCGCTGGCCCTCGATCCCCGGCTACCGGGTCGACGAGCCCGAGGACCGGGAGGGCGTTCTCGCCCCGGCGGCCTCCGGCGAGGCCGGGACCCCGTCCGGCATCTGAGTTCCCGCATCCCTCCCGATCCTGCTGTGATGATGCACACGAAACGGGCCAACGATCACGAAACGCTGAGACCGTGGGGGTTGCAGACCATCTGGGCCGGACCACGGGGCGACCCCCCGGGCCTTCGGCCGGGCCTTCACGAGTTCACGCGTTCTTTGCGACGGGCTGTCTCCCGGTAAAGATCCGAACCCACCAGGGAGCACGTCCGTTGGCAGTCCTCGCGCGGTGGTGCATGCGCCACCGTCTTCTCGCCGTCCTGATCTGGCTGCTCGCCCTCGGCGGGACCGCGGCGGCCGCAGTGACCGCCGGAACGGCGTACTCCAACAACTACGAGGTCCCCGGCACCGAGTCCGGGAAAGCCAACGACCTCCTGCGCGAAGGCTTCCACGGTCAGGGCGGCGACACCGACACCATCGTGTGGCGGGCCCCGGACCACCAGAACGCGCGCACCCCGGACATCGAACAGCGCATGACCCGGGCCCTCGAAGCCGTCGCCGCACTGCCCGGTGTCGGATCGGTCGCCGGACCGTACGGTCCCGGCCCCGAGAGCGCCGCGCGCATCAGCCCCGACGGGCGCACCGCCTACGCAGTGGTGACCTTCGACCAGCCGGCCGACTCCGTACCCAAGGCCCAGGCCAGAGCCGTCGTCGACACCGCGAAGAATTCCACCACCGAGGCCGGCGGACTCCAGGTGGAACTGGGCGGCCGCGCCATCCAGCTCACCGAGGCCCCCACCGCGCACCTCGCCGAGGTCATAGGCGTGGCCGTCGCGGCCCTCGTCCTGTTCCTCGCCTTCGGCTCCCTCGCAGCGAGCCTGCTGCCCATCGCGACCGCCCTCGTCAGCGTCGGCACCGCCTATTTCGGCATCACCCTGCTCGGGCACGCGATGCCGGTCGCCGACTTCGCCCCCATGCTCGGCACCCTCATCGGCCTCGGCGTCGGCATCGACTACGCGCTGTTCATCGTCACCCGGCACCGCAAGGGCCTCATGCGCGGCCTTCCCGTGGAGGAGGCCGCCGCCGGGGCCGTCGCCACCACCGGCCGGGCCGTCGTCTTCGCGGGCCTCACCGTCTGCATCGCGCTGCTCGGCATGCTGGTGCTGAGGCTGAACTTCCTCAACGGCGTCGCGATAGCGGCATGCGTGACGGTCGTTCTGACCGTCGCCGCCTCCGTGACCCTGCTGCCCGCGCTGCTCTCCTTGATCGGCATGCGGGCCCTCTCCGGCCGTGAGCGCCGCCGGCTCGCCGCCGAGGGCCCGCAGCCCGAGCGGACCTCCGGCTTCGCCGCCCGCTGGTCCGCCTTCGTCGAGCGCCACCCCAAGCTGCTCGGCGCCGTCGCCACCGCCGTCATGGTGGTCCTGGCACTGCCCACCCTCTCCCTCCACCTGGGCACCTCCGACCAGGGCAACAACCCGGCCGGCTCCACCACCCGGCAGGCCTACGACCTGCTCGCGGACGGTTTCGGGCCCGGCGCGAACGGCCCGCTCGCCGTCGTCGCCCGGCTGGACGGCGCAGGGGACCGGCTCGCCGTGGACCGGCTGGAGCAGGCCCTGCGGACGACACCGGGCGTCGCCTCCACCGGCCCCGCCGTCTTCAACCGCAGCGGCGACACGGCCGTCCTGACCGTCGTACCGGACTCCGCCCCCCAGTCCCGGGCCACGAGCCACCTCGTCGACACGCTCCGGCAGGACGTCATCCCGCGCGCCGGCCAGGGCAGCCCCATGGAGGTCCACGTCGGCGGTGTGACAGCCGCCTACGACGACTTCGCCGAGGTCATCATCGGGAAGCTGCCGCTCTTCGTGGGCGTGGTCATCGCCCTCGGCTGCGTCCTGCTGCTGCTGGCCTTCCGGTCCATCGGCATCCCGCTGAAGGCGGCGGCCATGAACGTCGCCGCCGTCGCCTCTTCCTTCGGAGTCGTGGTCGCGATCTTCCAGTGGGGCTGGGGCAGCGAACGGCTGGGCCTGGGCAGCGCCGGCCCCATCGAGCCCTTCCTGCCCGTGATCATGGTGTCCGTCCTCTTCGGACTGTCGATGGACTACCAGGTCTTCCTCGTCAGCCGGATGTACGAGGAGTGGCTGGAGACCGGCGACAACAGGCGTGCCGTGCGCGTCGGCCTCGCCGAGACCAGCCGCGTCATCAACTCCGCCGCCGTCATCATGATCTCCGTCTTCCTCGCCTTCGTGCTCAGCGGCGACCGGATCATCGCGATGTTCGGCATCGCACTCGCCGCGGCCGTGGCCCTCGACGCCTTCGTGCTGCGCACCCTCCTCGTCCCGGCCCTGATGCACATGCTCGGCGGCGCCAACTGGTGGCTGCCTGCCTGGCTCGACCGGCGGCTCCCCCGCATCAGCATCGAGGCCCCCGAGCGCCGTCCCCATGCGACACTTCCGGCACAGCGGTCCGGCACCGTCCCCACCACGAGCGAGGACGAGGCCGAGCCCGCCACAGCCTCCCGGTGATCCGGCGAACCGCCGCACGAGACCCAAGGAAGAAGCCGCATGTTCTCGATAGACCTCGCCGAAGGCGCCCAGCTGTTCCCGCTGGAGGCCCGGCACGCCGAGGAGTTCTTCGCGCACATCGAGCGCGGCCGCGAGTACATCGGCCAGTACGTCGGCTTCCCGGACCGGTCCCCGGACGTCGACTCCGCCAGGGCCTTCCTGGCCAAGTACGCCGTGAAGGCCGGTGAGGACGGCGCCCGTTTCTTCGGCATCCGCCTCGACGGCACCCTCGTGGGCGGCGTCCTCTACCCCAACTTCGACGCCGACGCCGGGAACTGCGAGATCGGCTGCTGGCTGGAGCCCGCCGCAGCCGGCCGCGGCCTGGTGACCAAGGCCTGCCGGATCCTGATCGACTACGCCTTCGGCGAGCGCGGCATGCACCGCGTCGAATGGCACGCCGCCACCGGCAACAAGAAGAGCCTCGCCGTCGCCGAACGCCTCGGCATGACCCGCGAGGGCGTCCTGCGGGAGAACTACTTCCACCGGGGCGTCCGCCAGGACACCGAGGTCTGGTCGATCCTCGCCCACGAGTGGGCCGCCACCCGCTCCTCCTGAGGCACGCCGCCCGGGCCCCGCCGACCGCGGGGCCCGATACGGCCACGACCACCGGATTCTCAGAGAACTCTCAGACACGGCCCCTACGGTGCCCCGCATGGACACCACGAAGACCCCCGCCCCGAACGCCGCCGAGGCGGACACCACCCCGGTCGACCTCGAGAAGACCGAGACCGCCCAGGAGGCCGCGACCGAGGCCAAGGCCGATGCCGACCTCGACGCCGCGGCCGACAACGGCTCCGCCGCCCTCGCCGACGCCGACCTCGACGACGAGTTCGCCGAGGACCCCGCGGACGAGGAGCAGCCGGGCCACGTGGGCTCCGCGGCCTTCGCGATCGTCTCCGCCGGTCTCTCCGTCGTCGCCCTCAGCGGAAGCTGGGTCGCCGGCATCGTGTCCGAGCGCGCGAGCGTCGCCGCCCGTCTGGAGCTGAGCCAGGCCGCCGACGCCAACGCGCAGATCGCCGCCCAGTTCGTCGATCCGTGGCACACCACCGCGATGGTCAACGGTGTCTTCTCCGCCCTCGCCCTCATCATCGCCACCTTCGTGCTCGCCCTCCCGGCCTTCAGCACCCCCGAGCGCACCCTCCCCACCTGGGTGCGGTCCGTCTCCTGGGCCGGCATCGGCCTGGGCGCCCTCGGCGTACTGCTCTTCGTCCTCATGTACTTCGACCTCCTCCTGGCCATCCCGAAGGCAGGAGCCGTCTAAGGAGGTGCCTCGGCACTGCCTTAGGCGCCCGTGGCCCGTCCCGGCCGGCCCCCGCCGGACCAAGGCCCCCGGCCCCCGCCGGATGCGGCATGCGACCGATGCGCCGGTGCCCCCTGGGAGGCGAATCTCGGATCACACCGAACGAGGTGCCGAGAACCGCAACCAGGGAGTCCGACATGTTCGAGCACGAGATCGCCGCGGCCGCCCGCACCACCGACCTCCTCCGTGAAGCGGCCGCGTACCACGTGGTCCGGGAAGCCCGGAAGGCGCACCGCGCCACCACACGCGGCCGGGAACCCCGGGGGCGGGTGACCACACCCGGGCCCCGCGGCGCCCGTTCCGCGCGCCGGTCCGCGTGAACCCTCGCGCCGTGCGGAACGACCCCGTATCGGGTGCCGCGGGCCACGGACCCTGTGCGATGCTCGGCGACGTGGAGACCAGATCTGTCAGCCCGGTGTTCGTCGGCCGCGCCGACGAACTGGCCGTCCTCACCGACGCACTGACCCGCGCCGGAGGCGGGGAGCCCCAGGCGGTGCTCATCGGGGGAGAGGCCGGGGTCGGCAAGACCCGCCTCACCGAGGAATTCCTCTCCGAGGCGGACCGGCGGGGCGCCGTCGTCGCCGTCGGCGGCTGCGTCGAGATCGGGGCGGAGGGCCTTCCCTTCGCCCCCTTCTCGACAGCGCTGCGCACCCTGCACCGCCTGCTCCCCGAGGAGTTGGCGGCCGCGACCGCGGGCCAGGAGGACGAACTCGCCCGGATCCTCCCCGAACTCGGCGACACCCCCAGGGGACCGCACGACGAGGAGAGCACCGCCCGGCTCTTCGACCTGACGGCCCGGATGCTGGAGCGACTCGCCGCCGGCCGCACCGTCGTCCTCGTCCTGGAGGACCTGCACTGGGCGGACGCCTCCACCCGGCACCTGCTCTCCTACCTCTTCCGTACCCTCGCCGCAGGCCGTCTCGTCGTCGTCGCCACCTACCGCTCGGACGACGTCCACCGCCGCCACCCGCTGCGCCCGCTCCTCGCCGAACTCGACCGGCTCCGCACCGTCGGGAAGATCGAACTCTCCCGCTTCAACCGCGCCGAGGTACGCCGCCAGCTCGGCGGCATCCTCGCCGCACAGCCCGACGAGGACTTCGTGGACACCGTTTTCGACCGGTCCGACGGCAACGCCTTCTTCGTCGAGGAACTCGTCGCCTCCCGGCAGAGCGGCTGCCGCACCGGCCTCACGGAATCCCTGCGCGACCTCCTCCTCGTCCGCGTCGAGGTGCTCCCCGACGACACCCAGCGCCTGGTGCGCATCGTCGCCGAGGGAGGCTCCACCGTGGAGTACCCGCTGCTGCGCGCCGTCGCCGGGCTCTCCGAGGACGAACTGATCGAGGCGCTCAGAGCCGCCGTCGGAGCCAACATCCTCCTCGCCACCCCCGACGGCGACGGCTACCGCTTCCGGCACTCTCTGGTCCGCGAGGCCGTCGGCGACGACCTGCTGCCCGGCGAGCGCGCCCGCGTCAACCGCCGCTACGCCGAGGCGGTGGAGGCCGACGCCCACCTGATCCGCGCCGAGGAGCGGGTCATCCGGCTGGCCAGCCACTGGTACCACGCCAACGACCCCGCCAAGGCGCTGCCCGCCGTACTGGCCGCCTCCGTCGCCGCCCGCCGCCGCCACGCCTACTCCGAGCAGCTGAACCTGCTGGAGAGGGCGCTGGACCTGTGGGACAGCACCCCGGAGGAGGTCCGCGAGGCGCTTCGCCCGGCCGACTGCACGGAGGTGTACCCGCCCTGCGGCTGCGACCCCGCCACCACCCCGCTCCAGCGCCTCGACCTGCTGGCCGAGGCGACCGTCGCGGCGCGCTACGGAGGGGAACGCGAACGCGCCCTGAAGGTCACGAAGACGGCGCTGCACCTGCTGGAGGAACATGGCGACCCGCTGCGCGCCGCGTGGTTCTGGACCGAGCGCTCCCGCCTGGTCGCCTCCCTCGGCCGCGGCGACGGCTGGGAGGAGATAGCCAGGGCGCAGGACCTCGTCCGGGGGCTGCCCCCGTCCCAGGTGCACGCCGAGGTCCTGGTCCGGGCCGCGAGCTGGGGCATGCTCCACAAGCCCGGACCGGGCAACCTCGCCGCCGCCGAACGCGCCGTCGAATACGCCCGGATGGTCGGCGCGGCCGAGACCGAGCTCAACGCCAGGATCACGGTCGGCGCCCTGCTCACCGACGCCGGCGACGGCCCGGGCGGCATCGCCGAGATGTACGCGGTCAGGGAACGGGCCATGGAACTCGGGATGGCGCTCCTTGCGGGTCGTGCGCATATCAACCTCTCCTCTCAGCTGGAAAGCCTGGGACGGTCCCACGAGGCCGTGGAACTGTGCGAACAGGGGACCGAACTGGCCCGGCGGTCCCGGCTGCTGGACACCGAGGCCTGGATCTGCGGAAACATGGCCGAGAGCCTCTACAGCCTCGGCCGCTGGGACGAGGCCGCCGAAGCGGCCCGCCGCACCCTGCTGGTCGGCCGGAGCGCGGCCCCGCGCGGCTCCGCCTCCGCGCGGCTCGCCCACCTGGCCCTGGCCCGGGGCGAGTCGGCCGAGGCGGCCCACCGGCTCGCCGCCGCCCACAGCCACTTCGGCACGCACGAGACCCAGCCCCAGCACCGGATCCCGCTGCACCGCCTGGCTATCGGGGTCGCCGCGGGGGAGGGCCGGATCGCCGACGTCCGGTCCGAGACGGCCGCCGCCGTGGCCACCGGCTTCCCGCTCGGACAGCACCGCTACGCCTGGCCCCTGCTGCTCGCCTCCGCCTCCGCCGAGGCGGACGCCCGCGGACTCCCCGCCGCCGAAGCCGGCCGCGCCGCCGCCCTGGACGTGCTGCGCACCGCCGCCCGCACCCTCGCCACCCCGGTCCCGGTGTGGACCGCGCACGCCGAATACCTGCGGGCCGAACTGCTGCGGGCCGAGGCCCGGGACACCGTCGCCGACTGGACCGCCGTGGAGGAGGCCGTCCGCCCGCTGCAGCGCCCGTACCTGCTGGCCCGGGCCCGCCACCGGCTCGCCGAGGCCCTGCTGGCCGTCGGCGACAAGGAGCCCGCGGCCGCCCTGCTGCGCGAGGCCCACGCCACCGCCGACCGGATCGGCTCACGCCGGCTGCGGGAGGACCTGGCCCTGCTCGCCCGGCGCGCACGGATCCCCCTGACGGCCGACGACACCCCTGCGCAGGCCCCCGAGGCTCAGCCGGACCCGGCCGAGGCGCTCGGCCTGACCAGCCGCGAGCGGGACGTCCTGCAACTGGTGGCGGCGGGCAGCACCAACCGCAGGATCGCCGAGGAACTCTTCATCTCCCCGAAGACGGCGAGCGTGCACGTCTCGAACATCCTGGCCAAACTGGGTGTCGCCGGCCGAGGGGAAGCGGCCGCACTCGCCCACAGGCTCCGCCTCTTCACCCCTCCCGTACCAGCCACCCCGACCGGTCCGCCCGGCACGGCCGGCGCTGGGCCGGTCAGTGACCGTCGGCGGGCTCCTCGTCCAGGCGTATGAGCACCCTGCCGGAGTCGAGGTCTATCGGGCCCCGTCCCGGATCGTTGTCGCCCACATCGGCCCGGGACAGCTCCAGCCGCTTCTTCTCGTCGTTCGTGTGCTTGCGTCCCGGGCTGAACAGCTCCTCGATCATGTTGAACACCGTGTCCACGCACCCTTCGCCCCCGCCCGGGGGCATGCCGGTCATCGCACCGTCAGTGTCAGGATCCTGTCGTCGCCCGCCTCCGGCGACCCGCGCCCGTCCGTTTCGCTCGTGACCAGCAGCAGCCGGTCACCCCCGAGAGCGATCACCGACCGCAGCCGGCCGTACTTGTCCGTCAGGAAGGCCTCGGGCTCGGCCACCGGCGCCGTCCCGGACAGCGGGATCCGCCACAGCCGCGCGCCCCTCAGCCCGGCCATCCATATCGACCCCTCCGCCCAGGCGATCCCGCTCGGCGAGGCCTCGTCCGTCTTCCACACCGCCACCGGATCCCGCATGCCGGGCCTGCCGGCCTTCCCCTCGGCCTCGGGCCAGCCGTAGTTCGCACCGGGCTCGATCAGATTCAGCTCGTCCCAGGTGTGCTGGCCGAACTCGGCCGCCCACAGCCGTTTGTCCTTGTCCCAGGCGAGGCCCTGCACATTGCGGTGCCCGTAGGAATAGACGACCGAATCCGCCTCCGGATTACCGTGCACCGGATCCCCGTCCGGAGTCATCCGCAGGATCTTGCCGCCGAGCGACTTCCTGTCCTGCGCGAGCCCGGTGACACCCGTCTCTCCCGTCCCCGCATACAGCATCCTGTCCGGGCCGAAGGCGATCCGTCCGCCGTTGTGGATCAGTCCCTTGGGGATCCCCCGGAACACGGTGTCCGGCGCGCCCAGTTGCTGCCCGGGAGGTCTCTGCTCGTCATAGCGCAGCCGCGCTATCCGGTTGTCGGACGCGGTCGTGAAGTAGACATACACCAGACGGTCCGAGGCGAAGTCCGGCGACAACGCAAGACCCAGCAGTCCGCCCTCGCCGCCCGGATCCACGCCGGGCACCTCGCCGATCTGCGTCACCGTGCCCGACCCGGCGGCGACCCGGCTGATCGTGCCCTTGTCCCGGGAGGCGACCAGAAGGTCACCTCCCGGCAGCGGGGCCACACCCCACGGCGACTCCAGGCCCTTGGCCACCTCGCCGGTGACCGTCACCGACCCCTTCGCGGGGGGCCCGGACGCCGACGGCGAGGCGGCCCCGCTCCCGGAGGGGCCCGGTGACCCCGTCCCCGCCGATGTCGCTCCCGGTGGGGAAGCCCCGCGCCCGGCGTCCGGGGCGCCCTCTGGGGAGCACCCCGTCGCCAGCAGCGCACCGCACCCGGCCAGTGCCACCGCCGCCAGCACGCTCCGGCGCCGCCCGCCGGGCCCCGCGCACCCCGCCTGCCCGGGAGAACTTCCGTATCGCATCGCCCTGCTCCCTTCCGGTCCTCCGATCCTGCCCTTCACCCGTCTCAACAGCCGGGGCAGTTCCCGAAGTTCCACCACTCGTACACCCGATCGAGTGGTTGTGGGCGGTCAGTCCCAGGCTCCCACGTCCACCGGAAGGCCCGCGATCTCGGCCAGGTCCGCGGCCGTGAGCCGCAGCTGCGCCGCCCGCGCGTTCTCCACGGCCCAGTGCGCACGGTCCGCGCCGGGCACCGGCACCACCTGCGGCCCCTGCGCCAGCACCCAGGCCAGGGCTACCTGGGCGACCGTGACCTCGGGCCCGTGCCGCAGCGCCACCCGCCGCAGCCCCGCCACCAGCACCTGGTTCGAGGCCATCGCCTCCGCCGTGAATCGCGGGTGCCGGGCCCGGACGTCCTCCGGCTCGAAGCCCTCGCCCGGCCTGAGGGTCCCGGTCAGGAACCCGCTGCCCAGCGGCATCGCCGCCAGGAACCCCACCCCGCGCGCCGCGCACCACGGCAGCAGCTGCCGCGCCGCCTCCGGCGACCACACCGACAGCTCCGCCTGCACCGCGCTCACCGGGAACACCTGCTGCATCCGCTCCAGGTGCCGCAGCGTCGTCCGGTACCCGCGGTCACCGCGCCGCCCCGCCCCCGGGCCGGCCCCGGCCCCCAGCGCGCAGAAACCGAGCGCCCGCACCTTCCCGGCGCCCACCAGTTCCGCCAGGGCCCCCCAGGTCTCCTCCACCGGGACCTCCGGGTCCACCCGGTGCAGCTGGTAGAGGTCTATGACGTCGGTGCGCAGCCGCCGCAGCGAGGCGTCGCAAGCCCGCCGCAGATAGCCGGGCCGCCCGTCCGCCACCACGTGCTGGTCGCCCGCCCGCAGTCCGACCTTGGCCGACACGAACGCGTCGGACCGCCGCTCCCGCAGCACCCGCCCCAGCAGCAGCTCGTTGGTGAACGGCCCGTACACATCGGCCGTGTCCAGCAGGTTCGATCCCAGGTCCAGCGCCGCATGCACGGCGGCCAGCGACTCGTGTCCCCGTCGCCGCGAAGGCGTGTACGCCCAGCTCATCGGCATACAGCCGAGGCCGACGGCGCCCACGCTCAGCGTCCCCGCCCCGATCGACCTGCGCTCCACCCCTGCGTCCCCCTCCGCTCCGGCAACCAAACTAACGGCTTGATCAAGACGGCTTGGCATAGCCTCGTGATCATGACTGCAACGCCCGGGGACGTCTGGCTCCCCTTCCCCGCCGAAGAGGTCGCCGGCCTCCCCGACTCCTTCCGGTACCGCCAGTGGGACGGCGAGGACGCCTTCCCGGCCGATCCGGCCGACTGCGTCTTCTACGTGGCCCCCTACATGAAGTCCGCCGAGGTCACCGTGCGCCCGCTCGCCGCGATGCCGGCCGTCCGGGTCGTCCAGACCCTGACGGCCGGCATCGACCACATGCTGGGCGGCCTCGCAGACCTGCGCCCCGGCGTACGGCTGTGCAACGCCGTGGGGGTCCACACGGCCAGCACCGCCGAGCTGGCCCTCGCCCTGACCCTCGCCTCCCTGCGCGGCATCCCCGGCATGGTCCGCGGGCAGGACCGCGAGGAATGGCGCTCCGGCTTCTACGACGCCCTCGCCGACAAGTCAGTTCTGATCATCGGCTACGGATCCATCGGCTCGGCCGTCGAGGACCGGCTCGTGCCGTTCGAGTGCGAACGGATCGAACGGGTGGCCCGGTCTGCGCGGACCACCGAACGCGGGCCGGTGCACGCCATCGCCGAGCTGCCCCGGCTCCTGCCGCAGGCCGACGTGGTGATCCTCGTGACGCCCCTGACCGAAGCCACCCGAGGGCTCGTGGGCGCCGGGTTCCTCGCCCGGATGAAGGACGGCGCCCTGCTCGTGAACGTCTCGCGCGGCCCCGTCGTCGACACCAAGTCCCTGCTGGCGGAGGTGGAGTCCGGCCGGCTGCGCGCGGCGCTCGACGTCACCGACCCGGAACCGCTGCCCGCCGGCCACCCGCTCTGGCACGCTCCGAACGTCCTGATCACGCCTCATGTCGGCGGCAGCAGCTCGGCGTTCGAGCCGCGGGCCAAGCGACTGCTGGTGCGCCAGCTCACCCGCTTCGCCGCCGGAGAGCCCGTGGAGCACACCGTGCTGATCACCGAATGACCGCCCCCGGAACGACACCCGTGGCGTGTACGCTCCGCAGTCATCCGAACGCGTGTCGTCGCCGCAACTCCCTGCTTGGTAACGGAGCGTAGGCCAACTATGTCCCTGAGTGACGAAAGTGGTGTATCGTCCGGAAGAAGGGGCTGCGCCGGGAACGTCTGGCGCTGGGGAGTGATCGGACACTTTGGGGGGCGACGGGCGATGCACGGCCAATGGATGAAGGATCCGACGCGGCACGGCCGCAGAAGGCGACGCTGCCGGGACTGGGCCGCGCCGGGACCAGCCGGCGAGGGGGACCGGTGAGCACCCAGGGGGCGGCGCTCCTGGACCGGCCGTCCGTATCGGGCGGAGGCAGGTGCCGGGCGATGCAGGTGATCCTCGCGGTCGTCTGCGGCGGGTATGCCGTCGGTGCCGCCCTCAACTGGGGGTCCGAGGAACTCGCAGAGATCATGGGCGACTTCGGACTGAGTACGGCCGGACTGCTGGCCGCAGTCTCCTGCTACACCTACTCGCGGACGATCGACAACCGGGAGCGCCCCGCCTGGCTGCTCTTCGCCTTCTCCTCCCTCATGGGCGCCTGCGGCAACGCCGTCTGGGGCTGGTACGAGGTGGTCCTCGGCCAGGACGTGCCGAAGCCCTCGCTCGCCGACTTCGCCTTCCTCTGCTTCGCCCCGCCCGCCATCGTGGGCCTGCTCGTCCTCGCCAAACGCCCGGTCACCCGCGCCGGCTGGGTCTGCCTCGGGCTCGACTCATGGCTCATCGGCGGCTCCCTGCTCACGCTGTCCTGGAGCCTCGCCCTGGCCCACGCCGCGCGCACCGCGCAGTCCGGCGCCCCGGGCAGCGTCCCGCGCGCCGCGCTCTCCCTCGCCTACCCCCTGCTGGACATCGCGCTCGTCTCGATGGTCCTCGTCCTGCACTTCCGGCGGAGCGAGACCAACCGCTCCGCCGTGAACACCGCCATCGCGGCGCTGGCCCTGACCGTCCTCAGCGACGCCCTGTTCACCTCGCCCCTGCTGAGCGCCGAGTACCAGTCCGGGCAGCTGCTCGACGCCGGCTGGTTCGCCGGCTCGCTGCTGCTCGCGTACGCGCCCTGGGGCGCCCGGCGCATCCACCAGGGCCCGGTGCCGGCCGGCCCCCCGCGCCGGGACCGCCCGCACAGCCGCCCGCTCACCGGGTCGCTGCCCGCCCTCACGCCCTACCTCGCGGCTGCCGTGTGCACCCTCGGAATCCTCTACAACGTCGTGGACGGCCGGAAGGTCGACCGGATGGTCGTCTTCACCGGTTGCACGGTCGTGCTCGCCCTCGTCATCCGGCAGGGCATCATGCTCCTCGACAACATCGCGCTGACCCAGGAACTGGCGCAGAAGGAGAACCACTTCCGCTCCCTGGTCCAGGGCTCCAGCGACGTCATCATGATCGCCGCACCCACCGGGACCCTGCGCTACGTCAGCCCGGCCGCCGCCGGGGTCTACGGCCGCGAGGCGGAGGAGCTGGTCGGCACGGAACTGGCCACCCTGATCCACCCCGACGACCTCGGCAGGGTGGTCCACGAGGTACGCCGCTTCCTCGCCGCACCGCCCGCCGAGGAACCCACCACCCGCATCGAATGCCGCTTCAAGTCGGGCGGCGGCGAGTGGCTGAACGTGGAGTCCACCGTCAACCGTCACCAGGGCGGACTCATCCTCAACAGCCGGGACGTCACCGAGCGCGTCCGGCTCCAGGCCCAGCTCCAGCACAGCGCCGAGCACGACCCCCTGACCGACCTGCCCAACCGGGCCCTCTTCACCCGGCGTGTACGCCAGGCCCTGACGGGCCGCCGCGCCGGCGACCACAGCACCGCCGTCCTCTTCATCGACCTCGACGGCTTCAAAGCGGTCAACGACACCATCGGCCACCAGGCCGGCGACGAACTGCTCGTCGAGGCCGCCCGCAGGCTCCAGGACTCCGTCCGGGCCGGGGACACCGCCGCCCGGCTCGGCGGCGACGAGTTCGCCGCGCTGATCCTCGGCGACGGCAGCCGCGACCGCAGCGCCCGCGAGTACCAGGCCCGCGAGATCGCCGACCGGCTCCGCGCCCGGCTCTCCCAGCCGTACCGGATCGGCGGCAACGAGGTACGGGTGGCGGCCAGCATCGGCGTGGCCTTCGCCGACCCCGGGATCACCCCTTCGGACCTGATGCGCAACGCGGACCTCGCGATGTACCGGGCCAAGGCCGGAGGCAAGGACCGGGTCGAGGTGTACGCCCCCCAGATGCAGGCAGAGGTGGTGCGCAAGGCCGAGCTGGCGGGCCGGCTGCGCACCGCACTGCACGAGGGAGAGTTCGCCCTGCTCCACCAGCCCATGGTCTCGCTGGCCACCGGAGAGATCGCGGCCGTCGCCGCGCAGGCGCGGTGGCGGTCGGCCCAGGGGATCCTCTTCACCCCGGCGGAGTTCCTCCGGGTGGCCGAATACAGCGAGGGCGTGGCGGGCGGCGCGGCCGGCACCGGCCCGGACGCCTCGCGCACCGCCGAGCTGGGCCGCTGGCTGCTGGAGGAGGCCGTCGAGCAGGCCGCCGACCGGCACCGGGCCGGACACGACGTACCGGTGGCCGTGCGGATGACCGCCCAGCGGCTGCTGGACAGCGCCATGCCGATCGGCTCCGTGGAAGCACTCCTGACCCGGCACGGCCTGCCCTCCGGGGCCCTCATGCTGGAGCTCGCGGTCTCCGACCCCAGGGTCCCCTTCGACGACCTGGAGCGCCGCCTCGCCGCCCTGCACCGGCTCGGGGTGGGGATCGCCCTGGACGGCTTCGGCAGCGGCTACGCCGCCATCAGCGCCCTGCGCCGGCTCCCCGTGGACCTGCTCAAGCTGGACCGGGGGCTGGTGGAGGGCGTGGTCGAGTCGGCCCGCCTGCACAAGATCACAGCCGGCCTCTTGCGCATCGCAAACGACCTCGGCATGCGGTCGGTGGCCGACGGGGTGGACCTGCCGGAGCAGGTGGCCGCGCTGCGCGCCATGGGGTGCACACACGGCCAGGGGATGGCCTTTTCCGGCCCCCTCGACGAGTACAGGCTGCGGCGCGCGCTGGTGCGCGGTACGTTCCCAGTACCGGGCGGAGCGGCCCAGCCCGCACTGGCGGGCGGCTCCTCCGGGGGCTCCATGGTCGTCCGCAGAGGCTCACATAATGAGACGCCCGTCCCACCTACTTGACATCACCCTCCCGCCGGAGGGAGGGTCAGTGCCATGCGCACCCGAATTCTCGTACTTGGAAAGCGCGTCGGCTGAAGCTGGGGCCTGCATGTCCCCGCTCAACACACCCGACGCGCTCCCCTCGCTTGCCTCCTGGCACGAGGGGTTTTTTGTTGCACTGGCACAGAGTCGAATCCGCGTAAAACCCTCAGCTTCGAGAAGAGAATGCCGATGACCGAGCAGGCCACCGGGGCCCACCATCCGCAGCCGCGGCCCCGTTCCGGCGGACAGCAGTCCGCCGCAGTTGAGCACGTCACGGGTGCGCAGTCCCTCATCCGCTCTCTCGAAGAGGTGGGGTGCGACACCGTCTTCGGGATTCCGGGAGGCGCCATCCTCCCCGCGTACGACCCGATGATGGACTCCAAGAAGGTCCGTCACATCCTGGTCCGCCACGAGCAGGGGGCCGGCCACGCCGCCACCGGCTACGCCCAGGCCACCGGCAAGGTCGGCGTCTGTATGGCCACGTCCGGCCCGGGCGCCACCAACCTGGTCACCCCGATCGCCGACGCGCACATGGACTCCGTCCCGCTCGTCGCGATCACCGGCCAGGTCTCCTCCAAGGCGATCGGCACCGACGCCTTCCAGGAGGCGGACATCGTCGGCATCACCATGCCGATCACCAAGCACAACTTCCTGGTCACCAAGGCCGAGGACATCCCGAGGACGATCGCCGAGGCGTTCCACATCGCCGCCACCGGCCGCCCGGGCCCGGTCCTCGTCGACATCGCCAAGGACGCCCTGCAGGCGAAGACCACCTTCGCGTGGCCGCCCTCCCAGGACCTCCCCGGCTACCGGCCGGTCACCAAGCCGCACGCCAAGCAGATCCGCGAGGCCGCCAAGCTCATCTGCCAGGCCAAGCGCCCGGTGCTGTACGTCGGCGGCGGCGTCATGAAGTCCGGCGCGACCGCCGAGCTGAAGGTCCTCGCCGAGCTGACCGGCGTCCCGGTCTGCACCACCCTGATGGCGCTGGGCTCCTTCCCCGACAGCCACCCGCTGCACGTCGGCATGCCCGGCATGCACGGCAGCGTCACCGGTGTCACCGCGCTCCAGAAGTCGGACCTGCTGATCGCGCTCGGCACCCGCTTCGACGACCGCGTCACCGGCAAGCTGGACAGCTTCGCCCCCTTCGCCAAGATCATCCACGCGGACATCGACCCGGCCGAGATCGGCAAGAACCGCGCCGTCGACGTCCCGATCGTCGGTGACGCCCGCGAGGTCATCGCCGACCTGATCCAGGCGGTCCAGGCCGAGCACACCGAGGGAAGCGCCGGCGACTACACCGCCTGGTGGAACGACCTCAACCGCTGGCGCGAGACCTACCCGCTGGGCTACGACCTGCCCGAGGACGGCAGCCTCTCGCCGCAGCAGGTCATCGAGCGGATCGGCGCGCTCGCGCCGAAGGGCACGGTCTTCGCGGCCGGTGTCGGCCAGCACCAGATGTGGGCCTCGCACTTCGTCAAGTACGAGGAGCCCCGCACCTGGCTGAACTCGGGCGGCGCCGGAACCATGGGCTACGCGGTCCCGGCCGCGATGGGCGCCAAGGTCGGCATGCCCGAGCGCACCGTCTGGGCGATCGACGGCGACGGCTGCTTCCAGATGACCAATCAGGAGCTGGTCACCTGCGCCCTGAACAACATCCCGATCAAGGTCGCGATCATCAACAACGGTGCGCTGGGCATGGTCCGCCAGTGGCAGACGCTGTTCTACAACCAGCGGTACTCCAACACCGTCCTGCACGCCGACGAGACCGGTCACGACACGGTCGGCTCCCAGCTCGGCGAGTCCATCGCGCCCCGCAAGGGCACGCGCGTCCCGGACTTCGTCAAGCTCTCCGAGGCCATGGGCTGCGTGGCGCTGCGCTGTGAGGACCCGGCCGACCTGGACAAGGTCATCGCCGAGGCCAACGCCATCAACGACCGCACCGTCGTCATCGACTTCATCGTCCACGAGGACGCCATGGTGTGGCCGATGGTCGCCGCCGGCACCTCCAACGACGAGGTCATGGCAGCCCGGGGCGTCCGTCCCGACTTCGGCGACAACGAAGACGACTGAGCCGAGAGAGCCGAGAGAGAGAACGCCTCACATGTCCAAGCACACGCTCTCCGTCCTGGTCGAGAACACGCCCGGCATCCTCGCCCGGATCGCCGCCCTGTTCTCCCGCCGCGGGTTCAACATCGACTCCCTCGCGGTCGGCGTCACCGAGCACCCCGACATCTCCCGCATCACCATCGTCGTCAACGTCGAGGACCTCCCGCTGGAGCAGGTGACCAAGCAGCTGAACAAGCTGGTCAACGTGCTCAAGATCGTCGAGCTGGAGCCGCACAACGCCATCGAGCGCGAACTCGTCCTGGTGAAGGTCCGCGCCGACAACGAAACCCGTTCGCAGATCGTCGAGATCGTCCAGCTGTTCCGCGCCAAGACGGTCGACGTCTCCCCGGAGGCCGTCACCATCGAGGCGACCGGCGGCTCCGACAAGCTCGGCGCCATGCTCAAGATGCTGGAGCCCTTCGGCATCAAGGAGCTCGTGCAGTCCGGCACGATCGCCATAGGGCGTGGCGGACGGTCCATCACGGACCGCAGCCTGCGCGCGCTCGACCGCAGCGCCTGACCCGTACCGGCGCGGCGGCCGAGGCCCGGCGCCCGCGGTACGACGCCCGCCCGGGCCGCCGCAGACACGCTCGGCCCGCATAGCGAGACCGACAGACTCAGATTCCGTTCCCCGCCGTACGGTGGGAGCAACACCAGCGCACCAAGGAGATATCCCAGTGGCCGAGCTGTTCTACGAGAACGACGCCGACCTGTCCATCATCCAGGGCCGCAAGGTCGCGGTCATCGGTTACGGCAGCCAGGGCCACGCCCACGCGCTGTCGCTCCGTGACTCCGGCGTCGACGTCGTCGTCGGCCTGAAGGAGGGCTCGAAGTCCAAGGCCAAGGCCGAGGAGCAGGGCCTGAAGGTCGTCCCCGTGGCCGAGGCCGCCGAATGGGCGAACGTCATCATGATCCTCACCCCGGACCCGCTGCAGGCCGAGATCTACGAGGAGTCCATCAAGGACCACCTCAAGGAGGGCGACGCGCTCTTCTTCGGCCACGGCTTCAACGTCCGCTACGGCTTCATCAAGCCCCCCACCAACGTGGACGTCGCCCTGGTCGCGCCGAAGGGCCCGGGCCACCTGGTCCGCCGCCAGTACGAGGAGGGCCGCGGCGTTCCGTGCATCGCCGCCGTCGAGCAGGACGCCACCGGCAAGGCCTTCGACCTGGCGCTCTCCTACGCGGCCGGCATCGGCGGCACCCGCGCCGGTGTCATCAAGACCACCTTCACCGAGGAGACCGAGACCGACCTGTTCGGTGAGCAGGCCGTCCTCTGCGGTGGTGCGTCCGCGCTGGTCAAGGCCGGTTTCGAGACCCTGACCGAGGCCGGCTACCAGCCGGAGATCGCCTACTTCGAGTGCCTGCACGAGCTGAAGCTCATCGTCGACCTCATGTACGAGGGCGGCCTGGAGAAGATGCGCTGGTCGGTCTCCGAGACCGCCGAGTGGGGCGACTACATCACCGGCCCGCGCGTCATCACCGACGCCACCAAGGCCGAGATGAAGAAGGTCCTGGAGGAGATCCAGAGCGGCAAGTTCGCCGAGGAGTGGATGGCCGAGTACAAGGCCGGTCTGCCGAAGTACAACGAGTACAAGAAGGCCGACTCCGAGCACCTGCTGGAGACCACCGGCAAGAAGCTGCGCAAGCTGATGAGCTGGGTCGACAACGACGAGAGCTGATCTCGTGGCGGCGGGGCCGGGACGGTGAGCGTCCCGGCCCCGCCGCACATCACGCGGCCGGGCGGCACCGGCCGCACCGGTGACCGGGGCGCCCGGGACCGGGCTCTCGCGGGCGTGGCTTGTCCACCCCGGCCAACCACGGAAGAGTGATCCTTCCGTACAGGCGGAAAACCGGTCCGCCCGCGCCACTACACTGCTCAACACATACGCGTCAGGCCCACAGTGTCGTGCGTCTTCCACGCGGCTACCCCCTCCACCGCCTGCGGCCGTCGGGACGGCCGTCCGCACTGGACTTGTGAGGATGACCCACGTGAGCTCGAAACCTGTCGTACTCATCGCCGAAGAGCTGTCGCCCGCCACGGTGGACGCGCTCGGTCCGGACTTCGAGATCCGGCACGTCAACGGAGCCGACCGCGCGGAGCTGCTGCCCGCCATCGTCGACGTCGACGCGATCCTCGTCCGCTCCGCGACGAAGGTCGACGCCGAGGCCATCGCCGCGGCGAAGAAGCTGAAGGTCGTCGCCCGCGCCGGCGTCGGTCTGGACAACGTCGACGTCTCCGCCGCCACCAAGGCCGGTGTGATGGTCGTCAACGCCCCGACCTCGAACATCGTGACCGCGGCCGAGCTCGCCTGCGGCCTGCTGGTCGCCACCGCCCGCAACATCCCGCAGGCGAACACCGCCCTGAAGAACGGCGAGTGGAAGCGGAACAAGTACACGGGCGTCGAGCTCAGCGAGAAGACCCTGGGCGTCGTCGGCCTCGGCCGCATCGGCGTCCTCGTCGCGCAGCGCATGTCGGCCTTCGGCATGAAGATCGTCGCGTACGACCCCTACGTGCAGCCCGCGCGCGCCGCCCAGATGGGCGTCAAGATGCTGACGCTGGACGAGCTCCTCGAGGTCGCCGACTTCATCACGGTGCACCTGCCCAAGACCCCCGAGACCATCGGTCTCATCGGCGACGAGGCCCTGCACAAGGTCAAGCCGTCCGTCCGCATCGTCAACGCCGCGCGCGGCGGCATCGTGGACGAGGCCGCCCTGTACTCGGCCATCAAGGAGGGCCGCGTCGCCGGCGCCGGCCTCGACGTGTACGCGAAGGAGCCCTGCACGGACTCCCCGCTCTTCGAGCTCGACCAGGTCGTCTGCACCCCGCACCTCGGCGCGTCCACGGACGAGGCCCAGGAGAAGGCCGGTGTCTCGGTCGCCAAGTCGGTGCGCCTCGCGCTCGCCGGTGAGCTCGTACCGGACGCGGTCAACGTCCAGGGCGGTGTCATCGCCGAGGACGTCCGTCCGGGCCTGCCGCTCGCCGAGAAGCTCGGCCGCATCTTCACCGCCCTCGCCGGCGAGGTCGCGGTCCGGCTCGACGTCGAGGTCTGCGGCGAGATCACCCAGCACGACGTCAAGGTGCTCGAACTCTCCGCGCTCAAGGGTGTCTTCGAGGACGTCGTCGACGAGACGGTCTCCTACGTCAACGCCCCGCTGTTCGCGCAGGAGCGCGGCGTCGAGGTGCGCCTGACCACCAGCTCGGAGTCCCCGGACCACCGCAACGTGGTGACCGTGCGCGGCACCCTGTCGGACGGTCAGGAGGTCTCGGTCTCCGGCACGCTCGCGGGCCCGAAGCACCTGCAGAAGATCGTGGGCATCGGCGAGTACGACGTGGACCTGGCGCTCGCCGACTACATGGTCGTCCTGCGCTACACCGACCGTCCCGGCGTGGTCGGCACCGTCGGCCGCGTCCTCGGCGAGGGCGGCCTGAACATCGCGGGCATGCAGGTCGCCCGTGCGGAGGAGCACGGCGAGGCCCTCGCGGTCCTCACCGTCGACGCCGAGGTGCCGGCGAACGTCCTCGCGGACATCGCCGCCGAGATCGGCGCCGCCTCGGCGCGCACCGTCAGCCTCGCCTGACGCCGCCACGGCAGTGCCACGAGGAAGGGCCCGGGGCAGACCCCGGGCCCTTCCGCGTCCCGCAGGGCGCGCCGCGCCGGGCCGCGTGCGTCGTGAAGGCTCGAATATGACGCTTGTATGGAACGGCCGTACGGGACCGCTGTCCAAGGCGGCTACGGTGAGGCCATGGGACACCGCGAAGATCTGCTGGAGGGCGCCAAGAAGTGCCTGGTGGAGAAGGGGTTCGTACGCACCACCGCGCGCGACGTCGTCAGCGCGTCGGGGACGAACCTGGCCTCCATCGGCTACCACTACGGCTCGAAGGACGCCCTGCTCAGCCAGGCCTTCATCGGGCTGATGGAGGAGTGGGGGGCGGTCTTCCAGGACGGCCTGGCCGGTGAGGACGGCTCGCTGGAACGCTTCCGGGCGCTCTGGGAAGGAGTCCTCGGGCAGCGCGAGAAGTCCGCGCCCGTCTGGGCGGCGAGCCTGGAGGTGGCGCTCGGCCGGGACAGGCGTCCCGAGCTGCGGGCCGTGCTCGCGGCCTCGCAGGCCGCGGGGCGCCGCGGGCTGGTCTCCCTGCTCACCGGTACCCCGGAGGACGAACTCGACGAGCGGGACGTGCGCACCCTGGGCTCCTTCTACCAGGCGCTGCTCAACGGCCTGATGGTGCAGTGGCTCTTCGACCCGGAGTCGGCCGCCACGGCCGAGGAGTTCACCGAGGGCATGCGCCGGGCCGCCGAGGCGGTGACCGGGGCGCAGGCGTAGCCCCGGAGAGGGCTCCCGGCGCAGCCGGTCCCGTCCCGGACGTGACCCTCAGGCCATACGGGAGGCCTTGAGGGCCATGTGCAACAGCAGGCGGTCCTCGCCCGCGTCGAGGTCGAGGCCGGTCAGCTGCTCCACGCGGCCGAGGCGGTAGTAGAGGGTCTGGCGGTGGATGCCGAGGGCCGCGGCGGCGCGGCCCGCCTGGCCGGCGCAGTCCAGGAACACCTCTGCGGTACGGGCGAGTTCGCGGTGGGCGGGCGCGAGCAGCGGCCGGGCCGCCGGATCGTCCACCGGGTCGGCGCCCAGGCTCGCCAGCAGCCGGTACGGCCCGATCCGCGACCACTGGGCGACCGGGCCGAGCCGGGGCTCGGCGACCGCCGCGCGGGCCGCGGCGACGGCCTGCTCCCAGGCGGCGGGCAGGTCGGCGAGCCCGCGGACGGGGTCGGCGACTCCCGCGGTCATCCGGTGCGGGCCGGCCGGGGAGGCGCCCCCCGGGCCCCAGGCCGCCCCCGGGGTGACTGCCCCGGGTGTGACCGCCCCGGGTCCGGCCGACGCGGGCCCGGCCGGCCCAGGTGCGGATGTCCCAGGTGAGGCCGTCGCGGACCGGGCCGCCCCCTGGCCGGCACTCGCGGACCGGGCCGGCCCCTGCCCGGACGTCGCCGAGCGGGCCGTCGCGGCGCCGGCCGGTCCGGCCGCCCCCGCCGCCTGCGCGGAGGCCCCGGCCGAGGTCCTGCCCGCCGCCCGGTTCTGCGGCCCGGCGCCGCCCGCACCCGAGACGGCGCCCACTGCGGCCGCCGTCGGTTCCGGCGGGCGCGGCAGCAGGCGTGCCACCGCCGTCAGCGCCGGCGCCAGCGCGTCCGTCGACCGCAGCCGCAGCAGCACGGCCAGGGCCGGGCCCGCCGCCCCGCCGGAACCGGGCGCCTCGCCCGGCTCGCCGGCCCCGCCGCCACGCCGGGGTACGACGCAGACCGCCGCGGCGCCCGGCACCGACGCCGGGGCCTCGCCGGACCACGGCGCCACGCAGACCGCCGCGTGCAGGCCGTCCCCGGCCGGGCCGAGGGCGGCCCGCAGTGCGGCCACCGCCATGTCCTGCTGCCACCCCCGCCCCGCCGTGAGGACCGCCTGGAACTCCCGCGACAGGTCCGCCCCCGCCTTCGCCTCCTCGGCGAGCAGCACCCCGATCCGCTGGGCCACCTCCATGGCCGCGTCCAGCGCCGCGGGGCCGGGGCCGGGCGTTCCGGGCTCCTGGTCGAGCAGCCACACGTACCCCTGCACGATGCCCCGGTAGCGCACGGGCAGGCAGATCCGGCCCCGGAACACCCCCGCGTCGGGCGCCGCCGGGATGCGGACGGGGCCGGTGGCGCGGGCGATGCCGAAGCCCTCGAACCAGGACCGCACGGCCGCTGTCGACTGCCGGGTCAGGATCGAGCGGGTGCGCACCGGGTCCATGGCGAGGTCGTCGTCGCTGTCGTGGGCACCGAAGGCGATGAGGCGGAAGTCCCGGTTCTCCAGGGTCGCCGGGGCGCCGAGCAGCGCCGAGATCTCGTCCACCAGGTCCTGGTAATCGCCCTTCACCCGGACATTCTCCCACCTCCGGCCCCGCTCTTCAGACAGATGTATGAGATCGCGGACACGGATGCGTGACAGCTGTCGATGGCAGAGGATCAAAGCGATCCTTAAGTTTCACGGTGGTTTTACTTGAGCTTTTCTTCTGCCACCCGCTGGAGGTGCCCCGTGCTGGGTCCCGTGATCCTCGCCGCTTCGCGCAGCGACAAGATGCGCCGTATCGTCTCTGCCGCCCCGGTGACCAAGCCCGTGGTGAACCGGTTCATCCCCGGCGAGACGGTCGATCAGGTCATCCCGATCGTCGAGGACCTCACGCGGGCCGGCCTCGAGGTCACCCTGGACGTCGTCGGTGAGGACATCACCGAGGTGGAGCAGTCCCACGCCGCCCGCGACGCCTACCTCCAGCTCATCGAGCGCCTCGCGGAGCTCGGCCTCGGCGAGAAGGCCGAGATGTCCGTGAAGCTGTCCATGTTCGGCCAGGCGCTGGAGGGCGGCCACGAGCTGGCGCTCGCCAACGTCCGCCCGGTCGTCGAGGCCGCCGCCGCCATCGGCACCACCGTGACGCTGGACGCCGAGGACCACACCACCCTCGACTCGATGTTCGCCATCCACGAGGAGCTGCGGAAGGACTTCCCGCAGACCGGCTGCGTGATCCAGGCCTACCTCTTCCGCACCGAGGCCGACGCCCGCCGGCTCGCCGCGAACGGCAGCCGCGTCCGGATCGTCAAGGGCGCCTACAAGGAGCCCGCCGAGGTCGCGTACCTGGACAAGGCGGAGATCGACAAGGCCTACGTCCGCATCCTGAAGATCCTGATGGACGGCGAGGGGTACCCGATGATCGGGTCCCACGATCCGCGTCTGATCGCCATCGGCCAGGAGCTCGCCCGCAAGGCCGGGCGCAAGCTGGACGAGTACGAATTCCAGATGCTGTACGGCATCCGCAGCGAGGAGCACCTGCGGCTCGCCGCCGAGGGTCACCGGATGCGCGTCTACACCGCGTACGGGACGGACTGGTACGGCTACTTCATGCGCCGCCTCGCGGAGAAGCCCGCCAACCTGCTCTTCTTCGTCCGCTCGATGATCACCAAGAACTAGCCAAGAACCAGGTCTAAGGAGTTATCAGCCCCATGGATGCTGTGACCCAGGTCCCCGCGCCGGTCAACGAGCCGGTCCACTCGTACGCCCCCGGGACCCCGGAGCGCACGCGGCTCGAGGCGCAGCTCAAGCTGCTCGCCGAGAACCCGGTCGACCTTCCGATGACGATCAACGGTGTCAAGCGGATGGGCGGCGGCGAGCGTTTCGACGTGGTCCAGCCGCACGACCACAAGTCGGTGCTCGGCACCTACGCGAACGCCACCCAGGCCGACGCCCAGGAGGCCATCGACGCCGCCCTGGCCGCCGCCCCGGCCTGGCGCGCGATGTCCTTCGACGACCGCGCCGCGATCATCCTGCGCGCCGCCGAGCTGCTGTCCGGCCCGTGGCGCGAGAAGCTCGCCGCCTCCACCATGCTGGGCCAGTCGAAGACCGCCCAGCAGGCGGAGATCGACACCCCGTGCGAGCTTGTCGACTTCTGGCGCTTCAACGTCCACTTCGCCCGCCAGATCCTGGCCGAGCAGCCGGTCGCGAACTCCGCAGGCGTGTGGAACCGCAGCGACCACCGCCCGCTCGAAGGCTTCGTCTACGCGATCACGCCGTTCAACTTCACGGCCATCGCCGGCAACCTGCCGACCGCTCCCGCCCTGATGGGCAACGTGGTCCTGTGGAAGCCGTCCCCGACGCAGACCCACTCCGCGGTCCTCCTGATGGAGCTCCTGGAGGAGGCCGGCCTGCCCAAGGGCGTCATCAACCTGGTGACGGGCGACGGCATCGCCGTGTCCGAGGTGGCCCTGAACCACCCGGAGCTCGCCGGTATCCACTTCACCGGCTCGACCAAGACCTTCCAGTACCTGTGGAAGACGGTCGGCAACAACATCGAGAAGTACAGGTCCTACCCGCGCCTGGTCGGCGAGACCGGCGGCAAGGACTTCGTCGTCGCGCACCCGTCCGCGGACCGCGCGATCCTGAAGACCGCCCTGACCCGCGGCTCCTTCGAGTTCCAGGGCCAGAAGTGCTCGGCGTCCTCGCGCGCCTACGTTCCGGCCTCCATCTGGAACGACGGCTTCAAGGAGGCCTTCGCGGCCGAGGTCGACGGCATCACCATGGGCCCGGTCACCGACCTGTCCAACTTCATCGGGGCCGTCATCGACGAGCGGTCCTTCGCGAAGAACAAGGCCGCGATCGACCGTGCCAAGGCCGACCCGACCTGCGAGATCGTCGCCGGTGGCAGCTACGACGACTCCGAGGGCTACTTCGTCCGCCCGACGGTCATCGTCTGCACCGACCCGGAGAACGAGGTCTTCACGACCGAGTACTTCGGCCCGATCCTGGCGATCCACGTCTACGAGGACGAGAACTACGACGCCATGCTGGCGCAGATGGAGTCCGTCTCGGCCTACGCCCTGACCGGCTCGATCATCGCCGCGGACCGCTACGCGGCGGCGGACGCGATGGAGAAGCTCCGCTTCGCGGCGGGCAACTTCTACATCAACGACAAGTCCACCGGCGCCGTCGTCGGCCAGCAGCCCTTCGGCGGCGGCCGCGCCTCCGGCACCAACGACAAGGCCGGCGCCGCGTCGAACCTGCTCCGCTGGACCTCGACCCGCTCCATCAAGGAGACCCTGGTCCCGCCGACCGAGTACGGCTACCCCCACATGGGCTGACCTCCGGCCCCTGCTGAACCCCGCCCCCGTTCCGGTACCCCCAAGTCCGGAGCGGGGGCGGTATCCATTTCCCCACCGGACCGGGATGCGGCGCGCGGAGGCCGTCACACCTCGACCATGACCTGGTCCAGGGACTTGCGGACCAGGTCCGGGACCTCGCAGTCGTCCGCCGGATAGCCGACCGGGACGACCGCGAAGGCCTTCTCGTTCGCCGGCCGGTCCAGGACGTGCCCCAGGAACCGCATCGGGCTCGGGGTGTGGATCAGGGCGGCGAGACCGCTCAGGTGCAGGGCGGACAGGAGCATGCCGACCGCGATGCCGACCGACTCGTCCACGTAGTAGTGCTTGCGCTTCGTACCGTCGGGGCCGAGCCAGTACCGCTGCTGGAACACCACGATCAGCGCGGGCGCGTCCGTCAGATGGGTCTTCACGGCGTCCGTGCCGAGCGGGCGCAGGGCCGCCAGCCATTCGTCGCCGAGGCGGCCGTCGTAGGAGAGCTCCTCCTCCTCTTCCGCGGCGGCGCGGATCTGCCGCCGCACGGCCGGGTCCTTGACCAGGACGAAGGTCCACGGCTGCTGGTGCGCCCCGGACGGCGCGGTGGCCGCGCAGGCGATGGCGTCCCGGACGACCTGCTCGGGCACCGGGTCGGCCGAGAAGTGGCGTACGGTCCGCCGCTCGTCCATCCGGGCCCGCAACTCGGCGGCCCGGGCCAGGGATTCGTGGTGCGGCATCCGCTCGGGCCGGTAGGAGGCGGGGCGGTACGGCTGGCCGTGGGTGGGGGTCCACCGCTGGGTATCGGGCGACATGGGGCGAGTCTGCCGAGATATTGGTCCAGACCGCTAGAGCCGCTTCGGCCGATGGCGGCCGGAGTGCGGCGTTCGGCGTCCGCAATGCGGTACCCGTCCTTGGTACGTTCGGGGGATGAGCGACCAGGACTTCGGAACCTGTCACACGGACACGCGGACCGCGCACACCTCGGAGCTGACCGCCGGTGAGCTCGGCGCGGTCCGGGCGCTGCTCGACGACGCCTTCGAGGGCGACTTCGCCGACGAGGACTTCGAGCACGCGCTCGGTGGGATGCACGTCCTGATCGGCGTGGACGGCCGGCTCGCCGCCCACGGCAGCGTCGTGCAGCGGCGGGTCGTGCACCGCGGGCACGCCCTGCGCACGGGGTATGTCGAGGCCGTTGCCGTACGGGCCGACCTGCGTCGGCGCGGTCTCGGCGGGCGGGTCATGGCCGGGCTGGAGCAGATCGTGGCCCGGGCCTACGTGTTGGGCGCGCTGTCGGCGTCGGAGGAGGGGGCCGGGCTCTACCTGGCCCGCGGCTGGTCGGTGTGGCCGGGCGAGGTGGGCGCGCTCTCGCCGGACGGGCCGGTACGGCTGCCCGAGGAGGAGGGCTCCACCTACGTCTGGGCGCCGCCCGGTGGAGCCCGGCCGGACCCCGCCGCGCGGCTCGAGTTCGACTGGCGCGACGGGGACGTCCTCTAAGGGCTGTCCCGTAGGGGCCGCCCCGGGAGCAGGGCCTACGACCCCGTGATGCTCGCCGAGCCCGTCTCGATGTGGCCCGTGTAGCGGCGCGACCAGGTGCCGTCGGAGTCGGCCAGGATCGTGAAGTCGTACCAGCCCTTGTGATAGGCCACCGCGTTGAAGAAGTCCTCGCGGGAGGAGTTCGCCGGGACGGTGTAGGTCCACGGGCCGTCCGAACGGTAGGCGTTGGAGCGGATGGTGAAGGTGACGGGGGAGGCGGAGGAGTTCGTCATCCTGAACCAGACCGCCGTCTTTCCGGTGCCCGGCTCCACGGCGTAGCGCGCCGCCACCTCGATGGCCCTGCCCGCCTTGGACGCGTCGCCGATGAAGCGGCGCAGGAAGCGGTTCGGGCCGTACATCGAGATGTCGTACCTGCCGGAGCCGTGGCCGAGCCCGATGTGGAAGTAGTCGGTCGACGTCGCGCCCGGGTCCACCGTGTACTGCCAGGCCGCCGTGTCCCGGTGCTGGTGCGGATGGATCGAGAAGTGCGCCGGGCGCTTGGCCCGGGGGCCCTGGTTGCTCATCGAGAACCAGGCCGTGATCTGGCCGGCGGCCCCGAACTCGAAACGGTCCAGGTTGCCGTTGACCTGGTACGGGAGGGCGCGCGCCGGGCGGGTGCCCGGCTCCTGCACCGGGAGGGCGTTGTCCTGCGGGACCGGATTGGGCAGCGGGGCGCAGGTCGCCTGGCCGATCACCCTGGCGGTCGACGGGAGGCCCGCGGGCACCCCGTACACGGGCCGGGTGAAGTCGAAGACGCCGGTCAGGTCGCCCACCACCCTGCGGCGCCAGGCGCTGATGTTGGGGCAGGCGGCGGGGGTGCCGAGGGCGGCCGTCCAGGTCTCCATGAAGCGGAGCACGGAGGTGTGGTCGAAGACCTCCGAGCTGACCCAGCCGCCGCGCGTCCACGGGGACATGACCAGCATCGGGACGCGGAAGCCGAGGCCGATCGGGATGCCGTCCAGGTACTCACCGGGGGTGCCGGGCGGGGCGACCGGAGGCGGTACGTGGTCGAAGAGGCCGTCGTTCTCGTCGTAGTTGAGGAACAGGACGGTGGAGTCGAAGACCTCCGGGTTCGCTGCCAGGGCGCGGTAGACCAGGTCGACGAAGTGCGCGCCGTCGCCGGGCGGGGCGTAGGGGTGTTCCGAGAAGGCCTCGTTCGCGACGACCCAGGACACCTGGGGCAGGGTGCCCGCGACGACGTCGGCGCGGATCGCGGCCGCGATGTCGTCCGGGGTGGAGCCGGTGACCCTGGGGACCGAGCCCATGCCCCGGTCCCACAGGGGGTTGCCGGGGGCGGCGTCGGTGAAGTTCTTGAAGTAGGCCAGGCCGTTGTCGCCGTAGTTGTCCTGGGCGTTCTGGTAGACCTTCCAGGTCATCCCGGCGCGCTGCAGGGCCTCCGCGTACGTCTCCCAGGTCAGCCCCGACTCGTCGCCGCCGTCCTTGCTGGCGGCGTCGATCTTCCCGCTCCACAGGAAGGTGCGGTTCGGGCCGGTGGCGCTGAGGGCGGAGCAGAAGTAGGCGTCGCAGATCGTGTAGTGGTCGGCGAGGGCGTAGTGGAAGGGGATGTCGCCGCGGTCCAGGTGGCCCAGGGTGCGGGTGTTGCCGACGCCCAGGACCCAGTTGTCCATCCGGCCCTTGTTCCACGCCGCGTGCTGCGAGGTCCAGCTGTGCGGGAGGTCGCCGCTGCACTGGGCCAGGGTCGCACCGTCCGCGCCGCCCGCCGGCGGGGTGGACGAGAGTTTCCACGGGTACTGCCGGCCACCCCAGTTGGGCTGGGCGAAGGTGCCCCAGCCGCCCGGGATGTTGCCTGCGGCACGGTCGCCGAAGCCGCGTACCCCCTTCAGCCGGCCGAAGTAGTGGTCGAAGCTGCGGTTCTCCTGCATCAGGATCACCACGTGCCTCACGTCGGTGATGGTGCCGCTCGCGGCGGCCGCGGCCGCCGACGAGGGCGCCGCGACGGGCAGCGCCGCACCCGCCATCAGCCCGGCGCCGATGCCCACGAAACCTCTGCGGCTGATCGGTGTCACTGGTCCCTCGCCTCCCACGGTGGTGCCCCGGTGGCACATCGACGGCAAGGGTGGCGGGGGTGGCCGTAAAGGTCTACATCCGTGCGGCAAGAGTTCGGTGAACTTCGGGACGGCCGGGGTCAGCCGCCGACGCGTACGAGCATCTTGCCCACGTTCTCGCCGCGGAGCATGCCCCGGAAGGCGTCCACCGTGTGCTCGAACCCCTGCACGACGGTGGTGTCGGTGCCGATCCGGCCGCTGCGCAGATGGGGGACGAGGAAGTCCTCCAGCTCGTCCTGCAGATTGGTGTGATGGCGGACCAATACGCCTTCCATGCGCAGCGACTTGTGGACGACCTCGAAGAGGTTGCGGGGCGCGGCGGGGGACCGGTCGCCGTTGTAGGTCGAGACGGCGCCGACCCAGGCGATCCGCCCGAACTCGCGCAGTGCGCCGATCGCGCCCTCCAGGTGCTCGCCGCCCACGTTGTCCACGTAGACGTCGATGCCCTCCGGGGCGGCCTTCGCGAGCTGCTCGCCGACGGGGGCGTCGTGGTAGTCGAAGGCGGCGTCGAAGCCGAGGACGTCCGTGAGGTGGCGGACCTTCGCCGCCGAGCCCGCGCTGCCGATGATCCGCCGCGCGCCCAGCAGCCGGGCGATGTGCCCGGTGGCGGTGCCGACCCCGCCCGCGGCGGCGGAGACGAACAGGTCCTCGCCCTCGCGCAGCGCGGCCGTCCGGGTCAGTGCGGCGTACGCCGTCAGACCGGTGCCGCCGAGGATCGAGAGGTACGCCTCCAGCGGGACGCCCGCGTGGTCGCGCAGCCGGCGCGTCCCCGCCTCGCCGAGGGTGACCAGGGCGTGCGTGCGCCAGCCCGCGCGGTGGAAGACCAGGTCGCCCTCGCGCAGCCCCGGGTCGCGGGAGGCGATCACCCGGCCCACCGAGCGGCCCTCCAGCGGGGTGTTCAGCTCGAAGCCACCCTCCCCGCCGTCCATCAGACCGCGGTGGTACGGGTCCACGGAGAGCAGCAGGTTCTCCACCAGGGCGGTGCCGGGCCGCGGTTCGGGTACCGGGGAGGTGACGTACGCGAAGTCGCAGGCGCCGGGGAAGCCCTCGGGGCGGGCGATCTGGTGGACGGCGTGAGCGGTGTTCGTGGTCATGGCCACGACGCTAGGAAGGAATCCGGCGGCCGGGCAGGGGGTTGGGTTCATGGAAGTCACGCATCCATGAACAGCACTCATACGACGAGGTGGGCCCCGGGTGTCCGAACTGCTCCCGCAGGAACTGCGGATCCTGGTCGCCGTCGCGGAGGCCGGCGCCTTCTCCGCCGCGGCCACGGCGCTCGGCGTGACCCAGTCGGCCGTGTCCCACTCGGTGCGCGGCAGCGAGGCCAAGCTCGGCGCCGTGCTCTTCGAGCGCGGGCGGTCCGGGGCCTCGCCCACCCCGGCGGGGGAGCGGGCGGTCGGCCACGCCCGCCGCATCCTGCGGTCGTACGAGGTCATGGGCGCGGAGGTGCGCGGCGCGGCCCGGGAGGCGGGCCGCGACGCACTCGGGGGCGTCCTGCGGATCGTGGCGTTCCGCAGCGCCGCCCTGCATCTGCTCCCGCCGGCCCTGGAACGGCTGGCCGCCCGGCACCCCGGCATCCGCCCCGAGGTCCGCGTGGTGCGCGAGATCGGCGCGGGTGCGGCCGGGGAAGTGGCGGCGGGCCGCGCGGACCTGGGCATCGCCACCCTGGGCGGCGCCCGGGAGGAGACGCCGCCCGGCCTGCTGACAGGGGTGCTCGCGCGGGAGGCGTACCGCCTGGTGCACCCGGCCGGTCATCCGGACCCGAGGTCGCTGCCCCTCGTGGACTGGGACGAGAACTGCGGCTCCTACACCCGCGCCTGGTGGCGGGCCCAGGACTGGATCCCTCGGGCGACGGTGAAGGCGGAGGACGACGCGATGGTGCTGACCATGGTCGGCCGCGGACTCGGCATGGCGATCATGCCCGAGCTGTCGCTGCGGGACGCGACCGAGGCGGTGGAGATCACCGGTCTGGGCCCGCAGGGGCCCGTGAGACAGGTGGGATACGTCACTACGGCGGAATCCGCCGCAACCCTCGCCGTCAGGGCTCTGATCAGGGAACTTCGCTCGCAGAAGGGCTGAAACGGACCCTCGGGAGGAGGGTGTTGGAGGGGATTCGCGTCTCAGATAGTAGGAAGTCCGAGTAATTGCCGAGACATACAGCGGGACCTGACCTAGCTTTGTAGAAGCCGAACGTCTCGCCGATCGGGCGAATGGCGGTCGAGAGCGCGTGCCCCTGGCAGGCAACCCCTGCGGCGCGCTGCTCCCCGCCTCTTCCGGCGCCTTGAAGGAACCCCTCATCCGTGGCCCCGCCACGCCGTGATCTCAAGGAGTCGATCACCATGACCGCAACCACCGCCACCCGCCGCGTCCGCCACGCCTCCGCCTCGGCCGACGAACGCAAGAACGCCGCCGCGGCCCTGCAGCGTGCCCTCGACCGCCGTGACAACGGCGGCTCGACCGGCCACTGACCGGCCCTCGGCGCCACGCCCGACCGGGACATTTCGCGTCCACATCGTGGACGTGAAATGTCTGAGGGCTGGACACGGAGTACGGTTTCGCCATGTCGACCAGCATCAATCTCGCAGTGATCCCCGGTGATGGCATCGGCCAGGAAGTCGTGGCTCAGGGACTCAAGGTCCTTACCGCGGTCCTGCCCCAGGATGTGAAGCTGGAGACCAGGCAATACGACCTCGGCGCCCAGCGCTGGCACCGCACCGGTGAGACCCTCCCGGACGCGGAACTCGAAGCTCTGAAACACCACGACGCGATCCTGCTGGGCGCCATCGGCGACCCCTCGGTCCCGTCCGGCGTGCTGGAGCGCGGCCTGCTGCTCAAGCTGCGCTTCGCCTTCGACCACTTCATCAACCTGCGGCCGTCGAAGCTGTTCCCCAACACCGCCACCCCGCTGGCGGGCCGCCCGGACATCGACTTCGTCGTGGTCCGCGAGGGCACCGAGGGCCCGTACACCGGCAACGGCGGCAGCCTGCGCACCGGTACCCCCGCCGAGGTGGCCACCGAGGTCAGCGTCAACACCGCGTACGGTGTCGAGCGCGTCGTCCGTGACGCGTACGAGCGGGCCGACTCCCGCCCCCGCAAGAAGCTGACGCTGGTCCACAAGAACAACGTCCTCGTGTACGCGGGCCACATGTGGAAGAACATCTTCGACAAGGTCGGCCAGGAGTACCCCGAGGTCACCACCGACTACCTGCACGTCGACGCGGCGACGATCTTCTTCGTCACCCAGCCGGAGCGTTTCGACGTCATCGTCACCGACAACCTCTTCGGCGACATCCTCACCGACCTGGCCGCGGCCGTCACCGGCGGAATCGGCCTGGCCGCCTCCGGGAACATCAACCCGACCGGCGCCTTCCCGTCCATGTTCGAGCCCGTCCACGGCTCGGCCCCGGACATCGCCGGGACCGGCAAGGCCGACCCGACCGCGACGATCCTCTCCGTCGCCCTCCTGCTGCGCCATCTGGGCTACGAGGCCGAGGCCGTCCGCATCGAGGACGCGGTCTCCGCCGACCTCGCGGAGCGCGACGGCACCTTCCGCTCCACCGACGCGATCGGCGACGCCCTCGCCGCGCGAGTAGCCGGCTGACCCGGCCGCTCCACCCCAGGAAGCCGCCGGGTCACAATGGGACCTGGCGGCTTCTCCTGTGCGGCCGCGGGTGCCACCATCTCCCCTGGGCCGCAATCCCCCGCTTCTCCGAAGCCTGCCCGCGCGCGATAATCGAACGCGAGGCCGCGGAATGCGGGAAGCTCGGACGTCCTGGTACGCCGTGAGCGCGGTCCGCCATACACAACCGGTGAAGGACAAGCACTCATGACGACGCCCACGATCGAGCTCAAGCCCTCCTCGAACCCGCTGTCCGACGCGGAGCGCGAGGCGATCCTGGCCAGCCCCGGCTTCGGCCGCCACTTCACCGACCACATGGTGACGATCAAGTGGACCGAGGGCCGCGGCTGGCACGACGCCGAACTGGTCCCGTACGCGCCGCTCTCGATCGACCCGGCGAACATGACCCTGCACTACGCGCAGACGATCTTCGAGGGGCTCAAGGCCTACCGTCAGCCCGACGGCACCGTCGCCACCTTCCGCCCCGAGGCCAACGCCGAGCGCTTCCAGGCCTCGGCGCGCCGCATGGCGATGCCGGAGCTGCCGGTCGAGCTGTTCATCGAGGCCTGCGACGCCCTGATCAAGCAGGACCGCGCCTGGGTCCCGGACTCCGGCGAGGCCTCCCTCTACCTGCGGCCCTTCATGTTCGCCTCCGAGGTCGGCCTCGGTGTCCGCCCGGCCAACGAATTCCTCTTCATCGTCATCGCCTCGCCGGCCGGCGCGTACTTCCCCGGTGGGGTCAAGCCCGTCTCCGTCTGGCTCTCCGAGGACTACGTCCGCGCGGTCAAGGGCGGCACCGGCGCGGCCAAGACCGGCGGCAACTACGCGGCCTCGCTGGTCGCGCAGGCCCAGGCCGCCTCGCACGGCTGCGACCAGGTGGTCTGGCTCGACGCCGTCGAGCACCGCTGGATCGAGGAGATGGGCGGGATGAACCTGTACTTCGTGTACGGCGACCGCATCGTCACCCCCGAGCTGACCGGCTCGCTGCTCCCCGGCATCACCCGCGACTCCCTCCTCACCATCGCCCGCGACCTCGGCTACACCGCCGAGGAGGGCCGCCTGACCACCGAGGACTGGCAGCGCGACAACGCCAACGGCACTCTCACCGAGGTGTTCGCCTGCGGCACCGCCGCCGTCATCACCCCGGTCGGCTCGGTCAAGTCCGAGCGCGCCAACTGGACCCAGGGCGACGGCGAGCCGGGCGAGGTCACCATGCGCCTGCGCAAGGCGCTGCTGGAGCTCCAGACCGGCCACGCCGCCGACACCCATGGCTGGATGCACCCCCTCGGCTAGTCGCCGTTTGTCGCCACCCGCGTACGGGAGCGGGCCCGCACTCCGGATCTCCGGGGTGCGGGCCCGCTCGCGTACGGGGAGGGGCCTCAGGCGCTCGCCGGCTCCTCGGCGGCGGCCGCCGGGGCCGGGGCGGCGGCTCGGCGGGCGGTGAGCGCGGTGTACACGAGGCCGCCGGTGAGGCCGGAGAGGACGAAGGAGCAGTCCACGCCGCCGGTGAGGGCGAGCAGCGGACCCTCGTGGAAGGGGGTGGTCACGGCGAGCAGGCCGACGGCCGCGCCGATCACCCAGGAGGCGGTGGCCGCGACGTTCCAGCCGGAGCGGTACCAGTAGGCCCCGCCCGCCGAGCGGCGGTTGAAGACCTGGAGTGCGTCGGCGTCGTAGACCCCGCGGCAGCGCATGTGTCCGATCAGGGTGATCACGGCCCACGGGGTGCCGATCGCGGTCAGCACCAGCACGAACGAGGTCATCGCCGACTGCACGTCCCACTCGAAGGACCCGACGAACACGAAGGCGGTCGCGACGGCCGCGGCGATCACGGTGGCGGTGGTGCGGGTGGCCCGGGGGACGATCGCGTCCAGGTCCAGCCCCATGGAGTAGAGCATCAGCCCGGCGTTGCCGACCGAGCCGGCCGCGGCCGCCACCAGCAGCGGGAGCAGGTACCAGAACGGCGCGGCCTCGACCAGCGGACCGGCGTAGTCCAGGCCCGCCCGGGCGGCCAGCGCGGTGAAGGTGCCGAAGAGCTGGGGGATCAGCAGGCCGATCAGCAGGCCGAGGGCGGTGGCCCACAGGACCGTGCGCGAGGTGTGCCGGCGCGGGGAGATGTAGCGCGTGTAGTCGCCCAGCAGGGTGATGAAGGCGACGGGCCCGCTGAGCCCGGCGGCGACGGCGGCCAGCAGCCACGTCGGCCAGAAGGAGCCGAGCAGGTACGGGGTCTCGGGCGGCGCGGCGGTGGTGAAGTCCGGGGCGTAGGCGACGAGGCCGGCGGCCAGCAGCAGCACCATGGCGATGGACAGCACCTTGCTCATGCGCAGCAGCAGCCGGTAGCCGAAGACGGCCGCGACGACGGTGCACGCGGCGAGCAGGCCGTACATGGCGGCCCGCGACAGGCCGGTGTCCGGGAGCCCGGTGAGCCGCGCGAGGGTGCCGACCATCACGTCGCCGCCGATCCACAGCGTGAGGGCGGTATAGCCGAGCGAGAGCAGCAGCCCCACCACCGACCCCACGAGCCGGCCGCGCACACCGAACTGCGCGCCGCTGGAGGTGGAGAGGTTGGTCGCGGTGCGCAGGGAGACGAGGGCCAGCGGCGCGGTGAAGGCGATGCCGACGAGGGTGCCGGTCACGATGGCCGTGACCGAGGGCCACAGGCCCAGTCCGAAGGACGGGGGCAGCCAGCCGAAGACGATCACACCGAGGCACAGGTTGGAGCCGAGGAGGATCGAGATCAGGTCACGGGGACCGCTGGTCCGTTCCTCCTCGGGGATGGTGTCGACTCCGCGCTGTTCGATGGGCATGGGGGACTCCCTTGGCAGGGCGGGGGGTGGTCGGGCTTTTGTTTGAGCGACACTCAATGTGACTCAAGCCCTGCGTTCCGGTCAATGATTCCCAGCCACGAAATGAAGAGTTAGAGTGATGCTCTAACCCATCGACTCAAGAGGTGGTGGATCGGCGTGCGGCTGACCCCTACGGAGCGCGACCGGCTGCTGCTCCGCAGCGCTGCGGAACTGGCCAGGGCCCGGCGGGCCCGCGGTCTGAGGCTCAACGTCCCGGAGGCCACCGCGCTGATCGCGGACACGGTCTGCGAGGCGGCGCGCGACGGCAAACGGCTCGCCGAGGCCATCGAGGAGGCCCGCGCCGTGCTGGGCCCCGACGACGTCCTGCCGGGCGTCGCCGACGTGGTCACCGAGGTGCACGTGGAAGCCGTCTTCGAGGACGGATCCCGCCTTGCCGTGGTCTCGTCCCCCGTCCGCGGCGCGGTACCGCTCGGCGACGACGCCCCGGGCGCCGTCGTCCCCGGCCCCGGTGTCCCCCAGCCGGAGCCGGCCGTGCACCTGCACGTGCGCAACACCGCCGCCGTCCCGGTGAGCGTGACCTCGCACTTCCACTTCTTCGAGGCGAACCCACGCCTGGACTTCGACCGCGCCGCCGCCTACGGCATGCGGCTGTGCGTGCCGGCGGGCTCCTCCGTACGGTTCGACCCGCACGGCGAGGGCGATGTCGGCCTCGTCCCCATCGGCGGCGACCGCATCGCGATCGGCTTCGCGGGCCTGGTGGACGGCCCCCTCGACGCCCCCGGAGCCCGGGAGGAGGCCCTGCGCCGCGCGGCGGCCTGCGGCTACCTGGGCGCCACCCCGGCCGGGGACGGCCGGGCCGGCACCACCGACCGCCCGGAAGGGACGACGGCATGAGCAGGCAGACGCCGCACACCGATCACAGTGCGCACTGCGCGCCGGGGAGCCGGCACATCGATCCCCACGAGTACGCGGCCGTCTTCGGCCCCCGGGCGGGGGACCGGGTGCGCCTCGGCGACTCCGGGCTGACCGTACGGGTGGAGTCGGACGCGCAGAAGCCGGGGGACGAGTTCCTGGCCGGCTTCGGCAAGACCGCCCGCGACGGCCTGCACCTGAAGGCGGCCGCCGTCCGCGACACCTGCGACGTCGTGATCAGCAACGTCCTGGTCATCGACGCCGTCCTCGGTATCCGCAAGGTCTCCATCGGCATCCGCGAGGGCCGCATCCACGCGATCGGCCGGGCCGGCAACCCCGACACCCTCGACGGCGTCGACGTCGTCGTGGGCACCGGCACCTCGATCGTCTCCGGCGAGGGCCTGATCGCCACCGCCGGCGCCGTCGACACCCACGTGCACCTGCTGTCCCCGCGCATCATGGAGGCCTCGCTCGCCGCGGGCGTCACCACCGTCATCGGCCAGGAGTTCGGCCCTGTCTGGGGCGTCGGCGTCAACTCCCCGTGGGCCCTGAAGCACGCCTTCAATGCCTTCGACGCCTGGCCCGTCAACATCGGCTTCCTCGCCCGCGGCTCCTCCTCGGACGCCGCGCCCCTCGTCGAGGCCCTCGCCGAAGGCGGCGCCTCCGGCTTCAAGGTGCACGAGGACATGGGCGCGCACACCCGGGCCCTGGACACCGCGCTGCGGGTGGCGGAGGAGCACGACGTACAGGTCGCCCTGCACTCGGACGGCCTCAACGAATGCCTCTCCGTCGAGGACACCCTGCGGGTACTGGAGGGCCGGACCATCCACGCCTTCCACATCGAGGGCTGCGGCGGCGGGCACGTCCCGAACGTGCTGAAGATGGCGGGCGTGCCGAACGTCATCGGCTCCTCCACCAACCCGACACTGCCCTTCGGCCGGGACGCCGTCGCCGAGCACTACGGCATGATCGTCTCCGTCCACGACCTCAAGCCCGACCTGCCCGGCGACGCCGCGATGGCCCGCGACCGGATCCGGGCCGGGACGATGGGCGCCGAGGACGTCCTGCACGACCTGGGCGCGATCGGCATCACCTCCTCCGACGCCCAGGGCATGGGACGCGCCGGCGAGACGGTCCGCCGCACCTTCGCGATGGCCGCGAAGATGAAGGGCGAGCTCGGCCCGCTGGAGGGCGACGGCGAGGGCGACGACAACGCCCGCGTGCTGCGCTACATGGCCAAGCTGACGATCAACCCGGCCATCGCCCACGGCCTGGCGCACGAGATCGGCTCCATCGAGGTCGGCAAGCTCGCCGACATCGTGCTCTGGCGGCCCCCGTTCTTCGGCGCGAAGCCGCAGCTCGTCCTGAAGGCCGGGTTCCCCGCCTACGGCGTCACAGGCGACCCCAACGCCGCCACCGACACCTGCGAACCCCTCGTCCTGGGCCCGCAGTTCGGCGCGTACGGGGCCACCGCGGCCGATATCTCCGTCGCCTTCGTCTCGGCTGCCGCGGCCGCCCTGGGCGGCGACGCCATGCCGACCCGCCGACGCCGGGTCGCCGTCCGCGGCACCCGCGGCATCGGACCCGCCGACCTGCTCCTCAACTCCCGGGTGGGCGCGGTCGACGTGGACGCGCGCAGCGGACTCGTCTCCCTCGACGGGGAACCCCTGCGCTCCGAAGCCGCCGCATCGGTCTCCCTCAACCGCCTGTACTTCCTGTAAGTCAGCACAGCCGTAAGGACCTGCCTGCCATGACCGCCAAGCCCGTGCACCACGGATTCCGGATGCCCGCCGAGTGGACGCCCCACGAGCGCACCTGGATGGCCTGGCCCAGCCCGAACCCGACCTTCACCACCGAGCAGGAGCTCGCCGAGGCCCGCGAGGCCTGGGGAGCCGTCGCCCGCGCGGTGCGCCGGTACGAGCCCGTGACCCTCGTGGTCGGCCCGGGCGACGCCGAGAACGCCCGGGCGATCGCCGGCGCCGGCGACGGCCACCCACTCGACCTCGTCGAGCGCCCGCTCGACGACGCCTGGATGCGCGACATCGGCCCGACCTTCGTCACCGACGACACCGGAGAGCTGGCCGCCGTCGACTGGACCTTCAACGGCTGGGGCGCCCAGGAATGGGCCCGCTGGGAGCACGACTCGAAGATCGCCCGGCACGTCTCGGACGTGCTCGGCACCCGCACCTTCAGCACCCCGCTGGTCAACGAGGGCGGCGCGATCCACGTCGACGGCGAGGGCACCGTGCTGCTCACCGACACCGTCCAGCTGGGCAAGGGCCGCAACCCCGACTGGACCCGCGAGCAGGTCGAGGCCGAGATCCACGCCCACCTCGGCACCACCAAGGCGATCTGGCTGCCGTACGGCCTGGCCGGCGACTACGGCACCTACGGCACGCAGGGCCACGTCGACATCGTCGCGGCCTTCGCCCGGCCCGGTGTGGTCATGGTCCACAGCCAGCCCGACCCCTCCCACCCCGACCATGAGCGCTGCCGGACCATCGCGGCGATCCTGCGCGCGGCCACCGACGCCGCCGGCCGGCGGCTGGAGGTCGTGGAGATCCCCGCGCCGACCGTGCTGGAGGAGGACGGCGAGTGGGTGGACTACTCCTACATCAACCACTACCTGTGCAACGACGGCGTCGTGCTGTGCTCCTTCGACGACCCCCGCGACGAGGAGGCGGCCGAGATCTTCCGTGGCCTGTTCCCCGAACGGACCGTGACCCTCGTCGACGCACGTACGATTTTCGCCGGGGGTGGCGGTATTCATTGCATCACCCAGCAGCAGCCGAAGGTCTGACCTACGGCGGACCTCACGAAGGAGCGGCGCATGGCGGCGGGCGGAGTACCGGTACGGGCGGCGCGCAAGAACGCGCCCCCGCGCGAGGACGTACTCGTCGCCGCCATGGCCACGATCGCCGAGCGCGGCCTGGACGGCCTGACCATGGCCGGGCTGGGCCGCGAGGTCGGCATGAGCAGCGGCCACCTCCTCTACTACTTCCGCAGCAAGGACGAGCTCCTGCTCCAGACCCTGGAATGGAGCGAGGCCGAACTGGGCAGTGCGCGCCGCGCCCTGCTGGCCCGCCGCGGCCCGGTGGCCGAGCGCCTGCAGGCGTACGTGGACCTGTACGTGCCCACCCGGGCCCGCGACCCGCACTGGACGCTGTGGCTGGAGGTGTGGAACCGGTCGCAGAACGCCGGCCCCCAGGAACGCGACCGGCAGGCGGCCATCGAGGGCGCCTGGCACCGCGACCTGGTGGCACTCCTCGCCGAGGGCATCTCGCGCGGGGAGTTCCGCCCGGTGGACGCCGAACGCGTGGCGACCCGCATCCGGGCCCTCCTCGACGGCTTCAGCATCCAGCTGGCGGTGGGCCTCCCGACGCTCGACCGGACGGCCATCCTGGCCCACGTCCGCGAATTCCTCACCGAAACCCTGTCCGTGCGGCCGTAGCCGCACCGCCACGGACAGGCACTGCCCGCATCGTGAGATGGCCGTCCATCCACGGCGAGGGGTGTGGCAGACTGCCAGCGTGCCTGCTCAGCTCATGATTATCGCCAGCAGCGCGCCGGTCCCCAGTGGCCGCTGAACCGTGGAAGAACTTCGCGGAAGCGGCCACCGTGCCTCGGACCCGCGTGCAGACCTCTCGCTACCCGCGAGAGGTTTTTTCGTTTCCCGGACCATCCCAGCCGGGACCGTACTGCGCGCGATGATGGGGGCAGTGACGGCGGCCTTCCCATGGGCGGGTTTTTCGGAACCACTCATCCGACAGGAGTCAGATCAGCATGACGACGACACCAGAGGCGGCAGCAGCGCTGTCCGGAGGCCTGGACGACAGCTTCCACGTCTTCGACACCACCCTGCGCGACGGCGCCCAGCGTGAGGGCATCAACCTCACGGTCGCCGACAAGCTGACGATCGCGCGCCATCTGGACGACTTCGGAGTGGGCTTCATCGAGGGCGGCTGGCCCGGCGCCAACCCCCGCGACACCGAGTTCTTCGCCCGCGCCCGTGCGGAGATCGACTTCAAGAACGCCCGGCTGGTGGCCTTCGGCGCCACCCGCCGCGCCGGCGGCTCGGCCGACCAGGACCCCCAGGTGCGGGCCCTGCTGGAGTCCGGCGCCCCTGTGATCACCCTCGTCGCCAAGTCCCACGACCGCCACGTCGAGCTCGCCCTGCGCACCACCCTGGACGAGAACCTGGAGATGGTCCGGGACACCGTCTCCCACCTGGTGGCCCAGGGCCGCCGCGTCTTCGTCGACTGCGAGCACTTCTTCGACGGCTACCGCGCCAACGCCGAGTACGCGAAGTCCGTCGTGCGCACCGCGTACGAGGCCGGCGCCGACGTCGTCATCCTCTGCGACACCAACGGGGGCATGCTGCCCGCCCAGGTGTCCGCGACCGTCGCCACCGTCCTCGCCGACACCGGCGCCCGCCTCGGCATCCACGCCCAGGACGACACCGGCTGCGCCGTCGCCAACACCCTGGCCGCCGTCGACGCCGGCGCCACCCACGTCCAGTGCACCGCGAACGGCTACGGCGAGCGCGTCGGCAACGCCAACCTGTTCCCCGTCGTCGCCGCACTGGAGATCAAGTACGGCCGCAAGGTGCTCCCCGACGGCGCGCTCGCCGAGATGACCCGGATCTCGCACGCCATCGCCGAGGTCGTCAACCTCACCCCCTCCACCCACCAGCCCTACGTCGGCGTCTCCGCCTTCGCACACAAGGCGGGCCTGCACGCCTCGGCGATCAAGGTGGACCCGGACCTCTACCAGCACATCGACCCCGAGCGGGTCGGCAACACCATGCGGATGCTGGTCTCCGACATGGCCGGCCGCGCCTCCATCGAGCTCAAGGGCAAGGAACTCGGCGTCGACCTCGGCGGGGACCGCGCGCTGATCTCCCGGGTCGTGGAGCGGGTCAAGGAACGCGAGCTCCAGGGCTACACCTACGAGGCGGCCGACGCCTCCTTCGAACTGCTCCTGCGGGCCGAGGCCGAGGGGCGGGCCCGCAAGTACTTCCGTATCGAGTCCTGGCGGGCGATCGTCGAGGACCGCCCGGACGGCACCCACGCCAACGAGGCCACCGTGAAGCTGTGGGCCAAGGGCGAGCGGATCGTCGCCACGGCCGAGGGCAACGGCCCGGTCAACGCGCTGGACCGGGCCCTGCGGGTGGCGCTGGAGCGGTTCTACCCGCAGCTCGCCAAGTTCGAGCTGGTCGACTACAAGGTCCGCATCCTGGAGGGCACCCACGGCACGGAGTCCACGACCCGCGTGCTCGTCGCCACGACGGACGGGGTCCGCGAGTGGTCCACGGTCGGGGTCGCCCCCAACGTGATCGCCGCCTCCTGGCAGGCCCTGGAGGACGCGTTCACCTACGGCCTCCTGCACGCGGGCGTCGAACCGGCCGAGTAGCCGCCGTCGGCTCAGCACCGGTGGTCGCGGTGCTCGCGGAACTCCTTCCGCGTCATGGCCCGATCGCCCGCCCACACTTCGCCGGGCTCCGGCCCGGCGAGGTCCTCGGCGTCCGGTCAGGGCAGACCTTATGTCCGGCTCACACGGGAAAGTGCCGGTTCGGGTAGCGTCATGGATATGAGGACCAGGCTGATATCCATACGTTGGGGATCGCTGCTCTCCGGTGTGCTGCTGGCCCTCGGCGCGACCGCCCTGGCGGCCGCGCCGCAGGCATCGGCCGACACCGGGGTCGCCGCCGTGGCGGAGGCCCTCAAGGAGGGCCCCGTGTATGTCGACCCCCGGGCCGCGGCACAGCTGCCGCAGGCCGAGGCCGACGCGCTCGCCGAGAAGATCAAGGACGCCGGGAAGCCGGTCTTCGTCGCCGTGCTCCCGGCCACCGCCGACTTCCCGCAGGACAAGGTGCTCGCCGCGGTCCGCGCGGAGACCGGCATCACCGGGCTCTACGCGATCCGGCTCGGCGATGGCTTCAGCGCCGGCGCCGACCGCGCGGTCATGCCGGCCAACGCCGTCCGCAACCTCACCGAGGCGGTCAAGACCGGCGCCCCGGTCGACGCGAGCACCCAGCTCAACAACTTCGTGGACCAGGCCCTGCCCCAGACCAGGGGCGGCGCCCCCGACTCCTGGGGCACCACCGGCGCCGAGGACGGCGTCCCGGTGGGCGGGCTGATCACCCTCGGCGCGGTGGCCGCGGTCGGTGGCGGCGGTGCGTACGTACTGGTCCGCCGGAACCGCAGGCAGAAGGAAGAGGCCCGGCGCGAGGCCGTCGAGCGGCTCGGCGTGGTCGTCGACGAGGACATCACGGCCTTCGGCGAGGAGCTGGAGCGCCTCGACTTCCACCCGGGTGAGCCCGGCGCCGACGACGCCATGCGCGCGGACTACGAGCGGGGGCTCGACTCGTACGAGAAGGCCAAGCGGATCATGGCCTCCGTCGAGCGCCCGGAAGAGGTCACCGGGGTGACCCAGGCCCTGGAGGACGGCCGGTACGCCCTGGCCTGCCTGGACGCGCGCCGGAGGGGCGAGCCGGTGCCCGAGCGCCGTGCGCCCTGCTTCTTCGACCCGCGTCACGGGCCGAGCACCGAGGACGCGACCTGGGCCCCGGCCTCGGGGGCGGCGCGCACGGTGCCCGTCTGCACGGCGGACGCGGTGCGGCTGCGCGACGGACTCGACCCGGCCGTGCGCACGGTCGACACCGAGCGCGGACCGCGGCCCTACTACGACGCCGGCCCGGCGTACGGGCCCTGGGCCGGCGGCTACTTCGGCGGTGGCATCCTGCCAGGCCTGCTCATGGGCACGATGCTCGGTTCGATGATGTCCACCCCGGCCTACGCCGCGGACTACGGCGGCGGCATGGGCGGCGGCTACGACGGCGGGGACTTCTCGGGGGCCGACTTCAACCCGTCCGACTTCGGGGGCGGGGACTTCGGCGGCGGAGGCGGATTCGGCGGTGGTGGCTTCGACGGGGGCGGCTTCTAGACCGCGCCGCCCCCGGGTCGCCGTGCGGCGGTCAGGCCTGCTTGATGGCGGAGATGTCGAAGGTCAGCTTCACCTTGTCGCTGACCACGACGCCGCCGGTCTCCAGCGCCGCGTTCCAGGTCAGGCCCCAGTCGGAACGCAGGATGTCGGCGCTGCCCTCGAAACCGACGCGCTGGTTGCCGTACGGGTCGGTGGCGGAGCCGTTGAACTCCAGGTCGATGGAGAGCGGCCGGGTGACGTCCTTGATGGTGAGGTCGCCGGTGATCCGGTAGGTGTCCCCGCCGAGGAACGCGGCCTCGGTGGAGCGGAAGGTCATCAGCGGGAAGGCCTCGGCGTCGAAGAAGTCACCGCTGCGCAGGTGGCCGTCACGGTCTGCGATACCGGTGTCCACGGAGGCGATCTTCACGTCGATCGACGCGGTGGAACGGGACGGGTCGGAGCCGTCCAGGTGCAGGGACCCCTCGTGGTCGGCGAAGGAGCCGCGGACGTTGGTCACCATCGCGTGGCGGACGGTGAAGCCGATGCTGCTGTGGGCCGGGTCGATGGCGTAGTCGCCGGTGAGAGCGGCGAGTGCCGGGTCCACCTCCAGGGTGGCGACGGCGGCGGTGTTCTCCTGGGTGCGGCGGTTGAAGAGGCCCATGACCTACTCCTCGGTAGTGGTTCTGTGCGGGGGGACGTCCGAAGCTGTTGAATGTTCAACGACCTCGACACCAGAGACACTAGAACCATTCCGTTCAAATTTCAACCACTATCCGGGGTGTCGGTGATTTCTGTGAAGGTCCTACAAGCGGGGATGGCCCCATCTGGCGGAGTCCTTAATTCCCAGGGCTGTTCTGTGCGGGCCGGACAGCGGAAGACTCCCGAGACTGTGCGGAATGAACGGAGGTTTTTCATCACGATCTTCGTAAGGTCGGTACATGACCGTTGTGGACCAGATCCCGAGCGAGCCGACGGACGCCCGTGGGCGCGTGGCCGAGCTGCACTCCCTGCGCGAGCAGGCGCGGCGTGGACCGAGTGACCGTGCGACCGAGGCCCAGCACGCGAAGGGCAAGCTGACGGCGCGCGAGCGCATCGCACTGCTCCTCGACGAAGGGTCCTTCAGGGAGGTCGAGCAGCTGCGCCGCCACCGGGCGACCGGCTTCGGCCTCGAGAACAAGAAGCCGTACACCGACGGTGTCATCACCGGCTGGGGCACGGTCGAGGGCCGCACGGTCTTCGTCTACGCCCACGACTTCCGGATCTTCGGCGGCGCCCTCGGCGAAGCCCACGCCACCAAGATCCACAAGATCATGGACATGGCCATCGCGGCCGGTGCCCCGCTGGTCTCCCTCAACGACGGCGCCGGCGCCCGTATCCAGGAGGGCGTCTCCGCCCTCGCCGGCTACGGCGGCATCTTCCAGCGCAACACCAAGGCCTCGGGCGTCATCCCGCAGATCTCGGTGATGCTCGGCCCGTGCGCCGGCGGAGCCGCGTACTCCCCGGCCCTGACCGACTTCGTCTTCATGGTCCGCGACACCTCGCAGATGTTCATCACCGGCCCGGATGTGGTCCGCGCGGTGACCGGTGAGGAGATCACCCAGAACGGCCTCGGCGGCGCCGACGTGCACGCCGAGACCTCGGGCGTCGCGCACTTCGCGTACGACGACGAGGAGACCTGCATCTCCGAGGTGCGCTACCTCATCTCGATGCTCCCCTCGAACAACCGCGAGAACCCGCCCGTCCACGAGACGAGCGACCCGGCGGACCGCCGCAGCGAGGTCCTCCTGGACCTGGTCCCCGCGGACGGCAACCGCCCGTACGACATGCACAAGGTCATCGAGGAGCTCGTCGACGACGGCGACGTCCTGGAGATCCACGAGCGCTGGGCCCGCAACATCATCTGCGCCCTGGCGCGCATGGACGGACAGGTCGTCGGCATCGTCGCCAACCAGCCCGCCCACCTCGCCGGCGTCCTCGACATCGAGGCCTCCGAGAAGTCGGCGCGCTTCGTCCAGATGTGCGACGCCTTCAACATCCCGATCATCACGCTGCTGGACGTCCCCGGCTTCCTCCCGGGCGTCGACCAGGAGCACGGCGGCATCATCCGCCACGGCGCCAAGCTGCTGTACGCGTACTGCAACGCCACCGTCCCGCGGATCTCGCTGATCCTGCGCAAGGCCTACGGCGGCGCGTACATCGTCATGGACTCCCAGTCCATCGGAGCCGACATCACCTACGCCTGGCCCACCAACGAGATCGCCGTGATGGGCGCCGAGGGCGCGGCCAACGTCATCTTCCGCAAGCAGATCGCGGACGCCGAGGACCCCGAGGCCATGCGCGTGCGCATGGTCAAGGAGTACAAGTCCGAGCTGATGCACCCGTACTACGCGGCCGAGCGCGGCCTCGTCGACGACGTCATCGACCCCGCCGAGACCCGCGAGGTGCTCGTCAGCGCCCTCGCGATGCTCCGCAACAAGCACGCCGATCTGCCGTCCCGCAAGCACGGCAACCCGCCGCAGTAACCGCGAAGGAGATCTGCCACCCCATGACCAACACCTCTGACACCCTGCTCCGCGTCGAGAAGGGCACCGCGGCGCCCGAAGAGCTGGCCGCGATCACCGCGATCCTGCTCGCCCGCGCCGCCGCCACCCCCGAGCAGGCGGCGGTCCGCCTGCCGCGCCAGGCCGGCTGGCGCCGCCTGGAGCGCACCCCGGGCTTCCGCGCCCCGCACAGCTGGCAGGGCTGAGCCCCCGGCTCACGCAATCCGCCGAGAAGGCCCCGCACCCGTCCAGGGTGCGGGGCCTTCCGCGTACCGTCCCGTGCGTACCCCCCGTGCAGGCGCCCCGGGAGGCGGCCCATGGCGAAGGCCCCCGCGTCGTGGACACAGGGGCCTGTCGGGGTGCGCGACGGTTCCTACCGCAGGCGCGCCATGAGGGCGTGCTCGACGAGCGTGATGAGCGCGCTCTTGGCGTCCGCGCGATGGCGGGCGTCGGTGGTGATGATGGGAGCGTCCGGGCCGATCTGCAGGGCCTCGCGGACTTCCTCCGGCGTGTACGGCTGGTGCCCGTCGAAGCCGTTGAGGGCGATGACGAAGGGCAGGCCGCTGTTCTCGAAGTAGTCGACCGCGGGGAAGCAGTCGGCGAGGCGGCGCGTGTCGACCAGCACGACGGCGCCGATGGCGCCGCGGACCAGGTCGTCCCACATGAACCAGAAGCGGTCCTGGCCGGGCGTGCCGAACAGGTACAGGATCAGGTCCTGGTCGAGCGTGATGCGTCCGAAGTCCATGGCGACCGTGGTGGTCGTCTTGTCACCGGTGTGGGTGAGGTCGTCGATGCCCGCGCTCGCGGACGTCATTACGGCTTCGGTGCGCAGCGGGTTGATCTCGGACACGGCTCCGACGAACGTGGTCTTGCCCACGCCGAAGCCGCCCGCCACCACGATCTTCGCGGAGGTGGTGGAGCGGGGAGCCGCTCCGCCGTTAGAGCTTGCGAAGTCCACTGAGCACCCTTTCGAGCAGTGTCACGTCTGGCTGGCCACCGGCAGACTCGTCGCCGCCGGGCTGGTGAATGGCGACAAGGCCCGCCTCCGCCAGGTCGGCTACGAGGATGCGGGCGACACCAAGAGGAATGGAGAGAAGTGCCGAGATCTCCGCGACGGATTTGATCTCCTGGCACAGGCGGCAGATGCGCTGGTGCTCGGGCAACTGCCCTTGCAGACGCGCGGGATCCGCCGTGGTACTGACCAGCGCCTCGATGGCGAGCTGGTAGCGCGGCCGAGTACGGCCGCCGGTCATCGCGTACGGGCGCACCAGCGGGTTGTGGGCCTTCGGGGCCGGCTGCCGCGCGGCGCGCGGAGGCGCCTGCGCGGGCATCTGGGGCTGCCCGTACTGCTGGTAGGGGTTCTGCTCCGGCATGGGCCGGCTTGGCGCGGAGGGAAAGTTGAAGCGGTTCTGGTCGTGCCCACCCTGCGGCTGCTGCGCGCCGCCATAAGGATGTCCTCCGGGTGTTGTCACGTCTCCTCCTCCGACTCCAAGAACGCAGTACTCCCTGTGGAACCGCGCCACCGCACCCTACGGTGCGATGGCGCGAAACGCACTGCCTGTTTGCTAGTTGAGAAGGCTTCCCTGCAGTTCGGCGCGCAAGTCCGGGGTCAGGACACTGCCCGCACGATCCACCAGAAGGGCCATCTCGTAGCCCACGAGGCCGATGTCGCACTCCGGGTGCGCCAGCACCGCGAGGGACGATCCGTCGGAGACGGACATCAGGAACAGGAAGCCCCGGTCCATCTCGACCACGGTCTGGTTGACGGCGCCACCCTCGAAGATGCGGGAGGCACCGGCGGTCAGCGAGGTCAGACCGGAGGCCACGGCCGCCAGCTGATCGGCGCGGTCGCGCGGAAATCCGTCGGACATCGCCAGAAGAAGGCCGTCGGCGGAGACCACCACCGTGTGCGACACCCCGGGGGTGTTGTCCACGAAATTGGTGATCAACCAGTTCAGGTTCTGTGCCGCCTGGCTCATCGGGCTCACACTAACGCTCCTGGTCATAGCTGTTACTTGACTGCTCAGTACCCGCGCTGCGTCCCTGCTGGACACCCCGCCGCAGGTTGCTCAACCTGCCGCGGACGTCCTCCGGAGCGCGGGAGACCTGGGGGCCGCCCTGCGGGGTCGTCTCCGCTGCGCCCTCGACCAGGTTGGCCTTGGGCACGCGCCGAGGGAGACCGGACGAGGTGACCCCGCCCGCCTTCGGCTCACGGAGTTTGGCGGCCTGCTGCCAGCGCTCGTCATTGCCCGAGCGCCAACCCGTGCCACCGTCCTGGTCCTGCTCCGGCGCCGCGGCCTGCCGCTGACGCTGCGGCCGCTGCTCGAAGAGGGACCCGGGGGACTCCGCTTCCTGCTGTGCCGGCTGCCACTGCTGCTGGCTGCCGCGTCGCGGCAGGCCCGCTCCGGTCATTTCGTGACCGGTGTCGGCAGCGGCGCCCGGACGGTCGAAGCCTACGCGCTCCGCGGCCGGTTCGGGGACGGCCTGGGATTCCGATTCAGTCCCGTAATCCTGCTGGTAGGCAGCCGGATACGTGTTCTGCTCGGGCCACTCGGCCTGCGCCGACCGGCTTTCGTAGCCGTCGTCGTAGCCCTGAGTGTTCGACTGCTGGTCCGGGTAGCCGTCTTCCGTATAGGCGTAGTCCTGCTGCGGGTACGCCTCGTACCCCTGCTCCTGGCGCTGTCCGTCGTACGCGGGTTCGTATCCCTGCTCGGACTGCTGCTCGTAGCCCTGGTACGGCTGGTAGCCGTGCTCCGGCTGAGGTTCCGGATAGTCCTGGCCGCCCTGGTCGGCGTACTGCTGCTCCTGCGGGAAGCCGACCTGGGCCTCCAGCGCGGCGCGCCGCTCCTCGCGGCCGAGCGAACGCCCGACCGGGTCGAGGCCGCGCGCCTCGCCGCCCTGCTCGTAGCGCGAGTCGTCGAAGCCGAGCTCCGCGGCCGTACGCATCGGGGCGGCCTGCTGGGCCTGCTGCTCCGGAATGATCTGCGAGACCGTGAAGTCGTCGTCCGGGATGCCCTCGCCACCGCCACCGTGCGTGATGGCGTCGGGAAGCATGATCAGCGAGGTGGTGCCGGCCGCCTCGCCCGAGGGGCGCAGCTGGACGCGGATGTTGTGGCGGTCCGCCAGCCGGCCGACCACGAACAGACCCATGCGCTGCGAGATCGCGGCGTCCACGGTCGGCGGGTTGGCGAGCTTGTGGTTGATGTCCGCGAAGTCCTCGGCGGTGAGGCCGATGCCCTTGTCGTGGATCTCGACCATCACACGGCCGTCGGGCAGACGCGTGGCGTTGACGCGGACCTTGGTCTGCGGGGAGGAGAACGTGGTGGCGTTCTCCAGCAGCTCGGCGAGCAGGTGCACGAGGTCGGTCACGGCCTGGCCGTGGATCTCGGCCTCGGAGACACCGGAGAGCTCGATGCGCTCGTACTGCTCCACCTCGGAGGAGGCGGCGCGGAGCACGTCCACGAGGGGCACGGGCTGGTCCCAGCGGCGTCCCGGCTCCTCACCCGCGAGGATGAGGAGGTTCTCGCCGTTGCGGCGCATACGGGTGGCCAGGTGGTCCAGGCGGAAGAGGTTCTCCAGCTGGTCCGGGTCGGCCTCGTTGTTCTCCAGGTCGGTGATGAGGGTCAGCTGGCCCTCGATCAGCGACTGGTTGCGCATGGAGAGGTTCGTGAAGATCGCGTTGACGTTGCCTCGCAGGAGCGCCTGCTCGGCGGCGAGCCGGACCGCTTCCCGGTGGACCTGGTCGAAGGCGCGGGCGACCTCGCCGATCTCGTCCTGGGAGTCGATCGGGATGGGGTGGACACGGGTGTCGACCTTGCCCGGATCGGTGCGCGAGAGCTGGTCGACGAGCGACGGCAGGCGCTGCTCGGCGATGTCGAAGGCGGCGGTGCGCAGGCGGCCCATCGCACGGCCCATCTGGCGGGCCATCATGCCGGCCAGGATGAAGGCGGCGAGGAGGGCCACGACCACGATGGCACCGTTGGTGATGGCGTCGGTGCGGGCGTCGTCGGAGACCGCGACGGCGTCGGTGACGGCCTTCTCGAGGAGTTCCTTCTCGATCTCGTCGTAGCCGTCGAACTTGGCGGTGGCGGCGTACTGCCAGGCAGCCGGAGTGGTGCCGCCGTCGATGACCTTCTTCTTGGGCTCGCCGCTGGCGATGGCCTCGGTCATACCCGTGAGGATCGACTTGTTGGTCTGCGACACGGGCGGGGACTTGAAGGGGGTACCGGCCTGCTCGGCGGCGGCCTTGGCCTCGGCGAGCTTGGCGGCGCCCTCCTCGGACTTCTTCCCCATGACCGTCTTCAGACGGGTCACGTCCTCCTCGGTACCCGCCGCGACGTACTCGCCGATGGCGATTTCCTCGAGGTAGGCATAGGAGGAGAAGGCGACGAGCTGGGCCTTGCGGGTGTTCTCGTCGTTGCTGGGGCGCACCAGCAGGTGCGTGCCGACGGAGCGCTGGAGGGAGTTCGCCGCCTTGGCCAGCTGGATCGCGTAGACCATGCGGCCGTACGAGGTCACGTTGCCGGTGCCGAGACCCAGCTCGTTGGCGAACTGCATCAGGTAGTGCTGGACCGTGACGTAGCCCTCTTCGGTCGGGATGGGGCCGAACGAAGTGGGCGGGTTCTTCTTGGGGCTCTCGATCCCGGCCTGGTACGCCGTCTGACGGACGTCCGTCAGCTTGGGCTCCTCGGTGCGGAAGAGCTCCAGACGCCGCTCCATGCCCTGGTTCTCGGGCAGGTCCTGGACGGCCTTGTCGAACTTCTCCTTGGCCGCGGTGGTGTCCGCGTAGGCCTTGGTGACCTTGTCGTCCTTGGTGAGGCCGTTCAGGAGCGGCTCGGCCGTGAGGTCACGCTCATTGAGCAGTGCCTGGCTGTATTCCGAGGCTGCCTGGACGACCCGGGCTATCTGCTCGGCGTCCTTGGCCTCGTTCCACGTGTCGACGGAGCCCTTCACCTGGAACCCGCCCATGACCAGGCCCACGAGGGCCGGCACGAGCAGGATGGCGTTCAGGCGGGTCGGCACGCGCCAGTTGCGCGGGGAGAACCGGCTGGTGCTCCCGCTCTTCACAGGCGGTTCCACGGGCACGTCGGCGGGCGACGCGGCCGCTCGCGGCGGCGGGGTGAAGTTGCCGCGCGCGGGTTCATCCGCGGGGCTTGCGTTGCTTCGCCTCACTCGACCAACAACCTCTCGGCGGTGCTACTAGCTAGTTCGTTGAATTCCAGCACGGTTGACGGTCCTGTTCCAAACAGTTGAAATCCGCGGGTTCCAGAGACCTACGCCTCACATAAACCGGACATAAAGAGCGTCCTGCGGCAAAAGCCGGGGTGGTTGTGAGCGCAGTGGCACCGGCCGAACGCATCCCGTTGCCAATTGGCTTCAATTCTCTGTCGAAACGTTATGAACGACAGGGGCGGGCCGTGTCATACGACACAGCCCGCCCCTCCCGTGCGGCAGTTGGAGCCGCTCCGCTACTTGAGCCGCGCCATGAGGGCGTGCTCGACGAGCGTGATGAGCGCGCTCTTGGCGTCCGCGCGGTGGCGGGCGTCGGTGGTGATGATGGGGGCGCCGGGACCGATCTGCAGGGCCTCGCGGACCTCCTCCGGCGTGTACGGCTGGTGTCCCTCGAAGCCGTTGAGCGCCACGACGAACGGCAGGCCGCTGTTCTCGAAGTAGTCGACCGCGGGGAAGCAGTCGGCGAGGCGGCGCGTGTCGACCAGCACGATGGCACCGATGGCGCCGCGGACCAGGTCGTCCCACATGAACCAGAAGCGGTCCTGGCCGGGCGTGCCGAACAGGTACAGGATCAGGTCCTGGTCGAGCGTGATGCGTCCGAAGTCCATGGCGACCGTGGTGGTCGTCTTGTCACCCGTGTGCGTGAGGTCGTCGATGCCGGCCGAGGCGCTGGTCATGACCGCTTCGGTGCGCAGCGGGTTGATCTCGGACACGGCTCCGACGAACGTGGTCTTGCCCACGCCGAAGCCGCCCGCCACCACGATCTTCGCGGAGGTGGTGGAGCGGGGAGCCGCTCCGCTAGATGTTCCGAAGGCCACTGAGCACCCTTTCGAGCAGTGTTACATCCGGCGTGCCGCCGGCCTCTCCGTTGCCCGGCTGGTGGATGGCCACCATGCCGGCCTCCGCCAGGTCGGCGACGAGGATGCGAGCCACACCGAGCGGCATGGAAAGCAGCGCGGAGACCTCGGCGACCGACTTGACCTCACGGCACAGCGTGCAGATGCGCTGGTGCTCGGGGAGCAGGCCGGACAGGTGCATCGGATCGGCGGTGGTGCTGACCAGCGCCTCGATGGCGAGCTGGTAGCGGGGCCGGGTCCGGCCGCCGGTCATCGCGTAGGGACGCACCAACGGCTGATCGCCTTCCGAGTACGAATCTCCGTACGCATCGGGGTAGGCGGGGGGCGGGGTCATGGATCCTCCGGGCTGGACAGCAGTGGTCAGCGTGCCGTCTGACGGGGCGGCCGGTGGGGGGAACGGTATGACGGCCTGGCGGTGGTACTGGATTCCGGGGCGGAGGCCCCGGTCTCCCGGCCGGTAGTACCGTCCGGCCGGGAGAGGGGAAGTCAGCCGAGCAGGCTTCCCTGCAGTTCGGCGCGCAGGTCCGGGGTGAGGACACTGCCCGCGCGATCCACCAGAAGAGCCATCTCGTAGCCCACGAGGCCGATGTCGCACTCCGGGTGCGCCAGTACGGCCAGCGAGGATCCGTCGGAGACGGACATGAGGAACAGGAAGCCCCGGTCCATCTCGACCACGGTCTGGTTGACGGCGCCACCCTCGAAGATGCGGGAGGCACCGGCGGTCAGCGAGGTCAGACCGGAGGCCACGGCCGCCAGCTGATCCGCGCGGTCGCGGGGGAACCCGTCGGACATCGCCAGAAGGAGGCCGTCGGCGGAGACCACCACCGTGTGCGACACCCCGGGGGTGTTGTCCACGAAGTTGGTGATCAACCAGTTCAGGTTCTGTGCCGCCTGGCTCATCGAACTCAACTAACGCTCCTGCTGGTAAGTGGGGTCGATGTGGTAACTGCCGGTCGCCTGGCTGTTGTTGCCAGCCTGACGGCCCTGCTGGATACCGCGTCGGAGGTTGGTCAGACGGCCGCGGACGTCGTCCGGCGCCCGGGAGACCTGCGGACCCGCCTGCGCCTCGGACTGCTGCTGCGCGGTGCCGGCCACGAGGTTCGCCCGCGGGACCCGGCGGGGCAGCCCCGAGGTCGTGATTCCGCCGGCGGCGGGCTGGCGCACGCGCTCGGCCTGCCGCATCAGCTCGTCGTTCGGCGAGGACTTCCAGCTGACGGTCGGCATGGCGCCGGTCGCCGTGTGGGAGGACTCGGCCGCCTGCTCCTGGCCGCGCTGCGGCAGCTGCTGCTGCGGGGCAGGGGCCGGCGGAGCGGACTGCTGCGGCTGCTGGGGTACCGCCGGGACCTGCGCGGGGGACTGCTGCCCCTCCTCGCGGAACCAGTTCGACTCCAGCGTGTCGAAGATCGGGCTGCGGGCGTCGCCGGCGCTCTGGGCCGGGGGCAGTGCCTCCGGCCGGTGCGCCTGCGGCAGCCGCGGGGCCTCGGACCGCGCGGGCGGTACGGGTGCGTACTCGCCGCCCTGCGGAGCCTGCGGCTGCTGCGGGGCCTGCGGCTGGCGGGCGAACCCGCCGACGCCGGGGCCGCCCGGCCGCTGGGGCTGGTAGCCCGGGCGCTCGAACTGGCCGGTGGAGGACGGGTCGATGGGGCCCCGTACGTCCGGACGCTCGAACTGGCCGGTGGTGCTGCCCATGCCGTCGCCCTGGGGCATCGGCGCGTTGAAGTCCGGGCGCGCGAACTCGGCCGTCGAGCCGGGGCCCGAGAGCTCGTCGTGGCCGCGGGCCTGGTCGGAACCCCAGCTGGTGGTCTGCGGGCCGGGCAGCTCCGGACGGCCGCCGGCGGCGCCACCGCGCGGCGGCAGCTGCGGCCGCGGACCGCCAGGGGCCGCAGCCCCGGGACCGGGCTGCTGCGGGGCCTGCTGCTGGGCCTGCTGCGGCTGGGGCTGCTGCGGACGCTCGAAACCGCTGCCCTGCTGGAAGCCGGAGGCACCGGAGGACGCCGGACGGGCCTGGGTGTTGCCGCCGAAGCCGACACTGGGCACCGGGCCGCGGGTCGGCAGCGGAGCGCCGGAGCCGAAGGCGCCCTGGCCCTGGCCGGCGGTGGTCGGACCACCCTGCTGGGGACGGGCACCGGGAGCACCGGGACCGCCCTGCGGTCCGCCCTGCGGCCGTCCGCCCTGCGGACGCTGGCCGGCACCGTCGCGGCCGGGGAGCGCGGCACGCTGACCGCCGCCGACCTGCCCGCGCTGCGGGCTCTGGCCCACGGAGGGACGTCCGCCCGGACCGGGCACGGAGGCCTGGGCACCGGGGGCGCCCTGGGCGCCGCCCTGGCCGGGCGTCGGACCCGGCTTCTTGCCGCCCTGGGCGACGTCCACCGGGAGCATGACGAGGGCCGTCGTACCGCCCGAGTCGGAGGGGCGCAGCTGGATGCGGATGCCGTGTCGCAGGGACAGGCGGCCGACCACGAACAGACCCATGCGCCGGGAGACGGAGACGTCCACGGTGGGCGGCGACGCCAGTCGCTCGTTGATCGCGGCGAGGTCCTCCGGCGAGAGACCGATGCCGGTGTCGTGGATCTCGACGAGCACGCGGCCGTCGGGCAGCGCGTGACCGGTGACCTTGACCTTGGTCTGCGGGGAGGAGAACGAGGTGGCGTTCTCCAGCAGCTCTGCGAGCACGTGCACGAGGTCGTTGACGACGCGGCCGGCGACGTCGGTGCCGGGCACCGAGGCCAGCTCGACGCGCTCGTACTGCTCCACCTCGGACGCGGCGGCGCGGAGCACGTCGACCAGCGGAACGGGGCGGGTCCACCGGCGGCCCGGCTCCTCGCCCGCGAGGACGAGGAGGTTTTCGCCGTTACGGCGCATGCGGGTCGCGAGGTGGTCGAGCTTGAAGAGGGAGGACAGCTGGTCCGGGTCGGCCTCGCGCGACTCCAGTTCGGAGATGAGCGAGAGCTGACGCTGGATGAGGCCCTGCGAGCGGCGCGAGAGGTTGGTGAACATCGCGTTGACGTTGCCCCGCAGGAGGGCCTGCTCGGCGGCGAGGCGGACGGCCTCGCGGTGCACGTCGTCGAAGGCCGCGGCCACCTGGCCGATCTCGTCGCGGGTGTGCAGACCGACCGACTCCACGGACGTGTCCACGTCCTGCGGGTCGGACTCGGACAGCTGCTTGACGAGCTCGGGCAGACGGTCCTGGGCGACGCGCGTCGCGGTGTCCTGCAGGCGGCGCAGCGAGCGGATCATCGAGCGGGCCATGACGAAGGCGCCGACGAGGGAGACACCGAGGACGAGGAGGATCAGGGCACCGTTGATGATGGCGTCCTGCTGGGCCTCGTTCTTCAGCTCACGGGCCTTCTGCTCCATCTCCTCGAGCAGGGTCAGCTCGATGACCTTCATCGCCTGGAGCTTGGTGCCGTCCGCGTCGTACCAGTCCAGCCAGGACCGGTTCTTCTCGCGGAGGAAGGCGTCCTGGCTGGCCAGCACGCGGCGGGCGTAGTGGTCGGCGCTGGAGATCTCGGAGTTGCTGTCGCCCAGACCCGCGAGGAGCTCCTCGGTGCGGCCCTGGTAGACGAGCTCGAAGGTGGTCTTCGACTGCTGCTCGCCCTTCTGCGCGGAGAGGGCGTAGAGGCGGTCGTTCTCCTCCAGCTTGCCCTGCTTGTCCGAGGTCTCGGGGAGCGAGGCGGCGATGATCGCGCGCTGGATGGAGGCGTATTCCTTGGCGGCGGAGAACGCGGCCAGGGCACGCGTACGCTTGATCATCTCCGGGTTGGAGGTGGCCTGCGCCATGTCCTGGGAGAGCGAGAGCAGCGAGACGATCATCGCGTTGTACTCGCTGACGGTCTGCTGGGCGCCGTTGACGTACGCCTTGTCGCGGACCGTCTGGATGTTCGCGATCTGACGGCCGATCTGCAGCACGTTGTTGCGGATCGACTTGAGGGTGTCGTCCTTCTCGCCGGTGCTGTCGACCTTGTCGGTCGCGGCGGCGAAGGCCTTGGCGGCGGTGTCGGTCTGTGCGCGGGCACCTTCGACGCTGCTGTTGGTCTTGCCCTTGGAGAGCGAGAGCGGACCCGCGGAGAGGTCGCGCTCCTCCTGGAGCATGGCGGCCAGGTTGGTGGCCTGCCGCGTCATCGTCGTCAGCAGCTGCATGTGCTCGAGCTGCGCGATGTCGTTGAGCGAGTCGTTGATACGGAAGCCACCGAGCGTGGTGGCGGCGACGACCGGCAGGGTCAGCAGCGACACGAGTCGCGTGCTGATGCGCCAGTTCTGCATGGCGAGGCGGGAGCCGGGCCCACTGGGGGCCTTCGGTATCGCCGCGTCCTGCTCAGCCGGCCCGGCCTTGTCCTTGGACTTGGCCTTCAGGCTCTTCACGCGGCCCTTCGCCTTCACCGCTGCGGAAGCGTCGGGGCTCACGCCTTCGACAGCCGGCCCGCGGTTCTGGGCGTGCTGGGGCGAGGAGCCACGGTCGGTCCCGCCGCGCGGCTCCTGCTCCGCCGCAGCGCTGCCATCCCTCTTGAATCGTCCCTGCACTAGCGTCGCAACCTCTGGACCAGGCGTCCCGCCGGGCGACCGGCGGAACGGTGTCGAGTCGTGGGGCACTTTCGGCCCCATGGTGGTCGTCGGTGACCGGCGCGTCTCCCTTTCTCTCCGCCGCTCGGCGCTGAGTCGCGCCACCTGCGCGCCGGACTGAGTCCCGCGGCGGTCCCGCGAATTCCAGCACAGTGGCGGATCTCCAACAAGGTGCGCGTGTCGGCCCGGAGAGTCGGTCACGGCTCGTAACAGACGCGCTACGCGATGTGCGACCACATTCGGTTGAAATCGGACTTACGTCATCCAAACAACATGGTCGGCAAGGTGTCCCAGTCGAGATGATCAGGAGCGGAATGGCGCATTCAGTGGCGCAATGTCCGTTTCGGTCCGTGTGATCGACTGTCCATTATGGAAGTAATGTCCGGTCGCTGGTGAGCAAACTCACATAGCCGTGGCCATTACTTCCCGGTTCGCCAGGGGATTCAGATGTTTAGCCTTGCCCATTGAAGGGTTGGGCCAGGGCTGGTGCCCGCGCCGGCCGACATCCGCAGAGCGAACCGAGGACCCCGTACTCCGATGAAGACGACGACGATGTTCCGCAACATAGCCAACCCCCGCCGCACCACCCTCGCGCACCTCAAGGACGCCGAGGAGCTGCAGGCGGCACCGGCCACCCCGGAGCACGCCGTCGAGCTGCCGACGCAGACCGCCAACCCCCGGCGCACGGTCCTCATGGACGCGCCGGTCGCCGCCGCCGCGCAGTAAGCCGCCCCGCACGGAACGTGAAGCGCCGCTGCCCGCCGCGTTAGCCTGGGATCCGCAGACTCCAGCCAGCGGACATACAGAGGGGCAGACGCAACACGTGCGCATCGCCAGGTTCTCGATCGACGGCAATGTCGCGTTCGGCGCGGTCGAGGGCGACGCCGCCCCCGGCAACGAAGCGTCGCTCGTGCTCGACATCATCAAGGGCATCCCGTTCGCGGACTTCGAGCTCTCGGGCACGAAGGTCCCGCTGAGCAAGGTCCGCCTGCTGCCGCCCGTGCTCCCGAACAAGGTCGTGGCCATCGGCCGCAACTACGCGGAGCACGCGGCGGAGCTCGGCAACGCCATCCTTGACGATCAAGGCCGTCCCGAAGCCCCCATCACCTTCTTCAAGCCGTCCACCTCCGTGGTCGGCCCGGGCGACCCGATCACCTACCCCTCCTTCTCCCAGGACCTCCACCACGAGGCGGAGCTCGCCGTGGTCATCGGCCGCATGTGCCGCGAGGTCCCCAGGGAGCGCGTCAAGGACGTCATCCTCGGCTACACCTGCGCCAACGACGTCACGGCGCGCGACGTGCAGCAGCGCGAGAAGCAGTGGGCCCGCGCCAAGGGCTTCGACAGTTCCTGCCCCCTCGGCCCCTGGATCGAGACCGACCTGGACCCGGGCGACCTGACCATCCAGTGCACCGTCAACGGCCGGCAGCGCCAGCTGGGCCGCACCAGTGACATGGTCCGCTCCATCGAGGACCTGGTCGTCCACATCACCGAGGCCATGACGCTGCTCCCCGGCGACGTCATCCTCACGGGGACCCCGGCCGGAGTCGGCCCCCTCAACGTCGGCGACGAGGTCGCCGTCACCATCGAAGGCATCGGCACTCTCACCAACAAGGTGATCAAGCGTGGTTAACGGACCTGTCCGCGTACGTTTCTGTCCCTCCCCGACCGGCAACCCCCACGTGGGTCTGGTCCGCACCGCCCTGTTCAACTGGGCGTTCGCGCGCCACCACGGCGGCACGTTCGTCTTCCGCATCGAGGACACCGACGCGGCCCGCGACTCCGAGGAGTCCTACGCTCAGCTGCTCGACTCGCTGCGGTGGCTCGGCTTCACCTGGGACGAGGGCCCCGAGGTCGGCGGTCCGCACGCGCCGTACCGTCAGTCCGAGCGCATGGACATCTACGCGGACGTCGCGAAGAAGCTGCTCGACGGCGGCTACGCGTACCACTGCTACTGCTCCACCGAGGAGCTCGACGCCCGCCGCGCGGCCGCCCGCGCCGCCGGCAAGCCCTCCGGCTACGACGGCCACTGCCGCGAGCTCACCCCCGTGCAGATCGAGGCGTACCAGGGCGAGCACCGCCCCGCGATCGTCCGCTTCCGGATGCCCGACGAGCCCATCACCTTCACCGACCTGGTGCGCGGCGAGCTGACCTTCACCCCGGACAACGTGCCGGACTTCGGCATCGTCCGGGCCAACGGCGCCCCGCTCTACACCCTGGTCAACCCGGTGGACGACGCGCTGATGGAGATCACGCACGTCCTGCGCGGCGAGGACCTGCTCTCCTCCACCCCCCGCCAGATCGCCCTCTACAAGGCGCTGATCGAGCTGGGCGTCGCCAAGAGCACCCCCGCCTTCGGCCACCTGCCGTACGTGATGGGCGAAGGCAACAAGAAGCTCTCCAAGCGCGACCCCGAGGCCTCGCTCAACCTGTACCGCGAGCGCGGCTTCCTCCCCGAGGGCCTGCTGAACTACCTCTCGCTCCTCGGCTGGTCCTTCTCCAAGGACCAGGACGTCTTCTCCATCGAGCAGATGGTCGAGAAGTTCGACATCGACGGGGTGAACGCCAACCCGGCGCGCTTCGACCTGAAGAAGGCCGAGTCGATCAACGGCGACCACATCCGCCTGCTCGACCCGAAGGTGTTCGCGGACCGCTGCGCCCCGTGGCTGCAGGCCCCGCACGCCAACTGGGAGCCGGAGGACTTCGACAGCGAGGCCTGGGAGCGCATCGCGCCGTACGCCCAGACGCGCGTGGGCGTCCTGTCGGAGATCACCGCCAACGTGGACTTCCTGTTCCGCAAGGAGCCCGTCGAGGACCAGGCCTCCTGGGACAAGGCGATGAAGGGCGAGCCGGCGGCCCTGCTGACCACCGCCCGCGAGAAGCTGGCCGACGCCGACTGGTCGGACCCGGAGTCCCTCAAGCAGGCCGTCCTGACCGCCGGCGAGGCCCACGGCCTCAAGCTCGGCAAGGCCCAGGCGCCGGTCCGCGTGGCCGTCACCGGCCGCACGGTCGGCCTGCCGCTCTTCGAGTCCCTGGAGATCCTGGGCAAGGAGCGCTCGCTGTCCCGCATCGACGCGGCCCTCGCCAAGCTGGCCGGCTGACCCGCGGCAGCACCGTCACGTCCCGCAGGGGGCGGCGCCCGAACCCGGGCCGCCGCCCCCTGCGGCGTTGTCCCCGGCGGGCTCGCAGCGACGTACGCCCGTGTCGCCGACCTTCGTGACGGACTTCCTGATCGTGCCCACCCCGGAGGTGCCCGCGGCGTAGGCTCTGGCACATGCCGATCCGCGCCGTGCTGTGGGACATCGACGACACCCTCTTCGACTACACGGGGGCCGACGCGGCCGGTCTCGCGGCGCAGCTGGAGGCCGTCCGGCTCGCGGAGCGGTACGGGACCCCCGCGCAGGCGCTCGCGCGCTGGCGGGAGATCACCGACCGGCACTGGGCGCGCTTCGCCGCCGGGGTGGGCACCTTCCAGGGGCAGCGCCAGGAGCGGGTGCGGGAGTTCCTCGACGAGCCCGGCATGACGGCGGCCGAGGCCGACGCGTGGTTCGACCAGTACGTGGAGCACTACAAGGCCGCCTGGACCCTCTTCCCCGACGTCGTGCCGGCCCTCGACGTCCTCGCCGCCGACTACCGCCACGGCGTGCTCTCCAACTCCTCCACGGCCAACCAGGACCCCAAGCTGCGCCGGCTCGGACTGCGCGAGCGTTTCGAGGTGCTGGTCTGCGCCGTCGAGCTCGGCGTCAGCAAGCCCGCGGCGGAGGCCTTCCTCGCCGCGTGCGAGGCGCTCGGACTGCCGCCGGAGGACGTGGCGTACGTGGGGGACCAGCCCGAGATCGACGCGCGCGGGGCCCGCGACGCCGGGCTGCTGGCCGTCTGGATCGACCGGGACGGCCGCAGAGGCCCCGGCCCCGAGGGGGCGCACCGGATCGAAGGCCTTGACCGGCTGCCTGAGCTGCTGGCACGGGATACCCGTTTTGGAGCACGGTCAGGCATCCGGTAATGTTCTTTCTGCGCCGCCGGAGCGGGCCGAAAGGCCGGACGGAGGCGCCACTCGAAAGAAAATCCCCCCAAGGGGTTGACTTTCGGTGGGGTATAGTGTAATTGGCAACACGAGGGTTTCTGGTTCCCTTATTCTAGGTTCGAGTCCTGGTACCCCAGCGCAGTGCAGTAGTAACGCAGTGCTTAGCCCCCGTTGTGTAGCGGCCTAGCACGCCGCCCTCTCAAGGCGGTAGCGCCGGTTCGAATCCGGTCGGGGGTACAGATCCTTCCCGCAAGATCTCCATTGGGTAGCTCCCGGACGTCTTGATGCAGGATCGCTAGGGCCCCCGTTGTGTAGCGGCCTAGCACGCCGCCCTCTCAAGGCGGTAGCGCCGGTTCGAATCCGGTCGGGGGTACTGGTCTGGTATAGACCACATTGGGCTATGGTGTAATTGGCAACACGAAGGTTTCTGGTTCCTTTGTTCTAGGTTCGAGTCCTGGTAGCCCAGCGCAGTACAAGCAAGCCCCCGTTGTGTAGCGGCCTAGCACGCCGCCCTCTCAAGGCGGTAGCGCCGGTTCGAATCCGGTCGGGGGTACGCACAGAAGAGGCCCTCCGCGTTCAGCGCGGAGGGCCTCTTCGCTGTTGCCCCGCCCCTGCCGACGCAGGCATGCGCCGCCAACGAGGCCGCGGGCACAAGTACGGGCCCGGAGGCGCGTGTTCGGACGTGTGCGGCGTCGAACGCGCCCCCGGGCCCGGGGGTGAACAGGTGGGATCGGTGCGTCAGCCGGAGCGGCGCAGCGCCTCCGTGAGGCGGGCGGCCGCGTCGATGACGGCCTGGGCGTGCATCCGGCCCGGGTGGCGGGTCAGGCGCTCGATCGGCCCGGAGACCGATACGGAGGCCACCACGCGGTTCGACGGGCCGCGCACCGGCGCGGAGACGGACGCCACGCCGGGCTCCCGCTCGCCGATCGACTGCGCCCAGCCGCGCCGCCGTACGCCCGAGAGCGCCGTCGCCGTGAAACGCGCGCCCTGGAGGCCGCGGTGGAGCCGCTCGGGCTCCTCCCAGGCCATCAGGATCTGCGCGGCCGAGCCGGCCTTCATCGGCAGGGTCGAGCCCACCGGGACGGTGTCCCGCAGGCCCGACAGCCGTTCCGCCGCCGCCACGCAGATGCGCATGTCTCCCTGACGCCGGTAGAGCTGCGCGCTCTCGCCCGTCACGTCACGGAGGTGGGTGAGTACCGGTCCCGCCGTGGCCAGCAGGCGGTCCTCGCCGGCCGCGGCGGCGAGCTCCGCCAGCCGCGGTCCGAGGATGAACCGGCCCTGCATGTCCCTCGCCACCATCCGGTGGTGTTCCAGTGCCACGGCAAGGCGATGTGCCGTGGGTCGTGCGAGCCCTGTCGCCGCGACCAGCCCGGCGAGGGTGGCCGGACCGGACTCCAGTGCGCTCAATACCAGAGCTGCCTTGTCGAGAACGCCGACGCCGCTAGAGTTGTCCATGAAACGATATTCGCGTCTCACACTGTGAAACGCAAGTTCAATTTTTCCAAGAACCAGCGAGTCTGTATGTGCGGGTCCACGAACCACTGGGTCCGAGCCGTCGTCCGGGACGTGGGGTACGGGCGTCTGGCGCACGAATCTCTATGAAGCGCCGGCACAACCCGCCGGCCGGAGGGAAAGCGATGGGTAGGACACTCGCGGAGAAGGTCTGGGACGACCATGTCGTCCGGCGCGCCGAAGGCGAGCCCGACCTCCTCTTCATCGATCTGCACCTGCTGCACGAGGTGACCAGCCCGCAGGCCTTCGACGGCCTGCGCCAGGCCGGCCGCAAGGTCCGACGCCTCGACCTCACCATCGCGACCGAGGACCACAACACCCCCACCCTCGACATCGACAAGCCGATCGCGGACCCGGTCTCCCGGGCCCAGCTGGAGACGCTGCGCGCGAACTGCGCCGAGTTCGGTGTCCGCCTGCACTCGCTGGGCGACGTGGAGCAGGGTGTGGTCCACGTCGTGGGACCGCAGCTGGGACTGACCCAGCCCGGCACCACCGTGGTCTGCGGTGACTCGCACACCTCGACGCACGGCGCCTTCGGCGCGCTCGCCTTCGGCATCGGCACGAGCCAGGTCGAGCACGTACTGGCCACCCAGACGCTGCCGCTGGCCCGCCCGAAGACGATGGCGATCACCGTCACCGGCGCGCTGGCCGAAGGCGTCACCGCCAAGGACCTGATCCTGGCGATCATCGCCAAGATCGGCACCGGCGGCGGCCAGGGCTACATCCTGGAGTACCGCGGCGAGGCCATCGAGCAGCTCTCGATGGAAGCCCGCATGACCATCTGCAACATGTCGATCGAGGCCGGCGCCCGCGCGGGCATGATCGCCCCCGATCAGACCACCTTCGACTACCTGCAGGGCCGCGACCACGCCCCCGTGGGCGAGGACTGGGACGCGGCCGTCGCGTACTGGAAGACCCTGCGCACGGACGAGGACGCGGTCTTCGACGCGGAGGTCGTCATCGACGGCGCCGCGCTCTCCCCGTTCGTCACCTGGGGCACCAACCCGGGCCAGGGCGCGCCCCTGTCGGCCCAGGTCCCCGACCCGGCTTCGTACGAGGACGCTTCGGAGCGCCTCGCGGCCGAAAAGGCCCTGGAGTACATGGGGTTGACCGCCGGGCAGCCGCTGCGCGACATCAAGGTCGACACCGTCTTCGTAGGTTCCTGCACCAACGGCCGCATCGAGGACCTGCGCGCCGTCGCCGGGATCATCGAGGGCCGCAAAGTCGCCGACGGCGTACGGATGCTGGTCGTACCGGGCTCGGTCCGCGTCGCCCTCCAGGCCGTGGAAGAGGGCCTGGACAAGGTCTTCAAGGAGGCCGGCGCCGAGTGGCGGCACGCGGGCTGTTCGATGTGCCTGGGCATGAACCCGGACCAACTGGCGCCCGGTGAACGCTCCGCGTCCACCTCCAACCGCAACTTCGAGGGCCGGCAGGGGAAGGGCGGGCGTACGCACCTGGTGTCCCCGCAGGTGGCCGCCGCCACCGCCGTGCTGGGCCATCTGGCCTCGCCCGCCGACCTGTCCGCCGCCGACGCGACCGCCGGAGTCTGAACCATGGAAGCCTTCACCGTCCACACCGGCCGGGCCGTCCCGCTGCGCCGCAGCAACGTCGACACCGACCAGATCATCCCGGCCCACTGGCTCAAGAAGATCACCCGCGACGGCTTCGAGGACGGACTCTTCGAGGCCTGGCGCAAGGACCCGGAGTTCGTCACGAACCGCCCGGAGCGCGCCGGCGCGACGGTGCTCGTCGCAGGCCCCGACTTCGGCACCGGCTCCTCGCGCGAGCACGCAGTCTGGGCCCTGCAGAACTTCGGTTTCAAGACGGTCATCTCCTCCCGCTTCGCCGACATCTTCCGCGGGAACTCGCTGAAGAACGGCCTGCTGACCGTCGTGCTCCCGCAGGAGACGGTCGACCGGCTGTGGGCGCTGACGGAGGCCGACCCCGCCGCCGAGATCACGGTCGACCTGGTCGACCGCCAGGTGCGCGCGGAAGGCATCGTGGCCGAGTTCGAACTTGACGACAACGCCCGCTGGCGTCTGCTGGAAGGCCTGGACGACATCTCGCTCACCCTTCAGAACGAAGCGGACATCGCCACCTACGAAAGCGGCCGACCGGCCTTCAAGCCGCGCACCATTCAGGCCTGATTCCTGCCTGATCAGCGGTTATTCACCCCCGGGTGATCACAAGGACAACACTGTGCCCCCCGCCCTCCGGCGGGGGGCATAGCCGTTTGTTGAGGCCCCGTGAGGCGACAACTCGCCCCAGATGGCACAATCTGTGCATGGAACGCGACAGTCAACTCGAGCTCTACGAACTCGTCGCGGACCGGCTGAAAGAAGCACACACACGGGTGCGCTCACTGCAAGTCCCGGAGGGCGTAAGGATGGCGCTGTCCCGGAAGCTGTTGGTCGTCACGGCCGCGGCGAAGCATGATCTCGCCGATGCGGCAAGGCGCCTGGACAGGTTGATGAAGGACCTCGACGAGGGTCGATTCCCTGAAGGCGACTGATGCGAAGGAACTCCGTAACCGCCTCCGGCGTTGCGGCACTAGGGTGATTAGCCCGTTTCGTGTTTGATTTGCGGTATATATCCGCCTAACGTGCGAAATAAGCTTGAACACATTCGTTCTGGCGAAGTCTCCGAAGGGGAAGACGTGAACAAGGCGCAGCTCGTAGAAGCGATTGCCGACAAGCTGGGCGGCCGCCAGCAGGCCGCGGACGCTGTCGACGCGGTACTGGACGCCATCGTCCGCGCTACCGTCGCGGGCGACCGGGTCTCGGTCACGGGCTTCGGCTCGTTCGAGAAGGTCGACCGTCCGGCCCGTTACGCCCGCAACCCGCAGACGGGTGAGCGCGTCCGGGTCAAGAAGACCTCGGTGCCCCGATTCCGTGCCGGCCAGGGCTTCAAGGACCTGGTCAGCGGCACCAAGAAGCTGCCCAAGGGCGGCGAGGTGTCGGTGAAGAAGGCGCCGAAGGGCAGCCTCACCGGCGGTGCCTCCGCGACGGTCAAGAAGGCCGCGGCGAAGAAGGCCACCACCGCGAAGAAGGCCGCGGCGAAGACCACGGTCGCAAAGAAGTCCGCCGCGAAGAAGACCACCGCGACCGCCGGCAAGGCGGCCGCGAAGAGCACCACCACGGCGAAGAAGACCACCGGGGCCGCCAAGAAGGCCACCACCGCCAAGAAGACCACGGCCGCGGCGAAGAAGACCACCGCCGCCGCGAAGAAGACCGCCCCGGCGGCCAAGAAGGTCACCGCAGCGACGAAGGCGCCGGCCAAGAAGACGGCGACCCGCAAGGCCACCGCGAAGAAGACCACCGCCCGCAAGAAGTAAGGGCACGAGTCACACACGCCGGGCCGGCTTCCCCCGCGGGGAAGCCGGCCCGCGGTGCGTCACGGGGACCGCCGGCCGCCCCGTGGGCGTTCCGGCGGACCGGTTCAGAAGGTCTGCAGCGTGATCAGGGTGATCCGCAGGTCGGCGCCCTTGCCGTCCGTCTCGATCCGGACCCGCTGCCCCGGCCGCAGCAGCCGCAGGCCGCCCGCGTCGAACGCCGGGGCCTCGAAGGACACCGGGGTGCCGTCGTCCAGCAGCACACTGCCGCTGCGGGTCTGGGAGTCGTACGTGTACGCGGTCGCCTGCATACCCGCACTGTATCGGGCCGTGTGCCGCCCCACACCGAGGGCGAGCGCCGTGCGCAGGTCCGCCGCCGTGTCCACGTCGCGGCGCACGCTGTCCACGTCCGCCAGTGCGATTTCCACCGCGCCCGAGGCGGAATGCCTGGCCCGCGACGCGCCCCCGAAGGAAGGGACCAATTCCACGCCGGACGCGGCGGAAAGCAAGGTCGTACCGATTCCGGCCGCATCCGCCAGAAATGCCCGCGGAAATACCGATGCGTTTTCGAGCACGCGTAGCAATTCGAAGGGTCGCAGCGCCGGCAGGTCCGCGTTCATCGCCGCGACCGGGGCGGCGGGCCGCGCCTCGCGGGCCGCCCGCGCGCCGTGCGCCAGCGCCGCGTTGAGCCCGGCCGCCGGGACGTCCGGGACGATCCGCGCACCCAGCCCGGCCAGTTCCGCGCCGGCCGCGGCGTCGTCCGTGACGACCACCACATCCGAGACCGCGGTGCAGGCCAGCGCCCCCGCGACGGTGTCCAGGGCGAACGCCAGGGCCAGCCCCGGGCGTGAGGCCCCCACGGCCGCCGCGAGCCGGCTCTTGGCCACCGACAGGGGCTTCAGCGGGACCACCAGACTCCAGACGGCGTTCGTGACGGACCCCTTCCTTCCGGTACGCTCCGGCCCTCCCCGGGCCAAGGCCGGGTCATGGCCCGGTCATGTGTCGGCCCATTGTCGCCCCCGCCGGGCGGCCCGGGGGTCTGCCGGGGTGAGCGGGGCGTACGGTGTTCTCGACAGAGACCGGGCCCGGGGTGACACTTGTCCGGCCGACGACGAGGTGCCCCAGCCGCGACCGGTCCTAGAGGAAGGTGTCCGAGTGTCCCGCCGCAGAATCGGCTTCTGGTACCGCCTGGCGGCGGTCATCGCAAAACCGCCGCTGGTAGTGCTCTTCAAGCGGGACTGGCGGGGAATGGAGCACATTCCGGCCGAGGGCGGTTTTATCACCGCCGTCAATCACAACTCGTATCTGGACCCGCTCTCCTACGCGCACTTCCAGTACAACACCGGCCGGGTGCCCCGATTGCTCGCCAAGGCCGCCCTCTTCAAGGTCCCCTTTGTCGGGTCGATCCTCCGCGGCAGCGGGCAGATCCCCGTCTACCGGGAGACCACCAACGCCCTGGACGCATTCCGGGCGGCCGTCGACGCCATCGAACGCGGCGAATGCGTCGCCTTTTACCCCGAGGGCACCCTGACCCGGGATCCCGACATGTGGCCGATGGCCGGCAAGACCGGCGTCGCCCGCGTCGCGCTGATCACCAGGGCCCCCGTCATTCCGGTGGCCCAGTGGGGTGCGAACCTCGCCATGCCGCCGTACGCCAAGGAGAACAAGGTCCGGCTCCTCCCGCGCAAGACCCTCCAGGTGCTCGCCGGACCGCCCGTGGACCTCTCGGCCTACTACGACCGGGAACCCACCCCGGACGTCCTGAAGGAGGCCACCGAGACCATCATGGCGGCCGTCACCCGCCTCCTGGAGGAGGTACGGGGAGAGACCGCGCCCGAGCAGCCGTACGACCATCGCAACGCCAGGGCGGAACAGCGGCGCAAGGCCGCAGGGGAGGGCAAGAAGTGACACGTCCCATGAAGGCGACCGTCTTCGGAACAGGCTCCTGGGGCACGGCCTTCGCCATCGTGCTCGCCGACGCCGGCTGCGAGGTCACCCTGTGGGGCCGCCGCAGCGAGGTCGTCGACGCCATCAACACCGGCCGGACCAACCCGGACTACTTCCCCGACGTCGAACTCCCCGCGAACATCCGGGCCACCGGCGACCCGGCCGAGGCCGCCGCGGGCGCCGACTTCACCGTCCTGGCCGTCCCCTCGCAGACCCTGCGCGACAACCTCGCCGCCTGGGCCCCGCTGCTGGCCCCCGACACGGTGCTCGTCTCCCTCATGAAGGGCATCGAACTCGGCACCGCCAAGCGGATGAGCGAGGTCATCGAAGAGGTGGCCAAGGTCCCCGCCGAGCGCATCGCCGTCGTCACCGGCCCCAACCTGGCCGCCGAGATCGCCGCCCGCCAGCCCGCGGCCTCCGTCGTCGCCTGCGTGGACGAGGCCGTGGCCCAGCGCCTCCAGGCCGCCTGCCACACCGCGTACTTCCGTCCGTACACCAGCACCGACGTCATCGGCTGCGAGCTCGGCGGCGCCGTCAAGAACGTCATCGGCCTCGCCGTCGGCATCGCGGACGGCATGGGCCTCGGCGACAACACCAAGGGCTCCCTCATCACCCGCGGACTCGCCGAAGCGACCCGCCTGGGCGTGGCCATGGGCGCCGACCCGCTCACCTTCTCCGGCCTCGCGGGCCTCGGCGACCTCGTCGCCACCTGCTCCTCGCCGCTCTCCCGGAACCACACCTTCGGCACCAACCTCGGCCGCGGCATGACGCTGGAGGAGACCATCGCGGTCACCAAGCAGACCGCCGAAGGAGTCAAGTCCTGCCAGTCGGTGGCCGATCTGGCCGGCCGGCACGGGGTGGACATGCCGATCACCGAGACGGTGGTGGACATCGTCCACCACGGCAAGCCGACCCTGGTGGCCCTGAAGGAACTGATGGGCCGCAGCGCCAAACCGGAACGTCGCTGACTCCTTCCCGGACGCATGAGCGGGTACGCTCATGCCGATATGAGCAGCGAGAACCTCCCCCAGACCCCTGAGCAGCAGGGCCGCAAGCCCCGCGTGGCCGTCGTGTTCGGCGGCCGCAGCTCGGAACACGCCATCTCGGTCGTCACGGCGGGCGCCGTCCTGCGCTCCATCGACCGGTCCAAGTACGAGGTGCTGCCCATCGGCATCGCCACGGACGGCCGGTGGGCGCTGACCGCCGACGAGCCCGCGCGGATGGCCATCGCAGACCGCAGGCTCCCGAGCGTCGAGGAGCTCGCCGAGTCCGAGGACGGCGCCGTCGTCCTCTCGGTCGACCCGGCCAGCCGCCAGGTCGTCTACACCGAGCCGGGCGCCGTCCCGAAGGCCCTGGGCGAGGTCGACGTCGTCTTCCCCGTGCTGCACGGCCCCTACGGCGAGGACGGCACCCTCCAGGGCCTCCTGGAGCTCTCCGGCATCCCGTACGTCGGCTCGGGCGTCCTCGCCTCGGCCGTCGGGCAGGACAAGGACTACATGAAGCGGGTGTTCACGTCCTTCGGGCTGAGCGTCGGCCCGTACGTGACCATCCGCCCCCGTGAGTGGGAGGCCGACCGGGACGCCGCCACGGCCCGGATCCTGGACTTCGCCGCCGAGCACGGCTGGCCGCTCTTCGTGAAGCCCGCCCGGGCCGGCTCCTCGATCGGCATCACCAAGGTCGACGACGCCTCCGGCCTGGAGGCCGCCGTCAAGGAGGCCCGCCGCCACGACCCGAAGATCATCGTGGAGGCGCTGCTGCGCGGCCGCGAGATCGAGTGCGGCGTCCTGGAGTTCGAGGACGGGCCGCGGGCCAGCGTGCCCGCCGAGATCCCGCCGGTCTCCAGCCACGACTTCTACGACTTCGAGGCGAAGTACATCGACTCCGCCTCCGGGATCGTGCCCGCCCCGCTCACCCCGGAGCAGACCGCCGAGGTGCAGCGGCTCGCGATCGAGGCCTTCGAGGCCGCGTCCTGCGAGGGCCTCGTGCGCGCCGACTTCTTCCTCACCGAGGACGGCGAGTTCGTCATCAACGAGATCAACACGATGCCCGGTTTCACGCCGATCTCGATGTACCCGCTGATGTGGGAGAAGACCGGCATCGCGTACCCGGAGCTGGTGGACCGCCTGATCCAGGCGGCCCTGCGCCGCTCCACCGGGCTGCGCTAGCAGCAGGCCGAGCCGCCGCCCGCCGGCCGCCCCGCACGGGGGCGGCCGGCGGGCGGCGGTGTGCCGGAGCTCAGTAGGAGGCGATGCCCGCGGGCACGGTCGCGGCGATCGCCGTGGACAGACCGACGAGCATCCCCGCGTCCGTGGCATGCTCCTTGTCGACCCGGACCTCCGTGTAAGCCAGCCGCATCCCGGTGGTGAAACGGAATCCGCCGTCGCCGCGCTTCTCCAGCAGCCAGGACACGCCGTTCACCTCGACGCCCCCCTGCTTCGGATCCAGCATCTCGGGGGGCCTGGGGATACCGCACCGCAGTACGATCGCCGAGCCGCCCCACGAGGCGGTCAGGTCGGACTCCGGTTCGGTCCGGGTCCGTGCCAGGCCGGCCACCGTCTCCGGGAGCTCCTTGTGCAGTGCCGCACAGAACCCCGCGACATTGCCCGGCGGCGCGGGGGGCGGTTCCACCCGGGCCTCGGAACCGCCCGGGGAGCACGCCGCCAGGGCGGCGGGCACGACCAGGGCGCCGGGCACGGCCAGGACACGGAGGGGCCGGTGGTGGAGGGACATCACCGGCCAAGAGTAGACGGGGGCTACAGATGGACCACCGGGCAGGTCAGGGTGCGGGTGATCCCCTCCACCTGCTGGACCTTGGCGACGACCATGCGGCCGAGCTCGTCCACGGTGTCGGCCTGGGCGCGCACGATCACGTCGTACGGACCTGTCACGTCCTCGGCCTGGATCACCCCCGGGATCTGGCCGATGGACTCGGCGACGAACGACGCCTTGCCCACCTCGGTCTGGATGAGGATGTACGCCTGTACCACGGAACCTCCAGGGCGGCCACGAGGATCATTTCCCCTAACCTTCGGGTGAACCCCACACGATGGACAGGGCCGGGGGAAGAAGGGACGCCACGGTACCGCGTCGCCGTGCGCCACGGGGAGACCTGCGGGCCCGGCGCCACGCACAGCGGGGCGTACGGAGAGCAGAAGTTGACGTATCTGTTGACGGTACCCAGAGCTGTGACGGCTCGCGACCGCAAGCGGACTGGGCAAGAAGGGGCACAGGGATGAAGGGCACTGTCGGCGAGCTGGGGGAGTTCGGGCTGATCAGGGAGCTCACCTCACGACTCACCACCACCCCGGCGGTCCGGCTCGGACCCGGCGACGACGCGGCGGTCGTCTCGGCCCCCGACCGGCGGGTCGTGGCGAGCACCGACATCCTGCTGGAGGGCCGGCACTTCCGGCGCGACTGGTCCACGGCCTACGACGTCGGCCGCAAGGCCGCCGCGCAGAACCTCGCGGACATCGCGGCCATGGGGGCGGTGCCGACCGCACTGCTCCTCGGCCTGGTCGTGCCCGCCGAACTCCCGGTCACCTGGCCCACCGAGCTGATGGACGGCATCCGCGACGAGTGCCAGGTCGCCGGCGCCGCCGTGGTCGGCGGGGACGTGGTCCGCGGAGACACCATCACCGTCTCCATCACCGCCCTCGGCGACCTGCGCAACCACGAGCCCGTCCTGCGTTCCGGGGCCCAGCCCGGCGACGTCGTCGCCGTCACCGGCTGGCTCGGCTGGTCCGCGGCCGGCTTCGCCGTGCTCTCGCGCGGCTTCCGCTCCCCGCGGGCGTTCGTGGAGGCCCACCGGCGCCCCGAACCGCCGTACCACGCCGGTCCCGCGGCCGCCGGCCTCGGCGCCAGTGCCATGACCGACGTCAGCGACGGCCTGATCGCGGATCTCGGGCACATCGCCGAGGCCAGCAAGGTCCGCATCGACCTGCGCTCGGCCGCCGTCGACATCCCGACCCAGATGCACGACATCGGGCAGGCCGTCGGCGTGGACCCGCTCCAGTGGGTGCTCACCGGGGGAGAGGACCACGCGATCGTGGCGACCTTCCCGCCCGACGTGAAGCTCCCCGCCCGCTGGAAGGTCATCGGCGAGGTGCTCAACCGCTCCGCGCTGCCCCAGGTGACCGTCGACGGCGCGCCCTGGACCAGCACCGGCGGCTGGGACCACTTCGGGGCCGACCCGGCCGCCCAGGACGGCACGCTGTGACCACGGCGCCGCCGCTGTGCCTGACCGTCGCCGGATCGGACTCCGGCGGCGGCGCGGGCATCCAGGCCGACCTCAAGACCATGCTGGCCCTCGGCGTCCACGGCATGAGCGTGGTGACCGCCGTGACCGCCCAGAACTCCCTCGGGGTACGGGGAGCCTGGGAGCTGCCCGCCGAGGCCGTCACGGCCCAGTACCGGGCCGTCGTGGACGACATGGGCGTGCACGCCGTGAAGACCGGCATGCTCTCCTCCACCGCCCTGGTCGAGACCGTGGCCGCGCTGCTGGCCGACACCGCGGCCCCGGCCGTCGTGGACCCCGTCGGCGTCTCCAAGCACGGGGACGCGCTGCTCGCCGCCTCCGCGCTGGACGCCGTACGCGGCGAACTGCTGCCGCGGGCCACCGTGGCCACACCCAACCTCGACGAGGTCGCCCAGCTCACCGGCATCTCCGTGAGGTCCGAGGACGACATGCGGCGGGCCGCCGACGCGATCCTCGGCCACGGCCCCCGCTGGGCGCTCATCAAGGGCGGACACCTCGCGGCGCACGGCGACGAGGCCGTGGACCTGCTCACCGACGGCACCGAGGAACGCTGGCTGCGCGCCCCGCGCCACTCCAACCGGCACACCCACGGCACCGGCTGCACCCTCGCCAGCGCGATCGCGGCCGGACTGGCCAAGGGCCTCGCCGTCCCGGAGGCCGTCACGGCCGCCAAGGAGTACGTGACGGGCGGCATCGCCGCCGGCTTCGCACTCGGCGGGGGCATCGGCCCGGTCGATCACGCCTGGCGGCTGCGCTGACCCCGCCCCGCCCACCGGGATCCCCCGGACAAGGCAAAAGGCCGGTCCACCAGAGGTGGACCGGCCTTCTTGGCAACCGGAAGGGGCTGCGCTACGACGGGCGTCAGCGCGAGACCTTGCCGGCCTTGATGCACGAGGTGCAGGCGTTGAGGCGCTTCGGCGTCCCATTGACCACGGCACGGACGCGCTGGATGTTCGGGTTCCAGCGACGCGAGGTGCGGCGGTGCGAGTGGGAGATGTTGTTGCCGAAGCTCGGCCCCTTGGCGCAAACGTCGCAGTTGGCAGCCACAGGTCACTCCAAAGACTTCAGATGCAATTACAGTGAATCCGGCGCACCGGATCAGAGGTCTGAAGTGGTTTGCCGGGGAAAAGACCCGACTCTCATCGGGCAACCGGAGCAGCATACAACGACTGCGCCCGTCCAAGAAAACTACCATGGCGGCCGGCGACCCCGTCCCGCGGTCCGGACCCCGCAGGCGCGGCCCTTCGTTACCCTGCGGTGAACCCTGGCCCGCACAAGGAGGAACGCCCGGTGCCGCACGAGCCGCAGCCGCAGCCCGCCGACGAGCTCGACGCCGAGGCCGTACGCACCTGGAGTTCGCTCGCCCTGGCCGCGCTGGGCCGGGCCCGCGAGGACATCGACGCGATCAACGTCTACCCGGTCGCCGACGCGGACACCGGCACCAACCTCTACCTCACCGCCGAGTCGGCCGACCGCGCCCTGGCCGAGGCCTTCGACAGCGCCGCCGACGCAGCGGGGACCCCCGCACCCACCTCCCTGTCCGAAGCCGTACGGGCCTGGGCGCACGGCGCGCTCGTCGGCGCCCGCGGGAACTCCGGAACCATCCTCGCCCAGCTGCTGCGCGGAGTGGCCGACGTGCTCGGCGCCGAGCACGAGGGCCGCCGGACCGGCCCCGGCGGGCTGCTGGCCCACGCCCTCACCCGGGCCGCGGAGGAGGCGTACGCCGCCGTGGCCCACCCCGTGGAGGGCACCATGCTCACCGTCGCGGGCGCCGCCGCGCGGGCCGGCGAAGCGGCCTCGGCGGCCGCCGGCACCGCGGCGGACGTGGCCCGCGCGGCCTACGACGGCGCCCGCGCCGCACTTGCCGACACCCCCGGGCAGCTCGCCGCGCTGGGCCGGGCCGGGGTGGTCGACGCCGGCGGCTGCGGCCTGGTCGCCGTCCTGGGCGCCCTCTGGCAGACGCTGTCCGGCCACGAGCCGGCCGCCGGACCGCTCGCGGGGGCCGGCCGGACGACGCCGCCCGCACCGCGGCCGGCCGACCCCTGCGAGCAGGACGGGGACGGGCCCGCGTACGAGGTGATCTACCTGCTGGAGGCCTCGGAGACGGCGGTCGCGGAACTGCGCGCCACCCTCGACGGACTCGGCGACTCCCTGGTCGTGGTCGGCGGTGACGGACTGTGGAACGTCCACGTCCACGTCGACGACCCCGGCGCTGCCGTGGAGGCGGGCGTGGTCGCCGGGCGGCCGTACCGGATACGGATCACGCACTTCGGCGACGAGCGCCGGCGGGGCCGCGCCGAGCGTGCCCAGCGGGCCGTGGTCGCCGTCGTCCCCGGCGAGGGACTGGCGGGCCTGTGCGCCGAGGCCGGCGCCACCACCGTGCTGGTGCGCCCCGGAGAGGTTCCGGCCACCGCCGAACTCCTCGACGCCGTCCGCCGTGCCCACGCCCGCGAGGTGGTGCTCCTGCCGGGCGGGGCCGAACTGCGCGCGGCGGCCGCCGCGGCAGCCGAGCAGGCCCGCGCCGAGGGCGTACGCATGGCCGTGATCCCCACCCGCTCCGCGGTCCAGGGCCTCGCCGCGCTCGCCGTGCACGACCCGGACGGCAGCTTCGACGAGGACGTGGTGGCCATGACCGCCGCCGCCGGCGCCACCCGGTACGGGGAACTGGCCGTCGCCGAACGCCAGTCCTTCACCTCGGCCGGCATCTGCCAGGCCGGCGACGTGCTCGGCCTCATCGACGGCGACGTCGCCGTGATCGGCGCGGGCCTGGCCGAGACCGCCGAGGCCGTCCTGGACCGGATGCTGGGCTCCGGCGGCGAACTCGTCACCCTGGTCCTGGGACCGGAGGTGCCGGACGCCGTGGCCGAACGCCTGGAGGCGTACGTCCAGTGCGGCCACCTGGCCGTGGACACCGTCACCTACCGGGGCGGCCGGTACTCGGCGCCGCTCCTCATCGGGGTGGAATAGCGGGCTTGTTAGCGCCATGGTGTGCAATGGAACACGTGCCCGCGCTCGACGAAGACCTCAAGAAGACGCTCGGACCCGCCACCGCCAAGGTGCTGGCCGAGCAGCTCGGCCTGCACACGGCCCTGGACCTGCTCCACCACTACCCGAGGCGGTACGCCGAGCGCGGCGAGCTGACCTCGCTGGCCGAGCTCGCCGACCAGATCGACGAGCACGTGACCGTCGTCGCGCAGGTCGCCGACGCCCGCGTCCTGACCTTCAACGGAGGCCGGGGCAAGCGGCTGGAGGTCACCATCACCGACGGCAGCGGCCGGCTCCAGCTGGTCTTCTTCGGAGCCGGCGTCCACAAGCCCCACAAGGAGCTGCTGCCCGGCAGCCGCGCGATGTTCGCCGGCAAGGTCTCCAGGTTCAACCACAAGCTCCAGCTCGCGCACCCGGCGTACGAACCGCTCGGCGCGGACGCCTCCGACCGGGACGCCGCCACCGCCTTCGCCAACCAGCTGATCCCGATCTACCCGGCCTGCGCGAAGCTGGAGTCCTGGAAGATCGCCAAGTGTGTGGACGCCGTACTGCCCGGTGCCCAGGAGGCGGTGGACCCGCTGCCGCCCGCCCTGCGCGAGGGCCGCGGACTGGTCCCGCTCACCGAGGCCCTGCTGAAGATCCACCGGCCGGCCACCAAGGCCGACATCGAGGACGCGCGTCAACGCCTGAAGTGGGACGAGGCCTTCGTCCTCCAGGTCGCCCTGGCCCGCCGCCGCCACGCCGACGCCCAGCTCCCGGCCGTCCCGCGCCGCCCCGCCCCCGGCGGCCTGCTCGACGCCTTCGACGCCAAGCTCCCCTTCACCCTCACCGAGGGCCAGGAGAAGGTCTCGAAGGAGATCTTCGACGACCTCGCCACCAGCCACCCCATGCACCGCCTCCTCCAGGGCGAGGTCGGAAGCGGGAAGACGATGGTGGCCCTGCGGGCCATGCTGGCCGTCGTCGACTCCGGCGGGCAGGCGGCGATGCTCGCGCCCACCGAGGTGCTCGCCCAGCAGCACCATCGCTCCATCGTCGAGATGATGGGCGAACTGGCCGAGGGCGGCATGCTCGGCGGCTCCGACCAGGGCACCAAGGTCGTGCTGCTCACCGGGTCGATGGGGATGCCGGCGCGCCGCCAGGCCCTGCTCGACCTGGTCACCGGTGAGGCCGGGATCGTCATCGGCACGCACGCCCTGATCGAGGACAAGGTGCAGTTCCACGACCTCGGCCTGGTCGTCGTCGACGAACAGCACCGCTTCGGCGTGGAACAGCGCGACGCGCTCCGGTCCAAGGGCAAGCAGCCCCCGCACCTGCTGGTGATGACCGCCACCCCGATCCCGCGCACCGTCGCCATGACCGTCTTCGGCGACCTGGAGACCTCCGTCCTCGACCAGCTGCCCGCCGGGCGCTCGCCGATCGCCACCCATGTGGTGCCGGCCAAGGACAAGCCGCACTTCCTCGCCCGGGCCTGGGAGCGGGTCCGCGAGGAGGTCGAGAAAGGTCACCAGGCCTATGTGGTCTGCCCCCGCATCGGCGACGGGGAGGACGACCCCAAGAACGCCAAGAAGAAGGCCGCCGCCGCGGACGACCCCGACAAGCGGCCCCCGCTCGCCGTCCTGGAGGTGGCCGAGCAGCTCGCGCGCGGACCGCTCGCCGGGCTGAGCGTCGAGGTGCTGCACGGCCGGATGGACCCGGCCGACAAGGACGACGTCATGCGGCGCTTCACCGCGGGCGAGGTCAAGGTGCTGGTCGCCACCACCGTCATCGAGGTCGGTGTGAACGTCCCGAACTCCACCGTCATGGTGATCATGGACGCGGACCGGTTCGGCGTCTCCCAGCTCCACCAGCTGCGCGGCCGCGTCGGCCGCGGCTCCGCCCCGGGCCTGTGCCTGCTCGTCAGCGAGATGCACGAGGCGAGCCCCGCCCGGGCCCGGCTGGCCGCGGTCGCCGCCACCCTCGACGGTTTCGAGCTCTCCCGGATCGACCTGGAACAGCGCCGCGAGGGCGACGTCCTGGGCCAGGCCCAGTCCGGAGTGCGCTCCTCGCTGCGCATGCTCGCCGTCATCGAGGACGAGGAGGTCATCGCACAGGCCCGGGAGGAGGCCACCCGCGTGGTCGCCGAGGACCCGGCGCTGGAGCGGCTGCCGGGCCTGCGGACCGCCCTGGACGCCCTGCTCGACACCGAGCGCGAGCAGTACCTGGAGAAGGGCTGACCGGCACGACATATCGTTGGAGTGCCGCGGCGGACCGCCGCGGCACTCTGCCGCCGTACCGAAGGACCCCAGATGACCCGCGTGATCGCCGGCAGCGCCGGCGGGCGACGGCTGGCCGTGCCCCCCGGCACCGGCACCCGCCCGACCTCGGACCGGATGCGCGAAGGGCTCTTCTCCACCTGGGAGTCGCTGCACGGGGTCGAAGGCGCCCGGGTGCTCGACCTGTACGCAGGCTCCGGCGCCGTCGGCCTGGAGGCCCTCTCCCGGGGCGCGGACCACGCCCTCCTGGTCGAGGCGGACCCCAAGGCGGCCAAGGCGATCCGGGACAACATCCGGACGCTGGGCCTGCCCGGCGCCGAATTCCGGGCGGGCAAGGCCGAGCAGATCGTGGCGGCCCGCGCCGGCGGGGAACCGTACGACGTCGTCTTCCTGGACCCGCCGTACGCCCTGGACAGCGCCGACCTGCGCGAGATCCTCCTCACACTCCGGTCCAATGGCTGGATCACGGACGACGCGCTCGTCACCGTGGAGCGCAGCACCAGGAGCGGCGCCTTCCCGTGGCCCGAGGGCTTCGAGCCGCTCCGGTCGCGGAAGTACGGCGAGGGCACCCTTTGGTACGGCCGCGCCGCCAACACCTGCGAAGACTCATGAACGAGGGAGTTCAGTTGCGCCGCGCCGTCTGTCCGGGATCCTTCGATCCCATCCACAACGGACACCTCGACATCATCGGACGCGCCTCCCGGCTGTACGACGTCGTGCACGTGGCCGTCGGGATCAACGAGTCGAAGCAGGGCCTGTTCACCGTCGAGGAGCGGATCGAGCTGATCCGCGAGGCCACGGCCGACTACGGCAACGTCCGGGTCGAGTCCTTCCGCGGGCTGCTCGTCGACTTCTGCAAGCAGCGGGACATCCCGGCCATCGTCAAGGGCCTGCGCGCGGTCAGCGACTTCGACTACGAGCTGCAGATGGCCCAGATGAACCTGGGCCTGTCGGGCGTCGAGACGCTGTTCGTCCCGACCATCCCCACCTACAGCTTCCTGTCCTCCTCGCTGGTCAAGGAGGTCGCGGCCTGGGGCGGCGACGTCGCCCACCTGCTGCCGGCGCACGTCCACGCGGCGCTCCTGGAGCGGCTGCGCGACCGCTGACTGCCTGACAGTCCGTCAGGCGGTGTCGGGGGGCCGCCCGGTGGCCGTACAGTCGACCCGTCCGTCTCAGGAACCGCCCGAGGCCGAGAGAGTGCGAGCCCCCATGGACGTGCAGAAGAAGCTCGACGAGATCGTCGCGGCCGTCGGCGGCGCCCGCTCCATGCCCATGTCGGCGTCCTGCGTGATCAACCGCGCCGAGCTGCTCGCCCAGCTGGAGGAAGTCCGCCAGGCGCTCCCCGGCTCCCTCGCGCAGGCGCAGGAGCTCATCGGCGGCCGCGAGCAGATGGTCGAGGACGCCCGCCGGGAGGCGGAGCGGATCATCGACGCCGCGCACGGCCAGCGCGGTTCGCTGATCGCCGAGACCGAGATCGCGCGGCGCTCCCAGGCCGAGGCGGACCGGATCCTGGAGGAGGCCCGCCGGGAGGCCGAGCAGATCCGGGCCGAGGCCGACGACTACGTCGACAGCAAGCTGGCGAACTTCGAGGTCGTGCTGACCAAGACGATCGGCTCGGTGGACCGGGGCCGCGAGAAGCTGCTGGGCCGCGGCCCGGGCCTGGACGAGGACGGCTACCCGGACGCGGACGCCCCCGAGCGCAGCCACGACCCCGAGACGCAGCGCCAGCAGGCGGACGCCTACGTGGACACCAAGCTCGCCACCTTCGAGGCGGTGCTCTCCAAGACCCTGGAGGCCGTGGGCCGCGGCCGCCAGAAGCTGCTCGGCCGAGTCCCGACGGACGAGCTGGGCGTGCTCATGGCGGCCCAGGACGCGGACGGCCGGCCCTCCCGCTCGGCGAGCGATGCGGACTTCCTGGCGGGCCTCGCGGAACCGGAGCCCGCGCACGTGCAGGCGCCGGTCCCGGCCCGGGCCGAGCCCGTGTACGACGCGTACGGCTATCAGCAGCCCGCCGCCCAGCAGCAGGACGCATACGGTTACCAGGACCCGTACGGGGGCTACCAGCAGCAGCCGGACCCGTACTCCGGTGCGAGCACCGGCTCCACCGGAGCGGCTTACGCCGCGCACTACGATGCGCAGCAGCCCGACCCGTACGCGGCCTACCAGCAGCCGCAGCAGGCCCCGCACCAGCAGCATGCGCAGCAGCCCTCGCTCGACGAGACCAGCTTCTTCGACACGAGCATGATCAACCTGGACCAGCTGCGCCAGTACGAACAGGGTCGCTAGGGCCGATTGGGCTCAGAGCGAAGCGCCGGGTATCCTGGCTCTTCGGTCGCGCGTATGCGGCGCGATCCATGCTGCCCTTCAGCGGCGGAATATTTGATCTTCAGCGATCTGTGAAAGCAGGAACGGCCCTGAACACCCGCCTCGACCACCGCAACCCCCTCGTGTTCGACACGCACGAGCTGGGCCGGCGTCCTGGTGCCATGCAGCGGCTGTCCCGCGAGATCCCGGCGCCGGCGGACTTCGGTCTCGTCGACGTCATCGGAGTGCCGGAAGGCGCGCCGCTGAAGCTCAACCTCCGCCTCGAGTCGGTCATGGAAGGGGTGCTTGTCACAGGCACCGTCCGTGCATCGGCGGCGGGGGAGTGCGTAAGGTGTCTGGAGGCCGTCGAGCGCGAGCTCAAGGCGGACTTCCAGGAGATGTTCTCGTACCCTGACGCCGACGACCGGGGCCGCGCAAAGGCGGAGCCGGCCGACGACGCCGAGGACGACGAGGACACGCTCTTCCTCGAGGACGGATTGTTCGACCTCGAACCCGTGCTGCGCGATGCGGTGGTGCTCGCACTGCCGATGCAGCCGGTGTGCCGGGAGGACTGTCTGGGACTGTGCCCCGATTGCGGGGTCAGCCTCAACGACGACCCGGACCACCACCACGACGCCGTCGACATCCGTTGGGCGGCTTTGCAGGAACTCGTCGTGACCGATCAGGACGACGAGAAGGACAACATGAGCGGCACTGCATCTGACGACGTTCAGAGCGCCGCCGAGAAGCAGGAGAAGTAGCCGTGGCTGTTCCGAAGCGGAAGATGTCGCGCAGCAACACGCGCCACCGCCGGTCGCAGTGGAAGGCTGCGGTCCCCACCCTGGTTTCGTGTGAGCGTTGCCAGGAGCCGAAGCTCCAGCACATCGCGTGCCCGAGCTGCGGCACCTACAACAAGCGCCAGGTCCTCGAGGTCTGAGCGGCTGGTGAGAGGCGCAATGTCTGAGCTGTCCAACGCTGAGAAGCAGGCAGACAGTAACAACGCGGCCTCGTCCCACACGCTTCTGGAAGGGCGGCTCGGGTACCGACTCGAGTCCGCCCTTCTGGTGCGTGCGCTGACCCACCGCTCGTACGCGTACGAGAACGGCGGTCTGCCCACCAACGAACGCCTGGAGTTCCTGGGGGACTCCGTGCTGGGCCTGGTGGTCACGGACACGCTGTACACGACCCACCCGGACCTTCCCGAAGGCCAGCTGGCCAAGCTTCGGGCCGCGGTGGTCAACTCGCGTGCACTGGCGGAGGTCGGGCGCGGCCTCGACCTGGGCTCCTTCATCCGGCTCGGCCGGGGCGAAGAGGGCACGGGCGGCCGGGACAAGGCCTCCATCCTCGCCGACACCCTTGAAGCGGTCATCGGCGCGGTCTACCTCGACCAGGGCCTCGACGCGGCCTCGGAGCTGGTCCACCGGCTCTTCGACCCGCTCATCGAGAAGTCCTCGAACCTCGGGGCCGGCCTGGACTGGAAGACCAGTCTCCAGGAGCTCACGGCGGCCGAAGGTCTTGGCGTACCGGAGTACCTGGTCACCGAGACCGGTCCGGACCACGAGAAGACCTTCACCGCTGCCGCCCGCGTCGGTGGTGTCTCGTACGGCACCGGCACCGGCCGCAGCAAGAAGGAAGCGGAACAGCAGGCCGCGGAGTCTGCGTGGCGCGGGATCCGCGCCGCGGCGGACGAGCGGACCGCGGCGGCTGCGGCCGCCGCTCCGGCGCAGGCCCCGGCTTCGGCCGAGGCCGCGGACGGCGGGGTGCCGACGCCCGCCGATCCGGCTCCGGACGCCTGACCTTCCTTCGCGTACGCCATCGCCCGCCCCCGCAGCGCAGGGGCGGGCGTTGTCGTTCCCGGGCGGCCGGTACGCTCACGGCAGCGTCAGATCCGCACCCGACGGAGGTAAACCCGTGCCCGAGCTGCCCGAAGTCGAAGTCGTACGGCGGGGGCTGGAGCGCTGGGTGGCCGGACGGACCGTCGAGGCCGTCGAGGTCCTGCACCCGCGTGCGGTGCGGCGCCATCCGGGCGGCGGGGCCGACTTCGCGGCGCGGCTGCGGGGCGAGGTCCTCGGGGTGCCGCAGCGCCGCGGGAAGTACCTGTGGCTGCCCCTGGCGGGGCGGGACCTGTCGGTGCTCGGGCACCTGGGCATGAGCGGGCAACTGCTCGTGCAGCCCGAGGGCGCCGTCGACGAGAAGCACCTGCGGATCCGGGTGCGCTTCGGGGACGACGCCGGGACGGAGCTGCGCTTCGTGGACCAGCGGACCTTCGGCGGGCTCTCGCTGCACGAGACCGTCGCCGACAGCGCCGAGGGCCTGCCCGACGTCATCGCGCACATCGCGCGCGACCCCCTGGATCCGCTGTTCGACGAGACGGCCTACCACCTGGCGCTGCGCGCCAAGCGGACCACCGTCAAGCGGGCCCTGCTCGACCAGTCCCTGATCAGCGGGGTCGGCAACATCTACGCCGACGAGGCGCTGTGGCGCGCCAGGCTGCACTACGAGCGCCCCACGGCCAACCTCACGCGCCCCCGGAGCGCGGAACTCCTCGGCCATGTCCGGGACGTCATGAACGCGGCCCTCGCCGTGGGCGGGACGAGCTTCGACAGCCTGTACGTCAACGTGAACGGGGAGTCGGGCTACTTCGATCGGTCACTCGACGCCTACGGGCGCGAGGACGAGCCCTGCCGGCGCTGCGGCACGCCGATGCGCCGCCGGCCGTGGATGAACAGGTCGAGCTACTTCTGCCCGCGCTGTCAGCGGCCGCCGCGCGTTTCGTCGTAGGTCGTCCGGGCGGTCAGGACCGCCGACATGTTCCCCTCCAGGTGGTGGATCAGGGCGAGGAGCCGGTCCGCGACCTCGGTGCCGAGAGGGGTCAGTTCGTAGTCGACGCGCGGCGGGTTGGTGGGCTGCGCCTCACGGTTGACTATGCCGTCGCGCTCCAGCGCGTGCAGCGTCTGGGAGAGCATCTTCTCGCTCACGCCCTCCACCCGGCGGCGCAGCTCGTTGAACCGGCACGGGCCCTCGCGCAGCGCGCCCACGGTGAGACTGCCCCAGCGGCCGGTGACGTGCTCCAGCGTCTCGCGGGACGGGCAGGCCCGGGCGAAGACGTCGAACGGCTGCTCGGACTCGGACTCGTGGGCTTCGGTACAGGCGGGGGTCTCCATGGAACAAGCGTACTCCCGGGCAGCGCTAACTCGCAGCTTGCGCTTTCGAAAAGTTAGTGATTCTCTTCTTCTCGTCGCCGCACGCCCCGTGCCGCGACGGGAGTCTTCCCGAGGGAGAGATCAGCCTTGTCCGGTATCACGCACACCCCCGTCGTCTCGATCGCCTACCACTCCGGCTACGGCCACACCGCCGTCGTCGCGGAGGCGGTCCGCAGCGGCGCCGTGGACGCCGGGGCCACCGTCCACCTGATCAAGGTCGACGAGATCGACGACGCGCAGTGGGAGCTGCTCGACGCCTCCGACGCGATCGTCTTCGGCTCCCCGACGTACATGGGCACCGCCTCGGGCGCCTTCCACGTCTTCGCCGAGGCCTCCTCGAAGCGCTGGTTCGGCGACGCCTGGCAGGACAAGATCGCGGCCGGCTTCACCAACTCGGCCTCGAAGAGCGGCGACAAGCTGCACACGCTGCAGTTCTTCCAGATCCTGGCCGCGCAGCACGGCATGAACTGGGTCAACCTGGGCCTGAAGCCGGGCTGGAACTCCAGCACGGCCTCCGAGAACGACCTCAACCGCCTGGGCTTCTTCTCCGGCGCGGCCGCCCAGACCAACTCCGACGAGGGTGCGGACGCGGTCCACAAGGCCGACATCGCGACGGCTGAGCACCTGGGCCGCCGCGTGGCCGAGCACACCCGCGTCGTCGTCGCGGGCCGGGCGACCCTGGCGGCCGCCACCGTCTGACGTCTCGCGCCTGGCGCCCGGCGGCGCCCGGCGCGACACGAGAAGGGGCCGGGTCCGCGACCCGGCCCCTTCCGGGCGTTCCATGCCGCGGCCTGCGGCCCGGCCCACGGCGGGGTGTGTCAGAAGCCGAAGTCCTGGGTCCACCAGGGGCCGCCGGCGGCGAAGTGCGCGCCGACGCCCAGGGTGCGGAACTCGCAGTTGAGGATGTTGGCCTTGTGCCCCGGGCTGTTCATCCAGGCCTTCATCACGGCATCGGCGTCGCCCTGGCCGCGGGCGATGTTCTCGCCGCCGAGACCCGAGAGGCCGGCCTGGGCGGCGCGGTCCCAGGGGGTGTTCCCGTCGGGGTCGTCGTGGCCGAAGAAGCCGCGGGTGGCCATGTCCTTGCTGAAGGCGCCGGCCAGCGCCGCCAGCGGCGGGTTGGCGCGGACCGGACCGCAGCCCGCCTGGGCGCGCTCCTGGTTCACCAGGGCGACCACGGCGTCCTCCTCCGCGGAGTGCCCGTCCAGGCTCGGCCGGGTCGCGGTGGTGGTCGGGGTCGGCGCCGGGGCCGGCTCGGTGGGTGCCGGGGCCTGGGTCTTCTTCGGCGCCTCGGGGGAGGGGGCCGGAGCGGCCGGGGTCCTGCGTACGGTGCTCGGCGCCGCGGGCGGCGCGGCGCTGGGCGACGCCTTCGGCGCCTGGGACGCGGAGGGGGACGGCGAAGCAGACGGCGTGGGGGAGGCCGACGGTGAAGGGGAGCCCGACGGGGTCGCCGGGGCGGAGGGCGCGCCGGTCGTCGCCGGGGCGTGGCCCGACAGGCTCGCGAGGCCGCCCTGCCGCTGGAGCAGCGGGTCGGGGGTGGGGGTGGCTTTGGCCGCGGCCTTCGAGGCGGTGGCGTTCACGGTCGTGTCCGTGCCGCTCACCCCCACATAGGGGAAGGAGCCGCCGACCGGGACCATGCCGGTGGTGACGGCGGCGGTGCCGAGGGCGACGGCGACCGAGACCCCGAGCAGGCCGGTGCGCAGGGCGGTGCCGTGCATGCCGCCGCGGCGCGGAGGGGCGGGGAGCCGGTGACGTCCCATCGGTGTCGTGCCTTCCTGACCGGAGCAAGATCATCCCTTACCCACCCAAATGGGTGAGTTCATTGGTGCGCGACTGTACGCCATGGGGCCCCGGGGGCGATGTGACCGAAAAGTGGCCGCCCGGATAGCGTTCGCGCATGAATGAAGATGTCCGCCTGACCGCGTGGGTGCGCGGCCGTGTGCAGGGAGTGGGCTTCCGCTGGTTCACCAGGGAGAACGCCCTGGAGATCGGCGGGATGGTCGGCTTCGCGCTCAACCTCGACGACGGGCGGGTACAGGTGGTCGCCGAAGGTCAACGTGAGAATTGCCACCGCCTGCTCGACTGGCTGCGGTCCGCCGACACGCCCGGCCGGGTGGACGGGGTGACAGAGATCTGGGGGACACCGCGCGGTGGCTACGACGGATTCGGGATGCGGTGAGCGATCGACTGATCATGAACTCATCACATCTCTGATCGTCCGGACCCGGTCGGAACTGGGCATTCGTCGCCGACGCGTTGCCGAGGCGGGCGATCCGTGGAAGGCTCGGAGATGAGGATGATCTCCACGCCCCTTGTGGGGCCCGGGCTGCCCGCCGATACGGGGCGTGATCGTGTTGACCGTCAAACTTTTTGGTGAGACGCTGGAAGCCCCGCGCACCTGAGCTGTTTGGCAGTGCTGGCAGTAGTAAGCGCAGTGACTGACAGTCGCTGCCGGACATCCGCGGGTGCGATTCCCTCACGACCCACACCGCTTCGGTCGGTCACTCAGTGTGGAGGACCATCCATCATGGCAAAGGCGCTTCTCGGTTACGTCGGCGGTTCCGACCCGCGACTCCTCGCCGAGATGCGACGGCTTCAGCAGCGCGTCCAGGACCTCGAGTCCGAGCTCGTACGGATTCAGTCCGAAAATGACGCGCTGAACGCGGCCGCCGCTCAGCACGACGGAGACTCGCTGCTGGACAGCATCGACATCGACGTACCCCAGGCGGAGCCTGCGCTCACCTGATCCGCGCTCACTCGTCGCTCGAATCCAGCCCCGCATGATCTGCAAGGGACGCTCCGGCGTCCCTTCTTTCTTTGGACTCCGCATCAGGGACCACAGGGCCGGGTGGGGGGCCTGATGCCTTTGACGTCGATCGTGCCCTGCACCTTCATGGGTGAAACCGAACGTGAAAGGTAGAGTCCGGCGGCGTGCACCTCAAGTCCCTGACCCTGCGTGGCTTCAAATCCTTCGCCTCCGCCACCACCCTGCGCTTCGAACCCGGCATCACCTGTGTCGTGGGTCCCAACGGCTCGGGCAAGTCCAACGTCGTCGACGCGCTCTCCTGGGTCATGGGCGAACAGGGCGCCAAGTCCCTGCGCGGCGGGAAGATGGAGGACGTCATCTTCGCCGGAACCACCGGACGCCCACCGCTCGGGCGCGCCGAGGTCTCCCTGACGATCGACAACTCCGACGGCGCGCTGCCCATCGACTACGCCGAAGTCACCATCACCCGGATCATGTTCCGCGGCGGCAGCAGCGAATACCAGATCAACGGTGACACCTGCCGGCTGCTCGACATCCAGGAACTGCTCTCCGACTCCGGCATCGGCCGCGAGATGCACGTCATCGTCGGGCAGGGCCAGCTGGACTCCGTCCTGCACGCCGACCCCATGGGCCGCCGCGCCTTCATCGAGGAGGCGGCCGGCGTACTGAAGCACCGCAAGCGCAAGGAGAAGGCGCTGCGGAAGCTCGACGCGATGCAGGCCAACCTCGCCCGCGTGCAGGACCTGGGCGACGAACTGCGCCGGCAGCTCAAGCCCCTGGGCCGCCAGGCCGCCGTCGCCCGCCGGGCCGCCGTGATCCAGGCCGACCTGCGCGACGCGCGGCTGCGCCTGCTCGCCGACGACCTGGTCGCGCTGCGGCGCGCGCTCGACGCGGAGATCGCGGACGAGGCCGCGCTGAAGGAACGCAAGGAAGCCGCCGAGGCCCAGCTCGCGGCGGCGCTGCGGCGCGAGGCCGAGCTGGAGGAGGCCGTACGGGAACTCACCCCCAGGCTCCGGCGGGCGCAGCAGACCTGGTACGAGCTGTCGCAGCTCGCCGAGCGGGTACGCGGCACCGCCTCCCTCGCGGACGCGCGGGTCAAGAGCGCGACGGCCCCCGTCGAGGAGGAGCGCAGGGGACGCGATCCCGAGGACATGGAACGGGAGGCGGAGCGGATCCGTGAACAGGAGGCCGAGCTGACGGCCGCCCTGGAAGCGGCCTCCCGCGCCCTGGAGGACACCACCGGGCACCGCGCGGAGCTGGAACGGGAGCTGGCCGACGAGGAACGCCGGCTGCGGGACGCCGCGCGGGCCATCGCCGACCGGCGCGAGGGGCTGGCCCGGCTGACCGGTCGGCTCGGCGCGGCCCGCTCCCGCGCCGGGGCGGCCCAGGCGGAGATCGACCGGCTCGCGCTGGCGAGGGACGAGGCACAGAGCCGGGCCGAGGCCGCGCAGGCCGAGTACGAGGCGCTGGCGGAGGAGGTCGGCGGGCTCGACGACCCGTCGGCGGAGACGGACCACGAGGCCGCGCGGGCGGAGCTGAAGGAGGCCGAGGCCGGGCTGGGCGCCGCGCGCGAGGCGCTGGCGGCGGCGGAGCGCTCGCGGGCGGCGGTGGCCGCCCGCCGGGACGCGCTGGCGCTGGGGCTGCGCCGCAAGGACGGTACGGGGGCACTGCTCGCGGCCCGCGAGCGGCTGGCCGGGGTGCTCGGGCCTGCGGCGGAAAGGCTGTCGGTGACCCCGGGGTACGAAGCGGCGGTGGCCGCCGCGCTGGGCTCGGCGGCGGACGCGCTGGCGGTGTCCTCCCCGTCGGCGGCGGCCGGGGCGATCCGCCACCTGCGCGACGCGGACGCGGGCCGCGCCACGCTCCTGATCACCCCACCGGCCGTCCTCCCGGGCGGGGTCGCGGCCGGGGGCGGTCCGGCGGTGCCGGTGCAGGGGGCCGGGCCCGCGCCTGCCGCGGGCGGCGTGACCCTCGGGGCCGGGGCCGCTGCGGTGGACGAGGTCCGGCCGGGTCCGGGTGCCGGGGCGGAGCCTGCGGCGGGCTCTGGCGGTGGCCCGGGGCAGGGCCTGACGGCGTGGGTGCCCGCGGCGGAGGGCCGGGCCGGGGACCTGGGCGGAGCGCCCGGCCCGTCGGGCCAGGGCTCCGGGCCCGGGCTCGCTCCGGCAGAGGCCACGGTCGGCGGGTCGGCTTCGGTGGAGGTCCAGGCGGCCGGGGCGGGGCGGTTCGTACCCGTCGTGGCGCTGATCGCTGGGGACGACGAGGTGCGGCGGGCGCTGGCGTGGGTGCTGCGCGACCACGTCGTCGTCGGCACGCTCGACGAGGCCGAGGCGCTCGTCGCCCAGCGCCCCGACGCCGTGGCCGTGACAGTCGAGGGCGACGTCCTCGGCGCGCACCTCGCGCACGGCGGGTCCGCCGGCGCACCCAGCATGATCGAGGTGCAGGCCGCCGTCGACGAGGCCGCGGCGGAGCTGACCCGGTTGGCCGGGCGGTGCGAGGAGCTCGCCGCCGCTCAGGCCACCGCGCAGACCCGACGGCAGGACGCGGCCGCCCTGGTCGAGGAGCTCGCCGAGCGGCGGCGCGCCGCGGAACAGGCCCGGGCCGGGGTCGCCCAGCAGCTCGGACGCCTCGCCGGGCAGGCGAAGGGCGCCGTCGGCGAGGCCGAGCGCGGCGCCGCCGCCGCGGCCAGGGCCCAGGACGCCCTGGAGCAGGCGCTGGCCGAGGTCGAGGAGTGCGCGGAGCGGCTCGCCGTCGCCGAGGAGATGCCGGTGGAGGAGGAACCGGACAGCTCCCGCCGGGACCGGCTCGCGGCCGACGGGGCCAACGCCCGCCAGACCGAGATGGAGGCCCGGCTCCAGCTGCGGACCCACGAGGAGCGGGTCAAGGGGCTCGCCGGGCGGGCCGACTCCCTCGACCGGGCGGCCCGCGCCGAGCGCGAGGCCCGGGCCCGCGCCGAACGCCGCCGGGCACGGCGGCGCCACGAGGCGGACGTGGCCCGCGCGGTCGCCGACGGGGCCCGCCAGCTCCTCGCCCATGTGGAGGTCTCCCTCCACCGCGCCGACGCGGAGCGCACCCTGGCCGAACGGGCCAAGGGTCTGCGCGAGCGCGAGCTCGCCGACGCGCGAGGCGGCGGCCGCGACCTGAAGGGCGAGCTCGACAAGCTCACCGACTCCGTCCACCGCGGCGAGGTGCTCGGCGCCGAGCAGCGGCTGCGCATCGAGGCCCTGGAGGCCAGGGCGCTGGAGGAGTTCGGCATGGAGCCGCTCGCGCTCGTCGCCGAGTACGGGCCGGACCAGCCGGTCCCGCCGTCCCCGCCGGCCGACGGCGAGGAGCTGCCGCAGGACCCCGAGCACCCGCGCAACCGGCCCGGCCCCTTCGTCCGTGCGCAGCAGGAGAAGCGGTTCAAGGCGGCCGAACGGGCCTACCAGCAGCTCGGCAAGGTCAATCCGCTGGCCCTGGAGGAGTTCGCGGCGCTGGAGGAGCGCCACAAGTTCCTCAGCGAGCAGCTGGAGGACCTCCGTAAGACACGGGCGGACCTCCTTCAAGTGGTGAAGGAGGTCGACGAGCGCGTCGAGCAGGTCTTCACCGAGGCCTACCGGGACACCGCCCGAGAATTCGAGGGGGTGTTCTCGCGCTTGTTCCCGGGCGGCGAGGGCAGGTTGGTGCTGACCGACCCGGACAACATGCTGACCACCGGGGTGGACGTGGAGGCCCGCCCCCCGGGGAAGAAGGTCAAGCGCCTGTCGCTGCTCTCCGGCGGCGAGCGCTCGCTGACGGCCGTGGCCATGCTGGTTTCGATCTTCAAGGCGCGCCCCAGCCCGTTCTACGTGATGGACGAGGTGGAGGCGGCCCTCGACGACACCAACCTGCAACGGCTCATCCGGATCATGGAGGAACTCCAGGAGAGCTCACAGCTGATCGTGATCACCCACCAGAAGCGGACGATGGAGGTCGCCGACGCGCTCTACGGCGTCTCCATGCAGGGCGACGGAGTCTCCAAGGTCATCAGCCAGCGGCTGCGCTGACGCACCTTTGGTTAAAGAAGTGAATTCATTGGGAGAGCTCTATGGTTCATGCGAAGTTCATCCCAGGTCTTGACTTCAAAAACTGAACGCATAGGCTCGCTCCGCTGTCCCCCGCCTTCGGGTGGTGCCCGATCTTGAACTGTGCGCCACTGTAAGGACGGACGAAACCCCCACGGAGCACACCTTGACCAGCAGCACTGCGCAGCCCCCGGCGTCCGGCGGCGGATCCTCGCCCCAGCCCGACCACCTCGGCCACGTCGTCTTCATCACGGCGGCCGCTGCCATGGGCGGCTTCCTCTTCGGGTACGACAGCTCCGTCATCAACGGCGCCGTCGTCGCCATCCGCGAGCGCTTCGACGTCGGTTCGGAGGCGCTCGCCCAGGTGATCGCCGCCGCGCTGATCGGCTGCGCCATCGGCGCCGCCACCGCGGGCCGGCTCGCCGACCGGATCGGCCGAATCCGCTGCATGCAGATCGCGGCCCTCCTCTTCACCGCGAGCGCCATCGGTTCGGCCCTGCCCTTCGCCCTCTGGGACCTCGCCATGTGGCGCGTGATCGGCGGCTTCGGCATCGGCATGGCCTCCGTCATCGGCCCCGCCTACATCGCCGAGGTCTCCCCGCCCGCCTACCGCGGCCGGCTCGCCTCCTTCCAGCAGGCCGCCATCGTCATCGGCATCGCCGTCTCCCAGCTCGTCAACTGGGGCATCCTCAACCTCGCCGACGGCGACCAGCGCGGCGAGATCGGCGGCCTGGAGGCCTGGCAGTGGATGCTGGGCGTCATGGTCGTCCCGGCCGTGCTCTACGGCCTGCTGTCCTTCGTCATCCCGGAGTCCCCCCGCTTCCTGGTCTCCGTCGGCCGCACCGACGAGGCCAAGAAGGTGCTGGCCGAGGTCGAGGGTTCCAAGGCCGACCTCGACGGGCGCGTCCGCGAGATCGAGCACGCGATGCACTCCGAGACCAAGTCCACCTTCAAGGACCTGCTCGGCGGCCGCTTCGGCTTCCTGCCCATCGTCTGGGTCGGCATCGGCCTCTCGGTCTTCCAGCAGCTCGTCGGCATCAACGTGATCTTCTACTACAGCTCCTCGCTGTGGCAGTCCGTCGGCATCGACCCGACCAGCTCGTTCCTCTACTCCTTCACCACGTCGATCATCAACATCGTCGGCACGGTGATCGCGATGATTTTCGTCGACCGGATCGGCCGCAAGCCGCTCGCCCTCATCGGCTCGGCGGGCATGGCGATCTCCCTCGGCCTGTGCGCGTGGGCGTTCTCCTTCACCACCGGCACCGGCGACGACATCACCATGCCCGACGCCCAGGCCACGGTGGCCCTGGTGGCCGCGCACGCCTTCGTGCTCTTCTTCGCCCTGTCCTGGGGCGTGGTGGTCTGGGTGCTGCTCGGCGAGATGTTCCCCAACCGCATCCGTGCCGCGGCGCTGGGCGTCGCCGCCTCGGCCCAGTGGGTCGCCAACTGGGTCATCACCGTCTCGTTCCCGTCCCTCTCGGACTGGAGCCTGTCCGGTGCCTACGTGATCTACACCGTCTTCGCACTGCTCTCGATCCCGTTCGTCCTCAAGTGGGTGCCGGAGACCAAGGGCAAGGCGCTGGAGGAGATGGGGTGACCATCCCCGCCACCACCCCTTCTCCTCGGTACTGCCCCGGCTCAGCCCTTGAGCCGGGGCAGTACCTGTTCGCACAGCAGGTGCAGGCTGCGCCAGCCCTCGTCCAGCGGCATCCCGCCGCACAGCGGGTGCAGCACCAGGTTCCCCGCCTCGCCCGCCCCCCGGCCGTACGCGACCGCCTCGTCCGGGGTCAGCACCCGGTAGACGCCCTCCGCGCGCAGCTCCGCCACCGAGCGTGCCGCCGACCGTACGGCGCTGCGGATGTCCTTGGACTGCCACGACGCGTACATGCCCGCCTCGTGAAGGAAGTGCTCCCCGTACTCGGCCCACACCCGGTCCGGGTCCTCCGCGATGTGCAGCAGCGGGGTCTCGGCCGCCGGCATCATGCAGAAGCCCTCCGTGCCGTACTCCGCCAGCTTCGCCGTGTAGTACGCCTCCAGCTCCGGCAGGTGCGCGCTGGGGAAGAAGGGCAGCCCGAGCCGGGCGGCGCGCCGAGCGGCCGCCTCCGAGCTGCCGCCCACCAGCAGCAGCGGGTGCGGCCGGGTGAAGGGCGCGGGGGTGACCCGTACCGTGCGCCCGCGGAATGCGAAGGGTTCGCCGGTCCATGCCTTCAGCAGGGTCTCCAGCAGCTCGTCCTGGAGCCGGCCGCGCCGGCCCCACTCCACGCCGTGCTGCTCGTACTCCTCGGGCCGGTAGCCGATGCCCGCGACGGTGACCAGGCGTCCGCCGCTCAGCAGGTCGAGGACGGCGATGTCCTCGGCGACCTTCAGGGGGTCGTACAGCGGGCCGATGATCGCCGAGACGGTGACGGCGATCCGGCGGGTCGCACCGAAGACCGCGCCCGCGAAGGCGAAGGGGGAGGGCAGCCAGTTGTTGTCCGTGCCGTGGTGCTCCTCGGTCTGGACGGTGTCGATCCCGCGGTCGTCCGCGTAGCGGGCCATCTCCAGCGCGGCCTTGTAGCGGGCGGAGAGGGACTCGGGCGTGCCGTTCGGGTCGACGAGATTGAACCGGGCCACGGTGACGGGCATGGAGAAGTCCCCCTTCGCCGGATGGGTCGGGCTGGCGAAGGGGGACGTTAGCTGACGCGACGTCAGTTGGACAGGGATCCGGCGGGCTCGGGCTCGGGCTCCGGCTCGGGCACCTGATCCGGCTCGGGCAGCTGCTCCGGCGCGGCAGCCGGACCGGTGGGCGCCGTCCGGGGCAGTACCGCGTACAGCGCGCCGGAGGTCACGATCCCGGCCACCCAGCCGAGGCCGTTCCGGCCGATCCAGGTGTCGGCGAGCGGCCCGCCGAACCAGTCCACCTCGGTGAAGAGCAGCCCCACCACCAGAGCGATCGCCCACGCCGTCATGGCCTGCCAGGCGAAGCCGCCCCGGTACCAGTAGGCGCTGGTCCGCGTGGTGTCCAGCAGCGCGGGCCCGTCGTAGCTCGTGCGGCGCAGCATGTCCACGCCGAACACGCCGATCCACGCGGAGAAGGCCACGGCCAGCAGGGTCAGGAAGGAGATGAAGGAGCCGAAGAAGCTGGTCGCGACCACCATCAGCAGGAAGCCGAAGACCAGGCTGATGACCGCGTTGACGCTGACCGCCCAGGCGCGCGGGACCTTGATGCCCAGGGTCTGCGCGGTGAAGCCGGCCGAGTACATGGACATCGAGTTGATCAGCAGCATGCCGACGAGCGCGATCAGCAGGTACGGGACCGCGATCCAGGTGGGCAGCAGCTCACCGATGAAGGAGACCGGATCCTGGGCGGTGGCCAGGTCCGGGGTGCCCACGGCCATGACCGCGCCCATCAGGACCATCGGGAGCACGACGATGCCGGCGCCGCCGATCGTCGCGCCGACCATGCCCTTCGAGGAGGCGGTGCGCGGCAGGTAGCGGGTGAAGTCGGGGCCCGAGGGCACCCAGCTGATACCGCCGGCCGCGATCGTGCCGATGCCCGCGACCATCATCGCGGTGGAGCCGGCCGGCTTGCCGAGGACGGCCGCCCAGTCCGTCGTGAAGAGCAGGTGGCCGAGGACGAGCACGCTGAAGCCGCCGAAGAGGTACGTCGACCACGTCGAGCACACCCGCAGCGCGCTGATGCCGAGGCCCGAGACCACGAAGGTGCAGCCCACGAAGAACAGCAGGGTCACCACGATGAGGGTGGTGTTGCTCTTGATCCCGAAGAGCAGGTCGAGCACGGTCAGCACGGCGTAGGCGCCGCTGACCGCGTTGATGGTCTCCCAGCCCCAGCGGGCCACCCAGATCAGCGCGCCCGGGAAGAGGTTGCCGCGCTGCCCGAACACCGCCCGCGAGAGGGCCATGCCGGGAGCCCCGCCGCGCTTGCCCGCGATCGAGATCAGGCCGACGATCCCGTACGAGACCACCGGCGCCGCGACGGCGACGACGAGCACCTGCCAGACGTTCAGCCCGTTGAGGATCACCAGACCCGCGCCCATGGTCAGCAGCAGCACGCTGATGTTGGCGGCGACCCAGGTGGGCACCAGCTCGCGGGCCCTGCCGCCGCGCTCTGCGTCCGGGACGGGCTCCAGACCGCGGGTCTCCATCGCGGTGTCGTTTCCGCCGTCGGCGGGCTCGGCAGGCATGCGGCTGCTCCCTGGGAGGTGTGAGGGGAAGTCGCTCATCATCGTAGATGTGCCGCTAAAACCACAAACAGAGGCTTACGTCCTGGTCGGAGCGCCCGGGTTCCCGGCTCCGAGGCGGCCGTGGCCGATACTGGGGGGGTTATGGACATCCTCATCCTTGCTGTAGTCATCGCCCTGGTCGCGGTCGGCGTGATCAGCGGGCTCGTGGTCAGCAGCCGCAAGAAGAAGCAGCTGCCGCCCCCGGCACCGCCGAGCACGCCGACCATCACTGCCCCGCCTGCCGAGCCGCAGGTGGGGGAGGACGCCGTAGAGACGGCGGAAGAGCCGCGCCGCACGATCGAGGAGGTCGGACTCCCGGAGGCCGAGGCCCCCGTCGAAGCGCCGGCCGCCGAGCCGGAGGCCCCGGCCGCGCCCGCGATCGAGGTGCCCGAGCCCACCGCCGGCCGTCTGGTCCGGCTGCGTGCCCGTCTCGCCCGGTCGCAGAACTCCCTCGGCAAGGGGCTGCTCACGCTGCTCTCGCGCGAGCACCTCGACGAGGACACGTGGGAGGAGATCGAGGAGACCCTCCTCGTCGCCGACGTCGGTGTCGTGCCCACCCAGGAACTCGTCGAGCGGCTCCGCGAGCGGGTCAAGGTCCTCGGTACCCGCACCCCGGCGGACCTGCGCGCTCTGCTCAAGGAAGAGCTGCTGACGCTGGTCGGCACCGACTTCGACCGCGCCGTGAAGACGGAGAGCGGGGAGGACACCCCGGGCGTGATCATGGTCGTCGGTGTCAACGGCACCGGCAAGACCACCACCACCGGCAAGCTGGCCCGGGTGCTCGTCGCCGACGGCCGCAGCGTGGTGCTCGGCGCCGCCGACACCTTCCGCGCCGCCGCCGCCGACCAGCTGCAGACCTGGGGCGAGCGCGTCGGCGCCCGTACCGTGCGCGGCCCCGAGGGCGGCGACCCGGCCTCGATCGCCTACGACGCGGTCAAGGAGGGCATCGCCGAGGGCGCCGACGTCGTGCTCATCGACACCGCCGGCCGCCTCCACACCAAGACCGGCCTGATGGACGAGCTCGGCAAGGTCAAGCGCGTCGTCGAGAAGCACGGCCCGCTGGACGAGATCCTGCTGGTCCTGGACGCCACCACCGGGCAGAACGGCCTGACCCAGGCGCGGGTCTTCGCCGAGGTCGTGGACATCACCGGCATCGTGCTGACCAAGCTCGACGGCACGGCCAAGGGCGGCATCGTCGTCGCCGTCCAGCGCGAACTGGGCGTCCCGGTCAAGCTCGTCGGTCTCGGTGAGGGCGCGGACGACCTCGCCCCGTTCGAGCCCGAGGCCTTCGTGGACGCCCTGATCGGCGACTGAGCGCGGCCCTCCATGCGTACCGGTGCCCCCGCCTTCCGTGAGGAACGCGGGGGCACCGGTGCGTACGGGACCGTCAGCGGCGCAGCCGGTGGCAGATGTACGCCAGCGTGCCCAGCAGCAGCCGGGCCTGCGGCGGGCCCCCGGCGCAGTCGAGGGCGGGCGGCCGCAGCCAGCCGGTCCGGCCGAGCCCGGCCCGGTCGGAGGGCGGGGCCGTCACGAAGGCTCCCGGGCCCAGGGCGCGCAGGTCCAGGTCGGCGTCGTCCCAGCCCATCCGGTACAGCAGCTGCGGCAGCTCGGCCGCCGCACCCGGGGCCACGAAGAACTGCGCCCGGCCGTCCGCGGTCACGATGACCGGGCCGAGCGGCAGGCCCATCCGCTCCAGCCGCACCAGGGCCCGCCGCCCGGCCTCCTCGGACACCTCGATGACGTCGAAGGCGCGGCCCACCGGGAGCAGGATCGCGGCGCCCGGACAGCCGGCCCAGGCCTCGGTGACCTCGTCGAGGGTGGCGCCGGCCGGGACCGTCCGGGCGAAGGGCAGGGGGTGCGCTCCGGGCGCGGCGCACCGGCCGTCCCCGCAGGAGCAGTCGCGGGCGGGGGCCGCGGCACGCGCCCCGGGGACCACGTCCCAGCCCCACAAGCCGGTGTACTCCGCCACCGCCGTGCACTCCGAGGTCCGGCCGCGGCGCCGGGTACCGGAACGGAACTCCTTGGTGCCGCGGCTGCCGCCGATCGTGAAGCCCATGCCCATGCCCATGCCCCCTCCAACGGGTCGGACGCGCCGGTGGTTACGACGCCTGTGGTGAGGACGTCAGAGTGCCCGCCGCCGGCGCCGCGCGACGGTCCGCCGCGCTGCCGCCGGGGGGAGTGCCCGCCGCACCCGCCCGGCGCACTCCTCGCCGCGCGCGCCCCGAGCGCACTCCGGTCCAACCGGTCCGTTTCGCCTTCGTGTCAAGTGAATCGCGCCTGGCCGGTGGCTAGTTCATTCGAAGGGGTGGCGAATGGTGGCGTTTCAGCGAACGACCTCGCCGAAGGGGTGATCGTAGGATTACTTTCGGTGCACGAACCCCGAGGCGGGCCCGTGCGTGGTTATGCCGGAGGCAATGCGTGAAGGACCTGTGAAGGTCCGTGGAGACGCTCGGCGTCCCGGCCAGGGTTTCGTAAGGAAGAGGCTGAGCGGATGGGGGCGTTCCAGTGAGCGGCAACGGCGCAAGCGGAACGAACGAGGATGCTGCTGTGCGCAACGACCGGCTGACCTCGTGGTTCGTCCGCAGCGGCTGGTCGAAGGGCGAACTCGCCCGACAGGTCAACCGCAGAGCCCGGCAGATGGGCGCCCACCACATCAGCACGGACACCTCCCGGGTGCGCCGCTGGCTGGACGGCGAACAGCCCCGCGAGCCCGTCCCGCGGATCCTGTCCGAGCTGTTCTCCGAGCGCTTCGGCTCCGTCGTCGCCATCGAACAGCTCGGCCTGCGCACCGCCCACCAGACCCCCTCCGTCTCCGGGGTGGACCTCCCCTGGGCGGGCCCGCAGACCGTCGAACTGCTCGGCGAGTTCTCCCGCAGCGACCTGATGCTGGCGCGCCGCGGCTTCCTCGGGACCTCCCTCGCGCTCTCCGCCGGCCCCGCCCTCATCGAGCCCATGCAGCGCTGGCTCGTCCCGGCCCCGGCCGCCGACCCGGGACCGCGCGGGGCGGGGCCGACGGGGGCCCTCGGCGGCCACCGCCCGCCCCGGCTCTCCGAACCGGAACTCGACCTCCTCGACGCCACCACGGTGATGTTCCGCCAGTGGGACGCCCAGTGCGGCGGCGGCCTGCGCCGCAAGGCCGTCGTGGGCCAGCTCCACGAGGTCACCGACCTGCTCCAGGAGAACCACCCCGCCCCCGTCATGAAGCGGCTGTTCAAGGTCGCCGCGGAGCTCGCCGAACTGGCCGGCTGGATGAGCTACGACATCGGCCTGCACCCCACCGCGCAGAAGTACTTCGTCCTCGCCCTGCACGCCGCCAAGGAGGCCGGGGACAAGCCCCTGGGCTCGTACATCCTCTCCAACATGAGCCGCCAGATGATCCACCTGGGCCGGCCCGAGGACGCCCTCGAACTCATCCACCTCGCGCAGTACGGCAGCCGCGACTGCGCCGGCCCGCGCACCCAGGCCATGCTGTATGCGATGGAGGCCCGCGCCTACGCCAACATGGGCCAGCCCAGCCGCTGCAAGCGGGCCGTGCGGATGGCCGAGGACACCTTCTCCGACGTGGGCTTCGCGGACGAGCCGGAGCCCGACTGGATCCGCTTCTTCTCCGAGGCCGAGCTGAACGGCGAGAACTCCCACTCCTACCGGGACCTGGCCTATGTCGCCGGGCGCAGCCCCATGTACGCCTCCCTCGCCGAACCGGTCATGGAACGCGCCGTCGAGCTCTTCGAGAAGGACCCGGAGCACCAGCGCTCCTACGCCCTCAACCTCATCGGCATGGCCACCGTCCACCTGCTCCAGCGCGAGCCCGAGCAGGCCGCGGCCCTCGTCGACCGGGCCCTCGACGTGGCGGGAAAGGTGCGCTCCGAGCGGGTGAACACCCGCCTCCGCAAGACCGTCGACAGTGCCGCCCGTGAATACGGCGACGTCGCCGAGGTGGTCCGGCTCACCGACCACCTCGCCTCACGGCTCCCCGAAGCCGCGGAGGCCGTCTGACGGCCCGAGCGGCCGCTCCCAAGGCTCCGGCCGCGGCAGTCACCCCGTGAAGCCCGATCAGGCTCCCCCAGCCAGGACGTCCGGGTCACTGCCGCGGCCGGTCACCCCTTTACGCCCCATCCGGCGCCGCTCTCCCGGAGTGGGTTGCTCGTCGTCGGGGTGGCTCAATCGAGGGTTGCCGTGTTCATCGCTGCGTAACAGCACAGACCTCTTCGTCACGGCCGCGAAACATCGGGTGGCGCCGCCGGAAACCGGCCTGCGCGAATCTCATGGCCAATAACCGGCCAGTTCCTTCTGCCGCCGCTCAGGTTTTCACGATCGCCCGCACGCGAACGTACCGACGATGAGGAGACGCCGATGGCATCAGCCATCACGACCCTCGCTGCAGACGCCCCGACGCTGTCTGCCGCGAACACCGGGTTCATGCTCATCTGCTCCGCCCTGGTCATGCTGATGACCCCGGGACTCGCCTTCTTCTACGGAGGCATGGTCCGCGTCAAGAGCAGCCTCAACATGCTGATGATGAGCTTCATCAGCCTGGGGATCGTCACGATCCTCTGGGTCCTCTACGGCTTCAGCCTCGCCTTCGGCACCGACTCCGGCTCCCTCATCGGCTGGAACTCCGACTACGTGGGCCTCAGCGGCATCGGGATCACCGAGCTCTGGGACGGCTACACCATCCCGGTCTACGTCTTCGCCGTCTTCCAGCTGATGTTCGCCGTGATCACCCCGGCCCTGATCAGCGGCGCCCTCGCCGACCGCGTCAAGTTCAGCGCCTGGATCCTCTTCACCGCCCTCTGGGTCACCGTCGTCTACTTCCCCGTCGCCCACTGGGTCTGGGGCGCCGGCGGCTGGCTCTTCGAGATGGGCGTCATCGACTTCGCCGGCGGCACCGCCGTCCACATCAACGCGGGCGCCGCCGCCCTCGGCGTCATCCTCGTCATCGGCAAGCGCGTCGGCTTCAAGAAGGACCCGATGCGCCCGCACAGCCTGCCCCTCGTGATGCTGGGAGCCGGTCTCCTCTGGTTCGGCTGGTTCGGCTTCAACGCCGGCTCCTGGCTGGGCAACGACGACGGCGTCGGCGCGGTCATGTTCGTCAACACCCAGGTCGCCACCGCCGCCGCCATGCTCGCCTGGCTCGCCTACGAGAAGCTGCGCCACGGCTCCTTCACCACCCTCGGCGCCGCCTCCGGCGCGGTCGCCGGCCTCGTCGCCATCACCCCCGCGGGCGGTGCGGTCAGCCCGCTCGGCGCGATCGCCGTCGGCGCCATCGCCGGTGTGCTGTGCGCCATGGCCGTGGGCCTGAAGTACAAGTTCGGCTACGACGACTCCCTCGACGTCGTCGGCGTCCACCTCGTCGGCGGTGTCGCCGGCTCCCTGCTCGTCGGCCTCTTCGCCACCGGCGGGGTCCAGTCCGACGTCGCCGGCCTCTTCTACGGCGGCGGCCTGGAGCAGCTCGGCAAGCAGGCGATCGGCGTCTTCTCCGTCCTCGCCTACTCTCTGGTGGCATCCGCGGTGCTCGCCCTCCTCCTCGACAAGACCATCGGGATGCGGGTCCCCGAGGACGACGAGGTCACCGGCATCGACCAGAGCGAGCACGCCGAGACCGCCTACGACTTCAGCGGAGCCGGCGGCGGAGCCGCCGCGCGGAGCACCGCCGCCCCCGCCCCCTCCGCCGCGAGCAAGAAGGTTGACGCATGAAGCTGATCACCGCGATCGTCAAGCCGCACAAGCTGGACGAGATCAAGGAAGCACTCCAGGCCTTCGGAGTGCAGGGCCTCACGGTCAGCGAGGCCAGCGGCTACGGCCGTCAGCGCGGCCACACCGAGGTCTACCGGGGCGCCGAGTACCAGGTCGACCTCGTCCCCAAGATCCGCATCGAGGTGCTGGTCGAGGACTCCGACGCCGAGGAACTCATCCGGGTCGTCGTGAGCGCCGCGTCCACCGGCAAGATCGGTGACGGCAAGGTGTGGAGCGTCCCCGTGGACTCGGTCGTCCGGGTCCGCACCGGCGAGCGCGGCGCGGACGCGCTGTAGCGAGGGGAGTTCCCGGGTGACCAGTGTCGAGAACACCACGGACCACACGGCCGACTCGGGACCCAGCGGATACGCCGCGGCCCGGCTGCGACTCCTCCAGGAGGAGTCGCGGTCCGGGCCCTCGCGGCGTTCCGCCCTGGCCGGGCTGACCGACGCATGGCTCAGCGCCCTCTTCGCCACCGCCACACGGGAGACCGGCGTCCGCGGCGCCACCCTCGTGGCCGTGGGCGGCTACGGCAGGGCCGAACTCTCCCCGCGCAGCGACCTCGACCTCCTGCTGCTGCACGACGGCAAGGCCGAGCCCGCGGCGCTCGGCGCACTGGCCGACCGCCTCTGGTACCCGGTGTGGGACCTCGGCGTCGCCCTCGACCACTCCGTACGCACCCCCGCCGAGGCCCGCCGGACGGCCGCCGAGGACCTCAAGGTCCACCTGGGCCTGCTGGACGCCCGGACCGTCGCGGGCGACGCCGGTCTCCTCGCCGGCCTGCGGACCGCCGTACTGGCCGACTGGCGCAACCAGGCCCCCCAACGCCTCCCTGAGCTGCACTCCCTCTGCCGCGAGCGCGCCGAGCGGGCCGGGGAACTCCGCTTCCTGCTCGAACCCGACCTCAAGGAGGCCCGCGGCGGGCTCCGGGACGTCACCGCGCTGCGGGCCGTCGCCGCCTCCTGGCTCGCGGACGCCCCCCGCGAAGGCCTCGCCGAGGCCCGGCGGCGGCTCCTGGACGCTCGCGACGCCCTCCACCTGGTCACCGGCCGCGCCACCGACCGGCTCTCGCTCCAGGAGCAGGACCAGGTCGCGGCGCAGCTCGGACTGCTCGACGCCGACGCACTGCTGCGCGAGGTGTACGAAGCCGCGCGCGTGGTCGCGTACGCCGGCGACGTGACCTGGCGCGAGGTCGGACGGGTGCTGCGGGCCCGCGCCGCCCGGCCCCGGCTGCGCGGGCTGCTCGGCGGCCGCGGCGCCACCGCCACCACCCGGGCCCCCCTCGCCGAAGGCGTGGTGGAGTCCGACGGGGAGGCCGTCCTGGCCCTGGCCGCCCGCCCGGACCGCGACGCCGTCCTGGCCCTGCGCCTGGCCGCGGCGGCCGCGCAGGCCGGGCTGCCCGTGTCACCGCATGCCGTGCGCCGGCTCGCCCAGCAGGGGAAGGCACTGCCGGTGCCCTGGCCGGCCGAGGCCCGGGAACAGCTGCTCACGCTCCTGGGCGCGGGCGAGCCGACCGTGGCCGTCTGGGAGGCCATGGAGGCGGAAGGACTGATCACCCGGCTGCTCCCCGACTGGGAGCGGGTGCGCTGCCGCCCGCAGCGCAACCCCGTCCACACCTGGACCGTGGACCGGCACCTGATCGAGACGGCCGTGCGGGCCGCGGCCCTCACCCGCCGGGTCGGCCGCCCCGACCTGCTGCTGATGGCCGCGCTCCTGCACGACATCGGCAAGGGCTGGCCGGGCGACCACTCGGTGGCCGGGGAGACCATCGCCCGGGACGTCGCCGCACGGGTCGGCTTCGACGCCCGGGACGCCGCCGTGCTGGGCACGCTCGTACGGCACCACCTGCTCCTGATCGACACCGCGACCCGGCGGGACCTGGACGACCCGGCCACCGTCCGCTCGGTCGCCGAGGCCGTCGGATCGGTGGGCACGCTGGAGATACTGCACGCCCTGACCGAGGCGGACGCCCTGGCCACCGGGCCGGCCGCCTGGAGCGCCTGGCGCGGCTCGCTCGTCGCCGACCTCGTCGCCCGCGTCGCCGCCGTGCTGCGCGGAGCGGCCCCCGCCGAACGGGAACCGGAGATCCCGGGCGCCGAGCAGGAACGCCTCGCGGTGGAGGCACTGCGTACCGGCGAGCCGGTCCTGGCGCTCCACACCCGCCAGGAGGAGGACGCGGTCGGCGTGGAGCTGGTCCTGGCCGTCCCCGACCAGCCGGGCGTCCTCCCCGCCGCGGCCGGGGTGCTGGCCCTGCACCGGCTCACCGTACGGGCGGCGGACCTGCGCTCCGTGGAGCTCCCGGACCGCCTCGGCGAGGTCCTCGTGCTGCGGTGGCGGGTGGCCGCCGAGTACGGGGCGCTGCCCGAGGCCGCGCGGCTGCGCACCGACCTGGTGCGCGCCCTGGACGGCTCGCTGGACGTCCCGGCCAAGCTGGCGGACCGCGAGGCGGCCTACCCGCGGCGCCGGGGGGTCGTCCCGCCGCCGCCCCGGGTCACCGTCGTGCCCGACGTCTCCTCACTGGCCACGGTGCTGGAGGTACGGGCACCCGACGCCGTCGGCCTGCTGCACCGGATCGGCCGGGCCCTGGAGACGGCGGGCGTCAGGGTGCGCAGCGCCCACGTCTCCACGCTGGGCGCCAACGCCGTGGACACCCTGTACGTGACCACCCCGGAGGACAAACCCCTGGACACCGCGGAGGCGGCCGCCCTGGCGGCGGCGGTGGAGTCGGCCCTCTCGTAGCCGGGTGCGGCGCCGCTGCGCGGGGCTCCGCCCCCGGACCCCGGGCAGCGGCGGAACCGTACAGGGAGCAGGCAGGTCCCCGGACGGGGGAAGGGCCCGATACCCTGGGGGACGACCACAACGCCCCCGACCCGAGGAATCGCGACCACCGTGTTCGATACGCTCTCCGACCGCTTGGCGAATACCTTCAAGGGCCTGCGCGGCAAAGGCCGGCTGTCCGAGGCTGACATCGACGCGGCGGCCCGGGAAATCCGTATCGCCCTCCTCGAGGCCGACGTCGCCCTCCCCGTCGTCCGCTCCTTCATCGCGAACGTCAAGGAACGCGCGCGCGGCGAAGAGGTCAGCAAGGCCCTGAACCCGGGCCAGCAGGTCCTGAAGATCGTCAACGACGAGCTGATCACCATCCTCGGCGGCGAGACCCGGCGGCTGCGCTTCGCCAAGACCGCCCCCACCGTGATCATGCTCGCCGGTCTCCAGGGTGCCGGTAAGACCACCCTCGCCGGAAAGCTCGGCCTCTGGCTGAAGGGGCAGGGCCACACCCCGCTCCTCGTCGCGTGCGACCTCCAGCGCCCGAACGCCGTCAACCAGCTCTCCGTCGTCGCCGACCGCGCGGGCGTGGCCTTCTACGGCCCCCAGCCGGGCAACGGAGTCGGTGACCCGGTCCAGGTCGCGAAGGACTCCGTCGAGTACGCGCGCACCAAGCAGTTCGACATCGTCATCGTCGACACCGCCGGCCGCCTCGGCATCGACGCCGAGCTGATGCAGCAGGCCGCGGACATCCGCGACGCCGTCAGCCCGGACGAGATCCTCTTCGTCGTCGACGCCATGATCGGCCAGGACGCGGTCAACACCGCCGAGGCCTTCCGCGACGGCGTCGGCTTCGACGGCGTGGTGCTCTCCAAGCTCGACGGCGACGCCCGCGGTGGTGCCGCGCTCTCCATCGCGCACGTCACCGGCAAGCAGATCATGTTCGCCTCCAACGGCGAGAAGCTCGACGACTTCGACGCCTTCCACCCCGACCGCATGGCGGGCCGGATCCTCGACATGGGTGACATGCTCACCCTCATCGAGCAGGCCGAGAAGACCTTCTCGCAGGCCGAGGCCGAGAAGATGGCGGCCAAGCTCGCCAAGGGCCCCAAGGAATTCACGCTCGACGACTTCCTCGCCCAGATGGAGCAGGTCCGCAAGATGGGCTCCATCTCCAAGCTGCTCGGCATGCTGCCCGGCATGGGGCAGATCAAGGACCAGATCAACAACATCGACGAGCGTGACGTCGACCGCACCGCCGCGATCATCAAGTCGATGACCCCGGCCGAGCGCCAGGACCCGACGATCATCAACGGCTCGCGCCGCGCCCGTATCGCCAAGGGCTCCGGCACCGAGGTCAGCGCCGTCAAGTCGCTGGTCGAGCGGTTCTTCGACGCCCGCAAGATGATGTCCCGCATGGCCCAGGGCGGCGGCATGCCCGGGATGCCGGGCATCCCCGGGATGGGCGGCGGCCCCGGCCGGCAGAAGAAGCAGGTCAAGCAGGCCAAGGGCAAGCGCAAGAGCGGCAACCCGATGAAGCGCAAGCAGGAGGAGGCCGCCGCCGCGGCCCGCCGCGAGCAGGGCCCGCAGACGGTCGACCCGGCGGCCGCGTCCAACCCGTTCGGCCTCCCCGCCGGCGGCCAGGACGGTCAGGACTTCGACCTGCCGGACGAGTTCAAGAAGTTCATGAAGTAGCGGGCGGACCGCCGCCGCGACGAAGGGCCCCGACCGGGCACGGGCACCGGCCCGCACGGTACGGGGCCCTTCGTCACGAGGTCACCCGGCCCGGGTTACGCCACCCGGGCGATCACATACCGGAAGATGTTCGGCAGCCACACGGCGCCGTCGGGTCGCTCGAAGGGATGAAGCGCCTCCGCGAGCTCCTTCTCCACCAGCGAGGCGTCGGACGCGCCGTCGTACAGCCCCGTCGAGAGCAGTCCCCGCACCGCGCTGTCCACGTCCGCGTAGCCGAACGGGCAGAACACCCGCCCCGATCCGTCCGGCCGCAGCCCGGCGCCCTCCACGAGGGCGTCCAGATCCCCCGGCGCGGGCCCGCCGCCCAGCACCGAGGGCACCGTGCAGCGCTCCGCCGGCCCCCAGCCGGCGAGCACCACCGCGCCGCCGCGTCTCACGGCCGGCAGGGCCGCGGCCAGGGCCGCCGGGGTGGGGGAGAAGGCCAGCAGGGCGTCGTAGGGGCGGGCCGCCCCGGACGCCGCCGGCGGCTCCGCCAGTACCTCCAGCAGTCGCTCACGGGCCAGTGCCCGCCGGGCCGGGTCCCCCTCCACGCCCGTGGCCGCGGCTCCCCGCGCGGCCGCCAGCAGCAGGGCCAGGCCGGCCCCGCAGTCGAGGCCCAGCAGCCGGTCACCCGGCCCGACCTCCAGCCGGTCGTAGACCGCCTCGTACAGCGGTACCAGCATCCGTTCCTGGATTTCCGCCCAGTCCCGGGCGACGAGCGTCGCGGTCGGCGTCGGTGTCATCGAATGAGCGCTCCTGATTCCGTGTCGCCCCCCAGCCCCCGTTGCCAGAGAACTCCCCATTCGCCCCCGCGTCCAGAGGAGCGCGGCACCCGATTCACGCATCCTGTGCCGGGCGCCGTACGATTCGCGGCATGGCAAAGGCACCCGTTCTCACCCCTCAGGCGGAGGATTTCCCCCGCTGGTACCAGGATCTGATCAACAAGGCCGAGCTGGCCGACAACGGTCCGGTCCGCGGCACCATGGTCATCCGACCGTACGGCTACGGCCTGTGGGAGCGGATGCAGCAGGAGATGGACGCCCGCATCAAGGACCAGGGCGCCCAGAACGCGTACTTCCCCCTCTTCATCCCGCAGTCGTACCTGACGAAGGAAGCCGAGCACGTCGAGGGCTTCGCCCCCGAGCTCGCGGTCGTCACGCACGGCGGCGGCAAGGAGCTGGAGGAGCCGGTCGTCGTCCGGCCCACGTCCGAGACGATCATCAACGACTACTTCTCCAAGTGGGTCCAGAGCTACCGCGACCTGCCCCTGCTGATCAACCAGTGGGCCAACGTGGTCCGCTGGGAGATGCGTCCGCGCGTCTTCCTCCGCACGAGCGAGTTCCTCTGGCAGGAGGGCCACACCGCCCACGCCACCTACGAGGACGCCCGCGACTACGCCGCCCGCATCCACCGCGACGTCTACGGCGACTTCATGACGAACGTGCTCGGCATCGACGTCGTGCTCGGCCGCAAGACCGCCAAGGAGCGCTTCGCCGGCGCCATCAACACCCTCACCCTCGAGGGCATGATGGGCGACGGCAAGGCCCTGCAGATGGGCACCAGCCACGAGCTCGGCACCAACTTCGCCAAGGCCTTCAACACGCAGTACCTGTCGAAGGAGGGCAAGCAGGAGCTCGTCTGGCAGACCTCGTGGGGCGTCTCGACCCGCATGGTCGGCGGTCTGATCATGTCCCACGGCGACGACAACGGCCTGCGCGTCCCGCCGCGTCTCGCGCACGTCCAGGTCGTCGTCATGGCGATCAAGGGTGACGAGGCCGTCGCCAAGGTCCGCGAGCTGGGCGACCGGCTGAAGGCCGCCGGTATCCGCGTCCAGGTCGACGACCGCGTCGACACCCCCTTCGGCCGCCGCGCCGTGGACTGGGAGCTCAAGGGCGTTCCGGTCCGCATCGAGATCGGCCCCCGCGACCTGGAGGCCGGCACCGCGATGCTGGCCCGCCGGATCCCGGGCGGGAAGACCCCGGTCCAGATCGACGCGCTCGTCGACCTGCTGCCCAAGGTGCTGGACGAGGACCAGGCGCAGCTGCTGCGCGAGTCCCGCGAGCGCCGCGAGGCCCGTACGTCCGACGTCGCGACCATCGAGGAGGCCGCCGAGGCCGCGGTCGCCGGCGGCTGGGCGCGGATCCCGTGGGCCGACCTCGGCCCGGAGGGCGAGGCGAAGCTGGCCGAGCAGGCCGTCTCCGTGCGCTGCCTGGTGGCCGAGGACGGGTCCGTCCCGGACGCCGACGACGCTCCCGGTACCCTCGCGATCGTGGCGCGCTCGTACTGATCCCGCCGTCGAAGCCTTCCGGGCCCCGGCGTGCGGCTGGTGCCGCGCGCCGGGGCCGGTGCTTTTTGGTCGACGTTACGTACCGACTCCTCCTGAGTTCGGCGCACCCGTCCTCGTCGGGACGCATCAGGCTGAACTGACTGGTACGTGCAAAAAATTTGGAATGGCCCGGAATCGGAACACCCGGGCACCTCGGCTCGTTGTCACGACGTGAGCACGACACCACCTGTTCTCGCCGCAGAGCTGGCGCAGGCGTGGGCCGACATTCAGCGGTACCACCCCGAGCTGCCCGACCTTGCCGCGCCCGAGTCCCTGATCGGAGAGTCCTCGTCCGCCTGTGGCGCCGAGCTCTCCTTCGAGCGACTGCTGCACGAGGCAGTCCACGGCATCGCGGCCGCCCGCGGTGTCCGTGACACCTCCCGCGCAGGCCGCTACCACAACCGCAGATTCCTCGCGATCGCCGAGGAGATGGGGCTGGACCACTCCGACGAGCCGCACGCCAGCAGCGGCTTCTCGCTGGTCACGCTCAATCCGGAGGCGAAGCGGCGCTACCGCCCCACCATGGAGCGGCTGCAGCGCGCGCTGAAGGCGCACACCGCCGCCACCGCCGCCGACACCAAGCGCTCCTTCCGCGGGCCCGCCGCCCGGCACGGTTCCTCGGGCGGCGGCGTGCGCGTCAAAGCGGTCTGCGACTGCGGGCGCAACGTACGGGTCGTCCCCTCCGTGCTGGCCCAGGCGCCGATCGTGTGCGGCGGCTGCATGAAGCCCTTCCGGATTCCCGAAGTCGCCATCGCGGCGGCCTCCTGACCGCACTGCCGCCCGCCGACGGGACCACCGTCCTGCGGCGCGGAGGCCGCCGGGCCCCCGCCCCCACCGGGGCGGCCGCCGCCGGCGCACGCGCGGAGACGTGAGCGGGCCGCCGGCGGCAGTCCGTCCTGCCCACCCGGCCGAGGACGCCGCAGGCGTATGGCACAATGACTAGCTGTACTCGACAGTCGCACAGGACCCCTCTCTCCTCCGGCTGACGCGTCCATCGGGCACCCGAGTACCGCAACCCCACGTGGCATCTCATGTGCCCAACCACGTCAAGTTCAGGAGACACCACTCCAGTGGCAGTCAAGATCAAGCTCAAGCGCCTCGGTAAGATCCGCTCTCCCCACTACCGCATCGTCGTCGCCGACGCCCGTACCCGTCGGGACGGCCGCGCGATCGAGGAGATCGGCATCTACCAGCCGACCTACAACCCGTCGCGCATCGAGGTCAACGGTGAGCGCGCCCAGTACTGGCTCTCCGTCGGCGCCCAGCCGACCGAGGCCGTTCTCGCCATCCTGAAGCTCACCGGTGACTGGCAGGCGCACAAGGGCCTCCCGGCCCCCGCGCCGCTGCTGCAGCCGGCCACGAAGGAAGACAAGCGTCGCTCCTTCGACGAGTTCGCCAAGGCCCTCGAGGGCATCGGCGAGGGCAAGGGCGAGGCCATCACGCAGAAGAAGAAGGCCGACAAGAAGGCGGACGAGGCTGAGGCCGCCGCCGAGTCGACCGAGGCCTGAGCATGCTCGAGGAGGCTCTTGAGCACCTCGTAAAGGGCATTGTGGACAACCCCGACGAAGTGCAGGTCGCCTCGCGCAACCTGCGCCGCGGGCAGGTGCTCGAGGTCCGGGTCCACCCGGACGACCTCGGCAAGGTGATCGGCCGCAACGGCCGCACCGCACGTGCCCTGCGTACCGTCGTGGGCGCCATCGGCGGCCGGGGGATCCGCGTCGACCTCGTCGACGTGGACCAGGTCCGCTGAGCAGTTGAAACACCGGCACGGGCCGGGGAGGGCACACGTGCCCGCCCCGGCCCGTCGTCGTCTGAACAGGAGAGGCACAGACAGTGGAGCTGGTAGTCGCGCGGATCGGCCGCGCCCACGGCATCAAGGGTGAGGTCACGGTCGAGGTGCGCACGGACGAGCCGGAACTGCGGCTCAGCCCCGGTGCCGTGCTGCGCACCGAACCGGCTTCGGCGGGCCCGCTGACCATCGAGACGGGCCGGGTGCACAGCGGCCGGCTGATGCTGCGCTTCGCGGGCGTCAAGGACCGCACCGCCGCGGAGTCGCTCCGCAACATCCTCCTCATCGCCGACGTGGACCCGGCGGAGCTGCCCGAGGAGGAGGACGAGTACTACGACCACCAGCTGATGGACCTGGACGTGGTGCTCGAGGACGGCACCGAGATCGGCCGGATCACCGAGATCTCCCACCTGCCCTCGCAGGACCTCTTCATCGTCGAGCGCCCCGACGGCACCGAGGTGATGATCCCCTTCGTCGAGGAGATCGTCGCCGAGATCGACCTGGAGGAGCAGCGCTGCGTCATCACCCCGCCGCCCGGGCTGATCGACGACCGCGCCGAGATCGCCTCCGCCCGCGAGGACGAGGCGGCGAACTCCGGGGCCGCGAACTCCGAGGCCACGAGCTCCGAGGACGACGCCTGATGCGGCTCGACGTCGTCACGATCTTCCCCGAGTACCTGGAGCCGCTGAACGTCTCCCTCGTCGGCAAGGCGCGCGCCCGCGGACAGCTCGACGTGCACGTCCACGACCTGCGGGACTGGACCCACGACCGGCACAACACGGTCGACGACACCCCGTACGGCGGCGGCCCCGGCATGGTCATGAAGACCGGGCCGTGGGGCGAGGCGCTGGACGAGACGCTGGCCGACGGCTACGAGGCGGGCGCGCACGGCCCGGTCATCGTGGTCCCCACGCCCAGCGGCCGTCCGTTCACCCAGGAACTCGCCGTCGAGCTCTCCGAGCGGCCGTGGCTGATCTTCACGCCCGCCCGCTACGAGGGCATCGACCGCCGGGTCATGGACGAGTACGCCACGCGCATGCCGGTGTACGAGGTCTCCATCGGCGACTACGTCCTGGCCGGCGGCGAGGCGGCCGTCCTGGTCATCACCGAGGCCGTGGCGCGGCTGCTGCCCGGAGTGCTCGGCAACGCCGAGTCCCACCGGGACGACTCCTTCGCCCCCGGCGAGATGGCGAACCTGCTGGAGGGTCCCGTCTACACCAAGCCGCCCGTGTGGCGCGGCCGGGACATCCCCGACGTCCTCCTCAGCGGCCACCACGGCAGGATCGCCCGCTGGCGCCGGGACGAGGCCTTCCGCAGGACCGCGAGCAACCGCCCCGACCTGATCGAGCGCTGCGAGGCCTCCGGCTTCGACAAGAAGGACCGCGAGATCCTCTCCATCCTGGGCTGGCAGCCGTCGCCGGACGGCCGATTTTGGCGCAGGCCGCAGGCCGTGGAAGAATAGGCGGCTGCTGTGTGCTCGCCGGACGCCCCTGCCACAGGGGGACCGTCGGCCGCCGAGTGGCACGGCTCCCGAATTCTCTACGGAAACCCGCACTGGCGACCTGTGGCGTCATGCGAAGAAAGCAGACGAAGAACATGTCTCACCTGCTCGATGGCGTCAACGCCGCCGCGCTCCGCTCGGACGTCCCGGCCTTCCGCCCGGGTGACACGATCAACGTGCACGTCCGCGTGATCGAGGGCAACCGCTCCCGTATCCAGCAGTTCAAGGGTGTCGTCATCCGTCGCCAGGGCGCCGGTGTCTCCGAGACCTTCACCGTTCGCAAGGTCTCCTTCAGCGTCGGCGTGGAGCGTACCTTCCCGGTCCACTCCCCGATCTTCGAGAAGATCGAGCTCGTCACCCGCGGTGACGTCCGCCGTGCGAAGCTGTACTACCTCCGTGAGCTCCGTGGCAAGGCCGCGAAGATCAAGGAGAAGCGCGACAAGTAAGGTCGCCACCGGTGTCCGGGGGCGGCCGGATAGGCTCGCCCCCGATGGACACCGAAGCACCTCACACGCAGCGCGGTCACTCTTCCCTCCGCGAGGGGGAGGGGTGGCCGCGTTCTGCGTTCTCCCGGACGACCGACGGGGCCGGGCCCGGACGGCGGCAGCCGACCTGGCGCCGGGCCGGAGCGCTCGGCGTGATCTGCACGGTCTTCCTGCTGCTGCTCAGCAATTTCGTGGTCCAGCCCTTCCTGATCCCGAGCCGTTCCATGGAGCCCACGCTCCGGGTCGGGGACCGGGTACTGGTGAACAAGCTGGCGTACCGTTTCGGCGACCAGCCGCGCCGCGGGGACGTCGTGGTCTTCGACGGCACGGGATCCTTCGTACGGGAGCGGCCGGACGGCAGCCCGGTCGGCGCCCTGGTGCAGGGCGCCGCCTCGGCGCTGGGGCTCGCGGAGCCTTCCGACACCGACTTCGTGAAACGGGTGGTGGGCGTGGGTGGTGACGACGTGGTCTGCTGCGACGCGGGCGGCCGGGTCTCGGTCAACGGCGTTCCGCTGGACGAGCCGTACCTGTACCCCGGGGACGCGCCCTCGACGGTGCCCTTCCGGATCGTCGTGCCGCTGGGGACCCTGTGGGTGATGGGCGATCATCGTTCCCAGTCCCGGGACTCGCGGGACCACCTCGGGGAACCGGGCGGGGGGATGGTGCCGGTGGAGAAGGTGATCGGGCGGGCCGACCGGATCGGCTGGCCGGTTTCGCGCTGGGGTGCCGTCGGCGGCGGCCATGGGTAGCCGCGGACGGCCGAAGGGCCGACGGGAGCGGGAACCGGAGCCGAGCGGACGGGCGAGGGCCCGGCGGGAACGCGAGCCGGAGCCGGACTTCCTCGGTACGCCGAGGGACCGCTGGGAGCCCGAGCCGGAGCCGGACTTCCTCGGTACGCCGAGGGACCGGTGGGAGCCCGAGCCGGCGCCGGAGCCGCGCGGGAGGCCGCGGAGCCGACGGGAGCGCGAGCCCGAACCGGAGCCGCGCGGCAGGACCCGGGGCCGGCGGGAGCCGGAGCCGGAACCGGTCGCGGCGGAGGGGGGCCGGGCCCATCGGCGCCGGCTCGCCCGCAAGGTCCGGCGGCGCCGCCGCACGCGCCGGGCCGGCGAGCTGCCCCTGCTCGTGGTGGTGGCGCTGTGCATAGCCCTGCTCCTCAAGACCTTCCTGGTGCAGGCCTTCTTCATTCCGTCGGGCTCGATGGAGCAGACCATTCGGATCGGCGACCGGGTCCTCGTGGACAAGCTGACCCCGTGGTTCGGCTCCAAGATCGAGCGCGGCGACATCGTCGTGTTCAAGGACCCCGGCGGCTGGCTCAGGGGCGAGGCGGCCCGGCCCCCCAAGGACCCGATCGTGGTCAAGCAGATCAAGCAGGCCCTGACCTTCATCGGCCTGCTGCCCTCGGCCGACGAACAGGACCTGATCAAGCGCGTCATCGGCGTCGGCGGGGACACCGTCAAGTGCTGCGACGCCCGGGGCCGGGTCACCGTCAACGGCTCGCCGCTCGACGAGCCGTACGTCAAGCCGGGCAACACCCCCTCCGACATCCCTTTCGAGGTGGAGGTGCCGGCCGGGAGGATCTTCGTGATGGGTGACCACCGAGCGAATTCGGCCGATTCCCGCTTCCATCTCGACGAGGCCTTCGAGGGCACGATCGACGAGAAAGGTGTCGTGGGGGAGGCCGTGGTGATCGCCTGGCCCTTCGGGCACTGGACCCGTCTGGAGCAGCCCGCGACCTTCCGCATGGTGCCGGACCAGGCACGCCGTGAGGGACGCGGCCGCAGGCGACGCCGGACGGGCACACCGTTCGCATAGTGTGTCCTCGGTCTCCCGAGCCCTAGGGAACTCCCGCTCGTTAAGGGAGGGGAGGGCCCGTGTCCGGTTCGGCGCGGGCGGTGATCGTGAGTGAGGAGTGGATGTGGGGGACGTGGCGGTAGGCGCACGGTCCGGACGCGACGAGGGCGAGGAGCGGCCGGACGACGCCGTCGCGCGAGAGACCGAGGAGGACGGCGCTCTGGAGACGCCGCACCGCTCCTTCTGGAAGGAGCTCCCGCTCCTCATCGGCATCGCCCTGCTGCTGGCCCTGCTGATCAAGACCTTCCTGGTCCAGGCGTTCTCGATCCCCTCCGACTCGATGCAGGACACCCTGCAGCGCGGGGACCGGGTGCTGGTCGACAAGCTCACGCCGTGGTTCGGCTCCGAGCCGGAGCGGGGCGAGGTCGTGGTCTTCCACGACCCGGCGAACTGGCTCTCGGGCGAGCCCACGCCGGAGCCGAACATCGCCCAGAAGGTGCTCAGCTGGATCGGCCTGATGCCCTCCGCCGAGGAGAAGGACCTGATCAAGCGGACCATCGCCATCGGCGGTGACACGGTCGAGTGCAAGAAGGGCGGACCGGTCGTCGTCAACGGCAAGGCGCTCGACGAGCCGTACATCTACCCCGGCAACACCGCGTGCGACGACGCTCCGTTCGGCCCGCTCAAGGTGCCCCAGGGCAAGATCTGGGTGATGGGCGACCACCGGCAGAACTCCCAGGACTCCCGCTACCACATGCAGGACTCCACCGGGGGCTTCGTGCCGGTCGACAAGGTCGTCGGGCGGGCCGTCGTGATCGCGTGGCCGGTCACCCGCTGGTCCACCCTGCCGGTCCCGGACACCTTCGACCAGCCGGGCATCGGCAACCAGGCCGCGGCCACCGCGCTCGGCCTCGGGGCCGCCGGACTGGCGCCGGTCGGGCTGGGCCCGGCCGCGCTGGGGCTCACCGGAGCGGTCCCGCTCGTGATGTGGCGCCGCCGGAGGCTGACCAGCGGCCGTACCGACGGGTAGGGTGCCGCCCAGGTCGACGATCCCGATGTGGGGGCGCTGGAATGGGCGGAACCGAAGCGATACGCAGTGGCAAGGATGGCCGCGGTGGTCTCGGCAATGTGCTGTCGGGGATCGTCGTGGCCATCGGCTTTGCGCTCTTCCTCGGCGGCTTCGTGTGGGGGGCGTTCGTCTACCGGCCCTACACGGTCCCGACCGACTCGATGATGCCGACGGTGCGGCCGGGCGACCGGGTGCTCGCGCAGCGCATCGACGGTGGTGAGGTGCGCCGTGGGGACGTCGTCATCTTTACTGATTCCATGTGGAGCGATCTGCCCATGGTCAAGCGGGTCGTCGGCGTCGGCGGCGACACCGTCAAGTGCTGCGGCGCGGGCGGCGAGCTGACCGTGAACGGCACACCGCTGGACGAGCCCTACGCCGACACCAGCCGGCCGGACTCGGGCCTGGCCATGCCGCCCGGGCAGGCACCGCCCCCCGGGACCCCCTTCGAGGTGACGGTCCCCGAGGAGAACCTTTTCCTGCTGGGCGACCGCCGTGCCGCCTCGCTGGACTCGCGCGCCCACCTCCAGGAGGCAGGGCAGGGCACCGTGCCCCGGTCGGCCGTCAGCGCCCGCGTCGACGCCCTGGCCTGGCCGTCCGTGACGATGCTGGAGCGGCCGAGGACGTACGCGGCCCTGCCCGGCGGGATCTCCGGGCACGGGCCGCTCCGGCTCCAGATGACGGCCGTGGTGGCCGGGGCCGCGCTGGTGGTGCTGGGGGCCGCGTACGGGCCCCTCGTACGGATCCTGGGGCGCGGGCGACGGGAGCGGGCCGGTGCCTCCTGAACCGGTGGGCGGTCACGGCCCGCGGCAGGTGTCCCGGGTGATCCTGCTGGACCCGGCGGACCGGATCCTGCTCCTGCACGGATTCGAACCGGCCGACCCCTCGGACGACTGGTGGTTCACCCCCGGCGGCGGGCTGGAGGGGACCGAGACCCGCGAGCAGGCCGCGCTGCGCGAGCTGGCCGAGGAGACCGGGATCACCGAGGTGGAGCTGGGTCCCGTGCTGTGGCACCGCTTCTGCTCCTTCCCCTTCGACGGCCGCCGCTGGGAGCAGGACGAGTGGTACTTCCTGGCCCGGACCAGCCGCACCACGACCTGCATGGGCGGCCTGACCGAGCTGGAGCGGCGCAGCGTCACCGGAGCCAGGTGGTGGACCTCCGAGGAACTTCTCGCGGCACGTGAGACGGTGTACCCGACCAGACTCGCCGAGCTGCTCCGCACGCTGCTCGACGACGGTCCTCCGGGTGCGCCGGTGGTCCTGGCCCCGGAAATCGTTCAGGGGGCGCGGGGCGCTGGCGCACAATAGGGGGACGCACGGCTGAAGGGGAACATGCCATGAGTGCCGAGGACCTCGAAAAGTACGAGACCGAGATGGAGCTGAAGCTCTATCGGGAGTACCGCGACGTCGTCGGGCTGTTCAAGTATGTGATCGAGACCGAACGTCGTTTCTACCTCACCAACGACTACGAGATGCAGGTGCACTCCGTCCAGGGCGAGGTGTTCTTCGAGGTCTCCATGGCCGACGCCTGGGTCTGGGACATGTACCGGCCGGCTCGCTTCGTGAAGCAGGTACGGGTGCTGACCTTCAAGGACGTGAACATCGAGGAGCTCAACAAGAGCGACCTCGAACTGCCCGGGAGCTGAGCCGCCTCACCCGGAAGGGTGAGGGCTCCGTCCACAACGGCCCGGTTGTCCACCAAGATCCACACGGTGGGCGGGGACGCGGGACCGTCGGTGCCGGAGGTGGTGCCGGATGGACGCGAAGAGCGTGGCACGACAGGCATTGGGGCGGTACGGCGAGGAGCTCGCGGCACGGCGGCTGACCGAGGCCGGGATGACCGTCCTCGCACGGAACTGGCGGTGCCGCGCCGGGGAGATCGACATCGTCGCGCGCGACGGGGACGCCCTCGTCGTGTGCGAGGTCAAGACGCGGCGCGCGGGTGACTTCGAGCATCCGATGGCGGCCGTGCGGGCCGCGAAGGCGGACCGGCTGAGGCGGCTCGCCGGACGCTGGCTCGCCGACCACGGCGGACCACCGCCGGGCGGGGTCCGTATCGACCTCGTCGGTGTCCTGCTGCCGCGGCGCGGCGCGCCCCTGGTGGAACACGTCAGGGGGGTGGCCTGATGGGGTTCGCACGGGCCTGCTCCGTGGCCCTGGTCGGCGTCGACGGCGTGGTGGTCGAGGTCCAGGCCGACCTGGAGCCCGGGGTCGCGGCCTTCACGCTGGTGGGGCTGCCGGACAAGACCCTCGTCGAGAGCCGGGACCGGGTGCGTGCGGCCGTGGTGTTCCCTGTCAAGTTCTTGTGTTCAGGTTCTGACCTCTCGATGTCAGGGTTGCGGTGGAGGGCGCGGCTGGCCGGAGTGGCGGTCTGAGTGGCCCCATGAAGGCCCTTGGCGGCCGTGGAGAGCCTCGCGTGCAGCAGGTCCAAGGAAATCCGATCCCGCCAGTCCCGTCGGCCCCTGGGGGGCCAGGCAGGCCGGTGGCGGTGAGGGGCCCGGGGGCGATCAACGGGACCCGGCTCAGTTGACGGATAAACGTCCCGGTTGGCGGGGCAGTGCCGCTACCGTCAGTGGCCACATTGGTGTGAACAGAAGGGGGACGTGGTGGCATTCAAGGGGGGCGCAACGGGGGCAACGAAGTACCCGACGCCCGAGGCGTTGTATCCAGATCTGCCCCGCAAATCCGGTGCCGTGCCGGGCCTGCTGGTGCACCAGGGTGACTTGCTGCGCCGCTACGCAGCCGACAGCCACGTCGCTACCGCCGATCTTGCACTGGAGCTACCTACAGGCACTGGCAAGACAATCCCGGCGTTGGTGATCGCGGAATGGCGGAGGCGCACGCGCAAGGAGCGGGTGGTGTACGCCTGTCCGACAGAACAGCTGACCAAGCAGGTCGCGGCAGCGGCAGACCGGGAGGGCATTCCCGCTGTGACTCTGACGGGCTCCCACACTGCATGGGACCCTTCGGACGATGCGCGTTACGTGTCGGGCAAGGCAGTCGCCATCACGACCTACACCACCGTGTTCAACAGCAGCCCGAAGCTTGCCCCACCCCAGCTCCTGATCTTCGATGACGCACACAACGGTGAGCAGTACGTCGCGAACCAGTACAGCGTCACCGTTGACCGGTGGGGCGGCGATTCACCGAATCCCGACCTCTACGTCAAGCTTCTGGAGATTCTGACCCCAGCCCTGGACGGCATAGTGGCCCAGCGGCTACTCAGGCCTGAGGCCGAGTCCGGTCATCACAACGCCGTCCAGTTCATCGTGCCCGCCCGTCACGATCAGATGCCCGAGCGGCTTTCCCGCACTTTGTCCCAGACCGGCTCACCATGGTGTTTCCGCTACGCCATGATCCGGGATGTGCTGGCCTCGTGCCTCGTCTACGTCACACACAGCAGCATCCAGATCCGCCCACTTATCCCGCCCACTCGCGAGAACACCTTGTTCTCTGAGGCTAGCCAGCGCCTGTACCTGTCGGCCACGCTGGGCGCAGCGGGCGAGCTTGAGCGTGCATTCGGGCGTACCGGCATCAAGCGGCTGGGCTTGCCCGAGACAGCGCCCGAGCCTCGTTCTGGCCGGCGGTTCTTCGTCTTTCCAGGTCTCCTCAACGGCGGCGACTCCAACGAGCTGACCAAGGAGATCGTCAAGCTGGCCGGCAAAGCTCTTGTGCTAGCGCCGGACAGGACAACCGCTGTGCGCACTGCTGGCAGCGTCCGTCAACCGGCATGGCCGCTGCTCACCATCGACGACGTCGCTCACGGGATGGGCCCGTTCGTTGCTCAGCAGAACGCGGTATGTGCGCTGGCCAGCCGCTATGACGGCCTTGACCTGCCCGACCACGGCTGCCGTCTGGAGGTCATCGAGAACGTTCCCGACCGCGACCATCTGCAGGAGCGGTTCCTGTCGAGTCGGGTTCGCGCGGGCGCCGCTTTGTCGGAGCGGGTTCGCACCCGTGTCGTTCAAGGTGTCGGTCGCTGTACCCGTGGTTCGTCGGACTGGGCGGTCGTCGTCGTTCTCGGGGACCTCACGAAGTACCTGCTCCGCCAGGAGAATCTGACAGCTCTGTCAGCCGAACTGCAGGCTGAGATCAACTTCGGGGTGGAGAACAGCACCAATACCACTCAGGCTGAGATCTTGGAGAACGTGTCGGCCTTCCTATCTCAGGAGACTGACGACACCTGGCGCGAGAGCGGTGAGCCGATTGTTGCCCAGCTACGTGCCGAGGCCGTCCGCAAACTGCCAGATGGCAGCGAGATTCTCTTCTCCGCGGTTCCCGCTGAGATCCAGGCATGCGCACTCGCCGGGCAGGGCCGATGGCAGGACGCCAGCGCTAAAGCCCAACAGGTCACACAAGCACTCTCCTTCGGCGGCGCCACCACCAAGGGATACCGCGGGTTCTGGCTCTACCTGGCCGGGATCTGGGCCTACCGCGCTGCCTCTAACGGTGCACCTGCTGCCAGCGGTAGTCTCGCGAATGCTCGTGCCCTGATTCGGCAGGCAGAGCAAACCGCCGAGGGCACATGGGCGAGGTACATGCCGCTCCTGCCCGCCATGGAGGCGCCCGCCCTGCCCGCCCATGACGACCAGGCCGTGGCTACTGCCATGAACCTCCTGCAGAAGATCGCCCCCGGCCAACTCGACAACCGCTTGGGGAGCATGATCGAGGGGCTCAAGGAGACCGCAGCGTCGGCCTACGAGCCCGCCCTCACCCAGCTCGGGATCTTCCTTGGCGCAGAAGCGAACAAGCCGTCCGGCACCGGCCGCTGCGACTCCACCTGGTGCTGGGGCAATCACCTGTGGGCCGTAGTCGAGGCCAAGTCCGACCAGGAGCCCGACGGCGTCATGGCCCATAAGGACATCCGCCAGGTCAACGACCAACTCCGAATCCTCAAGAGCGACCGCAAACACCAGGTCATCCCGGACGGCAGCTTCACTGCCCTCATCTCCCCAAAGCCTGCCGTCGACCCGACAGGTGCTATCGGCGCCGAAGATCACGCATACCTCGTCCATCCGGAAACCATCTGGGAGATTGGCCAAGACGTCCAACACGCCTGGGAGGAACTCCTCGCGGGTCGGACAGGCCGTGACGCCGCTGGGCTCACACCGTTCATCGCTACGACGTTCCAGCGCTATGGCCTCCTGCCTTCACAAATCCGCGAGCGCCTCACTGAGTACCCGGTCGGTGCCGCCGGCGCAGTCACTTCCTGAGTGAGGGCCTTGCCGGTGACGCGCTCTGCTCGGATCTTCCCGCCGAGCAGAGCGCTCAATCGCGGCGACGAGGCGGGGGTACCTGCTGGAACAGGGCGCGGGCTCGCGGTGGGAGAACCACGAGTGGCTGCCTGACCCGGCTTCGCGGACGCTGCTGGCCGCGGAGTTCGGCGTACCAGAGGAGGAACTGCCTCGGGCCGTCGCTCTCGCACGGCGTCTTCGCCGCCGGGAGCAGAAGGACCAGACTTACCTCCCTACCCGCGGCCGAATCCCTCGGGGGAGCCGCCGCAGCCGATAGGCCCGGCGTCGGGTCCGAGATCAACGGTTCCACCCGGCAGCTCGGCGACACCCTCGGAGCCGCAGTCTTCGGCGGCGCCTACGCCACCGTGTGCGACTCGCCGCCCAACGCTGCGCTTCCCGCCTTGCCCCACAAGCTGACCGACCTCGCCAGCGCGTCGGCGCGGCCGGGCTCGCCGGTCAGCTCACTGCCCGGGACCAGACCCCGCTGCGGCTGTTCACGAGTCTCTCTGACCAGGTGAAACAGAAGCGGTTGAAGATCGCTTCCCAGTTGACCGAAGATCGTTTCCCGCTGATGGGGCAGCCGCTCGATATGAAGTGGAGTCAGGGCGGCTACGCAAGGCAGAGTGGGACGGTGAGTGAACTGTGGGCACGCACCCTGACGTGGGCAGATGTGGATCCGGCTCGACATCCGTTCGAGATGAACGACGATACGGCGGACGAGCTGGCGAGCCTTGTCGCGCCCTTGCTGCCCAGCGCTGAGGTCGCTCGCGAGGATCGCTGGCGTTCGCTGGATCCCGTCACCGAGTTCCTGGCAGGCCGGTACGGCCGATGGGCTTGCGGATGGAACTGGTCGGTCGGCGAGGGTGACGTCGACGGAGGTGTCGTCGAGGCGTGGTGCTGTTCATCCGACTCTGTGACGACCCCGGATGCGACTGCCCCTCTGGTCGTTGAGGCTCTTCAGGAATGGCGCGGCTGGCTGGAGGACCTGGCGGAACGGTTCGTGAACCTGGCTCCGCCGAGGAACACTGCGGTGACTTCGGCGGACCATTGGTACTGGGAGAGAGCATGCACCCGCCTGGTCACCGTGGTGGCTGACCGCACCCAGGCCGAGAGCGGCTGGTACGGGCACTGCATGCAAGTCCTCCGATGGTTCCTCGCCTACAACGGCATCGACGAGGGCCGGGCCGAGGAAATCGTCAAGGACGCGGTCGGCGGCCGGTTCGACAGCTGGATCGCCCCTGAAGTTCCGGTGGTCGACGCCGTGAGCTCGCGGTTCGCCGGAGGCGTGGACGGAATCAGATGACTTCCGGGCCCGGCCAACCGAAGGACAGCCTCGCCGACTGGCTGCTCATCCGGCCGGAGATCTCCTGGCCATCCTGGCCCGGCGCATGCCTCGCCTCCGGAGCGCCGGCCCGCGACGGCTTCCAGAACTTCTTCACGGCAACGCGAGGCGGACGTGACAGCGAGGGAACCGCGCGGGTCCTGACCGCCCTCGACGTGGCCTTCGCCGACGCGGAGCAAGGCAGGCCGCTGACCTTCGCCCTCATGGCTAAGTGGCAGCGGGCTGCACTGGGCCACGACCTGGTCGGTTTCCGCACGATGCCGGCCTTCGCGAAGGGCGGACGGGAGCGCTACGGTCTTGCCCCCGATACGCAGGCGCTGTTCGAGCACTGTCTGTCCGAGAGCGTTCAACCGAATCTGCCTCTCCCCTCACGTGCTGCCAGGGCCCACCTCGACGTCCTCTTCTTCCATCCGTTCGAGGACGGCAACGCCCGCGCGGCCATGCTGGCGTTGGCCTTCGTCCTGGCGCGGGAAGGCGTCCTACTCGACCAGGTTCGCCCACTGGAGACCACCCGCTGGGCCGACGACGTCGAAGGTGCGGCCGATCTGGCGGTGCTGCTCGGAATCCTGATCATCGCCGCGGAGCGGCGTCCGTCCCGAGGGAGGCAGTCATGAACGAACGCGACGTCCTGCTCAACGAGCTCGCGCAGGGGCTGCGACCGATGTCAGAGGGCATCGAATGGTTCGACGGCCTCAGCCAGGAAGAGCAGTCCGAAGTGCTGCTCTTCCTGCGCCATCACTGCGTCCAGGCGCGCGCTGTCGCTGAGGATGCACCGGAGAGCATCCGCCGTTCCGGGCTGCGCCCGACGCATACGCCCGCAGTGCTGATCTCACGAGGCCGGATCGACGAGCAACTGGGGAAGATCGCCGGTCTCATACCCCTCGACGAACGCCGCAAGGCGTTCAGGCTGCTGATCGCAGTAATCACGATCGCCGACGCACGGCGGCGCGAGCGCTTCTGCTCTGGCGGCTGCAGCCACTGGTGGCACAGACTGTCCGCCGTCTCCTGACAACCCAGCACCGCACTCTGGAAGCCACTTCCCAGTCGAACGTCTAGCGGGTATCACTGCAGGTCACAGCGCAGCTGTCATAGACGGCACATGAGGCACGGTCAGTACCTGTCTCGCGGATCAGGCGGTGGGGTAAGTCACTCTCGGCCGCACCATTGGCGACGTTCGGCCGTGGCGGTGCAGTGCTCGCCTGCTGCCCGCCTACGAACTCGGATCGTACTGGCCCGTACGGTTGGCCGACCTGGGATGCTTACTCCATGCGTGTTCTGAAGAGCTTTCAGCAGGAGGATATCTCCGACGCCGTCATGGCTAAGTTCGCGATGGTGGCACCCGTCTTCGAGGCGATCCTGTATTCGGTTGCCATGGATCGCGTGGAGCGCCTGGGGGGTTACGAAAATTGGACGCTACGTGACCTCGCACGGGAGTTCCGCGAGGGGGATGGAGACGCGGGCATCTGCTTCGAATTGGCCGTACACGAGGCTATCGGGAACAGAAACAACCTGATCTGGCCGATGGCAAGCGAGGTCCTCGAAGGGTTCTGTGGAATCCCAGGAGGCGCCAGTTCGATTCTCTTCGGCCCAGAGAAGGAGGGGAGGATTCCCATTCTGGAGACGGTTCAGAACTCGCTGACCGACGAATCGCTGATCTATGTGGGAAACCGTGGGCGCCCCCCAAAGCTCAAGCGATACATTCCGGAGATCTTTAGGGCATTCCATCGGAGCGATGTCAGAGAATCACTCCCCAGATCAATCAATGGACTCTGGAAGGCCGACCTGTTCGTCGGAAATCCTCAGGTTGACAAGTGGGTCGGCACGACCGTGAAGGTGCGGCCAGGAGCCCTAGAGGGTGCCGAAGGACTTCGAATCGGGATTTACCCGAAAGCCAATAATAGGGACGTGCCGCGGAAGGATGAAAAGCTCAATCTCATTCGCCTTCCACTGCCGTACGACTCGGCGTTCATGGAGCTCTTCTATAAGAGCTTCTTCCTTGTCCGTGCGTTCCTCAGGAGTGATGCCGCGACTCCAGCGCAGGTCGATCTCCCAGATGCCGAGGATCGCTATATTGTCAAGGAACTTGAGGCCCGAAGGGGCTTTCCATTGCTGCAGGTCCTGGATGTAATCCGCGGCATGTCACAATATTCCTTGCTTGATTCTGAGCCGATTTCGACGCTGGCACCCACTGCCTCCCTCTCAGAGAGAGATGGACTTGACGACGCCAATTGGCGGGAGCCGGAATCGGAATCAGTGTCTCTCTCACCTGCTCCGCTGAGTGAATAGCCTGTGAGAGCTTCGCCGGTCGAGCCGACGGCTCGTTCGGGTAGCGGCCGGTCAGGCGGCGTTGGCACTGGCCACGACCCTGCGGAGGTATTCGTCGGCGGCGTGCTTGTTCCGCCAGATGATGTAGCGGCGGATCGTGCTGCCTTGGGCCTTGTGGCTGGCGTGGTCGCAGTGCGGCCCCGGCTTGCGCCCGTGAGCGAGACCTCGCACTCAGCCCCGCGGGGCAGGTTCGGGGAAGAATCCGGACCTGCCCGAGTCTGCCCCGGCGAAGCGGTAGGTGAGGGCCTGAGAAATCACGTCGACCGGCGGGTCGCCGTTCTCAATGATGATGGCCTGTCCGGGGAAGGCGAGCATGTTCCGGTAGAAGTGGTCCACGACGTTCGAGGTCATGTCGACGTCCTCGCCGACGGGGTCATCGCTGATTGGGTCCCGGTAGGTCACCACCGGCGAGTCCAGGACGACGAAGCCCGGGTGCGGCCGGCCGTTGTCGAAGCAGAACCGTGCCAATGCGGTGGTGAACGCCGAGTGCAGCACCGACCGGACGCCCTTGCCGCGCCCGGCCCGGGTACGGCCTCCGGCGCGGATGTCCAGGGCGTACTGGTCGTACTCCGGGAACTGAACGGAGGGAACCTTCCACGTCTCCAGCGTCCGGCGCAGCACACCCTCGAAGGCGGTGAGGTCTCGGTTGGGAATGTATTCGGCGGGGCGTTGCGAGGGCACCGCTCCTTCCCCGTCCAGGCGTGAGCGCCGCTCCTCCAGTTCGTCGATCCGCTGGTGGAGTTCCAGGGCCCGCTCGATGGCGGAGCGGGCCTGAAGGCTCTCGTCCATGCGCTCGCGCATGGGTGCCATCAGCTCCTGCGTTGAGGTGATCTGTTGATCAGCGCGAGCCGCTTCTTGCAGGAGAGAGGCTCTGCGGGCGCTCAGGTCGCCGAACTGTGCACGCAGGTCTTCGATCGTGGGTAGAAGGTCAGCGAGCAGGGCGCTGGTCTTGGCCGTCTCGCTTTGGACCGCGACGTGCAGCTGGGTGGTCTCGTGCTCTCCATGGTCCGGGTTTTGGTGCTCGGGCTCGGCTCCGCAGAAGACGCAAGTGCCGACCTGGAAGTAGCCCAGGAGGGTGCCCGCTTCGGTCACCATCTCCAGGCGGGCCAGGTCAGATCGGTACTGGGCTTCGAGGAGCTCGAATCTGGTGACGAGATCACCGACCTCCGTGAGCCGCGCTTCAAGGCCGGCGAGTTCGTCGGCTGCCTTCATCCGTGCAGTGACGGCGTCCAGGTGGCGATCGGTGATCACCCGCAGTGTCGTGGAGTGCTCGTCGATGGAGGTCTGTAGGCGTACCTGCCGGGCGCGGAGCTCACTGACGTTCTCATTGGTCGTCAGCTTGTTCTGCAGATCGATGATGATCTGATCGAGCAGGTTGATCTTGCCCTTGTTAACTCGGCGCTGCCCCGCGTTCGGGCCGGTGTCGACGTCCGGGTCGCCTTCGCCAGTCAGCAGGAGCCTCATGACGGAGGCTGCCACGGTCTTGCCGCTCGTTGCGCTTGAGTGGAGGACCGGGGAGAGAGGATCGACCATGCGGGTTTCGGGAACAACCGAGAGGTGCACGAGGTCGTTCAAGGTCAGCTCGCGGGTTCCGCCAGCGTCATTCTTGCGGAGCCTGAGCCCCTCCAGCCCGAGTTCGGTGAGCAGAAACAGGGAGAGGCTGTTCCTGCTGCGTGCCGTGTGGGCCGCGGTGACGTCGGCATCGGCGGGCCGGGTCACCAGAGAGCGCAGGTCTTCGCGGTGGATGTGGATGGTGCCTTTGCCCGGTACCCGAACCAGAGTCAGGGGACTGCCGTCCGGCAGCTGCAGGCCGAGAAGGATCTGGCTGTAGCCATCGGCCTCCGGAACCAGTTCCAGGTTCCCGCGGCCGCCCAGCATGTACTCGATCGACTCAGCGATAAATGACTTGCCGGTGTCCGAGGCGCCGTAGATCAAAGTCAGCGCGGCGTCGAACTCCACGCTCGCCACCGGCCTGCTGGACCCCGCATAGGTGAGGTGGGTCAGTCGCAGCTCACTCATGTACAGACTCCGCCCAGGCGAGAGTGTCAGCCGCACGGTTGACGATGTCCCGGGTGGCGGTACGAGAGTCCGTTCCGGGGAAGTAGTGGTGCACGGCCCACTCGGCGCGTCGGCGCAGGGAATCGGCGTATGGAGCCTCGAGGACGTCGACGAATACCGGGCCGCGGTCGGTGGCTTTGTACATCAGGCCCTCGCTGCAGTTCTCCACTCCGGCCAGGCCCGCTCGGATCAGCACCAGCAGGGCCTGCTCCAGCACGGTTCGCTTCATCCCGATCTCCCCGGCCCGCGCGGGAAGGTCGGGGTGGAGGCTGGGAGGGCCGTCGAACTCGCCGCTGTGGAGCAGGGCGTGGTCCAGGACGACGAGCTGGGCCAGGTCCAGCGGCTCGGGGTAGGTCTCGGCGAGGAGGGTGAGAGCGCGCACTCCGACCTCCAGCGGGCTGTTGAGCGGGTTCATTCCTCTCCCTTCTCGCACCAGATCAGACGGTCCTCGCTCGCCAGATGGTGGCAGATCCCCTTACGTGTCTTGGGCTCAACGTAGGGGGAGAGGACGGTCTGGGTCACCTGTACGGTTCCGGCGGCTTCCATGACCGCACCGTGTCGTTCCCAGCCGTTCGGGTAGGTCTTCTCCGCCACCTCGACGACGATGTCGTACACGTCGTCCTTCAGTTTTTCGAAGTAGGCCGGCGTTGTGGAGTCGCGGGCGAAGACGCGGATGGCCTCGGCGGTGTAGAACGCCTCCCGCTGCCGGTTCAGGTGCAGCTGTGCTTTTGGGACGTCGGCTACGTGCTCAAGGGTGGTGATCGTGTCGGGGTAGCGCTCGCGGTAGACGTCCAGGAGGTGCTGGACGTAGCGGGTCTCCGCCTCCTGGTGCTGCTGGGGCGGGATCATTTTCTGCGGGCCCTGGGGGAGCTGGGCGTGGGGAAACCGGTCGGCCCAATGAGGGGTTGTGCGGTGCAGGTCGAGCATCTCGTCGAGGTCGATGCACTCGAAGATGGAGAAGTCGGTGGCCTTCGCCAGCTCCGTGACCGCCTCGCGTTCTTCACCGGTCAGTGCCGTGAAGAACTTGTCCGTGGTCGTGGCCAGCTCCGCGACGAACCTGGCGCGGCTCTGGGTCGGTGACGCGAGCTGGCGTGGCAGGCTACGGGAGATGTTGGGGGCCGCGAACACGTAGCGCGTCGGGACGGTGAAGTGCTTGGCGGCCGCGGCCACGAACATCTTGCGCATCTCTGTGGCCGCGGTGGCCCAGGTGAGAGCGGCGGCGTACCGCTTGCACTGGTAGTTGTGCCAGGCACCCTCCAGCCTCGCGGGTGACATGTAGCCGGCGACATCGATCCCGTGGTCCCCTGCACCGCCATGGCGTTCGACCAGGACGTACTGCGAGTCGAGAGCCGGGACCCATTCCTTGACGAACTCTTCGAACTGCTCTGGGTCGTAGAAGGGGACCATCTGCTTCGGCGTTGGCATCGGCGCCATGCGCAGCGTGTGGGGCAGTACCGTCAGCGGCCGCTCCCCTGCGGCCGCTGCTGGCCGCTCCTGCATGTCCGACACCCGTCCCCCTCGCCGTCTCGCCCCACACCCCAGCATGCCGCTCATGCAGTGCAAACAAACCCAATGCAATGTCGCGTGGCCGTCCGGCTCTCTCCCGATCGGGGCACCCCAACGCCTAAGGCGCCAGGAGGGCCGCGCCTCGGAGGGCTCCGTTCACAGCGCAGCTGGCGGCCGCAGGGGCCCTGACCGTGTTCCCTTATGAGGTACGGCCTTGTGTCCCCGTCCTGCCTGGCCGGGCCCGGCAGTGTTCCCCGGCTCGGCCGCCCTGGCAAGTCCTCATGCTTGAGCGAAATTCAAGCCACGCGACGTGCGCGTTCAAGGGTCACGACCGGCGTTGACCAGGAAGTTAGCAACTGCATTGCGCCGGGTGATACGCCGTTCTCGGACATCCCTGACCCTGCGGTCTGAAATCGATCGATCAAGTACCTCGAACAGGCCAGGGCGCTGCCGGCTCCGGGGCTGGGCCGGGCCGGACTCTCGCCGAACGGCCCTCGGCGCCAGGGCGCTGATCCGCCTGAGGCCGTACCGGTGTACTTGCCAGCACCTCCCATCATCCGCACTCATCGTCACGACGGGTCCAACGACACCGAGCAACAACCTTCACTCGCGCCTGACGGCGTCCCGGCGATTCCATCGAGTCCCGGCCACTCGAGCGGCAGTCATTCACCCACCGAAGACGCCTGCCGTTGGTCAAGCGTCTTCATGACTTCGGAACGGAGCACCCGCCGCCGCTCGGGTGAGCAGTCCTTCAACCGTCCGTATCTGGTCAGGTGCGGTTCTAGTACATCCCGAATCAGCCGGTAGAGGGCAGGATGACGCCGGACGAGTTCGGCTCGCGCAGACGTAGTGGCTTCCCTCAGCACCGGCGTGTCTGGAGAGCAGGCTTCAGCGATGACAATCGCATCGGCGACCTGGTTGCGTAGATGCCGGTTCTCATCCGACCGCTGGAGCAGGACAGCAAAGAGCGTGCGCCGGGCCATGAGCCTTGAGAGTTCCTCCGCGGTCTCCAGCCCGACCTTCCGCCAGGGAAGCGGGTCAAGCCCACGCGGCGAGCTTGCCCTCGCGCTGGGAGCGACCTGATCCTGGAGTACCCGTAGCTGGCGGTGCCACCGATGCAGGAGCAGCGGATGCGCGAGGATGTCATCGCGATCGTTCTGACGACCTGCGTCATTGAGCACACGACGTCGGAACTCCGCGTCGTCGCATGAGCGCAGTCGTTCGACTTCTGGGGTAACCGGGGCAACCAGCAGGCCCCTGTCATATGCACGGGTGATGGTTTCCTCAGGAGATCGCGCTGGAGTGAGCACGCGAGGCGGTGCGCCGCCTTCCGCGGCGATTCGCACGAAGAGTTCACTGAATTCCGCGCGGAGGTACTGCGCCAGCCACCGATGGGCCTGTTCACGCGGATCGTCCGTCGCTACATGGTCGATGGTCAGCCCGTGAAGCCTGAGGTCCCTGTCACGCTGGCGCTGCAGCTCGGTGTTGGCCTCCTTGAGGCGACGAGTTACCGCGTCGCACTGCCATCTCCAGTGCTCATATTGATCATCCCCCCATCGGCCGGCCAGGTGGTGCTCTTCCCTGCGAAGCTGCAGGCGATGGCGCGCGTACGTGAGCGCGTCGATGGATGGTCGGATGCGGTCGTCACCGTAGAGCAGATCGGTCAGACCGGTGCGTTCGAGTCCACACGCTTCGGCCACTGCCACCTTGGCGTAGTCCAGAAATGAAAAAGCGATCTGGTCGGCCAGCTCGTGCAGCGGAAGGCGCCAGGGCTCGGGACAGGATGGTCGTAGCGCGCGCAGGCCAGGCCCGACCAGGCGCGGCGTTTGCGGCTGTGGCTCACTGTCTGGAGTCGCTCGAGGTGACGGCGTAACCCCGAACCGGATATCGAGGTAGCGCATAGTCCGGCCACGATGAAGAACGGGGATCGGTTTGTTGCGCAGATCTACGCAGGGTGTTTGTCGGGCCGCATCACAGGTGGGGCAGACGGCAGACCGCACATCTGCCGAGGTCAGGTACCAAGGCTTCCGGCCGGCGGGGGTACCCGCTGATTCGAAGGTGCTCACACACGCGAGAGTGGCTGCCATACATCCCATGAACCCGCCATGCAGCCGTAGCGTACGGCCTTCGGATGCACCAATTCGACCAGACATCCGCATTCTGTACGTAGGTACGCAAACATGAGGCGAGAAGGGTGAATCTTCAGTCCGCGATCAGCGCGGTCCACCGATTGAGGGCGCGGGCGGTTCGTGTCCATGGCAGAGAGCTTCGAAGATCTCGCCAATGGGTGTCCCAAGGGCGTGCGCGAGGCGATGCCACGTTTGAATGCTCCCCACCGTACGGCCCTGTTCAATCTCAATAAGGGTCCGTCGGGCCAGGCCGCTGCGCTCGGCAAGCTGATCGTAGGTCCATCCACGGGCAGCTCGGAGGCGCGACAACTCCAAGTGCAGGGCCTTGAGGTTCGGGGCTGGCGGAGGAGTCGTCACCTGGCTATCGCATGGTGCGGCACCCCGCCGTGTCAGTGCAGAGGTCTGCCCTATTTGATCAGATCTGCACCGCAGAGCCTCAGTGCAGAGGTCTGCACTACGGTGTGCGGCCGTCGACCACCTGCGAAGCAGGTGGACTCGGATTCCACTGTCGCGAGGAGGCCACACCCATGAAGATCGATCCCGTAAGCAAGGTCGACCGCCTCTGGACGATCACGATTCGGGCGGAGGCAGGAAACCTGGCGGCGGTATGCGCACACTGCGGGCCGCTAAGCGCGCCCGGGCATCGGCGGGCCGCGGCGCTTGCGCACCTCGCAGACCACGCTCGAGGCGGCGCGGCCTTCCCGCATCTGAGGACATGTCGCTGCCGGGAAGAAAACTGCCGGTGGCATCGACGTCACCGCGGCTGCGAGGGCTCCCTGGTTCTCGTCGTAGTACGCGCCGGCGGCGGGCGGGTGTGGCACCTGACCGACGCATGTAGAGCGTGCGCCTCAGCCATGGATCAAGGAGCCGTAGTACCGCTCACGCATCCGACCCCAACACCTGTCCCTGGAAGCCGCAGTCGGCGGCGCACATCGAACTCAGGACAACGCGACTCGGCTGATAGGCGCAGAACGCGCGACATGATCAATTACATCGCCGCAGCCCTCGACCCAGCGGTAGGGGCGGGCGCTCGCCTACTGGCCCTTCAGTGCGCCTTTCGGGCCTCAACCTTCGGAGCCGTACGGCTGCCGTACGGGCTGGTTCGCTCTTCCGGGGTGCGACGCTCCCGTAGCTGCTGGAGCGAACTTGAACACGAGGGCTGGCTTAGGCCGGCATGGGCGACGGTCCAGCCAGGAGGCGGCAGCACCTGGGACGCCCAACTACTCGACCACGTAGTCCTGCTTCAGAATCCTGGCAGGCGAGCTCGCAGAAGCGCAGCGGACTGGGCTCTGAGGACGATGGCGCACGCCAGGCGCGCGGAAGCGAACACCCAGGAGCAGTTGGTTTATCTCGTCCTGGCCTCCCACGCGGCCCTCGGCACCCGACGATCGTCAGCAGAGGCGGAACGACTTGCACGATGCTCGGGCTTGCCGCTCGTGTCGATCCCCTTCGTCCTGGCCGAGCTGTCCAGGAAACGGCTCCTTCACTCCTGGCACCTTGACACAGATCTAGACGACCTCCACTGGTCCTTCCCTGATCAGGGTGCCTGAAGCTCCCCTCAATAGATCGTTTCCAGTCTCGGCGTCACACCGGTAGCGGCACCACCGCCACGGCGCTCACCGGGCACCCGCGAGCAGCGGCCGCAGCCGCTCCCAGCCCCGGTCCCGTACGAACCCGCGCGCACCCCAGCGCAGCGCCGGCACGGTGACCACGAGCCCACGGGGTCCCGCTCCAGGACGTGCACCTCGGCGCCGGCCGGCCCTGTCCCGTACGAGGTGGACCACCAGGGTCAGCGCCGCCGCCAACGGACTGTGCAGGGCGGCCCGGTCGAGCCCGGCGGCCGTCCCGAGGGCCTCCAGCCGGGCCGGCGCATGGGCGACGGCATTCGCGTGGACCGTGTCTTCTCCGAACCAACCCTGCCGTCTGACTCAGAAGGCTCGTAGGATTCCTCTCTGTGACGCCACGTGAAGAACTAGAGAACCTAGACAACCTCCACCATGGAATGACGCCACAGGTGCGGGGGCGCAAGTTCGAAGAATGGCTGAACAAGCTTCTCGCAGTGGAGGGGATGATACCGAGAACTTCATTTCGCCCCCCAGGGGAAGAGATAGATGGTTCCTTTCTGCATGAAGGACGCTTCTACCTACTTGAGGCGAAGTGGTGGAAGGAGCAGGTTCCCGCCTCCGCCATCTATCAGTTTAAGGGAAAGGTAGATGGCAAGCTCGCTGGAACAATCGGTGTGTTTATTTCCATGTCGGAGTACGGCCCTGCCGCCATCGACGCGCTGCGCGTAGGCAAGAATTTGAACGTACTCCTGTTCGATCGCGATGACGTTTTCGCCGCTGCGACACACGGGTTCTGCACAGTTCTTCAGCACAAACTCCGACTAGCCGCAGAGTTGGGAGAGGTGTTCGTTCCTTACATTGCAACGATTCAACCTAACGGCAAGCCTCAGCCTAGCGACAAGCCTCTCACAGTAGTAACGGAGGGGATGCGCGACGAGTTGCTCATCCATGGAATCGCGCAGAATCTCATTGCTGGGGGCGTCAGAACGCGGAAGTTGCTTGTAATTCGGTCGCAAGGCTCCATGGGTCTTGCGAACGTTGCGGTGGCTGCCGCGGAATCCCGTGTTGGACCTGTCATGATCTTCACGGATTTGGAGAGCGCCACCGAGAAGCTCCCTGAAAACGTAATGTACGCTGCGGGGCGAATGGACGGGATCATTGCAGGACCATGGAGTGAGAGATGGCTGGGCTTTCCTTCTAAGCGTGAAGCGAAAAGAATGAAGCCGAACGAGCTGCTTGCCCGCGTGGCCGAGATCGACATCGAAGGGCTCAAAGAGAAGGATAGCGACTTCCGACACCTAATTCGCCTGCTTAGCGATTAGAGTAGTCGCATTCGGGTGATTGGCCTTCAGTCCTCCGTAAAGATTTCATGCCTGCTTGGTGACCCCAGTCTCGGCGTCCCGAGAAATCGACCGGTCGAAACTGGGGGTGCCGAGGAAGATGGGTGAGTCCTTCCAGGCCTTTCTCGATTCAAGTTGAGCGATCTTTTCCTCTGTGGCGGTACGGCTGACAGATAGCTGCTCGACATCGCCGAGCCATCGCGTTCGGATTCGGATTCGGTCGATAAGGTTGTTGCGGATCTCGATCGGCCGCGGCAACTCGCTGAAGTCGACAATGAGGACCGGACATCTGGCACAAGCGTGTCGCATCGGCGTGGGGCGGTACTCACGGTGTGCTGGTCGGCCGGGACTCTCCGCGGGTGTCGGCATCGTGATCCAGTGGATACCAGCTCCAGGTGCCTTGTCACCGCGCCCACCTAGACTCGATCCGTGGCGATGAACTACAGCAGTGGCAGCGGTGACGACCTTCCCGCATATGCGCGTCCCGACGAATATGTGGCCTCACTCGACCCTGCCCCCACGGACTGGGTGACGGTCGTCGGCGTGTCGCTGAACGAAAACCACGACTGGGCGATCAGCAGCTACCTGACCTGGCCCGCCGGGCGTGCGCACGCACTGTCCGAGTACACCTTCAATGCCTGGGCCGTCGGCTCCGCTGGTATCAGCACCGAGTATCCGAGCCGCCGAACGGTCTTTAACGAAGGTCTCCAAGATCACGATGAGCAGTCGGAGTTCTTTGTCCAGCGCCGTACTCACCACGGCCGAGCTGAGCCCAGCGTCGAGTTCACCCCCTCCTTCCTCTGGTACTTCGACGCGATCCCGGGCCTGGACGGATCCTGGTACTACCTAGACGACGCCGGCCGCGACCACCAACTGGTCCGGATCCGCCGGACCGACACCGAACTGCGCATCGATGTTGCGGCTCTCCCGCTTCGCCGGTACCTCGCCGTCCGGGAACGCCTCCTGGTCCTCCAGCACGACCGGATCAGCCGGCTGGACACTGTGCCGGAGCCACCGATCGAGGCGGTAGACCGCACGGAACAACGCCACTTCGCATTCCACAGCGGGGACCTACGATCTGCCGATCGTCCCGGCTTCGTGCGGCTGATTGGAAAGCAGCTCGTGCTACCCATTGCGGCCGAACCGGCGGATCTGGCTCGTCCTCACCCCCGGGACGACCGGTTTCCCGAGTTCACCATCCTGGTCGACCCTGCCACGGGCGAGCAGGTCACCGCGACCTGCGATCCCAGGAAACTCAGCACCTACTTCGAGGATCGCGGGACCCCGCACTACCTCACCCGGGTGTACTTCCGCCGGGAAGTCCTGCACCGCTACAACTCCGAGCCTTCCCGCTACAGCGTTTCGAGCGACCAAGTCAGCTGCCTGGACCTGTGGCGCTTGCCTCTGGGGACGAACCCGGAGGGCCTCATCGAGACCTGGCTCGGAGATCTGGGAGGCAAGCTCCCCGGGGAGGAGCGGGACCACTGGCTCAGCTTCAACGTTCCCCCCAGAGGGGGTCGTGACGAGCTCCGCCACCGTCGGGACATCCTCGGGCAGTGGGTTGACGGTCCCCCTGACACTGTGCGCCGCCTGTTCGAGGGCCGCGAGCAGTTCAGCAGGGCGCTCTCCCGACTTGTCGGCCGCGCGGTCTACAGAGAATGGGACCCTGCGGATCGGATCGCCTTCGAGGGCCTCCACCTGCCCACCAGCAGCGAGCAGAGCGCGGCCGACGCGCTGATCCTGACACTGGCCAAGGGTGTCATCGACTACCTCGACGTGAAGGCCATCCGGTCCCTGCCAGGAGGCGACCCCAAGGCTGAGACCATCAACTGCCTCGAAGCCTGGGTGAAGTCGACCGGCGGAGACCCTGACGTACTCACCGCCCCCCTGCGGGTCCTTCAAGGTCTGCGCTCCAGCGGACCTGCCCACGCCCGGACCCGGGGCTGGAAGGCCACCCTGACCCGGGCCGGGCTCGACGGTCTGAAGCCCGACGAGCAGTTCGCGCGCCTCCTCGCCGCGACCGCCGACGTGCTCGAAGCGCTCGCTCAGCATGCCGATGCCCAGCCCGAACTGGCAGGTCCGGAGGCTGGGACCGGCAGAGCCTGATCCTCGTGTGTCGGTCTGGCTGCCTCCTGTCCGCGCAGTGCACGTATCTGTCCAGGACCAGCGCCATGTGGAAGGGACCGGCGCCCAAGGCGCCGGTCCCTTCCACATCGGGGTCGTCAGATCAGACGCGGCCGAGAGCCAGGGTGATCCAGCCGGCTTCGCGCCACTGGTCGGTGTTGAGGGTGCCTCGGGCGTCGATGACCTTGGGGCTGTTGGTGCGGGCGACGAGCCTCTTGGGGTCGATGTTGGAGAACTGGTGCCACTCGGTGAGGTGCAGCAGGAGGTCCGCGTCATCGACGGCGGCGATCGGGTCCTCGACGTAGTCGAGTTCGGGGTGGAGCTTGCGGGCGTTGTCGAGGGCCTTGGGGTCGGTAACGGTGACGGTGGCGCCGAGGTCGTGGAGGACCTGGGCGACGGCGAGGGCGGGCGAGTCGCGGATGTCGTCGGTCTCGGGCTTGAAAGCGGCGCCCCAGACTGTGATCCGCTTGCCCCGCAAGTCGCCTCCGAGTTCTTCGTGGGCGAGGTCGATCACGCGCTGGCGGCGGCGGGCGTTGACGGCGGCGGCTTCGCGGAGGATGCCGACGGCCTGACCTGCGTCGAGGTCGTCGGCGCGGTGGATGAACCCGGCGAGGTCCTTGGGCAGGCATCCGCCGCCGAAGCCGAGGCCGGGCCGCATGCCGTGGCGGCCGATGCGGTGGTCGTGGCCGAGGATGTCGGCGAGCTCGGCGACGTTGGCGCCGGAGGCTTCGCAGACCTCGGCCATCGCGTTGACGAAGGAGATCTTGGTGGCGAGGTAGGAGTTCGCGGCGCCCTTGGCGAGCTCGGCGGTGGCCCAGTCCGTGACGATCGTCGGCGTCCCCGACTCGATGATCTTGTCGAACGCCTGCCGCAGCAGGGCCTCGGCCCAGGAGTGGGTGGTGTTGAAGCCGAGGACGAGCCGGTCGGGGCGGAGGGTGTCGTCGACCGCGAAGGACTCGCGGAGGAACTCGGGGTTCCAGGCGAGCTCGACGAGGTCCCCGGCGGGCGCGTACTCGTGCAGGATCTCGGCGACGCGGGGTGCGGTGCCGACCGGGACGGTGGACTTGACCGCGACGACGGCTGGCCGGGTGAGTCCGGGGGCCAGGCGGCGGACGGCGTCGAAGAGGTGGGTGAGGTCGTAGGCGTCGCTGCCGGTCTGCGGCGGGGTGCCAACCCCGATGAAGTGCAGGTCGGCGAAGTCGGCGGCCTCGCCGTAGGAGGCGGTGAAGCGGAGCCGGCCGGGGGCGGTGTGTTTGGCGAGGAGGCCGTCGAGGTCGCGTTCGAAGAACGGGGCCCGGCCGGAGTTGAGGGTGTGGACCTTGTCGATGTCGGAGTCCATGCCCAGGACCTCGTGGCCGAGTTCGGCCATGCAGGCGGCGTGGGTGGCGCCGAGGTAGCCGCATCCGATGACGGTCATCTTCATGAGCGGGGTCGTCCCTTCGGGTGGGGCCGCCGTTGGCGCCCCACCCTTGCCCCGCCCGGAAGGGCGGGGTGGTCAGGAGGGCCTGGCGGCCAGATAGCGGTTGATCCCGTCGCGGATGTAGGGCGGGACCGTGAGGATGTCGAGGTGCTCGGGGGCGAAGAACTGGAGCTTGACGCCCTCGGAGAGCGGGAGACGGGTCTCGTCGCCGTCCCAGCGGGCTGCGAAGAAGGTGATGATCTGCCCGGAGCCGCGGTGGTCGGTGATCTCGAACAGCTCGGTCAGCGAGTCGGTGGTGAGTCCGGCTTCTTCGTCGAGTTCGCGGACGATCGCGGTGGCCGGACTCTCGCCGGGGTCGCAGCCGCCTCCCAGGAGGCTCCAGTGGGCGGGCCAGGCGATGTGGGGGAGGTCGTCGCGGAGGTGGAGGAGGAGTTCGCCGCGGCGATTGGTGATGATCGCGACGGCTCCGCGGGCGGCGGCCGGCTCCTCGGTGGCGGTGGTCTCGGAGTGCATCCCCTCACCGTAGTAACGGAGTTGGGGATCATGCGGTAGCCCTCACCGTCTGGTCTGAAAACCAGGCGGCTGCCATGAGGGCCTGCATGCGGGTGCGGTCGAAGCGGCCGCCGGGCTTCAAACCCCCCTCGAGGAGGGGGCGGAACGGGGGCGGGGCGTCGGTGAGGGCCATGCGGATCTGGGTGTCGGCCCAGGCCGCGAGGTTGCCGTTGAGCCAGCTGGGGACTGGGGAGGCGAAGCCGAGCTTGTCCCGGCTGGCCCAGACCTCGCGGGGCAGGCCGAGGGCCTTGGCGGCGTCCCGCAGGATCCGCTTGCCCTGGGCCGGGTCTGTGATCTTGTAGTCGACCGGCAGGCGGTATGAGAACTCGACCAGGTCGCGGGCGAGGTAGGGGGAACGGCGTTCGAGCGCGTAGGCGGAGGCGAGTTTGTCGCTGGTCATCACCAGCGGCCTCCAGGCCGTCGCCAGGTCGGCCAGGGTCAGGCCGCGGGCCAGGTCACCGCCCGCGCGGGCCATCGCGTCGGCGGCGAGGTTGCGGAGGCGGCCGTCGGGGTCGGGCCCGCGAAGGATCAGCCGGGTGACCGCCTCCGCCGGGTCGAGGGGCTCGTTGGCGGCGTGCATGAGCTTGGCGGCCAGTGGCCGGTAGGCATCGAGCCCGGCGTTCAGGACGGCGTCGGGGCCGAAGAGGACTAGGGCCTGGCGGACGTAGCCCATCAGAAACTCGTCCGGGCCCAGCCCGCCGATCACGACCCGCAGGCCGAGGTCGGAGATTTTTCGGTAGGCCATGTGCTCAGAGAAGGTGGAGGCGTTGCCCATCGGGTAGTCCAGGGCTCGCATCATGTGCGGCAGAGCGGTGGTGAAGTCGACGTGGTCGGGCTCGACCACCACCAGCTCGGCCTTGATGTCCCGGGCGATGACCGCGGCCGTCGATGACTCGTCCAGGCGGTCCTGGCCCGGGTAGCGGACGGTGACGCAGACCGGGGGCCGCATCAGGTAGGCCAGCACCGCCGAGTCCAGCCCGCCGGAGAGGAGGAGGGCGAAGTCGCAGACCGGCGACCTGAGCGGGATCTGCTCGGCCAGGATCGTCGAGAACCTGGCCAGGGCTTCGTCGTAGGTGCCGGTGAACGGGGACCGGTCCTCCAGGTGCCACCAGGTCATCTGGTCGATCGAGCCGGTGGTGACGTCGAAGGACAGCAGCGTGGCCGGGGCCAGCAGCTGGATTCCCTGGAACGGGGTGTCGACGCCGACGGGGGTCTCGATCGCGGTGACCTCGGGCCGTAAGACCAGTGGAGCCGGGCCGTAGCCGGTAAGGGTGGTGACCTCGGAGGCGAAGGCGAGCCGGCCGCCGTCCAGCCGCCAGTAGAGCGGCTTCTCCCCGAGCCGGTCGCGGGCCAGGAACAGCTTCGCGACCCTGGGGTCATAGACAGCGAGGGCGAACATGCCGTCCAGGCCGTCCAGGCAGGACGGGCCGATCTTGGCCCAGGCCCGCAGCAGGAAGTGGGCGTCCGACTCCCTCTCGCTGATCTCGATGCCCCAGGCGGTGGCCTGCTGCCGCCAGTTGTAGATCTCGCCGTTGAAGGCCAGCAGCACCCCCGTGGTCCGGTCGAGGTAGGGGCCAGGCATGGCCTGCGGGTCGACGATCAGCAGCGTGTTCATGGCCAGCACCGCCCGGCGGTCGCTGCTGGCGGCGTGCATGGTGCCGTCCGGGCCGCGGTAGTGCTGCGAGGCACCCATCGCGGCGACGGTCTTCTCGTGCCGGACGGCGTCGCCTCCGGCCAGTCCTGCAATTCCGCACATCTGGTTCACCCCCGAGCGTGAAGTCGTGGTGCCTTGGCGGCGGCCACCACCGGGAGCCCTTCCTGCGTCCCGGCGGTGGCCTGCGTCCTCATCACACCCGCCGGCGGCCCATGCCAGGGAGGGCTCGCAGGGGGGCTCACAACTCGCAAAGCAGGTTCACCCAGGGTCCGCGAGGCAATACCCTCGGTGGCTCCAGACGCGGAGAGGTGAACGGCCTCCCCGTGCCCTGTCGGAATGCGTACGACTGCCCAGTCGACGCGGCTGGCCTCGTGGCGTTTCCTCGTCAGCAGCCATGTTGCTGACCTGGTGGAAAAGGGGATTCGGGTGGCGTCGACCAGCCGCCGGAAGCGTCCGCCGAACGCGGACCTGGACCGGCTCATCGAGACCTGCGGTGCGAGCCACAAGTCTCTGGCTCTGCGGGTCAACCAGCTCGCCCAGCAGGCAGGGCTGGAGACGGACTACTCGCATACCTCCATTGCGAACTGGTGCCAGCGCGGCATGATCCCCAAGTGGCCGGTGCCGACGTTCCTCGCACAGGCGATCTCCGAGCGGCTCGGCCGTCCGGTGGCGCTTGGCGAAATCGGTATGGGCGATGCGGAGACACCGGACGCGGATGTGGGGTTGGATTTCCCGCGGGACCGTGCTGATGCGGTCCGAGTGGCCACGTCGTTCTGGAGTTTCGTGAACCGCCGCGACTTCTTAACCGGATCCGGCTTCGCCGTGTCCGCGTTCACCACCCCCGTGACCCGCTGGCTGGTCACCCCCGCCGACGACGGCTCCGACCTCGCCGGCGGCAAGCAAGTCGGCCGCGCCGACCTCGACGAACTCCGCGATGCGGCCGACGAGGCCCGCCGCTGGGACTCCAAATACGGCGGTGGGAACTGGAAGGCAAACTCCGTCACCGTCTGCCTGCAAGAGCGGGCGGCCCCTCTGCTGCGGGGCTCCTTCACCGACAAAGTCGGGAAGGACCTGTTCTCCGTCACGTCCGAGCTATCGCGGCTCGCGGGGTGGACGGCCTTTGACGTCGGCCAGCACGATGTCGCCCAGCGGCACTTCATCCAGGCCCTCCGCCTAGCCCGCGCCGGGGGAGACGTCCAGCTCGGCTGCTATGTCCTGACCACGATGGCCATGCAGTCCCTGCTGCGGGGCTTCCCCTCCGAGGCCGTCGATATGGCCCAGGGTGCCTTCGAACGCGCGAAGGGCCAGGCCGCCCCGCGTGTCCTGGCCTTCACCAAGCTCATCGAAGCCCGCGCCCATGCTCGCGAGAGGGATGCCAAAGCAGCCTCACGGGCCCTGTCCGCGTCTGAGGACCTCATCAGCCAGGCCGACGAGAGCCCCGGTGACGAGCCTGCCTGGATCGACTTCTATCACCACGCACGCCTGTCGGCGGATGCCGCCGAGGTCTTCCGCGATCTGAAGAATCCGAAGGCGTCACTGGCCTGGAACCAGCGGGCCGCCGCGATGCCGTCCGGGGTCTTCACCCGGTCGGTCGGGATGCGGCTCGCGATCGTGGGGACCGCCCACCTCCAGGCACGCGACCTCGACCACGGCCTCGAGCTGGGCCACCGCTCCGTCGACATCCTCGCCCGCGTTCAGTCCTCCCGGGCCAAGGACTACGTCCGCGAGTTCAACACCGCCCTCGCCCCCTGGCGGCGCGAGCCGGCCGTCCGCGAGTTCATCCACCGCACCCGCACCGAACTCGGCATCGCGGCCTGAGGCGTACTTCCCCCTCCTCGAGGAGGGGGAAGTGCCGGTGGACGTCCCTGGGCGCGTACGACTTCCTCGTGCTCCATCACGTACGGACTTCTGTGCTCAACCATCTGTTCGATCTTGGGCGGTCACCTGCGGGCCGGTGGCCTCAGGCCGTGGGCGGACGGAACGGCACGACGTTCTCAGGTAGCTCGGGAGCCTGGGCCTGCCCCATGGACGCCTTCTTGTCTTGCGTGAGAACCGCGCTGGCAAGGGTCAAAAGGGTCACCAGAGCGCGAAGCTCTTTGAGCTCGGCGTTCTGGTTCGCGATGGTCGTCTTGAGCTCGACGACGCTTTTCCGGAGCCGTCTTTCGGACTCCGGGACCTGATGGGCTTCCGATCGGACCCGCTCGTAGAACTCGTTCTTGAGATCCACGTGCCGCTTCAGCAGGGCCATCCGGTGGACGCCGGCCTCGGCGGCGAGAGCGACGACGGTGAGGCTTCCGTTGGAGGCGACGGCCTTTCCTGCCAGAAGCCGGTCCATTGCCTCGCGGATGCGGGTGCGTTCTTCCTGGTCGTGCTGGTTCATGTCAGAGCCTCGGCGGTCTGGGCGGTGGCGTCATGGGTGTCGGCAGTGGCACGGAGCCTGGAGGCGTTCAACTGCAGACGCTTGGCGATCTTCTCTGGTGCCGCAGCGGCCAGCTGGTCGATCTCGCCAGCCCGGTCCCGCATCTGACGGGCGTGGGTATCGGTGCGGACCGTATTGCCGCAGCCGGACTGACAGGCGTACTGCCTCGGCGCGGTGGCACCCGGATCAGGTTCACAGAGCGCGTTGTCGTGCTTGAACGCGCAGATCAGGAAGGCGTCCGGGTTGTCATAGAGCACGACGCCGTCACGGGCGAGGAACTTGGCGGCCTTCCTCGCGAACGTCGTGGTAACTATTCGGCCCTCGAACCGTGGCGTCGTCGCGGCGGCGGTAACAGCCCGCCTGGCTGCCGGACCGGAGATATTCTCCCCGGCGGCTATGCGGTCACGCAGACGGGCCGCGGTGTCCGCAGCGGCGAGGGCGGTCTCGACGTCGAGCACGCTATGGATACCCCCACGGCTGCGGGAACCGTAGCCGCTGGAAGTTCGGGCATCCAGGACTGTCCGCATATGCCCGTACTGGATCGCGAGCGCGACCAGCCCGCCGGGACGCCGCGCGATATGCCAGGCCAGCGTTCGCCGGAACCGGGCCAAGCCGATGGTCCCGTGTGGATCCTCGGGGATGGCCAGATCGGGCAAGCCCAGGACCTGCGCTTCTTGGTTCGCCCAGCCCACGAAGTCCTTGATCCGGGTGCTCAGGCCCGCGTGTTTCAGTGCCCCGTGGTGGCCGCGCTGCTGCATGAAGTCGTGGTGTGCAGCGCTCAAAAGGAGCTCGCCAGGAGGCACCATCCGTTCCAGGACGCGGATGGCATGCACGACCGGGTGGATAGCAACCCAGGGGACCCCGCGCTCCTCACCCGCCGAGATGAGGTTGCCGTCGTGGTCGGTGACGTTCTTGAAGTGCCGGCCGCGGATCAGATGCCGACCGCGTGTGCCGTCGGTCGCAGGCTCGGGCTCGGGACAACAGCCGGACCGCAAGCCCTGCACCTCCTGCGGGCGCATACCAGTCAAATACAGGCAGATGACCGCTGCGGCCGTGCCCAGGTGCCGCATCAGCTCAGGGGCCTCGTCGAAGTCCATGTGCGTGCGCCAAGGCTTTCCGTTGATCCGCCCGGTGACCGGCACGCGCAAAGGAGACGGACCGGGAGACTCGTTGGTCAGGGCCGAGAGCCGGTGCTGTGCGGAGAAGCGGCCGACCTGACCAAGGCTCGCGCCGGTGACAGCGGCGATGTAGGTTCGGGCCAGTGCCATCTTGCCGCGCATCCGGACGGCGGGTAGTGCTGCACCCGCCCGGATGAGCGGCAGCAGGTGCTCCGCAAGAGCTTCCAGTCCCTCCGGGCGACTCGTGTTGGTGGCGGCCACGGCGACCAGCCGTCGCCTTTCGGCCCAGGCCGCGAGGATGTCGTCAGCGAAGTCGTCGACGAAGCGGATCGCCCAGACCAGCAACGGGCTCAGGGTCTGCGGGTCCAGTGGTTCCCGGCTGTTCTCTCCGGACGCGGAGCCGTCGGCCGCGGGGAGGAAGTCATCGACGCCCTCCTCCTCCCACGGGGGCCGCGTGACGTTCGCAGGGCGAGCGCTGAGTAGGTCGAAAGCCCAAAGATCGGACAAGATGACGCATATCTTCTCGGCGTAGGTGCGGGAGACGCCGTCCTTCCAACGCTCGGACATGTAGGCCCGCCACACCTCTTCGGTGCAGTCCCCGAGGCTGGTGAAGCGGCGTTCGTGCAGCCAGCGTGCCAGCCGCATCCATTCGTTGCAGGTGTCCCGCATGTCCGAGGCGGACGTCCTGCCCCGTGCCTGAGCCCCTCGCTCCTTGAGGTAGGTGGGCCGGAGCCGGCCGTTGAGCATCGTCCAGGTCACGAGTTTCATCTCCTCGAGCAGACGGGCTGGGCAGTTCCTCCAGGAGATCGACAGCAGGCTGGTGCTGGGATTGTCGATGAGAGGCGCAAGCGGCCAGACGGGCTCCCGGTAGCGGGCGTTGTAGTGCGTGTTGCCGGGGCTGATCCACTCGGGCAGCACCACCGGGCTGTCCGGGCCCGGCATGGCCAGGATGTACGGGTCGTATTCGGCAGCGAGGCTGGTCACGGGGCGAGGTCTTCCTTCAGCAGGAGCCGGACAACGGTGCGATCGGCATCACTGACGCGGGCCAGAGCCGCCGCCCAGGCGGCCGGGCCCACCTTCGTGTCGTCGCGGAGGTCTTCCAGACGCAGCAGATGATCGTTCCAGCGTTTCCGGAACGTGCGCTCATCCGTCGCGGACAGCAAACTCAAGATCTGCTGGTGCAAGTGGGCGAGCCGGGGGTGGTGCCCGGGATGGACGTGCGCGTTGGGGCAGGCCAGGCAGAGCAGGAAATCCGCCCCGCAGCCGCCTGCAGGAGCTGGCCAGGGGCTGGTCTCTTCGTCCTCGCAGTCCGCTGTCGCGGTCTCCTGATGCCCGGGGGCCGGCTCATCCGCGATCTTTCCGCCGAACGCAACAGCCCTAGCCTGTTCAAGGGCCTCGCGGGCCCCGTCTGCGAAGACATGCCGAGAAGCACGCTGGACCCGCTTGTCAGGCAGTACGTAAATACTCTCGTGGGTGCCCTGAGTGTGCTGCAGAGGGCGGCCCTCATTCGTCACCGTTGTCCGGCGGACCCGCCCGAACGGGGACCCGCCCAACCCGTTGTTCTTGGCCCACTGCTTAGCCATGGCGTAGGACACGCCGAACGACACCGGGCCCACCGGCGCGGGCCGGTCCAGATCGACGTGCTTCTGTTCGGCGTGATAGGCGCGAGCCGCCATGAGCAGGTCGCTCCCCGGCTTCAGGAGGTTGGCGAGCCTGCGCGAGTGGGCCGTTGCTTCCAGGGCCTGCGTTATCAGTCGGCCGGGAGAGTCAGCCCCGGAGTCCGTGACGTTCTCAGTGGAGAACCACTGTCCATCGCCAGCCCTGCGTTTTTCGACCCGGACCTGATAAGTCACCGAGGCAGTCTCCCCGGCTGACGGACTCCTCGTCGGCACTGGCATGCGGTCATAGACGGACAGGTTCCATGCGAACCGGTCCGTCAGCAGCACGGCCAGCGCGGTGAGTTCCATGCGGGTCAGGAACAGCCGGCCCCAGGTCTTCTCCAGGCCCGTGCCGCCCAGCGCACGGTGATGCGTGACCTGTTTCAGACCACCAGGAAGGGCAGTGCGGGGAGCGTCGCCGGTGCGGGCAATGTGGTCAAGCACCATCCCGATCTTCCAGTCGCGGCTGCCCTCAGCGATATCGCCCGCCCGCCAGCGGTTCAGTAGCTGGGTGTTCTCACCGATCCGCAACCAGGCAGACCGGAACTGACGCTGAGCCGTCAGCACCACCCGGTCCCGCTCACTCTCCTCGTAGGACTGCTTGCTCGGCACGGGCCGTGGAATCCGGCGTGCCAACTCCTCCGCCACTGGACCGTCGGCCAGTCGGGCATCGCCCTGCAGCAGGCCCCGAACGACGCGCAGTGTGGTCTTGCCGCTGTTGGTGTCGACGTGCCGATCCCGCCAGGACTGCAGGTCGGACGTGCTGAGACCGTCGAGATCATCTGGCGGGCTGCCCAGATCGGCGACGAACTTCGCGAACATCTCAAGACCGGTCCAGCAGGTCCTGGCGGTGGTGTGACTGGTCCAGCCGCGGGACCGAGCCGCGAAGGACGCAGCGAGCGACCGTTGCATCGGCTCGGCCACCGACAGTGCGGTGAAGTCGAACTCCTTCGTGAAGCCCGCCTTATTCGTGACCGTGACCACCAGGCCCTCCAGCGCCAGCGGGGGCTCGACGCGGTGACCGGACGGCGGCAGAACGGCCCGGCGTCCCCGCCCGCTCACGAAGCCGCCTCCAGGAGCGAGTCGATGTCCTGGATCCCGGCCGTCTCCCTGGCCAGCCGGGCGAAGACGCCGTCCAGGTCCTCAGCGTCCTGGCCCTCATCGTTGTTCTCCGCAGCGGCCAGAATCGACTCCAACTGCATGTGTGCGACGGGCGCGAGGTAGTGCCGCTTCGTCGTCTCCACGTCCGCGTGCCCCAGAAGCGTCTTCACCAGCCACCACGGATCACCGAACAGCAGGGCGAAGTCACGCCGATCCTTCCTCGTGAGCCCGTAGCGGGACTCGAACAGCTCGTTGAGCAGGATCAACATGAACAAGGCCATGGAATGCCGGGCGGAGTGCGGGGTGGCGTACGGAGTCTTCCCCTGTACTTCCGCCAGCCGGAAACGTCGCTCAACCTTCCGCTCCTCCTCGGTGAGCAGAACCTCCTCGCAGCGTAGGTTCGCCGCCCTGAACACGCCGTTCCACCGATCCGGGTCCATCGGCAGGCCCTGCTCGGTCAACCACAACCAGGCTGGCTCCGGACCATCCGGGCCTTCCAGGAACAACCACTGCCTCTCCCGCCAGCCCAGCAGGCTCAATTCCTGCCCGCCGACGACGCCAGCGGCATCCATCCACTCGACCTTCGGCTTCAGCCCCCGGCTCACCTTCGTGATCAGCCGCATCATCGGCAGCCTGTCGTAGGTCCCCTGTTCCTGGGCCCGCTGGACGGCCCAAGCGCGCTCGGACTCGACGTAAGCCTCGACCTGACCGACGGAGTCGACCGATGCGTAGAACGTGCGGGTGTTCTTCGACCTCGTCACGGCCCCCGCGATCCGGCCGTGCAAGTAGCGGCCGTGCCGCAACCGCTGCGTCGGCAACTCGAGAGTCAGCAGCGAACCACCCTCCTGCCGACGCAGGCCCGAGCTCAGCAACAGCTGCACGAAGCTCGTGTTGCGGATCTCCGTCCGTGACTCCCAACCCGGGGCCGCCACCCCCGCTCGAGTGTGCCCCCGTAGCCCGACGTCCGACCACAACCCCCATGTCCGCGGAGTCAGCCACGACACCCGCGAACTGACCGAGTCCGCAGCCCGGTCTTCCCGCCGCGACACGTCCACCGGCAGCGGGTAGACCTTCCCCCACCTGAACAGCTTCGTGAACGCAGCCGCCTCACGGTTCCACTTCGACCCGCCGATCCGCTCCGGGTTCTCTGGAGCCCGGCACCGCCAGTCCCGGAAGTCGGCAAGATCCTGCTCGGTCGCCTCTTTCCACGACAGCCCGCGGGACGACAGGAACTCCAGAAGTATTCGGATGTCAGTCGCATAATTGCGCTTCGATTCCCACTCCAGGTTCCGGAATTCCTTGGAGCGGACGAAATCCAGCAACTCCGGATCGACTACTCCATCCGGCCGGACAAAGACAGGATCGCCCGGCCGCAAACCGATCCGGGCCACCGCCCCAGGCAGATCCTGTACGCCGAGTACACCCTCGTTCGGCAGCGACCCCCATCTCAACGGGGCCGGCACACGCACCACATGCCACCTGCTCAACTGTTCCCTCCCCTGATGCTTGAACACGCTCAATCATCAGGGAACTGGTGAACTCCGGGGCGGCCTGGCCGCAGAAGAAGCTCACGGTCGGCCTGAGCCCGGCGTCCGTGCCGAAGGCCGGCGCCGGCTTCGACCTGGCCGTGGCGATCGCGGTGCTCGGGGCCGCCGAGGTGGTCGACCCGGGGGCCATCGCCGACCTCGTGCTGATCGGCGAGCTGGGGCTGGACGGGCGGGTGCGTCCGGTCCGGGGGATCCTGCCCGCCGTCCTCGCCGCGGCGGAGGCCGGCCACCGTCAGGTGGTCGTGCCGCAGCAGTGCGCGGCGGAGGCCGCGCTCGTGCCGGACGTCTCGGTGCTCGGCGTACGCAGCCTGCGCCAGTTGATCGCCGTCCTGACCGACGGGGTGGTGCCCGAGGAGGAACAGCCGGACCCGCCCGGCCGCCCGGACCCGATACTGGCCGGACTGCTCGTGCCCGGAGCGGGCCTGGGCACCGGTCTCGCGCCGGGCCGCCCCGGCGGGGACTGTGCCGACTTCCCCGACCTCGCCGATGTGACGGGGCAGCACACGGCGCGCCGCGCCCTGGAAGTGGCGGCCGCCGGCGGCCACCACCTGTTCCTGAGCGGACCGCCGGGCGCGGGCAAGACGATGCTGGCCGAGCGGCTGCCCTGGATCCTGCCGCCGCTCACCCGCCAGGACTCCGTGGAGGTCACGGCCGTCCACTCGGTCGCGGGAATCCTGCCGCCCGGCGAACCGCTGGTCTCCAGGCCCCCGTACTGCGCCCCGCACCACTCGGCGACCATGCAGTCCCTGGTGGGCGGCGGGACCGGGGTGCCCCGGCCCGGAGCGGTCTCCCTGGCTCATCGCGGCATCCTCTTCCTGGACGAGGCCGCCGAGTTCCACAGCCGGGCGCTGGACGCGCTGCGCCAGCCCCTCGAATCGGGGCACGTGGTCATCGCCCGCGCCGCCGGCGTGGTGCGGCTGCCCGCCAGGTTCCTGATGGTGCTCGCGGCGAATCCCTGCCCCTGCGGGCGGCACACCCTGCACGGGTCGGGCTGCGAATGCCCGCCCTCGGTGATCCGGCGTTACCAGGCCCGGCTGTCGGGGCCGTTGCTCGACCGGGTGGACCTGAGGGTGGAGGTCGAGCCCGTGACCCGCGGCGACCTGCTGGGGCAGGGCGGCCGGGGGGAGTCCACCGCGGTGGTCGCCGACCGGGTGCGCGCGGCCCGCGAGCGTGCCGGGGTCCGGTTCGCGGGCACCCCGTGGCGGCTCAACTCCGAAGTCCCGGGACAGGAGTTGAGGACCCGTTGGCAGGCGGCGCCGGGCGCGCTGGCGCAGGCCGAGCGAGAGCTGGAGCGGGGACTGCTCACGGCGCGCGGCCTGGACCGGGTCCTGCGGGTCGCCTGGACCGTCGCAGACCTGCGGGGCCGGGACCGGCCCGAGGCGCTGGACGTGGCCGTGGCGCTGGAGCTGCGGACCGGTATCGCCCGCGGGACCGTGTCGATGACGGGGGTGGGGACATGACCGGCGCGGGGGAGGAGGAGCTGCTGGCGCGGGCGGCGCTGACCCGGGTGCTGGAGCCGGGGGACGCGCACGGCGGGCGCTGGCTGCGGGAGTACGGCGCCGCCGGGCTGATGAGGCTGCTGACCGACCCGGAGGCGCCATGGCTGCCGCCGCCCGGGGTGGGGCCCGAGCGGCTCGCCGCGTACCGCAGACGGGCGGCGCTGGCCGACCCCCGGCGGGACCTGGAGCTCGCCGCCGGGTCGGGAGGCCGGTTCGTGCACCCCGGTTCGGCGGAGTGGCCGACGCAGCTGGACGACCTCGGCGACGAACGGCCCGTCGGGCTGTGGCTGCGGGGTCGGCCGAACCTGCGTACCTGGGCGCTGCGTTCGGTCGCCGTGGTGGGAGCCAGGGCCTGCACCCCGTACGGCGCGCACATGGCGCAGACCCTGGCCGCCGGGCTCGCCGAGCGGGGCTGGGTCGTGGTCTCCGGCGCCGCCTTCGGCATCGACGGCGCCGCGCACCGCGGGGCCCTGGCGCCCGGCGGTGCGACCGCGGCGGTGCTCGCCTGCGGGGTGGACGTCGCCTATCCCCGCGGACACGCCGGACTGCTCGGCCGGATCGCCGGTCAGGGACTCGTCCTCGGGGAGCTGCCGCCGGGCAGCCATCCCACGCCCAGCCGGTGTGTTAACTGCACTAAGTCTCTGATCATGAAGCGAGATGATCTACGTCTTCGAGGAAGTGTGTCTTGCAAGATCTGCACCGCCAGTTAATCGAGGGGCAGGCCGATGTGCCCCGTGTCGGCTCGGTCGTCGAGCTGGAGTCGATACCGCGGTACGCCGTTCTCGGGCCTGACGGGACCCCGGTCGCTCCCGTCGTCCCGTACCTGCGGGGTCTGACCCTGGACGACAACCGGCCGTTGACCATCCGGAGCTACGCGTACGACCTCCAGCGCTGGTTTCGGCTGCTGTGGTTCCTAGACGTCCCGTGGGACAGGGCGACCGAGGCGGAAGCCTCCGCGCTGGTGGGCTGGCTCCGGCTGGCTCCGAACCCCCAACGACGCCGGCGGAAGCCAGACGCCCCACGACCCGGCTCGGTGAATCCCCGCACCGGCAAGCCCTATCTCAAGGCGGGGTACGCGCCTTCAACGATCAACCACTGCCTGACCGTGATCTGCAGCTTCTACGCCTACCACCGGCACTACAACCGAGGTCCGCTGATCAACCCGGTGCCGGAGGCAGTCGCCCAGCGCCGGGCCCTCGCACACAGGGCTCCGGACGGCACGGTCCCGCAATTCCGGCGGGCCCGGTTGCGCCAGCGTGTCCGGCAGACCGACCCCCGGTCCATTCCCGACGCGATGTGGGACGAGCTCTTCGAGGCGATGACCTGCGACCGGGACCGGGCGGCCACCCTGCTCTACGTCTCCAGCGGCTCCCGGGCTGGCGAACTTCTCGGCGTCACCCCCGGTGACATCGACTGGGCCAAGCAGATGATCTACGTGGTGACCAAGGGCACCGACGACCGCGAGCCCGTTCCCGTGAGCCCTCAGGCCCTGACGATCCTGGCCGCCTACCTCGACACGATCGGGCTTCCCCCGGCCCACGAGCCGGTCCTGCGGACGATGCGGGGGCCGGACCGGCCGCTGACCTACTCGGCGATGCGACGGGTCTTCCAGCGGGTGAACGAGAAGCTCGGCACGAACTGGACCTTGCACGACCTGCGGCACACCGCCGCGAACCGCATGGCGAACGACCCGAACCTCACGCTCGCCCAGGTCCGGGCGATCCTGCGGCACACCGATCTTGCGACCACCGGCCGCTATCTCAACGCCCGGGTGGAGGATCTCTTCGACGCTCTGCAGGCCCACTACAGCCGCCCCCGGGTCCAGCGCACGTTCTCCGCTGGTTACGACGCTGAGGACATCAAGGCGGTGTTCGGTGGCTGATCACTCGATGGTTGAGGTCTCCACTGTCCGCAATCGGCGCCAGAACTACGCCGAGGTCCCGCGGTTCAAGGCACCGACGAGGTTCTCGAGGGCCTCGGTCAAAGCAGCGCCGGCACCGCGGCCGGAGAGGCCGCCAGCGCCGTTCGGGGACCTGTCGACGGCCGGCATCGCGGATGTGTGCGAACTGACCGGGGCGATCTGGCCGAAGGAGTCGAGGTCCGGGGCAGGGAAGCGCCGAGCTGGAATCCGCATTCTCTTCGGCCACTTGGCGACGCTGCCCGGAAACACCTGGCAAGAGCGATGGGAGGCCAGCGCTTTCAACGGCGAGAACGCCCTGTCGGTCCGAGTCCTCGGTCGCGAGGATGCACGCTGGGAGCAAAGCGACATCCTCTCTGCGCTGAAGGTGGCCTTCGTGGCGAGGATCATCCAGCCCTCGCTGCCCGGGTTCCGGGCGAACAAGTTCAGCGACTACGCCGATCCGTTCCGGCTGGTCCAGAAGGACCCTCGCCTGGACGAGTTCTTCGCAGTGGTCGACGCTCAGCACCACCTGACCGCAGTGCACCGGCAGCGCGCCAAATTCGACCTGACCTGCGCTCTCACAACGCAGGGCATCACCATGGAGCAACTGACTCCCTCGGCCCTGCTGCACTACTCGATCGAGAGCAAACGCCTGGGGCTCACCCATGGAGCCAACGGGGACACGACTCGGTTCGCGGCCCTGGGCACCTGGGAGATCCTGCACAGGATGGGGCACTTCCCGCCTGAGACGAGCCCGACCCTGCGGGCCTTCACCTACAGCGGCCAGCGAAGCGTCGAGGAACTTGTCGACGCCTACGGCATCAAGAACGTCGAGATCCGGCAGCTCCTGGTCGACTACCTGGCTCGCCGCAGAGCGGACACGGACTACGTCACCCTCCAGGCATTGGCCCGCCAGCTGGCCAGCCTGTTCTGGGCCGTGATCGAGGAGCTCAATCCCGATCAGCGCGACCTGAACCTCAGCCAGGAGCTCTATGACCAGTGGCGGGCTGAAATCCAGTACTGGCGGAGGGACGGCAAGACCGACCGCACCCGCCTCCGCAAGGACTCGGAATCCATTCTGCTGGCCGTCCGCGGCCTCTACCTCGATCTCCACAGCTGGGCCATCGGTGAACCGGAACGGTGGGCCCAGTGGGTGACGCCCTGCCCGATTCTGCCCCGGGACGTGAAGGGCTTCGGCAAGCGGCGCCGAGAGGTCTACCGGAGGATGGCCGACCGCACCCGCGTTCGCCAGCCCCTGTTGCCGGTCCTCGTCAGGCACGTCGAGGACCGCTACGAGCACCTGGCCGGCCTGCTGGAAGCTGCCCGGCCGATTCCACTAGGTGAGCACTTTGAGCACAAGGGCCGCCGCTACAGCCGCACCAACTCCCGCGAGGACCGCCGCCGGGCGAAGGTCCTGGCCGAGCCGGCCGTGAGGGTCACCGACCACGAGACCGGCGAGCTGATCCACGTCACGATGGCCGAGGACTCCGCGTTCTGGGAGTGGGTCGCCGTTGAGATCCTGCGGCACAGCGGTATCCGGGTCGAGGAACTGGTTGAGCTCACCCACCTCAGCATTCGCCAATACGAGCGGCCCGGTGGTGAGGTCATCGCCCTCCTGGTCGTGGCCCCCTCGAAGACCGAGCGCGAGCGTGTCATCCCGATGTCCGCCGAGCTCTTCCACGCCGTCGCGCAGATCGTCCGCCGACACACCCGCAGAGGCCACCCGATTCCCCTCTTGAGCCGCTACGACGGACACGAGAAGACCTGGTCAGAACCCATGCCGTTCCTCTTCCAACGGCAACTGGGAACCCGCCACGATGTCGTATCGCCGACAACAGTTCAGCTCATGATCCGCCGCAGCTGCGAGGAGATCGCCGAAACGAACCCCGCCTTCGCCGGCACCAAGTTCACACCGCACGACTTCCGCAGACTCTTCGCCACCGACATCGTCAACGGCGGCCTGCCGATCCACATCGGCGCAGCCCTACTCGGACATCTGAATCTCCAGACCACTCAGGGCTACGTCGCGGTCTTCGCCGAGGACATCGTCAAGCACTACCAGGAGTTCCTGAACCACCGCCGGACCCTGAGGCCCGAGGACGAGTACGTCGACGTCACCAGCGAGGAGTGGGACGAGTTCGAAGAGCACTTCGACAAGCGCAAGGTCGAACTCGGCAACTGCGCTCGCCCCTACGGATCCCCCTGCCAGCATGAACACGCATGCATCCGATGCCCAATGCTGCAGGTCAACCCCAAGATGCTGCCGAGGCTGGCCGAGATCGAGAAGGACCTGATCCTCCGCCGCAAACGGGCTGAGGAGGAACAGTGGCTCGGCGAGATCGAAGGCATCGACATGACCTTGACCTTCGTCCGAACCAAGCAGGCCGACGCTGCACGACTCACCCGCCGGACACCCGTAGCCCTCGGAATCCCGACCAGTCGCCCGCCGTCATGACCCAGAGAGACAGGCAGATCGAGTGCTGCCTCTCCCGGGCCGGCAGCCAGCGTCGCCAGGAAGCTACTCACAAGCCTGCTGACCTGAGCTGGCTTCTGAGGCGGCGGAGGACGGAGTAACTGCAGGTCAGAGGGTTGGAGGAGTACGTTGCCGGATGCAGAAGGGCAGCGAACAAGCCGTTCGCTCTGGCACGCCAAGAAAGTTGGAGCAAGGACCTCGCCTGAGAGGCATCGTCGCTGGTCAGGCGGATACGTGTTGCCGGGGAACGGTCCCGCGCAACCGTCTCTCCAAGAAATCTTGGAGAGACATCAAGAAAACAGGCCGTGAGATCCGTATAGAGGGTGGACCCGCCTTCCCAGAGGTGTGTTGAACAGAACGCGTCGTGCTGGTCCGACTGTTGGCTCCGGGCAAAGAGTTACCAACAGTCGGCCAGTCGGCCAGCCCATACCGAACGGTCACGCCTCGTCGCAAGTAGACGCAGGCGTATTTTTGCTACCCGCATCACAGAGGGTGGTCAGGCGTCTCCTTTGCGTATTGCCCTTAATGGGGCCTTCCGGAGACTCTGGTCGGTGATCTCGAGGACCTGCCCGGACCTCAACTGGGATCACTCCACTACTCAAACCTCTGGGAAGAACATGAGCTCGGAAAGCAACAGCCCCGCCGCTGCGGTGGGGCTCGTCAGCCGCTTCAAGCGGTGGGGACTCGCCTCGGTCGTCGTGACGACCGAGGCGGTTCAGCACTTCGTCGAGCCCGGCGCCGGCTGGGGAGCCGACACGGAACGTGTCCAGACGTGGGCCATCTGGGCCCTCGGGATCCAGCTCGTCGTGACGGGCTTCATCGCCGTGAAGCAGAAGCTCGAGACCGTCGAAGGCTTCGAGTTCCGCCTGGTGCGGAACTCGCAGCGCGATGAGTACACGCGAACGGAGACCCGGCAGCGGCACTCCGGCGGCCAGGACCGGCAGCCGCCCGTCCGTGACAACCGGCCCCCCACCCGCAGCCCCGGTCAGGGCCGTCCGGCGGCCGGACCCCAGGCCGAGCGCGGCACGCGCCGGAACCAGCGCGACCGCGGCCAGAGTGGCCAGCGTCGACGTGACGACGGGGAGCGAGGCGCGCGCCAGCCCGAGCGGGAAACCCATGAGGGTGCCTGACCAGCCAGATGCCCGCGAGCCCCGCGACCGTCACCGGTCGTGGGGCCACGGCTTCGAGGAGTTCTACGCTGACCGCTTCAAGGACGTGGTCATTCACCTCTTGAGGCTGGGGACCTCGGAAAGCGACGCACACGACATCGCCCAGGACCTCTTCATCTCGTTCGGTCACAAGTGGGATCACGTGAAGGAGCGGGCATACAGCAACCGCGCCTACGTTCTTGCGTCCGCCCGTAACCTCCGGATCGACTACTACCGCAAGGCGCGGAACGTCCGCGAGGTTCCGGTCGGCCACGACGTGCTGGACCAGGTCAGTCCTCCAGTAACAGAGCTGGGCGCCGACGACCTCTACAACGGCCTGCAGGAGGTCCTCCGGAAGCATCTTTCCGATCAGCAGTGTCGTGCTGTCCTTCTCATGGCCTCCGGCATGAAGCACTCAGAGATCGCCACGGTGATGGGGCTCTCCATGGGGACGGTCGCGTCCCACATCGCCATCGCGCGGAAGAAACTCGATCGCGTTGGGGCAGTCGCACTGCTCGCCGGCAGTTAGGCGTGACCGGAGGCAAGGCGCGGGTCAAGCACCCACGCCGCCTCCCCTCACCTGGCCGGTCCTTCTTGACTTAGTGCAGAGAAGGTTCGTCCTGCGCAACCGGGTCATCGCGGCCCTCACCCGCGGCACCGTCGTGGTGGAGGCCGCCCACCGCAGCGGTTCCCTGGTGACCGCCCGGCGGGCGCAGCGGCTCGGGCGGTTCACGATGGGTGTCCCGGGGCCCGCCACCAGCGGGCTCTCGGCCGGCGTGCACGAACTGCTGAGGGGCGAGGCCGTGCTGGTCACCGATGCCGCGGAGGTGGTCGAACTCGTCGGTTCCATGGGGGAGCTGGCGCCCGAGCGGCGCGGCCCGGTGCTCGCCCGCGACCTCCTGGACCCGGAGACCGCCCGCGTGCTCGAAGCCCTCCCGGCCGGACGCCCGGCCACCGCGGCCGAGGTGGCACTCGCCGCAGGCACCGGCACCGATGAAGTCATCGGCAGACTGTACGAACTTCACTCTCTGGGGTTCGTCGAACGGCAGGGCGACGGCTGGCGGTTGGGCGGAGATCCGGCTGGAGAGGGCACACAAACCCGGCCCACCCGGCGAGGCGGTCGTTGACCTGGGGACTTCCGGTGAAAGAGTGAAACCGATGAGAGACGCGGTCTTCCTGGTGACAGTCGCCGGGACCGTGCGCCAGGCGCCGGTCCCGGGTCGCCCGCGCGAGCCTGGGCGCCCCTCGGGCCCCGCGCCATCCCGTACTCTTCGCGCACCGCGACACTTCCGTCACGCTACGCTCCCAAGGAATCCGGCTCCGGCAAAGGCGACGCATGCCCCAGCACACCTCAGGGTCCGACCGCGCTGCGGTGCCCCCCGCTGCCCGCGGCAGCGTGCGGTCCACCGCGCCCTCGTCCCTGGAGGGGCTGTGGCGCTCGTACAAGGACTCGGGTGACGAACGGCTGCGGGAGCAGCTGATCCTGCACTACTCACCCCTGGTCAAGTACGTGGCCGGCCGTGTCAGCGTGGGCCTGCCGCCCAACGTGGAGCAGGCGGACTTCGTCTCCTCCGGGGTCTTCGGGCTCATCGACGCGATCGAGAAGTTCGACATCGACCGGTCGATCAAGTTCGAGACGTACGCGATCACCCGGATCCGCGGGGCGATGATCGACGAACTGCGGGCGCTGGACTGGATCCCCCGCTCGGTCCGGCAGAAGGCGCGGGCCGTGGAGCGGGCCTACGCCACGCTGGAGGCCCAGCTGCGGCGCACCCCGACGGAGACCGAGGTCGCCGGGGAGATGGGAATCGGTGTGGAGGACCTCCACACCGTCTTCAGCCAGTTGTCGCTCGCGAACGTGGTCGCCCTGGAGGAGCTGCTGCACGTCGGCGGGGAGGGTGGCGACCGCCTCTCGCTGATGGACACGCTGGAGGACACCGCCGCCGACAACCCGGTGGAGGTGGCGGAGGACCGCGAACTGCGGCGGCTGCTCGCGCGGGCCATCAACACCCTGCCCGAGCGGGAGAAGACCGTGGTCACCCTCTACTACTACGAGGGCCTCACCCTGGCCGAGATCGGCAACGTGCTGGGCGTCACCGAGAGCCGGGTCAGCCAGATCCACACCAAGTCCGTGCTGCAACTGCGCGCAAAGTTGGCAGATGTCGGGCGGTGAGCTTGCGCTGCCTCCGTAGAGTGGACGTGTGCCCAGGATTCGAGCGGCCTCCGTGGCCGAGCACCGGTCGATGCAGCGCGGCGCCCTCTTGGACGCCGCGCGCTCCCTGCTGTCCGAAGGCGGGACGGAAGCGCTGACCTTCCCCGCCCTGGCGGAGCGGACCGGACTCGCCCGGTCCTCCGTGTACGAGTACTTCCGCTCCCGCGCGGCCGTGGTCGAAGAGCTGTGCGCCGTGGACTTCCCCGTGTGGGCCGCCGAGATCGAGGCGGCGATGGAGCGGGCCGATTCGCCCGAGGCGAAGGTCGAGGCCTACGTGCGCAGCCAGCTGGGCCTGGTGGGCGACCGGCGGCACCGGGCGGTCGTGGCGATCTCCGCCGGCGAGCTGGACGCCGGAGCGCGCGAGAAGATCCGCGCCGCGCACGGCGGACTGATCGCGATGATCGTCGACGCGCTGGCCGCCCTCGGACAGGAGCAGCCGCGGCTGGCCGCGATGCTGCTCCAGGGGGTCGTGGACGCCGCCGTGCGCCGCATCGAGCTCGGCGCGGCGGAGGACCCCGAGGTCATCACGGAGACGGCCCTGGCCATCGCCCTGCGGGGGGTCCGGGGCTGAGCCCCGCATCCCCGCCCGCCGCAGCCCCCTCCGGCGCGCCGGCCGGGCCGGGATCCGGCAGCAGGCGCGGGGTCGGCCGCGCCAGGAGCGTCAGCGGATTCAGGTACGCCTCACCCGCCAGCAGGCCCCAGTGCAGACACGGCCCCGGACAGTGGGACCCCTCCGTGAGCACCGCCACCACCTGGCCCGCCGAGACCTCCTCGCCCTCCGTGACCAGCGGCCGGACCGGTTCGTAGGTGGTGCGCAGGCCGTTCGGCAGGGCGAGGGAGAGGACCCCGCGCCCCGCGACCTGCCCGGCGTGGTGGACCCGGCCGGCGGCGACCGCCCGCAGCTCCGCGCCCACCGGGGCGGCCAGGTCCACCCCGCGGTGGCCGGCCGCGTACGGCGTCGGCGGCGGATCCCACCAGCGCGCCACCGACAGCGGCGCGGGGAGCGGACGGACCGCGGGCAGGGCCGGCCGGGACGGGAGGGACGGGAGGGACGGGAGGGGCGGCTGGGCGGCGAGGGCCGCCTGGGACAGGGCCAGCAGCAGGCTGAGCAGCAGTGTCGTCATGCACCGAAGGGTCCCGCGCACCCCCGCCGCGGCGGGCCGGCCTGTGGACGGACCGGGCGCTGTGGACAACGGCGTCACCCGGCATACCGCCGGGTCCCGTACACTTCTTGTGGCGATCCGGGTCACCGGGTCGACTTCGCACGCCCCGGCACCAGCCCGAAACGGCCAGGTGACAGCGTCTCTCGGTCCTCTCATGGGGGCAGGGCGCGGTGGGGCGTCAGGAACCAAACCGAGAAACCAAGGAGATGGCCATGGCCGTCGTCACGATGCGGGAGCTGCTGGAAAGCGGCGTCCACTTCGGTCACCAGACCCGCCGCTGGAACCCGAAGATGAAGCGCTTCATCTTCACGGAGCGCAACGGCATCTACATCATCGACCTGCTGCAGTCGCTGTCGTACATCGACCGCGCCTACGAGTTCGTGAAGGAGACCGTCGCGCACGGTGGCTCCATCATGTTCGTCGGTACCAAGAAGCAGGCCCAGGAGGCCATCGCCGAGCAGGCGACGCGCGTTGGTATGCCGTACGTCAACCAGCGCTGGCTGGGTGGCATGCTCACCAACTTCTCCACCGTCTACAAGCGCCTCCAGCGTCTGAAGGAGCTTGAGGCGATCGACTTCGAGGACGTCGCCGCCTCGGGTCTCACCAAGAAGGAGCTCCTGGTCCTCTCCCGCGAGAAGGCCAAGCTGGAGAAGACCCTCGGTGGTATCCGCGAGATGTCGAAGGTTCCCAGCGCCGTCTGGATCGTCGACACCAAGAAGGAGCACATCGCCGTCGGTGAGGCGCGCAAGCTGCACATCCCGGTCGTCGCGATCCTCGACACCAACTGCGACCCCGACGAGGTCGACTACAAGATCCCGGGCAACGACGACGCGATCCGTTCCGTCACCCTGCTCACCCGCGTGATCGCCGACGCCGTCGCCGAGGGCCTCATCGCCCGCTCCGGCGCTGCGACCGGTGACTCGAAGCCGGGCGAGAAGGCCGCCGCCGAGCCGCTCGCCGAGTGGGAGCGCGACCTGCTCGAGGGTGACAAGAAGGCCGACGAGGCCGCCCCGGCCGCCGCCGAGGCCCCCGCCGCCGAGGCCCCGGCCGCCGAGGCCCCGGCCGCCGAGCAGGCCTGACCCACTGAGAGCGCCCGGCGTTGACGCGCCGGGCACTCGCAGCACGGACGATGACGGCGGGGGAGCCGCGCCACAAGCGCGGCGCCTCCGCCGTTCACCCGTAGATCTACGACTTCGAGAGAGAATCACAGACTCATGGCGAACTACACCGCCGCTGACGTCAAGAAGCTCCGCGAGCTCACCGGCGCCGGCATGCTGGACTGCAAGAACGCGCTCGTGGACGCCGACGGTGACGTCGACAAGGCCCAGGAAGCCCTCCGCATCAAGGGTCAGAAGGGCGTCGCCAAGCGCGAGGGCCGTTCTGCCGAGAACGGTGCCGTCGTCTCCCTCATCGCCGACGACAACACCTCCGGTGTCATCGTCGAGCTGAAGTGCGAGACCGACTTCGTCGCCAAGGGCGAGAAGTTCCTGGCCGTCGCCAACGAGCTGGCCGCGCACGTCGCCGCCACCTCCCCGGCCGACATCGAGGCGCTGCTCGCGTCCGAGATCAAGCCCGGTCAGACCGTCACCGCCTTCGTCGACGAGGCCAACGCCAACCTCGGCGAGAAGATCGTCCTGGACCGCTTCGCGCAGTTCACCGGCGGCTACGTGACCGCGTACATGCACCGCACGATGCCCGACCTGCCGTTCCAGATCGGCGTCCTGGTCGAGCTCGACAAGGAGAACGCCGAGGTCGCCCGCGGCGTCGCGCAGCACATCGCCGCGTTCGCCCCGCAGTGGCTGTCCGCCGAGGACGTCCCGGCCGAGAAGGTCGAGTCCGAGCGCCGCATCGCCGAAGAGGTCACCCGCGCGGAGGGCAAGCCCGAGGCTGCCATCGCGAAGATCGTCGAGGGTCGCGTCAACGGCTTCTTCAAGGACGCCACGCTGCTCGGCCAGGCCTACGCCCTGGACAACAAGAAGTCCGTCCAGAAGGTTCTGGACGAGGCCGGTGTCACCCTGAAGCGCTTCACCCGCATCAAGGTCGGCATCTGAGTCCGTCCGTACGCGACGGACACCGGACCCCGGTAGGGTCTGAGGCAGTCGTCCGCGCTTGCGCGAGGCGACCGCAGATCTGACGAGGAGGCCATTGCCGTAGAGGGAACCGCGAGGACCCACCGGCAATGGCCTTCTTCGTATGTGCACGAGGAGATCTCCATGAATCAGGGCGTGGACCCCCACACCGCATCCGACGACAAGAGCGACCAGTTCAAGAAGGGCCGCCGCTTCATGCTGAAGCTGTCGGGCGAGGCCTTCTCCGGTGGCGGAGGACTGGGCGTCGACCCCGACGTCGTCCACGCCATCGCGCGAGAGATCGCCGCGGTGGTCCGCGACGGCGCGGAGATCGCCGTCGTGATCGGCGGCGGCAACTTCTTCCGCGGCGCCGAGCTCCAGCAGCGCGGCATGGACCGGGCACGGTCCGACTACATGGGCATGCTCGGCACGGTCATGAACTGCCTCGCCCTCCAGGACTTCCTGGAGAAGGAGGGCATCGACTCCCGCGTGCAGACGGCCATCACCATGGGCCAGGTCGCGGAGCCGTACATCCCGCTGCGCGCCGTGCGCCACCTGGAGAAGGGCCGTGTCGTCATCTTCGGCGCCGGCATGGGCATGCCCTACTTCTCCACCGACACCACGGCCGCCCAGCGCGCCCTGGAGATCGACGCCGAGGCGCTCCTCATGGGCAAGAACGGTGTCGACGGGGTCTACGACTCCGACCCGAAGAAGAACCCGGACGCGGTGAAGTTCGACGCGCTGGAGTACGGCGAGGTGCTCTCGCGCGACCTCAAGGTCGCCGACGCCACGGCGATCACCCTCTGCCGTGACAACAAACTGCCGATCCTCGTCTTCGAGCTGCTCGCCGAGGGCAATATCGCCCGCGCCGTCAAGGGTGAGAAGATCGGCACGCTGGTCAGCGACGAGGAAACCCGGGCCTGAGCAGTTCGCTGCCGGTCCGGGCGGCCCGGACCGGCCCGCCCGCCCGCCTGAACCATCCATTCAAGACATGCAGGAGCACGTGGTGATCGAAGAAATCCTCCTCGAGGCCGAGGAGAAGATGGAGAAGGCCGTCGTCGTCGCGAAGGAGGACTTCGCCGCGATCCGCACCGGCCGTGCGCACCCGGCGATGTTCAACAAGATCGTCGCCGACTACTACGGCGCCATCACGCCCATCAACCAGCTCGCCTCCTTCGCGGTCCCCGAGCCGCGCATGGCCATCGTGACGCCGTTCGACGCGTCCGCGCTGCGCAACATCGAGCAGGCCATCCGCGACTCCGACCTCGGTGTCAACCCGAGCAACGACGGCCGCATCATCCGCGTGACCTTCCCCGAGCTGACCGGGGAGCGCCGCAAGGAGTACATCAAGGTCGCCAAGAACAAGGCCGAGGACTCCAAGGTCTCCATCCGCTCCGTCCGCCGCAAGGCCAAGGACGCCCTCGACAAGCTCGTCAAGGACAAGGAGGCGGGCGAGGACGAGGTCCGTCGCGCGGAGAAGGAGCTCGACGACACCACCGCGAAGTACGTCGCGCAGGTGGACGAGCTCCTCAAGCACAAGGAAGCCGAGCTCCTCGAAGTCTGATGAACGACTCTTCCTGGCAGCCGGAGCCGGTTCCGGCGGGTCCCGCATACGATGCGCAGGTGGGCCCGCACACTCGGCCCATGCCCATCGTGCCCGATGCCGCCGGCCGTGACTTCGACGACCGGGAAGCACGCGATCGGGGGGCCGCCTCGCACGGCGGCTCCCCCTTCCGCGCCGATACGCCGCCGCAGGAGCCCATGCCCAGCCCCCCGCCTCCGCATGCCGAGCACCCGCAGGACTCCTCCCCCCCGCCGCAGAAGAAGCGCGCGGGGCGGGACCTGCGCGCCGCGATAGGGGTCGGCGTCGGTCTCGGCGCGGTGATCTTCGCCTCGCTCCTGATCGTCAAGGCGGTCTTCGTCGGCGTCGTCGTCGTCGCGGTCGTCGTCGGCCTGTGGGAGCTCACCTCCCGGCTGCAGGAGAAGAAGGGCATCAAGGCCCCTCTGGTCCCGCTCGCGGTCGGTGGCGCGGCCATGGTCATCGCCGGATACGTCCGGGGGGCCGAGGGCGCCTGGGTGGCCATGGCGCTGACCGTGCTGGCTGTCCTGGTGTGGCGGATGACCGAGCCGCCCGAGGACTACCTCAAGGACGTCACGGCGGGTGCCTTCGCGGCGTTCTACGTGCCCTTCCTGGCCACCTTCGTCGCGATGCTGCTCACCCCCGACGACGGGCCGCAGCGCGTGATCACCTTCCTGCTCCTGACCGTGGTCAGCGACACCGGGGCCTACGCGGTCGGCTGGCGCTTCGGGAAGACCAAGCTCGCGCCGCGCATCAGCCCCGGCAAGACCCGTGAGGGCCTCTTCGGCGCGGTGGCCTTCGCCATGGTCGCCGGCGCGCTCTGCATGGAGTTCCTGATCGACGGCGGCGCCTGGTGGCAGGGCCTGATCCTCGGCCTCGCGGTCGCGGTCAGCGCCACCCTGGGCGACCTGGGCGAGTCCATGATCAAGCGGGACCTCGGTATCAAGGACATGGGCACCCTGCTGCCGGGCCACGGCGGCATCATGGACCGGCTGGACTCGCTGCTGCCCACCGCTCCGGTGGTGTGGCTGCTGCTGGCGGCATTCGTCGGCACCGGCTGACCGGTCCCGGTCGGGTTATCCTGGAGGGCGCGCCGCGTGTACGCGGCGCGCCCTTTCCGTCCAGCGGCTTCAGCCGCGGACCGGCCCTGCACGCGCGGGGTGACCCCCACCTCGTCGTACTGAGGAGTACCGCATGGCCCCCCGTCCCGCTCCGGGTGAGCTCACCTTCGTCGCTCCCCGCGGGGCCAAGAAGCCGCCCCGGCACCTCGCCGACATGACCCCGGCCGAGCGCCGCGAAGCGGTCGCCGCGATCGGTGAGAAGCCCTTCCGGGCCAAGCAGCTCTCCCAGCACTACTTCGCCCGCTACGCGCACGACCCGGCCGAGTGGACGGACATCCCCGCGGGCTCCCGCGAGAAGCTCCAGCAGGAGCTCCTGCCGGACCTGATGAACGTCATCCGGCACATCAGCTGCGACGACGACACCACCCGCAAGACCCTGTGGAAGCTGCACGACGGCACGCTGGTCGAGTCCGTGCTGATGCGCTACCCCGACCGGGTCACCATGTGCATCTCCTCGCAGGCCGGCTGCGGCATGAACTGCCCGTTCTGCGCCACCGGCCAGGCGGGCCTCGACCGCAACCTCTCCACCGCCGAGATCGTGCACCAGATCGTCGACGGCATGCGCGCCCTGCGCGACGGCGAGGTCCCCGGCGGTCCGGCACGGCTGTCGAACATCGTCTTCATGGGCATGGGCGAGCCGCTCGCCAACTACAACCGCGTCGTCGGCGCCATCCGTAGGCTCACCGACCCGGAGCCCGACGGCCTGGGCCTGTCCCAGCGCGGCATCACCGTCTCCACGGTCGGCCTGGTCCCGGCCATGCTGCGCTTCGCCGACGAGGGCTTCAAGTGCCGCCTCGCCGTCTCGCTGCACGCGCCGGACGACGAGCTGCGCGACACCCTGGTCCCGGTGAACACCCGCTGGAAGGTCCGCGAGGTCCTCGATGCCGCCTGGGAGTACGCCGAGAAGTCCAGCCGGCGGATCTCCATCGAGTACGCCCTGATCCGCGACATCAACGACCAGGCCTGGCGCGGCGACCTCCTGGGCCGGCTGCTCAAGGGCAAGCGCGTCCACGTCAACCTGATCCCGCTGAACCCGACGCCCGGCTCGAAGTGGACCGCCTCGCGGCCCGAGGACGAGAAGGCCTTCGTCGAGGCGATCGCCCGCCACGGTGTGCCCGTCACCGTACGTGACACCCGCGGCCAGGAGATCGACGGCGCGTGCGGCCAGCTGGCCGCCTCGGAGCGCTAAATTCCGCTTCTGTTCGAGGTGAATCGGCCACGGGGTACCCTGTGGCCGAACCAATTGCATATTCCGACAGGGGAGCGCCACAGCGCTGAGAGTGCGGTATCCGTCATCCGCAGACCCTCTGAACCTCGCCCCGGTCATTCGGGGTAGGAAGTTCGGTCACCACTCAAGCTGTTGCGCCCTGCCCGGCGTCCGCTCGCACAGAGCGCCGGGCAGGGCCGCGTCTTCTCCTGGTCATCCCAGGAGGAATTCACCAGTGAGCACCACCAGGAAGATCGCGGGCGCCGCGCTCGCGGCCGCGCTGGGCGTCACCACACTCAGCGCCTGCGGCGGCGGCGACGCCAAGGACAAGACCGCCGGCGCGAGCGACGCCCCGAAGTCCAAGACCGTCACGCTCGTCTCCCACGACTCCTTCAACGTGACCGAAGCGGTCCTCAAGGAGTTCGAGCAGCAGAGCGGCTACACCGTCAAGGTGCTGAAGTCCGGTGACGCGGGCGCCGCCCTGAACCAGGAGATCCTCACCAAGGGCTCCCCGCGCGGCGACGTCTTCTTCGGCGTGGACAACACCCTGCTCTCGCGCGCCCTCGACAACGGCATCTTCACCCCCTACGAGGCCAAGGGCCTGGGCGGCGTGAAGCCCGAGTACGTGCTCGACAAGGAGCACCGGGTCACCCCGGTCGACTCCGGCGACATCTGCGTCAACTACGACAAGGCCTACTTCGCCGACAAGAAGATCGCCCCGCCGCAGACGCTGGACGACCTGGTCAAGCCCGAGTACAAGAACCTGCTGGTGGTCGAGAACGCCGCGACCTCCTCTCCCGGCCTCGGCTTCATGCTCGCCTCCGTCGGCAAGTACGGCGAGGAGGGCTGGAAGGACTACTGGAGCAAGCTGAAGGCCAACGGCGTCGAGGTCGTCGACGGCTGGGAGCAGGCCTACAACGAGCGCTTCTCCGGCTCCGCGGGCGGCAAGAAGGCCAAGGGCGACCGCCCGCTGGTCGTCTCCTACGCCTCCAGCCCGCCGGTCGAGGTCCTCTACGGCGAGCCGCAGCCGGCCGAGGCCCCCACGGGCGTCTCCACCGGCACCTGCTTCCGCCAGGTCGAGTTCGCGGGCCTTCTGAAGGGCGCGAAGAACGAGGAGGGCGGCAAGGCCCTCGTGGACTTCCTGATCAGCAAGAAGTTCCAGGAGGACATGCCCCTCCAGATGTTCGTGAACCCCGTGACCAAGGACGCCGCGCTGCCGGAGCTGTTCACCAAGCACGGAGTGGTGGTCGAGAAGCCCGAGAACGTCGCGCCGGAGACCATCGCCAAGAACCGTGAGCAGTGGGTCAAGGCATGGACCGCGCTCGTCGTGAAGTAAGCGGTACGAAGGAGCCGGGCGCGGCGTCGCACGACGCCGCCCCGGTCCCCGGACCGGGCAGGACGCCCGGACAGGGCGAGAGCGGGCGCGCCACCGCCGTCCGCCTCGCCCTGATGGCCGTCCCCCTGGCCTTCTTCGGGCTGTTCTTCGCCTACCCCGTCACCGCGATCGTCGGCCGCGGCCTCAAGACCGACACCGGCTGGCAGTTCGGCAGGTTCGGCGAGGTGCTGGCCCGGCCCGACATCGCCGACGTGCTGTGGTTCACCACCTGGCAGGCGCTCGCCTCCACCGTGCTCACGCTGCTGATCGCGCTCCCCGGCGCCTACGTCTTCGCGCGTTTGGAGTTTCCCGGCAAGCAGCTGCTGCGGGCCGTGGTGACCGTGCCCTTCGTGCTCCCGACCGTGGTCGTCGGCACCGCTTTCCTCGCCCTGCTCGGGCGCGGCGGACTGCTGGACGAACGGGCCGGCGTCCGGCTGGACACCACCGTCTGGGCGATCCTGCTGGCCCACGTCTTCTTCAACTACGCCGTCATCGTCCGCACGGTCGGCGGGCTGTGGGCCCAGCTCGACCCGCGCCAGGAGGAAGCCGCGCGGGTGCTGGGCGCCGGCCGGTTCGCCGCCTGGCGGCGGGTGACGCTGCCCGCCCTGGCCCCGGCCGTCGCCGCGGCCTCCCTGATGGTGTTCCTCTTCACCTTCAGCTCCTTCGGCGTCGTACTGATCCTGGGCGGACCGGCCTACTCCACCCTGGAGGTGGCGGTCTACCGGCAGACCGCGCAGCTCCTGGACCTGTCCACGGCCGCGGTGCTGACCATGGTGCAGTTCGCCGCGATAGGCGCGATCCTCGCCCTGCACGCCTGGACCGTCCGCCGGCGCGAGACCGCACTGCGCCTCGTCGACCCGGGCCGCACCACGCACCGGGCGCGCGGCTGGGCGCAGCGCACCCTGCTGGGCGCGGTCCTGCTGACCATCGGGCTGCTGATCGTGGCACCGCTGGCCGTGCTCGTCGAGCGGTCCTTCGACGCCCCCGGCGGCTACGGCCTCGGCTTCTACCGGGCCCTGCAGGTCACCGGCGCCGGCGGCGGGACCTTCCTGGTGCCGCCTGTGGAGGCGATCTGGAACTCCCTGCAGTACGCGCTCGCCGCCACCGCGATCGCCCTGCTCATCGGGGGACTCGCGGCCGCGGCGCTGACCCGGCGCGGGGGCCGCTTCGTCCGCGGCTTCGACGCGATGCTGATGCTCCCGCTGGGGGTGTCCGCCGTGACGGTCGGCTTCGGCTTCCTGATCACCCTGGACGAGCCGCCGCTGGACCTGCGGACCTCGTGGATCCTGGTGCCGCTGGCCCAGGCCCTGGTGGGTGTGCCCTTCGTCGTACGGACCATGCTGCCGGTGCTGCGCGCCGTGGACGGGCGGCTGCGGGAGGCGGCCGCCGTGCTCGGCGCGTCACCGCTGCGCGCCTGGCGGGAGGTGGACCTGCCGCTGGTGCGGCGGGCGCTGCTGATCGCGGCCGGGTTCGCCTTCGCCGTGTCGCTCGGCGAGTTCGGCGCGACCGTCTTCATCGCGCGGCCGGACCGGCCGACGCTCCCGGTGGCCGTGGCGCGGCTGCTGGGGCGGGCCGGCGAGCTGAACTACGGGCAGGCGATGGCCCTGAGCACGATCCTGATGCTGGTGTGCGCGGTGTCCCTGCTGCTGCTGGAGCGACTGCGGCCCGACAAGACCTCCGGAGAGTTCTGATGACACTGCTTCAACTGGAAGGGGTGTCGGTCCGCTTCGGCGAGCGCGCGGTCGTCGACTCCGTCGACCTGGCGGTGGCCGAACACGAGACCGTCTGCGTCCTGGGCCCGAGCGGCAGCGGCAAGTCCACGCTGCTGCGGGTCGTCGCAGGGCTCCAGCAGGTGTCCGGCGGGCGGGTGCTGCTGGACGGGGCCGACCAGGCCGCCGTCCCCGTGCACCGGCGGGGCGTGGGCCTGATGTTCCAGGACCACCAGCTCTTCCCGCACCGCGACGTCGGCGCGAACGTCTCCTTCGGGCTCCGGATGCGCGGCGGCGGCCGCGGCCGCGGGAGCCGCTCGTACGCCGACCGGGTCGCCGAGCTCCTCGAACTGGTCGGGCTCCCCGGGGCGCAGGGCCGCGCCGTGGCCTCCCTGTCCGGGGGCGAGCAGCAGCGGGTGGCGCTGGCCCGGGCGCTGGCGCCCTCCCCGCGGCTGCTGATGCTCGACGAACCGCTCGGACAGCTGGACCGCGGGCTGCGGGAGCGGCTCGTCGTCGAACTGCGCGGGCTGTTCTCACGGCTGGGGACCACGGTCCTGGCCGTCACGCACGACCAGGGGGAGGCCTTTGCACTGGCCGACCGGGTCGTGGTGATGCGCGACGGCCGGATCGCGCAGGCCGGGACCCCGCTGGAGGTGTGGCAGAAGCCCGCCTCGGAGTTCGTGGCGCGCTTCCTCGGCTTCGAGAACGTGGTCCCGGCGACCGTGGCGGGCCCGGCCGCAGCCACCGCCTGGGGCAGAGTCCCGGTCCCCGCCGGCTCCCCCGAGGGGGAGCAGCGGCTGCTGGTCCGCCCGGCGGGAGTCGTGCTCTGCGAGGCCGGCCTGCCGTGCGAGGTGGTGTCCCGGACCTTCCGCGGTACCCACGTCGCCCTGCTCCTGCGCCCCGAGAACGGCCCGGCGCTGGAGGCCGAATGCGGGCTGGCGGGGGCTCCGGCCGTCGGCGAGAAGGTCGCCGTGACCTTCAGCCCCGCCGAGGTCGTGGTCCTGCCGCCGGAGGCGAAGCCCTAGGGGGTGTCCGGCGGATCAGGGCCGGGCCCGGGTCGTCCGGCACCGCGGCCTGCTGCGTTGTCGTCGGTCGCCGACGCTCCGCGTGGGCTCCCTCCTCCGCCTTGCATTCCTTCCCCTCGGCCCTGCGGGCCTGGGGAGACCCCATGGCACCGGACGACCCGGGCTGTCCGACCCTGATCCGCCGGACGCCCCCTAGGCAGCCTTCGGCAGGACACCGTCGCAGGCGATCGGCAGGTGCCGGGGGCCGCGCAGCACCGCGTTCTGACGGTACGGCGGCGGGTCCTCCAGCAGTCGGGGGTTCACCAGCCGGCGGGCCAGCTCGCTCAGCGCCAGCTGCGCCTCCTGCCGGGCCAGCGGCGCCCCGAAGCAGCTGTGGATACCGCTGCCGAGCCCGAGGTGCTGGATGTCCTTGCGGTCCGGGTCGAAGCGGTCCGGGTTCTCGAACCGCTTCGGGTCGCGGTTCCCGGAGGCCAGGACCAGCCACAGCGAGGCGCCCTTGGGGATGGCGACCCCCGCGACCTCGATGTCGGAGAGCGTGGTGCGCTGCGGCAGCAGCTGCACGGGCGGCTCGTAGCGCAGCAGCTCCTCCACGATCGGGACGGACAGGCCCGGCTCCTCGCGCAGCCGCTGCAGGACGTCCGGGTGACGCAGCAGGGTCAGCATGCCGTTGGTGATGAGGTTGACCGTGGTCTCGTGGCCCGCGATCAGCAGCAGCGCGGAGGTGCTCAGCGCCTCCATGGTGGTCATCGCCCCGTCCGGGCCGTCCGCGGTGGCCAGCTGGGACAGCATGTCGTCACCGGGGTTCTTGCGCCGCTCCTCGATCAGCCCGGCCAGGTACATGCCCAGCTCCATACGGGCGTCCGTGGTGCCCTTGCCACGCTGGGCGGGATCCGCGTCCGGGTCGGGGTCCAGGCTGGCGGCGAGGGTCTCCGCCCAGACGTGGAAGCGCGGTTCGTCCTCGTGGGGCACCCCGAGCAGCCGGCAGATCACCGTGACCGGGAACGGGTACGCGAACTGGTCGACCAGGTCGACCCGGTCGAGGTCTGCGGAGGTGGCGATGCCGTCGATGAGCCCGTCGACCAGCCCGTGGAGCTCGTCGCGCATGTCGTGCACCCGGTGCGGGGTGTGCGGCGGCCCGAACGGCCGGTTCGTCATGCGCCGCAGACGGTCGTGGTCCGGCGGGTCGAGCTTGAGGAAGGAGGGCGGCAGGGCCGTCCCCTCGTCGTCGGCGGACTCGCCCAGCGGATCGTCGCCGGTCGCCTTCAGATTGCGCGAGTCGGAGCTGATCCGGGGGTCGTGCAGCAGGCTGTGGATCTCGTAGTACGTGCTCACGACGTACGGGCCGGTCCCGTCGTGGGACACCGGGGTCTTGCGGAGCTCCTCGTACAGCGGGTACGGATTGGCCCGGTTCGCGTAGTCGATGATCTCCCGCAGGAGGGCTTGTGTCATGACGGGTCCTCGTGATCCTCGGGGGCGGTCGCGGCGCGGTCAGCGCCCGGGGGTGAAGGTCATCTTCCGGTCGGCCGGCGAGTAGCCGCTGAGGGTGATGGTCGGGCCGTGGGTCGGCACCGAGGGGTCGGGGAAGTCCGCCGGCACCGGCTTGTTCCCCTCCGGCCTGCGGTCCACCGTGGAGAACGGCGGCGGGAACGGCGCGGTGCTCTCGATCTGGTGCTCGTAGAACGGCAGCCACCGGCAGTTGTCGAAGGTCACCGCCGCGATCACCCGCCCCTGGTAGCCGTAGACGGCCGCGAACCGGCGCTCGGACAGCGAGCCCTGCGTGACGATGATCTCGGTCCCCATCGGCGGCACCCCGACCGACTTGATGTTCACGCCGAACTGAGAGGACCAGAAGGCCGGCACCCACAGGTGGGGGCGGCGGTCCGCGCTCTCGCTGAGCATGTTGTGCGCCGCGGTGTCGGCCTGTGCGACGGCGTTGCCCCAGTGCTCCAGGGACAGGAACTGGTAGCCGAACAGGGCGTGCGGGGAGCGGGCCACGTCACCCGCCACGAAGATGTCGTCGGTGACGATGCCCCGGACGTCGAAGGCCCGGCAGCCCGCGTCGCAGGCGATCCCCCGGGGCCCGGCGCCCAGTCCGGAGCCGGCGAGCCACTCGGTGTTGCGCTGCGCGCCGAGGGAGACCACCACCACGTCGGCCTCCACGCTGGAGCCGTCGGAGAGCTGGGCGGCCCGGACCCGGCCGGCCGGATCGCCCTCCAGGGCGGTGACCATGACGCCGGTGCGCAGGTCGACCTCGTGCTCCCGGTGCATCTCGGCCGCGACCCGGCCGATCACTGCGCCGAGCGCGCCGACCAGCGGGGCCTCGCCCCGTTCGGCGACGGTCACGTTCAGGCCGCGTTCCCGGCAGGCGGAGGCGATCTCGGACCCGGTGAACCCGGCTCCGATGACGAGCACGCGGCGGGGACCGGCGGCGAGGGCGCGTTGCAGTCCTTCGCCGTCGTCGCGGGTGCGCAGGACGAAGACCCCTTCGAGCTCGGCCTCCTCCGGGTTGGGCCAGGGCCGGGCACGGACGCCGGTGGCGATCAGCAGCCGGTCGTACTCGACCTCGTCGCCGTTGCCGAGCCGGACCCTGCGGGCGGCCATGTCCAGACCCGTCGCGGGGACCCCGAGGCGCCAGTCGGCGTCGATCGCCCGGCGGCGGGGGAGCGCCGTGTGGTCCGCCACCGCGTTGCCGAGCAGGACCTGCTTGGACAGCGGGGGCCGGTCGTACGGCTCGTAGGGTTCGTCGCCGATCATCGTCAGCGAACCGGTGAACCCCTTGTCGCGCATGGTCTCGGCGGCCCGCAGACCCGCGAGCGAAGCGCCGACGACGACGATGCGGCCTTCGCGCTTGAGCTGCTCCAGGGCCCCGTCGCGGGTGCGTTCACCGGTCACCGGGTGCCTCCGGAACCGGCCCCGGCCCCGGCGCCCTGGGACACCACGTCCGCCATGTCCTCGTCGGTGAGTTCGAGGAGGATCGCGCCGACGGGACAGGCTGCCACGGCGCGGACGACGTTCTCGCGCTGCTCGGCAGCCGCCTCCGGGTTGTAGAGGAGCGACTCGTCGCCGTGCATGGCGAAGACGTCGGGAGCGAGGAAAGCGCACTGGGCGTATCCCTGGCAGCGGTTGAGGTCGACGACAAGCCTCATGACGGATCCGCCTTTCCCTCGGCTGTTGATCCCCGTCGCCCCCCGGGTACCCCCGGTTCCTCCCCTGTCCACCAGCATGCACGCGCCGCCCGGAGGCCGCCTGCCGGAGCATGGACCGCCAGGTCAGGAGGGGTTCAGGGCGGGCCTGAGCGGTCCGCGGGCCCCGCCCTGCGCCGGACCCGCAGGATGTAGAGGCTGATCACCAGGGCCCATGCCGGGAACAGCAGCTCGGACCAGGGCACGCCGGCGCCCACCACGATCAGGATCAGGCCGACGAGGGTGCCCAGCATGGCCAGCGGCCGCGGGAAGACGCCGAGCGTCCGCCCGATCATCGAGGTCGCGAGGACGAAGACCGCGGCCATGCGCATCGCGTACGTCGCGAGCAGGGTGTAGGCGTAGTGGCGGCCGAAGTCGGAGGGCGTCTGCTCGTTCAGCACGGTGCCGGCCGCCGCGGCGGCCCCGAACAGGGTGGCCACGAAGACGAAGCCGCTGCCGAGGAACACGGTGGCGATGAACCGGTCCTCGGCCTCCCCGGTGTGCGCGCGCAGGGCGCCCATGAACCAGAGGAAGAAGATCCCGGCGAAGGGCACGATCTGCAGGGCCAGCTGGACCGCCCACCGGCGGTCCTGGTCGATGGTCGCGTCGGCGGCCTCACCGGCGGGGACGGAGATCCGCATCAGGACGATCGCCGCACCGAGCAGCAGGGCGAAGGCGACTCCGGCCATACCGGCGGCGCGGGGTGTCTTCAGCCGATCGGTCGTGGGCTCCATGGCCCCTCGCTCTCTCCCCCGGTCCAGCAAGCGACAGCCGTCGCCGCGTCACCAGCGGGGGACGGCCGACCGGGTGAGGGAGCCGGTACGCCCCGGCCCGGCCGGCCGGGCCGTCAGCCGACCGGCTCGGGTACCGGCGCGGGTGCTTCCTCCTCCGCGCCCTCGTGCTTGCCGTACCAGGCGACCGCCACCGCGCCGGTCACCGCCATGACGAAACCGACGACCGCCAGCCAGGCCAGTCCCGGGCGGGACGCGTCGCCGAGCCAGAGCACGCCGATCGCGCCGGGGAGCACCGTCTCGCCGACGACGAGGGCCGCGGTGGCACCGTTGACCGAGCCGATCTGCAGGGCGACGGTGTGCAGGTACATCCCGCCGAAGCCGGCCAGCAGGATGGCGTAGAGGGCCGGGTCGGTGAGCAGGGTGCCGAGGTCGAACGGGTCGACGCCGTCCAGGATCCGCACGCCGACGCCGAGCGCGCCGAAGCCCAGACCGGACAGCAGACCCGCCAGGATCGCGGCCCCGCCGCCGAGGAGGCGGACGGCCACGGTGCCGCCGACCATCAGCAGCGCGGTGATCCCCAGCAGCCACCAGTGGGTGGACATCGGAGCGTGGTGGCCGCCCTCGTGGCCGGCCGCCGTCGCCAGCAGGACGAGCGCGGTGCAGACGACACCGATGGAGGCCCATTCCTTGCGGGTCAGCCTGATGCCGAGCATCTTCACACTCAGCACGGCCGTGATCACCAGGTTGGCGCTGATGACCGTCTGGGAGAGGAAGAGGGGAAGGAGGCGGGCGGCCAGGGCACCGAGCCCGAAGCCGACGAAGTCCAGGATCGTGCCGACGATGAACTCCCACGTCATCGCCGCCTTCGCGGTGGACGCCAGGTTCGGGCCGCCGTGGGCGGTCACCCCGGCCGCAGCCGGGGACATCCGGGCGGCGCGGCGCGATCCGACGGCTTGCAGCACGGATCCCGTGCCGTAGCAGATGGATGCCGCGACAGCGGTCAGCAGGCCTATGAGCACCGATGGGCTCCGTTCACGTCTGGCAGGTTTTGCGGTACCTCTGCCAGACGTGGGAATCGGCCCGGAAGTTGCCTCCGGAGCTCAGCTCATCGAAGCGAGCACGCCGGGGACCTCGTCCACCGCGTCGACGAGCGCGATCCGCGACTCCATCGCCCGGCCCCGGGCCAGCGCCCTGAGCAGGGGCCAGGCCGGGAGGTGCTCGGTCCAGTGGGTGCGGCCGACCAGGACCATCGGCGCGGGCTCGCCCCGGGATCCGTAGTAGTTGGGCGTCGCGTTGTCGAATATCTCCTGGACGGTGCCGGCCGCGCCGGGCAGGTACACCACGCCCGCGGTGGACCGGGCCAGGAGCCCGTCCTCCCGGATGGCGTTGGCGAAGTACTTCGCGATGTGCGCGGCGAAGGCGTTCGGCGGTTCGTGACCGTAGAACCAGGTGGGGATGCCGACGGAGTCCCCGCCGCCGGGCCAGCGGTCCCGTACGGCGAAGGCCGCGCGCGCCCAGTCGGACACCGACGGCTCGAAGGACGGGGCCTTGGCCAGCAGTTCCAGGGCCTCGGCGAGGGCCTCGTCGGGGGCGGGCGCCAGGTAGGCGCCGAGGTTGGCTGCCTCCATCGCGCCGGGGCCGCCGCCCGTGGCCACGGTCAGCCCCGACCGGGTCAGGACCCGGCCGAGTTCCGCCGCACCGCGGTAGTCCGCGCTGCCCCGGGACATGGCGTGGCCGCCCATCACGCCCACCACGCGGGCCGTGGCGAGGTGCTCGTCGAGGGCGTCGGAGATCGCGTCGTCGTGGACGGAGCGCAGCATCGACGAGAAGACGTCGCGGTCGGCCCCGGTCTCCCGGAACCAGGCGTACGTCTCGGCGTCCGGGGTGGCCTCGTAGCCGCCGGACAGCCCCTCGAAGAGCTCCTCCGGCGTGTAGAGCAGCCCCCGGTAGGGGTTGAAGGGCAGGTCGGGGACGGGCGGGAAGACCAGCGCGCCGTCCGCCCGCACCTTCGCCGAGGCATCGGGCTCCATCGCGCAGCCCAGGAAGACGGCCGCCGAGGTGTCGGCGGCCAGCAGGGCGAAGGTCCGCTCCAGCAGGTTGACCGACTGGATCCGGTAGCCGCTGAGTGAGCCGCGTGCCACGACCTGGTCGAATTCGGCGAGCGTCTCGATCTCGATGTCTGCGTTGACCATTCGGCCCACCCTAAGGGCTGGGCACCTCAGCGGGTCAGCGCCAGCGACGTCAGCTGTGCCACACCCCAGCTGAGCGGTACGCACACGGCCACGAGCGCGGTGGCCCGCAGACCCGCCGCCGTACGCAGGACCTTTGCGGGAGCGGCCAGATCGAGCATCGCCCCGCGGCCGGCGGCCCCGGTGCGGCGGCTCTCCATGGCGGATGTGAGAAGGGTCGCGGCGGCGCACAGGGCCACGAGGGCGGCGGCCGGCCAGGCCAGCGGACCGAGCGGTACGTGCAGCCCGCCCCGGTCGCGCAGGGCCAGTGCGGTCAGGGCCCCGGCGGCGACGGAGCACAGCACGCCCAGCGACGGCCCGATCCGGGAGGCCTGCGCCTGCAGGGACCGTCCGGCCAGCAGCCGCAGGGCGCCCGGGCGCACGGCCTGGACCAGGGTCCCGCAGGCGTAGGCCAGGCCCGGTCCGGCGAGGGCGAGCCCGACGGCGGTCAGCGTCCAGCCGGCGAGGACGCCGCCGCCCCGGCCGGCGTAGGCCTCGGTGGCGAGCCCGCAGGCGGTCAGCGAGATCCCCCAGGGCAGGGCGGTCTGCGGAGCCAGCGGCCGGTGCGGTCGCAGCGCGAGGACGGTGGCGGCCGACGCGGTCAGCGGTACGAGGGCCAGCAGGGTCAGGGCGGCCGCCACGGGCAGCGGCTGCTCGGCGTGGAGCAGCCGGGCGCCGGAGCCGTCGAACGGCAGGCCGGAGAGGTCCCCGCGCAGGTGGAGGAAGACCGCCAGGGCCAGGGCGCTGCCCAGGGTGCAGGCGACGGCCGTGGAGATCGCGGCGACCAGGGCCAGGCGTACGGGTCCCAGCCCGGCGGCGTCCAGCCCCTCGCGGGGGCGGGTCGCGGGGTCGGCGCGGGCGACGGCGACGGCGAGGTGGACCGTCGCGGCCAGCGGGACCAGTGCCCACAGCAGGCGAGGGAACGATCCGGCGGGCCGGGCCACGGCTCCGGCGAGTACGTACAGCAGCAGGAACCCGGTCCCGGCCGAGGCGGCGGCGACGAGCAGCCGCCGCATCTGGACGAGGGGCCGGGAGCCGCGGCCTAGGCGGAGAGCGAGCACGCGGCCTGGCCCTCCGGGGTGTCGGGGAGCGGGGAGACGGCGCCGGTCCCCGCGAGCCGGCCGTCGACGAGGGTCAGGTGGCGGTCCGCGACGGCCGCGGTGGCCTCGTCGTCGGTGGCCAGCAGCACGGTGATCTCGTGCGAGCGGGCCGCGGTGGTCAGCGTCCGCAGCAGCAGGGCCCGGTCGGCCCGGTGCAGCGGGGCCGTGGGCTCGTCGGCGTAGATCACCGAGGGGACGGTGACCAGGGCCCGGGCCAGGGCGACGCGCTGGCACTCGGCGCGGGTCAGGGACGCGGGGCGCTTGCGGGCGAAGGAGCCGATGTCGAGGCGGTCGAGCCATTCGCAGGCGGTGTGCTTGGCGGCGCGGTGGGAGGCGCCGGCGAGGAGCAGTGGCAGCGCGGCGTTCTCCCAGGCCTTCAGCTCGGGCAGGAGCTGCGGTTCGGGGCCGATCCAGCCGAAGCGGTCGCGGCGCAGCCGCTCGCGGGACAGGTCGCCCATGGTGTGCACGGGGACGCTGTTGAACCAGACCTCGCCCTCGGTGGGGCGCAGCTGCCCCGACAGGCAGCGGAGCAGAGTGGTCTTGCCGCTGCCGCGGGGCCCGGTCAGGGCCAGGATCTCGCCCTGGCGGACTCCGAGGGAGACGTCGACGAGGGCGGGGGCACCGTCGTGCGCGTAGTGAAGGGACCGTGCCCAGAGCACGTCGTTGTCCGGCGGGGCATTCTCCGGTGGGACCACCATGGCGTACACCTCCGTCCGAGGGAACGAAACGGAGCCCTTCCGGTCACTGGCGCCGCACTGAGATGTAAAGAGATGAACCGCTTGGATGCCGACAGCACACGGCCCGGACCCCCGCGTTCTCACTCGAACGGAGGATCCGGGCCGTGTGTTCGGACGATTGCTGCCTCGGACTGTTTACAGCCCGGTCACAGCTTGGTCCACGCCTCGGTGAGCACGGAGCGCAGGATGCCCTCGATCTCGTCGAAGGTGCCCTGGTCCGCGGTCAGCGGCGGGGCGAGCTGGATGACCGGGTCACCGCGGTCGTCGGCCCGGCAGTACAGGCCGTTCTCGAAGAGCGCCTTGGAGAGGAAGCCGTAGAGCACGCGCTCGGTCTCCTCGTCCGTGAAGGACTCCTTGGTGACCTTGTCCTTGACGAGCTCGATGCCGTAGAAGTAGCCGTTTCCGCGGACGTCGCCGACGATCGGCAGGTCGTGGAGCTTCTGCAGCGTCTGGAGGAAGGCGCTCTCGTTGTCCAGCACGTGCTGGTTGAGGCCCTCCTTGTCGAAGATGTCGAGGTTGGCGAGGGCCACCGCGGAGGACACGGGGTGTCCGCCGAAGGTGTAGCCGTGCAGGAAGGTGTTGTCGCCCTTGTAGAACGGCTCCGCGATGCGGTCCGAGACGATGCAGGCGCCGATCGGGGAGTAGCCCGAGGTCATGCCCTTGGCGCAGGTGATCATGTCCGGCACGTAGCCGAACTTGTCACAGGCGAACATCGTGCCGAGGCGGCCGAAGGCGCAGATCGTCTCGTCGGAGACGAGGAGCACGTCGTACTCGTCGCAGATCTCGCGGACCCGCTGGAAATAGCCGGGCGGCGGCGGGAAGCAGCCACCGGCGTTCTGCACGGGCTCCAGGAAGACGGCGGCGACGGTGTCGGCGCCCTCGAAGAGGATCTGCTGCTCGATCTGGTCGGCGCACCAGCGGCCGAAGGCCTCGGGGTCGTCGCCGTAGATCGGGGCGCGGTAGATGTTGGTGTTCGGCACCTTGTGCGCACCGGGCACCAGCGGCTCGAAGGGAGCCTTGAGGGCCGGCAGGCCCGTGATGGACAGGGCGCCCTGCGGGGTGCCGTGGTAGGCGACCGCACGCGAGATGACCTTGTACTTCGTGGGCTTGCCCTGCAGCTTGTAGAACTGCTTGGCGAGCTTCCAGGCGGTCTCGACGGCCTCGCCGCCGCCGGTGGTGAAGAAGACCTTGTTCAGGTCGCCCGGGGCGTAGTTCGCCAGGCGCTCGGCGAGCTCCACGGCCATCGGGTGGGCGTAGGACCAGACAGGGAAGAAGGCCAGCTCCTGCGCCTGCTTGTAGGCGACCTCGGCCAGTTCCTTGCGGCCGTGACCGGCGTTGACCACGAACAGGCCGGCGAGACCGTCGAGGTAGCGCTTGCCCTTGTCGTCGAAGATGTACGTGCCCTCACCGCGGACGATGGTGGGGACGGGGGAGTTCTCGTAGGACGACATGCGGGTGAAGTGCATCCACAAGTGGTCGTACGCGGTCTTGGAGAGGTCCTGGGTCACGATTATCGGGTTCCCCACATGTAGGTCTGCTTCTTCAGCTTCAGGTAAACGAAGCTTTCGGTAGATCGCACGCCGGGGAGCGTGCGGATCTTCTTGTTGATCGTTTCCAGCAGGTGGTCGTCGTCCTCGCAGACGATTTCCACCATCAGGTCGAACGAGCCGGCGGTCATCACCACGTACTCGCACTCGGCCATCGCGGTCAGTGCGTCCGCCACCGGGTCGAGGTCGCCCTCGACGTTGATGCCGACCATGGCCTGACGGCGCAGGCCCACGGTGAGCGGGTCGGTGACGGCGACGATCTGCATGACGCCCTGGTCGAGCAGCTTCTGCACGCGTTGGCGCACAGCCGCCTCCGACAGGCCGACGGCCTTGCCGATCGATGCATAGGGACGGCGACCGTCCTCCTGCAGTTGCTCGATGATCGCCAGGGACACAGCATCGACCGAAGGGGACGGTTGTCTGTTCCTGGAATCTGCGCTTCGACTGACCACGAGCCCACTGTGCACGAGGAGTCGTCTGTTCCGCAAGACGGAATCAATGAAATCCGTTGTTTGGCGACTCGGATCTCACTGATTTCGTAGGTGGTGCCCTTCGGGCCTGTCGAAAGCCTCTGCCAAGGGGCTAGGCTTGGTGTTCGTCTCAATCGTTGGACATGTGATCAGGAGTGTGGCTGTAGTGACCACCGAACTGCGTCGTCTGCGCAACTACATCGGCGGGGAGTTCAAGGACGCCGCCGACGGGCGCACCACCGAGGTGGTCAACCCGGCCACCGGCGAGGTGTACGCGACGGCCCCGCTCTCGGGCCAGGCCGATGTCGACGCCGCCATGGCCGCCGCCGCGGCCGCGTTCCCGGGCTGGCGCGACACCACCCCCGCCGAGCGCCAGAAGGCGCTGCTGAAGATCGCGGACGCCTTCGAGGCGCGCGCGGACGAGCTCGTCGCCGCCGAGTCGGAGAACACCGGCAAGCCGCTGGGCCTCACGGCCAGCGAGGAGCTGCCGCCGATGGTGGACCAGATCCGCTTCTTCGCGGGTGCGGCGCGTCTGCTCGAGGGCCGCTCGGCCGGTGAGTACATGGACGGGATGACCTCGATCATCCGTCGTGAGCCGGTCGGCGTCTGCGCCCAGGTCGCGCCGTGGAACTACCCGATGATGATGGCTGTGTGGAAGTTCGCCCCGGCCATCGCGGCGGGCAACACGGTCGTGCTCAAGCCCTCCGACACCACCCCGGCCTCCACCGTCCTGATGGCGGAGATCATCGACTCGGTCCTGCCCAAGGGCGTCTTCAACGTCGTCTGCGGCGACCGCGAGACCGGCAAGGCGATGGTCGAGCACTCGACTCCGGCGATGGCCTCCATCACCGGCTCGGTGCGCGCGGGCATGCAGGTAGCCGAGAGCGCCTCCAAGGACGTCAAGCGCGTCCACCTGGAGCTCGGCGGCAAGGCCCCGGTCGTCGTCTTCGAGGACGCCGACATCCCGAAGGCCGTCGAGGACATCGCGGTCGCCGGCTACTTCAACGCAGGCCAGGACTGCACCGCCGCCACCCGCGTGCTGGTGCACGAGTCGATCCACGACGAGTTCGTGGCCGCGCTCGCCAAGGCCGCCGCCGACACCAAGACCGGCGCGCCGGACGACGAGGACGTGCTCTACGGCCCGCTGAACAACCCGAACCAGCTGGGGCAGGTCGCCGGCTTCATCGAGCGGCTCCCCGCCCACGCCAAGGTCGAGGCAGGCGGCCACCGGGTCGGCGAGAAGGGCTACTTCTACGCCCCGACCGTGGTCTCCGGCCTCAAGCAGGACGACGAGATCATCCAGAACGAGGTCTTCGGCCCCGTCATCACCGTCCAGTCCTTCACGGACGAGGCCCAGGCCCTGGAGTACGCGAACGGCGTCGAGTTCGCCCTCGCCTCCTCCGTCTGGACCAAGGACCACGGCCGCGCGATGCGCATGTCCAAGAACCTCGACTTCGGCTGCGTGTGGATCAACACCCACATCCCGCTCGTCGCCGAGATGCCGCACGGCGGCTTCAAGAAGTCCGGCTACGGCAAGGACCTGTCCGCCTACGGCTTCGAGGACTACACGCGCATCAAGCACGTGATGACCTCGCTCGACGGCTGATCGGCCGCATCGATCACAGCAGGGCCCCGAAGGGGCGGGCAGTGGACGACATGTCCATGGTCCGCCCCTTCCGCGTTCGCCGAGGCTGTGGCCATGCCTCAACTCGCCTTCCCCCGCCTTCGTTCCCGAGGAGGGGCGGGCGGACTACGTCTGTCCCGTACCCGCCGCCCGGGAGGTCCTGGCTGCCTCCGAGGACAAGGAGACCGCCGAACTCGCCGAGACCGTCGTCGGCCTCTGATCACGGTCCGGACACGGAACTGAACGCGTTCAGTCCTTTGGCTGAACGTGTTCAGAAATCGGCGTAGGCTTCCTTCCATGAGCGAGAGAAGCGCCCTTGAGCGGCGGATCCGTGCCTGGTTGATCCTCTTCGTCGTATGCCTGGTCCTCAGCGGCCTCACAGCTTTCCCGCTGGTCAGCGAGCTCCGCTGGGCCAACGCCCTGATCGACAACATATGGCTGCGACGGGTGGGCGACGGGCTGGACCGGGCCGATGCCGAATACCCCTTCCTCCTCTACGGAACCGACTGGCTCGCCTTCGCCCACCTCGTGATCGCCGTCTTCTTCTACGGCGTGTACCGCGACCCCGTCCGCAACATCTGGATCATCGAAGCCGGCATGATCGCCTGCGCCGGAGTGGTCCCCCTGGCACTGATCTGCGGCCCCATCCGCGGCATCCCCTTCTGGTGGAGCATCATCGACATCTCGTTCGGCGTCTTCGGGGTGATCCCCCTGCTGATCCTGCGCCGCATGATCAAGCGGCTGGAGACCGAGGCCGCCACTACTTCGTGAAGGCCGCCATGACGATGCCGAGGGCCACCCCGTTCATGTCCTGGCCCTTGGCGTCGGTGGCGTTCACCGAGTAGACGAGGGTGCGGGAGAGGTCCCGGGTGGCCCCGATCGCGGTGTTGTAGCCGTGCCGCCCACCCGTCTTGCCCCAGGCCACCGTGCCGTCCGGCAGGACGATCCTGGACAGACCCGCCGTCATCACCGCCGGCTTGCCGCTCACCCGGTCCGGCACGTCCGGCACGGTGAACATCTCCTCCAGCCGGTCCTCGGGCACCACCCTGCCGCCGAAGAGGGCCACGGTGAACCGCTCCAGGTCCGCCGTCGTCGAGATGATGTCGCCCGCCGCCCACCGGTCCGAGGAGTTCCACTCGGTCACGTCACGCAGCTCGCGCGAGCCGTCCGCCCGCGGTATCGCCTGGTACCCCCGGTTGTGCGGGCCATGGATCCTCGTCCCGGTCCGCCCCGGGAACGATGTCCCGTGCAGCCCCAGCGGCTTCAGGATCCGCGCGCCGACGGCCTCCTCGTACCGCATGCCCGTCACCTTCTCGATCAGTACACCGAGCAGCGTGTAGTTGATGTTCAGGTAGTGCTGGGCGGTGCCGGGCGCGAACTCCCGCTCCTTCGCGACCGCGTCGGCGATCTGCGCATGCGGATCGGTCACCTCGAACCGGTGCTCCCACTGCGCCTCGAAGGAGTCACCGGGACCGTCGGCCGCCGGAATGCCGCTGGTGTGGTTCAGCAACTGCCGCACCGTGACCGCCCCGTAGCGGTCGGGCACGGTCCCGGGCAGATGGCGCCGGACCGGCATGTCGAGATCCACCCGGCCCTCCGCCGCCAGCTGCAGGACGACCGCCGCCGTGAACACCTTGGTCACCGACCCCGCCCGGAACCGGCCCTGCTCGACGGCATCGCGCCCCGTGCGGATGTCCGCCACCCCCGAACTGCCCTGCCAGCGGCCGGCCGTGCCGCCCACCCGGACCAGCGCGGCCGTCGCGTCCCGGTGCTGCGGACCGAGCCCGGCGATCGCCGCCTCCAGCGCCGCCGCGTTCGGCGGCGTCGACACCGACGGCGTCGACACGGACGGCGTCGAAACGGACGGTGCCATCCACTCCGAAGAGACGGAGCCCGGCGGCGACGCCGCGTGGGCGACGGCCGGTCCCGACGCGATCCCGACGACCAGTGCCGCGGCGACCAGTGTGCGCATCCTTGCGTTCATGACGGTGTGCTCCCCTGCGATCACTCGGGGACCTCCGCCCCGATGACCTCAATGCTCCTGCTCACAGGGGTGGTTGCGGATCACCGATGAGAGGGGTCTTCACCGGTACGACAACTCACCGGCGCGAGGGAGGCGACACGCCGTCCCCTCACTCCCCGGAGGGAGTGCCCGCCGCGATCAGACCCGTCTCGTACGCGCAGATCACCGCCTGGATCCGGTCCCGCAGCCCCAGCTTGGCCAGCACGTTCCCCACATGCGACTTCACCGTGTGCTCGCTCACCACCAGCGCCACCGCGATCTCCGCGTTCGACAGCCCCCGCCCCAGGTGCAGCAGCGTCTCCCGCTCCCGCGCGGTCAGCACCTCCAGCCGCTCCGCGGGAAGCGCGGGCGCCCGTACCGTCGCCGCCGTGTACTCCTCGATCAGCCGGCGCGCCACCGAGGGCGCCAGCAGGGACTCGCCCGCCGCCACCACCCGTACCGCGTGCACCAGGTCGTCCCGCCGCACGTCCTTCAGCAGGAACCCGCTCGCCCCCGCGTGCAGCGCTTCGTACACATACTCGTCAGAGTCGAAAGTCGTCAGCATCACCGTCCGGCACGCACCGCCCGCCGAGATCGCCCGGCACGCCTCGATCCCGTCCAGCACCGGCATCCGGACGTCCAGCAGCGCCACGTCCGGGAGCAGCCGCTCCACGGCCGCGACCGCCGCCGCGCCGTCCCCGGCCTCCGCCACCACCTCGATGTCCTCCTGGGCGTCGAGGATCATCGCGAACCCGCTGCGCACCAGCTCCTGGTCGTCGGCCACCACCACACGGATCGTCAACTCCCCACCTCCAGCGGCGAGGTTACAAGCACCGCCCGTACCTCGAACCCGGAGCCGTCGTGCCGCGGACCGCACCGTGCCGTCCCGCCGTGGGCGGCCGCCCGCTCCCTGATCCCGATCAGCCCGTGCCCGCCGCCGATTCCGCCACCGCTTCCGCCGCCACTTCCGGCACCGCCCGCCGGTCCCCGCCCGTCGTCCGTCACGGTGATCTCCAGCTCCCGGTCCCCGTGGTGCAGCCGTACGCCCACCCGCCGGGCCCGCGCGTGCTTCACCACGTTCGTCAGCGCCTCCTGCACGATGCGGTACGCGGCGGTGTCCACCGCCGGCGGCAGCCCCCCGACCTCGCCCGTCTCCTCGTACGCGATCTCCGGCCCGCCCCGCCGCACCCGTTCCAGCAGGGCCGGCAGCGCCGCCACCCCGGGCTGCGGCTCGCGCGGCGCCGGGCCGTCCGCCTCGCGGAGCACCCCCAGCATCGTGCGCAGCTGCGCCATCGCCTCCCGGCCGGTCTCCGAGATCGCCTCGAAGGCCGCCTCGGCCCGCTCCGGCGCCCGCCGCACCGCCACCGGACCGGCCTCCGCCTGCACGATCATGATGCTGACGGCGTGCGAGAGGATGTCGTGCATCTCCCGCGCGATCCGGGCCCGCTCCCGGGCCACGGCCTGTTCCGCCTCGATGCGGTTGGCCCGCTCCAGCTGCTCCGCCCGGTCCTCGACGGCCGCGGTGTAGGCCTGCCGGGTGAACTGCAGCCGGCCCAGAGCGTAGGCCGCGCCCGCGCAGAACAGGGTGAAGGACAGCTCCCTGGCCGTTCCCGTCCCCAGCCCCGCGGACGCGGCGACGACCACCACCGATCCCGCGCCGACCACCGCCCGCACCCGGCCGGGACACTGCAGCGCGACCGTGTAGAAGGCCATCAGCCCGGCGTAGGGCAGCGGCTGGCCGGGCCCGTCCATCGCCACCTTGTACCCGCCGCCGATCAGCAGGATCGCCGCCAGGACCAGCACGGGCCGGCGCCGGCGCCACACCAGCGGCAGCACTCCCAGCGTGGTGACCGCGTACGAGGCCCAGGTCACCGGGGGCAGCCCGGGCTCCCGCGGCAGCACGAACGGCATCGTGACGGCCAGCTGCACCAGCACGGTCAGCCCCAGGTCCACGACCCAGGGACGGGCCCCGCGCAGCCGCCGGACCGGACGGCCCAGCGCGGGTATCACCGGCCGAACCCGGCCCGTACGGCCGTCAGCGCGTCGACCCGGTTCGTGGTGATCGCGTCGACCCCCGCCGCCATGAGCCCCTTCATCGTCCGCCTGGTGTCGGCGGTCCACGCCGACACCAGCAGGCCGTCCCGGTGCAGCGCGTCCACCAGCTCCCGGCTCACCAGCCCGAAGCGGTAGTTGAGCCAGCGGGGCGCCACCGCGTCGATCAGGACCCGCCGGGGCGGTGACAGCGTGGTCCAGGTCAGCGCGATCTCCGCGCCGGGATCGGCCGCGCGGAGCGCCAGCATCGAGCCCGGTCCCGCGCAGTAGAACGTACGCTCGCGGGCGCCGCACTCCCGGACCAGGCCCACGACGGTGCCGACCGCCTCCGGCGTGGCACCCGGGAGGTCGAGCATCAGCCGGCCGTCCCCGGGCTCCATCAGCGCGTCCCGCAACGTGGGAACGGCGCCGTGCGTCAGCTCCTTCAGCTGTGCGGCCGAAATCTCGTCGAGCCGCACGTCGTGGTTCCACAGCCGCTGCAGCGACTCGTCGTGGAGGAGGACCGGCACCCCGTCACGGGTCAGCCGCACGTCGACCTCGACCGCGTCTGCCCCGCGGGCGAAGGCGGAGCGGATCGAGGGCAGGGTGTTCTCACGGACACGGTAGGGATCGCCGCGGTGGCCGACGGCTGTCAGGGTGCGCATGCCCCCATTCTCGGGGGGAGTTCAGCGCGCGAGCCATTGCTCGGTGTACGTGTCGATCTCCGCGTTGAGCTTCGCCTTGCCGTCCGGGTCCAGGAAGGAGGCCTCGACGGCGTTCTTCGCGAGCTGTGCGAGCCCGCGCTCGTCGAGGTCGAGGAGGCGGGCGGCCACCGCGTACTCGTTGTTGAGGTCGGAGCCGAACATCGGCGGGTCGTCGCTGTTGATGGTGACGAGCACGCCCGCCGCGACCATCTCCTTGACCGGGTGCCGGTCGAGGTCGGTCACCGCGCGGGTGGCGATGTTCGAGGTCGGGCAGACCTCCAGCGCGATGCGGTGCTCGGCGAGGTACGCGAGCAGCTCCGGGTCCTGGACGGAGCTCGTGCCGTGGCCGATGCGCTCGGCGCCCAGCTCGCGGATGGCGTCCCAGACGGTCTCCGGACCCGTGGTCTCGCCCGCGTGCGGGACACTGCGCAGGCCGGCGGCCCGGGCGGCGTCGAAGTACGGCTTGAACTGCGGGCGCGGGACGCCGATCTCGGGCCCGCCCAGGCCGAAGGAGACCAGGCCCTCGGGGCGCAGGTCCACGGCGAGCCGCGCGGTCTCGGCAGCGGCCTCCAGGCCGGCCTCGCCGGGGATGTCGAAGCACCAGCGCAGGATGACGCCGAGTTCCTTCTCGGCGGCCTTGCGGGCGTCCTCGATGGCCTCCATGAAGGCCTTCTCGTCGATACCGCGGCGGGTGGAGGAGTACGGCGTGATGGTCAGCTCGGCGTAGCGGATGTTCTGCCGGGCCATGTCACGGGCGACCTCGAAGGTCAGCAGCCGAACGTCCTCGGGGGTGCGGACGAGGTCGACGACCGACAGGTAGACCTCGATGAAATGGGCGAAGTCCGTGAAGGTGAAGTAGTCGGCGAGGGCCTCGGGGTCGGTGGGGACCTTGGAGTCGGGGTGCCGGGCCGCGAGCTCGGCCACGATGCGCGGGGAGGCGGAGCCGACGTGGTGGACGTGGAGTTCGGCCTTGGGCAGCCCCGCGATGAAGGGGTGCAGGTCGGTCATGGGGGTGCCTCCGGATGACGGGGTGCGGGCGGGTCGTCCTCATCGTAGGCACGGCCGTGACTGTCGGTGGCAGCGCTTAGCATGGCTGTACGAGAGGGGGGCTCCGTATGACCGACAGCAGTTCCGAGCCGCGGGACCCGTGGGCGCCGCCGGAGCGGCCGGCGGTGCACCTGGGCACCACGCAGGGGGCGCCGGGAACGCCGGGCGTGTCGGGTCCGGCGTCCGTGCACGACCAGCCGACGCTCGCCGGGACACCGGGGGACCAGGCGACTCCCGCCGCGCCGACAGGGTCCGCGCCGGGCGCCGCCACGCCCGTGCCGCCGACGCCCGTGCCGCCCGCGGCCGGACCGGCCTCGGCGGCGTACGGCTATCCGACGGCGCAGCCCGGCTACGGATACCCGGGCGATGCCGGATACCCCGGGTATCCCGGGTACCCCGCCCAGCAGGGATATCCGTTCCCCGGCGGGTATCCGCCGTACGGGCGCCGGCCCAGCAACGGCTTCGGCGTCACCTCGCTCGTCCTCGGCATCCTCGCCGTGGTCGGCTGCATCACCAGCTTCATAGCGGTCGCCCTCGGGATCGGCGCCGTCGTCTTCGGCGCCCTGGGCAAGGGCAAGGCCAACCGCGGCGAGGCCGACAACGGCGGGGTGGCCCTGGCCGGCATCATCCTGGGCGCGACCGGCATCGTGCTGGGCCTGCTGATGCTGGTCGCCATGTTCGCCGCCCCGTTCCTCGACGCCGACGGGGACGACCGCCCGCGCCACGAGAGCCCGTATTCGGACTCACGGCTTCACGAACGGGTCTGAAGCCACGGCCAGTCGGCGTTCCGGCCGGCCTCGATCAGCGACACCATCCGGAACGCCGCGTCCGTGAGCCCGCCGAAGGTGTGCCGGTTCGCGGTGCCGGAGGGCGCGTGCCCCACCCGGTAGCCGGCCAGGTTCCAGGTGTACACGGGCACCTCGGGCGGCACGAGCTCCGCCGGATCCCCGCTGTAGCCGTAGGACGCGGCCTGCTCGTCCGTCACGATCAGCACCCGGTCGTGGTCCCGGTAGTGCTTCTTGACGGCCTGGGCCGTGTAGGTGCCCCCGAGGTCCCCGAACCGTTCGAGCACCTTCAGCACGGACTCGCCCCGGCTGCAGGGGACCGCCTCGCTGGTCGTGCCGAACTGCACGAGGTCGGCCCGCTCCGCCCGCAGCGCCAGCGCCGCCCCGAAGACGGCCGCGGCATCGGCCCGGTTGAGCCGGGAGCGGTCCGACAGCGGGGACCACATCGAACCGGAGCGGTCGACGAGGACCAGCGTGCGGCCGGGCAGCGCCGGTACGTTCGCCAGCGAGTGGCCGAGCGCCTGCTCCAGCGGGTACGCCCAGCGCAGCGAGGGCGCGTGCTGGTACGCGGCCAGGTAGCGGAAGGGGAACTGCCGGGACCGGGCGACGACCTCCGGGTCGGAGATCTTCGCCGCGACCTGCGCGGCCACCGCGTCCGAGACCCCGGCCTCGTCGAAGTTGCGCAGGTTGCGCAGCAGCGCCATCGTCCCCATGGACGGGATGACCGCCTCCCAGGCGGCCGCGTCCAGCGGCCCCTGCAGCCAGCCGGCCAGCGCCTCCCAGGTCATGCCCGCAGCGGCGAGCCGCTCCGCGCCGTCCGGGGCGAGCACCACACCGCGCCGCTCCGGGACCGGCAGCTCCATCAGCGCCCGGTGCGCCGCGAGGGTGCGGTTGCCCGCGGGGACCTGCGCGCTCTGCGGGTTGTGCCTGCGGTCCAGGGCGTAGCGGAACAGCTCGCCCTGCCAGGGCCTGTCCGGGTCGGGGGAGGCGTGCACGAGGTTGAGGACATCACCGAAGCGGTAGGCCCTGGAGTCGGTGTCGTACTTCAGCAGCGAGGTGCCGGAGTAGAGCCGGCGCACGGCGTCGGCGATCCCGCGCTTGACGGGCTTGGGCACGTTCCGCCCGTACGTGGCCGTCCAGTAGGCCAGCAGCTCACCGGGCTCGTCGGCGCGCCGCAGCACGGAGTCCACGACCCGGCGGTTCGACGGGCCGTCGGTGACGCCGGCGTCGAGCCGTGCCTTGACGTACTCCGCGGCGCCGACGAGGGAGGCGGTGCGCATGTTGGCGTCCTGGCGCAGCCAGCCCAGCAGGCCGGCCGTCCACGCGGGATCCTCGACGGCGAGGGTGCGCACGAGCGCGGCGAAGCGGTCGTCGCGCGCCTCGCCGCTCTCGTAGGCGGTTCGCTGCGTCACGAAGTTGGCGACGGCCAGCAGGAACAGTTCGGAGCGTGGGTCGCGCAGACGGCCCGGGCCGCCCTCGGCGGTGCGGGCCCTTGCGGTGGAGCGCACCGGAGAAGTGGGCGCGGTCGGCGCCGACTTGACGAGCGCGCGCAGGTTGAAGCGAGCCATGAGAATCCCCCCGAATTCGATGGAAGCGGGGGAGGCGTTGCGTGGGGGATGCCCGAGATCGGGAGTCGGCGGCGGACTTGTGTCAGCTGCTCTCATCTTCTGAGCTACCGGCCTGAGCCGGGCGGGACTTGAACCCGCGACCCGCTGATGGGAAGAAGTAACCGTCGCCTTCGCACCGGGCATCCCCCACGCGCCTCCCGAGATCAAGGTGGCGGCGGCCTGGGTTTCTCTGCAAAAGAAGGAGCCGCAGCCTGCGCACCGGGAGGTGCGTGACGTAGGTGTCCAGAGAACAAGGCCGGCGAAACCACATGGTGCTCTACCGACTGAGCTACACCGGCCTGAAGCCGGTGACGGGACTCGAACCCGCGGCCACCCGATCTGGAGTCGAAGTAGGTCTCGCCTTCGCACCTGGACGAGGAACACGTTAGGCGGCGCCCTTCCGGCTCCGCCAGCCAATTACGCCCGGCCCGGACCGTCCCCGCCGTCAGCGGCCTCGCCGCCTTCGCGCAGCCGCGAACGGGCCTCCATCAGGGCGAAACCCAGCAGGTTCAGCCCGCGCCAACGCGCCGGGTCCAGGGCGCGCTCGTCGTCGGCCGCCAGCCCGATGCCCCAGATCCGGTCCATCGGGCTCGCCTCCACCAGCACCCGCTCCCCGGTGCCCAGCAGGTAGGACCGCAGCGCCGGGTCCGAGCCGAACTTGTGCACGCTGCCCTCCACGACCAGGGCGAAGCGCTCCCGCTCCCATGTCGCGTTGTCGAAGCCGCGCACGAGCCGGCCGATCTTCTTCGCCTCGGCCGGGCTCTTCGCCGCCACCGCGGCGCGCTCGGCCTCGGGGTCCGCGAACAGCCGGGCCTTCCCGGCCATCATCCAGTGCTCGGCCGTCGCATAACGGACGTCACCGACAGTGAAGGCGGAGGGCCACCACTGGCTCAGGCAGCTCGGCCCGAGCCTGCCGTCGGGCTGCGGCCGGTGCCCCCAGAACGGCAGGTACTTCACCCGCTCACCGCGGCTGACCTGCTTGATCAGGTCGTCGATCATCTCCATGCACGCGAGTCTGACACCCGCCACTGACACTTCGTACGGGATTTTCGGCGTGCCTCGACACATGGTCGACCGATTCCGTCGCGTAATCAAAAGGCAACAACGGAATCACTTGGCCGAGGGCATCGCCTCTGTCAGGATCGGCACTCAATTCGAGCTGTAACTCGAACTGTAGCTACGGAGAGCGTGAGAGCGTGATGGGCAACCGCTTCCAGGTCAAGGACCGCTTCGCAGAGGGCGCGCAGTACATCGACGGGCAGCTCCGGGCCGGAACCTCCGGACGGTCACACACCGTGGTCGACCCGGCCACCGGCGAGGAGGTCCTGACCTACGAGCTGGCGGGCACCGCGGACGTCGACGAGGCCGTCGCGGCTGCCCGGCGCGCCTTCCCGGCCTGGTCCGCTGCCACCCCCGGGGAGCGTTCGGACGCCCTGCACCGGCTGGCCGCCGTACTGGCCGAGCAGGCCGAGGACTTCGCGTACGCCGAGTCCCTCCAGTGCGGCAAGCCGATCAAGCTGTCCACGGAGTTCGACGTACCGGGCACCATCGACAACACCGCCTTCTTCGCGGGCGCCGCACGGCACCTCCAGGGGCAGGCCGCCGCGGAGTACTCGGGCGACCACACCTCGTACGTGCGCCGCGAGGCCATCGGGGTCGTCGGCTCCATCGCCCCCTGGAACTACCCGCTGCAGATGGCCGCCTGGAAGATCCTCCCGGCGATCGCGGCGGGCAACACCATCGTGCTCAAGCCCGCCGAGCTCACCCCGCTGACCTCCCTGATGTTCGCGCAGGCGGCCAAGGAGGCGGGCCTGCCCGACGGCGTGATCAACATCGTCACCGGTGCCGGCCGTGACGCCGGAGAGCACCTGGTGGGTCACCCCGACGTGGTGATGACCTCCTTCACCGGCTCCACCGCCGTCGGCAAGCGGGTCGCGGAGATCGCCACCGCCACCGTGAAGCGCCTGCACCTGGAGCTCGGCGGCAAGGCACCCTTCCTCGTCTTCGACGACGCCGACCTGGAGGCCGCCGCGCACGGCGCCGTCGCCGCCTCCCTGATCAACACCGGCCAGGACTGCACCGCGGCGACCCGCGCCTACGTACAGCGGCCCCTGCACGACGCCTTCGTCGCCCGGGTCGCCGAGCTGATGGAGACCGTCCGCCTGGGCGACCCCTTCGCGCCCGGCACCGACCTCGGCCCGCTCGTCTCGCACGCCCAGCGCGACCGCGTCGCCGGCTTCGTCGAGCGCGCCCGCCGCTACGCCACCGTCGTCACCGGCGGCGAGACCCCGGGCGGCGAGCTCGCCGACGGGGCGTACTACCGGCCCACCCTCATCACCGGGGCCGCCCAGGACAGCGAGGTGGTCCAGTCGGAGATCTTCGGCCCCGTCCTCGTGGTGCTGCCCTTCGACAGCGACGACGAGGGGATCGCGCTGTCCAACGACACCCCGTACGGGCTCGCCGCCTCCGCCTGGAGCCGCGGCCTCTACCGGGCGAACCGTGCCACCCGCGAGATCAAGGCGGGCTGCGTGTGGGTCAACGACCACATCCCGATCATCAGCGAGATGCCCCACGGGGGCTACAAGGCCAGCGGCTTCGGAAAGGACATGTCCGCCTACTCCTTCGAGGAGTACACGCAGATCAAGCACGTGATGTACGACAACACCGCGGTGGCCGCGAAGGACTGGCACCGCACGATCTTCGGGGACAGATAGCCGATCACCGCCTGACCAGCGGCACACCTCCCGAAAGGCCACAGCGCATGGAGCAGTTCGAGCCCGACCGCCTCTCCGCGGCGCAACTCGCCGCGATGCGGCGCAGCCTCACCAGCGGGCGCGGCGCCCTCACCCGCCGCTCGCTGCTGCGCGCCTCCGGAGTCGGAGCGCTCACCCTCGGAGGCCTGTCCACCCTCGCCGGGTGCGGCATCCCTCCCGCCAAGCGGGAGGGCGGCACGGCCGCGGCCTCCGACGACCACTCGGACCGGGAGAAGGAGATCAACTTCTCCAACTGGACCGAGTACATGGACACCAGTGAGGACGAGAAGTCCCGTCCCACGCTGGAGGAGTTCACCAAGCGGACCGGGATCAAGGTCGAGTACACCGAGGACATCAACGACAACGTCGAGTTCTTCGGCAAGGTCAAACCGCAGCTCGCGGCAGGCCAGGACACCGGCCGCGACCTGATCGTCGTCACCGACTGGCTCGCCGCGCGCATCATCCGCCTCGGCTGGGCCCAGAAGCTCGACCCCGCGCACCTGCCGCACGCCTACGCCAACCTCTCCCCGCAGTTCCGCAGCCCCGACTGGGACCCGGGCCGCGCGTACAGCTACCCCTGGACCGGCATATCCACCGTCATCGCCTACAACGAGAAGGCGACGGAGGGCAGGAAGGTCGACTCCGTCACCCAGATGCTCGACGACCCCTCCCTCAAGGGCCGGGTCGGCTTCCTGACGGAGATGCGCGACAGCGTCGGCATGACCCTGCTCGACCAGGGCAAGAACCCCGCCTCCTTCACGGACGCGGACTTCGACGAGGCGGTCGGCCGGCTCCAGAAGGGTGTGGACAAGAACCAGATCCGGCGCTTCACGGGCAACGACTACACCTCGGACCTCGACAAGGGCGACCTCGCCGCCTGCCTCGCCTGGGCGGGCGACGTCATCCAGCTCCAGGCCGACAACCCGGACATCAAGTTCGCCATCCCCGCGGCCGGCTACATCACCTCCAGCGACAACCTGCTGGTGCCCGCGAAGGCGCGGCACAAGGCCAACGCGGAACGGCTCATCGACTACTACTACGAGCTCCCGGTCGCCGCGCAGCTGGCCGCCTACATCAGCTACGTCTGCCCCGTCGAGGGCGTGGGCGAAGAGCTCGCGAAGATCGATCCCGAGCTCGCGGAGAACACCCTGATCGTCCCGGACAAGGCGATGACCGCCAAGTCGCACGCCTTCCGCTCCCTCAGCAGCGAGGAAGAGACGGCGTACGAGGAGAAGTTCGCCAAGCTCATCGGAGCCTGACGCCGGCCCGGTGCGCCGGCGGCCGCCCCGCGGCGGCCTCCCCCTTGACCTCTTCGCCCACCCAACCCCGGGACCTCTCCATGACTGACAAGACCGAAGGCGGCGACGTCCGCCTCTCCGGGATCAGCAAGCACTACGGCACCTTCACCGCCGTGCACCCGCTGGACCTCACCGTCCCCCAGGGCTCCTTCTTCGCCCTGCTCGGCGCCTCCGGCTGCGGCAAGACCACCACCCTGCGCATGATCGCGGGCCTGGAGGAGCCCTCCACCGGCACGGTCCACCTCGGCGACCGGGAGGTCACCCACCTGCCGCCGTACAAGCGCCCGGTCAACACGGTCTTCCAGAGCTACGCGCTCTTCCCGCACCTGAGCATCTTCGAGAACATCGCCTTCGGCCTGCGCCGCCGGGGCATCAAGTCGGTCAAGAAGCAGGTCGACGAGATGCTGGAGCTGGTCCAGCTCGGCCAGTTCGCCCAGCGCAAGCCGCACCAGCTCTCCGGCGGCCAGCAGCAGCGCGTCGCCGTCGCCCGCGCCCTGATCAACCACCCTCAGGTACTGCTCCTCGACGAGCCCCTCGGCGCCCTCGACCTCAAGCTGCGCCGCCAGATGCAGCTGGAGCTCAAGCGGATCCAGACGGAGGTCGGCATCACCTTCGTGCACGTCACGCACGACCAGGAGGAGGCCATGACCATGGCCGACACGGTCGCCGTGATGAACGGCGGCCGCGTCGAGCAGCTGGGCGCCCCCGCCGAGCTGTACGAGAACCCGCGGACCACCTTCGTCGCGAACTTCCTCGGCACCTCCAACCTCATCGAGGCCTCCGTGGAGTCCGCCGGCTCCGAGGTCGTCGTCTCGGCCTCCGGCACCACCCTGCGGCTGCCCGCCGCCCGGTGCTCGACCACGCCCCGGGCCGGCGGCAAGCTGCTCGTCGGCGTCCGCCCGGAGAAGGTGTCGCTGGTCCCGGCCGAGGAGGAGCAGGCCGTCGCGGCCGGCCGCAACAGGATCACCGGCCGGATAGCCGCCTCCTCCTTCATCGGGGTCTCCACCCAGTTCGTCGTCGACAGCCCGGTCTGCCCCGAGCTGGAGGTCTACGTCCAGAACATCGAGCGCGACGCCCGCCTGGTCCCCGGCGCCGAGGTGGTCCTGCACTGGAACCCGGAGCACACCTTCGGGCTCGATGCCGATCAAGACATCGACGCGGGCATCGAGACGGTCGAGGAGAGCGCGTGACCGCCACCGCCGCGCCGCCCCAGGCGCCCGCCCCCGCCGGACCCCCGGTCCACAAGCCGTCGACGCGCAAGCGGCTGGTCCCGTACTGGCTGCTGCTCCCCGGCATCCTGTGGCTGCTGGTCTTCTTCGTGCTGCCGATGGTCTACCAGGCCTCCACCTCGGTGCAGACCGGCTCCCTCGAAGAGGGCTTCGAGGTCACCTGGCACTTCCGGACCTACTGGGACGCCTTCACCGAGTACCTGCCGCAGTTCCTGCGCTCCCTGCTCTACGCCGGCACCGCCACCGCGCTGTGCCTGCTGCTCGGGTACCCGCTGGCCTACCTGATCGCCTTCAAGGCGGGCCGCTGGCGCAACCTGCTGCTGGTCCTGGTCATCGCGCCGTTCTTCACCAGCTTCCTGATCCGCACGCTGGCCTGGAAGACGATCCTGGCCGACGGCGGCCCGGTGGTCGGCGCCCTCAACGCGGTCGGCTTCCTCGACGTCACCAGCTGGCTCGGCATGACCGAGGGCGACCGGGTACTGGCCACGCCGCTCGCGGTCGTCTGCGGCCTGACGTACAACTTCCTCCCCTTCATGATCCTGCCGCTGTACTCCTCGCTGGAGCGCATCGACACCCGCCTCCACGAGGCGGCCGGGGACCTCTACGCCCGCCCCGCCACGGTCTTCCGGAAGGTCACCTTCCCGCTCTCCATGCCGGGCGTGGTCTCCGGGACCCTGCTCACCTTCATCCCGGCGAGCGGCGACTACGTGAACGCCGAGCTGCTCGGCTCCACGGACACCCGGATGATCGGCAACGTCATCCAGTCGCAGTACCTGCGGATCCTCGACTACCCGACGGCGGCCGCGCTGTCCTTCATTCTCATGGCCATCGTGCTGATCATGGTCACCATCTACATCCGCCGAGCGGGGACGGAGGACCTGGTCTGATGCGCACACCCCTCACCTGGCTGCGGCGCAACCTGGTCGTGATCGCCGGCCTCGGCACGCTCGCGTACATGATCCTGCCGAACGTCGTCGTCACCGTCTTCTCCTTCAACAACCCCTCCGGGCGCTTCAACTACGCCTGGCAGGAGTTCTCACTCGACGCGTGGCAGGACCCCTGCGGCGTCGCCGACCTGTGCGGGTCCCTCGGGCTCTCGCTCCAGATCGCCCTGTGGTCCACGCTCGCGGCGACCGCCCTCGGCACCGCCATAGCCTTCGCGCTGGTGCGCTACCGGTTCAGGGCGCGCGGCGCGGTCAACTCGCTGATCTTCCTGCCCATGGCCATGCCGGAGATCGTGATGGCGGCCTCGCTGCTCGCGCTCTTCCTCAACATGGGCATCCAGCTGGGCTTCTGGACGATCCTGATCGCCCACATCATGTTCTGCCTCAGCTTCGTCGTCGCCGCCGTCAAGGCCCGCGTCCTGTCCATGGACCCGCGGCTGGAGGAGGCCGCCCGGGACCTCTACGCGGGCCCGGTGCAGACCTTCGTACGGGTGACCCTGCCCATCGCGGCACCGGGTATCGCGGCGGGTGCGCTGCTCTCCTTCGCGCTCTCGTTCGACGACTTCATCATCACCAACTTCAACTCGGGCAACACCGTCACCTTCCCCATGTTCGTGTGGGGATCGGCCCAGCGCGGTACGCCCGTGCAGATCAACGTCATCGGCACGGCGATGTTCGTCATCGCGGTGCTGGTGGTCCTCGCCGGCCAGTTCGTCGGCAACCGCCGCAAGAAGGCACAACCGAAGTAGTTCCGTAGTTCCCGTGGGGAGTTGGAAGACATGGCCCCAGTCGCCATGCGTAGTGTTGCGAAATCCCTTTCCGAAGCGAAGCCGGTCTCGTACTGGCTGGACGACCCCGGCAAGCCCGCCCCGCAGCCGGCGCTCACCTCGGACGAGCGCTGCGACCTGCTGGTCATCGGCGCCGGCTACAGCGGCCTGTGGACCGCGCTGCTCGCCAAGGAGCGCGACCCCGAGCGGGATGTCGTACTGATCGAGAGCAAGGAGGCGGGCTGGGCCGCCTCCGGCCGCAACGGCGGTTTCTGCGCGGCCTCCCTCACCCACGGCCTGAGCAACGGGCTCGCCCGCTGGCCCGGCGAACTGGCGAAGCTGGAGGAGCTGGGCGCCCGCAACCTCGACGCCATCGAGGAGGCCGTCGCCCGCTACGGCATCGACTGCGACTTCGAGCGGACCGGCGAGATCGACGTCGCCACCGAACCGCACCAGGTCGAGGAGCTGCGCGAACTCCACGAGGAGGCCAGGCGCCTGGGCCTGGCCGGCGGCTCCGAATGGCTCGACGGCGACGCCGTGCGCGCCGAGGTCGACTCCCCGACCTTCCTCGCGGGCCTCTGGGACCGCGACGGCGTCGCCATGCTCAATCCGGCGAAGCTTGCCTGGGGACTGAAGCAGGCGTGCCTGGACCTCGGGGTGCGGATCTATGAGAACACCCGCGGCCTGAAGCTCGCCCCGGCGGGGCGCGGGATGACCGTGCAGACGCCCTACGGCACGATCCTCGCCCGCCGGGTGGCCCTGGGCACCAACATCTTCCCGTCGCTGGTCCGGCGGATCCGGCCGTTCACCGTCCCGGTCTACGACTACGCGCTGATGAGCGAGCCGCTGGACGAGGCGCAGCTGGCCTCGATCGGCTGGAAGCGGCGGCAGGGCCTGGGCGACAGCGCCAACCAGTTCCACTACTTCCGGATCACCAGGGACAACCGCATCCTGTGGGGCGGCTACGACGCGATCTACCCCTACCGCGGCAGGCTCGACTCCGAGTACGACCACCGCCCCGAGACCTACCTCCGGCTCGCGGAGCACTTCTTCACCGCCTTCCCGCAGCTGGAGGGGCTGAAGTTCAGCCACGCGTGGGGCGGCGCGATCGACACCTGCTCGCGCTTCTCCGCCTTCTTCGGCACGGCGCACTCCGGCAAGGTGGCGTACGCGACCGGGTACACCGGCCTCGGCGTGGGGGCCACCCGCTTCGGCGCGGACGTGATGCTGGACCTGCTCGACGGGCTCTCCACCGAGCGCACCCGGCTGGAGATGGTGAAGTCCAAGCCGATGCCGTTCCCGCCCGAGCCGTTCGCCTGGACCGGGATCGCGCTCACCAAGTGGTCGCTGGCCCGCGCGGACGCCCGGGGCGGGCACCGGAACCTGTGGCTCAGGACGCTGGACCGGTTCGGTCTCGGCTTCGACAGCTGAGCCGGCCGCGCGCCCCGGCGCGCACCGCCCCCTTCCCCGTGTGACCTGATTCACCCACACGGGGTGGGGAAACCCGCGTCATGTCCGTGCCCGGCCCCGCTCTCTGCGTGGTGAGAACCCCTCACCTACAGGGAACGGAGGCCGGGCATGACGACCCCGGGGGAAAAGGCCGCGGTGGACTGGCTGGTATCGGCGGCGCCCGATCCCGGTGCCTGCCGGCGGGAGTGGGAGCGCGACCCCCTCGGGGTCGCCCTGCTGCCCGCGGGGCGGCTCTGGGACGTGCTGGTCCTGCCGGGGGAGCTGGGGCGGGCCACGCTCGACGTGCTGGATCCGCTCACCGACCGGACCGGCCCGGTGCTCGCCGGCTTCGGCGCGTCGCGGCTGGGCTTCTTCGTGCCCCCGGGCACCGCCTCCCACTGGATCGGCACGGGCGTACGGGGGGCCGGGCGCGGGGCGTGGATCGTGGTCCCGTACCCGGGCCGGGCGACCCGGGGAGTGCGCTGGGAGGTGCTCCCGGACGGCGAGGGGACCCTGACGGACCCGGTCCTGCTGGAGCTCGCGATGCACGAGGCGGCCGCCCGCGCGGCGGTGGGGAAGGTCCGCAGCCCTTGACAAGAGGATTGGTCTGGACCATGTTGGGCGCCGCTGTTCCCGTACCGCCCGCCTGGCTCCATCCCCCCATGTTCCGGAGGCAGTTGTGCGCAGAGCCTGGTCCCTCCTCACCGCCGCCGCCCTCGCGGCGGCCGGATTCCTCGCCGCAGGCCCGCCCGCCGCGGCCGCGGACGCCGACCTCGTCCGCAACGGCGGCTTCGAAGCCGGACTCGACGGCTGGAGCTGCTCCGCCGGCAGCGCGGCGGCCGTCACCGCACCCGTCCACGGCGGCACCTCCGCCCTCCGGGCCACCCCGGCCGGCCAGGACAACGCCCGCTGCTCCCAGACCGTCACCGTCCGGCCGGACTCCACCTACACGCTCGGCGCCTGGGTGCAGGGCACGTACGTCTACCTCGGCGCGAGCGGCACCGGCACCACCGACGTGTCCACCTGGACGCAGAGCCCGGGCGCCTGGAAGCAGCTGACGGCCACCTTCCGCACCGGCCCGTCCACCACCTCGGTGACCGTCCACACGCACGGCTGGTACGGCCAGCCCGCCCACGTCACCGACGACGTCACCCTGGTCGGCCCCGACCCCGGCGGCCCCGGCGGGCCCCAGCTTCCGGCCGCCCCCACCGGCCTGACCGCCTCGGCGGCCTCGCCGAGCTCGGTCCTGCTCTCCTGGGCGGCGGTGCCCGGCGCCACCTCGTACACCGTCCACCGGGACGGCGCCGCACCCCTGCCGGTCACCTCCGCCTCGGCCACGGTGACCGGCCTCGCCGCCTCCACCGCGTACACCTTCCGGGTCAGCGCGGTGAACGCGGCGGGCGAGTCCCCGCGGAGCGCCCCCGTCTCCGTGACGACGCCCAGCGGCGGAGGGGGCGGAGGGGGCGGCGGGCTCCCCGCGCACGCCCTCGTCGGCTACCTGCACACGAGCTTCGCCAACGGCTCCGGCTACGTCCGCATGGCCGACGTGCCCGCCTCCTGGGACGTCATCAACCTCGCCTTCGGCGAACCCACCTCGGTGACCTCCGGCGACATCCGCTTCCGCCTCTGCCCGGTCGCGGAATGCCCCAACGTCGAATCGCCGGCCGAGTTCAAGGCGGCCATCAGGGCCAAGCAGGCCGCCGGCAAGAAGGTACTGATCTCCATCGGCGGCCAGAACGGCCAGGTCCAGCTCCCGACCCCGGCCGCCCGCGACACCTTCGTCTCCTCCGTCGCCAAGATCATCGACGAGTACGGGCTCGACGGCCTGGACATCGACTTCGAGGGCCACTCCCTCTCCCTGGCCACCGGCGACACCGACTTCCGCAGCCCCACCACCCCGGGCATCGTCCACCTGATCTCCGCGGTGAAGGCCCTGAAGGCCCGCTACGGCCCCGGCTTCGTCCTGACCATGGCCCCGGAGACCTTCTTCGTCCAGCTGGGGTACCAGTTCTACGGCTCCGGCCCCTGGGGCGGACAGGACCCGCGCGCCGGCGCGTACCTCCCGGTCATCCACGCCCTGCGCGACGACCTCACCCTGCTCCACGTCCAGGACTACAACTCCGGCCCGATCATGGGCCTCGACAACCAGTACCACTCCATGGGCGGCGCGGACTTCCACATCGCCATGACCGACATGCTGCTCACCGGCTTCCCCGTCGCCGGTGACACCGCGCGTGTCTTCCCGGCGCTGCGCCCCGACCAGGTCGCGATCGGGCTGCCCGCCACCACCGACGCGGGCAACGGCCACACCTCGCCGGCCGAGGTGACCAAGGCCCTGAACTGCCTGACGAAGAAGACCGACTGCGGGACGTACCGGACCCACGGCACCTGGCCCGGCCTGCGCGGCCTGATGACCTGGTCGATCAACTGGGACCGCTTCGGGGGCCGGGAGTTCAGCCGGAACTTCGACGCGTACTACGGCAGGACGGCCTGAAGGACCGCCTGACCGCCAGCAGCAGCGGCGTACACAACAGCAGGCTGGCCAGCACGTCCAGCGGCCAGTGGAAGCCCCGCAGCACCAGCCCGACGGCCGTCGCCCCCGTGAGCACGAGGGCGGCGGCCGCCGGCCACCACCGGCCCAGGTGCGGCCGCACGAGCAGGGCCGCGCCCGCGTACGCCACGAAGGCCGTCGCGGTGTGGCCCGAGGGGAAGTAGCCGGCGGCCCACGGCTCCAGGGGGCCGGGGCGGGCGGTCCACTCCTTCAGCGGGACGACGAGGGCCGGCACCAGGGCCATGGCCAGCACCGCGGCGGCCGCGCCGCGGCGCTCGCCGCGCAGGGCGGCGTACCCGGCGGCGAGGAGCAGCACGGGCAGCGCGACCGGGATGTTCCCGAGATCGGAGAGGGACTCGGTGACCGCGTCGGGGACGGTGCGCACGAGCGCGGCGCTCAGCCGGGCGTCCCAGGACAGCAGCGGGCCCCGCACCAGGACCTGCCAGGTGATCAGGGCGAAGAGGAGTGCGCACAGCGCGGAGGCGGCGAGCGCGCCGAGAAGGGTGGCCGGCCGTCCCGGAACAGGGGGGATGGTTCCGGGACGGCCGCCCGGACCGGGTTGCCGCACGCCCCGGGGGGTTTGGGGCGGCCGGCTGTCCGATCGGTGAGGAGTGTGCGCGAACGCATGCCCGGTACGGCGCTGGGGAAGCCCGGTACCGGTATCGCCCCCGGTTTCCCGGGAGCGGGCTGTCTCACTCATCTGCAGAAACCGTACGGCAGTGGAAGGGGGACCGACAGCAGGAACGCGCTCCCGCCATCGGCCCCCCACACCTTCTTCACAGTGCCCGCCCGTTACCGTCGGTAGGTGGGCGGTGCGCTGCGCTCGGACGTTCTAGACGTTCGAGCAGGCGGTCGCATCGACCGGGACTCAGATCTCCGTGCCGATGGCCGCGAACGCGGCCTCGATCAGGTCCAGGCCCTCGTTCAGCAGGTGCTCGCCGATGACGATCGGCGGGAGGAAGCGGAGCACGTTGCCGTAGGTGCCGCAGGTGAGGACGAGAAGGCCCTCGGCGTGGCAGGCCTTGGCGAGCGCGCCGGCCGCCTCCGGGAACGGGGTCTTGGACTCCGGGTCCTTGACGAGCTCGATCGCGATCATGGCGCCGCGGCCGCGGATGTCGCCGATGATGTCGTACTTCTCCTGCATGGCCGACAGGCGGTCCTTCATGATGGACTCGATCTTCTTCGCCTTGGCGTTGAGGTCGAGCTCCTTCATGGTCTCGATGGAGCCGAGCGCGCCGGCGCACGCCACCGGGTTGCCGCCGTAGGTGCCGCCCAGGCCGCCCGCGTGGGCGGCGTCCATGATCTCGGCGCGGCCGGTCACGGCGGCGAGCGGCAGACCGCCCGCGATGCCCTTGGCGGTGGTGATCAGGTCGGGGACGATGCCCTCGTCCTCACACGCGAACCACTGGCCGGTGCGGCAGAAGCCGGACTGGATCTCGTCGGCGACGAAGACGATGCCGTTCTCGTTGGCGAACTTCACGATCGCCGGGAGGAAGCCCTTGGCCGGCTCGATGAAGCCGCCCTCGCCGAGGACCGGCTCGATGATGATCGCGGCGACGTTCTCGGCGCCGATCTGCTTGGTGATCTGGTCGATCGCCTGGGCGGCGGCCTCGGGGCCGCAGTTCTCGGCACCGGTGGGCCAGCGGTAGCCGTAGGCGACCGGGACGCGGTAGACCTCGGGGGCGAACGGACCGAAGCCGTGCTTGTACGGCATGTTCTTCGCGGTCAGCGCCATGGTGAGGTTCGTGCGGCCGTGGTAGCCGTGGTCGAAGACGACGACGGCCTGGCGCTTGGTGTACGAACGGGCGATCTTGACGGCGTTCTCGACGGCCTCGGCGCCGGAGTTGAACAGGGCCGACTTCTTGGCGTGGTCGCCCGGGGTCAGCTCGGCGAGGGCCTCGCAGACCTCGACGTAGCCCTCGTACGGGGTGACCATGAAGCAGGTGTGGGTGAAGTCGGCGAGCTGTGCGGAGGCGCGGCGCACGACGGCCTCGGCGGAGGCGCCGACCGAGGTCACGGCGATGCCGGAGCCGAAGTCGATCAGCTGGTTGCCGTCGACGTCCTCGATGATGCCGCCGCCTGCGCGGGCCGTGAAGACGGGCAGCACGGAGCCCACGCCACCGGCCACGGTCTGCAGGCGGCGCGCCTGCAGCTCCTGCGACTTGGGGCCGGGGATCGCGGTGACGATCTTGCGCTCCTGCGGGACAGCAGTCATAGAGGGCTCCTGGGGGGTGTTTTCGGACGCACTTGTGTCTTTGTCCGCAGGCTAGGCCCGCGAGCGGGGGTCCTGCATGCTCCGTTCGGTAGTGATCTCAGCGTGTCCTTGTCCGCGACGGCCATAGGAAGGACCCGGGGCGTGTCTCGTGGATCAGGACCGGGTACGGGCGCAGAGCGCCCCCGAGGCCCGGGCCGGGCACTAGATTGAGCGCCGCAGGGCAAGGGATGGGCAGGGGGCAGGGGTTCATGGACACCGAGGGAACGTACGACGGACAGGCGACCCGCGCGGGTCACGTACCAAGGCCTGCCACATCGCCTGAACACCCTCCGAAACCCCTTCACGCGCCCGCAGGCGCCCCTGGACAGCCGCCGCCCCTCGCTGCCTGGATCAGCACCCCGCGCCCGGCCGCCGAGCCGGGCGTCTGGCGCTACGGACACACCCCGCGGGCGGCGGCGGAGCCCGAGCGGACACCCGACCGGGCCCTGGCGAGCGGCGCACTCATCTCCTTCCTGGGCTGCGTCCTCGTGTGGTCCCTCATGCGCAACACCTACATCCCCTTCTGGGACACACCGCTGAAGTTGTTCACCCCCGACAGCTGGTGGGCGGCGAACGGCGAACCCGTCGCGAAGACGGGTGGCGTGCAGGCCAAGCCGATCTACGAGCTGCTCTTCGTCGCGGCGCTCCTCTACGGCTTCGGGAGGCTGGGCAACTGGCGGACCGTCTGGGCGCGCCTGGTCGTCGCGCGGGGCCCCGTCGTCCAGGCCCTCGCGGTCGTTCCCCTGGCCTGGGTGACGATCCTCCTCGTGCACAACTACCAGCTGCCGCTGCGGCAGCTCGCGGAAGGGTTCCTCACCTTCGACGGCGATCCGGTGGCCAACCGGGCCCTCGTGGACACCACCCGGACCGTGATCGACGTGGTGCTCGTCCTCGCCTTCGCCCTCCTCGGCGGTGTCGTGGGCCTGGTCCGCCGCCTGGTGGGTGCCGGCGGCGCGAAGGGAGCGGCCACCACCGACCGGCCGCCCGTGCCGAGCCCCGAGGCGGGCGGGGTCGAAGACCCTGTGCGGTGGCCGCAGTTGCGGGGGGCCGGGTTGGGGGAGGTGGCCGACCGGCTGGAGGGGGAGGCCGGGGGCGGGCGGATGAACGACGTCGACTACGCCCGGATCCGGCGGGCCTGGGACTCCGTCCGCGTCGACCCCTCCCGCATGCGCGCCTTCGCCGACGCCGTCCGCGACAAGGGCGCCGGGGCCTGCGTGCACCCCTCCGGGGACCGGGACCTGCCCGTGCGGGCCGCCCGGCACGACCTGCTGGCCCGGCAGGTGCTCCTCGGCACCGTCGAGGACGGCGTCCGCAACCCCTACGCCCGCCGCGGCACCTACCTCGCGCTCGACCCCGACGTGCTCGGCACCTCCCTGCTCGCCGTCGGCCCGTCCGGCACCGGCAAGACGCAGCGCCTGGTCCGGCCCGTCGTGGAGTCGCTCGCCCTCCAGGCCCTCGCCGGCCAGGCCGCCGTCGTCGCCGTCGGCGCCGCCGGGGCCCAGCTCGGGCCCGACGCCGCCTACGACGTCGTCGTCCGCATCGGCGACCCCGGCTCCGTCTACGACCTCGACCTCTACGGCGGGGCCACCGACCCCGACGAGGCCGCGACCCTGCTCGCCGAGGCCTTCGTCGGAGACGTCCCCGGCCTCGACGTCCGCCGGGCGGCGACCGCCCTCGCCCAGCTCCTCGGGCCGTTCCGGACGGCGTACGGCCGCTTCCCCGCCGTGCCCGAGCTGCGCGAGCTGCTCGACCAGGTCCCGGCCGCCTTCGACGCCCTGCGCCGCGAGCTCGCCGCCGACGGCGCCGCGCACCACACGATGCTGCGCGAGCTCGACGCCCGCACCCGCCAGCACGGCGCGCACGGCGACCCCGGACCGGCCCTCGCCGACCGGGTCGCCCTGCTGGACCGGCCCGCGTTCGCCGGCTTCTTCGACACCACCGGCCAGGGGCGGCCCTTCTCGCTGCGCGCCCTGGAGCACCCGATCCGGGTCCGCGTCGACCTCCCCGAGCGGGGGCACGCCGACGCCTCCCGGATGCTGGCCCGGCTGCTGCTCGCCCAGTTCAACGCCGCCGCGGCCGCCCGCGCCGACCGCTCCCTCTTCGCCTTCCTCGCCTTGGACGACGCCTCGCACACGCTGACCCCGCAGACCGTGCGCGGCGTCCAGCGGCTGCGCTCGGCACACGCGGGCGTCCTGCTCACCCTGCGCACGCTGGACGACGTACCGGAGGCGCTGCGCACGCCGCTGCTCGGGGCGGTCGGCTGCCGGATGGCCTTCTCCGGCGTCACCACCTGGGACGGCAAGCGCTTCGCCGAGGCCTGGGGAACCGAGTGGGTGGAGGCGCGCGACGTCACCCAGCGCACCGTCTTCGCCGACCAGCCGCTGACCCGCGCGATCCACGCCTTCCGCAAGCTCGTCACCGGCAAGGCGGTCACCACGGACGCGGTGACCGTGCGGCAGGTGGAACGGGAGCGGTGGTCCGCCTCGGACCTGGCCCACGCCGTGCCTCCCGGGCACGCCGTGCTCTCGCTCACCTCCGTGAAGGGGGAGCGGGCGGCCCCGCTGCTGGTCCGGCTGGCCGGAACGGCCTGAACCGCGCCCCCGACCCGTACGAGGTGGCAGAATCGAGGGGAGTCGTTCGTACGACACGGCGAAAAGCGTCGGCGGCTCCTCCACCGCTCCCTCCCGCGTCCCCGCCGTCCCCTCCCGCTCCGAAGGCCCCTGGTAACCGATGCCGCTGACCCTCGCCTCACTCGTCCAGCACTCGGCGCTCAAACTCAGCGTCCGGGCGGGTGAGAGCCGCCTGGACACCCCCGTGCGCTGGGCCCACGTCAGCGAGCTCGCCGACCCCGTCCCCTATATGGAGGGCGGGGAGCTGCTGCTGATCACCGCGATGAAGCTGGACGCCGACGACCCGCAGGAGATGCGGGCCTACGTACGCCGCCTCGCCGCGGCCGGAGTGGTCGGCATCGGCTTCGCCATCGGCGTCAACTACGAGGCGGTCCCCGAGGCGCTGGTCGAGGCGGCCCGGACCGAGGACATGCCGCTGCTGGAGGTGCCGCGCCGGACGCCCTTCCTCGCGATCAGCAAGGCCGTCTCCGCGGCGCTCGCGGCGGACCAGTACCGGGCGGTCACCGCCGGCTTCGAGGCCCAGCGCGAGCTGACGCGCGCCGCGCTCTCCGCCGACGGGCCCGCCGAACTGCTGGCGAAGCTCGCGGCGCACGTGCACGGCTGGGCCGCGCTCTACGACACCTCGGGCGCGGTCGTGGCGGCCGCACCCGACTGGGCCGCGCGCCGCGCCGCCCGGCTGACCCCCGACGTGGAGCGGCTGCGCGAGCGGCCCGCGCCGGCGAGCGCCGTGGTCGGGGGGTCCGAGGACCGCGTCGAGCTCCAGTCCCTGGGCACCGGCCGACGGGCGCGCGGAGCGCTCGCCGTCGGCACCGGCGCCCCGCTGGGCACCGCCGAGCGGTACGCCGTCCACTCCGCGGTGGCGCTGCTGACGCTCACCACGGAGCGGTCGCGGTCGCTGCACGACGCCGAGTCCCGGCTGGGGGCGGCGGTGCTGCGAATGCTGCTGGCGGACGAGCCGGACCACGCCCGGGCCGTGGCCGGCGACCTGTACGGGTCCCTGCTGGACGCGCCGTTCCGGCTGGTCGTGGCCGAGCCGGCGCTGGCGGGCACGGCGCAGCCCGAGGGGCTGGCGCTGCTCGCCGACACGGTGGAGTCGGCGGCGGCCCGTACCGGGGAGGCGCTGCTGGTGGTCCCGGAGCCGGGACGGCTCGTGGTCCTCGCCTCCGACGCCGGGGCGGCCGTACAGGCGTGCACGGACCACGCGGAGACCCTGGAGGCCCGGCGCGGCCGGGACGCGGCCGGCCCGGAACCGGACGAGCTGGTCATCGGGCTGTCCGCGCCCGCCGGCCCCGGCGGGGTGGCCGCGGCCCTCAAGCAGGCCGACCAGGCGCTCGCCGTGGCCCGCCGGCGCGGGCGCCCGATGGTGGAGCACGAGGACATGGCGGCGGGCTCGGTCCTGCCGCTGCTGGCCGACGACGCGGTACGGGCCTTCGCGGACGGCACCCTGCGGGCGCTGCGGGAGCACGACGCGACGGGACGCGGGGACCTGGTGGCCTCGCTGCAGGCCTGGCTCTCCCGGCACGGCCAGTGGGACGCGGCCGCGGCCGACCTCGGCGTGCACCGGCACACCCTGCGCTACCGGATGAAGCGGGTCGAGGAGATCCTCGGCCGCTCCCTGGAGGACCCGGACGTCCGCATGGAACTGTGGCTCGCCCTCAAGGCCACCTCCACCACTCCCGGCTAGCCGCGGACGCTCCCGGCCTGCCGCGAGCGGACGCTCCCGGCCTGCCGCGGCCGCTCCACGCCAGGGCGCGTCCGCTCCCGGCCAGGACGTGTCCCGCGGGCGACAGTGACAAAGCGGCGCGACTGCGACGGCGCGTACTACACCCCGGATAAACGCCGAATCCCCCGCGGAGTCCTACGGTGGAGGGGTCAGGACCCACCGCACACTTCCGAAGGGCCGGGATTCGCATGACTTCCACCCACGCCTTCTGGCTCGCCGGCCGCCAGGCCACCGGCGAGGACAGCTTCGACGTCCACTCCCCGTGGGACGGCCGACTGGTCGGCACGGTCAGCGTGCCCACCGACGCGCAGGTCGAAGAGGCCGTGGCCGCGGCGTACGCCGTGACGGCGGAGTTCTCCGCGACCCCCGCCCACGTACGGGCCGCGGCCCTGGACCACGTGTCCAAGCGGCTCGTCGAGCGCACCGAGGAGATCGCCCAGCTGATCTCCGCCGAGAACGGCAAGCCCATCAAGTGGGCCCGCGGTGAGGTCGGCCGTGCGGTGTCCGTGTTCCGCTTCGCCGCGGAGGAGGCCCGTCGCTTCAACGGCGGCGAGGCCCAGCGCCTCGACACCGACGCCGGCGGCGTCGGCCGCCTCGCGCTGACCCGCCGCTTCGTCAAGGGCCCGGTCCTCGGCATCGCGCCGTTCAACTTCCCGCTGAACCTGTGCGCCCACAAGGTGGCCCCGGCCATCGCCGTCGGCGCGCCGATCATCCTCAAGCCGGCCCCGGCCACGCCGCTGTCCGGCCTGATCCTGGGTGAGCTGCTCGCCGAGACCGACCTCCCGGCCGGCTCCTGGTCGGTCCTGCCGGTCGCGAACGACAAGATGCCCGCCCTGGTCAAGGACGAGCGCCTGCCCGTCATCTCCTTCACCGGCTCCGACACCGTCGGCTACGCCATCCAGCAGTCGGTGCCCCACAAGCACTGCACCCTGGAGCTCGGCGGCAACGCCGCGGCCGTGGTCCTGGACGACTGGTCCTCCGACGCCGACCTCGACTGGGCCGCGACCCGCATCGCGACCTTCTCCAACTACCAGGCCGGCCAGTCCTGCATCTCCGTGCAGCGCGTGATCGCCGACGCCTCCGTCTACGACCGCCTCGTCGAGAAGGTCGTCGCGAAGGTCCAGGCCCAAGTCACCGGCGACCCGAACGACGACGCCACCGACGTCGGCCCGCTCGTCTCCGAGGCCGCCGCCCAGCGCGTCGAGTCCTGGGTCGACGAGGCCGTGTCCGCCGGCGCCAAGCTGCTCACCGGCGGCAAGCGCGAGGGTGCCTCGTACGAGCCCACCGTCCTCGCGCACGTCCCCGAGGGCGTCAAGCTCGCCACCGAGGAGGTCTTCGGCCCGGTCCTGACCCTGCTGCGGGTCGAGAACACCGACGAGGCCTTCGCCGCGGTGAACGACTCCAAGTTCGGTCTGCAGACCGGCGTCTTCACCCGCAACGTCCAGACCGCGTTCCGCGCCCACCGGGAGCTCGAGGTCGGCGGCGTGATCATCGGCGACGCGCCGTCCTACCGCGCCGACCAGATGCCGTACGGCGGCGTCAAGCAGTCCGGTGTGGGCCGCGAGGGCGTCCGGTACGCGATGGACGACTACACGTACGAGCGGGTCCTGGTCCTGACCGGCCTCGACATCTGATCTCGTACGGCCTTTGAGCCGACGGCCGGAGCCCACTGTGCGGGGGCTCCGGCCGTCCCCTTTTTCCGGCCCCGGAACCGCCCCGGAACCGGCCCCGGAACCGGCCCCCGCGCCCGGCGATTCGCCCGACTGGTCCGTCCCGGCTTTTCCCGCGGAGCCGGGCGGGGTACGACTCACAGGTAGCACCGGCCAGTAGGCCGGTGCACCGACTCCGGCGGCGAGGTGAGCCCCCTCATGTCCGCAACACAGCCCGTACAGCCCAGCGGCACCCAGCCCAAGGTGACCGAGCGCGAGGCACGACAGGTCGCGGAAGCGGCCCGGGAGCAGGACTGGCGCAAACCCAGTTTCGCCAAGGAGCTCTTCCTGGGCCGGTTCCGGCTCGACCTGATCCATCCCCACCCGCTCCCCGCCGACGAGGACGTCCGCCGGGGCGAGGCCTTCCTCGCCCGGCTGCGCGAGTTCTGTGAGACCCGTATCGACGGGGCCCTCATCGAGCGCGAGGCGAAGATCCCCGACGAGACCGTGCGCGGCCTCAAGGAGCTCGGCGCCCTCGGCATGAAGATCGATCCCAAGTACGGCGGCCTCGGCCTCACCCAGGTCTACTACAACAAGGCGCTCGCCCTCGTCGGCTCGGTCAGCCCGGCCATCGGGGCCCTGCTCTCCGCCCACCAGTCGATCGGCGTGCCCCAGCCGCTCAAGATGTTCGGCACGCAGGCCCAGAAGGACGCCTACCTGCCGCGCTGCGCCACCACCGCCATCAGCGCCTTCCTGCTCACCGAACCCGACGTGGGCTCCGACCCGGCGCGCCTGGCCACCACCGCGGTCCCGGACGGGGACGACGCCTACGTCCTCGACGGCGTGAAGCTGTGGACCACCAACGGGGTCGTCGCGGACCTGCTCGTGGTCATGGCCCGGGTCCCGAAGTCGGAGAACCACCGCGGCGGGATCACCGCCTTCGTCGTCGAGGCCGACTCGCCCGGCATCACCGTCGAGCACCGCAACGCCTTCATGGGCCTGCGCGGCCTGGAGAACGGCGTCACCCGCTTCCACCGGGTACGCGTCCCCGCCGACCAGCGCATCGGCGCCGAGGGGGCCGGCCTGAAGATCGCCCTCACCACGCTCAACACCGGGCGGCTCTCCCTGCCCGCCATGTGCGTCGGCGCCGGCAAGTGGTGCCTGAAGATCGCCCGCGAGTGGTCCGGCGTACGCGAGCAGTGGGGCCGGCCGGTCGCGAAGCACGAGGCCGTCGGCGCCAAGATCTCCTTCATCGCCGCCACCACCTTCGCCCTCGAAGCGGTCGTCGACCTCGCCTCCCAGATGGCCGACGAGGACCGCAACGACATCCGCATCGAAGCCGCCCTCGCCAAGCTCTACGGCTCCGAGATGGCCTGTCTGATGGCCGACGAGCTGGTCCAGATCCGCGGCGGGCGCGGCTTTGAGACCGCCGAGTCCCTGGCCGCCCGCGGCGAACGCGCCGTCCCCGCCGAGCAGATGCTGCGCGACCTGCGTATCAACCGGATCTTCGAGGGCTCGACGGAGATCATGCACCTGCTGATCGCCCGCGAAGCCGTCGACGCCCACCTGTCGGTGGCCGGCGACCTCATCGACCCCGAGAAGGCTCTCGGCGACAAGGCCAGGGCCGGCGCCCGCGCCGCAGGGTTCTACGCCCGCTGGCTGCCCAAGCTGGCCACCGGGCCCGGCCAGGTCCCCGGCACCTATCGGGCCTTCCACCCGGGCGGCCACCCCGACCTCTCCGTCCACCTGCGCTATGTGGAACGCAGCGCCCGCAAACTCGCCCGGTCCACCTTCTACGCGATGTCCCGCTGGCAGGGCCGCATGGAGACCAAACAGGGCTTCCTCGGCCGGATCGTCGACATCGGCGCCGAACTCTTCGCGATGAGCGCGGCTTGCGTCCGCGCCGAGCACCTGCGCGCCTCCGGCGAGCACGGCCGCGAGGCGTACCAGCTCGCCGACGCCTTCTGCGAGCAGTCCCGGCTGCGCGTCGAGGAGCTGTTCGGCCGGCTCTGGTCCAACACCGACGACCTCGACCGCAAGGTGGTCGCCGGAGTCCTGTCCGGTACCTACGCCTGGCTGGAGGAGGGCGTCCTCGACCCCTCCGGCGACGGCCCCTGGATCGCCGATGCCGCACCCGGACCCTCGAACCGGAAAAACGTGCACCGCCCCCTCCGCTGACCTGCGATCATCGCCGCACGTCGGACAGGCGTACGAGGATGAGTCATGCGTGCGGATCCGGCACGCGGACGAGCACAGCGCGAGGCGGACGAGAACGATGCCGACGGCCGAGCAGGACCGCACCAGCCGACGGCTGGCCTGGTGCGTGGCGCACCTGCTGCGCCACGCACCGGACCACGTCGTCATCGACACGACCCGCCGGCTCGACCGGCCGACCCTCAAATACCTCTGCCGCGACGAATGGCTGGCGGCCTCGACCGTCACCCTGCTGCTGCGCCACGGGACCGAGGCAGACCGCGGCTACATCGCCCGCAACCCCCGCGTCGTGGGCCGGCCGCTGCCCGGCCTGCCCGGACCCGCCCGCTACGCCCGCCGCCGCACCCCGCCCGAGCTGCTGCCCGTGCTCCACGCCGAGCTCGGCCGGGACCCCGAGGCGGAACCCCTCACCACCGCCGAACTGACCGCCCTGCTGCGCCGCCACGGCCGCCGCGGACCACGCGTCCCGCTGGACGTCCTGGCGCTGCCCCACACGGCGGATCCCGCGCTGCTGCTCGCCGAGCACACCCGCCGTCCGCTGCCCGCCGGCTCCGTCGAGGCCCTGCTGCTCGCCGCCGACCTGCCCCGGGAGACCGTCCGCGGGCTGCTCGCCACCGCCGCGGCGCCCGCCGACGGCCGCACCTGGCACCGGCCCGCCGTCCGCGCCGTACGGATGGGCCGCCTCACGCACGAGGAACTCGTCGCCCACGTCGCCCCCGCCCGCCACACCCTGCTCCTCGGCCACCTCCCCGAACGCCGATCCCTGCGCTGGACCCTGCCCGAACAGGCCGGCATGCAGACCGCCGTGATGCGGGCCCTGCGTCCGCTGGGCGACGACCCGCGCCTGTGGGCGGAACTGCTGCGGCACGCCCCCGGCCACCCCGGATCGCTGCCCGCACTGGTGGCCGGCGTCGTCGAGGGGACCCTGCCCCGACCGGACGGCGCGGCAGAGCCGGACCCCGGGCTCGCCCGCGCCGTGCGCCGGCTCGCCCCGACCGCCGCCGAGCCCTCCGGGGACGTGGAGCGCGAACTGGCCCTCGCGAGCCTCGCCGTGCCCATGGAGAGCGTCGAGGAGGACATCCGCTGGGTGCGCGACTGCCTCGACCGCGGCCTGATCACCGGCGTCGACGTGATCCGGCACAAGCTGCCGGCCTGCTGGGCCCTCGACGAGGACCAATGGCTCGGCGACGTGGACCACCCCGACCGGCACGACCACCCGGACGCCGTGCTCGCCGCGCACGCCGAGGCGTACCGGCTGCTCACCGTCGCCCTCGGAGAGGACCCCGAGGCATGGTGGCGCACCGCCCGCACGCTCCCCGACTTCGCCGGAACGCTCCCGCACCTCCTGCTGCGGGTCACGGAAGGGGGCTCCGTGTCGGGCCGCCCCTGACTTGCGGCAACAATGGGGGCATGAGCGACCGTCCAGCCCCCCTCGCCGACCCGCACCTCCTCTTCGATGCCGCGGCCGGCCGCCGGGACATCGTGATCCTCGGGTCCACCGGCTCCATCGGCACCCAGGCCATCGACCTCGCGCTGCGCAACCCGGACCGGTTCCGGGTCACCGCCCTGTCCGCCGCCGGCGGCCGGGTGGCGCTGCTGGCCGAACAGGCCCGGCTGCTGCGCGTGGAGAAGGTGGCCGTCGCCCGCGAGGACGTCGTGCCGGCCCTGAAGGAGGCGCTGAGCGCCCAGTACGGTCCGGGCGAGACGCTGCCCGAGATCCTCGCCGGGCCGGACGCCGCGACCGAACTCGCCGCCTCCCCGTGCCACACCGTCCTCAACGGCATCACCGGCTCCATCGGCCTCGCGCCGACCCTCGCCGCCCTCCGGGCCGGCCGCACCCTGGCCCTGGCCAACAAGGAGTCGCTGATCGTCGGCGGCCCGCTGGTCAAGGCCCTCGCACAGCCCGGCCAGATCATCCCCGTGGACTCCGAGCACGCCGCGCTCTTCCAGGCGCTGGCCGCCGGCACCCGCGCCGACGTGCGCAAGCTCGTGGTGACCGCCTCCGGCGGACCCTTCCGCGGCCGCACCCGCGCCGAGCTCTCGAAGGTGACCGTCGAGGACGCGCTCGCCCACCCCACCTGGGCCATGGGCCCGGTGATCACCGTCAACTCGGCGACCCTGGTCAACAAGGGCCTGGAGGTCATCGAGGCCCACCTGCTCTACGACATCCCGTTCGAGCAGATCGAGGTCGTGGTCCACCCGCAGTCGTACGTGCACTCGATGGTGGAGTTCACCGACGGCTCCACGCTCGCCCAGGCCACTCCGCCGGACATGCGCGGCCCCATCGCGGTCGGCCTGGGCTGGCCCCGGCGGATCCCGGACGCGGCCCCCGCCTTCGACTGGACCAAGGCCTCCACCTGGGAGTTCTTCCCGCTGGACACCGAGGCCTTCCCCGCCGTGGGCATCGCCCGGCACGTGGGCGCCCTCGGCGGCACCGCCCCGGCCGTGTTCAACGCGGCGAACGAGGAGTGCGTCGAGGCGTTCCTGGCCGGTCGGCTGCCGTTCACAGCAATCATGGATACGGTCTCTGCCGTGGTCGATGAGCACGGGACGCCGGAGTCGGGAACCTCCCTGACCGTCCAGGACGTCCTTGAAGCAGAGGCCTGGGCCCGGGCCCGGGCGCGGGAGATGGCGGCTCGGGCCGCCGCGGAGGCGCGCGCATGACACTTCTGATGACGGTGCTCGGAATCGTGATCTTCGCGGTCGGCCTGCTGGTCTCCATCGCGTGGCACGAGCTGGGGCACCTCTCCACGGCCAAGCTGTTCGGCATCCGCGTGCCGCAGTACATGGTGGGCTTCGGCCCGACCATCTGGTCGCGGAGGAAGGGCGAGACCGAGTACGGGATCAAGGCCATCCCCATGGGCGGCTACATCCGCATGATCGGGATGTTCCCGCCCGGCGAGGACGGCAAGGTCACCGCCCGGTCCACCTCGCCGTTCCGGTCGATGATCGAGGACGCGCGCTCGGCGGCGTACGAGGAGCTCCGGCCCGGCGACGAGACCCGGCTCTTCTACACGCGCAAGCCGTGGAAGCGCGTGATCGTGATGTTCGCCGGCCCGTTCATGAACCTGGTCCTGGCCGTGGCGATCTTCCTCACCACCCTGATGACCTTCGGGCTGAACACCCAGACCACCTCGGTCGCCACCGTCTCGGACTGCGTCATCCAGCAGAGCGAGAAGCGCGACACGTGCCGGCCCGGCGACCCGGCCGCACCCGCCAGGGCCGCCGGCCTCAAGGCGGGCGACAAGATCGTCGCCTTCAACGGGCGCCCCGTCGACGACTGGTCCGCCCTCCAGAAGGACATCCGCGCCACCGTCGGACCCGCCACGATCACCGTCGTCCGCGCGGGCGAGCGCCTCGACCTCAAGGCGAACCTGATCGAGAACAAGGTCGCCAAGACCGACGGCAGCGGCAAGTACGTCAAGGACGAGTACGTCACCGCGGGCTTCCTCGGCTTCGCGCCCGCCTCCGGCTACGTACCGCAGTCCTTCGGCCAGTCCGCCGAGCGCATGGGCGAGATGATGGAGGCCGGCGTGCAGTCGCTCGTCGCCCTGCCGTCGAAGGTCCCGGACCTGTGGAACGCGGCCTTCAACGGGGCCGAGCGCAAGCAGGACAGCCCGATGGGCGTCGTCGGCGCGGCACGCGTCAGCGGTGAGATCTTCACCCTCGACATCCCCGCCCAGCACCAGCTGGTGTTCTTCCTCAACCTGCTGGCCGGCTTCAACCTCTCGCTGTTCCTCTTCAACATGCTGCCGCTGCTCCCGCTCGACGGCGGGCACATCGCCGGTGCCCTGTGGGAGTCGCTGCGGCGGGGCGTGGCACGAATCTTCCGCCGCCCCGACCCCGGCCCGTTCGACGTGGCCAAGCTGATGCCCGTCGCGTACGTGGTCGCGGGCCTGTTCATCTGCTTCACCCTGCTGGTGATGGTCGCCGACGTGGTGAACCCGATCAAGATCACCTAGCGCGCGGGGGGCGTACCCCGGTCGTACCGGAGCCGGGCACGGATCGTGCCCGGCTCCCTACGTTCGGGTGGCGCACCCCCTCGGATGCACGGCCCGCCCCTGGGTTGGCGTAATCTCGAAGCCTGGAGCCCGCCGATCTCGGGACCTTGATCCACACCTTGGGGTTGCACAGCAGATGACTGCCATCTCTCTCGGAATGCCGGCCGTGCCGACGAAGCTTGCCGACCGCAGGGTCAGCCGCAAGATCCAGGTCGGCAAGGTGGCCGTCGGCGGCGACTCGCAGATCTCCGTCCAGTCGATGACCACCACCCGGACCTCCGACATCGGGGCGACGCTCCAGCAGATCGCCGAGCTCACCGCCTCCGGCTGCGACATCGTCCGCGTGGCGTGCCCGACGCAGGACGACGCCGACGCGCTCGCCGTGATCGCCAAGAAGTCGCAGATCCCGGTCATCGCCGACATCCACTTCCAGCCGAAGTACGTGTTCGCCGCGATCGACGCCGGCTGCGCCGCGGTCCGCGTGAACCCGGGCAACATCAAGCAGTTCGACGACAAGGTCAAGGAGATCGCGAAGGCGGCCAGCGACGCGGGCACCCCGATCCGCATCGGCGTCAACGCCGGATCCCTCGACGCCCGCCTCCTGAAGAAGTACGGCAAGGCCACCCCCGAGGCGCTGGTCGAGTCCGCGCTGTGGGAGGCCTCCCTCTTCGAGGAGCACGGCTTCGGCGACATCAAGATCTCGGTCAAGCACAACGACCCGGTCGTCATGGTCAACGCCTACCGCCAGCTCGCCGCCGCCTGCGACTACCCGCTGCACCTGGGCGTCACCGAGGCCGGACCGGCCTTCCAGGGCACCATCAAGTCCGCCGTCGCCTTCGGCGCCCTGCTCTCCGAGGGCATCGGCGACACCATCCGCGTCTCCCTCTCCGCCCCGCCGGCGGAGGAGGTCAAGGTCGGCATCCAGATCCTGGAGTCGCTGAACCTCAAGCCGCGCCGCCTGGAGATCGTCTCCTGCCCCTCCTGCGGCCGCGCCCAGGTCGACGTCTACAAGCTGGCCGAGGAGGTCACCGCGGGCCTGGAGGGCATGGAGGTCCCGCTGCGCGTCGCCGTCATGGGCTGCGTCGTCAACGGCCCCGGCGAGGCCCGCGAGGCCGACCTCGGCGTCGCCTCCGGCAACGGCAAGGGCCAGATCTTCGTGAAGGGCGAGGTCATCAAGACCGTCCCCGAGTCGAAGATCGTCGAGACCCTCATCGAAGAGGCGATGAAGATCGCGGCCCAGATGGAGGCCGACGGCATCACCAGCGGCGAGCCGACCGTCGCCATCGGCGTCTGATTCCTCGGGCTCGCCTCGCGCGTGGCCCCGGCCCCGTTCCCGCAGTTCGGGAGCGGGGCCGGGGCCTTTTCGTGACCTGCGAACGCGGCATCCCAGGGCGCTGCCGGGTACAGTGCGGAGATCAGCAGACTTGCACGGTGAGGCCCCAGTGTTGACGCAGACCACCACCCGGGTCCTTGAGCCCAGTGATCTCGACGCCGCGCTCGACATCCTCGGACGCGAGCCGGTCGAGAACGCCTTCGTCACCTCCCGGGTCCAGGTCGCCGGACTCGACCCGTGGCGCCTGGGCGGCGAGATGTGGGGCTGGTACGCCGACGGCGAGCTCCGCTCCCTCTGCTACGCCGGAGCCAACCTCGTCCCCGTCTGCGCCGAGCCCGACGCCGTACGCGCCTTCGCCGACCGGGCCCGCCGCACCGGCCGCCGCTGCTCCTCCATCGTCGGCCCGGCCGAGCCCACCCGGCTGCTGTGGCAGCTCCTCGAACCCAGCTGGGGCCCCGCCCGCGAGGTCCGCGCCCACCAGCCCCTCATGGTCATCGACCGTCCGTCCACCACGGTCGAGCCGGACCCGCAGGTCCGCCGGATCCGCAAGAACGAGATGGACCTGATCATGCCCGCCTGCGTGGCCATGTTCACCGAGGAGGTCGGCGTCTCGCCGATGGCCGGCGACGGCGGCCTGCTGTACCAGGCCCGCGTCGCCGAGCTCGTCGCCGGCGGCCGCTCCTTCGCCCGCGTCGAGGACGACAAGATCGTCTTCAAGGCGGAGATCGGCGCCGCCACCTCCCGCGCCTGCCAGATCCAGGGCGTCTGGGTGGCCCCCGAGTTCCGCGGCCGCGGGCACTCCGAGACCGGGATGGCCGCCGTCGTCGAGTACGCGCTGCGCGATGTGGCGCCCGTGGTCAGCCTCTACGTCAACGACTTCAACACCGCGGCGCGGGCCGCCTACCGGCGCGTGGGCTTCCGTGAGGTCGGCGCGTTCATGAGCGTGCTCTTCTGAACCACCAGGAGACTCGGGCTGCGGCATTCCGGCGCACCCTTACCGCGAAGTAGGGTCAGCGCATGCTGCCATCCGGAGTCCGTATCGGCCCCCTCGACCTCGCCGGCCGCGTGGACGAGGCCCTGCGCGTGCAGGCCGTCGCCTTCGGCCTCAGCGAGGAGGAGGTCGGCATCCGGCGCTACATCGTCCAGCGCCACATGACCTGCAAGGGCGCCCGCGCCCTCGGGGCGTTCGCCGAGGACGGCGCGCTCACCGGCTTCGTGTACGGAATGCCGAACGACCGCACCCACTGGTGGTCCACCATCGTCGAGCCCTACCTGCGGGCCGGCGGGCACGAGGACTGGCTCGACGGGTCCTTCGTCATCACCGAACTGCACGTCCACCCCGGCTTCCAGGGCCACGGCGTCGGCCGCGCCCTGATCACCACCCTCACCGACGCTGCGTCCGAGCCCCGCTCGATCCTCTCCGCCATCGACACCGAGAGCCCCGCCCGAGGCCTCTACCGGGCCCTCGGCTACGTCGACCTCGCCCGCCAGGTGCACTTCCCGAGCGCGAGCCTCCCGTACGCCGTCATGGGCGCCCCGCTGCCGCTGACCAGGCCCTGAAACGGGTTACCGGGGGCCGACGGTGCCCCGGTAACCTCCGGGCATGTCCACACATCACGTACAGCGCATGTCCCGCCTCATGGCCAAGACCCTCCGCGAGGACCCGGCCGACGCCGAAACCCTCAGCCACCGGCTCCTGGTCCGGGCCGGATACGTCCGGCGCAGCTCGGCCGGCGTGTGGACATGGCTGCCGCTCGGCAAGCGGGTCCTGGACAACGTCAGCCGTGTCGTCCGCGAGGAGATGGACGCCATCGGCGCCCAGGAGGTGCTGCTGCCGGCCCTGCTGCCGAAGGAGCCGTACGAGGTCAGCGGACGCTGGTCGGAATACGGCGACCTGCTCTTCCGGCTCAGGGACCGCAAGGGCGCGGACTACCTGCTGGGCCCCACCCACGAGGAGATCTTCACCCTGGTGGTGAAGGACCAGTGCACCTCGTACAAGGACCTGCCGGTCATGCTCTACCAGATCCAGACGAAGTACCGCGACGAGGCCCGGCCCCGGTCCGGCGTGCTGCGCGGCCGCGAGTTCCAGATGAAGGACTCCTACTCCTTCGACGTGTCCGACGAGGGGCTGGAGGAGTCCTACCGGCTCCACCGCGAGGCCTACGTCCGCATCTTCGAGCGGCTGGGCCTGGACCACCGGATCGTCTCCGCGGTGTCGGGGGCGATGGGCGGGTCGGCGTCCGAGGAGTTCCTGGCGCCGGCGGAGGCGGGCGAGGACACCTTCGTGGACTGCCCCTCCTGCGACTACGCCGCCAACACGGAGGCCGTGACCTTCGCCCTGACCCCCGTGTCCGCGGAGCACCCGCCGCTGGAGGAGGTCGACACCCCCGACACCCCGACGATCGAGACCCTGGCGGCGCACCTCGGCGTCCCCGCCTCGGCGACGCTGAAGAACCTCCTGGTCAAGGTCGACGGCGAGATCGTCGCCGTGGGCGTGCCGGGGGACCGGGAGGTGGACCTCGGCAAGCTGGGCGAGCACCTGGCCCCGGCGGTCGTCGAGCTGGTCACGGCCGAGGACTTCACGGACCGGCCCGACCTCGTACGCGGCTACGTGGGCCCGCAGGGCCTGGAGAAGGTCCGCTACCTGGCCGACCCGCGGGTCGCGCCGGGCACCGCCTGGGTGACCGGGGCCAACAAGGCCGACACGCACGCCCGCAACGTGGTCTGCGGGCGCGACTTCGAGGTGGACCAGTACCTGGACGTGGTGGTCGTGGAGCCGGGCGACCCCTGCCCCTCCTGCGGCGCGGGCCTGCGGCTCGACCGGGCCATCGAGATCGGCCACATCTTCCAGCTCGGCCGCAAGTACGCGGACGCCTTCGGGCTGGACGTGCTGGGCCGCGAGGGCAAGCCGGTCCGGGTCACCATGGGCTCCTACGGCATCGGCGTCTCCCGCGCGGTGGCGGCCCTGGCCGAGCAGACCGCCGACGAGCGCGGGCTGTGCTGGCCGGCGGCGGTGGCCCCGGCCGACGTTCACGTGGTGGCGGCGGGCAAGGCGGTACCGCTGGCCCTGGCGGAGGAGGCGGCCGCGGCCCTGGCGGGCTCCGGCCTCCGGGTCCTGCTCGACGACCGCCCGGGCCTGTCCCCCGGCGTGAAGCTCACGGACGCGGAGCTGATCGGCGTCCCGTGGATCCTGGTCGCGGGCCGCCGCTCGGCGGACGGCGTGGTCGAACTCCAGAACCGCGCCACCGGCACCCGCGAAGAACTCCCCCTCCCCGAGGCCCTCACCCGACTGGCCGAAGCCGCTCCCACCGCCTGAGGCGCGGGGTCCGGGGCGGAGTCCCGGGGAACGGTGGAAGGGCGGGGCGGGGGCAGGCTCCGCGCCCCGCTCAGCGGCACGCCGTCCGGCCCCGGGCCGGAAGCGGTGTCGACCTCGGCCGGCCCGGGGCCTTCGGAAGCCGGGCCGGCCGAGGCCGGGTCCCTGACGGCTACGGCGGGGACTCGTCCGGGAACGGCGGCTGACCCGGTCCGAGAACCGGCGCCTCCGCCGCCGCGTCGAGAGCCGACGGCGCGTCGGTCCCCGCCGCTGTGCCGACCTCGGCCGGCCCGGGGCCTTCGGAAGCCGGGCCGGCCGGGGCCGGGTCCTCCCGCGCGGCCGCCGCCGGAGGCGGTGGCGCGGCGCGCTCCAGGAAGCGCAGCAGCTCCACCGGGAACGGCAGCACCAGCGTGGAGTTCTTCTCGGCGGCGACCGCCACGACCGTGTGCAGCAGGCGCAGCTGGAGCGCCGCCGGCTGCTCCGACATGACCTCCGCCGCCTCGGCGAGCTTGTGCGAGGCCTGCAGCTCCGCGTCCGCGTTGATCACGCGGGCCCGGCGCTCTCGGTCGGCCTCCGCCTGCCGGGCCATCGACCGCTTCATCGTCTCCGGCAGGGACACGTCCTTGATCTCGACCCGGTCGATCTGCACCCCCCAGCCCACCGCCGGGCTGTCGATCATCAGCTCCAGGCCCTGGTTGAGCATCTCCCGGTTGGACAGCAGGTCGTCCAGGTCGGACTTGCCGATGATGGACCTCAGCGAGGTCTGCGCCATCTGCGAGACGGCGAAGCGGTAGTCCTCCACCGCCACGACCGCGCTCGCCGGGTCGACGACCTTGAAGTAGACGACCGCGTCCACCCGCACGGTGACGTTGTCCCGGGTGATGCCCTCCTGCGCGGGCACCGGCAGCGTCACGATCTGCATGTTCACCTTGCGGAGCCGGTCGATCACGGGAACGATCACCGTGAAGCCGGGAGGCCGTATCTCCTCCCGCAGCCTGCCGAAGCGGAAGACCAGGCCACGCTCGTACTGCTTCACCACCCGGGCCGCGGCGCCCATGTACACCAGGGCACCCACACCCGCGGCGACCACCGCTGTCAGCAGTTCCTCGACCATGACGGCCCCCTGCCGGACATACCTTCCTTTTCCTACGGTATGCCCAGCTTCGACCCCGGTCGATCAGGGCGGGCCGCCCTACAGCCAGGCCGCGAACTCCAGGAGCAGTTCCGCGTCCCGGCGGCGCCCGGCGGCCAGGGCCCGGTTGCCCGACTCCACCGCCCGGAAGAGCGTCCAGCCCCGCAGCCGCTCCCGGTCCACGTCCAGCGCGTCCGCCAGCTTGTTCACCCGGCGCCGGGCGCCCGCCGCGCCCGCCGAGGAGGCCACCTGGTCCTCCAGCCGGTCCCGGACCAGCCGCGCCAGGTCGTACGCCCGCTCGCCGACCAGCGGATCGGGGCCCACCGTCAGCCACGGCGCCCGCTCGCCCGCCAGCACCTTGCCCTGCCGGAAGTTTCCGTGCAGCAGCAGCTCCTCCGGCGGGGCCGTCACCAGCTCCGCCCGCAGCGCCAGAGCGGTCTCGGCCAGCGCCCGGCCCTCCGCCGGGGCCGCCCGCAGGGCCTCCGACTGGCGCCCGGTCCGCTCGGCCACCGTCTCCCAGTCGTGCCCGGCCGGCGGGGCCACCCACAGCCGGCGCAGCGTGCCGCTCGCCTCCAGCAGCGCCTTCGCCTCAGGCAGGGACCGCAGCGACACCTCCGGGTGCAGCCGTTCCAGCAGCAGCGCCCCGTCCTCCTCGTGGTGCCGTGTGTCGAGGACCCGTACGGCGCCGAAACCGCCCCAGTGCGCCAGCGCGGCCAGTTCCCGGTCGGGCCGGGCGTGCGGGGGCGCCAGTTTCAGAGCGGCCGGGGTGCCGTCCGCGTAGGTGACGAGGACGACCAGACTGCTGCGGCCGCCCGGGGCCTGCACCCGCCGGGCCCGCAGACCCCGCCGGGACAGCGCGGCCTCGGTGAGGCCGGGCAACCGCCCCAGCCAGTCCGCGTCCTGCGCCGTCTCCGGCGTCTCGCCGAGCGCCCGTACAAGCCGCTCCGGCGGTTCGAAAGCCATGCGTGCGTGGTCCCTTTCAGCTGGTGAGGGCTCGCTGTGCGCGTTCCGTGAGCCCAGGGAAGGCTACGCCGACACCGCGCCAGCGTGCCGCGCGCACGGCCGCGGCGCTCAGCGCGTCGGCAGCCTCGCGGCGCAGCGGGCCCTCCGCCGCCCGCACCAGATCGGAGTACGCGCCGGCCACCCGGTCCTCGATCACCGCGGCCAGCCGCTCGGCGTCGGCCGGGGTGCGCACCTCGAACGGCAGGGCGTAGGCGGCCTCCGAGGGCCGGGGCGCACCGCCCAGCTCCCGCACGGTCCGGGCCAGCGCGTCCCGGCGCGCGAGGTGGCCGCCGTACGCCTCCCGGGCCTCCGTGGCGCGGGCGCCGGTGCTCCGCGCGCCGATCACCCCGTACCCGTACGCGGCCGCGTGCTCTGCGGCGAGAGCCGCCTGGGCGGCCTCCAGGGCCCGTCCGACGGGGGAGGGTTCGGGCTTCACGGCTTGGCTCCGGGAGTCGAGGTCAGCAGGTACACGTGCACGGCGCCGCAGGCGGCCACCGAGGCCAGCAGCCGGGCCAGCTCCGCCGGCGCTCCGGCCAGGTCGATGGTCCGGGCCTCGGACAGGCCGCGCTCGGCGTCGGCGAGGGCGGTCAGGGCCTCCTCGGCCTTCGCGGGCACCGGCCCGGCGCTCGCCGAGGGCGCGGCGGCCCCGGTACCGCCGGACGGCGACGCCGAGGGCGACCCCGAGGGGGACGGCGCGCCCGGCGCGGCGGGGGACAGCGCGGACACGTGCGCGGCGACGGCGGCGCGCAGCGGGGCGAGCCGTCCGGCCAGGGCCGGATGGGCGGCGGTGGTGCTGTCGTAACGTTCCAGCAGCCGGGCGCTGTCACGAACGGCCGCCTCCCGCATCCGCCGTTCGAGTGAAATCGCCGGATCGGCCGCCTTCGGGCGGCCGTCGGTGCACCCGGTCAGCAGCACGGCACCGGCCGCGCCGGCGAGCAGGCTCCTGCGCGAAGGCCGCGAAGGTCTAGGAGGTCTCGAAGGCAGGGTCCAGGGCACGGCGACGACCTCCGGGGTGATGACGGGGCTGGTGAGCGGGGCAGGGCCTGATCACGGTACCCGGGGCCCTCCTCGCAGGGCGGACGGCAACACCCTCCGACACCGGATACCCTTTGACCTGACACACGACGGAAACCACAACAGCACACGCGGCCGAGGAGTCACCCGGATGAGCACCACCCAGAGCGACAGGCTGCGCGGACTGCTGGAGCCGCTCGTCGCCGCCAAGGGCCTGGACCTCGAAGAGATCGAACTGTCCCGCGCGGGCAAGCGCCGGATGCTGCGGATCATCGTGGACTCCGACGAGGGCGTGGAACTGGACGCGTGTGCCGAGCTGAGCCGTGAGGTCTCCGACAAGCTCGACGAATCCGACGTGATGGGCGAGGACGAGTACGTCCTCGAGGTGAGTTCGCCGGGCGCGGACCGCCCGCTTACCGAGCACCGCCACTACGTGCGGGCCATCGGCCGTCTCGTGAAGTTCCAGCTGTCCGCCGAGGACGCGAAGGGTGCCGGGGAACTGGTCGCCCGCATCCTCGACGTCGACGACGAGGGCATGGACCTCGAAGTACCGGGCGTGAAGGGCCGCAAGGCGACCGCCCGCCGCATTGCTTTCACCGACATCGCCAAGGCGCGTGTCGAGATCGAGTTCAACCGCAAGGACAAGAAGGAAGAGGAGGCGTAGCCGTGGACATCGACATGAGTGCCCTGCGGGGTCTGGTCCGGGAGAAGGAGATCTCCTTCGACCTGCTCGTCGAGGCGATCGAGTCGGCCCTCCTCATCGCGTACCACCGGACCGAGGGGAGCTTCCGCCGCGCCCGCGTCGTGCTGGACCGCACCAACGGTCACGTGGTCGTGTGGGCGACGGAAGACCCGAGGGATCTCGAAGAGGGCCAGGAGCCGAAGGAGTTCGACGACACGCCGTCGGACTTCGGCCGGATCGCCGCGACGACCGCCAAGCAGGTGATCCTCCAGCGTCTGCGCGACGCCGAGGACGACCTGACCTTCGGCGAGTTCGCCGGCCGTGAGGGCGACGTCATCACCGGCGTCGTGCAGCAGGGCAAGGACCCCAAGAACGTCCTCGTCGACATCGGCAAGCTGGAGGCCATCCTGCCGGTGCAGGAGCAGGTCCCCGGCGAGGAGTACCCGCACGGCCTGCGCCTGAAGGCGTATGTCGTGCGCGTGGCGAAGGGTGTCCGCGGCCCGTCCGTGACCCTTTCGCGCACCCACCCGAACCTGGTGAAGAAGCTGTTCTCGCTGGAGGTCCCGGAGATCGCCGACGGCAGCGTCGAGATCTCCGCCATCGCCCGTGAGGCCGGTCACCGCACCAAGATCGCCGTCCGGTCCACCCGTTCGGGCCTGAACCCCAAGGGCGCCTGCATCGGCCCGATGGGCAGCCGCGTGCGCAACGTGATGGCCGAACTGCACGGCGAGAAGATCGACATCGTCGACTGGTCGGACGACCCGGCGGAGATGGTCGCGAACGCGCTGTCACCCGCCCGGGTGAGCAAGGTCGAGGTCGTCGACTGGGACTCCCGCTCCGCCCGGGTGACCGTGCCGGACTACCAGCTGTCCCTGGCCATCGGCAAGGAGGGCCAGAACGCCCGCCTCGCCGCGCGGCTCACCGGCTGGCGCATCGACATCCGTCCCGACACGGAGGCGTCCCCGGACGCGGACCGGGACCGGGGCGGGGAATAAACCGGTACCGGCCGGGGCTACCCCGACGGTAGACAGGTTCCACACGGCCGCTGTCCAGGCAGCGGATCAAGACAACACGACAGCCGTTCGATTTTTCCCCCGGCACTCGTCGGGGGAGAGGTCGGTGCGGGGAGGTAGACTTAGGCGTGTCTGGCCGGACGCAAGCCCGCGCATGCCCCGAACGCACCTGTGTGGGGTGTCGGGAGCGAGCGGCCAAGAGCGATCTGCTGCGGATCGTGGCGATCGAGGACGAATGCGTCCCCGATCCTCGCGGTACGCTGCCCGGCCGGGGTGCGTACGTGCACCCTGCCGTGGTCTGCCTCGACCAGGCGGTCCGCCGCCGGGCGTTCCCCCGGGCCCTACGGTCCGCCGGAGCGCTCGACACGACGGATCTGCGCAATGCCGTGGCCGGGAAAGCCGGGACCACAGCATAAAGAAGTAGTACGGCACGGATACCCCGTGCGGTCAGGTACCTCGCGAGTTGGAAGTAGGTCGAGATTGCGATGAGCACTCGATGAGTACGCGATGAGTACGCCCATGAAGTAGCGACGGTCCGGCGTAACCCGGACCTAAAAGGAGCGAAGTGGCTAAGGTCCGGGTATACGAACTCGCCAAGGAGTTCGGGGTGGAGAGCAAGGTCGTCATGGCCAAGCTCCAAGAACTCGGTGAATTCGTCCGTTCGGCGTCCTCGACGATCGAGGCGCCGGTTGTACGCAAGTTGACTGACGCACTGCAGGGGCCCGGCGGCAGCGCCGGCAAGTCCGCTGCAAAGCCCGGCGCGCCCCGCAAGGCCGCGCCCGCCAAGCCCGCAGCGCCGTCCCCGGCCGCTGCGGCACGTCCTGCTGCCCCGAAGCCCGGCGCACCGGCCCCCAAGCCGGCCGCTGCCGAGGCCCCGGCCGCAGCCCCCGTGACGCCGGCCTCTCCCGGCCCGCGTCCCGGCCCGAAGGCTCCGGCCGCCCCGAAGCCCGCTCCGGCGGCGCCCGTGGCGACCGAGTTCTCCGCGCCTCCGGCGGCCCCGGCCGCCCCGGCGCGTCCCGCCGCGGCCCCCGGCCCCCGTCCGGCGCAGCAGCGTCCGGCCGGCCCCGGCCAGGGCGGTGCCCGTCCCGGCGCCCCGCGTCCGGCCGGTGCCACCCCCGGCGCCCCGGCGCGTCCCGCCGGCACCCCCGGTGCCCAGGCACCGCGCCCGCAGGGCGCCCGTCCGGCCGGTCCCCGTCCGGGCAACAACCCGTTCACCTCCGGCGGCTCCACCGGCATGGCGCGCCCGCAGGCGCCCCGTCCGGCCGGCGCCCCGCGTCCCGGTGCCCCCGGCGCCGGCGGCCAGGGTGCTCCCCGTCCGCAGGGCGGTCCCGGCGGCGCTCCGCGTCCGCAGGGTCCCGGCGGCGCCCGTCCGACCCCGGGCGGCATGCCCCGTCCGCAGGGCGGCGCTCCGCGTCCGGCTCCGGGCGGCAACCGTCCGAACCCGGGCATGATGCCGCAGCGTCCCGCTGCCGGTGGTCCCGGTCCCCGTCCCGGCGGCGGCCCCGGTGGCCGTGGTCCCGGTGCGGGCGGCCCCCGTCCCGGTGGTGCCGGTCGTCCCGGCGGCGGCGGCTTCGCCGGCCGTCCGGCCGGTCCCGGCTCGCGTCCCGCGGGCGGCGGCTTCGGCGGTCCCCGTCCGGGTGGCGGCGGCTTCGGCGGCGGCCCGGCCGGCGCCGGTGGCGGCGGTCGTCCCGGCTTCGGTGGTCGTCCCGGCGGCCCCGGTGCCCGTGGCGGTACGCAGGGTGCCTTCGGCCGTCCCGGCGGTCCGGCCCGTCGCGGCCGCAAGTCGAAGCGTCAGAGGCGCCAGGAGTACGAGGCCATGCAGGCCCCGTCCGTGGGCGGCGTGATGCTGCCCCGCGGCAACGGCGAGACCGTTCGCCTGTCGCGCGGTGCGTCCCTCACCGACTTCGCGGAGAAGATCAACGCCAACCCGGCGTCGCTGGTCGCGGTCATGATGAACCTCGGCGAGATGGTCACTGCCACGCAGTCCGTCTCCGACGAGACCCTCCAGCTCCTCGCGGGCGAGATGAACTACGAAGTTCAGATCGTCAGCCCGGAGGAGGAGGACCGCGAGCTCCTCGAGACCTTCGACATCGAGTTCGGCGAGGACGAGGGCGGCGAGGAGTACCTGCTGCCGCGTCCGCCGGTCGTGACCGTCATGGGTCACGTCGACCACGGTAAGACCCGACTGCTCGACGCCATCCGCAAGACGAACGTCGTCGCGGGCGAGGCCGGCGGCATCACGCAGCACATCGGTGCGTACCAGGTCTCCACCGAGGTCAACGACGAAGAGCGTCGCATCACCTTCATCGACACCCCGGGTCACGAGGCGTTCACCGCCATGCGTGCCCGCGGTGCGAAGTCGACCGACATCGCGATCCTCGTGGTCGCGGCCAACGACGGCGTCATGCCGCAGACGATCGAGGCGCTCAACCACGCCAAGGCCGCCGGCGTCCCGATCGTCGTCGCGGTCAACAAGATCGACGTCGAGGGTGCCGACCCGACCAAGGTCCGCGGTCAGCTCACCGAGTTCGGTCTGGTCGCCGAGGAGTACGGCGGCGACACGATGTTCGTCGACATCTCCGCCAAGCAGGGTCTGCACATCGACTCCCTGCTCGAGGCCGTCGTCCTCACCGCCGACGCCTCGCTCGACCTGCGCGCCAACCCGGAGCAGGACGCTCAGGGTATTGCGATCGAGTCCCACCTCGACCGCGGCCGCGGTGCCGTCGCCACCGTCCTCGTCCAGCGCGGTACCCTCCGCGTCGGCGACACGATGGTCGTGGGCGACGCCTACGGCCGCGTGCGCGCCATGCTCGACGACAAGGGCAACAACGTCGAGGAAGCGGGTCCGTCGACCCCCGTCCTGGTCCTGGGTCTCACCAACGTCCCCGGCGCCGGCGACAACTTCCTCGTCGTCGACGAGGACCGCACGGCCCGCCAGATCGCCGAGAAGCGTGCTGCGCGCGAGCGCAACGCCAACTTCGCCAAGCGCGTCCGTCGCGTGTCCCTCGAGGACCTCGACTCCGTGCTCAAGGCCGGTCTGGTCCAGGAACTCAACCTCATCATCAAGGGCGACGCGTCCGGTGCGGTCGAGGCTCTCGAGTCCTCGCTGCTCCAGCTCGACGTCGGTGAAGAGGTCGACATCCGGGTCCTGCACCGCGGTGTGGGTGCGGTCACCGAGTCCGACATCGCCCTGGCGATGGGCTCCGACGCCATCGTCATCGGCTACAACGTCCGTGCTGCCGGCCGCGCCGCGCAGATGGCGGACCGCGAGGGCGTCGACGTCCGCTACTACTCGGTGATCTACCAGGCCATCGAGGAGATCGAGGCGGCCCTGAAGGGTCTCCTCAAGCCGGAGTACGAAGAGGTCGAGCTCGGTACGGCGGAGGTCCGCGAGATCTTCCGCTCGTCCAAGCTGGGCAACATCGCCGGTGTCCTCATCCGGTCCGGCGAGGTCAAGCGCAACACCAAGGCGCGCCTGCTGCGCGATGGCAAGGTCATCGCGGAGAACCTCACCATCTCCGGTCTGCGCCGCTTCAAGGACGACGTCACCGAGATCCGCGAGGGCTTCGAGGGTGGTATCAACCTCGGTTCCTTCAACGACATCAAGATCGACGACGTCATCGCGACGTACGAGATGCGCGAGAAGCCCCGCGCGTAAGCGCGAGGCGGTTCGCACCGTGTCGTAACCCGGCGGCGACGCTGCGGGGGCCGGGGCCGGTCGGCGGAATATCCGTCGATCGGCCCCGGCCGTTGCGTGTACGGTTCTGGTGACCCGGCCGCGCGAGCGCCGGGGATCCTGCCGGGCGACGGCCCGGCAGGCCACCGAACCCGCACCGGCGGGATATCCGGAACTGCATGTACGTGGGGACTCTGTCCTTCGACCTGCTCCTCGGCGACGTCCACTCGCTGAAGGAGAAACGCTCCGTCGTCCGGCCCATCGTCGCCGAGCTCCAGCGGAAGTTCTCCGTGAGCGCGGCAGAGGTGGGCGACCAGGATCTGCACCGCAGGGCCCGCATAGGGGTCGCGCTGGTGAGTGGGGACGCGGGGTTCCTCTCGGACGTACTGGACCGCTGCGAGCGGCTGGTCGCGGCACGTCCGGAAGTGGAGCTGCTGTCCGTACGACGGCGCCTCCACGGTGATGAAGACTGATTGCTTGTCTGCAAGAAAAGAAGGAGACGGACCAGTGGCCGACAATGCGCGGGCGAAGAAGCTGGCGGACCTCATCCGGGAGGTGGTGGCGGAGAAGCTGCAGCGCGGTGTCAAGGACCCCCGCCTCGGTACGCACGTGACCATCACGGACACCCGGGTCACCGGCGACCTGCGGGAGGCCACGGTCTTCTACACGGTCTACGGCGACGACGAGGACCGCGCCAGCGCGGCAGCCGGCCTGGAGAGCGCCAAGGGCGTCCTGCGCTCCGCGGTCGGCCGGGCGGCGGGGACCAAGTTCACCCCCACCCTGACCTTCGTCGCCGACGCCCTCCCGGAGAACGCCAAGACCATCGAGGACCTCCTCGACAAGGCGCGCGCCTCCGACGCCCAAGTGCGCGAGGTCTCCTCCGGCGCGCAGTACGCCGGCGACGCCGACCCGTACAAGAAGCCGGGCGACGACGACGAGGACGCAGCGGCGGAATGAGCACCAACGCAGGGAAGACTCCGGACGGCCTTGTCATCGTCGACAAGCCGTCCGGCTTCACTTCGCACGACGTGGTCGCCAAGATGCGCGGGATCGCCAAAACCCGCCGCGTCGGCCACGCCGGCACCCTCGACCCGATGGCGACGGGCGTGCTGGTCCTCGGCGTGGAGAAGGCCACCAAGCTCCTCGGCCACCTCGCGCTCACGGAGAAGGAGTACCTCGGCACGATCCGCCTGGGCCAGAACACCCTGACGGACGACGCCGAAGGCGAGATCACCACCTCCACGGACGCCACCGGGGTCACCCGGGAAGCCGTGGACGCGGGCGTCGCCAAGCTGTCGGGCGACATCATGCAGGTCCCGTCCAAGGTCAGCGCCATCAAGATCAAGGGTGTCCGCTCCTACAAGCGAGCCCGCGACGGCGAGGACTTCGAGATCCCGGCCCGGCCGGTCACCATCTCGTCGTTCCAGGTGTACGACATGCGGGAGGCGGAGGCCGAGGACGGCACCAAGGTCGTCGACCTCGTCGTCTCCGTCGTCTGCTCCAGCGGTACGTACATCCGCGCCCTCGCCCGCGACCTCGGCGCCGACCTCGGCGTCGGCGGACACCTGACCGCGCTGCGCCGCACCCGGGTGGGCCCGTACAAGCTCGACCGCGCGCGGACCCTGGACCAGCTCCAGGAGGAGCTGACCGTCATGCCGATCGGCGAGGCGGCCGCCGCGGCCTTCCCGCGCTGGGACCTCGACGCCCGGCGGGCCTCGCTGCTCGCCAACGGCGTGCGGATCGACATGCCGGAGGAGTACGGGGACGGCCGTACCGTCGCGGTCTTCGGGCCGCAGGGCCAGCTCCTCGGGCTCGTCGAGAGCAAGAACGGAAAGGCGAAGTCCCTCGCGGTCTTCGTCTGATCGTTGACGTGGAGCGGTGAGCGCACATGCCGTGCTGCTCACCGCTCCACGACCCCCCTCGGGTAGGTCTCTATCCACCCGGACACCGCTATTCACCCGTCCGAGCAGGCGCTCGGAGTGAATGGAGGGAGCGTAAGGGGGCGCGTTCGCCGCGTGTGCTTTCACGGGGCGTTGCGGGGAGTGGAACTCGATCCGCACGGACGGCCTCGGGAATCCGGCCGCTGCCGGTGGCCCGGGCGCGCACAGCGAGACGGTTCCCGGCTGGGGCGGAACCGGTCCGCTTGCCCGGGGTGCCGGGTGCCGGGTGCCGGGTGCCGGGTGCCGGGTCTCGGCGGCTCGGCCGGGGCCGGGTGTGTGCCGGGGCGATCCCCGCAGGGCGCCGAACGCACCGCTGCCGCGCTTTCCGGCCCCGAGTACCGTTCGGCGTCCGAGGAGACGCCCCGGCGCGCGCCCGGCCCCACCGGACCCCCGCCGCCTATGCGACCCGGGCCCGTGCCCCGGCTCCGCGGCGGGCCCGTCCTGGACACCCCGCGCGGCCCTGCCGGGGCCGGGCGCCCGGCGGACGGTGGAGACGCTCGGCCGGGCCGCCGCGGATGGTCACCTGAGGATCCGCAGCGGTCCCCGACCCCTCGGCCCGCTGACCCCCCGGCTCCGCGGCTACCCGGCCCCCGGCTCCGCGGCCTCGGCTCTGCGGCCCCCGGCCCGCCGGTCCCGTCCGGCCCGGACGCCGATGCGTGGCACCGGCCCCCGGCATGGCAGTCTTAGACCTGCAATCGGCAATCAGTTCAAGGACCAACCGGGTTCGGGCGAGGAGCGGTCACAGTGCAGCGGTGGCGTGGCTTGGAGGACATCCCCCAGGACTGGGGACGCAGCGTCGTCACCATCGGCTCGTACGACGGCGTGCACCGGGGACATCAGCTGATCATCGGACGGGCCGTGGCCACCGCGCGCGAGCTCGGCGTGCCGTCCGTCGTCGTCACCTTCGACCCGCACCCGAGCGAGGTCGTCCGCCCCGGCAGCCACCCGCCGATCCTGGCCCCGTACGACCGGCGGGCCGAGCTGATGGCCCGGCTGGGCGTGGACGCGCTGCTGATCCTCCCCTTCACCGCGGAGTTCTCGCAGCTGTCCCCGGCCGACTTCATCGTGAAGGTGCTCGTCGACAAGCTGCACGCCCTGGCCGTCATCGAGGGCCCGAACTTCCGCTTCGGCCACCGTGCCGCGGGGAACGTCGACTTCCTGCGCGAACTGGGTTCCACCTACGACTACCGGGTCGAGGTCGTGGACCTCGTGGAGCGCGGCGAGGCGGGCGGCGGCGTGCCGTTCTCCTCGACCCTGGCGCGCAGGCTGGTCGCCGAGGGCGACATGGACGGCGCGGCCGAGGTCCTGGGGCGCCCCCACCGGGTCGAGGGCGTGGTGGTGCGCGGAGCGCAGCGCGGTCGTGAGCTGGGCTACCCGACGGCGAACGTGGAGACGCGGCCGCACACCGCGATTCCGGCGGACGGGGTCTACGCGGGCTGGCTGACGGCGGACGGCGAGCGGATGCCCGCGGCGATCTCGGTGGGGACGAACGTGCAGTTCGACGCGACCGAGCGGACGGTCGAGGCGTACGCGATCGACCGGGTCGGACTGGACCTGTACGGCAAGCACGTGGCGGTCGACTTCCTCGCGTACGTGCGGGGGATGGCGAAGTTCGAGTCGCTGGACGGGCTGCTGGAGGCGATCGCCGACGACGTGAAGCGGGCGCGGGTACTGACCGACGCGTACGACCTGAAGCGCTGACGCGGAACGGGCGAGGGCCCGTACCGCCCCGTGATCCGACCGGATCTGGGGTGGTACGGGCCCTTCCTGTTGTGCGGGGTGCGGCGCGGCCGGTCAGCCGAGACGCGGATCGCGCGGCGGCTGCTGCGGCTGCTGGGGCGGGGCGGCGGGGGGCTGCTGCCAGGGCTGGCCGGGCTGCGGCTGCTGTGGGTAGGGGTGGCCGTAGGGCCCCGGCTGCTGCGGCGGCTGCTGGTACGGGGGCTGGCCCTGGGGCTGACCGTACGGCTGCGGCTGCTGCGGCTGCTGCGGCTGCTGCGGGTGGGGCTGGGGCTGGTGCGGGTGGGGCTGCGGCGCTCCCCAGTGGTTCTGCGGGGCCTGCTGCTGGGCCCGGAGGAAGTCCTCGGCCACGAGGGCGGAGAGGTTGAAGTACGCCTCACGGGTCTTGGGCCGCATCATGTCGAGGTCGACCTCGGCACCGGCCGCGAGGTGCTCGTCGAAGGGCACCACGACGACACCGCGGCAACGGGTCTCGAAGTGCTGCACGATGTCCTCGATCTTGATCATCTTGGCGGTCTCGCGGACCCCCGAGATGACGGTGATCGAGCGGGAGACGAGGTCCGCGTACCCGTGGGCGGTGAGCCAGTCGAGGGTGGTGCTGGCGCTGCTGGCGCCGTCCACGGACGGGGTCGAGATGATGATCAGCTGATCGGCCAGGTCCAGGACGCCGCGCATGGCGGAGTAGAGGAGGCCGGTGCCCGAGTCGGTGAGGATGATCGGGTACTGGCGGCCCAGCGTCTCGATGACGCGGCGGTAGTCCTCGTCGTTGAAGGTCGTGGAGACCGCCGGGTCCACGTCGTTGGCGATGATCTCCAGACCGGAGGGCGCCTGCGAGGTGAAACGGCGGATGTCCATGTACGAGTTCAGGTACGGGATCGCCTGGACCAGGTCCCGGATCGTCGCGCCCGTCTCGCGGCGGACACGGCGGCCGAGCGTGCCGGCGTCGGGGTTCGCGTCGATGGCCAGGATCTTGTCCTGGCGCTCGGTGGCGAGGGTGGCGCCGAGCGCGGTGGTGGTCGTGGTCTTGCCGACGCCGCCCTTGAGGCTGATGACGGCGATGCGGTAGCAGGACATGACCGGGGTGCGGATCAGCTCCAGCTTGCGGCGGCGCTCCGCCTCGGCCGCCTTGCCGCCGAAGCGGAAGAGGCCGCCGCCGCCCCCGCCGCCGTTGTTGTTGCTCTTGGGCTTCTGCTTGTTGCGCAGCAGCCGGTCCGAGGACAGCTCGACGGCGGCGGTGTAGCCGAGCGGCGCGCCGCCACCGGTGGGGCCGGCGGCGTACCGCGGGTCGTGCGGCTGCGGCTGCGGCTGCGGCTGCGGCTGCGGGTGGGGCTGGGGCTGCAGCGGCTGCTGACCGGGGCCGACGGGCCACTGGCCGGAGGCGCGGGGGTCGTAGGTGGGCTGGGGCTGCGGCTGAGGGGCCTGCGGCTGCTGGGGAGCCTGTGGGGCGGGCGCGGGGGCCGGCTGCGGGAAGCCGTAGGAGCCCTGCGGGCCGGGCGCGGGCGTCGGCTGCGGGAAGCCGTAGGAGCCCTGCGTCGCGAACGAGGGCGGCAGCGGCGGCAGTTCACCCTGAGGCGCCCCGTACGGGCTGTCCCCGGCAGCCGGGGGCACTACGGGCACCCCCTCGACGGGGGTGGCCCGCGGGCCGGCCCATCCTCCGGAGGCGGCCTCGTCCCCGGCCGGCGGCAGGTCCGCGACCGGCGCGGGCACGGCGTCGGCCGGCTCCGCGCCGGCCTCCTCCGCCGGAGCCGGGGGTGCCGGCGGTACGGCCTCGACCGGAGCCGGAGCCGGGGCCGAGAACGGCAGGTCGGGAGCCGCGATCGCCTCGGGAGCCGAGTGCGGCGGCGCCCCGTCGGCCGAGGCCGTGACGGGACCCGAGTGCGGCAGCTCGGGCGCGGGCGCCGGAGCAGGGGGTGCCGGCGGTGCGGCCTCGACCGGAGCCGGAGCCGGGGCCCCGAACGGCAGGTCGGGAGCCGCGATCGCCTCGGGAGCCGAGTGCGGCGGCGCCCCGTCGGCCGAGGCCGCGACGGGACCCGAGTGCGGCAGCTCGGGAGGCTGCACCGGAGCCGGAGCCGGAGCCGGAGCCGGAGCCGGAGCCGGAGCCGGAGCCGGACCGGGAGCCGGGGGTGCCGGCGGTGCGGCCTCGACCGGAGCCGGAGCCGCAGCCCCGAACGGCAGGTCGGGAGCCACGATCGGCTCGGGAGCCGAGGGCAGGGGTGCGTCGGCCGCCGGGGCAGGGGCCGGGGCGCCCGCGTACGGCGGCTCGGGCGCCGCGTACGGCAGCTCCGGGGCCGAGATCGGCTCCGGCGCCGGGTGCGGCGGCGGAGCCTCGGCCCCGAACGGCCGGGCCGGCCCCGCGCCGTCGGACGGGGGCCGCGGCGCCGGCGGAGCGATCCGCATCGTGGAGGGCGACTCCACGTCCGACGGACGGTGCGGCTCGAAGCCGCTGCCCTCGGGGAGCCCCGGCACCTGCGCCGCCGCGGCCGGCGGCGCGCTCTGCGTGTACCAGGCCGGCGGTGTGTAGTCGATGGTGAACTCGCCCGTCATCTCGGGCTCCGCGTCGGACTGATCGTCCGTCGGGACGTCCCACGTCCCGCCGCGCCTCTCGTTCCGATCGCCGCTCACTGGTCCTCCTGGTCTGTCGAACACTGCTCCGGCGCCCACCCACGCCGCGCCGGCGTCCAGCCTAATCGGGGCACGTCGCCCCTGTCCGCCGTGCCCCGCTCCACGGGGAGGGCGGGCGGTCCGCCCACCGGGGCGCGCCGCGCATCAGTCGATGCGGCGCGCCGCACCGAGCAGACCGGTCTCCGCCTCGGTCCCCTGGGTCATCACGAACTGCCGGTCCCGCGGGGTGCACCACAGGGTCACCCCGTCGCCCAGGGTCGGCAGGGAGGCCACGGCCTGACGCGGCAGCCGCATCAGGCGGCCGATCTGCTCCGCCTCGTCCGGGGACACCCGCTGCACGCCCACCAGCGACGCCTGCTGGAGCAACCGCGGCGCCGTCGGGCTCAGATACGGCAGCAGGGTCAGCACCGACTGCCACGGCCCGGCCACCACGCGACCGCGCGGCGGCCGCATCCCGCAGTCGCGGATCACCAGCACCGGGCTGCCCGCGGACGCGCCCTGCGGCGGGATCCGTCCCACCTCGTGCAGGGTCACGCACTGCTGCCCGCCACCGGCCGCCTGGGCCAGCCCGGACCACACCTGCCCGCGCCCGGTCTCCACCGCGACGCGCGCACCCGTGGCCGCCGCGCGCAGCGCCAGCACCTGCGCCGTCCACAGACCGCCGATCAGCGTCACCTCGTACGGCGTGGGCCGGTTGATGCCGAGCACCGCCGGCCGCCCCTCGGCGTCCACACCGATGACGACGCCGTCGTCCCCGACGGGCACCGCCAGCGCGTCCAGGTCCGTCGCGGGCACCACATGCCGCTCCCGCCGCGGGCCGACCAGCCCGAAACCACCCCTCATCGCGCGCCTCCCAGTGGCAGCGAAGCCAGCAGTCCCGGCACCTGTTCGCGGTCGAGCCGGACCAGCCCGGTCTTCACGCCCCGCGCCGTCCTCTCCAACTCCCGCCGTGCAGCGACCAGTTCCTCGTCGCTGCGTCCCGTCACCCGTACGTGTCCGGTCAGGGTCACGCCCTGCCGCTCCGCCAGGGCCATCGTCAGGCTGAAGTTCGTGGCGAGCGTGGGCAGGGAGGTCAGCAGCGCCACGAACTGCGGCAGCGCCGCCGCCCCGGAGCCGCCCAGCTGCGGCCAGCGGCCTATCCAGTACGTCGTGTGCCTGCGGTCGTCGCAGCGCCAGGTCCGCGAGGTCTCCTCGGTGCGCCGCCCGGTGCTGGCCGACCGGCCGGCCTGGGTGATCGCCATCGGGTTCGCGCACGAGGACGTCGCCAGCGCCGCCGTCAGTTCCTGCTCGGTCAGCACGGTGGCCCTGAACCCGGCCCCGGCCAGCCGGCTCGCCAGCTGGTCCGCGGCCCGCACGACGCACCGCTGCGCGCCGGCCAGTCCGCCGCCGCGGGCGGTGACCGCCTCGGGGCACAGCTCCGGGTCGAGCTTGAGCGCGATCCAGGTCAGCCGTACCGCGGGGGTGCCCGTCCGGGCCTGCAGCGGTGCGTAGTTGAGCGTGGCCGTCGACCGGGCCGGCAGGTGCGGGGCCGGCGCCGGCTGGGTGTGCTGCACCAGTTGCGCGGACTCCAGCCGGATGCCGTCCACTTCGAGGACGTCCCGTACGACGGCGAGCGGCAGTGGCCGCGCCGCCCGGTCGGGCCGCAGCGCGGTGGCGTCCGTGTCCACCTGCACGACCGCGGTCAGGAAGGTTCCGTCGCCGACCATCCCCACGGGGCGCCGGTCCCGGTCGCTGAACGTCAGGGTGCGCAGCGCCGGATCGGCCTCGACCAGCGGCGCCAGCCCCGGTTCGGTGCCCGCCGGTACGGTGGAGGACGCGGCCCGGCGGCGCCGTGCGCGCAGCGCGAGCACGCTGCCGATCCATTCGGGCAGGGAGCGCTGGTGGCGGCGTACGACCGCGAGCACCACCAGCACGAGCGCGAGCACGCCGACGGGCGCCAGGAGCAGCGGCTCGACCACCCAGGCCACGAGCAGCCCCGCCGCCGCGACCTGGAGCAGCACGAGTTGTTGCAGTCGGAACGGACCGAAGCGGCCCGGGCTCGACTTCGGGTGCGGCGTCACCCCGCCGCGTGCGGGTGCGGGCGCGCCGGTCTGCGGCTCCGTCGCCGTGGCCATCACTCGCGCACTTCCCCTCTCATGGGCAGGACCTCACGAGTTCCGGCGCTGCGCGACACCCGTCGCGGGGCCCCGGAATCTCCCCAATCCACCCCAACAAGCCCTGATTACCCCGGTGTGGAAGGCCCTGAGGGGCCGCCTCACCCTACCCGGCCCCTGCATACCGTCCGTCAAGAGGCATAGTAGGTGCCCGGTCCGACTATCGAGGCCCGGGGACCGTACTCACCGGCCGGGCCGTGCGGGGAGAAGCAGACGGTCATGGCATCACGACGTGATGAGCTCAACGCGTACACCTTTGCGAAGCGGCGGACGGTGGCCGCGTTCCTCCAGCCCTCCGCCACGGGTACCGAGGAGGGGGCGCCCCGCCCCCTGCGCGCCGTCCTGCCCGGGGTGATCGTCGGAGCCCTCGTGCTCGCCGGGTTCGGTGCCTGGGGCATGTTCAAGCCGACCGCCCCCAAGGGCTGGGACGAGCCCGGTACCAGGGTCATCGTCGGCAAGGACTCGACGACCCGCTACGTGGTCCTGACGACGAAGGTGGGCGGCAGGAACCAGACGCGTCTGCACCCGGTGCTGAACCTCGCCTCCGCCCGACTCCTGCTGGATCCGCAGAAGTTCAAAGTGGTGCAGGTTGAGGACAAGGTGCTCGACGCGGGCAAGCCGCCCCGCGGCCCCATCATCGGCATCCCGTACGCCCCCGACCGGCTCCCCTCCAAGGCCGAGGCCGGCAAGGCCAAGCGGTGGGCCGTCTGCCAGCAGCCCGGCGGCAACGGCCGCGGCGTGCAGACCGCCACCTTCGTCCTCGCGGACCGCGAGGCGTCCGTGACGGACGACGCCCGCCGGCTCACCGACACCCAGGCGCTGTACGTGGAGAGCACCGGCCCGGGCAAGGAGCGCTACCTCGTCGACGCCACCGGCGCCAAGTACAAGTTCCCCGAGGGCACCCCGGCCGCCGGAACGATGACCAACGCCCTGGTCGGCACCGGAGCCACCCCGCAGCAGGTCGGTCCGGAATGGCTGGGGACCCTCAACTCCGGTGACGACCTGGCCTTCCCGGCGATCCCCGGCAAGGCCGGGGCGAACGCCGACGTCAAGGGCCTGAGCACCGCCGACAACAAGGTCGGCATGGTGCTGAAGGCCCAGACCGGCTCCGGGACACAGCACTACGTGGTCCTCCCCGGCAAGGTCGCCCCGGTTTCCGACTTCGTCGCCTGGCTGCTGATCTCGGCGCCGGCCACCGACGGGCTCAACATGCACGGCAAGGCCCGCGAGGTCGACCTCCAGTCGCTCGACCCGGACGCCACGCCGTTCGCCGGCGACGTCAGGTGGCCGCAGAAGAAGACCGAGCGGATCAACCGGACGACGCCGGCCGCCGGTGCCCGGGCGAGCAGTCCCGACAACCGCGACACCGTCTGCAACGTCCTGCGCTCCGTCGACGGCCAGGGCAACCAGACGCTGAGCACCTGGGCCGGCACCGGCTACCCCGTCGACATCACCGCCAGCGGCACGAGCGCGTACGTCACTCCCGGCTCCGGCCTGCTATACACCCAGGTCCAGGGCAAGCAGACCACGGCCGGCGGCTCCCTCTTCCTGGTGACCGACACCGGCCTGCGGTACGCCGTCCAGGCCAACGGCGACAGCGACTCCGAGCAGTCCGGGATCGGCGCCCCCGACCAGACCAAGGCGGGCGGGGACGGCCGTCCCGAGGCCAGCCAGGCACAGGTCAGGCTCGGCTACGGCGGCGTCACCCCGGCCATGGTGCCCATCGCCTGGTCGGAGTTCCTCTCCAAGGGCCCCCGACTGGACACCAACTCCGCCCGTCAGCCGCAGGGTTCGTGAGGAAGCCGCCGATGCCCCACATCCGCATGCCCCGGCGCGCGCTCCTCGCCGGCGCCTTCGCCCTCACCCTGACCGCCGGCGGCGCGACGGGAACGGCGGTCGCCGCCACCGCGGCCGGAGCCGCCCCGGCCGCCGCCGCGCCGCACCCCCCGGCCGCCGCGCCGCACCCCCCGTACGGCCTGCGCCTCGACGGCGCGGGGGAGTGCACCTTCCCCATGAAGAAGCAGATCGAGGACCGGCCCTGGGCCCTCCAGCGGCTGCTCCTCGACGAGCTCTGGGCGCAGACCAAGGGCAAGGACAAGAGCGGCGCGAGCGTCCGCGTCGCCGTCATCGACACCGGTGTCGACCGGGCGAACCCGCAGCTCAGCGGCGCCATCGACGTCGGCGCGGGCAAGGACTTCGTCGACCCCAAGGGCGGTGACGGCACCACCGACACCATCGGCCACGGCACCAAGGTCGCCGGGCTGATCGCGGCGCGCCCCCAGCAGGGCACCGGCTTCGTGGGCCTCGCCCCGGACGCCACGATCATCCCCATCCGGCAGAACGACGGCCAGGGCAAGGGCAACGCCCTCTCCCTGAGCCAGGCGATCGACCACGCGGTGGCCAAGGGCGCCCAGGTCATCAACATCTCGCAGGACACCGACGTCCAGCTGTCCGCGGACTCGGAGCTCGGCAAGTCCGTCCAGAAGGCCGTGGCCGCCAACATCGTCGTCGTGGCCTCGGCGGGCAACGACGGCATGAGCGGCCAGAAGCGCAAGACGTATCCGGCCGCCTTCCCCGGGGTCCTCGCCGTGGGCGCCTCGGACCGCAACAACGAGCGCGCCGTCTTCTCCCAGCCCGGCGACTTCATCGGGGTCGCGGCGCCCGGCGTCGACATGGTCTCCACCGTCCCCGGCTTCGGCCAGTGCATCGACAACGGCACCAGCTTCTCCGCGCCCTACGTCGCCGGTGTCGCCGCCCTGCTGCGTGCCGAGCACGGCGACTGGTCGGCGCAGCAGATCGTGTGGCAGATCCAGAACACCGCCGAGCGCGCCGTCAACGGCCGTGACGACTACGTGGGTTGGGGGGTCGTCGACCCGGTGCGCGCCCTCAGCCAGGACCAGCAGGCCCCGAAGGCCCCCGTACCGGACTCGGGTCCGCCCCCGGCGACAGCGCCGCAGGCGGCGGCCCTCCAGCTCACCGAGACGGCCCAGGAACGTCAGGAGCGCTACGGCACGTACGCTCTCGGTATCGGCGCCGTCCTGATCGCCGTCATCGCGGGCACGGCGACGGTCGTCCGGGATGCCCGGAGCCGCCGACGTCGTTTGCAGTGAACAGTCACAGTTCGTCCACGGAAGCGGCCCACCGGTGTTGGGACTGCCCCACGAACTGACTAGAGTGGCACCAGGCTTCACGAGTGTGATCGGGGGATCGCGTGAAGCGGAGGGGGACGATCCGGAGCGCGTGACCGACATCCGCGCCGGGTACGCCCGCCCCGCTGCGCAATCCGCCGGTTCTGCCGGCGAATTGAGAAGTGAGGAGCTTCGATGAGCACGAACACCTTCGGACTTGCGGACGATCCGGTCGTCCAGGCGAAGAACAAGATCCAGGAGACGGGAACCGCCGTCTCCAAGCAGGCCCGTGAGCTGGCCGACATCATCGCCACCGTGAGCGCGGGCTGGACCGGTGTGGGCGCCTCGGGCTTCATCACGGCCCAGACGACGCTGAACGACAGCCACGACGAGATCCGTCGGCTCCTCGGCGTCCTGCACAACGCCGTGGCGCAGACGAAGAACCTCAGCAACGCGCAGGACGAGGAGGTGCGGGCCGCGTTCAAGAACGCCGTCCAGCCGCCGTCCGCCTCCGGCCCGCGTTCGGGCCTCGACGGCATCTGAGCAACGCCCCTCATCCATTCGTCCGCAGTGAGAAGGAGAAGAACATGACGGCGAACGACGGGACCCGGGTCCGGTACGAGACCGTTCAGCAGATGGCGGACCGCATCCGGATCGTCTCCGGGAACATCCTCAAGGACCTGGCCGAGATGGAGCAGGCCGTGAAGGTCGTCACGGACACCTGGGACGGTGAGGCGCACCGGGAGTACGTCACCCTCCAGAAGAAGTACAAGGCCAAGGCCGACACCATGCACGCCGAGCTGGAGAAGGTCGCCAAGCTCATCGAGCGGGGCAAGGACGACTACCGGGCCACCGACAAGCGGGCCTCGACCCTCTTCACCGAGGCCTACTGAGCCTGCCGGGCCTGGGTCACCGGGTCCCGAGACGCCGAAGGGGCGCGCCCGCGACGGGTGCGCCCCTTCGGCGTGTACTGCCGCCCCTCAGGGCTCCTGGCGGTCCAGGTCGAACTCGCCGTCCCGGGCACCGAGTACGAAGGCCTCCCACTCGGCGGCCGTGTAGCGCAGCACCGTCTCCCGGTCCAGCGAGGACCGCATCGCCACCGCCCCCTCGGGCAGCCGCGCGATCTCCACCCGCTCCTCCTCCGGACTGGTCCCCGGCGGCCCTTCCCACTCCACACCGCTGATGTCGAGCGCGTACAGCTCGTCCTTCTCCTGCTGGGTGCCCATGAGCGGCCTCTCCCTCGGTGGTGCGGTCTTCCCCGCCGATTATCGGGGCTGGACCGCCGGCCGCGACCGTTTTCCCGCCGATCCGCCCGGTGGCCGGCCCGCGCCGCGGCCGGCCCGCGCCGCGCCGGCCGCCGGGCGGCGGCTCACATGCCGCCCGGCATCCGGCCGAGCTGGACCAGCGACGTGCCCCGCTTGCGCGAGACGAAGTAGCCCCGGCCCGGCGGCATCGGACGCGGCCGGACCGTGCCGACCAGATCGCCCTCGGCCGGGTCACCGGACAGGACGATGCCCTGCGCGCCCAGCTCCTTGATCCGCTGCATGAACGACTCGTACATCGAGCGGGAGGCACCCGCCGAGCTCCGCGCGATGATGAAGCGCACGCCCGTGTCGCGGGCGAAGGGCAGGTACTCCACCAGCGGCGCCAGCGGATTGCCCTGGCTCGTGGCCACCAGGTCGAAGTCGTCGATGATGATGAACACGTCCGGGCCCGTCCACCAGCTGCGGTCGCGCAACTGCTGCGGCGTGACGTCCACCGGAGGCTGCCGGCGCGAGAACACCCCGCCCAGCGCCTCCATGTGCGTCTGCAGGGAGCTCGCCATCGGCGCGTACTCCAGCAGGTGCTCCTCCGGCAGCGACCCGAGCAGGGTCCGCCGGTAGTCGCCCACGACCAGGCGCGCCTGGTCCGGCGTGTACCGCTCCGCGATCTGTTTGGCGATGAGCCGCAGCAGGTTCGTCTTGCCTGACTCGCTCTCGCCGAAGACCAGCAGGAAGGGGTCGGTCTCGAAGTCGACGAACACCGGCTCCAGATCGGTCTCGTCGATACCGATCGCGATCCCGCGCCCGGGGAACTCCCCGCCCTTGGGCAGCTGGTCGGAGTGGAGCAGCCGCGGCAGCAGCCGTACGCCCGGAGCCGCCGGCCCCGTCCAGTTCTGCCGGACCGCCTCCACGAAGGCCGAGGTGGCCTCCGACAGGTCGGCGGCCTCGTGCGAGCCGTCGATCCGCGGCAGCGCGCCCAGGAAGTGCAGCTTCTCCGGCACCTGGCCGCGCCCCGGCATCCCCTGCGGGACGTTCGCGGCGACCTTGCGGTCGAACTCGGAGTCCATGGTGTCGCCGAGCCGCAGCTCCAGCCGGCCCAGCATCTGGTCCTTGAGCGCGGCCCGCACCTCCATGTACCGCGCCGCGGTGATCACCACGTGGATGCCGTAGCCCAGACCGCGGGCGGCGATGTCCGTGACGACCTGCTCCAGGACCTCGTACTCGCCGCGGAAATTGCCCCAGCCGTCGACGATCAGGAACACGTCGCCCCACGGCTCGTGCGGCAGGTCGCCCGCCGCCCGCCGACGCCGGTACGTACCGATCGAGTCGATGTTGTTCGCGCGGAAGAACTCCTCGCGGCGGTTGAGGATGCCCCCGACCTCCGCGACCGTGCGCCGCACCCGCTCCGGGTCCAGACGCGAGGCGACACCGCCCACGTGCGGCAGGTCGGCGATGGCCGACAGGCTGCCGCCACCGAAGTCCAGCCCGTAGAACTGCACCTCGCGCGGGGTGTGCGTCAGCGCGAAGGACGCCACCAGCGTCCGCATCAGCGTCGACTTGCCCGACTGCGGACCCCCCACCACCATCAGGTGGCCCGCCGCACCCGAGAAGTCGCGGTACAGCACCTCGCGCCGCTGCTCGAACGGCTTGTCGATGAGGCCGAGCGGCACGATCAGCCCGCCGGGCCGCGTGTAGCCGTCCGCGTGCAGCCCGCGCTCCGCACTCGGCGCCAGCGCCGGGAGCAGCTGGTCCAGCGGCGGGGCCTGGTCGAGAGGCGGCAGCCACACCTGGTGCGCCGGTACGCCCTGGCCCTCCAGCCGGCTCACGATCACGTCGAGCACGGTGTCCGCGAGGGCGTCGTCCTCCCGCCCCGACCGCGCCGCCAGGTACGCCGGGTCCGGGGCCGCGTACACCACCGGCACCGGCGCCGCCGTGAACAGCGCGGGGCGCCGCTCCACCGGGAACTGCCCCACCGAGAGGTCCGGCCCGCCCGAGCGGTAGGTGCCCGACACGTACGCCGCCTTGAAGCGCACCATCTCGTCCGTACCGAACTTCAGATAGCCCGAACCGGGCACCGACGGCAGGTGGTAGGCGTCGGGCACACCGATCGCGGTGCGCGACTCCGCCGCCGAGAAGGTCCGCAGACCGATCCGGTACGACAGGTACGTGTCCAGCCCGCGCAGCTTCCCCTCCTCCAGCCGCTGCGAGGCCAGCAGCAGGTGCACGCCCAGCGACCGGCCGATGCGGCCGATCTGGATGAACATGTCGATGAAGTCGGGCTTCGCCGTCAGCAGCTCGCTGAACTCGTCGATGACCAGCACCAGCGAAGCCAGCGGCTCCAGCGGGGCACCGGCCGCACGGGCCTTCTCGTAGTCGTGGATGTTCGCGTAGTTGCCCGCCGACCGCAGCAGCTCCTGACGGCGCTGCAGCTCACCGCGGATCGAGTCGCCCATGCGGTCCACGAGCGTCAGGTCGTCCGCCAGGTTGGTGATGACCGCCGCGACGTGCGGCATCTGGCCCATGCCCGTGAAGGTCGCACCGCCCTTGAAGTCGGCGAGCACGAAGTTCAGCGTCTCCGACGTGTGCGTGACCGCCAGACCCAGCACCAGCGTGCGCAGCAGCTCCGACTTTCCGGAACCGGTCGCGCCCACGCACAGGCCGTGCGGGCCCATGCCCTCCTGCGCGGCCTCCTTCAGGTCCAGCATCACCGGGGCGCCGTCCTCGCCGACACCGATCGGCACGCGCAGCCGCTCACCGGCGGACCGCGGCCGCCAGGTCCGGGCCACGTCGACCGCGGCCGCGTCGCCCAGGTTCAGCAGGTCCGTGAAGTCCAGGTTCGCCAGCAGCGGCTCGTCGTCGTCCCCGCCACCCGTGCGCAGCGGCGCCAGCTGCCGCGCCAGGGCCTCCGCCGCGGGCAGCGACAGGGTGTCCGGGACACCCTCGTACGCGACCCCGCCGCCCGACTCCAGGCGCAGCCGGCCCGGCCGCACCACGACCGACAGACCGCCGCGCGGCTCGTCCAGCTCGCCCGCGACCACCTCGATGATGGTGACGCCCTGCAGCCCCTCGGCCGCCGCGAACACCGAGTCCGGCGGCACCATCCCACCGTCCAGCACGACCACCAGATGCGGCTGGTCCAGGACCGGCGACACGTCCCGGCTGAACCGCGGCCGCCCCTCCAGCCGGGACGCCAGCATCCCCTCCAGCTCGGCGAGGTCGTCGCCGAACAGCCGCTTCGTACCGGCCCCGTCGACCTGCCCCGGCAGCTGCGTGTGCGGCAGCCACTTCGTCCAGTCCCACGAGAGCACCGCACCCGGCGCGGCCACCACGGCCACCATCAGGTCCTCGGGGGAGTGCAACGTCGCCAGCTGCGCGACCATCGCCCGCGCCGCACCGCGCGCCGACTCCGGCTCCCCGGACACCGCCACGTGGTAGAAGGCGCGCATCGACACCGCCATCGGCAGCCCGTCCAGCGAGGAGTGCACCTTCAGGAAGCGCTGCATCGCGCCCGCCGTCAGCGGCTCCAGCTCGTCCACCGGCGCCGTCTCCGGCGCCACCAGCGGCGTCGACAGACGCTGCGCACCCAGCCCCAGCCTGGCCTGGCCGAAGTCCGGATCGCCCACCCGGCGCTCCCACAGCCGCGAACCGTCCGCCACCACCGACCACAACTGCTCGGGCGACGGGTGCAGGTACAGCTGCGCGTCGCGCTGCGCCCGCGCGGTCCGCCGCACCTGACGGCGCGTCTGCGCGAGGTACTTGAGGTAGTCCCGGCGCACATCGGCCATTTGCCCCTGCGTACCCCGCCGGTGGCGCACCAGCTGCGCCACGACCATGGCCACCGTCGACGCCAGCATCAGCACGCCCATGATGCGCATGAACGGCGCCGCGCCCGGCATGAAGAAGAAGACGACGGAGGAGCCCATGCCGAGCATCGGCAGGAGCTGCATCAGCATGCCCTCCTGCTGCCCACGCGGAAGTTCGGGAGGAGCCTCCAGCCGCAGCTCCTCCGAAGGAACCTCGGGCGGCAGGGACCGCGGCGGGCGTTTGACGACGATCTGGCTCACCGGAGCATCAATCCCTCGAAAACGGACGGGACGTCGCAACCGGCGCCCCCAAGTCCCGGGCGCGCAGGGGGTATCCCCAGCGCGACGGTGATCCTACTTGCCGACTGTCGCTCATACGCCCGGTAGGGTGTCGCGCGCAGCATGCGCATCCGCGAATCGAGCACGGGCGCGGACACCAACCAAGGGGGTCACGCAGGTGAGTACGGCCGGGACGACGGGTTTCTGCAGGGTCACCGTCGTGGCCCCCGACAGCCGCATCGACGTCGCCCTCCCCGAGGACATCGCCGTCGCCGACGTCTACCCCGAGCTGCTGCGCCTCACCGGCCAGACCCAGCCCGTGGGCGCCCCGACCGGCTTCCACCTCGTACGCCGCTCCGGGACCGTCCTCGACGGCGCCCGTACCCTCGCCGCCCAGCAGGTCCTCGACGGCGAGGTGCTGAGCCTGCGCCCCTTCGCCGAGTCTCTGCCGCCGGCCGTCTTCGACGACGTCTCCGACGCCGTCGCCTCCGCCGTCGTCCGCGACCGGCACCGCTGGAGCGACGACATGCTGCGCGGCGCGGGGCTCGCCGGCTCCGCCGTCCTGCTCGTCATGCTGGGCTTCGTGCTCTGGTACGCCGACCCCGTCCGCCACGACATGCACGGCCTGCCCGGGATCATCGCGGGCGCCGTCGGCGTCCTGCTCACCGCCGTGGCCGGGGTGCGCGCCCGCGTCTACCGCGACCGCCTCTCCGCCGTGGCCCTGGGCCTCGGAGCCCTCCCGCACCTGCTGATCGCCGGATCCGGGATCGTCGGCCCCGCCGCCGGCCAGGGCCCCGGCCGGCTCCAGTTCCTCCTCGGCTGCGTCTGCGTCCTGGTCGCCTCCGTCGCCCTGGTCGCGCTCACCCCCAGCGGCGACGCCCCCTTCGTCGCGGCCACCTTCGTCGCCGCCACCGGCACCCTCGCCACCTTCGCCGCGATCGCCACCGAGGCCTCCGCCACCTACACCGCCGCCGTCTGCGCGCCCGTCGCCATCGGCCTCGTCGCCTTCCTGCCCGGCCTCTCGGCCCGCTTCGCCCGCCTGCCCATCGGCTACGCCGCCCCGCAGAGCGCCACCGAGGATTACGAGACCCCGGACCGCTACGAGACCGCCCCGTACGGCGACCAGGACGCCGACCAGCACGAGCAGGGCATCCCGCTCGACGCCGAGGCGATCGCCGCCCAGGCCCGCCGCGGCCACGAGATGCTCCTCGGCCTCGTCGGCGGCTGCGCCGCCGTCGCCGTCGGCGCCGCCGCGGTCCTCGGCTTCTCCGACAACACCTGGGGCCGCCTCCTGGCCCTGGCCACCGGCCTCGCCATGCTGCTGCGCGCCCGCCTCTTCCGCTACACCTCCCAGGTGGTCTGCGCCCTGACCGCCGGCCTCGCCGCCGTCGCGCTGCTGATCCTGGGCCTGTCCCTGCACCCCCCGCAGGCCCTGCTCGAAGCCCTCGTCGTGGAGCACGACCGCAGCGGCCTGGACCTCCGTACGATCTGGCTCACCGCGGCCGTCGCCGCCGGCGCGGCCCTCCTCGCGGGAATTGCGCTTGTCATCCCCCGCAAGGGCCTGTCACCCTTCTGGGGAAGGCTGCTCGACCTCACCGAGGCGGCGGTCCTGCTCAGCCTGGTGCCCCTGACCCTGGCCGTGCTGGACGTGTACGCCCGGGCCCGCTCTCTCACCAGCTGAGACAGGAGCCGAGCGGCAGCCTGGTACGCTGTGTGACGGCCGTTTGTGTACGCGTCCCCCGGATCCCTGCCAAGGGGTCTGTGGACTGCGCCCAGCGGACCCCGCCTCCCGAGTAACGGAAGCTCCCCAGAGACTCAGACCTGGGGCACTCGGTGGCAACGAAGACCAAACGAGGAGTACGCGTGCCGCTCGACGCCGCTACGAAGAAGCAGATCATCACCGAGTTCGGTGCCAAGGAGGGCGACACCGGCTCCCCCGAGGTCCAGGTCGCGATGCTGTCCCGCCGCATCTCGGACCTGACCGAGCACCTCAAGACCCACAAGCACGACCACCACTCCCGTCGTGGTCTGCTGATCCTGGTCGGCCAGCGTCGCCGCCTGCTGCAGTACCTGGCCAAGAAGGACATCCAGCGCTTCCGTACGCTGGTCGAGCGCCTCGGCATCCGCCGCGGTGCGGCCGGCGCCAAGTAAGACGCCGTGAAGGGAGCGGTTCCCACATCCGGGGGCCGCTCCCTTTGCTGTACGTGCGGTACGGACCGGTCCCTTTGTAGTCTGGAACGGACGCACGTGTACGTCCGACGACGAGACGTGCACAACTGAAGAGGAGGAGCGCCCTCCCACGCCGCCGGTCCTCGGTAGTGGCACCCGGAATGCCCACGCGGGCAACGAACCGGGTGCTTCGATCGAAGACCGGCCAGCACGCCAGGAGCGCTTCTCCGCAACCGTCCTCCGCCACACGGGCGGCGGACGGAGACGACGAAAATGGAGAAAACGCTAGTGGAGAACGAGACCCACTACGCCGAGGCCGTCATTGACAACGGCTCCTTCGGCACCCGCACCATCCGCTTCGAGACGGGCCGTCTGGCCCGCCAGGCCGCCGGCTCCGCCGTTGCCTACCTGGACGACGACACGATGGTGCTGTCCGCCACCACCGCGTCGAAGAAGCCCAAGGACCAGCTCGACTTCTTCCCCCTGACGGTGGACGTCGAGGAGCGGCAGTACGCGGCCGGCAAGATCCCCGGCTCCTTCTTCCGCCGTGAGGGCCGGCCCTCCGAGGACGCGATCCTCACCTGCCGCCTCATCGACCGCCCGCTGCGCCCGTCCTTCAAGAAGGGCCTGCGCAACGAGATCCAGGTCGTCGCCACCGTCATGGCGCTCAACCCGGACCACCTGTACGACGTCATCGCGATCAACGCCGCGTCCGCGTCCACCCAGCTGGCCGGCCTGCCCTTCTCCGGCCCGATCGGCGGCGTCCGCGTCGCGCTGATCCGCGGCCAGTGGGTCGCCTTCCCGACGCACACCGAGCTCGAGGACGCCGTCTTCGACATGGTCGTCGCGGGCCGCACCCTGGAGGACGGCGACGTCGCGATCATGATGGTCGAGGCCGAGGCCACCGAGAAGACCATCGCCCTCGTCAAGGGCGGCGCCGAGGCGCCGACCGAGGAGATCGTCGCCGCGGGCCTCGAGGCCGCGAAGCCGTTCATCAAGGTCCTCTGCAAGGCCCAGGCCGACCTGGCCGCCAAGGCCGCCAAGCCCGAGGGTGAGTTCCCGGTCTTCCTGGACTACCAGGACGACGTGTACGAGGCCCTCGCGGCCGCCGTCAAGGGCGAGCTCTCCCAGGCGCTGACCATCGCGGGCAAGCAGGACCGCGAGGCCGAGCTGGACCGCGTCAAGGAGATCGCCGCCGAGAAGCTCCTCCCGGCCTTCGAAGGCCGGGAGAAGGAGATCTCCGCCGCGTACCGCAGCCTGACCAAGGCCCTGGTCCGCGAGCGCGTCATCAAGGACAAGGTCCGCATCGACGGCCGCGGGATCACGGACATCCGTACCCTCGCCGCCGAGGTCGAGGCCATCCCGCGCGTGCACGGCTCGGCGCTCTTCGAGCGTGGCGAGACCCAGATCCTGGGCGTCACCACCCTCAACATGCTCCGCATGGAGCAGCAGCTGGACACCCTCTCCCCGGTGACCCGCAAGCGCTACATGCACAACTACAACTTCCCGCCGTACTCCGTCGGCGAGACCGGCCGCGTCGGCTCCCCGAAGCGCCGCGAGATCGGCCACGGCGCGCTCGCCGAGCGCGCGATCGTGCCGGTCCTGCCGACCCGCGAGGAGTTCCCCTACGCGATCCGCCAGGTGTCCGAGGCCCTCGGCTCCAACGGTTCGACGTCCATGGGCTCGGTCTGCGCCTCCACCATGTCGCTGCTGAACGCCGGTGTGCCCCTCAAGGCCCCCGTCGCCGGTATCGCCATGGGCCTGATCTCCCAGGAGATCGACGGCAAGACCCACTACGTCGCCCTCACCGACATCCTCGGTGCGGAGGACGCCTTCGGCGACATGGACTTCAAGGTCGCCGGCACCAAGGAGTTCGTCACCGCGCTCCAGCTGGACACCAAGCTCGACGGCATCCCGGCCTCCGTCCTGGCCGCCGCCCTCAAGCAGGCCCGTGACGCCCGCCTCCACATCCTCGACGTGATGATGGAAGCGATCGACACGCCGGACGAGATGTCCCCGAACGCCCCGCGGATCATCACCGTCAAGATCCCCGTGGACAAGATCGGTGAGGTCATCGGCCCCAAGGGCAAGATGATCAACCAGATCCAGGAGGACACCGGCGCCGAGATCACGATCGAGGACGACGGCACCATCTACATCGGTGCCGCCGACGGCCCGGCCGCCGAGGCCGCCCGCGCCACGATCAACGGCATCGCCAACCCGACCATGCCGGAGGTCGGCGAGCGCTACCTGGGTACGGTCGTCAAGACCACCACCTTCGGTGCCTTCGTCTCCCTGCTCCCCGGCAAGGACGGCCTCCTGCACATCTCGCAGATCCGCAAGCTCGCCGGTGGCAAGCGCGTGGAGAACGTCGAGGACGTGCTCGCGGTCGGCACCAAGGTCCAGGTCGAGATCGCCGAGATCGACCAGCGCGGCAAGCTCTCCCTGATCCCCGTGATCGAGGGCGAGGACGCCGCCGACGAGGCTGACAAGGACGACTCCGACAAGTGACGTCGCGTAGTTCCCGTGTGACGGCCCGCCCCTCTTCGGAGGGGCGGGCCGTCGCCCGTACCCAAACCCTGCTCAAGGGGCAGAACGGCATCGGCACCGTCCGACGCACCGTCCTGCCCGGCGGACTGCGCGTCGTCACCGAGACGCTGCCCTCCGTCCGCTCCGCCACCTTCGGCATCTGGGCACACGTCGGCTCCCGCGACGAGACGCCCACGCTGAACGGCGCCACGCACTACCTGGAGCACCTCCTCTTCAAGGGCACGCGACGCCGCAGCGCCCTCGACATCTCCTCCGCGATCGACGCGGTCGGCGGCGAGATGAACGCCTTCACGGCGAAGGAGTACACCTGCTACTACGCACGGGTGCTCGACACCGACCTGCCGCTCGCCATCGACGTGGTCTGCGACATGCTCACCGGCTCGCTGATCCGCGAGGAGGACGTCGACGCCGAGCGCGGGGTCATCCTCGAAGAGATCGCGATGACCGAGGACGACCCGGGCGACATGGTCCACGACCTGTTCGCGCAGACGATGTACGGGGACACCCCGCTGGGCCGCCCCGTCCTCGGCACCGTCGACACGATCAACGCCCTCGGCGCCGACCGGATCCGCCGCTTCTACAAGAAGCACTACGACCCGACCCACCTGGTCGTGGCCGCCGCCGGCAACGTCGACCACAACAAGGTCGTACGCCAGGTCCGTGCCGCCTTCGAGCAGGCCGGCGCCCTCACCCGCACCGACGCCGAGCCGATCGGACCGCGCGGCGGCACCAAGCGCATCCGCACCGCCGGCCGCGTCGACCTGGTGAGCCGCAAGACCGAGCAGGCCCACGTGGTCCTCGGCATGCCGGGCCTGCACCGCACCGACGAGCGCCGCTGGGCGCTGGGCGTGCTGAACACCGCCCTCGGCGGCGGTATGTCCTCCCGCCTCTTCCAGGAGGTCCGTGAGAAGCGCGGTCTCGCCTACAGCGTGTACTCGTACACCTCGGGCTTCGCCGACACCGGCCTCTTCGGCGTGTACGCGGGCTGCCGGCCCAGCCAGGTCCACGACGTCCTGCGGATCTGCCGCGACGAACTCGACAAGGTCGCCACCGACGGCCTCGGCGACGACGAGATCAAGCGGGCCATCGGCCAGCTCTCCGGCTCGACCGTCCTCGGCCTGGAGGACACCGGCGCCCTCATGAACCGCATCGGCAAGAGCGAGCTGTGCTGGGGCGACCAGATGTCGGTCGACGACATGCTCGCCCGGATCGCCGCGGTGACCCCGGACGACATCCGCTCGGTCGCACAGGATGTACTGGCCCAGCGGCCCTCGCTGGCGGTGATCGGCCCGCTGAAGGAGAAGCAGGCCGCCCGCCTCGACGAGGTCGTCGCCTAGATCCGTACGGTACGCAGGTAAGGAAGAGACTATGAGCAAGCTGCGCGTGGCAGTCCTCGGCGCCCGGGGCCGTATCGGCGCCGAGGCCGTCAAGGCGGTCGAGGCCGCGGAGGACATGGAGCTCGTCGCCGCCCTCGGCCGCGGCGACAGGCTGGAGGCGCTGACCGAGGCCGGCGCCCAGGTCGCGGTCGAGCTGACCACCCCCGCCTCCGTGATGGAAAACCTCGAGTTCCTCGTCCGCCACGGCATCCACGGCGTGGTCGGCACCACCGGCTGGACCGAGGACCGCCTCGCGCAGCTCGACACCTGGCTCGCCGCCTCACCGAAGACCGGCGTCCTCATCGCCCCGAACTTCTCCATCGGCGCCGTCCTCACGATGAAGTTCGCCGCCCAGGCCGCCCGGTACTTCGAGTCCGTCGAGGTCGTCGAACTGCACCACCCCAACAAGGTCGACGCCCCCTCCGGCACCGCGACCCGTACCGCGCAGCTCATCGCGGCCGCCCGCGCCGAGGCCGGCCTCGGCGCTCAGCCCGACGCCACCGCCACCGCGCTGGACGGCGCGCGCGGCGCGGACGTCGACGGCGTCCCGGTCCACGCCGTCCGCCTGCGCGGCCTGCTCGCGCACCAGGAGGTCCTCCTCGGCGGCGAGGGCGAGACCCTGACCATCCGTCACGACTCCCTGCACCACAGCAGCTTCATGCCGGGCATCCTGCTCGGCGCGCGCCGCGTGACGCAGACCCCGGGCCTCACCTTCGGCCTGGAAAACTTCCTCGACCTGGGCTGACCGGACTGATTCACGATGCGCGCGAAGATCACGTACTTCATCACGGCCGCCGTACTGGTCGTCTACTTCGTCCTGGTCGGCAGCCGGGGCCTGCTGCTGATCCAGCAGGGAACCCTGCTCACCGTCACCTTCGGGGTGGCCGTGCTGATCCTGCCCGTCATCGGCATCTGGTTCCTCTGGAAGAACACGCAGTTCGTCACCAGGGCCAACCAGCTCGCCGGTGAGCTGGAGGCCGAGGGCGGCCTGCCCGTGGACGAGCTGGAGCGCGACCAGTACGGCCGGATCCTGCGGGACTCCGCCGACGAGGTCTTCGCACGCCGCAAGGCCGAGACCGAGGACGCGCCGGGGGACTGGCGCAGCTGGTTCCGGCTCGCCGTCGCCTACCACGACGCCCGGGACACCCCGCGGGCGCGCAAGGCCATGCAGCGGGCGATCGCCCTGCACGACAAGAAGCCCGTACAGGTCTGACACCTGTACGGGCTCCACGCGGCGCGTCCCGGCACACCCGGGACCCGGGTGTCAGGCGGGCACGGGCCGGTACTCCTCGGCCCAGGCCTCGACCGTGTCCGCCGCCCGGTCGAAGGCCTCGGCCCGCGTCAGGAAGTCGGCGTTGTGGTCGGTCAGCAGCACCGGCGGCTCCGCGACGCCCCGGGCGGACACCGTCAGCGCCTGCCCCTGCACGGTCCTCGGCAGCCCCAGCCAGCGCACCGGCTGCTGCACCGTACGGATCTCGGTGACCTCGTTCCACGCGATCGTGCGGGTCACGAAGAAGCCGACCCTGCGCAGACCCGTACGGCTGACCCACACGCCGACGCGCAGCATCTGCAGCGCGGATCCGAGGACGGCGAGAGCGGCGACCAGGCAGGCGCCCGCTCCGCCCCAGCCGCCGCCCGCGAAGGCGACGATCATCGTGGCCAGCAGCATGAAGGCGGACAGCAGGAGCAGCACCGCGGAGATGGCCACGCGCCAGGGGCCGGGCCGGTAGGGCCGTCGCCAGCGGTCGTGGTCGGCGTGGGCCAGGACCTCGTCGCCGTCGTCGTCCGCGTCGGACACGCCGTCGGCCGTCAGGAAGGGCAGGGGCACGGCTGGACCTCACTCACATGCACGTTCGGTAGGGCTGTGCCCGTGAGGCTACCGCCCCTCGGCCGCGGTCGACTGCTGCGACTTCTCCGGTGCCTTGTTCGGCTGGAGCGCCGGTATGCCGAACAGCAGTGAGCCGGCGAGCCCCGCGACCACGGTCAGTCCGACCAGACTACGGGCGGCCAACTGGGCTTTGCCCAACCGCTCGCGCGGCGGTGGGGTGACGTTGCTCCGGAAACGGTCGGCCTCGGCGACGAAGGCGAACGGAACGGGTTCGCGCCGGCGAAACATGAGAGGGAATCTCCTCGGGCTCGATGCGGGTGCGTTCTGCTCTGTAGGACGTACGGGCCGCCCAATCGGTGCCGGATTTCGGGACATTCACCAAAATTCATGGCTGTGCGTCAGCTGTGCGGATGCCCTGGTGACGGGTGAGCATGCGCGGGGACCTGTGAGGGGCGCCGTAGAGTGGGCGCGCCCCAGGACGCACGTTTGGAAGGACCCCCGGTGAGCGAGACCGCCGCTTCAGATCTGAAACCCAGCTTCCGCAGCGACGTGACGGTGGAGCTGGTGAAGCACTCCGCCGCCGACTCCGACGTGCTGTGGGCGGCCCGTGTCTCCACGGCAGGCGAGCAGTCCCTGGAGGAGCTGCAGAAGGACCCGGAGCGTTCCAGGGGCCTCATCAACTACCTGATGCGGGACCGCCACGGCAGCCCCTTCGAGCACAACTCGATGACCTTCTTCATCAGCGCCCCGATCTTCGTGTTCCGCGAGTTCATGCGCCACCGCGTGGGCTGGTCCTACAACGAGGAGTCGGGCCGCTACAGGGAGCTCGAACCGGTCTTCTACGTTCCCGACGCGGAGCGCAAGCTCGTCCAGGAGGGCCGCCCCGGCAAGTACGTCTTCGTGGAGGGCACCCAGGCGCAGCAGGAGCTGACCGCCCGCGTCATGGAGGACTCCTACGTACAGGCGTACGAGGCCTACCAGGAGATGCTCGCCGCGGGCGTGGCCCGGGAGGTGGCCCGTTCGGTCCTGCCGGTCGGCCTTTTCTCCTCGATGTACGCCACCTGCAACGCACGCTCGCTGATGCACTTCCTCGGGCTGCGCACGCAGCACGAGCTCGCGACCGTGCCGTCCTTCCCGCAGCGGGAAATCGAGATGGTCGGCGAGAAGATGGAGCAGCACTGGGCCCGGCTCATGCCGCTGACGTACGCGGCGTACAACAGCAACGGGCGCGTTGCCCCGTAAGGGCTGTTGCACCCATGGCGTACAGATGTACGGAGTCAAGTCCGAAGTGTCCGTATTGCGACGTTTCGTAAACTTCATCTAGGCTGATCAAACGGACCCGGCACTGCTTGAACCCCCGAGCAGGCAGTGCCGGCGTCCAACACTCCCGGTCACCACCGGGAGCCATCCCCCGGTTGACGTCCCCCGAGGGGACACCGCGAGCATGGCAGCGAGTAGCGTGTTACCCATGGCTCCGATCTCGACTCCGCAGACCCCCTTCGGGCGGGTCCTCACCGCCATGATCACGCCGTTCACGGCGGATGGCGCACTCGACCTCGACGGCGCGCAGCAGCTCGCCGTCCACCTGGTGGACGCAGGCAACGACGGCCTGATCATCAACGGCACCACCGGTGAGTCGCCGACCACCACCGACGCGGAGAAAAACGACCTCGTACGAGCCGTACTCGAAGCCGTCGGTGACCGCGCCCACGTGGTCGCCGGCATCGGTACCAACGACACCCGCCACACCCTCGAACTGGCCCGCCAGGCCGAGCGCACCGGCGCCCACGGCCTGCTCGCCGTCACCCCGTACTACAGCAAGCCGCCGCAGGAGGGCCTCTACCGGCACTTCACGGCGATCGCCGACGCGACCGGGCTGCCGGTCATGCTCTACGACATCCCCGGCCGCAGCGGCGTCCCGATCGAGACCGAAACCCTGGTCCGGCTGGCCGAGCACCCCCGTATCGTGGCCAACAAGGACGCCAAGGGCGACCTCGGCCGTGCCGGCTGGGCGATCGCGCGGAGCGGCCTCGCCTGGTACTCCGGCGACGACATGCTGAACCTACCGCTCCTGTCGGTCGGCGCGGTCGGCTTCGTCTCCGTCGTCGGCCACGTGGTCACCCCCGACCTGCGCGCCATGCTGGAGGCGTACCTCGCCGGGGACGTCCAGAAGGCGGCCGAGATCCACCAGAAGCTGCTTCCCGTCTACACCGGCATGTTCCGTACCCAGGGTGTGATGACCACCAAGGGCGCGCTGAACCTGCAGGGCCTGCCCGCCGGCCCGCTGCGGCTCCCGCTGATCGAACTGACCGACGAAGAGACGGCTCAGCTCAAGATCGATCTTGCCGCGGGCGGGGTACAGCTCTGACAACAGACTTCACAACTGAATAAGCACCACCGGACAAATACAGAGCAGACAACAGCAAGTGCACGAATGACATGCGCGCCACGTGCCTTCCGGGTACGTGGCGTGCGTGGTGAGGAGACACTTTTGAGCCATCCGCATCCGGAACTCGGTCCGCCGCCGAAGCTGCCCAAGGGCGGCCTCAGGGTCACCCCCCTGGGTGGTCTCGGCGAGATCGGCCGCAACATGACCGTCTTCGAGTACGACGGCCGCCTCCTGATCGTCGACTGCGGCGTCCTCTTCCCCGAGGAGGAGCAGCCGGGCATCGACCTGATCCTGCCGGACTTCTCGTCCATCCGGGATCGTCTCGACGACATCGAGGGCATCGTCCTCACGCACGGCCACGAGGACCACATCGGCGCCGTTCCGTACCTCCTGCGGGAGAAGCCCGACATCCCGCTGATCGGCTCCAAGCTGACGCTGGCCCTCATCGAGGCCAAGCTCCAGGAGCACCGCATCCGCCCCTACACCCTCGAGGTGAAGGAGGGGGAGCGCGAGAGCCTGGGCCCCTTCGACTGCGAGTTCATCGCGGTCAACCACTCCATCCCGGACGCCCTGGCCGTGGCGATCCGCACCGGTGCGGGCCTGGTCGTCGCCACCGGCGACTTCAAGATGGACCAGCTCCCGCTGGACAAGCGCCTCACAGACCTGCATGCCTTCGCGCGGCTGAGCGAGGAGGGCATCGACCTCCTGCTGTCCGACTCGACGAACGCCGAGGTCCCGGGCTTCGTGCCGCCGGAGCGCGAGATCTCCACCGTGCTGCGGAACGTCTTCGCCAACGCCCACCACCGGATCATCGTGGCCAGCTTCGCCAGCCACGTGCACCGCATCCAGCAGATCCTCGACGCCGCCCACGAGTACGGCCGCCGGGTGGCCTTCGTCGGCCGTTCGATGGTCCGCAACATGGGCATCGCCCGGGACCTGGGCTACCTCCGCGTCCCGGCCGGCCTCGTCGTGGACGTCAAGACGCTCGACGACCTGCCGCCCGAAGAGGTCGTCCTGGTCTGCACCGGTTCCCAGGGCGAGCCGATGGCGGCCCTGTCCCGGATGGCGAACCGCGACCACCAGATCCGGATCGTCCCCGGCGACACCGTGATCCTGGCGTCGTCCCTCATCCCGGGCAACGAGAACGCGGTGTACCGCGTGATCAACGGCCTGACCCGCTGGGGCGCCAACGTCGTACACAAGGGCAACGCCAAGGTGCACGTCTCGGGCCACGCCTCGGCCGGCGAGCTGCTGTACTTCTACAACATCTGCAAGCCGCGGAACCTGATGCCGGTCCACGGCGAATGGCGCCACCTGCGGGCCAATGCCGAGCTCGGTGCCATGACGGGCGTCCCCAAGGACCGGATCGTCATCGCCGAGGACGGCGTGGTCGTCGACCTCATCGACGGCAAGGCCCGGATCTCCGGAAAGGTGCAGGCCGGCTACGTGTACGTGGACGGCCTCTCGGTCGGCGACGTCACCGAGTCCTCGCTCAAGGACCGCCGGATCCTCGGCGACGAGGGCATCATCTCGGTCTACGTCGTCGTGGACAGCACCACCGGCAAGGTGGTCAGCGGCCCGAACATCCAGGCCCGCGGCTCCGGCATCGACGACGGGGCCTTCGGCCCTGTCGTCGCGAAGATCGAGGAAGCCATCGCCCGCGCCGCGGCCGACGGCGTCGCCGAGCCGCACCAGATCCAGCAGCTCATCCGCCGCACGATGGGCAAGTGGGTCTCGGACAGCTACCGCCGGCGCCCGATGATCCTCCCGGTCGTCGTCGAGGTCTGATCGGGCCCTCGCCGTAGCGCCGTCACCGGAGCGGGGCAACCGGATTTGCGTCCGGGGCCCCGCTCCAGTACGTTTACGTCTCCACCCCGCAAGAAACCCCGGCACACACGTGTGTCCGGGCGTGTCGTGCGGGCGGGTGGGAATCAGACGCCGGGGAGACCTGATAAAGTCTGATCCGCCCGAAAGGGAAAGGCCCTCCAACGGCCACCGAATTCAAATCCGAGTCGACAACGGCAAGGAAATGGTCTGGTAAGGTTGGAATCGCCGGAAAGGGAAACGCGAAAGCGAAAACCTGGAAAGCGCCGAGGAAATCGGACACGAAAGAGTCTGATAGAGTCGGAAACGCAAGACAGCAGAACGAAAGCCCGGAGGAAAACCCGCGAGGGTGAGTACGAAGGAAGCGTCCGTTCCTTGAGAACTCAACAGCGTGCCAAAAATCAACGCCAGAAGTTGATACCCCGTCCACTCCGGTGGATGAGGTTCCTTTGAAAAAGACCTGTCGGGCCTTCGGGCACTGGCAGGCGACAAACACAGCGAGGACGTTGTGGCGCGTCGGTCATATTCCGACATGATGCGCCCGCTCTTTCGTGCGTGTGCACCCGATCACGGGTAAACATTCATGGAGAGTTTGATCCTGGCTCAGGACGAACGCTGGCGGCGTGCTTAACACATGCAAGTCGAACGATGAAGCCCTTCGGGGTGGATTAGTGGCGAACGGGTGAGTAACACGTGGGCAATCTGCCCTTCACTCTGGGACAAGCCCTGGAAACGGGGTCTAATACCGGATACGACTGCGGAAGGCATCTTCTGCGGTGGAAAGCTCCGGCGGTGAAGGATGAGCCCGCGGCCTATCAGCTTGTTGGTGGGGTAATGGCCTACCAAGGCGACGACGGGTAGCCGGCCTGAGAGGGCGACCGGCCACACTGGGACTGAGACACGGCCCAGACTCCTACGGGAGGCAGCAGTGGGGAATATTGCACAATGGGCGAAAGCCTGATGCAGCGACGCCGCGTGAGGGATGACGGCCTTCGGGTTGTAAACCTCTTTCAGCAGGGAAGAAGCGAAAGTGACGGTACCTGCAGAAGAAGCGCCGGCTAACTACGTGCCAGCAGCCGCGGTAATACGTAGGGCGCAAGCGTTGTCCGGAATTATTGGGCGTAAAGAGCTCGTAGGCGGCTTGTCACGTCGGATGTGAAAGCCCGAGGCTTAACCTCGGGTCTGCATTCGATACGGGCTAGCTAGAGTGTGGTAGGGGAGATCGGAATTCCTGGTGTAGCGGTGAAATGCGCAGATATCAGGAGGAACACCGGTGGCGAAGGCGGATCTCTGGGCCATTACTGACGCTGAGGAGCGAAAGCGTGGGGAGCGAACAGGATTAGATACCCTGGTAGTCCACGCCGTAAACGTTGGGAACTAGGTGTTGGCGACATTCCACGTCGTCGGTGCCGCAGCTAACGCATTAAGTTCCCCGCCTGGGGAGTACGGCCGCAAGGCTAAAACTCAAAGGAATTGACGGGGGCCCGCACAAGCGGCGGAGCATGTGGCTTAATTCGACGCAACGCGAAGAACCTTACCAAGGCTTGACATATACCGGAAAGCATTAGAGATAGTGCCCCCCTTGTGGTCGGTATACAGGTGGTGCATGGCTGTCGTCAGCTCGTGTCGTGAGATGTTGGGTTAAGTCCCGCAACGAGCGCAACCCTTGTCCTGTGTTGCCAGCATGCCCTTCGGGGTGATGGGGACTCACAGGAGACCGCCGGGGTCAACTCGGAGGAAGGTGGGGACGACGTCAAGTCATCATGCCCCTTATGTCTTGGGCTGCACACGTGCTACAATGGCCGGTACAATGAGCTGCGATACCGTGAGGTGGAGCGAATCTCAAAAAGCCGGTCTCAGTTCGGATTGGGGTCTGCAACTCGACCCCATGAAGTCGGAGTCGCTAGTAATCGCAGATCAGCATTGCTGCGGTGAATACGTTCCCGGGCCTTGTACACACCGCCCGTCACGTCACGAAAGTCGGTAACACCCGAAGCCGGTGGCCCAACCCTTGTGGAGGGAGCTGTCGAAGGTGGGACTGGCGATTGGGACGAAGTCGTAACAAGGTAGCCGTACCGGAAGGTGCGGCTGGATCACCTCCTTTCTAAGGAGCACAGTACCGATTGCAGACAAACGTTCTGCACGGTCAGCTCATGGGTGGAACGTTGATTAGTTGGCACGGTTTCTGACACTTCCTGTAAGTACTGCTTCGGCGTGGAACACAGCGAAAGTCGACGGGATCGTGCTTGGCACGTTGTTGGGTCCTGAAGGTACGGCCGTTGGTCATGTCTTCAGTGCCGGCCCCAGTGAACTTGATTCCTTGTGGATCAGGGTGATGGGTGGCTGGTCGTTGTTTGAGAACTACACAGTGGACGCGAGCATCTGTGGCCAAGTTTTTAAGGGCGCACGGTGGATGCCTTGGCACCAGGAACCGATGAAGGACGTGAGAGGCCGCGATAGGCCCCGGGGAGCTGCCAACTGAGCTTTGATCCGGGGGTGTCCGAATGGGGAAACCCGGCAGTCGTCATGGGCTGTCACCCGCTGCTGAACACATAGGCAGTGTGGAGGGAACGAGGGGAAGTGAAACATCTCAGTACCCTCAGGAAGAGAAAACAACCGTGATTCCGGGAGTAGTGGCGAGCGAAACCGGATGAGGCCAAACCGTATGCGTGTGATACCCGGCAGGGGTTGCGCATGCGGGGTTGTGGGAGTGAGCTTTCACGGTCTGCCGGCTGTGAGGCGAGTCAGAAACCGTATGGATAGGCGAAGGACATGCGAAAGGTCCGGCGTAGAGGGTAAGACCCCCGTAGCTGAAATCTGTACGGCTTGCTTGCTCATTTCCCAAGTAGCACGGGGCCCGAGAAATCCCGTGTGAATCTGGCGGGACCACCCGCTAAGCCTAAATATTCCCTGGTGACCGATAGCGGATAGTACCGTGAGGGAATGGTGAAAAGTACCGCGGGAGCGGAGTGAAATAGTACCTGAAACCGTGTGCCTACAAGCCGTGGGAGCGTCGGATGCAGCTTGCTGCATCTCGTGACTGCGTGCCTTTTGAAGAATGAGCCTGCGAGTTAGCGGTGTGTAGCGAGGTTAACCCGTGTGGGGAAGCCGTAGCGAAAGCGAGTCCGAACAGGGCGATTGAGTTGCACGCTCTAGACCCGAAGCGGAGTGATCTAGCCATGGGCAGGTTGAAGCGGAGGTAAGACTTCGTGGAGGACCGAACCCACCAGGGTTGAAAACCTGGGGGATGACCTGTGGTTAGGGGTGAAAGGCCAATCAAACTCCGTGATAGCTGGTTCTCCCCGAAATGCATTTAGGTGCAGCGTCGTGTGTTTCTTGCCGGAGGTAGAGCACTGGATAGGCGATGGGCCCTACCGGGTTACTGACCTTAGCCAAACTCCGAATGCCGGTAAGTGAGAGCACGGCAGTGAGACTGTGGGGGATAAGCTCCATGGTCGAGAGGGAAACAGCCCAGAGCATCGACTAAGGCCCCTAAGCGTACGCTAAGTGGGAAAGGATGTGGAGTCGCAGAGACAACCAGGAGGTTGGCTTAGAAGCAGCCACCCTTGAAAGAGTGCGTAATAGCTCACTGGTCAAGTGATTCCGCGCCGACAATGTAGCGGGGCTCAAGCGTACCGCCGAAGTCGTGTCATTGCAGCTATAGGGCCAACGCCCGCTGTGATGGGTAGGGGAGCGTCGTGTGCCGGGTGAAGCAGCAGCGGAAGCTAGTTGTGGACGGTTCACGAGTGAGAATGCAGGCATGAGTAGCGATACACACGTGAGAAACGTGTGCGCCGATTGACTAAGGGTTCCTGGGTCAAGCTGATCTGCCCAGGGTAAGTCGGGACCTAAGGCGAGGCCGACAGGCGTAGTCGATGGACAACCGGTTGATATTCCGGTACCCGCTTTGAAACGCCCAATATCGAATCAGGCGATGCTAAGTCCGTGAAGCCGTTCCGGACCCTTCGGGGAAAGGAAAGTGGTGGAGCCGACGAACCAGACTTGTAGTAGGTAAGCGATGGGGTGACGCAGGAAGGTAGTCCAGCCCGGGCGGTGGTTGTCCCGGGGTAAGGGTGTAGGCCGAGGGGTAGGCAAATCCGTCCCTCATACAAGGCTGAGACCTGATGCCGAGCCGATTGTGGTGAAGTGGATGATCCTATGCTGTCGAGAAAAGCCTCTAGCGAGTTTCATGGCGGCCCGTACCCTAAACCGACTCAGGTGGTCAGGTAGAGAATACCGAGGCGTTCGGGTGAACTATGGTTAAGGAACTCGGCAAAATGCCCCCGTAACTTCGGGAGAAGGGGGGCCATCACTGGTGATCCAACTTGCTTGGTGAGCTGGGGGTGGCCGCAGAGACCAGCGAGAAGCGACTGTTTACTAAAAACACAGGTCCGTGCGAAGCCGTAAGGCGATGTATACGGACTGACGCCTGCCCGGTGCTGGAACGTTAAGGGGACCGGTTAGTGACCTTTCGGGGTTGCGAAGCTGAGAACTTAAGCGCCAGTAAACGGCGGTGGTAACTATAACCATCCTAAGGTAGCGAAATTCCTTGTCGGGTAAGTTCCGACCTGCACGAATGGCGTAACGACTTCTCGACTGTCTCAACCATAGGCCCGGTGAAATTGCACTACGAGTAAAGATGCTCGTTTCGCGCAGCAGGACGGAAAGACCCCGGGACCTTTACTACAGTTTGATATTGGTGTTCGGTTCGGCTTGTGTAGGATAGGTGGGAGACTTTGAAGCATCAACGCCAGTTGGTGTGGAGTCGCCGTTGAAATACCACTCTGGTCGTGCTGGATGTCTAACCTCGGTCCGTGATCCGGATCAGGGACAGTGTCTGATGGGTAGTTTAACTGGGGCGGTTGCCTCCCAAAGGGTAACGGAGGCGCCCAAAGGTTCCCTCAGCCTGGTTGGCAATCAGGTGTTGAGTGTAAGTGCACAAGGGAGCTTGACTGTGAGACCGACGGGTCGAGCAGGGACGAAAGTCGGGACTAGTGATCCGGCGGTGGCTTGTGGAAGCGCCGTCGCTCAACGGATAAAAGGTACCCCGGGGATAACAGGCTGATCTTCCCCAAGAGTCCATATCGACGGGATGGTTTGGCACCTCGATGTCGGCTCGTCGCATCCTGGGGCTGGAGTCGGTCCCAAGGGTTGGGCTGTTCGCCCATTAAAGCGGTACGCGAGCTGGGTTTAGAACGTCGTGAGACAGTTCGGTCCCTATCCGCTGTGCGCGTAGGAATATTGAGAAGGGCTGTCCCTAGTACGAGAGGACCGGGACGGACGAACCTCTGGTGTGCCAGTTGTCCTGCCAAGGGCATGGCTGGTTGGCTACGTTCGGGAGGGATAACCGCTGAAAGCATCTAAGCGGGAAGCCTGCTTCAAGATGAGTATTCCCACCTCCTTGAGAGGGTAAGGCTCCCAGTAGACGACTGGGTTGATAGGCCAGATGTGGAAGCCCGGTAACGGGTGAAGCTGACTGGTACTAATAGGCCGAGGGCTTGTCCTCAGTTGCTCGCGTCCACTGTGTTAGTTCTGAAATAACGAACAGCTGTGATGTCAGCCAGCGTTCGAATTTCATAGTGTTTCGGTGGTCATAGCGTTAGGGAAACGCCCGGTTACATTCCGAACCCGGAAGCTAAGCCTTTCAGCGCCGATGGTACTGCAGGGGGGACCCTGTGGGAGAGTAGGACGCCGCCGAACAACCCGCCCTTTTAGCTCAGTCGGTAGAGCGTCTCCATGGTAAGGAGAAGGTCAACGGTTCGATTCCGTTAAAGGGCTCCAAGGAAAAGGCCCCCGCCATTCGGCGGGGGCCTTTTTTGCGTTCCGGTCAGTAGTAGCCCTTCCCGCCGTCCACCAGCTCGCGTATCGCGTCCATGTGGCCGGCGTGACGGGCGGTCTCCTCGATCATGTGGAGCAGGACCCAGCGCACCGACGCGGCACCTGCCTTGAACTCCGTGTTGCGGCCGGTGTCGTCCAGGGAGAGCGAAGCCACGATCTCGTTGGACACCGCACACTGGCGGTCGTACTCCTCCAGGAGCCGGTCGAGAGGGATGCCGTCGGCCCGCATGTCCGCGTCCTCCACGTCCCCGAACTGGGGATTGGTGTCGGTGGGCCGGTCCATCAGCATCACCTCGAACCAGCAGTGCTCGACCCACCGCATGTGGGAGACGAGACCCGCCGCCGTCATCAGCGGAGAGGACGGCAGGACCGGGCGGTGGGCGTCCTCGTCGGAGAGCCCTTCGCATTTCCAGCGGATGATCGAGCGCTGCATGTCGAGCCAGCCCAGCAGCTGGGTGCGTTCGTCGGCGGTGTAATCGGGGCGTGTGCGGGGAGTCTGCATGGGCGCCGAGGCTAGCCCAGAGGGTCCCCGCCCGCACCGCGATTAATCGCCCGCCCGCGGGTGCGGGACGCGGAACGCCAGGATCGCCATGTCGTCCGAGGCGGGCTCCGCCGCGAAGCGCTCCACCGCCCGCAGGACACGGGAGGCGACCGCGCCGGCGGTCAGACCCGTGCAGGTCGTGAGGACCTCCGTGAGGCCGTCGTCACCAAGCATCCGGCTGCCCTCGCGTCGCTCGGTCACGCCGTCCGTGACGCACAGCAGGACATCGCCCGGGTCGAGGGTGACGGTTTGTTCGTACAGGTCCAGGTCCTCGATCACACCCAGCAGGGGCTGCGGTTCCGCGGCCGCGTCGACCATGCCGTTCGGACGCAGGCGCAGCGGGAGCGGGTGGCCCGCGCAGACGACCTTCATCAGGGCGCCGCCGTCCGGCTGCGGGTGGAGCTCGCCGTAGAGGAGGGTGAGGAAGCGGCTGCGGGCACCCTCGTCGAGGATGGCCGCGTTGAGTCGCTCCAGGACGGCCGGGCCGCCGAGGCCCTCGCGGGCCAGCAGCCTCAGCGCGTGCCGGGCCAGGCCGGTCACGGCGGCCGCCTCCGGGCCCGTACCGCAGACGTCGCCGATGGCGAAGCCGTACGCGCCGTCGCGGATCGGGAAGACGTCGTAGAAATCTCCGCCCACCTCGTTGCCCTCGCCGGCCGCGCGGTAGATCACCTCGACCTCCATCCCCGGGATGGCGGGGGAGCCGGGCGGCAGCAGGCTGCGCTGCAGGGAGCGGCTGATCGCGGTGCGCTCGGAGTAGAGGCGGGCATTGTCCAGGGCGAGGGCGGCACGGCGGGAGAGGTCCTCGGCCAGTTCGAGGATCTCCTGGCGGAAGTGCTCCTCCCGGGGCTTGCCGAGGGTCAGCATGCCGATGACGCGGTTGCGGGCGAGGAGCGGCAGGACCACCGTCTCGCCGCCGACCGCGAGGGCGGTCTCGGGCCACGGCCGGGCGCCGGCCTCGCGGACCGGCTCGGGCGGACTGACCCGGGACAGCAGGGCCTTCAGGCCGTCGATGCGGTCCTCGTCCTCGTGCAGGACGTAACTGAGGTACGGGTCCGAGGACTGGTCGGCGATCGTGTAGACGGCGCACCAGGTCGCGAGCGTCGGGACGGTCATCTGGGCCATGAGGGCCAGGGTCTGGTCCCGGTCCAGGGTGCCCGCCAGCAGGTCGGACGCCTCGACGAGGAAGGACAGGGACCCTCGGCGCAGCCGCTCCAGCTCGCCGAGGCGGGCGGACTCCACCGCCAGTGCGATGCGGTCGGCCGCGAACTGCAGGTGCAGCGCCTCCTCGTTCGAGTAGCGGCCGGGGCTCTCGGCGGCGACGCCCAGGGAACCCGTGAGGCGGCCCTCGACCTTGAGGGGGACCGTCACCGCGGAGCGCATGCCGGTGGAGTCGAGCAGCGGAACGGCCCCGGGGACGGCGACGAGGTCGTCGTGGACGGCGGGCATGCGGGCGGAGCCGTAGCGGTTGGTACCGGCCTCGACGGGGACGCGGGCGAAGCGCTGGCGGGTGGAGGGCAGGCCGGTGGTGGCCCGGACCTCCAGCTCGGTCTCGTCGTCGGTGGCGAGCAGCAGGAAGGCGGCGTCGGCGTCGAGGAGGTCGCGGGCGCGCTCGACGGTGCGCTGGAGCAGGCCGTCGAGGTCGTCGGGGGCGGGCGAGCCGATGAAGACCTCGAACGGGTCGGCGGCGCGGGGCTCGGCGAAGTGCCCGCCGTCCGCGGAAGGCACCCGTACGGGGGTCTGCAACAAGGCGCGCTCGTCGTCGTGGACGAGGAGGCAGACGGTGGACGGTTCGCCGTGGGCGTCGCGCACCCGCAGGTGGGAGGCGTAGACGGGGATGACGCGGCCGTCGGCGCCGCGGACCCCGTAGCTGCCCTCCCAGCGGGACAGGCGCAGGGCCTCGGCGATGCCGGTTCCGGTGCCGGGGGTCTGCGGCCAGGCGGCGAGCTCCGCGAGCGGGCGGCCCACCGCCTTCTCGGCGGGGTGGCCGAAGATGTGCTCGGCGTCCTCGTTCCAGGCGGAGACGGCGTCGGCCGAGTCGACCTGGAGGACGGCGACGCGGACCCGGCTGTCGGCGAGGGGGAGCAGGCGGTCGGGGACGACGGGGCCCGCGGAGCGGGTACCGACCGGCCGGTCTGGCAGGTCGAGGCGGAACCACACGTGTTTGTGGGTGGCGGTGTACTCCACGCCCCAGCGGGTGGCCAGGGCGGCGCAGAGCATCAGTCCGCGGCCGTTCTCGCGGTCGGGGTCGGCGTACGGCCGCTCGCCCGGGTGCCGCAGCGGCAGCTCGCGCTCCGGGTAGCGGTCGGCGACCTCGACCCGTACGCCGTCCTCGGTGCGCAGGCAGAGGACCTCGGCCCTGGTTCCGGCGTGGACCACGGCATTGGTGACGAGCTCGCTGGTGAGGACCACCGCGTCGTCGACGATGTCCGCGAAGCCCCAGCCCTGCAGGGTGTCGCGGACGAACGCGCGAGCGGCGGCGACCGAGCGCCCGAGAGGGTCGAAGCTGGCAGCCGCCCGTGCCGTGATCACGAATCTCCTTCGACGCGGTTGGACATCGGTTGCCAGGTTACTTACCTTCGCGGACGGCATGGTGCCGTCGTCCGGGAATCCACTCGCAGGGTACGGCCGGTGTGCGATGGTGCCGAAGTGTTATGGCCTGGTTCGGCCAGGGTGAAACACTGGGCAGGCTTGCAGTGCCGGCTTGTGACGAGTCAGGTGTCCGGTGGAACAGCGGTCGACCCTTTCGGGAGGGACACGGTGGAGTCTGGCGCAGTGGTGCGGCGTACGGGAACGCGGCCGAAGGGCGGGCGGTCCCGGCGCGGCGGCACGACAGAGGTCGATACCGCCGCGCTGAACAGGCTGCTCACGGCGCTGGTGTCGATGCGGGACGGAAACTTCCGCAAGCGGCTGACGGTGTCCGGCGAGGGCGTGATGGCGGAGATCGCCGCCGTCTACAACGAGGTCGCCGACCGGAACCTCCACCTGACCGGGGAACTGTCCCGGGTCCGGCGGATGGTGGGCCGTGAGGGGAAGCTCAGCGAACGGCTGGAAACGGGTGCCTGTGAGGGCTCCTGGGCGGCCGCGATCGACGCCTCGAACCAGCTCGTCGACGATCTGGCCCGGCCGGTGTCCGAGGTGGGACGGGTGCTGTCGGCGGTGGCCGAGGGTGACCTGGACCAGCGGATGGACCTGCGGACGCAGGCGGCCGACGGGGTCGGGCATCCGCTGCGCGGCGAGTTCCTGAAGGTCGGGCGTACGGTCAACAACCTGGTCGACCAGCTGTCCGCGTTCACCGACGAGGTGACGCGCGTGGCGCTGGAGGTGGGTACCGAGGGCAAGCTCGGCGGCCAGGCCCAGGTGCGCGGGATGTCCGGTTCCTGGAAGGATCTGACCGACTCCGTCAACACGATGGCGTACCGGCTCACCGCGCAGGTGCGTGACATCGCTCTCGTCACGACGGCGGTCGCGAAGGGTGACCTGTCGCGCAAGGTCACCGTGCACGTGGCCGGCGAGATGCTCCAGCTGAAGAACACCGTGAACACGATGGTGGACCAGCTCTCGTCCTTCTCCTCCGAGGTGACCAGGGTCGCCCGCGAGGTGGGTACGGAGGGCGAGCTGGGCGGCCAGGCCAAGGTGCCCGGGGTCGCGGGTGTGTGGAAGGACCTGACCGATTCCGTCAACACGATGGCCGGGAACCTGACGGCCCAGGTGCGCGGGATCGCGCAGGTGACGACGGCGGTCGCCAACGGTGACCTGTCGCAGAAGGTACGGGTCAGCGCGCGCGGCGAGGTCGCGCAGCTGGCCGAAACGATCAACCAGATGACCGAGACGCTGCGGACCTTCGCGGACGAGGTCACGCGGGTGGCGAGCGAGGTCGGCGCCAAGGGCCTGCTCGGCGGGCAGGCGCAGGTGCCGGGGGCGGCGGGGACGTGGAAGGACCTCACCGACTCGGTGAACACGGTCTTCCGCAACCTCACCACCCAGGTGCGGGACATCGCTCAGGTGACCACGGCGGTGGCCAACGGCGACCTGTCGCAGAAGGTCACGGTCGACGTGGCCGGCGAGATGCTGGAGCTGAAGAACACCGTCAACACGATGGTCGACCAGCTCCAGTCCTTCGGTGCGGAAGTGACGCGGGTGGCCCGTGAGGTCGGCGTCGAGGGTGAGCTGGGCGGTCAGGCCCAGGTGCCCGGGGCTGCCGGTACCTGGAAGGACCTCACCGACTCGGTGAACACGGCCTTCCGCAACCTCACCGGGCAGGTCCGCAACATCGCCCAGGTGACCACGGCGGTGGCCAACGGCGACCTGTCGCAGAAGGTCACGGTGGACGTCTCCGGCGAGATGCTCCAGCTGAAGAACACCGTGAACACCATGGTCGACCAGCTGTCGTCCTTCGCCGACCAGGTCACGCGGATGGCGCGGGACGTGGGTACGGAGGGCCGGCTCGGCGGCCAGGCCCGGGTGGAGGGGGTCTCCGGTACCTGGAAGGAGCTGACCGACTCCGTCAACTTCATGGCCGGGAACCTGACCTCGCAGGTGCGCCAGATCGCCCAGGTGACCACTGCGGTGGCGCGCGGTGACCTGTCGCAGAAGATCGACGTGGACGCCCGGGGCGAGATCCTGGAGCTGAAGAACACCATCAACACGATGGTCGACCAGCTCTCCGCCTTCGCGGAGCAGGTGACCCGGGTGGCGCGGGACGTGGGGACGGAGGGCCGCCTCGGCGGCCAGGCGCAGGTGCCCGGGGTGGCCGGTGTCTGGCGCGACCTGACGGACTCGGTGAACGGCATGGCCGGGAACCTGACCTCGCAGGTCCGCAACATCGCCCAGGTCGCCACGGCGGTGGCGCGCGGTGATCTGTCGCAGAAGATCGACGTGGACGCCCGGGGCGAGATCCTGGAGCTGAAGAACACCCTCAACACGATGGTCGACCAGCTCTCGAACTTCGCCGAGCAGGTGACCCGGGTGGCCCGGGAGGTGGGCACGGAGGGCATCCTCGGCGGTCAGGCCGAGGTCAAGGGTGTCTCCGGCACCTGGAAGGACCTCACCCAGTCCGTCAACTTCATGGCGAACAACTTGACCTCGCAGGTGCGCAACATCGCCGAGGTGACGACGGCGGTCGCGATGGGGGACCTCTCGAAGAAGATCACCGTCGACGCCAAGGGCGAGATCCTCGAACTCGTCACGACCGTCAACACGATGGTGGACCAGCTGTCCTCCTTCGCCGAGCAGGTGACCCGGGTGGCCCGCGAGGTGGGCACCGAGGGCATCCTCGGAGGCCAGGCCCGGGTCCGCGGGGTCACCGGCATCTGGAAGGACCTCAGCGACAACGTCAACACGATGGCCGGGAACCTGACGGCCCAGGTGCGCGGGATCGCCCAGGTCTCGGCGGCCGTCGCCAACGGCGATCTGACGAAGAAGGTGACCGTCGAGGCGCGCGGCGAGGTCGCGCAGCTCGCCGACACCGTCAACACGATGGTGAAGACCCTGTCGTCGTTCGCCGACGAGGTGACGCGGGTGGCCCGCGAGGTGGGTACGGAGGGCCGCCTCGGCGGGCAGGCGCACGTGCCCGGGGTGTCGGGGACCTGGAAGGACCTCACCGACTCGGTGAACTTCATGGCCTCCAACCTCACCGGTCAGGTGCGGCAGATCGCCATGGTCACGACCGCCATCGCCAAGGGCGACATGACCAAGAAGATCGACATCGACGCCCGCGGCGAGATCCTGGAGCTCAAGACCACCATCAACACGATGGTCGACCAGCTGTCCTCCTTCGCCGACCAGGTGACGCGGGTGGCCCGCGAGGTGGGCACCGAGGGCATCCTCGGAGGCCAGGCCCGGGTCCGGGACGTTGACGGCACCTGGCGGGACCTGACCGAGTCCGTGAACGAGATGGCCGGCAACCTCACCCGGCAGGTGCGGGCGATCGCGGCCGTGGCGACCGCGGTGACCCGCGGGGACCTCAGCCTGAAGGTCGACGTGGACGCGGCGGGCGAGATCCAGGTCCTGCAGGACAACATCAACACGATGATCGTCAACCTGCGCGACACCACCCTGGCCAACAAGGAGCAGGACTGGCTCAAGGGCAACCTGGCCCGGATCTCCGCACTGATGCAGGGGCGTCGCGACCTCGACGACGTCGCCTCGCTGATCATGAGCGAGCTGACTCCGGTGGTCTCCGCTCAGCACGGTGCCTTCTTCCTGGCGGTGCCGGCCGGCGGCACCACCGAGATCGGGACGGACGGGGGCGCGGAGGGCTCGTACGAGCTGCGGATGCGCGGGAGCTACGCGTACGCCGGCGGTCAGATGCCCATCTCCTTCCGGCCGGGGGAGGGGCTGATCGGGGCGGTCGCCGAGGAGAAGCGGACGATCCTCGTCGAGAACACCCCGCCCGGCTACCTGAAGATCTCCTCGGGTCTCGGCGAGGCCCCGCCGGCGCACGTGATCGTGCTGCCGGTGCTCTTCGAGGGGAAGGTGCTCGGCGTCATCGAGCTGGCCTCCTTCACGGGCTTCACGCAGATCCAGAAGGACTTCCTCAGCCAGATCGCCGAGATGATCGGTACGAGCGTCAACACCATCAGCGTCAACTCCAAGACGGAGATGCTGCTGAAGCAGTCGCAGGAGATGACCGAGCAGCTGCGCGAGCGTTCCGACGAGCTGGAGAACCGGCAGAAGGCCCTGCAGGCCGCCAACGCCGAGCTGGAGGAGAAGGCCGAACTGCTGGCCCAGCAGAACCGGGACATCGAGGTGAAGAACACCGAGATCGAGGAGGCCCGGCAGGTCCTGGAGGAGCGTGCCGAGCAGCTCGCGGTCTCGATGCGCTACAAGTCCGAGTTCCTGGCGAACATGTCGCACGAGCTGCGCACCCCGCTCAACTCGCTGCTGATCCTGGCCAAGCTGCTCGCCGACAACGCCGACGAGAACCTGTCGCCGAAGCAGGTGGAGTTCGCCGAGACCATCCACGGCGCCGGCAGTGACCTGCTCCAGCTGATCAACGACATCCTCGACCTGTCGAAGGTCGAGGCCGGGAAGATGGACGTCTCACCGACCCGGATCGCGCTGGTCCAGCTCGTGGACTACGTGGAGGCGACCTTCCGGCCGCTGACGGCGGAGAAGGGCCTCGACTTCTCCGTGCGGGTCTCCCCGGAGCTGCCCGCCACCCTGCACACCGATGAGCAGCGGCTGCTGCAGGTGCTGCGCAACCTGCTGTCGAACGCGGTGAAGTTCACCGACACCGGCGCGGTGGAGCTGGTGATCCGGCCCGCCGGCGCCGATGTGCCGGCCGAGATCCGCGAGCAGCTGCTGGAGGCCGGTTCGCTGCGGGAGGCGGACGCGGACCTGATCGCCTTCTCGGTCACCGACACCGGCATCGGGATCGCGGCGAGCAAGATGCTGGTGATCTTCGAGGCGTTCAAGCAGGCGGACGGGACCACCAGCCGCAAGTACGGCGGCACCGGGCTGGGGCTGTCCATCAGCCGGGAGATCGCCCGGCTGCTGGGCGGCGAGATCCACGCGGCGAGCGAGCCCGGCCGCGGCTCCACCTTCACGCTGTACCTGCCGCTGCACCCGAGCGAGCTGCCGCCGCAGGGCTACGCGCCGCCCACCCCGGGAGGGGCCCGCGGCGAGCTGTACCGCCGGTCCCTGGACGGGGCCCGGCCCGGACTGCCGGTGCTGCCGGCCGGGCCCGCGGCCGCTCCGGCGGCGCAGCCGCAGCCCGAGCGGTCCGCACCGCCGGCGGCGGCCGCCGGACAGGGCGGCGGGACCGGGCTGTTCCGGCGCCGGCGCAAGGCGCTGAGCGACCTGGAGCCGCGTACGGCGGTGCCCGGGCAGCCGAACGCGGAGGGAGCCGAGGACGCCTGGGACGCCGCGGAGGAGGAGCTGCCGACGGTGGCCCGGACGTACGACTTCCGCGGCGAGCGGGTGCTCATCGTGGACGACGACGTCCGCAACGTCTTCGCGCTGACCAGCGTGCTGGAACAGCACGGGCTGGCGGTGCTGTACGCGGAGAACGGCCGGGAGGGCATCGAGGTCCTGGAGCAGCACGACGACGTGAAGGTCGTGCTGATGGACATCATGATGCCCGAGATGGACGGGTACGCCACGACCTCGGCGATCCGGCGGATGCCGCAGTTCGCCGGCCTGCCGATCATCGCGCTGACGGCGAAGGCGATGAAGGGGGACCGGGAGAAGGCGATCGACTCCGGTGCTTCCGACTACGTCACCAAGCCGGTCGACCCGGACTACCTGCTGTCGGTGATGGAGCAGTGGATGCGGGGCAAGTGAGACAGGAGGGAGGGCGGAAGGGAACCGGTCGCTGACGCACCGTGCCCACGGCCGTGTGGAACAGCGGTGAACGGGGAACCTTCTGCTCTCCCATCACGTTTCCGCTTCGTGCACAGTGACATCTTGGTGACAGGGTGTGGCGATCTCGGGACTGGGGCTACGATGACCGGCACAAGGACGGACGGCGCACGGGTGTCGTCCTCTGGGGCGGGGCCCGGCGCACAGGCCGGTGCCAGGAGCCGGGGAGGCCCCATGCCGGGGCGAGGAGGACAGGGCATGGTGCAGAAGGCCAAGATCCTCCTGGTCGACGACCGGCCGGAGAATCTGCTGGCGTTGGAGGCCATCCTCTCCGCGCTCGATCAGACACTGGTCCGGGCGTCGTCGGGGGAGGAGGCGCTCAAAGCGCTGCTCACGGACGATTTCGCGGTCATCCTGCTGGATGTCCAGATGCCGGGAATGGACGGATTCGAAACTGCCGCGCACATCAAGCGGCGGGAACGGACCCGGGACATTCCGATCATCTTCCTCACCGCGATCAACCACGGTCCGCACCACACCTTCCGCGGTTACGCGGCGGGCGCGGTCGACTACATCTCCAAACCCTTCGACCCGTGGGTGCTGCGGGCGAAGGTCTCCGTCTTCGTGGAGCTGTATACGAAGAACTGCCAACTGCGGGAGCAGGCGGCCCTGCTGCGGCTCCAGCTGGAGGGCGGCGGCACGAACGGCGTGGACGCCGGCAAGGAGACGGCGGGCCTGCTGGCCGAGCTGTCCGCGCGCCTCGCGGCGGTCGAGGAGCAGGCCGAGGCGCTGACCAAGCAGCTCGGCGAGGACGCGGCCGACGCCGGCGTCGTGGCGACTGCGGCCCATCTGGAACGCAAACTCACCGGACTGCGGCGGGCACTCGACGCACTGGAGCCCGGGAGCGCCGGAGGGGCTCCGGCGCTGCCCTCGCAGAACTGACCGCGCACGCGTCCGGCTTGGCGGAGCGTCAAAGTGCCGACCCCGGCGACGACACGAACGGGTGAAGGGGTGGGCACGCGTGTCCACCGGCGCGCGCACCGGTAACCTCGGCCCCATGGCCTCAAGTACGTCCGGCAAGGGTTCCCCGAGCACCGCGGGCACTGCGAAGGGCCGCACCGGCCGTACGACGGCGCCCGCCAAGAAGGCGGCCCCCGCACGCAAGCCACCGGCGAAGAAGGCCGCGGCCGCCAGGCGCGCCCCGGCCAAGAAGGCCGCGGCCAAGCCCGTGCCGTCCCCGACGAGCGGCGTGCTGCGACTGGTGCGGGCCCTGTGGCTGGGCTGCGCGCACGCGGTCGGCGCGGTCTTCCGCGGGATCGGCAACGGCGCCAGGAACCTCGACCCCGCCCACCGCAAGGACGGCGTCGCGCTGCTCCTCCTCGCCCTGGCGCTGATCGTCGCCGCCGGCACCTGGTCGAACCTGAGCGGTCCCGTCGGGGATCTGGTCACCATGCTGGTCACCGGTGCCTTCGGGCGGCTGGACCTGCTCGTGCCGATACTGCTCGGCGTCATGGCGGTACGTTTCATCCGCCACCCCGAACAGACCGATGCCAACGGCCGCATCGGCGTCGGGCTGTCCGCCCTCGTCATCGGCGTTCTCGGCCTGGTCCACATCGCCTGCGGGGCGCCCGGCCGCGACGAGGGCACCACCGCCATGCAGAACGCGGGCGGCCTCATCGGCTGGGGCGCCTCCAAGCCGCTGATCTTCACCATGGGCGCGCCGCTGGCCGTGCCCATGCTGGTGCTGCTCACCGTCTTCGGGCTGCTCGTGGTCACCGCCACCCCGGTCAACGCGATCCCGCAGCGGCTGCGCCGGCTGGGCATCCGGCTCGGGATCATCGCCCCGAACGAGTACGACGAGGGCTACGGGGAGGACGCGGGCGGCTCCGTCCGGCACGACCCGGAGCAGTGGCGGGCCCGCTCCGGGGCCGGTGCGGGCTCCGGTGATCCCGCGGACGCCGCCGAGGAGGAGGCCCTGGCCAGGCGGCGCCGGCCGCGCCGGACCGCCGCCCGGCCGGCGATCGACCGGGAGATGGACGCCGTCGACGTGGCCGCGGCGGCCGCCGCCGCGCTGGACGGGGTGGTCTACGGCGGTATGCCGCCCTCCCCGCTCGTCGCCGACCTCACCCACGGGATCACCCCCGACCGGGACGGCGCGGAGCACACCACGCCGGTGCCGGCCGCCCGAGGCGGGCGCACCGCGGCGCCGGCCACGCCCTCAGCGCCGGCCACGCCCGCGGCGCCCGCCGCGCCCGCGGAGGAGCCCGCCGGGCAGCCGCACGCCACCACCGCCGCGGCCTCCGGGACGCTGGCGGTGCCCGACCTGACGAAGGCCGCGCCGGAGGCCCAGCCGCTGCCGCCGCGCGCCGAGCAGCTCCAGCTGCGCGGGGACATCACGTACTCCCTGCCCTCGCTGGACCTGCTGGAGAAGGGCGGGCCCGGCAAGACCCGCAGCGCCGCCAACGACGCGGTGGTCGCCTCCCTGCGCAACGTGTTCACCGAGTTCAAGGTCGACGCCGACGTCACCGGCTTCACCCGGGGCCCGACGGTCACCCGCTACGAGGTGACCCTCGGCGCGGCCGTGAAGGTCGAGCGGATCACCGCCCTGACCAAGAACATCGCCTACGCCGTGGCCAGCCCCGACGTGCGGATCATCAGCCCGATCCCGGGCAAGTCCGCCGTCGGCATCGAGATCCCCAACACCGACCGCGAGATGGTCAACCTGGGCGACGTCCTGCGCCTCGCGGACGCGGCCGAGGACGACCATCCCATGCTGGTCGCGCTCGGCAAGGACGTCGAGGGGGGCTACGTCATGGCCAACCTCGCCAAGATGCCGCACGTACTGGTCGCCGGCGCCACCGGCTCCGGCAAGTCCTCCTGCATCAACTGCCTGATCACCTCGATCATGGTCCGGGCCACCCCGGAGGACGTCCGGATGGTCCTCGTCGACCCCAAGCGGGTCGAGCTGACGGCGTACGAGGGCATCCCGCACCTGATCACGCCGATCATCACCAACCCCAAGCGGGCGGCCGAGGCGCTCCAGTGGGTCGTGCGCGAGATGGACCTGCGCTACGACGACCTCGCCGCCTTCGGGTACCGGCACATCGACGACTTCAACCAGGCCATCCGGGACGGGAAGATCAAACTGCCGCCGGGCAGCGAGCGCGAGCTGAACCCCTACCCGTACCTGCTCGTGATCGTCGACGAGCTGGCCGACCTGATGATGGTGGCCCCGCGCGACGTCGAGGACTCCATCGTCCGCATCACCCAGCTGGCCCGCGCCGCCGGCATCCACCTGGTGCTCGCCACCCAGCGGCCCTCGGTGGACGTGGTCACCGGGCTGATCAAGGCGAACGTGCCCTCGCGGCTCGCGTTCGCCACGTCCTCGCTCGCCGACAGCCGGGTCATCCTCGACCAGCCCGGCGCCGAGAAGCTCATCGGCAAGGGCGACGGGCTGTTCCTCCCGATGGGCGCGAACAAGCCCGTCCGCCTCCAGGGCGCCTTCGTCACCGAGGACGAGATCGCCGGGATCGTCCAGCACTGCAAGGACCAGATGGCGCCGGTCTTCCGGGACGACGTCACCGTGGGGCAGAAGCAGAAGAAGGAGATCGACGAGGAGATCGGCGACGACCTGGACCTGCTGTGCCAGGCGGCGGAGCTGGTCGTCACCACGCAGTTCGGCTCCACCTCGATGCTCCAGCGCAAGCTGCGGGTGGGCTTCGCGAAGGCCGGGCGGCTCATGGACCTCATGGAGTCGCGCGGCATCGTCGGCCCGAGCGAGGGTTCGAAGGCACGCGACGTCCTGCTCAAGGCGGACGAGCTGGACGGGGTACTCGCGGTCATCCGCGGCGAGACGGATTCGTAGCCGTTCGGCGGGCAACCGTTTCCCTTGGGCCCGCGTCAAGTTGAAGAGAAGTGGCGGCACCGCGCACGACATCGCGTACGGCGCCGGGCCGCCACGCCGGAGGGGACCTTCGCACACCATTCGGATGGCGTAGGAAGAGCACCCTCCGGTTGCTCCACCCTTTCGTACCCCCCCTAGACTGGACATCCAGCAGGTGGCTACACGCTCGAAAGGCGCCCTTGTGTCCATCGGCAACTCCAACTCCCCCGAAGAAGAGCGGCCTTCGACCGACGACCGGTCCGAGGACCGTCTCGTCGAACGTTCCGTCGAAGAGCCGTCCATCGGGACGGCCCTCAAGAAGGCCCGGATCGCCGCCGGGCTCACAGTCGACGAGGTCAGTTCCCTCACCCGCGTGCGCATCCCGATCGTGCACGCGATCGAAGAGGACGACTTCACGCGGTGCGGCGGCGACGTCTACGCCCGCGGTCACATCCGTACGCTCGCCCGCGCCGTCCACCTCGACCCGGCACCCCTGGTCGACAGCTACGACGCGGCCCACGGCGGCCGGCCGGCACCCACCCCCGCCGCGCCGATGTTCGAGGCCGAGCGGATCCGCCCCGAACGGCAGCGGCCCAACTGGACCGCCGCCATGGTCGCCGCCATCGTCGCCGTGATCGGCTTCGTGGCCTTCACCGCCTTCAGCGGCGGCGACGAGAAGGAAAAGCGCCCGGTGGCGGAAGGTTCCGCCTCCCCCAAGCCCGCACCCAAGCAGACGGCCGGCAAGCCGTCCGCCCAGCCCTCGCAGGCACCCCCGCAGGCCGCCAAGCCGGAGCCCTCGGACAGTGCCATCGCCGCCGCGCCCAAGGACCTCGTCACGGTCGTCCTGACGGCCGACACGGGCGAGAGCTGGATCTCCGCGAAGGACTCCACGGGCCGGCTGCTCTTCGACGGCACCCTCGTGCAGGGCGAGTCGAAGACGTTCACGGACAAGGAGTCCGTCGACCTCGTGCTCGGCGACGCCGGAGTCGTGAAGCTGTTCGTGAACGGCAAGGAGATCAAGGACGACTTCCAGCCGGGTCAGGTGGAACGTCTCACATACACCAAGGAGGACCCCTCCGGTGATCAGCCGCAGGCGGGCTGACCGAGGGGCCGTCCCCAGGCGGAAGGCGTGATCCGGGGTCCCCGGGGTGCTGCGAGCACCCCGGGGATCTTGGTGTGCGGGGACGCGCGGCCGGGGCCCGCGCCGGGACGAAGTAGTCTTGAGTCCATGCCCGAACGCCGTACCGTCGCCCTTGTCACTCTTGGCTGCGCCCGTAACGAGGTGGACTCGGAGGAGCTCGCAGGCCGCTTGGCGGCGGATGGCTGGGAGCTCGTCGAGGACGCCGCCGACGCGGACGTAGCCGTCGTCAACACCTGTGGCTTCGTCGAAGCCGCCAAGAAGGACTCCGTAGACGCCCTGCTGGAAGCCAACGATCTCAAGGATCACGGCAGGACCCAGGCCGTCGTCGCCGTCGGCTGCATGGCCGAGCGCTACGGCAAGGAGCTCGCCGAGGCCCTTCCCGAGGCCGACGGGGTCCTCGGCTTCGACGACTACGCCGACATCTCCAACCGCCTCCAGGTCATCCTCAGCGGTGGCAGTGTCGAAGCCCACACCCCGCGCGACCGCCGCCAGCTGCTGCCCATCAGCCCCGCCGCCCGCCAGGCCGCGGACGTCGCCCTCCCCGGGCACGCCCAGGCGCCCGCCGAGGAGCCCGCAGAGGCCCCCGCGGACCTGCCGGAGGGTGTCGCACCCGCCTCGGGCCCGCGCGCCCCGCTGCGCCGCCGCCTGGACAAGAGCCCGGTGGCCTCGGTCAAGCTGGCCTCCGGCTGCGACCGGCGCTGCTCCTTCTGCGCCATCCCGTCCTTCCGCGGATCGTTCATCTCCCGCCGCCCCGGCGACGTGCTGGGCGAGACCCGCTGGCTCGCCGAGCAGGGCGTCAAGGAGATCATGCTGGTCTCCGAGAACAACACCTCGTACGGCAAGGACCTCGGCGACATCCGGCTCCTGGAGACCCTGCTGCCCGAGCTCGCCGCCGTCGACGGCATCGAGCGCGTCCGTGTCAGCTACCTCCAGCCCGCGGAGATGCGCCCGGGCCTGATCGACGTGCTGACCTCCACGCCCAAGGTCGTGCCGTACTTCGACCTGTCCTTCCAGCACTCGGCCCCCGACGTGCTGCGCGCCATGCGCCGCTTCGGCGACACCGACCGCTTCCTGGAGCTGCTGGACACCATCCGCTCCAAGGCCCCGCAGGCCGGCGTCCGCTCGAACTTCATCGTCGGCTTCCCCGGCGAGACGGAAGCCGACTTCGCCGAGCTGGAGCGTTTCCTCACCCACGCCCGCCTGGACGCGATCGGTGTCTTCGGCTACTCCGACGAGGACGGCACCGAGGCCGTCACCTACGAGAACAAGCTGGACGAGGACACGATCGCCGAGCGCCTCGCGCACATGCAGCGGCTCGCCGAGGAGCTCACCGCCCAGCGTGCGGAAGAGCGGATCGGCGAGACCCTGGAAGTGCTCGTGGAGACGGTCGTCCCCTTCGACGAGGCCGAGGAGGGCGAGGGAGCCTACGGACGCGCCGCGCACCAGGCCCCCGAAACCGACGGCCAGGTCGTCTTCACCGACGGCACGGGCCTGGTCCCCGGGCGTATCGTCACGGCGAAGGTGGTCGGCACCCTGGGAGTGGACCTGGTGGCCGAGCCCCTGGACTTCGACTTCGAGGAGGCGGCCGGATGACCGGTGTCCCGGCATCTGCGGCGGGCGGGACCGGCCGCCGGCCCGTACCCGGCGCGAAGCTGGGGGCCGCGGCGGTCGATCAGGCCAGCCTGTGGAACATCGCCAACATCCTGACGATGATCCGGCTCGTGCTGGTGCCGGGATTCGTCCTGCTGCTGCTCGCCGACGGCGGGTACGACCCGGCGTGGCGGGCCTGGGCCTGGGCGGCGTTCGCCGTCGCCATGATCACGGACATTTTCGACGGGCACCTGGCCCGGACGTACAACCTGGTCACGGATTTCGGCAAGATCGCCGACCCCATCGCCGACAAGGCGATCATGGGGTCGGCGCTGATCTGTCTCTCCTGGCTGGGTGACCTCCCGTGGTGGGTGACCGGGGTGATCCTCGGACGCGAGCTCGGGATCACGCTGCTGCGCTTCTGGGTCATCCGCTACGGCGTGATTCCGGCCAGCCGCGGCGGCAAGCTGAAGACGCTGGCCCAGGGCACGGCCGTGGGCATGTACGTCCTCGCACTGACCGGTGCGCTGGCGACGATGCGCTTCTGGGTGATGGCGATCGCGGTCGTGCTGACCGTCGTCACCGGTTTGGACTACATCCGCCAGGCGATCGTGCTGCGTCGCCGGGGTATCGCCGCGGAGCGGGCCGCGCGGTGACCGGAGGGGCGGGGGTTTCTCCGGAGGCGCGGGGGCGTGCCGGAGCGCGCGAGGGGCGCACGGCCGCTGCGTGCGCGCTCCAGCTGCTCGCGGAGAGTGACCAGACCGTCGCTGTCGCGGAATCCCTGACCGGCGGCATGGTCGCGGCCGAGATCACGGCCGTTCCCGGGGCTTCCCGGTCGTTCCGCGGCTCGGTCACGGCGTACGCGACGGAGATCAAGCACCGGGTCCTGGGCGTGGACGCCGCCCTGCTGGCCGCCGAGGGTGCGGTGAACGCCCAGGTGGCGGCTGAGATGGCGGCCGGTGTGCGCCGGGTGATGGGCGCTTCGTGGGGAATCGCGACGACCGGGGTGGCCGGTCCCGAGCCGCAGGACGGGCAGCCTGTGGGCACCGTTTTCGTCGCCGTGGACGGTCCGAAGGGCAGGAAAACGGTCCCGCTGAGGTTGAACGGCTCCCGGGCGGAAATTCGTAGGGAGAGTGCACGCACAGTGCTCGAGCTTCTCGCGGACGAACTCCGAGAGAATGCGCGGGGGCAGGATACGGAACAGAACGGGGGGATTTGATGTTTGCAGCCCTGAGTGAACACGACATCGCTCCCCGCACGGCCGCGGCGCGAGGCGGTACGGTGGGGCGTGAAGGATGCGGCTACACGGTCAGAGGAGGGAGCCACCGATGATTCTGCTCCGTCGCCTGCTGGGTGACGTGCTGCGTCGGCAGCGCCAGCGCCAGGGCCGTACTCTGCGCGAAGTCTCCTCGTCGGCCCGAGTTTCGCTCGGCTATCTCTCCGAGGTGGAGCGGGGGCAGAAGGAGGCATCCTCCGAGCTGCTCTCCGCGATCTGCGACGCGTTGGACGTACGGATGTCCGAGCTGATGCGCGAAGTCAGTGATGAACTGTCGCTCGCTGAGCTGGCACAGTCGGCCGCGGCAAGCGAACCGGTGAGCGTACCGGTCCGCCCGATGCTCAATTCGGTCTCGATGGCTTCGGTCGCCGGTCCGGAACGGGTGACCATCAAGGCGCCTGCGGAAGCGGTGAATGTAGTAGCCGCGTGAGCGAGCACGTGCGTGTTTGAGCTTGGCCGGAGCCCCGGCCGGTGCGTGGAGCACCGGACGGGGCTCCCGGCCGTTCTGGGTGCGGGCATGGGGGGCGTGCGAGACGATGGGGCCGTCCGGGTCCCGGCCCATGGAGGTGTCAGTGCGGACATCGCTGCGCATACCCGCGGTGTCGGCCCTCGCGCTGACGGTGGGGGCCCTGTGGTGGTGGGCCGTGCTCCGGCTGGTGCTGGCCCCCGAGGAGTCGGGGGTCGTGGAGGGCGCGGTGGCCGTGGGCGGCTGGAGCCTGGGGCTGCTGCCCGTGCACTGCGTACCGGCGCCCCTGCGCGGGGTCCGGCGGCGGGCCGGCCGGGACGCCCGGGAAGCCGGGGACGGGGGCGGGGGCGGGGGCGGCCCGGAGCCCGGGGACGGCCCGGAGCCCGGTGGCGGCGCGGTGCGGGCGGCCGGGGCGCCCGGCCCTGCCGACGCGGCTACCAGGGCATCGACACCCCGCCGTTCGGACGCAGGATCTGGCCCGTCATGAACGACGAGGCGTCCGAGGCCAGGTAGAGCACCGCCTGCGCGATGTCCTCCGGCTCGCCGACCCGGCGCAGGGGGGACATGCGGACCATGGCCGCCTCGGTCTGCGCCTGGACCTCGGGACTGTGCTTGTGAGTCATCGGGGTGCGGATCCAGCCGGGGGCGACGGCGTTGACCCGTATGCCGTGCGGGCCGGTCTCGGTGGCGAGGGTCCTGGTCAGCTGGACGACGGCGGCCTTGGAGGCGCTGTAGCAGAGCAGGCCGGGCTGGGCGGCGTCCACGGCGCCGGAGGCCATCGTGACGATCGATCCGGGGCGGCCCGCGGCGATCATGGCGCGGGCGGCCTCCTGGCAGGTGCGCAGCACTCCCTTGAAATTGACATCCAGGACCCGGTCGAGGTCCTCGTCGGCCGTCTCCAGGACGCTGCTGGTGTGCATGATCCCGGCGATGGCGGCGGCGATGTCGAGCGGGCCCGCCGCGGTGACGGCCGCCCGGAGCGCGGCCCGGTCGGTGACGTCGAGGGGGTGGACGGTGACGCCGCCGCCACGGCCGCCACCGGCCTCGGCGGCCAGGGCGGCCGTCCCGGCCAGCCCCTGTTCGTCGCGGTCCGCGCAGTGCACGTGGGCGCCGGCCGCGGCGAGCAGGACGGCGGTGGCGCGGCCGATGCCGCCGGCGGCTCCGGTGACCAGGGCGGTGCGGCCGACGAGGTCGTACGAGGCTGTGGGTGTGGGCATGCCGGGACGGTACGGCCCGATCTGACGAATCGTCAATCACCGTGTCCGGTCCTGCCCCGGAGCCTCAGGGGGTGGGGCCGGGCTGGCAGTGGGGGCACCAGTAGGTGGGGCGGTCGTCCTGGGAGACCTTGCGGACGGGGGTGCCGCAGCGCAGGCAGGGCCGGTCGCGGCGGCCGTAGACGAAGAGCTCCTGGCCGGGCCGGTGGATGCCGGTGGTGTTGCGGTGGCCCGGCCGGTCGCCGATGTTCGCCGACAGCAGCCGGTGGGACGCGGCGGCCAGCCGCAGCAGCGTGGGCTCGGGAAGGACGCCGACCGGCGTCCAGGGCGTGACCTGGGCGAGGAAGCAGAGCTCGCACATGTAGACATTGCCGATGCCGGCGAGGTTGCGCTGGTCGAGCAGGGCCTCGCCGAGGGGTCGCTCGGGGGAGGCGAGGAGGTTGGCGGCGGCGCGGGCGGGGTCCCAGTCCGGCCCGAGGATGTCGGGGCCGAGGTGGCCGACGACGCGGTCCTCCTCGGCGGTGCGGATCAGCTCCAGGACGGGCAGGCGGTAGCCGACGGCCGTGTGTCCGGCCGTGCCGAGGACGGCGCGGACCTCGTAGTCCGGGCCGCCGCGCCACTTCTGGCCGGCGGTGAAGACGTGCCAGGCGCCGTCCATGCGGAGGTGGCTGTGCAGGGTGAGGCCGCCCTCGAAGCGGGTGAGGAGGTGCTTGCCGCGCGGGGTGACGTCGAGGGTGACGCGGCCGGTGAGGTCCGCAGTGGCGAAGCGGGGGACGCGCAAGTCGCTGCGGGTCAGTTCGCGGCCGGCCAGGACCGCGTGCAGGCGGGTCGCCGCGCGCCGGATGCTGTCGCCTTCGGGCATGCCCCCATTGTGGCCCGGGGACGCCCCCGGCGGGCGGCGCCCCCACGGGCCGCGGGGGCGGAGGGGACGCGGGCCGGGAGTGGCCGGGGCGGGCAGTGCGGTGGAAGGCGTCCGGGGAAAGGCGCGAGCCCCTGCGCCGGAGTGCGGCCGCAGGGGCTCGGTGGATCAGGAAGGGGGGCGAGGGGCCGGAGGGGCCAAAAGGGCCGGAGGGGCCCCTCGTCACTTCCAGACGAGGCCCTTGTTCGGGTAGTTGTAGGGGTTGCCCCAGTACTCGGCGGCGGTGACCTTCGTCTGGGCCGACGGGGCGAGGGCCAGCGCGCAGCTGGTCTGCGTCCGGCCGTTGGTGAAGCCCTTCGGCAGCGACTCGTTCGCGCACTTCTCGAACTTGCCGATGACCGACACGCGCTGCGCTTCGGTGCCGTCCCCGAGCAGGCCCTTGATCTGGGTGACGGAGGAGTACGACAGATCCGTGGTGCCGGTGTTCTTGACCGAGTAGCGGATGTAGTAGGGGATCATCCCCTTCACCTTGTCGCCGAGCTTGAGGGGCTCCAGATCGGCGGGGTCGCCCTGCTCGATCGCGGTGACCGTGAGGGCGATCTGGCCGCCCTTGTTGTTCCCGTAGCTGAACGGCATCTCCGCAGCCTCGCCGATCTTGAAGGTCTGACCGGACTTCGCCGTGCCGTTCGCCCCGGCGGGGGCCTCGCTGCCGCCGGTGGTGGCGCTGGGGCTGCCCGCTTCGGACGGGGCGGTGGCCGAGGGGGACGCGGCACCGGCCGAGGCGGACTCGCTCGGCGGCGCGGGGACCAGCTCCTCGTTGCCGTTCTTGCAGCCCGTCAGGGCCAGGGTTCCGGCGACCGCCAGGCCGACCGCGCCGAGGGTGGTGGTACGCATGCTGGTAGTGCTCACTCTTCTACTCCCCCATGACTGTGCATCCATGACTGTGCATCGCTCGTGCAATGCCTGTGATCATCTTGATAAAGGATGAATAAGCGCCTGCGCCAGCTCAGAGGCGGTCGGCGACAGTTCTGTGACATGTCCAGGACGCGGGCGGAACAGTCGGGACCGTTTGCGGTGCTCACGGACGCAAGCGCAAACCTCTCGGGGTGGCATGGAAGCCGGCCGCCTCCAGGGCCCGGCCCATGGGGGAGGTCAGCGCGGCCGCGGCATTGATCCGCTCCACCGTCAGCGCCGGCAGGGTGCCCGCCCGGCAGCCGGCGGCCAGCGCGGCGACCGCGGCCGTCAGACGCGGGTCCTCAGGGCCGGGCCAGGAGAGCAGGGTCTTGCCGCCGCGCTCCACGTACAGGGTGAGCTCCCCGTCCACCAGGACCACCAGGGAGCCCGCCTTGCGGCCCGGCTTGTGGGTGGAGCCGTCCGGCGGCTCGGGCCAGGGCAGGGCCGCGCCGTACGCGTTCGCCGGATCCGCGGCGGCCAGCACCACCGCCGCCAGCGGGGGCGGGGTCCGCTCGGCGGCCCGGAGACGGTCCACCGCGCCGTCCATCGCGAACTGGGCCGCGCCCAGCCCCTCGACCACATAGCCCCGGCGGGCCTGGCCGCTGTCCTCGAAGGCCGACAGAACGCGGTAGACCGCACTGAAGCCCCCCTCGACCCCCTCCGCGGCGACCGCGCCGCGCGTCACGACCCCGTGCCGGTCCAGCAGGGTGCGGGCCAGGGCGTGGGCCCGGTGGGTCGGGTCGGGCGCCGGGGACGGCAGCAGCGACCAGCGCCCGGAGACCGTGGGCGGGCCCGTACGGGACACGGTCGCGCTCAGGGTGCCGTACCGGCCGCGCGGAACGGTGCGCCGGGCCCGGTGGGCCGTGGAGCCCGCCGTACGGCCCGAGCCGAGGAAGGAGCGCAGCGGGGCGAGCGTGTCATTGGTGAGCCGGCCCGACCAGGCCAGATCCCACACCGCCTCGGACAGGGCGACGTCCGAGACCTCGGGGAACTCGGCGCGCACCGCCTGCGAGATCTGCCGGAAGAACAGGCCGTAGCCGCCCGAGAGGGCCGTCAGGACGGCCTGCTGCACAGGGCTCGGCTCCAGCGGGTGCGGCGGCGGCAGGAGCAGCGGGGCGGCGTCCGCGAGATAGAGCGACACCCAGCCGTCCTTGCCCGGGAGGGCTCCGGCCCCCGCCCAGACCACCTCACCGGTGGTGGTCAGCTCGTCCAGCAGGCCGGGGGAGTAGTTCACCACCCGCGACGGCAGGATCAGCCGCTCCAGCGCGGACGCCGGCACCGGGGCGCCCTGGAGCTGCTCGACCGCCCGGGCCAAGCCGTCGAGGCCGCGCAGCGCCCCGCCCAGGTGCTGCCACTGCGGCAGGAAGGTGGCCAGCGACGTCGGCGGGACCGGCTCCAGCTCCTGGCGGAGCGCGGCGAGGGAGCGGCGGCGGAGCCTGCGCAGCACCGTCGCGTCGCACCACTCCTGGCCGATGCCGGCCGGGTGGAACTCGCCCTGCACCACCCGCCCCGCCGCCGCGAGACGGTGCAGGGCGCCCTCGGTCACCGCCGCGCCCAGGCCGAAGGCGGCGGCCACGGCGGCCGTGGTGAACGGTCCGTGGGTGCGGGCGTACCGGGCCAGCAGGTCACCCAGCGGGTCCTTGACCGGCTCGGTGAACGCCTCCGGGACACCGACGGGCAGCGCGGTGCCCAGCGCGTCCCGCAGCCGGCCCGCGTCCTCGATCGCCGCCCAGTGGTCCGCGCCGCCGATCCGGACCCGGATGGCGCGGCGCGCCGCGCGGCGAGCTCCTGCGCCCAGGCCGGATCCGCCCCGCGCGCCGTCAGCTGCTCCTGCGTCAGCGGTCCCAGCAGGCGCAGCAGATCGGCGACCGACTCGGCGTCCTTCGCCCGCCGGTCCTCGGTGAGCCACTGGAGCTCCCGCTCCAGCTCCTCCAGCACCTGCGCGTCGAGGAGCTCGCGCAGCTCCGCCTGCCCCAGCAGCTCGGCCAGCAGCCGCGAGTCCAGCGACAGCGCGGCCGCCCTGCGCTCGGCCAGCGGGGAGTCGCCCTCGTAGAGGAACTGCGCGACATAGCCGAAGAGGAGGGAACGCGCGAAGGGGGACGGCTCCGGGGTGGTGACCTCGACCAGCCGGACCCGGCGCGCCTCGATGTCGCCCATCAGCTCGGTCAGGCCGGGCACGTCGAAGACGTCCTGGAGGCATTCGCGTACGGCTTCGAGCACGATCGGGAAGGAACCGAACTCCGATGCCACCTGGAGCAGTTGGGAGGCCCGCTGGCGCTGCTGCCACAGCGGGGTACGGCGGCCCGGACTGCGGCGCGGCAGCAGCAGGGCACGGGCCGCGCACTCGCGGAAGCGGGAGGCGAACAGCGCGGAGCCACCCACCTGGTCGGTGACGATCCGGTTGACGTCGCCGTGGTCGAAGGCGACGTCGGCCGCGCCGAGCGGCGCCTGTTCGTCGTCGAACTCGAAGGCGGGCGGCCCCGCCGGGTCGTGGTCCAGCAGGTCCATGGACAGCAGGTCCGCGTCGGGGAGGCGGAGCACGATGCCGTCGTCGGCGTGCATCACCTGCGCGTCCATGCCGTACTTCTCGGCGAGGCGGGAGCTCAGCGCCAGCGCCCACGGGGCGTGCACCTGCGCGCCGAACGGCGAATGGACCACGACCCGCCAGTCGCCCAGCTCGTCGCGGAACCGCTCCACCACGATGGTCCGGTCGTCCGGTACGTGGCCGCAGGCCTCGCGCTGCTCGGCGAGATACGCCAGTACGTTGTCCGCGGCCCAGGCGTCCAGCCCGGCCGCCACCAGCCGCAGCCGGGCGTCCTCCTCGGAGAGGGCGCCGAGCTCACGCAGGAACGCGCCGACCGCGCGCCCCAGTTCCAGCGGGCGGCCCAGCTGGTCGCCCTTCCAGAACGGCAGCCGGCCCGGCACCCCGGGGGCGGGCGTGACCAGGACCCGGTCGCGGGTGATGTCCTCGATGCGCCAGGAGGTGGTGCCCAGCGTGAAGACGTCACCGACACGGGACTCGTAGACCATTTCCTCGTCGAGCTCGCCGACCCGTCCGCCGCCCTTCTTCGGGTCCGAGCCGGCCAGGAAGACCCCGAAGAGCCCGCGGTCGGGGATGGTGCCGCCGGAGGTGACCGCGAGCCGCTGAGCCCCGGGCCGGCCGGTGACCGTACCCGCGACCCGGTCCCAGACCACGCGCGGCCGCAGTTCGGCGAAGGCGTCCGACGGATAGCGGCCGGCCAGCATGTCGAGCACCGCCGTGAACGCCGACTCCGGGAGCGCCGCGAACGGCGCCGCCCGGCGCACCAGCGCCAGGAGGTCGTCCAGCTGCCAGGTGTCCATCGCGACCATGGCGACCAGCTGCTGCGCCAGGACGTCGAGGGGGTTGGAGGGGATGCGCAGGGACTCGATCGCCCCCGCCCGCATCCGCTCGGTGACCACGGCCGCCTGGACCAGGTCACCCCGGTACTTGGGGAAGACCACCCCGGTGGAGACCGCGCCCACCTGGTGCCCGGCCCGGCCCACCCGCTGCAGCCCGGACGCCACCGACGGCGGTGACTCCACCTGCACCACCAGGTCCACCGCGCCCATGTCGATGCCCAGTTCCAGGCTGGAGGTGGCGACCACGGCCGGCAGCCGGCCCGCCTTCAGGTCCTCCTCCACCAGCGCCCGCTGCTCCTTGGAGACCGAGCCGTGGTGCGCCCGGGCCAGCAGCGGCGGGGCGCCCAGGGCCGAGCCCGACTGGGCCATGACCTCGGCCGGTGACGCGTGCTCGGGCAGCTTCTCGCCGACGGCCCGTTCGTACGCGATCTCGTTCAGCCGGTTGCACAGCCGCTCGGCGAGGCGGCGGGAGTTGGCGAACACGATCGTCGAGCGGTGCGCCTGCACCAGGTCCGCGATCCGCTCCTCGACATGCGGCCAGATCGACGGCCGGTCGCCGCCCTCCCGGCCCTCCGTCGCGGGGGAGCCGCCGACCTCGCCCATGTCCTGCACCGGGACGACCACCGACAGGTCGAACTCCTTGGCCGACGGCGGCTGGACGATCTCCACCCTGCCGCGCGGCGCGAGATACCGGGCGACCTCGTCCACCGGCCGGACCGTCGCCGACAGACCGATCCGGCGTGCCGGACGCGGCAGCAGCTCGTCCAGCCGCTCCAGGGACACGGCGAGGTGCGCGCCGCGTTTGGTCCCGGCGACCGCGTGCACCTCGTCCACGATCACCGTCTCGATCCCGGTCAGCCCCTCCCGCGCGGCCGAGGTCAGCATCAGGAACAGCGACTCGGGAGTGGTGATGAGGATGTCCGGCGGCCGGGTGGCCAGCGAGCGCCGCTCCGCCGCGGAGGTGTCGCCGGAGCGGATCCCCACCCGGATGTCCGGCTCCGGCAGCCCGAGGCGGACGGACTCCTGCCGGATCCCCGTCAGCGGGCTGCGCAGATTGCGCTCGACGTCGACGGCCAGGGCCTTCAGCGGCGACACGTACAGGACCCGGCAGCGCTTCCGCGACTCGGCGGGCGGCGGGGTCGAGGCGAGCCGGTCGAGAGCGGCCAGGAACGCGGCCAGGGTCTTGCCGGAGCCGGTGGGCGCCACCACCAGCACGTCCGCACCCTCCCCGATGGCCCGCCAGGCGCCCTCCTGCGCGCTCGTGGGCGTGACGAAAGCCCCCGTGAACCACGAGCGGGTCGCGGGGGAGAACGAGTCGAGCGCAGCGCCTGCCATGCCCCCATCGTGCACCCGGCCACTGACAACGCTCCGGACCTGGGCAAACGCGCGTCGGCGGCGGGGCGCAGAATGGGGGGATGGGGACGGAGGACGGCCACCGGGAGTGGGCACGGCACTGGCGGTACCCGGAACTGCCCGGGCTGGACCTGCTGCGCGCCCACTACGTACGCCACACCTTCCCGCGCCACGCGCACGACGGGTACGTCATCGCGGCCGTCACCGGCGGCATCGAGGAGGTCGGCCTGCCCGGCCATGTCGTGCGCGCCGGCCCGGGCAGCGTGGTCCTGATCAACCCCGAGGTGCCCCACACGGCGCGCGCCGGGGCGCCCGAGGGCTGGGCGTACGCCACCCTCTACCCCTCCAGTGGCCTGATCGCCGAGGTCGCGGCCGAGATCGGCCTGCTGCGCGGCACTCCCGGCTTCACCGCCGACATCGTCGCCGACCCGCAGGCCTCGCGCACGATCACCGAGGTGCACCGGGCCGCCGAGGCCGGGAACGCGCTGGCCGCCGACACCCTCCTGCGGGGCGTGGTCGCCCGGATGCTGACCCGCCACGCCGGACCGCTGCCCACCCGTACGGTCCGCGGCAGCGGCGGCGCCGAAGCGGCGGCTGCCCGGGCCGTGCTGGAGGAGCGCCTGGCCGACCCGCCGTCCCTGGAGCAGCTCGCGGCGGAGCTGGGCACGAGCCCCTTCGCCCTGCTGCGGGCCTTCCGGGACCGCTACGGGATGCCGCCGCACACCTGGCTGACCGACGCCAGGGTCCGGCGGGCGCGCCGGCTGCTCGACGCGGGCACCCCGCCGGCGGAGGCAGCGGTCGCCGTGGGCTTCACCGACCAGCCCCACCTGAACCGGCACTTCACCCGTATCGTGGGCGTCCCCCCGGGCGCCTACCGCCGCGAACGGGCCCTCTTGGACGGCCGGGGCGCAAGAACGTACAAGACCCACTCGGCCGGGCCCGCGTAGTTTCGGGGCGTGGGAGAGAAGCAGCTGGTCACCGAGCCAGAGATACGAGAGACAGCGGCGTCCGGCGGGCGGCCGCGGGCCGCGGTCGTACGGGACGCGCTCGGGGTCGGCGTCGCCGTCGGCCTGTCCGGGTTCGCCTTCGGCGTGACCGCGGCCGGAGCCGGCATCAGCACCCTGCAGGCCTGTGTGCTGAGCCTGCTCGTCTTCACCGGGGCCTCGCAGTTCGCCCTGGTCGGGGCGCTGGCCGCGGGCGGCAATCCGTTCACCGCGGCCGCCGGGGCCTTCTTCCTCGGCACCCGCAACGCCTTCTACGGGCTGCGCCTGTCGCAGCTGCTCCGGCTGCCGCGCGCCGTACGGCCCCTCGCCGCGCACTGGGTGATCGACGAGACCACCGCCGTGGCGCTGGCCCAGCCCGACCGGAAGTCGGCCCGGCTCGGCTTCACCGTCACCGGGCTCACCCTCTACGCGCTGTGGAACATCACCACCCTGCTCGGCGCGCTCGGTGCCGAGGCCATCGGGGACACCAGGGCCTGGGGGCTGGACGCCGCCGGACCCGCGGTGTTCCTGGCCCTGCTCGCGCCGATGCTGAAGACGGCCACCGAGCGGGCCGTCGCCGCGCTCGCGCTCGTCCTCGGGCTGGGGTTCCTGCCGGTGCTGCCCGCCGGAGTGCCCGTGCTGATCGCGGCCCTGGCCGCCCCCGTCGTGCTGTGGATGAAGGGACGCCGCTCGTGAACGTCTGGATCGCCATCGGGCTCACCGTCGTCGGCTGCTACGCCGTGAAGTACGCGGGGCTGCTCGTCCCGGCCGGGGCCCTGGAGCGGCCCCTGGTGCGCCGGCTGGCCGCCCTGCTCCCGGTCGCGCTGCTGGCAGCGCTCACGGCCCAGCAGACCTTCAGCACCGGGTCCGCGCTCGTCGTCGACGCCCGTGCCGCCGGGCTGGCAGCCGCCGGGCTCGCGCTGCTGCTGCGGGCGCCGTTCCTGCTCGTGGTCGCGGCAGCCGTCGTCGTCACCGCGGGGGTACGGGCCCTGGGCGGCTGACCTGCGCCGGCAGGCGGCCGTACGCCCGCAGGGTCAGCAGCGCCTCCAGCGTCGCGATCGGCCGCCGCTCCAGGGAACTGCCCGGCGCCCAGGCCTCGCGGCGGACCGGCCAGCCGCCGTCCTGCTGCTGTGCGCCGGCCAGGAAGTCCAGCGAGCGGCGCATCTCCTCGTCCGTGAACCAGCCGCGGGCCAGCGACTCCGGCCGCCGCGCGAAGTCGTGCGGGAACAGCTGCTCGCCCGGCGCGTAGCCCGGCGCCGGAGGGAAATCCGTCCGCCGCCGCGGATCGAGGACCACGAGCCGCTGCTCGCGCACCAGCCGTCCCAGCCGGTCCGCGGCCGTCGCCGCGCGGGCCCGGTCGGGCACGCCGTCGAGGAAGGCCACCGCGCTCTGGACCTCGTACGGATGCGAGCGGCGCAGATTCTCGACCCGGTCCCAGCAGAAGTCCGTGGCCCGGAAGAGCCAGGCGTGCCAGACGCGGTTACGGTGCAGCAGGCCGACGACCGGCCCGGTGGTCAGGAGCTCGCCCGGCGGGTCGTCGTGCACCGGGTGGTAGGGGGCCGCGGGGTAGTCGCGCGGGGACGGGAAGACGACCGGGAGCGCGCCCTCCGGGGTGGAGACGCCCGTCAGGTGCCGGCAGAGCCGCTCGATCCGCTGCCCGGCGCAGCGGCCCAGACTGTCCAGCACGCGCAGCGCGTGCGCGGTGTGCAGGGGCTGGCTCAGCGGGCCGCGCAGATCCGGGTCGAGCGCGTGACCGTAGCCGCCGTCGGGGTTGAGGTACGAACCGAGGGCGGTGTCCACCGGGTCGGCGTCCCCGCCGAGGAAGTGGAACGCGAACCGCCGCTGTTCCAGCACGCGGGCCGTGAGCCAGACGAACCGTTCGGCGCGGGCGAGGTCGGGCCGCGAGGAGTGGGGGGCCTGCGGGCTCTGTGAGGGGTGCGGGGCGGGCGGGCTCTGTGGGGAAGCTTCGTCTCCGGGCATGCGTGCAAGGTAGGGCGCGGTGCCGCGGGGGCGCGGGGCGAACGACGCCGGTGCACTCTCCCGGGGGCGGGATACTGGGGGCATGCGGTTGACGATTTTCTGGGAGCGGATGGCCGAGCACTTCGGGGCCGGCTATGCCGACTCCTTCGCGCGGGACCACGTGATGACGGAGCTGGGCGGTCTGACCGTCCACCAGGCGCTGGAGGCGGGCTGGGAGACCAAGGACGTGTGGCGCGCGGTGTGCTCGGCGATGGACGTGCCGGCCTCGCTGCGCTGAAGGCCGGCGCTTTTCGCGGCACGGGCCGCCGGTGGGACAGACTGGGCGGCGTGGGAGCCACCGAAGAGACGACCGACCAGCCCGCAGCCGCCCAGGGCGCGCTGCCGCCGCCCCGGGCGGCCGATCCCGGTGCCACCCCCGGCGCACCGGCCGCCTCCGGCGCGGATCCGGCCGACGGTCCGGGTGCCGATCCGGGTGCCGAGCGGGGGGCGGCGCCGCCCGTCGATCCCGCCTCGCCGCGGGGCCCCGCGGGCCCCGGCGGGCCGCCGCCGGCCTGGGGAGGGGAGCGCATGCCGCGCTGGCTGCCGCGCGCGGTGGTCCTCGTACTGGGCCTCGTCGCCTGCTTCCAGCTCGGCAGCTGGGCCTTCCACCAGCTGATCGGGCTGCTCGTCAACATCCTGATCGCGTTCTTCCTCGCGCTCGCGATCGAACCCGCGGTCGCGAGGATGGCGGCCGGCGGCATGCGCCGCGGGCTCGCCACCTTCCTGATGTTCAGCGCCGTGTTCGCCGTGAGCGTGGGATTCCTCGCGCTGCTCGGCTCGCTGCTCGCCGGGCAGATCGTCGCCATGGTGGAGGGCTTCCCGGGCTACCTCGACTCGGTGATCAACTTCATCAATTCCACCTTCCGCACCGATCTGTCCCGGCTGGAGATCCAGGAGAGCGTGCTGCGCTCCGACTGGCTGCGCAAGTACGTGCAGAACAGCGCGTCCGGCGTGCTCGACGTGTCCGCCACCGTGCTCGGCGGTCTCTTCAAGCTGCTGACGATCGGGCTGTTCTCCTTCTACTTCGCCGCCGACGGACCGCGGCTGCGGCGCGCGCTGTGCTCCGTACTGCCGCCCGCGAAGCAGGCCGAGGTGCTGCGCGCCTGGGAGATCGCCGTCGCCAAGACGGGCGGCTACCTCTACTCGCGCGGACTGATGGCGCTGATCTCGGGTGTCGCGACCTACATCGTGCTGGCGGTGCTCGGGGTGCCGTACGCGCCCGCGCTCGCCGTGTGGGTGGGGCTGGTCTCCCAGTTCATCCCCACCATCGGCACCTATCTCGCGGGCGCGCTGCCGGTCCTGCTCGCCTTCAGCGTCGATCCCTGGTACGCGCTGTACGTCCTCGGATTCGTGGTGGTCTACCAGCAGTTCGAGAACTACGTGCTCCAGCCGAAGCTGACCTCGAAGACCGTCGACATCCATCCCGCGGTGGCCTTCGGATCGGTCATCGCGGGCACCGCCCTGCTGGGCGCGGTCGGGGCGCTGATCGCGATCCCGGCCGTCGCCACGCTGCAGGCCTTCCTCGGCGCCTACGTCAAGCGCTACGAGCTGACGCGGGACGCGGACTCCTCTACTTCCCGTCCGCGTCGCCGAGTACGGCTGCCAAGGCTTCGCTGACGGTCGCCTCGGCGCCGGCCTTGTCCAGGCCGAGGCCGCTCAGGACACCCTCGCCGTTCTCCAGCTCCAGGAGCGCGAGCAGGATGTGCTCGGTGCCGACGAAGTCGTGGCCCAGGCGCAGGGCCTCACGGAAGGTCAGCTCCAGGGCCTTCTTCGCCGAGGCGTCGAAGGGGACGAGGGCGGGGAGCTCGTCCTGGGCGGGCGGGAGTGCCGCGGTCGCGGCGGCCCGTACGTCCTCGGGCGAGACCTCCTGGGCGCGCAGGACGAGCCCCGCGAGACCGTCCGCCTCGGCCACCAGGCCCAGGACCAGGTGCTCGGTGCGGATCTCGGTGTTGCCGGCGGCGCGGGCCTCGTTCTGCGCGGTCACGACCACGTTGCGGGCGCGGGGGGTGAAGCGGCCGAAGCCCGCGTTGGGGTCGAGGGCGTCGGAGCCCTCCTTGTCGGCCTTGGGCACGAAGCGCTTCTGGGCCGCCTGGCGGGTGACGCCCATGCTGCGGCCGATGTCGGTCCAGGAGGCGCCGGATCGGCGGGCCTGGTCGACGAAGTGGCCGATGAGGTGATCCGCGACGTCCCCGAGGGCCTCCGCGGCGACGACGGCGCCGCTGAGCTGCTCCAGGGGGTCGGTGTGGACCTTGTTGATGGCCTCGATCAGGTCGTCGAGGCGTACCGGATTGGTCATGCGAACGGGTTCCACCGAAGGGTTCGTCATAGGTGCAACCCTAGGTTGACAGTCGAGAGGGTGTCAACCTCAGGTTGTCACCCCCGTGGCGCCCGCTTCCCGGCGTCGCCGGGCCGGTGTCAAGCTGGAGGCACGGACACGGAGGCTGCGATGGGGTTCTACGCCGAACGGATCGTGCCGCGGATCGTCGATGCCGCGTGCGGGGTGCGGACGACCCGGCCGCTCAGGCGGCGCGTCTGCGCCGGCCTGGCCGGGGAGGTCGTCGAGGTCGGTTTCGGCAGCGGCCACAACGTCCCCTTCTACCCGCCCGGCGTCACCGGCGTGGCCGCGATCGAACCCTCCGACCTGGGGTGGAGGCTCGCCGCCGACCATGTACGGGCCTCGCGGGTGCCGGTACGGCGGGCGGGCTCGGACGGCCGGGCGCTGCCCTTCGAGGACGGCACCTTCGACGCCGCCCTGTCCACGTGGACGCTGTGCACGATCCCGGACCCCCTGGTGGTCCTGCGCGAGGTGCGGCGCGTCCTGAAGCCCGGCGGCGCCCTGCACTTCGTCGAACACGGCCTGGCGCCGGAGCAGGACCGGCGGGTGCGCCACTGGCAGTACCGGATCGAACCGCTGCACAAGCGCCTCAGCGGCGGGTGCCACCTCACCCGGCCGGTCGTCGGCCTGCTGACCGCCGCCGGCTTCACGGTCACGGAACTCGACGTCTTCTACCAGGAGGGCGCACCGAAGCCCTTCGCCGCCGACTCGCTCGGCGTCGCGCTCTCGCCCGGGCCCGGCGGCAGGCGCCTCAGTAGGTGACCGTGATCCGCCGGGCCGGTCCGTCCACCCGGATCCGCCCGCCCACGGGGATCACGAGCTGCGGGTCGGTGTGCCCGAGGTCCACGTCGAAGACCGCCATGGTGCCGGGGGCATACTGCCGCAGCGCGCGCAGCACGGCCTCGCGCTGCTCCTCGCGGTAGCGCTCCTTCCGCCCGGCGTCGAAGCGGTTCTCGAACGACCAGCTCTTCGCCCTGCCCATCAGCAGCGCGGGGAACTGCCGCAGCAGGCCGCGCTCGCCCATGTTCCGGAGCATCCGGTAGACCTCCTCGGCGCGCGGCATCTCCTCGGAGGTCTCCAGGAAGAGCACGTCGCCGGCGTACGCGTCGGCGGGCAGCACCGCGCGGTCGGCCGCCAGCATCCAGGAGAGGATCTCCAGGTTGCCGCCCCAGCCGGCCCCCTCGACGACCCGGTCGTCGTTGTGCCAGGTCCAGCCGTAGGAGCGTTCCATCGGCGGCTCGGAGTCGAAGGTGCGCGGGTCGTCCCAGGGGCGGTCGAGGTCCCCGTACTCGCCGGAGCGGCTGAGCTCGTACGGGCCCGAAGTGAACAGCGCCGCCCGGAGGGAGGCGGTGGTGGCCGGGTGCATCGCGCCGGGCCGGCCGAGCTCCACCATCACCGAGGCGCCGTGGTAGCCGACGATGCCCAGGTTCCGCAGGAACAGCAGCAGGTTGGTGTTGTCGCTGTAGCCGAAGAACGGCTTGGGGTGGGCGCGCAGGAGGTCGCCGTCGAGGTGGGGGAGGACGGTGATCTGGTCGTCGCCGCCGATGCTGGCGATCACCGCCTTGATGCCGGGGTCGGCGAAGGCGGCGTGGATGTCCGCGGCCCGCTCCTCGGGTGGCGCGCCCATCTTCCGCGTCGTCGGGTACTCCACCGGCTCCAGCCCGAAGTCGTCACGGAGCCTGCGCAGCCCCAGCTCGTGGGGGAGCGGGAAGAGGCCGGGCAGCCCGGACGAGGGGGACAGGACCGCGATCCGGTCCCCGGGGCGGGGCTTGGGCGGATACAGGAATTCGATCATGAGGCGATCGTAGGTTCCCGGCGCCGGCCGTTCACCGGGATTGCGTGCCCTGCGGCGCGGGTGCGCGCAGGCGTACGGCGAGGGCCGCGATGTCGTCGTCGAGGCGTCCCCTGCTGTAGTGGAGGAGGTCGCGGTGGAGGGTCGTGAGCAGTTCCTGGGGCGGTGTCCGGGGCTGCCGGCCCATCCAGGCCGCCAGCGGGAAGAACTCGCCGTCGCGGGCACGGGCCTCGGCGATCCCGTCGGTGTAGAGCAGCAACAGGTCGTCGGGGGCGAAGTCGAAGCTGTCGATGCTGTACCGGTCGCCGATCAGGTCCGCGAGGCTGAGCAGCGGCGACGGGGTGGCCGACTCCAGGGTGCGGAGCCCGTCGTGGGTCAGGAGCATGGGCGGGGGATGTCCGCAGTTGAGGATGTCGATGCGTTTCCCCTCGTGCGGGATCTCCACGAGCAGAGCCGTGGCGAAGCGCTCCATCGGCCCCTCCGGGGGGAAGGCGGCGTTGTAGCGCATGCTGCTGGCGTCGAGCCGGCGTGCGACCTCGACCATGTCGGTCTCGCCGTAGGCGGCCTCCCGGAAGGCGTTGACGATCGCGGCGGCGGCCCCCACGGCGGGCAGCCCCTTGCCGCGCACGTCACCGATGAGCAGCCTGACCCCGTGCGGGGTGTCGGCCACCTCGTAGAAGTCCCCGCCGATGCTGGCCTCCGCCGCGGCCGCGAGGTACAGCGATTCGATCTCGAGCCGGCCGAGGCGGCGCGGCATCGGGCTCAGGACCACCTGCTGCGCCGCGTCGGCGACGAGCCGTACCTGGAAGAGCGTGCGCTCCCGCTGGAGCCGGACATGGCTCCCGTACGCGGCGGCCACGGTGACCGCGATGATGCCCGCGGCGGTCCACCACGTCCCCAGGTCGGGGAAGACGAAGCTCAGGCCGATCATCAGGATGAGGCAGACGGTCCCGAGCAGGACGGTGGGGAGCACCGGCCACATGGCGGCGGCGAGGGCCGGAGCCGCGGGCAGGAGGCGGCTGAAGGCCATCTCCGGCGGAGTGTTGTATGCCAGGCTGGCGATGACGACGGTCAGGATGACCGGCGACAGCCGCACGAATCTTCCCGGGCCGGGGCGCCTACGAAGTCGTGGCCGTCCAGACTCGATCACACTTCATAGGATATCTACGCAACCTGGGCATAGCGCTCTGGCGTGGCGAGCTTGACAGGGAAATCGAACATCCATTCTGATGAGTTATCCACAGCCGAACCGGTCGTGGAGGCGCATTGTCAGTGGCAGGCATTAGCGTCAATGGCGTGAAGCGATCGACTCAAGCAAACCGGGTGGAACCCATGGCAGGCACCGACCGCGAGAAGGCTCTCGACGCCGCTCTCGCACAGATTGAACGGCAATTCGGCAAGGGCGCGGTCATGCGCCTCGGCGACAAGCCGAACGACCCCATCGACGTCATCTCCACCGGGTCGACCGCGCTGGACATCGCCCTGGGCGTCGGCGGTCTGCCGCGCGGCCGCGTCGTCGAGATCTACGGGCCGGAATCCTCCGGTAAGACGACCCTGACCCTGCACGCCGTGGCCAACGCGCAGAAGGCCGGCGGCACCGTCGCCTTCGTGGACGCCGAGCACGCGCTCGACCCCGAGTACGCGAAGGCCCTCGGCGTCGACACCGACAACCTCATCCTGTCGCAGCCGGACACCGGTGAGCAGGCGCTGGAGATCGTGGACATGCTCGTCCGCTCCGGTGCCCTCGACCTGATCGTCATCGACTCCGTGGCGGCCCTCGTGCCGCGCGCCGAGATCGAGGGTGAGATGGGCGACTCGCACGTGGGTCTGCAGGCCCGCCTGATGAGCCAGGCGCTCCGGAAGATCACCGGTGCGCTGAACCAGTCCAAGACCACCGCCATCTTCATCAACCAGCTCCGCGAGAAGATCGGCGTGATGTTCGGCTCGCCGGAGACCACGACCGGTGGCCGCGCGCTGAAGTTCTACGCCTCGGTGCGCATCGACATCCGCCGCATCGAGACCCTGAAGGACGGCACGGAGGCGGTCGGCAACCGCACCCGCTGCAAGGTTGTAAAGAACAAGGTCGCGCCGCCGTTCAAGCAGGCCGAGTTCGACATCCTCTACGGCCAGGGCATCAGCCGCGAGGGCGGCCTGATCGACATGGGCGTGGAGCACGGCTTCATCCGCAAGGCCGGTGCCTGGTACACGTACGAGGGCGACCAGCTCGGCCAGGGCAAGGAGAACGCCCGCAACTTCCTGAAGGACAACCCGGATCTCGCGAACGAGATCGAGCGGAAGATCAAGGAGAAGCTGGGCGTGGGCGCCCGCAAGGACGGCGACGACGCGGCCGGTGCCGCTGCTGCCGCCGCCCCCGCCGACGCCGCGGCGGTTCCCGCCCCCGCGTCGAAGGCCAAGACGACGGCCAAGGCCGCCGTGGCCAAGAGCTGATCCATGCGCGAGCAGGAAGGGGGCGGCGGGAGCCGAGGAGGCCGTGAGGGCCGCCAGGAGCTGCCGCCCCAGAGCCCCGAGGAGCAGGCGCGGGCGATCTGCCTGCGCCTGCTCACGGGGAGCCCGCGCACCCGGCGTCAGCTCGCGGACGCCCTGCACAAGCGGGGCATCCCCGACGAGGTGTCGCAGGAGGTCCTCTCCCGGTACGAGGAGGTGGGCCTGATCGACGACGCCGCGTTCGCCGGAGCCTGGGTCGAGTCCCGCCACCGCGGCCGGGGCCTGGCCCGCCGGGCACTCGCCCAGGAGCTCCGGACCAAGGGGGTGCACGCCACCCTCGTGGAGGAGGCCCTGGGACAGCTGGACTCCGACCAGGAGGAGCAGACCGCCCGCGAGCTCGTGGAGCGCAAGCTCCGCTCCACCCGGGGCCTGGAGCGGGACAAGCGGATCCGGCGCCTGGCCGGGATGCTGGCCCGCAAGGGGTACCCGGAAGGCATGGCCCTGCGCGTGGTCCGCCGAGCCCTGGAGGCGGAGGGCGAGGACGCCGACGACCTCGGGTACGCGGGGGAGTGAGCCCGAGGGCCCGGGGTGGGGGCAGCCCCCGGGCCGGGACGCCGGGCGACTCCAGTGCCCGCAGGAGCCCCGCGCAGCAGAGTGGGCGCCATGATGCTGCGCTACGCCCTTCAGACCGTCAGGCACCGCAAGGCCGGATTCCTCGGAGCCTTCGTCGCACTGCTGTGCGCGACCGCTCTCATCACCGCCTGCGGCACCCTCCTCGAAACGGGACTCCGCGGCACGATCCGCACCGAGCGTTACGCGGCGGCCCCGGTCCTCGTCTCCGCCGACCGGATGGTCCGCGAGACCACGGTCAAGGAGAAGAAGGGCGGGACGAAGACCAAGCACAAGGCCAAGCCCGTCGCCGAGCGGGCCTGGCTGCCCGCTGCCACCGCCGACACGGTGCGCGCCGTCCCCGGCGTCGAGCGGGTCGTGCCCGAGCTCACCTTCCAGGCCGTCCCCCTGACCGGGGACTCCGGCGCACGCAGGCCCTCGTACGGGCATGCCTGGAGCTCCGCGCCCCTGACCCCCTTCACGATCGCCGACGGGCAGCCGCCCCGGAACGCCGACGAGATCGTCGTCGAACGCGCGCTGGCCGCCCGCGCCGGGCTGCGGCCCGGCTCCGAGCTCACCGTGCAGTCCACCGGTGAGCCCCGGACCTACCGGGTCAGCGGCATCGCGCACACGCCCCGCGGCGACCTGACCCACCAGAGCGCGCTCTTCTTCAGCGACGACGAGGCCCGCCGGCTCTCCGCCCGCGGCGGACAGGTCAGCGCCATCGGCGTGCTGCCCGCCCCCGGCATCGGCGCCACCGAGCTCGCCGCCCGCGTCGAGCGGGCCCTGGCGGGCACGACGGCACAGGTCGCCACCGGGGACGACCGCGGACCGGCGGAGTTCCCGGACGCCGCCGGAGCCCGGACCAAGCTGGTCTCCATGGGCGGCGCGATGGGCGGGACCTCCCTGCTCGTCGCGATCCTCGTCGTCACCGGCACCTTCGCGCTCTCCGTCCAGCAGCGCCACCGTGAACTCGCCCTGCTCAGGGCCATCGCCGCCACCCCCGGCCAGCTGCGGCGGATGATCGGGCGGGAGGCCCTGCTCGTCGGCCTGGCCGCCGGGACCGCCGGCGCCCTGGCCGGACTGCCGCTCGCCGCCTGGCTGCACGGCTGCTTCGTCGCCGGCGGGGTCGTCCCCGGCGCCCTGGAACGCACCACCGGCGTCCTCCCGATGTGCGCGGCGGTCGCGGCCGGTCTGCTCGGCTCCTGGGCCGCCGCACGGATCACCGGGCGCCGCATCGCCCGGATCCGCCCGGCCGAGGCACTGAGCGAAGCCGCCGTCGAACGGCGCCGGACGGGCCGGCTCCGCGCTGTCGCCGGGACGCTGCTGCTGGCCGCCGGGGCGGTGCTGGTTGTCGTACTGGGCTCGCTGCGCACCGAACCCGCGTCGACCCCCGTCACCTTCCTCGCCGTGGTGGTCCTGGCCGGCGCGGTCTCCCTGCTCGGACCCCTGCTCGTACGGTCCGCCACCGCGCTGCTCGCCGGTCCGCTGCGACTGGCCGGGCCGGGCGGCCACCTGGCCACGGCCAACCTGCGCGGCAACGCCACGAGGATGGCCTCGGCGGTCACCCCTCTCGCCCTGCTGATCGGCATGGCCTGCACCGTGCTCTTCGTCACCCCGACCCTCGGGAACGCCGCCCGTACCCAGGCCCGTGACGGCATCCGGGCCGACTGGGTACTGAGCGCGCAGGGGCCCGGGGTCACCCGGGAGGCCGCCGAGCGGGTCCGGCGCACCCCGGGGGTCGCGGCGGCCACCGAGACCGTGCACACCTCCGTACGGGTGGGGCTCGCGAAGTACGCCGCCCAAGGCGTGACCCCGGCCGGACTGACCCGTACGTGGGACCCCCGGGTGACCGGCGGCACTTTGGCCGGCTTCGGGGAGGGCACCGCGGCGGTCAGCGAACTCGCCGCCGCCCGGCTCGGGCTCGCGCCGGGAAGCCCGCTGACGCTGACGCTCGGCGACGGCACCCCGGTCACGCTCACGGTCGCGGCGGTGTACGCGCGCGGCCTCGGCTTCGGCGACCTGACGCTGCCGCACGACCTGGTGGCGGCACACATGGACAATCCGCTCGCGAGCGGCGTGCTCGTGGCGGCCGAACCCGGTTCGGGCGTGGGGCGGGAGCAGCTGGCCGCCGCGGTCCGGGACGTCCCCGGAGCGGTGGTGCTGTCCGCGGCACAGGCCGACGGGGCACGGGCCGAGCGCCAGGACGCCGGCGCCGAGATCAACCTCCTCGCCATGGGACTCGTCCTGGCCTTCACCGCCGTCTCGGTGGTGAACACGCTCGTGATGTCGACCGCCGAACGCTTCCGGGAGTTCGCGATGCTGCGGCTGGCCGGCGCCGAGCGGCGACAGGTCCTGCGGATGCTGCGGACCGAGGCCCTGGCGGTGCTCCTGATCGGCACGGTGCTGGGGTCGGGGATCGCACTGGCCGTACTGACCGCGTTCAGCGTGGGCATGACGGGCGTCGCGGCCCCGGCGGTGCTTCCGGTCGGGTACGCGACGGTGGTGGGCCTGGCCGGGCTGCTGGCCCTGGCGGCCACCGCCCTCCCCGGCCGGGTGGCGCTGCGGGTGGCTCCGGTGGAGCACGCCACGGCGAAGGGGTGAGCCCCGGGGCCGCACCGCGACGGCGGTGCGGCCCCGGCACGCTCACGGGCGCGGCGCCGCCGTCGGGGGCTCGCTGCCCGGGACGACGGGCAGGCCCGCCGACTTCCAGGCCTGGAAGCCACCGGTCAGGTCGGTCGCGCGGTGCAGGCCCAGGGCGTGCAGCGAGGCCGCCGCGAGACTGGACGCGTAGCCCTCGTTGCAGATCACCACCACCCGCAGGTCGTGGCCGGTGGCCTCGGCGGCGCGGTGGCTGCCCGTCGGATCCAGCCGCCACTCCAGCTCGTTGCGCTCGACCACCAGCGCTCCCGGGATCAGGCCGTCCCGCTCCCGCAGGGCCTGGTAGCGGATGTCCACCAGGAGCGCCCCGGCCGACCAGGCCGCGTACGCCTCCTGCGCGTCGACCCGGGTGTACCCCGCCCGGACGCGCTCCAGCAGCTCGTCGATGCCGACCGGGGTGACTGGTCCGCGACGGGCGCTCACTGCCAGTCCGCCGGACGCTCGACCTGCTCCAGGTGCAGCACCGGCCCGCTGCGGCTGTACCGGCGGATCAGCGGGAGCGGCGGGTAGTAGGCATGTACCGAGACCGCATGCTCGTCCGGGGACTCGTTGAGGACCTCGTGCACGTGGTGACGGCCGAAGGCCCGGCCGCCGCCCGCCGCCAGCGTGCGGCTGCGGTCGACGCCGGGGGCCAGCTCCAGCGACCGCCAGCCCTCCGAGGGCAGGCGCACGGCCAGCGAGCGTTCGGTGAGCCGGCCGCGGGCGGTCGCGAACGCGCCGAGCGATTCGGCGTGGTCGTGCCAGCCGGTGCCGGTGCCCGGCGGCCAGCCGATCAGCCAGGCCTCGCTGCCGCCGGGCCCCTCGAGGCGGATCCAGGTGCGGCCCTCGGGATCGAGCGGCAGCGAGGCCACGACGTCGGGGTCGGCGGCGGTTCGGAGGGCGAAGTCGAGGAGTTCGGTGGCCGAGGGGCCCCCGGCCCGTACGGAGTCAGGGGTGTACGCGGGTGCGGGTGCAGACATGGAAGGTGACCGTTCCTGGGTTCGCGGAAAATGCGCGCAGGCCGGCGGACGGCACGGGGCGCGCGGAGGGAAGGGCGAATCAGCAGGAAGGGCGACACACGCAGCCCGCGTAGCGGAGCAGGTCCATATGGACCCTCCGCCACAGGCGTACGTCGTTGCCGGTCATTGCGCGAGTGAACCACGCGGGTCAGCACACGGTCAATCGATCACCACGGTCGGCGCCGGCGAGGGCACCGGCGCGGGCACCCGGGACGCGGGAGCGCCGGCCCGGATCGCGTCCGCCGCCTCGTACAGCTCCGCCGGGCGGACCCCCGCGAACGTCGCCGCCAGGTGTCCGTCCGGCCGCACCAGCAGCACGGTGTGCGCCGGCGCGCCCGGGTAGCTGTCCGCGACCAGCAGGTCGGTGCGGACGGGCAGGGCGCTGACGGCCGCGGCCAGGCGGGGCATCAGCCCGGCGCCCAGCCAGTGGCGCCGGTCCCAGACCCCGGTGCCCGGGGCCACCAGGACCGCCAGCAGCCGGCCCTGACCCAGCAGGTCGCGCAGCGGCACGGTCGCCCCGTCGGGCGCGGTGACCGGGACGTTCGCCACCGGACCGCCCGGTTCCGTGTCGGTCGGCACCTCGCGTACGGCGACCGGCGGGGCGTACGCCGGCTGCCCGCCCAGCGGCCCCCGCCCCAGGTGACCGTCGGTCAGGAGGGATTCTGCGGAACGCGAGGCCCCGGGGAGGTAGGTGCGCAGGCCGCCCCCGGACCGCAGGGCCGGCATGGCCTGGTCGGCCGCGCGCAGCCGGGAGGCCACCGCGGTGCGCCGTTCGCCCTCGTAGCTGTCGAGCAGGGCTTCGGAGGCACCGTGGTGCCAGGCCAGGGAGAGCTTCCACGCCAGGTTCTCGGCGTCCCGGAGGCCCTCCTCGACGCCCTGGGTGCCGAGTGCGCCCAGCAGGTGCGCGGCGTCGCCGGCGAGGAAGGCCCGTCCGTCGCGCCAGCGCCGGGCCAGCCGGTGGTGCAGGGTGTGCACGCCGGTGTCGAGCAGGTCGTACGGGGGAGTCGTACCGCCGCACCACTGGGCGAGCGTGTCGCGGATCAGGGTGACCAGCGCGTCGGGGGTCACCAGCTCGCCGCGGGCCGGGAGCAGCCAGTCCAGCCGCCAGACCCCGTCGGGCAGCGGCCGCGAGGTGACTTCCTGCCCTCCGCCGCGCTGCAGCAGGGCCTCGCCGGGCCACGGCAGTTCGGTGCGCAGCGCCGCCACGGCGTGCCGCTCGACGGCCGTACGGCCCGGGAAGCGGATGCCGAGCAGCTTGCGCACGGTGGAGCGGGCCCCGTCGCAGCCGACCAGGTAACTCCCGCGCCACCAGGTGGTCTCGGCGCCCCGGGTGTGCGCGGTGACGCCGCGGTCGTCCTGTTCCAGGGAGTCCAGCCGGCTGTCGCGGATCAGCTGGACGAGGGGGTGCGTCGCGGCGGCGTCGCGCAGTCCGCGCGCCAGGGCGTGCTGCGGGACGTGCAGGGGGGCCGGGTGGTCCTCGAAGGTGAGCCGGTGGGCGTCACGCCCGCGCCGCATCGTGCGCCAGGCGGCGAAGTACGCCCCCTCGTCGCGCAGCGTCGTACAGCCCAGCCGGTGCGCCATGGCCGCGGTGTCGGCGTGCAGGACGACCGTACGGGCGGGCCGGACCTCGTCCTTGCCGGGCCGCTCGTCGAGCACGACGGAGGGCACGCCCGCACCCGCGAGGGCCAGGGCCAGGGACAGCCCGACGGGCCCCGCGCCGACGACGATCACCGGGTCCATGGCGCGGCTCCCGATGTCCGGTATGTGATCACAGAAGTATGCAACCCATTGGAGGTGTCTGCGTCAAGTGACACCGGTTCCCCATCCAGTAACGGACCGATACGGACTCCTGGCCGCGGACACCCGGCTGCCCCGGCTCGCAGGAGTGGTGATCATGCCGTGCGCGTCAGGACGAGGTGCTGACACCTGCGTGGTCGGCGATGTCGGCTTGGCCGCCGACCCGGCCGTGATCAGGCGCAGGGGCTCGGCGGATTCCAGGCGCATTGCGGCTGAAATTCCACGGTTCGCGATTTCGGCCGCAGGTGGCTGAATTTCCATTTCCCTACATCCGGCCAGGGTGGCCGGGATTTGTTTCTGTGCATCGCGATTCGCCTCGCCTCTATATCATGGTTTGCCCATCTATTCCCTCCCCTGGATGGCGCGATGCTCAAGTGTTCCTCAGATGTTCGATATCTTGCTTGCTGGGCTTCGTTGCGCATGGAATTGTCGTGACTGTGCGGGGGTGGGAATGCGTCCCTCGTATGCGGGGGTGGTGTGGCGTGTAAAAGTCATGCCCTGTCGTCCCGTCGGGCGACGCCTCGATGATTTCGCAAAGAGAGATGGGTGAAGATTTTGCTGAAGAGTGGTCGCGCTGGGCGGACTGTCGTCGCGCCTGTGCTGGGAGCGCTGTTGATCGGCCTCTCCTCGCTCGCCGCCGGATCGACTGCGTCGGCTTCCGAGTCCGGTGTCACGGCTCGGCCTACCAATTGCCGCTATGAGGTCACCGGTAAGTGGGGGGCGGCTGCGAGTTGCGGAAGCCACAACGGCGGTTCTTATCGCTCCTACGTCTTATGCGAGGAGGGTGACGGGTCCGTGCTGGACTCTTTCGGCCCGTGGCGGCAGTGGGGTGACTCCATCGCGTACTGCATGGGTTCGTCCAAGGCCAAGTCTGCAGGGATCCAGACGTCCGTCCGCAACAACGGCTGATAACAGCCGCTCCCATCGGGAAAGGAAAGAGGAATTGAGGAAGCTTTACGCGGCGTTGCCGGCTGCCATGGCGGTGGCGGTTCTGGGGCTCCAAGGTACGGCCACTGCGGCTCCTGCAGGCTGGCCGACCGGATGTGAGGATGCCAAGAATGACAACGGCTGGTACGCCGATTGTCGTCAGGGCAATGGCGGCAGGTGGAAGGCCTCAGTGACATGCGTGCCTCTCCACGGTGGCCTCGATGTCACTCGTGACAGGGCTTGGGTGACCAGTGGCAGGTCCCTTGTCTTCTGCCCGCCGCTCACTGTGGTCAAGAGCGGCGGCGTCTGGACGAGGTCGTACTGATCGACCGAATGGCGGACCCAACTGCTGCCAACATGCCGCCTGCGGCGTTTGTCGGCCTGTCGAAGCGCCGCAGTGCGTGACGTGTGCAGCTGTAGGTTTCCGGTATTTGTCCTGAGTGCAGAGCCCGCAAACGCCATGTGGTGCGGCGGATGAGATCCGCCGCACCACATGTGCCATGCTGTTGAATATGAGTCAGGAACGGTAGGGGCCGCCGCCTGTGAGCGGCGGCCCCTACCGGTCATTCCGTCCCGTCAGGGGGCCTTGCCCACGCCGGCCGCGCCGCCCGCGTCGACCTCGGCCACGTCGCCCTCGACGACGGCGCCGGTGCCCTTCTTCGACTTCCGCAGCCGCTTCTCCAGCCAGGAGGCCAGGGTGGTGAGGGCGAAGTTCACCGCGATGTAGATCAGGGCGATCACGAACATGGTCGCGATGGTGTTGCTGTAGTTGGCGGAGATCTGCCGGTTCATCGACATGAGGTCGGCGAAGCCCAGGAAGGCGCCGCCGAGTGCCGTGTCCTTGAGGATCACCACGAGCTGGCTGACCAGCGCGGGCAGCATGGCCGTGACGGCCTGCGGGACCAGGACGTACAGCATGGTCTGGCCCTTGCGCATGCCGATCGCCTTGGCCGCGTCGGACTGGCCGCGGGGGAGTGACAGGATGCCGGCCCGGACGATCTCGGCGATGACCGAGGCGTTGTACAGGACGAGGCCCGTCACGACGGCGTACAGCGGCCGCAGATCGGAACTGACGGTCCCGAGCATCACGTACAGCGCCGAGCTGAAGATCATCAGGATGAGCACCGGGATGGCGCGGAAGAACTCCACGACCGCGCCCACCGGCACGCGCACCCACGCGTGGTCCGAGAGCCGGGCGATGCCGAGGATCGCGCCCAGCGGCAGGGCGATCACCATGGCGATCAGACCGGCCTTGAGCGTCTCGCCGAGGCCGGGCAGCAGGAACGTCGTCCAGATCTGGCTGTCGGTGACGAACGGCGTCCACTTGTCGGCGTCGAGCTGGTTCTTCTCCGCCATGCGGGCGAGGACCCACCACAGGGCCAGCCCGACGAGCACGAGAAAGACGCCGGTGTAGATCCAGTTGCGGACCTTGGCCTTGGGGCCGGGCGTGTCGTACAGAACGGAGGTCATCGCTTCACCGCCACTCGCTTGGCCACCCAGCCCAGCAGCAGGCCGGTGGGCAGGGTCAGTAGGACGAAGCCGAGGGCGAAGACCCCGAACACCGCGAAGAGCGCGTCCGCCTCGTTCTCCAGCATTTCCTTCATCAGCAAGGCCGCTTCGGCCACGCCGATGGTCGCCGCCACGGTGGTGTTCTTGGTGAGGGCGATCAGTACGTTGGCGAGCGGTCCGACAACCGCCCGGAAGGCCTGGGGGAGCACGATCAGGCGGAGTACCTGGAAGAAGCTCAGCCCCAGTGCGCGGGCCGCCTCGGCCTGGCCGACGGGCACGGTGTTGATGCCGGAACGCAGGGCCTCGCACACGAAGGTGCCGGTGTAGGCGATCAGGCCGAGCACCGCGAGCCGGAAGCCGGCTTCCTTGGAGGTGTCGCCGCCCAAGTTGATGCCGAGGGTCTGGTACAGGCCCAGCGAGCAGCCGAGGACCAGCAAGGTAAGCGGCGTGTTGCGCACGGTGTTGACGTACGCGGTGCCGAAGGCCCGCATCAGCGGGACCGGGCTGACCCGCATGCCCGCCAGCAAAATGCCCCAGATCAGAGATCCGACCGCCGAATAGAGGGTGAGCTGTACCGTCACCCAGAAGGCTCCGAGCACGTCGTACTGCCCGGAATCAAGAAAATCGAACACGATGCCCTGCGCTCTCCCCAGGATGGCCGGTGAGGTACGCCGCCGCCCGCGGCAGGCGGGCGGCGACGCTCCTCACCGATGAATCAGCTGCCTTCGGTGATCTGCGGGGCAGGCTCGGCCTTGTAGCCGGCGGGGCCGAGGTTCGCGTCCACGGCCTTCTGCCAGGAGCCGTCCTCGACCATCTTCTTGAGCGCGGCGTTGACCTTGGTCTGCAGGTCCTTGTCGCCCTTCTTCAGGCCGATGCCGTACGGCTCGTCGCTGAGCTTCAGGCCGGCCAGCTTGAACTTGCCCTTGTTCTTCTCCTGCGCGGCGTAGCCGGCCAGGATCGAGCCGTCCGTGGTCAGCGCGTCGACGGCCTTGTTCTCCAGACCCGTCAGGCACTCGGAGTAGCCCGGGTACTCCTGCAGGTCGGCCTCGGGGGCCAGCTTGGTCTTGACGTTCTGCGCGGACGTGGAGCCGGTGACCGAGCAGAGCTTCTTCTTGTTGAGGTCCTCGGCCTTGGTGATCGAGGTGTCGTCGGCGCGGACCAGCAGGTCCTGGTGGGCCAGGAAGTACGGGCCCGCGAAGTCGACCTTCGCCTTGCGCTTGTCGTTGATGGTGTACGTCGCGACGACCAGCTTGACGTCGCCGTTCGAGATCAGGTTCTCGCGCTCGGCGCTGACCGCCTGCTTGAAGTCGATCTGGTCGGGCGCGTAGCCGAGCTCCTTGGCGACGTAGGTCGCGACGTCGACGTCGAAGCCGGTGAACTTGCCGTCCGGGGTCTTCAGGCCCAGACCGGGCTGGTCGAACTTGATGCCGATGACGATCTTGTCCTTCTTGGCGCCACCGGACGCGCCACCGTCACTGGCGGTGTCCTTCGCGCCACCACCACACGCGGTCGCGGTCAGGGACAGGGCTACGGCGACGGCCGCGGCCGCAGCGGCCTTGGAGATCTTCATGGTGAACTTCCCTCGGATGAGACGTTGTTGAACGACGAGCGACGCTTACGGCGCACGCACGGCCGACAGGAACCGTTCCGGGAGTGATCCGCATACGGATGACTACCAGACGTAAACCTCAGTGGTGCAGGATCTTCGACAGGAAGTCCTTCGCCCGATCACTGCGCGGGTTGCTGAAGAACTGCTCGGGGGTGGCCTCTTCGACGATCTTTCCGTCGGCCATGAAGACGACCCGGTTCGCCGCGGAGCGGGCGAAGCCCATCTCGTGGGTGACGACCACCATGGTCATCCCCTCACGGGCGAGCTGCTGCATGACCTCCAGCACCTCGTTGATCATCTCCGGGTCCAGCGCCGAGGTGGGCTCGTCGAAGAGCATCACCTTCGGCTCCATCGCCAGCGCCCGGGCGATCGCCACGCGCTGCTGCTGACCGCCGGAGAGCTGCGCCGGGTACTTGTCGGCCTGAGTGCCGACGCCGACCCGCTCCAGCAGGGACACCGCCTTCGCGCGGGCCGTTGCCTGGTCCGTCCCGCGGACCTTCAGCTGGCCCAGCATGACGTTCTCCAGCACCGTCTTGTGCGCGAAGAGATTGAACGACTGGAACACCATGCCGACGTCGGCACGCAGACGGGCGAGCGCCTTGCCCTCGGAGGGCAGCTCCTTGCCGTCGAGCGTGATGGTGCCCGAGTCAATGGTCTCCAGGCGGTTGATGGTCCGGCACAGCGTGGACTTGCCCGATCCCGAAGGACCGATCACCACGACCACCTCGCCGCGGGCAATGCTCAGATCGATGTCCTGAAGCACGTGCAGCGCGCCGAAGTGCTTGTTGACGTTGCTCAGCACGACCAGGTCGTCCGCGGTACCGGCCGCGTCCTGAACGTCCTTGGTCACTGATACTCCGCTCATCGGCTTCTAGCTCCGTCCTCCTCGGTTGGGAGGACAGTAGTGACGAGCCGCGCACAACGTCATCACATCTGAGGGAGAATTGAGCATAACGATCCGGCCTCTTCCGGATACGCTCCGTGCGCGGCCCGGCGTGGCCGATCTTGCGCGCGTACCGGGTGCATAACGGAAGGCGCGCCGCGGCGGAACCCTCTTGACGTGGGACGCCGCATGGGCGTGGATGCAGGGTGGCCATTTCTGCGGCCGCACGTGCGGCACCGACCAGCCGCGAGAGCCGAGGGACCGCAAGGGCCCCCGGCCCGTGACCGTGACCGGGCACGGGCCGACCGACAGAGAAGAGGAGAGGGGGACGACATGAGACTGCTGCTCGTCGAGGACGACGATCACGTCGCCGCCGCCCTGTCCGCGATCCTCGCCCGGCACGGCTTCCAGGTCACCCACGCCCGCAACGGCGAAGAGGCCCTCCAGGCACTGCTGCCCGCCGGCGCCCCGCCCTTCGGCGTGGTCCTGCTCGACCTCGGCCTGCCCGACCAGGACGGCTACGAGGTGTGCGGCAGGATCCGCAAGCGCACCGCCACGCCCGTCATCATGGTCACCGCGCGGGCCGACGTACGCTCCCGCATCCACGGCCTGAACATGGGCGCCGACGACTACGTCGTCAAGCCCTACGACACCGGCGAGCTCCTCGCCCGCATCCACGCCGTCGCCCGGCGCACCGGAGCCTCCGAGGAGACCGCCGCCGCAAGCGGCGCACCCGCCACCGTCATCCTCGGCCCCGTCAGCATCGAGCTGCCCACCCGCCGGGTCAGCGTGGACGGCACCGACGTACCCCTCACGCGCAAGGAGTTCGACCTGCTGGCCCTGCTCGCGCAGCGGCCCGGCGTCGTCTTCCGCCGCGAACAGATCATCAGCGAGGTCTGGCGCACCAGCTGGGAGGGGACCGGGCGCACCCTCGAGGTGCACGTCGCCTCGCTGCGCTCCAAGCTGCGCATGCCCGCCCTCATCGAGACCGTCCGCGGGGTGGGCTACCGGCTCGTCGCCCCGGCCTCCTAGGAACCTCCTGCCGTGCGCGCCCGTCTGCTCCCCCTGCTCGTCATCCTGATGGCGGGCACGCTCCTCGCGCTCGGCTTCCCGCTCGCCGTGAGCCTCGCCGCCGGGCAGCAGCAGCGGGTGGTCGTCGACCGCATCGACGACAGCGCCCGCTTCGCCGCCCTCGCCCAGTTCGTCATCGACGCCCGCGGCTCCGGCTCCACCGGGGCGGACGAGCGCGAGGAGACCCTCCAGCACGAACTCGGCCGCTACCACGAGCTGTACGGCATCCGCGTCGGCATCTTCAACCGCGACGACAACGCCATGGTCCGCTCCCCGGGCTGGTGGCGGCTCCCGGAATCCGGTGAGGGCCGCAAGGCCTTCAGCGAGGCGCTCGCCGGGCGCCGCAGCCACGACCCGCCCCAGGTCTGGCCCTGGCAGACCAACGGAAAGCTGCTCGTCGCCTCACCGGTCGTCCTCGACGGCGACGTGGTCGCCGTCGTCGCCACCGAATCGCCGACCGACCTCATGCGCGGCCGGATCCTGAAGGGCTGGCTGCTCATCGCCGGCGGCCTCGCCGCCGCCATGCTCGTCGCCTTCGGCGCCGCCCTGCGCCTCACCAGCTGGGTGCTCAAGCCCGTACGGACCCTGGACGCCGCCGCCCACGGCATCGCCACCGGCCGGATGAACTCCCGGGTCGCGGCCGCCAGCGGCCCTCCGGAACTCCAGCGCCTGGCGCACTCGTTCAACGAGATGGCCGACAACGTCGAAGAGGCACTGGAACAGCAGCGGGCGTTCGTCGCCGACGCCTCGCACCAGCTGCGCAACCCGCTCGCCGCACTGCTCCTGCGCATCGAGCTGCTCGCCCTCGAACTGCCCGAGGGCAACGAGGAGATCGCCTCCGTACGCACCGAGGGCAAACGCCTCACCCAGGTCCTGGACGACCTCCTGGACCTGGCGCTGGCCGAGCACGCCTCCGCCGAGATCAGCCTCATCGACATCGGCGCGCTGGCCGCGGAACGGATCGCCGCCTGGCGGCCGTACGCCGAGGAGAAGGGCGTACGGCTCACCGAGACGGGCCGGACCGCCGTCACCGGCTGGGCCGACCCCATCGCCCTGTCCAGCGCGCTCGACGCCGTCATCGACAACGCCCTGAAGTTCACCCCCGCGGGTGAGGAGGTCGTGGTGTCGGTCGCCGCCGAGGGCCGCACGGTCCGCGTCGTCGTCGCCGACCGCGGCCCCGGCCTCACCGAGGAGGAGCTGCAGCGCGTCGGCGACCGGTTCTGGCGCAGCGGCCGCCACCAGAACATCAAGGGCTCCGGACTCGGCCTGTCGATCTCCCGGGCCCTGCTCGCCGGGGGCGGCGGGACCCTCTCCTACGAGACGAACCCGCCGCACGGGCTGCGGGTGACCGTGACCGTCCCGCGCACCGGCCCCGAGCCCTCCTGACTTCCGCCGGGCCGGCTAAGGCTCCCAGGACAGGGTCGTGCGGGCCGGCGCGGACAGCGCGTACAGCTCGTCCACGGCCCGTACCTCGAAGACGGCCGCCCCCTCCTGCCCGGCGCGCGGGACCCCGGGGAGGTAGAGCGCCGTTCCGCAGGTCCCGCCGAGGAAGCGGCGGCCGCCGTCGGGCAGCACCCGGTGCACCTCGTAGTGGCGCGGCCGTCCGCCCCCACCGGCCGCCGCCCGCCAGGACAGGCGGAGCCAGGCCAGGCCGTCCTGCCGGGCGGCGGCGTCCACGGCCGCCGCGGTGGGCGGGGCCGGGCGCCGGCCGCCGGAGCCGTCGTGCACCGACAGGGCGCCGAGCCGCCACACCAGCGGCCCGCCCCCGGGTGCGGTGAGCCGTACGGCCAAGGCGTACGCGGTCCTGCCCGCCAGCGGTGCGAGCGCGGCCCGCGCCGTGCGCCAGCCCGGCCCCGCGCCCGTGCCCCCGGCCCGCAGCCAGACGTACGGGACCCGGCCGCCGGGGACGGAGGGCTCCCGGGTGGCCACGCCGACCTCGACCGTGACCGGACCCGACCCGGTCGCGTGCACCAGTTCCACGACGCTCCCGCGGGTCAGCGGCAGCCGCGTGGCGTGCAGCCCGACGGTCACCGGGGCCGTCGGGGCGCCCGACACCAGCAGGCTGGAACCGCCGCGCCAGGCGTCCGCGAAGTCCAGGGTGACCGAGGGACGAGGCCCGGCGGTCTCCACCACCCAGCGGCGGCCCGGCAGCCGGTCCTGGAGCCCCAGGTGGTTCCAGGGCATGTCCGCGACGACCTCGCCGTCCTCGTACCAGCGCAGCCCGTGACCGGTGTTGAAGGAACAGGCGAAGGGCAGCCCGGAGACCGTGGACCGGTCGGCGACGACCGTCGCGGGAGCCCGCCAGGACCTCTCCGGCGCGGGCCGGGCCGGGTCCAGGGACTCGCCCGTCCAGAAGCGGTCGTCCGCGTGGTGGAAGGCGCCGGGGGAGCGGTCCGTGAGGTGGTTGCGGGTCCACTCCGGCCGGTAGAAGCCGTAGCCGACGACGTGGTCGCGCGTCCGCGGCACGATCGCGTCCCAGCGGACGGCCGAATCCCAGCCCCGGGACTCCGTGTCCACCGCAGCCCACAGCTCGTACCGCGAGCGGCCCAGCCGGTCGGCGAGCGCGCCCGAGGAGGCCAGCGTGTCCGGGGTCCAGCGGAAGTCCACGAACACCGAGTCCGCCACCTTCCCGGCCCGGTCCTCGTAGAACTCCTGGTTGAGGGCGTTCAGGGCGCCCTGCCAGCCGACCCGGCCGGTGCTGTTCATGGCGTCGTACCAGGTGATCCGCAGACCGTGCGGCGCGCCCGCCGCCCGCAGGGCCCGCAGGAACTCCCGCATCCGGGTGGCCAGCGCGCTGTCGCCGCCGTCGGTCTCGGCGTTGACGAACCAGCCGTCGAAGCCGTACGCGCGCGCCACCCGGACGAGCTGCTCCGCGATCGGGAAGCGGCCCGAGGGATCGCGCCGCACCAGTTCGTGGGTCCACCGGAGGTCGCCCCCGTACGCCACGGGCGGCAGGAACACGTTGCCCAGCACCCGGACCCCGTTGCGGTGCGCGGCGTCGACCACGGGCGCGTTCGGGGCCAGGATGATCCCCTCGCCCGCGGAACCGCCCCAGAAGACCAGCTCGTCGATGTACGCCCAGTGCGTGAGCGCGTAGTAGTCCGCGGTGGGAGAGCCCTGCGAAGGGTTCCCGGCGGTCGGGGCGAACGAGACGAGGGAGGAGATCCGGGCCTGGCCGGCGCGGGCGGTCCTGTTGGCCGGGACGGGCGTGAACCGCTCGGCGAGCGGCACGGTCGCTGTGTTGTGGGCCAGATCGGGGTCGTCCTCGGGGGTCCACCGGCTGAGCGAGCGCCACACGATCCCGGGCCCCGGGGTGCCCGCCGGGAGGGAGTCCGGGAACCAGTAGGAGGCGTACGGAGCCAGGCCGGCCGGCTCGGCCCCGGGTATCGGTGCGGGGGCCGTCGGGCCCGTGGGGGTCGCGGCCCGGGCCCGGCCGGCCAGGCCCAGCAGTGCGGCGGCGCCGGCCCCGGTGGCCAGCACTCTGCGCCGGGTCGGCCGTAACGGGACGGGCGGCGTACGGGGATCGACGCCGCGGTCGGTCTCGGACATGCGGGGGCTCCTCACGAGCGGTCGGGTCGGATCACGGGGGCTCGGGCCGGGTCACACCACGTCGCGTACGCGCAGCACCTCGGTGATGCCGCGCGCCGCCAGATGGGCCGGGTCCTCGGCGCGCTCCGCCAGCACCACCGCGGGCCGCAACCCCCGGTCCGTCAGCAGGGTCCAGGCGTCGAAGAAGGCGCCCCCGGGGGCGCACACGGAGCGGCCCGGGGCCGCCTCCGCCCCGCCCACGTCCACCGCGAGCGCGGTGGAGCGCGGAGGGGGCCGGTGCGCGCGTCCGCGCCACTCCCGGGCGATCCGGGCGAGGGCGGCGCCGGCCGGCTTGGCCGCGCCGTCGTTGGTCAGCAGGCCGAGGCCGTACTCCAGCTCCGGGAAGTCGGCGAGCTCCCGGGACACGTCGTGCGAGCACCACCAGGTCACGCCCCACAGGTCCGGGCAGTCCAGCGCGTTCACGACGGTGGCCTCGGTGAACCGCGCCGCCTGCTCCGGCCCGATCAGCGGCGCCGGGGCGCCGGCCTCCTGGAGCCACACCGGGCGGTGCGGGTCGGCGGCCCAGGCCTTGGAGAGCTCGATCAGGTACGCCGCGTGGTGCTCGGTCGCCGTCCCGCGCGCGCCGTGGCGCTGAGCGGTGCCGTCGAACACCCAGGAGTGGACGGCGGTCGCCCCGCCCAGCCCGGCGGCCTGGGCGGGGGTGAAGGGGTGGCCGTCCCGGTACCAGACGGCGTCGTACTCGGCGTGCAGGTGGAGGCGTCCGGGCGCACCCCGTTCGCAGGCGGCGAGCATCCGCTCCAGCCAGTGGGCGGCCTGTGCGGGGGTGATGCGGTCGGGGTCGGGGTGCGGGGCGCCGGAGAACTGGTTGATCTCGTTGCCGACGGTCATGCCGAGGAAGTTCGGCCGGTCGGCGAGGGCCGCGGCCAGCGTGCGCAGGTACTCCTCCTGCCCGGCGACCACGTCGGGGTCGGTGAAGATGTTGCGCCGGTGCCAGGTCGTGGTCCAGGAGGGCAGGAAGTCGAAGCTCGACAAGTGCCCCTGCAGACCGTCCACGTTGACGTCGAGGCCGCGTTCGGCGGCCGCGTCGGCGAGCGCGACGAGCTGCTCGACGGCGCGCGGCCGGATCAGCGTGCGGTTCGGCTGGAAGACCGGCCACAGGGGGAAGACGCGGACGTGGTCCAGTCCGAGCGCGGCGATCGCGTCGAGATCGGCCCTGACCGCGTCGAGGTCGAAGTCGAGCCAGTGGTGGAACCAGCCCTGGGCCGGCGTGTAGTTGGCACCGAAGCGGAGCGCGTGATCCTGCACGAGGAGTCCTGGGGTTCTGGGGGTGCATACGAATTCACCGGACGGGCCACAAACTGCCGCCGCCGATGCGGAAAGTCAACAGGGCCTCCGGCGGCGCGACTTATGCGCTTCAGCCCAGACCCCGCAAGGGGAGCATGCGGTGAACTGGCCGGACACTAATGCGGTTTAGTTCAGTCGGCGGTCAGGGAAGTGTGCGGAAAGGAGCAGGGGATTTCCGGTCAGTCCCGGCACCGTCCCGGCCGACGCCGCGCACCGGGAACCGGGCCGGGGGCGGAGGTTGACGGGCCGTCCGCCGACGGGGCCTGTGGCGCGGCCCGGTGGCAGGCATGGGGCCGTCCGGGCTGCCCGCCGCGGCCGGATCGCGTACGGTCCGGCCATTGCCGTCCGCCCGGTTCCGGACCGGCCGAAGGAGGAACGAGACAGGCCATGGCCCGCAGACCCACGATCAAGGACATCGCCCGACGGGCCGGAGTGTCCGAGAGCGCCGTCTCCTTCGCCCTCAACGACCGGCCGGGCGTCTCGCAGGACACCCGGGCCCGGATCCGCCGCGTCGCCGAGGAACTCGGCTGGCAGGCCAACAGCGCCGCCCGCGCGCTCTCCGGCGAACGCTCGGGTGCCGTCGGACTCGTCCTGGCCCGCCCCGCGCACACCCTGGGCGTCGAGTCGTTCTTCCTGCAGCTCGTCTCCGGCATCCAGGAGGTCCTCTCCGCCGCCCGGACCGCCCTGCTGTTCCAGGTCGTCGAGGACGTGGACGCCGAATGCGCGGTCTACCGCCGCTGGTGGGCCGAACGCCGGGTCGACGGCGTACTCGTCGTCGACCCGCGTACGGGGGACCCGCGCCCGGCGCTGCTGGCGGAACTGGGCCTGCCCGCGGTCACCATCGGCGAGCCCGGCCCGCCGGCCGGGCCCGTGACGGTCCCCGCACCCGCGCCGGAACCCGGCTCCGTGCCCGTCCCCGGCTCCCCGCGCACCCCCGCGCCGGCGCCTGTCTCCGCGGTCCGGGCCGATGACGCGGGGGCGATGGCGCAGGTCCTGGACCACCTGCACGGGCTGGGGCACCGCCGGATCGTCCACATCGCGGGGCTCCCCGGTCTCGCGCACACGGTCCGCCGGATGGACTCCCTCCGGTCCGAGGCCCTGCGGCGCGGGCTGGGCCCGGACCACGTGCGCTCCGTGGTCACCGACTACTCCGACGCGGAGGGCGCGGCCGCCACCCGCCGGGTCCTCGCCGAGCCGCAGCCCCCCACCGCGCTCGTCTACGACAACGACGTGATGGCCGTGGCCGGCAGCGCGGTCGCCGCCGAGCTGGGCATCCCCGTACCGGACCGGCTGTCGATCGTGGCCTGGGACGACTCCGCGCTGTGCCGGGTCACCCACCCCCGCCTCACCGCCCTCGTCCGTGACACGGCCGGCTTCGGGCGGCTGGCCGCCGAGGAACTCCTGTCCGTTCTCGCCGGCGGCCCGCCCCGGGTGCGCGAAAGCGAGCGGCCGCGCCTGGAGCCCCGCGACAGCACGGCACCGCCCCCGGCGCATACTGATTCCTGACCCCTTCCTGGAGCCGCCCCGTGATCACCCCCACCGCCCCGTCGCCCACACCGCCCGCCGCCGAGGCGGCCCCCGGACCGACGGTGGCGATCGACATCGGCGGCACGAAGATCGCCGGGGCGCTGGTGCACCCCGACGGGACGATGACGGCCACCACCCGCCGCGCCACCCCGCGCGGAGCGGACGCCGAAGGCGTCATGGCGGCGGTCGCCGAGGTCGTCGCAGACCTGTCCGCGTCGCCGCTGTGGGCGTCCGCGGTCCGCTGCGGGATCGGCAGCGCGGGCCCGGTGGACACCTCGCGGGGCACGGTCAGCCCGGTCAACATCGGCGCGTGGCGGGAGTTCCCGGTCCAGGAGCGGGTCGCGGCCGAGCTCGCGGCGCGCGGCGCGGACCTGCCGACGGTGCTGGCCGGCGACGGGGTGGCGATGACCGCGGCCGAGCACTGGCTGGGCGCGGCCCGCGGGTACGCGAACGCCCTGTGCATGGTGGTGTCCACGGGCGTCGGCGGTGGCCTGATCCTCGACAACCGGCTCCACCCCGGTCCCACCGGCAACGCGGGCCACATCGGCCATATCAGCGTCGCCTTCGACGGCGAGCCGTGCGCCTGCGGCGGCCGCGGCTGCGTCGAGTCGATCGCCTCCGGCACGGCGATCGCCCGCTGGGCCCTCGACCAGGGCTGGACCCCGTCGGCGGGCTCCGGCACAGGCGCCGCGGGCGGCGCGAACACCTTGCGCGACGCCACGGCGGCCGGGGTGGCGGTGGCGGCCGCGCAGGGCGATCCGATCGCCCTGGCCGCCTTCGACCGCGCCGGCCGCGCCCTGGCCGCGGCCATCGCGGCCAGCGCCACGTTTGTGGAAACGGACATCGCGGTCATCGGAGGGGGCGTGGCCGCCGCCGGAGACACCCTCTTCGGCCCGATCCGCACCCACCTCGCGCAGTACGCCACGCTCTCCTTCGTCCAGGGGCTCCGGGTGGTGCCGGCGACCCTGGGCACCCATGCGGGCCTGATCGGCGCGGCCGCGGCGGCGACGATGCTCTCGGCCCCGCCCGCGCCCGTGTCAGCACCCGCGTCCGTGTCGGAGCCCTCGCCCGTATCCGTGTCCGCGACCTCGCCCGAGGCGTGAGCGTCAGGGCTTGACGGACCGGTAGTACCGGCCGGCGCCCTCGTGGAGCTCCAGCGGGTCGGTGTAGATCGCCGTCCGCAGGTCCACCAGCTGGGCCGCGTGCACCTCGCGTCCGACCAGGTCGCGGCTGCCGATCACCGTCCGGGTCAGCCGCTCGGTCAGCTCGGGGTCGGTCCTGGCCGTGGTCACCAGCAGGTTCGGCACGGCCAGGGTGGTCACCGAGCTGGTGTTGCGCGCCCGCGTGTACGCGTCCTGCGGCATGACGGCCGTCCGGTAGTAGCGCGCCGGGCTGCCGCCGCCCTGGAGCTGCTCCACCAGGTCGCCGAGCTGGACGAGCCGGATGTCGAAGCGCTCCGCCAGCTCCTTCACCGCGTTCGTCGGCAGGCCGCCCGACCAGAAGAAGGCGTCGATCCGGCCCGCCTCCAGCTCGGTCGGCATGGTGTCGATGCCGATGGACACCGGCGTGATGTCCAGGACGGGGTCGATGCCGGCCGCGGTGAGCAGCCGTTCCGTGACGAGCCGCACCCCGGAACCGGGCTGGCCGATCGCCACCCGCTTGCCCCGCAGGTCCCGGGCCGACTGCACGGACGACCCGGCCGGCACCACCAGCTGCACGTAGTCGTCGTAGAGCCGCGCGCATCCGCGCAGGAGGTCCGCTCCGGGCCTGCCGTCGTGCTGGTACTTGGCGACCGCGTCCGCCGTCGCCACGGTGAAGTCCGCCTCGCCGGTGGCCAGCCGCTTCAGGTTCTCCTGCGAGCCCTCGCTGGTCACCAGCGTGACGTCCACCCCGGGCATGTCCTGCCCGAGCGCCTGCTGCAGGAGCTGCCCGTAGCGGTGGTAGACACCGGTCCGCGCGCCCGTGCTGAAGGTCAGCTCGCCCTCCGGCTCCGACGGCCCGAAAGGCTTCAGCCACCATGTGAGGGCACCGAGCACGACGAGTACGGCCACCAGGACCCGCAGGGCGTGGCGCCTGCTGATCCGGGGCGGTACGAGAGGCATGGCCGAGATCCTGCCACCCCGGCCGCCCTCCTGTCACGGCGCGGGCCGTCCGCGGACCCCGCCCGGGACCGCCGCTCACGCCCTTGACCTGGGGTGCTTCCGGTTCGGCCGGCTCCCGCGGGGGGACCGGGCGCACGGCGGCCGGAGGGCTCCCGTCCACCGCCTACCCTTGTTGCATGACCAGCAGCGACCGGAGCCAGGCAGTGGACGAGAAGCGAAGCTACGAGGTGCGCACCTACGGGTGCCAGATGAACGTCCACGACTCGGAGCGGCTCTCCGGCCTGCTGGAGGACGCCGGATACGTCCGGGCGCCCGAGGGCTCCGACGGCGACGCCGACGTGGTGGTCTTCAACACCTGCGCGGTCCGTGAGAACGCCGACAACAAGCTGTACGGCAACCTCGGCCGGCTCGCCCCGATGAAGACCAAGCGCCCCGGCATGCAGATCGCCGTCGGCGGCTGCCTCGCCCAGAAGGACCGCGACACGATCGTCAAGAAGGCCCCCTGGGTCGACGTCGTCTTCGGTACGCACAACATCGGCAAGCTCCCGGTGCTGCTGGAGCGCGCCCGCATCCAGGAGGAGGCGCAGGTCGAGATCGCCGAGTCGCTGGAGGCGTTCCCCTCCACGCTCCCGACCCGTCGCGAATCCGCGTACGCCGCCTGGGTCTCGATCTCCGTCGGCTGCAACAACACCTGCACCTTCTGCATCGTCCCGGCGCTGCGCGGCAAGGAGGAGGACCGCCGGCCCGGCGACATCCTCGCCGAGGTGGAGGCCCTGGTCGCCGAGGGCGTCTCGGAGATCACCCTGCTCGGCCAGAACGTGAACGCCTACGGCTCCGACCTGGGCGACCGCGAGGCCTTCAGCAAGCTGCTGCGTGCCTGCGGCCAGATCGAGGGCCTGGAGCGGGTCCGTTTCACCTCCCCGCACCCGCGCGACTTCACCGACGACGTGATCGCCGCGATGGCCGAGACGCCGAACGTGATGCCGCAGCTGCACATGCCGCTGCAGTCCGGCTCGGACCCGATCCTGAAGGCGATGCGCCGCTCGTACCGCCAGGAGCGCTTCCTCGGCATCATCGAGAAGGTCCGCGCCGCCATCCCGCACGCCGCGATCTCCACCGACATCATCGTGGGCTTCCCCGGCGAGACGGAGGAGGACTTCCAGCAGACGATGCACGTGGTGCGCGAGGCCCGCTTCGCCAACGCCTTCACCTTCCAGTACTCCAAGCGGCCCGGCACCCCCGCCGCCGACATGGACGGGCAGATCCCCAAGGAGGTCGTGCAGGACCGCTACATGCGCCTGGTCGCCCTCCAGGAGGAGATCTCCTGGGAGGAGAACAAGAAGCAGGTCGGCCGCACGCTGGAGGTCATGGTCGCCGAGGGCGAGGGCCGCAAGGACGGCGCCACGCACCGCCTGTCCGGCCGCGCCCCCGACAACCGCCTGGTGCACTTCACCAAGCCGGAGCAGGAGGTCCGCCCCGGTGACGTGGTCACCGTGGACATCACCTACGCCGCCCCGCACCACCTGCTGGCCGAGGGCCCGACGCCGACGGTGCGCCGCACCCGCGCCGGCGACGCCTGGGAGAAGCGCAACGCCGCCCCCGCCCAGCCTGCGGGCGTCATGCTCGGCATCCCGACGCTGGGCGTCCCGGCGCCCCTTCCGGCCGTCGCCTCCGGCTGCTCGGTGCCGGCCTCCTCCTGAGGTCCCGGAGCCGCGGGGCGGCGGCCGGGCCAGGCCCTGTCGTCGACGTCCCGCCCGGCCCGCGGCGCCCGGCACCGCACCTCGCTGCGTCGCCGGGGCGCCCGCGTACGTCCAGTACCCGTCGCGTCCCTCCGCCTTGCGACGTACAGCACCGGACACCGCGGGCCTGACCGGCGCCACTTCGACGACAGGGCCTAGGCTGCGGATCATGCTCGTAGCCGCTGCCGTCTGTCCCGCCCCGCCGCTGCTCGTACCGGAGGTCGCCGCGGGCGCCGCCGCCGAACTCGGCGACGCCCGCACCGCCTGCTCCGACGCGCTCGCGGTGCTCGCCGCCTCCCGGCCCGACCTGCTCGTCGTGGTCGGGGCCGCCGCCGAGGGCGGTGGGTACGACCAGGGCACGCCCGGCAGCTTCGCCGGGTTCGGCGTGGACCTGACCGTCACCCTGGGCCCGGACCCCGGTGAGCCGCCGAGCGGCCGGGCCACGGGGACCGCCCTCCCGGCCTCCCTCGCCGTGGGCGGCTGGCTGCTCGGCCGGGCCCGCTGGTCGGCCGCCCCGGTCGCCGGAGTGGCCGTCGCCGAGGACCTCGCCCCGAGCGGCTGCGGCCTGCTCGGCGCGGACCTGGGCCGCTCCGCCGACCGGGTGGCCATGCTGGTCCTCGGGGACGGCAGCGCATGCCGCACCCTCAAGGCCCCCGGCTACCTGGACGAACGCGCCGCGGCCTTCGACGCGGCCGCCGCCCGCGCGCTGGGCGCCGCCGACGTGGCCGCGCTCGCCGGTATCGACGCCGCCCTCGCGGCCGACCTCCAGGCCGCCGGCCGGGCCCCCTGGCAGGTGCTGGCCGGCGCCGCCGAGGGCGCGGACCTCACCGGACGCCTGCTGTACGAGGACGCCCCGTACGGCGTGGGGTACTTCGTCGCGGCCTGGTCGTAGGGCGCCGGCAGGCGCCCCGCACGGGCCCGGGACGGCGCCGGCAGGTGCCGCGCACGGGAACGCCGAAGGGGCGCGGAACCGGCCGATGCCGGTTCCGCGCCCCTTCCGTGAACGCGTCAGGAAGCCGTCGGCGGTGTCGGCCCGCCGGGAGCGTCCTTGTGCGCGATCTTGCCCAGAGCGTCCTTCGCCTTGCCCGTCCCGCTCGTGATCTGGCCGCTGTACTTGCCCTTGGTCTTGGAGTCCACGGCCTTGGCGACCTTGTCCAGACCCTCGCTGATCCTGCCCTCGTGCTGGTGCGCGAGGTCACCGACCTTGTCCTTCGCCGGAGCGAGCTTGGCCTTCAGATTGTCCAGCAGGCCCATGGGTCACCTTCCGTTGGCGTTCGCTACGTCCGGGCGCCCTCGCCGGCCTCGCTGTCCGCGGCCACCTCGGCCGACTGCTGCTTCGGAATCTCCACGGCTTCCACCGGCTCGCTCTCCTCGACAGCAGCTCCGGCCTCGTCGGCCGCACCGGACTCCGCCGCCGGAGCCGCGGCCGCGACCTCCTCGGTCACGGCCTCGCCCTTACGACGAAAAAACCGATCAAAAACGCCCATGTCTACTCCCGTAACGTTACGCGTGCGAGTGAAGTTCCGCGGTGGCCGAACCGGTCTGCGCCGGGCGTGCGCACAGCGTGCGCCCCGCCGGAACCCCGCCAGGGCAACGACCCCCCTCCGGCCCCGTCACGTAGCTCGATCGGGTACATGAAGGTGTCTTGACCGGGGGCTGAGAGACTGGGGCGGTGAGGAAAGCAGCCCCCGCCCCGCGGGTCATCGCCGTCGTCGGTCCCACCGCGGCAGGAAAGTCAGACCTGGGCGTAGCCCTGGCACGCCGGTTCGACGGCGAAGTCGTCAACGCCGACTCCATGCAGCTGTACCGGGGGATGGACATCGGCACCGCCAAGCTGACGACCGAGGAGCGCGGCGGTGTCCCGCACCACCTCCTCGACATCTGGGACGTCACCGACACCGCCAACGTGGCCGAGTACCAGCGGCTGGCCCGCCTGGAGATCGACAAACTGCTCGCCGAGGGCCGCACCCCCGTCCTCGTCGGCGGATCCGGCCTGTACGTCCGGGGCGCCCTCGACGTCATGGAGTTCCCCGGCACCGACCCCGAGGTCCGCGCCCGGCTGGAGGAAGAGGTCACCCTGCGCGGCCCCGGAGCCCTGCACGCCCGCCTCGCCGCCGCCGACCCCGAGGCCGCCCGGGCCATCCTGCCCAGCAACGGCCGCCGCATCGTCCGCGCGCTGGAGGTCATCGAGATCACCGGCAAGCCGTTCACCGCGAACCTGCCCGGCCACGAGTCCGTCTACGACACCGTCCAGATCGGCGTCGACGTGGCCCGGCCCGAGCTGGACGAGCGGATCGCGCTGCGCGTCGACCGGATGTGGGAGGACGGGCTGGTGGACGAGGTCCGCGCGCTGGAGGCCCGCGGGCTCCGGGACGGCATCACCGCCTCCCGCGCGCTGGGCTACCAGCAGGTGCTGGCCGCGCTCGCCGGCGAGTGCACCGAGGACGAGGCCCGGGCGGAGACGGTCCGGGCGACCAAGCGGTTCGCCCGCCGCCAGGACTCCTGGTTCCGCCGTGATCCGCGGGTGCACTGGCTCAGCGGAGCCGCCGCGGACCGGGGGGAACTCCCCGGACTTGCCACGTCGTTGGTCGAACGAGCGGTTACAGCCTGATCACGTGATGGCATCGGGAAGCCCCGGGCGCCCGTAGCGGGCCCGAGGGCGTGCCATCATCAAACTCCAGCGGGTGCGATCACCTGCGATGCATGGCGGCGTACTGAGTCCGAGTGGGGAGGGCGCGTGGCGATGGAGGCCGGCCCTCGCGACACCGGGCGGGACGACACCCGGCGGGAAGCGGATCCGATGCTTCTCGGCGGGACTGACGGGACCGCGGGCCTCGGGCTGCCCGCCGACCCCGCGCGGCTGACCCCCGACGGCCCGGACGCCCCGGACACTGCCGAGGCCGAGGCGGCCGCCGGACCCGAGTACGAGGTCGAACTGCGACCGCAGCGCCGCCTGCGCGTCTGGCAGATCGCCCCCATCGTGATGCTCGCCGCGGCCGGTTCGCTGATGTTCGCCTTCCCCCTCGCCTTCGAGTTCGGCGACGGCGGAGCCGTGGTCGCCATGCTCGGCTTCCTCATCAGCTGCTGCGCCGGAGGCTGGGGGATGATGGCCGCCCGACGGGTCGGCTACACCTGGCCCGGCCTCCCGGCCCGGGGGAGCGGCCGCCGCGCCGACTGGCGCATGGCCGCGCTGTACGCCGTGGTCGCGCTGGTCGTCGTAGGCCTCGCCGTGTACCGGGTCGCCCGGCTCCGCTGACCCCCACCGGGGCCCGCCGACCGATCGCCGGGCCCGCTGCCCGATCGCCGGGCCGGTGATGGCCGACGGGCCGCACCGCGGCTCCGAGCAGGTGCTCGGTACGATGGGCGGGTGACGCAGACCACCCTCCCCTTCCTCAAGGGCCACGGCACCGAGAACGACTTCGTGATCGTCCCGGACCCGGACAACGCCATCGAGCTGCCCGCGTCCGCCGTCGCGAAGCTCTGCGACCGGCGCGCCGGCATCGGCGGCGACGGCGTCCTCCACGTCGTCCGGTCCGCCGCGCACCCCGAGGCGGCGCACCTGGCCGACGAGGCGGAGTGGTTCATGGACTACCGCAACAGCGACGGCTCCATCGCCGAGATGTGCGGCAACGGCGTGCGCGTCTTTGCCCGCTACCTCCAGTACGCCGGTCACGTCGAACCGGGTGACCTCGCCGTCGCCACGCGGGGCGGCGTCAAGCACGTGCACCTCGACAAGGCGGGCGACGTCACCGTCTCCATGGGCCGCGCCGAGTTCCCCGAGGGCGAGGTCACCGTCAGCGTCGGAGCGCGCAGCTGGCCCGCCCGCAACGTGAACATGGGGAACCCGCACGCGGTCGCGTTCGTCGACAGCCTCGACGACGCCGGGAACCTGTACACCGCCCCGCCGTTCAGCCCGGCGTCCGCCTACCCGACGGGTGTCAATGTCGAATTCGTCGTCGACCGCGGCCCCCGGCACGTCGCCATGCGCGTCCACGAGCGCGGCTCCGGCGAGACCCGCTCCTGCGGCACCGGTGCCTGCGCCGTCGCCGTGGCCGCCATCCGCCGCGACGGCGTGGACCCCGCCACCACCGGGGAACCGGCCACGTACACCGTCGACCTCCCCGGCGGAACGCTCGTCATCACCGAACACCCCGACGGCCGGATCGACATGACCGGACCGGCCGTGATCGTGGCCGCGGGCGCGTTCGACGAGGCCTGGCTCACCGAAACGGCTTTCTCCTGAAGCTTCCCTCTAATGGGTGATCCGTTTCACGCTGCGCGAGAGGTGGACTGCGCCACGTGGTGGGGTCGGTAACATCAGGCACCGGCCCTGAGGGCTCACCCCATGCCCACCACCGCCGGTCGAAGCCGCCGGAGGTGCCCATGAGTGCAGAGGCCACGAACCCCGAAGCACACCCCGAAGCGCGCCCTGAGCTCCGCAGACGGGGCCGGAGCAGGCTCGATCTGCGTCGGCTCGGGCGCGCGGCCCTGCTCGGGCCGACGTCCCGGGACCGGCTCCCGGACGCGATCGGCCACGTGGCCGAGGCCCATCGCGCCCACCACCCGGACGCCGATATGTCCATTCTGCGGCGTGCCTATCTCCTCGCGGAGAGCTCCCACCGCGGCCAGATGCGAAAAAGTGGTGAGCCGTACATCACACATCCGCTCGCCGTTACCCTGATCCTCGCCGAACTGGGCGCCGAGACAACCACCCTGACGGCCTCTCTGCTGCACGACACCGTCGAGGACACCGACGTGACCCTCGATCAGGTCCGCGCCGAGTTCGGCGACGAGGTCCGCTTCATCGTCGACGGCGTCACCAAGGTCGAGAAGATCGACTACGGCGCCGCCGCCGAGCCGGAGACCTTCCGCAAGATGCTCGTCGCCACCGGCAACGACGTCCGCGTGATGTCCATCAAACTCGCCGACCGGCTGCACAACATGCGCACCCTGGGCGTGATGCGCCCCGAGAAACAGGCACGCATCGCCAAGGTCACGCGCGACGTCCTGATCCCGCTGGCCGAGCGGCTCGGCGTACAGGCCCTCAAGACCGAACTGGAAGACCTCGTCTTCGCGATCCTGCACCCCGAGGAGTACGAGAGCACCCGCGCCCTCATCGCCGCCCACGCCGGCGAGAGCGACCCGCTGCCCGGCATCGCCGACTCCGTGCGGACCGTCCTGCGCGAGGCCGGCATCGCCGCCGAAGTACAGGTCAGGCCCCGGCACTTCGTATCCGTGCACCGGATCTCCCGCACCCGCGGCGAGCTGCGCGGTTCCGACTTCGGCCGCATCCTCATCCTCGTCGGCGAGAACGCCGACTGCTACGCCGTCCTGGGCGAGCTCCACACCTGCTTCACCCCGGTGGTCTCCGAGTTCAAGGACTTCATCGCCACCCCCAAGTTCAACCTCTACCAGTCGCTCCACACCGCCGTGGCCACCCCCGAGGGATACGTGGCCGAGGTCATCGTGCGCACCCGGCAGATGCACCGCGTCGCCGAGGCCGGCGTGGTCGCGCTCGGCAACCCGTACGCCACCGCGACCCCGGATGCCACCGCCCACCCGGACGAGGAGCGGGCCGACCCCACCCGGCCCGGCTGGCTCTCACGGCTGCTCGACTGGCAGCAGTCCGCCCCCGACCCCGACACCTTCTGGACCGTGCTCCGCGCCGAGCTCGCACAGGACCGGGAGATCACCGTCTTCCGGGCCGACGGGGGCACGCTGGGCCTCCCGGCCGGGGCCAGCTGTATCGACGCCGCCTACGCGCAGCACGGCGAGGCGGCCCACGGCTGTATCGGCGCTCGCGTCAACGGGCGCCTCACCTCCCTGTCCTCACCACTGTCCGACGGGGACACCGTCCAGCTGCTGCTCGCGCAGGACACCTCCTCCGGACCGGCCGCCGAATGGCTGGACCACGCCAGGACGCCCGCCGCCCGCATCGCCATCAGCAGCTGGCTCGATGCCCACCCCGACCGCGCCATGGCCACCACCACGGCTGCGCGGGCGCCCCTGTCGGTCGTCGGAGCCCGGGGCGGCGGGGCCAACGCCGTCGCCGACCTGCCCGACGCCACCGTACGGCTGGCCGGGTGCTGCACCCCGGTCCCACCGGACGCGGTGGCCGGCTTCCTGGTCCGCGGCGGAGCCGTCACCGTGCACCGCGTCCAGTGCGCGGCCGTGGCACAGATGCGCGCGGTGGGCCGTACCTCCGTCGCCGTGCACTGGCGGGCCACGGCCGACTGCCGGGTCACCCTGCTCGCTGAATCGTTCGGCCGCCCCCACCTGCTCGCCGACCTGACCGAGGCCATCGCCCGCGAGGGCGTCGAGGTGGTCTCCGCGACCGTGGAACCGCCCGTCGAGGGACGGGTCCGGCACACCTACACCCTCCAGCTGCCCGACGCGGCCGGACTCTCCGCCCTGATGCGCGCCATGCGGGACGTGCCGGGCGTGTACGACGTCAGCCGGGCGTAGGGGGCGGCCGCCGGAAGATCCCGTTCGGGTGGACCCGTCGCGCGCCGTGCACGGCCCCGCGGCGGGCCCTGGTAAGCGGTGGTGGATGCAGCTCTCCTCGCCCCGCCTGCGCGCCGCCCTGCTCGCCGCGGCCTCCCTCACCCTCGTCGCCGCGGTACTGCCCCCGCCGAAGCCCCTGGGCATCGGCGACCGGCTCTTCCCCGAGCTCGGGAACCCCGGCTACGACGTGCTCTCGTACGACCTGTCCTTCTCCTACAAGGACAACCGGACGCCGCTCGACGCGGTCACCGTCATCGACGCCCGGGCGCTGGAGCCGCTGGAGCGGATCAACCTGGACTTCACCCACGGCAAGGTGGCGTCCGCCGAGGTCAACGGGGAGCCCGCACGGTTCGAGAGCGTGGGGGAGGACCTCGTGCTGACCCCGCGGCGCGCGGTCGCCGACGGCGGCGCGCTGCGCATCACCGTCCGGCACACCAGCGATCCCCGCGGCCGCGGGGACGGCGGCTGGGTGCCCACCGAGGACGGTCTGGCCATGGCCAACCAGGCGGACGCCGCCCACCGGGTGTTCCCCTGCAACGACCACCCCGCCGACAAGGCCCTCTTCACCTTCCGGATCAGTGCCCCCGCCGGGCTCACGGCCGTCGCCAACGGGCTCCCGTCGGGACCGGCCCGGCGTACGGGCGACTCGACGACGTGGACGTACCGGACCCGGCACCCGATGGCCACCGAGCTGGCCCAGGTCTCCGTGGGCCGCTCCGCCGTCGTGCACGGGACCGGCCCGCACGGACTGCCGCTGCGAGACGTGGTGCCCGCCGCCGACCGGCAGCGCCTCGACCCCTGGCTGAAGAAGACCGCCGGCCACATCGCGTGGATGGAGGAGCGGGTCGGCCGCTACCCCTTCGAGAACTACGGGATCCTGATCGCCCGGGCCACGACCGGCTTCGAGCTGGAGACGCAGACCCTCTCGCTCTTCGAGAGCAGCCTGTTCTCCGGCGAGGGCTACCCCGAGTGGTACGTCGAGGCGGTCATGGTCCACGAGCTCGCCCACCAGTGGTTCGGTGACAGCGTCAGCCCCCGGACCTGGTCCGACCTGTGGCTCAACGAAGGACACGCCACCTGGTACGAGGCCCTCTACGCGGACGGGCTCGGCAAGTACTCCCTGGAGCGGCGCATGCGCGAGGCGTACCAGCGCTCCGACCAGTGGCGGGCGGCGGGCGGCCCCCCGGCCGCCCCGAAGGCGGCCGCGCCCGGCGAGAAGATCGGACTGTTCCGGCCCGTGGTCTACGACGGCTCCGCGCTGATCCTCTACGCACTGCGGCAGGAGATCGGCGCCGCCGCCTTCGACCGGATCGAACGGCGCTGGGTCGAGCAGTACCGGGACGGCATCGCGGGCACGGCGGACTTCGTACGCCTCGCCTCGCAGGAGGCGGGCCGTGACCTGGAGCCCTTCCTGCAGCCGTGGCTGTACGGGGCCAAGACCCCGCCGATGCCGGGACACCCGGAGTGGAGCACCCCGGCGGCGGACAAGGCCGCGCCCGCCGGGAAAAGGGTGTGACCACCGAGGAACGGGCATGTCACCATCGACGGGTCCGTTCGGGGAATCCCCGGGCGGTGTGACACGTTGGACGAGACAGCTACCGTGTCCCCGCCGGACGTGACACTGCTATTCGAATCGACGTAAGGATCCAATGACCTCCTCTTCTTCCCCTTCCCAGGACGCGCGGGACGCATCCGAGATGCGTGACTCGCAGAGCTTCACCGAGAGCCTTCGGGCCGACGCCCTGATGGAAGAGGACGTCGCCTGGAGCCACGAGATCGACGGAGACCGGGACGGCGACCAGTTCGACCGTTCCGAGCGCGCGGCCCTGCGCCGGGTGGCCGGCCTCTCCACCGAGCTCGAGGACGTCACCGAGGTCGAGTACCGACAGCTCCGCCTGGAGCGCGTCGTCCTCGTCGGTGTCTGGACCTCCGGCACGGTGCAGGACGCGGAGAACTCCCTCGCGGAGCTCGCCGCCCTCGCCGAGACGGCGGGTGCTCTCGTACTGGACGGCGTCATCCAGCGCCGCGACAAGCCGGACCCGGCGACCTTCATCGGTTCGGGCAAGGCCCGCGAGCTGCGTGACATCGTCATGGAGAGCGGCGCCGACACCGTCGTCTGCGACGGAGAGCTCAGCCCCGGTCAGCTCATCGCCCTCGAAGACGTCGTCAAGGTCAAGGTGGTCGACCGGACCGCCCTGATCCTCGACATCTTCGCCCAGCACGCCAAGTCCCGAGAGGGCAAGGCGCAGGTCGCGCTCGCGCAGATGCAGTACATGCTGCCGCGGCTGCGTGGCTGGGGTCAGTCGCTGTCCCGGCAGATGGGTGGCGGCGGCGGTGGCGGCATGGCCACCCGAGGCCCCGGTGAGACCAAGATCGAGACCGACCGGCGACGGATCCGCGAGAAGATGGCGAAGATGCGCCGGGAGATCGCGGAGATGAAGACCGGCCGCGACATCAAGCGGCAGGAACGGCGCCGCAACAAGGTGCCCTCGGTCGCCATCGCCGGTTACACGAACGCCGGCAAGTCCTCGCTGCTCAACCGCCTCACGGGCGCGGGCGTCCTGGTGGAGAACGCCCTGTTCGCCACCCTCGACCCGACCGTGCGCCGGGCCGAGACGCCGAGCGGCCGGGTCTACACCCTGGCCGACACGGTCGGATTCGTCCGGCACCTGCCCCACCACCTGGTCGAGGCGTTCCGCTCCACGATGGAGGAGGTCGGCGACTCCGACCTGATCCTGCACATCGTCGACGGCTCGCACCCGGCGCCGGAGGAGCAGCTGGCGGCGGTCCGCGAGGTCATCCGCGAGGTCGGCGCGGTCAACGTGCCCGAGATCGTGGTGGTCAACAAGGCCGACGCCGCGGATCCGCTCGTGCTGCAGCGGCTGCTGCGCATCGAGCGGCACTCCATCGCCGTCTCGGCGCGTACGGGCATGGGCATCGAGGAACTCCTCGCGCTCATCGACTCCGAACTGCCGCGGCCCGAGGTCGAGGTGGAGGCCCTGGTGCCGTACACGCGCGGCTCGCTCGTCGCCAAGGCGCATGCCGAGGGCGAGGTGATCTCCGAGGAGCACACCGCGGAGGGCACCCTGCTGAAGGTGCGCGTCCACCAGGAACTGGCGGCGGACCTGGCACCGTACGCGCTGGCGAAGCAGTAGCCGGGCCGGTGCCCACCACCTGACGGTGCGGGTATGACGGCGTGACGTTCGAGGGCCCCCTGCGGTGTGCAGGGGGCCCTCGGTCGTTCACTCTCGTCCTCGTCCTCGTCCTCGTCCTCGTCCTCGCCCTCGTCCTTGTGCCGCTCCGGGACGGGTCGGGACGGTACGGAGGCGGGAACTACTTGAACTTGCGGCTGACGGCGTCGAAGATGCCCTTCGCCTCCGGACCCAGCCGCGGTCCGGCCAGCCATCCGGCCTTGGCCGGGCCGATCGAGGTGTTCGACACCAGCGCCGGCTTGCCGTCGGAGCCCGTCGCGACCCAGCCGCCACCGGAGGCGCCGCCGGTCATCGTGCAGCCGATGCGGTACATCACCGGCTCGTTCGCCCGCAGGGTCAGCCGGCCCGGCTTGTCCGTGCACTGGTAGGCCTTCTGGCCGTCGAAGGGGGCCGCCGCCGGGTAGCCCGTCGCCGTCAGGCTCGCGACCTTCGGCACGGCGGGGGCGGTGAACTCCACCGGCAGCGCCGAACCGACCGTCTCCTCAAGAGACTTCTTGCTGCCCTTCTCGGGGGTCACGTGCAGCACGGCGAAGTCGTACGGAGCACCCGCGCCGCCGGTCGGACCGCCGGTAGCGATCCACTGGTCGGACGTCTGCGCCCAGTCGCTCCACCACACGCCGAACGGAGCCACCTGCTCGCGGGGCGCGCCCTTGAGCTGCGCCGACGGCTTGCCGGCGTTGTTGTAGGAGGGGACGAAGGCGATGTTGCGGTACCAGCCGCCCGCCTTGCCCGCGTGCACGCAGTGGCCCGCCGTCCAGACCAGGTTCGACTTGCCGGGGTGCGCGGGGTCCTTGACCACGGTCGCCGAGCAGACCATCGAGCCCTCGGGGCCGTCGAAGAAGACCTTGCCGGACTCCGGAACGCTCTTGTTGTAGGGCGCGGTGGCGGGCTTGGCCGCGACCGGCACCGGGGTCGGGTCGGTGACACCCTGGTCCTTGCCCGCGTCCGGGTCGACCGACGGACGCTGCGGCTGCTCGGCGTCGCGCATGCGGTCCGGGTTCCAGAGGTCCTCGATGACCGGGTTGATGTAGTCCCCCGCCTCGCGGAGCCAGTCCTCCTGCTTCCAGTTCTTCCACTCACCCCCCTTCCACTTCTCCAGGTCTATGCCGCGCTCCTTGAGCTTTTCCTTCAGCTGGTCCGGGATCTTTATCCCGTCCGCGTTCGGCAGGCTCGCCGCCACGGTCGGCTTGGCGTCGCCGCCGGCCTCCCCGTCGCCGGGGCCGCAGGCAGCGGCGGTCAGCACGAGGGCGGCCGCGCACAGCGTCGCGGTGACCGGTCGGTTCGGTCGCATGTCGTTCGTCCCCCTGGAGGTTCGAGGCTTGGAGTGGAGCCCCCCACTATGCCGCTGCCGCCTTGGACGACACAGCCCGGGTCAGCGGTTCCTTTTACTCACATCTTGAGTACCAAGGATCTTGCCTCCACCCGTGATCCGTCGCCTTCACCGTCGTTGGTACGTACGGGGGATGGAGGGGAGCGTCGGTGTTCGAAGGGCAATCCGTCAGCGCAGTCAGTGTGGGAGGAGCGACACCCGTGGCTTTCACCGAGCCGGCCGGGGCGGCGACGGCCGCGACACAGAGCCCGCCGCGAGCGACGCCCCAAGTGCCTCCGCAGGGTGCCCGCGCAGCAGGTCACGAGGGCATCCTGCGCCGGCAGGCGCAGCGGGAGTCCGCCGCCCGGACCTATGCCCGGTCCCTGCCCATCGTCCCCGTGCGGGCCCGCGGACTGACCATCGAGGGGGCCGACGGCCGGCGTTACCTCGACTGCCTCTCCGGCGCCGGCACCCTCGCGCTCGGACACAACCATCCCGTGGTGCTGGAGGCAGTCCGCGGTGTCCTCGACTCGGGTGCGCCGCTCCACGTGCTGGACCTCGCGACACCGGTCAAGGACGCCTTCACCACGGAACTGTTCGCCAACCTGCCGCCGGAGCTGGCCGCCGACGCGCGCATCCAGTTCTGCGGGCCCGCCGGCACGGACGCCGTGGAAGCCGCCCTGAAACTGGTCCGCACCGCGACCGGGCGACCCGGACTGCTCGCCTTCACCGGGGCGTACCACGGCATGACCGCCGGAGCCCTGGAAGCCTCGGGAGGCGCTGCCGAGACCCGGGTGACCCGGCTTCCCTATCCCCAGGACTTCCGCTGCCCGTTCGGCGTCGGCGGCCCGGAGGGAGCCGAACTCGCCGCGCGCTGGACGGAGAACCTGCTCGACGACCCCAAGGGCGGTATCCCCCTCCCCGCGGGCCTGATCGTCGAACCCGTGCAGGGCGAGGGCGGGGTCAACCCCGCCCCGGACGCCTGGCTGCGCCGCATGCGCGAGATCACCGCGTCGAGGGGAATCCCCCTCATCGCCGACGAGGTGCAGACGGGAGTCGGCCGGACCGGAGCCTTCTGGGGCGTCGACCGCGCCGGGGTGGTGCCCGACGTGATGGTCCTGTCCAAGGCGATCGGAGGCAGCCTGCCCCTCGCGGTGATCGTGTACCGGTCGGGCCTGGACGTCTGGACCCCCGGAGCCCACGCCGGAACCTTCCGCGGCAACCAGCTCGCCATGGCCGCCGGCACCGCCACGCTCACCTTCGTCCGGGAGAACCGGCTCGCCGAACGCGCCGCCGTCCTCGGCGACCGGATGATGGCGGCCCTGCGCGGTCTGGCCTCCGGCCACCCCTGCATCGGGGACGTCCGGGGCCGGGGCCTGATGATCGGCCTCGAACTCGTCGATCCCGACACCGGGGCCGCCGCACCGGCCCTCGCCGCGGCCGTCCGCCAGGAGTGCCTGGAGCGGGGCCTGATCGTCGAACTCGGCGGCCGCCACGGCGCCGTGGTACGCCTGCTCCCACCGCTGACCCTGACCGACGAGCAGGCCGCGGCGGTCCTCGACCGCCTGGCCGACGCCATCCCGGCCGCCGCCCGCCGGACCCGCTGACCTGCCACCCGAGGACCCGCGATGCCCGAGCCGCACCAGTCCACCCCGACCACTCCTCTCACACCGACGACACCGATCCGCTCCAACCCCCTTCCCGTCACCCCGGCTTCCGCCGTCTCCCTGCCCGCCGCCCTCGAATGGCAGGCGCCCCCGCAGCCACCAACCCCGCCGCAGCCCGACCCTGTCCGCACGGCTCTCCCGCACCCCGAGCCCGCAGCCGCCGCCCCGGGGCAGCCGTCACCGGACCCCGGTCCCGGTCCCGGTCCCGAACCCGCGGCGTCCGCCGCCGGCCCCGTACGGGACCCTGCTCCGCCGCGGCCGGCGCCCGGGCCCGTCCCGGCCACCGGCACACCGGCATCGCCGGCTCCCACGACGTCCCGGGGCGCGGAGCACGGTCAGGCAGCGGCCCCGGAGCCCGGCCCGGCCGACCCGCACATCCCCTCGGCCGAACCGGCCGCCGTACCCCGCTCCGATGCCGCCGCCCCCACCGACGGGCACACGACCGGGAACCTCCTGGGCCAGGAGGCCGCGCCCGGCACACCGTCCCCGCAGCCCGGCGCGGCCGACGCCGGGGCGACCGCCACCGTGCCCCGCCAGAAGGACGGCACCCCCAGAGCGCGCACCGGTTTGCCGGGCTTCATCCGACCGGAGCCGATCGCCGGCCCCGACCCGCTGGACGACCCCGACCCGGCCCGCGCCGCCGACGCCGCGGCCGTGGAGAACCTGCTCCGGTGCTGGGTCCGCGAATCCGGACTTCACCGCCCCGACGGCCCCGCCGGAAGCCCGCTGCGCATCCCCCTTCCCGCATCCGGCACCGCCGTGCTGGTCGGCGTACGCCACTGGTCCCACGCGGGCTGGCACCGCTTCGGCCCCGCCCGCCTCGAAGGCACGGCCCCCACCGCGCCCTGCCTGGACGCCGTCACCCTTGCCGCGCTCATCGCCCGCGAGGGAGCCGGCGACGGTCACGGCAGCGCCGATCTCGTCGGCCGGGTCGCCGACTCGGTGCGCCGTACCACCGAGTTCATCGCCGACCGGCGAGAGCGCCCCACCGCCCCGGCCCCCGCCTCCGCGGACCGCTTCCTCACCGCCGAACAGTCGCTCCTGCTCGGCCACCCCCTCCAACCCGACCCGAAGAGCCGTGAAGGACTCTCCGAGACCGAAGCCCGTCGCTACTCACCCGAACTCCACGGCTCCTTCCCCCTGCACTGGTTCGCGGTCGCTCCCTCCGCGCTCGCCACCGAATCCGCCTGGACCGAGCGCGGCCGGCCCGTCTCAGCACCGCAACTCCTCGGCCGGCTCGCCCCCGGACTCCCACTGCCCGACGGCACTGCCCCCCTTCCCCTGCACCCCTGGCAGGCCCGAGACCTCCTCCAACGCCCCTCCGTCACCGCCCTCCGCGACGCAGGACTCCTGCACGACCTGGGCCCGCACGGCGAGGCCTGGTACCCGACCTCCTCCGTCCGCACCGTCCACCGGCCCGGCGTCCCCGCGATGCTCAAGCTCTCCCTCGGCCTGCGCATCACCAACTCCCGCCGCGAGAACCTCCGCAAGGAACTCCACCGCGGCGTCGAGGTGCACCGGCTGCTCCGCACCGGCCTCGCCGAGCAATGGCAGGCGGCCCACCCCGGCTTCGACATCGTCCGCGACCCGGCCTGGGTGGCCGTGGACGCCCCGGACGGCACCCCCGTCCCCGGCCTCGACGCCCTGCTCCGTCACAACCCCTTCCGCTCGGGCGACGACGCCGTCTGCATCGCCGCGCTCACCTCCCCCCGCCCATGGCCCGGCCGGACCACCATGAGCTCCCGACTCGCCGAGATCGTCACCGGTCTCGCCTCCGCCACCGGACACACCACCTCAGCCGTCGCCGCCGAGTGGTTCCTGCGCTACCTCGACCATGTGGTCCTTCCGGTCCTCGCCTTCGACGCCCTGGCCGGCATCGCCCTCGAAGCGCACCAGCAGAACACGCTGGTCCTCCTCGACCCGGCCGGCTGGCCGGCCGGCGGCCGCTACCGCGACAACCAGGGCTACTACTTCCGCGCATCCCGCCGCGCGGAACTGGAGCAGAGGCTCCCCGGCATCGGCAGCCGCAGCGACACCTTCGTGTCCGACTCCGTCACCGACGAGCGCTTCGCCTACTACCTCGGCATCAACAACGTGCTCGGCCTGATCGGTGCCTTCGGCTCCCAGCGCCTCGCCGACGAACGCGTCCTCCTGGCCGCCTTCCGCCGCTTCCTCGCCAAGGCCGCGGGCCTCGGCCCGCTTCCCACCCGGCTCCTCGACTCGCCCACACTGCGCTGCAAGGCGAACCTGCTCACCCGCCTGGGCGGCCTCGACGAGCTGGTCGGCCCCGTCGACACCCAGTCCGTCTACGTCACCATCACCAACCCCCTTCACGATTGACGCGTCGGCGCCCGACGCGGAGGAGATCCCCCGATGCGCCTCACGGACACCGCCGCCGTTTCAGCCGGACCCCGTCTCGACGCCCCGCGCGACGTCGATGCGTTCGACGTCCTCGGCCTGGTGCAGCCCACTGCCGCGACACGTCTCGACGTCGGCCTGTTGCCCCTGCTCGCCGAGGCCGACCTGCTGGATTCACCGGCCACCTGGGGCAGCGTCACCACCCGGGCCGGAGCCTTCCGCCTCGAACCCGTACGGCCGGGCCGAGACCTGCCACTCCTCACCCGCTGGATGAACGACCCCGAGGTGGCCGCCTACTGGGAACTCGACGGGCCCGCCGCGGTCACCGCGGCCCACCTGCGGTCCCAACTCGACGGCGACGGCGAGAGCATCCCCTGCCTCGGCCTCCTCGACGGCACACCGATGAGCTACTGGGAGATCTACCGGGCCGACCTCGACCCGCTCTCCCGGCACTACCCGGCGCGCCCCCACGACACGGGTATCCACCTGCTCATCGGAGACGGCACGAACCGCGGCCGCGGGCTGGGCACGGCTCTGCTCCGCGCCGTCACCGACCTCGTCCTCGGCAACCGTCCCCGCTGCACACGCGTCGTCGCGGAACCGGACATCCGCAACACCCCCTCCGTATCGGCCTTCCTCAGCTCAGGTTTCCGCTGCCATGCGGAAATCGACCTCCCCGAGAAGCGCGCCGCCCTGATGGTCCGGGAGCGGGCCCTGCGCAATCTCCTCTGATCGCCGTACCCGCCCGCCCCGACCGTCGTCGTCGCTCGCACCTCTCCCTTCGAAAACTCTGCGCCGCGCAGCAAAGTTCCCGGATCTTCGAGGAGTCCCGTGCCGAATTTCCCAGCAGCCCCCGACCCGACGGAGCCCGTCCTGCCGCCGTCGCCCCAGCACCCCTCCACGCCGCCCGAACTCACCCTCCCGACCTGGCACTTAGCCGCCCGCAGGCTCCTCGCCAAAATGCTCGCCGAATTCGCCTACGAGGAGATCATCCGCCCCGTCACCGTCCCCGGCCCCGTTCCAGGCCCCGCCGTCCCCGGCCCCGCCCCGGCCGCCGCCGGAGACGCGTGGACGCTGACCCTCGACGACGGCAGCAGCCTCGGCTTCCGGGCCCGCCGCCGCGTGTACGGCAGCTGGCACGTCGCACCGGACACCATCACGCTCACACCGCCCCCACCCGCACCGGCCGCCCCGGCCTCCTTCGGGGACCCGTACGCCTTCCTCGTCCGCGCCCGCACCCTCCTCGGCCTCGACGGAGCCACCCTCGGCCACCTCGTACGCGAACTCAGCGCCACCCTCGCCGCCGACGCCCGGCTCGACCACACCGCCCTCACCGCCGACGTCCTCGCCGACCTTGACTACGCGGCCCTCGAAGGCCACCAGACCGGCCACCCGTGGCTCGTCCTCAACAAGGGCCGCATCGGACTGTCCGCCTCCGACACCACCGCCTGGGCCCCCGAGGCCCGCACCCGCCAGCGCCTGCCCTGGCTCGCCGCCCACACCTCGCTCGCCGCCTACCGCGGCACCGCCGGCCTGCAGGACCCGGCCCGGCTCTACTCCGCCGAGCTCGACCCGGCCACCCGCGCGGCCTTCGACCGGACCCTCCGCGACCGCGGCCTCGACCCGCAGCGCTACCTCTACTTCCCCATGCACCCCTGGCAGTGGGACGAGGTCGTCGTCCCCCTCTTCGCCCCGGCGCTCGCCGCGGGCGACCTCGTCCCGCTCCCCGCCGATCCCGACGTCCGGCTGCCCCAGCAGTCGATCCGTACCTTCCTCAACCTCAGCCGCCCGGACCGGCACAGCGTCAAGCTCCCGCTCTCGGTCTTCAACACCATGGTCTGGCGCGGGTTGCCCTCCGACCTCGCCCTCGCGGCCCCCGCCGTCACCGCCTGGATCCACTCCCTCCGCGACGGCGACGCCTTCCTGCGCGACGAATGCCGGGTCGTCCTGCTCGGCGAGGTCGCCTCCGTCACCGTCCGCCACCCCGTGTACGACCGGCTCCCCGAGGTCCCGTACCAGTACAAGGAACTCCTCGGAGCGATCTGGCGCGAGCCCCTCACCGGTCTCCTGGAGGCGGGCGAGCGCGCCCGCACGCTCGCCTCACTGCTCCACACCGACCCCCGCGGCCGGTCCTTCACCGCCGAGCTGGTCGCCCGCTCCGGCCTGACACCCGCCGTCTGGCTCCAGCGGCTCTTCGCCGCCGTCCTGCCCCCGCTGCTCCACTTCCTCTACCGCTACGGCACCGTCTTCTCGCCGCACGGCGAGAACGCCGTCGTGATCTTCGACGAGCGCGACGTCCCGGTCCGGCTCGCGGTCAAGGACTTCGTGGACGACGTCAACATCAGTGACGAGCCGCTGCCCGAGCTGGCCTCCGTGCCCGACGAGGTCCGGGCCGTCCTCCTCACCGAGCCCGCCGACTTCCTGCCGCAGTTCATCCACTCCGGACTGTTCATCGGAGTCTTCCGCTACCTGTCCGCCCTGTGCGAGGACCGCCTCGACGTTCCGGAGGACGATTTCTGGTCGCTCGTGAGGGCCGAGATCATGCGCCACCAGGCGCGCTTCCCCGAGCTCAAGGAGCGCTACGAGCTCTTCGACCTGCTCGGCGAGCGCATCGCGAGGCTGTGTCTGAACAGGAACCGGCTCTACGAGGACGGCTACCGCGACCGTCCCGACCGTCCGCACGCCGTGCAGTACGGGACCGTGCCCAACCCTCTCCACCGGCCATGAATCCCCGTCGGTGTGCGCCCGCTGTCAGCGGGGCCCCGTAGGGTTGGCAGTGCTATGACGAAGCCCTCCCTCCCCGACCTGCTGCACGCCGCCGTCTCCGCCGTCGGCGGTACGGAGCGCCCCGGCCAGGTGGCCATGGCCGAAGCCGTCGCCGAAGCGATCGACGACAACTCCCACCGGCTCATCCAGGCGGGAACCGGCACCGGTAAGTCCCTCGGCTACCTGGTGCCGGCCCTCGCCCATGGCGAGCGCGTGGTCGTGGCCACCGCGACCCTCGCCCTCCAGCGGCAGCTCGTCGAGCGTGACCTGCCCCGGACGGTGGAGGCCCTGCACCCGCAGCTGCGCCGCCGGCCGCAGTTCGCCATGCTCAAGGGCCGGTCGAACTACCTGTGCCTGCACCGCCTGCACGAGGGTGCCCCGCAGGACGAGGAGGAGGGCCTCTTCGACCAGTTCGAGGCGGCCACCCCCACGAGCAAGCTCGGCAAGGACCTGCTGCGCCTGCGCGACTGGGCCGACGAGACGGAGACCGGCGACCGCGACGACCTGACACCGGGCGTGTCCGACAAGGCCTGGTCCCAGATCTCGGTCTCCTCCCGAGAGTGCCTGGGTGCGACGAAGTGCGCGTACGGAGCCGAATGCTTCGCCGAGGCGGCGCGCGAGCGGGCCAAGCTCGCGGACGTGGTGGTCACCAACCACGCGCTGCTCGCCATCGACGCCATCGAGGGCGCCCCCGTTCTGCCGCAGCACGAGGTGCTGATCGTGGACGAGGCCCACGAGCTGGTCTCCAGGGTGACCGGGGTCGCCACCGGCGAACTGACCCCCGGCCAGGTCAACCGGGCCGTGAAGCGCTCCGCCAAGCTGGTCGACGAGAAGATCGCGGACGCGCTGCAGACCGCGTCCGAGACTTTCGAACGCGTCATGGAGCTGGCGCTTCCGGGCCGCCTGGAGGAGATCCCCGAGGATCTCGGTTATGCCCTGATGTCCCTGCGGGACGCCTCGCGCAATGTGATCTCGGCGATCGGTGCCACCCGGGACAAGTCCGTCCACGACGAGGACGCGGTCCGCAAGCAGGCCCTGGCGGCGGTGGAGACCATCCACGCGGTGGCGGAGCGGATCACGAACGGCTCCGAGTACGACGTCGTCTGGTACGAGCGACACGACCGCTTCGGCGCCACTCTCCGGGTCGCCCCGCTGTCGGTGTCCGGGCTGCTGCGCGAGAAGCTCTTCGAGGACCGCTCGGTGGTCCTCACCTCCGCCACCCTGAAGATCGGCGGTGACTTCAACGGGGTCGCCGCGTCCCTGGGGCTGTCCCCGGAGGGCGTCGAAGGGGACGACGTCCCCCTGTGGAAGGGGCTGGACGTCGGCTCGCCCTTCAACTACCCGAAGCAGGGCATCCTCTACGTCGCCAAGCACCTGGCCACGCCCGGCCGGGAAGGCACCCGCGGCGACATGATGGACGAGCTCGCCGAACTGATCGAGGCAGCGGGCGGCCGCACCCTCGGGCTGTTCTCCTCCATGCGCGGTGCCAAGGCGGCCGCCGAGGAGCTGCGCGGCCGGCTCGGCAACCCGATCCTGCTCCAGGGCGAGGAGACGCTCGGCGAGCTGATCAAGAACTTTGCCGCCGACCCGAAGACCTGCCTGTTCGGGACGCTGTCGCTGTGGCAGGGCGTGGACGTGCCCGGCCCCAGCTGCCAGCTGGTGATCATGGACCGGATCCCCTTCCCGCGCCCCGACGACCCGTTGATGAGCGCCCGCCAGAAGTCGGTGGAGGAGCACGGGGGCAACGGGTTCATGGCCGTCGCCGCCACGCATGCCGCCCTGCTGATGGCCCAGGGCGCGGGCCGGCTCGTACGGGCCTCGGGTGACCGGGGTGTCGTCGCGGTCCTGGACCCCCGCCTGGCCACGGCTCGGTACGGGAGCTTCCTGCGGGCCACGCTGCCGGACTTCTGGTACACCAACGACCGCAACCAGGTCCGCCGCTCGCTGGCCGCGATCGACGCCGCCGCTCAGGCGGACGGCAAGTAGTTCGCGGAAGCGGAAGCAGAAGCAGAAGCAGTAGCCGAAGAGGCTTGGCGGGCCGCCGGGAACAGACGGGAACAGAACAGCCCCCGGGACCGGCGCAGTGGGTCCCGGGGGCTGGCTAGGGAGGGGCGGGGTCAGACGCGGCGCAGGACCGCGACGACCTTGCCGAGGATGGTCGCCTCGTCACCGGGGATCGGCTGGTAGGCGGCGTTGTGCGGGAGGAGCCAGACATGGCCGTCCTCGCGCTTGAAGCGCTTGACGGTGGCCTCGCCGTCCAGCATCGCGGCGACGATGTCGCCGTTCTCCGCGACGGGCTGGCGACGGACCGTGACCCAGTCGCCGTCACAGATGGCGGCCTCGATCATCGAGTCGCCGACGACCTTGAGGACGAAGAGCTCACCGTCACCGACGAGCTGGCGGGGGAGCGGGAAGACGTCCTCGACCGACTCCTCGGCGAGGATCGGGCCGCCGGCCGCGATCCGGCCGACGAGGGGAACGTAGGAGGCGGCGGGCTTGCCGGTGGTGTCCGTGGGCTGCGAGCTGGGCTGGTCCGAGCCGCGCACCTCGTAGGCCCGGGGCCGGTGCGGGTCGCGACGCAGGAAGCCCTTGCGCTCCAGGGCCATCAGCTGGTGCGCCACCGACGACGTGCTGGACAGGCCGACCGCCTGGCCGATCTCGCGCATCGACGGCGGGTAACCCCTGCGCTGCACGGAGTCGCGAATGACCTCGATGACCCTCCGCTGCCGGTCCGTGAGTCCGGAGCTGTCGGCGCGGATGCCTGGAGGTCGACCTGGCAGCGAGCGCGCGGGACGCACAGCGGCGTCCGCATCCGGGTTCAGGTTTGCGTCGTTCATGGCATGCACCGGCTCGAGTCGGCTCTGGGAGCGGTTCTGGGCAGTGATGGCGGCGGCACTGTCTGCGGTGGTGGTCACGTCGGCCCCTCTCGAAATGTTCTCCCTAGCTGGACAACGGTAGTTGCTTTCGAAAGGTTGCGCCAAACACACGTTCGAGTGAAAAATCGCAGATCACCCTGCGTGGGTATATCGCGGGGTGTATAGGCGAAGGATCGACGAACACGGGTTCGGTCCGGCTTCCGCTGCTTACGGTACCCTTCCCGGTCGGGTCCCGGCCGTGCGGCCCCTGTGCCCAGTGTGGTACCGGAAGGCCCCGTATCCGGCTATCGGACGCTGCGACACGCAGAGGCATCCAAATCCACCGCAACCCAAGATCTAGTGGTTGGATGAGCGCGGCCACCCAGAAGTTGTGGTCTCTGAGTCCGCTGAGGCCTCCGGGATCGCATATGCTTGTGGCTGCTCCGCGAGCCCCCGGCAGGGTCCGTCCCTGTCGTTCAGGGGCTCCGTGGGGTGATTCAGTCGTGCCAAGAGGGAGGGTGAGGGAACCATGCACTGCCCCTTCTGCAGGCACCCCGACAGCCGCGTCGTCGACAGCCGCACCACGGACGACGGCACGTCGATCCGCCGGCGCCGTCAGTGCCCCGACTGCTCCCGTCGCTTCACGACGGTGGAGACGGCCTCGCTGATGGTGATCAAGCGCAGCGGGGTGACCGAACCCTTCAGCCGTACCAAGGTCATCTCCGGCGTGCGCAAGGCGTGCCAGGGGCGGCCGGTCACCGAGGACGCCCTCGCCAAGCTCGGCCAGCGGGTCGAGGAGGCGGTGCGCGCCACCGGGAGCGCCGAGCTGACCACCCACGACGTGGGTCTGGCCATACTCGGCCCGTTGCAGGAGCTCGACCTGGTCGCGTACCTGCGGTTCGCGTCCGTCTACAAAGCGTTCGACACCCTCGAAGACTTCGAGACCGCCATCGCGGAACTCCGCGAACGGCGGCCTCGCCCTGAAGAGTGCGAGCACGGCGGGACCGGTTCGGTCCCCGTGCCCGCCTCCGCCGCCGACTGACCGGGCTGCCCGCGGCACGGTGCTCGTGCACCGGGTCGCGGCCGGTCGGCCGCGCGAAGAGACGTAGATACAGAGACACAGCACTGTGCCGCGGAATATCGCTGGCACTTTAGGGCGTTTTTGCCCGCATATGGGAGGCAGCGGCATGACAGAGACGGCGAGCAGCTCGGCACGTGGTTCCCGCGCCAAGGGAACCAAGGCTGCCAAGGGCGGCCTGCGTATCGAGCGCATCCACACCACCCCCGGCGTGCACCCTTACGACGAGGTGAACTGGGAACGCCGTGACGTCGTCATGACCAACTGGCGCGACGGCTCGGTCAACTTCGAGCAGCGCGGCGTCGAGTTCCCCGACTTCTGGTCGGTGAACGCGGTCAACATCGTCACCAGCAAGTACTTCCGCGGCGCCGTCGGTACCCCGCAGCGCGAGACCGGTCTGAAGCAGCTGATCGACCGGATCGTGAAGACGTACACGAAGGCCGGCGAGGACCACGACTACTTCTCGTCGCCCGCCGACGTGGAGATCTTCGAACACGAGCTGACCTACGCCCTCCTGCACCAGATCTTCAGCTTCAACTCCCCGGTGTGGTTCAACGTCGGCACGCCCCAGCCGCAGCAGGTCTCCGCCTGCTTCATCCTGGCCGTCGACGACTCCATGGAGTCGATCCTCGACTGGTACAAGGAAGAGGGCATGATCTTCAAGGGCGGCTCCGGCGCCGGCCTGAACCTCTCCCGCATCCGCTCCTCCAAGGAGCTCCTCTCCTCCGGCGGCAACGCCTCCGGCCCGGTCTCCTTCATGCGCGGCGCCGACGCGTCCGCGGGAACGATCAAGTCGGGCGGCGCCACCCGCCGCGCGGCCAAGATGGTCGTCCTGGACGTGGACCACCCGGACGTCGAGGCCTTCATCGAGACCAAGGTGAAGGAGGAGGAGAAGATCCGCGCCCTGCGTGACGCGGGCTTCGACATGGACCTGGGCGGCGACGACATCACGTCCGTCCAGTACCAGAACGCCAACAACTCCGTCCGCGTGAACGACGAGTTCATGACGGCCGTCGAGAACGGCACCGAGTTCGGCCTGCGGGCCCGCATGACCGGTGAGGTCATCGAGAAGGTCGACGCCAAGGCGCTCTTCCGCAAGCTCGCCGAGGCCGCGTGGGCCTGCGCGGACCCGGGCATCCAGTACGACGGTGTGATCAACAACTGGCACACCTGCCCCGAGTCCGGCCGCATCACCGCGTCCAACCCGTGCAGCGAGTACATGCACCTGGACAACACGTCCTGCAACCTCGCCTCGCTCAACCTGATGAAGTTCCTCAACGACGACGGCAAGGGCAACCAGTCCTTCGACGCCGTACGCTTCGCCAAGGTCGTCGAGCTCGTCATCACCGCGATGGACATCTCCATCTGCTTCGCGGACTTCCCCACGCAGAAGATCGGCGAGAACACCCGCGCCTTCCGCCAGCTGGGCATCGGCTACGCCAACCTCGGCGCCCTGCTGATGGCCACCGGTCACGCGTACGACTCGGACGGCGGCCGCACCCTCGCCGCCTCGATCACCTCGCTGATGACCGGCACCGCGTACAAGCGCTCCGCCGAGCTGGCCGCCATCGTCGGCCCGTACGACGGCTACGCCCGCAACGCCGAGGCGCACAAGCGCGTCATGAAGCAGCACGCCGACGCCAACACCGTCGCCCCGCGCACCGACGACCTGGACAACTCGATCTGGGCGGCGGCCACCGAGGCCTGGCAGGACGTCCTGCGACTCGGCGAGAAGAACGGCTTCCGCAACTCCCAGGCCTCCGTCCTCGCGCCGACCGGCACCATCGGTCTCGCGATGTCCTGCGACACCACCGGTGTCGAGCCGGACCTGGCCCTGGTCAAGTTCAAGAAGCTCGTCGGCGGCGGCTCGATGCAGATCGTCAACGGCACCGTCCCGCAGGCCCTGCGCCGCCTGGGCTACCAGGAGGAGCAGATCGAGGCGATCGTCGCCCACATCGCCGAGCACGGCAATGTCGTCGACGCTCCCGGTCTGAAGACCGAGCACTACGAGGTCTTCGACTGCGCCATGGGCGAGCGCTCCATCTCCCCGATGGGCCACGTCCGGATGATGGCCGCGATCCAGCCCTGGATCTCCGGCGCGATCTCGAAGACGGTCAACATGCCGGAGTCGGCGACCGTCGAGGAGATCGAGGAGATCTACTTCGAGGCGTGGAAGCTCGGCGTCAAGGCGCTCGCGATCTACCGCGATAACTGCAAGGTAGGCCAGCCCCTCTCCGCCAAGAAGAAGGAGGAGGAGAAGGAGGAGGTCACCGCCAGGACGGAGGAGACCATCCGCGCCGCCGTCGAGAAGGTCATCGAGTACCGCCCCGTCCGCAAGCGCCTCCCCAAGGGCCGCCCGGGCATCACCACCTCCTTCACGGTGGGCGGCGCCGAGGGCTACATGACCGCGAACTCCTACCCGGACGACGGTCTGGGCGAGGTCTTCCTGAAGATGTCCAAGCAGGGCTCGACCCTCGCGGGCATGATGGACGCCTTCTCGATCGCCGTCTCGGTCGGCCTCCAGTACGGCGTGCCGCTGGAGACCTACGTCTCGAAGTTCACGAACATGCGCTTCGAGCCGGCCGGTATGACGGACGACCCGGACGTGCGGATGGCGCAGTCGATCGTCGACTACATCTTCCGCCGCCTGGCACTGGACTTCCTGCCCTTCGAGACCCGCTCGGCCCTCGGAATCCACACTGCCGAGGAGCGCCAGCGCCACCTGGAGACCGGCTCCTACGAGCCGCTCGAGGAAGAGGTGGACACCGAGGCGCTGGCCCAGTCGGCCCCGCTCGCCGCGGTGCCGTCGGCGCCGGCCCCGGTCGCCGTCCCGGTCCCGGAGCGGAAGACGGCCCACAGCAGCGCCGAACTGGTCGAGATGCAGCTCGGTGTCTCCGCGGACGCCCCGCTCTGCTTCTCCTGCGGTACGAAGATGCAGCGCGCCGGCTCCTGCTACATCTGCGAGGGCTGCGGCTCCACCAGCGGCTGCAGCTGACACCGGGCGGAGTAGTCCGCACGGGTAGCTGACCCACGGTTCACGAAGGGGACCGGCCCATGGCCGGTCCCCTTCGCGCGTGCGCCGTCAGTGGGGGAAGCGACGGGCGGGGCGGGTGACCAGATCCTCACGGAACTCCGCGATCCGGGAGTGGACCTGGCGCATCAGATGGGTGTCCTCGATGCGGTCCAGGTAGAGGCAGCGCGCGGCGAGGCCCGGCAGGTCGAAGGCGAAGCACAGCGACATCAGGGGGTTCACGAAGAGTTCGCCGCCACTGGTGCGGGAGGTGAACCGGACATCGCCGAAGGCCCCCCGGACGGCCGCGGCGATCGACCCGTTGACGATGCTGGGCCGCTCGGGGGTGCGATCCTGCGCGTGGGCCACCGCGTCGAGGTAGAGCGCGCCCTCGCGGGTGGCGCGCGGTAGGGAGAACGCGCCGAGGTAGGCGCCCTCGCGCTCCAGCGCGGCGATGTTCTCCAGCACCAGCGCGTGGCTGACCCCGTGGTAGGCGTCCACGCCGAAGCCGACCGACACGACGAGGCGCTCCGGTACGTCGTCCAGCGCGGCCAGCGCCGCGACGCTGGTCATGTCCTCCTCCGGGGTGCCGAGGCCCGCTTCGTCACCCCGCATCAGGATGTCGGTGCCGCCGTCGACCAGGACGATCGCGTCGATGCGGTGCAGGTCGACCAGGGCGCGGTAGGCGGCGCGCAGCGGCTGCACCCCGGTCTGCGGGAAGGCGTAGACGGTGGAGGGGTAGCCGTGCGCACTCAGCCACTGGGCCAGGGTCCGCTCCGGGAAATAGGCCTGGTGGGGTGCGGTCTGCGGGGTGACGGCGGCGACGTCGGGGGCCGCCCAGGCTTCCAGGGGCAGTCCCGCGAGGTGGCTGAAGGAGAGGTTCGCCAGGTGGACCTCCTTGCCCTGGTGCAGGAGGGAGAGGGCGACGGGGAGGCCGGCGTAGATGTCGAAACCGCCGCCCGCGCCCGCCACGAGGATGCGTTCGGCACCTGCGAGACGGGCGAAGAGCGGGTTGGTGTGCAGGGCGGTCATGGCGATCATTGTGCGGGGCGCGGACGTGCCCCCGCCCGGGATTTCCGGGCCGCGCGCGGGGCGAACGCAGCCGGGGGGACAGGAGAGATGGGGCTCATGTGGAGCGGTGACGAGCTGGACCTGGACGCCTATCTGGAGCGGATCGGCCTTCGGGAGAATCCCCTGGCTCCGGGGGAACTCCGGGCGGACCTCGCCACGTTGTACGCAGTGCACCGGGCCCATACCGCCGCCATCACCTTCGAGAGCCTGGACGTCCTGCTCGGCCGCCCCGTCGCGCTGGACGTCAAGTCGATCGAGGGGAAGCTCGTGCACGGCCGCCGAGGCGGCTACTGCTACGAGCAGAACTCGCTGCTGGCCGCCGCCCTGGAGCGGATCGGCTTCGAGGTCACCGGGCGCGGTGCCCGCAACCGGACCCGCGGGGACTCCCTGCTCGCGGTGACCCATGCGGTCCTCGTCGTCACGGTCGACGGCGAGGAGTGGCTGTGCGACGCCGGCTTCGGCCACCAGGGACCCCGCGAGCCGGTTCCGCTGGGACGCCCCGGTGCCGACGTGGAACAGGGGAAGTGGACGTACCGCATCCGGGAGGAGGAGGACGGCGTCCTCGCGCTGTGCCTGCTGCGCGGAGACACCTGGCGGGACCTGTACGCCTTCTCCCCGCAGCGGTACCACCCCGTCGACTACGTCGTGCTCAACCACTACAGCTCCGGTCACCCCCACTCCTCCTTCGTCGGCCGGGTCATCGTCCAGCGCCCGGGCGACGACGTCCGCCGGGCGCTCGTCGGGCGGGAACTGACCTCGCTGCACCCCGACGGGAGGATTGAGCGGCGGCTCGTCGGCCCGGACGAGATCCTCACCGTGCTCGACCGGGAGTTCGGTCTTCGGCTGCCTGATCGGGAAGCGGAAGAACTGGTGGGGATGTACCTCGCCGGGGACTGACCGGGGCCGCGCCCGGCCCGTACGATGGCGCAGTGCTGGTCAAGTGGATTCGCTGCACGGTGACGGACCGACGCGGGTTCGAGCGGGGGCAGCGAAAATGGGCGGGGCTGCCGGGCGAGCCGGGATTCCGGGGGCAGGGCGGCGGTTGGAGCAGAGGCCGGCAGGGGGTCGCGCATGTCTTCGCGTTCTGGGAGAGCCGGTCCTTCTACGACTCCTTCATGGCGCGCTCGCACGACAGACTGGCCGCCGCGCAGCACGGCACCTATACCGACCTGCGCGTCACGCTCTTCGACCACCGCTTCGACGTGAAGACCGGCTTCGAGCCGCGCTTCACCGATGCCGATGTCGTCCGGGTCGCGCACACCCGGGTCCGGGAGGGCAGGGTCGACCACTTCGCCCTCATGCAGGAGAAGGTGTGGAACCCGGCCATGGCGGGTTCGCCCGGGATGGTCCGGGGCCTTTTCGGGGAGGCGCCGGGCCGCGAGTTCCTGGTCCTCTCCATGTGGCACGCCGCCGCCGAGCACGGCAAGTACCGGCAGGAGCGGGTCGAGCGGCTGTCCCTGCGCGCCCAGATCCAGGCCGACGTCGAAGCTCTCACCGGTGACGTCGTCGACCTCGAACCGTCCTGGACGGTGTGACCGTACGACAAGCGCCAGGCCGACCGGCGTGCCCGGTCGGCGGGCCCGGCCATGGCCGAATAGGGTCGTGGGATGGTCCGACCACGGCGCATCGTCCTTGTCCGACACGGGGAATCGGAGGGAAACGCCGACGACACGGTGTACGAGAGGGAACCCGACCACGCCCTGCGGCTGACCCGGAAGGGCCGCGAGCAGGCCGCGGCGTCCGGGGTCCGGCTGCGCGAGATCTTCGGCAACGAGACCATCAGCGCGTATGTCTCCCCCTACCGGCGGACCCTCCAGACCTTCCGCGAGCTCAGGCTCGACCCCACACGGGTCCGGATGCGCGAGGAGCCGCGGCTGCGTGAGCAGGACTGGGGCAACTGGCAGGACCGGGCGGACGTACAACTCCAGAAGGCGTACCGGGACGCGTACGGGCACTTCTTCTACCGGTTCGCGCAGGGCGAGTCGGGGGCCGACGTGTACGACCGGGTCGGATCCTTCCTGGAGAGCCTCTACCGCAGTTTCGAGGCCCCGGACCATCCCCAGAACGTGCTGCTGGTGACGCACGGGCTGACGATGCGGCTGTTCTGCATGCGCTGGTTCCACTGGTCGGTGGCCGAGTTCGAGGCCCTGTCCAATCCGGGGAACGGCGATTTCCGGATGCTCCTGCTGGGCCCCGATGGCCGGTACCGATTGGACCGCCCGTTTGAGCGGTGGACCACACCCGAGCCTTATGACCTGGACGGCTAGAGTGACCCGCGATGACGCCTGATTCCACTCCCGAACGGCGCTACGCACGCGCCATGGCCAGCCTCCGAGGGCTGGCACTGGGTGATGCCCTCGGCTCCCAGTACTTCGTCCCCGTGAACTACCCGCTGCTCAAGCGGCGCGAGCTGCCCGCCGGCAGCGAGACGTGGCAGTGGACCGACGACACCGAGATGGCCTGCTCGGTGGTGGCCGTGCTGGCCTCGCACGGGCGGATCGACCAGGACGCGCTCGCGAGTTCCTTCGCCCACCACCACGACTTCGACCGGGGCTACGGCCCCGCCGTGAACCGGATGCTGCGTCTGGTGCGGGAGGGCGAGGACTGGCGCACGCTGGCCGCCGAACTGTTCAACGGGCAGGGCTCGTGGGGCAACGGCGCCGCCATGCGGATCGCACCGCTGGGCGCCTGGTACGCCGACGACCCGGAGCAGGCCACGCACCAGGCGGAGATCTCCGCCTACACGACGCATCAGCACCGTGAGGCCGTCTGCGGGGCGATGGCCGTCGCCGCGGCGGCCGCGCTGGCCGCGGGTACGGACGCCCCGCCGAAGGCAGCTGATCTGCTGGACGGGGTGATCGCGCTCGTCCCCCGCAGCGCGGTCGGCGCCGGGCTGCGGCGTGCCCGGGACATGCTGGACTACGGTGACGCGACCACCGTCGCCGCCGTGCTGGGCTGCGGGCGGCGCACGAGCGCCCACGACACCGTGCCCTTCGCCCTCTGGTCGGCGGCGCGGGCACTGGACGACTACGAGCGGGCGTTCTGGACCACCGCCCAGGTGGGCGGGGACGTCGACACGACCTGCGCGATCGTCGGCGGAGTGCTGGGCGCGCGCGGTGACGCCGTGCTGCCGGCCGAGTGGCTGGCGCGCACCGAGGCGCTTCCGGCCTGGGTGCCACCGACGCCCGCCTAAAGGCTGCCCGGCGGATCGAGGCCGGGCCTTGGGCGCGGTGAAGGCGGGAGTCCGCCTTCCGATTGTCACGGTCCTGCCACAGCGTGCTTTTGATCCTGTTCAAAACCACCTGCCGGCTGCCTAACCTGTCCTCATCGCCGCCCCGATCTGTACGCCGGGGCGGCCGACAGGGGAGGGGACCCGATGTCAGAGAACACCGGCGGGGCGGACGAGGCCCAGCCGAAGGCGGCCGACGCAGAGGCCGCGACAGGGGTTTCGCCCACACACCCGGCTCCGGCCGGCAGCCCGACCGCCGAGGCGACCGGGCCCCGGCCGGGCGCGCACACCGGCCGGCCGGGCTGGCAGCCGCAGCACCACCCGCAGCAACCGCAGCCCTGGGGACCGCCGCACCCGAGGCAGCCCGCCAAGCCCTCCTGGGCCACGGTGGTGCGCCCGGCCGAGGCCGCCCCGATCCGGACGGTGACCCTCGTCGCCGTGCTCGCCTCCGGGCTCGCGGCCGCGCTGCTCCTGGCCGACGGCGTGGGCCCCGGCCTGCTGCTGGCGGTGGTGCCCGCCGTCGTCGCCGCGTACGCCGCCGCCCGCGTGGCCGGCCGTACCGCCCGGCCCTGGACCCTCGCCTGGGTGATCGGCTGCCTCGCGCTCCTCGCCGTACCCGCCCTGCGAGACTCGGCCTGGCCGTCCACGCTGGCGATCCTGGCCGCCGTGCTGCTGGGCGCGCTCGCCCTCCACGGCAGCCGCACCTGGCCCGGGGTCTTCCTCAGCCCGCTCGGGTTCGCCGACTCCACCGTGTCCGGCATCGCCTGGGTCCTGAAGGGACTGCGCTCGCGGGGAGGGATCGGCAAGGACCGCTGGCTGCCCGTCGTCAAGGCGACGGCCGTGGCCGTGGCGCTGCTCGTGCTCTTCGGAGCGCTGTTCGCCTCCGCGGACGCGGCCTTCGCCGACCTCCTCGGCGCCCTCGTGCCCGACGTGTCGGTCGAGGACGGGCCCATCCGCTTCATGCTCTTCGTCCTCGGCGCGGTGATCGCCATCGCGGCGGCCCGCACCGCGGCCGCCCCACTGCGCTGGGACCGCATCCAGGTGGCCCCTGGCAAGCCGCGCTCCCGTATCGAATGGGCCCTTCCGCTCGTCGTGCTCAACCTGCTCTTCGCCGGCTTCAACGCCGTCCAGGCGACCGTCCTGTTCGGCGGCTACGACAAGGTCCTGCAGAGCACCGGCCTCACCTACGCCGAGTACGCCCGTCAGGGATTCTGGCAGCTGCTCTGGGCCACCCTGCTCACCCTCGCGGTGATCGCGCTCGCCCTGCGCTGGGCCCCGCGCTCCGGGGCGGGCGACCGGCGCCTGGTCCGTGCCGTCCTCGGCGTCCTGTGCGCGCTGACCCTCGTCGTGGTCGCCGCCGCGCTGCGCCGCATGGACCTCTACGTGGACGCGTACGGGCTGACGAGGCTGCGCGTCTCGGTGGCCGCGATGGAGCTGTGGCTCGGGCTGGTCATCGTACTGATCATGGCGGCCGGGGTGTTCGGCGCGCGCTGGCTGCCCCGCGCGGTCGCCGGCAGTGCCGCCGCCGCGGTCCTGGCCTTCGGCCTGCTGTCCCCGGACGGGATGGTCGCCGAGCGGAACGTGGCCCGCTACGAGAAGGACCAGAAGATCGACCTGGCCTACTTCCAGTCCCTGTCGGCGGACGCCGTTCCCGCGCTGGACCGGCTGCCCGAGCCCCAGCGGTCCTGCGCCCTGCGCGGGATCAACGACGACATGTCCCGGGCCGGTGACGTCCCCTGGTACGCGATGAGCATGGGTGAGTACCGGGCTCGGCAGATCCTGCGCGAGCGTCCGGTGACGGTGTCGTACGAGGTCTGCTCCCGCCTGGGCACCTTCGGCAGCCGCGTCGAGTACTGAGGCCGGCCCGGCAGCGGGTGCCGGGCCGGGCGCGGGGAAGATCCCCGCGCCCGGCCCTTGCGTACGGGGCCGGTCAGGCGGCGGGACCGGCCTTGGCGGCGGCTCCGGCCAGGGCTTCCAGGTCGCTCTTGCGTACGCGGATCACCAGCATCGCCGTGGCCAGGGCGAGCCCGGCCATGGCCACGGCCGCCATGAACGAGGTGGAGATGCCCTGGGCGAGGACAAGGTCTCCCCAGGGATCCGGCAGCCGTCCGGTCTCCTGGAAGGCGGCGGCGGCCGCGGGGTCCGCCTGGGCCAGGAAGGCCGGGACCTGCTGCGTGGCCTCCTCACGGCTGGCCGTGCCGAAGACGGTGACCAGGATGGACAGGCCGAGGGAGCCGCCGACCTGCTGGCTGGCGTTCAGCAGCCCGGAGGCCGCACCGGCCTCCTTCGGGTCCACCCCGGAGACGGCGGTGAGGGTCAGCGTCACGAAGTTGAGGCCCATGCCGAAGCCGAACAGGAGCATCGGTCCGAGCACGCCGGACAGGTACGAACTGTCGGTTCGCAGCAGGGTCAGCCAGGACAGTCCGGCGCCGGTGAGCGCGGACCCGACGACCATGAAGGGCTTGGGGCCGAGGCGCGGCAGGAAACGCTGGGAGAGGCCGGCGGCGGTGACGATGGCAACCGTGACCGGCAGGAACCCGAGCCCCGACTGGATGGGGGAGAAGCCCAGCACGTTCTGCACGAACTGCACGATGAAGAAGAACATGCCGAACATGGCCGCGGCGAGACCGAGCATGATCACGTAGGTGCCGGTGCGGTTGCGGTCGGCGAACATGCGCAGTGGGATGATCGGTTCACGGGCTTGGGACTCGATGACGACGAACAGCGCCAGCAGCACCAGGGCCGCGGCGAACGAGCCGAGGGTGAGCCGGTCGCGCCAGCCCTCCTCGGAGGCACGGATGAAGCCGTAGACCAGCGAGGCCATGCCGCCGGTGGAGGTGAGGGCCCCGGCGATGTCGAAACGGCCCGGGTGACGCTCGGACTCGCTGATGTAGAGCGGGGTGAGCACCGCGATCAGCACGCCGATCGGCACGTTGACGAAGAGCACCCAGCGCCAGTCGAGCCACTCGGTCAGCATCCCGCCCGCCAGCAGGCCGATCGCGCCGCCGCCCGCGGAGACGGCGGCGAACACCCCGAACGCCCGGTTCCGCTCGGGGCCTTCGGCGAAGGTCGTCGTGATCAGGGCGAGGGAGGTCGGGGAGGCGATCGCGCCGCCCACCCCCTGCAGGGCCCGCGCGGCGAGCAGCTGCCACGGTTCCTGGGCGAAGCCGCCGAGGAGGGAGGCCAGGGTGAAGAGAAGGATTCCGGCCAGGAAGACCCGGCGCCTGCCGAGGATGTCGCCGGCCCGGCCGCCGAGCAGCAGCAGTCCGCCGAAGGTGAGGGTGTAGGCGCTGAGCACCCAGGAGAGGTCGGTGGTGCTGAAGTCGAGAGCGGTCTGGATGTGCGGGAGCGCGATGTTCACGATGGTCGCGTCGAGGACGACCATGAGCTGGCAGGCGGCGATCACGGCGAGGGCCACGCCGGGGCGTCCCTCCCGGCGCGCCGCACCCGGTATCCGGGGCGCGGCGAGTTGAGAGCTTGTCACTGAGGATCCCCCCAAAGTGAAATAGTGAACGCTGTCGTTCACTACGGGGCCCACGGTAGGAGCCGGGGTTAGTGAACACAAGCGTTCACTAAGGCTGAAAAACGTATGCGGCGGCCTCTCGGGCCGGTCGGAGGGCGGAGAGATGATGGGTTCGCGCTGGTCGTCGGCATCGCCGGGGCGCAGGCGGGGTCCCGAACTCGAACGGGCGATTCTCGACGCGGCGTTGGAGCAGCTGAGTACGGTCGGATGGAACGCGCTCACCATGGAGGGCATCGCCGCCGGAGCGCAGACCGGCAAGGCCGCCCTCTACCGGCGCTGGCCCTCGAAGGCGGACCTCGTGGCCGAGGCGCTGCGGACCGGCCTGCCCGGGATCGGTGAGATTCCCGACTCCGGTTCGATCCGTGAGGACCTCCACCTGCTGTGCGTGCGGGCGAGGGACGCCATGCACTCGCGTGCCGGACAGGCTCTCTGGTCGGTGCTTCACGAATGCGATCACAAGACGGCGGAGCGGTTCCACGGGGTCATCTGGTCCGGGCTTCAGGAGCCTGCCCGGCGCCTGATCAGGGAGCTTGTGTTGCGCGGAATCGCGCGGGGGGATGTGAGACCGGACGCCACTGGTCCGTTTGTCGTGGATGTCATTCCGGCGATGCTGATGTACCGGGCCAAGGTGTGCGGTAGCGAATGGGTGGAAGGGGATATCGCCGAGTTGATCGACGAGGTGATGGTGCCGCTGCTCAGGGTGTGAGACGGGAAGGTGCCGCCGGGGGCCGGTGGGACGGGGCCCGCGGCCTGTCCCGTGCCGGTAGGGGTGGGGCGGGGGTGTGCAGTGGGCTCGGGGCGGCGTAACCTTGCTGGCGCCATGCCGTACGAAGCACCCACCCACACCGTCGAGCGCTCCCTCCGTGCAACCACCGGCGCCAAGATCATCGCCGGGGTCGACGAAGTCGGACGAGGGGCCTGGGCCGGTCCCGTGACCGTGTGCGCGGCGATCACGGGCCTGCGCCGGCCGCCCGCCGGTCTCACCGACTCCAAACTGCTCACCCCCAAGCGGCGTGACGCCCTGCTCGATGTCCTGGAGGGCTGGGTCACCGCGTACGCACTCGGGCACTCCACGCCCGAGGAGATCGACGAACTGGGGATGACGGCCGCGCTGAGGCTCGCGGCGGAGCGCGCACTGGAGGCCCTGCCGGTGCGGCCCGACGCGGTGATACTCGACGGCAAGCACGACTATCTCGGCCCGCCCTGGCGGGTTCGTACGGTGATCAAGGGCGATCAGTCCTGCATCGCCGTCGCCGCGGCTTCGGTCATCGCCAAGGTCCGTCGCGACCGCATGATGGCCGAACTCGGCGAACAGGGCGGTGGAATCGAGGACTTCGCCTTCGCCGCCAACGCCGGATACCCCTCGCCCGTGCACCGGGCGGCCCTGGAGGAGCGGGGGCCCACCCCCTACCACCGGCTGTCGTGGTCGTACCTCGACGCGCTGCCCAGGTGGCGCCACCTGAAGAAGGTGCGCCGCAGCGAGGAGTCGATGGAGCTGGAAATCGGAGGCCAACTCGGCTTCGATTTCTGATCGCACCCATGTGCCACCGACCGGTACGTTTCGTACCGGTGTTTGATAGACATCAACTCATGCCTCTCACCCCCGCCATCGAGGAGCCTCAGATTCACGAGAGTGCCCAGGGTCCCCGCGTCACGCCGGCCGCGAGCCGCACCGCGCAGACCCCCCGCCCCGTACCTGGTCCGCGTCCCGCCGCCGTCCCGCGGCCCGGCCGCCCCGGTCCCCGGCCCGCACCCCCCGCGCAGCGTGCGGCGCAGGCCACCCCCGGACCCGTTCCCGCAGCCCCCACCGCACCGTCCGTCTCCGCGGCGGTGCCGCAGGTCCAGCTGATCCCGGCGTCCGCCGAGGGTGCGCTGGACGCGGCCGAAGAGGCCGTGGACCTGCTGCTCGACACCGGGCGCGCGCCCGGCGACATCCTGGTGCTCACCACCGGCGACCCGCACCCGTGGGCCGCTCACGAGCTGTCCTTCGGCGAGGCCGCGTACTGGGCCCTGCACGACGCCGGGGACGACGTCTTCTACGCGGACGCGGCGCAGGTCGAGCGTGCCGCCGGCCGTCCCGTCGTGGTCTTCGCGGCCAACGGCGGCTCGGTCGAATCCGTCGCGGGCTCCCTCCCGGTCGCGCTCACCCGGGCGGGTGCGCTGCTGATCGTGTGCGGTGACCCGACGCAGATCAACTCCGTGCTGGGTGCGGGCGTCTGACGCCCTGTACCCCGGCACGGGCGAGGGGCGGGGCAGGTGTCGAGCCGGCCCCGCTGAAGCCCGCCCGGCGATCCGGGCCGAGGCGCGAGCCGTGGCCTGAGCCGACGCCCGTGCTCGCGCCCGCGCGGATGCCGGTCGCCTGATCCGCCGTACGCCCGGTCCGGGTGTACGGCCGTGAGGCCTGCCCGCGAGCAGGCTGTGCCAACGCGAACGAGGTCGAAGGCCGCGTGGGGCCGCGTGTCGCTACGGACTCAGCGCGCGGCGGTCCGGCGCAGGGCCTCGACCGAGCCGCCACCGGTGTGCAGGGCGAGAGGGGCGAACTTGGCCACCGTGTCGCCGAGCCGCTGCGGGTGCGAGTCCGAGCTGGGCCGCCGGCCGCCCCGGCCTTCGCCCAGCACCTGCCAGCCGTCACGGGTCAGCGTGATGTACGCACCGCAGCGCAGCCCGTGCAGCGTGCAGGCGTCCCGCAGCCCCCACATCCACGCCCCGTCCTCCGGGGTCCACCGCTCGTCGCCGTCACGGCAGTAGAGCAGCACCGCCGTCCGTACCGGCGTCCGTCGCCGGAGGTCGTGCGGGAGGACCCGGCGCAGCCGGGACAGCAGGGCGTTGCGGTACTCCCAGCCGTCGGCCGACGCGGAGCGCTGCACGAAGGAAGCGCTCGCCACGAGCTGTTCCTCCGGGCCGAGGACGGCGATCACCGCGGTCGAGGGAACCGGGCTGTGCCGGGAGTGCAGCCCGCTGACGACCTCGCGCGGATTGCGCAGCAGGGGAATGCCCGCCGACATCCACTCGGACGGTTCCAGCAGTCTGCCGTGCCGGCTCGCGCCGGTGGCAGTCGCCAGAGACGAAGTCGAAGGCGGCGTGAATCCGAAGGTCACGTTCCTCCCTTCGGGTACACGCCCGCGGACGGGCACGGCTGGAGTCGGGGCGCGCCGCAGCGCGGCCCAGGAGGGTGCCGAGGAGCCGAGCGGGAGCACTCCAATTCTCGCGTGGGTTCCGAGCATGCGGCAACGAGCAATTGATGACGCCGACCGGAATTCGCCGGTATGCCGTTCATATCCTTGCCCCGCCACGCCGAGAACGACGCATCAGGTCACCCCTGGAGCGCCAGCACCAGCGGGAACACCTCCTTTGCGCCTGCACGTCGCAGGAGCCGGGCGGCCACGGCGAGTGTCCATCCGCTCTCCGCGCGGTCGTCCACGAGCAGTACCGGCCCGGGAGTCCGCTCCAGCGCCGCAGCCAGCTCCTGCGGAACGGCCAGGGCGTGGTGGAGACCTCGGACCCGTTGGGCGCTGTTGGACGACGCCAGCCCGAACTCGGGTACCTCATCGGTGTAGGCGACCGTACCCAGCAGGGGCATCCGCCCCACCTTGGCGATCCGTGCGGCCAGCGAGCCGACCAACTGGGGGCGGCTGCGCGACGGCAGCGCGACCACGCCCACCGGACGTTCCGGTGCGTCCGGGGCTCCGGAGGCCCAACCGCCCGGGCCCCGGGCCCAGTCGGCGAGCACCGCGACCACGGCCTGCGCCACATCGTCCGGAACCGCTTGGTCGGGAGCCTGGGGGGCGAGCATCGGGCGCAGCCGGTTGCCCCAGCCGATGTCGGACAGCCGGCCCAGGGCCCGGCCCGTCGAGGCCTGTTCCCCGGCGGGGATACGCCCCTTGAGGTTTACACCGACCGCGGCGAGCCCGGTCGGCCACATCTTGCGCGGCTCCAACTCCACACCGGGGCGGCCGAGCTCACCACGCGCGGTGTCCAGAGCCGTGGTGGACACCTCGGCGGCGAACCGCGCCCCCGCGCAGTTGTCGCAGCGGCCGCAGGGAGCGGCCTCCTCGTCGTCGAGCTGCCGGCGCAGGAACTCCATCCGGCAGCCCGTGGCCGCCGCGTAGTCGCGCATGGCCTGCTGCTCGGCGGCCCGCTGGCGGGCCACCCAGGCGTAGCGCTCGGCGTCGTACACCCACGGCTCACCCGTCGAGGTCCAGCCGCCCTTGACGCGGTGCACGGCGCCGTCGACGTCGAGGACCTTGAGCATGGTCTCCAGGCGCGTGCGGCGCAGATCGACCAGTGGCTCCAGGGCGGGCAGCGACAGCGGACGCCCCGCATGAGCGAGGACGTCGAGGGTGCGGCGCACCTGTTCCTCGGGCGGGAAGGCGACCGACGCGAAGTACTGCCAGATCGCCTCGTCCTCCCGGCCGGGCAGCAGCAGCACCTCCGCGTGCTCCACACCACGGCCCGCACGGCCGACCTGCTGGTAGTAGGCGATCGGCGAGGAGGGCGACCCCAGGTGCACGACGAATCCCAGGTCGGGCTTGTCGAAGCCCATCCCGAGGGCGGAGGTGGCCACCAGCGCCTTGACCCGGTTCGCCTGCAGGTCGTCCTCGGCCTGCTGGCGGTCCGCGTTCTCCGTCTTGCCGGTGTACGAGGACACGGTGTGCCCACGGTGGCGCAGGTACGCGGTGACCTCTTCGGCCGCCGCCACCGTCAGTGTGTAGATGATCCCCGATCCGGGCAGCTCTGCGAGGTGGTCCGCGAGCCAGGCCAGCCGGTGCGCCGCGTCGGGCAGGGTCAGGACCGCCAGGCTGAGGCTCTCGCGGTCCAGCGGGCCGCGCAGCACCAGCGCGTCCGTGCCGGCGCCGGTGCCCAGCTGCTCGGCGACATCGGCGGTCACGCGGGCGTTGGCCGTGGCGGTCGTCGCGAGGACCGGGACGCCCAGCGGGAGGTCCGCCAGCATGGTGCGCAGCCGGCGGTAGTCGGGGCGGAAGTCGTGCCCCCAGTCGGAGATGCAGTGCGCCTCGTCCACCACGAGCAGCCCGGTGGCCGCCGAGAGCTTGGGGAGTACCTGGTCGCGGAAGTCCGGGTTGTTCAGCCGCTCCGGGCTCACCAGCAGGACGTCGACCTCGCCCGCCGCGACCTCGGCCTGGATCCCTTCCCATTCTTCGGGATTGGCGGAGTTGATGGTGTGGGCGCGGATCCCGGCCCGGGCCGCCGCCTCGACCTGATTGCGCATCAGCGCGAGGAGCGGCGAGACGATCACGGTCGGTCCGGCACCCGCCGCCCGCAGCAGCGACGTCGCGACGAAGTACACGGCGGACTTGCCCCAGCCCGTGCGCTGGACCACGAGCGCCCGCCGCTTGTGCGCGACGAGGGCCTCGATCGCGAGCCACTGGTCCTCGCGCAGCCGGGCGGTACCCGTGGGGTCCCCCACGAGGCGGGCGAGTACGGAGTCGGCGGAGGACCTCAGGTCTGCGTTCATGCCCCCATGCAACCCGATGCCTCCGACATCGCGCCAATGCTGCTCGCGCGCTGTGGAAGTTGAAGCGTCAACACTTATCCACAGGGCTTTCGGGATCCGATCACGCACGGGACCTTCGGGGCATGACGAACAACAGCGAATCCCGCCGTCCGTCCGACCGGTCCTTCATCAGCCCGGCCGGAACCACCGACGAACCTCAGATCACCCTGCGCAGCCCGGCAGAACTGGCCGACGCGCTGCCCTACATGCTCGGCTTCCACCCGTCCGACTCCCTTGTCATGGTTGCCGTGCACGGCGAAGGCGGGCGTTTCGGCGGCCGGCTCCGCGTCGGCATCCCCACCGCTCCCGCCGAGTGGGAGGACACCGCACGACAGGTGGCGGACTGCCTCGTCCGGGGCAGCGAACGACGCGGGGGCAAGCCCGACGGCATCGTCGTCTACCTCTGCCAGGAGCCGCGCGGGGAGGAGGACGGCCAGGGCGTGATGACGCGGCTGCGGCCGTTCGCCCAGCGGATCAGGCTGGCCTGCGGCGCCCTGGACGTGCCGGTGCTGGAAGCCCTCTGCCTGTCAGCGGGCCGCTTCTGGTCCTACGTCTGCCCCGACGGACGGTGCTGCCCCGCCGAGGGCAGCCCGCTCGCGCCGGTCGGCACCTCGGTGATGGCCGCCGCCGCCACCTTCGCCGGGCTCCGCATCCGCGGCTCCCTCGAAGAGATCGAGGGCAGGCTGGCGCCCCTGCGCGGGGCCCTGGCCGAGGAGACGGAGCGGGCTCTGGACCGGGCCGCCGCCGCCCTGATGCCGAGGATCCTCCACGGCGCCACCCGGGAGGAGGTCGGAGCCGAGACCATCACGCTGGCACAGGACCTGATGCGGCGCATGACCCTGGCGCCACCTGTCGAGGGCGGCACCCGGGGCGACGACTGGGACGACGCACTGCTCGGCCACGACGAGGCCGCCTCACTGATCCTCGGCCTCCAGGACCGTGAGGTCCGGGACATCGCGGCCGAGTGGATGGAGGGGGAGGCGGCGGCCCCCGCCCTGCGCCTGTGGCGGGCCCTGGCCCGCCGCTGCGTCGGCGCCTACGGCGAGCACGCCGCGGCGCCCCTCACCCTGGCCGGCTGGGTCTCCTGGTCCACCGGCGACGAACCGACTGCCCGGATCGCCCTGGGCCTGGCCCTGCGGGCCGACGCCGATTACCGCTTCGCCCAACTGCTCCACCACGCCTGCAACGAGGGGATCGACCCCGAAGGACTGCGGCAGTGCCTGAGGGAGGAGCGGCGCCGCAGGGAGCCCAGGCGCAGCCGGTCCGCCGCCGTCACCAGGCCGCCCGGCCGGCGGGGCCGGACGGCACCCCGCCGCGGATCCCGCCGCACCGCGGGGAGCGGACAGTGAGCACGCGCCGGCCGCCGAACGGCCGAGCCGCGCGGTTGCTCCGCGGCGCGCCGAGCCCGGCCCCGTGCAACGGGCACCGTCCTCAGGGCACCCGGTCGGAGCCACGGCCCGTGACCCGGGCGCGGGCGGGGGCGTTCAGCTGGGGGGGAGGTGCCGCCCCGGCCGCGCCACCGCCCAGCTGAACCCACCGGAGCGCAGACAAGGCGACACATGTCTCACCCCGCACCTCCCCGCCCAGCCGGCGTGCCCGCGGCCCGCAGGCCCGAGCTGCCGCCCGTGCACGGCGCCGTTGTCTGCGTCGCCGCTCCCTGTCTGGTCATCTCGCCGGAGCACGGCCAGCTGACCGGGCGGGGGATCGACGGGTTCTACCGCTCCGGGCGCCGGCTCCTTTCCCGCTGTGTGCTGCGTGTCGGCGGCCGGGAACCGGTCGCCCTCCAGGGGCGCAGCCTCGGAGCGGACCGTGCCGCCTTCACCGCGACCGTGCGTACCGGCGCCGAGCCCGGCCCCGACCCGGACATCGGCGTGGAGCGGGTCCGCCACGCCGACGGCACCGAACGGATCACCCTGCGCAGCTTCTCGCCCCGGCCGGTACGCCTCCCCGTGGAGGTGCTGCTCGGCACCGACCTGGCGGAGCTGGCCGCGGTGGCCGCCGGCCGCGCCGGGCCGGAGCTGCCCGCCGGGGTGCACGCCGCCGGTCTGCGCTGGAGCACCGGCGGAGCACAGGCCGTCACCACGGCGGAGCCCGCACCCGACGACGCCGTGGCCTCGGCCGGGCTGCTGCGCTGGCAACTCGAACTGGGCCCGGGTGAATCCCGCACCATCGAGCTGCGGACCGCACAGGACCGGGTGGTGCGGGCCCCCGTCGGCCAAGTGGCGAACCCGCTGGCCGACGGCCGGGCCGAAGGGGACGACCCGAGGACCGAGGCATGGTTCCGCGCCAGCGTCGAGGACCTGGGCGCCCTCCTCTCGCGGGACCCCGAGCAGCCCGGCGACGTCTTCGCGGTGGCGGGGGTGCCCTGGCGGCTCGGGCTGGCGCCGGCGGAGTCGCTCTGGGCCGCCCGTATGGCCATGCCACTGGGGACCGGGCTCGCCGCCGCCACCCTGCGCATCCTCGCCCGGACACAGGCCGAGGGGCGCCGGGCCGACGCCGGAAGGATCCCGGGGCCCCTGCGCGGAGCGGGCCCCCAGCTGCCGCCGGCCTGCACCGGCACCGAGGCGACCCTCGCCTTTCCGGCGGTGCTCGCCGAAGCCCGCCTGTGGGGCATGGCGGAGGAGGAGGTCGCCCGGCTGCTGCCGGCGGCCGAACGGTGCCTCGACTGGCTGCGCGGCGCCTTCGGCAAGGACGGCTTCCTGGCCGATCCCGACCCCGGTCCCCGGCGCTGTGAGACCCAGGCCCACGCCCACCGGGCCGCCGTACTCGGCGCGGACCTTCTCGCCGGATGCGGACGACCCGGCGCCGAGGAGTGGCGGGAGCGGGCGGCCGCGCTGCGCGAGCGATTCCGGGAGAGGTTCTGGATCGACGGCCCGGACGGCGGCCGTCCGGCTGCCGCCCTGCACCCCGACGGACGGCCGCTGCCGCGACTGACCGGGGCCGCCTCCCACCTGCTCGACACCGGGCTGATCGGCGGCGGCCGGCTCGCCCCCGGGCTCCTCGACCGGCCCCGGACCGAGCAACTGGCCCGGCTGTTCGGCGCCCCCGCCATGGACTGCGGATGGGGACTGCGGAGCATGGCCCTCAAGGAGCCCGGACACAACCCCTTCGGCCACCGCTCGGGCGCGGTACGGGCGTACGAGAGCGCCGTAGCCGTGTCCGGCCTGGCCGCGGCGGGTTTCGAGAGGGAGGCGGCAGGCCTGCTCAGAGGCCTCCTGGACGCGGCGGAAGCCTTCGGGTACCGGCTGCCGGAGATGTTCGCCGCCGAGCAGCGCACCGCCGGCAGCGTTCCCGTCCCGCACCCGGCGGCCTGCCGCCCGGCCGCCGTGGCCGCGGCGGCGGGGATCCACGCACTGACCGCCCTCGCCGGAATCCGTCCGGACGCCCCCGCGGGCACCGTCGCCCTCGTACCGCTGCCCGGCGCCCCCCTCGGCGCGATCCGGCTCGCGGGTCTGCGGGTGGCGGGGGAGCCCTTCGCCGTCCGGGTCAGCCGATTCGGCCTCGGCATGGTGGAGGAGGCCGCGGATGCGCTCCAACTGGGTGGGTAGGCGGGCGCCGGGGCCGGGCTCCGTGCGAGCTGTGACGTTCCGGCCGGGGCTCGCGGACCGCGCACATCGCGGGCCGCGCCGGCCCGGCACAGCCGTCGGCCTGCAGGTCATTGTCTCCAAGGGCGCCAAAGCGCTGTTTATCGTCAGGCAGACGACTATGATCGCGGCATGTCGCCCTACGACCCGTCGGCCTATCCGCCCTTCGCAGTCACCGTCGACCTGGTCGTGCTCACCGTGCGGCGCCACGCGCTCTGCGCGTTGGTCGTCCGGCGGGGTGAGCAGCCGTTCCAGGGGCGCTGGGCGCTGCCCGGCGGATTCGTCCGCGACGAGGAGGATCTCGCGGCCGCCGCCGCCCGGGAGCTCTCCGAGGAAACCGGCCTGTGCGCGCACGACCCCGCCATGCCGGGCGCGGGCAACGGAGCGCACCTCGAACAGCTGGCCACCTACGGTGACCCGAAGCGGGATCCGCGCATGCGGGTCGTCAGCGTGGCGCATCTGGTGCTGGCTCCGGACCTTCCGGCCCCCCGGGCCGGCGGCGATGCCAACAGCGCGCGCTGGGCCCCCGTCGACGAGCTGCTGGCCCTCGGCGACGAAGGCTCCGCAGGGCTCGCCTTCGACCACGCGCAGATCCTCGCCGACGGGGTGGAGCGGGCCCGCTCGAAAATCGAGTACTCCTCCCTGGCCACGGCCTTCTGCCCGCCCGAGTTCACCGTCGGGGAACTGCGCAGGGTGTACGAGGCCGTGTGGGGGGTGGCCCTGGATCCGCGCAACTTCCACCGCAAGGTCACCGGCACCCCCGGCTTCCTGGTGCCGGCCGGCGGAACGACGACCCGTCAGGGCGGGCGTCCGGCCCAGCTGTTCCGGGCCGGCGGGGCGACCCTGCTCAACCCGCCGATGCTGCGCCCGGAGGTCTGACGCCGCGGCGCACGCACCGCCGGTCCCGCACCGGCGGACGACCGAACCCGGCCCCTGCCCGAGTGCGGGCCTCCGGCCGGGGGCGGGCTTCCGAGTGAGGGTGAACCCGACGCAACGATCGGCATTCCGTCGGACCGGTTGCGCCGAAAATCGGACATATCGCGTTATCTTGCTTGGGGTACTCACTCTGCCGCTGAGCGGTCTCACCCCCCGCGAGAGAAGCGATGCTCCAGGCCATCGGACTCACCAGCAAACCACGTTCCGACGCCCCGCCCCTTGTGGACGACCTCACCTTCGAGGCCCGCCCGGGGCATGTGACCGCCCTGCTCGGCGAGCCGGGATCGGGCAAGACGACCGCCCTGCGGCTCATGCTCGAACTCGAACCGGGCCGCGGCGTCACCTACTTCCGCGGCCGTCCGCTGCACCGGATCCCGCACCCCGGCCGTGAGGTCGGAGTGGTGCTCGGAGACGTCCCCGGCAACCCGGCGCGGTCCGTCCGCAACCAGCTGCGGATGCTCTGCGCCGCCGCCGGGGTGCCCGCCTCCCGGGCCGACACCATGCTCGAGGTCGTCGGTATCGCAGGCCTGCGCGACGAGCGCCTCGGCTCGCTGTCGCTCGGCATGGAGCGCAGGGTCGCCCTCGCCTCGGCCCTGCTCGGCGATCCCTGCACCCTGCTCCTCGACGAGCCCGCCGCGGGCCTCTCCCCGCGGGAACGCGGCTGGCTGTACGGGCTCCTGCGCGGCCACGCCTCCCTCGGCGGAGCCGTGCTCTTCACCACCGCCGACGCCAAGGAGGCGGCCCGGAGCGCCGACCGCGTCGTCAGCATCGAGGCGGGCCGCCTCGTGGCCGACCAGGAGGCCGCGGAGTTCGCGCGCACCCGGCTGAGGCCCAGGGTCGCCGTGCGGACCCCGCACGCCGCCCGGCTGGCCGACGTACTGGGCAGGGAAGCCCGCGCCGCCCAGCGCGCGGTGGAGATCGTCGAGGAGAGCGGCAGCCGCCTGTCGGTGTACGGAAGCAACTGCGCCGAGGTGGGCGAGGCCGCGTTCCGCCACGGCGTACTGGTCCACCAGCTCGCCGACGAGACCGGCGACGCCGGCGCGCCGGCCTCGCCCGTCCCGCACGCCAGGGCCGTGGCCGCCACCGGGACCGGCGCCGCGCCGGAGCGTGCCGAAGCCTCCGGTGACTCCGGCGGCCGTTCCCGGCGCGCCCGCTCCCAGGGCCCCGTCTCGGCCGTGCGGCGCGTGGGCGGGCCGCTGCGGCCCCTGCGCTACGAGCTGCTCCGCGTGTTCGGCACCGCCACCCCCGCACTCACCGCCGCCCTCGTGCTCGTGGTCTCCGTCCTCACCGCCCTGGTACTGGCCCGGGCCGGACAGACGCCGCAGGCCAGGCTGCTCGCGGCCTGGCCCGAGCTGCTGCCGCTGCCCCCCGCCGCCCTGGGCGCGGGACTGCTCGGCGCCCTGGCCTTCGGCGAGGAGTACCGCTACCCCGCCCTCGCCGCCGACCGGGGCACTGTGCCCCGCCGGCTGGGGCTGCTCACCGCGAAGCTCGGTGTCTGCGCCGCCCTCGCTCTGTTGCTGGGCGTCGCGGTGGTCGCGGCCGACGCCGCCGCCCTGGCTCTCGTCTTCGACAGCGGCCCCCTGCGGGCCCCGGCGGAGTGGCTCTCCCCGGCGGCGAGTTGGGCCGGCCTGCTGATCGGCTGCGCCTGGGCCGGCGTACTGGCCTCCGGCGTCTTCCGGTCCGCCACCGCGGGACTGGCGGCGGTGCTCGCCGTGCCCGTGGGAGTGGTTCCGCTGGTGCGCGAGGCGCTGGAGGGCTCATCCGCGTACCCGGTGACCGGACTGGCCTCCCGGCTGCGGGGCCTGTCCTGGGTGCAGTGGCCGCCGGAGGCGGACCGGCTGCTGGTGGGGGCCCTCCGGGTGATGACCCAACCCGTGGCGACCGCCCTGCTGTTGTCGCTGATGGTCCTGTTGTGCGCCTATGGGTTCACCGGACTGCGCAGCAGGGTCCGTTGGTGATCGTTCCGACGCCGGAGCGGTCACGGACGGGACCGTTGTCGTCCATGTCGCGTCAAGCGGACCGCAACTCCCCGCAATAGGCCCGGTTCTTTACGATAAGTCGTCAATTGCGTAGGTGGCACCGATCACCCTTTCGTGTGCTTTTCACCAAAGACCTCAAGGGTCATGGAGGCACGACCGACAAAGGATTCGTGAGTACCCTTGCGCACACCATGATGACCGCCGCCCGCCATGCCGACTCCGGCCTCGCCGGCGCGGGCGAACTCGACCGCTACCCCTACGCGGAGGCCCCCGGGTCCGACCGCGTCGGACCACCCCACTGGGACGGCGCCGACGTCGAGTTGAGCCGGGTCGGCCGCCGCGCGGCAGGCAGCCGCGGCCGTGGGCTGCACGGCCAACTCGTCCAGCAGCTCGGCCAGATGATCGTCTCCGGCGATCTCGGTGCGGACCGCCCGCTGGTCCCCGAGGAGATCGGCCAGCGCTTCGAGGTCTCCCGCACGGTCGTCCGCGAATCGCTGCGGGTCCTGGAGGCCAAGGGCCTCGTCAGCGCCCGCCCCAACGTGGGCACCCGGGTCCGCCCCGTCGCCGACTGGAACCTGCTCGACCCCGACATCATCGAGTGGCGCGCCTTCGGGCCCCAGCGCGACGACCAGCGCCGTGAGCTCGGCGAGCTGCGCTGGACGATCGAACCGCTCGCCGCCCGCCTCGCCGCCGGCCACGGCCGCCCGGACGTCCAGCAGCGCCTGGCCGACATGGTCGAGATCATGGGGCACGCCCTCGGCCAGGGGGACTCGATCACCTTCGCGCGCGCCGACAACGAGTTCCACGCACTCCTCATCCAGGTCGCCGGCAACCGCATGCTGGAGCACCTCTCCGGCATCGTCTCGGCCGCCCTGCAGGTCTCCGGCAGCCCGATGACCTCGTGCGACCGCCCGAGCGAGACCTGCGTCGCGCACCACGCACGGATGGTCGAGGCCCTTGCCGCCGGTGACGCGACGGGCGCCGAAAACGCGATGCGCCAGCTTCTGACGGTTCATCCGGAGGTCGAGCGCGTGGTTCCCGCCCCGCGCGAGCACTGACGGGCGGGCGCGCGGGGGTGTACGACACGTCGCCGGGCCCGGCCGGGCCCGGCGACACCGGCGTACGGGCCTCCTCCGGATCTCCCTCCGGAGCCGCCGCGGCCCCTCCGCGACCGTGCGGGTGTGACCGTATGACCGGCGCTCGCGCATACGGGGTGTGACTCGGGCCACGAAGATTGGGCGTAACGCTCCGCGAGGACGCGCGATGACTTAAGAGGTGATGGCCGACGGAGGGAAGACAGCAGCCCTTGGGGGTGCTGTGCAGCTCCCCGGCCCCTGCCCGCGCCGCCGGCCCATCCCCGGTCGGTGGTCGTCGGCTCCGGTCCAGCACCACCAGGCCCGGGGTCGGAAGCCGTTCCCATCGTTCCGAGAGGTTGTTCGTGTCGGCCAGCACATCCCGTACGCTCCCGCCGGAGATCGCCGATTCCGAGTCTGTGATGGCGCTCATCGAGCGGGGCAAGGCCGAGGGGCAGATCGCCGGCGATGACGTGCGTCGGGCCTTCGAGGCTGACCAGATTCCTGCGACCCAGTGGAAGAATGTTCTGCGCAGCCTCAACCAGATCCTCGAGGAAGAGGGTGTGACGCTGATGGTCAGTGCCGCGGAGTCGCCCAAGCGCGCCACCCGCAAGAGCGTCGCAGCGAAGAGCCCGGCCAAGCGGACGGCCACCGAGCCCGTCAGGAAGACGGCGGCCGGGACGACGGCGGCGCAGCCAGCGGCCCCCGCGGTCCCGGCGGCCGGGGCGGTGGACCCGCAGACGCCGGACGACCTCGTCCAGGAGGCCGCGGCGGAGCCCGTGGCCAAGAAGGCGGCGGCGAAGAAGACGGCCGCGAAGAAGGCCGCGCCCGCCAAGAAGGCCGCAGCGAAGAAGACGGCGGCGAAGAAGACCGCGGCCAAGAAGGACGCCGACGAGGCCGGCGAGGACGAGAACCCGGACGAGGGGCCCGACGCGGTCAAGGCCGAGAGCGAAGAAGAGGACGAGGGCGGGGAGAACAAGGGCTTCGTCATCTCGGACGACGAGGACGACGCCCCGGCCCAGCAGGTCGTGGTGGCCGGTGCCACCGCCGACCCGGTCAAGGACTACCTCAAGCAGATCGGCAAGGTCCCCCTCCTCAACGCCGAGCAGGAGGTCGAACTCGCCAAGCGGATCGAGGCGGGCCTGTTCGCCGAGGACAAGCTGGCGAACTCCGACAAGCTGGCACCGAAGCTCAAGCGCGAGCTGGAGATCATTGCCGAGGACGGCCGCCGCGCGAAGAACCACCTGCTGGAGGCCAACCTCCGCCTCGTGGTCTCCCTCGCCAAGCGCTACACCGGCCGCGGCATGCTCTTCCTGGACCTGATTCAGGAGGGCAACCTGGGCCTCATCCGCGCGGTCGAGAAGTTCGACTACACCAAGGGCTACAAGTTCTCGACCTACGCGACGTGGTGGATCCGCCAGGCGATCACCCGCGCCATGGCGGACCAGGCCCGCACCATCCGCATCCCCGTCCACATGGTCGAGGTCATCAACAAGCTCGCCCGCGTGCAGCGCCAGATGCTCCAGGACCTGGGCCGCGAGCCCACCCCGGAGGAGCTGGCCAAGGAACTCGACATGACCCCCGAGAAGGTCATCGAGGTCCAGAAGTACGGCCGCGAGCCGATCTCCCTGCACACGCCCCTCGGCGAGGACGGCGACAGCGAGTTCGGTGACCTCATCGAGGACTCCGAGGCCGTCGTCCCTGCCGACGCCGTGAGTTTCACGCTCCTGCAGGAACAGCTCCACTCGGTGCTCGACACCCTGAGCGAGCGCGAGGCCGGCGTCGTCTCGATGCGCTTCGGTCTCACGGACGGCCAGCCCAAGACCCTCGACGAGATTGGCAAGGTCTACGGGGTCACGCGTGAGCGGATCCGCCAGATCGAGTCGAAGACGATGTCGAAGCTGCGCCACCCCTCCCGCTCCCAGGTGCTGCGCGACTACCTGGACTGAGCGGGCCGCCGGGCCTCGGGCGAAGGCGCCGAGGCCGGGGTCGGCTGCCGCGGCGGTGGCCGCGCGGGTGCGCTCGGCCACTTGGCATCCCACTCTGGGTGGAGTCATGCACACTCGGAGTCAGGAGGCCTCATGCGTCGTCCCTTTGCCCGTGTCCTGGCGGGCGCGCTGACCCTGGCGGCGGGAGCGGCCGCGGCGCCGCTCGCCCAGATGCCCCAGGCGGCCGCGGACAGCGTGGTGATCGGCGGGAAGCCGGTGAAGGTGGCCGACAGCCCCTGGGTCGTGGCCCTGGCCAGCCGTGACCGGTTCGGGGGTACGCGGGACGGGCAGTTCTGCGGGGGTGTCGTCGTCGCCCCGACCAAGGTGGTCACCGCGGCGCACTGCCTGGGCCGGCAGGTGCTCGGCGGCCCGGTCGAATCAGTGTCCGATTTCCGGGTGATCGCCGGCCGTACGGAGCTTCGGGCGGCCGACGGCCGGGAGATCGCGGTGCGGGGTGCGCGGGTGAACCCCGACTACGACCCGCAGAGCAACGCCGGGGACCTCGCCGTGCTGGAGCTGGCGGAGGCCGTACCGGCGGACCACGTGCTCCCCATGGCGGAAGCAGGGCACCCCGCGTACGAGGCGGGCACCGCGGCGGACGTGTACGGCTGGGGCGACACCAGTGGCTTCGGTGACTATGCGTACGCCCTGCGTGCGGCGCGCGTCACCGTGCTGGCGGACGAGGTCTGCGGGCGCGCCTACCCCGGCGACGCGGACGGACAGTACCGGGCCGAATCCATGGTGTGCGCGGGGGACGGCGGGGGCGGCAAGGACGCCTGCCAGGGCGACAGCGGCGGACCGCTGGTCGCGCAGGGGAGGCTCATCGGCCTCGTCTCGTGGGGCCGGGGCTGCGGCCGCGCCGACAGCCCGGGCGTGTACACGCGTATCGCTCCCCTCGCCGGCTTCGTGACGGCCCCGGAGAGGGCCGCGCAGCCGCGCGGGGTCCGGAACGCCGGGTGGGCACCCGGGAGGACCTCCGGGGCCCGGGCAGGGTCCGTACAGGGGCATCGCGCCGACTAGGGGCGACCGGTGGTGGACATGAGGACGGGCGGCACCCCTGGGTCTCAGGGGTGCCGCCCGTCGACCGGCCTGGCCGGTCCTGGCTCGTCGGATGCGAGGTTCGGCCTGTGTGTCAGCGGTCCTCGGGTTCGGCGTGGGCAGCCGGAGCGGACGTGAGCCGCTCGGTCTCATCCTGTATTTCCGCGGCGATCTTCTTGAGTTCCGGCTCGAACTTGCGCCCGTGGTGGGCGCAGAAGAGCAGTTCACCGCCGCTCAGCAGGACGACGCGCAGATATGCCTGGGCGCCGCAACGGTCGCATCGGTCAGCGGCCGTCAGCGGGGTCGCGGGTGTCAGAACAGTAGTCACGTCGCCTCTTCTCTAGCTCGACGAGCTGTCGTACCAGGGTCAACATCCAACCAGGCCGAAAACGTTCCCGCTCGCGGCTTTTCCTCGAAACTTCCTTCCGAAGCTGGCCGGCTGTTGCCGGTTGGCGGCGAAGGAGCCGTATTGCGTTGCTTTACGGTTTCGCGTTGTCACTCGTGCGCTTGTTGCAGTTCCATCCTCCCCGGCGTGAGTGCCAGGTTGTTCATGAGGACGTGCCCGAACCCTAAATGGTTCATGCGCGGAAGGGAACGTGATGTTTCCTTCACCCGCCCGGGGGATCGAACAGCCGTGCGGATCTGGACTAGGGTGAAGATGGGGCGAGGGTGGCGTTGCATCGGCTCTACCTGGCCTCGGTACCCTTCGACGGGCACCCGAGCCACCCCTGCGCCCGACCGGGCCAGAAAAGAAATTCAGCGAGGAGCGAACTGCGTGACCGCCGACACGTCCGTGCCTTCCAGCGCGCTGCTGTCCGGAGCAGACCGGGACGGTTCCAACTACACCGCGCGGCACCTGCTCGTCCTCGAAGGGCTTGAGGCCGTCCGCAAGCGCCCCGGCATGTATATCGGCTCGACCGACAGCCGGGGCCTCATGCACTGCCTGTGGGAGATCATCGACAATTCCGTCGACGAGGCCCTGGGCGGGTACTGCGACCACATCGAAGTGATCCTCCACGAGGACTCCTCGGTCGAGGTCAGGGACAACGGCCGCGGCATCCCCGTGGACGTCGAGCCCAAGACCGGCCTGTCCGGCGTCGAGGTCGTCATGACCAAGCTGCACGCCGGCGGAAAGTTCGGCGGCGGCTCCTACGCGGCCTCCGGCGGCCTGCACGGCGTCGGCGCCTCGGTGGTCAACGCCCTCTCCGCCCGTCTGGACGTCGAGGTCGACCGGGGCAGCTCCACCCACGCCATCAGCTTCCGCCGCGGTGTCCCCGGCCTCTTCACCGAGCAGGGCCCCGACAGCCCCTTCGACCCGGCGAACGGCCTCCGCAAGGTCAAGCGCATCGCCAAGGGCAAGACCGGTACCAGGGTCCGGTACTGGGCCGACCGCCAGATCTTCCTCAAGGACGCCCGTCTGAGCCTGGAGACGCTCTACCAGCGCGCCCGCCAGACCGCCTTCCTCGTCCCCGGCCTGACCCTGGTCGTCCGCGACGAGCGGGCCATCGACGGGGCCGGCAAGACCGAGGAGACCTTCCGCTTCGACGGCGGCATCAGCGAGTTCTGCGAGTACCTCGCCCAGGACAAGGCCGCCTGCGACGTGCTGCGGCTGACGGGATCGGGCACGTTCAAGGAGACCGTCCCGGTCCTCGACGACCGCGGCCACATGACCCCCACCGAGGTCACCCGCGAGCTCGGCGTGGACATCGCGCTGCGCTGGGGCACGGGCTACGAGACCAACCTCAAGTCCTTCGTGAACATCATCGCCACCCCCAAGGGCGGCACCCACGTCACCGGCTTCGAACGCTCCGTGACCAAGACCGTCAACGAGGTGCTGCGCTCGGCCAAGCTGCTGCGCGTCGCCGAGGACGACGTGGTCAAGGACGACGCGATGGAGGGCATGACGGCCGTCGTCACCGTCCGCCTCGCCGAGCCGCAGTTCGAGGGCCAGACCAAGGAGGTGCTCGGTACCTCCGCCGCCACCCGGGTCGTCGCCGCGGTGGTCGCCAAGGAGCTCAAGGCCTTCCTGACCTCGACGAAGCGCGACGACAAGCAGCAGGCCCGCGCCGTGATGGAGAAGATCGTCGCGGCCGCCCGGACCCGGATCGCGGCCCGCCAGCACAAGGAGGCGCAGCGCCGCAAGACCGCGCTGGAGACCTCTTCGCTCCCGGCCAAGCTGGCCGACTGCCGCAGCGACGACGTGGACCGCAGCGAGCTCTTCATCGTCGAGGGCGACTCCGCGCTCGGCACCGCGAAGCTCGCCCGGAACTCCGAATTCCAGGCGCTCCTGCCGATCCGCGGCAAGATCCTCAACGTCCAGAAGTCCTCCGTCTCGGACATGCTCAAGAACGCCGAGTGCGGGGCGATCATCCAGGTCATAGGGGCCGGCTCGGGCCGGACCTTCGACATCGACGCGGCCCGCTACGGCAAGATCGTGCTGCTCGTCGACGCCGACGTGGACGGCGCGCACATCCGCTGCCTGCTGCTCACGCTCTTCCAGCGGTACATGCGGCCGATGGTCGAGGCCGGCCGGGTCTTCGCGGCCGTGCCCCCGCTGCACCGGATCGAGCTGGTCCAGCCGAAGAGGGGCCAGGACAAGTACGTCTACACGTATTCGGACAACGAGCTGCGCCAGACCCTTCTGGAGTACCAGCGCAAGAACATCCGGTACAAGGACTCGATCCAGCGCTACAAGGGCCTCGGCGAGATGGACGCGGACCAGCTGGCGGAGACCACCATGGACCCCCGCTTCCGTACGCTGCGCCGGATCAACATCGGCGACCTGGACTCGGCCGAGCAGGTCTTCGACCTGCTCATGGGCAATGAGGTGGCGCCGCGCAAGGAGTTCATCACGAGCTCCGCGGCGACGCTGGACCGCTCGCGCATCGACGCCTGAGCCGAAGGGCACCGGTGGCCCGCGACGCCTGACACGGGCGGGCGCCACGGCATACCGGTGCCCTTCGCCCCATCACCTGTTGGAGTGAAGAGCGCCGGTACACCAGTCCGGAAACCGTCCATACCGCACATCCTTGTGGGCACGCGGCCAATGCGGCAGCGGACAAGGAGAGTTCGGTGGACAAGCACGACGGTCGTGATGCCGGAACGATCCGGCTGGACGACCCCTGGTACGACGCGCTGGCCGTCGGCTGGGGCGAGGGCGAGGAGCCGTCCCCGCCGCGTCCGGCCGTTGCCGGCCCTCCGGCGCCCGGCGCATCCGACATCTACCTGGAAGTGCAGCGCAGCGCCGCCTTCCAGGAGGTCCGCAGCCGATATCGCCGGTTCGTCGTCCCCGCGACCGCCGGGTTCCTCCTCTGGTACGTCGCCTACGTCGTCGCCGCGACGGCCGCACCCGGTCTGATGGCCCGGCCCGTCCTGGGCGCGGTCAACGTGGCCATGCTGGCTGGGCTCGGCCAGTTCCTCAGCACCTTCCTGCTCACCTGGGCCTACGCCCGGCACGCCCGGCTCCGCCGGGACCGGGCCGCGCTGGACCTGCGCTGGACGGTGTTCGAGCAGGAGCGCGGCCAGGACCGCAACCGGGCGAGGAGGGCGGGCCGGTGACCTCCGAGCACCAGACCCTGGCGCTGATGCTGTTCAGCCTGTTCATCGCGGTGACCCTGGGCATCACCACCTGGGTCAGCCGCAACCGGCGCGGCTCGGCCGAGGAGTTCTACGCCGGCGGGAGACTCTTCTCGCCGATGGAGAACGGTTTCGCCATCGCGGGCGACTACATGTCCGCCGCTTCGTTCCTGGGCATCTCCGGCCTGATCGCCCTCTTCGGCTACGACGGCCTGCTCTACTCGGTGGGGTTCCTCGTCGCCTGGCTGGTGGTGCTGTTCCTCGTCGCCGAACTGGTCCGCAACTGCGGGCGCTTCACCCTCGCCGACGTGGTCGCCGCCCGGATGAGCGAGCGCCCGGTACGGATCGCCGCCGGTACTTCCTCGGTCGTCGTCTCGGTCCTCTACCTCGTCGCGCAGATGGTCGGAGCGGGCAGCCTGGTCGGGCTGCTGCTGGGCAACTCGAGCGCCGCGGTGCGGACCCTCACCGTGATCGGAGTGGGTGCCCTGATGGTGGTCTATGTGACCTTCGGCGGCATGCGGGCCACCACGTGGATCCAGATCGTGAAGGCCGTGCTGCTGATGGGCGGTGCGATCACCCTGACCGTGCTCGTGCTGCTGCGCTTCCACGGTGACTTCGACCGGCTGCTCACCACCGCCGCCGAACGCAGCGGGTACGGGCTCGACTTCCTGAGCCCCGGCCTCAAGTACGGCGGGGACTGGACCGCCCGCTTCGACTTCATCAGCCTCGGTCTCGCGCTGGTCCTGGGGACCGCCGGACTGCCGCACATCCTGTCGCGCTTCTACACCGTGCCCACCGCCCGCGCGGCCCGCCGCTCGGTGGTGTGGGCGATCGCGCTGATCGGCGGTTTCTACCTGATGACCATCGTGCTCGGCTTCGGAGCGGCGGCCCTGGTCGGTCCGGACGAGGTACGGGCCTCCAACGCGTCGGGGAACACGGCCGTGCCGTTGCTCGCGGCCTACCTCGGCGGAGGCGCCGAAACCACCGGTGGCGCCGTGCTGTTCGCCTTCGTCGCCGCCATCGCCTTCGCCACCATCCTGGCCGTGGTGGCCGGTATCACCCTCGCCTCGTCCGCCTCCGTCGCACACGACCTGTACGCCTCCCTCAAGCGCAGGCACGCCAGGCAGCGCAGCGAGGTCTCGGTGGCCCGGGCCGCGGCCGTCGGCATCGGGGCGGTGGCCATCGCCCTCGGCCTGCTCGCCCAGGACCTGAACGTGGCGTTCCTGGTGGGACTGGCCTTCGCGGTGGCCGCCTCGGCCAACCTGCCGGTGCTGCTGTACTCGCTCTTCTGGCGCGGTTTCACCACACGGGGAGCCGTCTGGTCGGTGTACGGGGGCCTGGTCCCGGCAGTGCTGCTCGTGCTGGTCTCGCCCGTGGTGTCGGGCAGCCCGGAGTCGCTGTTCCCAGGGGTGGACTTCCATCTCTTCCCGCTGCAGAACCCGGGGATCGTCTCGATCCCGCTGGGCTTCCTGGCCGGCTGGCTGGGCACGGTCACCTCGGGCGAGGAACCGGACGAGGCGAAGCACGCGGAGACGGAGGTCCGTTCGCTGACCGGCGCCGGAGCGGTCTGAGCGCAGCCACCCGAGCGGAGGCGCCGCAACCGCGGGGGCCCGGGCGACGGGCCCGGCCGGAGGTGTCAGGCCGGGCCCTGCGGCGGCAGCCAGGTGTAGCGGTGCTCCGGGCGGCCGGTCTCCCCGTAGCGCAGGGCCAGCGAGACGCGGCCGGAGCGTTCGAGGAGTTTCAGGTAACGCTGGGCGGTCTGGCGGCTGATGCCCGCCCGGTCGGCGATCTGCTGGGTGGACAGGGGGCCCTCGGCGGAGCGCAGGACCTGACGGACCAGTTCCGCCGTGGTGGGCGAGTGGCCCTTGGGGAGTTCGTTCACGGAGCTCGCACCGGCGAGGGCGCCGAAGATCCGGTCCACCTCGGCCTGTTCGGCCTCACCGCCCGTGTCCAGGGTGCGGCGCAGCGAGCCGTACGCCTCCAGCCGGGCGCGCAGCCCGGCGAAGGTGAAGGGTTTGACCAGGTACTGGAGGGCCCCGAGGCGCATGGCTGCCTGCACGGTGGCGAGGTCCCGGGCGGCGGTGACCATGATCACATCGGTGCCGTCGCCGCGCTGGCGCAGGCGGCGGACCAGGTCCAGGCCGCTGCCGTCGGGGAGGTAGTGGTCCAGGAGGACCAGGTCCACGGGGTGGGCGGAGAGGAAGTCCAGTGCCTCCGCCGCCGAATGGGCCTGCGCCATCACCCGGAAACCGGGAACCTTCGCCACGTACGCCGCGTTGATCAGGGCAACACGCATGTCGTCGTCGACGACCAATACGTGGATCGGGGTCTCGTTCATCGCAGGGCCTCCGGGAGTACGACGGAGAATTCCGCCCCTCCGTCCGCTGCTTCACCGGCCCGGGCGCTGCCGCCCTGCCGCTCCGCGAGGCGGCGTACGAGGGCGAGGCCCAGCCCGCGCTCGCGGTGGGCCCTGGGCTGCTTGGTCGACCAGCCCTCGGTGAAGATCTCCTCGCGGCGCCCGGCGGGGATCCCGGGGCCGCTGTCGCGCACCCGCAGGACGGCGGTGCGGCCCTCCGCGCGCAGTTCCACCTCTACCCAGGGCGCCGCTCCGCCGGCGGCGGCGTCCAGGGCGTTGTCCACCAGGTTGCCGACGATCGTGACGAGTCCGCCCGGGTCGGCCAGGCGGTCGGGAAGGAGGGTGGCGGCAGCCAGCCGCAGGGGGATGCCGCGTTCGGCGGCGACCGTGGCCTTGCCCACGAGAAGGGCGGCGAGCAGCGGGTCGTGGACCTTCTCGGTGACCTGTTCCGCGGTCGTGCGGTGCACACCGACGACTTCGGTGACGAATTCCACCGCTTCCTCGTGCAGGCCCAGCTCCAGCAGGCCGAGGAGGGTGTGGAGGCGGTTGGCGTGCTCGTGGTCCTGGGCGCGCAGGGCGTCGATCAGACCACGGGTGGAGTCGAGTTCGCGGCTCAGGTGTTCCAGCTCGGTGCGGTCGCGCAGGGTGGCGACGGCGCCCCCGTCCGCGGTGGGCATGCGGTTGGCGACCAGGACGCGGGGGCCCTGGACGGTGAGCAGGTCCCGGCCCGTCACGCGGCCGGAGAGTACGTCGGCGGTGCGGCCGGCGGTGAGGACGTCGTCCAGCGGGCGCCCGGCGAAGGCGCCGGGGGAGTCCGGGGCGAGGCCCAGCAGGCGGGCGGCCTCGTCGTTGACCAGCCGGACGCGGCCGTCCGGGGCGAGGGCGATCACGCCTTCGCGGATGGAGTGCAGCATGGCCTCGCGTTCGGCGAGCAGGCCGGCTATGTCGGAGAAGGCCAGGTCACGGGTCTGCCGATGGATCCTGCGGGAGAGGAGGTAGGCGGCGAGGGCGCCCGCGGCCAGGGCGCCGCCGGCGTAGGCGAGCAGGCCCGGGACGGCACCGAGCAGGCGGTCGCGGACGCTGTCGTAGGCGATGCCGACCGAGACCGCGCCGACGATCTCGCCGTCGGCGGCGAGGAGCGGGACCTTGCCGCGTGCGGAGCGTCCCAGGGTGCCCTCGTCGATCTCCATGACCTCGCGGCCGGCCAGGGCGTCGCCGGGGTCGGTGGAGACGGGCAGCCCGATCCGGTCGGGGCTGGGGTGTGAGCGGCGGATGCCGTCCAGGTCGAGGACGACCACGTACTCGGCGCCGGTCGCCCGGCGGATCCGTTCGGCGGAGGCCTGCACCGGGCTGTCCGCCGACGCCTCGGAGTCCAGGAGGCCGGCGGCGATCGCGGGGTCGGCGGCGGCGCTCTGCGCGATGGCCAGGGCGCGCCGCATGGCCTGGTCGTCGAGCTGGGCGCCGAGCGGTGCGAGGAACAGCCCGGTGGCCAGGACGACGACACCGGCGGCGATGGCCAGCTGGGTCAGGAGGATCTGCGAGACCGCCCGTCTGGGCAGCCCGAGGCGCCGAGCGCTCATGTGGGGGAACCGCATGGGCAGCAACGGTAGGTCGGCCCCGGCGTAAGCGGAACGTTTGCGCCCCGCTTGTCGGATACGCCACTCACGTCCCGGGCGGTCCGGTCGCCGCCGGTGGGGCGGCGGCGGACGTCGTTCAGGGCATCGGCCGGGGTGGGCGGGGCCCGTGGTACTGGCCGCTCGGCCGCATGCGCAGGGGGCGTTCCTGGTACTCCTCCAGCGCGTGGGCGATCCAGCCAGCCGTGCGGGCCACCGCGAAGACCGTCTCCCCGGCCTCGGCGGCCATGCCGCACGACACCGTCAGGACCGCCAGCGCCAGGTCCACGTTGGCGTGCAGCCCGCCCTGACGGGCCATCACCGAGGCCACCTCGCGGGCCGCGGCCAGGGCCGGACCGGCCTGGTCCAGCCCTTCCAGGCGGGCGAACAGCGCCCCCGCCCGGGGGTCCTCGCCCTGGTAGAGGCGGTGGCCCAGGCCCGGGACCCGGCGGCCGGCCCGCAGGTACTCGGCGATCACCGGCGCGGCTCCGCCCTGTTCGAGGACTTCCACCAGCATCCGGTGCGCGAGCCTCCCGGCGGCGCCGTGCAGCGGCCCTTCGAGCGCGCCGAGCCCGGCCGACACCGCCGCGTACGGATGCGCGCGCGCCGATGCCGCCACCCGTACGGCCAGTGTGGAGGCGGCCAGGTCGTGGTCGACCAGCAGCGCCAGCGCCAGGTCCAGCACGGCGAGCGCGTCCGGGTCCGGCTCCCGCGGGGTCAGCCGGGACCACAGCTGCCGGGCGATCCGGCCGTCACCGGCCCACCCGGTGCCCGCCGCGGGCAGTGCGCCGACCAGCGTCGGGATCAGGCAGCGGGCGGAGCCGAGCACGGCCTCCTCCGACAGGTCGAAGCGCAGCGGATCCGCAACCGCGGCGGCGGCCACCGCCACCCGCAGCCGGTCGACCGGGCCGCTGTGCGCCGGCAGGGCGTCCACCGCCCGGCGGGCCGCCTTCAGCACCTCCGGTGGAGCGGTGAACCGGGTCCCGGGGGTGAGCGTTCCCGTCCAGAGCCACTCGGCGACCTCCTCGTAGCGGTACCGCGAGGCCAGGGCCACGGCATCGACGCCCCGGAAGTAGAACCGGTCGGGTTCGATGAGGGTGAGGGCCGTGCGGACGGAGAGTTCGCCGGCGGTGGGAGCCGCCGCCTCGCGCCGGCTGCGCCGGGCCAGTGCCTCCACCTCGGCCGCGTCGAAGCTGCTGCCCCGCCCGGCCGGGTCGCGGCGGCTGGCCAGCTGGCCCCGGCTGACATAGGCGTACACCGTCGCCGGCTTCACGCCGAGCACCCGCGCCGCCTCCTGGGTGCTGAGCCTGCGTCCGCTGTCCGTCTGATCACTCATGCCGGCAACCCTACAGATGGAACGAATGTATTGATCGAATCAACATTGACACGAATTGAATCCATCATGGATGGTCGATGCATGAACACCACCGACAGCACCATCGAAGGACCGCGGGGTCTCGCGGGAGTCGTGGTCACCGAAACCGGGCTGGGCGACGTCCGGGGCCGCGAGGGCTTCTACCACTACCGCCAGTACTCGGCCGTGGAGCTCGCCGCCGGCCGCAGTTTCGAGGACGTGTGGCACCTGATGTTCCGCGGCACGCTCCCGGCGGACGCCGCCGAGCGGGCCGCCTTCGCCGCCGAGACCGCCGGGCTGCGCCGACTGCCCGCCGAGGTGCGCGAGGCGCTGCCGGGCATCGCCCGCGCCGGCCGGCTCTCCGGACCGCTCGCCGGGCTGCGCACCGCGCTCTCGCTGCTCGGCGCGTCCGCCGGCTTCCGCCCGGTGTACGACCTCGACCCGGCGCGCCGCGCGGCGGACGCCCTGGCCGCCTGCGCCGCGGTGCCGACCCTGCTGACCGCGCTGCACCGGCTGGGCTTGGGCCTGGAGCCGGTCGAGCCGCGCGAAGACCTCCCGTACGCCGCCAACTACCTCTACATGCTGACCGGCGAGGAGCCCGATCCGGTCCGCGCCCGCGCGGTCGAGCGGTACCTGATATCCACCGTCGACCACGGCTTCAACGCGTCGACGTTCACCGCCCGCGTGATCGCCTCCACCGGCGCCGACGTCGCCGCCTGCCTGACCGGGGCCATCGGCGCGCTCTCCGGGCCGCTGCACGGCGGCGCCCCCAGCCGCGCCCTGGACACCCTCGACGCGATCGGCACCGTGGAACGGATCGGGCCGTGGATCCGCGAACGGGTCCTCGCCGGCGACCGGATCATGGGCTTCGGGCACCCCGTCTACCGCACCGAGGACCCCCGCTCGCGCATGCTGCGCGACATCGCACTCGGCTTCGGCGGCCCCCTCGTGGACTTCGCCGTGGAGGTCGAACGCCAGGTGGAGGAGATCCTCGCCGAGCTGAAGCCGGGCCGGGAACTGCACACCAACGTGGAGTTCTACGCGGGCGTGGTCATGGAGCTGTGCGGACTGCCGCGCGAGATGTTCACCCCGACCTTCTGCGCCGCCCGGGTCGTCGGCTGGAGCGCGAACATCCTGGAGCAGGCCACCGATTCGAAGATCATCCGGCCTGCCGCCCGGTACACGGGACCCACCCCGCCGCAGCCGGTGCCGCTGCTGGACTGACCGGCCACGGAGCCTGACTACGATCGACCGGGTGAACAGCAGGCAGCCCATCCCCGTCGTCGTCCTCGCCGGATTCCTCGGATCCGGGAAGACCACCGTGCTGAACCATCTCCTCGCGAGCCGCGGCGGCACCCGCATCGGGGTCGTCGTCAACGACTTCGGCTCCATCGAGATCGACGCGATGTCGGTGGCCGGCCAGGTCGGGGACTCGATGGTCTCCCTGGGGGGCGGCTGCCTGTGCTGCGCCGTCGACGGCAGCGAGCTGGACGCCTACCTGGAGAAGCTCTCCGCGCCCGTCCACCGGATCGACGTGATCGTCATCGAGGCGAGCGGCCTGGCCGAGCCCCAGGAGATGATCCGCATGCTGGTGGCCAGCGAGAACCCGGCCGTCCGGTACGGCGGCATGGTGCAGGTCGTGGACGCGGCGGAGTTCGACGGGACCAGGGCCCGGCACCCGGAGACCGACCGCCACCTCGCCGTCGCGGACCTGGTGGTGCTCAACAAGACCGACCGCGTCGACGCGCGCGAACGGGCCAGGATCGAGACCGAACTGGCCGCGCTCTGTGCGCCGGGCACCCCGGTCGTGGGCGCCGACCACGGCCGTATCGACCCGGAGCTGCTCTTCGACCGCCGGCCCTGGACCGAGACCCGGGGACAGCTGTCCTTCGAGGACCTGCTCGCGGAGGCCGGGGGCCACGACCACTGCACCCACGAGCACGCCGCCTACGAGAGCACGGAGTTCCGCTCTGAGCTGGCCCTCTCCCCGCGCCGGTTCATGGACTTCCTCGACCGGCGGCCGACCGGGCTCTACCGGATCAAGGGCTTCGTGTGGTTCGGGGTCCCCGGACACGACGAGCGCTACGAGATCCAGGCGGTCGGCCGCTTCCTACGCTTCGCCCCGCAGCCCTGGGGGCGGGGCGAAGCGCGCCTCACACAGCTGGTCCTGATCGGCGCGGGCACCGACGGCGAGGCACTGGTGCGCGCGCTGGAGGCCTGCCGCGAGGATGCCCCGCAGGACGCGAACCCCGAGAGCATGTGGGGCGTGCTCCGCTACGTCGACCGGCCCCGGCCCGCGGCCCCGCCCGAGGCCGAGGCCGAGGCCGAAGCCGAGATAGAGGCCGAAGGGGTGCCCGACCCGGACGACAGGGCCTAGGCGACCTCGACGCCGTACTCGCGCAGCAGGTCCTCCAGGCCGCCCCGGTAGCCTTTCCCGCCGATCACGAAGTCCCAGTCGCCGTTCGACCGGCGCCGGAACGAGCCGAGCACCAGCGCGGTCTCCCCGGCCCGGCCGTCGGAGACCTCCAGCTGCCCGGCCTCCGCGCCCGCCGCGTCCAGCAGCCGGATCCGGGCATCGGTGAAACCGGCCAGGTCGGCGTGCGGATCGGCCTCCGGGTCGACGGCGGCGACCAGCACCAGCCGGTCGGCCTCGCGCGGCAGCGCGTCGAAGGAGACCTCCAGCGCCGCCTTGTCGGGCGCCGCGTGCGCCCGGGCGCGTACCGAACCGTCCGGTGTGCGCGGGTTGTTGAAGAACACGAAGTGGTCTTCGCTGAGCACCCGGTTGCCGGCGCAGACCAGGGCGCACACGTCCAGCGCGACCCGGCCGGACCAGGTCATGCCGAGCACGTTGTGGTCGGCCGGCGGCTCGGGATCGGGAGCGGGCCGCTGCGGGACCGCCGCCCCCGGGCCGCCCCCGAGGCGCCCGCGCAGCCCGTACTGGTGCAGGAGCTCCACCAGCTTCTCCCCGGGAACCAACTCCAGCGGCTTGCCGTTGGAGAAGGTGTACGACGTCGGCCCGAAGGACGAGGTGGTGACCAGCACCCCCTTGTTCGCGCCCTTGTCCTGGACCGTGCCGTACAAGTCCCGTACCGCCGTGGGCGGCACGGTGTTCCGGTAGCGCTTGACCTGGACCACGATCCGGCCGCCCGTGATCGGGGACGGGTCGTTCGCCTCGATGTCCACACCGCCGTCACCCGACCGCTGCGTGGTCACCGCCTCCATGCCCATCGCCCGGAAGAGCTCGGCCACCAGGTTCTCGAAGGCGATCGGGTCCATCCCGAACAGGTCCGGCTCGTCCTCGCCGCCGGACGTGTGCCCGCCGTGGCTGACGACTCCTCCGCCGACCTCGTCGGGCCTGCGCCCGGGGCGTACGGCCGTCAGCTGGTCGGGCCGCGCCGACAGCTGCCCGCGCAACCCCTCCACCAGGCAGTCCACCGCGCTGACCTGCTCCAGCCGGAGCCCCGCGAAGGCGGAGCGGGCCGCCGCCACGGAAGCGAGCACGATCTGCGCCTCCTGCCCCGTCACCGGATCGTGGTCGTCCACGAAGCCGTTGACCACGACGGACTCGAGCGCGCCGAACTCGTCCGCGGCGTACAGCTCGCGCGCCACCAGCAGCAGGCACTGGGCCAGCAGGTCCCGGTACAGCGCGCGCCGCTGTGTGGCGGGGCGAGCCGTCTCCTTGTCCTGGTCCGTACTTGGCATGTACCGCACCGATTTGGCCTCGGGAACCACCTGGAATCCCGGCAGCTGCCAGTCCAGCACCAGCTCGCGCGCGCCCGGATCATAGGCGGCGGCCAGCTGCCTGGGCAGTGCCTCGGGCCAGGCGGTGGAGGCGTAGAGGGCGGCCGAGAAGTACTCCACGGCGGCATCGGCGTCACCCGCGCGCAGCGCCCTGGCCAGCTCGGCGAGACCGTTGTTGTGCTCCCGGATCCCGGCGAGCTGCTGAGCCGCCCACTGGTCGTACTGCTGCCGGTACGCCGCCAGTTGCTGCTGCCGCTGCATCTCGGCGGCATGCGCCGCCTGCCAAGCCTGGGTGTAGCGGGCGTGGGCCTCGCGCTCCGCCTGCGCCCGGCGGTTCGGGCCGAGGGCCCAGCCGCTGCTCTGCTGCTGGAACTGCTCAAGGCGCGGCATGGGCAGAGGATGGGCGAGATTCCCCGGGGCGAAGGGCTCCAGCTGCTCCGGCCTGACCAGTGCGGCCGTACGGAACGCCGGTGCCCGGCAGCCCGCGGCCAGCAGCCCCTGGAGCGCGGAGACCTCCGCCTCGATGCGCTCCGTACGCCGTCGTGCCTCGGCCTCGCGATGCTGCCGGTAGGCGGCCTGCTGCTCGCGCTGCCCCCGGGCCGCCTCCCGTTCGTACGCGCGCTGCCGGCGTTCCGCCTCGCGGTGCTGGATCTGCTGCGTCTGCTGCATCCGGCGCTGGGCCTCGGCCCAGTCCCCGATCAGTCCGCCCGACCGACGACTCATCAGCTCTGTGTTCTCCCGCCCCACCCGACAGTGCCAAGAGGGAAAACACTAGTCGCCATTCGGGTGGTACGTCCCCCGGACGTACCACCCGAATGGTCTGCAACCTCCTACAGCGCGGGCCCTGCCAGCGTCGCCACCGCCGCCGGCAGCGGTGCCCCCGAGCCGTCCCGGCGCGGATCGGTCGCCGGCAGCTCGGCCGGGGCGCCGTTCGCCGCCGCCGCGCGGGCGGGCGCGCCGCCGGCCCAGGCCAGCACCAGCAGGTCCTCGCCCTTCAGGAACCGCTGGCAGCGCACGCCGCCGGTGGCCCGGCCCTTGCGCGGGTACTGGTCGAAGGGGGTCAGCTTCCCCGACAGCATCGAGTCGTCCAGGGTCCCGTGCGAGCCGGCCACGGTGAACACCACGGCGTCCCGGCCCGGGTCGACCGCCGAGAAGTGGATCACCTTGGCGTTCTGGGAGAGCTTGATGCCCGCCATACCGCCCGCGGGGCGGCCCTGCGGGCGCACCTGGCCCGCCGGGTAGCGCAGCAGCTGGGCGTCGTCGGTGATGAAGACAAGGTCCTCCTCGCCGGTGCGCAGTTCGACCGCGCCGACGATCCGGTCACCGTCCTTGAGGGTGATGACCTCCAGCTCCTCCTTGTTGGCCGGGTAGTCCGGCACGACGCGCTTGACCACGCCCTGCTCGGTGCCCAGCGCCAGCCCCTGCGAGGACTCGTCCAGCGAGGTCAGGCAGACGACCTTCTCGTCCGGCTCCAGCCCGGAGAGGAACTCCGAGACCGGCGCGCCGCCCGCGAGGTTGGGCGCGGCGTGCGTGTCCGGCAGCTGCGGCAGGTCGATCACCGAGAGCCGCAGCAGCCGGCCCGCTGAGGTGACCACGCCCACGTCGGCCCGTGCGGTCGCGGCGACCTGCGAGACGATCAGGTCGTGCTTGGCCCGGGAGCCGCCCTCGTCCTGCGGCAGCGGCTCGCCGTTCGCCGTACGGGCCAGCAGGCCCGTCGAGGACAGCAGCACCCGGCACGGGTCGTCCGCGACCTCCAGCGGGACGGCCGCCACCGCGGTGCCCGCCGACTCCAGCAGGACCGTACGGCGCTCGGTGCCGAACTTCTTGGCGACGGCGGCCAGTTCCGCGGAGACCAGCTTGCGCAGCTCGTTGTCGGACTCCAGGATCCCGGTCAGCTCGTCGATCTCGCCCATCAGCCGGTCGCGCTCGGACTCCAGCTCCAGGCGGTCGAACTTGGTGAGCCGGCGCAGCGGGGTGTCCAGGATGTACTGGGTCTGGGTCTCGCTCAGCGAGAACCGCTCCATGAGCCGGGCCTTGGCCTGGGCGGAGTTCTCGCTGTCGCGGATGAGCCGGATGACCTCGTCGATGTCGATGAGGGCCACCAGCAGGCCCTCGACGAGGTGCAGCCGGTCCCGGCGCTTGGTGCGGCGGAACTCGCTGCGCCGCCGGACGACCTCGAAGCGGTGGTCGAGGTAGACCTCCAGCAGCTCCTTGAGGCCGAGGGTGAGCGGCTGCCCGTCCACCAGCGCCACGTTGTTGATGCCGAAGGACTCCTCCATCGGCGTCAGCTTGTAGAGCTGCTCCAGCACGGCCTCCGGGTGGAAGCCGTTCTTGATCTCGATGACCAGGCGCAGGCCGTGGGCGCGGTCGGTGAGGTCCTTGACGTCGGCGATGCCCTGCAGCTTCTTGGAGCCGACCAGGTCCTTGATCTTCGCGATGACCTTCTCGGGGCCGACCGTGAAGGGCAGTTCGGTGACGACCAGACCCTTGCGCCGGGCCGTCACGTTCTCCACGGCCACCGTCGCGCGGATCTTGAAGGAGCCGCGGCCGTTCTCGTAGGCGTCCTTGATGCCCGAGAGCCCGACGATCCGGCCGCCCGTCGGCAGGTCGGGACCCGGGACGAAGCGCATCAGCGCCTCCAGGTCCGCGTGCGGGTGGCGGATCAGGTGGCGGGCGGCGGCGATGACCTCGCCGAGGTTGTGCGGGGGCATGTTGGTCGCCATGCCGACCGCGATCCCGGACGCGCCGTTGACCAGCAGGTTCGGGTAGGCGGCGGGCAGTGCCACCGGCTCCTGCTCCTGGCCGTCGTAGTTGGCGGTGAAGTCGACGGTGTCCTCGTCGATCGACTCCGTCATCAGTGACGTGGCGTCGGCCATCCGGCACTCGGTGTAACGCATCGCGGCCGGCGGGTCGTCGTTGCCGAGCGAACCGAAGTTGCCGTGGCCGTCGACCAGCGGCAGACGCATCGAGAAGGGCTGGGCCATGCGCACGAGGGCGTCGTAGATCGAGGCGTCGCCGTGCGGGTGGAGCTTGCCCATGACCTCGCCGACGACGCGGGCGCACTTCACGTACCCGCGGTCGGGACGCAGCCCCATCTCGTTCATCTGGTAGACGATGCGCCGGTGCACCGGCTTCATGCCGTCCCGGGCGTCGGGCAGGGCACGGGAGTAGATCACCGAGTACGCGTACTCGAGGAAGGAGCCCTGCATTTCGTCGACGACGTCGATGTCGAGGATCTTCTCCTCGAAATCCTCCGGCGGCGGGGTCTTCGTGCTGCGGCGGGCCATCGCTGCGCGGCTCCTTAACCAAGAATGGGATGTGCTGGGTGTCTGGCTGGTCTGGCGGGGTCTGGCTGGGTCCTGCCGGTGTCCGGCGGGGTACGACGCCGACCATTGTGGCCCGAGGCGCCGACAACGCCGACTCCGACCCAGGTCTGGGCCGGGAACTTATCCGGTGGCCGACGCGCTTGCATACAGTGACAGGTCTGACGGAAATCTCTGCATCGCGATCGAAGGGACCACATGCCCATGGGTCACACGGCCACAGCCCAGGCCGGCTCCGGCGGCCTGACAGCGACCGAGCACCGGCTGGCCAACGGCCTGCGCGTGGTGCTGTCCGAGGACCACCTGACCCCGGTCGCCGCGGTCTGCCTCTGGTACGACGTCGGCTCGCGCCACGAAGTCAAGGGGCGTACCGGCCTGGCTCACCTCTTCGAGCACCTGATGTTCCAGGGCTCGGCGAGCGTACCGGGCAACGGCCACTTCGAGCTCGTCCAGGGCGCCGGCGGTTCCCTGAACGGCACCACGAGCTTCGAGCGCACCAACTACTTCGAGACGATGCCGACCCACCAGCTGGAGCTCGCGCTCTGGCTGGAGGCGGACCGCATGGGCTCCCTGCTGGCCGCCCTGGACGACGAGTCCATGGAGAACCAGCGCGACGTCGTCAAGAACGAGCGCCGCCAGCGCTACGACAACGTCCCCTACGGCACCGCCTTCGAGCGGCTGACCGCCCTGGCGTACCCCGAGGGCCACCCGTACCACCACACCCCGATCGGTTCCATGGCCGATCTGGACGCCGCCTCCCTGGAGGACGCGCGCACCTTCTTCCGTACGTACTACGCGCCCAACAACGCGGTGCTGTCGGTCGTCGGGGACATCGACCCGGAGCAGACGCTCGCCTGGATCGAGAAGTACTTCGGCACCATCCCCTCCCACGACGGCAAGCAGCCGCCCCGCGACGGCTCGCTGCCCGACGTCATCGGGGAGCAGCTGCGCGAGGAGATCGTCGAGGAGGTCCCGGCCCGCGCGCTGATGGCCGCCTACCGGCTGCCGCACGACGGCACCCGCGAGTGCGACGCCGCCGACGTGGCCCTGACCATCCTGGGCGGCGGCGAGTCCTCGCTGCTGCACAACCGCCTCGTACGCCGCGACCAGACGGCCGTCGCCGCCGGCTTCGGCATGCTCCGCCTGGCCGGGGCGCCGTCCCTTGGCTGGCTGGACGTCAAGACCTCCAGCGGAGTCGAGATCCCCGCCATCGAGGCGGCCGTCGACGAGGAGCTCGCGCGGTTCGCCGCCGAGGGCCCGACCGCCGAGGAGATGGAGCGCGCCCAGGCGCAGCTGGAGCGCGAATGGCTGGACCGGCTGAGCACGGTGGCCGGCCGCGCCGACGAACTGTGCCGGTACGCGGTGCTGTTCGGCGACCCGCAGCTGGCCCTCACCGCCGTCCAGCGCGTCCTCGACATCACCGCCGAGGAGGTGCAGGCCGTGGCCGCGGCCCGCCTGCGCCCGGACAACCGCGCGGTACTCGTCTACGAGCCGCTCGCGGCGGACGGGGCCGAGGGCGACGAGGGCGAAGAGAACGCCGACAGCGACGAGAACGAGGGGGCGGAGCAGTGAGCGACACCGCAGCCGTCACGATGACCTTCCACCCGCGCCCGCAGGCCGGCGAGCCGCAGCCGTGGGCCTTCCCGGCCCCCGAGCGCGGGACGCTGCCCAACGGGCTGACCCTGCTGCGCTGCCACCGCCCGGGCCAGCAGGTCGTCGCGGTCGAGATCAACCTCGCCGCGCCGCTCGACGCCGAGCCCGAGGGCCTGGACGGCGTGGCGACCATCATGGCGCGCGCCCTGTCGGAGGGCACCGACAAGCACTCCGCCGAGGAGTTCGCCGCCGAGCTGGAGCGCTGCGGAGCCACCCTCGACGCGCACGCCGACCACCCGGGCCTGCGGGTCTCCCTGGAGGTCCCGGCCTCCCGGCTGGCCAAGGCGCTGGGCCTGCTCGCCGAGGCGCTGCGCGCCCCCGCCTTCGCCGACGCGGAGGTGGACCGGCTGGTGCGCAACCGGCTCGACGAGATCCCGCACGAGCTGGCCAACCCGCAGCGCCGCGCCGCCAAGCAGCTCTCCAAGGAGCTCTTCCCGGCCTCCCTGCGGATCTCCCGGCCGCGCCAGGGCACCGAGGAGACGGTCGCCCGGATCGACTCCGCCGCCGTACGCGCCTTCTACGAGGCCCATGTACGCCCCGCCACCGCCACCGCGGTGGTCGTCGGCGACCTGACCGGCATCGACCTGGACGCCGTACTGGCGGACACCCTGGGCGCCTGGACCGGCGACACCGCCGAGGCCCGCCCCGTGCCTCCCGTGACCGCCGACGACACCGGCCGCGTGGTCATCGTCGACCGCCCCGGCGCGGTCCAGACGCAGCTGCTGATCGGCCGCATCGGGCCGGACCGCCACGACCGCGTCTGGGCGGCCCAGGTGCTCGGCACGTACTGCCTCGGCGGCACCCTCACCTCCCGCCTGGACAAGGTCCTGCGCGAGGAGAAGGGCTACACCTACGGCGTGCGGGCCTTCGGCCAGGTGCTGCGCTCCACCGCCGACGGCAAGGGCGCCTCCATGCTCGCCATCAGCGGCTCGGTGGACACCCCCAACACCGGTCCGGCGCTGGAGGACCTCTGGAAGGTGCTGCGCACCCTCGCGGAGGGCGGTCTGACCGACGCCGAGCGCGATGTGGCCGTGCAGAACCTGGTGGGCGTGGCCCCGCTGAAGTTCGAGACGGCCGCCTCGGTCGCCGGCACCCTGGCCGACCAGGTCGAGCAGGAGCTGCCGGACGACTACCAGGCGCAGCTGTACGCGCAGTTGGCCGAAACCGGCACGGTGGAGGCGACCACGGCGGTCGTGAAGGCGTTCCCGGCGGACCGGCTCGTCACGGTTCTGGTGGGCGACGCCGCGCAGATCGAGGAGCCGGTGCGGGCCCTCGGGATCGGTGAGGTCACGGTCGTCACCAACTGACGTCGTGGTCGTCGTCAACTGACCTGAAGGGCGCCCGGATGACGGGCGGCCGACGCACTTCGCACGAGGCTCCGGCGGTTTTCCGCCGGAGCCTCTTTTGTCCGTTTAGTGATGAGGTTGCTTGTATGTGATGTGGCGTACGCAACAAAAAGGCGCGTCTGTTTGGCGATTGACTGATGATCCGCCTAGCGTCGGCCGTGCTGTCCGTCAGTTGTGCCCGCCGCACCCGCGGCACCGGGCAGCGATCGCCGAGTCCCCGTCAGGCGCGAGCCTGGGGAGCCGGGGACCCACATCAGTCCCTGGGGTGAATCGGACTCCCTCGCAAGAGGAGGTCCGTAGGAGACCTTCCTGCTCCGAACCCGTCAGCTAACCCGGTAGGCGAGAAGGAAGGAAAGGATCAAACCCTTCATGGCGTTTGGCAGTCGTCCCGCTGGTACCGGCAAGCACCGTGGTTCCAGCCGCCTGAGCAAGAAGACCGCCGGCTACGCCGGTATCGCCGCGATCGCCACCACGGGTGTGGTCGGCTCCCTCGCCGCCCCGGCCTTCGCCGCGGACAACCACAGCAGCTCCGCCCCGGAGAACGGGCTGGGTGCCGTGGTCGTCGCCGAGGACCTCGCGGGCGACATCCAGGACCAGGCCGAGTCCCAGCAGCGCGCCGCCGAGCACGCCGCCGCCAAGGCCCAGGCCGAGGCCGACGCCAAGCAGAAGGCCGCCGAGGCCAAGCGCCTCGCCGAGGCCAAGGCGAAGGCCGAGCGTGAGGCCGCCGAGCGCGCCGCCCGCGAGGAGGAGCGCAAGCGCCTCAACACCTTCGTCTCGCCGCTGGACGACTCGTACGTCAGCACGCAGTACAAGGCGGGCGGCGGCATGTGGTCCTCCGGCAGCCACACCGGCATCGACTTCCACGCCGCCTCCGGCACCTCGGTGCAGGCCGTGGGCTTCGGTACCGTCGTCGAGGCCGGCTGGGGCGGCGCGTACGGCAACAACGTCGTCATCAAGCACAACGACGGCACCTTCACGCAGTACGGCCACCTGTCCTCGCTGAACGTCTCCGTCGGCCAGCAGGTCACCCCGGGCCAGCAGATCGGCCTGTCGGGCTCCACCGGCAACTCCAGCGGCCCGCACCTGCACTTCGAGGCCCGCACCGGCTCGCAGTACGGCTCGGACATCGACCCGATCGCCTACCTGCGCTCGCACGGCGTCAGCCTCTGACCCCTCGGCGCCGCCCACCGCGGCGCGCGTACAGCACGCAGCACACAGCGCGCACAGCTTCACGAAGACCCCGCCTCCCGAGCCGGGGTCTTCGTGTTTTTGCGTCCGGATGCAATGTTTCGGATTTCCGTCCGCTCTCGAAATTATGCTGTGCTGCAATAGAGTCGTGGCGTGCGCGTGTGTGCGCATGGGGGCTGGCGATCGGAAATAGGCGGAGGTTCGGTCTTGCGTATTCCTGCGCACGCGGTATGCACGGCAATTCGCGACGACATCGTCTCCGGGGTGTTCGAACCGGGCGGTCGGCTGACCGAGGAGGTGCTGGCCCGCCGGTACGGGGTCTCGCGCGTCCCGGTCCGCGAGGCCCTGCGGACCCTGGAGTCCGAGGGCTTCGTGACCACGCGGCGCCACGCCGGGGCGTGCGTGGCCGAGCCGACGGCGCAGGAGGCCGCGGACCTCCTGGAGCTGCGGATGCTGCTGGAGCCGCTGGCGGCCGCCCGCGCCGCCCGGCGCCGCACCGACGCGCACCTCAAGGTGCTGCGGGGGCTGGTCAGGCTGGGTCAGGAACGCGCCAGGCGGGGGCAGGGCGAGGACCTGCGGTCGCTCGGGGGCTGGTTCCACGAGACGCTCGCGCAGGCCTCCGGCAGCCCGGGGCTGATCGCGCTGCTCACGCAGATGCGGCACAAGGTGGCGTGGATGTACGTGGTGGAGGCGCCGGCCCGGCCGGCGGAGTCCTGGGCGGAGCACGGCGCGATCGTGGACGCGGTGGCCCGGGGGGACGCCGAGCGGGCGCGGACGCTGACCGCGGTCCACGCCGATCGCGCGGCCGCCGCGCACCGGCTGCGCAAACGGCCGGCGGTGAGCACTTCGCAACCTGCCGTAAACATGTCGAGCGGCCGGCATTAACAGGAGCCGTATACAAAGGACGGGCATCGTGCGAATCGCGAGAATTCGATACGTGCGGTAATTCGCTGCGCCGGCTCTATTTCGCCGAGCCGAATTCCCCGGGGTTCGCTTTCCCGGCCTCGCGTACCGGAGAACGACGCAGCCGCGACCCCCGTCCGGGGCCGCGGCTTCGCCGTTCGCGTGACGCGGGGTGAACCCGAAGGGTCAGACGGTCTCGGGGAGCTCTTCGAGACCCTCGGCGACCAGCTTCGCGAGGCGGTCCAGTGCGGCCTCCGCGCCTTCGGCCTCGGAGGCGAGGACGATCTCCTCGCCACCCTGCGCGCCCAGGCCCAGCACCGCCAGCATGGAAGCGGCGTTGACGGGGTCGCCGCCGGACTTCGCGATGGTCACCGGGACGCCGGAAGCGGTCGTCGCACGGACGAAGATCGAGGCGGGACGAGCGTGCAGGCCCTCGGCCCAACCGACGTTGACGCGGCGCTCTGCCATGGTGATGCCCTTCAGGTTCTTACGGTTGTCTAGACCAGTCTCTCACGGCACCCTGAATGCTCCGACCGACCTTCGGCCTGAATTTCGCCGCTCTTCGACTTCCCCAGCTTGCACCGGTCTGTGCCGGCTTGCCCGCTGCGCCGCGCGAGCGCTGTCCGCCCCGGTCCGGCCGTAAGGTATGCGCATGACCATAGAGTCGGACCCGTCCTACCCGGCCCACTGGGAAGCCGACGTCGTCCTCCGCGACGGCGGCACCGCGCGGATCAGGCCCATCACCACCGAGGACGCGGGCCGGCTCGTCAGCTTCTACGAGCAGGTCTCGGACGAGTCGAAGTACTACCGCTTCTTCGCGCCCTACCCCCGCCTCTCCGACCGCGACGTGCACCGCTTCACGCACCACGACTACGTGGACCGGGTGGGCCTCGCCGCGACCGTCGGCGAGGAGTTCATCGGCACCGTCCGCTACGACCGCATCGGCCCCGACGGCCGGCCCGCCTCCGCCCCCGCCGACGAGGCGGAGGTCGCCTTCCTCGTCCAGGACGCCCACCAGGGCCGCGGGGTCGCCTCCGCGCTCCTCGAACACATCGGCGCGGTGGCCCGCGAGCGCGGCATCCGCCGGTTCGCCGCCGAGGTGCTGCCCGCCAACACCAAGATGATCAAGGTGTTCACGGACGTCGGCTACCAGCAGAAGCGAAGCTTCGAGGACGGGTCCGTCCACCTCACCCTCGACCTCGAACCCACCGCCGAGTCCCTCGCCGTGCAGCGCGCCCGGGAACAGCGCGCCGAGGCCCGCTCCGTACAGCGCCTGCTGGCCCCCGGTTCGGTGGCGGTCGTCGGCGTCAGCCGTTCCGGCGCCGGCGTGGGCGCGGCCGCACTGCGCAACCTGCGCGACAGCGGCTTCCACGGCCACCTCTACGCCGTCAACGAGGCCGTCACCCGTGACCTCCTCGACGGTGTGCGCGCCTACCGCACCGTCGCGGCCATCGACGCCCCCGTCGACCTCGCGGTGATCGCCGTCCCGGCCGACCGGGTCCCCGACGCGGTGGCCGCCTGCGGCGAGCACGGCGTGCAGGGGCTCGTCGTCCTCTCCGCCGGGTACGGGGACAGCGGCCCGGCGGGACTCGCCCGCCAGCGCGAGCTGCTGCGGCAGGTGCGCTCGTACGGGATGCGCCTCATCGGACCCAACGCCTACGGGGTGATCAACACTGCCCCGGAGGTGGAGCTCAACGCCTCCCTGACCCCCGCTCCGATGCCGGTGCGCGGCCGCACCGGCCTGTTCACCCAGTCCGGGGCGATCGGCATCGCCCTGCTCTCGGCGCTGCTCCGGCGCGGCGAAGGACTGTCCTCCTTTGTCTCCGCCGGGAACCGGGCCGACGTCTCCGGCAACGACATCCTCCAGTACTGGTACGAGGACGAGGCGACCGACGTCGCCCTGCTCTACCTCGAAACCCTCGGCAACCCGCGGAAGTTCACCCGCCTCGCCCGCCGGACCGCCGCCGTCAAGCCCGTGGTCGTCGCCAAGGGGGGCCGCCACACCCCCGCCGGACACGTCGTCCCCGGCACCCGGCTGTCGGAGGACACCGTCTCCGCCCTGCTGCGACAGGCCGGCGTCATCCGGGTCGACACGGTCACCGAGCTGGTGGACGTCGGCCTGCTGCTGGCCTCGCAGCCACTGCCCGCCGGACCCCGGATCGCCATCCTCGGCAACTCCGAGTCCCTCGGCGTCCTCACCTACGACGCCTGCCTCACCCAGGGCCTGCGGCCGCTGCCGCCCCTGGACCTGACGACCGCGGCGTCCCCGGAGGACTTCCGTACCGCCCTGGCCGCCGCCCTCACCTCCGACGACTGCGACGCGGTGGTCGTGACCGCCATCCCGTGGGTCAGCGAGCACGCCCTCGCCGACGACCTGGCCGACGCGCTCCGCGAGGCCGTCGCCGAGGCCCCCGGCAAGCCGGTGGCGGTCGTACACGTGGAACTGGCCGAGCTGGTGCAGGCCCTCTCCGCGACCCGCGCACCCGACGCGGAGGAGCCGGACCGCCCCGCCGCGGGCAGCCCCTGGACCCCGGCCGCCCCCGCGGCCACCGCCACCGCCGACCCGGACCGGATCCCCAGCTACCCCGCCGCCGAGCGCGCCGTGAAAGCCGTCGCGGAGGCCGTGCGCTACGGGCAGTGGCGGCGGGCCCTCGCCGACGCCGGGCAGGTTCCCGAGTACGAGGACATCGACGAGGCCGGCGCCGCGGCCCAGCTCGCCGGGCTGCTCGCGGACGTCGACGGCGGGGCCGTACTGACCCTGAGGGACTGGGACGCCCGCGAGCTGCTCGCCCGCTACGGGATCCGCGTCCTGCCCACGCTCCCCGCGCCCAGCGCCGACGCCGCCGTCCGGGCCGCCGGGATCCTGGGCTACCCGGTCGCCCTCAAGACCACCGCCCCGCACCTGCGCCACCGCGCGGACCTGGGCGGCGTACGGCTCGACCTCACGAACGAGGCCGAGCTGCGGCGCTCGTACGAGGAACTCGCCGACGCGCTCGGCAAGCCCGCCGAGCTCCAGCCCGTGATCCAGGCCATGGTGCCGCGCGGTGTCGACACCGTCGTCCGGTCCGTCATCGACCCGGCCGCCGGCGCCGTCCTCTCCTTCGGGCTCGCCGGGGTCGCCTCCGAGCTGCTCGGCGACACCGCCCACCGGCTGGTCCCCGCCACCGACCGGGACGCCGCCGGACTGATCCGGTCCATCCGCGCCGCTCCCCTCCTTTTCGGCTGGCGCGGCAGCGACCCCGTCGACACCCCCGCCCTGGAGGAGGTGCTCCTGCGGCTGTCCCGGCTCGTCGACGACCATCCCGAGGTGATCGGCGTCTGCCTGGAGCCCGTCGTCGTCGCCGTCGAGGGGACCTCCGTGCTCAGCGCCACCGTCCGGGTCGCCCATCCGCCCGCCCGCGGCGATCTCGGACCGCGGACCCTCCCCAGTTACTGACCGGGTACGGCGCGGTAGGAGGGCACCCGAGGGGCCTTACCATTGACCCCATGGCGAAATCCGGTACGACGACCCAGGGGCTGCGCACGGCGATCGAGCGCAGCGGCTACTACCCGGCCCTCGTGGCCGAGGCGGTGGAGGCCGCGGTGGGCGGCGAGCCGATCTCGTCGTACCTGGTCCACCAGGAGACGACCTTCGACTCCAACGAGGTGCGCCGCCACGTCACCGTGCTCGTCCTGACCGGCAACCGCTTCATCGTCAGCCACACCGACGAGCAGGCCGCCGACGCCGGGTCCCCGTCCCCGTACGCGACGACCTCCACCGAGTCGGTCAAGCTCTCCAGCATCTCCTCCGTGGTGCTGAGCCGCGTCGTCGCGAACCCGGAGTCCTACACCCCCGGCACCCTGCCCCGCGAGGTCGTCCTGACCATCGGCTGGGGCGCGGTCTCCCGGATCGACCTGGAGCCGGCCGCCTGCGGCGACCCCAACTGCGACTCCGACCACGGCTACACCGGCAACTCCACCGCCGACGACCTCAGCCTGCGGGTCAGCGAGGCCGGCGACGGACCGGAGGCGGTGCGCCAGACCCTGGTCTTCGCGCAGGCCCTCTCCGAGGCGACCGCGGCGACCTCCACCCCCTCCGCCCGCTGATGGTGTACTCCGCACCGCAGGACTGGACCGAGCCCGAGCTGCTGGACCTGGCCGGCGCCCCCGTCCCGGAGTACGGCGCCGGCTCGCTCGCCGACCTGCTGCCGACGCTCGCGGCGGGCCAGGGCGTCCCCGGCTGCACCGCCGCCATCACGGAGCTGACCCCGGCCGACCGCAACTGCGTCTTCCTCGTCGACGGCATGGGCTGGGAGCAGATCAAGGCACACCCGGACGAGGCCCCGTACCTCACCTCCCTGCTCGGCAGCTCGCGCGGCGGGACCGGGCGCCCGATCACCGCGGGCTTCCCGGCGACCACCGCCACCTCGCTGGCCTCCGTCGGCACCGGGCTGCCGCCCGCCCGCCACGGACTGCCCGGCTACGCCGTCCGCAACCCGGCCACCGGCGAGCTGATGAACCAGCTCCGCTGGCACCCGTGGGCGCCGCCGAAGCCGTGGCAGCCGTACCCGACGGTCTTCCACGAGGCCGACAAGGCCGGAGTGGCGACCGCACAGGTGTCCTCGCCCGCCTTCCAGACCACCCCGCTCACCAAGGTCGCCCTGAGCGGCGGCACCTTCCTCGGCCGGATGACCGGCGAGGAGCGGATGGACGTGGCCGCCGAACGTCTCGCCGCCGGCGACCGCTCGCTCGTCTACACCTACTACAGCGAGCTCGACGGGGCCGGACACCGCCACGGCGTGGACTCGGACGCCTGGCGCGGCCAGCTCATGTACGTGGACCGGCTCGTCCAGCGGCTCGCCGAGCAGCTTCCGCCGCGCACCGCGCTGTACGTGACCGCCGACCACGGCATGGTCGACATCCCCTTCGACGAGGACGCGCGGATCGACTTCGACGAGGACTGGGAGCTGGGCGCCGGCGTCGCCCTGCTGGGCGGCGAGGGCCGGGCCCGGCACGTCTACGCGGTGCCGGGGGCGGAGGCCGACGTGCTGACCGTGTGGCGCGAGGTGCTCGGCGACCGCTTCTGGGTCGCGAGCCGCGAAGAGGCCCTGGAACTGGGCTGGTTCGGCCCGCCGGGAGAGTGCGACGAGCGTGTGCTCGGCCGGATCGGCGATGTGGTCGCGGCGGCTCAGGCCGATGTCGCGATCACCGCTTCGCGCAACGAGCCGAACGAGTCGGCACTCACCGGAATGCACGGTTCCATGACCGCGGCGGAACAGCTCGTCCCGCTGCTCGAAGTCCGCACCTGACCAGTCCGGTCCCCGGTCGCCACCCCCGTACCCGCCCACGACCCCGAAAGGCCCCTACTTCCCATGCCCGAGCTGGTGTTCTTCTCCGGAACGATGGACTGCGGAAAGAGCACTCTGGCGCTCCAGATCACGCACAACCGCTCGGCCCGCGGCCTGCAGGGCGTGATCTTCACCCGCCAGGACCGGGCCGGCGAGGGCAAGCTGTCCTCGCGTCTGGGCCTGGTCACCGAGGCGGTCGAGGTCGCCGACGCCATGGACCTCTATGCCTACCTCGTGGGCGAGCTGTCCCAGGGCGGCAGGGCGGACTACGTGATCGTGGACGAGGCACAGTTCCTGGCTCCCGACCAGATCGATCAACTGGCGCGCATCGTGGACGACCTCGACAAGGACGTCTTCGCCTTCGGCATCACCACGGACTTCCGCACGAAGCTCTTCCCGGGCTCGCAGCGCCTGATCGAACTCGCCGACCGGATAGAGCAGCTCCAGGTCGAGGCCCTGTGCTGGTGCGGCGCCCGGGCCACCCACAATGCCCGCACCGTCGGCGGCGTGATGGTCGTCGAGGGCGAACAGGTCGTCGTCGGCGACGTGAACCGCCCGTCGGAGGAGATCGGCTACGAGGTCCTCTGCCGCCGCCACCACCGCCGCCGCATGACCTCCGCCACGGCCCACGCCGCCGCCCTATCCCCGGACGTCCTCCCGGTCAACCACGCCTGACCGGTCAGTCGGGGCCGGGGCCGGGGCCCGGGCGGGGGCGGGCGCCGATGCCCTGGGGGTCGGGGGTGCGGGCACGGGTGCGGCGGGCGGGGTCGGGGTACTCGCGCTCGACGGCCTCGCGCAGCAGGGTCAGTTCGGTGCGGACGGCCGGCAGGGGGCCCGGGGGCAGGGCGCTGAGCAGGCCCTCCAGCAGGGCGCGCAGCCGCCGGCAGATCTGGACGGACGAGGTGCCGTACTCGCGGATCTCGGTCACGGCCAGCTGGAGGTAGTCCTCCCAGTCCCGGCCCTGCACCACCAGCCGCGGAGTGCCGTCCCGGTCGGCCAGCACGTAGCGGTTGCGCAGGCCGGTGCGGCCGACCGTGTGGAGGAACGCCTCGATCCGGTTGAGTACTTGGACCGCGGTGGTCGGGTCGTTCACGGCGGGGGAGAGCGCCCGGACGGCGATGTCCACGAGGACCCGCAGCGCGAACGCCGGGTCCTGCTCGATGGTCCGCTCGGAGCCGAAGGCGATCAGCCCGGTCACCCGCCGCGCCGCGGGAGCCGGGCTTCCGCCGTGGACCTCGACGACGACGCCGCCCGGCGGTACGTAGTCGCCGACCAGACGGGTGACCACGAGGAGGCAGTCGTGGCGCACCGCCAGGGCCGTCAGCCGTTCCGGGTGGAACGCCTGGATCACACCGCCGCGTTCGGACCGGACGTAGGTGATCGGACCGCCGGCCGCAGGCGGTACGGGGTCGCCCGCGCGCGGCGCGGCGCCGAGGACCGCGGCCTCCCCGCGCACCAGGACCTCCTCGCCCATCCGTCCGACCAGGCCGGCGATGGCCACGGGCCGGAGGTTGTGGGTGAACCGGTTGAGGTAGACGAGCAGCAGCAAGAGGCTGACGGACACGGCCGACCCGGCCATGGTGACCCCGAGGTCGGGCACGGAGTCGGACTCGATGCTGCGCAGCAGGGCGAAGGAGAAGGAGAAGGTCCCGGTGAAGGTGGCCAGCACGGCCTTCTGCAGGCGGTCGCGGTACCACAGGCGCATGTAGCGCGGGGACAGGGTGCCCGTCGCCTGCTGGACGACGAGCACGCCGATCGTGACGACGAATCCGAGCAGGGCGATCATCGCGCCGACGATGGCGGTGAGTACGCCGCCGGCCGTCGAGGCGGAGTACCGCCAGCCGGCCGGGAGCCACTCCGTGGCGTCCACGGAGACGGCCCATTCCGCCAGCAGTACGCCGAGGACCAGACCGATCAGCGGCACGATCCAGAGGCTGGCCTTCGTGTACTGCAGCAGCCGGAAGCGGGAGGCCCAGGACATCAGGGACCGGAGCGGGCGTCCGGTGGCCCGGCGGGCGCCTTCGTGCGCCTGTGCGGCAACGGCACGGGTGACCTCCGACCTCCGGTTCGCGGTTCGGGACGGCTTTCGGCCCACGGTAAGGCCGTCTCCCGCCCTCCGCATGCCGCCGTGGCGAGACGATGCGGGAGGCGGTCACCCCGGACACGGTCACTCCGGACACGGTCACCCCGGACGCGGTACGGGACCGAGCAGGACGAGGAGGTCGTCCGCTGCCGGGGAGACGGTCCTGTCCTCGGTGACCGGGTGGAGCCTGCCGTCGCCGCGGACCACGAACAGCGTCTCGGAGCCCGCCGGGACGGGCCGGGAGGCCGGCTGCACCAGGTACCGGGCGCCCCGCCGGTACCGCTCGGCCAGGACGTGCCGGACCAGACGGGCGCCGAAGAGGACGTCGCCGCCCGTGTAGGGGGCGACGACGCCATGGCCCTCGTGCGGGGGAGCGACCCGGTAGACGGGCCCCTCCACGTTGCCCTCCACCACGACCGAGGCCAGGGCGTTGAAGTCGTCGTCGTCCGTGAGCAGGAAAACGGTGGTGACGCCCTCCAGCCGGGCGCGCGGATTGGTGGCCGTGGCCAGGAGCTCCCCCTGGGCCAGTTCGAGTCCGGCGTCCTTGATCCGCTCCCGTTCGTCCTCGTCGCCGGCCCACATGAGGACGTCGAGTCCGGCCGACCGCAGGGCTCTGCCCAGGTCGACGACCCAGTGGTCGCCGCCGACCAGCAGGGGACGTGAGCGGGACGGGCGGACGACACCGAGCCTGCGGGCCACGGGCGCGGCGGTCAGGGCGTAGAGCAGGACGGTTCCCACGATCACCAGGAAGGTGACGGGCAGGATCTTCCCGGCCCCGGCCAGACCCTGGTCGGTCAGGGTGGTGGCGAAGGCGGAGGCCGTGGAGGCGGCGACGATCCCGCGCGGGGCCATCCAGCCGATGAACCCCCGTTCCCCGCGGGTCAGCCCGGACCTGCCCGTGGACAGGAAGGCGACCAGCGGCCGTACGACCAGGACCAGGAACACGACGAGGGCGAGCGAGGGGAGCAGTACGGGCCGCAGGGAGGCCGGGGTGACCGTCGAGGAGATCGAGACGAACAGCAGGCCGATGATCAGCTGGACCAGCGTCTCGAAGAAGGGCCGCCGGGCGGGCATGTCGAAACCGGGGAGGTTGGCGACGGCCAGACCGGTGACGGTCGCGGCGATCAGCCCGGTGTCGTCACGGACGACGTCGCATCCGGCCGCCACCACGATCACCACGGCCAGCTGGGCGATCGTGCCGAGCGTCTCTCCGAGCCGCAGCACGCGCAGCGTCAGCCACAGCAGGGCGACGCCCACGACGCCGCCGACCAGGCCGAAGGCCATGCTGATCGCGAACTGGCCCAGCTGGTAGCCCCGGCCCAGGTCGGCCTGCGAGGAGGAGACGGCGTGGAAGACGAGTGCCCCCAGGATGCCGCCGATCGGGTCGATCAGCGTCCCCTCCCAGACCAGGACGCGCCGCAGCGTGTCGGTGGGCCGCACGTATTCGAGGAGGGGCCCCACGACCGTCGGGCCCGACACCACGAGGATCACGCCCACCATCGCGGCACTGGCCAGGGACATGCCGAACAGGGCGGGGGCGACGGCGCCGACGGCCAGGAAGGTGACGAGGACTCCGGTCACCAGCAGCCGGCCGACGATCCCCCGGGTGCGGCCGGTGAGCCGGCTCAGGTCGAGCCCGAGCCCGGCGTCGTAGAGGATCACCGCCACCGACAGGGAGACCAGGGCGGAGAACTCCGCACCGAGCAGGTCGTCCGGATGGATGACGTCGGTCAGTGCCCCCGCGACGAAACCGGCCGGCAGCAGCAGGAGCAGCGCCGGTACGCGCAGCTTCCCGGCGAGGATCTGGCAGGAGGCGGCCAGCCCCACGGTCAGCGCGATGCCGAGGAGGATCCGGTCCTCGCTCACGACGGCGTTCCTCTCCGGCCTCCCCGCCCCGGCGGACGGCCGCCCGGCCCTCGCGGACGCCCCTCAGGCCCCATCGGCGCCCGCGCCCGGTCCGGCGGCGCCGCCGCCGCGCCGCAGGTCGGCGTCGGTGAGCGACTCCAGCTCGCCGTGCGTGTCCAGCCAGTACAGGAGGAAGACCGCCGGGGCGACGATCACCAGGGCGACCAGGGTGACGAACACCAGCCACGTCAGGGTCGACGGGGCACCCGCGGCGTCGGCGACGGTCAGCGAGGTGGGGATGAGGTAGGGGCGCTGGGCCATGCCCCAGGCGAGGACCGCCGCCGCGACGACCCCGACGGCCGTGACGCGTACCCAGGTCCCCGGCGGGCGCAGCAGCAGCCACGCCGTGGCGAACGTGGCCGCCGCGGCCAGGAGGGCGAAGACGAGCCCCACGCCGTGGGTGAGGCCGTGCCAGATGTGCGGGGCGTCCGTGCGGGTGACGAACAGCGCCACCACGGCCAGTACGGCGACCACGGCCAGCGAGGCCAGTGCCCGCCCCCGGAAGTGGTCGACCAGATCGGGCACGCCGAAGCGGCGGGCGTCGCCGGAGAGGAACACGGCGCCGAGGAAGGCCGTGGTCGCGATGGCCAGCAGCCCGAACATCAGGGAGGTGGGGTTGGACCAGGCCTTCGCCGAGGCCTCCGTACCGAGCGCGACCCGGCCGGAGGCGATCCCGCCGACGGCCGCGCCGAGGAAGAAGGGCGTCAGAAGCGAGGACACGGCGAACAGGGTCCCGAACAGGCGCCGCCCGGCGAGCCGCTGCGAGGCCTTGCGGAAGGCGAAGCCGGCGCCGCGCAGGACCATGCCGACGGCGGCCAGGGCGAGCGGCACCCACATCGCGGAGAACACCGTCTGGAAGAAGACCGGGAACCCCGTCCACATGATGACGAAGATGAAGATCAGCCAGACGTTGTTGACCTCCCACACCGGGGCCATGGCGTGGTCGATGAGCCACCGGGGCCGCTTGCCCCGCTCCGCCCCTCCCGCGGTCAGGTCCCAGAAGCCGGCCCCGTAGTCGGTGCCGCCCGCGCAGGTGTACGCGGTCACGGCGAGCAGCAGCACGAAGGCGATGACGTCGGCGGTCACGGGCTGCCGTCCCCGGATGCCGATGCCACGGAGGAGCGCGGTCCGTACGGTGTGTCCGCCTCCGGTGGCTCGGCCGGAGGCCCCGCCCCCTCCTGCGCGTCGGCGAGCCGCCACCGGGTGCGCATCTTCAGCAGGACGGCGAGGAACGCGCCGAAGACGAACACGTACACCACGATCACCAGACCGAACATGATCCACAAGGTGGTCGAGCGCGTCGCGGTGACCGCCTCGGCGACCCGCATGTTCTGGTAGACGATCCACGGCTGACGCCCCACCTCGGTGGCGACCCAGCCGCATTCCACGGCCACGACGGAGGCGACGCCCGCGCAGGCCGCGCCGCGCCAGAACCACTTGGACTCCGGCAGCCTGCGGCGCCGCCACCAGACCAGGGCGTACCAGAGGGCGAGCAGCACCAGCACGGACCCGATCACGGCCATGAGGTCGAAGGCCCAGTGGGCGATGGTCGCCTGGGTGGCGTTCGGCCGGTCGCTCTCGGGCACCGAGGACAGCCCGATCACCTTCGTGTCCGGGCTGAAGCCGGCCAGGATCGAGTCGAGCTGGGGGACCTTGATGCCGCCCGAGACCGTTCCGTCCGGGTGCAGCCGGCCGAACAGGTACTCGGGGACGTGGGTGTCGGTCTCCCAGACGATTTCCAGGGCGGCGAACTTCACCGGCTGCTTGTGGAACACCTGCCGGGCGATGGAGTCGCCGAGGAAGAGCTGGATCGGGGTGGCGACGGCCGCGACGGTGAACGGGACGGTGAAGCCGAGCCGGTGGTAGTGGTCCCGGCGGCCCCGCAGCCAGCCGACGGCGTAGACCCCGGCCACCACGTACCCCGCGGTCAGTACCATCGCCACCACGAAGTGCCAGTACTGGGGCCCGAACATCGGGGTGAAGACGGCCTTCCAGATGTTCACGTCGACCGGGTTGCCCGCGGAGTCGAGGGTGAAGCCCCGAGGGGTGTTCATCCACGAGTTGGCGGCCAGGATGCCGAACGCCCCCATCAGCGCGGCGGCCGGCAGCGGAAGGCCGAGCAGGAAGTGTGTGCGGGGCTTCAGCCGGCGCCAGCCGTAGAGGTAGATCGCGATGAGTACCGCTTCGAGGAAGAAGGCCCAGGCCTCGACACCGAAGCCGATGCCGAACACGTCGCCCCACTTGCCCATGAGCCCCGGCCAGAGCAGCCCGAACTCGAAGGACAGGACGGTGCCGGTGACGACGCCGACGGCGAACTGGACCGCCATGACCGCCGACCACCGCCGTGCCAGCAGCAGGGCGGTGGGGTCGTCGTGGCGGATGCCGCGGTAGTGCATCAGCAGGGTGATGAAGGGCAGGGCCACGCCCAGCGGTACCAGGATGATGTGCGAGGCGAGGGTGAAGGCCATGAGCTGTCGGGCCGGGAGCAACTGGGCCGGCGCGTCCGCCGCCAGCAGCTGGAACATCGTGTGCATGCGTGCCTTCGCTGCCAGGACCTGGCGGAGGAGGGGCGGTCAGCCGCCGGTGGCGAACCCGGGGAAGAGGGTCATCCCGCCGTCGACGTAGAGGGTGGCCCCCACCACGTAGTCCAGGAGGTCGGAGGAGAGGGTGACGACCGCGTTGGCGATGTCGTCGGGGTCACCGATCCGGTCGTACGGGATCAGCTTCAGCAGGTCCTCGCGGGCCTGTTCGGTCTCCCAGGCACCGCGGTTGATCGGCGTCCTGATGGCTCCGGGGGCGACCGCGTTCACCCGGATCTTTCGCGGCGCCAGCTCCTGGGCCAGGGTTTCCATCATCATCTGTACGCCGCCCTTGGAGGAGGCGTAGTTGACGTGCCCCGCCCACGGGATGAGCTGGTGCACCGAGCTCATGCAGATGATCTTCCCGGCCGCCCGGGACACCTCGGGCACGACGCCGCGCCGCAGGAACTCCTTCGTCGCCTCCCGGGCGCACAGGAACTGGCCCGTCAGGTTGACGTCCAGGACCTTCTGCCACTGGGCGAGAGTCATCTCGGTGAACGGGGCGTCGCGTTGCAGGCCGGCATTGGCGACCATGATGTCGATCGTCCCGAACTCCCGGACCATCCGGTCCACCATGGCGACGACCTGGTCCTCCTGGGACACGTCCGCCTCGTACGCCGCCGCGCGCACCCCGAAGGAGGTGATCTCCCGGACCACCGCCTCGGCGGACTCCTGGTCCGCCACGTAGTTCACCACCACGTCGGCGCCGGCCCTGCCGAGCCCGATGGCGGTCGCCTTCCCGATACCGGAGTTGGCGCCCGTGACCAGCGCCTTCTGGCCCTTCAGCAGGTGGGCCGGAATCACACCCTGCGGTGCGTCCACGGTGGAATCCACGTTGTGCTGCCTCCTCGACGAGCGGGCCCCGGCGCGGCCGGGCCGCGGGCGGCCGGACCGACCGCCCACGTAATCACCGGCCGTGGCGGGGGGCCCGCCGGGCGGGTCCCGGTTGGGCCGTTCGGCCGAGGATCTTCCTCCGGTCGGCGCAGGCCGGCGCAGCTCCCCGCCGGTCGGTGACGCAGGCCCGGGGCGGAGGTCAGTTCAGCCGGGCCAGGAGATGGTCGCCGACCCGCAGGGCGTTGGCGATCGCGGTCAGGGACGGGTTGACCGCGCCGATGCTCGGAAAGAAGCTCGTGTCGACCACGTACAGGTTGTCGAGGTCGTGCGCCTTGCAGTTGAGGTCCAGCGCGGAGGAGGCCGGGTCCGTGCCGAAGCGTACGGTGCCCGCCTGGTGCGCGGTCGCCCCGATCGGCATGCCCTTGTGCAGGTAGATGCTGTGCGACAGCAGGTGGTGCTCGTGCATGCCCAGGTGTCCGAGCATGCTCTGGAGCTTGTGCCGCAGCCGCTTCAGGCCCTCGGTGTTGTTCTTCTCGTCGAGTGCGAGGTGGATGGCGCCGTCACCGTCCAGGGTGACCCGGTTGCCGGGCTGCGGAAGGTCCTCCCCGCACAGCCAGAAGTCGACCGCGTGGTGCGCGAGCACCTCGAAGGGCATGTCCGGGGTGACCGCTCCGGCCCAGCGCGGCGCCTCGCCGTGGATCTGCTCGGCGTCCGACTTGCCCAGCATCTGGATGCCGCCCAGCGGGAAGTCCCAGTCGTCCGCGCCCAGGTACCAGTCGTGCAGCGCGAGAGTCTTCTGGAACTGCGTGGGGTTGGGCTCCTTCGACACCGCCATCAGGGCCAGGTTGTTGTGCCGCATGTAGTGCCGGCCGACCACGTCGGAGCTGTTGGCCAGCCCGCGGGGGTGACGGTCGCTGGCCGAGGCCAGCAGCAGCGCGGCGGAGTTGACCGCCCCGCAGGAGACGACCACGACATCCGCGGAGAACCGGGTCTCGGAACCGTCGGGCAGCCTGACGACGGCGGCGGTGACGCTGCGCCCGGCCGGATCGGTCTCCAGCCGGACCACGTGGGTGTCGGTGACCAGTTCCACGCCGGGGTGTTCGAGGGCGGGCTCCACGCAGATCACCTGGGCGTCGGACTTGCCGCGTACCAGGCAGGGGAAGCCGTCCACCCGGTTGCAGCGGATGCACACGCTGGAGGGGACGGCCCGCCCGTCGCCGTCCTGCACCAGGTCGACCCCGATGGGCAGGTGGAAGGGGTGCAGCCCCTTCTTCTCCAGGTCGTCACTCAACTGCTGGATCCGCGGCTCGTGTTCGACCGGCGGGTAGGCGTACTGCGCGCTCGCCGGCCCCTCGCCCGGGTCCTCCCCGTGCCGCCCGTGCACGCGGTAGAGGTGCTCGGCCTGCGTGTAGTACGGCTCCAGGTCCTCGTACCGCAGCGGCCAGGCGGGGGAGATGCCGCCGTGGTGGCGGATCTCGCCGAAGTCCTCGGGGCGCAGCCGGAAGAGGGCGGCTCCGTAGAACTTGGTGTTGCCGCCGACGTAGTAGTTGACCTCGGGCGGGAACGCGTTGCCGTGCCGGTCGAACCAGAATTCCGGGGCCCGGTACTTGCCCCTGACGAACACGGCCGTGGACTCCCAGTTGTCCCGCTCCCTCGGCAGCCAGCCGCCGCGTTCGAGGAGGAGCACACGCTTGCCGGAGGGCGCCAGCCGGTGGGCGAGGGTGCCGCCCCCGGCGCCGGTCCCGATGATGATGACGTCGTAGTGGGAAGAGCCGCCCACGTCGACCACCGTCCTTGGGCTCGTGGCCCCGCCCGTCGGGCCGGGGACCTGTCACTCCGCGGTGCGGAGGCCAAGCATTCGACCAAGCATGCCCACCCATTCGAAGCTAGCCGCCCGGCCACCGGACGGCGACCCGGCCGGGCGGATCCCGGCGCGGACCGCCGTCACAGCACGGCGATCGGGTTCACAGGGGAGCCGGTGGCGCCCGGCAGGCGCAGCGGCGCGACCACGCACAGAAAGCTCCAGCGGCCGGCCCGTGCGCAGGCCCCGGCCACTTCCTCGAACTGCAGATAGTCCATGAGGTGCACGCCCATCGCGTGCACCGCCAGGACGTGCACGGGGAAGGCGACGTCCGCCACCGCGCTGGGGGCGGTGTCGTTGTTGCCGTCGCCGCCCAGGACGGAGACCTCCCGCTCGGCCAGGAACGCCATGGCCCGCGGGTGCAGGCCCGCCCTGGCCCGGGCCGCCTCCCACGCCCCCAGCTCCCCGCGGCGGCGCCGGTGCCCCACCCGGACCAGCAGCAGGTCCCCGGGGCCGACGCGGACCCCCTCGGCGGCCTCGGCGGCCGTCAGGTCCTCCACCGTCACGTGGTCCCCCGGCTCCAGCCAGGGCACGCCGCGCACCCGCGGCACGTCCAGCAGCACACCCCGTCCGACGATGCCCTCCCGGACCAGGTCCACGGAGAGCGAACGGACCTCCGGGGCCGTCGCGTCGCCGGCCGGGACCCCGTCGTGGAGCTCGCCGTCGTACAGCACGTGGTTCAGCGCGTCGAGGTGGCTGTCCGCGTCCCCGTGGACGTTCATGGCGAAGCGGTCGAGGGCGAAGTGCAGCCCGTCGGCCCCGGCCTCCCCGGGGGCGGGGCCGGTCATCCGGTGTTTCGCCGGCTCGGGGTTGTCCGGGCCCGGCCGGGTCTCGATCGGAGCGGCCAGGGACACCGTGCGCCCGAGCCGTACCTCGGCCGCGGCCGCCGCGACGCGGGCCGGGGTCAGGTGGCGCAGCGCCCCGCGCCGCCCGCCGTCCGGGCCGGACCGCGCCGCCCGGCGCAGCCGCTCGTACAGAGTCCGGAAGTCCTCCGTGCTCATGGGCCGCGCCGCGGTGGGTCCGCGAGGTCCGGGGGGCCGGGTCATCGGGTCCCGTCCGGGTCCGCGCTTCCCCAGGGGCGCAGCCCCCAGCGGAGCACATGGCCGGCCCCCGGCTCCAGGACGGTGAGGCCGCTGCCGGTCCGGAAGGCGTCCGCCGGACAGGACATGGGCTCCACGGCGACACCGCGCCGGCGCCGCCCGGGCTCTCCCAGGGTGTCGCCCGTGTAGATCTGCACGTACCGGGTGCCCTCGCCGAGCCACAGGTCGCTACCGCGCCGCCCCGACGGGTGCGCCAGCCGCACCACGGTCCGCCCCTCCGGGTCGCGTTCGAGTCCGGTGAAGGCGGTGTCCAACGCCTGCGCGCCGATGGGCCGGGCGGTGCGGAAGTCGTACGCGGTGCCCTCGACGGGCTCCTCGCCCGTCGGCAGGCCCTCCTCGTCGGTGGTCAGCCGGCGGCGGGCGGGCACGGTGAGCAGCGCCGTGTCGACGAGACCGGTGCCGACCGTCAGGTACGGGTGCTGCCCCACCCCGTACGGGGCCCTCGTGGGGCCCGCGTTGACGGCGCGGACCAGCACCGCCAGGCCGTCGTCGTCGAGCCGGTACTCGGCGAACACCTCCAGCAGGAAGGGGTATCCGGGCTGCGGGTGGAGGGTGGTGCCCACCCGGACCGCGTCGCCGGAGTGGGCGAGCAGCCGCCACGGGGTCCAGCGCAGCAGTCCGTGGATCGCGTTGTGCCGCTCCGGCTCGCTCAGCGCAAGCCGCAGGTCCGCGCCGTCGAAGCGGTAGCGGCCGCCGCCCACCCGGTTGGGCCAGGGCACGAGCAGCTGGCCGCGGCCCGAGGTGACCGGCTCGTCGGCGGCGAACCCGTCCAGCAGGGGCACTCCGTCGGCCTCGTAGTGGCGCAGGGCGCCCCCGAGTTCGACGACGACCGCGCGCTGCCCGCCGTGGCGCAGCTCCCACTGCTCACCCGTGGGGCCCGTGGACCGGGGCGTCTGCTCGGGCATGGGGGTCTCCTCGGACGGCGGGGACGGGACGGCGAGGTCCAGCAGGGAGAGCGCCGCCGCCGCCACGGCCTCCGGCGGCTGGTCGACCTCGACGACCACGGGGTGCTCGTCGGGGCCCGGTTCCTGCAGGTCGGCGAACTGGCTGTCCAGCAGGGCCGGCGGGAAGAAGTGGCCGTGCCGGGCCCCCAGGCGGGCCCGGAGGAGTTCCGGCGTACCGTGCAGGTACAGCAGGCGCGCTCCGGGCCGGCCCCGCAGCAGCCGGTCCCGGTAGGAGCGCTTGAGCGCCGAGCAGGTGACCACGGCCGGGCGGTGCGCCGCGGCCTCTTCGTCCATCCAGGCGCCGATGGCGGCGAGCCAGGGCGCCCGGTCGACGTCGTCGAGGGGGTGCCCGGCGGCCATCTTGGCCCGGTTGGCCGGGGAGTGGAACTCGTCGGCGTCCCGGTGGGGCCAGCCGAGCCGTTCCGCGAGCAGCCGGGCCACCGTGGTCTTGCCCGAGCCGGACACCCCGACGACGAGCACCAGCGGAGTCGGCGGCGCGGCTTCCACCGGCATCCGGGATCAGTCCTCCAGGAGACCGGGTGCCGTGCACAGGGCCCAGACGATCAGACCGTCGACCGCCAGGAGGACCAGCGCCCAGAACGGTGTGTACGGGAGCCACATGAAGCTGGCGACCATGCTGAGGCCCGCCAGCGCCAGGCCGACGACGCGGGCCCACAGGGCGCCCTTGATCACGGCGAATCCGGCGAAGAAGATCACGACGCCCAGGATGAGGTGGATCCAGCCCCAGCCCGTGAGGTCCAGCTCGTAGGCGTAGTGCGGGGTGGGGATGAAGACGTCGTCCCTGGCGAGCGCGGAGATGCCCGAGAACACCATCATCAGTCCGCCGAAGATCATCAGGAATCCGGCGAAGAGCAGCCAGCCGCTGCGGGCGCTGAAGCCGCCCTTCCGCGCGGTCGACGCCGCGCCGTTCGGGCGTGCTCCGCCCGCATGACTCGTCATGACGTGCTCCTTCCTCACTTCGCCCCGGCCGCGGGCACTGCGACCGGCCTGCCCACAGGGGGGACCTCGGGCCCGGGCGGCAGCAGTTCGGTCACCACGAAGGCGACCACGGACGCGAGGATGATCACGGGGATCATCGCGCCGCTGCCGAGCAGCAGCACGACGAGCACCACGCTGCTGACCGGCAGCCGCAGCGCACAGGTGGCCGCGGCCGCCATGCCGGCCGCCATGCCCGGTATGACGCCCAGCCCGGGCAGCGGTGCGAACAGCACACCCGCGGCCGCGCCCAGGAACAGAGCGGGGAAGATCGGGCCGCCGCGCAGGCTGCCCAGACAGAGCGCGTACGCCGCGCCCTTGCACAGCAGGACCGCGATCAGCGCCCCGATGCCCCAGGCCTGCGGATCGGCGGCCATGCTGCCCATCACGGCCTGGCCCGAGGACGCCACGTCGACGGGGGAGTTGCCGGTGACGAGCGCGTACAGGGCGCCGAAGGCACCCGCCGCCACGGCGCAGACGGCCGTGTGGGCCACCGGCCGCCGGGCCACGTACACGGAGGCGAACCGGCCGCCGGCGAGCACCATGTGCATGAAGACGCCCAGGACGGCCGCCAGGAGCAGCGACCACAGCACGTCGGGGGCGTCGAGGCGGGGGAAGGGCGCGTCCAGCTCCAGTGTCAGGCTGCCCGTCGCCAGGCCCGTCCAGCGGCCGAAGCCGGTGAACACGAGTTCGCCGACCCCGCTGGACAGCAGGGCCGGCAGCATGATCGCGAAGAGTTGCGGTCCGCCGACGCCGGCCACCTCCATCAGCAGCACGGCACCGATCAGCGGATTGCCGAAGATCGCGGAGATGGCCGCCGCGGCGCCGGCCGCACCCAGGATGGCCGTGCTCTGCGGGGTCGCTGGCGCCTGCGCCAGGTCCCGGAACAGCAGCGCGAGCCCCCCGCCGAGGGCGATCAGCGGGGCCTCCGGGCCGAGGGTCGCACCCAGCGGCAGGCTGAGCACGGCCGCCAGGATCACGCCCGGCAACGCGGCGGAGGAGGCACCTCCGGCGTGCAGTCCCGAGGCGGGGATGTGCCCGCCCGCGCCGGGCAGCCGGGTCACCACCAGCCCGACCAGGACACCGGCCACCAGCAGCAGCGGCAGCGGCCACCACCAGGGCGGGGCGCTCCAGCCGAACGCCTGCGGGAGGTCGGTCCACATCAGGTGCTCCAGCTCGTGGAGCCCGACCAGGAACCAGAACGCCGCGAGGGAGACGGGGATGCCGACGAGGGCGCACAGGACGAGGAGTTTCAGGTAGCCCGGTGTGCGCAGCATGTCCCGCAACCGGTCGCCCTCGGCGGGCGGTTCGGCGGATGCCGGGGCCGGGGTACGCGGTGCCGTCATGGGGTCATCCCTTCCCGTCCCCCGTGACCGACCGGCTCCTCAGCCGAGGAGTCTGCTCTTCTGCTGGGCGAACTCCTCCTCGGTCAGCAGTCCCTGGGCCTTCAGCTCACCCAGCTTCTGCAACTGGTCGAGCTTGCTGCTCATGTCGTCGCCGGCGGGCGGGGCCGGGGGAGGGGGCGGAGGGGCCTGCTGCTGTTGGTACGCCTGCTGCTGTTCGTATTCCTGCTGCTGCCAGCGGCCCGCCTGCCGCCGCGAGACGCGGTTGGACACCGCGGTGGCGGTTCCGGCCACGACGGCGGTACGGGCTACGCCGCGAAGAAGTCCTGGCATGGGGCGTCATCTCCCTGGTTCCTCGGGGCGGACGGCCGCAGCGCGCGTCCGGTCCGCGGGTCGTCAGGTGTCGGAGGCCGCGGGTCGGGCCGCTGCCCGCTGCCCGCCGCCCTCGGCCCGGGCTCACGCCTCCATGGCGTCGAGCGAGGCCAGCAGCGCCTGGACGGGAATCCGGCCGCCGGCCACCAGCTGCGCGCCGCCGCGGCGCAGGGCGCGGGCGAACGGCGCCGCCCAGACGTTCTCGTACACCAGGATCCCGGCGGAGTTGCCGGCCTCCAGGGCGGCACCGGCCTCGTCGATGTCGTCCTGGCCGAGCAGGCCCGAAGCCGCACCCTCGAAGACGGTCAGGTCCATCTCGCCGCCGCCGGCCTCCTTCAGCTCCAGGGCGACGACCGAACCATCGGCATCCTTGCGGACGAAGACCAGGTCGAGGATGCGGATGATGCCGCGGTCCACGAGATCGACGAGCAGGGGCAGGCCCTCGCCGGTCATCCTGTTGCCGGGGAACTCGACGACCAGGTAGTCGACCGGCCCCATCGTTTCGATGTCTTCGCTGATCTCGTCGCTCATCACCACTCCTCATGTGCGATGCGGTGGGGGTGACCGCGCCGTGAGCCGCCACACTGCGGGGCAGCCCACCAGCTCATTGCAGCACCCCCACGACGCCTTCGCACCTCCGGCCACCGGCCCCCGACGGCCGCGCCCGGCGCGGTCCGTGAACGGCGTATGGCAGTCGTGTGTCGGGCCGCGGCGTTCCCTTCACCTCGCCGCGCGGTGCGCCTACGGTCGTACCCGAAGCGCCACCACGACCGTGTGCCCGAGTGGCCCAGGGGCCGGATTGCAAATCCGGTGACGCGGGTTCGAATCCCGCCACGGTCTCTACGACGGAGGGTCCGCCCGGTTCCAGTCCATCCGGGACCAGGGCAGGGCCAGCCCGTCCCGGCCCGCCACCTGCCGCGGGGCCAGCGAGCCGATGGGGACAGCCTCGCGGTGCCGTGCGTACACGGAGTCCACGTACCGGTGGCCGGTGTCGGCGGCGACGAAGAGGACCGTGCGCCGCGGCGACCGTGCCCGCTCCCAGCGCGCCGCCAGATAGCCGGCCCCGGTGGACAGCCCGGCGAACACCGCGTGCCGGCGCAGCAGGTCGACGCTGCCGGACAGGGCGGCCTCGAAGGAGATCCAGTGAAGCGTGTCGTACGACGCGTGCCGGACGTTCCCGAACGGGATGGAACTGCCGATCCCGGCGATGATGATCTCCGGGTCGGCGACGTGCTCCGCGCCGAAGGTGACACTGCCGAAGGGCTGCACGCCGACCAGCTCGGTGCCGGGCGCGTCCTCGCGCAGGTAGTGGGCGAGGGCTCCGGTGGACGCGCCCGAGCCGACCCCGCCGACGAGGGTGAGCTCCGCACCGTCCGTGGCCCCGCGGATCAGGTCGGCCACCGCCCGGTAGCCCAGGTAGTGGACGTCGTCGTGGTACTGGCGCATCCAGTGGTGCCCGGGGTGTTCGGCGAGGATCTCGTGGACCCGCTCGACGCGCCGCTTCTGGTCCAGCTTCAGGTCGCTGCAGGGCTCCATCCGCTCCAGCGTCGCGCCGAGCACGGCGAGCTGGGTGCGCAGCGTGTCGTCGACCGTCGTCGAGCCGACGATGTGGCAGCGCATGCCGTAGCGGTGACAGGCCAGTGCGAGGGCGTACGCGTAGATCCCGCTGGAGCTGTCCAGCAGGGTGTCGCCGCGCCGCACCACGCCCGTGTCGAGCAGGTGGCGGACCGCGGCGAGGGCGGAGACCACCTTCATCGTCTCAAAGCGCAGACAGACGAGCCGGTCGTCGAGGCGTATCAGGTCCGGTCGGCCGATGGCCTCCGCGATGTGCTGGTCCACTCGGGGACTCCTTGGTCGTCGGGAAGGTCGTGAACGTGTGGGTGGCGGGGATGCCCTCGCCCTCCAGGGCCCGCAGGCAGCCGCGGACCCGGTGGCGCAGCCCCGGTGCGGCGGCGTCCAGCAGCAGCCCGGCCACCGCCCCGCTGTGCGCGATCTGCACGCCCACTGCTCCGAGCCGCCGGGCGATGCCGACGAGCGCGTCGAACTCCGGATGGCGCAGCAGCCGCTGCCCGCGCCGGGCACTGGCCGTCGCCACCCGGCCGAGCAGCGCGGCGTCACCGGTGGTCACCGACCGCCGCAGCAGCACGCGCAGCCGCTCGAAGGCGAGCACGTCGTGGTCGTCGTACTCACGGGCCGGGAGGGAGAGCGTGTCCACGGGCGCGCCCCCGCCCAGGGCGCAGCCCACGACCACGAGGGACGGCAGGCGGTGGCCGAGCACCTCCAGCACCCGCCCCTCGCGCTGGGCGAAGAGCACCGGGCGGGCGTCGAGCATCAGCGGGTCGCAGGCCAGCTCGGCACGGACCGCGAGCCGGGCGACGGCGGCGGCCGGGAGCCGTATCCCGTAGGAGTCCGCGACCGCCCGGACCACCGCGATGACGTCACTGGTGGAGCTGCCCATCCCCAGGCCCACCGGGATGTCGCCGGAGATCCGCAGCTCCCCGCCGCACGGCGGCTCCCCGCAGCGCAGGGCGCACTCCTCGACGGCCAAGGCCGCCGCGCGCGCCGCTTTCGTACGGTCCGCGGGCCGTACGGTGAGCCGCTCCGGCGGGGTGCCGGGCCGCCGGGTGAACTCGGCCCGGCTGCCCGGCCCGCTCATCGGCAGGGTGACCAGGCCGGCGCACCGGCGCCCGGCGGCGTCGAGGAAGACGCCCTGGAGGATCTCGCCGTGGTGGCAGGAGGCGTGCCCGGCGCCGCGGCGGTCGGCGCCGGGGGAGTTCCGGCGGGTCGCCGCGATCACGCCGGAGCCGCCGTCCGGTAGCGGTACAGGGTGGTCGGGTCGGCGCTGAACTGGGAGAAGGGGAAGGGCTCGGCGGACACGGCGGTCACCCCGGCGCCGAGGAAGGCACGGGCCACGGCGCTGCCGCTCTGCGCGTACACGACGAGCGGGATCCCCCGCGTGCGGCAGCGGTCGAGGATGGTGTCGAAGGAGCCGTTGCTCAGGGTCATGCCGGTGGCGACGACGGCGTCGGCGCGCTCCAGCACCTCGTGCATGTCGGTGGTGACGGGGTCGCCCCACTGGGTGGTACGGAGGTTGAAGTCGCAGGGCAGCGGTGCGCCGCCGCGCTCGCGGATTGCCGCGACCAGCGGGTTCACCACGCCGATGAGGCCGACCGCGGCCCCGCGGTCGATGTCCAGCAGCCCGGCGATGGCAGCGTCGCGGGCCCTCGCCCGCACCTCGGGGGTACCGGCGGGGAGGGTGACCGGCTCGGCCCCGGAGTCGCGGTGCGGGTGCCGGAAGGCCAGGTAGGCGTCGAGGGCGGCGATCCGCAGCGGGCGGGGTGCCTCGCGCAGCAGGACGTCCAGCGGGGCGCCGGAGGAATCGCGGCAGATCGCCGGGTCGATCTCACCGGCCTCGAAGGCGCAGCCGCCGAAGGCTCCGCCGAGCCGGACCAGGACGTACTGGTTGAGGTAGGTGGTGTCGCCGCCGGCCAGCCGGGTGCCGTGGTGGATCCAGAACACGCTGGTCGCCGTCAGCCCGGAGGGCAGTGGCCCGTGCTCGCCGGCCAGTACGGCCTCGATCAGGGCGTCGACGCCGGCCGGGGGAGCGGTGGTCGTCGTGGGGGCGGGGTTCGTCATGGGTTTCCTTGTCGGAGCGCGGATCGGGAGGGGGCCGGGAGGGGATTCAGGGGGCGGACGGGGCAGCGGACCGGGAGGGGGCCCGGGGCGCGGCGCCGCGCAGCGGCCCGCGGTAGGTGACCGCCGGCCGGCCCAGGGCGTCGGCGGACAGTTCGGCGTCCACCTCGAAGAACCGGGCGAGGTTCTCCGGGGTCAGGACGTCGGCGGGAGCGCCGGAGGCGACCAGTCGGCCGCCGTACAGGAGCAGCAGCCGGTCGCAGTGGCGGGCGGCCAGGCCCAGGTCGTGCAGCGCGACCAGAACCGTCTGATCGGCTCCGGACAGCAGCTCCATCAGCTCCAGCTGGTGTTTCACATCGAGGTGGTTGGTGGGTTCGTCCAGCAGCAGCACGTACGGCTGCTGCGCGAACGCCCGGGCGATGTGGGCCCGTTGGCGCTCCCCGCCCGACAGGGACTTCCACGGGCGCCAGGCGAGCGCGGTGAGTTCCACGCGTTCGAGCGCGGCGGCGACCACGGCCCGGTCGTGGGCGTCCGGTCCGCGCCAGCGGTCACGGAACGGGGTTCGGCCCAGCCCGACCACGTCGGCGACGCGCAGGTCGGTGTCGAGGCCGGAGTCCTGCGCGACGAACGCGACCCGGCGGGCGATCGCGCGGGCGCTCAAGTCCCGTACGGGCACGCCGTCGTAGCGCACCGTGCCCTCGTCGGGCACGCGCAACCCGGCCAGGCAGCGCAGCAGCGAGGACTTGCCCGAGCCGTTGGGGCCGAGCAGCCCGACGGTCTCGCCCGGTGCGATGTCCAGGCCGACCCGGCGGACGACGGGCCTGCCCGAGACCGACCAGCTCAGCCCTTCGGCGGTGATCCTCACAGCTCCCCCCTCCGGCGCAGGACGACGAGGAACAGCGGGACCCCGATCAGCGCGGTGACCACGCCGACGGGCACCTCCCGGGGCGCGAAGACCACCCGCGCCAGGGCATCCGTCCACACCAGGAACACCGCGCCCGCGAGCGCCGCGTGGGGCAGCAGCACCCGGTGCAGCGGCCCGGCCAGGAAGCGCACCCCGTGCGGGACGATCAGCCCGACGAATCCGATGGCACCGACGGTGGCCACCGCGACCGAGGTCAGCACGGCCGTCACCACCAGCAGCAGCATCCGGGTGCGCCGTACGCCGATCCCCAGGGAGGCGGCGGTGTCCGCGCCGAAGGCGAGCCCGTCGAGGGCGTTCGCGCACAGCCAGGCGGCGCCCAGCCCCAGGGGGGTGACGACCGCGCAGACCACCACGGCGTCCCAGCGGGCCGGGGCCATCGAGCCCAGGAGCCAGTGGGTGACGGCACGCGTCGTGTCGGCGTCCGCCGAGGCCATCAGGGCGAGCGAGGTCAGGGCGGTGAAGAGCTGACCGACGACCACACCGGTCAGCACGATACGGACCGAGTCCAGACCCGTGCGGCGCAGCAGGAGCAGCAGCCCAGCGAACGCCAGCAGCGCCCCGGCGAGCGCCCCGCCGGTGACGCCGAGGGTGCCGGCGCCGACACCGAGGACGACCACCGCGACCGCTCCCGCCCCGGCGCCCGAGGAGACCCCGAGCAGGTAAGGATCGGCGAGGGCGTTGCGCGTGACGGCCTGGAGCACCGTGCCGCAGACCGCGAGCGCGGCGCCGACCAGGGCCGCCATCAGGACCCGCGGCAGCCGCAGGTCCCAGACGAGCGAGTCCAGCAGCGGCGGCAGCGGTTCGGTGTCCAGCCCGAGCCGCGCCCCGAACACCCGGGCCAGGTCGGTCCATCCCACGTCGGCGGTGCCGACCCGGGTGGCGGCCGCCACCGAAGCGGCCAGTACGACCGCCATGGCGATCAGCAGCCCGGCCCGCGCGGGACCGTACCGGGAGGCCGGCGCGGACGGCGCGGCGGCGGCCGGGCCCGGGGTGCGGGCCGAGGGGTGCAGCAGGTCGACGGACGGGCCCGTGGCCGCGGCCGGTGCCGGGTCCGGCGCGAGGTCCGTGGCCGGGGCCGCCGGCCCGGCCCGGCCGGCCGCGTCAGCGGGCATACCCGAGATCCTTCATCCCGGCCGCCAGCAGGCCCAGCGCGTGCACGGACCGGACGGACGGGTCCAGTTCGATGCCGGGTACCTCGACGATCCTGTTGTCGCGCACCGCCGCCAGCTTGGAGACCACCGGGTCCTCGGCCATCGCACTGCGCTTCTCGGCGGCGCTGTCGCCCGGCCGGCCGCGCTCGGACAGGTCGCCGATCACGATGAAGTCCGGGTTCCGCCGGGCGACTTCCTCCCAGGACACCTCCGGCCAGTCCTCCTCCACGTCGTCGAAGGCGTTCCGGGCGCCGACGATCCGGCTCATCTCGCTGGGCAGGCCGGTCCGGCCCGCGACGTACGGCATGCCGTTGAAGACGGAGTAGAGGTAGACGACGGTGGGCTGCTTCCCGTCCCGGGCCGTGCCGGCGGCGCTCTCGCCGGCCTTGGCGACGGCCGCGCGCTGCTCCCGGGCGAGCGCGGCGGCCCGCTCCTCGGCGCCGAAGACCTTCCCCAGCGCTTCGTAGTCGGAGAAGAGCAGCTCGAAGGGGGACTTCCCGGCGTCGTTGTGCTGGGGGCAGTCCACCGCGCTGACGAAGGCGGGGACCTCCAGGGCCGCCAGTTCCTCCCGGGTGCCCGCCCGGTCCTTCGTGTAGAGGTCGGTGGAGCCGGCCACCACGAAGTCGGGTGTGGCGGCCCGCAGTTGCTCGCCGGTCGCGATCTTGGGGGCGATCACCGGGACCTTGGCGTAGGCCTCCTGGTACTGCGCGGGGATCTTCGTCTTGAGGTTGGCCGTCCCGGCCATCCGGTCCTGCAGGCCCAGTTCGAGCAGGGTCTCGGTGGAGGTCTGGTCCAGGGCGACGGCGCGTTCGGGAGGTCCGTCGAAGGAGAGCCGGCTGCCGCAGCTGGTGACGGCGGTCCGGGCGGCGGCCGCACCCGCCGCGGTGCGGTCCGTGCCGCGGTCGGGGGTGGTCGCGCAGCCGGCCGCGGCGGCCGCGGAGGCGAGAACGAGGGTCAGGGCGAGGCCGGTTCGGGCGCGGTGGCGCATGGGATCTCCGTCGGGGAGGGCGTGGATGTGGACGTGGGCGTGGGTGTGGCGGGACGCGGACGCGGACGTGGTCGTGCACCGGGCAGGAGCGCCGCGTTCACAGAGTACTGTAATGGTTATCGTTTTCATTAATAGAAATGAGGAGCACCACATCGTGGCGACCACACCTGCCCCCACGGAGTCCAAGAGCCGTCCACCGCAGGCACGTTCCGTCCTGCGCGACATCGCCTTCCTGCGTCTGTGGGCGGGCACCACCGCCTCCGGACTCGCGACCTGGGCCCTGCCCTTCGTCCTGGGCCTCGCCGTGCTGCAACGGGAACTGGGCGCGGCCGGCCTGGGTCTCGTGCTCGCGGCGCGCACCGCCGGCTTTCTCGTCGCGGTGGCCGTCGGCGGGGTGCTGGCCGACCGTCACTCCCGCCGGGCCGTCGTGCTCTGGTCCGCCCTCGCGGCGGCGGCGGCCGCACCTCTCCTCGCGGTCGGACTGGGCCGCTCGCTGCTGCTGATGACCGTCGCCGCCGCCCTGGCCGGCGCCGGCCAGGGGGCCTGCCGCCCCGCCTTCCAGGCGCTCACGGCCGAGGTCGTCGACGCCGACCGCAGGCAGCAGGCCAACGCCGCGACGACCCTGGCGGTACGCGCCTCCACTCTGGCCGGGCCCGCCCTGACCGCGCTGCTCGCGGCCTTCACCGGCGTCGCGACCCTGCTGCTCGGGATCGGCCTGCTCTGGCTGGTCGCCGCGCTCCTGCCGGGCCGGGGGGCCACGGCCGCGGCGCCGGACGATGCGCCCCGGCCGCGGCGGGCGTCGTTGCGCGCCGAGTTCGTCGACGGGATACGCGAGGCCCGCCGCCACCCCTGGTTCCTCGCGGGACTGGGCGCCCTGACCGCCGTGATCGCGCTCGGCTACTCCGCCACCAGCGTCGCCCTGCCCCTGATCAGCCGTGACCGCTACGCCACCGAGTGGGTCCTGGCCGCCGCCATGACGGCCTACACCGTGGGCGCGCTCGGCGGCGCCCTGGTCACCGCCCGCCTGCGGCCGCGCTCCCAGGGCTGGGCGGCCTTCGCGGGCCTGGCCGCCTACGGCTTCGCGCCGCTGAGCCTGATGTTCCCCGTGCACCCGGCCGTGGTGATCGGTGCCTACGCGGTCGCCGGTATCGGGATCGAACTGTTCAACGTGCCCTGGTTCACCGCCACGCAGCGCGAGGTCGCCCCGGACAAGCTCGCCCGGGTCTCCTCACTGGACTTCCTCGTGTCCTACGGCCTCGCCCCGGTGGGCCTGGCTCTGATCGCCCCGGCCATCGACACCTTCGGGGTCACCCCGGTCCTCGGCGCGTGCGCCGCGGCCTGCTTCCTCGTCCCCGCGGCGGCCGCACTGGCGCCCACCGCCCGCCACTTCGGCCGGCCGCCGGCGCCGCGGGAGACTCAGTGAGAAGGCCGTGACCGCAGGAGGGCGAACACCGCGCCCTCCGGGTCCGCGACCGTGGCCTGCCGTCCGCGCATGCCCTCCCGGGGCGGGTCGACGACGCGTCCGCCGAGCTCCTCGACCCGGCTCGCGGCGGCGTCGGTGTCCTCCACCTCGAAGTAGGCCAGCCAGTGCGGACCCCGGTCGTGCGGCAGCGAACGGCCCACGCCGTGCACGGCGGCGACGGGTCGGCCCGCCAGGTTCAGGGTGAGGTGGTCGAAATCGTCCGGGGCGGTGGCATGGGTCTGTGCCTCGTGGCCGAATACGTGCTCGTAGAACTTGCCGACCGTCGAGGCGTCCTGGGTGATCAGCTCGTGCCAGACGGGGGTGCCCGGCCCGCCGTGCGGCCGGGCGCCCAGGCGGGCCTGCGCCTGCCACAGCCCGAAGACCGCTCCCAGCGGGTCCGAGCAGATCGCCACCCGCCCCGCGACACCGGCGTCCAGCGGTCCCACCGCGACCGTGCCGCCGCACGCCCGGACCGACTCGGCGGTCGCGTCGGCGTCGTCCGTGGCCAGGTACGTGGTCCATGCCATCGGAAGATGTCCGTCGGGCGGCATCTCGCCGATCCCCGCCACCTCGTGGCCGTCCAGCACGGCACGGACGTACGGCCCGAGCTGCTCCGGCCCTGGCACGTACTCCCACCCGAACAGGTCGGCGTAGAAGTCCTCGGTGCTCCCGAGGCCGTGCACCATGAGACTCACCCAGCACGGGGTGCCGGGGGTGCGCCGGATCGCTTCCGCTGCCTCGGTCATGTCAGCCGTCTCCTCCGTCGTGCCGTCACCGGTGCTGATGGTTCCACTCCGGCGCACGCGGCGCGCCCCGGCCGCGCCGCATTCCGGTGGTCCGGAACGGAGTTGACCGGAACAGGTGCCCCGCTGATGACGGCCCTGTGACGCGGGTGCCGGGCGGGGAGGAAGATGGCCGACATGACTGCGAACACTGCGATCCTTTCCGCCGCCGAACTGAGGAACGAGCTGGCGGGCTCCCGGCCGCCGGTCCTGCTCGACGTCCGCTGGCAGCTCGGCGGCCCCGACCAGCGGCCCGCGTACGAGGCCGGACACCTGGCGGGCGCCGCGTACGTCGACCTCGACCGAGAACTGGCAGGTCCGGCCGGGTCGGGTGGGCGCCACCCGCTGCCGGACGCGGAGGCCTTCGGCGCGGCGATGCGCAGGGCCGGGGTCCCGGCGGACGGGCCCGTGGTCGTGTACGACGGCGGCCAGGGCTGGGCGGCGGCCCGCGCGTGGTGGCTGCTGCGCTGGACGGGTCACCCGAACGTGCGAGTCCTGGACGGCGGCCTGGCCGCGTGGACGGCGGCGGGAGGCGAACTCACGGCCGAACGGGTGATTCCGGTTGAGGGCGATTTCAAGCCAAACCCGGGTGCTCGCGGGCTGCTCGACGCCGACGCGGCGGCGCTGCGGGCGCGCGAAGGCGTCCTCCTGGACGCCCGGGCGGGGGAGAGGTACCGCGGTGAGGTGGAGCCGATCGACCCGGTGGGCGGCCACATCCCGGGCGCGCTGTCGGCACCGACCACCGAGAACGTGGGCCCCGACGGCCGCTTCCTGCCGGCGGACGCACTGCGGGCCCGGTTCGAGGCGCTCGGCGCCTCGGAGGGGAGGCCCGTGGGCGTGTACTGCGGCTCGGGGGTCTCCGGAGCCCATGAGGTGCTCGCCCTGGCGGTGGCCGGTATCGAGTCCGACCTCTACGCGGGCAGCTGGTCGCACTGGTGCGCGGACCCGGCCCGTCCGGTGGCCACGGGTCCGGACCCCCAGTAGCTGCCCGGGGCCGGGCACCGCCCGGCCCCGGGGCTACTCCTGCTTCTTGCGGCGGGTGCCGAAGACGATCTCGTCCCAGCTCGGGACGGCCGCGCGGCGCCCGGGGCGGACCCCGTCGGCCTCGGCCTGCCGGTCGGTGGTGCCCGTCAGCCGGTCGCGGTGCCCCGCCACCGTACGGGGCATCAGGACGTCCGCGTACGCGGCGCCCGCACCCGCCGACGCGGCGGGAGCCGGCGGCTCCTCCGCCTCCGGTTCGGTGTCCGTCGGCTCGGTGCGCTCGGGGACGACCATGTCGCCGCGGAAGCTCGGCACCGCCTCCAGCAGGCTGGTCAGCGTGTCCCGCTCCTCCTCCGGCTCCGGTACGGGCGCGGGCCGGGGCTCGACCCGCTCCAGCTGCCGGTCCAGGGCACGGTCCAGCGGCCGGTCGCGCGGCAGGCGCGCGATCCTCGGTACGAAGGGGAAGCTCGGCTCCGGCGCCGCCGGCAGGTCCTCCGACTCGCCGATCAGCGAACGCGCCTCGTCGTCCACGGCCACGACCAGCCGGCGCGGCGGGTCGTAGGTCCAGCTGGCCGCGTGGGGTTCACCGGCGACCCGGTAGACCAGGAGGACCTCCCAGGTGCCGTCGTCGCGGCGCCACGAGTCCCACTGGACGGAGTCCTTCTCGGCTCCGCGCAGGGTGAGGCGTTCCTGCACGGCCTCGCCCAGCTGCGGCCCGGTGTTCTCGCCGGGGCGGCGCACCGGGGTCTTGCGGGCGCGTTCGGCCATGAAGGCGCGCTCGGCGAGCACGGGGCCCTCGAAGCGGCGGACGCGGTCGACGGGGATGCCGGCGAGCTGAGCGACCTCCTCCGCGGAGGCACCGGCTCGTATGCGCGCCTGGATGTCGCGGGGGCGGAGGTGGCTCTCGACCTCGATCTCGATCTGGTTCAGGCGCGCGCGGTCGTTACGTACCGCAGCCCGAAGCCGCTCGTCGATCGGAAGCGTGTACTCCGTACTGTCCGCAGCCTTGAGCACCAGTCGTGTGCCGTCATTGGAGACGGCCACGACACGCAGTTCGGGCATGGGGACCTCCCGGGTGGTGCCTGCCGACGTCACGTGCGTCGCTGCTTCCGCTAGTCGAGTGTGGCCTGCCCGGGTGCAGCCTGCCACAACCTTGCCGAGTTAAACCGGCGTGTCGGGCATGCGCCCTTGATCGCCGTTATGGCACGGTTACCTGTTGGGCACGCACAGTGACCAAGTGGTTACTGTGCGCAGCAGGAACCGTGCAATGCCGCGGCATCGCCGGTCTTCGAGTGCCGCTTTCCGTCAGCCGGCCCCCTCTCCCGGGTCCGGACATCCGAAAGGAAGGACAGACCCAGGGCTCGCCACAGTACTCCATTCGGGCCACCTGGGTGGACCGCCGCGCCGCCGAAGTTTCCTCGGACGGCGGGAGTTGGGCTGCCCGCTGTCGGGTCCCGCCCTTGTGTGCCGACTTGTCGCGGGTGTCCTGCTTCGCAGAATCGCCCGAAACGGAACTATCCCCTTCGCTCAGCTGTCGGTAACTGCTGAAGAGCGGAATCACGAGAGCTCGGACACACAGGGGAGGGCGACGGGCCGGGCGGAACCCGCCCGGCGGGGCGGCGCCGGCACCCCCGGGCCGGACACCTCCGAGCCCCTCCCGGCCGGACGGGATCCGGAGCCCGGGCCCGGACCACGGACCGTCACGTTCCGGCGAGCCGGCGCCGAGCGCCGGTGGCGCGACGCCGTCGCCGCGGACGAGTCCCCCCCGACCTGCCTCAGGCTCCCAGGACGCGCCGCAGGTAGTCGTTGCCGAAGACCCGGTCCGGGTCGAGGCGGTCGCGCAGCGCGGTGAACTCGCCGAAGCGCGGGTAGATCCGGGAGAAGTACTCGGCGTCCCGGGTGTGCACCTTGCCCCAGTGCGGGCGCCCGCCGTGTGCGGTGAAGATCTGCTCGGCCGCGGTGAAGTACGCCTGGTACGGGGTGCCCCGGTACATGTGCACCGCGATGTAGGCCGTGTCGCGCCCCGAGGCCGTCGACAGCGCGATGTCGTCCGCCGGGGCCGTCCGGACCTCCACCGGGAAGCTGATCCGCAGCCGGGAGCGGTCGACCATCGCCCGCAGCTCCCGCAGCGCCTCCACCACGGCCTCGCGCGGGAGGGCGTACTCCATCTCCACGAACCGCACCCGGCGCGGGCTGGTGAACACCTTGTACGGGATGTCGGTGTAGGTGCGCGCCGACAGGGCGCGGCTGGCCACACGGGCGATGGAGGGAATGGTCGCCGGGACCGCACGGCCCAGTGAGTTGACGGCCTGGAAGAGGCCGTTGGAGAGCAGCTCGTCCTCGATCCAGCCGCTGACCGGGCCGGGCGGGGCGGCGGGGCCCTGGCTGCGGTTGTTGCGCTTGGTGTTGCAGTTGCCGGTGTGCGGGAACCAGTAGAACTCGAAGTGCTCGTTCTCCGCGAAGTGCTCCTCGAACTCCGAGGTCACCCGGTCGAAGCCCATGGGCTCCTCACGGGCGGTCAGGAAGAAGAGCGGCTCCACGGCGAAGGTGATCGCGGTGACGATGCCCAGTGCGCCGATGCCCACCCGGGCCGCCGCGAAGACCTCGGGGTTCTCCTTCTCGGAGCAGACCAGCAGCTCGCCGTCCGCGGTGACCAGTTCCAGGGAGCGGATCTGGGCGGCGATGGAGGCCGAGTCGCGGCCGGTGCCGTGGGTGCCGGTGCTCGTGGCGCCGGAGACCGTCTGCTCCATGATGTCGCCCATGTTGGTGAGCGAGAGGCCCTCGGCGGCGAGGGCCCGGTTGAGGTCCTTCAGGGCCGTGCCCGCCGCCACCGTGACGGTGCCCGCGGCGCGGTCGACCGAGCGGATCCCCGCCAGCGCCTGGGGCCGTACGAGGACCCCGTCGGTCGCGGCGGCCGCGGTGAAGGAGTGGCCGGTGCCGACCGCCTTCACCCGCAGCCCGTCCTCGGCGGCCCGGCGGACCGCCTCCTGGAGCTCCCCGACCGATGCCGGGGTCACCACGCGGGTGGGCGTGGCGGTGACGTTGCCCGCCCAGTTACGCCACGCGGTCGCCGTGCTGCCGTTCCGTGCTGTCGCCGTCCCCATCGGTTGCAGGCTCCTCCCCTTGCGCCGGCCTCGTCAGCCGGCGGTATCCCGCGAACGCAACCGCCGCCGCGGCCGCCCCCGCCGAGAGGGAGACGACGTACCCGGTCCGCGCACCGGCGGCGTCGACGACCCAGCCGGTCACGGAGGACCCGAGCGCGATACCGACCGCGAGGCCGGTGCTGATCCAGGTCATGCCCTCGGTCAGCTTCGCGTGTGGTACGTGCGCCTCGATCAGGGCCATCGTGGTGATCATCGTGGGAGCGATGGCGAGGCCCGAGACGAAGAGCGCCACGGCCAGAAACGGAAGGTTCCCGGCCAGTAGGAGGGGGATCATACTCACGGCCATCGCACTGATGCCCACCACCCAGCGAGGTTCGGCCTTGCCCTTGAAGTGCAGCAGGCCGAAGACGATCCCCGCGAGGCAGGAGCCGAAGGCCCACACGGCGAGGAAGATCCCGCCGAGGGACTTGCTGCCGTGCTCCTCGGCGAAGGCGAGGGTGGCCACGTCCACGGAGCCGAAGATCGCGCCGGTCGCCACGAAGGTCGCCACGAGTACCTGCAGGCCGGGGGAGCGCAGCGCGGACGAGAGGTCCGAGTGCTCGTGCCGCGGATGCGGCTTCGGCTCGGTGGCCGTCAGGGCCGTCAGCCACCACACGCCCGTCACGAGGAAGACGACGGCGACCACCGGTCCGGCCTCGGGGAACCAGCCGGCCGAGAGCGTGGCGGCGAGGGGCGGGCCGACGATGAAGCAGACCTCGTCGAGGATGGACTCGAAGGAGTAGGCCGTGTGCAGCTGGGGGGTGTCGCGGAACAGGGCCGTCCAGCGGGCCCGGACCATCGAGCCGACGCTGGGCACGCACCCGGCGACGACGGCGAAGACGAAGAGGGTCCAGCTCGGCCAGCCGCCCGCGGCCGCGACCAGCAGGCCGGTCACCGAGGCGGCGGCGACCAGGGTGGCGGGGCGCAGCACCCGGCGCTGTCCGTACTGGTCGACCAGTCGCGAGACCTGGGGGCCCACGGCGGCGGCGGACAGGGCGATGGTGGCGGTGATCCCGCCGGCCAGGGCGTAGCTGCCGCCCAGCTCGGTGATCATCGTGAGGACACCGATGCCCACCATGGACAGCGGCATCCGCCCTATGAGGCCGGCGGCTGTGAACCCCTTGGTGCCGGGGGTCGCGAATATCGCGCGGTAGGGACTGGGCACGGTGCCCTCCGTAAGGGACTGGATTGGCTCACACAGGTTACGTCTGCCGGTGAAGCGCTCGCACGGGGAATGCGACGGACAGGAACTTAGGGTGACCTTACCTGCCATCCGACGTGTGAGACGGACCCGGGTCCGTTACCGGGGGGAGAGGCCGGGTGGCAGGATTCGAGGCATGTCAGACCAGTTCCGTGCCCCCGGCGCCGAGTCCGCCGCCCCGTACGACGCACTCCTGCTGCTCTCCTTCGGCGGTCCCGAAGGACCCGACGACGTCGTGCCGTTCCTGGAGAACGTCACCCGCGGGCGCGGCATCCCGCGCGAGCGGCTCAAGGAGGTCGGGCAGCACTACTTCGGCTTCGGCGGGGTCAGCCCGATCAACCGTCAGAACCGCGAGCTGCTCGACGCGCTGCGCAAGGATTTCGCCGGTCACGGGCTGGACCTGCCGGTCTACTGGGGCAACCGGAACTGGGCCCCGTACCTGACCGACGTGATGCGCGAGATGGCCGCCGACGGCCGCCGCCGGATCGCGGTCCTCGCCACCAGCGCCTACGCCTCGTACTCGGGCTGCCGGCAGTACCGCGAGAACCTCGCCGACGCGCTGGCCGCGCTGGAGCAGGAGGGCGTCGAGCTGCCGCGCGTCGACAAGCTGCGCCACTACTTCAACCACCCCGGCTTCGTGGAGCCCATGATCGACGGCGTGGTGGCCTCGCTCGACGCGCTCCCCGAGGAGGTGCGCGCCGGCGCGCACCTCGCCTTCACCACGCACTCCATCCCGACCGCCGCCGCCGACACCTCCGGCCCCGCCCCGGACCACACCGAGGGCGGTGAGGGCGGCGCGTACGTCAAGCAGCACCTCGACGTCGCCCGGGTGATCGCCGACGAGGTCGCGGTGCGCACCGGCGTCGCCCGCCCCTGGCGGCTCGTCTACCAGTCCCGCAGCGGCGCCCCGCACATCCCGTGGCTGGAGCCGGACATCTGCGACCACCTGGAGACCCTGCACGCCGAGGGCGCCCCCGCCGTGGTCATGGTCCCCATCGGCTTCGTCTCCGACCACATGGAAGTCCTGTACGACCTGGACACCGAGGCCACCGCCAAGGCCGCCGAGCTGGGTCTGCCCGTCGCGCGCTCCGCGACCGTCGGCGCCGACCCGCGCTTCGCCGAGGCCGTACGGGAGCTCGTCCTGGAGCGGGCCGCCAGGGAGCGCGGTGAGGCGGCGCAGGAGTGCTGGGTGGGCACGCTCGGACAGAGCCACGACCTGTGCGCGGTGGGCTGCTGCCCGGCGCGGGCGCCGCGGCCGGCCGCCGCGGGCGCGGACAGCCCGTACGCCTAGGAAGGGGAGGGGAACCGTGATCTCCGAAGAACTGAAGGCCGAACTGCTGGCGGTCGGCATGGAGGCCGCCCGGCAGGCCGGGGCCCTGCTGCGCGACGGCCGGCCGGCCGATCTGGCGGTGGCGGCGACGAAAACCAGCCCCATCGACGTGGTGACCGAGATGGACATCGCGGCGGAGAAGCTGATCACCGGCATCCTCGCCGAGCGGCGCCCCGCGGACGGGCTGCTGGGCGAGGAGGGCGCGGACACCCCGGGGACCAGCGGGGTGCGGTGGGTCGTCGACCCGCTGGACGGCACCGTGAACTACCTCTACGGGCTTCCCAGCTGGGGCGTGTCCGTCGCCGCCGAGTACGAGGGCGAAACCGTGGTCGGCGTCGTGGCGGCGCCGATGCGCGGCGAGGTCTACCACGCCGTCCTCGGCGGCGGCGCCTGGCTGGGCCCGGCACGCCTCGCCTGCCGTCCGGCGGCCCCGCTGGACCAGGCGCTGGTCGGGACCGGGTTCGCCTACGTCCAGACCCGGCGGGCGCACCAGGCCGACGTGGCGCAGCGGATCATCCCGCTGGTGCGGGACATCAGGCGGGGCGGCTCGGCGGCGCTGGACCTGTGCGACGTGGCCGCGGGGCGCCTGGACGGCTACTACGAGCGCGGCCTGAACCCGTGGGACCTGGCCGCGGGGGAGCTGATCGCCCGCGAGGCGGGTGCCGTGACCGGCGGCCGCCCGGGGGAGCCGGCCTCGGGCGAGCTGGCCCTGGCCGCCACCCCGGCGGTCTTCGCCTCGCTCCAGCCGCTGCTGGAGGAGGCCGGGGCCTGGCACGACTGAGCGCGGCCGGACGTGCGTGGACCCCGGCCGCCCGAGGGGGCGGCCGGGGTCCACGCACGTCCTGGAGCCGGCGCTCAGCAGCCGTCCGGCAGACCGGTCAGCAGGCGGGAGCGGCGGCCGAGACCGGGACGCCGTGCTCGGCGGCCAAGCGCTGGAGGTCTTCCAGCTCCGCCTGTTCCACTTCCGCGAGGAAGTCGTCGCCCGTCTCACGGGCGTGCCTGAGATCCGACTGCGTGGCCCTGATGCGCTGCAGGAGACCCGCGCTGAATGCGTCCATGATGGGTTCGCCCCCTCTTCGTGGGTCGGCGGCGGCACGTGGCAATACCGCCGTCAGGGAGTGGATGGGGTGTTCTCACGTCCTCCCCGGCACTCCGGGCACAGAAACCTCTCAAGGCCAGGGAATCCTCACTTCCGCCCCGTGAGCCCCCGCAGGACCCGTCTTACAGCCGGTTTACGGCCGAAACGGGCAGGATGTACGACGCAATACACGTGTGCCCTTCTGGGCTCGGAGGAAGGAAACGACGTGCGCGTACTCGTCGTCGAGGACGAGCAGCTGCTCGCCGATGCGGTGGCCACCGGCCTGCGCCGGGAGGCCATGGCCGTGGACGTCGTGTACGACGGCGCCGCCGCCCTGGAGCGGGTCGGCGTGAACGACTACGACGTGGTCGTGCTGGACCGGGACCTCCCGCTCGTCCACGGTGACGACGTCTGCCGGAAGATCGTCGAGCTCGGCATGCCCACCCGGGTGCTGATGCTGACCGCCTCCGGCGACGTGAGCGACCGCGTGGAGGGCCTGGAGCTCGGGGCGGACGACTACCTGCCCAAGCCCTTCGCCTTCACCGAGCTCACCGCCCGGGTGCGGGCGCTCGGCCGGCGCACCACCGTCGCGCTGCCGCCCGTACTGGAGCGGGCCGGCATCAAGCTGGACCCGAACCGGCGCGAGGTGTTCCGTGAGGGCCGCGAGGTGCAGCTGGCCCCGAAGGAGTTCGCGGTCCTGGAGGTCCTCATGCGCAGCGAGGGGACCGTGGTCTCGGCCGAGCAGCTGCTGGAGAAGGCCTGGGACGAGAACACCGACCCGTTCACCAACGTGGTGCGCGTGACGGTGATGACCCTGCGCCGCAAGCTGGGCGAGCCGCCCGTCATCGTGACGGTGCCCGGCTCCGGATACCGGATCTGACCGCGTGGCGACCACTCCGGCGCCACCGACGGCGCCACCGAAACCGACCTGGGACCCCGGCCAGCCCGAGGGTCCCTTCCCGTGGCTGAGGCCGACCATCCGGATACGCCTCACCCTGCTCTACGGCGGGATGTTCCTGATCGCGGGCATCCTGCTGCTGTCGATCATCTATCTGCTGGCGGCGCAGGCCCTGCGGCAGGGCAACGCCCTGCCGTTCCAGATCGTCGGCGGCCAGGTGAAGGTCACCAGCAGTTCCTGTCCGGGAGTGGTGGGGCTCGAACTCACTCCCGACCAGTTCAACGCGGCGATCGGCCAGTGCATCCTCGAACAGCGCAGGCACGCCCTGGACGACCTGCTGAGCCGCTCGCTGATGGCTCTGCTGGGGCTGAGCATCATCGCCTTCGCCTTCGGCTACGCGATGGCCGGCCGGGTGCTCTCGCCGCTGGGCAAGATCACCCGTACCGCCCGCCGGGTGGTCGGCTCCGACCTGACCCGGCGGATCGAGCTGGACGGGCCGGACGACGAGCTCAAGGAGCTCGCCGACACCTTCGACGAGATGCTCGACCGGCTGGAGCGGGCCTTCACGGCCCAGCAGCGGTTCGTCGCCAACGCCTCGCACGAGCTGCGGACGCCGCTGGCGATCAACCGGACCCTGCTGGAGGTGCACCTGTCGGATCCGGGCGCCCCGGTGGAGCTCCAGCAGCTCGGCAAGACCCTGCTCGCCACCAACGAGCGCAGCGAGCAGCTGGTCGAGGGCCTGCTGCTGCTGGCCCGCAGCGAGAACCAGATCGTCGAGCGCAAGCCCGTGGACCTGGCGGAGGTCGCCTCGCGCGCCGTCGACCAGGTGCGCGGCGAGGCCGAGGCCAAGGGTGTGGAGATCCGCGGTGAGCGCGCGCCGGCCGTCGTGCAGGGCAACGGCGTCCTGCTGGAGCGGATCGCCCTCAACCTGGTGCAGAACGCCGTCCGGTACAACGTGCCGGAGGGTGGCTGGGTGGAGGTCACCACCGAGGCCCAGCACGGCCAGGCGGTGCTCCTGGTGTCGAACACGGGTCCCGTGGTTCCCGCGTACGAGGTGGACAACCTCTTCGAGCCGTTCAGGCGGCTGCGTACGGAGCGTACGGGCAGTGACAAGGGTGTCGGGCTGGGTCTGTCGATCGCGCGCTCCGTGGCGCGCGCACACGGCGGCAGGATCCAGGCGATGCCCCGGGAGGGCGGTGGCCTCGTGATGCGTGTCACTCTGCCTTTGTGAGACCCTCCACCCTGTGTTCGCTTTTGGCTGAATCCATGGCCTCTGAATGCATCCGTCCCTGTGTGATCGATCACAGTGGCCGGTGTCCGGCCCTGTGCGTTCGGTGACTCGGGGGAGGCCGGAACGCCCGGGAAGTCCGGGTTTCCGGCCCCCCGAATGGCGGGAAATACACGGGGTGGCGTTTGTGCAAGACGGCGCCCGGACCGTGTACGGTCCCGGTCGTCATCCCAGCCGATCGCCCCTTCCGGCGGGCGGCTGGGTGTCGATTGAGTAACAGACCTTGATGTGAGGCAAAATCTCCGCCTCAGGTCGGGCACAAGTCCGGCCTCTCGTGCGTTACGTGCGCTGAGACACCGCTAACACCCAGAGGGGGAGAGCGAACAATGGCAACGGACTACGACACCCCGCGCAAGACCGACGACGACGTCGACAACGACAGCATCGAAGAGCTCAAGGCTCGACGCAATGAGAAGTCGTCCTCGTCCGTCGACATGGACGAATTCGACTCGGCCGAGAGCCTGGAGCTTCCCGGTGCGGACCTCTCCAACGAGGAGCTGGCCGTTCGGGTCCTGCCCAAGCAGGCCGACGAGTTCACCTGCATGAGCTGCTTCCTGGTGCACCACCGCAGCCAGCTGGCGCGCGAGAAGAACGGCCAGCCGATCTGTCGCGACTGCGACTGAGAGGCGTCGGCCGTGGCTGGCTCGACACCGTTTCGGAAGGGCCTCTTCCGGAAGCAAGGTGATCCGGCGGAGACGCAGGTGGTGACCACGGACCCGGAGACGGGTCCCGAAGCCCCCGGCGGCTCCGCCAGTGCGGCACTCGCCGTTCCCGCCGCCGCCCCGGCGGCGTCGGACGCGGAGCCCGGCGAAGGGCCCCGGCGCGGCCCCGGTGCCCGTCGGCTGCAAGCCGTCAGGAACGGCGTGCGCAAGGGCGGCGAAGGCGTGCGCGGCGCCGCCCTCTACGTCACCGACAGGATCATCGAGAACGCACCGCGCGTTCCCGTCCGGGACCTCGCGACGCTGCGCGCGCAGTTCCCCGGCCTCGGCCCCGACCAGCTGGCCGACAAGCTGATCTCGGGTGCCTGCGCCGCCTCGGCGACCGTCGGGGCGAGCATCGGCGCGGCGGCCATGCTGCCCGTGCCGCCCGCGATGCCCGCCGAACTCGCGGCGGAGATCACCGGCGTCGCGGCGATCGAGCTGAAGCTCATCGCGGAACTCCACGAGGTCTACGGCCGGCGGCCGCACGGCAACCTCAAGGAGCGCACGTTCGCCTACCTGACGGCGTGGACCGAGGAGCGCGGGGTCGACCTGACCAAGCCCACCACGCTGAACGCCGCGCTCGGCGGGCAGATGAAGCGCGAACTGCGCCAGCAGATCCTCAAGCGGATGATCCGCAGCCTGCCCAACCTCATGCCGTTCATGGTCGGCGCTGCGGTCGGAGCGGTCATGAACCGCCGCGACACCCGCAAACTCGCCGAGAAGGTCCGTGGAGACCTGCGCAGACAGGCGGTGGCCTGGGAGGCCCTGCGCTCCCTGCCGCCCCTGGAACGGCCCCTGGAGCCCCTTCCCGAGGCCACCAGGGCAGCCCTGGAGGGTCCGGAGTACTTCACGCGCGACTGACGCGCTCCGCCCCGAGCGGTCCGGCGGCGGCTCCGGGCAGGTGCCGTCAGGCCGCCCCCGCCGCGCGCAGGGCCGCGACCAGGGCCTGCGGCTCGCGGGTGGAGACGTAGACGTACGGGGTCGGGTCGGCGGGGTCGGTGACCTCGATGCGGACCGCCGTCGGCACGTAGCTGCGCATCAGCATGAAAGCCCGGGTGTCCGCCTTGTACGTGCGCCAGGCGCGCGCCTCCTCGGCGTCCAGGATCTCCGGCTCGCCCAGCGCCGACACCGGGATCCGCGCGTCGCCGACGGCCAGCGCCCCGTTCACCACGCGCACGCGCGCGGATCCGTACGAACTCACCAGCAGCCCGGCCAGCGCGGTGCCCCCGACGAGACCGGCCAGCAGCGGCAGCGTGCCCAGGGGCAGCAGCATCAGCGCCCCCGCGAGGCCGGTCATGACGGCGATGCCCCACCAGGAGCGGGGGGCGGTCAGACGTTCGTCGTGGTGCGCGGTGGAGAGCTGCATGCCGTCAAGCCTGCCACGAGGCGACCGGTGGGTAGCCGCGCGGGTAAGGTCTGCGGCTGTGAGTGGACGAAACACAGCGTTGACGCCCCCGGCCGATGCCGCCGCACCGGTCCGGCACCCCGACGCGCCGGCACCCGGTGAGCTCCTGGGTGCCCACTACGAGCACTGCTTCGGCTGCGGCGGCGGCCAGCCGCACGGACTCCACCTGGAGGCCCGGGCCGGCGACGGCGTGCGCGTCACCGCCGAGTTCACCGTCAAGCCCGCCCACCAGGGCGCGCCCGGGCTCGCCCACGGCGGGGTGCTCGCCACCGCACTCGACGAGACGCTGGGCTCGCTGAACTGGCTGCTGCGCGTGATCGCCGTGACCGGGCGGCTGGAGACGGACTTCGTGCGGCCGGTGCCCGTGGGCACCCTGCTGCACCTGGACGCCGAGGTCACCGCCGTCGCCGGCCGCAAGATCTACTGCACGGCCGTGGGCCGGATAGGCGGGCCGGAGGGCGAGGTCGCGGTCCGCGCCGACGCGCTCTTCATCGAAGTGAAGGTCGACCACTTCATCGACAACGGACGGCCCGAGGAGATCCGGGCGGCCATGGCCGACCCGGACCAGGTCAGGCGCGCACGCGCCTTCGAGGTGAACCCCTGATGTCCCTGAACAGCAACGGATCCCGCCACGACGTCGACGTCCTGATCCGCCGCGTCGACCCGGAGGTCCCCATTCCGGCGTACGGTCACCCTGGTGACGCCGGCTGCGACCTCGTCACGACCGAGGCCGCCGTACTGGAGCCCGGTGAGCGCGCGGTACTGCCCACCGGGGTGGCGATCGCCCTGCCCGACGGGTACGCGGCCTTCGTGCACCCGCGGTCGGGCCTGGCCGCGCGCTGCGGGCTCGCGCTCGTGAATGCCCCGGGGACGGTGGATGCCGGGTACCGTGGAGAGATCAAGGTGATCGTGGTCAATCTCGACCCTCGCGAGAGCGTCCGGTTCGAGCGTTTCGACCGCATTGCCCAGCTGGTTGTCCAGCGGGTCGAGAAGGTGCGCTTCCACGAGGTGGCGGAACTTCCCGGCTCGGCCCGGGCCGAGGGGGGTTTCGGCTCCACCGGCGGTCATGCGGCCGTGGCCGGATCCGGGGCTGGTCAGCAGGGTGGGAATGGCTACGCTTCGGTCGTAACCGACCGGGAAGGACAGTGACGTGTTCGGACGTCGCAAGAAGAACGACTCCGCCAAGGACGGCGGCGCGGCCGAGCAGGTCGTAGACGGCGTCGCCGCCTCTGAGCAGGACGACGCGGGCGAGCCGGAAGAGGCCGCCCCGCGCCGGATCAACCTGCCCCCGGCCCCGCGGCCGGACGGCCCGTGGGACGTCTCCGAGGTGCTCGGGAACCCGGCCGACGGCCGGGTCGACCTGGGCGGGATCTTCGTACCCGGTGTCGACGGCATGGAACTGCGCGTCGAGGTCGCCGGGGACGCGATCGTGGCCGCCACGGTGGTCCTGGGCGACAGTGCCGTGCAGCTGCAGGCCTTCGCCGCGCCCAAGAAGGAGGGCATCTGGGGCGAGGTCCGCGACGAGATCGCCGCGGGCATCACCCAGCAGGGCGGCATCATCGACGAGGTCCAGGGCTCGCTGGGCTGGGAGCTGCGCGCGCAGGTCCCCGTACCGCTGCCGGACGGGCAGACCGGCGCCCAGCTGGTCCGCTTCGTCGGCGTCGACGGCCCGCGCTGGTTCCTGCGGGGCGTCATCTCCGGCCAGGGCGCGGTGCGCCCCGAGTCGGCGGGCGTGCTGGAGCAGATCTTCCGGGACACCGTCGTCGTCCGCGGCGACGGCCCGATGGCCCCGCGCGACCCGATCGTCCTGAAGCTGCCGAACGACGCCCAGATGGTGCCGGACGGCGTGCAGACGACGGAGGAGCAGGAAGGCTCCCGCTTCGGCGGCGGCATGGGCCAGCTCGAGCGCGGCCCGGAGATCACCGAGGTCCGCTGAGGCCGGCCGACCGGACCGCCCCCGCGCACAGGGGGGTGCGTCGTGCTCCGCAGCCGGTGGGCCCCACTCCTTCGGGTGGGGCCCACCGGCTTTCGCATGCCGCTGCCCGGCCGCGGCGGTGCGGCGCCCGCCCCGCGTCAGGGATCCGTCAGGGATCGGCCCGGGGCCCGTGATCGGTGCGTGCGCGGTCCGGACGTCCCCGAGAATGAGCCCATGGGACGCGGCAAGCTCAGGATCTACCTCGGCGCGGCACCCGGTGTGGGCAAGACCTACGCGATGCTCTCCGAGGGGCACCGCAGGGCGGAGCGCGGCACGGACTGCGTCGTCGGCTTCGTCGAACACCACGGGCGGCCGCGGACCGAGGTCCTGCTCCACGGCCTCGAACAGGTCGAACGCAGGACCCTGCGCCACCGCGGTGCCTCCTTCACCGAGATGGACGTGGACGCGCTCCTCGCCCGCAGGCCGGCCATAGCGCTCGTGGACGAGCTCGCGCACACCAACGTTCCCGGCTCGCGCAACGCCAAGCGCTGGCAGGACGTGGAGGAGCTGCTCCGGGCCGGCATCGACGTGGTGTCCACCGTCAACATCCAGCACCTGGAGTCCCTCGGGGACGTGGTCGAGTCGATCACCGGGGTGCGGCAGCGGGAGACCGTGCCCGACGAGGTCGTCCGCCGGGCCGACCAGGTCGAGCTGGTCGACATGTCCCCGCAGGCGCTGCGCCGGCGCATGGCGCACGGGAACATATACAAGCCCGAGAGGGTGGACGCGGCCCTCTCGAACTACTTCCGGCCCGGCAACCTCACCGCCCTGCGCGAGCTCGCGCTGCTGTGGGTGGCCGACCGGGCGGACGAGTACCTCCAGCAGTACCGGGGCGAGCACGGCATCCGCTCCACCTGGCAGGCGCGGGAGCGGATCGTCGTCGGCCTCACCGGCGGGCCCGAGGGCCGCACCCTCATCCGGCGTGCCTCACGGATGGCCGCCAAGGGCTCGGGCAGCGAGATCCTCGCCGTCTACATCGCCCGCAGCGACGGCCTGACCGCGGCCTCACCGAAGGAGCTCGCGGTCCAGCGGACGCTGGTCGAAGACGTCGGAGGAACGTTTCACCACGTCATCGGCGACAACGTCCCCGACGCCCTGCTCGCCTTCGCGCGCGGAGTCAACGCCACCCAGATCGTGCTCGGCTCCAGCCGCCGCCGCTCCTGGCAGTACCTCTTCGGTCCCGGTGTCGGCGCCAGTGTCGCCCGCGACTCGGGACCCGACCTCGACGTCCACATCGTCACGCACGAGGAGGCCGCCAAGGGGCGCGGCCTGCCCGTCGCCCGCTCCGCGGCCCAGCTCGGCCGCAACCGGGTGCTGGCCGGCTGGATGGTCGGAACGGTCTTCCCCGTGCTGCTGTGCCTGCTGCTCACGCACATCGAGGCCGACCTCGGGCTCGCCAACGACATGCTGCTGTTCCTGGCGCTGACGGTGACCGCCGCGCTGCTGGGCGGGCTCCGGCCGGCCCTCGCCTCCGCCGCCCTCGGCTCGCTGCTGTTGAACTACTTCTTCGCGCCGCCGCTGCACCGGTTCACCGTCTCCGACCCCAGGAACATCGTCGCCATCACCGTCTTCTTCGGCGTGGCCGTCTCGGTGGCCTCGGTGGTGGACCTCGCCGCCCGGCGCACCCACCAGGCCGCCCGGCTGCGCGCCGAGTCCGAGATCCTCTCCTTCCTCGCCGGGAGCGTGCTGCGGGGGGAGACCACCCTGGACGCGCTGCTGGAACGGGTGCGCGAGACCTTCGCCATGGAGTCGGTGGCCCTGCTGGAGCGGCAGAACGACCTGGAGCCCTGGAAACCGGCCGGCAGCGTCGGCCCCCATCCCGTCGCCCGGCCCGAGGACGCCGACGTGGACATGCCCATCGGCGACCACATGGCACTGGCCCTCTCCGGACGGGTCCTGCCCGCCGAGGACCGCCGGGTGCTCGGCGCCTTCGCCGCCCAGGCGGCCGTGGTCCTGGACCGCCAGCGGCTGGTCGGCGAGGCCGAGGAGGCCCGCCGGCTGGCCGAGGGCAACCGGATCCGGACCGCCCTGCTGGCCGCCGTCAGCCATGACCTGCGGACCCCGCTGGCCTCCATCAAGGCCTCCGTGACCTCACTGCGCTCCGACGACGTGGAATGGTCCGACGAGGACCGGACCGAACTCCTGGAGGGCATCGAGGACGGGGCCGACCGCCTCGACCACCTGGTGGGCAACCTGCTGGACATGTCCCGGCTGCAGACCGGGACCGTCACCCCGCTGATCCGGGAGATCGACCTCGATGAGGTGGTCCCGATGGCGCTCGGCGGCGTACCGGAGGACAGCGTGCTGCTGGACGTACCCGAGTCGCTGCCCATGGTGGCGGTGGACCCCGGTCTGCTGGAGCGGGCCGTGGCCAACGTCGTGGAGAACGCCGTCAAGTACAGCCCGGCCGGAAAGCCGGTGCTGGTGGCGGCCAGCTGCCTCGGCGACCGCGTCGAGGTGCGGGTCGTCGACCGCGGCCCGGGCGTCCCCGACGAGGCCAAGGACCGGATCTTCGCCCCCTTCCAGCGGTACGGGGACGCGCCGCGCGGCGCCGGAGTCGGCCTCGGGCTGGCCGTCGCCCGGGGATTCACGGAATCCATGGACGGCACCCTCGCAGCCGAGGACACCCCCGGCGGCGGGCTGACCATGGTGCTGACCCTGCGCGCCGTGCCCCACCACCCCGCGCCGGCCCGTGGCACGGTGGACGCCGACGCAAGCGGCGGCGAGGACGGCCCCCCTGGTGCGGACGCACCGCAGACCGGTCACGACCGTGACCGGAGGACGCGACAGAAGGCAGGACCTCAATGACCCGGGTGCTCGTGGTGGACGACGAGCCGCAGATCGTCCGAGCCCTCGTGATCAATCTCAAGGCACGCAAGTACGAGGTCGACGCGGCGACCGACGGCGCCGGCGCGCTGGAACTCGCGGCGGCACGCCACCCCGACGTGGTCGTCCTCGACCTCGGCCTGCCGGACATGGACGGGGTGGAGGTGATCAAGGGGCTGCGCGGCTGGACCCGCGTACCCATCCTGGTCCTCTCCGCCCGGCACAGCTCCGACGAGAAGGTCGAGGCCCTCGACGCGGGCGCCGACGACTACGTGACCAAGCCCTTCGGGATGGACGAACTGCTGGCCCGGCTGCGCGCCGCCGTCCGCCGGGCCGAACCGGCCGCCGGGTCCGGCGAGGACGAGGTGGTCGTGGCGACCGAGGGCTTCACGGTGGACCTGGCCGCCAAGAAGGCGGTGCGCGAGGGACGCGACGTACGGCTGACGCCCACCGAGTGGCACCTGCTGGAGGTCCTGGTCCGCAACGGCGGCAAGCTGGTCAGCCAGAAGCAGCTGCTCCAGGAGGTCTGGGGTCCGTCCTACGGCACCGAGACCAACTATCTGCGGGTCTACATGGCCCAGTTGCGGCGCAAGCTGGAAGCGGACCCCTCACGTCCGCGGCACTTCATCACCGAACCGGGCATGGGATACCGCTTCGAGCGGTAGTGGGCGCGCCGGTAGGCTTTCCTGTATGAGTGCTGAACCGCGTCCCGAGAAGCTCGCGAAGCCGGCCAGGCCGGCGGGCCGGTTCCGCCGGATGATCGAGCGGCTGTCGACCTCGCAGGAGGAGCTGCATTCGGCGGAGCTGCAGGAGGACGCAGAGGCCGCGGGCTGTACGCGGATCTGCGACTGCGACGACCGCCAGATAGTCAAGGTGACCGGCACGCTGCGTACGGTCACCCTGCGGCCCAGAGCGGGCGTCCCCGCCCTGGAGGCCGAGCTGTTCGACGGCTCCGGCGCGCTGGACGTGGTCTGGCTCGGGCGTCGCTCGATCGTGGGAATCGAGCCCGGGCGACGCATGATCGCCTCGGGGCGCATCTCGCTGAGCCACGGCCGTCGGGTGCTGTTCAACCCGAAGTACGAACTCCGACCGCTCGGACAGGAGCAGTAACCGGCGATGTCACTCGACAAACCGACCAACCCGGAGCCCGGCGCCGAGGCGTCCGTGGCGCACGAGGCGCATGAGGCGCATGAGGCGCACGAGGCCTCCGCGGACCAGAAGGCCGTGACGCAGGCGGCGCTGTTCGACGCGTTCGGAGGCGTCCGGGGCACCGTGGAGACGATGCTCCCCGGGCTGCTGTTCGTGATGATCTACACGATCAACAAGGACGTGAAGATGTCCGCCATCGCGGCGGGCGCGGTCGCCGTGCTCCTGGTGATCGTGCGGCTGCTGCGCAAGGACACGGTGAAGCACGCGTTCAGCGGGGTCTTCGGCGTGGGCGTGGGCGTGGCCTTCGCCCTCTTCACGGGCAGCGCGAAGGGTTTCTACCTGCCCGGCATGATCTACGGCGTCGGCCTGGGCGTGGCCTTCACGGTCTCGGCGCTGGTGGGCTTCCCGCTGCTGGGCGTGATCCTCGGCCCGGTCTTCAAGGAGAACCTCTCCTGGCGCACCCGCAACCCGGGGCGCAAGAAGGCGTACACCAAGGCCAGCCTGGCCTGGGGGCTGATCTTCCTGGCCAAGTACGCGATCCTCTTCCCGCTGTACTGGTGGGGCGACGCGACGCAGCTGGGCTGGGTGCTGATCGCGCTGAAGCTCCCGCCGATGGTGCTCGCGGTGTACTTCACCTGGGTCTTCCTGGCGAAGGCGCCGCCGCCGATCGATGTGATCGCGGAGTGGGAGGCCAGGGAGGCGGCCGAGGAGGCACGCAAGGCGCCGTCCCACCGCAAGCCCTGACGGGGCCCGGTACGCGACGAACGACCGCAGGGGCGGGACCCGGCCGAACGGCCCGGATCCCGCCCCTGCGCCCGTCCGGGGACGGGCGGCCCTCCCACCCCTGCGGGCGTCCGCCGGGGCGGTGATGTGCGCTGGGCGCCGCCTCTCCCGGGCCGCGGTGTACGCGGCTGGGCGGGAGTGCCGGGCGGCGCCTCGGGGCCGTGGCGTATGGGTGGGGCAGGCACCTCCCACGCAGGTCTGGCACCGGCCGCCCGTACCGGCGTACCGGATGCCAGGGCGGGGGTGCCGGGCGTGGCCTCGGGGCCGTGGCGCACGAGGCCTTTGCGTACGGGTGGGGCAGGTGTGGCAACGGCCGCGCGTACCGGCGTACCGGATGCCGGGGCGGGGGCACGGCGGAGTGTCCCCGCAGGACGAGCGCGCAACCACCGCCCGGCTCTCGAAGCCCTGCCCGCAGGCGCGAGCCGAGGAGACATTCCGCCGGGACCCCGCCCACCGCACACCACGGCCCGGGAGGCCACGCCCGGCCACCCCTGCCCCACGGGCCCGCCACGGCCCCCGAGAAGCACCCCGCGCGCCGTGGGCCGGGCCCGTACCTGGCCCGCCCGTAGGGGCCGCGGTGGTCGCGGAGCGGGGTGCCCGCCGCCGCCCCTACGGCACTCGCCGCGACCGGCGGCCCGAAGCCCCGGGGCGCCGGTGCGCGTGCGGGCCACGGGCCCGGCGGGTGGGAAGCCCGAAGGGCGGCCGGCGGGCCCGCAGGGCTACCGGCGGGCCTGGAGGAGGTCCTCCAGCTGCTCCTCGCGGGCCTGCGCGGCCACGAACAGCAGCTCGTCGCCCGGCTCCAGCGTCTCCTCGCCGTGCGGCGTGAGCACCCGGTTGCCCCGGATGATCGTGACCAGCGAGGTGTCCTCGGGCCAGTTGATCTCGCTGATCTGCGTACCCGCGACCGAGGAGTCGGCCGGCAGGGTCAGCTCGACCAGGTTGGCGTCGCCGTGGCTGAAGCGCAGCAGCCGTACCAGGTCGCCGACGCTCACGGCCTCCTCGACCAGGGCCGACATCAGACGCGGCGTGGAGACCGCGACGTCCACGCCCCACGACTCGTTGAAGAGCCACTCGTTCTTCGGGTTGTTGACGCGGGCCACCACGCGCGGCACCCCGTACTCGGTCTTCGCGAGCAGCGAGACGACCAGGTTGACCTTGTCGTCACCGGTCGCGGCGATGACCACGTTGCAGCGCTGCAGCGCCGCCTCGTCCAGCGAGGTGATCTCGCAGGCGTCGGCCAGCAGCCACTCGGCCTGCGGCACCCGCTCCACCGAGATGGCCGTCGGCGCCTTGTCGACCAGGAGCACCTCGTGGCCGTTCTCCAGCAGCTCGCCCGCGATGGAGCGGCCCACCGCGCCTGCCCCGGCGATAGCGACCCTCATGCGTGTGCCTCCTCGGGACCCTCGGCGAAGGCCGCCTCGACCTTGTCGATCTCGTCCGTGCGCATCATCACGTGGACGAGGTCGCCCTCCTGCAGCACCGTCTGCGACGTCGGCAGCATCGCCTCGCCCAGCCGGGTGAGGAACGCGACACGGACGCCGGTCTCGTCCTGGATCTTGCTGACCTTGTGCCCGATCCAGGCGGGGGAGGTGTGCACCTCGGCGAGCTGGACGCCGCCGCTCGGGTCCCGCCACAGCGGCTCGGCGCCCGAGGGCAGCAGCCGGCGCAGCATCTGGTCCGCGGTCCACCGCACGGTGGCGACGGTGGGGATGCCCAGGCGCTGGTAGACCTCGGCGCGCTTGGGGTCGTAGATGCGCGCCGCGACGTTCTCCACGCCGAACATCTCCCGGGCCACCCGGGCGGCGATGATGTTGGAATTGTCACCACTGCTGACGGCCGCGAACGCGCCCGCGTCCTCGATTCCCGCCTCCCGCAGGGTGTCCTGGTCGAAGCCGACCCCGGTGACGCGGCGGCCGCCGAAACCGGCGCCGAGCCGGCGGAATGCGGTGGGGTCCTGGTCGACGACTGCGACCGTATGACCCTGCTGTTCCAGGGTTTGCGCGAGGGCGGAGCCCACTCTTCCGCAACCCATGATGACGATGTGCACGGCCGTCCTTCCGGCTGTCAGCGACGCGCTGGTTCCCAGCCTCATTGCATGCTCTGGTTTAACAGGGTCTCAGACCATGGCCCAAGCTACACACGGGTGGTCACGGGTGTGGCCACTTGGGGCTTCTCGGGACCCGCCCGGGAGGTATGAGGGACGCCCGGGGGGTATCCACGGTGTATCCCGGGTGTATCCGGGGCGCACTCGTGGTGCGGTCGTGGTGCGCTCGGGGAGGAAATGCAACGGGATTGCGGTATGAGGGGGTGGGGGGTTCGTCAGCATGATTTCGAACGCTTACGATCCTCTCCGTGTCCAAACTGACCGACGTGCCCAAACGGATCCTGATCGGCCGGGCGCTGCGCAGCGACCGCCTCGGGGAAACCCTCCTTCCCAAGCGGATCGCCCTTCCTGTCTTCGCGTCCGACCCTCTCTCCTCGGTGGCGTACGCCCCGGGCGAGGTCCTGCTGGTCCTGTCGATCGCGGGCGTCTCCGCGTACCAGTACAGCCCCTGGATCGCCCTCGCGGTCGTCGTGCTGATGTTCACGGTGGTCGCCTCCTACCGGCAGAACGTCCACGCCTACCCCAGCGGCGGCGGCGACTACGAGGTGGCCAACACCAACCTCGGCCCGCAGGCCGGCCTGACCGTCGCGAGCGCCCTGCTCGTCGACTACGTCCTGACCGTCGCCGTCTCGATTTCCTCCGGAGTCGAGAATCTCGGCTCCGCAGTGCATTTCGTCATCGAGCACAAGGTGCTCTCGGCGATCGTCATGATCCTTCTGCTCACGCTGATGAATCTGCGTGGTGTGAAGGAGTCCGGCAAGCTCTTCGCGATCCCGACCTATGTCTTCGTCGCCGCGGTCTTCGCCATGATCGGCTGGGGTGCCTGGAAGGGCATCGTCCTCGGCGAGACCATGTCGGCGCCCACAGCCGATTTCGAGATCGAACCCGAGCAGAAGGGCCTAGCCGGTTTCGCCATGGTCTTCCTGCTGCTCCGTGCCTTCTCCTCCGGCTGTGCCGCACTGACCGGCGTCGAGGCGATCAGCAACGGCGTCCCCGCCTTCCGCAAGCCCAAGAGCAAGAACGCCGCGTCCACCCTCGCCCTGATGGGCGGGCTCGCGGTCACCATGTTCTGCGGGATCATCGGCCTGGCCATGGCCACCGATGTGCGGATGGCCGAGAACCCGGCCGTGGACTTGCTCCACAACGGGGTCCCGGTCGGCCCCGAGTACGTCCAGGACCCGGTGATCTCCCAGGTCGGCGAAGCCGTCTTCGGCGGCGGCAGCATCCTGTTCCTCCTGCTGGCCACCGCCACCGCGCTCGTCCTCTTCCTGGCCGCGAACACCGCGTACAACGGCTTCCCGCTGCTCGGCTCGATCCTCGCGCAGGACCGCTACCTGCCGCGCCAGCTGCACACCCGCGGCGACCGCCTCGCCTTCTCCAACGGCATCGTGCTCCTCGCCGGCGCCGCCATACTGCTGGTCTGGATCTACGACGCGGACTCCACCAAGCTGATCCAGCTCTACATCGTCGGCGTGTTCGTGTCCTTCACGCTGAGCCAGATCGGCATGGTCCGGCACTGGAACCGGCACCTGAAGACGGAGCACGACGTCGCCGCCCGCCGGCGCATGCACCGCTCCCGGGCGATCAACACCTTCGGCGCCTTCTTCACCGGCATGGTGCTGGTCGTCGTCCTGGCCACCAAGTTCACCCACGGCGCCTGGGTCGCCCTGCTCGGCATGGTGATCTTCTACGGCACGATGACCGCGATCCGGAAGCACTACGACCGGGTCTCCGCCGAGATCGCCGCCGCCGAGGGTCCCAGCGACGACAGCGTGCGCCCCTCCCGGGTCCACTCGATCGTCCTGGTCTCCAAGGTCCACAAGCCCACGCTGCGCGCCCTGGCCTTCGCCAAGCTCACCCGCTCGGACACCCTGGAAGCGGTCAGCATCAGCGTCGACACGGCCGAGACCAAGGCGCTGCGCGAGGAGTGGGACCGGCGCGGGATCAACGTCCCGCTCAAGATCCTCGACTCCCCGTACCGCGAGATCACCCGCCCGGTGATCGAGTACGTCAAGGGCCTGCGCAGCGAGAACCCGCGCGACGCGGTCAGCGTCTACATCCCCGAGTACGTCGTCGGCCGCTGGTGGGAGCACCTGCTGCACAACCAGAGCGCCCTGCGCCTCAAGGGCCGGCTGCTCTTCACCCCCGGTGTGATGGTCACCTCGGTGCCCTACCAGCTGGAGTCCTCGGAGCTCGCCAAGCGGCGGGCGAAGAAGCGCCAGGACTGGAACGCCCCGGGCTCGGTGCGCCGCGGCCCGGTGGACACCCCGCGACCGCCGAAGGCGCCGACCGGCAAGGACTGAACGGGTTGGTGAACGGCCGGACGAGATCCACGTAAACTGGTGGGTCGGTCGTCCGGCCGTTCCGCTTTTTTTCCGGTCTTTCTCATCCTTCTCATCCTTGGAGCCACCCCGCCATGACGCAGCAGAACGAGAAGCAGTCACTGGTCGGGGAGGAGTACGAGGTCGAGGTCGGGCCCGTCGCGCACGGCGGCCACTGCATCGCCCGTACCGCCGAGGGCCGGGTCCTGTTCGTCCGCCACACCCTGCCCGGCGAGAAGGTCGTCGCGAAGGTCACCGAGGGCGACGTCGACTCCCGCTTCCTGCGCGCCGACGCCATCACCGTGCTCGACGCCTCCAAGGACCGCACTCCGGCCCCGTGCCCGTACGCCGGCCCCGGCAGGTGCGGCGGCTGCGACTGGCAGCACGCCAAGCCGGGCGCGCAGCGCCGGCTCAAGGGCGAGGTCGTCGCCGAGCAGCTGAAGCGGCTCGCGGGGCTCACCGCGGAGGAGGCCGGCTGGGACGGCACCGTCATGCCGGCGGAGGGCGACAAGCTCCCGGCGGGCCAAGTCCCGCAGTGGCGCACCCGCGTCCAGTACGCCGTGGACGAGGACGGCACCGTCGGCCTGCGCAAGCACCGCTCGCACGAGATCGAGCCGGTCGACCACTGCATGATCGCGGCGCCGGGCGTCAGTGAGCTGGGCATCGAGAAGCAGGACTGGCCCCAGATGGCCACGGTCGAGGCGATCGCCGCGACCGGGTCCCAGGACCGCCAAGTGGTCCTCACCCCGCGCCCCGGCGGCCGCCTCCCTCTCGTCGAGCTCGACAAGCCCGTCTCCGTCCTGCGCGTGGAGGAGAAGGACGGCGGGGTCCACCGCGTCCACGGCCGCCCCTTCGTACGGGAGCGCGCGGACGGCCGTACGTACCGCGTGGGCATGGGCGGCTTCTGGCAGGTCCACCCGCAGGCCGCGGACACCCTGATCAAGGCCGTCATGCAGGGCCTGATGCCGCGCAAGGGCGAGATGGCCCTCGACCTGTACTGCGGCGTCGGCATCTTCGCGGGCGCCCTGGCCGAGCGCCTCGGGGAGACGGGCGCGGTGCTCGGCATCGAGTCCACGAAGCGCGCGGTGGAGGACGCCCGGCACAACCTGGCGGACTTCCCCCGGGTCCGCATCGAACAGGGCAAGGTCGAGACGGTCCTCCCGAAGACCGGCATCACGGAGTGCGACCTGGTCGTCCTTGACCCCCCGCGCGCCGGCGCGGGCAAGCAGACGGTCCGCCACGTGGCCGGCCTCTCGGCCCGCCGCATCGCGTACGTGGCCTGCGACCCGGCAGCCCTGGCCCGCGACCTGGCGTATTTCGCGGAAGCCGGCTACAAGCCCCGCACCCTCCGCGTCTTCGACCTCTTCCCGATGACGCATCATGTCGAGTGCGTCGCGATCCTTGAGCCTGCTGAAAAGGGCCGCTGACCTGGTATTTCTCCGAGCGTGCGGGATGTGCGTTCCGTGCGTCAGGTGCGGTGTCTTGACGCATGTTCTGCGCACGTGACGCACGGACGGCGCGGTTTCTGGTGGATGGTCATGCGCAATTGGCTACTGCCGAGTGCAGCCCTCGGCTGTGTGGTCGCAGTCACCTAGATGTGGTTGAGGTGCTGGCTGCCGAGCTGTTGGCTGCCTCTGCCTCATCCGCTTCTCGGTAGTGACGTTCCGTGACGCTAGGTTCTGTCTTGCGGATCGCTGGCAGAGAGATCGCAGGACCTGCTGGTGGCGACGAACTGTTGCCTGTGACGATCCGTCTGTGAGCTACGACCCTGCTGTGTGGGACGGTGGCCGTCCATTCGACAACCGTGCTGCGAGCTCGATGTGCGACGAGTTCTACGAGCGCTACCTGGAGTCGGACAACGTCGTCGTGCCTCCGGCGCCGTGCTTCGGGGCGTACGTGGAAGCTCTCGTGGCGCGATACCCGGCGACGTCGACCGCAGTGTCGTGTGAGCGTCGCCCTCCGGTCATCGATGAGGCATCGGGCCCGATCGTGCACCTGCTTATGTCCTACAGCAAAGCTGAGGAAGTATCCGAGTGCGCCGCTGCACTGGCCCGCGAGCACGGACTCGTCTGCTTCGACCCGCAGGGAGAATGCCTCAGGCCGGGGAAAATGCTCGCGATGAGGAGACCGGCGCGGTAGACCGTGGCGGTTTTCTCGTAGCAGGTGGCCAGGCCGCGCCGTGCTGCCCTAGGCCCACGGCTAGGTCGAACTAGCCGCCGAGGCACGCCGCTTCTTCCGCAGACGCCAGCGCCAGCCGCACAGTCCTACTGGGATTCCTCGGAACCGTCCTCGCTCGCTCCAGCGATCTTGCCGCCGACGAATACCACGCCCAGCCCGAGGGCTGCTGCACCGGCGGCTGCCACCACCTTCATTCCCGTCCCCAGGAACTGCTTGCTCTCACTGTCTTTCTCGTATGCCTGCTGCACGTTTCGGTCGAGGCGGTCGTGGAGGGCCTCCCGCTGTGCCCAGCTGAGGTCGTCCCGATCGAGGTCGGCCCGCAGGGCGTCCCGCTGGTCCTGCGAAGCCTGGTAGAAGTGGTTCTGACTGTTCTCGTTGGCTGCGAGAGTGGACTTGTGGGCCTCTGTGACCGCATCGATGTCGGCCTTGCCTAGGTCCTTGAAGGCGGGGAACTGCTCGATGAGCTTGAGCCGCACCTCGGTGGCCATCTCGGGCATCGCTGCCGCGAACTTGAGCACTTTGTCCTTGGATAGGTTCCGCCAGTTCGGGATACCCAACTTCCGCTTAACCGCTGCTTCGTTCACTTCTCCCATGCGCTGACTCCGTTCGTTGTCCCGTGAGGCATCCCGGATAGTAGCGGTGCCCACCGACGAGCCAGCCCAACTCTGAAGGCCGGTCAAGGCCAAGCACTACGGTCGGCCTCAGGCCGAACTCGCAGATCTCCATTCCGGTGAACTAGGCGTGCTCCCGGTCCAATCGGAGGCACACGCGAGGTTCCTCGTCGTCGAGAATGCTCCAGACACTATCGGCACGCGGGCCTCGCTGGCCGCCCTCTGAACGGCGGCCCGCGGCAAGATCCCATGAACGTCAGGGGAGCCGGGGTGGTCGACGACCCTACAGGTGGGTCTGAAGCACCGCAGGTAATCGGTTGTTGACGGTCTGGCACGAGAATGCCCGCCGGCTGGGGCGGCCGATACTGTGGGCCTGTTTGGGGAGTCCGAGCCGGAGCGGAGCGCGGTGGGTCGTGGGCGGTCTTACGGAGGCGAAGCTGAGGGCGCTGGCGGGGGAGCGTTCGTTCGAGCGTGGACTCGCTTATGCCGACGAAGTGTCCGGGGTCGAGTTCGGTGACGGCTGGATCAGGGCGTCGGTACGCGGCACGGAGCGGTACCAGGTGGAGCTGCTGCTCCTGGGCGGGCGCAGGAACCTGGCGGGTACGTGCGATTGCCCGTACGGCCAGGAGGGCAACTTCTGCAAGCACCTGGTCGCGCTCGGCCTGACGGTGATCGCCCAGGAAGCCGACCTGCCCCGTCGGCGGAAGGCTGCCCGGGACCGGACCCGAGGCCTCGACGCCTGGCTGACCGGCATGTCACATGCCGATCTGCTCGCTCTTGTACGGGAAGAGATGGCCGAGGACCGGAACCTGCGGAGACGTCTGGAACTGCGGGCGGCGAGCGCCCGCGGCGACGTGGCCGGGATCCGTTCCCGTATCCGAGAGCTGCTCGACAGCGGCCCTTTCGCCCAGTACGGCTACGTCGAGTACGCCGACGTTCACGCCTATGCCGACCAGGCCTTGCAGGCGGCCGACGCGATCCGGTCAGTGACGGCCTCCGGCCGGGCGGCCGACTCGATCGCTCTGGCCCGGGAGGCGATCGGGATGCTGGCCGCTGTGGTCGAAAGCGTCGATGACTCCGACGGCCGGTTCGGGGAGATCGGCGTCGGCCTGGCCGACGCCCACCACGAGGCCTGCCGCGCGGCTGGCCCCGACCCGGAGGAACTCGCGCACTGGCTGGTGACGCACGCTCTGGACGACGCAGCCGACCTGACGGACATCGACCCGCTCGACTACGAGGACCTGCTCGGCGAGCGGGGGATGGCCGCCCTCCGCCGGCACGCGGTCGAGGCGTGGCAGGCGAACCGCACCGGCTGGGCCGAGAAGCACCTGATGCAGCGCCTCGCGAAGTCGGGGCGGGACATCGACACGGTGATCGCCGTGCACGCCGCCGACCTCGCGCCGAACGGTCACACCCATCTGCTCATCGCCCGCGAGCTCGACACCGTCGGCCGTACCGCCGAAGCCCTGGAATGGGCCGAGCGCGGCATCCGGGAGACCGAGGACCTCGCCACCGTCGACACCGCCCTGATCGACCATCTCGCCGACCGCTACACCTGGACCGGCCAGCCCGCCGACGCCGTCACCCTGCGCCGGGACCACTTCGCGGCCCGCCGCACCCTGCTCACCTACCAGCAGCTGCGTGCCGCGGCCATCGCCGCCGCGTGCTGGCCGACCGAGCGCGAGAAGGCACTGGCACTTCTCCGCGCCGATGCCGAACGGGCGGACGCGTGCGGTGGCCGGGTCCTCGTCGACATCCTGCTGGACGAAGGAGACGTCGATGCCGCCTGGCGGGCAGCCAGCGAGTACGGCGCCCACGACGGCCAGTGGCTCACCGTTGCGGACCGGTCCCGCCCGACCCGCCCCGCGGATGCCCTCGCCGTCTACATCCGCCTGGTCACCCTCCTCACCCACGAGACCGGCAACCGCGCCTACGAACAGCTCGTCAGCCTGCTCCTGGGCATCCGCGAGTGTCACCGCCGCCTCGGCACACTGGACGACTTCACCGCGTACATCACGGACCTGCGTGCCGCCCAGAAGCGGAAGCGGAATCTGATGAGGCTGATGGACGACCACGGCCTGTCAGGCTCGTGACGACGACCGTCGCGCTGATGGGCGCCTCCGGGGAAGCCGGTACAGGACGACAGAGGACCTGCATAGACTGCCTCCCGGTCCGAGTAGGTCCACCGCGCGGAATCGCGGGGTGCGGACCGCAAGGGGGAGGCGCGACACCGTGGAACCACTGAGGGATGACGACCCGAAGGAGATCGGGGGTTTCGCCCTCGTATGCCGGATCGGCTCCGGCGGCATGGGACAGGTGTTCCTGGGCGAGTCCGCGGCCGGCCACCAGGCCGCGGTGAAGGTCATCAAGCCCTCCGTGCTCGACGAGGACACCCGTGCGCGCTTCCTGTCCGAGGTGGAGAGCCTGCGCACCGTCTACGGGCCTTTCGTCGCAGCCTTCGTCGGCGCCGACGCGACAGCCGATCAGCCATGGCTCGCAGTCGAGTACGTCCCCGGACCGGATCTGCGCACCCTGGTCGCCGGTCAGGGGCCCCTGCCGCTCGCCGAGACCGCCAGCCTCGGAGCGCTGCTGGCCGAGGGCCTTGGTACCGTCCACGAGGCAGGGCTGCTCCACCGCGACCTGAAGCCGCAGAACATCCTGCTCTCCCCCTACGGCCCCAAGGTGATCGACTTCGGTCTCGCCGTGCTCGCGGAACGCCGCACCGCCCTGACGGCCACCGGCTTCGTCGTCGGCAGCGTGCTCTGCATGCCTCCGGAGCAGGCCCGGGGCGAGCAACGGCTGGACCGGTCCGCCGACGTGTACGCGCTGGGCGCGGTGCTGCTCTTCGCCGCGACCGGGCACTACCCGTACGAGGGGCCGACGTGGCAGGCCGTCGCCCTGAAGATCGAGGACCCGGCCACCTCTCCCGATCTGACGGACGCCCCACCGGAACTCGTGCCGCTGATCACGGACATGCTGGCACTGGATCCGGATGCCAGGCCGGCACTGCCCGAAGTCACCGAGCGGCTGGTGCGCGTTATCCGTGAACAGGGTCTGACCGCCCTCCAGGCCAAGCGCCGCCTTGCGGCTCTGACGCCCGAGATCAGAGTGCCCCAGCTTCCCGCGCCGGCCCCCGGGCCTCCCGCGGGAGCCGACGCACCCGCCTACACCCCCGCCGTCATCGACCAGGCGGCGGCCGAGGACGACGAGCAGGCGGGCCCGGCCGGTTTCGCAGGGGCCCCACAGCACGCCTCGGAGGGAGAGCCCGACGCGGATGATCCGGACGACGGCACCTCCGCGCCCCTGGAGTCCTCGCCCGCGCAGGCGGAAACCCACCCGCGCCCGCGAGGCAGGGCGACCGCTGTCCGGCCTTCCGTGCCTTTGAGGATCGCCGAGCAGATCCGTGCCGACTACGCCCGCGAGGCCCGCTTCTGAGCAGGCGCGGCCCCGTGCCCGATCTCGTACGTCCCGCTTCCTCCCCGTGACAGACTTGCGGAGACGAGAGCGAAGACACACGCAAGACGAAGGGGCCGTGAGTGACCGACCAGGGGGCGACGCAGGAGGGGACCCGGTTCCCGCCGGGCGCGCAGATCCTCGTACGGGACGAGGAGTGGCTGGTCCGCAACACCACCACGACCGATCACGACGGGGAGAGGATCGAGGCGGTCGGCGTCTCCGAGTTCGTGCGGGACGAGGAGGCCGTCTTCTTCAGCGGCATCGACACGGTGGAGCTCCTGGACCCGGAGAAGACCGTCCTCGTACCCGACACCTCCTCGTACTTCCGGCGCAGCCGCCTGTTCCTCGAAGCCGTCCTGCGTAAGACGCCGCTGCCCCAGTCGGAGCGGGGCCTCGCCCTCGCAGACCGCTTCCTCCTGGACCCGCTCGTCTACCAGCAGCGCCCGGCCGAGCTCGCCCTGTCCATGCGCAACCTCCGCCCCCGGGTCCTCATCGCCGACGTCGTCGGTCTCGGAAAGACCCTGGAGATCGGCCTGACCCTCGCCGAGCTCATCCGGCGAGGCCGTGGCGAGCGCATCCTGGTCGTGACCCCGCAGAGCATCCTGGAGCAGTTCCAGCACGAGCTGTGGACGCGTTTCTCCATCCCGCTCGTACGGCTCGACTCGCTCGGCGTCCAGCGTGTCCAGCGCGAGCTTCCGGCCGGGCGGAACCCGTTCACGCACTACAAGCGCGTGATCATCTCCGTGGACACCCTCAAGAACATCGGCCAGTACCGGCACCACCTGGAGCGGATCCGCTGGGACGCCGTCGTCATCGACGAGTCCCACAACCTGATCAACCCCGGCAGCCAGCGCCGCGCCCTCGCCGAGATCCTCGCTCCGCGCACGGACGCCCTGTTGCTCGCCAGTGCCACCCCGCACAACGGCGACAAGCGGTCCTTCGCCGACCTGATCTCCCTGCTCGACCCGGCCGCCATCGCCGACCGAGACCACTACGACCCGGCGGAGGACCTCGGCCACCTCTTCATCCGCCGTACCAAGATCAGCCCCGAGGTACGGGACGAGATGGGCACCGAGTGGCCGGACCGGGGTCCCACCGTCTCCCTCCACTGCGCGGCCACCGAGGCGGAGGAGCGGGTCTTCGCCGAACTGGCCGAGCACTGGATCCCCGCCCCGCCGACGAGCACGGAGTTCGGCACCGCGGGTCAGGACCCCGTCTCGGTCGCCGTCGAGCCGGTCTTCGCCTACAACCTGCTCAAGACGTTCCTGTCCTCGCACGTCGCCCTGGGCGAGACGGTCGCGAACCGCATCTCCTCCCTCGCGGACCGGGTCCGCAAGGCCGAGGAGAAGGGGCTGCGGCCCGACCCCGCCATCGCCACCGAGCAGGCTGCCCTCGCCCGGCTCCGGGAGATCGTGTCCGGCATGGGCGACGGCACCGCACCCGGTGACTCCGCCAAGCTCGACGCCCTCGTCGCCCAGCTCAAGGAGATCGGTGTCGGCCCCCGGTCCACCACGCGGGCCGTGGTCTTCTCCGAACGCGTCCGCACCCTGACCTGGCTGGCCGAGGTCGTGCCCGCCCGCCTGGGATTCCCGGTCGGGGCGGACGGCACGTCGAAGGCCGTGGCCGTGATGCACGGCGGCCTCAGCGACGAGGAGCAGGGCAAGGTCCTTGAGGCGTTCGGCCTCGCCGACACCCCCGTCCGGCTGCTGTTCACCGGAGACGTGGCTTCCGAGGGTGTCAACCTGCACCGCCAGTGCCACCACCTCGTCCACTACGACATCCCGTGGTCCCTGATCCGCATCGAGCAGCGCAACGGCCGTATCGACCGGTACGGGCAGAAGCACGAGCCCCGGTTCCACGCGCTGATCCTCACCTCGGCCGTCCCGGGCGCCAAGGACGACCGCACGGTCGCCGAGAAGCTGCTCCTGCGGGAGGAGGAGGCGCACAAGCTGGACGGCACGGCCGAGGCCGTCTCCGGTCTCTACCGGGCCGAGGAGGAAGAGCGCCGGCTCATCAAGGAACTGGTCAGGGGCGGTACGGTCGAGGAGTTCCTTGACTCCGCCCCCGCCGAGGACACGGCACTCGCCGACCTGTTCGGCCAGGTGGACACGATCACCGAGCAGGAGCTGCCCGCGCGCGCCGAGCTGATCTCGCTCTTCGACGGCGACACCGCCGACTTCGTCGCCACCGCCCTCGACGAGGTGTACGAGGAGCGCGCCGAGGACCAGATCGCCCTGTCGTCCGGCACCGACGCCCAGGGCGGGTCCTACTTCTCCCTCTCCCCGGCCCTGGCCCCCGACCTGCTGCACCGCCTCAAGGCTCTGCCGCCCTCCTACCTCAGGGAACAGACGGTCGCCGAACGGATGCTGGTCACCTTCGACCGGGCCCTCGCACAGCGTAAGCTCACCGAGGCCAGGGACAGCAGTACGACGATGTGGCCGGACGTCTCCTTCCTGACCGACATCCATCCGGTGGTGGAGTGGCTGACGGACAAGGTCCTGGTCGAGTTCGGCCGCCAGGAGGCCCCGGTCATCACCACGCCCCACGTCGACGGCCCGGTCTTCCTCGTCCAGGGCATCCACTCCAACGCCCTCGGCCGTCCGACCGTGGTCCGCTGGATGGCCGTGACCGGTCTCCGCCCCGACGGCACCGGGACGCCCGAGGTGCGCCCCATGGCCGACGCGCTGCGCGACGCGAAGGTCGGCCCGAGGCTCGCCCGTACCGGAGACCCGCAGGACCTGGACCGGCTCCAGAGGCTCGTCCCGGCCGCCGTCGCCGCCGCCCAGCAGCACTTGGACCAGGGCAGGGCCGCGTGGGAGGAGCAGATCAGCGGGCCACTCGCCGCATACCGCCAGCATGTGGCCCGGTGGCGTGCCGACTCCCTGCTGCCCGGCGCCACCAGCCGTCCCGAGCGCGATGTTGAGCGAACCGCCGACGAACTGGCCCGGCTACTCGACCAACTCCACACCACCGGACGTCCGTTGCTGCGGGTCCTCGCCGTCCTGGACCGCCCCGGCGCCCTGGACCCCTCAGGATCCCGGGAGCCGGCCGCCGCATCCGATGCCGCCCCCCCGTCCGACGCCCAGGCGGAGAACTGACGTGACGTACGACTCGCTGATCAACCACGGCGACTACCTCTCGCCGCACTATCTCGCCGAAGTCCTCCCCAAGGACCTCAAGGCGAAGGACGGTCTCCTCACCCGCTGGGCGGCCTTCGAGGAGACCGAACGCCGCCGCCACGCCGACGCCGTCGCCGACGCAGCCCGCCAGGGCCTCGGCCCCGACTCCGTCCCGCCGCGCGTCCGCACTCCCCGCGAGGGACTGCGCGCCCTGTACGGCCCCTACTTCGCGGGCCGCGCCGCGCTCGCCGAGGACGCGGCGGTGCTCGCGGACCCCGGCGGGCTCGAACCCGAGGGGTGGCGGAAGCGCTGCACCGAAAGCCACCTCGACACGCTGCGCGCCCTCGGCTACGCCGACGCCCACGAGCAGACCGTGACGGTCCACCGCGCCGACCGCGAGTACGCCGTCCGGGTCCTCCACGCCGAACCCGGCCTGTACGCGGTCGCCTGCGGCTGGACCACCGAACCCGACGCCGCCCTCGACCCGGACGGCGCCGGCCGCCTGCTCCACCCGATGGAGACGGAGACCTCGGCGCCGGACCTCTTGGACGCGAAGGCCCTCACCGACTTCCTCTTCACCTGCGACGCACCGCCGCGCCACGTCCTGCTGCTCGTCGGCGGCGTCATCGTTCTCGCCGACCGCCTGGCCTGGCCCGAGGGCCGCTATCTGTCCGCCGACCTCGATGCGGCCCTGCACCGCCGCGACGACCGCCACGGTGGCGAACTCGACATCCTGGCGGCGCTGTTCGGCGCCGACGCGCTGCGCGTCCCCGCCGAGGGCGGCACCGCCCCGCTCGCCGCCTTCCTCGACCGGTCCTCCAAGCACGCCGTCGGCGTCTCGACCGAACTCCGCGAGGGCCTGCGCCTGAGCGTCGAGTGGATCGCCAACGAGGTCCTGGACCGTCTGCGCGAACCGGAGAACGGCATCACCCCGGCCGATCTGGACGACCCGGCCCGCCTCGCCAAGGAACTCAGCCGCGAGTCGCTGCGCTACCTGTACCGCATCCTGTTCCTCCTGTACGCGGAGGCCAGCCCCACCCTCGGCATCCTGCCCTCCGACTACCCCGAGTACGAGCAGGGCTACGGCCTCCAGCGCCTCGGCGACCTCGTCCTGCGCGACCTCGTCGGCGAGCGCTCCCGGAAGGGCTTCCACCTGTACGAGTCCCTCGACCTGCTCTTCGAGAAGGTCGAGAAGGGGCACCGCCGTTACGGCACCGAGCCCGAGGACCTCGTGGCGGAGGCGGCGGCCCGCGAGGCGACGGAGGCCGAGAACGAGGCGGCGAGGCTGCTCGCCGACGGCGAGATCACCCAGGCCGAGTACACCGAACGGGTCCGCGAGGCCGACCGTGCCCGCCGCGCCGCAGCCCGCAGCACGAGCGCCGGCCTGCGCTTCGAGGCCCTGCACTCGGAGCTGTTCACCAAGGACGCCGTCCGGCTCATCTCGGACGACCAGATCGAGAACCCGGCGTACGAGGGCGGGGAGGGCGAGAAGCGCCGCCCCTTCCTGGACACCCGGCTGCGCAACGAGACCCTGCACAAGGTGCTGCGCCGCCTGATGCTCACCAAGGGCAAGGGGCGCGAGCGCGGCGGCTTCATCTCGTACGCCCAGCTCGGCATCAACCAGCTCGGCGCGGTGTACGAGGGCCTGATGTCCTACACCGGTTTCATCGCCGAGGAGGAGCTGTACGAGGTCGCCAAGGGCGGCGACCCGTCGGGCGGCAGCTGGATGGTTCCCGAGTCCCGTGTCCGCACGGGGGACTACGACGACGCCCTCTTTGTGAAGCGGACGAACGAGGAGACGGGCCGCCTGGAGCGGGTGCCCCACCCCAAGGGCTCGTTCGTCTACCGCCTGGCGGGCCGCGACCGCCAGACCTCCGCCTCCTACTACACCCCGAAGTCCCTCACCGAGGTCACCGTCGAACTCGCCCTCAGGTACCGCCTCGACCAGGACGGCACCACCACTGCGGCGAGGGAGCTCCTGGAGTGGAAGATCTGCGAACCCGCCCTCGGCTCGGGCGCGTTCCTCAACGAGGCCATCGACCAGGTGGCCGCCGAGTACCTGAGGCGCCGTGAACGCGAGCTGGGCCGCCGGATCGACCCCGAGCTGCGGCAGGTCGAGCTCCAGAAGGCCAAGGCGTACATCGCCCTGCACAACGCCTACGGGGTGGACCTCAACGCGACGGCGGTGGAACTCGCCGAGGTCTCCCTCTGGCTCAACTCCATGCACCCGGGCATGCGGGCCCCCTGGTTCGGCCTTCACCTGCGACGCGGCAACTCGCTCATCGGCGCGGGCCGCAAGGTGTACGCGGCGGACGTCCTGCCGGGCGGCGGATGGCTGGCCAAGAAGAACACCCTCCCGCCGAAGGACCTGCCGTTCCGGGACGGGCCGCTGCCCGAGGGCGCGGTGCACCAGTTCCTGCTGCCCGCGATCGGCTGGGGCGCGGTCGCCGGAGAGCCGGAGGCGAAGAAGCTCGCCGAGGACGAGGCCAAGGCGCTGGGCCAGTGGCGCAAGGGCGTCCAGAAGGCCCCGAAGGGACCGAAGCCGTTCCAGGAGCGCGGCGACGAGACCGACGAGGCACGGCAGAAGCGCTACGACCGCTGGCGCAAGGCGGCCGACAAGACCGAGTTGGGCCGCCTCCAGGGCGTGGCCCGGCGCGCCGAGTTCCTGTGGTCGCTGGTCGCGACCCGCCTCGAACTCTCCGAACGGGCGGTGTCCCGCCGCGTCGACGTGTGGGGTGCGGACTGGCTGGAGCAGTCCACGGAGGCAGAGGACAAGCAGAAGGTCCTCGACGACCTGACCCGCCACGGCACGCCGTACTGGCGGCTGAAGACGGTCATGGACGCCTGGTGCGCGCTGTGGTTCTGGCCGCTGGACAAGACCGGCGAACTCGACGGTACGGACCTGGTGTACGGGACGGGTGGCGCGCTCGTCGACGAGTCGTCGGTGCCGGGAATGCTGCGCGGCGGGCCGACGGAGCCCGCGGCCCCGGTGGCGTCGGCGGCGCCCGTGGAGCCGCCGTCCGGCCCGGCGCCCGGGGACCTGCTGTGGCAGACGGCCGGCTTGTTCGATGACCCGGACGGGGAGCAGGAGGAGCTGGGCGAGGGCCTGAGCCCCGACGCCTCCCAGCGGAGCGTCCCGGCCGCCGCCCGCAAGCCGGTTCGCCGTGAGCCGGAACGGACGACGGTTCCGCTCCAGAGCCTCGGCGACTGGCTGGACTTCCTGGAAGGCCTGCTGGGCAAGGCCGACATGCCCGAGCAGTCGCTGCTCTCGGGCATCGAGAACCTCGGCCCCGACGAGGCGCTGGAACTCCTGGCCGACGTGGAGGACCGCCTGGAGGGCTTCCTCGGCATGCGCCCGGCGACACAGCTGCCGTTCCGCTACCCGTGGCTGAACACGGTCGAGGACATCGCGGGCACGACGGAGAAGGACATAAAGGCGGAGGACGGCCACGGCTTCTTCCACTGGGAGCTGCACTTCGCGCACGTGTTCCGGGGACCGGAGGGCGGGTTCGATCTGCAGGTGGGGAATCCACCGTGGGTGCGGCCGCGGTGGGAGGAGAATCCCATCCTGGCCGAGTACGAGCCGTGGTTCATGCTCACCGAGAAGCCGACCAAGGTGGTACGCACAAGGCGGCGCGACGAACTGCTGAAGTCGCCGCGAGCCCGCGCCTACCTGCTCGCCGAGCTGGCATCGACGAGCGGCATGAGCGAGATGCTCGGCTCCGGGCCGGTGTATCCCCTGCTCGCCGGGACCCAGCCCGACCTGTACCGGGCGTTCATGTGCCAGACCTGGCGGCACACGGGACGGGAAGGATCCGTGGGTCTCGTCCATCCGGACTCGCACTTCAGCGGCGACAAGGAAGGGCGCCTGCGTGAGGCCGCGTACACCCGGCTGCGGGTGCACGGCGACTTCGTCAACGCAGGCAACCGCTTCTTCCCGCCGCCTGTTGGCCGGTCCAGCCACTTCGGCGTGCACATCTACGGGCAGGCGGGTGAGATCGGCTTCGACCACCTGTCCTGGCTCTTCTCCGTCGACGCGTTGCGCCTGTCGGCGGATGACGACGGTACAGCGCCGGACCCCGGCGTCCGCTACGGCGACAGCTGGGACGAACGCCCGCACCGCAAGCGGATCGTGCACGTAGACGAGGCGGTGCTCGCCCGCTGGCAGAAGCTGACCGGCGACGAGTCGCAGCCCGTACGCCAGGCCCGGCTGCTGTCGCCGGTGAGCACGGCGGAGGCGCAGGCGATCGAGGCACTGGCGGACTACTCGTTGCGCCTGGCGGAGTACGACCCGCAGATCGCACGTGGTTACGACGAGAGCGGGGCCAAGGCGGCCGACCTCATCGACTACAACACGCCGGACGAGGCCGGTGTGGTCCGGCGACCGGCCGACTGGGCCGAGGTGATCCTCAAGGGCCCCCAGATCGGCCTGGCCAACCCCATGTTCAAGCAGCCGAGTCAAGGGGGCGGCGAGGTCCTGGGTCTCAACCCTATGACCCTCGCGGACGACGCCGTGCCTGAGTCCGAGTACGTGTACGTCGCCAAGCCGGAGGTGTACCGGGCGGCGCAGGACGTGTGGAGCGACGGCAGGACGCTGGAACAGCTCAAGCAGTCCGAGCGCGAGGTGACGCGGGCGCGGAGCGCGGCTGCGGGACGCTTCGGGGTGGAGGCCGCGGAGGTCACCGAGGAGCAGGTGGAGGCGGAGCTGCTGCGGCGGGTGCGGCGGCCGTATACGGAGTTCTATCGGGTGGCGTGGCGCGAGATGATCGCGCCCGACACGGAACGCAGCCTCTATGTGGCGCTTGTTCCGCCAGGGGCTGCGCACGTTGACCTCGTGCACAGCGCAGTGCTCGGCAGCACTCGCCTTTCTGCACTGACGGCGGGATTCTGGGCAGGGCTGCCTGTCGATTACTTGCTCCGAACGACTGGTGTGGGGCACTTGAAGAAGGCGCCAGCCCGCCGAATGCCAGCGCCGCAGGTAGATCATCCACTTGAGGCGGCCCTGCTTTTGCGCACCCTCCGCCTCAATTGCCTCACCAGCGCGTACGCAGATCTCTGGGAGGACCTGTACGACACCCAATGGCCCGCCTACGAGCCTTGGGCCTGTGACTGGCCTGGGCTGCAACCGCTGCACGCTGTCGCCCCGGTGTGGACTCGAAACACCCCTCTGCGCACCGAGCGGGCACGACGGGCAGCCCTGGTGGAGATCGATGCTCTCGTCGCGGTCTGGCTTGGTGTGAGCGCCGACGCCCTCGTCGCGATGTACAAGGCCCGGTTCCCGATCATGCAGGACTTCGATGCCGTGACCTGGTTCGACGCCAAGGAACGCAAGATCGCGGGGAACCGCTACACCTACGGCTTCGGCCAGACCAAAGAGCACTACGAGCACTTCCTGGCCTACCTGAAGAAGGAGCGGCCCGAGCCCCCCGAGGGCTACACCGAGCCCTTCTACAAGGCGAACCGTGAGGAGGAGATGCGCACGGCGCACGCATACTTCACCGCGCGGCTCCAGGACGCCATCGACAAGGGGAAGTGGACGCCTCCCGCGGCGTGAACGACAGTGCCCCACGCCGGATTCGTCCGGCGTGGGGCACTCAACTGAGAGTCAGACCTGAGCGGCGTACGTGACGAAGTCGTTCCACGCGGTGGGGGAGAGGGCGAGTTCGGGGCTCCGCTGGTTTTTGGAGTCCCGGACGTAGATCGCCTGCGTGCCCCTGGCCACCTCGACGCAGGCGTCACCGTCGGAACCGCTGTAGCTGCTCTTGAACCAGGCCCGTTCGTCGGTGCTGCTCATAGCGCTCCTCGAAGTTGCTTCAGCAGGCTCCTGGAATCCTCGGAGTTGAAAGCCTGCGAGCGCAGTTTCGCATACCGCTGGAGCATGATGCTGACCTCCTTCGGGTCCGGGACCAGCATGCCGCCCCGTTGGCCTTCCGCATATCCGGACCACTTGTTGTCGGTAGACTCCAGGAGCATCAATGGCCCGTCGAACCCCGCGTGTTCCGGCTGATGTCGGGGCATTACCTGCAGCTCCACGTTGAACTGCGACGACCGCTCCAGGAGGCTGTCAAGCAGCTCCCGCATCACCTCCGGGCCACCCGTGCCGCGCTCAAGCAGCGCTTGCTCGACGATGAAGCTGAAGGCGATCGGTGGCCTGCGCTGGAAGAGTTGCTGGCGGTCCAACCGAGCCGCTACCTGTTTGGCCACCTGCTCCTCGTCCTTCACCGGCGGCACGCTCTCGGTCACGGCCCGCGCGTACCGTTCGGTCTGGAGCAAACCGGGAACCACCCGGCACTCGTAAGTCCACAACGTGACCGCGTGCGTTTCCAGCCGCGCCCACTGCCGGAACCAACTCGCCAGCCCCGCCTGCCTCGACAGGTGCGGCGCCGCCTTCCGGAGTGCGCCCGTGTCACCGAGTACCGGTTCGGCGCGCTCCACGAAGTCGCGGTCCGGCATGCGCCGGCCCTGTTCGACCGAGGCGACCGTGTGCTTGGAGTAGCCGATCAGGGCGCCGAACTCCTCCCGGTTCAGGCCCGTGTGTTCGCGTAAGGCCTGGACGACCGCGCCGAAGGTGCGCAGACTGTCCGACGCCCCCGGTTCCGCGCCGCCCGCCGCTGCTCCCGTACCGCCGTCCGTGCTCTCGTAGGCCACCGCCGGACACCTCCCGTGCCACCCGCCGCCGTACCGCTTCGACCCAGGCCATCGTCACGTACGGTCACGCGTACTGTCCACCGAACGTGCGCGTACGCTGACCCAGCGTACGCGCGGCGACCCTGGTGAACCCGCCGTGCCCGGCGGCACCTTGGGCATATGACAGCACCGTCCACCCCCACCGCCCACGCGGCACCCGTTACCGTACGTGTGTTCACCCAGCGTTTCAGCTCCACCCCGCGCGGCGCCCGGCTCGCCCGCCGGCTTGCTGTGTACCAGCTCGACGCCTGGGGTGTGCCGTACGGCAGCCCGACGTCCGACACCGCCGCCCAGCTCATCGCCGAACTCGCTGCCAACGCCGTCACGCACGGCCGTGTCCCCGGCCGAGACTTCGAACTCGCCGTCAAGCTCCTCGGCCGGACCCTGCGCGTCGAGGTCTCCGACACCCGGGGTGAACGGCGGCCCGCCGGCCCTGGAACGTCCCGCCCCTTCCCCCGCCCCCTCGCCGAGAACGGCCGAGGCCTGATCCTGGTCGAGGCGCTCGCCGACCGGTGGGACGTGCTCGACCGCCTCCCCGTCGGCAAGACCGTCGTCGCCGAGCTGGACCTGACCCACTGACCGCACCGACGGCCGGACACGTCGGACACCCCGGGCGACCTTCGGGTGCTCGCGCTGACAGCCGCCCGCGCCGTCTATAGGCTGATCCGGGCACGGCACCGGACCGTGGCAGGCGACGGAGGGCGACGGGCGGCATGGCGGAGGCCGAGGACGACGGACACGGCCGGGGCGCCGGAGGGAGCCGTTCGGCGGAACCCAGGGGCTACGCCGTGGCGGAGGACGTCGACCAGTTGGACTCGCTCTTCCTGCCACTGGGGCCGGCGATCGAGATCGGTGCCGACGGCCGGCCGACCGGTGTCGAGCTGGAGCTCCCCGCCGACGAGGAGGGCGAGGAGCTCGGCGAGTACCGGGACGCGGACGGCCTCTCCGCCCCCTTCCGGCCCGAGAGCATCAGCATCCGCACCGAGACCACCACGGTGGACCTGCTGCTGTCCCGGCTGCGGGAGGGCATGCTCGACCTCGCGCCGGACTTCCAGCGCCGGTCCGGCATCTGGAGCGACCGCGCGCAGAGCCGGCTGATCGAGTCGCTGCTGCTGCGCATCCCGATCTCCAACTTCCACATGGCGCAGGGCGACGAGGACAAGTGGGCCGTGGTGGACGGAGTCCAGCGACTCACCGCCATCGCCCGGTTCATGGAGCCCAAGCTCACGGGCGGCCTGGGACCACTGGCGCTCCGGGGCATGGACTACCTGTGGCAGCTCCAAGGCATGACGTACCAGGACCTCAGCGGACGGCTGAAGATCCGGCTGCGCGAGACCCAGCTCACCGTCCACATCATGCAGCAGGGCACTCCGGAGGCGGTCAAGTACAACGTCTTCTCCCGGATCAACACCGGTGGCATGCCGCTGAAGCCGCAGGAGCTGCGGCACGCGCTGGTGAGCGGGGTCGTGCGGACCTTCCTCGCGGACCTGGCCGAGGACCCGGCCTTCGGTGAGGCCACCCGGCGGAGCGTGTCCAACGAACGGATGGCCGACCGGGAGATGGTGCTTCGCTTCCTCGCCTTCCGCCTGACCAACCCGGCCGCGCACACCGAGAAGGACTTCGACAAGTTCCTCATCGACGCCATGTACCGGATCAACACGCTCACCGAGGAGCGGCTGGAGCAGCTGGCACGGGAGTTCCGGGTGGCCATGAGGTGCGCGTGGGACCTGTTCGGCGAGCACGCCTTCCGTAAGTGGCGTGGAGGGAAGCGCAGCTCTTCCGTCATCAACAAGGCGTTGTTCGAGACGATCTCCGTCAATCTCGCGCTACTCGACGATCATGAGCGGAACAGGCTGGTAGCGTCGCGGGCGAGGGTGCACGACCGCTTCTTCGAGCTCATGGACGACTGGGACTTCGACCGGTCGATCTCCGGGAGCACGGGGGACCCGGCGAAGATCCGCACCCGATTCCAGGAAGTGGCACGACTGTTCCGAGGGGTGGCCGAACAGTGATCGACCGGTTGACGCTGCACAATTTCAAGGCGTTCCAGCACGCGGAGCTCCCGCTCGGGCCCCTCACTCTCCTCACCGGGCTCAACTCGTCCGGCAAGAGCAGCGTCCTTCAGTCCCTCGCACTGCTTCGCCAGTCCTACGAGGCGGGCGGCCTTAAGGCCGCCGAGCTGCTGCGCGAGGCGCAACGCCTCGGACTCCGCGATGCTCTCGTGAACCAGGGCTTCCTGCTCAACGGCGAGCTCGTGCGCCTCGGCACCGGAGAGGACGTCTTCCACGAGGACTTCGCGGAGGACGAGCCCCGGATCGGCTTTGCCGTCGATGAGGGGCCGTACCACTACGGGTGGAGCGCCGCGTACGAGGCAGAGCAAAACCTCCTGCCGCTGCTCGACGTGGAGCTTCCCGATACCTCCGAGGGCGGACGGGAGCGGCCTACCGGGCCCGAGGCGGTGACCCCGGCGTTCCTCACCGCCCCCTTCCAGTATCTGCACGCCGACCGGATCTCGCCCGCCGAGTTCTATCCGCGCGACCATCAAGCGGCCGTCGGCCGAGGCTTTCTCGGCGTGAGGGGCGAACACGCCGTCAACTTCCTTCGCCATCACCGCGAGGACCCGGTCCCGGCCGGCCCGTTGCGCCACCCGAAGGCTGCCTCGGACCTCCTGATCGACCAGGCCGCCGCATGGATGGGCGACCTTTGCCCAGGGGTGGACATCCAGGCCGAGGCCATCAAGGGCGCGGACGCTGTGAGTCTTTCGTACGGCTTCCAGGGCACGCTGGGGCCCACGCGGCGCCGCCGCCCCGGCAACGTCGGCTTCGGCCTCACCTACGTCCTGCCCATCGTCGTCGCCTGCCTGAGCGCCCGCCCTGGTGCTCTGATCCTCCTGGAGAACCCGGAGGCGCACCTGCACCCGCAGGGGCAGACCCGGATGGCCACGCTCGCAGCATCGGCCGCCGCGCAGGGCGCCCAGGTGATCATGGAGACGCACAGCGACCACGTACTCAACGGAGTACGGCTCGCGGTGAAGCAGGGCCGCGTCACCCCCGCACAGGTGGTGCTCCACTACTTCCGCGGCAACGGAACGGGCGCGGAGGTCGTCAGCCCGCGGGTCAACGCGGACGGTCGGATCGACCAGTGGCCCACCGGATTCTTCGACGAGCTGGAGAACACGCTCGACCAGCTCATCGCCTGAGAACCGCCCGGGGGGCCGGACACAGGCGCACACATCATCGCGGAGGGGGAGACGTGCCGCAGCTGTTCCTGAACGAGAAGTCCTGTGAGACGACGGCGGACCCGGACCGGGTCAACCACGCCATGACCGAGATGGTCGAGGCCGTACTCGCCGTCGCCGCCGTCGACCGGCAGGGCACGGCACTGATCACCCAGGCCGACAGTCTGCTGGCCTTGGAGCTCGCTCCGGGCCACCCCATCGGCAAGTGGATGGGAGCGCCGAGCACCGACGAGGTCCTGAGGCTGCGACTGAAGAGGCTCGACGACAGGTCGCCGTACCGGACGGTCTTCCCCGAAGGGGAGACGTTCTCCGACGTCGGGTACCAGTACGACGGTGAGACGGTGGAAGGGCTGGGTTACGCACACCTGCTGGGCGGTGTCGGGATCTCCCTGCCGCTGGAAGCCCGCTGGAACACCGACCGGATCACGCTGGTCCAGGAACGGCTCACGGACGACGACGAGGACACCGATTCCGTCTCCACCGAGGTGGAGGTCCGGCACGCGGCCCGCGCCCTGCACGTCGACACCCATCTGCAGTGGATCGAGCGAGGCGCGAACACGGCCCGGCAGGAGGCCGTCGAAGGCCTGCGATCCGGTAGTGAGCTGTGGGAGCGGTGGCCGGAGCTCTATCCGCTCCTCCAGTTCACGCCGGGCGCCGAGCGCCATTTCGTCGAACTGCCTGAGGTGTGGGTGCGGCCGGTAGGCGAGCGGCTCGGGGAGCTCCAGGACGCCGTCAGCGACTGGGATCCCGCGCAGCATCCCATTGCGCCCCAGTGGCGTTCCGATGTTCGCACCGAGTTCGAGATGCGCCGGAAACTGTGCTGGTTCCCCGACACCGACGGCGAGAGCCGGCTCTTCGACTGGCACTGCGAGTTCCTGCCGAAGCCGGGCCGGATGCACTTCCGCCTGGTCCACGAGGAGCGCACCCTGCGTATCGCCTACGTCGGGCGGAAACTCGGCATCAAGTGATCCGTGCCGGAGCCCTCCCGCCGCCCCGGCTAACGTAGGGCAGTGCCCGGTCACTCACCGGCTCCACCAGCACCATCCGCACCAAGGAGGAACCGCGCGTGCGTCCCACCCTCGCCGCCGACCAGGTACGGGCCAGTCTGAGCCAGTACCTCGCGACGACGTACGCGCTGGCCGACGAGTCCACCCGCCGAGCCCTGGAGGGCTTCCTCAGCGACGCCGAGGACGGCATCTTCCGCGGCCCCTACCTCCGCGTCCGCACGCCGTTCAGGACCGCCGAGGGCGAGGACTGGAAGCGGCACCTGACCTGGCACCCGGACCTGACCCCGTACCGCCACCAGGAGCGCGCCTGGGAGCGGCTGTCCACCCTGCACGGCCCGGCACGGCCCACCCTCGTCACCACCGGAACCGGATCGGGCAAGACCGAGTCGTTCCTGGTCCCGATCCTCGACCACTGCCTCCGGGAGCGCGCGGCCGGCCGGGAGGGCGTCAAGGCGATCCTGCTCTACCCCATGAACGCCCTCGCCACCGACCAGGCCCACCGGATCGGCAAGCGCCTCGACGACCGCAAGGACACCCGGCTGCGCGACGCCGGCGTGCGGGCCGCGCTCTACATCGGCGACAAGCCGTCCCAGGAGTTCAAGCAGGCCAACCCTGCGGTCGCCGTCGACCGGGACGAGATCCGCCGCACCCGGCCCGACATCCTGATCACCAACTACAAGATGCTCGACCTGCTCCTCCAGCGGCCCGAGGACCAGCGGCTGTGGCAGGACTCCCCGCTCGCGTACGTCGTGCTCGACGAGTTCCACACCTACGACGGTGCCCAGGGCACGGACGTCGCCATGCTGCTGCGCCGCCTCGGATCGGTCACCGGCCTGGCCGAACCCGGCCGGCCCCTGGGGCCCGTCTGCCCCGTCGCCACCTCCGCCACCCTCGGCGAGAGCGGTCCCGACGACAGCGGTTCCGCGGCGGCCAGGAGGGGCGAAGCCGGGCGGCCCGGCATGCTGGAGGTCGCCGAGCAGGTCTTCGGCGTGCCGTTCCCGCCCGACGCGGTCGTCGGCGAGGACCGGCGCTCGGCGAAGGACTTCACCGGCGAGAGCGACTTCTCCCTGCCGTTCCCCTCGCCGCAGGAGGTCGACATCCTCGGCGACCCCACCCGCGACCCGGGCGCCATGGACGACCTCGTCGCCGCGTTCACCGGTCTGAGCGGACCCACCCCCGAGGAGCTCGGGGACGTCCTGCGCCGCCACCGGCTCACCTCCGCCGTCCTGGAGATCCTCGATGGCACCCCCAGGACCCTCGCCGAGATCACCGAGGTGCTGCCCCGCTACGCCTACCACTGGGGCATGGACGTACAGCGGCGGCCGGGTCTCGCCGCCCGGGCACTCGCCCGCTACCTTGCCCTCCTGTCGCACGCCCGCGACTCGAAGCACCCCGGGCGGCCCCTGCTGTCCATCGAGATCCACCACTGGGTCCGCTCGGTCTCCCGTGTGCTGCGCGGCATCAGCGCTGCACGCGCCGAGTTCCGCTGGGACGACGAACGGGTGACCTCCGGCGGAGCGCTCGCCCGTACGGGCCGGACCCCCGAGGCCAGGCCGTCGCCGTACGACGGGGAGGGCCCGTCCGTGCCGCTCGACGCCGCCGGGCAGGCCCCCGCCCCGGCCGACGACAGCGCGCCGCCGCCGGCGCAGGTCTTCCTGCCCGCCGTGTTCTGCCGCGAATGCGGACGCTCCGGATGGGCCGCGTACTCGCCGGAAGTCGACCCCACCCACCTCGACCTGAACGCCACGAAGATCCGCCGGGCCTCCGTCGGCCGCGACAAGCGCCGGGTGCGCAACATGATCGCCGCGACCCCCCGGGAGGTGCACGAGGCCGTCTTCGCCGCCGGACCGGACCGCCGGCGCGGCGGACCCGCCGTCATGGTCCTGGAAGGCATGGCAGGACAGCTCCGGCCGCTGGCGCCCGAGACCGACTTCACCGCACCGGAGGACGGCGGGGGACCGAGCAGGCCCAAGCCCCTGCACAACGCCGCCTTCGTCCACGCCGACCTCGACGGTGACCGGGCGGCCGAACGCGACCAGTGCCCGGCCTGCCGCACCTTCAACTCCATCCGCTACCTCGGCACCGGCCTCGCCGCGCTCGCCGCCGCCGCCGTCACCCAGCTCTTCACCGGCGGTGAACTGGACAAGAACCTGGGGGAGGACAAGACCCTCCTCTTCAACGACTCCGTCCAGGACGCCGCCCACCGTGCCGGATACGTCGCCAGCCGCTCGTACACCTTCTCCCTGCGCGCCCTGCTCGCCAGCCGCATCGGCGAGGACGAGCCGGTCGGCCTGAACGACCTCGCCGCCGACCTCATCGCGGACGTCGTCGACAGCAAGGCCGTGCAGGCCGCCGTCATCCCGCCGGACCTCCACCTCGTCCGCGGTGTGGACACCCTGCTCTCCGGACGTAGCCGCGGGTCCCGCGCCACCTGGGAACTGATCGCGCAGCGGCTTGCGTTCGCCACCGTCATGGAGTTCGGCCTCCGCTCCCGGCAGGGCCGCACCCTGGAACTCACCCGCACCGTCGCCGCCGACGTGCCCCTCCAGGACCCGGACGCCGTGGCCGACCTCGTACGGGAGATCCTCCTCACCACCCCCGGAGAGATCGCGCTGCCCGACGGCTCGGCGCCCGGACCCGACCAGTACACCGGATTCGTCCGGGGGCTGCTGGAGCGGATGCGGATCCGCGGAGCCGTCCGGCACGCCTGGCTGGACCCTTGGCTGGACCAGGCCGGTGTGCGCCGGTGGGCTATCTGGGGCGGGCGGGATACCGGGATGCCGGCCTTCCCCCGCGGCGTTTCCGCCCCCGCCTTCCTGCTCGGCACCCCCAAACAGGGCAGCGAGGACTTCGACGTCCTCACTGGCCGGCTCGGCTGGTACCAGGACTGGGCCGTACGCTCCCTCGGACTGCGCCCCGAAGCGGCCGGCGTCTTCCTGACCCGGCTGCTGCCCGCGCTCGCCGACACGGGCGTCGTCTCCGCACGCACGGCGCTCGACGGCGCCACCCGCGTGTACGGACTCCAGCCCGGTCACATCCAGGTCCGGGCCCTCGCCGACGACACGCTGCCCGACGCCACCGCGCACTGCCCCCGGTGCTTCTGGGAACAGACCATCCACCCCGACCTCGCCGACCAGTGGCACGGGCAGCCGTGCCCCCGCTACCGGTGCGGCGGCACCCTCGGCACCGGCCGAGACCTGGACAGCGGACTGCGGCAGCGGGACTTCACGGACGACTTCTACCGCCGTATGTACCGCGGGGCCGGCGTCTTCACCATCAACACCGCCGAGCACACCGGAACCCTCAGCCGCGCCAAGCGGGAGGCGGTGGAGAAGGCGTTCCGCGAGGGCACCCGCGTCCACTACGCCAACCCGCAGGTGCTGTCCTGTACCCCCACCCTCGAACTCGGCATCGACATCGGCGACCTGTCGGCCGTCGTCCTCGCCTCGCTGCCGAAGGGACCGGCCAACTACATCCAGCGGGTGGGCCGCGCCGGGCGCTCCACCGGCAACGCCTACCTGCTCACGATGGTCGACCGCGGCCCGCGCGACCGCTACTACCTCGAAGACCCCCGGCTCATGATCGCCGGAGAGGTCCTGCCGCCCGGCTGCTACCTGTCCGCCGCCGAGATCCTGCGACGCCAGTACCTGGCCCACCTCCTCGACCTCGCCGGCGCCGGACGGCTGACCGCACCCGACGGGACACCCCTGCGGCCCCTGCCGGGACGCGCCACCGAACTCTTCGGCGCCTCGGCGTGGCAGGCCGAGTTCGCCGAAGCCGCGCTCGCCGCCGGCCCACAGCTCGTGCAGGGCTTCCTGGACCTGTTCCCTCCCCACGACGAGAGCCGGGGCACCGGAGTCAGCCCCCAGGCCCGCGCCGCCCTCGTCACCTACGCGACCGACTTCGGCGAGGACGGACTCGGCGCGGCCCTCGACGCGGCACGCAGGCGCTGGGAGGATCGCCGTAGCGAACTCCAGGGCCGTATCGAGGCCATCGACCGGGCCCACGGGCTGCTCGTCGCCGGCGACCCCGACCACGAGCGGCAGGGACGCGAGCTGCGGGCCGAGCGCCGGGACGTGGCACGCGTGTCCCGGGAGATCAGCCGCACCACCGCCCATGGGGCCCTGGTCGACCTCGGCCTGCTGCCGAACTACAGCCTGATCGACTCGACCACCGAACTGGAGGCCACGCTCACCTGGACGGAGAAGGCCGCCGACGACGGCCGCACCAACCACAGCAAGACGCTGCGGCACAGCCGCCCCGCCCGCCTCGCCCTCGCCGAGTTCGCCCCCGGCAACCACTACTACGTCCAGGGGTACAAGCACCGCGTCACCGGCCTCGACATCGGCAGCCCCGGACGCCCGGCCTGGCTCTGGTGGCGCGTCTGCCCCGACTGCGGACACGTCCGCACCCACCGCGCCGAAGACGACCCCTCCGCGTGCCCCCGTTGCCGGTCCGCGGCCATCGGCGACATCGGCTGCCTGCACAAGGTCCTCGTACCGCGCCGCGTCACCTCCCGCGACGAACGCGACGACGTCCGCGTACGCGACGACAGTGACGAGCGCGAGAGACGGCACTACACCGTCGTCCCGGCCGTCGACATCGACGCGCACGACATCGAACAGGCATGGAAGCACGAACACGCCACCTTCGGATGGGAGTTCACCCGTCAGGCCCTGGTCCGGCACATCAACGTCGGAGCCACCCGCGTGGACGGGGGAACCGACTCGACCTTCGCCGGGCAGGAAGTCCGCCTCAACCCGTTCTGGGTCTGCGACGCGTGCGGCTTCGCCGACCCGGACGGCGGCCCCACCGCCCACGACGCCTCCGACACGACGGCCCATGCTCGCTACCACCGACCCTGGTGCCCCCGGCGACGAGCAGGAGCCGACGTCGCACGCCGAGGAGAGCGGGTGCTGCTCGCCCACGAGCTGCGCACCGACGCCCTGCGCATCCTCATCCCCGCCGTCACCGCCCACACCAGGGAACGGCTCGCGTCCTTCAAGGCATTGCTGCTGGCAGGAATCGCCCGCAGCTACGGCGGCGACCCCGACCACCTCGCGGTCGTCACCGACTCCATGCCCGAGGAAGGCGGCGAGAGCCCGCTGCGCCGCCACTTCCTCGTCCTGTACGACACGCTGCCCGGCGGCACCGGATACCTGCACCGCCTCGCCGGCCGTGACGGCCTGCGGGGCGTCCTGGAGGACGCACGGCAGGTGATCGAGACCTGCGTGTGCGCAGGCCAGGGCCGGCCCGCCTGTCACCGCTGCCTGCTCCGCCACGTCACCGACGGCGAGTACGAACTCGTGAGCCGCGAGCACGCCCTCGACATGCTCGGCGAGCTGTTCGGCCGCACGGCCGACCATTGGAGCACCGAACCCGTGGCCACCACCGGGGACATCACCCTCGTGCACCAGGTGGAGAGCGAACTGGAGGCCCTCTTCCGGCGCGGGCTGCTGGAATGGGCCGAGCGCGTGGACGACGTCAGCGTCCGCACCGCGCTCACCGCCGACGGCACCAGGGACACCAACCTGCGCTTCACCGCGCCCGACGGGACCGTCCGCGGCTGGGAGATGGAGACCCAGACTCCGCTCGGTTTCACCCGGCCGGACGTGGTCTTCCGCAGCACGGACGACGACCGCAAGGTGGCCGTCTACCTCGACGGCTACCGCTACCACGCGAGCCCCGTCCACCTCACCGCCGAGGAGGACGCGGCGAAGCGCACCCGGCTGCGCGCGAACGGGTGGCAGGTCTTCCAGCTCACGTGGGACGACGTACAGGCCTGGACGGGACGCTCCGGTACACAGGCCGACCCGGTGTGGAAGCCGTACCCGAACACCGCGCAGAAGACCGCCATGGACGTCCACCGGCGCATGCACGCGGGCGACACCCGCGACCTGACACGCCTGGTATGGGCCAACCCGGTCGAGACGCTGATCGGATACCTCACCGACCCGGACCCCGACGCCTGGCGGCGCCGTGTCCAGAGCTCCCTCGCCGGTTTTGCGGCCGTTTCGGCGACCAGCCGGGCGCTGGCCGACGGCGCGGAGACCGGGCGCAGGATCAGCGAGGCCCTGCACGGGCGACGGCTGGCAGGCGGGCAGGGAGCCGTCCAGGTCATGGCGACCCGGGACGCCTCGGGATGCCCGCTCACGATCGCGCTCGACCTGAGGAGGGGGCAGAGCGGAGCGGTCTGGACGGCTCTGACCGTCCTCGACGACAGCCCCGACACGGTCGCGTCCGACGAGACCGCCCATCGCCGGCGCTGGCAGGCGTGGCTCTACTGGAGCAACCTGATCCAGTTCCTAGACGCGGGGGAGGGGGACGGGGTCCAGCTCACGACCGGCATGCTGCCCGGATTCGAACCGGCCGAACTGGCGGTCACCGGCGGAGCCGGTTGGCTCACCTCCCAGCGGCGCGCGCACATGCCGGCACCGGAGGCCCCCGAGCCGACGGTGGACCGGCAGGAGACCGCTGCCGCCTCGCTCGCCCGTGATCCCGGCTGGGACGAGGTCATCGAGTTCCTCGTCGAGGATCCGGGGCTCGACGGGCTCGCCCGCGCTCTGGCCGACCGGGGGGTTCCCGCTCCCGCGGCCGGCTACGAACTCGGAGCGGCCGCCTGGCCCGCCGAACTCGCCTGGCCCGCCCGGCGCGTGGGCGTCGTCCTCGCCCATCGCCCGGACCCCGGGAGCAGCCGGGACATCGATGCGGAACAACGGGACGCGGCCTACCGCGACGCGGGCTGGCAGGTCCGCACAGCCACGGAATGGAACGCCGACGAACTCGCCACGCTGGTGCGGGGCGACGCGGCCGGAACCACGAACGACCCTGGGGAGAACGAGCGATGACGGTCACCAGCACGCCGCGGACGGGCGTGACCCTGCGCCTGCTCGACAAGGCGGACAAGGAGATCGTCAAGCTGGACCGCGCGGTCCTCGGGGCGTTCTACAAGTTCCAGCACGACTTCCGCCGCAATCCCGACGCCGGCGGATTCGACCTCAAGCAGCTGGAGGGCCACGACCGCCTCTGGTCGGCGCGCGTCAACCGGGAGTGGCGGGCGCTGATGATCCGCCTCGGCGGTGACGACTGGCTGCTCGTCTCGGTCAAGCACCGCGGGCATGTCCACAAGAACCTGGACCGGTTCAACTACGGCATCAACCACATCACCGGCGCCATCGAGTACGTAGACCTCCAGGTCGTCGAGGAGAGCCTGCTGCGCCGCGGCCTCACACCGCCCGCCGCGCCCGCGCCGGTGCCGGCCCAGCCCTCTGTTCCCGCCCCAGAACCGGCCGGACCGCAGCCGCCGGAGGAGCCGCTCTTCGGTGCCTACACCGACCGGCAGCTCTCCGACCTCGGCGTCACCGAGCCACTCATCCCCATCGTCCGCAAGCTCACCACGGACGACGAACTGCTCGGCCTGGCCGAGTACGCGCCCCGCCACACCGGGGAGGTCCTCCTCCGGCTGCGTGACGGCATCCCGTACGAAGAGGTCATGGAGCAGGTGACCGCGCCCGTTGCGGTGACCGAGCCCGAAAAGAACCTCGACGCAGACGACTGGCAGGCGGCCCTCGACCGCTCCCAGACCGTGGTGATCACCGACGACGAGTCCCTGCAGAGCATCCTGGAGGAGCGCGATTTCGGCCGCTGGAAGATTTTCCTCCACCCCACCCAGGAAAAACTCGTCCGGCGGCGGTACTCCGGTCCCGCCAGGGTCGGCGGTGGGCCCGGAACAGGCAAGACGATCGTCGCCCTCCACCGCGTCCGCCATCTGGTGAGCCAACTTCCCCCAGGCCACACCAAGCCCATTCTCCTCACCACCTTCAACCGGAACCTCGCTGTCGACCTGCGGGCCCGGCTGCTCTCCCTGGGCGGCCCCGACGTCCTGGCGCGCGTCGACATCGCCCATGTCGACCAGCTCGCCACCCGAATCGTCAGCGAGGCCGATCCGGGCAGCACGAAGCGGCGGATCGACGACACGGCGGCCCTCCGTGAGTGGCGGGAACTGCTGGTGGAGACGGGGGAGACCCGCTGGAGCGCCGAGTTCCTCAGCGACGAGTGGAACCAGGTCATCCTCGGCCAGGCCGTGACTTCCCGGAGCGACTACTTCCAGGCCCGCCGCGCGGGGCGCGGTCGCAGCGTCACCCGCGCCGAACGGGCCGGGATCTGGCAGCTGGCCGAGCGCTTCACCCAGCGGCTGGAGACCAAGGGACTGGAGACCCACCGCCAAGTCGCCGAGCGGGCCGCCAGGTTGGAGATCGCCCGCAAGGCCCGCATCGACCGGCGTGCGGAGGAGCGTGAGGAGCGGGGCGGCCTGCACAACCTCCACGTCGAGGCCGGCTCCGGTGCCTGGCTGCGCTACCGGTACCGGCACATCGTGGTCGACGAAGCGCAGGACCTCAGCGCCGCCCACTGGAAGATGCTGCGGGCCATGGTGCCGTCCGAGCCTGATGACATCTTCCTCGTCGGCGACACCCACCAGCGGATCTACGACAACCAGGTCACCCTCGGCAGCCTCGGCGTCCACATCCGAGGCAGGTCCTCCCGGCTGACCCTCAGCTACCGTACGACCCGGGAGATCCTTCGCGACGCCGTCCGGGTTCTGGGTGACGCCGACTACGACGACCTCGACGGTGACGCCGACACTCTCGCCGGCTACCGGTCGGTCCTCCACGGCACGGAGCCGTCGCGCCGCGGCGCACGCAGCTGGGACGAGGAGATGGACCTCGTTGTCGAACAGTTGCGAGCCTGGCACGACGTGCCCCGGGAGGCCACGGCGATCTGCGTCCCGACCAACGACATGGTCACCCAGCTCGGCGACCGTCTCGCGCGCAGCGGGATCACGTCTTCGGAGATCACCCAGGACGGGCCGCGCGGCGACCAGGGCGTCCACATCGGCACCATGTACCGCTTCAAGGGGCTGGAATACCGCTGCCTGATCATCGCCGGAGCGGCCGAGGGGCTCGTACCCCGGGCCTCTGTCGATGCGTGGAAACACACGGATCCGAGCCGCCACCGGCGCGAACTGCACCGAGCCCGGTCGCTGCTCTTCGTCGCGGCGACCCGCGCCCGCGACGCGCTCGCGATCACCTGGCACGGTGAGCCGAGCCGCTTCCTCGCACCTCTTCTCCCACCGAGGTGAGAAGAGGCCTCGTCTGTCTCGCTTCAGGTTCGGCACGGCGGCGGTGTCGAAGCAGTGCATCAGGGGCGGGTGACCGGGGCGGTTCGAGCACGGCGCGCCGCCCGGTCCTCGAAGGCGCTGCTGCTTCCCCTCGCGGGAGTGGATCTCGCGCATGTGAGATGACCTTGGTGTAGGCCACCGACACGGTTGCCGGCAAGTGCCCCGCCGCAACTCGCCTGACGAGGAGCGGACTGGCGGCCCCATGCGTTTTTCCCGCGGGGGCTGAGCCTGGTGGGAAAGGTGTCAGACGGCCGGGTCGTGATCCACGACCTTCAGGAGTTTGAGCAACCCGCCCGTAGCGGCCAGAGCCGCGGCATCCTCGGCAGGTGCGTCCACTGCCCAGTGGGCGAGGTCATTGCGGTAGTCCCGCACGGTGGCCAGCCGCCGGCTGATGTCCTGTTGCTCGAAGGGCCACGCCAACTTGTTCCAGCAGTGGGTGTCCTCCACCAGGAAGACGTACTGGCCGAGGCTGAGATGCTGACCGCGCTCCATCGTCCTGCGGATCTCCCTCGGCAGCTCATCGGTGGAGAAGTGCCTGATCAGGCGGCGCAGCCGCCGTTCCAGCTCCTCCAGAAGAATGAACGGCTCGATGCGCTGCTTCAGTTGTCCCGCGAGGTCGGTCGAGGTCAGAATCCCGATCACTGTGTTCTCGCCGTCTACGATGATCGTGAAGCCACTCCGCTGGATGCGGTCCATCCGATCGAAAAGAGCATGTTCCACCCGGGCGGTCTCGGGATGCGGATCCAGGGCGTTCGCCACGGTGGCAGTCCTGCCGCCGAGCTGCGCCCGTGCGATTCCCTCCCAGGTGACGACTCCACGCAGCACGTTGTTGTGGTCCACGACCGGAAGCTGGGAGAAGTCGCTCTCGATCATCGGGGTGATCGCCCGGCTCAGTGCATCGTCCCTCCGGACCGTCACAACCTCCCGAACGAAGGGAAGGTTGCCGATCCGCCAGGTCAGGTCACGGTCACGCGGGCCATCGGCTTTCGCATGCGCCCGCTGCTCGTCCGCTCGGACCTGATCATGGATGCCTTCTCCAAGGCCAGTGGGTTCTGCCGCATACACGGTGACGAGGCCGTCCAACTGCACGTCGTTGAAGTGAGGATCTACCCGGAGACCGAGCTCCGCGAGGTTCTGATCCACCAGATCGATGACATCAGAGGTCCGCCGCTTCCACCCCCACAAGCCGATCAGGTCACGGGCGGTCAACTGCCTGGTGCCGCTGTCCCGGACATCGCTCACCAAGCCCTCCGGGCCGTTGGGTGGCTCGCCGTCACCCACGTAACCCGGGTCCGCACCCGTCTCTGCGAGAGCCTGTACGCGTACCGCGGCGTCGCGCCGACTCAACTCGCTGACCGTGAGGAAGGCCCCCATGCTGTCCCGCAGATCACCCCGAACAGCAGCTCGCTCCAGGGCCGGGCGTACCCAGTCCGTCCTCCGCACGTGTCGGAAGCCAGGCGACGCTGTGGCCCGATACTCGTACGGCCCGGTCAGCAGGCCCAGGGCCACGACCGACAGATGCTTGCGCGGCATGACGACGTAGTCGCCGATCTCCATCCCGATGAAGCGCCAGAGCTGGCGCTTCCAGTTGTCGATGGTGCCAACCGCCTCACCGGGGTACGCCTTGGCCAGCAGATCACCGATGTCGTCGGATGAAGAGCAGTCGCTGAGGTCGCCGAGCTCCTCCCAGCCCACGATCGCCAGCCCCTCGGAGAGTGCGGCCTGCTCCCGTTCTCCTGACTGTCCGCCCCGTACCGTCCATGCCCGCACCATGCCCGCCCCCTCGTCAACCATCCAGATGCGCACCCGAGTTTTCCTGGTCAGCGGACTTGGTACAAGCGAGATCACAGCCAGACGTCGTTCCAAGCCGGCCAGGGCATTGCCGACGGGCGATGCCGCAGGGGAACTCGACCCCGGGAGACTGTCTGTGCAAGGCACGACTCGCGCCCCGGACTCGAGGGGAGCGCGACATACAAGGTGCGCTGTGAGATTCCGCGCGGGGCGTGGGCTCCGTACCTGTGCCGGGTTCCGAGCCCTCGTCGGCGCTTCGGAGGGACGGCTACAGCAGCATAAGACCTTGATCACGGTGCCGCTACCGCCACATCGGCGGCCGGCCTGGGAGCCCCTGGGGATGCTGCGACGTGCGTCAAGAACCGCCCGTAGTGCCCGTAACGCACGCAATGCACATTGATCTTGAGTCTGTTTGACGCATGTTCGACGCACGTGACGCGCGTTTGACGCACGGACGGCACGAGGTCTGATGGGCCGTCATTCAGGCTTGGCGGCCAACGAGTGGAGCTCTCCGCTGTCAGCTCTCAGGCGTGCTGCGGTGTTCGGAGCGCCGGCTGTTGAGCTGTTGGCCGAGTGGGACGGGCGCACCCCGGGCCGGGCCTTCCCTGGCGACACGGGCTCGGACCGTCCGCCCGAGGCGCACGCTTTGGCCGTATGCCTTCGTCAAGGCTAGGGTGTGCCGCCGTACTCGGCGGATCGCTCCCCTGAAGAAGGTGGGAATGGGGCTCAAGGACGCAGACCACGCGGGGCTGGTCGTCGCGGCGCAGGCCGGTGACGAGCGGGCGCGCGAGGAGCTGATCGCCGCGTACCTGCCGTTGCTGTACAACATCGTCGGGCGGGCGCTGAGCGGACATGCCGACGTCGACGACGTCGTCCAGGAGACCCTCCTGCGTGTGGTGCGTGACCTGCCCGCCCTGCGTGCCCCGGAGAGCTTTCGGTCCTGGATGGTGTCGATCACGCTCCGCCAGATCAACAGCCACCTGCACCGGCAGCACGCCCTCGCCGACCGGACCACGGTCATCGACGAGGCACGCCGCATACCGGACGCCGGCGCCGAGCCCGTGGACGTGACGATCCTGCGGCTGCACGTGTCGGACGAGCGGCGCCGGGTCGTCGAAGCCGGCCGGTGGCTCGACCCGGACCAGCGGGTGCTGCTGTCGCTGTGGTGGCAGGAATGCGCCGGCCTGCTCAGCCGGGAGGACATGGCTGCCGCGACGGGGCTCACGGTCGCGCACGTCGGAGTGCGCCTCCAACGCATGCGGGAGCAGCTGGAACTGTGCCGGACGATCGTCGCCGCGCTGGAGACCGACCCGCGCTGTCCGCAGCTGGGGGAGACCGTTGTCGGCTGGGACGGTCACCGTGCATCGGTGTGGCGCAAGCGGATCGCGCGGCACACACGTGACTGCCCGGTCTGCACACAGGCGTCGGCGGAACGGGTTCCGGCCGAACTGCTGCCCCTCAGCCTCACGACGCTGGCCGTTCCGGCCGCACTGATCGCCGCGCTGGCCGCCAAGGGCCTGCTGTCGGGTACGGCAGCGAGCGCCGCCGGGCTGGCCGCGGCCCCCGTCGCCGTCGGCACGGCGTCGGGGGGAGGCGGTCTGCACGGCGCTCTGATCGGCAAACTCCAGGCGGTGACCGCTCAGCCGCTGGTGAGCCTCGCGACCGGCGCGGTGCTCATCGCGGGGACAGCCACCTATGCGACCTGGCCCGAACCGGCGCCGCGAGTGCCCGGCGCCACCGCCGCTCCCACGGTCGGCACTCCCACGCCCCTTCCCTCGCGCACCGCCACCTCGGCCGGACCGTCCCCGGCGAGTCCGTCCCCGGTGAGCCCGCCCCCGGTCAGCCCGTCCGCCGTCGAGGGCACCGTTCCGCTGGGCGCACAGTCGCTGGAGTCCGCGGACAGTCCCGGCCTGTTCGTCACGTATACGGGCGACTTCGCGTCGCTCGGCAGCGTCGCCGCGTCCAGCGGCGCGCAGGCACGACAGCGGGTCGCCTTCACGGTTGTCGGGGGACTGGCCGACACGCGCTGCGTCACCTTCCGCGCCGCGGACGGCCGGTATCTTCGGCACCACTACCTGCGGCTGCGGCTGAGCACCGACGACGGCAGCGCACTGTTCCGTGAAGACGCCACCTTCTGTCCGCGTCCCGGGGCGGTCGCCGGGTCCGTGACCCTGCAATCGCACAACTATCCCGGAACGGTCCTCCGCCACCGCGACGGTGGCATCTGGCTCGACGGCTCCGACGGTACGCGGGCCTTCGCCGGCCAGGCTTCCTTCATCGTGCGCACCCCCGGGGCCTGAGCACCACTCCTCGGGTCGGTCCCGACCGGGTCGCAGGGTCCCAGCTGGTGATCCTCCAGCAGTATGTCCCGCGGTTGCACCACGCCGTGGCCGGCGTTCACCGCGGATCGGTGCAACGCCCCTCTCCCGCGGGCGCGACCAGCCCACGGCGCCCGGCATAACGCTTTCTGCCTGCGAGATGCATCACGGGGCAATCCCGCGGGCGGCGCCACTTTTCTGTTACGCGACCGCGTGCTCGCAAGCCTCCACTTCAGGGGTGTCTTTCCCGCCGCCGTCATGACGTGCCGACGCGGCAGGGTCCCGACTCCTCACCGACGTATCCCCTGAAGAAAGCCCCTCACATGACGCAACACACCCACGAACCCGGAACGGCCGGTACGCAGGACCTCGGAGGAGAATCATGAAGGGCCTGCACCGACTCCGCCGGCGTCGCCGGACATGGGCGGTAGGACTGTCGGCCACGGCGCTGGTGGCCGGCGTCGTGACGCTCCTCCCCGGCTCCGCCGGAGCCGCGGGCCTGGGCACCCAGGCCGGTCCCTCGGGCAGGTACTTCGGCACGGCGGTGGCCGCCGGCAGGCTCGGCGACTCCGCGTACACCGCGATCGCGGACCGGGAGTTCAACATGGTCACCCCGGAGAACGAGATGAAGTGGGACACCGTCGAACCGTCCCGCGGCCGTTTCAACTTCGGCCCCGCGGACCGGATCGTCGATCGTGCCCTGGCACGCGGCCAGCGCGTGCGCGGCCACACCACGGTCTGGCACTCGCAGCTCCCCGCCTGGGTCGGCTCCATCCGCGACGCGCAGACGCTGCGCGGTGTGATGAACCACCACATCACGACCCAGATGACCCACTACAAGGGCAAGATCTACGCCTGGGACGTGGTCAACGAGGCGTTCGCCGACGGCGGCAGCGGACGACTCCGCAGCTCGGTCTTCCAGGAGGTGCTGGGCGACGGCTTCATCGAGGAGGCGTTCCGCACCGCCCGCGCGGCCGACTCCTCGGCCAAGCTCTGCTACAACGACTACAACATCGAGAACTGGTCGGACGCCAAGACCCAGGGCGTCTACCGCATGGTCAAGGACTTCAAGTCCCGTGGCGTGCCGATCGACTGCGTCGGGTTCCAGAGCCACTTCGGGGCGGGCGGCCCGCCGGCGAGCTTCAAGACCACTTTGGCCGGCTTCGCCGCCCTGGGCGTCGACGTCCAGATCACCGAGCTGGACATCGCCCAGGCAGCACCCGCCCACTACGCGAACACGGTCAGCACCTGCCTGTCCGTGGCCCGGTGCACCGGCATCACGGTGTGGGGTGTCCGTGACAGCGACTCATGGCGCGGCGGCGAGAGCCCGCTGCTGTTCGACAGCGGTGGCAAGCCCAAGCCCGCGTACGCCGCCGTCATGGGCGCTCTCCATTCCGGCTCCGGTACCACCCCGGGCAAGCCGACCGACGGTACGGGGGAGATCAAGGGCGTTGCCTCCGGCCGCTGTGTCGACATCCCCGGCTCCGCCACCGCCAACGGCACCCGGGCACACCTGTACGACTGCGGCGGACAGGCGGGCCAGCGCTGGACCTACACCGCCGCCAAGCAACTGAAGGTGCACGGCAACAAGTGCCTGGACGCCAAGAGCAAGGGCACCACCAACGGCACCTCGGTGATCGTCTGGGACTGCAACGGCGGCGCCAACCAGCAGTGGAAGATCAACACCAACGGCTCGATCACCGGCGTCCAGTCCGGGCTGTGCCTCGACGCCGTCGGCGCCGCCACCGCGAACGGCACCACGATCCAGCTGTACGCCTGCGCGGCCGTCAACAACCAGAAGTGGACCTGGACCGCGTCGTCCGGGACGGGCAGCGGCACGTGCGATCTCCCGACGACGTACAAGTGGAGCTCGACGGGTCCCCTCGCACAGCCGTCGAACGGATGGGCCGCGGTGAAGGACTTCACCCACGTGATGCTGGGCGGCCAGCACCTGGTCTACGCGTCGAGCGCGTCGGGGACCTCGTACGGCTCGATGGCGTTCAGCCCCTTCACGAACTGGTCGGACCTGGCGTCGGCCGGGCAGATCCGGATGAGCCAGAACGCGGTGGCGCCCACCCTGTTCTACTTCGCGCCCAAGAAGATCTGGGTGCTGGCGTACCAGTGGGGTGCCTCGCCCTTCAGCTACCGCACGTCGAGCGACCCCACCGACCCCAACGGCTGGTCCGCGCCGCAGCCGCTGTTCACCGGCAGCATCCCCCGCACCGAATCCGGCACCGGACCGATCGACCAGACCCTGATCGCCGACGAGAAGAACATGTACCTGTTCTTCGCCGGTGACAACGGCAAGATCTACCGAGCGAGCATGCCGATCGGGAACTTCCCGGGCAACTTCGGCTCGTCGTACACGGCGGTCATGAGTGACACGGAGAAGAACCTCTTCGAGGCGCCCCAGGTCTACAAGGTCCAGGGCCGGAACCAGTACCTCATGATCGTCGAGGCTCGGGGTGCGAACGAGCGGCGCTACTTCCGCTCGTTCACGGCCTCCAGCCTGAGCGGTGCGTGGACCCCGCAGGCTGACAGCGAAAGCAACCCCTTCGCGGGCAAGGCCAACAGCGGCGCCACCTGGACCGACGACATCAGCCACGGTGACCTGATCCGCACCAACCCCGACCAGACCATGACCGTCGACCCCTGCAACCTGCAGTTCCTGTACCAGGGCAAGTCCCCCACCGCGGGCGGACCCTACGACCAACTGCCGTACCGGCCGGGCGTCCTCACCCTGCAGCGCTGACCTGCCCGATCCACGGTTGCACAAGGAGAAACACCCCATGAACAACCCCACCAACGCCGGGCGCCGCGGACGTCACCGCCGTCGCAGCACCGCCACCGCCCTGCTGCTCGGTGTGCCCGCCACCGTCGTGCCGTACCTCCTGTTCGTGCAGGACGACTCGCAGGCCGCGACGGTCGACGACAGGGCCTACTACAAGCTGGTCTCGGTGCGCAGCGGCAAGGTGCTGGACGTCAACGCCTTCTCCACCGCCGACGGCACCCGTATCCAGCAGTGGACCGACCAGAACACGGCCAACCAGCAGTGGCGGCTGCGGTCCACCGGCGACGGCTACTACGAGCTGGTGAACCGCAACAGCGGCAAAGTGCTCGGCATAGCGGGCGATTCGACCGCGCAGGCGGCTGCCGCCGAGCAGCAGACCGACAGCTCTTCCGCCTCCCAGGAGTGGCGGATCGACGAGGTGAGCGGTTCCGACGCCGTCACCTTCACCTCCCGCAGGACCGGCCAGGTCCTGGACGTCTCCGGAGCCTCCACGGCCGACGGTGCGGCGGTCATCCAGTACGGCGGCCATGGCAGAACCAACCAGCAGTGGAAGCTGGTGAAGACGGCCGATGCGCCGGCCACCGGGACCGGACCGTACGCGTGGAAGAACGCCCAGGTGGTGGGCGGCGGTTATGTCACCGGACTGGTGTTCAACCCCCGGGAGAAGGGGCTGCTGTACGCGCGTACCGACATGGGCGGCGCCTACCGCTGGGACGCCGCGGCCGAGCAGTGGATCCCGCTGACCGACTGGCTCGGAGAGAAGGACTGGAACCTGCTGGGCATCGACGCGCTGGCCACCGACCCCGTCGACCCCGGCCGGCTCTACCTCGCGACCGGCACCTACACCAACGACTGGGCCGGCAACGGCGCGATCCTGCGCTCCACGGACCGGGGCCGTACCTTTCAGCGCACCGATCTCCCCTTCAAGCTGGGCGCCAACGAGGACGGCCGCGGAGCGGGCGAACGGCTGGTGGTCGACCCCTCCGACAACCGCATCCTGCTGCTCGGCACCCGCAAGAACGGCCTGTGGCGCAGCACGGACAGCGGCGCGACGTGGCGGCAGGTCTCCTCGTTCCCCGTCAAGGACGGGGCGGGCAGCGGTGCGGGCATCTCCTTCGTGACGTACGGCCCGGCAGGCAGCAATACGGTCTACGCCGGCGTCGCCGACACGTCCACCTCCCTGTACCGCTCCACCGACGGCGGCAGCACCTGGCAGGCGGTCCCCGGGCAGCCCACGGGCCAGTTGCCGCAACACGGCGTGGTCTCCGGTGACGGCTCGCTGTACCTGACGTACACCAACGCCCTCGGGCCCAACGGCGTGACGGCCGGATCGGTCTGGAAGTACGCACCGGCCGGCGGAACGTGGAAGAACGTCTCCCCGTCCCAGGGCGGCTACGGGTTCTCCGGCCTGGCCGTCGACCCGCGCCAGCCGTCCACGGTGATGGTCACCACCCTCGACCGCTGGTGGCCCGAGGACGAGATCTACCGCACCACCGACGGCGGCACGACCTGGAAGGCATTGGCGGACAAGTCGGTGCGGAACGCCTCCGGCGCTCCCTACGTCGGCACCCACACCGGGCATTGGATGACCGCTCTGGCCATCGACCCCTTCGACTCCGGGCACGTGCTGTACGGCACCGGCAACGGCATCTGGCGCAGCAAGGACGCCCACGCCACCGACAGCGGCGGCACCAGCCACTGGACCGCGGGGGCGCGGGGGCTGGAGGAGACCGCGCTGATGGACGCGATCGCCCCGCCCGGCGGTGCCGCCGTCGTCACCGCCATGGGCGACCAGGGCGGTTTCCGCCACGACGACCTGAACAAGGTCCCGGCCGGGCGGCTGGGCAATCCGATGATGACCAACAGCACGGACATCGACTTCGCCCAGTCCATGCCCTCGATGATGGTCCGCGTCGGCCGCGGCGGCGCGCAGGACGGCGCCTACTCCACCGACGGCGGCACCAGCTGGAACGGCTTCAAGGCCGAGCCCGTGGCCGGTGCCCAGGACGGCCGTGTCGCGCTCGCGGCCGACGGCTCGACCATCGTCTGGACCCAGGCCGGCCAGGTCCCGTACCGCTCGACCGACAAGGGGGCCAGCTGGTCGAAGGTCAGCGGACTGGGCACCGACGTCGTCGTCGTCGCCGACCGCTCCTCGGCCGGAACCTTCTACTCCCTGTTCCGCGGCACGCTGCACGCCAGCACCGACGGTGGGGCGACCTTCACCGCCCGGGCGACCGGCTTGCCCGCCGGCCGGCTCACGGCCGTCCCCGGCATCGCCGGAGACCTGTGGATCGCCGACGGCGGCCAGGGGCTGCTGCGCTCCACCGACGGCGGCCGCACCTTCACCGCGCTCACCACGGTGAAGTCCGCCTCCGCCCTCGGCTTCGGCAAGGCCGCACCCGGCGCCTCCTACCAGGCCCTCTACCTGCTCGGCACCGTCAAGGACGTCACCGGCGTCTTCCGCTCCACCGACAAGGGCGCCACCTGGCTCCGCGTCAACGACGACGCCCATCAGTGGGGCGCCATCGGCGGCGTCGGCGTCATCACCGGCGACCCCGATGTCTTCGGCCGCGTCTACATCGGCACCAACGGCCGCGGCCTCCAGTACGGCGACCCCTCCTGACCAGGACACCGGATGCACTCACGCTCGACGCCTGAGCCGACGTGTGAGCACTGACAGACTGCCGCCCTCCTGACCGATGCGACATCTCGGTCGGAGGGCGGCTTTCCGCTGTCAGGCGGTCCGGGTTCGTAGGCGGTGCCCCCGCTGTCCGTCCAGCGGGCGACCGCCGGTCCGGAAACCGGCGGACCGGGAACCTGTCACCCGCACGGGCGAGGAACACCGACGGGCCGGCAGGTGAGGTCTCCGTCAGTACAGGCCCATGCGGCGGGCGGTGTCCTCACCGTGCCGCATCCTCTGGTGGGCGTCTTCGCCGAGAGCGGTGAGCACTCCGGCGACGACCGTCTCGATGACGGCGAGGGTGGGGACCAGGCTGTCGTACGGGGAGGGGGCCGCGACCTGGCTGGGCAGGACCACCTCGGCGTGGGTGGACGCGGGTGAGAGCCACATGTCGGTGAAGAGGATGACCTTTCCGCCCTGGGCCTGCACGAGTTCGGCCATCGCCACCTTGTCCTGCTCGTAGCGCCGGTAGTCGAAGACGACGAGGACGTCACGCCGGTGGAGAGCCGCGAACACGGCGGTGCGTTCGACATCGCGGTCGGGCAGGAACCGTACGTCGTCGCGCAGCTGCATGAGGTGCAGGCCCAGGTACTGGGCGAAGAGGTTGGTGAAGCGTCCGCCGGCCAGGGTGATGCGGCGTTTGCCGTCGGACAGCAGTCTGATCGCGTGTTCGAGGTCGTGCGGGGGCAGCTCGGCGAGGGTCTGTGCCACCGCGCCGCTGAAAACGTTGCTGCCCCGCTGGAGGAGCGAGAGGTCCTCGCCCGGCCCGCCCTTGCTGCGCCCGTAGTCGGTGGCCTCGTAGAGGGAGAGCGGGGAGGCGTTGCGCTCGTCGAGCTCCGCCCGCAGCGCGGCCTGGAAGTCGGGGAAGCCCCGGTATCCGAGCCGGTTGACGAACCGCAGGACGGTCGGGGCGCTGACGGCCGCCCGCTCCGCGAGCACGGCCATGGTTTCGAAGCCCGCTGACGGGTAGCCGGCGAGCAGCACGCGCGCGACCTTGCGTTCGGCGGGGCTGACGTCGCCCAGCTTGAGGCGGATCTCGTCGGCGAGCGTGCCAGGGGCCATGCGCGGGATCTCCCTTCGGGAGTCGGTATCGAGGTGACAAGTGACAAGTGACAAGTGACAGGTGGCGGGTCGAGCCTACTGCCGCTGGTCGGGGGGTGGGGCCGGCCGGATCCCCTCCCGGTGTCCGGCCGGCCCGGTCACCCGGAGTGAGGTCAGGGCGGAGTCATTGCGGAGCGACGGCTGTCCGCAGGCCGATGATGGTGCGCGCGGTGGCGCCGTCACCGGTCCAGGCGGTGAATCCGGGTTGCTTGCTGAAGGTGACGGTGAACCTGGGTCCGCTCTCGAAGGTGGCCGCGGCCGCGGTGCGCTGGGTACTGCTGGCCGCGAGGGCGCGCGCGGTGCCCAGGAAGGAGTACGGGACGCCCGCGGGGTTGGCCGCGGAACAGAACACGTCGGGGTTGGCGGGGACGGGTGAGGTGGAGGTCGGTATCAGGGGCCGCTTGCCGGGGGCGGGCAGGACGCGCCACCGGTTCGGGTCGTACTCGTCGCCGTCGGTGAGGTAGTTGTAGCGGGCACCGGTGAGGGACCACCCTCCGGAGGAGGTCCTCCCGGGGCGGGCCTGACGGAGGTCGAGGACGGCGACTCCTCGGGGACCCAGAACGCGCAGGCGCTCGTGCGGCGTGCGGGGAGCCTCCACGATGAGGGCCGTGTTCTCCTCCAGTGCGTACACGCGGTCGTTTCCGGTGTCCGCGGCGAGGCGCAGGGCTCTGCCTTCGCGGCCGTAGGCGCCGGTGTGGGTGTCGATCAGTCCGGAGCGCAGGAACCCGAAGCCGCCGGCAGGCAGGTAGCCGAGCCGGGTCGCGTCGTCGAAGTAGCCCGGGCTGCTGCCGTCGCGCAGTCCCTCGTACGAGTCGCCTCCCGTCACCATGTCGGCTCCGGCGGCGATCTGCGCTCCGGCGCTGGAGCCGGATACGACCGCGCCGGCGGCGAGCTGGGCGCGGATCGCGGCGAGGACCTTGGAGTCGGTGTGGGCGGAGCCGTGGAGCAGGGTGGTGACGTAGCGGTACTGGTCGCCGCCACCGAAGAAGAAGCCCGTCATGGACTTGACCTGCCGGACGACCTCGTCGGAGTCGGAATTGGCGATGTGGTCGAGGTCCACGGGGATCCACTGGGCGTCGGCCGCGCCGTGCCGCTCGAACTGGTTTGCGTAGTAAGCGCCGTTGCACTCCGAGTTGCTGCACGCGTCAGGGTCGGAGGCGTGCGGGTCCTGGCTGGCGGGTACGGAGGCGGCGGTGATCACTCCGATCCTCGCCGAGGCTCCTCCGGCCCGTTTGATGATCTCGCCGTAGACCTGGGTGTTGTCGGCCTTCAATCCGCCGCCGACGAGGACGAGGGAGCCCCGGCCGTCGGCACGGCGGGGGCTGTCGGCACCGGCCGACGGGGCGAGGGCGAGCGTGAGCAGGAGAGCGGTGCCGCCCGCCAGGGTGGTGCGGCGGGCTCCGGTCGGGACGCGCATGGGATGCCTCCTGTGGGTGGGGGTCGGTAGTGGCCGGGACCGCGGCGGCGCCGGCCCGCCGCGGTCCCGGCGCGGGCCGCCGGCCCGGTGCGTGGTGGAGGACCGGGCCGGCGGGGCCGGGCCCCGTACCGGGCAATGGCGCGGTCAAACCGGTACGGGGTGAATGGGGGCGTCAGCCGGCGCGGCCGTCGCCGAGTTCGGCGACGAGGGATGCGAGGAGCGCGACGCGGACGGGGACGGTGGAGGTGTCCAGCCATTCCTCGGGGGTGTGGTCGGCGCCGCCGACCGGGCCGAGCCCGTCCAGGGTGGGTACGCCGATACCCGCGATGAAGTTGGCATCCCCCACGCCGCCCGTCGCCGCGCCGCCGAGCGGCACTCCGAGGTCCGCGGCGATCCTCCTGGCCCGGTCGAACATGCGGCGCGAGGCGGGTGTGTCCTCCATGGGCGGGCACAGGTCCAGCTGCTCGACCCTGGCGGTGGTGCCGGGTACGGCGGGCCGTGCGGCGGCGGCTTGGATCGCGGACCTGGCCGCTGTGATGCCTGCGGCGGTGGCCGACCGCACCTCGACCCGCAGTTCGGCCTCCGGGCAGACGATGTTCGCCCGGGTCCCCGCGCGCACGACGCCTACGTTGACCGTGACGTCGTCCCAGTGGCCGTTGAGTGCCTGGAGGGCCACGACCAGGTGGGCGGCCGCCAGGGCGGCGTTCGCCCCGCGCTCCGGCTCGATGCCGGCGTGCGCCGCACGGCCGGTGACCGTCACCCGGAAGTCGGCGACGCCCTTGCGGGCGATGACCACGTCGCCGTTCTCCCGCGCGCATTCCAGGGCGAGAGCGAAATGGGCTCCGCACGCCGCCGCCTCCGTCACCGGGCGACTCGCGGGTGAGCCGATCTCCTCGTCCGGCGTGGCGAGGAAGACGAGTTCGGCGTATTGCCGGGCTCCGGTCCGGTCGAGGATCTCCAGAGCGCTGAGTCCCGCGAGCAGTCCGCCCTTGTCGTCGCTGACGCCCGGCCCCCGCGCCATGCGGTCGTCGAGCGCGAAGGGCCGTGTCGCCGCGGTGCCGTCCTCGAACACGGTGTCCAGATGGGCGACGAGCAGGACGCGCCTGCCGCCTTCGGCGACGGGCAGCTCGCCTCGTTTGCGGGCGATGACCACGTCGCCGACCGGGTGCCCATGGGTGGGAGCCGGGGTGATGCGCTCGACGTCGAATCCGAGCCCGAGCAGCCGGTCCCGGGTCCAGTCGGCCATCCGGTTCACGCCGGCGGGGCTGTAGGAGCCCGAGTCGATGGCGACCAGGTGGGCCAGGTCGGCCAGATAGCGTTCAAGGCGCGCTTCGGCGTACGGGAGCAGCGTGGTGGTGCGGGGCTGCTCCCGTGAGGGGGCGGTCACAGGACCTTGGAGAGGAACGCGCGGGTGCGCTCCTGCTGGGGCTCGACGAGGACCTGGCGGGGATCTCCGGATTCGACGACTACTCCGTCGTCCATGAAGACGGCGGTGTCACCCACCTCGCGTGCGAAGCCGATCTCGTGGGTCACGACGACCATCGTCATGCCGTCGGAGGCGAGCTGCCGCATCACGTCCAGCACGTCCCCGACGAGCTCGGGGTCGAGCGCCGAGGTGGGTTCGTCGAAGAGCATGAGCTTGGGCTTCATGGCCAGGGCGCGGGCGATGGCGACGCGTTGCTGCTGCCCGCCGGACAGCTGTGCCGGGTAGTGGCCGGCCCGGTCGCCGAGGCCCACCCGCTCCAGCAGGTCCTGGGCGTCGGCCTTGGCCCGCGTCCTGTCGACCCCGCAGACGTTGACCGGGGCCTCCATGACGTTGTCGAGAGCGGTCATATGGGGGAAGAGGTTGAACCGCTGGAAGACCATGCCGATGTCACGGCGTCTCGCGGCGACTTCCTTCTCCCGCAGTTCATGGAGCCGGAGGCCGCTCTGGCGGTAGCCGACCAGCTCGCCGTCGACCGCGAGTCTGCCGCCGTCGACCCTGTCGAGGTGGTTGATGCAGCGCAGGAAGGTGGATTTGCCCGAGCCGGAGGGCCCCAGTAGACAGCACACCTGCCCGCGTTCGACGGTCAGGTCGATGCCCTTGAGGACTTCGAGCTTCCCGAAGTGCTTGCGCACGCCCTGGGCGTGGACCATGGGGACGTTCACCGGACCGCCTCCTCGGTGTCCTTCTTCGCAACAGCGGGCCGGGTGAGGGCTCCGGCGAGCATGCGGCGCAGCGGCGAGACGTGGCCGCCTCGCCCCGTGCCGCGCCCGTACCGGCGTTCCAGCCAGGCCTGCGGAATGCTGAGCAGGGTGACCAGCCCGAGGTACCAGAGGCTGGCGACGACGAGCATGGGGATGACCTGGTAGTTCTGCGCGTACACGGCCTGGATGTTGGACATGAGGTCGTGCGCCGAGATGATCGACACCAGGGCGGTCATCTTGAGCATGTTGATCGTCTCGTTACCCATCGGCGGGATGATGACCCGCATCGCCTGGGGCAGCACGATCCGCCGCATCGTCAGTGCCGGCCGCATGCCGAGGGAATGGGCCGCCTCGGTCTGGCCGGTGTCGACCGACTGGATGCCGGCCCGGACGATCTCCGAGGCGTAGGCGGCCTCGTTGAGCCCCAGGGCCAGCAGCGCGGCGACGGCCGGGGTGAGCAGGGTGTTGGTCTCGATCCGGAAGAACGTGATGTCGGTGAACGGGATACCGATCATCACGTACTGGTAGAGGGCGGCGGCGTACCCCCAGAAGATGATCTGGACCAGCAGGGGTGTGCCCCGGAAGAACCAGACGAAGAGGGAGGACATCCCGTACAGCACCGGATTGGCCGACAGGCGCATCACCGCTACCAATGTGCCCAGGGCGAGCCCGAGGGCCATCGCCGCTACGGTGAGCCAGAGGGTGGTGGCCAGTCCCGAGAAGATCAGGTCGGCGAAGAGATAGTGGCCGATGATCTCCCAGTGGAGATTGCCGTTCTTCGCCAGCGATCCGGCCACGCCGACCAGGGCGGCGACCGCCGCGAGGGCCGCGATCCAGCGGCCGTAGTGGCGCAGCGGAACGACCGTGAGCTGCTCGGGCGCCGCACGGTCGAGGTCCGCGGGAGCCGTGGTGGTGGTCATGTCTAGTCCACCGCCGCGTTCTTGGTGGCCTCCTTGACGGCGATGGACGCGACACCGTACTTGTCGAAGATCTTGGTGACGGTTCCGTCGTCGATCAGGGCCTGCAGCGCCTTCTGGATCGCGTCGCTGAGCTGCGGCAGCTTCTTGGACACGGCGATCCCGTTGGGCGAGGCCCCGTAGCCGCCGGCGGCGGCCGGGTCGTCGACGACTTCGAAGGCATTACCGCTGTCGGCGGTCTTGGCCGTCCAGCCTGCGGCGGGCTTCGTCTGCACCTGGGCGACGACCTTGTCGGAGCGCAGGGCGAGCTGGGCGTCGGAGTCCTTGGGGAAGGTCTGGATGTCGATCTCGGCCTTGCCCGCGGCCTTGCACTTCGCCTGGTGTTCCTGGAGGAGGTCCAGCTGGTTGGTCGCCGCCTGCACCGCGGCCTTCCTGCCGCACAGGTCGTCCAGGGTCGTGATCTTCTCGGGGTTGCCCTTGACGACCATGATCCCGGACCCGGAGACGGAGTAGTCGACGAAGTCGACGACCGCCTGCCGTTCCTTGTTGTCGGTCATCGCCGACATCGCCGCGTCGAACTTTCCGGCCTGGATGGCCGGCACGATGCCGTCGAACTTCTGCGGCGTGAACGCGAACTTCACGCCCAGCTTCGCGCCGAGCGCCTGACCCAGGTCGTAGTCGAGACCGGTCAGCTCGGGCTTGCCTTCGGTCACGAACATCTCGAAGGGCGCGTACGGGACATCGGTGGCCACGCGCACCACACCCGACTCCCTGATCTCCTCGGGCAGGGCGGCGTGGAGCGCCGCGTCCTTGGCGATCGTGACTCCGGCCACCGTGGCGGCGGGCGCCTCGGCGGCACCGCCAGAGGCGTCGTCCCCGCAGGCCGAGACCGTCATGAGGATCGCCACGGACAGGGCGGAGGCCGTCGACACGCGACGGAGGGACGGGGTTGGCATCACAGGTAACCCTCTCGGAAGATCGGCCGGCGACGACTGCGTGCGTCACCGTCTGGCATGCCAGGAAATTACACGGATGGCCTGTAGTTGGCTAGATGTAACTCAGGTTTCATAGCAGTAACGGTCCGCGATCTGTCGACGAGCGCGCGCACCCAGGGCTCTCATCTGCCCAATCGATGCTTCAGAGGTTCGGCGGCCCACATTCTGCGTTACATCTATCGCTGTTGGTGCGAGGCCTGTACTTTCCGTTGCTGCAAGCCGCAGTGGCTGCTTCGCCGCTTCGCTGCGGTTCCCCTCACCGCTGCTCACGGAGGACCCATGCGTCCGTTCCCCCACCACACCCACCACGCCCACCACGCCCACCCCACCCACCACGCCCGCCGCATCGCCGCATGTCTCGTGGCCGCTCTCGCGGTCATCGCCGGCGGGCTCGTCCAGGCCGATCCCGCGGAGGCCGCCGCCGGCCGGATCCGCCTCGGCAGCTCCGCGGATGCCGTCCGGGCCATCTGGTCGGGCCCCGCCTTCACCATGAACGGCTCCGGGGGCATCGTCTCCGCCTCCACGGCCAAGGCCGTCGACGCCATCCGCGGCGGAACCGGTTCGCTCGACGTGGTGGTGCTGGCGGCGTCGGCACCCGGTTCCGGCAGCAGAACACCCGAGTGCGATGCGGTCATGCGCCTCAGCGGTGTCAACTCCTGCACCACGTGGACGCTCACCAAGGCCAGTGACGGCAACAACGCGCAGGCCAACACCGACATCCGCAACGCGGAATTCGTCTACTTCGCCGGCGGCGACCAGTGCAAGTACGCGGCCTGGAAGTCCACCTCGCTCCGCGCCTCCGTCCAGTCGGTCGTCGCCAAGGGTGGCGGCTCCGGCGGGGGCAGCGCCGGCCACCACATCAACAGCTCCGTCGTGTACGACGCCTGTCAGGGGAGCATCACCTCCAGCGAGGCTCTGGCCAACCCCTATGACCCGTACGCGACGTTCACCACGGGCATGTTCGACTGGCCGAACTACGCCAGCACCATCAACGACTCCCACTTCGTCACCCGCGACCGCATGGGCCGCACCATGGCCTTCGTCGCCCGCGCGCTCAAGGACGGACTCACCTCGGGCGGAAGGGCGTGGGGCGTGGGTGTCGAAGAGGGCGGTTCCCTTTTCATCGACAAGAACGGTCTGGCAACCCTCTCAGGTGCCGACACCTATGTCGTCCTCGGCGACCACACCCCCGAGAAGGCCGTCGCGGGACAGCCCCTCACCTTCTCCGACTTCAAGATCTGGCGCCTGACCTCCGGCCACACCTTCGACTTCAAGAACCGACCCACCTGCGGCTACTACCTCAGGAGCGTCACCGACGGCGTCACCGACAGCAACCTGTACAACGGCACACCCGTCACCAACTGCTGACACGAGCGCGACCGGTCCCAGGGGCGCGCAGCACGGCCCCTCCGGGACCGGTCCGTGTCGCGCGTCAGCCCGCCGCTTCGTGCTCACCGCCGGACAGGCCGGCGATGCACCCGCCTTCACACACGTCACGGCCCGCCTTCGCGTTCCTCGACGGCGAGGACGGCCCCGCACCAGGCCGGACACCCCTGGCCGACACTGCATCAACCGCTTGAAGCAGTGGCGGGGCATCGCCACCCGCTACGAGAAGACCGCGACCATGTAGCAGGCCGGGCTGCACATCGCCGGCATCTTCTTCTGGTCTGCCAGGTGATTCAAACGAAACCGCCTGGGGTGGCTTCAGGGTGCTGAAGAGGTCAGGCGTATGCGTAGTCGGAGGACGAGTACTCCGAATAGCAGCCGGCCATCGGGCGTGGAACGTCGTGGCCGCACTGGGCGCAGTTCACCGGGCGACCTCCGTCCCGGCCGCGAATGGTGATCCACTCACCACTCTTGCCGGTTAGCACATGACGTAGGTCCTCCTTCCCGTGCGCTCCCAATTCGACCGCTGTTTTTGCAAAGTCGAGGAAGGACAGGCGGCGTGTGCACGATGGGCACCGAACGTCAACGACCTTCAGAGGCCCTCTGAGATCCTGGGCGGGTACCTCGAGATACTCGGCCAGCTTCAATGTCTCGGCCTCGTCCATCTCTCGCATACCCGCTGCCTCGTCGCACGCGAGCCTGGAGATAGACCCGCTCGGCACCTGGTACGTCCGAGTCTCGTCAGGCCTGCACTCAAGGAATTCCAGAATCTCGTCGAATGTGAGTTGTGGTTGCACTTCCGAGTCCTTCTCTCCGATCCGACTGCGGATAAGTCCACACCGTGCTCACCCCTTCAGGTTCGTATCGATCGTCTCACGAAGTAACCGACGATGCTCGACCGGTGAACGTTCCACCATTCAACGTGGAATGGCGGGAAGGGATCCGAACTTGATACCGGCGCATCCTGCCTTGCTGGCGCAACGGAGTAACACACTCAGCACGTTTGTCGGTCAAGTGGTCGCGCGATGGAAAGGGTTCACCCTCTGCGGACCCCACGGACTGTGTTGGCGGGGGCCGGTGGCCCCAGGGGCCTTCGTCGGCCAGCACAGTTGCTTTTGAGCCACCGAGGGCGTTGCCCCGGGTGTGACGGGGTGGGGAGCAGGGCAGCGAATGCGGATCGGAATCCTGACGAAGGCATTCACTGCCGAGCTGGTCGACGCGGCGCTTCGTCCTGGCCCTGTGCCTGTTCGCCCGGGAGTCGTACGAGGAGGTGCTGCGCGTGCTGACCAGCGGGACACCGGGCAGCCGGGCCTTGGCCAGGGCGAACCGGTCCTCGTTATGCCGAGCGCGGTCCCGGCCAGGTCAGGATGTGCTGGAGACCCTGTTCAGAGAGGTGGCCGGTGGTGGCGTCAAGGGGCGCCGCCCCGTGGTTTCCCACGGGGCGGCGCCCTTCTTAGCGTGACAAGGACAAGTCGGCTCAGTGCGGAGTTTTCGAACCGAGTTCGCCAGGCTTTCTTGGAACCCACGGAAGCACGGTGCGGGCTTCCGCGGGATCCGGTTCGGTCATGACGACGCGCCACTCGTCCTTGTTGCCGCCGCCTACGACCCGGACGTTGATGTGTTTGACCTGTTCGGTGCCGTGGAAGTAGAGCACGACGGTCTGCCGGACCGACCCCTCGTCGTAGAACTCCGCCGTCACCTTTCCACGGGCTCCCTTGCCGAACGCCGCGATCCAGTTGGCGGCGGTCTTTTCAGGGGAACTCCTGTCGTGGTCGTCCGCGAGGCGCGCCAGTTCGCCGGCGTTTCCGTCGGCGATCTGCCACACCACTTCCTGGGTGATCCCCAGCGATCCGGTGGTCGGGTACCCGACCACCGCCAGCGGCTCGTGCGAGCCGTATCCGGTGGCGTACCGTGCGTCATCGGCGTCGTACTCGGAGGAGCATCCGGTCAGCACGGTCAAGGCCAGCGCGGCAGCGAGAACGGCCCGGAGGGACGGCGACTGTCTCACTACGCGCCCACCGGCCGGATGGCGATGATGCTGGCGATCGGCGTGTGGTCCGCCCGGTTCCTGGAGATGACCGAGCTCAGCGTGTCGTGCGCGCTGTAGCCGTGCTGGGCGATCCTCACGGCGCCCTGGTTGTTGCCGGTCACGACCGCCGCGTGGTCGTACCGCGAGGCGCCCTGCCATCTGAAGAGCAAGATGTCTCCCGCGCGCAGGTTGTAGGTCTGGGTGATGTAGTACTTCTGACGGTAGTCGAAGTGCCTACGCAGATTCTCCGCCGCCGACCAGGTGTGGCTGTTCTTCGGGACCCAGCTGAAGGTCGGATTCCTCCACCAAACCTTGTCCGAGCTGTACCACCCGGTGCGCATCTTCATCCGGCCGCCGTAGTACATCGCCTTGGACACGAAGTTGGTGCAGTCCTTGGTGCCGTACTCCTTGTGGATCCTGCCGGCGTTGTTGTAGGCCCAGCTTGCCGTGCCCGACCCGTTGACGTACGCCGCAGTACGGACGCCTGCCTCCGGTGTTTCCGAAACGGGGAAGCCGTCCTCGCCCATCGTGATGGACCCGGTGTCGTCGGCGGGTGCGCCCGTGCTGTCGGCCGGGACGGCGGCCACCTGGGATCCCGCTGCGGCCGTGGCGGAGAGGGTTTGCCCTGCCTCCGTGTCGTCGGACTCGGACTCAAGTTTCACGGTCCCGCCCGACACGGCGAACACGAACCGCTTGGCGAACCGGTCCTCCGACACCTGGTCGACCCCATCGACCCGCAGGGTGACCGTCTGTATGACAGTGGTCCGCACGAGCACCCGGTCGGCCGACCCGTTGACGGTCATGGCGTCTGTCAGAGCCGAGGAGATACCTACGTATGACTGGCCTCTGGCTGCCAGGGCCTCGGCATTGGCCACGATAGCGGCTTCCTGCGTGTCGAGGACCTCGCTGAAGACCGGCCCGTACGAGGTTTCCGCGGCCGCGTCGGCCGTGGTGGGGCTGACCCCGGTCACGACCTTGTTGCGGGCGCTGAGGTACGCCTGGATGTAGTCCTTGTAACGGGCCTCACCCCCTGCCACGACAGCGCCCTTGACCAGAGCGGTCCGTGTCACGGGGCCGCTGCCGACGGCGTTCTTCGGCGTCACCGCCACCCGGTAGGAGGTGGCGTTGTCCAGCCCGGTGAAGACGGCGCGAGTTGCCGGACCTTCCCAGGTACCGACGACCGTTCCGTCAGCCTTCTCGGCTTTCACCACATATGTGATCTCGCTGTTCGCGCCGCCGTTCATCGGTGCGTTCCACATTGCGAGCAGTCCCGTATCGCCGGCGGTGGCGACAACTTCGGTGGCCGTTTCGGGGGCGGTGGGCGGCAGGTACTCGATGGTCAGCTTGGGCCGCTTGACGGGGTCGGTAGCCGCCCCCGAGTGGTAGGCCGCAGCGGCTTCCGTGCCGGGGACGGTCAGTGCCATGCCCTCGTTGCCGCCGCGGTCGATCCAGGACTGCACCAGAACGCCGAACTCGACGTCGCTAAGTGCCGTGCTGGAAGAGTAGGTCTCGCCACCAGCAGCCGTGAGGAGTTCCTTGCCGCTCTGCGTGGAGGTCCACGGAGAGGACAGTTCGTACACGTCGGGCTGTTGAACCGCGCACTGCGTGGTGCAGTCCGACCTGGTCAGGACCAGCTTGGCCGAAGTGACCCGCGCACCCTTCGGCAGAGCGGCGAGGTCGGCCTTCAGGTGCGTGGCCCAGGTGTGTCCGTCGGCTGTACCGACGCGGAGCGTGCCGGCCGGCGGTGTGGCGCAGCCTGCCGTGTCGCAGTCGGTAGCGGTGGACACACCCACGAGCGAGGCGTCGCCGACGACCAGGGACTGGGTCGCGGGCATGGGAGGCAGGGGCTGGACCCGTACCGTGATGCTCTGGTCGGCAGACCAGGGCGAGCAGCCGACGCCGGTGCAGGCGCGGACGGACCAGCGGTAGGTGGCTCCGTCCGCGAGCTTGCCCTCGGGGATCTGCAGGGCGGCCCGGCTGCCGCTCTCCACCGACACGGGGGGCATCGGAAGGTTGGGGATGGGATTGCCGGCCGCGTCCTTCAGCGAGAATTCGGCATTGATTCGGGTCTGCGATGCAGTGGTGACGACGGCGGAGAGGATGGGCGTCAGGGTCTGCTGGGCGCCGGCCTGCAGGTCGCGTGGGGCGTCGGGCAGGGGGCTGACCGTGAAGGTGGTCCAGTTCGACCAGGGGGACCAGCTGTTGCTGTAGTGCGTGCCGTCGTAGGGCGAGGTGCGGAAGCGGTACGTGCGCCCGTGCTGGAGCACGCCCGCGGGTACGACGACGGAGGCGGGGGTGCCTTGTGGGACGAACGGTGACACCAGGTTGCCACCGATTTGGGTGTTGGTGGCGGCGTCGAAGATCTGGAAGGTGCCGTTGACCGTGTCGCCGTTCTTGTCCGCGAACGTGTCGCGCAGGGTCGGCGTCGTCGTCTCGACGCGCCAGGCGGGGGTCTTGTCCTGGACGAACGGGGGACCGGCCTCCTGCTTGGTGCCGGTCTGCGGACGGTAGTTGTACGTCACCGTCAGCTTCGGCGGGTTGGAGGTGGCGTTCGCGGAGTTGACGCGCTTCCACTGCCCGACGACCGACTCCGACGTCGCGCGCAGGCCCATGCTGGACAGCGGGGCCTTAGCGGACGCCCACGTCTGGACGAGGGTGGTCACGTCGGCGTTGATCCAGCCGTCCGGTGCCGAGCCGCAGCCGGGGTTGCCGCGGGTCTCGCTGGAGGTGGCGTACTTGGTGCCCATGGCGGGCTGGTTCGTCCAGCGCGATGCGGTGCTCGGGGTGCCCGAGTCCCACACCTCCCACGGCTGCGCGACGCAGTCGGTGTTGCCCGAGTGGAAGTTCCACAGGGACAGCTTGGCGTCGGAGACCAGTGCGTCCGCGATCGGCGCCGTGTTCCACGTGATGAACGAACGCGCGGTGCGGAAGGTGCCGTTCGCGTTCTTGGTGCCCGGGTTGCCGAGGTCGAGTTCGGTGTCGTTGGACCAGTCGACGGTCTCGCCCTGCTGTACGTAGGTGTCGAACACGTTGCCCAGCGCGGACGTTGAGGGGTCCACGGTCACCGGGTACTTGGTGGCCGGGTCGGCGAGGAACTTCGCGTCCGGAGTGACGACCAGGTCGACCGTTCCCCTGCCCTGGACGACCTTCATCGCCACGGGCACCTTGCGGGTGTGCTCGCCGGAGACAGGATCGACGGTGGAGTCCCACATCACCGGCGCCGGCATGACCGCGGTCTTCTTGCTCTTGCGGTCGGTGAACTGCACGCTTCCGTCGGCCTGCTGCTCCACCTTCAGGCCCTTGGCCACCAGCGGCAGGGTGTACGAGTAGGTCCCTGCGGCAGGGCGCTGCTTCAGTTCGACGAACTGCTCGAAGCCGCTGCGCGTGGCCTCGATGACGACGTCACCGCCGGGGACGGCGTTGGTGTACTCGGCGCGGGGCCCGTCGAGCCTGGGAGACGGCAGGGCGCCCTTCCACTTCAGGGTGATCTGCTGGTCGCCCTCGCCCAGAGTGACGAGATCGGTGCTGATGTAGTTGACCGAGGGTGTGGCCTGGGGCGAGGCCTTTGCCATCCGGGGGAGGCTGCCCGCGGCCAGCTTCAGGCCCTGCGGGTGGGCCTTGGACGCCACGGACCCGTCCGGGGCGTGACCCAGGGTCACGTCGACCCCGCGCCAGGCGCGTGCCTGCTGGTCGTAGAAGCGGATCGGTCCGGCTGCCACCTCGGTCGTGAGGGTGCCGTTCGGATTCACCCATGTCGTGGACGTCTCGGACCGCTCCGAGACCGCCTCCACGCGGTGTCCCGCCGTCCGCGCGGCCACCCGGGCGCGCGCGAGGTTGAGTTCTTCGGTCACGGTGGCGGACTTGGCCGTGGCGGCCGGAGCCGCAGCGGCGTCGGCCGGGTGTGAGCTCTGGATCAGGGTGGCGGTCACGACGAGTGCCGCTCCGCCCGCTATCCAGTGGGTGGTCCCCCAGGGCCCTCTTCCGCGGCGTCTTGCCGCGGAGAAGCGAGTAGCCATACTTCCTCGGTCTTTCTGCGAGTACCCGATGATCTAGGTACGAGGGGAGCAACGTAACGCCCTGACCAGGCAGTTCGTTCCGGAAAAGGGGCATGGGGGGCATGATTCGCGCCACAGTGACGCATTTGTGATGTGTCATTGCCGGCGGACTCGGCTCGGCCTCGGCGCGTCCTCAGGACCGCGTAGCCGTCCTGGGGTGGGAAGCCTGGTCGGCGGTGAGGTGCCGTAGGCCTCGCCGTGCTGCACCGGACCTGCCGCGTTTCGGCATCCTCGACCGGGCCGGCGAGGGTGCCGTGTGACGGCTGCCGGACCCGCCCGCGGTCGGTAGCGCCATGGGGCTAGGTGGATTGATCACGAGCGTTGTTGACACTCGGCAGGTCTTGAACATGGCGAAGACCTCCGGTGTGGTGGGAGCTGTCTAGGAACTCACCGCACGGAGGTCTTCGTGTCCCACCGTAATGCCCGCCTGACCGTCTTCGGTAGGCGGTTGCTGGTCGACCGTGTCGCATCGGGCGGCCCGGTCGCCCACGTGGCCGCCGAGATGGGTGTCTCGCGGGCCACCGCCCACAAATGGGTCCGCCGGTGGCGGACCGAGGGCGAGGCCGGCCTGGCCGACCGCTCCAGCCGCACACACACGATCCCGCGCAAGACAACTGCCGCGGGTCGAGGCCCGGGTGTGTGACCTGCGGCGGGCCCGCAAGCTCGGACCCGCCCGGATCGGCCCCGTCGTGGGCCTGCCGGACTCGACCGTGCACCGGATCCTGACCCGGCACGGCCTGCACCGTCTCGCTTGGAACGTCTTCGTCCGGTCTTGCCGAGCGCGCTATTGATCGTTTCCCGGGCATCGCCGTCGGCGCCCTGTACCAGGTTGGAGCACGTGGCCGGAACCTTGGCCAGGTCGTCCTGGCCGAGTGCCTCGGTCCCGCCCGCGGCCTGCTGGGGCGACACCGACTGCACGGTGGGGGCGACCTGTTCGGCCTGCGGCCCGGCGTTGCCGGCGAGCGCCGCGAAGAAGAGGCTGCCGATGACCGCCACGCCGAGCGCGGCAGCGAGCCGGCCGGTGGCATTGATGATGCCGGAGGTGGCGCCTGCTTGCGCCTCGCGGCCTACCCGGCCGACTGGGGAGGCTGTGGTATTGGCCCCCGGGCCAGCGGACGGAGCCCGGGGGGCGAGACGCATGCGAAGCTGGCCGTGGCCGACCGGAAGACGCTTCTGACCACCAGCGCCAACTCGGTCAGGACCGATGTGAATCAGCCAAGTACTCAAGTCCCTGCCGATCACGGATGGCGCTCCAGGAGGATGGCGGGTGATGGACACGACTTCTCCGCAGGCGGAGGACCCGCCCGACGGATACGGGCCCTTCGCGCATCTCACCGCCCCGAACGTGCTGCTCTACCGCGCAGTGATGAGGGCCTTCCTCGTCGCCAAGGAGCGGTTCGCCGTGCATCTGCGGCCCGAGGACGTGTACGCGGGGCTGGCCTCCGGCGCCCGGCCGACCGAGCTGGACGCCGTGGTCAAGGCACTCGACAGCCTGGTGGGGTGGGGGAATCTGCGGGCCGACCCGGACACCGGTCGGGTCACCGCCGTCGAGGACTTCTACCGGAAGCGGTTCATCTACCAGCTCACCCGGGAGGGCGAGGCGGCGGAGGAGGCTCTGTCCGCGTACGACGAGGCGCTCGGGCGGCGGGGCGCGCTGCAGGCCGTCGCTCTGCACGACATCGTGACGCAGTTGAGGGCCCTGCTCGTGCTGGCGGCCGAGGAGGAGCCCGATCCGGCCAAAACGCATCTCGCGTTGGACGGGCTCGCGAGCCGATTCGGTGCGCTCGCCGACAACGCGCGGGCCTTCATGGGCTCCCTCCAGCGGACCATCGACCTGCACGACGTGGGGGAGGAGGTCTTCCTCGCCTACAAGGACCAGCTCATCCAGTACCTGGAACGGTTCATCCAGGACCTGATCACCCTCGGTGGGCGCATCGCCCGGCTGATCCTGGAGCTGGAGGAGGGCGGGAGCATCGAGCGGCTGTTGCGGGCCGCGGCCTCCCGCGAAGCGGCGGACGCCACCCCGCAGGAGGCGGCGTACGCGGCGCAGGCCGCGTACGAGCGATGGGCCGGCCGGTGGGCAGGGCTGGCGGCCTGGTTCCTCAGCCGGGACGGCCGGGAGTCGCAGGCCCGGCTGCTGCGCGGCCGGGCACTGGGCGCGATCCCCCAGCTGCTGGCCGTCGTACGGTCGCTGAACGAGCGGCGGGCCGGGCGCTCGGACCGCTCCGCCGACTTCCGCACCCTTGCGCGCTGGTTCGCCGAAGCGTCCGACGACGACGCCCGACACCGGCTGTGGCGCACCGCCTTCGGGCTGTACCCGGCCCGGCACCTCACCGTGGACGCGGAGACGCTGGCCGCCCGCCACGCCCGTCCCGAGCCCGCGGCGACCGCGTGGGCCGATGCCGCACCACTGCGGATCAGCCCGCAGCTGCGCCGCACGGGAAGCTACGAGCGGCGCGGCAAACCCCGCAGGGTCGAGGACCGGCAGCAGGCGCGCCGCGTGCTCGCCGAGACAGCCGCGAAGCAGGCCGCCGAGACCGCAGCGGCCCGGGCGCGGCTCGTCACGCACGGGAGCACGAGGCTGTCCGGGCTCGGCGAGCTCGACCCCCTCAGCTTCCGGCTCTTCCTCCAGCTCCTCGGCGACGCGCTCGCCACCTGGCGGCCCGGCATGACGCACACCGCGGCCACCAGCGGCGACGGCTCCATGGAGATCCGGCTCACCGCACCGACCGACGGGTCCACGGCCCAGGTCCGCACACCGGACGGAATCTTCCGCGGCCCGGACCACACCATCGAGATCGTCGATCTCACCGAAACACGAGGAAGGGGCGGAGCGTGATGACGACCCCGCTCGCCGAAGTACTCGAGGGGCAGCACGCCGCCGAGCGACGCAAGGCCGCCCGTGCCCTGCTCAAGCAGCCCCTGCTGCTCGCGCACGGCGCCCACGCCGACGAGTTCCGCCTCGTTCGGCGGCACGCCTCCGAGCTGCGCGAGTGGTTCGACCGCAACACCGGCTGGTCCCTCCAGGTCGACGCCGAGACCGCCCGGCTGGGCAAGATCCCCGGCGTTCCGGACGACGCCACGCACCCCGCGCGAGAGGTCACCCGCAGCGGCGCCCCCTTCACCCGCCGCCGGTACGTCCTGCTCTGCCTCGCTCTCGCCGCCCTCGAACGCGGCGAGGCCCAGATCGCGCTGGGCCGCCTCGCCGGCCAGATCATGCTGGACGCCAAGGACCCCCAGCTGGCCGCGACGGGTATCCGGTTCACCCTGGACCGCCGAGACGAGCGGCTCGACCTGGCCGCCGTCGTACGGCTTCTGCTCCACCTCGGAGTCCTACGGCGCGTCGCCGGCGACGAGGACGCGTACGTCAGTGGAGCCGGCGACGTCCTCTACGACGTCGAACGGCGGGTCCTCGCAGGTCTCCTCTCCACCCGCCGCGGCCCCTCCACCGTCCGGGCCGAAACGCTGGATGCCCGGCTCGCCGAGCTCTCCGCGGAAACGGCCCTGGACAGCGACGAACTGCGCTTCCGCGCCATGCGCCGCTCGCTGACCCGGCGGCTGCTCGACGATCCCGTCGTCTACTACGACGAGCTGACCGACGCCGAACTCGGGTACCTCACGCGCCAGCGCGGCTTCCTCACCGCCCGCATCAACGAACTGACCGGGCTGGTCGCCGAAGTGCGCGCCGAAGGCATCGCCATGGTCGACCCCGAGGACGATCTCACCGACGTCCGCATGCCGGAATCAGGGACCCGCGGCCACGTCACCCTCCTGCTCGCGGAGTACCTCACAGCGGTAGGGAGTCCGGTCGTCCCCATGGCCGACCTCGAGCGCCGCGTCGTCGAACTGGCGGCCGAGCACAGCGGATTCTGGTCCAGATCGGCCCGCGAGCCGGGTGCCGAGGGTGACCTGGCGGAACAGGCCGTCGCCCGGCTGGCCGCTCTCGGCCTGGTCGCCCGTACCACCGCCGGGGTCGTGCCGCGCCCGGCGCTCGCCCGCTACGCGGTCGGCGAGACCGTCCTCCTCGAACCCCGTACAGCCGGTACGCAGGTTCCGGCGCAGCGAAAGGCGTACCTGCCTTGACCCGTTCCGCACCCCCCGCCCCCGCGCGCCCCCGCTGGCAGCCCCTGCGGATCGGGCTCGTAGACCTCTTCCACTACGACGTGGAGGAGTTCCACTTCCGAGACGGCCGGCTGCTGCTGCGGGGGAACAACGGCACCGGCAAGTCCAAGGTACTGGCCCTGACCCTGCCCTTCCTCCTGGACGGGGACCTCAGCGCCCGCAGGGTGGAACCGGACGGGGACGCCGGCAAGCGGATGGAGTGGAATCTCCTGCTCGGCGGTGAGCACCCGCACGCCGAACGCCTCGGCTACACCTGGGTGGAGTTCGGCCGTCGCGACGAGGTGAGCGGCGAGGAACACTTCCGCACGCTCCTGTGCGGACTCAAGGCCGTCAGCGGGCGCGGTATCGCCCGCCACTGGTGGGCGGTGACCGGACAGCGGATCGACCACGGCCCCGCCGACGTGCGCGCGGACGGGTCACTGAGCCTGCTCGACGCCACCGGCACCGTCCTGTCGCGGGACCGGCTCGTCGAGGCGGTCGCCGGACGGGGGATGGTCCACGACCAGGCCAAGGCCTACCGCCGGGCTGTCGACGAGGCGCTGTTCGGCCTCGGGGAGCAGCGCTACGCGGCCCTCGTGGACCTGCTCATCCAGCTGCGCCAGCCCCAGCTGTCCAAGCGTCCCAACGAGGCCGCCCTCTCCCGCGCCCTCACCGAGGCCCTTCCGCCGATGGACCAGGCCGTCATCACGGACGTGGCCGAGGCGTTCCGCTCGCTGGACGAGGAGAAGGAGGAGCTGCGGGCAGCCGGGGCGGCCGAACGCGCGGCCTCCGTGTTCCTCGACCACTACCGGCGCTACGCCCGCACGGCCTCCCGCCGCCGCGCACGCCTCCCGCGCAGCGAGCACTCGAAGTACGAGCAGTTGCTGCGCGACCTCGCCGAGGCACAGGCCGGCAAGGCCGCGGCGGAGCAGGACCGGGCGGCTGCGGAGGAACGCGTCGCCACTCTCGTCGAGACCCGGGCGAGACTGGAGGCGGCCGACGCAGCCTTGCGCGAGGGCCCGGAGATGCGCAGCGCCCACGAACTGGAGCGGGCCGCGCAGGCGTTGGACCGGGCGGAGAACGACCGTGCTCGCACACGCGACGACCGGGAGAGGGCCTCACTGCAGCACACCAAGGCGCTCGGCCGCCTCGGTGCCGCGGAGAACCGGCTCAGGGCCGCCCGGGAGCTGTCCGGGGACACGCTGCTCAGGGCCCAGGAGGCCGCTGCGGCAGCCTGGCTGAACCTCCCCGGCGACGAAGGACAGGAACCTGCCGACCTGCGGGCCGCGGTGGCCGAAGCCACCGACCGCAGGCGCCGCACCCTTACGCATGTGGAGGCGCTCGCCGACCGGGCCGAGGTGGCGGCGGCTGCGCGCCGGGCTGCCGTACTCCGGCTCGACGAGACGGAGACGGAGCTGGCGCACGCCGCCGAGGCGCTGGACACGGCCCAGGACGCGGCGCAGGCTTCCGGACGGGCGCTGGTCGATGCCGTTCGCGCGTACGCGGACCGGTGCGGGGAACTGACGTACGCCGACCCGGCCGGACTTCTGGACGAGCTCCAGGAGTGGACCCGGCACCAGGACGGCCCCTACCCGGCGCGCCGCCTGGCCACGGAAGCGCACAGCGCCACCGCAGCGGTACTTGCCGACCAGGCGGCACAATCAGCCCACCACCAGGCCGGCCTGGCCGCCCGGACCCGCGAAACCGAGCAGGAACTGGCCGGGCTCGAGTCCGGCGGCCGGCGCGGGCCGCAGGCCCCGTACACCCGGACCCCCGGCCTGCGGGAGCAGGCGCCCGGTGCCCCTCTGTGGCGGCTGATCGACTTCAGGGAAGAGGTCACGGCCCACGACCGCGCCGGGCTGGAGGCGGCCCTGGAAGCGTCCGGGCTGCTGGACGCGTGGGTGCGACCCGACGGAGTGGCCCTCGCCGCAGACGGTCATGACGTGATTCTCGCCCCGAACACCGGACCGGTCGAGGGGGCCTCGCTCGCCGACGTGCTGCGCCCGGCCGTGGACCACGGCGGCGCGCACGCCGCGCAGGTCGGCGTGGAAGCGGTGGCCAGGCTGCTGGAAGCGATCGGCCTGGGCGCGAACTCCGGGGTCACGGACGGCACCTGGGTCGCGCTGGACGGACGCCACCGGGTCGGCGTCCTCACCGGCCGTTGGACCAAACCAGGGGCCGAGTACATCGGAGAGGGCGCCCGGGAAGCCGCGAGGCGGACCCGGATCGCAGCCCTGCGGGCTGAACTCCTCCGCCTCCAGAAGGAGTCGGCCGCCGTGCACACGCAGGCGCAGGCTGTGGCGGCCCGTCGTCGCAGGCTCGACATCGAGCTGGCCGCCGTGCCCGACGATGCGCCCCTGATCCGGGCCCATGCCGACGCCGCAGCCGCCGCGGACACCGTGCGCCGGGCCCGGACCCGGCGCGACGAGCGGGCCGCAGAGGCGGCGGATGCGGCCGAGCGGGCCGAGTCGGCCACGGCCGACCTCAAGGAGACGGCAGCCGATCTGAGGCTGCCCCCGGACCGGCCGGCGCTGGCCGCCGTACGGCAGGCCCTCGCCGAACTCGACGTCGTCCTGGCCGGACTCTGGCCCGCACTCCGCGAGCGGAGCGAGGCGTCCCGGCAGGCGGACGACGAACGTGAAGAGGCGGTTCGGGCCGGGGAGCGCACCGCCGAGCTGGCCGTTCGTGCGGAGGAAGCCGCCCGTGAGGCGGCAGCGGCGGACGAGCGACTGGCCACACTGCGTTCGACCGTCGGCGCCGCCGTCGCAGAGCTGGAGCGGATGCTGGCCGAGACCGCGGAGGCCCTGCGCGGCTGTGCGGCCGACCAGCAACGCACCCAGGAGCAGCACACTGCGGCAGACCGGCGGGCCAGCCGGGCCGAGGGGCGCATCGAAGAGCTGGAGAAGGCCGTCACCGAAGCCGCCGCGGCGCGTTCCGAGGCCATCGCCGCGCTCCAGCGCTTCACTGCCACAGGGCTGATCGCGGTCGCGCTTCCCGACCTCGCCGTACCGGCCGCGGACGACGGCCCGTGGGCGCCCACCCCGGCCATCGCCCTGGCCCGCGCCCTCGAATCGGAACTGTCGACGACGGACGACTCGGACGGCGCATGGGAACGCGTACAGCGGCGTCTGGGCGAGGAGTTCAAAGCCCTCCAGGACGCACTGTCACGGCACGGCAACACCGCCTCGGCCCGTATGGTCGAGGACGGGATGATCGTGGACATCGTCTACCAGGGCCGTGAGCGAGCCGTACCCGAACTCGCCGAGGCGCTGGCGGTCGAGGTCGGCGAACTCACCCGCATCCTTTCCGCACACGAGCGTGAGATCCTCGAAACCCACCTCATCACCGAGGTGGCAGGCACCCTCCAGGAACTGATCGCGGCCGCCGAACGGCAGGTTCGGGCCATGAACGCCGAGCTGGAGGAACGGCCCACGTCCACCGGCATGAGGCTGCGCCTGGTGTGGCGGCCCTCCCGCAAGGCCCCGGCCGGCCTGGCCCAGGCCCGCGGCCGCCTGCTCCAGACCGCTGACGCCTGGACGGCCGAGGACCGGGCCGCGGTCGGCGAGTTCCTGCAGACGCAGATCGCCCGCCAGCAGACCGAGGACGCGGCGGGCAGCTGGCTGGAACACCTCACCGCCGCCCTCGACTACCGCTCCTGGCACGAGTTCGCCGTCGAACGCCGGCAGCACGGCCGCTGGGTACCCGCCACGGGACCCGCTTCCGGAGGCGAACGCGTCCTGGCCGTGTCCGTTCCCCTGTTCGCCGCCGCCTCCTCGCACTACGCGAGCGCGGGCAGCCCGTACGCGCCGCGCCTCGTGACCCTGGACGAGGCATTCGCGGGGGTCGACGACGATTCGCGCGCCAAGTGCCTGGGTCTTCTGCGCGCTTTCGACCTGGATGTGGTCATGACCAGCGAGCGGGAGTGGGCCTGCTACCCGCAGGTGCCGGGCATCGCCATCGCCCAGCTCGCGCGCGTCGACGAGGTGGCCGCCGTCCTGGTCACCCGCTGGGAGTGGGACGGCACAGCCCGCACACGCCGCGAGGACCCCGTGCGTCCGGCACAACCGGAGGCTCTGTGGGCGTGAGGGGTTTCTCGGTGGACGAAGCGCGCCTACGCCGCCTGCTCGGCGGCACCGACCTGGCCTGGCTGGTGGAGCGGGCACGGCGGCGGCTGGAGCGAGGGCAGTCACTCACCGGGGCGGTCTCGCTGGCCGCGCCGAGTCCGGCCGAGCGGGCGGCGGCCGAGAGACTACTGGGCCGGACACCGGGTGCCGGCCGGGCGCTGACGGTCCGGCTCGATGCCGTGGACGCCGTACTGGTCAGATCAGGTGTCAGTCCGGAAGGCCTGGAGGCGGCGGTGACCGCGCTCACCGGTCGGGTCGTTCCACTCGACGAAGTCCGCCGGAGCGAGGAGCACGCTTGGGAGGAGGTGTACGCCTCTCTCGCCTTGCTGGCCGAAGACCTCCCCCGGTACGCGGCTTGGGCCGCTCGTGTCCGTCACGACGGCCTCGTGCGCCGTCTCGCCCGCACACCCACCGCAGCCCGTCCGCTGCTGGAGCAGACCGTCCGAGTGCTGCGGGAACTGCCCGTCGAGCCGGCACGGTCGCTGTCGGTGTTCGCCGCTGATGTGCTGGGCAGTGCCCACGCACTCGACGACGGCACGCCGGTGGCCACCCTCGCCCTTTCCGGCGCCCGCGCTCTGACCGGCCACCCCGAGGGAGCGGGAGCGGCCTGGCGGCGGGCTGCGTGGGCTTCGGCAGGCCTGCTCCGGGATGACGTGTCCTCGACGGTACTGACGCTCAACCTCCGCGGGAATCCGGCCTTGGACTGGATGGCCGATGCGGGCGAGCCGTGCGTCCTCACCCTCCGGCAGCTCGCCCGCCGTCCACCGTGTACGGCACCGCCCGTGCTGCACATCTGTGAGAACCCTGCGGTGCTTTCGGCCGCGGCGGACGTCCACGGGCCGGATGGCCGACCGCTGGTCTGTGTCCAGGGCCAACCGTCGGCCGCTGCTCTCACGCTGTTGAAGCATCTGCGCGCGACGGGTGCGGCGTTCCGCTACCACGGCGACTTCGACTGGGGCGGTCTGCGCATCGCCGCGACACTGATGCGGCACGTGCCGTGGCGGCCCTGGCGCTACACGGCAGTCGACTACCGGGAAGGGGTGGCCGCGGGTTCGGCCGCTGCCCGACCCCTCTCCGGGAATCCGGCTCCGTCGCCGTGGGACCCGGATCTGGCAGCGGCTCTGGCCGAACACGGGACGCGCATCGAGGAGGAGGCGGTGCTCGATCTGCTGCTGGCGGACCTTGGGCAGGGAGCAGATGCGCCCGGTCGTGACGCCGGTCCGACGCTCAAGGCGGCACCAGCCCGTACGGAGAATCCGTAGACGGTCGGGCGGCGTCGGCCGGAGGTTCGTTGCCCGGCGTGTTCGTCTACGAAGAGTGACGGCCGTGCGGGGGACCGGGCTGTGGCTCGGCGGGGGTGTTCGGGCGGGTCGCTGCTGGTCCGTGACACTGACGGCCCTGTGTCGAGGGCTCGGCTCCGGCGAGCGGGATGCGTGCATAACGTCATACATCTGTCGCTGTGGGTGATCGTCACCCACGGCAGGCGGCCCGCCTGTCCACACGTGCTCACAGGTGAGGGTTCACATGTCACGCAGGCACCGTCCCCAAAGGATCGCGGCGTCGCTCTCCGCGCTCGCGGCCACCGCCCTGCTCGTCGCCGCCGTTCCGGCCGCCGCCCATGACGGGGCAAGCCATCCCGACGAAGCAGCCGAAGCTGCGACTCTGGGGGCCGGGCATGCTCAGGAGCATGCCAAGATCCGCGCGGCGGCCCAGGCTCTGGGCGGGTACTCCCAGCTCGCGCGGATCGAGAGCCTCAACGATCTGACGAGGTCCCAGGAGCTGGCGAACTCGAAGTTCCACCCCAAGGCGTACGGGCAGTTCGCGGAGTACTTCCAGTCGCCCGACTTCGCCGCCCACATCGCCATGCTGCCCACCGGCAAGGTGCTGCTGTTCTCCTTCGAGCGGGTGGAGACCGACCCGACGGAGGAGCCCGCGCCGACCAACACGCTCGGGCCGGAGAACGCCGGCCGTGCCTTCCTGTGGGATCCGGGGAAGGGGACGGGACCGGACGCGTTCACCAAGGTCACCCCGCCCGAGCTGGTGGTGCCGGACGGCACGGACGTGAAACGCCCGGCGCCGTTCTTCTGCGCCGGGCACGCCTTCCTGCCCAACGGCATGCTCGGCGTCTTCGGCGGGAACCTGGGCCACAGCGGAGGTGCCGGAGCGAAGCTGTCCCTCGTCTTCGACCCGTGGACCGAGTCGTGGGCGGTCAACAAGGACATGACGGTGGGCCGTTGGTACCCGTCCGTCGCCACCGCTCCCGACGGGCGCCTGCTCATCATGTCCGGCCACACCGAACAGGGCTGGGGCACCTCCACCTCGGTCGTCGAGCGGTTCCCTGCCATGAGCCACCCGGTGCCGTTCGAGAAGACCCTGACCCCGCGGGACTTTCCCACCGACACCCTTCGCGTGGACGCGCCGTTCGGCGAGGACAGCGACTACCCGCACCTGTTCACGCTGCGCGACGGCAAGGTGTACGGCCTGGGCCGCCACGCCGCGCGCCAGTGGGCCTTCGACCCGGTCGCGGAGACCCGCACGGACCTGCCCGCGCGCCCGGACGGCCTCCACCGCGGCTACGGCTCGGCGGTACCGCTGCCCGCCGGCTTCCGGGGCCCGGACTCCGTACTGATCCTCGGCGGTGACCGCGACGACCCCAACACCTACAAGCTCTCGGGCGGGGGCTGGGAGAAGGAGCACCCGCGCGCCTTCGGCCGGACCCAGGACAACACCCTCCTCCTCCCGGACGCGAGCCTGCTGACGGTCAACGGCGCCTACGGGATCCGGGACTACGGAAACGGCGACTACAACCCCAAGTCCGATCTCAAGTACCGCCAGATCGAGACCCGCAACGCGCTCGGGGAATGGCGGCTCGGGCCCGTGCAGCGACTGCCGCGCGGCTACCACGCCAACTCGGTCGTCCTGCCCGACGGCCGCGTCCTGGTCACCGGTGACGAACTCCAGCAGCTCGCCAACGACCCGAAGATCGACGACGAGATGAACGGCAGCATCGAGATCTTCGAACCCGCCTACCTCCACCAGGGCGCCAGGCCCAGGCTCGACCAGGTGCCCGGCGGCCCCATCGGCTTCGACTCCCGGTTCAAGGTGTCGACCTCGACCCCCGGGCAGGTCAAGAAGGCCGTCCTGCTGGCGCCGACCACCGCCACCCACGCCGTCAACACCAGCCAGCGTCATCTGGAACTGCGGATCGTCCACCGGCAGGGCAACACGCTCGCGCTCCAGGCCCCGCCTTCCGCCAACGACGCCCCGCCCGGCCACTACATGCTCTTCCTGCTGGACGAGAAGGGGGTGCCGAGCACGGCCAAGTTCGTCTCCCTGCGCTGAACCAACCGAACGGCAGCGAAGCCGAAGCGACGGCCCGGCTCTGGATTCCGGCTCCCCGGGAGTCCAGGCCGGGCCGTCGCGCGGCGCGAGGCGCCGACGCCTCGCCGAGAGGCGTGTACCGAGGCGCCGGGCGGGTGGGTACGCGGTCTGCCGGAGTGGTGGCTTTGCGTTTTATGATCGTCACTCCTTGTGTGAGGGGGGCTTGGCATGGGGGCTGGGTTGTCGCAGGAGGCGCGACGGCAGGAGCGGTTGCTGCGCGAGCAGTGGGAGGCCGCCCGGCGGCAGGTGCGGGAGCGGCGAGGGACGGCCGGGGAGGGGGAGCGGCGGGTCCTCGCGCAGTTGCTGGTGCTGACCGCCCGCGGGTGGCGGTTGCTCGTCGGCCGCGGGGACGTGGTGCTGGTCGGGCCCGGCGGGGTGTTCGTCGTCGGGGTGGGGGACGGGGGCGGGGGCGCGGCCGGTCTGCTCGCCGCGACCAGGGTCACCGAGAGTGCCGTCGCGGCGCTCGGGATGTCGCCGGTGGCGGTGCAGCCCGTCATGGTGGCGGCCGGCCAGGGCCTCGACCACGGGCACGGGCGGATACGGGTGCTCGGCGAACAGGAGGCCGGGCGGGTGCTGCTGGCGCAGCCGCGCCGGCTGCGGGCGGAGTCCGTACGGGCGATCGCCGACCATCTGGAGCGGGCGCTGCCGGGCCGCGAGGCGGTCGCGCTGGAGGAGCGGACCCGGCCGCCGGACCAGCGGGATCACGACGGGCTGTTCGATCTGGACGGGCTGCGGGACGCGGCCCTGGAAGGGGCGCGGCGGGCGCCGATCGAGCAGTGGATGACGTTTCTGCACCCGGACCAGGTGGCGCTCGTACGCCGCAACTGGTCCGGACCGGCACGCATCAGCGGTCCGGCGGGCACCGGCAAGACCGTCGTCGCGCTGCACCGCGCGGCCCATCTGGCCAGGCGGACCACGGGCCGCATCCTGTACGTCACCTTCGCCAACAACCTGCCCCGCGTGCAGAGCACCTTCCTGCGGACCATGGCCCCCGCCGTCGCCGACCGGGTGGACTTCCGCAGCCTGCACTCCTGGGCCCAGGAGTTCCTGCAGGAGCGGGGCGTACCGGTGCGGTTGAACGGGGACAAGGCCGAAACCGCCTTCAGCCGCGCCTGGACGCACGTCGGGCGGGAGAGCCTGCTGGCCCGGATCGACCCGGGGCCGGGGTACTGGCACGAGGAGATCGACCACGTCATCAAGGGGCGCGGCCTGACGCGGTTCGAGGACTACGCGGTCGTCCCGAGGCGGCGGCGGAGGGCGGGCCTGCACCGTACGCAGCGGCAGGCCGTGTGGGAGCTGTACGAGGAGTACGAGGCGCGGCGCCATGAGCGCGGCGTGCACGATTTCAACGACGTGCTGTCCATGGCCCTCGCGCAGGCGTCGCAGGAGGGCGGCCCGGTGCCGTACGCCGCCGTCGTCGTGGACGAGGTCCAGGACCTGACGCTGGTCGGGGTGCGGCTCCTGCACGCGCTCGTCGGCGACGCCCCCAACGGTCTGCTGCTCGTCGGCGACGGCCAGCAGACCGTGTACCCGGGCGGCTTCCGCCTCACCGACGCCGGCATCGACATCCGCGGCGACCGCGGGCAGGTGCTGCGCACCAACTACCGCAACAGCAGGCAGATCCTGGACGCGGCCCTCGCCGTCGTGGCCGACGACGTGTTCGAGGACATCGACGGGGTACCCACGCCGGGCCGCCGCGACGTCGATCTCACCTACCACGACGGGGACGTCGTACGCGTCGCCGAGCCCACGGCCGACGCCCACGACCGGGAGCTGGTGGGCGCCCTGCGGGCGCTGCCCGACGGCGCGCTCGCCGACACCGCCCTGCTGTGCCCCTCCAAACGGGCCCTCGGCCACTACCAGCGCCTGCTCGCACGGGCCGAGATCCCGGCGCGCCCGCTGGAGCAGTACGACGGCAACCCCGTCGACGCCGTCAAGCTGGGCACCTATCCCCGGGCGAAGGGGCTGGAGTTCAAGAACGTCTTCCTGCCCCGGTACGACACCGCGCTCACGGACACGGCGCCGGAGACCGACACGGCGCGGGAGCGCGCGGAACTCATGCGCAGCCGGCTCTTCGTGGCCATGACCCGGGCCCGCGACCTGCTGTGGCTGGGCAGCGTCACCGGCCCGCCGGCCCCCCGGAGGTGAGGCCGGGACCGGACCCCCTGCCCGGTCGCCCCATGACGTGAAGGACCTGCGGGTCGTGACACCCTTGGCCCTGTCGACGCAACGGGGGAGACGATGGGGGAGGACGAGGACGGTGCCGGACCTGCGGGCTGCCGAGGAGTTCGTGGCGGACTACCGGCGGATGCTCGCCGACGCCTGTACGACGGGCCGTCGTCTCACGCGCGACGAACTGGAGGACCGCCGCCGGGAGGGCGAGCGGGCGGCCGCGGCCGGTGTCCGGCTGCGTCTGCTGATACGGGCCCATCTCGCCGCGGCGCACGAGACGCAGACGCAGTCGCCCCCGTCCGTCGCCGCGCACATGTTCGCCGTCGTGGAACGGGCGGTGGACGCCTTCGTCGAGGGCTACGAGCGGGCCCAGAGCAACGCCGTACGCCAGGAGGAGGCCGCACGGCGGGAGTTCATCGACGACCTGCTGTACGGGCGCAGCGATCTCGGCAAGCTGGCCGAGCGCGCCGCACGCTTCGGGCTGCGGCTTTCCCAGGCGCACGCGGTCGCCGTGGCCGAGGGGCGGGAGCCCTACGGCGACGGGTATCCGGTCGCCCGGGGCATCGAGGAGGCGGTGCTCGCACGCTTCGGAAACCGGCACATCCTGGTGGCCACCAAGGAGGGCCGGCTGGTCTGCGTGGCGTCCGGCGACCAGCCGGAGGTGCTGACCTACTTCGCGAAGCGGGCGTACGCGGCGACCGACGGCGGCCGGGTCGGCATAGGCCGGCCCCATCCCGGACCGGGCGGGGTGGTCCACAGCTACGAGGAGGCGCTGGGCGCCCTCGAACTCGCCGGGCGGATGGCGCTGGACGGCCCCGTGCTGCACGCGGTGGACCTGCTGGTCTACCCGGTCCTGGGCCGCGACCGGCAGGCCATGGAGGACCTGGTGGAGAGCACGCTGGGCCCGCTGCGCCAGGCCCGCGGCGGGCCGGGACCGCTGCTCGACACCCTCCACGCCTACTTCGACACCGGCTGCGTGGCCACCGAGGCCGCCCGGCTGCTGTCGCTCAGCGTGCGCGCGCTGACGTACCGGCTCCAGCGCATCCACACCCTCACCCGGCACGACCCGGCCGACCCGCGGCACCGCTACACCCTGCAGACCGCGGCGATCGGGGCCCGTCTGATCGGCTGGCCCGCGGGCTCCTCCGGCTGAGCCCGGCCTGACCGGCACGACGCCCGCTACGTGTCGCCCCCGCGCGAGTTCGTGGCGTACGCGGCCAGGACGCCGGCCAGGCAGGCCCAGACCAGGCCCTGGCCGCCGCCGAGCAGCCAGCCCAGGGAGCCGAGCGCGACCGTGACGACCGCACCGGCCGCCAGGGCCCGCCGGTCCTTGAGGAACGCCCACCGGGCCCGGCCCCGGCCCGGTTCCCTCAGCTCTTCGACCGCCGCCCGGATCACCAGGGCGGCGAGGACGACGGTGGCGAGGAGCAGTGTCGGTTCCACCCGGTCCTCCTGTCGGTCTCCGGCCGGGCCGCGCCCGCCGGCACAAGCCCTACCAGCAGTACAGGCCGTGGAAGCGGCCTGCGTCAAAGAAGCGTAAAGATTGCCGACGGCAGGCAATGTGCCCCGGTGCGGCCCCCGGGCATTCTGTCGGTGTCCGGCGGGAACGGCGGTCATACGGGGGAGGTGTCCGATGGGCTGGTTTCTGGGGCTCGGCATCGGGGGGATCGTGGCGCTGGCCGCCGCGCTGGTGTTCGACGGGGTGCTGGAGGGCGTGTTCCACGGCGCGCTGGGCGGACTGTTCGACGTGTGGCTGTCGTTTCCGGTGGTCGCGGGCTTCGTCTCGATGCTCGGTTTCACGGGGGCGATCGTGCTCGGGTCCACGGGGCTCGGGCCCGGAGCGGCGGCCGCCGCGGGGGCCGTGGCCGGAGCGGCGGCGGGCTGGGCGACGTACCGCCTGGGCCGGGCCCTGCTCCGCGACGGCAGCGGGCGCGCCCCGCAGCGCGCGGACCTGGTCGGCGTCGCCGGACGCGTGGTCACCGCCATCCCGCACGGCGGCTACGGGGAGGTGCTGCTGTCGCCGGCGGGTCAGCCGGTCAAGTACGCCGCCACCGCCGATGCCCCGCTGGAGCGCGGGGCCGAGATCTGGGTGACGGCGACCCCGTCGGACACCTCGGTCGCCGTCCGCGCCGTCTAGGTTCTGTCGTCGACGCAGGCCCGGTCAGCCCGCGGTGTCCGGTGCCGTGGGGTCTGCCCGGGCCCGGAGGGCCGAGGGGAAGCGTCGCACGGCGGAGGGGCGCGACAAGTACTGGACGTACGCGGGCGGCCCGGCAACGCGGCGCGGTGCCCGGCCCGCGGTGCCGGGTACCGCGGGCCGGGCGGGACTTCGACGACAGGGCCCAGGGGGTCTCCGGCCGCTCCGTCCGCTCCGTCCGCTTCATGTCCATCAACGATCTGCCCCTTCGGGGAGGCAGGGGGAATCCTCATGAGTCCAGTCGCGGTCGCAGCCATCGGGGTCGTCGTACTCCTGGTGCTGCTGGGCCTCGTCGTCGTCACCCGGTACAAGGTGGCCGGCCCCAGCGAGGCGTTCATCATCACGGGCCGCCGCGGGAAACAGGCCACCGATCCGGCCACCGGGCAGGTCTTCACCGACAACAGCGGCCAGAAGGTCGTGGTCGGCGGCGGCGTGTTCGTCGTCCCGTTCGTCCAGCAGCGGTACAGCCTGGACCTGTCCAGCCGGCACATCCCCGTCGCGGTGCGGGGCGCGGTCACCCTGCGCGGTATCAAGGCCAACCTCGAAGGGGTGGCCATCGTCAAGGTCGGCGGCACCGAGGACGCCATCAGGGCCGCCGCCCAGCGGTTCCTGCAGCAGCAGGACGGGATCGTCGGCTTCACCCAGGAGGTGCTCTCCGGTGCGCTGCGGGCGATCGTCGGCCGGATGTCGGTGGAGGACGTCATCCGCGACCGGGCCGCCTTCGCCGGGCAGGTCGCGGAGGAGGCGGAGGCCAGCCTCTCCGGGCAGGGCCTGGTCCTGGACGCCTTCCAGATCCAGGACATCACCACCGAAGGCTCCTACCTGGAGGACCTGGGCCGGCCGGAGGCCGCCCGGGCCCGGCAGGAGGCCGACATCGCGGAGGCCAACGCCCGGCGGGCCGCGGAGCAGGCACGGCTCAAGGCGGAGGAGGAGATCGCGCTCGCGCAGCGCACGCTCTACCTGCGCCAGGCGGAGATCAAGGCCGAGACCGACGCGGCGGCCGCCCGGGCGAGCGCGGCCGGTCCGCTGGCCGACGCCGACCGGCAGCAGCAGATCCTCACCGAGCAGGAGAAGGTGGCCGAACGGCAGGCCGCACTGACCGACCGTCAGCTGGACACGCAGGTACGCAAGCCCGCCGACGCCAAGCGGTACGAGGCCGAACAGCAGGCGGAGGCCCAGCGCATCGCCCGGGTCAAGCAGGCGGAGGGCGAGCGGCAGGCCGGGATCGCGGCCGCCGAGGCGGAGGCCGAACGAGCCCGCCTGACCGGTGAGGGCGAGAAGCAGCGCCGCCAGGCCCTCGCGGAGGCGGAAGCCATCGAGGGCGCCAAGCGGGGCGAGGCGGAGCGGGCGCGCCGCGCCGCCATCGCCGAGGCCGTCCGGCTGGAGGGCGACGCCGAGGCCGCCGCCATCGCCGCCAAGGGCGCGGCGGAGGCCGAGGCCATGCAGAAGCGGGCCGACGCCTTCGAGCGCTACGGGGACGCGGCCGTGCTGCAGATGATGGTGGAGGCCCTGCCGCAGGTCGTCGCGAAGGCGGCCGAACCGCTGGGCGCCATCGACCGGATGACGGTCATCTCCACCGACGGCGCTTCCAAACTCTCGCGCACGGTGACGGACAACGTGGCACAGGGAGTGGAACTGCTGGGCTCCGCCACCGGCATCGACCTCGCCGAGTGGCTCCGCGCTCTGGCCGCGGACCGGGCCGGGAAGGCGGCCGGGCAGCCGGGCGGGCAGGCGGGCGACAGGGCCGGCGAAGCGAGTGCGGTACCGGCCCCGCTCCCGGTGAACGGTGCGATTCCCATCACGGACTGACCGCCGTACGGCGATCTGCGATCACGCCCAGGGCCCGGTGCGGGAAGGCTCCGCACCGGGCGCGGTGCCGCCGAGCAGGGACAGGGCGCGGGCGCCTGGGCCGCCGGGTGCGGCCTGGTAGACGATGAGCTGCTGGCCCGGGGCGGCACGGACGTCGAAAGACTGGTAGGTCAGGGTCAGGGGCCCGGCCACGGGGTGGTGGAGGTGCTTGGCGTCCTGGGTCTTGGCCAGGACGTCGTGCGTGGTCCACAGGCGGGCGAAGTCCGGGCTGCGGGTGGTGAGCGTACGGACTAGGTCGCGCAGGCGGGGGTCGTCGGGGGCGATGCCGCAGGCCTCGCGGAGGTGGCCGGCCGTGGCCCGGGACGTGGAGGCCCAGTCCGTGTAGAAGCGGCGGCCCGCCGGGTCGAGGAAGACCATGCGGGCCAGGTTGTCCGCCGGCGAGAACGGCGCGTGCAGGGCCCGGGCGCAGGCGTTGGCCGCCAGGATGTCCAGCGCCGTGCTGACGACGAATGCCGGACGGTCCGGGAAGCCGTCGAGGAGACCCCGCAGGGCAGGGCCGACCAGCTCGGTGGCCGGGCGGTCGGCCGGGCGGTCGACGGGCGCCGAGCCGGCCAGGCGGTGCAGGTGGGCCTGGGCGTCGGGACGCAGGCGCAGGGCGCGCGCGAGCGCTTCGAGGACCTGCGCCGAGGGGTGGCGCTCGCGGCCCTGTTCCAGGCGGGCGTAGTAGTCGACGTTCATGTCGGCCAGGACGGCGACCTCCTCGCGGCGCAGCCCCGCGACCCGGCGCACGCCGTGGCTCGCGATGCCGACGTCCTGTGGCCGCAGGGCCGCCCTGCGCGCCCGCAGGAACTCGCCCAGGGCCCGGTCGGAGGCGGTCACGGCCGTGGTCATGGTCATGGCCACAGGCTAGGCCGAGGGGCCGGGCCCTGCCTGGGTGTGCCGCGTCCTGGTTGACCGTACGCGCCTCGCGAAGACTCGGCCGGGCAGGAGGGACCTGCGCGCAGGGTCGAGGAACGAGGCAGGCGGACGGACATGAGCGACGAATCCAAGGTCGTGGCGATCACCGGAGCGAGCAGCGGGATCGGGGAGGCCACCGCGAGGCGGCTCGCCGCCGACGGGCACCGCGTCTTCCTCGGCGCACGGCGCACCGGGCGGTTGGAGGCCCTGAGCACGGAGATCGGTGCCGCGGGCGGGACGGCGGCGTTCCGGCGGCTCGACGTCACGGACGCCGGGGACGTACGGGGCTTCGTGGCCGCGGCGGACGAGCGGTACGGGCGGGTGGACGTGCTGGTCAACAACGCTGGGGTGATGCCCCTTTCGCCGCTGGCCGCGCTGGAGGTCGAGGAGTGGGACCGGATGATCGACGTGAACGTCCGGGGCGTGCTGTACGGGATCGCCGCCGCCCTGCCCGTGATGCGGGCCCGGGGCGCCGGGCACATCGTGAACATCGCCTCCGTCGGCGCCTACGAGGTCTCGCCCACGGCCGCGGTGTACTGCGCCACCAAGTTCGCCGTACGGGCGATCTCCGAGGGGCTGCGGCAGGAGTCCGACGGCCGGATCCGGGTCACCCTCGTCTCCCCGGGGGTGACCGAGTCCGAACTCGCCGACCACATCGGCGATCCCGTGGCGCGGGAGGCGATGAGGGCCTACCGGGCCGTGGCGCTGCCGGCCGCGGCGGTGGCGGACGCCATCGCCTACGCCGTGTCCCGGCCGCCGGAGGTCGACGTCAACGAGATCGTCGTCCGTCCGGCCGCGAGCGCGCAGTGAGCGCCCCGGACGGCCGCGACGGCCTGGCCCGCCGGCTGCGGCTGCTGGAGGACAAGGAGGCGCTGCGCGGCCTGCTGGTCCGGGGGTGGCGGGCGCTGGACCGCAAGGACTGGCGGACCTGGATCGAGTGCTGGGCCGAGGACGCGGTGCTGGAGTTCGGGCCGTGGGGGGAGATACACGGCAGGGAGGCGATCCTGACGAAGGTGGAGGAGGTCGAGGCGCCCTTCCCGAGCATGCAGCACCACCTTCTGAACACGCACTTCGAGGTGGACGGGGACCGGGCGACCGGCATCGGCTACATGTGGTTCGTCGCCGTCACGGGCGAGGGGGCAGACCGCACCCCGTACGCGATGGGAGGCCCGTACGACTGGGAGTTCCGCAGGGCGGCGGACGGCGGCTGGCGCCTGGCCCGCCAGCGGCTCGGCGTCCGGTGGACCACGGGGGAGGACACCGGTCCGGAGGCCTTCCGCCGAGAGATGTTGATCTTGTGGCTCGGATGATCCCCGACAATGGTCTTCCCAGCACAGGAGAGCAAGGATCAGCCGATGGAGTCGTACGCGTACCCGCCCGCAGAGGACCCCCAGTTCGGGACGGTCACCGTCGAACTCGACCACGAGGCGGGGACCCTCGTCGTGGACGGGGACGGGGTGCCGCGGGTCGAGGTGCGGCGCACCGACGGGGCGGAGGTGGACAGCCAGGTGCCGATCGGGACCAGGGACCCCGGACACCTGGTGATGCACGTCGGGGGCGTGGAGACGCAGTTGCGGCCCGCCAAGGGGTTCCTGACCCGTACGTCCTACCGGGTCGACGTCGGAAGCCTGCGGTTCGTGCCCGTCTCGCTCGACGGCAGCCGGCTGTCCCGCGACGGCGTGGAACTCGGGATGTTCGTGTCGACCGGGGACGGGCGGGTGAGCGCCGAGTGGGAGGGCGGGCGGCCGGAGGCGTACGACGCGGCCGTCGGATACGCGCTCGCCGCGGCCTTCGGGACCGGAGCCGAGCCGATGTGGAAGCTCACTCTGGACGCCGTGCTGGACGCCATGCCCTGAAAGAAGTCGTGCCTGAAAGCGGAAATTGGCCACCTGTTCACCTGCTCCTGTCGAGTGTGGCGACGGCCTGGATATCGTGGCGCGAGGTATCCGTGAACCATCTCCGCATCGAGGGAAACCATGAGCAGATCTGGGCGAACGGCAAGGCCGCGGCATTATCTGATGTGCCGTCCGCATTACTTCGACGTACGGTATTCGATCAATCCGTGGATGGACCCCACGCAGCCCACGGTGACGGAAACCGGCCTTTCCCAGTGGAAGCGGCTGCATGACGTGTTCGTCGAGCTCGGGCACCGGATCGACCTCATCGAGCCGGTGCCCGACCTGCCGGACATGGTCTTCGCGGCCAACGGGGCGACCGTGCTGGACGGGCGGGTGCTCGTCGCCCGCTTCCGGCACGACTACCGGGCGGGGGAGTCCCCGGCCTACCTGGACTGGTTCGCGGAGCGGGGCTGGGGCGAGGTCCGGCAGGCGGAGTACGTCAACGAGGGCGAGGGTGACTTCCTGCTCGCCGGCGACACGCTCCTGGCGGGCAGCGGGTTCCGCAGCGACCCGCGCGCGCAGCGGGAGGCGGAGGAGTTCTTCGGGCGGTCGGTCCTCGGGCTGACGCTGGTCGACCCGCGGTTCTACCACCTCGACACCGCGCTGGCGGTCCTCGACCGCGACGAGATCATGTACTACCCGGCGGCGTTCTCCCCGGAGAGCCGTGAGGTGCTCGCGGACCGGTTCCCGGGCGCGGTCCTGGCCGAGGAGGCCGACGCGGTGGCGTTCGGGCTGAACGCCGTCTCCGACGGCCTGCACGTGGTCCTGCCCGAGCAGGCGCGGGGGCTGGCCGGCCGGCTCGCGGAACGCGGGTTCGAGCCGATCGGTGTCGATCTGTCCGAGCTGCTCAAGGCCGGCGGCAGCGCCAAGTGCTGCACGCTGGAACTGCGTCCGGCGCCGGCCGTCCGACCCTCCCGCCGTGTCGGCGGCCCGGGCCCGCTTTCCGATTCGGCGTCCGCCCGGTAATCGGCCTCGGGTAAGGCGTGAAACGGCTGTGGTGCGGTCCCGGTCGACGGGGGCCGCACCACAGCCTTATCGCGGGCCGCGCACAACGGATGTGAATTCTTATGCGTTCACTCGGATGTTTTTGAATTCCCGCCGCCCATTTCGCCCCGTACGGGTCAGCGGTTCACCGGCAGGCCGGTCGGCTCCTTGATGCGCTTCATGATGATCTGTGAGTTGACCTCGGTGATACCGGTGAGGGCGGTCAGCTTCTCGATCCACAGCCGCTCGTACGCACGCAGGTCCGCGACGGCGATCCGCAGCAGGCAGCCCGGGCTCCCGAAGAGCCGGTACGCCTCGATCACGTCCGGGATGTCCTGGAGGGCGGCCTCGAAGGCCTCGACCGCGTCCCGGTCACGGCGCACCTCGACCGAGACCAGCACCTCGAAGCCGCGCTCGACGGCCTCCGGGTCGATCACGGCGCGGTAGCCCTGGATCACGCCGTCCTGCTCCAGCTGGCGCACCCGGCGCATACAGGGCGACGGCGTCAGCCCCACCCGCTGGGCCAGCTCCTGGTTGCTCAGCCGCCCGTCGGCCTGGAGCTCGCGCAAGATATCGCGGTCAATGGCGTCCATGGCGCAATTATCACCCACGCTTCCCCCGTCGCCCGGGCGGAAGGCGCAAGCATATTGCGCACAGATCGCTCTATCATTGCTGCTTTGAGTGCATATGTACGAGTGAAGGGCGGCCACGCAGCATGGGACGGATCGTCGTCATCAGCACCGGCGGCACGATAGCCAGCCGCTGGCAGGGCTCCGGCTTCGCCGCGGACGCCGACGGGAACGAGGTCATCGCCACGGCGCCGCTGCCGGAGGACATGACCGTCGAGGTCGTCGACCTGTTCAGCGTGAACAGCCCCCGGCTCACCACGGCCCACCAGCTCACCCTCCTGCGCACCGTGCACGAGGTGCTCGCCGACCCCGGCGTCGACGGCATCGTCGTCACCCACGGCACCGACACCCTGGAGGAGTCGGCGTTCCTTGTCGACCTCCACCACCACGACCCCCGCCCCGTGGTCTTCACCGGCTCGCAGCGGCCCATGGGCACCGCCGACGGCGACGGACCGGGCAACCTCTACGACGCACTGCTCACCGCCGCCACCACCCGCGGCCTCGGCGTCCTGATCGCCTTCGCCGGACGCGTCCACGCCGCCCGCGGCACCGTGAAGACGCAGGCCGTGGACCTGGACGCGTTCGCGGACCCGTCCAGGGAACTGCTCGGCAAGGTCGGCTTCGGCAAGGTCACCCTCCTGCGCAGCCCCCGGCGCCCCGCCGCGCTTCCGCTTCCCGCGATGCCCGAACTCCCGCCCCGCGTCGACGTGGTGATGCACCACGCCGACGCCGACCCGGTGCTCCTGAACGCCGCCGTCGAGGCCGGCGCCCGCGGCATCGTCCTCATCGGGACCGGCGCGGGCAACGCCACCCCCGAGATCGTGGAAGCGGTCCGCGCGGCCGTCGCCCGCGGGGTGCTGGTCGCCCTGACCACCCGCGTCATGGCCGGACCGGTCACCGAGATCTACACCCACGGCGGCGCGGTGGACCTCGTCGCGGCCGGCGCCGTCCCCACGGGCACCCTCCGCGCCGGCCAGGCTCGTATCGCGGTCCTCTCCGCCCTCCTCGCCACCGACGACACGGCGGAGCAGGCCCGCATCCTCCGCGAGTCCCTGACCCCGGCCGGCCCGGTACTCGTCGAGGCCTGAGGCCTGGAGGCCTGCCGGCCGAGGCTTTGAGGCCTGGCGGCCTGAGGCTTCGAGGCCTGGCGGCCTGAGGCCGGGTGGCCGATCATGCCCGGCCCGCCGAGCCTCGGCACACACGGCCGTGCCCCTGGTCCCGGAACGCTCCGGGACCAGGGGCACGGCCCCATGGACTTCCTGCCGCCCACCGTCGGCGCGCGGCCCGCGCTCAGGCGCCTCCGAACGCCGACAGGATGCGGTCCGCCGCCGAGGTCGGGGTGACCGAGCCGGCCCGTACCGCCGCCTCCAGGTCCGGCGCGAGTTCCCGTACGGCCGGGTCCGCGCGCAGCCGCTCCAGCAGCTCGTCGCGCACCATCGACCAGGTCCACTCCACCTGCTGCGCCGCCCGCTTCGCCGCCAGCCGCCCGCCCGCCTCCAGCAGGGTCCGGTGCTGCTCCAGCCGGTTCCACACCTCGTCCAGGCCCGTCGACTCCCGGGCGCTGCACGTCAGGACCGGCGGCGTCCAGGCCGCGTCCACCGGGTGCATCAGCCGCAGCGCGCCCGACAGTTCGCGGGCGGCGGCCTTCGCGTCGCGCTCGTGCGGGCCGTCCGCCTTGTTCACCGCCAGCACGTCCGCCAGCTCCAGGACACCCTTCTTGATGCCCTGCAGCTGGTCGCCCGTACGGGCCAGGGACAGCAGCAGGAAGGAGTCGACCATGCCGGCGACCGTGGTCTCCGACTGGCCCACGCCGACCGTCTCGACGAGGACCACGTCGTAGCCCGCCGCCTCCATCACGATCATCGACTCGCGCGTGGCCTTCGCGACCCCGCCCAGCGTGCCCGCCGACGGCGACGGCCGCACGAACGCCGCCGGGTCCACCGACAGCCGCTCCATCCGGGTCTTGTCACCCAGGATGGAGCCGCCCGTACGCGTCGACGACGGGTCCACCGCGAGCACCGCGACCCGGTGGCCGAGCCCCGTCAGCATCGTGCCGAAGGCGTCGATGAAGGTGGACTTGCCCACCCCCGGCACCCCGCTGATGCCGATCCGGCGGGCCCGCCCCGCGTGCGGCAGCAGCTCCGTCAACAGGCTCTGCGCGAGCGCCCGGTGAGCGGGCAGGGTGGACTCGACGAGGGTGATCGCCCGCGCGATGAACGCGCGCTTCCCGTCGAGCACCCCCTTCGCGTACGCCTCGATGTCGATCCTCGGCACCGGCGCCCGCCTACAGCTCGTGGCCCAGGTCCGCGGCCAGCCGCGTCACCAGGTCGTGGGCCGCGTCCGGGATGACCGTTCCGGGCGGGAACACCGCGGTCGCGCCCATCTCCAGCAGCGTCGGGACATCGGCGGGCGGGATCACCCCGCCCACGACGATCATGATGTCCTCGCGGCCCTCCTCCGCCAGCTGCTCGCGCAGGGCCGGTACGAGGGTCAGGTGACCGGCCGCCAGTGACGACACACCCACCACGTGGACGTCCGCCTCGACGGCCTGGCGGGCCACCTCCGCCGGGGTCTGGAACAGCGGGCCGACGTCCACGTCGAAGCCCAGGTCGGCGAAGGCGGTCGCGATCACCTTCTGGCCGCGGTCGTGCCCGTCCTGGCCCATCTTGGCCACCAGGATGCGCGGACGGCGTCCCTCCGCCTCCTCGAACCGGTCCACCAGCGCACGGGTGCGCTCCACCGACGGGGACTCGCCTGCTTCGTTGCGGTACACGCCCGCGATCGTACGGATCTGGCTCGCGTGCCGCCCGTACACCTTCTCCAGTGCGTCCGAGATCTCACCCACGGTCGCCTTGGCCCGCGCCGCGTCCACGGCCAGCGCGAGGAGGTTGCCGTCGCCGCGCTCGGCGGCGTTCGTCAGCGCCCGCAGCGTGTCCTGCGTGACCGCCTCGTCGCGCTCCTCCCGCAGCCGCCGCAGCTTGGCGATCTGCTGGGCGCGCACCGATGAGTTGTCGACCTTGAGGACGTCGATCGCCTCGTCGTTCTCCACGCGGTACTTGTTGACGCCGATCACCGGCTGCCGGCCCGAGTCGATCCGGGCCTGCGTACGCGCCGCGGCCTCCTCCACCCGCAGCTTCGGGATGCCCGCGTCGATGGCCTGCGCCATGCCGCCGGCCGCCTCCACCTCCTCGATGTGCTGCCAGGCCCGCCGCGCCAGGTCGTACGTCAGCTTCTCCACGTACGCGCTGCCGCCCCACGGGTCGATCGACCGGCAGGTCCCCGACTCCTGCTGGAGCAGCAGCTGGGTGTTGCGGGCGATGCGCGCCGAGAAGTCCGTCGGCAGCGCGAGCGCCTCGTCGAGGGCGTTGGTGTGCAGCGACTGGGTGTGGCCCTGGGTCGCCGCCATCGCCTCGATGCACGTGCGCGTCACGTTGTTGAAGACGTCCTGCGCCGTCAGCGACCACCCGGACGTCTGCGAATGCGTGCGCAGCGACAGCGACTTGGCGTTCTTCGGGTCGAACTGCTTCACCAGCTTCGCCCAGAGCAGGCGGGCCGCGCGCAGCTTCGCGACCTCCATGAAGAAGTTCATGCCGATCGCCCAGAAGAAGGACAGGCGCGGCGCGAACGCGTCCACGTCCAGGCCCACCGCCTGCCCGGCCCGCAGGTACTCCACGCCGTCCGCGAGGGTGTACGCCAGCTCCAGGTCGGCCGTGGCACCGGCCTCCTGGATGTGGTAGCCGGAGATGGAGATCGAGTTGTACCGCGGCATCTTCTGCGAGGTGAACGCGAAGATGTCGGAGATGATCCGCATCGAGGGCTTCGGCGGGTAGATGTAGGTGTTGCGGACCATGAACTCCTTGAGGATGTCGTTCTGGATGGTCCCGGCGAGCTTGTCGGGGGAGACGCCCTGCTCCTCCGCCGCCACGATGTACAGCGCGAGGACGGGCAGCACCGCGCCGTTCATCGTCATCGACACCGACATCCTGTCCAGCGGGATCCCGTCGAACAGCTGCCGCATGTCGTAGATCGAGTCGATGGCCACGCCCGCCATGCCGACGTCACCGGTCACGCGCGGGTGGTCGCTGTCGTAGCCGCGGTGCGTGGGCAGGTCGAAGGCGACCGACAGGCCCTTCTGACCGGACGCCAGGTTGCGGCGGTAGAAGGCGTTCGACTCCTCGGCCGTGGAGAAGCCGGCGTACTGCCGGATCGTCCAGGGCTGGTTGACGTACATCGTCGGGTACGGGCCGCGCAGGTACGGGGCCACGCCCGGGTACGTGTGCAGGAAGTCCAGACCCTCCACGTCCCGCCCGGTGTAGAGCGGCTTGACGCCGATGCCCTCGGGCGTCTCCCACAGCAGGTCGGCGGCAGCGGTGCCGGTGGACTCCTTCACCGAGGAGCGCCACTGCTCCTCCGAGACCCCGGCGGAGGCGGTGGGACCGAGCGCCAGCTCGGAGAAATCGGGGATGCTCATGCGGGCACTCCCATCCGGTCGAGTACGGAGGACAGCACGGCGACGGCGTCACAGCCGGCGAAGACGTACTCGTCCACGGAAGCCTCTGCGGTGCCCGGCCGGCCGGCGAGGAAGACGGTCGTGGCGCCCGCCGCACGCAGGGCGTCAGCCACCGCCGCGGCCTGCTCCTCGTACAGCGCGTCGCTGGAGCAGAGCACGGCCATGCCGTCGGCGCCGCTCGCGGCGTAGGCGGCGCCCACCGTCTCCGCGTCCACCGACACCGGGTCGTGCACGGACTCGACGCCGCCCGCCTGGAACAGGTTCGAGGCGAAGGTGGCGCGCGCGGTGTGCGCGGCCGCCGGGCCCAGCGCGGCGAGGAAGATCCTCGGCCGGGCGCCGGTCGCCGCCAGATGCGCGTCGCTGCGGGCCCGCAGGGCCTCGTACGCCTCGTCGCGCCGTACGCGCGGCAGGCCGCCCGTGGGAGCCGCGGGCGCGGGCTCGCGGACGACCGGCTTCTCCGACAGCAGCGGGAACTCGCTGACGCCGGTGATCGGTTCGCGTCGCCTGGCCAGCTTCCTCGAACGCTCCGCCCAGGTGGCGGCGAGCCGTTCGGCGACCAGCCCGGAACGCAGGGCGGCGGCCATGCCGCCGGCCTTCTCCACCGTCCGGAAGAACTCCCAGGCGGCGTGGGCGAGTTCGTCGGTGAGGCGCTCGACGTAGTACGAACCGCCGGCCGGGTCGATCACCCGGGCCAGGTGCGACTCCTCCAGCAGGATCGTGGAGGTGTTGCGGGCGATGCGGCGCGCGAAGGCGTCCGGCAGGCCCAGTTCACTGTCGAAGGGGAGCACGGTGACCGAGTCGGCCCCGCCGACGCCCGCGGCCATGCAGGCCACGGTGGTGCGCAGCATGTTCACCCACGGGTCGCGGCGGGTCATCATCACCGGCGAGGTCACGGCGTGCTGGCGCTGGGCACCCGCCTCCGGGGCCCCCGAGGCCTCGGCGATCCGGGCCCACAGCCGGCGAGCGGCACGGAACTTGGCGATGGTGAGGAACTGGTCCGCGGTCGCGGCGTAGCGGAACTCCAGCTGACCGAGCGCGGCATCGACGCTCAGCCCACCTGCGGAGAGGGCGCGCAGGTAGGCCACGCCGGTGGCCAGCGAGAGCCCCAGCTCCTCGGCGGCGCTGCCGCCGGCCTCGTGGTACGGCAGGGCGTCCACGGCCAGGGCGCGCACGCCCGGCAGGCCGGCGGCGGCCTCCCGGGCCAGCTCGACTGCGGCGGCCGGGTCCAGTACCTCGCCGGTCCGGGCCTCGTGGCCCAGCGGGTCGGCACCCAGAAAGGCCCGCACGGCCTCCGGAGCCACCGAACGCTCGGCGAACAGATCCAGCAGCGCGCGGGCTGCCCCCGCGTAGTCGGCTCCGGCGTCCAGGGCGATCGGGGCGAGGTCCAGGTAGACCCCGTCCAGGGCCCGGGCGAGACCGTCGGCCGGGATGCCGCCGCGGCCCACGGTGAGCCAGAGGGAGGTGACCCCGTTCTCCAGGTCCGCGAGCGCCGCCTCGTTCAGGCGCTGCGGATCGGTGCCAGCGAGGCGCTGGCGCACGTCCCAGCCGTTCGCGGTGGTGCCTTCCGGCCTGCCTCCGCGGACGAAGGGGGCGAAGCCGGGAAAACCGGTGTCGGGCACCGTCCCGTCGGACGGCGCGGTGTACAGCGGGCGGGTGGTGAGCCCGTCCTCGAGTCGGGTGGACAGCGCATCTTCTGCGGCCTCGCCGGATGCTTCCTTGCCCGACTTGCGCAGTACGCCTTCTACAAGGCGCTGCCACTGCTCATGCGTCGCGTCAGGGAACTCGGCGGCCAGGGAGAGCCCGTCGTCAGGCAGGACCGTCATGGCTCGAATGTAGGGGAGCGCGCTCAGGTGGCACCATACCGGCGGGTGTGATCTCCCCCTCTCGGAGCGTGCCGACGGGGTCCTGGAACACCCGGCTGAGCAGCACGGTTGCGGCGGCCCCCGGCAGCCCGGCCGCGCCCGCGCGCGGGACCGCGATCCGTGCGGGGCCGTCGCGGACGCGCACGAGCTCCAGCGCGGCACCCCGGATCCCCTCCGCGCGCCCCTCGCGCAGGACGCCCGCCGACCCGGTCACCACCAAGCCCGCCGGATTGCAGACATCCGACAGAACGGACGCCGCCCGGCGCCGCTCGCACAGCTGCCGACCGGCGCGCGGGTCACGGGCGGCGGGACGCATGCGCCCGGCCCGCTGCCGCGCAGGTGCCCGGCCCGCTGCCGCGCCGGAGCCGCCCCGGCCCGGCCCCGGTGCCCGGCCCCCGCGCCGAGCCTGTGCCGGAGGCCGTCGCCGGCAGGCATCCAGGCCCCGCCGCCGAGCCCGGGCAGCTCGCGCGGCAGCCCGGTCGCCCGCCGCGACACGGCCGCCGGGCCGAGCCTGTTCCGCCCGGCGATGTGACCGCGCGTGTGTGGCTCGGGGGTGGGACCCGCGAGGGCCAGTACCGGGCCGGGTTCGTCCGGTAGGCGGCCCCTGCGCCGGGCGGCAGGTGTCGATCCCGGCGAACGCGTGGCGGCCGCATTGCGGCACCGTGAAATCCGGCCACGGTTTTCGGCCGCCGGGGCGGGGTGCCGAGTGGGGCGTCGTACGGGGGAAAGGCCAGGTCGGGCCAGGTGTACGAGGTGGACGCGGGGGCCGGCGAGGCAGGCGCGGGGTGGCTGGGGACGTGGGTTGACCCGGGTCCGGGGCACTGACACGCTCCGGGACATGACCGCGAACGAACACCTCGCCCCGCGGCTCCGCACCCCCGGCCCTCGCACCGCGCCGGGCCAGTGTCCGGGCCGCTGTCCGGCCCCCTGTCGCCCCTGACATCTCCGCAGCCGCGGCGGCCGCGATCCACCCGGACGGACCGCCGGGCTTCCGCAGCCCCGCGTTCCACATCCTGACCAGGCTTCCGCCCGGCGGGCCGGCCGTCCCGACGGTTCGCTCACCGCGGGCCCGGGCGAATCGGAGAGTCGGCGGCCGGCCGGTGCGGTCAGCGGGTTCGCCTGGGTGGACGGCCGGTCCGGGATCACCAGCTCCCCGGGTCGAATGACCGGCGGGCGTCGGCCGGTCGAACTGCCGATCTCGGCGGACCGACGGCCGGCAGGCCGGTGGTCCGGCCGTTCACGGCCGACAGGTCGGCCGGGTCACGAGCCCGGCGGTCTGCGAGCCTCGCCGGCCGACGGGCGGATCCGCCCGAGGCGGCGGCCCTCCCGTTCGTCGGAGGGAGGGCCCTCCGCGACCTCGGTCCGACGCCTTCGGGCCCCGCCCCGTACGCATCACCCGTACCGCACTGCCCCCACCGCGCCCGCTTCGAACCCGCCCGGCACCGAACCTGCCCTCGCAGTCCGTGGCGCAGGGCACCGAGCCCGCGGCGGCACCCCCTCGCACCCTCACACACCCCACCACCGCGTCGGCCGGCCCCGACCCGGTGGCCGCACTCGCGCCGAACCTGCACCCGTACCGGACCCGCGCCCCGCCGTCGTGGCCGCACCCGTATCGAACCGGGCCCGCACCACGCCGGCACGGCTTCCGGAGCCGTATCCGTACAGCCCCGCACCCCGCTCTGTTTCTTCCGCTGCGGAAGCAGCCCCCGCAGCCTCACCGAGGAGTCATCATGGCCACTGCCACCCACACCGCCACCGCCCTCAGCGTCACGAAGATCGGCGGGCGCATCGGCGCCGAGATCGGCGGGGTCCGGCTCGGCGGGGGTCTGAGCGACGACGACGTCGCCGGGATCCGGGCCGCCCTGCTCGCCCACAAGGTCGTCTTCTTCCGCGGCCAGGGGCACCTCGACGAGGCCGCCCACGAAGCCTTCGCCGAGCTGCTCGGTGCGCCCGTCGCGCACCCCACCGTGCCCTCCGCGGACGGCCGTTACGCCCTCGGCATCGACTCCCACCACGGTGCCCGCGCCAACCAGTGGCACACCGACGTCACCTTCGTCCCCGCCTACCCCGCCTTCTCCATCCTCCGGGCCGTCACCATCCCCCCGTACGGCGGTGACACGCTCTGGGCCAACACGGCCACCGCCTACGCCGGCCTCCCCGAGCCGCTCCGCGCCCTCGCCGACGGCCTGCGCGCGGTGCACTCCAACGAGTACGACTACGCCGCCCTGCGGCCCGACGCCCTTCCCGAGGCCCTGGCCCAGTACCGCGAGGTGTTCACCTCCACCACGTTCCTCACCGAGCACCCCGTGGTCCGCGTCCACCCCGAGACCGGCGAGCGCACCCTGCTGCTCGGCAACTTCGTCCAGCGGATCCAGGGCCTGACCGGCCGGGACAGCCGCGCGCTGCTCGACCTCTTCCAGGCCCACATCGAGAGCCCCGAGAACACCGTCCGCTGGCAGTGGCAGGCCGGTGACGTCGCGATCTGGGACAACCGAGCCACCCAGCACTACGGCGTGGACGACTCCGACGACCACGAGCGCACGCTGCGCCGCGTCACCGTCGACGGCGACGTCCCGGTCGGCCCCGACGGGGTCCCGTCCCGCTTGATCAGCCCGGAGACCGTCCCGGACCCCTCCTTCGGGATCCCGTCCGGCGCCTCCACCGGTTCCGCCTCCACCGGTTCCGCCGCCTGACCTGTCGTCGTCAGAGTCCGTACGCCGCTCAAGGAGCCACCGTGCCCAAGCTGCTCGCCCTCACCGGCAGCCCCTCCGCCCACTCCCGTACCGCGGTCGTCGCCGACCACGCGCTGCGCCACCTCACGCACGCCCACGTCGGCTTCGAGACCGCCACCCTGGCCGTACGCGAGCTCCCCGCCGCGGACCTGCTGGCCGCCCGCCGCGGCGAGCCCGAGATCCGCCGCGCTCTCGAGGCCGTCGCCGAGGCCGACGGCCTGATCATCGCGACCCCCGTCTACAAGGCCTCGTACACCGGCCTGCTCAAGGCCTTCCTCGACCTGCTCCCGCAGGACGGCCTCGCCGGCAAGACGGTGCTGCCACTCGCCACCGGCGGCAGCCTCGCGCACGTCCTGACCATCGACTACGCCCTGCGCCCCGTGCTGACCGCCCTCGGAGCCCGGCACGTCACCGCCGGCCGGTTCGTCCTGGACTCCACCGTCGAGCGCGGCTCCGGCCCCGACCGGCTGCGGCCCGAGGCGGAACTCGACCTCCTCCAGGCCGTCGACGAGTTCGCGGACGCCCTGCGTGCCGCCTCCGTGCCGACCGCACCCGTGCCGACCGCCGCCCCCTCGCTGCTCACCGCCACCGCCACCGCCACCGCCATAGCCACCGCCCCGTAGGGCCGTCCCCGCCCCTCGCCCACCACCCGTACGACAAGGAACCGTCATGCCCGCAGCACTCACCTCGACCACCACCTCCCGGCGCCAGTTCCTCACCCTGCTCGGCATCTCGGCGGCCGCGGTGAGCTGCGGGACGGCCACCGCCGGATCCGGCTCCGGCTCCGGTTCAGGCGGCCAGGTCACCACCCTGAAGTACCAGGGCAGCGTGGGAGGCGTCACGCTCCCCGAACTCGCCGCCGACCTCGGCTACCTCGGCGACGTGAAGCTGGAGTGGATCGGCAACACCATCAGCGGCCCGCAGGACATCCAGTCCGCCGCCACCGGCCAGATCCACTTCGGCGGCGCCTTCAACGGCGCCATCGTCAAACTGGCCAGCAGCAAGGCCCCGATCACCTCGGTCATCTCCTACTACGGCTCCGACCAGCACTCCTACAGCGGCTACTACGTGCTGGAGGACAGCCCCATCCGGACCGCCCGCGACCTGATCGGCAAGAAGGTCGGCATGAACACCCTGGGCGCGCACGCCCAGGCCATGCTGGAGATCTACCTGGGGCGCAACGGGGTGTCGAAGGCGGACGCGGCCAAGGTCGAGTCCCTGGTGGTCCCCCCGGTCAACACCGAACAGGTGCTCAGACAGAAGCAGATCGAGGTCGCCGTGCTCGGCGGGGTGCTGCGCGACAAGGCCCTCGCCGCCGGCGGGATCCGCCCCCTCTTCACCGACTTCGAACTGCTCGGCCCGTTCAGCGCGGGCAGCTACGTGATGACGAAGCGCTTCGTCAAGGAGAACCCCGACACCGTACGGACCTTCGTCACCGGAGTGGCCAAGGCCATCGAGTGGTCCCGCACCACCCCGCACGAGCAGGTCATCGCCCGGATGACGGACATCGTCACCAAGCGCGGCCGCAACGAGGACACCGCCACCCTCAAGTACTGGCGCTCGTACGGCGTCGCCGAGACCGGCGGCCGGATCTCCGACAAGGAGTTCCAGGTCTGGCTGGACTGGCTCGCCGAGCGCGGCGACATCAAGAAGGGCCAGCTGAAGGCGACCGACCTCTACACCAACGAGTTCAACGGACACAGGAAGGGGTGACGACGGACATGGCGAAGATCGTGTTCGAGGGGGTCCGCAAGACCTTCGGGGACTTCACGGCCCTCGACGGCATCGACCTGGAGATCCGCAGCGGCGAATTCCTCGTGGTCGTCGGCCCCAGCGGCTGCGGCAAGTCCACCCTCCTGGACCTCCTCGGCGGACTGTCCGCCCCGACGGCCGGCCGGATCCTGCTCGACGGCAAGCCGGTCACCGGGCCGGGCCTGGACCGGGGCATCGTCTTCCAGCAGTACGCGCTGCTGCCCTGGCGGACGGCCCTCGGCAACGTCGAGTTCGGTCTGGAGGCGACGGGCGTACCGCGCCGCGAACGCAAGCAACGGGCCCGGGAGTTCCTGGACCTCGTCGGCCTGACCGGCTTCGAGGACCGCCATCCGCACCAGCTCTCCGGCGGCATGCGCCAGCGCGTGGCGATCGCCCGCTCGCTGGCCTACGACCCGGACGTGCTGCTGATGGACGAGCCGTTCGCCGCGCTCGACGCGCAGACCCGCGAGTCCCTCCAGGACGAGCTGCGCCGCATCTGGCAGCGCACCGGGAAGACCGTCGTCTTCATCACGCACGGCATCGAGGAGGCGGTGTACCTCGGCCAGAGGGTGGCCGTCATGACCTCCCGCCCCGGGCGGATCAAGGAGATCGTCCCCGTCGCCTTCGGTGAACGCCCCGGCACCGCCGCCCCCGGCACGACCGGCAGCGCCCTCGCGACGGGCCCGCAGGGCGAGGAACTCCGCTCCAGCCCGGAGTTCGCCCGCCGCCGCCACGAGATCTGGACCCTGCTCCACGACGAGGTGGCCCGCGCCCAGCAACTGGAGAAGGAGGAGGCCTCCGTATGACCACCGGAACCGACACCGCTGCCCCTGCCGTACTGCCCGTCGCCGCCCCGGTTCCCGCCGTGGAGGTACGGGAATCCGCGCCCCCGCCGCGTCCGGCGGCACCCGGGGCCGGGACCGCCGGACGCCGACCGGCCCGGCAGCCGCTGCGCGCAGTGGGACGCCGGCTTCGGGCCCTGTCCGTGCGCTCGGCGGCGATCCTGGCGCTCCTCGCCGTCTGGGAGACCGCACCCCGCCTGGGACTGGCCGATCCGACCTTCCTGCCGCCGGTCAGCGAGGTGGCCGCCGCCTGGTGGGAGCTCCTCGGCAACGGCCAGCTCGGCCGGCACACCTGGGCCAGCCTGATCCGCTCCTTCGGCGGCTTCGGCATCGCCGTCCTCGTGGCCGTCCCGCTGGGTCTGCTGATCGGCTGGTACCGGCCGGTCGCCGCCCTGCTCGGCCCGCTGCTGGAGGTGTTCCGCAACACGGCCGCGCTGGCCCTGCTGCCGGTCTTCGTGCTCCTGCTCGGCATCGGCGAGACCTCGAAAGTGTCCATCGTCGTCTACGCGTGCGTCTGGCCGATCCTGCTGAACACCATCAGTGCCGTCGGGAACGCCGATCCCACGCTCGTCCGGCTCGCCCGCTCCATGGACCTGTCCACCCCGAGGCTCTTCCAGAAGGTGATCCTGCCGGCCTCCGTACCGGCCGTGTTCACCGGGATCCGGCTCGCCGGAGCCGTCTCCATCCTCGTCCTCGTGGCCGCCGAGATGATCGGCGCGAAGGCGGGTCTGGGCTACCTGATCAACGCCTCGCAGTTCAACTTCGCGATCCCGCAGATGTACGCGGGCATCGTCACGATCTCCGCCATCGGCGTGGCCTTCAACCAGCTCCTGGTCACGATCGAACGCCGCCTCAGCACCTGGCGCGTCCCCTCCTGACACCCGGCCCCGTCAGGCCCGCCCCGCCAGGGCCCTGCCCTGCCCGGCCTCCCCGCCCCGCCCTGCCCGGCCTCCCCGCCCCGCCCTGCCCGGCCTCCCCGCCCCGCCCTGCCCGGCCTTCCCGCCCCGCCCGGGGCGCCTCCCCGCCCCGCCCGGGGCGCCTCCCTGCCCCGCCCGAGGACGCGCCTGCCCGCCCCATGCCACGCACGCCACCACCAGAACCACGAGGACCCGCCATGACCGCTCCCCGGACCCTGCACCTCAACGCCTTCCTCATGAACGCCGGGCACCACGACGCCGCCTGGCGGCACCCCGCCGGCGCGCCCGAACGTGTCACCGACCTGACGTACTTCCAGGAACTGGCCCGCACCGCCGAACGCGGCCGGCTCGACTCGATCTTCTTCGCCGACGGGCTCGCCCTGTGGGGCAAGGCCCGCTACAACGCCCTCGGCGGATTCGAGCCGCTCACCCTGCTCTCGGCCATCGCCGCCGTCACCGAGCACATCGGGCTCATCGCCACCGTCTCCACCACCTTCAACGAACCCTTCAACCTCGCCCGCAAGTTCGCCTCCCTCGACCACATCAGCGGCGGCCGGGCCGGCTGGAACATCGTCACCTCCGGCACCCTCGACGAGGCGCGCAACTTCAACCGGGACGAGCACCTGGAGCACGGCCTGCGCTACGACCGGGCCCGTGAGTTCCTCGACGTCGCCACCAAACTCTGGGACAGCTGGGAGGACGACGCGATCGTCCTCGACAAGGAGGCCGGCATCTACGCCGACACCGACAAGCTGCACCCGGCCGCGCACCGCGGGGAGTACTTCGGCGTCGCCGGACCGCTCAACGTGCCCCGCTCCCCGCAGGGTTACCCGCTGCTCGTGCAGGCGGGCTCCTCCGAGTCCGGGAAGGAGTTCGCCGCGCAGTACGCCGAGGCCGTCTTCACCGCGCAGCAGACCCTCGCCGACGGCCAGACCTTCTACAAGGACCTCAAGTCCCGCCTCGCCCGGTTCGGCCGCGCCGAGGACGACCTGCTCGTGCTGCCCGGCATCGCCCCCGTCATCGGCTCCACCGAGGCCGAGGCGAAGGCCCTGGAACAGGAGCTCACCGACCTCCAGGTGCCGGAGTACGGTCTCGCCCAGCTCTCCGGGATGCTGGGCGTGGACCTCACCGGCCTGCCCCTCGACGGCCCGCTGCCCGACCTGCCGGAGGAGCGGGACATCAACGGCAACAAGAGCCGTTTCACGCTCGTCGCCGAACTCGCCCGCCGCGACGGCCTCACCCTGCGCGAGCTGATCGCCCGCCTCGGCGCCGGCCGCGGTCACCGGGTCTTCGCCGGCACCCCCGAGCAGATCGCCGACCAGCTGGAGCAGTGGTTCACCCAGGGCGCCGCCGACGGCTTCAACATCATGGCGCCCGTGCTGCCGACCGGCCTGACCGACTTCGTCGACCAGGTCGTACCGATCCTCCAGCGCCGTGGACTCTTCCGCACCGAGTACACCGGCCGCACCCTGCGCGAGCACTACGGCCTGCCCCGCCCGGCCAACCGCCACACGGCCGCCGCCCGGGCGGTCTCCGCCTGACCGGGAGCGGGCGGGTGCCCGTCGCGGCCGGGGCGCTCCGCCGGGCAACCCGCCCGCACGCGCCCCGCACCCGCCCGGGTGCGGGCCGTACCGCCGTACCGCCGTACCGGACCGCCTACCGCCCGCCCGTCGGGGTGATTGCGTCAGACCGTCAGGACGATCTTGCCGCGCGTACGGCCCGCCGCACTCAGTTCCCAGGCCTTGGCCGCCTCCGCCAGCGGCAGCGCGTGTTCCACGTTCACCGTGAGCTTCCCCGCGTCCGCCAGCTCCGCGAGGAAGGCCAGGTCGGCGGCGTCCGGGCGCACCCACAGCTGGTGGGCGCCCTTCGCCGCCGCCTCCTGGTCGGCGATCGACACCACCCGGTCGCGCTGTCCGACCAGTGACTGGAGCGTCTCGATGACGTCGTCCCCGTAGAAATCGAGAGCGGCGTCCACGCCGCCGGGCGCGAGCTCGCGGACCCGGTCCGCCAGCCCCTCCCCGTACAGCACGGGCTCCGCGCCGAGCGAGCGCAGGTAGTCGTGGTTGTGCGCGCCGGCGGTGCCGATGACCCGCAGGCCCAGGGCCACCGCGATCTGCACGCCGAAGGAGCCCGTACCACCGGCCGCGGAGTGGATGAGGACGCTCTCGCCGGCCCGGACACCGACGCGGGTCAGCGACTGGTACGCGGTGAGGCCGGCCAGGGGTACGCCCGCGGCCTGTTCGAAGGTCAGCCCGCGCGGCTTGCGGGCGAGCGTGCGGACGGGGGCGGCGACCAGCTCGGCATAGGTACCCAGCTCCACCCACTCCTTGCGGACGTAGCCGTACACCTCGTCGCCCACGGCGAAGTCGGAGGTGTCCGGGCCGACCGCCTCGACGACACCGGCCACGTCCCAGCCGGGTATCACCGGGTGGCGGACTTCGAGGATCGGGTCGAGATACCCGGCGGCGAGCTTCCAGTCCACCGGATTGACCCCGGCGGCCTTGACGCGGACGAGCACCTCACCCGGCCCCACCTTGGGCTTCGGGACGTCAACGACCGTGAGAGAGGCGGGAGTTCCGTATTCGCTGTATGTGATGGCCTTCATGATCGCCCCAACGCGGGCTGCGCTGAGGCTATTCCGGGACCGTCAGGCCGGCAGGGTGTTGCGGTGGGAGCGCCTGCGCGCCGCGCTGAAGAGCGCCTGGATCTGCGCTCCCGACTGCTCGACGTCGTCGAGGGGCGAGGGGAAGGCCAGCCGTACGTCGCGGTGGCCGCGCCGCTCCTCCAGCCGCAGGGTGATCCCGTAGCGGTCCATGGCGAGCGGCAGGGCGCGCACGACCGCGGCCGTGGGCTGCGGCTGGACCAGGCGCAGCAGCAGTGTGACGAGATCGTGGTGCTCGTCGAGGAGGTGCGTGAGCATGCCCGCCTCGTACGCGGCGAGCGGGTCGGGGGCGGCCTCGTCCAGCTCCTCCAGTCCGACGTACGCGACGCCCTCGGCGGTCTCGAGCTCGGCGCGCTCGAACTCCATGCAGGTGGACTCGGCCCCGGACCCGGCCCCGGACCCGGCGGACAGGTCGGAGTAGGGGGTGAGCAGCCGGCCCAGCACGGTGACGCGGGCGCGCACCCGGTCGCGTACGGGGGTGGGAGCGACGTCGGTGAACTCCAGGCGGATCGCGGGCCGGTGCTCCGCGTGTCCGCCGGGCTCGGCGGGGTGCAGGTGCAGCCGGCCCATGGGGTCGCCGCCGTCGAGGTGGCGGACTTCGGAGCGCAGGCCGTCGGTGACCACCGTCATGGAGTGGGCGGCGGCCAGGACCGACCGGATCCGCTCGGCGGCGGTGGGCAGGGCGGCCGAGGGCGCGGGGTCACCGAACAGGCGCATGCGGATCTCTCCATCCTTCGTAAGTTAGGTATGCCTAACCTAACTCATCTTGGTTCCTGAGAGTACCCGGCACCGCTCGTGTCGTTGTTGGGCTGAACGGGTGAAACACGAGAGGATGGGGGGATGCACATGAAGCACGCGGCCGAGGCGGCCCGGTGAGCAGGTACGACGTCACCGACGAACAGTGGGAGGGGCTCGCGCAGGTGGTACCCCTGCGCAGTCGCAACGAATGGCCCTCCCGGGTGGACCACCGCACGATTCCCAAGTCGCCCGGGGCGACGGCGGCGGAGCAGCGGCGCTTCGTGGTGATCAGAGTCCAGATCTTCGCGGACGCGCGGGAGGTGGCCGAGTACCTGATCGCGCAGATCCCGGTGCTGCTCGACCTCACCGGCGCGGACAGCGAAGTGGCCAAGAGGATCCTGGACTTCAGCAGCGGGGTGGTCTTCGGGCTGGGCAGCGGAATGCACCGGGTGGACCGGAACGTCTTCCTGCTGGCGCCCGTCGGGACCGAGGTCGAGGGGATCGCGGCCGCGGCCGTCCCCCGATCGTAGGAAGGTCCGTACGAAGGAACGGTTCGCCGGGGCCGCGGGGGGCCCGGCGGCCCGTACCGTCCGGCGCATGGACGCCACCGCCGTCGCGCCGGGCGACGACACCCGCACCGATTCCCCCGAGGCCGGACCGTCCGGCGAGCCCTCCCCGGCCCAACCGCCGCCGCCGGCCCGGCACGTCCCTCCCGCCGCCGGCCCGGCAGCGCCCGTCGCCACGGCGGCGGCGCCCGCCGCTCCCACCGCCACGGCTGCGGCCGGCGTCCCGGGCCCGTCCGTATCTCCCGCACCGGCAGCCGGTGCGGGCGCGGATCCCGTCGTGCCGGCGCAGGGGGCCCGGCGTGGCACCGGCCGGCCCGTCGAGCCCGCGCGGCGGCAGCCGTACGCGCGGCCCGTGATCACCGAGTTACGGCTGTCCGCCTTCGGGCAGCACCGGTCCGCGGCCTTCCCGCTGGGGCCGGTCACCCTCTTCGCCGGACCGAGCGGCAGCGGCAAGTCCCAGGTCCTGGCCGCCTACGAGGCCCTGGCCGGGCTGGGCTCGGGCGCCACCCTCGAAACGGTCTTCCCGGACCCCGGCGCCCGCATCCCCGACGGCGCCCTCCCCGACACCCAGCGGCGGCGCGGCTTCCGGCTCGGCTGTACGGTCGACGGCCCCGCCGGACCCGTCCGGCTCGAACTCGCCGTCCAGGCCGAGCCGGCCCTGCGGATCGTCGGCGAACGGCTCTCCCAGGACGGGCAGATCCTGTTCGCCACCGCCCTGCGCGACCCGGGCCGGCGCTCGGTGCAGGCCTCCTGGCTGACCGGCGGCGCTGTCGGCGTCACCCGGGCCCCGCTGCCCGACAACCGGCTCGGCACCGCGCTGCTCCCGCTGCGGGTCGCCGGATCCACGGCCGGCCAGCGGCAGGTGCTCGCCGCCGCCGAGCAGGCGGTCGTGGCCCTGCGCTCGGTGTTCGCCTGCGACCCCCGTCCGGACCGGATGCGCGCAGCCGTCCCGCCGGGCGAGGGCCGGCTGCTGGCCGACTGCGCCAACCTCGCCGACGTCCTGCGCCGGACCCGCCACGAATGCGGGACCCGCCACGCGCTGCTGGCCGAGGCCGCGCGGACCGGCTGTGCGGGGCCCGTCGCCGGGCTGGACGTACGCGCCGCCGCGGGCGGCGGCGTCGCCGCGGTGCTGGACCGCGGACCCGGCCGCCCCGCCACGGAACTGGCCCGGCTCGGTTCGGGCGAGCTGCGTTTCCTCGCGCTGGCGCTGGTCCTGCTCACCGGGCCGGGGGTGCTGGACATGGACCCCGCCGCCGAACTGCTCTCCGCACGGCAGGCGCTGACGGTGCTGGCCGACGGCCTCGACCGCGGACTGGACGGGAACCAGGCCGCCGAGCTGCTGCGGCTGGCGCTGCTGTCCTGCGGCCGCGGCCACGTCCGGCTGGTGGCGGCCGTGGGGGAGGGGACCGCGGCCGCCGCCCGCCGTCTGGACGGCGTGTCGGTGGTAGACCTGTCGGTATGAACGAGACGCAGGAGCCCCGGCCGTCCGAGCGGCGGTCCGACGAACGGCCCGACCGGCGGCTGGACGTGCGGCCCGACGGACGGCCCGACGGACGGCCCGAGGAACGGCTGGACGTGCTGCAGCGCAGGCTCGCGCAGTTCGCGGCGGCGCGCGGCTGGGAGCCGTACCACACCCCCAAGAACCTGGCCGTGGCGCTGAGCGTGGAGGCGGCCGAACTGGTGGAGATCTTCCAGTGGCTGACGCCGGAACAGTCGGCGAAGGTCATGGAGGAACCGGAATCCGCCCACCGCGTGGCCGATGAGGTCGCCGACGTGCTCGCGTATCTCCTGCAGTTCTGTGAGGTTCTCGGGGTGGATGTGCTGGATGCGCTGGCCGCGAAGATCGAGCGGAATGAACTGCGCTTCCCCGTAACGGGTGGTCCGACACCGAATCGTCACTCTTCGGAGTGATGGACTCCTCCACAATCACGTTTCTGTCCACATTTTCCGAATACCCCTGGCTTTAATGGCCCGTTGCCCTCACTCTGGGTAGTGGTGAGGACGGCGGGATGTCGTGCGGACGGGGGACGGCATATGGATGCGGTACGGCTCATCGCGGCCGGCCGGCACGCGCTGGCACAGAGCGGGGCTGCGTGGGGAATCGTGGGCGAGGCCTGGCAGGCCCAGGCGCTCGCGCAGGGGATAGGGAGCTGGCTGGCGGTCACCGGGCCGCCGGAGCTGAGACCGGAGGCACGGGGACTGGGGGAAGCGGGAGGCAGAGGATGCGGGGTACTGGACCGGGCGGCCCTGCGCGGCGAGGGCAGCGCGCCCGAGTACCCGCCGCGAGCCGCACAGCTGAGCGGGGTGGCGGATCTCCGGCAGGCACTGCTCGGACTCCAGGCGCTCCTGGGAGAAGTGGGCATAGCCCTGGTCGGGGTGGCCTGCGGCACGGACGACGAGACCCTGTACTGGCAGTGCATAGAGTCGATCGACGCGGCTGACGAGTCGAGCGACCGGGTACGGGCACTCCTGCGCCGCATGACGGTGCGTGAACGGGGGTCCGCCTCGGGCGTTGCCTGAGCCGGGCCCGCCCGGTACGGGCGGCGCGGAGAGCGGCACGGGCCGGGTTTCGTCGTGCGCGGCGGCCAGGGCCGCCGCGGCGACGGGACCCGCACGGTCACGCGGACCGGTGGGCCGGGCGCTCCCTCCCGGCGGTGCGGTCCGCGGACCCTTTCCCGCGGGGGAAGGGCGCGGTGGACGCACCGGCGCGAAGCCGCCGGCGCGGGGCCGGGCGGGGCAGGATGGAAGGCATGGATCTTCGCATTTTCACCGAGCCCCAGCAGGGGGCGAGCTACGACACCCTCCTGACCGTCGCCAGGGCCACCGAGGACCTCGGCTTCGATGCGTTTTTTCGCTCCGATCACTATCTGCGGATGGGAGCGGCCGACGGCCTGCCCGGCCCGACCGACGCCTGGATCACCCTCGCGGGCCTGGCCCGCGAGACCAGGCGGATCCGCCTCGGCACCCTGATGACGGCCGGCACCTTCCGGCTGCCCGGAGTCCTCGCCATCCAGGTGGCCCAGGTCGACCAGATGTCCGGGGGCCGTATCGAGCTGGGCCTGGGCGCGGGCTGGTTCGAGGACGAGCACAAGGCCTACGGGATCCCCTTCCCCGCGGACCGGATGTCCCGGCTGGAGGAACAGCTGGCCGTCGTCACCGGTCTGTGGGCCACCGCGCCCGGCGCCACCTTCGACTACGCGGGCGACCACTACCGCGTGGAGAACTCGCCCGCGCTCCCCAAGCCCGTCCAGGCCAGAATCCCGGTTCTCGTCGGCGGCCACGGGGCCAAGCGGACACCGCGCCTCGCCGCGCGGTACGCGGACGAGTTCAACATGCCGTTCGCGTCGATCACCGACAGCAAGCGGCAGTTCGGCCGGGTCCGGGAGGCCGCCGAACACGCCGGCCGGAGGCCCGACGACCTCGTCTACTCCAACGCCCTGGTGGTGTGCGTGGGCAAGGACGACGCCGAGGTGGCCCGCCGGGCCGCCGCCATCGGCCGGGACGTGGACGAGCTCAAGGCGAACGGCCTGGCCGGCTCGCCGGCCGAGGTCGTGGAGAAGATCGGCGCCTACGGCGCCGCCGGATCCTCCCGCGTCTACCTCCAGCTGCTCGACCTCGACGACCTGGACCACCTGGAGCTGATCTCCGCCCAGGTGCTCTCCCAGCTGCGTTAGTGGAGAGGAGAAGCGATGCCTCGCGCGACGGGCCCGCTCGCCGAAGCCCTGGCCCACCGGACCGTCGTCCTGGACGGCGGACTCAGCAACCAGCTCGCCGCCCAGGGCTGCGACCTCACCGGCGGCCTCTGGACCGCCCGTGTGCTCGACGAGCGGCCGGTCCAGGTCGAGGCCGCCCACACCGCGTACGCGCGGGCCGGCGCCGAGGTTCTGATCACCGCCGCCTACCAGGTCGGCTACGAGGCCTTCGCCGCCCGCGGCCGCGACCGCGACGCGACCACCGCTCTGCTGCACCGCAGCGTCGCGCTCGCCGCCCGGGCCGCCGAGGCCTGCGACCACGAGGTGTGGGTGGCCGCCTCGGTCGGACCGTACGGAGCGGTGCTGGCGGACGGCTCTGAGTACCGCGGCCGGTACGGCCTGAGCGTGCGCGAACTCGCCGCGTTCCACCGCCCGCGCATCGAGGCCCTGCTCGCCGCCGGGCCCGACGTACTGGCCGTGGAGACCCTGCCCGATCCGGACGAGGCCGAGGCGGTGCTCACCGTCCTCGCCGAGACGGACGCCCCGGCCTGGCTGAGCTACACCGTGGCCGGCGGCCGCACCCGGTCCGGACACCCGCTGCCCGGGGCTTTCGCGCTCGCCGCGCAAGCCCCCCAGGTCATCGCGGTCGGGGTCAACTGCTGCGACCCCGCGGACGTCCTCCCGGCCCTGGAAGCGGCGGCTTCCGTCACCGCCAAGCCCCTGCTGGCCTACCCCAACGACGGGTCCGTCTGGGAGCCCGCCACCGGCACCTGGCGGGCACCCGGCTCGCTGCCCTCCTGGCCCACGGACGCCTGGTACCGCACCGGAGCCCGCCTCGTCGGCGGCTGCTGCCGCATCGGCCCGGACCGGATCGCGGAACTGGCCCGGGAGCACGGCGGGCCGATCATGTGACGTTGCGGCAGGAGGGTGCGTGGCGCTCCTGGGGCCGAACACGGTGCGGAGCGCGCGAGCCTATCCAGAAGGTTGAAGATCGTACTTGTTTTCGCTCGAAATCCGTTGGCCCAAGGATGATCCGGCCGTCATGCTGAACCGCATGTTCCTTACGATCACCACCACCGGGACCGCCGACAATCCGGCGACTGACCTGGGATTTCTCCTGCACAAGCACCCGGACCGGGTACGCGTGGAGAACCAGTCCCACGGCACCGCCCACGTGTTCTACCCCGAGGCCACGGCCGAGCGGTGCACGGCGGCCCTGCTGCTGGAGGTCGACCCCGTCGCGCTCGTCCGACGCGGGAAGGGCAAGGGCCGGGGCGGAGCGCCCGACGCCGCGCTCGCCCAGTACGTCAACGACCGTCCGTACGCCGCCTCCTCGCTGCTGGCCGTCGCGCTCAGCGGGGTGTTCCGCACCGCGCTGAAGGGCAGTTGCGTCCTGCGCCCCGAACTCCCGGCCCGGGCGCGCCCGCTGCGCGTCGAGATCCCCGTGCTCCCCGCACGCGGCGGCGCCGCGATGGTGCACCGGCTCTTCGACCCGCTCGGCTGGGACCTCGTACAGGCCGAGGCCGTTCCGCTCGACGAACAGTTCCCCGAGTGGGGGGACTCCCGCTACGTACGCCTCGTGCTGGAGGGCGAGCTGCGCCTCGCCGACGCCCTGCGGCAGCTCTACGTGCTCCTGCCCGTCCTCGACGACGCCAAGCACTACTGGATCGCCCCCGACGAGGTCGACAAGCTGCTGCGCGCCGGGGACGGCTGGCTCGCCGCGCACCCCGAGAACGCGCTGATCAGCTCCCGCTACCTGGCCCGCCACAAGCGGCTGACCCAGGACGCCATCGAGCGGCTGGAACTGGTCCGCCTCGCCGAGTCCGACGGCAGCGAGGTCGAGGAACTCGACAACGCCGTCGACGAGACGCGCGACACGCAGGAGCGGCCCGTACCGCTCGCCGCGCGGCGGCGCGAGGCGATCCTCACCGCCCTGCGCGCCGCCGGTGCCCAGCGTGTGCTGGACCTCGGCTGCGGACAGGGCCAGTTGGTGCAGGCGCTGCTGGGGGATCCCGCGTACACCGAGATCGTGGGCATGGACGTCTCCGTGCGGGCCCTGACCATCGCCGCCCGGCGGCTGCGGCTGGAGCGGATGGGCGAGCGCCAGCGCTCGCGCGTCACCCTCCTCCAGGGCTCGCTCGCCTACACCGACAAGCGGCTGGCCGGCTACGACGCGGCCGTGCTCAGCGAGGTCATCGAGCACCTGGACCTCGAGCGGCTGCCCGCGCTGGAGTACGCCGTGTTCGGGTCGGCCCGCCCCCGCACGGTCCTCGTCACCACCCCCAACGTCGAGTACAACGTCCGCTGGGAGACCCTGCCGGCCGGGCACGTCCGGCACGGCGACCACCGCTTCGAGTGGACCCGCGAGGAGTTCCGCGCCTGGGCCGGCCAGGTCGCCGACCGTTTCGGCTACACGGTCGCGTACGTCCCCGTCGGCGACGACGACCCCGAGGTCGGGCCGCCGACCCAGATGGCCGTCTTCACCCAGGACGACGCCCACCCCGGCACCCCGCCCGGCACCGGCGGCACCACCGCCGACGCCACCACAGGCACCACCACCGACTCCCCGAAGGAGGGCGAGGCAGCATGACCACCACCGAGAACAAGCGCACACTTCCCGTCACCGACCTGTCCCTCGTCGTCCTGATCGGGGCCACCGGATCGGGCAAGTCCACCTTCGCCCGCAAGCACTTCAAGCCCACCGAGGTCATCTCCTCCGACTACTGCCGCGGCCTGGTCCGCGACGACGAGAACGACCAGAGCGCGAGCCGCGACGCCTTCGACGTCCTGCACTACATCGCCGGCAAGCGCCTCGCCGCCGGCCGCCTGACCGTCGTCGACGCGACCAGCGTCCAGCCCGATGCCCGCCGCCAGCTCGTCGCGCTCGCCCGCGAGCACGACGTCCTGCCCATCGCCATCGTCCTGGACATGCCCGAGCAGGTCTGCGCCGAGCGCAACGCGGCCCGCCCCGACCGGGCCGGTCTGCCCCGCGCGGTCATCCAGCGGCACCGCCGCGACCTGCGCCGCTCCCTGCGCGGCCTGGAGCGCGAGGGCTTCCGCAAGGTGCACGTGCTGCGCTCCGTCGAGGAGGCCGAGGCCGCCGAGGTCGTCCTGGAGAAGCGCTTCAACGACCTCACCCACCTCACCGGCCCCTTCGACATCGTCGGTGACATCCACGGCTGTTCCTCCGAGCTGGAGACCCTGCTCGCCCGGCTCGGCTACGAGGACGGCGTCCACCCCGAGGGCCGCACGGCCGTCTTCGTCGGCGACCTGGTCGACCGCGGCCCCGACAGCCCGGGCGTCCTGCGCCGTGTGATGGGCATGGTCAAGTCCGGCAACGCCCTGTGCGTGCCCGGGAACCACGAGAACAAGCTCGGCCGTTACCTCAAGGGATCCAAGGTCCGGCAGACCCACGGCCTCGCCGAGACGATCGAGCAGCTCTCCCACGAGCCGCCGGAGTTCGTCGAGGAGGTGCGGGAGTTCATCCGCGGCCTCGTCAGCCACTACGTCCTCGACGGCGGGAAGCTGGTGGTCTGCCACGCCGGGCTGCCCGAGAAGTACCACGGCCGCACCTCCGGCCGGGTCCGCTCGCACGCCCTGTACGGGGAGACCACCGGCGAGACCGACGAGTTCGGCCTGCCCGTGCGCTACCCGTGGGCCGAGGACTACCGCGGCAAGGCCGCCGTCGTCTACGGCCACACCCCCGTCCCGAACACCGCCTGGATCAACAACACCATCTGCCTCGACACCGGCGCCGTCTTCGGCGGCCGGATGACCGCCCTGCGCTGGCCCGAGCGCGAACTGGTCGACGTACCGGCCGAGAAGGTCTGGTACGAGCCGGTCAAGCCGCTCGTCACCGAGGTGCCGGGCGGGCACGACGGCAGGCCGCTCGACCTGGCCGACGTGCACGGGCGCCGGGTCGTGGAGACCCGGCACCTGGGGAACGTGGGCGTCCGCGAGGAGAACGCGGCCGCCGCCCTGGAAGTCATGAGCCGCTTCGCCGTGGACCCGCGGCTGGTCCCGTACCTGCCGCCGACCATGGCGCCGACCGCCACCTCCCGCGAGGACGGCTACCTGGAGCACCCGGCCGAGGCCTTCGCCCAGTACCGCCACGACGGCGTCGACCGGGTGGTGTGCGAGGAGAAGCACATGGGCTCCCGCGCCACCGTCCTGCTCTGCAAGGACGCCGTCGCCGCCCGCGACCGGTTCGGCGTGGACGGCCCGACCGGATCCGTGTACACGCGCACCGGACGGCCCTTCTTCCACGACGCCGAGGTCACCGAGGAGATCCTGGCACGGCTGCGCGCCGCGGTCACCGGCGCCGGGCTGTGGGAGGAGCTGGGCACGGACTGGCTGCTGCTCGACGGGGAACTCCTGCCCTGGTCCCTGAAGTCGGGCGGCCTCCTGCGCAACCAGTACGCCGCCGTCGGCGCCGCGGCGAGGACCGTCTTCCCCGGTGCCGTCGCCGCCCTGGAGGCGGCGGTCGCCCGCGGCGTCGACACCGGCGCCCTGCTGGAGCGCCAGCGTGCCCGGGCCGCGGACGCGACGGCCTTCACCGAGGCCTACCGCCGCTACTGCTGGACCACCGACGGGCTGGACGGCGTACGGTTCGCGCCGTTCCAGCTGCTGGCCGCGGCCGGGCGGTCGCTGGCCGCCGTACCCCACGACGAGCAGCTGGCCTGGCTCGACCGGCTGGTCGCGGCCGACGACCCGGGCACCCCGGGCGGCACCGGACTGCTGCGCCGCACCGCCCGGATCCTGGTGGACACCGGGGACGAGGCGTCCGTACGGGCCGGCACCGACTGGTGGCTGGAGCTGACGGCCGCCGGCGGCGAGGGCATGGTCGTCAAGCCGCTCCGGGCCTACGCCCGCGACGGCAAGGGGCGGCTGGTCCAGCCCGGGGTCAAGGTGCGCGGACGGGAGTACCTGCGGATCATCTACGGGCCGGAGTACACGCGTCCGGACCAGCTGGAGCGACTGCGCGAGCGGTTCCTCGGGCACAAGCGCTCGCTCGCCCTGCGGGAGTACGCGCTGGGCCTGGAGGCGCTGGACCGGCTGGCGGCCGAGGAGCCGCTGTGGCGGGTCCACGAGCCGGTCTTCGCGGTCCTCGCGCTGGAGTCGGAGCCGGTCGACCCGCGGCTGTGACGGCGGCGGCCACGGCCGCGCGGCCGTGGCCGCGGCGTAAAGGCGGAGCCCCCGTACGGCCCCGAATTAGGTCGTATGGGGGAACTTTCGCGGAGAACGCCGGGGAAACCACCGGCGGGATCGTTCATCCAGGGCAGCGGAACGACCGTAGCCCTGGAAGGACGGAACACCACCTATGAAGATGACCGCGCGCGGAAGCATTGCGGCGCTCTTGACCTGTATGGCAGCGGCCGGTGTGGCCACCCCGGCCGTGGCCGACGGGGTGCCGGTGGGCGTCCCGCTCGAAGGTGTGGAGACCACGACCGGCCTGGCCGTGCCGCGGATCGCCACCGCGGTGCCGCTGCCGGTCGTCGGGGCACCCGAGGCCCCCCGCATGCACAAGGGGGACATGCTTCCCACGCCACTGCTCCCGGCGGTCCCGATCGCCACCGAGCTCGGCGACACCCTGGTCACCTCCCCGCTGCCGAACCTGCTGGGCCGCCCGGAGACGGACGGCGAGGGCTCCGTGGAGTCGCCCGCCACCACCGTCCGCACCCGCACCCCGGGCGCGGTCGTCGGCTCCCCGCTCACGATGCCTGACGGGTCCAACTCCGGGCTGCCGAACCTGACCACGCCCAAGCTGGGTCTCCTCGCGCCCGAGATCACGGGTGCGCCGGAAGCGCTCCTCGGTGTCGGCCTGCCCCGCTGAGCCGACCCCACTTCAAAAGGCCGCCCGGTCTGCGAACGTGTACGACATGGGATTCCACGTCGACTCCGAGACCGGGCGGCTGCGCCGCGTCATCCTCCACCGGCCCGACCTGGAGCTGAAGCGGCTCACACCGGGCAACAAGGACGCGCTCCTCTTCGACGACGTGCTGTGGGTGCGCAGGGCGCGCCAGGAGCACGACGGCTTCGCGGACGTGCTGCGGGACCGGGGCGTGGAGGTCCATCTCTTCGGGGACCTGCTGTGCGAGGTCCTGGAGGTGCCGGAGGCCAGGCGCCTCGTCCTGGACCGGGTCTTCGACGAGAAGGAGTACGGGCCGCTCGCCACGGACCATCTGCGGGCCGTCTTCGACGGGCTGACCCCGGCGGCGCTGGCGCAGGCGCTGGTCGGCGGCATGACCAAGCGCGAGTTCCTGGAGCGGCACGCCGAGCCCGTGTCCGTACGCTTCCACGCCCTGGACCTCGACGACTTCCTGCTGGGGCCGCTGCCCAACCACCTCTTCACCCGCGACACCTCCGCGTGGATCTACGACGGGGTGTCCATCAACGCGATGCGCTGGCCCGCCCGGCAGCGCGAGACCGTCCACTTCGAGGCGATCTACCGGTACCACCCGCTCTTCACCGCCTCCGGGGCCTTCCACTACTGGTCGCAGGGCCAGGTGGACTACCCCTCGACGATCGAGGGCGGTGACGTCCTCGTCATCGGCAACGGCGCTGTGCTGATCGGAATGAGCGAGCGGACCACGCCGCAGGCGGTGGAGATGCTGGCGCGGGGCCTGTTCGCCGCGGGCTCCGCGACCTCCATCGTGGCCCTCGACATGCCCAAGCACCGGGCCTTCATGCACCTGGACACGGTGATGACGATGGTCGACGGAGATACGTTCACTCAGTACGCGGGGCTCGGCATGCTCCCCTCCTACACGATCGAGCCGGGCGACGGGGCCAACGAGCTGAAGGTGACCGACCACCCGGCGGAGCACATGCACCGGGCCATCGCGGCGGCGCTCTCGCTCGACTCGATCCGGGTGCTGACCGCGACCCAGGACGTGCACTCGGCGCAGCGCGAGCAGTGGGACGACGGCTGCAACGTGCTCGCCGTCGAGCCGGGCGTGGTCGTCGCCTACGAACGGAACGTGACGACCAACACGCACCTGCGCAAGCAGGGCATCGAGGTGATCGAGATCCCGGGCAGCGAGCTGGGGCGCGGCCGGGGCGGACCGCGCTGCATGAGCTGTCCGGTGGAGCGGGACGCCGTCTGAGCCGGCGGTTCGCGGTGGGCGCGGGAGAGGTCACACCACCGGCTCTGTATATCAATACGGTGTGTCGTATAGACTTCCAGCATCCCCTGTCACCGTGACGCTGGAGCGACCCCATGGCCCCCGACCTCAAAGGCCGCAGTTTTCTCAAGGAGCTGGACTTCACGGCCGCCGAGTTCCGCGGCCTGGTCGAGCTCGCCGCCGACCTGAAGGCGGCCAAGCGGGCCGGGGTCGAGCAGCGGCTGCTCCGGGGCAGGAACATCGCGCTGATCTTCGAGAAGACCTCGACGCGCACCCGCTGCGCCTTCGAGGTCGCCGCCGCCGACCAGGGCGCCCACACCGTCTACCTCGACCCGGCCGGCTCCCAGATGGGGCACAAGGAGTCGGTCCGGGACACCGCCCGGGTGCTGGGCCGCATGTTCGACGGGATCGAGTACCGCGGCGACAGCCAGGAGGCCGTCGAGGAACTCGCCGCCCACTCCGGTGTCCCCGTCTTCAACGGCCTGACCGACGACTGGCACCCCACCCAGATGCTCGCCGACGTCCTCACGATGACCGAGCACAACACCAAGCCGCTGAACCGTATCGCCTTCGCCTACCTCGGCGACGCCCGCTTCAACATGGGCAACTCGTACCTCGTGACCGGTGCGCTGCTGGGCATGGACGTACGGATCGTCGCGCCCAAGGAGTACTGGCCCGCCGACCAGGTGGTGGCCGAGGCGCGCCGGCTCGCGGCGGACAGCGGCGCGCGGATCACCCTGACCGAGGAGGTCGCGGAGGGGGTCGCGCAGGCCGACTTCGTCGTGACCGACGTCTGGGTGTCCATGGGGGAACCCAAGGACGTCTGGGACGAGCGGATCGCGGCCCTGGCCCCGTACGCCGTCACCATGGACGTGCTGCGGGCCACCGGAAACCCGGACGTGAAGTTCATGCACTGCCTGCCGGCCTTCCACGACCTGGGCACCAAGGTGGCCCGGGAGATCCACGAGCGGCACGGGCTCGACTCACTGGAGGTGACGGACGAGGTGTTCGAGTCGGAGCACTCCATCGTCTTCGACGAGGCCGAGAACCGGCTGCACACCATCAAGGCCGTACTCGTCGCCACGCTCGGCCGACCTGGCCCGGGTGACGCATAGTCATACGCGGAACCCTTCAGGGCCGGCGTGATCGGGTGTCGGCCGGACGGAGCCGCCGCGCGGGCAGGGTGCTTCGAGCAATGTTGCGGCAAGCGCACCACGAGGCTGGCGGTGTTACCCCCGGCCAGCAGAACGTGCGTTGCCCGGCTGGGTCGAGTTGTATCACGATCCGTCAGTTCTACGCGGGGGCTACGCATCACCGCGTGGAAAATGGGGCCCTACACCGGACAGGAGGGTGACGAATGGGCCGAAGTTCCACAGGGGGCTCGGTAGCTGTTCCGGGCGTCGCGACGCTGCACGTGCTGTCGGGTGTGGCGATACTCCGCCCCGAGGAGGCCGTCTTCGAGAAGACGCTGTCGGGCTTCGTAGACCACCACCGGGCCCGCCGGCTGTCCTGGGACACGGTCAACACCGAAGCTCGTATCGCGCGCCAGGTCCAGGCGATGGCCGGCGGGTATCCGTGGGAACCGGCTGGGACAGGCGGCTGTTCGACCGGTGGTCGGCGATGCTCGCGGACACCGTCGCAACGTCGACGATGCGCAAGTATCAGAACGACCTTGCGCTCTACCTGAGTTATCTGAGCGATCCGGCCTACGAGTGGCCGCAGGTGTGCCTGAGCGTTCGGGATGTTCACCGGCTTCGCGCTGCGGGACCTGAACGCGGTCCGGCACGCGCAGGAGTACATCGGCCAGCCCAGTGGCAACCGGCCGTTGAGCAGGGCAGAGGTGAAGACCTTCTTCGGGCAGATGGACCCGGAGATCAAGCGGCTTCGCGAGCAGGGCCACAAGGGAGCGCTCGCCGCGGCCCGGGACCTGGCGATGTTCAGGACGATGTACGGCTGGGGCCTGCGCCGCAGGGAGACGGCCCGGCTGGAAACCCACTGGCGGCGTCAGGCGAAGCTGCCCGAGTTCGGGGACTACGCGGGGCTGGCGGTCCGATGGGGGAAGGCCGGACAGCCTCCCAAGCGCCGGAGGGTGGTCTCGGATGGCCGTGGGCGGTTCGCACCGTGCAGCTGTACATGGAGAACGTGCGCCCGCTGTTCTACAGCGACCGCCCGGGACGACGGCGTCATGTTCCCCACCGAGCGGAACGAGATGATCTCGGAACGCGCGGTGAACCAGCGGTTCCAGCACTGGCGTGAGCTGGGCAAACTGCCCGCTCAGCTCGGCCCGCACTGCATGCGGCACACGTACGTGACGAGGCTGGCTACGACGGCCGGTTCGTCACCGACCAGGTCGGTCACTCGCACGCCGCGACCACCGCGATCTACACCGCGCTCAGCAGCGGCTCCAAGAGCCTCACGGGCCGGGTGCTCCTCGCACGATACGCACGCCGGCACCTGATGCCCCTCGCGCACCAGCACGTCAACCGCAGCGGCTTCACCCGCTTCCAACGCGAGCACCTCCGTCGTCAGCTGAACGCCGCCCGACTCCTCCTCGACCACCTCCACAGCCGCGGCCGCACGCTCGACAGCATCACCCAGCACCTCATCCCCGGTGGCTCATCGTCAACCCGACCCTCCGGCACTACGCCCGGCCGTTCCTCCTCTGGGCCGCGACCTGCGGCCTCGCACCCACTGACGTCGCCATCGCCACCTTCAGCAAGCACGGCGAACGCGCCATCATGAACGACACCGACCGAGTGCTCCCCGCGCTCAGGCTTGAAACCGACGAGAGCCTGCCACTCGCGGACCGCGTCGCCGGCTGCCTCGTCCTGCAATACGGCCAGAGCACCGACCGCATCGTCGACCTCACCCCCGCCCAGGTCCACATCCACCCCGACGAACCCGGAGTCCTGGGCCTCCAACTCGGCCGCGAAACACTCTGGCTCCGCCCGCGCCTGTCAGCAGCCGCCTCCGAGCAGCACAAGCCCCAGAGAGCCCCCGAGTGAGCCCTTTCCGGTGAAGTCAGTGAAGGTGAAGAGCGTCGCGGCAGCGCCCTGCCATCTCAGGCCAGGACGCGCCGCCCGCACGGAAAGTTCACTGCGGCGGAAGGAGGCGGGAGCGCTGTGCTTCTCCTTGGTGCACCAAGGGCGGCGCCGCCGGACCGGCGGGGGTGGCCAGTTGGCCATTCCCGGGACGAGCACCCCCGTCCGCCAGCAGACTGGTACGCACCGACGGACCGGCGGGCTCGTCTCCCATCAGGGATCGACCTGTTGAGCCCGTCGTGGGCGGGCTGGATCGATTGTGCGCCGCGATCACCATGGTGTGGGGCGGGCACGTATGGGTGGGGACGGCACAGATGGACCAGATCAGTCTCAGCGAAGCGTTGTGGCAGTTGCGGTCGGAGTTGTACCAGGCGCAGACCGACGGCGCGGGGCAGCAGTTGAGGTTCGAAGTAGAGAAGGCGGAACTGGAGCTGGAGGTCGAGTTCCGGCGGGACGGCAACGGCAAGGTGAAGGTGTCCGTCGGCGCGCTCGGCGCGAAGGGTGAAGCCGAGGCCGGAGGGGTGCGCGGGGCAGTCCGGAGGGAACGGCTCACCCTCACCTTGAACGTCCTGGACGAGGCCCTCGGCCCTGGTCGACGCTTCCAGGTCGAGCGCGGTGCCTCGGCTGGCGGTGCATACACCGAGGCGCCGGACCCCGCCCATGGCGCTCAGCCGTCCGATTCGCCGCAGCCCGAGCCCTGGGACGAGTGAAGTGGATCCGACGAGACTGGTACTGATCCGCGTTGGGGGCGCACCGAACGGCACCGGCTACCTGATCGGGCCCCAGCTGGTCCTGACGAGCCTTCACGTCGTGCGCGACCCCAGGCAGCGGTTGAGCGTGCGCGTAGGGCATCCGGTCCTGGGCCCGGAGCCGTACCGGCGCGGCGCTCGCGTGTGCTGGCCGACCCCCCGCGACCGCGTTCCCGGTACGGTGGACGTGGCGCTGCTGTGGCTGGACGAGCCGGTCGATGTGGGCGGTTCCGCGCCCGTACGGTGGGGCCGGCCGGCCGGGGCCGCGTTGTTGTCGTACGAGGGCCTGGGCTTCCCGTTGTTCGCCGACGACGGCGGTGAACCGCAGGTGGAGCACCTGCGGGGCGACCTGCCCCCGGCCGGCACCTCCAGGATCGGCGGGGGGTGGGTCCTGGACACCCCGATCTGGCCCGAGCACCGGAGGGGCCGCAACGGCTCGTCGCCGTGGGCGGGGGTTTCGGGTAGCGCGGTCTTCTGCGAGGGACGGCTGGTCGGTGTCGTCACCGAAGCCGACCCGGCACTCGGGCAGCGCCGCCTGCACGCCCAGCCGGTCCACTCCTTGTTCGGGATCCCGCGGTTCGCCGACCTCCTGTCACGGCACGGGGATCGCCGGATCATGCCCGACCTGGAGTCGGTCGAAGCCAGGAAGGGCCCGGTTCAATGGCCGGTCCTGGAGGGCAGGCTTCCGCCCGAGCCCAGTGCTTTCCAACCGCGGACCGCGGTGTGCGAGGTCATCGACGAAGCGCGGGAGAGGTCCGGTACCGTCGTCCTGTCCCAGGTGCTGGCCGGCCAGGGCGGGGTCGGCAAGACCCAGCTCGCGGCGCACTACGCCCGCCGGGCCATCAATGAGGGCACCGACCTGGTGATGTGGGTGGACGCCACGCGGCCTGCCGCTGTGCTGGAGGCGTACGCCCGCACCGCGGTGAAGGTGCGGGTGCCCGGGGTCGGCGGACAGCCGGAGACCGTCGAGCAGGACGCGGCCGCGTTCCTGGCCTGGCTCGCCACCACCGAGAAATCCTGGCTGGTCGTCCTCGACAACATCACCGACCAGGCCCTCGGCGACCTGTGGCCCGCCACCAGCCGCGGCGGGCGCGGACGGGTGATCGCCACCAGTCGGCTGCGGGGGGCCACGGCCAGCGACGCCGGGCGCGCACTCGTGGACGTCGGCGTCTACTCGGCTTCCGAGTCCGCCGCCTACCTGCGTGAGCGCCTCGAAGCCGCCCGTTACTCCCACCTGCTGGATGCCGGGAGCGCCGACCTCGCCGAGGCGCTCGGGCACCTGCCCCTGGCGCTCGCCTACGCGGCCGCCTACATGATCCAGCGGCGGCGCACCAGCAGCCAGTACCTCCAGTCATTCCGTGAGCGCGGCCGGTCCTTGGAGGAGGTCCTACCGGGGCGCGACGGCGTCGACGGCTATCACCTGTCCGTCGCAGTGGCCCTTCTGCTGTCCCTCGACGCCGTTCGGCAGGAGGATCCGCTCACCGTGCACGCGCTGGTCCTGGCCTCGCTCCTCGACCCTGCCGGCCATCCCGAGGCCCTGTGGGCCACCGTGCCGGTTCGGGAGCAGCTCGCCCGCGCCCGTACCGGAGCGGTGGGAGGCGAGCGCGCCGCGGTCGAGGACGGGCGCAGTGCCGTGCTACAGGTGCGGGAGGAGGAAGCGCTCGACGCCCTGGCCGTCCTGCACAACTACAGCCTCCTCGCCCTCACCGAGGAACCGAACCGGCAGGTCACCATCCACGCGCTCACCGCCCGCGCCACCCTCGACACCACCCCCGCCGGCGAGCGCCCGCACTACACGGCCGCCGACGCACTCCTCACCCTGTGGCCTGGGGAGGAGCACGAGGATCGCGACCTTGCCGTCGTCCTGAGGGCCAACACCGAAGCTTTGCAAGGAAGCTCCGGCGAATTTCTCTGGCATCCCGACCCTTCCGACCCCCGGGCCCACCCCCTGCTCTTCCGCTACGGCAACAGCCTCATCGACGCGGGCCCGGTTACGACCGCCACCGCGCACTGGAAGCAACTGGCCATCGACGGCGAGCGCCTTCTCGGCCCCGACCACCCCGACACGCTTCACTCCCGCGCCCACCTCGCTATCGCGTACAGGCAGGCTGGACGTTCCGACGACGCGGTATCCACCGGGGAGCGGACCCTTTCGGATCTCGATCGACTCCTGGGCCCCGACCACCCTCATACCTTGGCCACTCTTGGCAATCTGGCCCTCGCGTACCAAGAGGCCGGACGTCACGATGACGCCGTGGCCGCAGCGGAGCAGGTCCTCGCGGGCTACGAGCGCATTCTGACCCCCGACCATCCCAGCACCCTTACGGCGCTGGGCATCCTGGCGCTCTGCTACCAGCGGGCTGGCCGTACCACCCATGCCATGCCGCTGCTGGAACGAGCAGCGGCCGACAATACGCGGATCCTCGGCCCGGACCACCCCACGGCCCTCGCGGCGCGCGGCAACCTTGCCGTCGCCCGCCAGGAGGCCGGGCGCGCCGCCCACGCCATTGACCTGCTCGAACAGGTGGTGGCCGACTGTCGGCGAATCCTCGGTCCCGACCACCCCAACACTCTCAGCGCCCTCGGCAACCTTGCGCGCACGTACCACGAGGCCGGACTGAACGAGCAGTCCACCGCCGTCAAGGAGCAGCTTCTCGCCGACCTCGTACGACTCTTGGGCCTCGACCACCCCTACAGCCTCACAACCCGGGCTGGCCTCGCCCTCTCGTACTTCCGGGCGGGGAGAACGGATGAAGCCATCCGTCTCGAAGAGGAGCTGGTGGCCGACAGCGCGCGCGTCCTGGGCCCCAACCACCTGGACACCTTCACCGCACGCAGCAACCTGGCCCGGTCCTACCGGCAGGTCGGACGAGGCGACGAAGCCGTCGACCTCCTGACCGCGGTGGCTGCCGACCACGTCAGTGCCCTGGGCCCTGACCATCCCAGGGCTCTGACTGCCCGCACCGATCTCGCAGCCCTGCTCGTACGCATGGGCCGCACGGACGAAGCCGCTTCCCTGCTGGGGCAAGTGCTGGCCCACGCCCCCGACTCGCTCGCCGCGCAAGGCATCCTCGCTTCCTGCCACCGTCACGCTGGAAGGATCGGGGAGGCCCTTGCCTTGTTCGAGCGGCTCGCCACGGACAGCACCCACGCCCTGGGTCCCGATCACCCCGAAACCGTCAGCATGCATGGTGAGCTCGCCATCTGCCATCTGCGCAGCGGGCACATTGCCCAGGCCGTCCTACTGCTGGAACAGGTGGCGGCCGACAATACGCGCGTTCTCGGTGCCGACCACCCCGACACCCTCACCACCCACAGCAACCTTGCCGCCGCCTACCAAGAGGCCGGGCGCATCGCTGAGGCCACCGTCCTGTTGAAACGGGTGGCAGCCGACAGCGCGCGTGTCCTGGGAGCGCACCACCTCGACACCCTTGCGGCACGTAGCAACCTCGCCGCGCTCTACGAGAGCGTCGGACGCACCACCGAGGCCATCGACCTCGGGGAGGAGGCCCTCGCCGACCGTGTACGGTTTCTGGGCTCCGACCACCCCGACACCCTCACCACCCGCGGCAACCTCGCCGGCGCCTACGCGGCCGCCGGTGACCTGGGCCGCGCCGTCGGCCTGTACGAGCGCGTCCTTGCCGACAGCACGCGTGTCCTGGGCCCCGAGCACCCCGATACCCTCACCGTCCGCAGCAACCTCGCCACGACCTACCAACAGGCCGGACGTCTCGACAATGCCGTGGACCTCATGGAAGAAATCTTCGCCGACAAGATACGGCTTCTGGGTCCCGATCACCCCAGCACCCTCACCACCCGTGGCAACCTCGCCGCCGTCTACTACCAAACCGGGGACAATGCAAAGGCCGTCACCATCCAGGAGGAGGTCCTCGCCGACAAAACGCGTGTCCTGGGCCCCGAGCACCCCGATACCCTCACCGTCCGCGGCAACCTGGCCACGACCTACCAACAGGCTGGGCGCATCGCCGAGGCCACCGTCCTGCTGGAACAGGTGGCGGCCGACAGCGCGCGGCTCCTGGGTCCCGACCACCCCAGCACTCTCATGGCCCACAGCAGCCTCGTCAACTGTTATTGGGCCGCAGGGCGCTTAGACGAAGCCGTCATCGTAGAAAATCGGGTCCTTGTCGACAAAGTACGGATCCTGGGCCCGGATCATCCGGACACCCTGGCCTCCCTCAGTAACCTCTCCCTCCTTTGTCACAGCACGGATCGCAACGACGAGGCCATCACTATCGGAGAGCAGGTCCTGGCTGCACGCCGCCGGATCCTGGGCCACGACCACCCGGACACGCTGGTCTCCCACGGAAATCTCGCTGCCTTCTACCGCTTCGCGGGGCGTCTCAAGGAGGCCGTCAGCGTCGGAGAGCAGGTCCTGGCCGCGCGCCGCCGGATCCTGGGCAACCACCACCCCCAGACCCTCACCGCCTTGGGCGGCCTCGGAGTATCCTACCGACTCGTCGGGCGCATCGAGGAGGCCATCACCGTCGGAGAGGAGTCTCTGGCCGCCTGTGACCGGGCCCTGGGCTCCGACCATCCCCAGACCCTCACCGCCCGTCACCACCTCGGCTCCTCGTACCGGCAGGCAGGACGCGCAGACGCGGCCGTCAGGCTGTTGACGTCCGTCGTGGAGGACCGGACCCGCATTCTGGGGGCAGCACACCCGGACACCGCCATGGCACGGGTGGAACTGGCAGCGGTACTGGGCGAACGGGGGCGTCCCCGGAGGCCCTCCGGCACAGACGAAGCCTGACGGCCCACCAACCCACGACGGCACGCCGCCCCGGGCGCCTGACATCCAGGGGCCCGGGGCGCTGCTATCCGCTCGCCGTCCAGCCGGGCACTCGAACGGCACGTCCGGGATGAGCCAGAAGGAAGTTGGCCCTACGTTGACTGCCGGAGGCTACCCGGACGAGAGGTCTGCGTTTTCGTGGCTGGGAAGTCCGAGCTGTGCGCGGATCCAAGGAGGGCCCCCGGCCTGACGATATATAGCCACCGCCAGCGTTCGGCCTGGACTCTCCACCGAGGCCGTTTCCCAGAACTTTCAGTACTTGGGGTCCTTGGCATTCGGCGTGCGGTGGTGACCGCAGGCCGGGCTCACGGTCCGGATCAGCGGCAGGCCGCGGCCGTGCCCCTGCCAGGGGTATGGGCGCCAGCGGGCCGGGCCGTGAGGCCCCCGGGCGGCTGCGGGCCGCCGTCGTGGACCTCGACCGGGCAGCCGCTGGCCAGGAGTTCCACGACCCGCTCGACCGGGGCGCAGGGCGGGCTGTGCTGCACGGCGTTGACGACCGGTTCCGCGGTCACCGAACCCCGGCCCCGGAACGGCCCGCTCCGGGCGGCTGTGTAGCGTTTCTCTGACGGTGGTCACGATCTGGTGATAACGTCGATCGTGTGAGCCCCTTCACCGGTTCCACACCAGCGACCGAACGGTGGCACCACCTCCGGATCACCCGGCAGGACGGCGTCGCCACCGTCACCTTCGACCGCCCCGAGAAGATCAACGCGCTCACCTTCGGCGCCTACGCCGACCTGCGCGATCTGCTCGCCGAACTGTCCCGCGAGCGTTCCGTACGCGCCCTCGTCCTCGGCGGCGAGGGCCGCGGCTTCTGCTCCGGCGGAGACGTCGACGAGATCATCGGCGCCACCCTCGCCATGGACACCGCCCAGCTCCTGGACTTCAACCGGATGACCGGCCAGGTGGTCCGCGCGATCCGCGAGTGCCCCTTCCCCGTGATCGCCGCCGTGCACGGGGTGGCCGCCGGTGCCGGCGCCGTCCTCGCGCTCGCCGCCGACTTCCGCATCGCCGACCCCACCGCACGCTTCGCCTTCCTCTTCACCCGCGTCGGCCTCTCCGGCGGCGACATGGGCGCCGCCTACCTGCTGCCCCGCGTCGTCGGCCTCGGCCACGCCACCCGCCTGCTGATGCTCGGCGAGCCCGTCCACGCCCCCGAGGCCGAACGGATCGGCCTGCTCAGCGAGGTCACCGAGGAGGGCAAGGCCCACGTACGGGCCGCCGAACTCGCCGCCCGCCTCGCCGCCGGCCCCTCCCTCGCATACGCACAGACCAAGGCGCTGCTCACCGCCGAACTCGACATGCCGCTCGCCGCATCGGTCGAGCTCGACGCGGCCACCCAGGCCCTGCTCATGAACGGCCAGGACTACGCGGAGTTCCACGCCGCCTTCACCGGGAAGCGGCCGCCGGAGTGGAAGGGCAGGTAGCGCCATGCCGCACGGCAGCGCATTGCGGGTCGCCGTCGTCGGCGGCGGACCGGGAGGACTGTACGCCGCCGCGCTGCTGGCCCGCCGCGGCCACACCGTGGAGGTGTGGGAACGCAACGCCCCGGACGACACCTTCGGCTTCGGCGTCGTCCTCTCCGACGAGACCCTCGGCGGCATCGAACGCGCCGACACCGTCGTCCACGCCGCCCTCAGCGCCGAATTCGTCCGCTGGGACGACGTCGACATCGTGCACCGCGGAAGACTGCTCACCTCCGGCGGCCACGGCTTCGCCGCCATCGGACGACGCCGGCTCCTGGAGATCCTGCACGAGCGCTGCGCCGGCCTCGGCGTCCGGCTCCGCTTCCGCACCGAGGCCCCGGACCTCACCGAGCTGCGCGCCTCCCACGACCTGGTCGTCGCGGCCGACGGCGTGCACAGCGCGATCCGCGAGGCGGACGCCGCCCACTACCGGCCCACCCTCACCCCCGGCCGCTGCCGCTACATCTGGCTCGCCGCCGACTTCGCCTTCGAGGCCTTCCGCTTCGAGATCGCCGAGACCGAGCACGGCGTCATGCAGCTGCACGCCTACCCGTACGCCGCAGACGCCTCCACCGTCATCGTCGAGATGCGCGAGGAGGTCTGGCGGGCGGCCGGCCTCGACCTCTGCGACGAGGACGAATCGGCGGCCCGCTGCGCCAAGATTTTCAGCGAGGCCCTGCGCGGACGGCCCCTGCACGGCAACCGCTCCGCCTGGACGCGGTTCCGTACCGTCGTCAACGAGCACTGGTCGCACGGCAACGTGGCACTCGTCGGCGACGCCGCGCACACCGCGCACTTCTCCATCGGCTCCGGCACCAAGCTGGCGGTCGAAGACGCCCTCGCCCTCGCCGAGGCCCTGGACGCGACCGACGGGGACGTACCGGCCGCCCTCACCGCGTACGAGGCGGCCCGCCGCCCGGCGGTCGCCAGCACCCAGCGGGCCGCGGCCGCCAGCAGCCGCTGGTTCGAGAACCTCGCCGGATACCTCGACCAGCCCGCCCGGCAGTTCGCCTTCAACCTCCTCACCCGCAGCCGCCGCGTCACCCACGACAACCTGCGGCTGCGCGACGAACGCTTCACCCGCGCCGTGGAACGCGACTTCGGCTGCCCCGACGAGACCACCCCGCCCATGTTCACCCCGCTCACCCTGCGCGGCCTCACCCTGCGCAACCGGGTTGTCGTCTCACCCATGGACATGTACTCGGCCCAGGACGGCATGCCCGGCGACTTCCACCTCGTCCATCTCGGCGCGCGGGCGCTGGGCGGCGCCGCACTGGTCATGACGGAGATGGTCTGCGTCAGCCCCGAAGGGCGCATCACCCCCGGCTGCACCGGCCTCTACACGCAGGAACAGGCCGACGCCTGGCGGCGGATCACCGACTTCGTCCACACCTCGGCGCCCGGTACCGCACTCGGCGTCCAGCTCGGTCACTCCGGCCGCAAGGGCTCGACCCGGCTGATGTGGGAGGGCATGGACGACCCGCTCCCCGAAGGCAACTGGCCGCTGGTGGCCGCCTCCGCCCTGCCCTACCGGCCGGGCGTCTCCGCCCTCCCGCGCGCCCTGGACCCGGCGGACCTCACCGCACTGCGCTCCGACTTCGCGGCGGCCGCCGTCCGCGCCGCCGACAGCGGTTTCGACCTGCTCGAACTGCACTGCGCCCACGGCTACCTGCTCTCCGGCTTCCTCTCGCCGCTGACCAACCACCGCACCGACGCCTACGGCGGCTCCCTGGAGAACCGGCTGCGCTTCCCGCTGGAGGTCTTCGACGCCGTCCGCGCGGTCTGGCCCGAGGACCGCCCCATGACGGTCCGCCTCTCGGCCACCGACTGGGCGCCCGGCGGCACCACACCCGAGGAGGCGGTGGAGATCGCCGCCGCGTTCGCCGCCCACGGCGCGGACGCCATCGACGTCTCCACCGGCCAGGTCGTCGCGGACGAGGCCCCCGAGTACGGGCGCTCGTACCAGACCCCGTACGCCGACCGGATCCGGAGCGCGCTCGGCGTCCCCGTCATCGCCGTCGGGGCCATCTCCTCCTGGGACGACGTCAACTCCCTGCTGCTGGCCGGCCGCGCCGACCTGTGCGCCCTCGGCCGCCCCCACCTCTACGACCCCCACTGGACCCTGCACGCAGCCGCCGACCAGTCCTACGAAGGCCCGGCCGCCCCCTGGCCCGCCCCCTACCGCGCAGGCAGCCGCAAACCCCCCACAGGCCGAGCCTGACCCGGCGGCGAGTACCGGAACGTGATCGCGACCGAGGCCGGTCGGCGATCCACCGGAACGGGAGCCGCAGCGACGGGCCCGACCGTGGGGCCCCTCCGGGAGGTCTCCTCGGCTCGCGCCGGACAGCCGCGGTCCTGCCGTACGGCCCCGGTTGCGCGCTCGTCCTGCGGGGACCTCCCTGCACGCCCCCACTCCCGGTCCGGCCACGCGGCGGCCTTCCGGGCGGGACACCACCGCAGGGGCGGGGACACGGCGGAGTGTCCCCGCAGGACGAGCGCGCAACCAGGCCCGCCTCAGCACGACAAACCCGCACGCGCCGAGCCGAGGAGACACTCCGCCGGGGCACCGCCCCACCACACACCCCCGCCCAGCAGTCCAAACCGCACACACCCGCCGAGCTACCGCACACCCCCGCCCGGCCGGGCCAGCCGCACACACCGCCGGACCACCGCACACCCCCGCCCAGCAGTCCAAACCGCACACACCCGCCGAGCTACCGCACACCACCGCCCGGCCGGGCAAGCCGACCACACCGCCGGACCACCGCACAGCCCCGCCCAGCAGTCCAAACCGCACACTCCGCCGAGCAACCCCGCAGGGGACACGCAGGGGACCCGTTACAGGTCCACGAACTCGGCCCCGGTGTCCCGTAGGCGGGTGTGGAGTTCGGTGAAGACGGCCGCCGCGCGGTCGCCCGGCCAGTCCGCCGGGAGCAGTTCGCGCGGCAGGCCCGGGTCGGCGTACGGCAGGCGGCGCCAGCTGTCCAGCGCCAGGAGGTAGCCGCGGTAGGCCTCCTCCGGGGTGGGCCGCGGGCCCGACTGGAGCGCGCGCAGGGCCGGCTCGTGCAGGTCGAGGAACTCCTCGTGCTGCTTGGCCAGCGCGGCCAGGTCCCACCACCGCGACACCGCCTCCGCGGTCGGGGCGAAGCCCAGGTGTCCGCCGCGGAACAGCTCCACGTACGGCGTCAGGTGCAGCCGCTCCAGCGTGTGCGCCGTCTCCTCGGCCAGCCGGGCCGGGGCGATCCACACGCCCGGCGCCACCGATCCGAAGCCGAGCCCGGCCAGCCGCGAGCGCAGCAGGTGCCTCTTGTGCCGTTCCTGCTCCGGTACGGAGAACACCGCCACCAGCCATTCGTCCGACGGCTCGGGGCTGCCGTAGATGCGGCGGTCGCCGTCGTCCAGGAGCCGGCGCGCCTCGCCGGAGAGCTCGTACGCCGCCGAGCCGTCCGCGGCGCGCGCCGGCAGCAGGAAGCCGCGCCGCTTCAGCCGGGACACCGACGAGCGGACCGACGGCGCGTCGACGCCGGCCGCGCCCAGCAGGCGGACCAGCGCGGACACCGGGACCGGGCCCTCGAAGGCCCGCCCGTAGGCTCCGTAGAACGTGACGATCAGGGATCGCGGAGTGTGCTGCTCGACCACGGTTTCACTCTAGGCCGTCGGGCCCGCCGGGCCCGACGGGCCCCGCTCCGTGATCGCGGAGCCGGAAACGCTGGAGCTTGCCCGTGGCCGTCCGCGGGAGCGCCGGCAGGAAGACGAACGAACGCGGGCACTTGTGCGGGGCCAGTTCCGCCCGCATGAAGGCGCGCAGGGCGTCCTCCGTCAGCACCACCCCCTCCCGGGGGACGGTGTACGCCACGACGATCTGCCCGCGTCGCTCGTCCGGGCGGCCCACCACCGCGGCCTCCATCACGTCCGGGTGGCGCAACAGGGCCTCCTCCACCTCCGGGCCCGCGATGTTGTAGCCCGCCGAGACGATCATGTCGTCGGCCCGGGCGACGTAGCGGAAGTAGCCTTCGCCGTCGCGTACGTAGGTGTCGCCGGTCAGGTTCCAGCCGTCTCGCACGTACTCCGCCTGGCGGGGATCGGCCAGGTAGCGGCAGCCCACCGGGCCGCGCACGGCCAGCAGCCCCGGTTCGCCGTCGGCGACCGCCCGGCCGGCCCGGTCCACGACACGGGCCTCCCAGCCCGGGACCACCCGGCCGGTGGTACCGGGCCGGATGTCCTCGTCGGCGGCGGAGATGAAGATGTGCAGCAGTTCGGTCGCCCCGATGCCGTTGACGATGCGCAGGCCGGTGCGCTCGTACCAGGCCCGCCAGGTCGCGGCGGGCAGGTTCTCCCCGGCCGAGACGCAGCGGCGCAGCGCGGACAGGTCGTACATGCCCACGTCGTACGGGCCGAGGGCGTCCAGCATCGTCCGGTAGGCGGTCGGCGCGGTGAAGAGCACCGTTGCCCGGTGCTGCGCGAGCGCGGGCAGCAGCCGGCGCGGCACCGCGTCCTCCAGCAGCAGCGCGGACGCGCCGGCGCGCAGCGGGAAGACGACGAGCCCGCCCAGGCCGAAGGTGAAGCCGAGGGGCGGACTGCCCGCGAAGACGTCGTCGGGCCGGGGCCGCAGCACGTGGCGGGAGAAGGTGTCGGCGACGGCGAGCAGGTCGCGGTGGAAGTGCATGCAGCCTTTGGGCCGCCCGGTGGTCCCGGAGGTGAAGGCGATCAGGGCGACGTCGTCGGCGGAGGTCGGGACGGCCGCGAAGGGCCGCCCGGCGTGTTTTTCCGCAAGCCGGAGCAGGTCGTCGGGGGTGCCTCCGCCGTACGGGGTGATGCGCAGCCCCGGCACCTCCGCCTTCACCAGGTCGTCCAGCACGTCCGCATGGCACAGGGCGTGCTGCACGCGGGCCATCGCGCACACCGTCGCCAGTTCCTGGGCGCGTTGCTGTGGCAGCACGGTGACGGCCACCGCGCCCGCCTTCATGACGGCGAGCCAGCAGGCGGCGAGCCAGGGGCCGGTGGGGCCGCGCAGGAGCACCCGGTTGCCGGGGACGACGCCGAGGTCGGCGGTGAGTACGTGGGCGAGGCGATCCACGCGGTCGCGCAGACCGCCGTACGTCCACACCGTGCCGGAGCCGTCGCGGAAGGCCGGGCGGCCGGCGCCGTCGGGGCCGAACCGGGCGATGGTGGCGTCGAGCAGCTCGGCACCGCAGTTCAGCCGGTCCGGATAGGCCAGTTCGGGCAGCTCGAAGAGCAGTTCCGGCCAGGCGTCCGCGGGTGGCAGGTGGTCGCGGGCGAAGGTGTCGACGTGAGCGGAAGGCTTGAGGTCCAAGGCGGGTTCGCCCCCCTTGCAGCGGTCCGGAGTGGGGTGGAGCCGGCCGTGCGGTCGTTTCTCCCGGCGACCGCCGGGAGGTACTCACTGGAGCGTATCGTGATGGTGACGGCAGTCAACAGGACGCGATAGATGCGGGGATGTTCGGATGACCGGATTCGCGCTCGGGGTGGACCAGGAGGAGTGGTGCGGGCGGTTGCGCGCACTGGCGGCGCAGCGGCTGAGGCCGCTGGCGGAGAAGGGGGAGCCGGGCAGGGTCAACCGGCCGCTGCTCGCGGCCCTGGGCGAGCTGGGCCTGCTGGAACGGGTGTTCGCATCGGGCGCGCTCGAACTGTGTCTGCTGCGGGAGTCCCTCGCCTACGGGTGCACGGAGGCCGAGACCGCGCTGGCCCTGCAGGGGCTGGGAGCGTACCCGGTCCTGCGGGCGGGGAGCGAGGCGCAGCGGGAGCGGTGGCTGCCGCAGGTGAGGGCCGGGCGGGCGGTGGCCGCCTTCGCGCTGAGCGAGCCGGGGGCGGGCTCGGACGCGGCGGCGCTGGCACTGGCCGCGGACCCCGATCCGGCGGGCGGGGGCGGCTGGCGGCTCAGCGGGGAGAAGTGCTGGATCTCCAACGCACCCGAGGCGGATTTCTACACCGTGTTCGCCCGGACGGGTGAAGGGCCGGGCGCGAAGGGGGTGTCGGCCTTCCTGGTCCCCGCGGACCGCACCGGGCTCACCGGTGAGCCGCTGGACATGCTCTCCCCGCACCCCATCGGCTCGCTCCGCTTCGACGGGGTCCCGGTCGGCCCGCAGGACCTGCTCGGCGAGCCCGGGCGGGGCTTCCGCGTCGCCATGGACACCCTGAACCTCTTCCGGCCCAGCGTCGGCGCGTTCGCGGTGGGCATGGCCCGGGCCGCGCTCGACGCGACACTCGCTCACACGGCCGGGCGGTCCGCGTTCGGCGGCACGCTGAGCGACCTCCAGGCGGTGGCGCACCGGGTGGCCGAGATGGCCACCCGCACGGAGGCGGCCCGGCTGCTGGTATACGCGGCGGCGGGGGCGTACGACCGGGGCGCGACGGACGTGCCGCGGCGGGCGGCGATGGCGAAGCTGCTGGCGACGGAGACCGCGCAGTACGTGGTGGACCACGCGGTCCAGCTGCACGGAGCGGTCGCGCTGCGGCGCGGGCACCTGCTGGAACACCTCTACCGGGAGGTGCGGGCGCCGCGGATCTACGAGGGGGCGAGTGAGGTGCAGCGCACGATCATCGCGAGGGAGCTGTACGGGGCGCTGGGCGCGGCGGCGGGCGCGGTGCCGGTGCCGGAGCCGGAGCCGGAGTCGGGGTCGGGCTCGGGCTCGGGGTCGATGCCGGTGTCGGCGCCCTGCCCGGTCGGGGAGGTGACGGGCCGATGAGCCTCGACCGGATCAACCCGGCGGAGCTGTCCCCGGCGACGGGTTTCTCGCACGCGGTGGTGGCCACGGGCTCGCGGATGGTGTTCCTGGCGGGACAGACCGCGCTGGACGGCGCGGGCAAGGTGGTGGGAGAGACCCTGCCGGAGCAGTTCGAGACGGCCCTGGCGAACCTCCTGTCGGCCCTGGCCGCGGCGGGCGGCGTGCCGGCGGACCTGGCCCGGGTGACGGTCTACGCGGTCGGCGTGGCCGCGTACCGGACGCATGCGGCCGAACTGGGCCGGATCTGGCGGCGGGCGGCGGGCCGCGACTACCCGGCGATGGCCGTCATCGGCGTGGTCCGCCTCTGGGACGACCAGGCCCTGGTGGAACTCGACGGCCTGGCGGTCCTCCCGTAGCCCCGGCCGCTCGTTGCCCTGGCTCCGCTCTCCGCCCTCCGCCCTCCGCCGTCCGCCCTCCGCTCCGGACCCCGCGCCTCGAAGGCCGGCGGGGCGGGGGTACGAGATGCGAGGCGGCGGGGGCTGGTGTGGACTCGGAGGGCCGAGCGGGTCCGGTGACCGGATCCGCGCTGTCGAGTGGAGGAACGTACCGATGTCGCCGAGCAAGCCGAGCATCGTCTTCGCCCATGGCCTGTGGGCCGACGGGTCCTGCTACAGCAAGCTGATCCCGGTCCTGCAGAGCGAGGGCCACGAGGTGGTGTCGGCGCAGAACCCCCTCGACTCGCTCGCCGGGGACGTCGAAGCGGTCCACCACGCGCTCGGCCGGGTCGGCGGACCGACGCTCCTCGTCGGCCACTCCTGGGGCGGCTACGTCATCACCGCGGCCGGCACCGACGAGCGCGTCGCCGGCCTCGTCTACATCGCCGCGCTCGCCCCGGACGCGGGGGAGACCCCACAGGACCTGATCGGCAAGTTCGAGCCTCCGCCGCTCTTCTCCCACCTCGACAACGAGGAGGGCCGCATCTGGATCTCACGTGACGGCATCTCCGACTTCGTCGGTGACCTGCCGGAGGCGGAGCAGCGGGTGGTGTGGGCGACGCAGGGCGCTCCGCGCGCGGAGGTGCTGGGCTCCACGGTCGAGGACCCGGCCTGGAAGTCGAAGCCGAGCTGGTTCCTCGTCACCACGCAGGACCGGGCGGTGAATCCGGACCTCCAGCGGTTCGCCGCCCAGCGCATGGGCGCCACGTCCGTCGAGGTCCCCTCGGCCCACGTCCCGATGCTGTCCCGCCCGGAGGCAGTCCTGGACCTGATCCGCACGGCGGCGGCATCGCTGTAGCCGGTCCCCTGCGGGTCCCCTGCAGGGTTGCTCGGCGGGCGTGTGCGGCTTGCCCGGCTGGGCGGGGGTGTGCGGTGGTCCGGCGGTGTGTGCGGTTTGGTCTGCTGGGCGGGGGTGTGTGGTGGGGCGGTGCCCCGGCGGAGTGTCTCCTCGGCTCGGCGCGTGCGGGTTTGTCGTGCTGAGGCGGGCCTGGTTGCGCGCTCGTCCTGCGGGGACACTCCGCCGTGTCCCCGCCCCTGCGGTGGTGTCCTGCCCGGACGGCCGCTGCCTTGCCGGATCGGGAGTGGGGGCGTGCAGGGAGGTCCCCGCAGGACGAGCGCGCAACCGGGGCCGTATGGCGGGACCGCGGTCGTCTGGCGCGAGCCGAGGAGACCTCCCGGAGGGACCCCACGGTCGGCCCGTCGCTGCGGCTTCCGTTCCGGTGGATCGCCGACCGGCCCGGCCGTCGGCCGCGATCCCGTCCCCGTACTTCGGCCCGCCGGTCTGGCCGTCGGCTGGGATCCCCGCCCGGTGGCTCGGCCCGCCGGTCTGGCCGTCGGCGGGAATCCGGCCCGGCCGGCCGCCGCTCCACCGGCGGCTGTGGTCCGGTTTCTGGGGGCGGCTTACCGCAGGGGGGTCGGGGCGCGGGTCATGGCTGTTACCGGCAGGGGGCCCAGGCGGGCTTCGTGCAGCGTGGTGAAGCCGAAGTGGTGGTACAGGGGGACGTTCGACGGGTCCGCCGTCGTCAGGTAGGTCCCCGTCCCGGCGGGGACAGCCGAGAGGACGTGGTCCAGCAGGGCGCGGCCCACGCCGCGGCCTGTGCGGGCCGGGCTCACCCCGATGAACTCCAGGGTCCAGGCGCCCGTCGGCGCGCAGCCCTCGGTGGTGTCCAGGTAGCGCAGCGTCCGGCCGAGGGCGCGCGGCCCCGGGCGCAGCAGGGTGCGGGCCGCCCAGAGCGCGCGGGCGCCGGCGGTCGGGGTCGCGCCCGGCGGCGTGAGGACGGCTGCTGCCAGGAGGCGGCCGTCGGCGTCCACGAGCGCGGTGCGGCGGGCTCCGGCCAGGCCGGCATGGGTGCGCAGGGTGTTGCGGAACCAGTGGGTGCGTGCGGAGGCCGAGCCGCCGCAGATCCAGGTGACGGCGGGCTCCCGGGCGAACGCGGCGGCCAGCAGGTCGGCGCAGGCGACCCGATCGGGGTCGGTCTCGATCCGCCACGGGGCCTCAGTCATCGCGCCCTGCCGCCAGCGGAGCCTCGGGTACGAGGTGGCAGACGAGCAGCTTGAGGAAGAACAGTGGCGCGAACCAGGCGAGTGCCAGGGGTAGCGGCAGCCAGAAGAAGTTGATCAGGACGGCCGCCATCAGTGCGGCCATCGCCACGGGCCGTCGGAGGTGGACCGGTGCGAACTCCACCGTGACCGCCCCGCCGAGCAGCAGCGCGGCGTTGGCCAGGGTCCATGCCAGGTCGCCGGAGAGGACGAACAGTCCCATAGCGGCGAGGTGGACCAGGTGCGCGGAGACGAACAGCAGCCGGGCGCGCCGGGCCGCGGGGTCGGCCCGGTGGTACCAGCGCTTGGCGGCGTTGGTGGCGTTGGTCAGCACCCCGCCGATCAGGTCGAGTCCGGCCAGGGCCACCACGACGAGTTGGGCGGTGGACCAGTCGCGGGCCACCCCCGAGTGCCACACCCCGGCGGCCAGCAGCGCCGCGCAGCCGAGGAGGCCGACGTTTTCCACCACGGACTCGGAACGGGACTTGCCCGGGCCCATGAACCGTTCCAGACGGCCGGCGAGGCCGGGTGGGGTGGCCGGTATGTCCCAGGAGATCCGCAGGTCAGTGCGCATCGTTCGGCTCCTGTCCGGCGGCCGGCGCGCCCCACAGGCCGCGCAGCAGGGTCCACAGCTGCGCCCCCGGATCGCCCGTGCCGGGGGCGGTCGTCAGGAGGGCCAGGGCCCAGGTGTCGGCGGCACGGACGACCGCCGCGGTCGCGGACACCATCAGTGCGTGGTCCACGTCGTCGCGGATCAGCCCGATCCGCCGGCCGTCGGTGACCAGGGCGCCGAACCAGCCGAGCCACGGCCCGCCGGGGGTACGGCCGATGGCGGCGTCGGCGAGGGCCAGGTCCTCGGGGTGGCCGCCCAGATGGGTGGCGAGGGCGGCGGAGCCGGCGGCGAACCGGGCGCCGAAGTCGTCGGCGTCGCGGGCCGGCTCCCAGGGCCCGAGGGCGTCGAGCAGCCGGCCCTGGACTCCGTCGAGGACGGCGGTGAGCAGGTCCTCCCGGCCGTCGAAGTAGTGGTAGGCGGCGGTCTTGGAGACCCCCGCCGCCTCGATGATCTTGTTGTAGGAGGCGCCCTCGGCGCCGTGTTCGGCGAAGTGCCGGCGCGCGACTCCCAGGATGTGATCCCGGCGTTCGGCGGGCAGCCGGTCGAAACGGGGAAGAGGCATGGACCTATCGTACGCACCAGCGGGGTGTACCGCTAGTACACCCCGCTGGTCCCATCAGTGGCCTGCCTCCAGGAGGCGGCCCATCCAGTCCTCGATCCCCGCGACCGTCCGCGGCAGTGCGCCCGACATCAGGCGGGCGCCGTCCGCCGTGATGACCAGGTCGTCCTCGATGCGGACGCCGATGCCGCGCAGTTCGGCCGGGAGGGTCTCGTCGTCGGGCTGGAGGTACAGACCGGGCTCCACCGTCAGGACCTGGCCCTCCTCCAGGACCCCGTCCAGGTAGGTCTCCGCCCGCGCCTTCGCGCAGTCGTGCACGTCGAGCCCCAGCATGTGCCCGCTGCTGCACAGCGTGTACCGGCGGTGCAGGTCGCCCTCCGCGTCCTTCAGGACGCCCCACTCGGCCAGGCCCTCCGCGATCACCCGCATACCGGCACGGTGGAAGTCCCCGAAGCTCGCTCCGGGACGCAGGGCCGCGATGCCCGCCTCCTGGGCGGCCAGGACCAGTTCGTACACCTGCCGCTGGACGGGCGAGAAGCGGCCCGACAGCGGGAGGGTGCGGGTGATGTCCGCGGTGTAGAGGGTGTCCGTCTCCACGCCCGCGTCCAGGAGGAGCAGTTCGTCGCCGTTCAGCCGGCCGTCGTTGCGGATCCAGTGCAGGGTGCAGGCGTGGGCGCCCGACGCGGCGATCGTCTCGTAGCCGGTGCCGTTCCCCTCGGCCCGGGCGCGCAGGCCGAAGACGCCCTCGATCCAGCGCTCCCCGCGCGGGTGCGCCAGGGCGCGCGGCAGGGCCCGTACGACGTCCTCGAAGCCCGCGGTCGTGTGGTCGACGGCCAGCTGGAGCTGCTCGACCTCCCAGGCGTCCTTCACCAGGCGCAGCTCGGAGAGGGCCGCGGAGAGTTCCGCGTCGGCGGCGGCGTCGCGGCCCGCCGGGGAGCCGAGGGTGTCCAGGTGGGCGCAGCGGATGCCGGTGAGGCGCTCCGCCTCCGCCAGGTCCGGGCGGCGGCCCACCCAGAACTCTCCGTAGCGGCGGTCCCGGTAGAACTCCCCGTCCCCGTCCGCGCGCGGCGAGCGGGGCCTCAGGTACAGCACGGCCTCGTGCGCGTGCGGGCCCGACGGCTCCAGGACCAGGACATGGCCGGCCTGGTCCTCGCCGGTGAGGCCGGTCAGCCAGGCGTACGCGCTGTGCGGGCGGAACCGGTGGTCGCAGTCGTTGGAACGGACCTTCAGCTCGCCGGCCGGGATGATCAGCCGCTCGCCCGGGAAGCGGGCCGAGAGCCGTGCCCGGCGGGCCGGGGTGACGTCGTGGGCCGCGACCCGTGCGGAGGCGGGCAGCGGGGAGGCGGCCCAGCCACCCGCCATGAACCGGGACAACTCCGGTGACACCGGACGGTCGTGACTGCCCGTGTTGAGGCGGGCGGGGGTGTCGGTCACGGGGGGCTCCTTCACGGGAGGACACGAAAGAACGCGAACTGATGGGTGCACAGGTCTTGTCAGTGCAATTTCACATTACTATGTTACAGCTCACACCGCGGCACGTTAATCCCCGTCAAACGCCGCGTGACGCAGGGCAGTTCACGCACCACCCCCCACCTCACACTCTCCGAACAGGAGTTCTCGGTGCTCAAGCACAGAGCTGTGCGCTCTTCCCTCCTCGCCTCCGCCGTAGCGGTGACCCTTCTCGCCACCGCGGCACAGGGCACCACGCAGGCCGCCGAGTCCGCGGCCCCCGCCGCGTTCACCGGCGCCCCGGCCGCCGCCCCCGCCACCGCGGCCCACGGCCCGACAGGGAACCCGTTCGACGAGGTCGACCGCTTCGCCGACGCGAAGGACAGTGCCCCGGCGCCCGCCCCGGCCCCGGGCGGCCTGAACATCTCCGGCCAGGTCCCCGGCGCGGCCCCGGCCAGTGCGCCCGCCCAGGACCTGGAGAAGCGGGGCAGGGCGGCCAAGTCGGCCCCCACCGCGAAGAGCGTCGCCGCGGGCGTCCCCTGCACCCTCGACGGGATCACGAGGCTCACCCCCGAGCAGTTCGCGGACTTCCTCGCCGACCAGGCCGTACTGGCCGACGGCTGCCTGCGCGGTCTGATCTGGACCTGGGACGCCCGGCTGGCCCCCGTGATGTCGGACGCGCACGTCCAGGCCGTGTCCCGCCGGATATCCGCCCTGGCCGCGGCCCACGACGGCCGCAACTCCTCGCACCTGGAGGAGATGTTCACGTACCTGCACGCCGTCGCCTACCACGACTTCTCACGCGACGAGATCGACGTCACCGACGCCCCGACCACCGCAGCGATACGCAAGGCCATCGACGACTACGGCAACGCCGCCCGGACCTTCGACGTCACCCCCACCAACGCCCGCACCCTGCGCGAGGCCCTCTACGCCGCCGGTCCCGGCCTGCGCCAGCACCAGCTCGGCCTGGTGAAGAAGGTCCTGGCCACCATGGACCAGGCCCACCCGGCCACCCACCTCGACCCCGCCTGGGCGGGCGCCGTGCTCGCCGCGCTCTCCACCAACTACCTCGGCGTCTACCCGGGCAACCAGGACACCGCCTTCCACGCCGCCGTGGCCGCGGACCCCGCCTACCGCGCCGCCTTCAAGGCCTTCGCCGGCTACACGCACCTCAAGGGCACGGCCAACGCCTGGGTGGTGCGCGACGCGCTCAGCGAGTACGCCCGCTTCGGCCAGGTCCAGGGCCTGCGCGACCAGGTCGTCGCCGACCTCGGCGCGATGCTCGGCCCCGTCCGGGCCGGTTTCGGCGACGGCAGCGAGCCGTGGGCCAAGGTCGTCTCCTGGCTCAACTTCTACGAGGCCTGCAAGCCGTACGGGGTGTGCAAGGAGGACATCGAGAAGCAGATCTTCCCCTACACCTACACCTACGACAACGGCGCCATCAAGGTCCGTACCGGCCTCGACCGCGCCACCGTCGACCAGCTCTACTACGCGAGCAAGCAGGTCAAGGCCCAGTACCACCGCGTCCTCGGGACCGACCGGCCGCTCGCCGGCGACCCGAACGACACGCTGAACATCGTGCTCTACGGCTCCCGCGCCGACTATGTGAACTACCACCCCATCCTGACCGGCTACGACACCAACAACGGCGGCATCTACATCGAGAACGGCGCCACCTTCTACACCTACCAGCGCCGCGTCCCGCAGGACTCCTCCCTCACCCTCGAGGAGCTCTTCCGCCACGAGTACACGCACTACCTCAACGGCCGCTTCGCCGTCCCCGGCTTCTTCGGCCAGGGCCCCTGGTACGAGGGCGACCGCACCACCGCCATGGACGAGGGCACGGCCGAGTTCTTCGACGGCGCGACCCGCGACAACGGCATAGCCGTCCGCAAGTCCCTCGTGAAGAGCATCATCAGCGACACGGCCGGCGGCGGCCCGCGCATGACCGTCGAGCAGCTGCTGAACGCCACCTACGACGGCGACGGATTCCGCTTCTACAGCTACGCCGGCACCTTCTTCGAGTTCCTGTGGACCGAGAAGCCCACCCTGCTGCGCGAGATGTACACCCACCTGCGGGCCAACGATGTCGCGGCCTACGACGCCTGGCGCAACCGGCTGGGCTCCGACACCTACCTCCAGCGCGACTACGACCGTTTCCTGGACGCGCAGATCGCCAAGGTCGACCAGCTCTTCGTGCCGAACACCGCCTTCACCCCCAACGACCAGCTGCGCGACTCGGCGCTCGCCTCGGTGAAGTCGGCCTTCGCCGCCGCCACCTACAACACCCCGGACTGCGTGGAGAACGGCGACCCCGGCAAGCGCCGCTTCACCTGTACGGGCCGGATCACCGCGAACCTGAAGAACTGGCGCAACGACGACCAGAACTTCAAGGACATGTCGGAGACGGTCGACTACTTCATCCTCGACCGGGCGGGCGTCGCCTCCAACAACCTCGCCGACATGAACTGCTCCTTCGGTCCGCTGGAGATCTGGAGCAACAAGGTCGCGGCGACCTCGGGTTACAGCTGTGAAGGGCCGCTGCGCAGCTGACGGGCTCCGGACCGGTCCCGCGCCCGAGGAGGAGCGCGGGGCCGGTCTGGGCAGGCACTAAAGAATGTGACATATTACTGCCGTGCTCAAGAGACACTCCCTGGACGCCGTGATCATCGGCGCCGGCGTCGTCGGAGCGGCCTGCGCCTACTACGCGGCCCGCGCCGGACTCTCCGTGGCCGTGGTGGACCGCGGCGCCGTCGCGGGCGGCACCACCGGCGCCGGCGAAGGCAACCTGCTCGTCTCCGACAAGGAGGCGGGCCCCGAGCTCGACCTCGCCCTGCTCTCCACCCGACTGTGGACCGAACTGGCCGAAGTCCTCCCGCCGGAGATCGAGTACGAGCCCAAGGGCGGGCTCGTCGTCGCCCCGGACGAGGCCACCGTGAAGGCCCTGCACGCCTTCGCCGAGGGACAGCGCGCCGCCGGGGTCGACGCGGTCGAGGTGCCGGCGCACGCCCTGCACGACCTGGAGCCGCACCTGGCCCCGGGCCTCGCGGGGGGATTCCACTACCCGCAGGACGCCCAGGTCCAGCCGGCCCAGGCGGCCGCCCGGCTGCTCGCCGCCTCGGGCGCGGAGACCTACCTCGGCGAGGAGGTGACGGAGGTGCTGCGGGACCGGGGCGCCGTACGGGGGATCCGCACCCCGCGCCGCGAACTCCTGGCCCCCGCCGTGGTGAACGCGGCCGGTACCTGGGGCGGTCACATCGCCCGGCTGGCCGGTACCGAGCTGCCCGTCCTGCCGCGCCGCGGCTTCGTCCTGGTCACCGAACCCCTGCCGAGCGTGGTCCGGCACAAGGTCTACGCCGCCGACTACATCGCGGACGTGGCCAGTGGCTCCGCCGCCCTGCAGTCCTCGGCCGTGGTCGAGGGCACCCCCGCCGGACCGGTCCTGATCGGCGCCACCCGCGAGCGGGTCGGCTTCGACCGGAGCCTGTCGACGGAGGCCCTGCGCCGGCTGGCCTCCCAGGCCGCGGCCCTCTTCCCCGTACTGGGGGGCGTACGGGTCCTGCGCACCTACCACGGCTTCCGCCCCTACCTGCCCGACCATCTCCCGGCCATCGGCCCGGACCCGCGCCGCCCCGGACTGCTGCACGCCTGCGGCCACGAGGGCGCGGGCATCGGCCTGGCCCCCGCAACGGGCCTGCTGATCGCCGCCGCCCTGACCGGAGCGGCCCCGGCGCTCCCGCTGCACCCCTTCCGCCCGGACCGCTTCGGCGCCGGGCCGGCGGGCCCCGAAGGCGGGCCGGCATGAGGCCCGGGCCCGCCCGGCGCGCCGCCCGGCCTGCACGCCATCGCCCGCGGTGCGGAGCAACCCACCCGAGGAGGAGCAACTGATGCGCAGCCCCCGCGCCCTGGTGGGCGGCAGCCCGCAAGCCCGCTTCACGGTCGACTTCGACGGCCGGGAACTGCCCGCCCTGGAGGGCCAGAGCATCGCCGCCGCGCTCTGGGCCGCCGGGATCCTCGCCTGGCGGACCACCCGCGAGGGCGGCGCGCCGCGCGGTGCGTTCTGCGGGATCGGCAGCTGCTACGACTGCCTCGTCACCGTCAACGGCCTGCCGAACCAGCGCGCCTGCCTGGTCCCGGCCCGGCCGGGGGACGCCGTCACCACCCAGGAGGGAACCGGCCGTGCCGACCTCGCCGTCTGACCCGGCTGACGCCGCCGCCCCGGCGGTGTCAGGCGTACCGGCTGCGCCGCTTGCCCACGGCGCCCCGGCCGTACCCGCCGTGCGGGGCCGGGGTGCAGAGCCGGACCGCCCCTCCGGGCGGTCCGGCTTCGCCGACCCGGCCGGGCAGTCCGCTGCCGCCGACCCGGCCGAGCCCGTCGAGGCCGCGCCCGCAGGGCGGGCCGCGCCCGCCGAGCGGGACGCGCCCGTCGGGAAGCCGGGGGCGGACGCGCCGTCTGTGCCTGCGGAACGGGCCGTGCCCGCCGGGCGGGCCGCGGCGGCTGCGGGCGGTGCGGCGGGACCGGTCGACCTTGCCGTTGTCGGGGCCGGGCCGGCCGGGCTGGCCGCGGCCGTCACCGCCGCCGGGCTCGGGCTGCGGGTCGCCGTCCTCGACGCGGGCGACCGCCCCGGCGGGCAGTTCTACCGCCACCCCGCGCCGGGCCTGGGCGCGGACCGCCCCGAGGCCCTGCACCACGGCTGGGCCGAGTTCGCGACCCGCGAAGCCGCCCTGCGCGCCCACGAGTCGGCCGGCCGGATCACGTACCTCCCGCTCCACCACGTGTGGACGGTCGTCCCGGCCGGGGCGGCCGGGGCAGGAGCCGGGCACGCCGCGCCCGGCCGCACGGGTGTCGCCGAGCCCGCCCCGGAGTGGACCCTGCACGCCGTCGCCGGCCACGCCCCCGCCGAGCGGGCCGCGACCGTCGCCGCCCGCGCCGTGCTCATCGCCACCGGCGCCTACGAGCGGCAACTGCCCTTCCCCGGCTGGACCCTGCCCGGAGTGATCGGGGCCGGCGGCGCGCAGGCCATGCTCAAGGGCGGCCTGGTGCTGCCCGGCAAACGCGTGGTGGTCGCCGGGAGCGGTCCGCTGCTGCTCGCGGTCGCCGGGTCGCTCGCCGCCGCCGGAGCCACCGTGCCCGCCGTGGTGGAGGCCGCCGCCTACACCGCGTACGCGGGCCGGGTGCCCACCCTGCTGCGCAACCCCGGCAAGCTCGTCGAGGCCGCCGGCTACGGCGGGGCGCTGGCCCGGCACCACGTCCGGCTGCTCACCCGGCACGCCGTCACCGAGGCCCACGGCACCGGCCGGATCGAGGCCGTGACCGTGGCCCGGCTCGACCGCGACTGGCGTCCGCTGCCCGGTACCGCCCGCCGGATCCCCTGCGACGCGCTCGCCGTCGGCCACGGGCTCGTGCCCCAGCTCGAACTCGCCACCGGACTCGGCTGTGCCACCCGGCCGTCCCCCGACGGCACCGTCGCCCTGGAGGTGGACGCCGAACAGCGGACCTCGGTCCCCGGCGTCTGGTCCGCGGGGGAGACCGGCGGCATCGGCGGGGCCCAACTGGCGCTGACGGAGGGCGAGCTGGCCGCGTACTCCGTCGCGGCCGCGCTGCGGCCCGCGGCGGCCGCTCCCCGCGCCGGCCGCCCCGAACGGCTCGCCCGCCGCCGCGCCCGGCTGCGCGCCTTCGCCGACGCCATGGCCGCCGCCCACCGCCCCGGCGAGGGCTGGACCGGCTGGCTGCGGGACGACGCCGTCGTGTGCCGCTGCGAGGAGGTCCCGGCCGGCCGGATCCGCGAGGCGGCGCGGAACCTCGGGGCGCGGGACGCCCGTACCGTCAAGCTGCTCACCCGGGCCGGCATGGGCTGGTGCCAGGGCCGGATGTGCGGCCCGGCCGTCGCCGCGCTCGCCGGGGCCGAATCCGGGGCCGAGTCCGGGGCCGAGTCCGGGGCGGAGCCCGCGGTGGACCGCCGGCCCTTCTCCTGTCCGGTCCCGCTGGGCCATCTCGCCGAACTTCCCGCCACCGACCGCTGATCAGGGGTGCCCGGCCCTTGTGGCCGCACCTCACCCACTAGTAAAATGTCACACACCACACTAGGGAGCCTCACATGACCAACGCGCACATCCCCGCGCCCCGCACCCGCCCCTGGCACGGAATCATGGTCGCCACCGCGCTCCCCCTGCGCGAGGACCTCACCGTCGACCACGACGCCTACGCCGAGCACGTGGCCTGGCTGATCGCCAACGGCTGCGACGGCGTGGTCCCCAACGGCTCCCTCGGGGAGTACCAGACCCTCACCGACGAGGAGCGGGCGCGCGTCGTGCGTACCGCCGTCGAGGCCGCCGGGGACGGTGCCCGCGTCATGCCCGGCGTCGCCGCCTACGGCAGCGCCGAGGCCCGCCGCTGGGCCGACCAGGCCGCCGAGGCCGGCGCGGGCTCCGTGCTCCTGCTGCCGCCCAACGCCTTCCGCGCGGACGAGGAGACCGTGCGCGCCCACTACGCCGAGGTCGCCCGCGCCGGGCTGCCCGTCGTCGCGTACAACAACCCCATCGACACCAAGGTGGACCTGGTCCCGTCCCTGCTCGCCCGGCTGCACGCAGACGGATCCATCGTCGCCGTCAAGGAGTTCAGCGGCGACGTGCGCCGCGCCTACGAGATCGCCGAGCTCGCCCCCGGCCTCGACCTGCTCATCGGCGCCGACGACGTCCTCCTCGAACTCGCCCTCGCCGGGGCCGTCGGCTGGATCGCCGGGTACCCCAACGCCCTGCCGCGCTCCTGCGCCACCCTCTACCGGGCCGCCGTCGCCGGTGACCTCGACACCGCCCTGCCGCTCTACAAGTCCCTGCACTCGCTGCTGCGCTGGGACTCCAAGACCGAGTTCGTCCAGGCCATCAAGCTCTCCATGGACCTGGCGGGCCGTCCCGGCGGCGCCACCCGCCCGCCGCGCTTCCCGCTCACCGGCGAGACCGAGGCGGCCGTCCGCGCCGCCACCGAGAAGGCCCTGGCCGAGGGCCTCAACTAACCAGCTGGAGGGGACGCCTGATGCGCACGCGCCACGTCTACCACGCGGTGGACTCGCACACCGAGGGCATGCCGACCCGGGTCGTCACCGGGGGAGTCGGGGTGATCCCCGGTGCCACCATGGCCGAGAAGCGGCTCCATTTCATCGAGCACATGGACCACGTCCGGACCCTGCTCATGTACGAGCCGCGCGGGCACTCCGCGATGAGCGGTGCCGTCCTGCAGCCCCCGACCCGCCCCGACGCCGACTACGGCGTGCTGTACATCGAGGTGTCGGGCCTGCTGCCCATGTGCGGGCACGGCACGATCGGGGTGGCCACCGTCCTGGTCGAGACCGGCATGGTGCCCGTCGTCGAGCCGGTCACCACCGTCCGGCTCGACACCCCGGCAGGGCTCGTGAGCGTCGACGTGCGGGTGGAGGACGGGGCGGCCACCGCCGTCACCCTCACCAACGTCCCCTCCTTCAGCGTCGGCCTCGGCCTCAAGACCGAAGTCCCCGGATTCGGCACCGTCGCCTACGACCTGGCCTACGGCGGCAACTTCTACGCCTTCGTCGAACTCGACGCCCTCGGGCTGCCCTTCGACCGCGCCCGCAAGGACGACCTGCTCGCCGCCGGGCTGGCGATCATGGACGCGGTCAACGCCGGACCGGACCGGCCGGTCCACCCCGAGAAGCCCTCCATCGCCGGACTCAAGCACGTCTACCTGGCCGCGCCCGGCTCCGACGCCCGCCGCTCCCGGCACGCCATGGCCATCCACCCCGGCTGGTTCGACCGCTCGCCCTGCGGTACGGGGACCAGCGCGCGGATGGCCCAACTGCACGCCCGCGGCCTCCTCGGCCTCGACACCGACTTCGTCAACGAGTCGTTCATCGGGACCGGGTTCACCGGCCGGCTGGTCGCCGAGACCACCGTCGGCGGACTGCCCGCCGTGGTCCCCACCGTCACCGGGCGGGCCTGGATCACCGGCACCGCGCAGTACTTCCTCGACCCGTCCGACCCCTTCCCCGGAGGCTTCCTGCTGTGAACACCGTCCGAACGGTGGACTACCACACCGCCGGCGAGCCCTTCCGGATCGTCGACACCGGCGCCGCGGGCATGCCGCCCGTCCCCGGCGACACCGTCGCCGAGCGCTGTGCCACCGCCATCGGCCCGGGCGGATCGGGGACCGCGCCGCGCCGCGGCCCGCTGGACGACGTACGGCGGACGCTCGTGCAGGAGCCGCGCGGACACGCCGGTATGTACGGCGGGTTCGTGGTGGAGCCCGACGACGACGGGGCCCATCTCGGGGTGCTGTTCTGGCACAAGGACGGCTACTCCACGGCCTGCGGGCACGGCACCATGGCCCTCGGGGTCTGGGCCGTGGACAGCGGCCGGGTCCCCGCCCCGGACGACGGGGACGTCCCGGTGCGGATCGACGTACCGTCCGGGCGGGTCACCGCCACCGTCCACCGCGGCGGCGGCCGCACCACCGGGGTCACCTTCCGCAACGTGCCGGCCCGGGTGAGCGCCCGCAAGGTCCCCGTCGCCACCTCGCTCGGGCTGGCCGAGGCCGACATCGCGCACGCCGGCGCCTGCTACGCCTCCGTCCGCGCCCGCGACCTGGGCCTGGAGGTCTCGCGCGCCGCACTGCCCGACCTGGTGCGCGCCGGGCAGGAGATCCGTGCCGCCCTCGCCACCCATCCCGCCACCTGGCACCCCGACGGCCCGCTCCTGTCCGGGGTCTACGGGGTGATCCTCCACGAGGAGCTGCCCGACACCCCGTTCGGGCCGCACCAGCGCAACGTCACCGTCTTCGCCGACGGGCAGATCGACCGCTCACCCTGCGGCTCCGGCACCTCGGCGCGGCTCGCGCTGCTCGCCGAGGACGGCCGGCTCGGCCCGGGCGAGGACCTGCTGCACGAGTCCGTCACCGGCACCGTGTTCACCGGCCGGATGCTGGAGGGCGGGGTCACCGAGGTCACCGGCACCGCCTACCGCACCGGTGAACACGCCTTCGCCGTGGACCCGTACGACGCCCTCGGCGCCGGATTCCTGCTGTGACGGGGATGGCCCGGCTCGGCGCCGAGGCGATGGCCCGGGCTCTCGGCCCGGCCGCGGCCGCCGACGCCCTGGCCGCCGCCCTGCGCGGCGGCCTCGACCCCGAGGGCTGCCCGCCGCGCTCGGCGATCGGCGTGCCCGGCGGCGGGGAAGTGCTGCTGATGCCGGCCGCGTCGGGGGCGTACGCCGGGGTGAAGATCGCCGGGGTCGCGCCCGGCAACCCGGCCCGCGGGCTGCCCCGTATCACCGGCTCCTACCTCCTGCTGGACGGGCCCACCCTGCGCCCGCTGGCCCTGCTCGACGGTGCGGCCCTGACCTCCCTGCGCACCCCGGCCGTCTCGGCCCTCGCGCTGCGCCATCTGGCGCCGGCCGGCCGGCCGCTGCGGCTGGTGCTCTTCGGCTCCGGACCGCAGGCGTACGGGCACCTGGAGGCGATCCTCGCCGAAAGGGAGCTGGAGCAGGTCGTGGTGGTCGCCCGCCACCGGGAGAGGGCCGAGCGCCTCGTCGCGCACGCCCGCGCCCTGCGGCTGCCCGCCCGGACCGGCACCCCGCAGGACGTGGCCGACGCCGATCTGGTCGTCTGCTGCACCACGGCCCGCGAGCCGCTCTTCGACGGGCGGCTGGTGCGGCCGGGCGCGGTGGTCGTGGCCGTCGGATCGCACGAGCCGACCGCCCGCGAGACCGACACCGCCCTCGTGCGACGCGCGGCGGTGTACGTGGAGTCGCGGGCGGCGGCGCTGCGGGAGGCCGGTGATCTGCTCGTCCCGGAGGCGGAGGGGGCCATCGGGCCGGGCCACATCACGGGCACGCTCGCGGACCTGGTCGCCGGACGCCTGCCGGGGGGAGCCGAACGGGGTTGTCCACAGCTCTTCAAGAGTGTGGGCATGGCCTGGGAAGATCTTGCCGTGGCGGTCGCGCTGTACGAGGCCGCTGCAGTGTGAGCAGCGCAACGTGACATTGTACGCTGGTCCTCTGCTCATCGGCAGGCGTAGGGGTCTCGGAGGAAACGCAATGGGTGACCTGAAGCAGCACAGCCTCATCAAGGCCCAGGAACGACTCCGCGACCAGGTCGGGCACGCCCTCCGAGCCGCCCTGATAGCGGGTGAGCTGCGCCCCGGCAGCGTCTACTCCGCGCCCGGCCTCGCGGCCGAACTCGGCGTGTCGGCCACCCCGGTGCGCGAGGCCATGCTCGACCTCGCGCGGGAGGGCCTGGTCGAGCCGGTGCGCAACAAGGGCTTCCGGATCACCGAGGTCAGCGAGCGCGACCTCGACCAGTACACCGAGCTGCGCACCATGATCGAGGTGCCGACCATCGGCCGGATCACCAAGACTGCCACGGCCGAGCAGCTGGAGGAACTGCGCCCCATCGCGCAGGAGATCGTCACCAGCGCCCGGGAGCACAACCTCATCGGCTACCTGGAGGCCGACCGCCGCTTCCACCTCACGCTGCTGGGCCTCGCGGGCAACGAACGGCTCGTGGAGACGGTCGGTGACCTCCGCAAGCGCTCCCGCCTGTACGGTCTGACCGGGCTGGACGAGGCGGGCAAGCTCGTCTCGTCCGCCGAGGAGCACCTGGAGCTGCTGGACCTGATGATCAGCGGCGACGCCAAGGCCGCGGAGGCCTGTATGCAGCGCCACCTCGGCCACGTCCGCTCCCTCTGGGCCCAGGGCCGCGACGAACCGGTCGGCCGTACCCCGGGCCGCCTGGGGTCCGGGGTCTGAGCGGCTGAACCACGGCCGGGAGCGCTGCCGCTCCCGGCCGTTTCGTCGTGGCATGGCGCCAGGTGGCCCCGGCATCACCTGGCGCCGTGCGTGGCGCAGAGTGGCCCCGGCCGAACCGACCGGGAGTTTCAACCGGGCCCAGGGCGAGGGGATTTGGACACGGCTGGGTAACGGGCAGCGCAACCCCTTGTCAGTGCAATTTCACATTACTATGTTACCGGTCACATCGCAGAGTCGCAGGCCGTAGAGCGTGCCCCTTCCTGGAGTGACCCATGACCAAGCGCACCCAACTCGCCCTCGCCACCGCCCTGGTGGCCGCTCTCGCACTCGGTGCCTCGGGCTGCTCCGGCACCACGAAGGGTTCGAACGGTGCCGGCGGCGCGAACCCGGCCGCCGCCAACGACGGCAAGATCCTCGGCGGTACCCCGGTCAAGGGCGGCACCCTCACCGTCCTGTCCAACCAGGACTTCGCGCACCTCGACCCCGCGCGCAACTGGACCATGCCGACCATGGACTTCGGCACCCGGCTGCTCTACCGCACGCTCGTCACCTTCAAGGCCGAGCCCGGCAAGGCCGGCAGCGAGCTGGTCCCCGACCTCGCCACCGACCTCGGCACCCCCTCCAACGGCGGCCGCACCTGGACCTTCACCCTCAAGGAAGGCGTCAAGTACGAGGACGGCAGCCCGGTCAGGGCCCAGGACGTCAAGTACAACGTCGAGCGCTCCTTCGCCCCCGACCTCACCGGCGGCCCTGACTACGCCGCCCAGTACCTGGCCGGCACCGAGGGCTACAAGGGGCCGCTCCAGGGGCAGCACCTCGACTCCGTGAAGACCCCGGACGACCGCACGATCGTCTTCGAACTGCGGCGCCCCGTCGCCGAGTTCTCCGCCACCGCGACCCTGCCCACCTTCGCCCCGGTGCCCCAGTCCCAGGAGAAGGGCACCCAGTACGACGCACGCCCGTTCTCCTCCGGCCCCTACAAGATCGAGTCGTACGACCGCGACAAGAAGCTCGTCCTCGTCCGCAACGAGCACTGGGACCCGGGCACCGACACCGTCCGCAAGGCCTACCCCGACAAGTTCGTGGTCGTCATGGGCCTCAAGGGCGGCCAGATCGACGACCGGATCATCGCCGGCGAGGGCGCCGACGCCTCCACCGTCCAGTACTCCGACATGCGCCCCGAGAGCGCCCCCAAGGTGCTGCCCAAGCCCGAGGTCAAGGCCCGGCTGCTCGCCGAGTCCCAGGGCTGCACGGAGATGCTCCACCTGAACAACTCACGCGCCCCCTTCAACGACCCCAAGGTCCGCCAGGCCATGCAGTACGCCGTCGACAAGGAGGCCATCGTCACCGCGGGCGGCGGACCGGCCCTCAACGAGGTCGCCACCGCCTACCTGCCCCCGGCCCTCTCCGGCGGCAAGCAGGCCGACACCCTGAAGATCCCCCCGGCGGGCGACCCGGCCAAGGCCAAGGAACTCCTCAAGGCCGCCGGCAAGGAGACCCTGAAGGTGTCCCTCTCCGTCTCCACCGGCGACAAGGGCAAGGCCGAGGCCATCCAGCAGGGCCTGTCCCGCGCGGGCATCGAGGTCGTCATCGACACCGTCGACCCGGGCGCCTACTACGACGTGATCGGCGACCTGTCCACCACCCCCGACATGACCCTCAGCGGCTGGTGCCCCGACTACCCCTCCGGCTCCACCTGGATCCCCTTCGTCTTCGACGGACGGACCATCAAGGAGAAGGGCAACCAGGGCAACTACAGCCAGTTCCGTGACGAGGAGGTCATGAAGCGGATCGACGAGATCAACGCCATGGCCGACGCCAAGCAGGCCAACCAGGCCTGGATCGACCTCGACGCGGCCCTGATGGCCAAGTCCCCGAACGTCCCGCTCCTGCTGGAGCGCAAGCCGCTCCTCGTCGGCACCAACATCGCGGGCGCCTTCGGCCACCCCGTGTGGACCGGCACCATCGACTACGCGACGGTCGGCCTCAAGGACCCCTCCAAGAGCCAGGGCTGAGGAACCCGGAGCCCTCGACACCATGACCTCCACCGCACCGGCCTCCGGCACGGCCGCAGCCGCCGATCCCGACGCCGATCCCGACGCCGACACCGCCGCCGACACCGTCGCGGACCGGTCCGCGGCGGCCCCCGGCAGCAGCCCCTGGCAGCTCGCCCGGCGCGAACTGCGCCGCCGCCCCGCCGTCCGCGTCAGCCTCTGCATCGTCCTGCTCTTCGTCCTGATGGCCGTCGGCGCCCCCTGGCTGGGCGCCCTCGGCGGCTGGTCCCCGCACGAGTTCGACAAGAGCGCCGTGGACCCGTACCTCGGGGGCCAGCCGCTCGGCGCCCTCGGCGGGATCAGCCCCGAGCACTGGCTCGGCGTCGAACCCGTCACCGGCCGCGACCTGTACGCCCGTGTCGTCCACGGCGCCCAGGTCTCCCTCCTGATCGCTTTCGCGGCCACCGCCATCGTGGTCCTCGCCGGCACCGCCGCCGGGATCGCCGCCGGCTACTTCGGCGGCCGCACCGACACGGTCCTGTCCCGGCTGATGGACCTGACCATGTCCTTCCCCTCCCTCATCTTCATGATCGCGCTGCTGTCCGTGGCCAAGGACGTCAACCGGATCGTCCTCATGACCGCCGTCATCGGGATCTTCGGCTGGCCCGGCATCGCCCGCGTGGTCCGCGGCCAGACCCTCTCCCTCAAGCACCGCGAGTACGTCGACGCCGCCCGCGTGGGCGGCGCCGGCCCCTGGCGGATCCTGACCCGCGAGATCCTCCCGGGCGTCGCGGGCCCGGTCATCGCCTACACCACCCTGCTCATCCCCGGAATGATCAGCACCGAGGCCGCCCTCAGCTACCTCGGCGTCGGCGTCCGCCCGCCCACCCCCTCCTGGGGCCAGATGATCGCCGAGTCCGTCGCCTACTACGAGACCGACCCCATGTACTTCGTCATCCCCAGCGTCTTCCTCTTCCTCGCCGTGCTCGCCTTCACCCTGCTCGGCGACGCACTGCGCGACATCCTCGACCCGAGGGGCGGCCGCACATGATCGCCTACCTCGCCCGCCGGCTGCTCGCCCTCGCCGGCGTGCTCCTCGCCATCGCCGCCGTCACCTTCCTCATCTTCTACGTCCTGCCCGCCGACCCGGCCGCGGCCGCCTGCGGCAAGACCTGCAGCGCCGAACGGCTGGCCGACGTACGCGTCCACCTGGGCCTCGACCAGCCCCTGTGGAAGCAGTTCGCCGACTTCCTGACCGGCATCTTCACCGGCCGCACCCTCGGCGCCGGCCAGTACGCCGTCTCCTGCGACTTCCCCTGCCTGGGCTACTCCTACGAGAGCTCCCTGCCCGTGTGGGACCTGCTCATGGACCGGCTCCCGGTCTCCGCCTCCCTCGCCCTCGGCGCCGCCGTGCTGTGGCTGCTCCTCGGCCTCGGCGCCGGCGTCACCGCCGCCCTGCGCAAGGACACCGCCACCGACAAGGCCCTGATGGTCGGCGCCGTCGCCGCCGCCTCGCTGCCCGTGTACTTCACCTCGGTCATGCTCATCTACGGCATCATCCGCGTCGCCGGACTGCTGCCCTACCCCACCTACCAGGCCTTCACCGACAACCCGCTCGGCTGGGCCTCCAACCTGCTGCTGCCCTGGACCGCGCTCGCCCTGCTCTACGCCGCCATGTACGCCCGCCAGAGCCGCGGCTCGATGATCGAGGCGATGGCCGAGCCCTACATCCGCACCGCCCGCGCCAAGGGCATGCCCGAGCGGACCGTCGTCGTCAAACACGGCCTGCGCTCCGGGATGACGCCGATCCTGACCATCTTCGGCATCGACCTCGGCGGGCTCCTCGCAGGCGCCGTCATCACCGAGTCGATCTTCGGCCTCCCCGGCATCGGCAGGCTCTTCTACGGCGCCCTGGTCAACTCCGACCAGCCCGTGGTCCTCGGCGTCACCCTCCTCGCGGCCTTCTTCATCGTCGTCGCCAACCTCGTCGTCGACCTCCTGTACGCCGTCATCGACCCGAGAGTGAGGTACTGATGACGACCACCACCGCCCCGCTCCTCGACGTACGCGACCTGCGCGTCACCTTCACCACCCCCCGCGGGACCGTCCGGGCCGTCGACTCCGTCGGCTTCACCGTCGAGTCCGGCCGCACCCTGGGCATCGTCGGTGAATCCGGCTCCGGCAAGTCCGTCACCTCGCTCGCCGTCATGGGCCTGCACCGCGGCCCGGTCGAGGTCACCGGCTCCGTCGCGCTCGCCGGACAGGAGCTGACGGGCCTGACCGAGCGCGAGCTGGGTAAGGTCCGCGGCCGCCGGATGGCCATGATCTTCCAGGACCCGCTCTCCAGCCTGCACCCCTACTACACCGTCGGCGAGCAGATCGCCGAGCACTTCCGCGTCCACTTCAAGGCCGGCCGCGCAGCCGCCCGCAGACGCGCCGTCGACATGCTCGGCGAGGTCGGCATCCCCGAACCGGCCCGCCGGGCGGGGGAGTACCCGCACCAGTTCTCCGGCGGCATGCGCCAGCGCGCGATGATCGCCATGGCCCTGGCGTGCGAACCCGACCTGCTGATCGCCGACGAGCCGACCACCGCCCTGGACGTCACCGTGCAGGCCCAGATCCTGGAACTGATCGCGAGGCTCCAGCAGGAACGCGGACTCGGCGTCGTGATGATCACCCACGACCTGGGCGTGGTCGCCCGCGTCGCCCACGAGGTCCTGGTCATGTACGGCGGCCGGGCCGCCGAACAGGCCCCGGTCGACGAGCTGTTCGCCGACCCCGCCCACCCCTACACCCGGGGTCTGCTCGACTCGCTGCCCCGCCTCGACACCGCCGACGACGAACCGCTCCCCTTCATCCCCGGCTCCCCGCCGTCCCTCCTCGCACCCGCCCCGGGCTGCGCCTTCGCGCCGCGCTGCCCGCTGGCCGCCGACCGCTGCACCGACGTACGGCCCGGCCTCGCGGCGTACGGGGACCGCGCCGGCCGCACCGTGGCCTGCCACTTCGCCGGGGCCCGCACCGCCCAGGAGGCGGCCCGATGACCGAGACCACCACCCCGGCCACCACCGCGGCCACCGCCGAGGCCGCGCCCGGCACCCCCGCACCGCTGCTGTCCGTACGGGACCTGACCATGACCTTCCCCGGCCGGCGATCCGCGACCGGGCGCCGGGGGGCGCCCGTGCGCGCCGTCGACGGGGTCTCCTTCGACCTGGCGGCCGGACGCACCCTCGGCCTGGTCGGAGAGTCGGGCTGCGGCAAGTCCACCACCGGACGGATGATCGTACGGCTGCTGCAGCCCACCTCCGGCCGGGTCGTCCTCGACGGCGAGGACATCAGCCGGCTCTCCCAAGGCGCCCTGCGCCCGCTGCGGGGGAGCATCCAGATGGTCTTCCAGGACCCGCACTCCTCGCTGAACCCCCGCCAGACGGTGGCCCGGATCATCTCCGAACCGCTGCTGGTGCAGGGCCGCAGCGCGGGGGACGCCCGCCGCCGGGCCGCCGAGCTCATGGAACTCGTCGGTCTGATCCCGGAACACATCGACCGCTACCCGCACGAGTTCTCCGGCGGCCAGGCCCAGCGCATCGGCATCGCCCGCGCGCTGGCCACCGGCCCCCGGCTGATCGTCGCCGACGAGCCGGTCTCCGCCCTCGACGTCTCCGTCCAGGCTCAGATCGTCAACCTGATGGAGCGGCTGCGCGCCGAACTCGGCCTCGCCTACGTCTTCATCGCGCACGACCTGTCGGTGGTCAAACGGGTCAGCGACCGGGTCGCCGTGATGTACCTCGGCCGGATCGTCGAGATCGGGGACAAGGCGGCCCTCTACGCGAACCCCCAGCACCCCTACACCCGGGCGCTGTTGTCCGCCGTACCGCTGCCCGACCCGGCGGCGGAGCGGCGGCGGGAGCGGATCGTGCTGCTCGGTGACCCGCCGAGCCCGGCCGCCCCACCTCCGGGCTGCACCTTCCATCCGCGCTGCCCCAAGGCGCAGGAGATCTGCCGAACGGAGCGGCCGCTGCTGCGGCTTGCCGCCTCGCGCGAGGTGGCCTGTCACTTCCCGGGTGACTGACGGGGATCACGGGAAGAAGGGGACCCGGGGCCGACACGATCGGCCCCGGGTCCTCGCGCTACCGGATGTTCCCCCTGGTGTCCCGTAGCATCACGCACCACAAAAGATCTAGGGGCGGACATGACATCGAGTAGTGGTGGATTCACGGCGAATGCCGCGTCCATCAACGGAAGTTCCCATCTCCTCGTGGAACTCGCGGGCCTGCTGTACGCGGGGCGGCCGGACGGCGAGCTGACCGTCATGGCCCGGGTGCCCCGTTCGCACCAGGAGGTGTCCACGGCCCTGGACTCCTTCGCACGGTTCGGCAACGACCAGTACCTGGACACGGTTTCGCTGCTGGCGGCGCTGGCCACCAAGCTCAAGGTGGCGGGCGGCGACTACGCGCAGACCGACCAGGCCACGGAGGGGACCTTCCGCTCGGTGCTCGACAACGGCCGGTTCATACCGGCCGGGGACAGGTGACCGGCATGACCTACCGCACCGAGGTCGAGTTCCTCGAACTGTGCAGCCCTCCCCTGATCGAACGCACCGCCCACGAGTACCGCAGGCTCCACCTGCTCCTGGACTCGGCGGACCCCGCCTTCCTGAAGGCGACGCGCACCCAGTGGGTGAGCGAGGCCGAGGAGCTCTACGTCAAACGGCTGGGCGAGGCGGAGAAGCTGGCCACCGCCCTGTCGGGCGCCTTCCGCACCGTCCACGCGGCGCTCGTCGACTACGCCGAGGCCGTCGGCCGGGCGAAGGAACGCTTCGAGAGCGGCCTGGCGAGCGAGCGCGCCCTCTCCCGGGTCATGGCGCGGGTGGCCAGCCCGGTGACCGAGACCGCCCAGCGGGCCGAGCCGATGCGGCAGTGGGAGGACCTCCGCAAGCGCACCGGAGTCCTCGACTGGCTGGCGGAGATCACCGTCGACGTCGACGAGATCCGCGAGGAGGCGGAGCAGCACTACAACAGTGCGAAGAACGCCTTCGGCGACGCCGACCGCATCGAAAGCGCGGCACGCACCACGTGCGTGACCGCACTCGGCAAGGCCCGCAAGGACCTGCCCGACTTCCGCGGCGACCTGCCCCACCCGTCGGTGCTCCTCGCCGGGATGCCCGCCCTGCGACAGGAGGTGGGGGAGGCGGCGCACGACCCCAACGCCGTGCTGCCCGGCGGCGGCCCCCGCGTCGACGGCATCGCCGCGAACCCGGGCGGCGAGACGGTGTCCCCCAAGCTGCGGGAGATCCGGTCCCGGCTGGCCGGACTCCCGCCCGCCATGGACCAGAACGAGTGGCTGCCGTCGGACTCGGACGAGGACCGGCGCGAGTGGATCCGCGCCAACCGCGCGCACATCCGGGACGCGGCCGCGTACACGGGCCTGCCGGCCGACATGCTCGCGGGAATCGCCTGGAAGGAGGTGCAGGGCGACCCGAAGTGGGCCGACAACATCGCGGTGAACTACCGGCGCAGCCAGTACGAGGTCTGGCCGGAGTTCCAGTGGGTGGCCGACAAGGCCGGCCTGTCGGGCGAGGCGGACCAGACGTCGATGGGGCCGATCGCCATCCAGCTCCGCCGCTCCGCGGAGGTGCTCGGCTACGACCCGGAGAACCTCACGCGGGACCAGCGGGACGAGATCCAGAGGGCGACGCAGAACCCTTCGACCAACATCTACATCGCTGCCGAGTACCTGGCCCAGCTCAAGGCGGAGAGTCCGTTCGCGAACGTGCCCGCCGAGCAGATGACCCCTGCCCAGTACCAGGAACTCGCCGCCCGGTACAACGGAGGACCGGGCTGGCGCACGGACGAGGCACAGGCCTACGGTCGTGGCTTCGGAGCGAACATCGACAACGCGAGGCGGGCCCTGAATGACTGAGCGGCGGACAGCGGCGGGACGGCCGGCAGCCACGCTCGCTCACGTGGTCACGGGCGCGTGGGCGACCGTGCTGGTGGGACTGCACGTGCTGGCGGGGTTCTTCGTGCTGAGCGCGCTGCTCACCGAGTCCGAAGGGCCCTGGGACAGCACGGTGACGGGCACCGCGCGACTGATGGCGGGGCTCGGGCTGGCGGTGGAGCTGATGGCCTTCGCGGGGACGGCGGCCGGTGTCAACACGGGTCGGCTGCGGCGCTGGTGGTACGCGCCGGTCGCGGCGCTGGTGGTCATCGCCCTGGTGCGCATGGTGTTCGCCCCGCGGCCCTGACCGCCCGCCGGCGGACGGTCAGGGACGGCGGGCGAAAGGCCTGCTAGCCCAGGCCGAGTTCGCGGCGGAAGAACTCCAGCTCCAGCGCCATGATCTTCTCGCGGGTGCCGCCCGGGGTCATGTGGGTGACACCCGGCAGGGCCAGCAGCTGGTGCGGGCGGCCCGCGTCCGTCAGGGCCTGCGACAGCCGCAGGCTGTGCGAGGGGTGGACGTTGTCGTCGGCCAGGCCGGTGACCAGCAGCAGCGGCCGGGACAGCTTCGGGGCGTCGGGCAGCAGCGAGTCCCGCTCGTAGACCTCCGGGTGCTCCTGCGGCAGGCCCAGGTACCGCTCGGTGTACGCGGTGTCGTAGTGCCGGAAGTCGGTGGGCGCGGCCCCGGCGGCCGCGGCGTGGAAGACGTCGGGGCGGCGCAGCACCGCCATCGCCGACAGATAGCCGCCGTACGACCAGCCGCGGACGCCGACCCGGCCCAGGTCGAGGTCGCCGTGGCGGGCGGCCAGCGCGTGCAGCGCCGCGACCTGGTCGTCGAGGGTGACCTCGGAGAAACCGCGGTACATGGCGTGGGTGTGGGCGGGGGAGACGTACGCGGTGCCGCGGTTGTCGACGGTCACCACCGCGAAGCCCTGGTCGGCCCACCACTGGCGGTGCTGCCAGCGGCGCGGGTCGGCGGTGATGTCCTGCGCGCCGGGGCCGCCGTAGCTGTCCATCAGGACGGGCAGCTTCCGCCCGGGGACGTGTCCGCGGGGCAGTACGAGCGCGGTGGGGACCGCGTGCTCGGTGACCCGCTCCAGGACCGGGGTCACCCGGTAGGGCAGCGGCTGGGACAGGTCGGCGGGGCTCAACTCCCGCCCGTCGGGGGTGTGTACGGTGCGCCGGACGCCGTCGGCGTCGGCGGAGGTCAGCAGCAGGAAGCCGGCCGAGGCGGTCACGCCGTGGACGCCCGGCCCGTCCGCGAGCGGGGTCGTCTCCCCGGTGGCGGTGTCCAGCAGCAGCACCTGCTGCTCGGCCGGGTCGCGCAGTCCGGCCTCGATCAGCAGCCGGCCCTCGTGGATCCCGGCCACCCGGCGGACCTGGACGCCGGTCCCGGTGAGCGGGACCCCGTCCACGGCGAGGCCGCGGGCGGTCCCGTCGGAGGTGTCGGCCGCGGTCAGCATCCGCCCGTCGGGCAGGCGGGCCGGGGTGCCGGGGACCAGGGGGTCCACCCACTGCGGGTGCGTGGTGCGGGAGAGCTCCCGGGTGCGGCCGGTGGCCGGGTCGGCGGAGAGCAGCAACACGGTCTGCTGGAGCCGGTCCTGGACGGTGAGCAGGATCTCCCCGGCCGACTCCCAGCCCGCGTCGGAGACGTAGGGGAAGGCCTCGGCGTCCCAGCCGATCCGGGTCCGGGTCCCGTCAGGGCCGAGCACCCACAGCTGGACGTCGGCGTTGGGTCCGCCGGCCTCCGGGTAGGCGAAGTCCTCGGCCGGCAGCTCGGGGTGGGCGGGGTCGGCGGACCACCGGCGCTGGAGGGCGGATTCGTCGACGCGGGCGGCGAGCAGCGTGACTCCGTCGGGGGACCACCAGTGGCCGCGGGAGCGCCCGAGCTCCTCGGCGGCGGCGAATTCGGCCAGGCCCCAGCGGGCCCCGTCGTCGGGGCTGACCCGGCCGCCCGGGGCGACGTAGAGGACGTCGTCGGCGACGTAGGCGGTGCGCGAGCCGTCGGCGCTGGGCCGCGGGTCGAACGCGGGGCCGGCGGCGGGGATCTCCCGGAGGGTTCCGGCGCCGCCGGCGGTGACCTCGTAGAGCCGTCCGTACAGCGCGAAGGCGGCGCGCCGCCCGTCACCGGAGAGGGCGTACGAGCCGATCCCGGAGGCCACGAGCCGGGTCCGTTCGCGCAGCCGGCGCTCGGCGGTGGGGAGGGGGCCGGGCTCGGGGCACAGCTCGCGGGGATCGGCAAGCCGGATCTCTGCGCCGGTGGTGGTATCGAGCACCCAGAGGCTGTCGAAGGCATCGGCGGGTCCGGTCGACCGGAGGAACCAGAGCAGCCGGCCGTCGTCCCCGAAGGACAGTGCCCGCGAGGCTCCGTGGGTGAAGCGGGCCGTGCTCGCGGAGAGCCTGAGGAAGTCATCCATGCCCGTAGTGTGACATGTGAAATGTCACTGCCACTAGGCCGTTCGAGTGGTGACCCCCAGGGCGCGGGCTTAGCGTCGGGAGGGTGGACCCGAACGCTACGCCGAGCAGACGGACCGACGGCAACGACGGCACGGTCCGAGGAAGCGGCAACGGACTCGCCCTGTTCGTGATCGCGTCCTGCCAACTCATGGTGGTTCTCGACATCACGATCGTGAACATCGCGCTGCCGCACATCCAGACCGCACTGGACTTCTCCACCGAGAGCCTCTCCTGGGTCGTCAACGCCTACACCCTCGCCTTCGGCGGCCTGCTGCTCCTCGGCGGCCGCACCGGCGACATCCTCGGCCGCAAACGCGTCTTCATCTTCGGCGTCCTGCTCTTCGGCCTGGCCTCGCTCCTCGGCGGACTCGCCCAGAACGAGGGCCAGTTGATGGCGGCCCGGGCCCTCCAGGGCGTCGGCGGCGCCATCGCCTCACCGACCTCCCTCGCGCTGATCACCACCACCTTCCGCGAAGGCCCGGCCCGTAACCGGGCGTTCGGCGTGTTCGCCGGGGTCTCGGCGGCCGGCGGCGCGATCGGGCTCCTCGCGGGCGGCATCCTCGTCGAGTGGCTCGACTGGCGCTGGGTCCTCTTCGTCAACGTCCCCATCGCGCTGGTGATCGCCGTGCTGGCCCGGAAGGTCCTGCGCGAGTCCGAACGCCACCCCGGCCACTTCGACTTCGCCGGTGCGCTGCTGTCCACCCTGGGCATGGTCGCGCTCGTCTACGGATTCATCCGGGCCTCCCAGGAGGGCTGGCGCGACCCGGTGACGCTCGGCTCCTTCGGCGCCGCCGTGGTCCTGCTGACGCTGTTCATCCTCAACGAGCGGCGATCGCCGCAGCCCATCACCCCGCTGCACATGTTCGCCGACCGCAACCGGGCCGGGACGTACGGGATCATGCTGATGCTCGCCTGCGCGATCTTCGGCATGTTCTTCTTCCTGACCCTCTTCGTGCAGATCGTGCTCGGCTTCAGCCCGATCCAGGCCGGGCTCGCCTTCCTGCCGGTCAGCGCGGTGATCGCGGTGGGCGCGGGCCTCACGGCGAAACTGCTGCCGAAGTTCGGGCCGAAACCGTTCATGGTGTGCGGCGCGCTGTCCTCGGCGGTCGGCCTGGCCTGGCTGACGCAGATCGACGTCCATTCCACGTACCTCGGCAGCATCCTGGGCCCGATGCTGTTCTTCGCCCTCGGCATGGGCCTGCAGTTCGTCTCGCTGACGCTGATGGCCCTGTCCAACGTCCCCGACCGCGAGTCGGGAGCGGCATCCGGGCTGCTCAACACCATGCAGCAGGTGGGCGGCTCGCTCGGCCTGTCGATCCTGGTGACCGTCTACGGCACGGCCAGCCGCAACGAGGCCAAGGAGCAGGTGCCCGACTTCCTCGCCACGGCGGGCCCCGTGCAGAGGGCCTTCTTCGAACGCACCGGACAGCTTCCCAAGCCGTGGGGCGACCAGGTGCTGACCTCGGGCATCAGCACCGCCTTCGTCGTGGCGGCCCTGTTCACCCTCGTCGGGGCGGTGATCGCGCTCTTCGCCATCCAGGTCCGCCCCTCCGACCTCGAACGCCTCCAGGGCAACCACAAACCGGCGGCCGACCGCATCTGAGCCGCCGACCGCCGGCGGGTGCGGGCTCAGACCACCGGGACCCCGGTGACACGGGACACGAAGCCGTTCAGATTCCCCTCCATGCGGGCGAGGCGCTCGTCCACGGTCAGCGACTCCTCCTGACGGCCGGCGCGCAGCTTCGGCTGCCGCTTGCCGCGTACGTAGAGGGAGCAGGCCAGGTCCGCGCAGATGTACGTGCCGACCGTGTTGCCCTCGCGGCCGCGGGCGCCCGCCAGCGGCGCGGCGAGCAGGGTGACGCCGGAGGAGGCGTGGCCCGTCAGGCAGATCTGGCACAGGCTGGACTTCACCGCGCTGGTGCGGCCCACGGGCGGCACGCGCAGGGAGATCCCCACCGGCCCCTCGGCCCGGGGCAGCACGAGATGGGCCCGCAGCGGGGCACCCGGGTCCACCCAGCCCAGGAAGTCCAGGTCCGCCCAGGGCGCGTCGGCGAAGTCGAGCGGCAGCCGCATGCGGGCCGCCTCGCCCTTGGTGCAGTTCACGAAGGACGCACGGATCTGTTTCTCGCTGAGTGGTTCCACGGGCGTCGACCCTATGACGCACCCCGGCCGGCCCGCACCCCAATATCGGGCGCGGGCTGCCGGGCGGTCGCTACCGGTCCAGGCGACGGACCCGGCAGCGCGCCGGTCCCGTCGTCCGCAGGGTGATCCCGGCGCTGACCGGGACCTCCGCGTCCAGCGCCTCGAACGAACAGGTCCGCAGGATCATCGCCAGCGCGATCACCGACTCCAGCATCGAGAAGTGCTGCCCGATGCAGGCGCGCGGGCCGCCGCCGAAGGGGAACCACGCGTAGCGCGGCCGCCCGGCCTCCGCCTCCGGTGTGAAGCGGTCCGGGTCGAAGCGGTCCGGGTCCGGCCAGTGCTCCGGGTGGCGGTGCGTCACCCAGGGGGCCACGATCACGTCGGCGCCCGCGGGGATCGTGCGCCCCCCGATCCGGGTCGCGGCGACGGCCTTGCGGCCGATGACCGGCGCGGCCGGGTACAGCCGCATGGCCTCCTTGACCACCCGCGAGAGGTACGGGAGCCGGTCCAGGTCGCCGGCCTGCGGCGGGCGGTCGCCCAGGACGGTGGTGATCTCCTCGCGGACCCGGTCCTGCTGCTCGGGGTGGCGGGCCAGCAGGTGCAGGGCGAAGCAGAGGGAGGTGGCGGTCGTCTCGTGCCCGGCGAGCAGGAAGACCAGCACCTGGTCGCGGAGTTCGTCGGCGTCGAACTCCCCGTCGTCCGCGCTCCGGGCGGCGGCCAGCAGCGTCAGCAGGTCCTCGCCGGTGCCGTCGCCAGCGGGGCCGTCGCCAGCGGGGCCGCCGGCAGCGGGGCCGCTCGCGCCGGCCTGCCGCCGACGCTGTGCGACGATCCGGTCGCAGACCTCGTACAGCTCGTCGATCGCGGCGGCGGCCCGCCGGTTGCCCGGGGTGGGCCAGTGGCGCGGGATGCTGGCGGGCGAGTACCCGCGGCGCAGCACGTACTCCGTGATGACCGGGAAGCAGCGGGCCACGACATCGGCGGCGGCCTCCACGTCGGTCCCGAACAGGATCCGGGTGACGGCGCGCAGGGCGAGGTGCGTCATCTCGTCGGAGACGTCGACGACGCCGTCCAGGGCCTCCTCCCAGGCCGCGATGACGGACGCGGTCTCGGCTGCGACCGCCCCCGCGTACCCGTCCACCCGCCGCCGGGTGAACAGCGGCTGGACGAGCCGGCGCTGGCGCAGGTAGTCCTCGTCCTGACTGGTCAGCAGGCCGTTGCCGATGGAGTTCCGGACCTCCTGGTAGAAGGAGTTGTCCTTGCGGAAGTTGGCCGCCTCGGAGGCGAGCACCTGCTGCGCGCCCTCGGGGGAGAACACGCAGTACAGCTCGGCCCGCATCCCGGGCGGCCCGGCCGAGACCCGTACGACGTCCCCGCGCTGCTGCTGCGCCCGCAGATAGGTGCCGAGCGAGTCCGACTTCAGGTCCTGGAGGGACCCCAGGAGCGGCGCCCCGGGAAACAGGGGAACCTCCGAACCCGTGTCGACGACGCCTGCGTTCCTGCCCAATGCCATGCCGATGCCCGTCCCCTCGTCCCTGCCGGAGCCCGATTCTGCCGCCCGCGACCACGTCCTGGCGAGACCCCGCTCGCGGCGGACCCGATGCGGCGGGCTGGGACATCCGCTACGAGCCGCAGCTCGTGCTGCAGCACCCGAGGACCTCTCCCGCCCGGCACGCCGTCCACTACCGGATGACTGCCCGCAACAGGGTCTGGCTCGCCAGGCGCCACCTGCCGGCGCCGCTCGTTCCCGTCCACCTCGGAGTCTGGACGGTGCTGACGGTCGCCCGGACGCGGTCGGCGTCCGGGCTGCGGGCCTGGTTCGGCGGCTTCGCCGAAGGCCTGCGGACGAATGCGGGCCCCCGCAGACCGATGCGCTGGCGCACGGTCGCCCGCATGACGGGCCTGGGCAGACCGCCGGTCGTGTAGGGGGGTGTCGGCAAAGGCGCCCGGCCCGGCCGGGCCTGATCGGGCCCGACCTGCCTACGGGCCGACCACGCCGGGTTCGACCTCCTCCAGGACGCGTTTCGACGAGGTCTGCGAGGGCCCCGCCCTATCCGCGGTAGGGGTCTTCCAGTACGGGGATGCACGGCGACAGCGCCGCCTCGACGTCCTCGTGCACCCGCCCCCGGACCATCCGCAGGACACGGACCTCGTTCTCGCGACCGGGGTCCTCGTCGTCACGCACGTGCATCACCCCGTACGAACCGGGCGCCAGGCGGCCGACCTCGCCGAAGAACGCCAGGACCTCCGGGTCACGGTGATTGCGGAAGCCGCCGAGGTGGACGAACAGCTCCCCGTTCATCCACCTCAGGTCGAGCAGACCGGGACCGGCGACCTCCTCGATCCGGGCGGCGACGGCCCCGGCGATCCGCCGGAGGCCGTCGTTGCCGAGTCCGCCCTCGCTGTCTTCGTCGGCGCTCTCCTGGACGTTGATCCAGCCGTGGTACTCGAACACGTCGTCAGAGCACCCGCCGGTAGCGGAGCTCGGAGAGGGTGACGTCGTCGTAGACGTCGTCCTGCGTGCCGCCGTCGGCCCGGTAGCCGGCCCGTTCGTAGAAGCGCCGGGCCCGTCGGTTGTCCTGGAGGACCCACAATGCCGACGTCTCGAAGTCCTGGCCCTTCATCGCGGCGTGGGCCTCGTCGAGGAGTCCGCGGCCGACGCCGGTGCCGATGAGGTCCGGCGCCACGTACAGGGCGTAGACCTCGCCCGCCCGGCCGTCGCCGGGGATCCCACTCCGGGGCGGTCCGAAGCAGACCCACCCCACCGGGCCGCGGTCACCGACCGCCACGAGGTCCCTGGACTCGCGCCCGGGGCGGGAGAACCACTGCCTGCGGCGGTCGGCATCCTCCTCGACCGTCATCGCGTCCAGGTAGGACCGGGGAACGATGCCGGCGTACGCCGCCTGCCAGCCCCGGACCCGGATCGCCGAGACGGCCTCGATGTCGGCCTCGTCCATCTCACGCACGCGCACATGCACCATCGCGCCAAGGTAACCGCGCCCGGCGCGCCGAACCACCGATTACCGGACGGGGGTTGAGACGGGCTACGCCGGTTCGACGGGCAGCCACAGCTCGCAGGTCGCGGTGCTGAAGTCCGCCGCGCGGTCGAGGGTGGCGACGATCGAGGGACCCGGCCGCAGGCGCCACGGGTTGGAGGGGAACCAGTCGGTCGCGGTCGCCGCCCAGGTCGTCTGCAGGGCCTGCGGATGCGGTCCGCTGGTACGGAAGACCGCCCACATCCCGCCCGGCACCTCGATGGTGTCGAGGCCGTCCGGGGCCGGGGTGTCCCCGCCCAGGGCGACTCCGTGCAGGTAGGTCAGTTCGCTGCCCTCCGTGGCGTCGGGGTCGAGGTCGTCGGAGACCTGCAGCAGGCCGCCCGGTTCGGTGTCGCTCAGGGCCTTCAGCCGCAGGTGTTCCTCCGGCGGCAGTGCGGTGATGTGCTCCTGGATGTGCGGGTTGACGCCCTGGTGGACGAGCGGGACCCGGGCGGCGTGTCCGACGAGCCGGAACGCGGGGCGGTTGACGAGGCGGGTGTCCATGGGGACGCTCCCTTCGACGGTCAGGCGGAACCTGAGCTGCGGTTGTGTACGCAAGGGGCCACCGGTCCGGCGTACGTCACCGGGCCCGGCTCCGTGGACCGCCCGGAAGGCGCGTCCGAACGCCTCGCTCGAGCCGTATCCGTGCCGGACCGCGATGCTCAGCAGATCCGTCTCGCCACGGACGACGTCGGCGGCGGCAACGGTCATGCGCCGCCGGCGCACGTACTCGGACAGCGGCATGCCGGCCAGGGACGAGAACATCCGGCGCAGGTGGTACTCGGTGGTGCCGAGCGACCCGGCCAGTCCCTGGACGTCGGGCTCCTCGGCGAGGTGCTCCTCGACGAGATCGACCAGCTGGTTGAGCGCAGAGATCACGGGGCCTCCTTTCGACTGCAACCCTCGCAGCGGCCGCCCCCACCGCACCCGACCGCCGCGAACCGATCCGATCAGGTCGGCCGGGTGACGGGCACCGGCCGACAGCGCCCGGCGGGCCGGCGACGCGAAGTGGCGGCTGCCACGACCGCGCCCGACGCGCCCGCCAGGACCTGCGCGAGGGCGTGGTCGCGCAGCACCACGCGGGACCAGCCGACGACGGCGACCACGGGACAGGCGAGGAGCACCCAGGGCCCGTGGGTCATGGCGAGGACGGCGACGCCCCCGGCGGACACGCCCGCGTGCACGCTCATCTTCCGCCGCGGTGAACAGGCAGCCGAGGAGGCCCCATCCGATCCCGGCGAGCCGGCCGGTGTGCCAGCCGACGAGGAGGGGAGAAGAGGTCTCGATCCTGCGGTCAGGTGACCTTGATCGTCCGAATCATATTGATCAGAAACGGTTTGGGTTCTGGCTTGTTGGAGGGGTGTGAGCGATCTGGTGGGGGACGCGCGGCATCTGTCGCCGTCGGCGCAGGAGGCCCTGCGGCTGCGGGCGGTGGCCGCGTTGGTGGCGGGGCGGGACCCTGAGGACGTAGCGGCGGTCTTCGGGGTGTCGCTGAAGGCGGTCGACAGCTGGTGGGCGAAGTGGCAGGCCGGCGGCCGGGAGGCGCTCGTCATGCAGCCGCGGGGCAAGCCGGTCGGGGTGCACCAGGTGCTCGGGGTAGAGCAGGCAGCCGTGCGGCAGGCGGTCCTCGATCACCGGCCCTGCGACGTGGGCCTGAGCGGGCAGTTGTGGACGCGGCGGCTGGTGGGCGAGCTGATCGCGAAGTTGTATCGGGTGCGGCTGACCGAGCCCGGGGTGGGCAAGTACCTGAGGCGGTGGGGGCTGTCCTTCCAGCGTCCGGACAAGCGGGCCGTGGAGCAGGACCCGCAGGCCGTGCGCCGCTGGCACGAGGAGACCTGGCCGGCGATCCAGGCAAAGACGAAGAAGGACGGCGGCGAGGTCCTGTTCGCCGACCAGGTCGGCATCCGCTCCGACCAGGTCACCGGCCGCACCTGGGGCGAGAAGGGCAGGACCCCCGTGGTGCGGCGGACTGGCAACCGGTTCTCGGTGAACGCGATGTCGGCGATCAGCACCAAGGGCCGGATGCACTTCATGGTCTTCGCCGAGAGCTTCACCGCCGAGGTGATGTGCCGCTTCCTGGACCGGCTCGCCGGCCACTTCGACCGCAAGGTCCATCTCGTGGTCGACGGGCACTCCGCCCACCGCTCCAAGAAGGTCCGCGACTGGCTCGCTGCCCACCCCGACGACGTCGAGCTGCACTTTCTGCCCCCGTACTCGCCCGAGCTGAACCCTGACGAGCTGGTCAACGCCGATCTCCAGTACAGCCTGCCCAAGCAGAACCGGGCCCGTAACCAGGCCGAACTCGCCGCCGAGACCCGTCGCTTCTTTCGGAGACGCCAGCGTCAGCCACACATTGTCCGCGGCTACTTCGGCGGCCCCCACCTCCGCTACGTCCTCGACCAGACCACATAAGTTTCTGATCAAGAAGGAACGTATGTTTGGTGGTATGTATGGCTCCGGCTCCCTGGGCGACAGCGCCGACCGCCACGGGAGCTGCTCTGCGACAACCAGCAGCAAACTCAAGGTGACCCTGGTGGCCGACAAGTCGTACAAGCCCGCCGGCTTCCGGATCAATAACGCCTACCCCATATCAGGAGACATCTATGCACGACCCAGAAGCCCAGCACGAGTGGCTGGCCTTCGACTTCGGGGTGACGGGACTTTGCGGTTCTTACCACAATGATTGGCCGCTGGACGCCCCGGGGCCGGTTGAGCATGCCCTGGCGTACTGGGGCCCGGACGGCGATCCCACCGGCTTGATCCTGGTCCTTGAGGACCTTGTACGGCTGGATCGCTCCCCTCTCACCCCTGCGGAACTGGACCTGCTGTGGGAAGCTCCGGGGGACCCGCTCGGTGGCTCTCCCACGTTCGGCGGAGCCCAACGGGCCTGGCTGGACCAACTGCTGGCAGCGCTTGCACCGCTCGCCCTGTCCCGGGGTGCTTCGGAATCGCAGTGGGCCGCGCTGACTGTGTGCATGCCCGACGGAACAGGACCGGCAGCAGTCGGACATCAACGCCTGATGACCGAGGTTCTCGACCTGACGAGTCTGCTGGACGGGGCGCGTGCCGCAAGGGAAGGCGAGTCGTTCGTGGCCACACGCGCGGCCATTGAACGGTGTGCAAGGGAGGTCTGTCCGGAGCTGGCCTTCCGGTTCCTGCTGCATGCCCTCGCGCGGTTCGACTGCCCGGTGTCCGCTGAGGTCTACAGTCGGCTCGAACGCGTGAGCACGGCCTTCGGGCACGGACCGTACGTGGTCGAAGCCCACCGCCACCGCGTGGAGTGACACCCGCCCCATTCGCAGGCCCTGGAGGGACCCGGCGGTCCGTCCAAGGCCTCTTTCGCATCCCCGCGCCTTCTGGACCGGTCGCAGCCCAGGAGACAGCGTTCACCCCGAAGGCGAGAGGGCGTGTGCCACCGCGCACTGAGGCCCAGCCGGGTCTGGCCGCCGACAGCGGCCCCCACGTCCACTACGTCCTCGACGGGAACCCCATGAGTTTCTGATCAATAGTGCCCCCGTCTGCCGGCGGGCGGGCGGATCGAGAGCGCATCTCGAATCCTGCGAGCGGTCAGTATGCGCTTGTGTTCCTTCTCGGGCGACCTGAAGAGGGCCGTCCGAGGTGGGTTTGACGGGCCGTCGATTGCTGAAATCTGGTGAATCTGCCGTCCGGCTGCACGGCGGGCAAGTGAATCGGGAAGGCTTCCCTGGATTCACCCGATTCCCTGGAGGAGTGGTGATCGGTTCCCCGTTGCAGTTCTTGCGAAATGCGTCCAAATCGCGCCAGGACGCGGTGATGATTATTTTTCCGATCGTCGTCACGGCGGGCTTCTTCCTGGCCTGCTGGAGTGCGGGAACCGCATTCGCCAAGAATTGCGACCCCTTGACCATGCTTCAGCTCGCCATCCCGCAGATCGGTGAACAGGGCAGTAAGTGTGAATCTCTGCCGTTCTGGGGAGATCTGGCGAGCATCACGCTGACCATCACCGCGGCCCTCTCCATCGCAGTCCACTTCGTGCTTGTCGCCAGACTTCAGCGACTCGGTGAGAAACTCACCGCATCCGGACTCGTGGTGGATACGAGTGAACTGCGCAGTGAGCTCGAAGGGCATCTTCTACGATGGAAATGCCATCCGGTCCTCCGGATCGTCCTGCTGCTCGTCTGTCTCCTCGGTTCGGTCTTCTTCTACATTCGTACGCACGACAGAAGTCAGGTGTTCGTCGGCCTTTCCCGGCAGACGTCCGGTCACACCTCTGCGGAGAGTTTCGAGAACACGTGGTGGATGAACTTCGAAAACCACCGCTACATCACGTCGGCCTGGCTCCTCCTCGGAGCGATCGGCGGCTATTACGCGGTGAAGCAGGGCGCGCTCTACCTGTATCTGGTCAGAGAGATTCGGAAAACCGACTGGGAGTTCCAGTACGTTCCGGCGCTGCGGGACGAAAACTTCGGATGGGCGCCGGTCGGCGAAATCATCAACATCGTGTACGTCGGATTCGTCAACTTCGCATTCGCTTCCGCCGTGCTGTTCTACGTCATGGGAAGTGAGCGCGGAGGTAACTGGCCCGAATTTGCGATTCTCGTCCTCGGGGTGCTGGCCCTACTCTTCAGCGCGGTTGCGCTGGGCATGTTGATCAAATTCATGGTGAAAAACCACAGGGGTGTCATCGACCGGGAGAAGATGCGTGTACTGGAGAACGCTTCCGACCCTACGGAGGTGGAATCCGCCGCTTACTGGATGGCCTACGGCACGCATCTTCACCTCGCTCCCCAGAGTTACCCGCTGAGAAGTCGTCTCAAGCCACTCCTGGCGCTCGCACCTGGTGTGTTCGCGCTCTCCCGCGTCTTTGCCGAGCTGCGTAAATAGGTTCAGGCTCCCTTGGAAGGCGAGCCTCAGTAGCTGTCGAGGATGCTCCCGACCGTTTCCGTGATCCGGTGCCGCCACTTGTGGCGGCGGTTGCAGTACTGGCGCGGGAACCAGCGCCGTTCCTGCGGAATCGGCTGGTTGCACCATTTGCACAGCACCGTACGGCCCCTGCTTGCGAAGTCCCCCATGCCGGTGACCCTACCGGCTGTTCTCCGGCCGGCTCATGGCGGGCGGTGCGGTGGCGGCCGGGACGGCAAGGTGGCGGAGCGGTCGGGCCCCGGCGAACCGCCGGGGCCCGCGAGGCAGCGGGCGGCTCGGACGGTGCGGGGGTGGAGTGCGGTCCCCGGCTCGGGTCAGCGTGGGGATTCGACCAGGCCGGTCGCGATGAGTTCCTTGGTGCGGGTGACTGCTTCCGCTATCTCGGGGTGCCGGCCCGCAGGCGGGTAGAAGTCGACCGCGCCGACCGCGCCGTGGTTCGCCCACAGGCAGGTGGTCATGGGGAAGGTCTCGAAGACGTTCTTCTGGCAGGTGATCGCGGCCGTCGTGGTGGTGACCGTCTCCGGCTCGCCGACCAGGGTACGTTCGTCCTCCTCCGCCAAGGACGTGCTGTACACGGTCCTGACGGTCTTGAGCGGGTCGGGAACGGCCCCGTAGAGGTCGTACTCGGCGGCGATGTGCGGCGCCGCCACCGTCCGCCCGCCGACGGCGAGGCTGATCCGGTCCGGCCCGTAGCAGACGTAGTCCTCGGAGTTCTTCTCTCCCTTGTGCGCGGGCAGGGAATCGTCCGCGCGGGCGCTGAGCCCGTACCGGGTCGAGCCGCGCTTGCGGTCGCAGGTCATGTTCCGGACCGACGGCACCCGGGACTTCTCGTACCGGACCCCGGTGTCCTTGCCGAGCAGCTCCGTCTCAGCCTTCGGCTCCGCCTTCGGCTCCACCCTCGGCTCCGCCTTCGGATCCGAAGCGTTACCACCGCACCCCGCCAGCAGCAGTACCAGCCCGGCGGCCCCCACCGCGCCCTTCCAACCGCGCACGTCCGCGCCCCCTCGCTGCTCGCACCGTCTGATGATCGACTTCGGAACCATAGGCGAGCCATGCCGGTTGGCCGGAATCCGGCGTTTCTGTGCATTTCTTCCCAGAGGAAGGCTCTGCCCGGGCTCCGCGGCTGCGGGGACGGGAGAGCCCCCACACCGTAGTCGGTGCGGGGGCAGCGGTGCGGGGGCATGCCTGGTCGGGCAGCGGCATCGCTCACGGCGCAGGATCGCACCCTTCTCGCCCTCGTACTCCGCGACGATCTGCAGCTTGTACTCGGGCTGAACGTGCGGCGCTTCGGCATGGGCGCCGGGTCGACTGCGGACGGACTGGTGCTCGTCATCAGGGTGGAACTCCTGCTCGGAGCCCTCTCAGGCAACCCCGCCGCAGCGAAATGTCTCTCCCAAGGCGTCAGAGTTCGACCGGGCTGTCGTCCGTACCGAGTTCGGCCCAGAACTTGCCGAAATCGTCAAGGCCGGCGAGCGGTGAAGACTGGGCGAGATCGACGATGCCTCGGACAACGGCGTGAACCATCTGCGGGTCCCCTGAGTCCATCGCCTGGTCAAGGCGGATGAACATCTCTTCACTGGTGTGCGCGCGCTCCGCGAAGACCCGCTTGAAGTAGAGCTTCAAGCTCTTCTCGGCCGCGTGGATGCGATCGACCTGGACATGCTCCGCCGCGGCGATGGCAGCGCGCTTCGTCTGCTCCTGCTGCCGAATCCTGCCGTACTCGCGGGCGGCCGCCACGATCTCGTTGAGGGCGGCGAACGCATCAGCGGTGGGAATCGGTGAGGACTTCGATCGCAGGACCTTGCCGGTGTGCACCGTGTCAGACATCCACGGCCTCCTTGATCAGGGTTCGGTACCTCATCTTGAAGCCGGCCGTCTCCTGGTTCAGGTCTCCGGATTCGTCGACGACTTGGGTCGACGCAACGTCGCGAACGGCCATGGTCAGCGTCAGCGCCTGCCGGAACGGAGCCGCGTGGTTCGCGGGGTCGAACGGCTCGGACTCGAGCAGGTCGAGGGCGGATGTCGCTCGCACGACAAGCTGGTCGAGCACCATCTCCAGTTCCTCGGCCCGTACGGTGATCGCGTCGAACTTCACCTTCGTCGCCTGCATCTCGGCGATGGCGACGCTGACCTCGGCCTCGTTCTCGCGAGCTTTGGTCTTCGCCTTCTCGCCCTGCCCGGCGACCACGAGGCCGCTCACGAGGATCGCGGGCCCTACCGTGACGAAGTTGAGGGCAGCGGCTCCGACCGCCATTCCGCCGCCGCCCGACGCAAGGCTGCCACCACCGAGTGCAGCCAGAGTCGCGTTCGTCATGGCCACTCCGGACAGGCTCGAGATGGCGGTACCGGTACTCGCGGTGGCGAGCGTGGTGACCGCGGCGGTGACCCCGGTGTTGATCCCGACCCCCGTCACCGCCGCCCGTACGATCCCGCGCATCCAGGAGACGGCGTCCTGCCCAAGACTCCGATCGAGCTTGACCTGTCCGGTCGTCGAGTCGAGTCCGTCCACCAAGAGCTTCTCGCTCTCCGACACCTGCTTCTCGTGGCGCCGCAGGAAGTCGGCCATGCGCTCGACGACCACGTGGAAGGCGTGCTCCTGGCGGGTGCCGAGGGCCTTCAGCTTCTCGTTCGTGACCAGCTCGTGCGCCTCGAGCTTGTGACGTTCCGCATCGTAGCGCTCTCCGGCCTTCCGGATACGGCTGTTGGCCTGCTTGATGTCATAGCCACCCTTGAGTCCAAGGGCCGCACCGCTCGCACCGCTGACGACCCCGACGCCCATCAGGACAAGCGGAACCAGAGGAAGGACCATCGAACTTCTCCCCATCGGATCACGGTGCTCGCAACCCTCGAATCGTAGTGTCATCGGGCCGGGCCTGCGGGAGAACGGAAAGGATGCCCCGCCTGGAGGCCTCATGGCCGACCAGGCCCGGCGCACCTGCGGGCGCCCTGCACCACGAGTCCGAGCTCGCCGTGCTCACCGGAAGCACGACCCGCGACGTCCCCGCTGAGGGCGCCGGGCGGCGGTGTCTGGCGACTGTCGGAGGCTTCGCCTAGATTGCGCGACATGGCGCTGAATGACATCACCCGATCCGCGGTTCTGCAGGCTGTCGAGGAGTACGACCGGCGGGGCCGGGACGCGTTCCTGGAGAAGTACCGGTTCGGCCCCGCTCGCCGCTACGTGCTCATGATCGATGGCAAGGAGTACGACTCCAAGGCCATCGTGGGGGCGGCGCACGGCCACCTCCCCGGCCTCGAGCCTTTGGGGAGTGACGAGTTCTCCGGCGGCAAGAACCACGCCGCCAAGCTGTTGGGCGACCTCGGTTTCGAAGTCGTGGCTCGCGACGCGGTCTGACGTCCCGGTGCCCGACACCGGGGGTCGGTGTCGGCCACCGAGTACGGAGTACGAGGGAACGACGCACATGGCTCTCCGGACGGGAGGAGAGCCATGTGCGTCATGAGCTGCTCAGACCTGGTCCTGCATAACCGGTATGCGCCGTCTCACGAGCCGAGCTGTCCACTGCGCACGCCCTCGACGATCACCGCGAACGAGCTCGGCGCGATGAGCAGCGCCGCTCCCTGCGGGGCCTTGCTGTCGCGGATCGCGATCTGGTGCCGGCATGTTGAGGTGTCGTGCCCCGTGCCGCCAAAGGGCACGACACCCCGCCGATCAGATGTCCCGGAAGATCTCGATCTGGGCGCCCACCGAGTTGAGGCGCTCGGCCAGTTCCTCGTAGCCGCGGTTGATGACGTAGACGTTGCGCAGCACCGAGGTGCCCTCGGCCGCCATCATCGCCAGGAGGACGACCACCGCCGGGCGGAGGGCCGGCGGGCACATCATCTCCGCCGCGCGCCAGCGGGTGGGGCCCTCGACCAGGACGCGGTGGGGGTCCAGCAGCTGGAGGCGGCCGCCCAGGCGGTTCAGGTCCGTCAGGTAGATGGCGCGGTTGTCGTACACCCAGTCGTGGATGAGGGTCTGGCCCTGGGCGACGGCGGCGATGGCCGCGAAGAAGGGGACGTTGTCGATGTTCAGCCCCGGGAAGGGCATCGGGTGGATCTTGTCGATCGGCGCCTCGAGCTTCGAGGGGCGGACCGTGAGGTCGACGAGCCGGGTGCGGCCGTTGTCCGCCGTGTACTCCGCCGAGCGGTCGTGGTCGAGGCCCATCTCCTCCAGCACCGCGAGCTCGATCTCCATGAACTCGATCGGCACCCGGCGGATCGTCAGCTCCGACTCCGTGACGACCGCGGCGGCGAGCAGGCTCATGGCCTCGACCGGGTCCTCGGAGGGGGAGTAGTCGACGTCCATGTCGATGTTCGGGACGCCGTGGACGGTGAGCGTGGTGGTGCCGACGCCCTCGACCTTGACGCCCAGCGCCTCCAGGAAGAAGCACAGGTCCTGGACCATGTAGTTGGAGGAGGCGTTGCGGATGACGGTCACGCCGTCGTGCCGGGCGGCCGCCAGCAGCGCGTTTTCGGTGACGGTGTCCCCGCGCTCGGTCAGCACGATCGGGCGGTCGGGGGAGACCCCGGTCGCGACCTTCGCGTGGTAGATGCCCTCGGTCGCGGTGATGTCCAGGCCGAAGCGGCGCAGGGCGATCATGTGCGGCTCGATGGTGCGGGTGCCGAGGTCGCAGCCGCCGGCGTACGGCAGACGGAAGGTCTCCATCCGGTGCAGCAGGGGGCCCAGGAACATGATGATGCTCCGGGTCCGGCGGGCCGCGTCCGCGTCCATGGCCTCCATGTCGAGGCGGGCCGGCGGGACCAGCTCCAGGTCCACGCCGTCGTTGATCCAGCGGCTGCGGACGCCGATGGAGTTCAGGACCTCCAGGAGACGGTAGACCTCCTCGATGCGGGCCACCCGGCGCAGCACGGTACGGCCCTTGTTGAGCAGCGAGGCGCAGAGCAGGGCGACGCACGCGTTCTTGCTCGTCTTGACGTCGATGGCGCCGGAAAGGCGTCGGCCGCCGACTACGCGCAGGTGCATCGGGCCGGCGTAGCCGAGGGAGACGATCTCGCTGTCGAGAGCTTCACCGATTCGGGCGATCATCTCAAGGCTGATGTTCTGGTTGCCGCGCTCGATCCGGTTCACTGCGCTCTGGCTGGTGCCGAGGGCTTCGGCGAGCTGACTCTGTGTCCAGCCCCGGTGTTGCCGGGCGTCACGGATGAGCTTGCCGATGCGTACGAGGTAGTCGTCTGCCATGGGGGCACCGTATCTCACATATGAGATGACTCCCGCGTCGGGTGTGGCAGACGGGTGTGTCGCCCGGCATGTCGGGCGGGTGGGCCGGTGCCGCCTGGAGGGTTACTGACCGTCAGATCCCATGGCGGGGCCGCCGTGTGCGTGATGCTCGACGATCCGCCCCAGCAGGCGGGTGAGCTGCTCGCGCTCCGCCGCCGACAGGGGGGTCAGGAGTTCACCCTGGGCCGCGTCGAGGAGCTGCTCCAGTCGCCGCAGCCGCCGCCGGCCGAGCGGGGTGAGGGTGATGACGTTGCGCCGGCGGTCCTCGGGATCGGGGGCGCGCTCGACCAGTTCGCGCCCGGCGAGTTCGTTGATGACGGCGACCAGGTCGCTGCGGTGGATGCCGGTGCGGTCGCTCAGTGCGGCCTGGCTCGCCGGACCGGACTCCTCCAGGGCGACCAGAACCGCATAGTGCCATTTATGGGCATCTGCCCGGCCCAGGGCCTCGGTCACCAGGCGCTGTGCGTGGGTGGACGCCTGTCCCAGTAGCCGACTGGGCAGTTCACGCAGCCGCGCGGGGACGGCCGCGCCCCCGTTCTCTCCCGTGGTCATGGGGTGATGTTACGTGCTTGCGTTGGTGTCACTAACGATATAGCTTCGTTCGCGCCACCAACGTTAGTCACGCGAACGATTATGGAAGGGGTCTCCCATGGCCACGATCGACGTACTCGACTCGACGATGTACTACGAGGACCGGGGCGAGGGCACGCCCTTCGTCTTCCTGCACGGCAATCCCACCTCCTCCCATCTCTGGCGGCACGTGCTGCCCCGGATCGAGGGCCCGGTACGGGTCCTGGCCCCCGACCTCATCGGCATGGGCCGATCCGGCAAGCCGGGCGGGGAGTACACCTTCGCCGACCACGCCCGCTACCTGGACGCGTGGTTCGACGCACTCGGGCTCGACGAGGTGGTGCTGGTCGGTCAGGACTGGGGCGGCGCGCTCGCCTTCGACCGGGCCGCCCGCCACCCCGGGCGGGTGCGCGGGATCGCCTTCATGGAGACGATCGTGCGCCCGATGGGGTGGGAGGAGTACCCGCCCGCCGCGCGTGCCCGGTTCGAGGCGATACGCACCCCCGGAGTCGGGGAGGGGATGGTCCTCGACCGGAACATCTTCATCGAGGACAGCATCCTGCAGACCGTGCTCACCCCGATGGCCGAGGAGGACCGCGCGGTCTACGGCGCCCCGTACCCGACCCGCGAGAGCCGCCTGCCCATGCTGCAGTGGGCCCGCTCGCTGCCGATCGGAGGAGAGCCGGCCGACGTCGTCGCCGTCGTCGAGCGGTACGACGCCTGGCTGGCCGACAGCCCCGAGGTGCCCAAACTCCTGCTCACCTTCGACGGCTCGCCCGCCCTGATGGTCGGCGCGGAGGCGGCCGCCTGGTGCGAGCGGAACATTTCGGCGCTGGAGAGCGAGTACTGCGGGGCCGCGGCACACCTCTGTCCGGAGGACCGGCCCGAGGAGATCGCCGCCGCCGTCAACGCCTGGGCCGCCCGCCACGCGCTCGCCGGGTGAGCCGCGCCGACGCAGCCCCGGGTTCCGTGCCGCCCGCGCCCGCGCCCGCGCCTACGCCGCCCCCGCGCCTACGCCGCCCCCGCGCCTACGCCGCCCCCGCGCCTACGCCGCCCCGCGCCTACGCCGCGCCGCGTCGGCCCAGGACCGGGTCCGCGATCAGCCTGGCCGGTGCGCACAGGGTCTGGCCGTGCCGGGCGAAGAGGTCGTCGCGCGAGGTGTAGTGGCCGAGGTCGGCCACGACGTACGCCGACAGGTCGCACGCGGCGCCCGCTCCGCCGCCGCTCGGGCAGGCTGCCGGCGCCGCGTCCCAGTCGATCGCCGTCCGGGACAGCGCCTCGAAGAGGGTCTCCGGTCCGGCATTGGTGAAACCCCCGCCCCGCTCCGCGGCCACGGGCCGCAGCCCGCCGAGGAGTTCCGACACCGTCAGCCAGGAGGCCGGGGTCCCGATCCGGAACTCCGGCCAGGCCAACAGCACCCGGTCCGGGACGATCCGGCGCAGCCGGGGGAACCGCGGGTACCAGAACGTGCCGTCCACCAGCAGGCCGCGCACCCGCGTGGGCACCCCGTACGCCCGTGCCACCGCCTCCAGCACGGCCATCCGCTGACTGCACGACCCCCGCCCGCGGCGCAGCACCTCCGACACGGGCCGCCCGTCCTGGACGGAGTAGACCGGCCGGACGGCCGCCGAGATCCAGGTGTGGGCCCGGTGCAGGGCCTCGATCCGCCGCGCGGGGCCCACCCGGCCCACCGGGTCCGCCGGATCCCCGGCGGCCGGCGCCGCGCCCAGCTCCCGCACGAGTGCGGTGACCCGCGGGTCCCGCCAGTCCAGGATCCGGGTGGGGGCGGTGCTCCCCTCCGGCACCGCCCCGCCGGACGACTCCCCCGGCGATGCGCCGGACGACTCGCCGAACGCCACACCGGACAGCAGTGAACTCGTCATGGAGGCGTCCCTTCGTCGAGCCCTCCCCCCGAGGGCCGGACGTATCCTGACAGAAAATCTGAACACGTTCAACGCTTGGCCGTCGCCCGCCGCGCCGCACGGCACCCCCCTGGCCGCGGGCTCCCGCCGGCGCGTTCAGGGCATGCGGAAGCGCCCTCCCGGCCCGCCGCCCCTCCGGGCGCGGGTGCGCGCCTCGTCGTCGCGGCCGGACATGTACTAGAGTTATCTCGACATCGAGATATCTGCCGAAGGCGTACCGCAGCCGCCCCCGCTGGTAAGGGCTACCTAACTTAGCCTTACCTTAGCGGATTGGCCAAGGGGCGTGGCGGCAGGATGCGGTAAACGCGCGAATTCATGCATGAAGGAGACTGTCGTGTCGGCGAACAGCTTCGACGCCCGCAGCACGCTGCAGGTGGGCGACGAGTCGTACGAGATCTTCCGGCTGGACAAGGTCGAGGGCTCCGCCCGCCTGCCCTACAGCCTGAAGGTGCTGCTGGAGAACCTGCTCCGCACCGAGGACGGCGCGAACATCACCGCCGACCACATCCGGGCGCTCGGCGGCTGGGACTCCCAGGCCCAGCCCAGCCAGGAGATCCAGTTCACGCCGGCCCGCGTGATCATGCAGGACTTCACCGGCGTCCCCTGCGTCGTGGACCTCGCCACGATGCGTGAGGCCGTGAAGGCCCTCGGCGGCGACCCGGCGAAGATCAACCCGCTCTCGCCCGCCGAGATGGTCATCGACCACTCGGTCATCGCCGACAAGTTCGGCACGAAGGACGCCTTCGCGCAGAACGTCGAGCTGGAGTACGGCCGCAACAAGGAGCGCTACCAGTTCCTGCGCTGGGGCCAGACCGCCTTCGACGACTTCAAGGTCGTCCCCCCGGGCACCGGCATCGTCCACCAGGTCAACATCGAGCACCTGGCCCGCACGGTCATGGTCCGGGGTGGCCAGGCCTACCCCGACACCCTCGTCGGCACCGACTCGCACACCACCATGGTCAACGGCCTCGGTGTGCTGGGCTGGGGCGTCGGTGGCATCGAGGCCGAGGCCGCGATGCTCGGCCAGCCGGTCTCCATGCTGATCCCGCGCGTCGTCGGCTTCAAGCTGACCGGCGAGCTGCCCACCGGCACCACCGCCACCGACCTGGTGCTGACCATCACCGAGATGCTGCGCAAGCACGGTGTCGTCGGCAAGTTCGTCGAGTTCTACGGTGAGGGCGTCGCCGCCACCTCCCTCGCGAACCGCGCCACCATCGGCAACATGTCGCCGGAGTTCGGCTCCACCGCCGCGACCTTCCCGATCGACGGCGAGACGCTGAAGTACCTCCGTCTCACCGGCCGCTCCGAGCAGCAGGTCGCGCTCGTCGAGGCGTACGCCAAGGAGCAGGGCCTGTGGCTGGACCCGGCCGCCGAGCCGGACTTCTCCGAGAAGCTGGAGCTCGACCTCTCCACGGTCGTCCCCTCCATCGCCGGCCCGAAGCGCCCGCAGGACCGTATCGTCCTGGCGAACGCCGCTGAGCAGTTCGCCCAGGACGTCCGCAACTACGTCGACGAGGTCGACGAGGCGGGCAAGGAGTCCTTCCCGGCCTCCGACGCCCCGGCGAACCACCCGAACGGCAGCCCCTCGAAGCCCACCCTGGTCACCCTGGCCGACGGCTCCTCCTTCGAGATCGACCACGGCGCCGTCACCGTCGCCGCGATCACCTCCTGCACCAACACCTCGAACCCCTACGTCATGGTCGCCGCGGCGCTCGTGGCGAAGAAGGCGGTCGAGAAGGGCCTGACCCGCAAGCCGTGGGTCAAGACCACCCTGGCCCCGGGCTCGAAGGTCGTCACCGACTACTTCGACAAGGCCGGCCTGACCCCGTACCTCGACAAGATGGGCTTCAACCTCGTCGGGTACGGATGCACCACCTGCATCGGCAACTCCGGTCCGCTGGACGAGGAGATCTCGAAGGCGATCAACGAGCACGACCTCGCGGTCACCTCGGTGCTCTCCGGCAACCGCAACTTCGAGGGCCGGATCAACCCCGACGTCAAGATGAACTACCTGGCCTCCCCGCCGCTGGTCGTCGCGTACGCCATCGCGGGCTCCATGAAGGTGGACATCACCCAGGACGCCATCGGCACCGACACCGAGGGCAACCCGGTCTTCCTGAAGGACATCTGGCCTTCCGAGGCCGAGGTCAACGACGTCGTGGCGAACGCCATCGGCGAGGACATGTTCAGCAAGTCCTACAGCGACGTCTTCGCGGGCGACGCCCAGTGGCAGGCGCTGTCGATCCCGACCGGCAACACCTTCGAGTGGGACCCGCAGTCCACCTACGTCCGCAAGCCCCCTTACTTCGAGGGCATGACCATGGAGACCACCCCGGTCTCCGACATCGCCGGCGCCCGCGTGCTGGCGAAGCTGGGCGACTCGGTCACCACCGACCACATCTCCCCGGCCGGTGCGATCAAGGCCGACACCCCGGCCGGCAAGTACCTCACCGAGCACGGCGTCGAGCGCCGCGACTTCAACTCCTACGGTTCCCGCCGCGGCAACCACGAGGTCATGATCCGCGGTACCTTCGCCAACATCCGTCTGCGCAACCAGATCGCGCCGGGCACCGAGGGCGGCTTCACCCGCGACTTCACCGTCGAGGGCGGCCCGGTCTCCTTCATCTACGACGCCTCGCAGAACTACCAGGCCGCCGGCATTCCGCTGGTCATCCTGGCCGGCAAGGAGTACGGCTCCGGCTCGTCCCGCGACTGGGCGGCCAAGGGCACCGCGCTGCTCGGCGTCAAGGCCGTCATCGCCGAGTCCTACGAGCGCATCCACCGCTCCAACCTGATCGGCATGGGCGTCCTGCCCCTGCAGTTCCCCGAGGGCGCCACCGCGGCCTCGCTGGGCCTCACCGGCGAGGAGACCTTCTCCTTCACCGGTGTGGAGGAGCTGAACAACGGCACCACCCCGCGCACCGTCAAGGTCAGCACCGACACCGGTGTGGAGTTCGACGCGGTCGTCCGCATCGACACGCCGGGTGAGGCCGACTACTACCGCAACGGCGGCATCATGCAGTACGTCCTGCGGAACCTCATCCGCGGCTAAGGGCGCGCCAGGCGGAGCGATCCGCCGTCTGTCGGCACCATAGGGCCGTACCCCCGACGAGGGGGTGCGGCCCTTGTCGCTTTCCGCGGCGGCGGTCCCGGATGACGGACAGGTCTCAACTCGGAAAAGCCGGGAACGATCCTTGTGCACGATCTTGCTCAGTCGAGCGGAAGTGGACTATACCTGTGCCCGTCCGGGCCGCCACTGTGTGACGAGCGGCCCCGGGCCGGGGGATGCCGGGGGACCTGCGGTGATGCCCGCATGCACGGTAACTGCCGCGATTTCCGGCCTCCTTCACACTTCTGACGAAGGCGAGGACATGAGCATGGGATCCACTGGTGAGGGCCTCGGCCGCCGTGATCTGATCAAGCGTTCCGCAGCGCTCGGGCTGATCAGCGTGCCGACGATGAGCTTCCTGTCCGCCTGTGCCTCCGGCGGTGGGGACACGACGAAGGGCCCCGACAAGGCGGCCGTCTCCAAGGAGAACCCCTTCGGCGTCTCGAAGGGGGGCAAGATGGACGTCGTCGTCTTCAAGGGCGGCTTCGGCGACGACTACGCGAAGGCCTGGGAGGCCGCCTTCGACAAGAAGTGGGGCACCACCAGCTCCCACCTCGGCACCCAGGAGATCACCGGCAAGCTCCAGACCCGCTTCAACGGCGGCAACCCGCCGGACGTCGTCGACAACTCCGGTGCCCAGAAGATCAAGCTGGACGTGCTCTTCAAGAGCAACCAGCTCGCCGACCTCACCCCCGTGCTGGACGCGCCCTCCCTCGACGACCCGACCAAGAAGGTCCGCGACACGCTCATCGCGGGCACCATCGAACAGGGTACGCAGGGCGGCAAGTTCGTCTCGCTGAACTACGTCTACACCGTCTACGGCTTCTGGTACTCCGGGAAGCTCTTCAAGGAGAAGGGCTGGACGCCGCCCAAGACCTGGGACGAGTTCCTCGCGGTCTGCGCCAAGGCCAAGGAGGCCGGCCTCGGCGGCCTCGCCCACCAGGGCAAGTACCCGTACTACATCAACGTCGTCATCATGGACCTGATCGCCAAGAAGGGCGGTCTGGAGGCCATGAAGGCCATCGACAACCTGGAGCCGAACGCCTTCGAGGGCAGCGCGGCCGCCCTCGCCGCCGTCGAGGCGGTCTACGAGGTGGTCGAGAAGGACCTGCTGCTGCCCGGCACGAACGGCCTGACCCACACCGAGTCCCAGACCTCCTGGAACCAGTACAAGGCCGCCTTCATCCCGTCCGGCTCCTGGCTGGAGAACGAGCAGCTCAAGCAGACGCCGGACGACTTCGACATGCAGTTCCTGCCGGTCCCGGTGCTCGCCGACAGCAAGCTGCCCTTCGAGGCCATCCGGGCCGGCGCGGGCGAGCCCTTCATCGTCCCGGAGAAGGCCGCCAACAAGCCCGGCGGTCTGGAGTTCATCCGTTCGATGCTGTCCCGCGAATGGTCGACCATCTTCGCCCAGCAGGCCAACTCACTCACCGTGGTCAAGGACGGCGTGGACCCGGGCGTGAAACTGCGTCCCGGCACCCAGTCGGCGGTGGCCGCTCTCAAGGCGGCGGGATCGAACACCTTCAACTACCTTTATCCCGACTGGTACAGCGAGATGGACACGGCGATCCAGGACGCGTCCAACGAGCTGATGGCCAAGCGGATTCAGCCGAAGGAGTGGATCAGGCGGGCCCAGGCGGCGGTGAACAAGGCGGCGCAGGATCCCAACGCCAAGAACAACCGTCGCAGCTGACAGCACGCCCCACCGGTCACCGGCACACAGGGACGGACACCATGAGCCAAGTAGTCCAGGGCCGGGGACGGGCCGGCTTCATCGCCGGCTTCCTCCTCGCACCCCTCGCGCTGTACCTGACCTTCGTCATCTGGCCGTACGTACAGACGTTCGGCTACTCCTTCACCAACTGGTCGGGTCAGTCGCCCACGTTCGACTTCGTCGGCATGGACAACTACTCCGCCCTGCTGAAGGACGAGGTCTTCCGCGGAGCCCTCTGGAACAACCTGCTGCTCCTGGTGTTCGTCCCGGTGGTCACCATCCTGCTCGCCCTCTTCTTCGCCTTCATGGTGAACGCGGGCGGGCGGGGCGGGGCCGGCGGCGTACAGGGCGTGGCGGGCTCACGCCTCTACAAGGTCGTCTACTTCTTCCCGCAGGTCCTCTCCCTCGCCATCCTCGCGGTCCTCTTCGGCGCCGTGTACCGCACCGACGAGGGCGGCCTGCTCAACGGCGTCCTCATCCGCCTCGGCGTCGTCGACCGGCTGCATCCGATCGAATGGCTGAACGAGCCGAGGCTCGTCCTGTGGTGCCTGCTCCTCGTGGTGGTCTGGCACGGCGTGGGCTTCTACCTCGTCCTCTTCTCCGCGGCCATGCAGTCCATCCCCAAGGACATCTACGAGGCGGCCCTCCTCGACGGGGCGGGACGCGCGCAGACCTTCTTCAGGGTCACCCTGCCCCTGCTCTGGGACTCCGTACAGACGTCCGCGGTCTATCTGGGCATCGCCGCGATGGACATGTTCGTCCTGGTGTCGACGATGACCTCCGGCCAGTTCGGCGGCGGCCCCGACCACCACAGCGAGGTCATGGCCACGGTCCTGATGCGGAACTTCCTCTACTTCGGCAAGAGCGGCTACGCCTGCGCCATGGGCGTGGTCATGCTCGTCCTCACCATGATCCTTTCCGTCATCACGCTGCGCGCCACCCGCCGCGAGCGCATCGAGTTCTGAGCGGGAGACCGTCATGACCACAGTGATCAAGGCTCCGGGCGAATCCGCGGCGGAGCGCTCCGGCGGAACCGGACCCGGCGGGCAGCGCAGCGGCGGACGCTCCGAGGGCATGGTCCTCAACGTCTTCTCCCACGGCTTCCTCGTCGTCTGGGCCGTGATGATCGTGCTGCCGCTGATCTGGCTGGCGCTCGGCTCCTTCAAGACCGACGCGCAGATCGGCGGCTCGGCCCTCAGCTGGCCCGCCAACTGGAACTTCGACGCGTTCGGGCGGGCGTGGGACAAGGGCATCGGCGACTACTTCGCCAACACCCTCGTCGTGATGGTGTTCTCCGTTCCGCTGACGATGCTGTTCGGCTCGATGGCGGCGTACGTCCTGGCCCGCTACCCCTTCCCGGGCAACCGCTTCATCTACTACTTCTTCGTCAGCGGGGCGATGTTCCCCGTGTTCCTCGCGCTCGTCCCGCTGTTCTTCATGGTCAAGCGGTTCGACATGCTGAACACGTACCAGGGGCTGATCCTCGTGTACGTGGCGTACTCGATGCCGTTCACCGTCTTCTTCATGCACTCGTTCTTCCGCACGCTGCCGACGGCGGTGCACGAGGCGGCGGTGATCGACGGCGCCTCCGACACCCGGATCTTCTTCCAGGTGATGGTGCCGATGGCCAAGCCCGGCCTGATCAGCGTCGGGATCTTCAACGTCCTGGGCCAGTGGAACCAGTACATCCTGCCCTCCGTGCTGATGCAGCCCCAGACCGGATCGGACCCCGAGCGCTATCTGCTCACCCAGGGTCTGATCCAGCTCCAGCAGCAGCAGGGCTACGAGACCGACCTGCCCGTGCTCTTCGCCGGCGTGACCATCGCGATGATCCCCATGCTGGTGGTCTACCTGTCCTTCCAGCGCCAGATCCAGGCGGGCCTGACCTCGGCGACACTGAAGTAGCCCCCTTAGGCCTTCCTCAGCTTGTACAGCCGCCCGGAGCCGGGGCCGCCGATCTCCTGCTGGAGCCGGGGCTCCCCGGCGGTGCCGCCGACGTTCCAGGCGGGCCAGGCGCACCCCGGGATGTCTACGTGGACCTTCTGCGTCCAGACGTCCCGGCCGCCCTCGTAGACCCAGGTCCCGGAGCCCGAACAGCTCGGCGCCGCATTGCCGGGATAATCGACGGCGCTGCGCCCGCCGACGCCGGAGGCGGTGACCCGGCCGTCCGGGGTGAAGACCAGGGTGTTGCCCGTGTGGTCGAACCAGCTGCCGGTCATGGTCTCGGGCCCGATCCGCGGCGGCTCGTACGCGGGCAGCAGGCCGACGGCGAGCCCGAGCGCGCCGAGCACGCCCGTCCCCGCCACCACCGCCGTGCCCCACAGCGCCACCCGCCGCAGCAGCCCGTCGCCCCGGGGGAGGGCGGACACCACGCCGAGGGAGAGGGAGGCCGTGGCAGACGCCCAGAAGACCAGCGTGTCCCCCGTCCGGGCGTCGTTGTACGTCGCGAAGACCAGGACGGGCGCCGCCAGCAGGGCCGCCACCGCCGGCGGCGCCGCCCACCAGGCCGTACGCCCGCCGAGCCCCCGGGAGAGGAGGTCGACGAGCGCGACCGCCGGCAGCACGAAGACCAGCGTCAGCAGGAACGAGACGAAGCCGACGAGCGGCGTGAGGGCGATCAGGCTCCCCCCGATGGCGGCCCAGTCGGGGGGCGTGTCCGGCGGCGGCTGCGTCCGCACGTACACGAGGACCACCACCGCCGTCAGCGCGACCTCCAGACATCCCACCAGCGTCGAGACCACCAGCACGCGGCCGTACGACCGTTTCTGACGCATGCTCAACCCCCCTTGATGGCAGGGCGGACGGACACGTCCGCCCGGCCGGCGATGTCACGGATCCATAGTGCCAGCCGGGCTGAACGTGTTCAATTCATTCTGCCTCCGGCTACAGCCACGTACCGAAGCGGCGGATGTACCAGGTCTTCACGAGCTGGGTGAGCGTGCAGTAGGCGAGCAGCACGCCGATCAGCCACGGGAAGTAGCCCGCCGGCAGGGCGACGAAGCCCAGCGAGGAGGCCAGCGGCGAGAAGGGCAGCCAGAGCCCGGTCAGCACCGCGAGGACGGTCGTCACCATCACCGGCCAGGAGGCGCGGGACTGGAGGAAGGGGATCTTCCGGGTGCGGATCATGTGGACGATCAGGGTCTGCGAGAGCAGGCCCTCGACGAACCAGCCGGACTGGAAGAGGGACTGGTCCGCCGTGCTGTCGGCCGCGAACACGTGCCACATGATCAGGAACATCGCGATGTCGAAGATCGAGCTGATCGGGCCGACGGTGACCATGAAGCGGCCGATGCCCTTGGCGTCCCAGTTGCGGGGCTTGCGCAGGTACTCCTCGTCCATCCGGTCCCACGGGGTCGCCAGCTGCGCGATGTCGTAGACCAGGTTCTGGACCAGCAGCATGATCGCGAGCATCGGCTGGAAGGGGATGAAGGCGCTCGCGACCAGCACCGAGAAGACGTTGCCGAAGTTCGACGACGCCGTCATCTTGATGTACTTGATCGTGTTGCCGAAGGTGGTCCGGCCCTGGAGGACGCCCTGCTCCAGGACGGTGAGGTCCTTCTCCAGCAGGATGATGTCAGCGGACTCCCTTGCGATGTCGACGGCGGTGTCCACGGAGATGCCGACGTCCGCGTCGCGCAGCGCGGCCGCGTCGTTGATGCCGTCGCCGAGGAAGCCGACGGTGTGCCCGTCGGCCCGCAGCGCCCGGACGATCCTGGCCTTCTGGACCGGGTTGACCTTGGCGAAGACCGTCGTACGGGCGGCCAGCGCGCGCAGTTCTGCGTCGTCGAGGGCGTCGGTCGCGGGGCCGAGGACCACGGTGCCCACGTCGATGCCGACGTCCGCGCAGACCCGGGCGGCGACGAGCTCGTTGTCACCGGTGACGACCTTCACCGTGATGCCCTTGTCGGCGAGCGCCTCCAGGGCCCGGGCGGCGTCGGCCTTCGGCGGGTCGAGGAAGGCGAGGAAGCCGACCAGGGTCAGCCGGTCCTCGTCGGCGACGCCGTAGGTGTCGCGGGGGTCGGTGATCGTGCGGGTGGCGACGGCGAGCACCCGCAGACCCCGCCGGTTGTTGTCCTCGGCGATCCGGGTGACGTGCCACCGCAGCTGCTCGGTCAGCTCCACCCTCTCGCCGCGGTCGGTCATGTGCGTGCAGAGAGCCAGGACCTCCTCCACCGCACCCTTGGTGATCATGACGTGTTCGACGTGTTCGCTGTGTTCGACGTGTTCGACGTGTTCGGCCTGTTCGACGGGCCCGGCGTCCCCGGAGCCGCCCACGAGCGGGTTGCGGGCCAGGACCACGGACATCCGGCGCCGGGCGAAGTCGAAGGGGATCTCGTCGACCATGGAGAACCGTGTGTCGACGACAACCTCCTCGGCCTCGCCCACGCGGTCGATGACCGCCCGGTCCATCAGGTTCCGCAGGCCGGTCTGGAAGTGGGCGTTGAGGTAGCCGTACTCCAGGACCTCGCCGTCCTCGTTGCCGTGCACGTCCAGGTAGCGGTCCAGGACGATCCGGTCCTCGGTGAGGGTGCCGGTCTTGTCCGTGCAGAGAACGTCCATCGCGCCCAGGTTCTGGATCGCGTCCAGCCGCTTGACGACCACCTTGCGCCTGGCCATGGCGACCGCGCCGCGGGCGAGGTTGGCCGAGACCACCATCGGGAGCATCTCGGGGGTCAGGCCCACGGCCACGGCGATGCCGAAGAGGAAGGCCTCGTCCCAGTCGCCCTTGGTCAGCCCGTTGATCATGAAGACGACGGGGACCATGACCAGCATGAAGCGGATCAGCAGGAAGCTGACCTTGCGCACACCGGCGTCGAAGCTGGTCTGCGGGCGCTCGCCGACCAGGGCGCCGGCCATCGAGCCGAACCAGGTGTCGGAGCCGGTGGCGACGACGACCCCGGTGGCGGTGCCGGAGGTGACCGAGGTGCCCATCAGGGCCAGGTTGTCGGCCTCGACCGGGTCCGTGGTGACCTGCTGGCCCAGGTCCTGAACACGGGTGTCGGCCTTGGCCACCGGCAGCGACTCGCCGGTGAGCGCGGCCTGGCTGATCATCAGGTCCTTCGCCGTGAGCAGCCGCAGGTCGGCCGGGATCAGGTCGCCGGCGGCCAGCTTGACCACGTCGCCGGGGACCACCTGGTCCATGGGCACCTCGAGGGTGGTGGGAAGGGAACCGCTGCCCGCCCGGCGCTGGACCGCGCAGGTCGTGGTGACGAGCTGGGCCAGCGCGTCGGCGGCGCGGCCCGAGCGGAACTCCTGCCAGAAGCGCAGCAGCCCGCTGATCCCGACCATCACGGAGAGGATGACCACACCGGGGTCGGCGGGGTCCTGCCAGTACATGACGGCGGCCAGGAGGACCAGGACGGCGATGAAGGGATTCCGGAAGGCCTTCGCGAGCTGGACGTACCAGCGCGGGGCACGCTCCTGGGCGACGGCGTTCGGGCCGTGGCGCTCCAGGCGCAGCGCGGCCTCGGCGCGGGTGAGGCCGCCCGGGGACGCGTCCACGGACTGCAGCGCCCGGACGCCCGGGGCGGCGCTGAGCCCGGCGAGGCGCTCGCCCACGAGCCGGGTACGGGACTCCAGCCCGGCGGCCCTGCGCTCGCGGCGGGAGCGGCCCGGCGGCGCGAGCTCGGCCGGGGTACGGGGGGTGAGCATGGTCATGGCACATACCTCCCTCCGCGGTTCCCGGGCAGCACGGAGCCGCACGGTCACGCGGAGTGATCGGGGGACGGCGTGCGGCGGCCGCGCGGGCCGTCGCGTACGCCGACGGACAGGGATGACGCACGCCGGACGGAGCCGCCCGGTCATGCGGCAGGGAGGGAAGGTGAGAGAAGACGCGAGAGGAGCGCGAGAGGAACGCGCAACGCACGCGCAAGGCACGCGAAAGGAGCGCAGCCGCGCACGGGCGTGCGGCGGACCGCTGCCGTGCGCACTCATGCAGAGGTCGGCGGGTCAGCCGTTCGGCGGATCAGCCGGAGAGAGCGCTGCGAAGACTTCGATCGGGACTCATCCCGAACACCTCCTCGCGTCGCGCTGACATGGCAGGCGCCCGGTCCGGCCGGAAGGGCCGCAGAGGACCGGCGCCTCAGCGACCGTAACACGATCCACTGGGCCGCTCCCTCCCCCTTTCGGCCGGTAGGCCCGTTTCGTGTCGTGTCAGCCTCTTGACGTGCGGATGCGCAAAGGCTCGACTTAAGGTTCACAAGTTGGAGAGACGCCGGGGTCTCGGAGCGCGTAGCCGCGAGGTGTCCCGGCCGGGGGGCGACGGCTGGCCGTCGCTTATGGGCAGGAGTGGATGAGTCGTGCAGACTCCCGGATCGCAGTCGTCACTGCACCGCGCGAATCTCGAACGGGTCGTACGGGCGGTGCGGCTCGCGGGGTCGCTGACCCAGGCGGAGATCGCCCGTACCACCGGACTGTCGGCGGCCACGGTCTCCAACATCGTCCGGGAGCTGAAGGAAAGCGGGACCGTCGAGGTCACCGACACCTCGGCCGGCGGCCGGCGGGCGCGGAGCGTGTCGCTCAGCGGTGACGCGGGCATCGTGATCGGCGTCGACTTCGGCCACACCCACCTGCGGGTGGCCGTCGGCAACCTCGCCCACCAGGTCCTCGCCGAGGAGACCGAACCGCTGGACGTCGACGCCTCCTGGGCGGACGGCTTCGACCGGGCGGAAGCCCTGGTCGGACGCCTGATCGAGGGCATAGGAGTCGGCCTGGACAAGGTGATCGGCGTCGGTCTCGGCGTCCCCGGCCCGATCGACGTGGAGTCCGGGACCCTGGGCTCGACCGCGATCCTGCCGGGCTGGGCGGGGATCAATCCGCGCCAGGAACTCTCCCAGCGCCTCGGCGTGCCCGTCTACGTGGACAACGACGCGAACCTCGGCGCCCTCGGTGAACTCGTTTGGGGGAGTGGCCGGGGAGTGAAGGACCTGGCCTACATCAAGGTGGCCAGCGGCGTCGGCGCCGGCCTGGTGATCAACGGCCAGATCTACCGCGGCCCGGGCGGCACGGCGGGCGAGATCGGGCACATCACGCTCGACGAATCGGGCCCGGTCTGCCGCTGCGGGAACCGCGGCTGCCTGGAGACCTTCGCCGCGGCCCGGTACGTCCTGCCACTGCTCCAGGGCACGCACGGGCCGGAGTTGACGATGGAGCGGGTGGTCGAACTGGCCCGCGACGGGGACCCCGGCTGCCGTCGGGTGATCACCGACGTCGGCCGTCACATCGGCAGCGGAGTGGCCAGCCTGTGCAACCTGCTGAACCCGAGCCGGGTGGTGCTGGGCGGCTCGCTGGCGGAGGCCGGTGAACTCGTCCTGGCGCCCATCCGTGAATCAGTGGGGAGGTACGCGATCCCCAGCGCGGCCCGGCAGTTGTCGGTGCTCACGGGGTCCCTGGGCGGACGGGCCGAGGTGCTGGGCGCACTGGCGCTCGTGCTGAGCGAGATGGGCGATTCGACGCTTTTGTCAGATCATGGAGGTGGAGTGCGAGCTCCAGCCGTCTTGCCTTCAGGTAGATAACGAATGGCACCGTTGTCATCTCGTTAAGAATTCACTCCTTGACGGCAAAACGCGGCCGGGGTTGACTCACATCCACCTCGGCCGCGGCGTAGCGGCCTCGTCAGGGAGGTTCAAGTAATGAACACGCGTATGCGCAGAGCCGCCGTAGCCGTTGCCGCCGGCGCCATGGCCGTTTCCCTCGCCGCCTGTGGCAGTGCCAAGGAGGCCGGCGACAAGACGAAGGAGTCGTCCGGCGCGGCCAAGGGTGACGCGATCAAGGTCGGTCTGCTCCTGCCGGAGAACCAGACCGCGCGTTACGAGAAGTTCGACAAGCCGCTCATCGAGAAGAAGGTCGCCGAGCTCACCGGCGGCAAGGGCGAGGTCGTCTACGCCAACGCCAAGCAGGACGCGACCACGCAGAACTCCCAGGTCGACACGATGATCACCAACAAGGTGGACGTCCTGATCATCGACGCGGTGGACTCCAAGGCCATCGCCGGCTCGGTCAAGAAGGCCAAGGACGCCGGCATCCCGGTCGTGGCCTACGACCGTCTGGCCGAGGGCCCGATCGACGCCTACACCTCCTTCGACAACGAAGAGGTCGGCAAGGTCCAGGGCAAGGCGCTGCTGGAGGCGCTGGGCGACAAGGCCAAGGACGGCCAGATCGTCATGATGAACGGTTCGGTCACCGACCCGAACGCCAAGCTCTTCAAGTCCGGCGCGCACTCCGAGCTCGACGGCAAGGTGAACGTCGGCAAGGAGTACGACACCGTCGAGTGGAAGCCGGAGAACGCCAACACCAACATGGCGGCCGCGCTCTCCGCGCTCGGCAAGGACAAGGTCATCGGCGTCTACTCCGCCAACGACGGCATGGCCGGCGGCATCATCACCGCCCTCAAGGCCGCCGGCGTCTCCCCCCTGCCGCCGGTCACCGGCCAGGACGCCGAACTCGCCGGTGTGCAGCGGATCGTCGCGGGCGAGCAGTTCATGAGCGTCTACAAGCCGTACGCCCCCGAGGCCGAGGCCGCCGCCAAGATGGCCGTCGCCCTCGCCAAGGGCGGGAAGGCCGAAGGCAGCACCTCCACGGTCGACAGCCCCACCACCAAGGGCGTCGCGGCCGTCCTGATCCCGGTCGTCTCGCTGACCAAGGCCAACATCAAGGACACCGTCGTCAAGGACGGCGTCTACACGGTCGACGAGATCTGCACCGAGAAGTACGCGGCCGCCTGCGCCGCCATCGGCCTGAAGTAGCGGCCCCTGCCGCCTCCCCACGAGGCGGCCCCACGTACCTGACCGGCGCCCCGCCCCTCCTCTCCCCGCCACCCGGCGGGGCGCCGGGCAGAAACGTTCCCCCATTCGCCCCGCTCCTGCTCTTCTGCACGACATCCCCGCCGGTCAGGCGGCGAAGGAGATGGTTCATGTGTCCGCTGCGCCCGTGCTGGCGTTGCGAGGGGTCTCGAAGCGGTTCGGCGCCGTTCAGGCTCTGACCGACGTAGAACTCGAGATCCACTCCGGTGAAGTGGTCGCCCTGGTCGGCGACAACGGTGCCGGCAAGTCCACGCTGGTCAAGACGATCGCCGGCGTGCACCCCATCGATGACGGAGTCATCGAGTGGGAGGGGCGCCCGGTTTCCATCGGCAAGCCCCACGACGCCCAGAACCTGGGCATCGCGACGGTCTACCAGGACCTGGCGCTGTGCGACAACATCGATGTCGTCGGCAACCTGTTCCTCGGCCGCGAGCTCAAGAAGTTCGGTGTCCTCGACGAGGTGGAGATGGAGCGGCGCGCCCGCGAGCTCCTGACCACGCTGTCCATCCGGATCCCCAGTGTCCGGATCCCCATCGCCTCGCTGTCGGGCGGTCAGCGTCAGACCGTGGCGATCGCCCGTTCCATGCTGGGCGAGCCCCAGCTCGTCATCCTCGACGAGCCCACCGCCGCCCTCGGCGTCGAGCAGACCGCTCAGGTGCTCGACCTGGTGGAGCGGCTGCGCGAGCGCGGCCACGCCGTCATCCTCATCAGCCACAACATGGCCGATGTGAAGGCCGTCGCCGACAAGGTGGCGGTCCTGCGGCTGGGCCGCAACAACGGTGTCTTCAACGTCGCCGACACCTCGCAGGAAGAGATCATCTCCGCCATCACCGGTGCCACGGACAACGCCGTGACCCGCCGGGCGGCCCGCACCTCGGAGGCCGGCAAGTGAGCACCCCGAACCCTGCCACCGGTCCCAAGGGCACCGTCGACCAGCAGGAGCACATCGACCCGGTCAACCCGGCGGCCGCGCACGACGCGATCCCGGCCGTGGACCCCCGCCTGCTCGTCAGGGAAGAGGGCCTCGCCGGTTACGTGGGCGAGTTCAAGCGCAAGATGAAGGCCGGCGATCTGGGCTCCCTCCCGGTCGTCATCGGCCTGATCGTCATCTGGTCCATCTTCCAGGGGCTGAACTCGAACTTCCTCACCCCGGAGAACCTCACCAACATCGCGATCACCATGACCGGCACGGGCATGATCGCCATCGGCATCATCTTCGTGCTGCTGCTCGGCGAGATCGACCTCTCGGTCGGCTCGGTCAGCGGTGTCTCGGGCGCCATCGTCGCCGTCCTCGCCGTCACCCACGGCGTGAACGAATGGCTGGCCATCCTCGCGGCCGTCGTCGGAGGCGCCCTGATCGGCTCCATCCACGGCTTCTTCTTCGCCAAGGTGGGCGCCCCGGCCTTCGCCGTCACCCTGTCCGGCCTGCTCTTCTGGCTCGGCGCGATGCTGCAGATCCTCGGCAGCAACGGCACGATCAACATCGACTCCGACGGCGTGGTCGGCCAGCTGACCACGTACTTCTTCTCGGACGTGGCCGTCGCCTACGGGCTGGCCGCGGTCGCGGTGGCCGGCTACTTCCTCTCGGCCTTCTTCGACGCGAGGCGCCGCGAGGCCGCCGGGATGCCCTCCCGGCCGCTCGCCGAGATCCTGCTGCGCACCGGCCTGCTCGCCCTGTGCACCTTCGGCCCGGCCGTGCTGTTCAACCAGTACAAGGGCCTGCCGCTCGCGGTGGTGCTCTTCCTGTTGGCCCTGGTCGTCACGGACTTCCTGCTGCGCCGCACGACCTTCGGGCGAAACGTTTTCGCACTGGGTGGCAGCGTCGAGGCCTCCCGCCGTGCGGGCATCAACGTCACCCGGATCCGGGTCACGGTCTTCGCGATCTCCAGCACCTTCGCCGCCATCGGCGGCCTGTTCTGGGCCTCCAAGATCGCGGCGGCCAACCAGAGCGCCGGTGCCGGCGACCTGCTGATGAACGTGATCGCGGCGGCCGTCATCGGCGGCACCAGCCTCTTCGGCGGCCGGGGCCGGACCTGGAACGCCCTCCTCGGCGTCATGGTCATCGTCTCGATCCAGTACGGTCTGGCCCTGGAAGGCATCGCGACGCCGATCCAGTACATGATCACCGGCGCGGTGCTGCTGGCCACCGTGGTGATCGACTCGGTCACCCGCAAGACCCAGAAGTCGGCCGGACGCGCCTGACCGCGCGTCCGACGGCCCGCCGGAGCCGCCTCCGGCGGTAACACCGGTCACAGTGCCCGGCGCCACTTTCCGTGGTGCCGGGCATCGGTGCGTCCATGTGCGGGGTACTCGTGTGCGGGTATACGCCCGTATGCGAGGTGTGGCCGCCCGGTCGGGCGTACATGTATGACAAAGGTGTGACCGCTCCGGGACGGCCCGATGACCGCGCGCGGAGACGGAACATTAGACTCGACAGACCAGCAAGCAACTGCAAGGAGGCACGGGTGCTGCTGCCCCGCATCAAGGGACCGCGCGATCTGGACCGGCTCAGCCAGGAGGAGCTCGAACAGCTCGCGGCCGAGATCAGGTCCTTCCTCGTCGACGCCGTCTCCAAGACCGGCGGGCACCTCGGCCCCAACCTCGGGGTGGTCGAACTGACGATCGCCCTGCACCGGGTCTTCGACTCGCCCAAGGACAAGGTCCTCTTCGACACCGGCCACCAGGCCTACGTCCACAAGCTGCTCACGGGCCGCCAGGACTTCGCCGGGCTGCGCACCAGGACCGGCCTGTCCGGCTACCCCTCGCGCGCCGAGTCCGAGCACGACGTGATCGAGAACTCGCACGCCTCCACCGTGCTCGGCTGGGCCGACGGCCTCGCCAAGGCCAACGAGGTGCTGGGCCGCGAGGACCACCACGTCGCCGCCGTCATCGGCGACGGCGCGCTGACCGGCGGCATGGCCTGGGAGGCGCTGAACAACATCGCCGCCGCCAAGGACCGCCCGCTGGTCATCGTCGTCAACGACAACGAGCGCTCCTACGGCCCCACCATCGGAGGCCTCGCCAACCACCTGGCCACCCTGCGCACCACCGACGGCTACGAGCGCTTCCTCGCCCGCGGCAAGGAGATCCTGGAGCGCACCCCGGTCGTCGGCAAGCCGCTCTTCGAGACCCTGCACGGCGCCAAGAAGGGCCTCAAGGACTTCATCGCCCCGCAGGGCATGTTCGAGGACCTCGGGCTCAAGTACATCGGGCCCATCGACGGCCACGACATCGAGGCACTGGAGTCCGCCCTGCAGCGCGCCAAGCGCTTCAGCGGGCCCGTCATCGTGCACTGCCTCACCCAGAAGGGCCGCGGCTACACCCCGGCCCTGGAGCACGAGGCGGACCGCTTCCACGCGGTCGGCGTGATCCACCCCGACACCGGCCTGCCGGTCAAGACCGCCGCCGCCAGCTGGACCTCCGTCTTCGCCGACGAGATGGTCAAGATCGGCCACGAGCGCGAGGACATCGTCGGCATCACCGCGGCCATGCTCCACCCGGTCGGCCTCAACAAGTTCGCCGAGGCCTTCCCGGACCGCATCTACGACGTGGGCATCGCCGAGCAGCACGGCGCCACCTCCGCGGCGGGCCTGGCCACCGGCGGCGTCCACCCCGTCTTCGCGGTGTACGCGACCTTCCTCAACCGCGCCTTCGACCAGGTCCTGATGGACGTGGCCCTCCACAAGTGCGGGGTCACCTTCGTCCTGGACCGCGCCGGTGTCACCGGAGACGACGGCGCCTCCCACAACGGCATGTGGGACATGTCCATCCTCCAGGTCGTCCCGGGCCTGCGCCTCGCCGCACCGCGCGACGCCGAGCAGCTGCGCTCCCAGCTGCGCGAGGCCGTCGAGGTCAAGGACGCCCCGACCGTGGTCCGCTTCTCCAAGGGCGTCGTCGGCCCGGCCGTCCCGGCCGTCGGCCGGATCGGCGGCATGGACGTCCTGCGCGCCCCGGGCGCCGAGGTCACCCGGCCGGACGTCCTGCTCGTCTCGGTCGGTGCGCTCGCCCCGATGTGCCTGGAGATCGCCGACCTGCTCGACAAGCAGGGCATCTCCACGACCGTCGTCGACCCGCGCTGGGTCAAGCCCGTGGACGAGGCCCTGGCCCCGCTCGCGGACCGGCACCGCGTGGTCGTCACCGTCGAGGACAACGGCCGCGCCGGCGGCGTGGGCTCCGCCGTCTCGCAGGCTCTGCGGGACGCGGGGGTGGACGTACCCCTGCGCGACTTCGGCATCCCGCAGCGCTTCCTCGACCACGCCTCCCGCAAGGAGGTCATGGCCGAGATCGGGCTGACCGCTCCGGACATCGCCCGGCAGGTCACGGGCCTGGTGGCCAAACTGGACGGCCGCTACGACAGCGAGCCGGCGGCCACCGTCGACTGACACGGACGGCGGGTACTAGATCGCCGCGCGGTTGCACGTCACGGGCCGGGAGATCACTCTTGAGGAGTGGGCCTCCCGGCCCGTTCGCGTGCGTCGACACCTGTTCGGAGGTGCGTCGGTGAGTAGGGATATGAACAGCCCCTTCCGCACCAAGACGGTGGAGCAGTCCATCCGCGACACGGAGGAGCCGGAACACGCGCTCCGGAAGTCGCTCTCCGCCTGGGACCTGACGGTGTTCGGTGTCGGTGTCATCATCGGCACCGGCATCTTCGTCCTCACGGGCATCGCGGCCCGGAACAACGCCGGACCCGCCACCGCCCTCGCCTTCGTGGCCGCGGGCATCGTCTGCGCCCTCGCGGCGCTCTGCTACGCCGAGTTCGCGTCCACCGTGCCGGTGGCCGGATCGGCGTACACCTTCAGTTACGCCTCCATCGGCGAGCTGCCCGCCTGGATCATCGGCTGGGACCTGGTGCTCGAGTTCGCGCTCGGCACCGCGGTGGTCGCGGTCGGCTGGTCCGGCTACGTGCGCCACCTCATGGACACCAACCTCGGCTGGACCCTGCCGACGTCCCTGTCCGGCCCCGATGCCGGCGGCCACTTCGACCTGCTGGCCTTCCTGCTGGTCCTGGCGCTGACGTGGATCCTGGTCGTCGGGACGAAGCTCTCCGCGCGGATCACCGCGGTCGTCGTCGCCATCAAGGTGACCGTCGTGCTGCTGGTCATCATCGCGGGCCTGTTCTTCATCAAGGCCGACAACTACTCGCCGTTCATCCCGCCGGCCGAGCCACAGGCCGCGGGCGTCAGCGGCTGGCACTCGCCCCTGGTGCAAGTGCTCTTCGGCTACGAGCCCACCAACTTCGGTGTGATGGGCATCTTCACGGCGGCCTCGCTCATCTTCTTCGCCTTCATCGGCTTCGACGTCGTGGCGACGGCGGCCGAGGAGACCAAGAACCCCCAGCGGGACATGCCGCGCGGCATCCTGGGCTCGCTGCTCATCTGCACCGTGCTCTACGTCGCGGTGACCCTCGTGGTCACAGGCATGCAGAAGTACTCGGAGATGTCGGCCACCGCGCCCCTCGCCGAGGCCTTCAAATCGGTGAACCAGCCGTTCTTCTCGGGCGCCATCAGCCTCGGCGCGTCCGTGGGCCTGATCACCGTCTGCATGATCCTGCTGCTCGGCCAGACCCGCGTGTTCTTCGCCATGAGCCGCGACGGACTGCTGCCCCGGGTGTTCTCCGTGACCCACCCGAAGTACCGCACCCCCTACCGGGCGACGATCCTGCTCGGCGTCATCATCGCGGTCGTCGCGGGCTTCACCAGCCTGGAGAGCCTCGCGGAACTGGTCAACATCGGCACCCTGTTCGCCTTCGTGGTGGTCGCCCTCGGTGTCATCATCCTCCGCAAGACCCGCCCCGACCTGCACCGGGCCTTCCGCACCCCGTGGGTGCCGTTCGTCCCGATCCTGTCGATCGCCGCCTCGTTCTGGCTGATGCTCAACCTGCCGGCCGAGACCTGGCTGCGCTTCGGCATCTGGATGGTCATCGGCGTCATCGTCTACTTCGTCTACGGACGCCGCAACAGCCGTCTCGGCCAGGTCGGCGCGGACGCCAAGTACTGAGAAGACCCCGGCCGCGCGAACGCCGGAGCCGGCCGTACGGGGACACCCGTACGGCCGGCTCCGTGTGCGCGGTGCCCCGTCAGCCCTTGGCGGGGGAGTCCTTCGCGGAGGCGGGGACCTTCTCGTCCTTGCGCAGGGCGTCCCACAGCTGGGTGGCCTGCGGCTCGGCCACGACCACGCGGTTCGGGTCCACCTTGTCGTAGGCGACCGGCAGCATGATGGTCTCCATCGTCTCCGGGTTCACGCCCTTCATGCTCTGCGCGAAGTCGGACAGCGCGGTGAGCGAGGCCAGATCGGAGTCCGTGGTCAGTGACTTGGTGCCGGCGTCGGCGAGCTTGTAGAGCCGCGCCGGGTTGCCGAGGACGTCCTGCTTCTTGATCTCCGCCAGCATGGCCAGCATGAACTGCTGCTGCAGGCCGATGCGTCCGAGGTCGCTGCCGTCTCCGTAGCCGTACCGGGTACGGACGAACTTGAGCGAGTCGGCGCCGTTGAGCCGGTGCGTGCCCGCGTCGAGCTTCAGGCCGCCCTTGGCGCCGCTCATCGGCTTGTCCAGAGTGACGGTGACCCCGCCCAGGGCGTCCACCAGGCCCTTGAAGCCCGCGAAATCCACCTCGACGAAGTGGTCCACGCGGACACCGGACATCTGCTCGACCGTGTTGACGACGCAGGCCGGACCGGCCAGCGAGTAGACGGAGTTGAACATGACCCGCTTCGCGGACGGCACGGCCTTGCCGTCGCGGTCCTTGCACTCGGGCCGGGTGATCAGGGTGTCGCGGGGGATGCTCACCGCGGTGGCCCTGGCCCGGCCCTCGGGTATGTGCACCAGCATCGCGGTGTCCGAGCGGGCGCCGCTGACGGAGCCGTGGTCGAGGTCGCCGTTGGCCCCCGCCCGCGAGTCGGAGCCGAGCACCAGGATGTTCTGCGCGTTCGCGACCACCTTGGCCGGCCGGTTGTCACCGATCGCCTGGTCCAGGTCGACGCTGTCGATGTTGCCGTTGAGGTGGCTGTACGTCCACCAGCCGGCTCCGGCGGCGCCCAGGATCAGCACGGCGACCAGCAGCAGGGTGATCCGCAGAATGCGGCGTCGGCGGCGCCTGGGCCGCGCGTGCGTGTCCGTCGCGTGCGTTTCCGGCGCGTGCGTTTCCGTCATGGGGGTGAATCTTAGACAGGTATTCGAACGGCCGAAGCCCGCCCCCCGTGGGAGGCGGGCCCGGCCTTCGAACAGCCGTCGGCGACCCGGATCTAGGCCGGGACGCTCGCGATGCCGGGGGCGAGGAACTTCTTGCCGTTCACTCGCTCCGAGACGCCCTCACGGTCCAGGTACGGCGTGATGCCGCCCAGGTGGAAGGGCCAGCCGGCACCGGTGATGAGGCAGAGGTCGATGTCCTGGGCCTCGGCCACGACACCCTCCTCCAGCATCAGACCGATCTCCTGCGCCACCGCGTCCAGGACGCGCAGCCGGACCTGCTCCTCGGTCAGGACGGAGTCGCCCTGGACCAGCAGCGCGGCGACCTCAGGGTCCAGCTCCGGCTTGCCGGAGTCATAGACGTAGAAGCCGCGCTTGCCCGCCTCGACCACGCGCTTGAGGTTCGGGGAGACGGTGAAGCGCTCCGGGAAGGAGCGGTTCAGGGTCTCGGAGACGTGCAGGCCGATCGCCGGGCCCACGAGTTCCAGCAGCACCAGCGGGGACATCGGCAGGCCGAGCGGCTCGATGGCCTTCTCCGCCGTGACGACCGGGGTGCCCTCGTCGATGACGTTCTGGATCTCGCCCATGAAGCGGGTCAGGATGCGGTTCACGACGAACGCCGGGGCGTCCTTGGTGAGGACCGCGGTCTTCTTCAGCTTCTTGGCGACACCGAAGGCCGTGGCCAGCGAGGCGTCGTCGGTCTGCTCACCGCGGACGATCTCCAGCAGCGGGAGGATCGCGACCGGGTTGAAGAAGTGGAAGCCGACCACGCGCTCCGGGTGCTGGAGCTTGGAGGCCATCTCCGACACCGACAGCGAGGAGGTGTTGGTGGCGAGGATCGCGTGCGCCGGGGCGACCGCCTCGACCTCCGCGAACACCTTCTGCTTGACGGACATCTCCTCGAACACGGCCTCGATGATGAAGTCCGCGTCCGCGAAGCCCTCGGCCTTGTCCAGGACACCGGTCACCAGGGCGGTCAGGCGGTTGGCCTTGTCCTGGTTGATCCGGCCCTTGCCGAGCAGCTTCTGGATCTCGGCGTGGACGTAGCCCACACCCTTGTCCACGCGCTCCTGGTCGATGTCGGTGAGGACCACCGGCACCTCCAGGCGGCGCAGGAACAGCAGCGCCAGCTGCGAGGCCATCAGGCCCGCGCCGACGACGCCGACCTTGGTGACCGGACGGGCCAGGGACTTGTCCGGGGCCCCGGCCGGGCGCTTGGCGCGCTTCTGGACCAGGTTGAAGGCATAGATGCCGGAGCGCAGTTCGCCGCCCATGATGAGGTCGGCCAGGGCCGTGTCCTCGGCGTCGAAGCCCGCCTGCAGGTCGCCGTCCTTGGCCGCGGCGATGATGTCCAGCGCGCGGTAGGCGGCCGGAGCGGCGCCGTGCACCTTGGAGTCCGCGATGAAGCGGCCCTTGGCGACGGCCGCGTCCCAGGCCTCGCCGCGGTCGATCTCCGGACGGACGACCTCGGTGGTGCCGTTCAGGACGTTCGCGGTCCACAGGAGCGACTGCTCCAGGAAGTCCGCGCCCTCGAAGATCGCGTCGGCGATGCCGAGCTCGAAGACCTGCTTGCCCTTCAGCTGCCGGTTCTGGTTCAGCGAGTTCTCGATGATGACCGAGACCGCGCGCTCGGCGCCGATCAGGTTCGGCAGGATGGCGCAGCCGCCCCAGCCGGGGACCAGGCCGAGGAAGACCTCGGGCAGCGAGAAGGCCGGGATGGCCTTCGAGACGGTGCGGTAGCTGCAGTGCAGACCGACCTCGACGCCGCCGCCCATCGCCGCGCCGTTGTAGTACGCGAAGGTGGGGACGGCCAGCGCGGACAGGCGCTTGAAGACGTCGTGGCCGCCCTTGCCGATGGCGAGCGCCTCGTCGTGCTTCTTGAGCAGCTCGACGCCCTTGAGGTCGGCGCCGACCGCGAAGATGAACGGCTTGCCGGTGATGCCCGCACCGACGATGGTGCCGGCGGCGGCCTCCTGCTCGACCTGGTCGATCGCCGCGTTCAGGTTGGCGAGGGACTGCGGGCCGAAGGTGGTCGGCTTGGTGTGGTCGAAGCCGTTGTCCAGCGTGATGAGCGCGAAGCGCCCGGCGCCGAACGGCAGGTCCAGGTGGCGGACGTGCGCGGACGTGACGACCTCGTCCGGGAACAGCTCGGCCGCACCCTTCAGGAGCTCAGCGGTGGTGCTCACTTGGAGTCTCCCTCGGCGTTGAAGTTCGGGTTCTCCCAGATGACCGTGGCGCCCATGCCGAAACCGACGCACATGGTCGTCAGGCCGTAGCGGACGTGCGGCTGCTCCTCGAACTGGCGGGCCAGCTGCGTCATCAGACGCACGCCGGAGGAGGCCAGCGGGTGACCGAAGGCGATGGCGCCGCCGTACTGGTTCACCCGGGCGTCGTCGTCGGCGATGCCGTAGTGCTCCAGGAAGGCGAGCACCTGGACCGCGAAGGCCTCGTTGATCTCGAAGAGACCGATGTCCTCGATCGTCAGACCGGCCTGGGCCAGGGCCTTCTCGGTGGCCGGGATCGGGCCGTAGCCCATGACCTCCGGCTCGACACCCGCGAAGGAGTACGAGACGAGGCGCATCTTGACCGGGAGGTTGTTCTCGCGGGCGAAGTCCTCGGACGCGATGATCGCGGCGGTGGCACCGTCGTTGAGACCGGCGGCGTTGCCCGCGGTGACCCGGCCGTGCGTACGGAACGGGGTCTTCAGGTTCGCCAGGTTCTCCAGCGTGGTGCCCGGGCGCATCGGCTCGTCGGTGGTGACCAGGCCCCAGCCCGTCTCGCCCGCGGCCTCGTTGGTGTTGCGCACCGAGATCGGGACCAGGTCCTGCTGGATCTTGCCGTCGGCGTACGCCTTGGCGGCCTTCTCCTGCGAGCGCACGGCGTACTCGTCGGCGCGGAGCTTGGTGATCGTCGGGTACCGGTCGTGCAGGTTCTCGGCGGTCATGCCCATGAACAGGGCGGACTCGTCGACCAGCTTCTCGGAGACGAAGCGCGGGTTCGGGTCCACGCCCTCGCCCATGGGGTGACGGCCCATGTGCTCGACACCGCCGGCGAGGGCGACGTCGTACGCACCGAAGGCCACACCGCCCGCGACGGCGGTCACGGCGGTCAGCGCGCCGGCGCACATGCGGTCGATGGAGTAGCCCGGGACGGACTGCGGGAGGCCCGCGAGAATGCCGGCCGTGCGGCCCAGCGTCAGGCCCTGGTCGCCGATCTGCGTGGTCGCGGCGATGGCGACCTCGTCGATCTTCTTGGGGTCCAGGTCCGGGTTGCGGCGCAGCAGCTCCCGGATCGCCTTCACGACGAGATCGTCGGCGCGGGTCTCGTTGTAGATGCCCTTCGGGCCCGCCTTGCCGAACGGGGTGCGGACGCCGTCGACGAAGACGACGTCCCTGACGGTACGAGGCACGTTGGCTCTCCTCCAGGTGCGGGATGGCACTGCTGCGCGGGGGCGCATTCGGCATACGTTGCTGAGCGCCCGCTCACCCGACCATGCTACTTGCGGGTAACCAATGTGCACACCCCCTCCCCGAGGAGCGGCGAAGGTCACACCGCCGGACGATGCCGTGAGCCCCTCGCGCCCCCGTAGTGCGCCCGGCCGATCGGCATGCGGGGCGCACTCGTACGGGTCGCCGGACGCGCCGGCCCGGTCACGTCGGTGGCATCGGGCCCGGGCCCGGGCGAACGCTGGGGCGGCCCGGGCGCCCGCCCGGGACCCACCGGCGAAAACGGAGCCATCGATGGCGTTCCAGACAACCTCCAAGGACCATTACGTCGACCACAGGTCCAGCATCCCGGTCAACGACGGGCAGATCGTCAAGCTCTTCGTACGGGAGCGCAGGCCCGTGACCGGCCCGCGCAAGCCCGTCCTGATGCTGCACGGCCGCAGCGTCCCGGCCGTGGCGGGCTTCGACCCCCCGAACAAGAACTACAGCTGGGCCGAGCAACTCGCCAGGGCGGGCTACGACGTCTTCGTGATGGAGCTCCAGGGGTCCGGCCTGTCGGCCCATCCGGCGGTGATGGACGAACCGCTCAACGTCAGCCCCGTGCAGCGCCCGCTGCTCTCGCCCAACCCGATCCCCCCGGCCGACCTGCCGACCCCGGACACCCCCGCGAAGTACCCCCACCAGCTGAACAACTCCCAGAGCGACTGGGACGAGGTCGACACGGTCGTCGAGTACATCCGCAAGGAGATCGGCGAGCCCACGGCCAAGATCGACCTGATCGGCTGGTCCGCGGCCGCGCAGCAGCTCGGGCCGTACACGATCCAGCACGCCGACAAGGTCAAGAGCCTCTTTCTGGCGGCGCCGATCTTCCCGCCCAACGGAAGGGCCAGCAAGGAGAACACCGACTTCGGCGCGCCGGTGGACATGCCGGTGGGCACCCCGGCGGCGGCCTTCGGCTACCCGATGTCCGTCACCTCGAAGAACGGGCTCGCGGCGTCGTGGGCCAGGGACCTGAAGTGTCCGGACCAGCGTGAGAACGGTGTGCTCGACGAGGTGTGGAAGGCGATCCAGGACGTCGACGCGCTCGGTGCCACGTGGGGCGGTCCGACGCCCGGAGCACCGACAGGGTTCGTCAGGGTGCGGAACTCGTACTGGTGGGGGTGGAACTCCACGACCGTGCCGCTGCACAACGTCCTCGGCCAGACGGTGCCCGTCTGCCTCGTGTACGGGGAGCACGACTCCATCGTGAACACGGCGCCGGACCTGGGGCTGCTGTACTTCTCGGTGCCCGAGCTGTACCGGTTGATCCCAGGGAAGAAGAAGCTGATGTTCCGGCTCGCCTGCGCGGGTCACCAGATCGTCTGGGAGCGGGCGGCGACCCACCTCCACGCCATGTCGGAGCAATGGCTCAAGAACGGCAAGGTGTTCGGCGAGAAGGGCGGGAGCTTCTACCGGGACGAGGACGGGGTCCTCACTTCGCAGGAGTGAGGACCCCGCCGGTCCGGCTCGGCGTCGGCCGCGGCCCGGTCAGGCCGTCGCGGCCAGGGCCGTGACCAGGACCGGGGTCACCTGCTCGATCTGCCAGGGCCGGGCGCCGTGCAGCGCCAGGGTCCCGGCCACCGCGTCCGGGTCGAGCCGCTGCGGGGGCTCCCAGCACAGGCGGCGCACGGTGTCCGGGGTGATCAGGTTCTCCTGGGGCAGGTTCAGCTGCTCCGCCAGCGCCGAGACGGCGGTGCGGGCGGCGGCCAGCCGGGCCGCGGCAGCCGGGTCCTTGTCGGCCCAGGAACGCGGCGGGGGCGGGCCGGACGGGGTCGCCCCCGGCTGCGGCAGCTCGCTCTCGGGCAGCGCCTTCGCGCGGTCCACCGCGGCCATCCACTGGTCGAGCTGGCGACGGCCCATCCGCTGCCCGTAGCCGGGCAGCGCCGAGAGGGTGTGCACGTTCGTGGGCAGGGCCAGGGCGGCCTCGACGATCGCGGCGTCGCCCAGCACCTTGCCCGGCGACACGTCACGCCGCTGTGCGATCCGGTCCCGGGACTCCCACAGCTCCCGTACGACGGCCATCTGCCGGCGGCGGCGCACCTTGTGCATGCCGGACGTACGGCGCCACGGGTCCTTGCGCGGCGGGGCCGGCGGCGCGGAGGCGATCGCGTCGAACTCCTGCCGGGCCCACTCCAGCTTGCCCTGCCGGTCCAGCTCCTTCTCCAGCGCGTCCCGCAGGTCCACCAGCAGCTCCACGTCCAGGGCGGCGTAGCGCAGCCACGGCTCGGGAAGCGGGCGGGTGGACCAGTCGACGGCGGAGTGGCCCTTCTCCAGCGCGTAGCCGAGAACGCTCTCGACCATCGCGCCGAGTCCGACCCGGGGGAAGCCGGCGAGCCGGCCCGCGAGCTCGGTGTCGAACAGCGAGGTGGGGACCATGCCTATTTCGCGCAGGCACGGCAGGTCCTGGGTGGCGGCGTGCAGGATCCACTCGGTGCCGGAGAGGGCCTCGCCCAGCGCGGACAGGTCGGGGCAGCCCACCGGGTCGATCAGTGCGGACCCGGCACCCTCGCGGCGCAGCTGCACGAGGTAGGCGCGCTGGCCGTAGCGGTATCCGGAGGCGCGTTCGGCGTCGACGGCCACGGGGCCGGTGCCCGCGGCGAAGGCCGCGACCACTTCGGCGAGGGCGTCCGCGTCGGCGACCACCGGAGGGATCCCCTCACGGGGCTCCAGCAGGGGGATCGGCAGCCCACCGGGCGGAACAACGACGTCGTCCGGGGGGCCGCCCCCGGTGGTGGTGCGCAGGTCTGCTGCGGTCTCTTGGGCGTCGGTCACCGGTCAAGGGTATCCGTGTATACGACGCGCCCGTCGCCGGAACGTTCCGTCGACGGGCGCGATCAGTACGCGGGGTGTTTTCCGGGGGTGCCCCGGACGTTCGTCCGGGTGTCCGGCCCGGTGTCCGGCCCGGTGTCCGGCCCGGTGTCCGGCCCGGTGTCCGGCCCGGGGTCCGGCCCGGTGTCCGGCCGGGCGTTGCGGGCGGCTGCCCGGGCGCTCCGGATGTCTATCCGGGCGCTTCGGCCCGCGCTCAGTGGATGATCCCGGTGCGCAGCGCCACGGCGACCATTCCCGCGCGGTCACCGGTGCCCAGCTTGCGGGCGATACGGGCCAGGTGGGACTTGACGGTCAGGGCGGACAGGCCCATCGAGACGCCGATGGCCTTGTTGGACTGGCCCTCCGCGACGAGGCGCAGGACCTCGACCTCGCGGCCGGAGAGCTCGCGGTAGCCGCCCGGGTGGCTCGGGGCACCCGGGGGGCGGCGGTGCATACGGGCGGCGGCGGCACCGATGGGGGCGGCGCCGGGCCGGGTGGGGAGCCCGATGTTGGTGCGCGTACCGGTGACGACGTAGCCCTTCACCCCGCCCGCGAGGGCGTTGCGGACGGCGCCGATGTCGTCGGCGGCGGACAGGGCCAGGCCGTTCGGCCAGCCCGCGGCACGGGTCTCGGAGAGCAGGGTGAGACCGGAACCGTCGGGCAGGTGTACGTCGGCCACGCAGATGTCGCGCGGGCTGCCGACGCGGGGGCGGGCCTCCGCGATGGACGACGCCTCGATCACGTCGCGGACTCCGAGGGCCCACAGATGGCGGGTCACGGTGGAACGGACGCGCGGGTCGGCCACGACGACCATGGCCGTCGGCTTGTTCGGGCGGTAGGCGACCAGGCTTGCGGGCTGCTCGAGAAGAACGGACACCTAGGCCTCCTGGGGGAGTGGCGGGACGGCCGGCTCGGGGAAGGAAGCCGGTGCGAACCGTGCGGATGGTCACTGACTCCTTCGGCACGTCACCCGCCCGGCTTTAGGGAATGATCACGATTTGGTGAGTAACAATTGGGGCAATTCGGACGCACGATCGATCATCGGGTGATCAGAAGCCCACAACGGAGGCCGCGTTGTGACACTCCGCCCCCGGCTGCCACCGGGAGATGCCCCTCACGGGGCCGCCGTACGGCCCCGGGCCTACGGGTGGTGCGGACCGCGGCGCTGTGGCAGGGAGACCACACCCGTCGCCGTGTCCGTCGGACCCACCGGCGGCAGCCCCGCGATCTGGCAGATCAGTTCGCACCACGCCGACAGGTGCGCGGAGGTGTCCGGGACCCCGCCCACACCCTCGCGCGGCGTCCACGAGGCCCTGATCTCGATCTGCGTCGCCGGCCGCCGCTCCGCGAGCCCGCCGAAGTAGTGCGAGCTCGCCATGGTCACCGTCCCGCTCGCCTCGCCGTAGGCCAGCCCGCGCGCCTCCAGGGCCCCCGTCAGCCAGGACCAGCACACCTCCGGCAGCAGCGGATCCGCGGCCATCTCGGGCTCCAGTTCCGCCCGTACGAGCGTCACCAGACGGAAGGTCCCGTGCCAGGCGTCGTGCCCGGCCGGATCGTGGAGCAGGATGAGCCGGCCGTCGGCCAGGTCGTCCTCCCCGTCCACCACCGCGGCCTCCAGCGCGTAGGCGTACGGGGCCAGCCGCTGGGGCGGCTTCGTCGGATCGATCTCGACCCCCGGACGCAGCCGGGCCTTCTTCAAGCCTTCGACCGCCCGGCGGAACGGGAGGGGGACCGAGCTCTCCTTCGCGCTGTCCGTACCGTCGGCGCCATCTGAAAATCGTCCCTGAGCCGCAGCCATGCGGGGAAGACTAGGCGGTATGTGCGGCCGTACGGCGCAGGGACACCCGCGCCGGGCCGGGCACTTCTTCATACGTGCGAAGATTTGGGTCGTGAGCGCCAACGACCGCCCCAAGGGCCAGCCGAGCCAGACGTACGATTCCGCCTTCCTGAAGGCGTGCCGGCGCGAGCCGGTACCGCACACGCCGGTGTGGTTCATGCGGCAGGCCGGGCGCTCCCTCCCCGAGTACCGCAAGGTCCGCGAGGGCACCGCGATGCTGGAGTCCTGCATGCGGCCCGACCTGGTCACCGAGATCACCATGCAGCCGGTGCGGCGCCACAACGTCGACGCGGCGATCTTCTTCTCCGACATCGTGGTCCCGCTCAAGGCCATCGGCGTCGACCTGGACATCAAGCCGGGCGTGGGCCCGGTCGTCGCCCAGCCGATCCGCCGCCGCGAGGACCTCGCACAGCTGCGCGACCTCACCCCTGAGGACGTCTCGTACGTCACCGAGGCGATCGGCATGCTCACGAGTGAACTGGGCTCCACGCCGTTGATCGGCTTCGCCGGTGCGCCTTTCACCCTCGCGAGCTACCTCGTCGAGGGCGGCCCGTCGAAGAACCACGAGCACACCAAGGCCCTCATGTACGGGGACCCGCAGCTCTGGGCCGACCTGCTCGACCGCCTCGCGGAGATCACCTCCGCCTTCCTGAAGGTCCAGATCGAAGCCGGCGCCTCCGCCGTGCAGCTCTTCGACTCCTGGGTCGGCGCGCTCGCCCCGGCGGACTACCGCCGCTCCGTCATGCCCGCCTCGGCCAAGGTCCTGCAGTCCGTCGCCTCCTACGGGGTCCCCCGCATCCACTTCGGCGTGGGCACGGGCGAGCTCCTCGGCCTGATGGGCGAGGCCGGCGCCGACGTCGTGGGCGTCGACTACCGCGTCGCGCTCGACGAGGCGGCCCGCCGGGTCGGCCCCGGCAAGGCGCTCCAGGGCAACCTGGACCCGGCCGTGCTCTTCTCCACCACGGAGGCGGTCGAGGCCAGGACGGACGAGGTCCTCGCGGCGGCCGCCGGCCTGGAGGGCCACGTCTTCAACCTCGGCCACGGCGTCCTCCCGACGACCGACCCCGAGGCCCTGACCCGCCTGGTGGACTACGTCCACACCAAGACGGCCCGCTGAGGCCCCGGGTACCGGACCGCGACCGCCGGCTCCGCGCCGTGCACCGCACGGCGCGGAACAGCGGTCAGGCGCCTGCCGCGCGGACTGCGGAGACCGCTTTGCGGGCCGCTACCAGGACCGGGTCCCAGACCGGGGAGAACGGCGGGGCGTAGCCGAGGTCGAGCGAGACCACCTGCTCCACCGTCATCCCCGCCGTGAGGGCCACCGCCGCGATGTCCACCCGCTTCGCGGAACCTCCGCCGCCGACGATCTGTACGCCGAGGAGCCGGCCCGTACGGCGTTCCGCCAGCATCTTCACCGTCATCTCCACCGCACCCGGGTAGTAGCCCGCCGTGTTGGTGGAGGTGATGGTGGCCGTCACGAAGCGCAGGCCCGCCTCCAGCGCGTCGCGCTCGCGCAGCCCCGTACGGGCGATCTCCAGGTCGCAGACCTTGCTGACCGCCGTGCCGACCACCCCCGGGAAGGTCGCGTAGCCGCCGCCCACGCCCGAGCCGATGACCTGCCCGTGCTTGTTGGCGTGGGTGCCCAGCGGGATGTGCCGGGTCCGGCCCGCGACCAGGTCGAGGACCTCCACGCAGTCGCCGCCCGCCCAGACGTTCCCCTGGCCCCGCACCCGCATCGACAGGTCCGTGAGGATCCCGCCCGAGGGGCCGAGCGGAAGGCCGGCGGCGCGGGCCAGTGCCGTGCGCGGCTCCACACCGATGCCGAGCACGACCACGTCCGCCGGGTACTCCTCGCCGCTCGCCGTGGCCACCGCGCGGGCCCGGCCCTCCTCGTCGGTGAGGATCTTCGTCACCTCGGCGCGCGAGACCGTGACGATCCCCATCCGGTTCATCGCACGGTGCACCAGACCGCCCATGTCGGGATCCAGCGTGGACATCGGCTGCTCGCCCCGGTGCAGGACGGTCACCTCGAAGCCCCGCAGCACCAGGGCCTCGGCCATCTCCACGCCGATGTAGCCCGCTCCGACCACGACCGCCCGCCGGCCCCGCGTCCGCTCCAGCGCGTCCATGAGGCGCTGGCCGTCGTCCAGGGTCTGGATGCCGTGCACCCCGTGCGCCCCGATGCCGGGCAGGCGCGGACGCACCGGCCGGGCGCCCGTGGCCAGGACCAGCTTGTCGTAGTGCGTCCAGGCCTCGGACCCGCCGTCCAGATCGCGGGCGCGGACCCGGGACCCGGCCAGATCGAGCTCCACCACCTCCGTGCGGGTGCGCAGGTCGATGTCCCGCGCCCGGTGCTCCTCGGGGGTGCGGGCGATCAGCTCGTCGCGCCCGGCGACCAGACCGCCCACCCAGTACGGGATGCCGCACGCCGAGTAGGAGGTGAACCGGCCGCGCTCGAAGGCGACGATCTCCAGCTCCTGCGGCCCCCTCAGCCTGCGGGCCTGCGACGCGGCGGACATCCCCGCCGCGTCGCCCCCGACCACCACCAGTCGTTCCGTCGCCATCGCCCGTACCGCCCCTTCACCGACGCCGAATGGTGAACACGCTACGTGCGAACGCGCGTTCAGTCCTGCACGTCGGCCTCGGTGTCCGCAGCCACCGCCCGCTGCGCGGGGACCGCCACCCGCTTCGGGGTCAGCCCCGTCTTCGGCCGCGCCGGCCGCCACCGCCGGTACGCCCGGACCAGCAGCGCCACCACCGAGGCCGTCAGCAGGAACGGCAGCAGCGCGCCCACCGCCACCATCAGGTAGCGCAGGATCTTCGTGAAGACCTCCCAGCCACTGCTCAGCGCACCGAGGAAGGTGGGCTCCTTCTCCTTCTCCTTCTCCTCCGCCTCCGCCGGGGCCGGCTCGGAGACCTCCAGCGTGATCGTGCCCATCGACGTCTGGTCCTTCAGCGCCGTCTGCTGCGCCAGCAGCGACTCCAGGTCGGACTGGCGCCGGCTCAGCTCGCCCTCCAGCATCACCACCTCGCTCAGCGCCGAGGCCTTCCCCATCATCTCCCGCACCCGCGCCACGCTGGCCTGCTGCGAGGAGACGCGGCTGCCTATGTCGGCGACCTTCTCGGTGACGTCCTGCGCGTCGACCTTGCGGTGCAGCAGCTTCCCGCTGCCCTCCATGGCGGCGAGCACGGAGTCGTAGCGCTCGCCGGGCACCCGCAGGGTCACCGTCGAGGTCATCCGGCCGTTCTCGCCGCGCTTGGTCGACTCGTTGCCGACGTAGCCGCCCGCGCCGTCGGCCGCGGTGCGTGCCGCCGCCAGGGTCTTCTGGACGTCCGTCGTCTCGATGCCGAGCGTCGCCGTACGGATGACGTTCGGCCGGACCGCGACCGGCGCCCCGTCCTTCGCGGCGGACGACCCCGCCGACCCCGCCGACCCCGCCGGGGCCGGGGCCGCCGCGGCGCCCGCCGCGCCCTCCCGGGCCTTCCCGTCGGCCGCCGGCGGCGCGACCGCCGCCTTGTCGCCCGCGGAACCCTGCCCGTCCGCCCCGCAGCCGGTGAGCGCGAGTACCCCGGTGAGGGAGAGGGCGGCCAGGGCCGCCCTGGAACGGTGTCTGCTGATGCTGCGCACGCTGTGAACCCCCGGTGATCGGCTGGTGTTGCCGTTTCGACGTACAGGGTCCCGTCGCGGGTTTCGCACACGAGGTCCCGGGCCGGTTCCGATGCGGTCACGGTCCGGCCTCGGTGATCGGTCTGAGACGATGTGTCCATGCAGGAAGCGGACATGCGTACGGACCGGCCGGACAGCCCCACCCGGCCCGACGGCTCCCCGGGCCACGTCGTCGTCATCGGCGGCGGCATCGCGGGCCTCGCGGCGGCCCACCGGCTGCTCGCCGAGGGCGCCCGCGTCACGCTGCTGGAGGCCGGACCGAGGCTAGGCGGCAAGCTGTACTCGGGCGAACTCGCCGGAGCCCCCGTCGACCTCGGCGCCGAGTCCATGCTCGCCCGCCGCCCCGAGGCCGTGGCCCTCGCCCAGGCCGTGGGCCTGGCCGACGCCGTACAGCCGCCCGCCACCGCCACCGCCCACCTGTGGACCCGGGGCGCGCTGCGGCCGATGCCGCGCGGCCACGTCATGGGCGTCCCCGGAGACCTCGGGCCGCTCGCCGCCTCCGGGGTCCTCTCCGCCGAGGGCCTGGCCCGTATCGAGGCCGAGCGGACCCTGCCGCCCACCGAGATCGGCGAGGACGTCGCCGTCGGGGAGTACGTGGCCGCCCGCCTCGGCCGCGAGGTCGTCGACCGGCTGGTGGAACCACTCCTCGGCGGGGTCTACGCGGGCGACGCCTACCGCATCTCGATGCGGGCCGCGGTGCCCCAGCTGTTCGAGGCCGCCCGCACGCACGCCCTGCTGAGCGACGGCGTACGGGAACTGCAGCGCAGGGCGCAGAGCGGGCCCCAGCAGGCCGGCCCGGTGTTCGCCGGCATCGACGGCGGCATCGGACGCCTCCCGCTCGCCGTGGCCGAGGCCTGCCGTGCGGCAGGCGCGCGGATCGTCACCGGCGCCCCCGTGCGCGAGGTCCTTCGTACGGCTGAAGGCTGGCGGGTCGTGGCCGCCGCGGAGACCGTCGAGGCCGACGGCGTCGTCCTGGCCGTCCCGGCCGGGCCCGCCGCCCGTCTGCTGGCCACCCTCGTGCCCGCCGCCGCGGCCGAGCTGGACCAGGTCGAGTACGCCTCGATGGCGCTGGTCACCCTGGCCTTCCGGCGCGGCGACCTGCCCGCGGCCATCTCCGGCGGCGACGCCAGCGGCTTCCTCGTCCCGCCCGTCGACGGCCGGACGATCAAGGCGTCCACCTTCTCCAGCAACAAGTGGGCCTGGGCCGGCACCGACCCCGGCCTCTTCCTCCTGCGCACCTCGGTGGGCCGCTACGCCGACGAGCGCGACCTGCAGCGCGAGGACGGCGACCTCGTCGAGGTGTCCCTCGCCGACCTCGGCGAGGCCGTGGGCCTGACGGCCCGTCCCGTCGCCTCCACCGTCACCCGCTGGGACGGCGGACTGCCCCAGTACCCCGTCGGCCACCTCGGCCGGGTCGCCCGCATCCGCGGCGCCGTCGAGGCCCTGCCCGGCCTCGCCGTGTGCGGTGCGCTCTACGACGGAGTGGGCATTCCGGCCTGCATCGCGAGCGCCGGCCGGGCCGCTGACACGGTGATCGCCGCGCTCGGTACGCGTACGGCACCCCTGGCTCCGACCACTGATCAGCACACGGGACAATAGGCACATGACTGCACCAGAGAAGATTCCCAACGCGGGGAAGAAGGCGAAGGACCTCAACGAGGTCATCCGCTACACCCTGTGGTCCGTCTTCAAGCTGAAGGACGTCCTGCCGGAGGACCGCGCCGGTTTCGCCGACGAGGTCCAGGAGCTGTTCGACCAGCTGGCCGCCAAGGACATCACCGTCCGCGGCACCTATGACGTCTCCGGCCTGCGTGCCGATGCCGACATCATGATCTGGTGGCACGCGGAGACCGCGGACGAGCTGCAGACCGCGTACAACCTGTTCCGCCGTACCAAGCTGGGCCGCGCGATGGAGCCGGTGTGGTCGAACATGGCCCTGCACCGCCCGGCCGAGTTCAACAAGTCGCACATCCCGGCCTTCCTGGCCGACGAGGTCGCCCGCGACTACGTCAGCGTGTACCCCTTCGTCCGCAGCTACGACTGGTACCTGCTGCCCGACGAGGACCGCCGCCGCATGCTCGCCGACCACGGCAAGATGGCCCGCGGCTACCCGGACGTGCGCGCCAACACCGTCGCCTCCTTCTCCCTCGGCGACTACGAGTGGCTGCTGGCCTTCGAGGCGGACGAGCTGTACCGCATCGTCGACCTCATGCGTCACCTGCGTGCCTCCGAGGCCCGCATGCACGTCCGTGAAGAGGTGCCCTTCTACACCGGGCGCCGCAAGTCCGTCGCCGATCTGGTGGCCGGGCTCGCCTGATACCTCCCCTGGGGGGAAGGACCGGAGGACGACCACACCGTCAGGTGAGTGCCTCCGGTGGATCGGGAGGCACAGCCCCCGAAACGACGCAGCCGGAGATCCCGCCCGGAAGTTCAGACGACAGGCGGCACCAGTGCCCTGCGGGCACCCGCCGCCCGGTCGTCCAGCGACACCGGTGCGGGCTCCGGATGCGGCGCGCAGCGTACGCGCCACCCCGGGGTGGCGCCCGTCAGCAGATACCGCTCCACGTGCCGGTCCACGCAGCCGTTGCGCCCGCCGGCCACACCGTGGGAGCCGGCCCCCGTTTCCGTCACCAGCGAAGCCCCGGCGCCGAGCCGCCGCTGGAGCTCCGGCGCACCCGCGTACGGGGTCGCGCCGTCCCGCTCCGCCGCGACCACCAGCGTCCGCGGCAGCCGCTCGGGCTGGGCCCCGACCGCCACCGGCGACCGCTCCGCGCGGACCGGCCAGGAGGCGCACGGCAGGTTGAGGAAGGCGTTGGCCCAGGTCTCGAAGGGGGCGGTGCGGGCCAGTTCGGTGTGGTCGCGGTCCCAGGTCCCCCAGTCCGCGGGCCAGGGGGCGTCGTTGCAGAGCACCGTCGTGTACACGGCCGTGGCGTTCTCGGCCTCGGCCGCCACCGCCGGGTCGGGGGCGGCCTGGGCGGCCAGCACCGAGGGATCGCCGCGCAGGAACGCGGCCAGGGCCGCCGCCCGGTCCGGCCAGACGTCGTCGTAGTACGCGGCCTGCAGGTAGGCGGCCCGCAACTCGCCGGTCCCGACGGTCCCGCCCGCGGGGGTGCGGGCCACCGCGTCCCGGACCCGCTCGTAGCCGGCCTGCACGGCCTCCGGGGTGGTGCCGAGCCCGTACACGGCGTGGTGGCGGGCCACCCAGGCGCGGAAGTCGCGCCAGCGTCCCTCGAACCCGCGTGCCTGGTCGAGGTTGTTGCGGTACCAGACGCGGCGCGGATCGGGATCGACCGGTGAGTCGAGGACCATCCGGCGGACGTGGCGCGGGTACAGGGTGGCGTAGACGGCACCGAGGTACGTGCCGTACGAGGCACCCATGAAGGTCAGCTTGTCCTCGCCGAGCGCGGCGCGCAGCACGTGCAGGTCACGGGCGTTGTTCGCGGTGGTGTAGTACGGCAGGGCCACGCCGGCCCGGCGCGCGCAGCCGTTCGCGTACTCCCGGGCCTGCGCGCGTCGTTCCGCCTTGTACGCGGGCGAGGGGCGGACGGGCTCCTGTACGGGGCCCTTCGCGCGGGCCGCCGGGTCCTGGCAGGACAGCGGGGCCGAGCGCCCGACACCGCGCGGGGCGTAGCCGACGAGGTCGTAGGCGGCGGCGATCCGCTCCCAGCCGGGGAGAGCGGCGACGAGCGGGAAGGACATCCCGGAGGCCCCGGGGCCGCCGGGGTTCTGGACGAGCGCGCCCTGGCGGGCGGCGCCGCGGGCCCCGGTGGCGATGGCCCGGCTGACGGTGAGGGAGATCTGCGGGCCGTCGGGGCGGGCGTAGTCGAGGGGTACGCGCAGGGTGGCGCACCGGAGGTGGGAGGGCAGGTCCTCGACGGCGGGACAGGCGCGGAAGTCGAGACCGGCGGCGCCGCCGCCCCGGGAGGCGGCCGCGAGGGCGGCACGGCGGGCGACGAGCGCGGCCCCTGCGCTCTCGGCGTCGGCGGTGTCGGGGGCGCCGGGGGCGTCGCCGGTGTCGGGGGTGCGGGCGGTGCGGGGGGTGCGGGCGGTGCCGGCGGTGGTCGGGGCTTCCGGGGGCGGTGGGGCCGGTGCGGCGGCGACGTCGGGCGCGCCCAGCGTGAGGAGGAGGGCGGCCACGGCGGCCCCGTGGCGTGCGGTTCTCGTGGGCATGGCGGCCCCTGCCTCTCATCGGATGAACCGATGAGAGGCCCGGGCGCCGCACTTGTAAAGGATCACCGGCCGGTGTCGGCGGCCGTGACCCCGAATTGCCGTATCAGGAACTGCTGGAACTGCTGGAGCAACTGGAACTGCTCGAACTCGAACAGCTGGAGCCGCTCGAACTCGAACAGCTGGAACCGGAGGAGCTGCTGCCGCAGCTCGAACCGCTGCCGCCCCCGCAGCCGCTGCCGGAGGAGCCACAGCCCGAGCCCGAGGATCCGCAGCCGGAACCGGACCCGCAGCCCGAATCGCCGCTCCCGCCGCCCCCGTCGCTCGTCGCGCACCACAGCACCGGCAGCAGCTCGGCCGAGGAGTCGGAGGACGACGAGGGCCGGCGGTGGGGGCGTGCCCCCGACTGGGCCGCCGCCAGCCGGGTGCCGCGCACGGCGGGCACCAGCTGCCGGCGCAGGAACGGGTCGCGCAGGCCGCGCAGCCCGAACAGCGCCGTCTGCACATGCGGGCTGTGGTCGTGCCCGTACGCGGACCGCAGGGCCAGCAGGGCACGCAGCCCGGCCGGGGTGACCCGGTTCCCGGCCCGGGCCCTGCAGAACAGGCCGAGGACGAGGCCCGCGAACAGTGCGGGCGCCACCGTCACGACGAACGGCACGCCGGGGTCGGCATCGAGGGCGAACTCCACGACGGTCAGCGGGACCGAAGCCACCAGCCACACCCCGCACACGACGGCCTGGACCAGCCCCCAGCGGCGCGGGGCCCGGCCGGTGCCGGGCGGGGCGACCAGCCCGCGGGCGGCCAGGGCGTCCCCGATCTCCTGGACGGCCGGGTCGCACATGGCGGCGTACCGCACCTGGTAGAGCCAGCCCGAGGGAGCGCCGGCGTGGGCCTGGAGCACGGCGCGCTCGGTGGGGTCGCCGGCCCACGCGCCGGGGCGTACCTGGACGATGCCGGGACCGCCGACGAGCAGTCGGCCGTCCCCGAGCATCGAGACGAGCGCGGTGTCCACGACGGTGCCGGGGCCGCCCACCAGGAACGCGGCCTCGGACAGGTCGTGGAGGCCGGCCGCCGGGGCCGCGGGGGCGGGCCGGGCCCGGCGCAGCCCGCGTACGAGCAGGACGGAGGAGACGACGACGGCGATCCAGATCGCTACGGCGAGGACGTTCATGCCGCCCTCCCCGCGAGCGCCCGGGCCCAGCGCACGATGCGGCGCGGTGGCCTGGCACCCGCCCGCTCCCGCCACCAGGCGGTGAGCCGGCGCCGTGCCGCCGGGTCGGCCGGGAGGTCCTGGATCAGCAGGTGCTCGGCGAAGTCCAGCGCGTCCCTGCGGTATCCGGCGGTCATCGGGCGGCCCTTCGCGTAGGCGAGGAAGGCCTCCCGGTACGGTGCACGGCCGCCGAGGATCCCGGACAGCTCCGGAGCCACCTTGGCGACGACGTCGGCCCGCTTGGCGGCCAGCGCCCGCACCTGCACCCGGATCCGCGCGCGGTCGAAGCCCTCGGGCACGGGCGTCCCGGCCACGAGCGCGGAGAGCAGGGCGGCCTGCGCGAGCCCCACCCGAGTCCGCGCCGCCTCCCCGGCCCCGTGCTCCGGCCCGCGCACCGGCTCCGCCCCGGCCTCGGGCTTCGCTGCGGATCCCGGCCCTGGGCCGCTCACCGGCTCGGGCGCCCCGGCCGCGGTCTGCGCCGCGACCTGCCCGGTCTTCCCGGCCCCGTGCTCCGCCCCGGCTCCGTGCTCCGGCCCGCGTACCGTCTCCGCCCCGGCCTCGGGCTCTGCGCCGGCCGCCGGGTTCCTCGCCGCTTCTCGCGCGATGTCCGGCGCGGCCGCCTGCGGCAGGTCACGTGCCGTCGCCGTCAGAACCTCGCGGATCGCGGTCAGTTCGCCCGCGAGTTCCGCCTCGGGCGGGAAGTCGTCGTCCCGCTCCAGCAGGACACCCGCCGGTGCCACCCGGGAACGCAGTTCGGCCAGCAGGTCGAGCACCACCGGCGGCACGGGGTGCGCGTGGGTGTCGTGCCAGACGCCGCCACGTTCGACACCGCCCGCCACGTGCACGTACGCCAGCGCCTCCAGCGGGATCGCGTCCAGGACGCCGGCCGGGTCCTCGCCCCGGTTGACCCGGTTGGTGTGCAGGTTGGCCACGTCGATGAGCAGCCGGACCCCGGTCCGCTCGACCAGCTCCGTGAGGAACTGCCCCTCCGTCATCTCCTCGCCGGGCCACGAGAACAGCGCGGCGATGTTCTCCAGCGCCAACGGCACCGGCAGCGCGTCCTGCGCGATCCGCACGTTCTCGCACAGCACGTCCAGCGCGTCGCGGGTGCGCGGCACCGGCAGCAGGTGCCCGGCCTCCAGCAGCGGCGATGACGTCCGTACGAAGGCGATGTGCTCGGTGACGAGCGGCGCCCCCAGCGCCACCGCCCGCTCCCCGAGCGCCGCCAGCTTCTCCGGATCCGGACGGTCGGCGCCGCCGAGGCCGAGCGAGACCCCGTGCGGCACGATGCGCGTGCCGCGCTCGCGCAGCCGCCCGAGCGCCTCGGGCAGGTGGCCCGGGCAGATGTTCTCGGCCACCACCTCGACCCAGTCCAGGCCGTCCAGCCGCTCGACCGCGTCCGCGATCTCCGGCCGCCAGCCGATGCCCACCCCCAGGTGTGCCATGGGCTTCATGTCCCCCGCCCCCTCTCTTCCTGCCGTGTGCGGATGTCATGGCCCCGACGCAGTAGCGCCAATCCGCACGAGGGGACGTTCAGAGCAACATTTGAGGTTCCCGGCTCCCGGCGCGGGCCCGCCCCGGCCGCCGGGAGGCCGTCGGAGCGGCTGTCGGAGAGGCCGTCAGAGCCGGGCCCGCAGCGCCGGATGGTCGGCGACGACGGTCGCGCTGCCGGGCGCGATCTCGGTGAACCCGGCGTCGCGGACCACCGGCAGCCCGCTCCCGCCGAGCTCCGCCCACCGCTCGCGCGCGGCGGTCCGTACGGCCAGGCGGAAGCCCGTCTCCTGCCAGGCTGCCCGCTCCGCACGCGTCAGCTCCCACCACGCCAGCTGCGCCGCGTGCCCGGCCTGGGCCATCGCCTTGCCGGCCGACATGCCGAGGTCCGGGTTGAGCCACAGCACCGGCAGGGCGGAGCCGTCGGCCGCGGGGACCGGCTCCGGGTCGTCGAGGTCGGTGCCCGACACCTGGAGCTTGGCCAGCTCCTTGGGCCAGCCGTCGAGGGGCACCGGGGGGAAGACCCGGACCTGCGCGGCGTCACCGTGGACGGTGATGCCGGGCAGGGCCTCCGCCTTGCGCCACTCCGCGCCGCGCGCCCGCCGGACCACCTTGCGGATCCGCGCGTCCTGCCAGTCCCGCACGGCCTGCGCCCACTCGCCCTCGCCCCGCGCCCGCTCGTCGGTGAGCAGCACCAGCACAGCCCGGGCCGCGGTCTCCAGGGCGTCGGTGCGGGCGGGCGGTTCCGCCTTCTCGATGCGCACCACCAGCGGCAGGACGAACTGCGGGGCCTCGTCGCGCAGTACGTGCTCCCGCCGGAAGGCACTGTCGGCCCCGACCGCGGGTACGCCGGAGGTGTCGTTCGTGTGCTGGCTGCTCATCCCGCCAAGGATGCCAGGCTCCGCCTTGAGGAGGATGTCCCGGGTGCCGGCCCCGGGCGAGGATCGGAGCCATGAAGAGTGATCTTTTCGCGTCCGAGAACCTGGCGCGGGCCGCCGAGACCCCCGGCATGAGCCTGCAGAACGCCAAGTCCGTGAAGTACAACGTCAACGGGGAGATGCTGGCCCGTCAGGGGTCGATGGTCGCCTTCCGCGGCGACCTGCAGTTCGAGCGCAAGGGGCAGGGCATAGGCAGCATGCTCAAGCGCGCCGTCACCGGCGAGGGCCTGGCGCTGATGTCCGTACGCGGCCGGGGCGAGGCCTGGTTCGCCCACCAGGCGGGCAACTGCTTCATCATCGACATCGAGCACGGCGACGCCCTCACCGTCAACGGGCGCAACGTGCTGTGCTTCGACCCGACGCTGTCCTACGAGATCAAGATGGTGAAGGGCGCCGGCATGACCGGCGGCGGTCTCTTCAACAGCGTCTTCACCGGCACCGGCAAGCTCGCCGTCGTCTGCGACGGACACCCCATCATCATCCCGGTCACCGCCCAGGCCCCCGTCTACGTCGACACGGACGCGGTGGTCGGCTGGAGCGCCCAGCTGGAGACAGGGCTGCACCGCTCCCAGTCGGTCGGCTCGATGATCCGCGGCGGCTCCGGCGAGGCCGTCCAGCTGATGCTGCGAGGCGAGGGCTTCGTCATCGTCCGCCCGAGCGAGGTCACCGAGACGGCGGCCGCGCACTGAACCTCACCGGCGTGGGCCGCCGCTACGGCCGCCGCCGGCCCTGGGTGCTGCGCGGAGTGTCCCTGGAGCTTCCGCCCGGCGTTCTCGTCCGGGTCGAAGGCGGCAACGGCGGCGGGAAGTCCACCCTCCTGCGGATCGTCGCCGGGATCGACGCGCCGACCGAGGGACGAGTCGGGGGACGGCCGAAGCGCACCGCCTACGTACCCGAGCGCTTCCCGGTGGCGCTGCCGCTGACGGCCCTGTCCTACCTGACCCACCTGGGACGGGTGCACGGGCTCGGGCGGGCCGAGGCGGTCCGCCGGGCGACGCACTGGCTGGAGCGCTTCGGGGCCGCCGGGCACGCCCGTACCCCCATGGCCGAACTCTCCAAGGGCACGAGCCAGAAGGTGGCCGTGGCCCAGGCCCTGCTCGCCGGTCCCGAGCTGCTCGTCCTCGATGAGGCCTGGACCGGACTGGACGCCGCGGCCCGGCGCGAGCTGGACCTCGCCGTGGCCGAACGCACCGCCGCCGGGGCCTCCGTGGTGTTCGTGGACCACGACCCGGCGCGGCTCGCGGGCGTGCCCGACGCACACCACCGGCTCGAAGGAACCTCACTCGTACCGGCGGCGTCCTCGGGCCCGGCGGGACCCCGGGTACGGATCCGGGCCGCCGCGGCGCCCGGGGGCGTCCTGCCGCCCGGCCTGCCCGGCCGTCCGGGCCCCGACGGCGTCGTGGTGCTGACCGTGGACGCCGCCCGCTCCGACGAGGTGCTGCGGATCCTCCTCGGCGCCCGCCCGCCCTGGCACGTACGCACCGTCGAGGAACTGCCGTGACCGCACTCCTGCGCTACCAGGCCGCGCTCCTGCTGCGCTCCCAGCGGTGGCTCGCCCCCTGCGTCGCGTACGCGGCGTTCGTGGCCGTCGGGATCCGGCCGGGCGACCCGGTGCTGGACTCCCTCGGCTACGCGGCCGCCGGCCTGGTCCCGTTCGCCGCCTGGCTGGTCCGGATCTGCGCGGGCAACGAGCCCGGGGCCGCCCGCGACTGTGCGGCCGCCGCGGCCGGTCCGGTGCGGGCCCACGCGGCGGTCCTGCTCACCGGCCTGCTCGGGGCGCTGACCGCGGGCGCCCTGGGAGCCGGCACGGCGTTGCTGGTCTGCGACCCGGCCGGAGCCGCCCCCGCCGCGGCCGCCGTCGCGGGCGGCCTGGGGACGGCCGTGTGCGCACTGACCGGCGCGGCGGTGGGCGCGCTGTCCGCCGGGCCGGTGCTGCGCCGCCGCGGGCACGGGGTACTGTCGGCGGCCCTCGGCTCCCTGCTGGCCCTGGTCCTCGAGCCCTCCCCGGCCCACGGCGCGGTGTCCGCCCTGGCCTCGGCGGCCCGCTCGGGAAGCACGCCGCTGCCGCTCACGTCCCTCGCGGTCGCGCTCGCCCTGGCCGCCGCCGCGGGCGCCGCGGCCTGCCTGGCCGCCGAGCGGCGCGGGTGAGGGTGCGACCGACTGCTACGTCCCGATCAGTTCGGAGACCTTCACGAAGCGGTAGCCGCGCTTGCGCAGTTCGGGGACGATCTTCCGGATGGCCTCCTCGGTGACCGGAGCGGCGCTGCGCGTGCAGTGCATCACCACCACCGAGCCGGGCTTCACGCCGGCGAGGACCTGTTCCGCCACCGCGTCGGGGTCCTTCGCGAAGGCGTCACCGCTGACCACGTCCCACTGGACCGCCGTGACCCTGGCCGTGGAAAGGGCCCGCAGCGCCGGGTCGTCGTAGCAGCCGCCGGGGAAGCGGAAGTACGGGACGGTGTTGACGGCCCCGGCCTGCCGGAAGGCGGCGAAGGCCCGGTCCACGTCGGCCCGGGCCGCGGCGCCGTCCAGCGCGGGGAGGCCGTAGCAGGGGGACGTGAAGGCGTGGTGGCTGTACGAGTGGTTGGCGATCTCGAAGTTCGGGTCGGTCCCGATGGACCTGGCCTGGTCCGGATACTCCTCGGCCCAGCGGCCCGTCATGAAGATCGTCGAGGGCACCTTGAGGGTGCGCAGCGTGGAGATCAGCTGCGGGTTGTCGAAGCGCTCCCCGCCCGCGGCGCGCGGCCCCTGGTCGGAGGTCATGTCGGCGTCGAAGGTCAGCGCCACGGTCTTGTCCGTGTGCTGCTTCGCCCGCTCGAAGACGGGGGTCAGGCCGTTCGGGCCGGGTGCCAGAGTCGGGGCCCTGCCGGGAGCACCGGCAGGCGGGGCGCCCGGGGCGGGGCCGCCCGGGGAGGAGGCCGCGGCTCCGGGCGCGGAAGCCGCGGGTGGGGCAGGCGGCGGCGCGGAAGCCGCCGGGGCGGACGCCGGCGGCGTGCCCATGCGGGCTTCGCGGCCGGCGTCCGGGGTGCCGGAGCCGCCGCCGCAGCCCGCGAGGGAAGCGGTGAGGGCGGCACTGAGTGCGGCCGCGGCCGTCACCTTGCGCATGCGCACAGAAATGGTCACGCACGCAAAATATATGACTATGTGACAAGTAGGTGTCCGCGGCACTCCCACCGGTGCCGGGAGACCCCCGGTCAGCGCCGCCAGGGGCCCGTCACGGCGAAGGTCGTGCCGGGGGTGTAGGCGTTGACGTACATCGTCCGCCCGTCGGGGGAGAAGGTGACCCCGGCGAACTCCCCCCACTCCGGGGCCCCCGGAGCGCCGATGTCCTGGGCGTTGCGGGCCACCGGGTAGACCTCGCCGCCCGCCGTCACCCCGAACACGTACTGCGCCCCGCCGCCGTCCTCGCACACCATCAGCCCGCCGTCCGGGGCCAGGCAGATGTTGTCGGGGGACTCCCCGGGCAGCCGGACATCGGCGGCCGGGCCGAAGAGCACGTCGAGCCGGAGCCGGGCGCGGCGCGGATCGTAGAACCACACCTGTCCGTGGTGGTCGGCGGACGCGCCCTCGCCCGTGCGGGCGTAGCTGGACACGAAGTGGACGCCGTGGCCGCCCCAGTAGCAGCCCTCCAGCTTCTGCGCGTGGGTGATGCCGCCCCGCCCGAAGTCCTGGTGCCGGACCGGGGTGCCGGCGGCCGAGGGGTCCGGTACGGGCACCCACTCCACCGGGAACTCCGCCCCGGGCTCGTCCACCGCCGCCAGGTCCGCCAGCCCCGGCACCCGCAGGGCCTCCAGGGCGCCGCCGGCCCGCAGCGAACCGGCGCCGCCGAGCGGGCGGTGCGGCAGGAACCGGTAGAACAGCCCGAAGGGCCGGACGAAGGCGTCCTCGGTCTCGTAGACCACCCCGCGGTACGGGTCCACGGCGACGGCCTCATGTGCGAAGCGGCCCATCGCGGTGAGGGGGACGGCGCCCGTGCGCCGCGGCCGGGCGGGGTCCACCTCGAAGACGTAGCCGTGGTCGCGGTCGTAGCCGGAGGTGCCGGCCCGGTCCTCGGTCTCCTCGCAGCTCAGCCAGGTGTTCCAGGGGGTGCGGCCGCCCGCGCAGTTGACGGCGGTGCCGGCGAGGGCGACGCGCTCGCCGGTGACCCGCCCGTCCCCCGCGAGGTCCAGGGCCGTACAGCCGCCGAGCGCACCCGGGTCGTACGTCAGCCCCGGCACCGCGGGGACGCGCAGGGCGGCGGTGGCGCGGTTCTCGTGGTTGCGCACCAGCCGCACCCGGCCGCCCCCGGCGTCGAAGGCGGCCATGCCGTCGCAGTTCGAGGGGACGGCCCCCTCACCGGAGCGCAGCGGGTCGCCGGCGCGCGAGAGCACCCGGTAGCCGAATCCGGCGGGCAGGTCGAGCAGCCCGCGCGGGTCCGGGAGCAGCGGCCCGTACCCGCCACCGGCCCGGGCGGCCCGGGCGGAGGCGGGGGAGCCGCCGGCGAACAGCGCGCCCAGTGCTCCGCTGAAGGCGACCGCGCCCGCGGCGAGCAGGCTGCGTCGGGAGACGGACATCGGCGGCTCCGAAGGGAACGTCGGGAACGCGGGAACGTCGGGACCGCGGGAACGTCAGGGGCGGGTGGTGCCGGGGAGGCAGGCCACCGCCGGGTTGAAGGTCTCGTGCAGGCCGCGGGGGTTCTTCTTCCACAGCCACAGGTGCAGGGCGTAGTGGACCGGCTGGCCGGGGAAGTTGCCGGGCTTGGGGCCCTTGAACGCGGTGCCGAACAGGGCGGGGCGGTCGTCGTCCGTGGTCAGCTTCTGGTCGCGGTCGTAGACCAGCCACTGCACGCCGACGAGGCGCTTGCCGCCGCGCCCGTCGTCCTCGTAGTACAGCGCGGCGGGCTTCTTCGGGTCGACGGAGTTGTCGTACTTGTGGTTGAAGTGCGGGTAGCCGAGCGCGCCGGTCCGGCCCACCCTGTCGAAGACGCAGTACTTGTCCGGCACGTAGCCGTCCGCCACCGCGTTGGCGTGCACCTGGTACTTGGCGGTCGCCCCGTACGCGGTCGCCCGGTCGGCCAGGGCCCGGCCGGTGGCCGCACCGTGGTCGGCGGAGGCCGTCGGTGCGGCGACGGCCGCCAGGGCGAGGGAGGCGGCTGCGATGAGGGCGGGGGTGAGACGTCGGGCCATGCGCGGGGCTCCTCGTGACGGACTGGCTGGTGGCACAGCAGCCCTTCCCGCCGGCCGCCGTACCCGCCCCGCGTCCGCCGCGTACACGGCACGGACGGACGACCGCCGATCGGCCGACGGCCGACGGGCGGTCACCGGGCGGCCGGGCGGGCGGTCACCGGGCGGCCGGGCGGGCGGCCGACCCGCCGTCCCCCCGGCCGGGCCGCCGGCCGGACCTCCGTACGCCGGCGGCCCGGCCACCGCCGTCGGCGGCTCACCCGAACGGGAGCGGCGCCGTTTCGCGGCGCACCGGCACGGGGAACCGGTGAGTCCGCAGACGGCCGTTGCGACGGCCAAGGCCACGGCCACGGCGGCCGGTGCGACGGAGGGTGCGGAACATGGCGCAGCGGGATGCGGCACCGAACGGCGACGGAGGACTGCGGGACATCGTCTCGGCCGTCTCGCGGGGCGCGCCGGAGTACCGGCAGTGCCCCCACCCCCTGTACGCCGCCCTGCGCGAGCAGGACCCGGTGTGCCGGCTGACCCCTCCCCACGGGATCGACACCTATCTGATCACCCGCCACGACGACGCCCGCGACGCCCTGTCGGACCCCCGGTTCAGCAAGGACATGCGCGGCGCCATCGACACCTACCACGCGGTGTACGGCAGCTTCTTCGACGCACTCGACGACAACGTGCTCTTCTCGGACCCGCCCCGGCACACCCGCCTGCGCCGCATCCTGCGCAGTGCCTTCACCCCCCGGCGGGTGGAGCAGATGCGGCCGAGGATCACCGAGATCGCGCAGACGATCCTCGACGAGTGCCGCAGGGCCGGCACGGTCGACCTGATGGCCTCGTTCGCGTTCCCGCTGCCCGTCGCGGTCCTGTGCGAGCTGATGGGCATCCCGCAGGAGGACCGGCCGGAGATCCTGGAGCAGTTCGCGGTCGTCACCCGCTCCCGGTTCGACCCCAGCCGCAGGGCGGAGCTCAAGGCGGCCGAGGAACGGCTCCAGCACCGGCTGGAGCGGCTCATCCAGGACACCCGTGACCACCCGTCGGACACCTTCCTCAGTGACCTGGTCCGGGCGGAGGAACGGCTGGACGACCCCGAACTGGTCGCGTCGCTGTGGGTCCTGTTCTTCGCCGGCCACAAGACCACCGCCTACCAGATCGGGAACTCCGTCCTCAATCTGCTGCTCCACCCCGAGCAGGCGGCCAGGCTGCGCGAGGACCCCCGGCTCATCCCCGGGGCGGTCGAGGAGATGCTGCGCTTCGAGGGCTCGGTGGAGACCTCCACCTTCCGGTACGCGGCCGAGGAGGCCCGGATCCGGGACACGGTGATCCCCAAGGGCTCCCTGGTGCAGATCGCGATCTCCGCGGCCAACCGGGACCCGGAGCGGTTCGACGCGCCCGACGACCTGGACGTGACGCGCGAGGGCCTCCAGGGCACGCACCTGGGCTTCGGCCACGGCACCCACTACTGCCTGGGCGCGCCCCTGGCACGGCTCGAACTCGAGATCGCGCTCGGCTGCCTCCTGCGGGAGTTCCCGGACATGCGGCCGGTGGACCTGGCGGAGACCCGCGGCGCGTGGCTCAAGGGACCGGTGGCGGCCTTCCGGGGGCTGGAGCACCTCCGGCTCGTCCTGGAGCCCTCCCGCCCGGACGGGGACCCGGGCGCGGACCCGGACGAGCCGACCCTGGCCGCCGTGGCCTCCGGACAGTGACCCCAGACCCGATGGCGGTGGATTGACATGACGGATTCCGTGAGTACCCCCGCACTGCGCCTCCTGGGGACCCCGGCGGACGAACTGCGCATCGCCGCGGTGGGCACCAGCGAGGTCATCCGGATCGCCCGGGGCCCCTCCGCGCCGGCCCGGGACACCGCGGGCACGGTCCACTCGAAGATCGACATGCACCACCACTACTGCGCGCCGGAGTGGCGCGAGTGGGCGGTGCACCACGGGCTGATCGCGCCGGAGCAGCTGCCCCCGTGGACCCGCCTCGACACCGAGGCGGCGATCCGCTTCATGGACGACGCGGGCATCACCACCGCGGTCCTCAAGCCGATGCTGCCGGCCCGCTACCGGTCGTCGGCGCAGCTGCGCGAGGCGATCAACATCACGCTGCGGTCGATGATCGAGGTGGCCTCCTCGCACCCGGGCAGGTTCTCGTACTACGTGCCGCTCTTCCTGGACGACGAGGAGGCGTCGTCCTGGGCCGTGCGCCGCGGGCTCGGACAGCTCGGTGCCGTCGGTGTCAACGTGACCGCGAACTACGGGGGCGTCTACCTCGGGGACCCCGCCTACGACCGGCTCTTCCACGAGCTGAACGAACGCTCCGCGGTGGTCGACACCCACCCGCACAACCTCCCGGGCTGCGCGCCCGGCGCGTCGACGGTCCCCGGCATCCCGAACTTCATGTGCGACTTCCTGCTGGACACCACCCGGGCCGCCGTGAACATGATCAGCAGACGGACCCTGGACCGCTTCCCGGACATCTCCGTCGTCCTGCCGCACGCCGGCGGCTTCCTGCCGTACATCGCCACGCGCCTGCAGGCCCTGGGGCGGTTCTGCGAGCCGAGCGTGGAGCCCGCCGCGGTACGCGACCACCTGAGCCGCTTCTACTACGACACCGCGGGCCCCATGGCGCCCGCCGCGACCCTGCTGGAGTACGTGCCGGCCGACCACGTCCTGTTCGGTACGGACTGGCCCGCCGCCCCCGCCGACACGGTCATGGACCTGGCGCTGCCCGCTCTCGACGCGGACCCGGCCTTCACCCCGGAGCAACTGCGGGGGATCTACCACGGCAACGCGCTGCGCCTGATCCCGCAGCTCGCGACGGCCTGAGCCGCGGCGGCCCGAGCCCCGACGGCCCGGGCCGCAGGCTTACGGGCCGCAGGGGTACGGGCCGCACGGCGCGGCCCGTACCCCCGTCGCCGTGATCAGGCGAGCTTGGCGCTCAGGGTGATCGTCGTGCCCGTCAGGGCCTGGCTCACCGGGCAGTTCTTCTTCGCGTCCTCGGCGGCGGCGACGAAGGCGTCGTTGTCCAGGCCCGGGACCTCACCCTCGACGGTCAGGTGGATGCCGGTGATGCCCTCGCCGGGCTGGAAGGTGACGTCGGCCTTGGTCTCCAGGCGGGTGGGCGGGGTGCCCGCGCCCGCGAGGCCGTGGGACAGCGCCATCGAGAAGCAGCTGGAGTGGGCGGCGGCGATCAGCTCTTCCGGGCTGGTCTTGCCGTTCGCGGCCTCGGAGCGGGCGGGCCAGGAGACGTCGTACGAACCGATGCCCGAGGAGTCGAGGCTGACGACACCCTTGCCCTTCAGCAGGTCGCCTTCCCAGACGGTGTGCGCGTGACGCGTGGTGGCCATGGTGATCCCTTCGCAGAGGTGGGGAAACGGCCGGGCCCCCGAGAGGGGCCCGGCCTTCCCAAACCTACTGGGACACCAGGGGTTTCGCGTCGCGTGCCAGCGCGGTGAGCCGCGATATGGCGCGGAAGTACTTCTTCCGATAACCGCCGTTCAGCATCTCCTCACTGAACAGCTTGTCGAAGGGGACGCCGGAGGCCAGGACCGGGACCTCGCGGTCGTACAGCCGGTCGGCCAGGACCACCAGCCGCAGCGCGGTGGACTGGTCCGGCACCGGGCCGACGTCGGTCAGGCAGACCGCCGTGATCCCGTCGGTCAGCGCGCCGTAGCGGCTCGGGTGGACCCGGGCCAGGTGTTCCAGCAGCCCGGGGAAGTCGTCCAGGCTCGCGCCCTCGGTCGCGTACGCGGCCTTGGCGACCTGCTCGTCGGAGAACGGCGCCGGGGCCTCCGGCAGGCCGCGGTGGCGGTAGTCCTGGCCGTCGATCCGCAGCGGCCGGAAGTGCGCCGACAGCCCCTGGATCTCCCGCAGGAAGTCCGCGGCGGCGAAGCGGCCCTCGCCGAGCTTGCCGGGCAGCGTGTTGGAGGTGGCGGCCAGCGCCACACCCTGCTCCACGAGGCGGCTGAGCAGCGAGGACACCAGCACGGTGTCGCCCGGGTCGTCCAGCTCGAACTCGTCGATGCACAGCAGCCGGTGCCCGCCCAGGGTCTGCACGGTCTGCTGGAAGCCGAGCGCGCCCACCAGGTTCGTGAGCTCCACGAAGGTGCCGAAGGCCTTGAGCGCGGGCTCGGCCGGGGTGGCGTGCCACAGGGAGGCGAGCAGGTGGGTCTTGCCGACGCCGTAGCCGCCGTCGAGGTAGACCCCGCGGGGCGCGGCGGGGGCCGCGGGCTTCTTCGAGAACCAGCGCCTCTTCCCGGCGCCGCTCGCGTGCGCCCCGCCCAGGCCCGCGGCGAAGCCGCTCAGCACGGTGACCGCCTCGGCCTGGCTCGGCTGGGCCGGGTCGGGGTTGTACGTGTCGAAGCGGACGGAGTCGAACCGCGGCGGCGGCACCATCTCGGCCACCAGCCGTTCGGCGGGAACCCGCGGCTCCCGCGCGCACAGGGCCTGCGGCCCGGCGTCGGCTATCGGGGGCCGACCGGAGAGGGAACCGGAGGTGGAGAGTGATGTCGACACAGCCCTTAACTCTACGGGGCGTGGCACACTGCACCGATGCGACGCCTGTTCCCTGTGACCGATCAGACACCAGCCCGGAGCCAGGACGGGGCGGACCGGGAGTGGTCGCTCGACGAACTCGCGGACGCCTACGCCTACCCCGCCCTGGCGGCGGACGGCCACTGGCTGCGGGCCAACATGGTCTCCACCCTGGACGGCGCCGCCCAGCACGACGGCCGCTCCCAGCCCATCTCCGGCGAGACCGACATGCGGATCTTCGGCACCCTGCGGGCGCTGGCCGACGTGGTGGTCGTCGGCGCGGAAACGGTTCGCCAGGAGGGCTACCGCCCGGCCCGCGCCCGGGAGGCCTTCGCGGCCCGCCGCGCGGCCGCCGGACAGGGCCCGGCCCCCGCCATCGCCGTGATCACCGCCAGCATGGACCTGGACTTCTCGCTGCCCCTGTTCACCTCCCCGCTGGTGCCGACCCTGGTGGTCACCGGCGCCGCCGCGCCCGCCGGCCGGGTGGCCGAGGCCGAGGCGGCCGGGGCCGAGGTGGTGGTGGCCGGCGACGGCGTCTCCGTCGACGCGGCCCGGGCGGTACGGGAGCTCGCCGGGCGGGGGCTGCGCCGCCAGCTCACCGAGGGCGGGCCCCGGCTGCTGGGCCAGTTCGTGGCCGCCGACGTGCTGGACGAGCTGTGCCTGACGATCTCCCCGACGCTCACGGCGGGCGGCGCCCAGCGCATCGCCGGAGGGCCTTCCGTCACGGTTCCGCACCGGCTCGCGCCCGCCTGCGTACTGGAGGAGGCCGGGTTCCTGTTCACGAGCTACCGTCGGATCTGACAAGGGGCGGAATTTCCCGTTCCGCTTTGCTTCCGCTGGGCACATATACCTGCGCAGGCCCCGTGCGACAGCGGGGCAGGATGGTTTCCGCAGGGGCCGGCCGACCGGCCTCGGGCCCATGAAGGAGAGGGCGTCCGTGTTCACGAGCGTATTGATGATCGAGCAGCCGCTGACCACGGTGGACGTGGACTTCGTCACCAGCCTGCACGGAGACGACCCGGTCTCTTTCGTCGTCCTCATGCAACCCCGGGGCGACCAGGACCGACTGCTGCGCGCCATCGACGACGTGGCGCTCGGTGAGCTCCCGGAGGCCATCCGTGAGGGCGACGAACCCGAGGGCGAGGACGCGCTCGGCCCCGCCGCGCACGCCCTCGCGCACTCCCTGAACGCCCTGCGCCAGAAGGGCGCCAAGGCCGTCGGGCAGATCATCGAGAAGCACCCGCTCGACAAACTGCAGTCCGTCGTGGACGAGACCGGCGCCGACGAGGTGATCGTCCTGACCTCGCCGCACTTCGTGGAGGAGTTCTTCCACCGGGACTGGGCCTCGCGGGCGCGCCACAAGGTCGGCGTTCCCGTGCTCAAGCTCTTCGCCCACAACGAATAGGCTTGGGCCCCAGCGCCCGGCTGGGTCCCAGCGCCCGACCGGGCCCCAGTGCCCGACGCACACAAGCACCGCACTCGATCCTGGAGCGACCTGAATGAAGCCCGGCCTGCCGACCGCCATGGAACGGCCCCACTTCATCGGCATCGGCGGCGCCGGCATGTCCGGCATCGCGAAGATCCTGGCCCAGCGCGGGGGGAAGGTCGCCGGCAGCGACGCCCGCGGCGACTCCGAGACCGCCGAGGCACTGCGCGCCCACGGCGTCACCGTCCACGGCGGGCACGCGGCCGGCCACCTCGCCGACGACTCCACCTGCGTGGTCGTCTCCAGCGCCATCCGCGCCGACAACCCCGAGCTGGCCCGCGCCGCCGAGCTCGGTATCCCCGTCGTGCACCGCTCCGACGCCCTCGCCGCCCTGATGGACGGACTGCGTCCGATCGCCGTCGCCGGTACCCACGGCAAGACCACCACCACCTCGATGCTGGCGGTCTCCCTGTCGGCCCTGGGCCTGGCCCCCTCCTACGCCATCGGCGGCGACCTCGACGCCCCGGGCTCCAACGCCCACCACGGCGAGGGCGACATCTTCGTGGCCGAGGCCGACGAGAGCGACCGGTCCTTCCACAAGTACACCCCGCAGGTCGCGATCATCCTCAACGCGGAACTCGACCACCACGCGAACTACGCGTCGATCGACGAGATCCACGAGTCCTTCGAGACCTTCGTCGGCAAGATCGTGCCCGGCGGCACCCTGGTCGTCGCCCACGGCCAGGAGGGCGCCGCCGAGATCGCCCGCCGCGTCGCGGGCCGCGAGGGCCTCACCGTCGTCACGTACGGCGAGGAGGAGGACGCCGACATCCGGATCACCAAGATCACCCCGCGTGGTCTGACCAGCGAGGTCACCGTGGTCCTGGACGGCCGGATGCTCACCTTCACCGTCTCCGTCCCCGGCCGCCACTACGCGCACAACGCCGTCGCCGCGCTCGCCGCGGGCGTGGCCCTCGGCATCCCCGCGCACAACCTGGCCTCCGCGCTCGGCAAGTACACCGGCGTCAAGCGCCGCCTCCAGCTCAAGGGCGAGGCCGCCGGCGTACAGGTCATCGACTCCTACGCGCACCACCCCACCGAGATGAACGCCGACCTGGAGGCCATCCGCGGAGCCGCCGGCGACTCCCGCATCCTGGTCGTCTTCCAGCCGCACCTCTTCTCCCGCACCCAGGAGCTGGGCAAGGAGATGGGCCAGGCCCTCGCCCTCGCCGACGCCTCCGTCGTCCTGGACATCTACCCCGCCCGCGAGGACCCGGTCCCCGGCGTCACCAGCGAGATCATCATCGCGGCCGCCCGGGCCGAGGGTGCGGACGTCACCGCCGAGCACGACAAGACGGCCGTCGCCGATGTCATCGCGGGAATGGCCAAGCCCGGCGATCTCGTTCTCACCATGGGCGCGGGCGACGTCACGGACCTCGGTCCGGCCATCCTCGCCCGCCTGTCGAGCTGACGGAACGAGGGAGCGGGAGAGTCATGTCGTACGAGGTCGAGAAGACGGACGAGCAGTGGCAGGCGGAGCTGACCCCGTCCGAATACCAGGTGCTGCGCCTCGCCGGCACCGAGCCGGCCTTCCGCGGTGAGTACACCGACACCAAGACGGAGGGCGTCTACTCCTGTCGCGGCTGCGGGGCCGAGCTGTTCCGCTCCTCGGAGAAGTTCGACTCGCACTGCGGGTGGCCGTCCTTCTTCGACCCGAAGGACACCGACGCCGTCGAGCTGCTCGCCGACACCTCGCACGGCATGGTCCGCACCGAGGTCCGCTGCGCGACGTGCGGTTCCCACCTGGGCCACGTCTTCGAGGGCGAGGGCTACCCGACGCCCACGGACCAGCGGTACTGCATCAACAGCATCTCCCTGCGCCTGACCCCGGCCCCCGACGCGGGCTGACCGCCAGGCCACCCACCCCGAGGAGACCCGCGGACGCCCCGGGGCGCCCCCGGGACACCGACAGGCCCTCCCGGCCCCCTGCGGCCGGGAGGGCCCCGTCGTGTCCAGGCCCGGACGGGCGGCGCGCGGGCGGCGCGCTCAGCCGCTGCACTGGGTCAGTTCGCCGCCCTGCCGGACGCTGTACTGGCCGGGCGGCACGTTCATGACCTGGAAACCGCCGTTCTGGGCGATCTCGACCGTCCCGCCGAAGCCGGCCGACCCGTACACGTAGGCCGGGCCCGGGCTGAAGCCGCCGCCGGACAGGTGCACCTTCCCGTTCTCCAGGACCCCGGAGGTCGAGCACGTCGCGGCGGGGACAGCGGCCGGCGGGATGTGGGGGACGGCCGCGAGGGCGGCGGGCGCGGTGACGAACGAGGCGGCCACGAGGGGGCCGAGAACGAGGATCCGTGTGCACCGGTTCATGGGACTTCCTCACCGGGAGGGAACGTCCTTCCATCGTCACCCCGGCCGCTGCCCGGTGCGACCCGGGGCGTCACTGGCCGGAACCGGACGGGGATGGTGTCGGGGACGTCGCGGTTCGATTGCGATCCGGTCTCCGGCCTGGGGCGATCCCACAGAGATAGCACGTTCGGCCTGTGAAGACACCTATCCGTTTCTTCCGTCTGTCTGGTTATGATCGGCCCCTCACATCCCGTCACGACCACACCCGTTGTGGTCGTCCCCTCCGCAGTTCCGTGCCCGGTCCGGCCGTTCGGCCACCCCTGACGTCCCCCGCCGCTCCCGCCCCCGAGGACCGATGTCTCCCATAGAACCCGAAGGCGTAAGAGGGCAGTCGACGACGCGTCGGTGGCGCAATGTGCGCCTGCGCACCCTCCTGATCTGGCTGGCCGTGGTTCCCACCGTGGCGATGGGCACCCAAGTCGCGGTGACCGCCGAACGGTTGCTGGAGCAGTCGGCGCGGCTGCGGGCCGACGTGGAGGCCGCCGAGCGGGTCGGCGCACCGCTCTACACGCTGCTGGTCGACATGCAGGAGGAGCGGACGGCGACCGCGGCCCAGTGGGCGGGCACCGACGGGGCCGAGGCCGAACTGCGCATACGGCGCGCCGCCACGGACACGGCCGCCGCCGAGTTCCGCCGCCTCGCGGACGATCCGTCGAGGTCCTTCACCGAGGTGACCCGGCAGCTCGACCGACTGCCCGCGTACCGCCAGCGCGCCGACACCCGCAGCGGCGGCGCCGACAGCACCCTGGCCTACTACTCCGATGTGATCGGCAAGGTCATCCAGGTCTACCAGCAGGAGTTCAGCCACGCGGAGGACGCCGAACTCGCCCAGGCGAGCCGCCCCGTCGTGTCGATGCTCCAGGCCACCGAGATGGTGGCCCGTGAGGACACCGTCCTGGCCCTCGCCGGACCGTCCGGGGAACTCAGCTTCGTCGGCTACGACCAGTTCGTCAGCTCCCTGGGCGCCCAGCGCTACCTCCACGAGGCGCTGATCGTCCCGCACCTGACGGAGCGGGACGAGCGGTTCTACGAACGGGTCGTCGGCTCCGAGGACTGGCAGGCGAAGACGCGCATCGAGAACGCGGTCCTCTCCGGGCACAAGGACACCGTCGCCGGCATCAAGGTGCCCGCCGAGGTCGGCGGCTGGAAGTCCGCGCACGCCAATTTCTCCGTGCAGATGACCACCCTCAACATCGACCTGGCGCGCTCGGTGCTCGCCCGCGGCGAGGCCAAGGCCGCGGAACTGCAGGCCGAGGTCGCCTGGCTGATAGCCGGGAGCGGCGGCGGGCTGCTGGCCGTCGTCGTCGTGGTCGTGTTCACCACCCGGTCCGTCCTGCGCCGCCTGCGCGAACTGCACGAACGCACGGTCACCGTGGCCGAGGAGACCCTCCCCGACGTCGTCGCACGGCTGGAGCGCGGACAGACCGTGGACCCCCAGGCCCTGCCGTCCGTCACCGGCGACCGGGACGAGGTCGGGCGCATCAGCGACGCGTTCGCCCGGGCCGTCTCCGTCTCGGTCGACGGACACCGCCGGCTGGCCGCCGAACGCCACGGCTTCGGCCTGTTCGCCTCGGGTATCGCCTCGCGCACCGGGAACCTCGTCAGCCGCCAGCTCAGTCTCACCGAGGACCTCCAGGACACCTTCGGCCACGACGAGGCTCTGCTCGCCCAGTTGATGCGGTCCGACCAGCTGACGGTCGGCATGCGACGCCAGATCGAGAACCTCCTCATCCTCGCGGGCGGCGAGGTTCCCGACCCGCACACCGAGCCCATGCGCGTCGCCGACCTGCTGCGCGAAGCCGCCGCCGAGGTCGAGGACTTCCGGCGCATCGAGCGCCAGGCCCTCGACGAGACCAGCGTGGAGCCCAGCGTCATCAGCCAGATCAGCCACCTGCTGGCCGAGCTGCTCGACAACGCCACCCGGTTCTCCCCGCCGAAGTCCAAGGTGGTCATCCGGGCCGAACTGGTCGCGGACGGGCTGACCGTCGAGATCGAGGACCGCGGGCCGCGGGTGAGCCCCGAGCGGTACGAGGAGATGAACGGGCGCCTGCACCAGGCCCCGCCGTACTCGGTGCTCGCACAGAACGCGCACCGCCTCGGCCTCTTCGTCGTGGGTCACCTCGCCGACCAGCTCGGCGCCACGGTCACCCTGCGCCGCTCCGTGTACGGGGGCACCTGCGCGGTGGTGGTCCTGCCGGCCGAGCTGCTGCTGCCGACCGAGGGGGAGACCCCGCGCGAGCCGGCCCGCCGCGAACCCGCGCTCCCGGCCCCGGCCGCCGAGCCGGCCGCCGCCGCGAAGCCCGAACGGGAGCGCGAGCCGGACACCGAGCCGGACACCGAGCGCGAGCCGGACACCGAGCCGGACACCGAGCGCGAGCCGGACACCGAGCCGGACGCCGAGCCCGAGCCGGACGCCGAGCCCGAGCCGGTCGTGCACACCAGTGCCGGACTGCCCAGCCGGCGTACCAAGGCGCCCCGGCGCGCGGCCGCCGCCGTACCCGCGGCCCGGCCGGCCCCGGCGGCCGCCCCCACGCGGCCGGCCCTCCCCGAGCGGGTCCCGCAGACCCACATAGCCGACCAACTGCGCGCGCCCCGCGTGCCGGAAACACGGGTTCCCCAGGACACCGCGACACCCGAAGAGGTCGCCGACGCCTGGGCGGACTACGAACAGGGGACCCAGACAGTGGAAGAAGAGCTCCGACGGGATCAGCCATGACCACCTCATCGAACACCGCAGCATCCAACGACGCGATCTACAGCGTCCTCGACAACAACCTGAGCAGAATCGCCGGCATCCAGGGAGCCGTGCTGCTGTCCAACGACGGCATCCGGCTCAGCGCCTACCTGCTGGACCAGCCCCAGGCCGAGCGCATGGCGGCCGCCGCCTCCGGTATCGCCTCCACGATGAAGGCGATATCCCGCGAGATCGACGGCGGCCGCGTCATCCGCCAGCTCGTCGAGATGGACGACAGGTACCTCTGCATCGTCGGCTGCGGCGAGGGCAGCACCCTCATCGTGGTGACCTCCCGCAAGGCGCGCCTCGGCGAGCTCGGCGGCGAGGCCGTCCGTACCGCGCAGGCGCTCGGCGAATGGCTGGGCACCCCCGAGCGCGGCCAGGTACCGAACCAGTAATGCCGCAGGACGAGTCGCAGCCGCAGCCCGCAAGCCGTCGCCGTACGCGGCTGTACGCCCTCACCGACGGCCGTACGGCCGCTGCGCACACCGTCCTGACCATGGACACCACCATCACGGCGGCGGTCGCCGGCGACGCGCACGGGGCGCTGCCCACCGAGTGGCAGGAGATCCTCGTCATGTGCGCGCCGCCGGGCGGGCGGGCGGTCGCGGAGATAGCGGCGCGGATGAACATCCGCCTCACCCCGATGACGCTGCTCCTCGGCGAACTCGCCGAACGCGGGCTGGTCACCCACCGGCCGCCGCTGGCGGCTTCCGACACCACCGACGTCAACCTGCTCATGAGAATCAGGGACAACCTTGCCCGGATATGACACGCCCGCCCCGCCCGACTCCGGGGAACCGGACCCGGTCAAGATCCTCATCGCCGGTGGATTCGGGGTCGGCAAGACCACCCTGGTGGAGACGATCTCCGAGATCGAGCCGCTGCGGACGGAGGAGCGGCTGACGGCCGCGGGCGTCGGCGTCGACGACCTCGCGGGCATCGAGTCCAAGACCCTCACCACCGTGGCGATGGACTTCGGCCGGATCACCCTCACCGACGCCGGAGTCGTCCTCTACCTGTTCGGCACACCGGGCCAGGAACGCTTCTGGTTCATGTGGGACGACCTCCTGAACGGCGCCCTCGGGGCGATCGTGCTGGTCGACACGCGGCGCCTCGACCGCAGCTTCCCGGCTGTCGACTTCTTCGAGAGCCGCGGCCTGCCCTTCGTCGTCGGCGCGAACTGCTTCCACGGCGAACAGCCCTACACCGCCGAGGAGATCGCGGCGGCCCTGCACCTGCGCGACCCGGACACCCCCGTCCTGATGCTCGACGCCCGCTCCCGCACGGACGTCCGCGCGTCCCTGCTCGCGCTCCTCGACGTCCTCATCGACCGCGCCGAGCATCCCCCCACGGCCGTCCCCGGCTGACCACCCGGCCCCCGCCCTCGTCCCCGCCCGGCACGACGTCCGCCAGGTGGTCCGCCAGGGTGCGGTGGGGGGCCCAGCCCCGGGAGCGGGCGCGGGTCAGGTCCAGGACCACCGGGTGGGCCAGCTGGTCCACCGCGTAGCGGCTGAGGGCCGGTTCGGCGGTCGGCAGGGCCTCCGCCACCCGGGCCGCCGTCCGGGCCAGCCGCAGGGGCAGGTGCCGGATGCGGGCCCGGACGCCGTGCGCGTCCAGCACCGAGCGGACCGCGGCGTCACGTTCGTACGGCTCGCCGTCGGCGACGTTGTACGCCCCCGGCGGCCAGGCCGCGGCCGCGAGGCAGGCCTCCGCCAGGTTCTCCACGGCCGTCAGGCTCAGCCGCACGTCCGGGCCCGGCAGCAGCAGGGTGCCCGCGCGGACCCGGGACAGCAGCCGGGGCAGCAGCGTGGTGTCGCCCGGCCCGTACACGGCCCGCGGGCGCAGCACCACCGCCCCGGCGGCCAGCGCCAGGGCCTCGCCCGCCGCCTTCGTACGGCCGTAGGCGTTCAGCTGGCCGGCGCGCCGATGGTCCTCGCCGACCAGCGAGCGGTCGAGCCGCGGGTCGTAGACACTGGCGCTGCTCACCCACACCACCGGCCGGCCCGCGGCGGCCCGCATCAGCCGCTCGGTGCCGACGACGTTGACCTCGTGCATGAGGGCCTCCGCCGCGGAACCGGGGGAGGGGTCGCCGACCGCCGCCGCGCAGTGCACGACGATGTCCACCCCGGTGAGGTCCGGGTCGCCGGAGGCCGCGTCCCAGAACCGGTGCTCGCCCACCGGGCCCGGCCTGCGCCCCAGGCCCACCACGCGCGCACCGGCCGCGGCTGCGGCGCGCGCCACGTGCCCGCCGCAGAAGCCGCTCGCGCCCGTGACCGCGATCATGACGCCGCCCGTACGCACAGCGTCCGCCAGCCCGGCAGCGCCGCACCCCGGTCCACCCGGGCCCGTGTCACCACCGGCCGGTACGGGGCCAGCGCCGCCAGTACGTCGGCCAGCTGGACGGACGCCAGCCGGGCTCCGGGGCACGCGTGCGCCCCCACCCCGAACACCAGCCGGGAGAGCGCCGGTTCCGCGGGCCGACGGGCATCCGGGTCGCGGCGGTGCGCGTCCGCCGCGTGCCGGGCGACCAGCAGCAGCCGGTCGCCGCCCCGCACCGGACAGCCGCCGACCGTGCCGTCCGCGGCGGCCACGCGCGGCAGCAGCGGCGAGGCCGCCGTGACCCGCAGCAACTCGGCCGCCAGCGCCGGGCGCAGCGCCTCGTCGGTGGCCTGGTCCCACAGCCCGGCGTCGGCGCACCAGGCCACCGCCCGCGGCAGCGCGGCCACGGTGGTGTTCACGGCGGCCACCGCCAGCATCGCGGCCGGCGCGCCGTCGGCGGGGCCCGGCCGGTCCGCCGCACCGCCGTTCTCCGCCGCCTCGCCGGCGCGCGCACGGGACGCCACCGAGCCGTCCTGAGGGCCGACGGGCCCACCGGCCGGTGCCCCCGGCGTGGCCAGCAGGTCCCGCAGCCGGGCGGCGGCCCGGACTGCGGCGGCCTCCGCGCGGGGGCGGCGCGGGCCGGGCAGGTGGCTGCGTACGGAGGCGGCCGCGGCCTCGGCGGCCGCCCGCGCGACCTCGCACGGGTCGGCGCCGGAGCCCAGCAGGGCGCACACCACCGTCCCGGACAGCTCCCGGGCCAGCTCGACGAGGTCCACCTCCCGGCCCGCGGCGAGCGGCGCGAGGCGGGCCGCGAGCAGGGGCTGCCACCGCGCCCGCAGCTCCTCCACGCCGGCCGCGCCGAGGCCTGCCGCGAGGTCCCGCCGGCCGGCCCGGTGCCCGCCGCCCTCCTGATCGAAGAGCACGCCGCCGTCGCCCGCCAGCGCGGAGCGCGCCGCGCCGCCCGTGGTGCCGGCCGCCGTCCGGTCAAGGGGCAGCCGGGTCAGGGCCTCCCGGTAGGCCTCGGCCCCGTGCACCAGCAGGGTGCCGCCGATCCGGCGGACGGGCCGTCCGCGCGTCGCGGCGAGCAGCCCGAACAGCAAGGGGTGCCCGCCCAGGTACACCCGGCGGTCGCGGCGCCGCGCCCGGGCATGGGACGTGGAATTCATCGAGGACGTACCTCCTGGGACGGGTGGGCGGGGGAAAGACAGGGACTGCGGGGGCGGAAGGTCGGCAGCGGCCCCGCGCCGCGGTTCCGGTCCGGCGGCCAGGATTCGGCCCGGCGGCGGAGTCCCCGGCCGGGATGGGGCCGCTGCCGTTACGGCCCGCCAGGGCCAGGGCCAGTGCCAGGCCCGCACCGCGCCCCCGCCGGGGCTCGTACCGGGCCACTCCCGGCCCCGGCCCCGCACCGGGCTTGTACCGGGCCACGCCGGGCCTGCACCGCGCTTCCACCGGACGCGGGCCACGCCCGGCCCCGGCGTCATGTCCGGGCCAGGCGTCGTGCCGCGAGGGCTGCCGTCGCCGCGCGGTCCGGTTTGCGCGAGCGGCCCGACAGCGGGATCCGGGCCAGGAGCACCTCGTCCGGGCGGGCGGTGCCCATGCGGGAGACCGGTTCCGACAGGGCCGCGCGCAGGGCCGGTTCGTCCGCGCCGCGCTGCGGCTGTACGACGGCGACGAGGCGTTCGTCGCCGTCGTCCGCCGGGATCCCGACGAGCACGGCCAGCTCCACCCCCGGCACGTGCAGGGCCGGCTCGTACAGGCCGGGGTAGATGTTCTCGGCCCGGCGCAGCACCATGTCCTTGCACCGGCCCTCCAGGACGATGCGGCCCGTGGCGTCCAGCCGCGCCCGGTCGCCCGTACGCACCCACGGGTCGGGCTCCTCCCCGAGGTAGCGGTGGCGGGCCGCCGGCCCCGCCAGCAGCAGCTGTCCCGCCTCGTCAAGTTCGGCCCGTACGCCCGGCAGCGGGGTCCCGACCAGGTCACCGGCCGCGTCGAAGGCGGACTTCTCGCGGGACTCGACCGCCGCGGCGGGGAACAGCTCGGTGAGCGCGTACACGCCCCAGGCCTCGGCCGCGCCCGCGGCGCGTACGCGTTCCAGCAGTCCGGCGCCGGCCGGCGCCGACCCCGTCCACACCCGGCCGTGGAAGCGGGCGCCGGCCCCCAGCGCGTCCCGCAGCCGCGGCGGGGTCAGATAGGTGTCGCAGGGCCGCAGTCCCGCCAACTGCCGTGTCAGCAGACGTGTGCCGGCGGCGGGCAGGGCCACGGGGGCGCCCCGGGTCAGTGCGGGCACGAGGACGAAGAAGGTGCCGCCGAGCACCGGCTCGTCCCCGGGGGCGTCGAACAGGGAGGAGACCGTGGCCATGCCGGCCGACAGGCTCGCCCGCGTGTGCACCACGGCCCGCGGCCGGGAGGTGGTCCCGGAGGTGAACACGATCACCGCGTCGGCGGCGCCGTCCACGGCGGCCCGGGCCGGCACACCCACCCGGGGCGCCCCCAGGTCCAGCGCGGGCGCGCACCCCGGGAGCCGGGGCCCGACCGTGGCCACCGGCCCGAGACCGGCCAGCCCGGGCAGCGCGAGCCCGGCCCGGCGGGCCAGCGGCCGGGCCCAGCCCGCCACCGCCTGCGCGGCGGCGTCGGCCAGCACCAGCGCGGGCCGCGCCAGCGCGAGGCGGGCGCGCAGGACGTCGGGCCCGGCGCCCGGATCCAGGACGGCCCCGCGCAGCCCGAGCCGCCACAGCGCGAGCAGGACGGCGAGGGCCCGCGGGCCCGGGCGCACCGCGACCCCGACGGTGTCCCCGGCGCGCAGCCCGCGCGCGTGCAGGGCGGCGGCGAACGCGTCCGCCAGTTCGGCGAGTTCGCCGCGGGTGGCGCGCACCCGGGACGCCCCGGTACGGCTCGCGGTGAGCACGGCGGGCCGTTCGGGGCGGGTGGTGCGCAGGGCGTGGTCGAGTCGGTCCAGCATCAGCGGGGGTCGTCCGTTCCGTGCTTCCCGCTGCCCTGGTCCAGGTACCAGCGGGCGGTGCCGGCGAGCCCGTAGGCCCGCAGGCGCCGTGTCGAGTTCTCCACGACCATCTCCCGGCAGTGGACGATCCGGTCGGTGTGGCGGCGTACGGCGTTGAGGAAGAGGCGGTCGGTCGGCGAGGGGCGCCGCGGCATCCCGCCGACGGCCAGGTACAGCTCTGCGGTGATCGCCATGTTGTTCCCGGCGTGCATGCGGTACGGCGCCCGGTAGCCGTGGCGGCGGGCGTGCCGCGGCCGCAGCCGGCCGAACAGCGCCGCGAGCGCCACCAGCACTCCGAACCCGGCCCGGCCCAGCGGGCCGTGCTCGTCGCGGCGGGCCGTGATCCGCCCGCACACGAGCCCGGGGCGGCGGGTGAGCGCGGTCCGCGCGGCGCCCGTCCAGCCGGGCCGGGGCAGGCAGTCGGCGTCGGTCCGGGCGAGGAGGGCCGCGCCGCGGCCGATCGCGTACCGGAAGCCGGTGTCCACGGCGGAGCCGACCCCCTTCTCGGGTTCCTCGATCACCTCCACCGGGAAGGGCGCGGACGCCGCGAACTCCCGGGCGACGGCCCCGGTGCCGTCCGCCGAGGCGTTGTCGACGACGAGGAGGGTGAAGTCCCGGTCGCGCTGCGCGGCGAGCGCCCGCAGGGTGTCCGCGAGCCGGGCCTCCTCCTCGTGCGCGGGCACCACGACCCACAGACGGCTCATGACTTCTCCCAGACCATTGTCATGATGCTGATGCCGCCGCCCAGGCCGACGAACAGCACCCGTTCGCCCGGAGCCAGTTGGGGGAAGACGCGGTCCAGCTGTACGCCGATGCTCGCGCTCGCGATGTTGCCGAGCTCCGGCACCGTCACCACCAGCTTGCCGGCGGGCACCCCGGTCAGTTCGGCGAACCGCTCCAGGTAGGGGACCGTCACCTGGTGGACGAGGACCTTGGCGAAGTCGTCCCAGCCCATCCCCGTGCGGTGCAGCGTCCGGTCGATGACGGCGGTGCCCACCTTCTCGAAGACGCCGCGCAGTTCGTGCCCGTCACCGCGGAAGTAGGTGTACGCGTCCCCGCGCGGGTGCCGCGAACCGCCGCCGGGTATGCCGCCGACCTCCCAGTGCTCCGAGTGGGTCTCGGTGTCCACGTGGAGGATGCCGCCCCGGTCCACGGCCTCCACCACGACGGCCGCGCCCGCGTCGCCGAAGGTGTAGCCGGCGAACCCGTCGCGCAGCTCCGCGAGTGAGGACGGGTCCTTGCGCACTGCGCGGCTGGGGGTCTCACCGGTGACCACCAGGGCCCGCCGGGCCCGGCCCGCGAGGATCATGGACCGGGCGAGGTCGATGCCGTTCACGAAGCTGTTGCAGGCGTTGGTGACGTCCAGGGCGTGGGCCCGCGAGCCCAGTTCCGCCTGCACGATGTGCGCGGTCGCGGGCTCGACCATGTCGCGGGAGGCGGACGCGAAGAGCAGCAGGTCGATGTCGAGCGGGGAGAGGGAGGCGGATTCCAGTGCCCGGCGGGCGGCGCCCACGGCGAGCGTGGAGGCGTACACGCCCTCGCCCGCGACACGGCGGGAGACGATCCCGGTGGCCTGCGTCAGCAGCCTCGGCGGCAGCGTCAGGCCACTGCGGCGCGCCACCTCCGCCTGGAGGGCCTCCGAGGAGAGTGCCTCGTCGGGCAGGAAGCTGCCGACGGCGGTCGGCCCGGCGCTGCGCGGCGGGTCACACGGCTCGATGAACATGTCCCCACGATGGCAAGGCGGGTGCGTCCGGGCCTGAGTACGGATGCTCAGTTCGCCGGGGTCCGGTGCGCGGCCCGGATGAGTAGGAACGCCGCGTTCCGGCCAAGTGGCCCGTTCCCGTCTCCTGGTGTGGGGCGTGTGGTGCGCCGTACCCTCCCAGCGGCGCGGCAGCGGCGGGCGACCGGGCCCGCGGGCCGCACCGGAACGCCTTCCGTTCCCCAGGTGTACGGCGCGGTGTCACGAAGACACCCCCGTCCGGTACCCCGGGACCGCTGTCCTTGGGGCGCCCCTCGACTCCCCCCTCACCCCCAGAGGTCGTCACCCCATGGCAGAACTCAACCGTCGCAGGTTCCTGCAGATAGCCGGCGGCACGGCCGCCGTCGCCATGCTGAACGACAGCATCGCGCGGGCCGCCGCCATCTCCGCCCAGGGCACCACCGGAACGATCCAGGACATCGAGCACATCGTCGTCCTCATGCAGGAGAACCGGTCCTTCGACCACTACTTCGGCGCGATGAAGGGGGTCCGGGGCTTCGGCGACCCGCGGCCGGTCCTCCAGGACAACGGCAAGCCGGTCTTCCACCAGTCGAACGGGACGAAGGACATCCTGCCCTTCCACCCGCAGATCGAGGACCTCGGGATGCAGTTCCTGGAAGGGCTCAACCACGACTGGGCCGGCGGCCACCAGGCCTACAACAACGGCAAGTACGACAAGTGGATCCCGGCCAAGACGGCCACCACCATGTCGTACATGACACGGAACGACATCCCGTTCCACTACGCCCTCGCCGACGCCTTCACGGTGTGCGACGCCTACCACTGCTCCTTCATCGGCGCCACGGACCCGAACCGCTACTACATGTGGACGGGCTACACCGGCAACGACGGCGTGGGCGGCGGCCCGGTCCTGGGCAACCAGGAACTCGGCTACGGATGGAAGACCTACCCCGAGCGACTGGAGTCCGCCGGGATCTCCTGGAAGGTCTACCAGGACATCGGCGACGGCCTGAACGCCGCCGGATCCTGGGGCTGGATCAACGACGCCTTCCGCGGCAACTACGGCGACAACTCCCTGCTGTACTTCAACAGCTACCGGAGCGCCCAGCCGGGCAGCCCCCTGTACGAGAAGGCCCGCACCGGCACGAACGTCAAGGCGGGCGACGGCTACTTCGACCGGCTGCGCGCCGACGTGGTGGACGGCACGCTGCCCCAGGTCTCCTGGATCGCCGCCCCCGAGGCGTTCAGCGAGCACTCCAACTGGCCGACGAACTTCGGCGCCTGGTACATCTCCAAGGTCCTGGACGCCCTCACGGCGAACCCGGCGGTGTGGGCGAAGACCGCCCTGTTCATCACCTACGACGAGAACGACGGCTTCTTCGACCACGTGGTCCCGCCGTACCCGCCGGCGTCCTCCGCCTGGGGCCTGTCCACGGCCGACGTCAAGGGCGACCTGTACGCGGGCGGCGGCGGTTACGCGGCCGGACCGTACGGCCTCGGCCCGCGCGTCCCGATGATCGTGGTCTCCCCGTGGAGCAAGGGCGGCTACGTCTGCTCCGAGACCTTCGACCACACCTCGGTGATCCGCTTCATGGAGAAGCGCTTCGGGGTGCACGAACCGAACATCTCCCCGTGGCGCCGCGCCGTCTGCGGCGACCTGACCTCGGCCTTCGACTTCACCCGGGCCGACGCCGCCCCCGCCGCGCTGCCCTCCACGGCCGCGTACGTCCCGCCGGACAAGGACCGCCACCCGTCCTACCACCCGACGCCGCCCGCCACCGGAGCCCTGCCCCCGCAGGAGGCCGGGTCCAAGCCGACCCGCGCGCTCGGCTACGTCCCGTATGTGGACGGCGCCCGCACCGTCTCCACCGGCAGGTTCACCCTCACCTTCGCCTCCGGTCCGACCCTGGGCGCCCACTTCCACAGCACCTCGGGCAACCGCACGGACGGCCCCTGGCCCTACACCGTCGAGGCGGGCAAGACCCTCTCGGACACCTGGTCCACCAGCAGCTCCACCGGCAACCAGGTCAACCTGACGGTGTGGGGCCCCAACGGCTTCCTGCGCACCTGGAAGGGCCCGGCGAAGAAGGCGGGCCCCGAGGTCACCGCCCGCCACGTCACCGCCACCGGCAACCTGGCCCTGACGATGACCAACACCGGCACGGCCGCCGTCAACCTCACGGTGACCAACGCCTACGGCGGCGCCGCCCAGACCTTCCGCGTCGCGGCCGGCGGCACGGCCACCCACACCGTGGACCTGGGCGCGACGGGCCGCTGGTACGACGTCAAGGTGGTCTCCGACCTCGACTCCACCTTCCTGCGGCGCTTCGCCGGCCATGTGGAGACCGGCGCTCCGGGCGTTTCCGACCCCGCGATCAGGACCGCCTGATCCGGTCCTCCGGTGCGCGCAGCAGCCGCCGTTCCAGGACCGCCAGGTCCGCGGGACGGTGGCTGCGGGCGTGCCGGAGCAGCAGGTCCCGGGCGGTGTCCGGGACCCGGCGCCGCTTCGGGTGGCGGGTGGTGAACTCCTCGCCCGCGAAGAACCGCACCGCGCCCTCCAGCCCGGCACGGTCGGACTCCCTCACCGCCCAGGCCAGTTCCGCGGTCGCGCCCCCGCCAGCAGCCGCATCGGGGCCCGTTCGGCGAGCAGCCACGCCGCGTCGCGCGGCTCCTGCCGTACGGCGCCCAGCCAGCCGAAGGCCACGCTCAGCGGCACCCCGGCCGGCGGCGCGGGCTCCTCGGTGCCCGAGGCCAGGGCCTCGGCGTACTCCCGCAGCGCGCCGGGCGCCGCGGCCGCCCAGCGGGCCCGGTGGCGGGCCGGGATGCCCTCGGGGGACAACGGGTCCAGCAGCCGCCCCGACTCGGGCGTGGGGTGGCGGGTCCCGTCGTCGTCCCCGCACGAGCAGTCGAACAGGTACTCGCCGGCCTCGGCGGCGAGCCTGCGGCCGAGTTCACGGACGGCCCGGACCTCGGCGGCCTCGGCGGGGTCGGTGATCTCGTAGCTCCGCGGGTGATGGGGGTGCCGGGCCCCGTCCGGCCGCGAGAAGTCCCCCATGACCAGCCGGTCCGTGCGCGATGTCGGCCTCACGGTGTGATGGTAGGCGCGTTGGGCATGACGTACGGCGTCGGCTGTCACCACACCCGTCACCGAGGGAGAACGCATGGCCATCGCCCACCGCCGGATCGGCACCGGACCCGTCCGCGTCATCGTGCTGCACGACTGGTTCGGCACCTCCGCCAACTGGGGCTCCGTGCTGGACCACCTGGACCCCGAAGGGTTCAGTTACGCCTTCCTCGACTACCGCGGTTACGGCGAACGCCGGGACGTCCCCGGCCGCCACACCCTCGCCGAGATCGCCGACGACGTCCTCGAACTCGCCGACGAGCTGGGCTGGGACACCTTCTCCCTGCTCGGCCACTCCATGGGCGGCAAGGCCGCCCAGCAGGTCCTCGTCCGCACCCCCGAGCGGATCGAGAAGCTGATCGGGCTGGCTCCCGTGCCGGCCGCGCCCTACGAGATGGACGACGCCACCCACGAGCTGTTCTTCGGCGCCGCCGAGAGCCCCGGGAACCGGCGCCTCATCCTCGACCTCGTCACCGGCAACCGGGCGAGCCGCCACTGGCTCGACCGGATGGTCGACCACTCCCTGGAGGTCTCCCGGCCGGAGGCCTTCGCCGCTTACCTCGCCAGCTGGCAGTCCCTCGACCTGTCCGCCGCGGTGAAGGGGAACACCGTCCCGGTGCTCGTGCTGGTCGGTGAGTACGACCTGGCGCTCACCGCCGACGTGATGAGGGCCACATGGCAGGCCTGGTACCCGAACTGCCGGATCGTGACCCTCGCCGGCGCGGGGCACTACCCGCCGCACGAGACCCCGGTGGCCTTCGCCACGGAGGTGGAGGCCTTCCTCCGCGACTAGCGCGACCAGCGGCGCGGTGACGAAAAAACCCCTGGGGTACGAGGAGACCTCGTACCCCAGGGGGATCAGGGTGAGTGACGGGACTTGAACCCGCGGCCACCTGGACCACAACCAGGTGCTCTACCAACTGAGCTACACCCACCACGAAGGGCGGCGGACCGCCCGTTCGATGTGCAAGCACAGCATAGCCGATCTGCGGGGTGGTCCTGCGACGCGTTATCCGGCCGACCGGCTCGCGGCCGGGGTGGCGGCGAGCCCGGCCCCGACCCCGTTCCGGCGGCGGCCGGCGGCGTGCCGGGCGGCCGCCGCGGCGAGGGCCCTGATGATCGGATGGGGCCGCGCCGTGTCCCCCTGGAGCTCCGGCTGGAAGAGCGTGGCCAGGAAGAACGGGTGCCCGGGCAGCTCCGCGATGCGCGCCTGCCCGTCCTCGTCGTGCCCCGACAGCCGCAGCCCGTGCGCGGTGAGGGCCGGCAGGTGCCGGGGAGCCGGCCCGTAGTTGCAGTGGTAGCGCTCCATCGACCGCTCCGCGCCGAGCGCGGCCTCGGCGAGCGACCCGGGCTCGGCCCGTACGAGGCCCTCGTGGCCGACGAGCGAGCAGGCGAGCGGGGCGATCAGCAGGTCCCGCGCCCCGGGGTCGTTCTCGGCGTGCGCGACATCGTCCAGCCCGCACACCGACCGGGCGTACTCCAGCAGCGTGTGCTGGAAGCCGCCGCACGTCCCGAGGAAGGGGATGCCCTCCTCACGGGCCACCCGGATCGCCGCCAGCGCCCCCGCCTCGCTGGCGTACGGACTGCCCGGCAGCACCCACACGGCGTCGAAGCGGGCCAGGGTCCCGGCGGCGGCCTCGGCCGCGGCGTCGCCGGTGGGGATCCAGCAGGCGTCCAGGACGAGCCCGTCGCGGGCGGCGAGGGCGTCGAGGAGAAGCGGGATCCGGGTGTGGGACATCACGTGGGGGGAGCGGTCGCCGACGAGGGCGATCCGCGCCACCCCCGAGGCGTCGGCGGTACGCGCCGCGTGAGCCGTGTCTGCCGTGTGAGCGGTGCCTGCCGAGCCTGCCGTGCCTGCTGTGGGAGCCGATGGAGCCGTGGGAGCCGTGCGTGCGGTGGTCATGCGGATCATCCTGGGGCCGCCGCCCGCTTCAGCGCCAACGATTGTTCGCGCACCTGCGATAAGTGATCCTGATGGCCATGGATCCGCACCTGCTCCGCACCTTCGTCACCGTGGCCCGGCTCTCCTCCTTCTCCGGCGCCGCCCGCGAGCTGGGCTACACCCAGTCCGCCGTCTCCCAGCACATCGCCGCGCTGGAAGGGGACCTGCGGGCGGAGCTCCTCACCCGCCGGCCCGTCGCACCGACCCCGGCCGGGGAGCGGCTCCTGGAGCACGCCGGACCGCTCCTGCTGCGGCTCGACGCCGCGCGGGCCGACGTACTGCGGCTGGCCGCCGCCCCGCCCGGGCGCGTCACCCTCGCCGTGTCCCCGCTCGCCGTCGGCCCGCGGCTGCTCGCGGCCCTGCCCGCCACCGGCGTCACCCTGCGCGTGCTGCCCCCGGCCGAGGTGCCCGCCGCCGTGGCCACCGGCGGTTGCGACCTCGGACTGGTCGACGGCCCGGCCGCCCCCAGCGACCCGCTGCGGCTGCCCGACGTGGCGCCGCTCACCGTGACCGGGGTGGGGGAGGAGGAGCTGGCCGTGCTCCTGCCCGACGGACACCCCTTCGCCGGCCGGGCCGCCGTCCGGCTGGACGACCTCGCCGACGCCCGCTGGATCGACGCCCCCGGCGTCGGCCTGCCGCTCACCGCCGCCCGTGCCGCCGTCCGCTACGAGGGCACCGACCTGCTCGCCCTCTGCGCCCTGGCCGCCGCCGGGCACGGCCTCGCGCTCCTGCCGCGCCGTGTCGCCGAGGCCGCCGGCGCGGGCGTCGCCGTACCGCTGTCCGGCCCGCGCCTGGTGCACCGTACGGAACTGCTCTCGCCCGGCACCCCGACCGGCGCGGCCGCCGCCCTCGCGGCACGGCTCACGGCAGGATCCCCCGTATGACGGATGACATCGACGCCGCCGGCCCCGCCCCCTTCACCGCGGCCGACTACGCCGCCCGTATGGCCTCGGCCGCGCGGAGCGCCGCCGACGCGGGGCTCGCCGGACTGCTGATCGCCCCCGGCCCCGACCTCACCCACCTCACCGGATACCGCCCCACCGCCGAGACCGAGCGGCTGACCCTCCTCGTGCTGGCCGCCGGCCAGGACCCGGTGCTGATCGTGCCCGCCCTGGAGGCTCCCGACGCGGCCTCCGCCCCCGGGGCGGGCGCGCTGACCCTGCGGGACTGGGCCGACGGGAAGGACCCGTACGCGGTGACCGCGCCCCTGCTGGACTTCCGCGGCCGCTTCGGCGTCAGCGACAACACCTGGTCCCTGCATCTCCTCGGCCTTCAGAGGGAGTTGCCGAACACCTCCTACGCGGCGCTCACCGACTGCCTGCCGATGCTCCGCGCCGTGAAGGACCCGCGGGAGCTGGAGCGCCTCGCCGCGGCGGGAGCCGCCGCGGACGCCGCCTACGCGCAGATCCTCCACCTCCCCTTCGCCGGCCGCCGCGAGAGCGACGTCGCCGCCGACCTGGCCGCCCTGCTGCGCACGCACGGACACTCACAGGTCGACTTCACCGTCGTCGGCTCCGGCCCCAACGGCGCGAACCCGCACCACGAGGCCGGCGACCGCGTCATCCGTCACGGCGACATGGTCGTCCTCGACTTCGGCGGCCTGCGCTTCGGCTACGGCTCCGACATCTCCCGTACGGTGCACGTCGGCGAGCCCACCGCCGAGGAGCAGCGCGTCCACGACATCGTGCGCGAGGCCCAGCAGGCGGGCGTGGCGGCGGTCCGGCCCGGCATCGCCTGCCAGGAGGTGGACCGGGCGGCCCGGGCCGTGATCACCGAGTTCGGCTACGGCGACCGCTTCATCCACCGCACCGGCCACGGCATCGGCGTCACCACCCACGAACCCCCGTACATGGTCGAGGGCGAGGAACAGCCCCTGGTGCCCGGCATGTGCTTCTCCGTGGAGCCCGGCGTGTATGTGCCGGGCCGCTTCGGCGTCCGCATCGAGGACATCGTGACCGTCACCGAGGACGGCGGACGCCGCCTCAACCACGCCCCACGCGAACTCGCCGTCGTCGAGTAGACCCCGCGCTCAGAGCCCGAGGACCACCGCCGACTCTCCCGGCAGGTGGATCCTCCCGTCCGGCCCGGGGCGTTCGAGCGGCTCCCAGGACGCCAGCACCCGTACCCTGTTGCGGCCCAGCGCGATCGTCACCGGCTCGGCGGACAGGTTCACGGCCACCCGTACGTCGCCCCGCCGGAAGGTGAGCCAGCGCCGCTCCTCGTCATGGGCGACCCGGACCGCCGCCAGGTCCGGGTCCCGCAGGTCCGGGTGGGTGCGGCGGAGCGCGACCAGGGTGCGGTACCAGTCCAGCAGGCGGGCGTGGACCGGCTGTTCGGGCTCCGACCAGTTCAGGCAGGAACGGTCCCGGGTGGCCGGGTCCTGCGGATCGGGGATCTCCTCGGCCTTCCAGCCGTGCGCCGCGAACTCCCGGCGCCGGCCGGACCGCACCGCCTCGGCGAGCTCCGGATCGGGGTGGTCGGTGAAGTACTGCCAGGGGGTGCGCGCGCCCCACTCCTCGCCCATGAACAGCATCGGGACGAAGGGCCCGGTCAGCGTCACCGCCGCCGCGCAGGACAGCAGCCCGGGGGAGAGGGAGGCCGAGAGCCGGTCGCCGAGCGCCCGGTTGCCGATCTGGTCGTGGGTCTGGGAGTAGCCGACGAACCGGTGGGCAGGGGTCCGGCGGTGGTCCACCGGGCGGCCGTGCGTGCGGCCCCGGAAGGACGACCAGGTCCCGTCGTGGAAGAACACCCGGGTCAGGGTCTTGGCCAGGGCGGCCAGCGGGGCCTCGGCGAAGTCGGCGTAGTACGCCTGGGATTCGCCGGTCAGCGCGCAGTGCAGGGCGTGGTGGAAGTCGTCGTTCCACTGGGCCTGCAGCCCCGGACCACCGGCGGCGCGCGGGGTGGTGGTGCGCGGGTCGCACCGGTCGGACTCGGCGATCAGGAACAGCGGCCGGCCGCTCTCGGCGGCGAGCGCGTCGACGGCCGCGGACAGTTCCTCCAGGAAGGTCAGCGCCCGCCCGTCGGCCAGGGCGTGGACGGCGTCGAGCCGCAGCCCGTCGATGCCGTAGTCGCGCAGCCAGGCGAGCGCGCTGCCGATGAGATACGCGCGGACCTCGTCGGAGCCCGGCGCGTCCAGGTTCACCGCGGCACCCCACGGGGTGTGGTGGGTGTCGGTGAAGTACGGGCCGAAGGCGGGCAGGTGGTTGCCTGAGGGGCCGAGGTGGTTGTGCACGACGTCGAGGACCACGCCCAGCCCGGCCGCGTGCGCGGCCGTCGTGAAGCGGGCCAGGCCGGCCGGGCCGCCGTACGGCTCGTGCACGGACCAGGGCGCGACCCCGTCGTACCCCCAGCCGTGCCGGCCGGAGAAGGAGCACACCGGCATCAGCTCCACGTGTGTGACCCCGAGGGCGACGAGGTGGCCGAGGCGGGCCGCGGCGGCGTCGAAGGTGCCCTCGGGGGTGAAGGTGCCGATGTGGAGCTCGTACAGGACCGCGTCCTGGAGCGGGATGCGCGGCGACGGGGCGGACCCGGCGGACTGCGGGGCGGACTGCGGGGCGAGGGCGTCGAGGTCGACGACGGCGGACAGCCCGTCGGGACCGTCCGGGAGCCGCCGGCCGCGCGGGTCGGGTCGCGGGACGGTTTCCCCGTCGAGCAGGAAGCCGTAGCGGCTGCCGTCCCCGGCCGGGGCCTGCACCGTCCACCAGCCGTCCCGGTCCGGATCGCGTGCCATGTCGTACGTCGCGTCGTCGAGTCGCAGGGCGACCCGGTCCGTCAGCGGTGCCCACACCTCGAACCGCACGGGCGGCCCCCTCGTCTGTCGGCGGTGTCCAGCATGCTCATCGTGCCCATCATTACGGGGGTGGCGCGGGTGTTCTGGACACTCTGCCCCCGACGGGCCGACAATCACCCTGTGACGTCGAGTTTCGAACTTCCTGCCTTCCCCGCGCCGCGGCTGTCGGACGCCGAGCGAGACCGTGCGCTGGGCCAGCTCAGGGAGGGCGCGGCCCTCGGCAAGCTGTCCCACGACACCTTCCTGCGCCGCATGGAACTCGCCCTGGTGGCCCGCCGTTCCGAGGACCTCGCGGTCCTCACCGCGGACCTCCAGTCCCGGGAGGCCGCCGAAAGCCCCTGGACCCGCAAGCTGTTCGGCTGGGTCGGCCGCGTCTCGGCGGTCTCCGCGGGTGTCCGGCGCGCCTGGAACGCCGAGCGGCTGCCCAAGCTGCTGCTGCCGCACCCCAGCGCCGCGGCCCTGCGGATCGGCCGCGACCCCGCCAACGGGCTGCGCCTCAGCCACGAGACCGTCTCCCGGGTGCACGCGGAACTGAGCCTGCGCGACGGGGTGTGGGTGCTCAAGGACCTCGGCTCCACCAACGGCACCAGCGTCAACGGCCGCCGCGTGACGGGCTCCGCGGTCGTCCGCGACGGCGACCAGGTCGCCTTCGGCAACATGACCTTCCGCCTCTCGGCGAGTTGACCGCACCACCGTACGGCCCGGTGGGCTGCGCGGCGGCCCCCGCCACCCGGATCGCGGCAGGGACCGCGCAGGATGGCGGTATGGAACACCTGCCTGTCATCCGCCGCGCCCGGGTCGGGGACCTGCCCCGGCTGGTCGAGCTCATCCACGAGCACGTCGCGTACGAGAAGTCGGACCCCCGCCCCGCGGACCTCGCCGGGCGGCTCGGCCCGCGGCTCTTCACCGAGGACGCCCGGCTGTGGGTGCTGCTCGCCGAGAACGCCGACGGGGTCGTCGCCGGGTACGCCGCCTGCTCCGCCGAGTTCGCCTTCTGGGACGCGCGCGACCACCTGCACATGGACTGCCTCTACCTGGCCGCGGCCGCCCGCGGCCAGGGCCTGGGCGCCGCCCTGATGGACGGCGTGCGCGAGCTGGCCCGCGAGCTGGGCCTGGAGCAGGTCCAGTGGCAGACCCCCGACTGGAACGAGGGGGCGATCCGCTTCTACGACCGCCTCGGTGCCGCCTCCAACCCCAAGCTCCGCTACACCCTGCCCGTGGAGGGTCCGGCCGCCACGAGTCGCGCGTAGGCGGCCAGGACCGTACGGGACTGGTGCTCCACCTGGGTGGCCACCGGGATCCAGCGGGCCCCGAACCGGGCCGCGAACTCCTCGCACCAGCCGGTGACCAGCCGGTCCAGGCCGGGCGCCGCCGGGTGCCCCTCGGCCCGCAGGACCCGCAGCAGCATCGCCGCCGCGCGCAGCGACAGCCGGCGCCCGAAGGCGTCGATGCTGGCGATGTACGCCGCCGTGGCCTCCGCGGGGGCGCCGGGTCCGGTCCACTCGACGGCGATCCGGGGGATCAGCGCGAGCGTCCAGTCCACCGCGCGCAGCAGCGGGGCCGCGGCCGGGTCCTCGTGCGCGGCCGGCCCCGGCCGGTCCCGGCTCCGGGCGCGCTCCCGGGCCTCGGCGACGAGCGCGGCGTCCGCCGTGAGCCGCCCGGCGAGTATCCGCAGGGCGCCGCGCGGGTCGGGGTGCGGGGCCGGGTCGTCCACCAGGTCGGAGGCCCACATGGGGACTTCGACGATCGCGGTGGTGCCGTCGTAGCGGTGGGCGTGGTACCAGGTGCTCAGCCGGGTGTCCTCCGGGTGGAACGCTCCGGCGGCCTCGCTGCCCGGCTCCGGGATCACGAAGATCCCGGGCCCGGGGGAGGGCCAGCCGGCGGCGTCCGAGGCCCCGTTCTCCACCGGGATGCGCAGATCGGCGGCCGACTTGGCGAACGGCTCGGCGAGGCCCGGTATGTCGCGCGTGAGCTGCACCCAGGAACCGCCGAGGTCGGTGGCGTGCAGGGAGACCTGGAGGACGGGCCGCAGCTCGTCGATGAGCGCGAGGAGCGCGAGGGTTTCCGGCGGCAGCCGGTCCGCGGGCAGTAACGACGGCGCCCACTCGGGCTGTTCGGGCCCGGGCGGCCGGAAGAAGTACCGGTGGTAGTCCAGCAGCGAGTACGGGCGGGGTGTGCGGTGCAGGTCCGCCCCGTCCGGGTCGGCACAGAGCAGGAAGTGCCAGCCGCAGCCGGCCCGCGGCGCCGGATCGCGCAGGAGCCGGCGGGCGAGCGAGAGCGCCGTGGCCCCGCCGACGGGCTCGTTGGCGTGCGCTCCGGCGACGACGAGGACATTGCGGCCGCCCCCGCCCCCGCCGGGGCCGTCCGCGCCGTCCGCAGGGTCCGGGCCGTCCGCGCCGCCGCCCGGGCGTTCCGCCGGGTCCGCGCCGCCGGCCGGGCCGTCCTCGCCGCCCGGGTCGTCCGCGTCGGCCGGGCCGTCCGCGTCGCCCGGGACGAGCGTGCCGGCCGGGCCCGCCGGGGAGGTCGGGGCTACGGACAGGACCCAGATCGGCTGGCCGGACCGGGAGGTGCCGGCCTGGCGGAGCCGGACCTCGGCGGGGTGTTCGTCCGCCAGAGCGCGGGCGGCCAGCCCGAGTTCCTGCGGTGTGGGGTAGCACATGTCACGGAGGAGAGTCACAAGGGATGCCATGCCCGCCGGGCCCGCCGCCTACTGCTGTACGGGCCCCGCAGTTCCCCCGAGATCCGGCGAAACCCCTGGCCAAGGCTGTGCCGCACCGTCCCGGTGAGGCCCGGGCCGGCGGGATCTACGGCCGGCCGGGACGCGAGTGGCCCGCCGCACACCCCCTGACGTCCGGCGGGGCCCGGCGCAGGGGGTCAGCGGCACAGCCACACCCCCACCGGGCGGCCGGCCAGCAGTGTGGACACGTCGACCGAACCGCTGTACTGGGCATGGGATTTCGCGTCGGAGGTGGAAGGGAGGGCAGGGGCCCACGTGCCGGGCGGCAGATCCAGCCGGGTGCCGCGCCAGCCGCCCGACGCCGCCAGCCGGTGGGACAGCCGGGTGGCCGCCACCAGCAGGCCCGCGGCCCGGGTGAAGGCCACCAGATGGCCGGCCGCCGGGCCGCGGGCCGCGACGGGGGCGTAGCCGCGGAACAGCTCCGGCCGGTCGCGGCGCAGCCGCAGCAGCGCCGCCGTGAGGGCCAGCTTCTCCTCGGCCGGCCCGTCCGGGGCGGCACCGGCGTCCAGCCGGGCCAGCGCGCCGCGCGGGAAGTGCGCCGGGCGCCGGTTGTCCGGGTCCACCAGGGCCCGGTACTCGGTCTCCGCGCCCTGGTACACCTCCGGGACCCCCGGCATCGCGAGGTGCAGCAGCGCCATGCCGAGCAGGTTGGCGCGGGCCGCCTCCGCGAGGTCCGCCGGGAGGTCGAGCGGGGCGGGGGCGTAGCCGGGTACACCCGTCTCGTACTCCTCGTTCCGGTCGGTCCAGCTGGTGTGCAGGGCCGCCTCGCGGGCCCCCTTGAGCAGCGCGTCGGCCAGACGCGGCACCGCCTCGGGGGCCCGGCCGAGCCCCAGCGCGGTCTGCCGGGCCACCCAGGCCAGGTGGGGGTCCGGCGAGGTGTCCTCCACGTCCATCAGCTCCGGAGCCTGCGACAGCGCCGAGATCCGGGCCCGGACGTCCGCGCTGCGCTTGGTGTCGTGCGTGGACAGCACCGTGCCGGTCCCGGGCCAGTCCCGGGCCAGCGCGGCGCAGTACGCGTGGAACTCCTCGGGCGACACCGCGGGGCGCCCCGGCTCCCCGCCCACCTCGGTGGCCGACAGCAGCGGCGCGTACCGGTAGAAGGCCCGGTCCTCCAGGGACTTGGCCCGCAGGGCCGCCGAGGTCTGGGCGAACCGGGCCGCGAACGCCGGGTCCCGCAGCAGCAGCTCCCGTACCCCGGCCACCGCGACCGGACCGGCCAGCCCGGCCGCCCGCTCCAGCGCCTGCGGCGGCAGCTCCGGCTCACCGGGATAGGGCCGGTAGACGGGGAAGGCGATCAGCAACTCGCGTACCGCCGAGGCCAGTTCTGCGCCGGCCCGGCGCTCCAGCGCCCCCAGCTCGGCCGCCAGGTCGCCGGTCAGCACCTCCCGCGCACAGGCCCGGGCCGTCTCCGTCCACTGCGGCAGCCCGGTCGACTCCCGGTACCGGGCCGCCAGTTCCGCGGCGCCCGCGGGATCCGTGAACACCCCGTCGACCCGGTGCAGCGCGTCGTACCCGGTGGTCCCCGCCACCGGCCATCCGGCCGGCAGCCGCTCGTGGCGGGCCAGGATCTTCTCCACCACCACCCAGCAGCCGTCGCCCGCCGCGGCCCGGAGCCGGCCCAGGTACTCCTCCGGGTCGGCCAGGCCGTCCACGTGGTCGATCCGCAGCCCCTGCGCGACGCCGTCGCGGACCAGCTCCAGCACCTTCGCGTGGGTGGCCGTGAACACCTCCGGTTCCTCCACCCGGACCCCGATCAGCTCCGAAATGGTGAAGAAACGCCGGTAGTTGAGCGCGGTCGCGGTCTCCCGCCACCAGGTGGGCCGGTACCACTGCGCGGCCAGCAGCTCCGGCAGGGCCAGCTCCCCGGTCCCTTCCCGCAGCGGGAACTCCTGCTCCCCGTGGCGCAGCACCCCGCCCTCGACGCGCAGGTCGCAGGAGTCCGCCGGCCCCGGGAGCAGCGGAAGCACCAGCTGTCCGCCGCCGGCCTCCCAGTCGATGTCGAACCAGCGCGCGTACGGCGAACCGGGCCCGTCCCGCAGCACCTCCCACAGCGGCCGGTTGAGCCGCAGCGGCGTCGGTACCGCCATGTGGTTGGGCACGATGTCGAGGACCAGGCCGAGGCCGTGCGCCCGGGCCGTCGCGGCCAGGGCCCGCAGTCCGGGCTCGCCGCCGAGCTCGGCCCGTACGCGCGAGTGGTCGGTGACGTCGTATCCGTGGGCCGATCCGGGCGCCGCCTCCAGGACGGGGGAGAGGTGCAGGTGCGACACGCCGAGCGAGGCGAGGTACGGCACGGCCGCCTCGGCCGCCGCGAAGGGGAATTCCGGGCGCAGTTGGAGGCGGTAGGTCGACGCCGGGGTGACGGGTTTCGGAAGATCGGATTCCGATGCGGGGGTCGGGTGCGGCTGGCTCATGAGAACGTACGTACCCAACCTGCCGGATTCCGTGCCATGACCCAATGCATCCGAGTGACTGCGCCGGGTTAGTGTCGATCAAGTGCTCGGAACCGTCAACACGTATCGAAGAGTCATCGCCCTGACCGGGCCCCTCCTTCCGCTCGTCTCCTTCCTCGCCCGCCTGCCGGTCGCCATGTCCCAGTTCGGGAGCTTCCTGCTGGTCGCCCAGACCAGCGGCTCCCTGGCCACCGCGGGCATCGTCGGCGGCACCCTCTCCCTCGGCCAGGTCCTCTTCGGACCCGTCCTCGGCCGGCTCGCCGACCGGCACGGGCAGCGGCCCGTCGTCCTGGTCGCCGCCGCCGTCAACGCCGTCGCCACCGCCGCCCTCGTCGCCGGTGCGCTCACCCATCTCGCGACCCTCCCGCTCGCCGCGATCGGCGCCGTCACCGGTGCCTCCGTGCCGCTGATCGGACCGCTCGCCCGGACCCGCTCCGTCGCCCTGGCCCGCCGTGCCGGGGCCGACGAGGGCGTCGTGGGCGCCGTCCACGCCCTCGAGGGCACCCTGGACGAGGTCTCCTTCGTCTTCGGGCCCGCCCTGGTCGGGCTCGCCGCGCTGATCGCACACCCGGCCTTCGCCCTGGCCGGGGCGGCCGGCCTCGTCGCCGTCTTCGGCGGTGCCTTCGCCCTGCATCCGACCGCCTCCGCCACCGCCGGATCACCGGCGCGTGAACGCCGCGCGGGCCGGGTCCGGCCGCCCGCCGTGGTCCACGCCGTACGGGTCTCCCTCGCGCTCCAGGGCGTGATGTTCGGCGCCTGCCAGGCCGGCATCACCGCGCTCACCATCCGTCTCGGCGTCCCGGACCAGGCCGCCGTCGTCTACTCCGCGATGGGCGTCGTCAGCGCCGCCGTCGGCCTGGCGCTCGGCGCGCTGCCCGCCCGCTTCGGCCTGCGGCTGCGCTGGCAGGTCGCCACGGGCGCCGCCCTCGTGTTCTCCGCGCCCCTGCTGGTCACCGACGGCCTGTGGCCGCTGTACGCGGTCGTCACCGTCCTCGGGGCCGCCTACGCACCCCACCTGATCACGGCGTTCGCGCTGACCGAGCGGGCCGTGGACCCGGACCGGCTCGCCACCGCCATGGCCTTCGCCGCCAGCAGCCTGGTCGCCGGGCAGGCCGCCGCGCTCGTGGTCGCCGGGCGCCTCGCCGAGCGGTACGGCCCGAGCGGGGCGTTCGCGGTGGCCGTGGCGGCGGCCGCGCTCTGCCTCACACTCGCCCTCGCCACCCCGGTACCCGCCGCCCGTACGTCCCCCGCCCCGCCCGCCGATCCGGGCGCCGACCCGGTCCGGGACGAGGCGGGCCCCGAGCCGGACCGGCGGCCGGCCCCCGACAGCGCCTACGCCGGCCGCTGAAGCACCACCAGACACCGTCCCGTCAGCGCCACCCGGTCGCCGGCCGCGTACTGCGGCCCGGTGCCGGGTGGCAGTACGTCCGCCCGGGCGGTGTCCACCACCAGCCGCCACTGCGCGCCGTGCCCGGGCGGCACGGTGAACTCCTGCGGATCCGCACCGGCGTTGAACATCAGCAGGAACGAGTCGTCGGTGATCCGTTCCCCGCGGCTGCCCGGCTCGGAGATCGCCTCACCGTTGAGGAACACGGTCAGCGCCCGGGCGTGCTGCGCCTGCCAGTCCCGCGCCCGCATCTCCTCCCCGTGCGGGGTGAACCAGGCGATGTCGGAGAGCTCGTCGTGCGTGCCCTCCACCGGCCGGCCGTGGAAGAACCGGCGCCTCCGGAAGACCGGGTGGTCGCGGCGCAGCCACACCATCCGGCGGGTGAACTCCAGCAGCGAAGGGGCCGGTTTCCCGGGCTCGGGCCAGCCCACCCACGACAGTTCGTTGTCCTGGCAGTAGGCGTTGTTGTTGCCGCCCTGGGTGCGGCCGAACTCGTCGCCGTGGCTGAGCATCGGCACCCCCTGCGACAGCAGCAGGGTCGCCGTGAAGTTGCGCATCTGGCGCTCGCGCAGCGCCATGATCTCCGGATCCTCGGTCGGGCCCTCCACCCCGCAGTTCCAGGACCGGTTGTGGCTCTCGCCGTCCCGGTTGCCCTCGCGGTTGGCCTCGTTGTGCTTCTCGTCGTACGAGACGAGGTCGTTCAGGGTGAAGCCGTCGTGGCAGGTGGTGAAGTTGATGGAGGCCAGCGGACGCCGCCCGTCGTCCTGGTACAGGTCCGAGGACCCGGTCAGCCGCCCGGCGAACTCCGCGAGCGTGCGCGGCTGCCCGCGCCACAGGTCCCGCACCGTGTCGCGGTACTTGCCGTTCCACTCCGTCCACAGCGGCGGGAAGTTGCCGACCTGGTAGCCGCCCTCGCCGAGGTCCCACGGTTCGGCGATCAGCTTCACCTGGCTGACCACCGGGTCCTGCTGGACGAGGTCGAAGAACGACGACAGCCGGTCCACCTCGTGGAACTGCCGGGCCAGGGTCGCCGCGAGGTCGAAGCGGAAGCCGTCCACGTGCATCTCGGTGACCCAGTAACGCAGCGAGTCCATGATCAGCTGGAGTACGTGCGGGGACCGCATCAGCAGCGAGTTCCCGGTGCCCGTGGTGTCCATGTAGTGCCGCGGATCGTCCGACAGCCGGTAGTACGAGGCGTTGTCGAGCCCCCGGAAGGACAGCGTCGGGCCCAGGTGGTTGCCCTCGGCGGTGTGGTTGTAGACCACGTCGAGGATCACCTCGATCCCGGCCTCGTGCAGGGCCCGTACCGCCGACTTGAACTCCAGCACCTGCTGGCCGCGGTCGCCCGAGGCGTAGCCGTTGTGCGGGGCGAAGAAACCGATCGTGTTGTAGCCCCAGTAGTTGCTCAGACCGTCGTTGACGAGCCGGTGGTCGTTGACGAACTGGTGCACCGGCATCAGCTCCAGCGCCGTGACCCCGAGCTTGGCGAGGTGGCCGATGACCGCCGGGTGCGCGAGCGCCCCGTAGGTGCCGCGCAGTTCCTCGGGCAGGTCGGGGTGGCGCATGGTCAGGCCCTTGACGTGGGCCTCGTACAGCACGGTGTGGTGGTACTCGTGGCGCGGCGGCCGGTCGTTGGCCCAGTCGAAGTACGGGTTCACCACCACCGAGCTCATGGTGTGCGGGGCGGAGTCCAGGTCGTTGCGGGAGTCGGGCCGGCCGAAGTGGTAGCCGTACACCGCCTCGTTCCAGTTCACCTTGCCGCTGATCGCCCGCGCGTACGGGTCCAGCAGCAGTTTCGCCGCGTTGCAGCGCCGGCCGCGCTCGGGCTCGTACGGGCCGTGCACGCGGAAGCCGTAGCGCTGGCCCGGCATGATCCCCGGCAGGTACGCGTGGCGGACGAAGGCGTCCGTCTCCCGCAGTTCGACGGCGGTCTCCGACCCGTCGTCGTGGAGGAGGCACAGCTCGATGCGGCGGGCGGCCTCGGAGTAGACCGCGAAGTTCGTTCCGGCGCCGTCGTACGTGGCGCCGAGGGGATACGCCTGTCCCGGCCAGACCTGCATAGACAACGACTCTTCCCTCGGTGTCGAAAGACGTCCCGGATGAACCGGCATGGACAGCGTCACTGCCAGATCTTCCCCGAAAGAGGGTCCTCACGCGCGGACTTGGGAGTGGTCCTACCGGGTGACCCGCAGAGCTGATATGCGGGTCAGCGGACTGTCCGTGCATCCGATAATGGGTCGACGGACGGCCTTCGTAAGCCCCATCGGGCTGCACCGGGCCGCACGCGCGGGATACCCTTCCGTGATCACTGGAGACGGGCGTCCAGACGCAGAAGGCGGTGCACGGGTGAGCTCGGGAGGTCTGGAGCTGCCCCCTGGTGACAGCAGTCACGAGGGTGGCCCGGCGGACGCCCCAGGAGGTGCCCCCGGCGGGGCGCCGACGGGGATCCCGGCGGGGACGGTCTCCCTGGCGGGCGGGCCGGCGGAGGCCGGGAGCGCGGGGGCCGGCGCCGAGCTGGACTGGGGTGCGGAGGCCTGGAGCGAGGTCCGTACGCGGGCGCAGCGGGCCGGCCGGGCGTACATCTGGCTCAACCTGATCGAACAGCGGCTGCGGTCGGTGGTCGGAGCGGTGCTGCGGCCGATCTACGAACCGGTGCACGGCGGGGACGACTGGGTCGTCGCGGCCGCCGGGCCCGCCGGGCAGGAATGGGTGCAGCGGGCGGTGGCCGTGCGAGAGGTCAGCCGGCGCAAGGGCTACCTGCTCGACTCCGCGGACGACAACGTGCTGAGCTTCCTGACCCTGCCGCAGCTGCGGGAGCTGATGGTCCAGCACTGGCCGTGCTTCGAGCCGTACTTCGACGACCGGCGCGAGATCGAGCTGGCCCTGGACGAGCTGGAGGTCACCCGTAACGTCGTCTCCCGCAACCGGGCGCTGTCGCGGCCCGTACTGGAGCAGGCGGAGCGGGCCTCGGCACGGCTGCTGGAGGTGCTGGGCGGCGGCTCCGGCAGCCCCGCCGCGGACCGGCTGCCGATCGACGCCGTCGAGGACCTGGTGGGCGACCGGTACGCGGACGTCGTCTCGGTCCACCCGGACCGGGTGCGGCTCCAGCGCAATCTGCCGGCGGAGGACCTCTTCGGGGGCGCGCGGCGGCTCGACGCCATCGGCATAGGCCTCAACCTGCTCGTGCAGAACTTCTCCGGGCGAAGACTCGTCCGGCTGACGGAGGCGGGCTGCCGGGTGCGGCTGCTCTTCCTCAACCCGGCGAGCAGCGCGGTCAAACGCCGCGAGCGGGAGCTGGGGCTGCGCAAGGGCGAGCTGAGCCGCTCGGTGGAGATGAACATCCTGCACGTGCGACGGGTCCGGGCGGGACTGCGGGACCCCTCGCGCTTCGAGATCCACGTCTTCGACGAGACGCCCCGCTTCACCGCCTACCTGGTGGAGGGGCAGTCCTCGGGGATCGCGGTGGTCCAGTCGTACCTGCGGCGGGCGCGGGGGATGGAATCGCCGGTCCTGGTACTGCGGGGCGGCGGGCGCGGGGTGCCCAAGGACGCGGACCACGGACTGTTCGCGACCTACCGGGAGGAGTTCGAGTCGATGTGGGAGGACTCCCGCCCGGTGTCGTGAGCCTCCCGGGAGGGGCCGTCGCCGGGCTTGTCAGTGGCCCGTGGCAGGCTGAAACCCGTTGACCGAAGGTGTACGGGGGAAGGACACGGGGTGGAGGAGCAGCACGGTACGGGGGGCTGGCACGGCCGGGTACTGATCGGGTTCGACCTGGAGACGACCGGCACGGAGCCGGGGGAGTCGAGGATCGTGACGGCGGCCGTGGTCGAGGTGCGCGGCGGTGCGGTGCACGAGCGGCGCGGCTGGCTCGCGGATCCGGGGATACCGATTCCGGAAGGGGCCTCGGCCATCCACGGGATCAGCACGGAACGGGCCGTCGCGGAGGGCCGCCCGGTGCGGGAGGTCGCCGACGAGGTCGCGCGGGCGCTGGTCGCGCACTGGCGTACGGGGGCGGTGGTCGTCGCGTACAACGCCGCCTTCGACCTCACGCTGCTGAGCGCCGAACTGGCCCGGCACGGGCTGCCCTCGCTGGCCGACCGGCTGGGCGGGGCGCGGACCGGCCCGGTGGTCGACCCGCTGACCATCGACCGGGCCGTGGACCGCTTCCGGCGCGGCAAGCGGACCCTGGAGGCCGTCTGCGGGGTGTACGGGGTCACGCTGGAGGCGGCGCACGACGCGGGTGCGGACGCGCTGGCCGCGGTCCATGTGGCCCGCGCGATAGCCGAGCGGCACCCGCAGGTGGCCGCGCTGACCCCGGCCGACCTGCACGCCCGGCAGGGCACCTGGCACGCCCGCTGGGCCCGGGACTTCCAGTCCTACCTGCGCCGCCAGGGCACCCCGGACGCGGTGATCGACACCGCCTGGCCCCTGCGCGACCTGGTCCCGGCCTGACCGGACCCGGCCGGACCGGCCGGACAGGGCGGTGGCGGGCGCGGTCACGGGGTGCGGTGACAGGGTGCGCGAATATCGGCCAGGCCACCCCGTACGGATGTGCGACGATCTCTCGTCGCACATCACCGTGGGGGGTCCATGACAACCGCATCGGCGTCCGGAAGACGCCTGTTTTCCACCGTATTGACGGGCTTGCTCGGTGTCCTCGCGGCGCTGCTCCTGCCGGTGGGCACCGCTCAGGCCGCACCGGTCGCCGAGGACTGCGTCGGCGTCACCGAGGGACGGTACGCGGGCACGCTCACCGCGCCCGGGCAGACGCACTGCCTGGAGCTGCCGAGCCCGCAGGGCGCCCGGATCGCCGCCCTCACCTCGCGCGGCGGCGCGGGCCTGACCGTCCAGGTCGAGGTGGTCGACCGGAACGGCACCGCGCAGTGCACCGCCGGTGACCTTTCCCAGGGAGTCTGCGGGCTGACCGGAACGGCACCCTTCCGCGCGCTGGTGCGCGCCGACGACACCGAGGCCACCGGACCGTACGGCGTCCACCTGGTCCGTACGGACGTACTCCAGAAGGACTGTCAGACCCTGCCCGCGGGGACCTTCGCCGACGACTCGGGGACGGTGCGCCTGGAGACCGGCAACGGCGTCTTCTCACACTGCCTGACGATCCCGGCCGACGCGCACTCCACCTCCGAACTCCTGCGGGTCCGCTACAGCCTTCCGGACGACGCGGACCTGTTCCCGGACTACGCGATCACCATGATCGACACCGACGGCAACGGGCCTTCCTGCTACACCCACCCCGCCCCGGGCCAGCAGCTCCGGACCGACGGCCTGACCAGTTGCTCCTTCACCGCGGGCAAGGCCTACACCGTCCTCCTGGAGGGCCAGGACGTCCCGCGCGGCCACACCCTGGACCGCCGCGACGTCACCGCCACGGCCCGCGGCTGCGCCACCTCCGCGGCCACGACGGTCGGAGCCCCGGCCGCGACCGGGACGTCCGGCCAGAGCGGCACCCTGCGCTGCCACCGGATCACCACGGCCGCCACCACGGACCGGCTGCATATAGACGTCCGGGACGCCCACGACAGCACGAGCATGCTGATCATGAACAACGCCGGCGGCATCGCCTGCCATCCGCGGACCTGGGCGTGCACGCCCACCGGATCCACCGGCTACCAGGTCGTCACCCAGGCTCCCGAGAACTGGTCCCTGCCTGCTTCCTACCGCCTCGACGCCTGGCGGATCGCCACGGCCGCCGGGCCCGCCGCCGACTGCCCGCGCGTCGGGTCGGTCGCGTACGGGTACGGTCCGCTGACCGGCACGCTCTCCGAGGAGCGGACCGGCGTGTGCGCCGTCCTGCCGAGCGTCTCGGGCGACCGGTTCAGGGCCGACATCGCCGCCACGGACGGCGGGATACACATCCCGCGGCCCCTGCTGTACAGCAAGGCCGGTACCGACCTCTGCACGAACACCTCGACCTCGTTCGAGTGCACGGGTTCCGACCAGAGCCTGTTCGTCCTCGCGCTGCCGGACCGGACGGAGCGTACGGCCTACCGCGCCGAGCTCGTCTGCACCACCGCTCCGTGCGGCGGGGAGGAGGTGACCGTCGGGACGGTCACGCCGACCACCGTGCAGAGCGGTACGGTCGCCACCCTCACCGTGCAGGGCACGGCACTGGGCATGAGCACCACCGTCCAGTTCACCGGCGGCCCGGCCCCGCTGACGGCCACCACCGTCTCGGTCTCCGACGACGCCCGCACCCTGAAGGCGACCGTGGACCTGCGCACGGCTCCCGCCGGCACCTGGAACATCAGCGTGAGAGCGCTGAGCCACCAGTACGCGGCGGGCACGCTGACGGTGACGCCGCCTCCGGTCTCCGGCCTGGGCACGTACAGGCCGGTCACCCCGACGCGGCTGATGGACACGCGCAGCGGGCTGGGCGTGCCGAAGGCGAAGGTGGGCCAGGGCGGGACGGTGACCCTGCAGGTCGCGGGTACGTCCGGGATCCCGGCGTCCGGTGTCACGGCTGTCGTCCTGAACGTGACGGCGACCGACCCGACCACGGCCAGCCACGTCTCCGTGTACCCGGACGGGACGCCGCGCTCCAGTGCGTCGAACCTGAACTTCACTGCCGGGCAGACGATTCCGAATCTGGTCGTCGTCCCCGTGGTGAACGGGAAGGTCGGCTTCTACAACAACGCCGGTTCGGTGGACCTGATCGCCGATGTGGCGGGCTACTACACGACGGACGGCTCGGGCTCGACGTACAAGCCCGTCACCCCGACCCGGTTGATGGACACCCGCAGCGGTCTGGGTGTGCCGAAGGCGAAGGTCGGCCAGGGCGGCACGGTGACCCTGCAGGTCGCGGGTACGTCCGGGATTCCGGCGTCCGGTGTCACGGCCGTCGTCCTGAACGTGACGGCGACCGACCCGACCACGGGCAGCTACGTGTCGGTGTACCCGGACGGCACGGCGCGGACCAGCGCGTCGAACCTGAACTTCACTGCCGGGCAGACGATTCCGAATCTGGTCGTCGTCCCCGTGGTGAACGGGAGGGTCGTCTTCTACAACAACGCCGGTTCGGTGGACCTGATCGCCGATGTGGCCGGCTACTACACCACGGACGGCTCCGGTTCCTCGTACAAGCCGGTCACGCCGACGCGGTTGATGGACACGCGGGCCGGCCAGGGTGTGCCGAAGGCGAAGGTCGGCCAGGGCGGCACGGTGACCCTGCAGGTCGCGGGTACGGCGGGGATCCCGGCGTCGGGTGTCACGGCCGTCGTCCTGAACGTGACGGCGACCGACCCGACGACGGACAGCTACGTGTCGGTGTTCCCGGACGGTACGACCCGTACCAGTGCGTCGAACCTCAACTTCACCACCGGGCAGACGATTCCGAACCTCGTGATCGTCCCCGTGGTGAACGGGAGGGTCACCTTCTACAACAACGCGGGAGCGGTCGATCTGATCGCCGACGTGGCCGGCTACTACACGAAGTAGCGCCGGAAACCCCGTCCTTGCGCCGGCCGATCGGGCCGGCGCAAGGACACCCCCTAGCGGCCCAGGAACGGGAGCAGTGCCGCGGTGAGTTCGGCGGGGGCGTCCATCGCGATGAGGTGGGCGGCGGTGGGGAACTCGATCAGGACGGCGCCGGGGATCTCGGAGGCGTAGCGGCGGCCGATGTCCTGGAAGTCGGCGACGTCGAGCGTGCCGATCCCGACCAGGGTGGGGACCGCGATACCGGACAGGTCGCCCCGCACGACGCCCTGCGAGTGCTCCCCGACGACGTCCTGGTTCACCAGCGACGTACGGATCGGCTCGCGAAGCCGGTCGGCCAGTGCGGTGGCGACGTCCTCCCAGGCGCGGGCCGGTCCGCGCACCCACATGTCGAGGTTCGTCGCGACGGCCGCGTCCAGGTCGCCGGCGGCCAGCGCCCGCGTCTCGGCCGCGTCGTACGCGATCATCTCCGCGGACCAGTCGTATCCCGGCCACGGTGCGGCCAGCACCGCGAGGGAGTGGACCCGGTCCGGGTGGGTGAGGGTGAAGTCCACGGCCACGCGGCCGCCCCAGGACGCGCCGACGAGCCGGACACGCTCGTGGCCGAGGTGGTCCAGGAGCCGGCGCAGGTCGTCGGTCTCCCGGAACGGGCCGCTCGGCGGAGCGGACTGCCCGAAGCCGCGCAGGTCGTAGCGGATGACGGTGTGCCGTTCCGCGAGGGCGGGCACGACCGCGTCCCACATGCGGTGGTCGGCGATGCCGGCGTGCACGAGCACGACGGGCGGCCCGTCGCCGGTGACGACGTAGGAAAGGTGTCCGAGGTCATCGGAGAGTGTGATCATCCGCGGATACTCGCAGGTCCGCGCCGTACCCGCCATCTACTGGAACGAATGCCACCGCGTCCGCTGGTCGCCCGCCCTGAGTGAGGCCACGCGGCGGCGGAACTCGGCCCCGGCGGCGGCGTTGCCGGGTGCGTGCTGGGCGACCCAGGCGCAGCCGGCCGTCTCGCGGGCGCCGCGCAGGACCGCGCAGCCCGCCCAGTCGCGGACGTCCCACCCGTACGCCGCCACGAAGGCCTCGTACTCCCCGGCGGGCACGCCGTACCGGTCGTGGGCCAGGGCCATCACCACCAGGTCGTGTTCGCGCAGGTCGGCCGATACGGTCTCCAGGTCGACCAGGACCGGGCCGTCCGGGCCCACATGGACGTTGCGGGGCAGGGCGTCGCCGTGGACCGGGCCCGGCGGCAGGTGCGGGGTCAGCGCCGCCACCCGGTCCGCGTGGGCGTCCCGGCGGGCGCGCAGGTACGCCGCGTCGGCCGGGTCGATCGCGTCCCCCGCCAGCCGCAGCCAGCGCTCGACCCCGCCCAGCAGGTCCCGCGCCGGCAGGGCGAACGGAGGCTCCGGCAGCGCGTGGACGGCCCGCAGCAGCACCGCCAGGTCCTCCGGTCGCGCGGGCCGCACCGCGTCCGGGAGACGGTGCCACAGGGTCAGCGGATGCCCTCCCACCAGCCGCGGCTTCGGTTCCGCCGCGCGGACCGCCGGGACGCCGGCCGTGGCGAACCAGTCGGCCACCACGAGTTCGCGCTCGGCCCGCTCCAGCAGCGAGGCCTCCCGGCCCACCTTGACCACGAGGTCGCCGACCGCGAACACGGCGTTCTCACCGAGCGCGAGCAGCTCGGCCTCCCGGCGCCCGCCGCCGGTGAGGCCCGCCGCCGCCAGTACGTTCCTCGCCAGCGCTTCGTCCATGCCGCTGTTCTACCACCGCCCTGACACGGCGGGACGCGATGGGACGTGCCCGGACGCTCCGGTCAGAGGGGGTCGCCGAGCGGGCCGTACTCCGCCTCCAGGTTCTTCGCCCAGTGGGCGGCGAAGTCCGGCCGGGTACCGTCGGCGTCGGTGAACCCGTACTCCTCGTACAGGCCCCAAGTCGCCAGCGCCCGGCCGGTCTTGGTCATGATCTGCGGGTCGGCCGCCAGCGCCGCGACCGCCCGGCCCAGATACACGGGGGATTCGGAGTGGGCGAAGTCCGGGTCCTGCGCCACCCCGTCGCGCCAGTCGGCCTCGGTGACGCCGAAGTGGTCGAGCACGGCCTCCGACCGCAGGAACCCGGGGGTGATCGCCACGGCGGCCACGCCGTGCGGCTTCAGCTCGGCGGACTGCGCGAAGGCGAGGCGGATCACCGCGGACTTGGCCAGGTCGTAGAAGAACGTGCCGCGGTAGCGGGCGGTGTTGCCGTCGGTGACCTCGACCACCAGGCCGCTCCCGCGGGCGACCATCAGCGGCAGCGCGTACCGGCTGGTGATCACATGGGTCTCCACGGCCTGCCGCAGCAGCCGCAGGCCGGTCTCCAGGTCCTGCTCCCACAGGGGGCGTTCCCAGTCGGTCAACGGGTCGCCGCCCCACACCGAGTTGACCAGCACGTCGAGCCGCCCTTCCCGCTCGGCGGCGATCCGCTCGACGAGGGACCGTACCTCCTCGGGACGGCTGTGGTCGGTCCGTACGGGTATGCCCAGGCCGCCCGCGGCCGTGATCCTCGCCGCCGTGTCCTCGATCGTCTCCGGACGGTCCAGGTCCGAGCGCCCGGCGCCGCTGCTGCGCCCGGTGACGTACACGGTCGCTCCGGCGGAGCCCAGCTCGACGGCGATGCCCCGGCCGCCGCCGCGGGTGCCGCCGGCGACCAGGGCCACCTTTCCGGCGAGCGGGCGTGTGTCGGTGGTCATGATTCCTCCGGTTCGTGACCGTGCCGTGGCGGGAGATGGGGGTGCAGTACGGCGTGGAGTTCGCGCCGCAGCCGCTGGGCGAGGGTGCCGCTGCGTTCGACGGCCCAGGTCAGGCCCGCGCCGGCGGTGATCGCCTGCACGGTGCCGGCCAGGGCCGCGACGTCCGTCGCGGCGCGGAGTTCGCCCGCGGCGACGGCCTCCGCCAGCAGCGCTGCGATGGCCCGCCGCTGGGCGTGGTGAACGGCCAGGGCGCGTTCGTACAGCTGCGGATCGGTGAGGTCCGTGCACAGGAAGGCCAGGTGGTGGGCGAAGCTCTCCGGCGTGTCCATCCCGGCAAAGCTCTGCGACGTCAGCGCCGCCAGGGCGTCGAGCGCGCTCGCGTGCGCCCCGCGCGCCCGGGCGGCCAGCTCGCCGGCCTCCTCGGCGGACCGGTCGGCGAGCGCCAGCAGCAGACCGTGCTTGGACCCGAACCGCTGCACGAGGGTGCCGGGCACCAGACCGACCTCGCGGGCCACGGCGGCCAGGGTGAGCCCCGTCGGCCCCACCCGGCCCATGACCCGCGCGGTCGCGCGCAGGATCACCTCGTCCTCGATCCCCCGGGGGCGTCCCACCGCCGCCCACCTCCCTCGGTCGCCATATAAATGACTGTTCATTCATTAAAGCGGGAGTCCTTCCCCCACGGCAAGTCCCGCCGCCCGCACGCGGGCGGGTGGTGGCTTCCCGCCGACGGCCCGATGCTGGAGTGGTGGGCGCCGAACGCGACGGACGCGCAGGCCGCGGCCCCGGTACGGTGGCGCGGCGCGCGATCCGCACCACCCTCGCCGCATGCGGCAGCTTCTACCTGTTCCTCTACGGGCTGGACCAGCCCGTGGCGGCCACGTACGCCCTCTTCGGCGTCGTGTCGATGGCGGCGCTCTCCCACATCCCCGGGACCGGGCGCCAGCGGGCGGCCGTCATGCTCCGGACGACGCCCGCGATCTGGCTGCTGGTGACGGCCGGCACCTTCCTCGCGGTACGGACCTGGACCGCGGTCGCCGGCATGCTGCTGATCGGCTTCGTCCTCGCCTTCGTGGCGGCGGCCGGTCCCCGAGCCGCCGGCGCGACCCCCGGGCTGCAACTGCTCTACATCATGCCCAGCTTCCCGCCCTACGCCCCGGACACCCTCGGCCAGCGGCTCCTGGGCGTCACCCTCGGACTCGTCCTGCTGGTCCTCGCCGAGCTCTTCGTCCTGCCCGAACCGCGCGGCCCCACCTACCGGCAGCGGGCCGCCGAGGCGGGCATGGTCGCCGTACGCTGCGCGGACGAGCTGGGGCGGGCACCGTACACCCTGTCCGCCGCCACCGTGGCGGCCGTCCACGAGGCCGGAGAGTCGCTGCGCCCCCTGCGGACCGACGAGGCCGACCGCCCCGCCGGGCCGGGCCTGCGCGACCGGGCCCTCGCCCATACGGGTCTGGCCGTCCGTACGCTCCTCGGCCGCATGCAGCACCTGCCGCCACCGCCCCCGGGCAAGGCCCCGCTGAAGCCCGGGGCGGACCTGCTGGACGCGGTCGGCCGGGCCGCCGCCGCGACGGCCGCCCTCCTCTCCGGCACCGGCCGCACCAATGACGAGGCCCTCACCCTGCGGCGGCTTCGCGAGGAGGCCGCGGACCGCGCCGAACACGAGCGGCAGGGCCTGACGGCCGCCCGCGGCCGTCGCCGGGCCGCGCTGCTGGAGGTCGCGGACGCCGCGGTGGCCTACGCCGACGCATCGGAACTGGCGGTACGGGGGCGGCGCGCGCGGATCCCCGGCGGGACCGACTCCGTCCGCTTCTGGTACGCGGGCCAAGGAGCGCCCCTGCTGTGGTGGCACCGGCTGTGGGCCCATGCCGGACCGCGTTCCGTGTACTTCCAGAACGCCGTCCGCATCGCCCTCGCGCTCGGCGCCGCCCGGACCGTCGCGGGCGTGGAATCGCTGCCGCACGGCTTCTGGGCGATGCTGGCCGTCCTCAGCCTGACCCGGACCACGGCCGCGCAGACCCGGGCGACCGTGCGCCAGGCACTCACGGGCACGCTGCTCGGGGCGCTCCTGGCCGCGGGCGTACTGGCCCTGGTCGGCGGGCGGACCACCGTCTACGCCGTGGTCCTGCCGGTCGTCATGGTCGTCGCCTTCCGGGTCGGGCCGGTACGAGGCGTGGGCTGGGCCCAGGGGATGTTCACCCTCGTCGTGTCCTTCGTCTTCGCGCAGCTGGCACCGGTGACCTGGCGGCTGGCCGAGGTGCGGATCATGGACGTGATCATCGGCAGCATGATCGGCGTCGTCTTCGGACTGCTCGCCTGGCCGCGGGGAGCCCAGGCGGAGCTGCACCGGGCCGTGGCCGAGCTGCTGGAACGGGAGGCCGAGACGGTCGAGCGCACCACGGCCGCCGTGGTGGCGGGTGTCCCGGGTGCCACGCCCGACGACCGGGCGCTCCAGCGAGCGCTGTCCCTGGCGGAGAGCGCGTACGCACAGCGCCAGGGCGAGCCGAGGGCGCCGGCGCAAGGGGCACCGGACTGGCAGGCGGCCATGATGACGGGCCATCACGTGCTGTGGGGCTCGCGCCGGCTGCTCGCCCGCTCCGGACCCGTCCTCGACCCGGTGCACCGGGACCGGCTCGGCGGCCGGACCTCCGAACTCGTCGCCGCGATGTACGCCGCGTCCCGCCGCGCCCGGTCCGAGCCGCCCGCGGCCACCGCCGGATGGCTTCCCGCGCGCGCCGCCGACGCCGCGGCCCCTTCGACCGCCGGGCAGCAGTCCCCGGAGGCCGGGGCGGGCGGGGAGTGGCCGTACCCCGATACGCCCGAGAGCGTGGCGCCGTCGCGGTATTTCGGGGCGCTCGCCTGGCTCGAAAGCCTCGCCGTCGATGTCGAACGCGTCCTGGAGCCGTGCCGCGCCCCGTCCGGCGAGGGAGAAGAATCCCGAAAATAGTTGCACGAGACGTATCGTCTCGTTAAGGTCGGTGCATGACCTCAGCGAAGCCCGCCCACATCGCCATGTTCTCCATCGCCGCCCACGGGCACGTGAACCCGAGCATCGAGGTGATCCGGGAGCTCGTCGCCCGCGGCCACCGCGTCAGCTACGCCATCCCCGCCGCCTTCGCCGACAAGGTCGCCGAGACCGGCGCCACGCCGGTGATCTACACCTCCACCCTCCCCACCGACGACGACCCGGAGGCCTGGGGCACCGAACTCATCGACAACCTGGAGCCCTTCCTGAACGACGCCGTCCAGGTCCTCCCGCAGCTCGCCGCCGCCTTTGAGGGCGACGAACCGGACCTCGTCATCCACGACATCACCTCCTACCCGGCGCCCGTGCTCGCCCACCGCTGGGGCGTCCCCGCCGTCTCGCTCTCCCCGAACCTCGTCGCCTGGGAGGGGTACGAACAGGAGGTGGCCGAGCCGATGTTCGCCGGGCTGAAGGCCTCCGAGCGCGGGCAGGCGTACTACGCCAAGTTCGCGGCATGGCTCACCGAGAACGGCCTCGGCGACCAGGTCGACCGCTTCCAGAGCCGCCCCCGCCGCAGCCTCGTCCTGATCCCCAAGGCCCTGCAGCCCCACGCCGACCGCGTCGACGAGACCGTCCACACCTTCGTCGGCGCCTGCCAGGGCGACCGCAGCGCCACCCAGGGCACCTGGAGCCGGCCCGATGCCGCCCACGGCAAGAAGGTCGTCCTGGTCTCGCTGGGCTCGGCCTTCACCAAGCAGCCCGCCTTCTACCGCGCCTGCATGGACGCCTTCGCGGACCTGCCCGACTGGCACGTCGTCCTGCAGATCGGCAAGTTCACCGACGAGGCCGACCTCGGCGAGATCCCCGCCAACGTCGAGGTCCACCGCTGGGTCCCCCAGCTGGACATCCTGCGCCAGGCCGACGCCTTCATCACCCACGCCGGCGCCGGCGGCAGCCAGGAGGGACTCGCCACCGCCACCCCGATGGTCGCCGTCCCCCAGGCCGTCGACCAGTTCGGCAACGCCGACATGCTGGCCGCCCTCGGCGTCGCCCGGCACGTCCCCATGGCCGAAGCGGACGCGGCCACCCTCCGCGAGGCCGTCCTCGCCCTCGTCGCCGACCCCGCCGTCGCCGCCCGCGCCGAGGAGATCCGGGCCGCAATGGCCGCCGAGGGCGGCACGCACCAGGCGGCCGACCTCATCGAGGCCGAACTGTCATAGGCGACCCCTAAGGTGCCCCCATGACGAAGAAGGCCACGGTGACGACCAAGTACGCGGCGCTGCTGCGCGGGATCAATGTCGGCGGCAGCAGGAAGGTCCCGATGGCGGAACTGCGCACGGTCCTGGAAGGACTCGGGCACGGGGACGTGCAGACGTACCTGCAGAGCGGGAACGCCGTGTTCAGCAGTGCGCAGACCGACCCGGTGGCCCTCGCCCGGGAGCTGGAGGCGGCCATCGAGGCCCACTTCGGCTTCCGGGTCGCGTGCCTGGTGGTGGACGGCGCGTACCTGCGCGCCGTCGCCGAGGCCTGCCCCTTCCCGGCCGCGGAACTGGAGGGGAAGCAGCTCCACGCCACCTTCTTCGCCGAACAGCCCGGCCCGGAACGCTTCGCCGCACTCGACGGCGCCGCGTTCCTCCCCGAGGAGTACCGGCTCGGCGACCGCGTCCTCTACCTCTACGTCCCTGACGGCCTCGGCCGCTCCAAGCTGGCCGAAGCCCTCGCCCGGCCCGCCGTCGTCAAGGGCATCGACGTGACCACCCGCAACTGGAACACCGTCGCCAAGCTCGTGGAACTGACCGGCCCCTGACCGGCGTCTACGCGTCCGGCACCGGCGTGGCCTGGTGGTAGTACAGCCGCCACCCGGCCCCGTCGTCCGACCGCCGCCAGATCGAACTCCGACGCGCCCGCCGCCCGTCGATCACGGTCTCGTACAGGAGGTGCACCACCCCCGGCGCCAGCTCGACCCCCGTCATACCGGCGGGCTCGTACCGCGGTCCGTCCTCGGCGCCGCCCTCCATCTCCGGCAGCGCCGCCAGCATCGCCCGCCGGTCCCACCGGCGGCCCGAGGCACCGACCTCGACGAACTCCGGATCGAGGAGCCGGTCCGTCAGGACCCGCGACGTCCGCACGCCCGGACTCATCAACTGCATCTCGCGCGCGACCGCCTCGGCCACGGCCTCTCCGTCCCCACCCATGGGAGCATCCTGCCCCGGTCGGACGCGACGCCGGTGACCGCCCCCGGGGGCGACGTGGGTGGTGGGGTGTGCCAGGCTCATCGGCATGCGGTACATCATCATCGGCGCGGGCGCCGTGGGCGCCACCATCGGCGGACGGCTCGCGGAGGCGGGCGGCGAGGTCGTCCTCGTCGCACGCGGCGCACACGCGGAGGCCCTCCGGGCCGGGGGACTGCGGCTCACGACCGCCGACGGGAGCCGGGTGCACCGGCTCGACGTGGTCACCGGACCGGACGAACTGGGCGAACTCCGCCCGGACGACGTGCTGTTGCTGGCCGTGAAGACCCAGGACGCCATCGCCGCGCTCGACACCTGGGGCGACGCGGAGGTCGCCGGCGGCGGTACGGCCGCGCAGCGGCTCCCGGTGTTCTGCGCGCAAAACGGCGTGGAGAGCGAGCGGCTGGCGCTACGGCGCTTCGCACGCGTGTACGGGGTGTGCGTCTGGCTGCCCGCCACCTTCCTGGAACCCGGCGTGGTCTCGGCGCTGTGCACCCCCCTGACCGGCATCCTGCACCTGGGCCGGGCCGCGGGCGGCACGGACGCCCTCGCCCGGACCGTCGCGGCGGACCTGACCAAGGCCGGCTTCGAGGCCCCGCTGGTCGAGGACGTCATGCGGTGGAAGTACGCGAAGCTGCTGGGCAACCTGAGCAACGCGATCCAGGCGACCACCGGCCCGGAGCCCGACCCCGCGAAGGCGGCACTGCTGCTGCGGGCCGTCCGCGAGGCGAAGGCCGCCTTCGGGGCGGCCGGCATCGCATACGCCTCGGACGCGGAGCAGTCGCAGGCCCGAGACGGGAAGGTCGAGCAGCCGCCGGGCGTCCGGGGCGGATCCTCCTGGCAGAGCCTGGCCCGCGGCACGGGCTCGGTGGAGGCGGACTACCTCAACGGGGAGATCTCGCTGCTGGGCCGGCTGCACGGGGTGCCCACCCCGGTCAATGACGTCCTGCGGCACGCGGCGAACATCTTCGCCCGCGAGGGTCTGCCGCCGGGCGCCATGTCCATCGCGGACCTGACGGCCCTGGCCGACGAGGCCGCCGCCCGGGCGTAGCCGGCGCGGCGGTTCTCAGGCCGTCACGCCGTGAGAGCCGGGAGCCGGGCGGGTGCCGCCGCGGCCGCGTCGTAGCGACGCAGCAGGAGAAGGGCCAGTTCCGGGGCGGCGCCCAGGACGTCGGCCACCACGTCGGCGCCCGCCGCCCCGGCGCCGGCCACGATCCGGTCCGGGAGCCGGCCGGGGGCGATGACGTACGGGGCCACCGCCACCCGGGCGAAGCCCTCGGCGCGCAGGGCCCGTACGGCGTCCTCCGTACGGGGCAGAGCGGCGGAGGCGAACGCAGGCCGCACGGCGCACCAACCGGTGTGCCGCCACTCCCGCGCGATTTCAGCGATCACTGCGATCGCCTCCGGGTCCGTGGATCCGGCGGACGCGAGCACCACCGCGGTGGTGGCGCGGTCCGCCGGGGTGATGCCGGCTTCGGACAGCCGGCGCTCGAGCGCCTCGACGAGCAGCGGGGACGGGCCGAGCACGTCAGCCACCGAGACCGCCAGGCCCGGCAGCCGGGTCAGCGCCTCCGACAGGGCCGCCGGGATGTCGGCCTTCGCGTGGAAGGCGCGGGTCAGCAGCAGCGGCAGGGCCACCACGTCGCGCACGCCGTCGGCGTGCAGCGCCCCCAGCACCTGCTCGACCCGCGGGGCGTTGAAGTCCAGGAAGGCCGTCTCCACCCGCAGTCCGGGCCGCAGCGCCCGCACACGCCGGGTCAGGGCGTGCACGGTCGCGGCGTGCCGCGGATCGCGGCTGCCGTGGGCGATGACCAGCAGTACGGGCGACATGCCGGTCAGCTCTTCACCAGCAGGCCGCGGCTGCGCAGGACGTGGCGTTCGAGGGGGCTGAAGATGAGGAGGTCGATGGCGATGCCGACGACGAGGATGAGGATGATGGCGAGGAAGACGCCGGGGAGGTCGATGTTGTTGCGGCCGTTTTCGAGGAGTTGGCCGAGGCCGAGGCCGAGGTCGGGGGAGGAGGCGATGATCTCGGCGGCCATGAGGGAGCGCCAGGAGAAGGCCCAGCCCTGTTTGAGGCCGGCGATGTAGCCGGGGAGGGCGGCGGGCATGACGATGTGCCGGGCGCCGTGCAGGCCGGTGGCGCCGAGGGTGCGGCCGGCGCGGAGGAAGAGGGGCGGGATCTGGTCGATGCCGGAGACGAGGCCGTTGGCGATGGAGGGGACGGCGCCGAGCAGGATGACGGTGAACATCATGGCGTCGTTGAGGCCGAACCAGAGCACGGCCGGGGGCACCCAGGCGACGGAGGGCAGGGACTGCAGGCCCTGGAGGATGGGGCCGATCGCGGCGCGGACGAACTTGACGCGGGCGACGAGGAGGCCGAGGGGGGTGCCGATGGCGAGGGCGAGGAGGAAGCCGAGGAGGCCGCGGGAGACGGAGGTCCAGATGACCTCCAGCAGGGTTCCCTTCAGCCACATGTCGGACAGGCTGTGCCAGACGGCGGAGAGGGCGGGGAGTTTCGTCTCGTCGGTGACCTTCAGGGAGACCAGGACCTGCCAGACCAGCAGGACCAGAGCGACGGCGAGGAACGGCGGCAGGGCCTTCTTGACCAGGACCTCACGGAGCGGGGTGCGGTGCGTGGGGACGGCGTCGAGGGCGTCGAGGCCGGCTTCCAGGCCGGCGAGGTCATCGGCCTTCGGCTTGGTTTCAGTGCTGGCCATGGCGGCGGATCTCCCCACGCAGGTGTTCAGTGATCTCGAGGGACAGTTCGGCGACGTCGGCGTCCTCGATGCGGCGTGGCTGCGGGATGTCCACGGTCCATTGCCTGGCGACCCGGCCGGGTCGGGAGGAGAGCAGGACCACGCGCTGGGCGAGGCGGACGGCTTCGCGGACGTTGTGGGTGACGAAGAGGACCGACAGGCCGGTCTCTTCCCAGATGCGGGTGAGTTCGCCGTGCAGGACGTCGCGGGTGATGGCGTCGAGGGCGGCGAAGGGTTCGTCCATCAGGAGCAGGCGGCTGTCCTGGGCGAGGGCGCGGGCGAGGGCGACGCGCTGGCGCATGCCGCCGGAGAGTTCGTGGACGCGCTTGCCGTGGGCGCCGGTGAGGCGGACGAGTTCGAGGAGGCGTTCGGCTTCGGGCCTGCGGTCGGCTTTGGCGACGCCGCGCAGCCGGAGGGCGAGTTCGATGTTCTTGCCGGCGGTCAGCCAGGGGAAGAGGGCGTGTTCCTGGAACATCAGCGCGGGGCGCCCGCCGGGGGTGTCGATGGATCCGGCGGTGGGTCGGTCGAGGCCGGCGACCAGGTTGAGCAGGGTGGACTTTCCGCAGCCGGAGGCGCCCAGGAGGGTGACGAACTCGCCGGGAGCGACATCGAGGCTGATGTCGTCCAGGACGAGCTGCGTTCCGGCCGGGCCGGAGAAGGACTTCGAGACGTGCTCGATCCGGGCGGCGTGCGCGGTGGTGTCGAGGGTGTCTTGGGCAGCCTTGGCGAGTGTGGTGGCCATGGTCGTCACCTCCTGGGGTTTGCTGGATGCGGGGGTTACTTGGTGCCGAGGCCGGCGTCGGAGACCTCGGGCTTGCCGGCGGCCTTGAGGACCTTGTTCAGGAGTGTCAGGTCGTAGATGCCGGCCAGTTCGGGCTGTTCGATGAGCTTGGCCTGGACGGCGTCGTCGGCCTGGGCCTTGAGGGTGGAGGCGAGCGGGTCGTCGGTGACCAGGATGCTCTGCCAGGCGGGGTCGATGACCTTCGCGTCCAGGGGCTTGCCGCCTTCGGCGGCGAGCTTGGCGTTGGCGGAGGCCTTGGCCTTGTCGGGGTTGGCGTTGATCCACTCGTTGGTCTTCACCGTGCCCTTGAGGACGGCCTCGACGACGTCCGGGTGTTCCTTGAGGAACTTCTGCGACACGATGATGTTCGTGATCACGAACTTCTTGTCGGGCCACAGGGTGGTCTCGTCGAGGAGGACCGAACCGCCGTCGGTGACGAGCTTGGAGGCGGTGGGCTCCGGGACCCAGGCACCGTCGATGGAGCCCTGCTTGAAGGCGTCGGGGGTGACCTTGTTGTCGGTGCGGACGACGGAGACGTCACCCTTGCCGGACTCCGGGTCGACCGTCCAGCCCTTCTCCGCGATCCAGTTCAGGAACGCGACGTCCTGGGTGTTGCCCTTCTGCGGGGTGGCGATCTTCTTGCCCTTGAGGTCGTCGAGGGTCTTGATCCTGTCGGGGTTCACCACGAGCTTGACGCCGCCGGAGGCGGAGCCGGAGATGATCCGCAGGTTGGAGCCCTTGGACTTCACATAACCGTTGATCGACGGCGAGGGGCCGATGAAACCGATGTCGAGGGACCCGCCGTTGAGGGCCTCGATCTCGGACGGGCCGGCGTTGAAGGACTGCGGCTTGATCCTGGTGCCGCCGAGTTCCTGCTGGATCAGGCCTTCCTGCAGACCCACCAGGGCGGTGGCGTGCGTCAGGTTCGGGAAGTACCCGATCCGCACCTCGGACGCCGACAGCTTCCTGCCGCCCGCGGCCGAGGCGTTCGCCTTCTCACCGGCTGCGTCCTGCGCCTGGGAACCGTAGCCGCAGGACGCGAGCGCGCCGATCAGCAGCGGCAGGGCAGCGGCGGCGGCCAGGCCACGGCGCAGGGACGTGCGGAGGGTAACGGTGTCAGGCACGGGAGGACTTCCTCTCACCGCGCCGTCGTACTACGGCGCGGGTCTTCTTCGGTGGAGGGACGGGAACGGCTCGGGGCGGGCGGTCATCGCGCACATCGCGACACCCCTCCCTGACCGCTGCCGAGGGCGCCGCTGCCCACGCGGCCGCCCTCCTTCGCGAAGGTCGCGTACAGATCGGCGAACATGGTCTAGAAGTCCCACCCGTCGTCGTCCGCCTCGGCCGCGGCACCGGCGGGCTCGGCCTTGGAAGCGAAGGACTCGCCCGCCATGCCCGCCGCCAGGGTGGTCCCGTCGGCCGGGTCGATCAGCAGGAAGGACCCGGTGCGGCGGGAGTCGGCGTACGCGTCGAGCGCGAGCGGCTCGGCGGTACGGACGACCACGAGACCGATGTCGTTGGCCACCAGCTGCCCGGGCTCCGGGCGCTGGGACAGGTCGTCCAGGGTCAGCCGCGACGGGATCTCCTTGACGATCGCCTTGACCGTGCGGGTCGTGTGCTTGATCAGCACCCGGGCGCCCACGGACAGGGGCTGGTCCGCCACATGGCAGACCGTCGCCACGACGTCCTGCGTGGTGGCCGGGGCGGTCGCGGACGGCGCGATCAGGTCGCCGCGCGAGATGTCGATGTCGTCCTTCAGACGCACCGTCACCGACTGCGGCGCCCAGGCGATGTCCACCGACTCGCCCAGCGCGTCGATGCCCTCGATGACCGAGGTACGGCCCGACGGCAGGACCGTGACGGCCTCGCCGACGCGCAGCACGCCGGAGGCGATCTGGCCCGCGTAGCCGCGGTAGTCGGGGTGCTCCGCCGACTGCGGGCGGATCACGTACTGCACCGGGAAACGCGCCGGGCAGGCCGTGAGGTCGTGGCTGACCGGGACGGTCTCCAGGTGCTCCAGCACCGTCGGGCCGCCGTACCAGTCCATGTTCGCCGACGGCTCCACGACGTTGTCGCCGGCCAGGGCGGAGATCGGGATCGCGGTGATCTCCGGGACGCCCAGGTCCGAGGCGTACGCCGTGAACTCCTCGGCGATGGCCGCGAAGACCGACTCCTGGTAGCCGACGAGGTCCATCTTGTTCACGGCGAGGACCACGTGCGGGACCCGCAGCAGGGCCGCGACGGCCGCGTGCCGGCGGGTCTGCTCGATCACGCCGTTGCGGGCGTCGACCAGGACCACGGCCAGGTCGGCGGTGGAGGCACCGGTCACCATGTTCCGGGTGTACTGCACGTGCCCGGGGGTGTCCGCGAGGATGAACCGGCGGCGCGCGGTGGCGAAGTAGCGGTACGCGACGTCGATGGTGATGCCCTGCTCCCGCTCGGCCCGCAGGCCGTCGGTGAGCAGCGCCAGGTCGGGGGCCTCCTGGCCGCGCTGGGCGGATACGGCCTCGACGGCCTCCATCTGGTCGGTCAGGACCGACTTGGAGTCGTGCAGCAGCCGGCCCACCAGGGTGGACTTGCCGTCGTCGACGGAACCGGCGGTCGCGAAGCGCAGCAGGGTGGTCGCTGCGAGGTCGTCGAGCCCGGCGACCTGATCGGTGGTGCTGGTCATGTCTAGAAGTACCCTTCGCGCTTGCGGTCTTCCATCGCGGCCTCGGACATCTTGTCGTCGGCGCGGGTCGCGCCCCGCTCGGTGAGGCGGGAGACGGCGATCTCGGCGATCACGGCGTCGAGCGTGACGGCGTCGGAGTCGACGGCGCCGGTGCAGGACATGTCACCGACGGTGCGGTAGCGGACGAGCCGCGTCTCGGGCGTCTCGCCCTCCTTGGCGCCACCCCACTCGCCGGCCGTCAGCCACATGCCGTTGCGCTTGAAGACCTCGCGCTCGTGGGCGAAGTAGATCTCCGGCAGCTCGATGCCCTCGCGGGCGATGTACTGCCACACGTCCAGCTCGGTCCAGTTCGACAGCGGGAAGACGCGCACGTGCTCGCCGGGGGCGTGCCGGCCGTTGTACAGCTGCCACAGCTCGGGCCGCTGGCGGCGCGGGTCCCACTGGGAGAACTCGTCGCGCAGGGAGAACACCCGCTCCTTGGCGCGGGCCTTCTCCTCGTCGCGGCGGCCACCGCCGAAGACGGCGTCGAACTTCAGGCTCTGGATCGCCTCGGTCAGCGGGACGGTCTGCAGCGGGTTGCGGGTGCCGTCCGGGCGCTCGCGCAGCTTGCCCGCGTCGATGTAGTCCTGGACGGACGCCACATGCAGGCGCAGCCCGTGCTTCGCGACCGTGCGGTCGCGGTACTCCAGCACCTCGGGGAAGTTGTGGCCCGTGTCGACGTGCAGCAGCGAGAACGGCACCGGCGCCGGCGCGAACGCCTTGAGCGCCAGGTGCAGCATGACGATGGAGTCCTTGCCGCCGGAGAACAGGATCACCGGCTTCTCGAACTCGCCCGCCACCTCACGGAAGATGTGCACGGCCTCGGACTCGAGGGCGTCGAGGTGCGACAGCGCGTAGGGCGCGTCGGTCTCCTCGTGGACGTGTGCGACGGTCGTCGTCATGCCAGACCCCTCTCGGTGAGCAGCGCGTGCAGGGCCGAGGCCGACTCCTGCACGGTCTGCGTGTGCGACTCGATACGGAGGTCCGGGGACTCCGGTGCCTCGTACGGGTCGTCGACCCCGGTCAGACCGGAGATCTCGCCCGCCGCCTGCTTGGCGTACAGACCCTTCACATCACGCTCGGAGCACACCTCCACCGGGGTGGCCACGTGCACTTCGAGGTAGTCGGTCGCCGCGGCGGCGTGCCGCCCTCGCACGGCCTCGCGGCTGTCCGCGAAGGGCGCGATCACCGGCACCAGCGCCTTGACGCCGTTGCTCGCGAGGAGTTCGGCGACGAAGCCGATCCGCTGCACGTTGGTGTGCCGGTCCTCGCGGCTGAAGCCCAGGCCGGCGGAGAGGAACTCGCGGATCTCGTCCCCGTCGAGCACCTCCACGCGGTGGCCCTCGGCGCGCAGGCGCTCGGCCAGCGCGTAGGCGATGGTGGTCTTGCCCGCGCTCGGCAGCCCGGTCAGCCACACGGTGGCGCCCTGGTCGCTCACGCTCATCTGCTCTGTCTCCGTAAGTTCTTCGCTGGTCGTCATCAGCCGTGCAGTCCGCACTCGGTCTTGCCCCGCCCGGCCCAGCGGCCGGACCGCGCGTCCTCGCCCTCCGCCACACGGCGGGTGCAGGGGGCACAGCCGACGGAGGCGTAGCCGTCCATCAGCAGCGGGTTGGTGAGTACGCCGTGCTCGGCGACGTACGCGTCCACGTCGTCCTGCGTCCAGCGGGCGATCGGCGAGATCTTGACCTTCTGCCGCTTCTCGTCCCAGCCGACCACCGGGGTGTTCGCCCGGGTCGGGGACTCGTCGCGGCGCAGTCCCGTCGCCCACGCGTCGTACGCCGTCAGGCCCTCTTCCAGCGGCTTGACCTTGCGCAGCGCGCAGCACAGGTCGGGGTCCCGGTCGTGCAGCCCCGGGCCGTACTCGGCGTCCTGCTCGGCCACGCTCTGACGCGGGGTCAGCGTGATGACGTTGACGTCCATCACCGCGTCGACCGCGTCCCGGGTGCCGATGGTCTCCTCGAAGTGGTAGCCCGTGTCGAGGAAGACCACGTCCACGCCCGGGAACACCTGCGAGGCCAGGTGCGCGACGACCGCGTCCTCCATGGAGGAGGTCACGGCGAACTTCGCACCGAAGGTGTCGGCCGCCCAGCGCAGGATGTCCGGCGCGGAGGCGTCCTCCAGGTCACGGCCGGCCTGTTCGGCCAGCTCCTTGAGCGTCGCGGCCTTCAGAGCGGCATTCTTGAGACTCGCGTCTTGAGTGGTGGTCATATCTCGTCCCCTCCCGCTGGACCCGACTGCACGCCCCGGGCCAGCAGCCCGAGGTACTTCAGCTGGAAGGCCCGGTTGCAGGCCCTGCACTCCCACGCGCCGTGACCCGTCTCGTGGGGGAACAGGTCCTCGTCGCCGCAGTACGGGCAGTAGAACGGGGCGGCTCGCTCGCTCACGAGAGGCTCTTCTCGTCGGCGCGGGCGACCCAGGCCGCGAAGCGCTCGCCGTCCTCGCGCTGCTCCTCGTAGCTCTTGACGACCCGCTCGACGTAGTCGGGCAGACCGGCCGAGGTGACCTTGAGGCCGCGGACCTTGCGGCCGAAGCCGGCCTCCAGGCCGAGGGCGCCGCCCAGGTGGACCTGGTAGCCCTCCACCTGGTTGCCGTCGTCGTCCAGGACCAGCTGCCCCTTGAGACCGATGTCCGCCACCTGGATACGGGCGCAGGCGTTCGGGCAGCCGTTGATGTTGATGGTGATCGGCTCGGCGAAGTCCGGCAGGCGGCGCTCCAGCTCGTCGATGAGCGAGGCGCCGCGCGCCTTGGTCTCGACGATGGCCAGCTTGCAGAACTCGATACCGGTGCAGGCCATCGTGCCGCGACGGAACGGGGACGGCTTGACCCGCAGGTCCAGCGCCTCCAGCGCCTCGACGACCGAGTCGACCCGGTCGGCCTCGATGTCGAGCACGATCATCTTCTGCTCGGCGGTGGTGCGCAGGCGGCCGGAGCCGTGCTGCTCGGCGATGTCCGCGATCTTCACCAGGGTGGCGCCGTCCACGCGGCCCACGCGGGGCGCGAAGCCGACGTAGAACTTGCCGTCCTGCTGCTGGTGGACGCCGACGTGGTCGCGCCACTGGCCGGAGGGCTGCTCGGGCGCGGGGCCGTCGGTCAGCTTCCGCTTCAGGTACTCGTCCTCCAGGACCTGGCGGAACTTGGCCGCGCCCCAGTCGGCGACGAGGAACTTCAGGCGGGCGCGGGTGCGCAGCCGGCGGTAGCCGTAGTCACGGAAGATCGAGATGACGCCCTCGTACACGTCCGGGACCTCGTCGAGCGAGACCCAGGTGCCCAGGCGCACACCGAGCTTGGGGTTGGTGGACAGGCCGCCGCCGACCCAGACGTCGAAGCCGGGACCGTGCTCGGGGTGGTTCACGCCCACGAACGCGATGTCGTTGATCTCGTGCGCCACGTCGAGGAGCGGCGAGCCGGAGATCGCGGACTTGAACTTGCGGGGCAGGTTGGAGAAGTCCTTGTTGCCCACGATGCGGCGGTAGATCTCGTCGATGGCGGGCGTGCCGTCGATGATCTCGTCCTGGGCGATGCCGGCGACGGGCGAACCGAGGATGACGCGGGGCGTGTCACCGCAGGCCTCGGTGGTGGACAGGCCGACGGCCTCCAGCCGGCGCCAGATCTCCGGGACGTCCTCGATCCGGATCCAGTGGTACTGCACGTTCTGCCGGTCGGTGAGGTCGGCGGTACCGCGCGCGAACTCCTCGGAGATCTCACCGATGACGCGCAGCTGCTCGGTGGTCAGCCGGCCGCCGTCGATGCGCACGCGCAGCATGAAGTACTTGTCGTCCAGCTCCTCCGGCTCCAGGATCGCGGTCTTGCCGCCGTCGATCCCGGGCTTGCGCTGGGTGTAGAGGCCCCACCAGCGCATGCGGCCGCGCAGGTCGTTGGGGTCGATGGAGTCGAAGCCCCGGTGGGCGTAGATCGTCTCAATGCGTGTCCGCACATTGAGACCGTCGTCGTCCTTCTTGAACTGCTCGTTGCCGTTGAGGGGCGTGTGGTGTCCGACGGCCCACTGTCCCTCGCCGCGGTGACGGCCGGTCTTGCGGCGCGCGGCGGCTGCGGCGGCGGGCGCGGGCGTTTCGGGGGTGGCGGCCATGGCGGTACGTCCTTCTTGGGCGGCTCAGGGCAGGGGCGGGTGAAGCGGGCGGGGTGGCGTGACCCCTGGACGCTGAGCGGGTGCGGCTGATCGTCCGCGCCGAGCCGGGGTGACCGGCGGACAGGGCGGAATTCGGCCTTCAGGGGACTGCGATGATCGACACTTCCACGGCGACGATGCCGGGATTGCGGCGATGTGCGGCGGTTGCTGGTTCCGTCAGCACGCCGGACAGATGGCGCTGGACATGCGGCCGAGGTCGACGTGCCGCCGACTCACCAAGGCAATTCCAGCTCCATTCATGGCGGAAGCGTGTCATGGGCCGATTGGAGGAGTCCACTACTGTCCAGGATACGGACGAACTGGTCCCGCATGCTGGGACGCAGTGACGGGCGTCACCCTTGCCGTTGCCCTGGCCGGGCGGTGCCGGTGTTCTCCATCTGCGGGCCGGTGGCCGCGCCTCAATCGCCGGCGGGGCTGGGTGGTGCGGCGGTGGTTTCGGGGTGGGCGGTGGTGTGGGGTGGGGCGGTGCCCCTCCGGGGGCTCTCCTCGGCTCGGCGCGTGCGGCCATGGCTCGAACGTACGGCTCTGGTCGCGCCTCGTCCTGCGGGGAGCCCCCGCAGTGTCCCCGCCCCACGGCCCCGCTGCGGAGGAGACGGCCCGACCCCGCCAAGGAGGAGGGTGGGGGCGGCCCCGGCTGCGCCCGAGACGGCCCGACCCCGCCGAGGGAGGGCCCCGACCCGCCTCGTCCGGGGTGGGCGGGAGCTGCCCGGTGGGGGTGTGGGGACGGTGGGGGGTGTCCCCGCAGGACGAGGCGGTACCGCCGCCCGGCGGCCGGGACAGGGCCGCACGCGCCGAGCCGAGGAGACACCCCCCGGCGGCCCCGCACCCCCACCCCCTCTCCCGCTCCGCCCCAGGACACCACCCAGCCCCGCCGGCGTTTGAGGCGCGGCCACCGGCCCGCACCCGGAAACCCCCCGCACCGCCCGGCCAGGGCAGAGGCAGCCACCGAGCCACCCCCGGAATCCCGTACCGCGCGGCTCGCAGCCGAAAGCCGAGCCGAGGCCGGACCGTCCGCAGAGCCCGCGCAGCGGCTACGCTCCGGGCCAGGGGCCCGGCGTCCGGGTTTCCGCCTTCTCCTCCGTCTCCGTCTTGAAGACCTTGAAGCCCCGCCGCTGGTAGTTCGCCATCGCCGTCGGCCCGTCCTGGCTGCAGGTGTGCACCCACACCCGCCGCGTCGGCTCGCGCTCCGGCCAGCGCGACGCCAGGTCCCAGGCCCGTTCGACGCCCACGGACAGCAGGTGCCCGCCGATGCGGCGGCCGCGGAAGTCCGGGAGCAGGCCGAAGTACATGATCTCCACCACGCCGTCGTCCTGCGGGTCGAGCTCCACGTACCCCGCGGGCGTGCCGCGGTCGTACGCCACCCACGTCTCCACCCCCGGCCGGTCGAGCTGCTCCACCCACTGCGCGCGGGTCAGGGACAGCCGGTCCGTCCAGTGGATGTCGCCGCCCACGGAGGCGTAGAGGAAGCGGCTGAACTCGGGGGAGGGGACCTCCGACCGCACGATCGATATCTCCGGGCCCGTGGCGGCCGCCGGGACGAGGTCCGCCGGAGAGGTCATCTCCAGCGACCAGGTGGTGAGTGTGATGGTGCTCATGCAGCTCAGGGAATCATGCCGGGCCCCGTCCGGCCCAGGCGGGCCCGGACCACGGCCGGGGCCGTGGAGTGCGGCAGCAGCGCGGCCGGGTCCTCGGGGCGGATCAGCTCCACCTCCACGTCCTCGGCGAAGCGGTACGGCCGGTGGGCCAGGACGCCCGCCAGGTGCCGTCGGACGCGCGACAGCTCCGCCCGGACCGTCACGGTGCGGGTCGGGTCACCGAAGACCTCCGCGGCCAGCTCGGCCGCCGACCGTCCCCGCGGGCTCTCCGCCAGCAGGAACAGCAGCTCCGCATGGCGCGGGCTCAGCTCCTGCGACCAGCTCCCGGACGACCCGTACACCGTCGCCGACCACGCGCCCGCCCGGCTGAGGTCCAGTACGACCCGGGTCGCCGCCGGGCCCGTACGCTCCTGCGCGATCCGCAGCAGCCAGCCGCCGGGCAGTGGCTCCGCCACGCAGTCGCCGAGCTGTGGCACCCACACCCGGCCCGGCGCGAAGTCCTTCGGCAGGGGGACCCGCTCCGCCGGGGCCAGCCCCGTCACCGCGGCCGTCCACCCGTGCGGGTCCACGGCCACCGCCCGCCCCGGCAGCCGGGCCAGCAGCGGCGCCGCCACCGCCCGCAGCCGCTCCAGCGACTCCAGGTGCCGGATCCGCAGCTCCCGCTCCGCGAGCCGCGCCACCGAACTCACCCAGGCCAGCGTCGCCGGGTGCATGGTGGCCAGGGGCCCGCTGACGTCGACCACGCCCAGCAGCCGCCCGTCCCGCGGGTCGCGCACGGGCGCCCCCGCGCAGGTCCACTCGTGGTGGCTGGAGACGAAGTGCTCCGCCGAGAACACCTGCACCGGCCGCCGTGCCACCAGGGCGGTCCCCACCCCGTTCGTGCCGACCACGGCCTCGTTCCAGTCCGCCCCGACCGCGAAGCCGAGCCGGTCGGCCTTGCGCAGGATCGAGCTGTGCCCCTCCCGCCACAGCAGCCGCCCGTCCGCGTCCGCGACGACCATGATGTGCAGCGCCCCGTCCAGGGCGGGCAGCAGTCCCTCCCGCAGCACGGGAAGCACCTCCCGCAGCGGGGAGACGTGGCGCCGCTCCTCCGTCTCGGCCGCCGACAGCATCCGCGAGCGCGCGTCCCGGTCCGGGTGCACGCCGCCGGCCAGCATCCGGCGCCAGGACTCCGCGATCTCGGGCCGGGGTGCGGCCGGCGGGCGGTCGCCCGCCAGCGCGGCCGCGCGCACCCCCTTGAGCAGACGCGTGGCCTCCCGAGGGTGCATGGCCGAGATGCGTGCCACATCGACCGTGATGCCTGTGGTGTCGGCCACCGGAACCTCCCCGTGCGAACAGGACGTACGACGCCGGCCGCCCGGCGGTCCTCAGCTGCCCGGGCCGTCCTGGGTGGCCGCTTCCCCGGCGCCCCCGACGGACGGCAGCCGACCCAAGGGTTGCAACGGTATGCAACTCTCGCCAAGTCCCGTTCGTCCGACCGAAAATGTCCGGACGTCGCCCGAGCGGCGTGACAGCTCCTCCTCGGGGCTTCGGATCAGAGGTGGTGCCGAGTCGGCGCGGCGCCACCTCTGTCCCGGTCGACGGGCCCGGATCCCGGCTCGGAGCGGTTTGGGGACCGCAGGGGAGCCCGACGGGGGCTCCCTCCTAGCCTGCGATCCGCGCCCGTTCCACGACCGCGCGCAGATCCAGGCTGTGCGGCAGCGTGCCGAAGGCCGTACCCCAGTCGCCGCCCAGCCGCGAGGCGCAGAAGGCGTCCGCGACCTCCGGCGGAGCCCACCGGACCAGCAGCGATCCCTGGAGCACCAGGGCCATGCGCTCCACGACCCGGCGGGCCCGCGCCTCGATGCCCTCCAGATCGGCGAGATCCGTCAGCAGGTCCTTGATGGCCGAATCCAGCCGGTGGTCGGCTCCGCGGGCCAGCCCGACCTCCTGGAGGAAGGCGTTCAGCGCCTGCGGCTCGCGCTGCAGGGCGCGCAGTACGTCCAGCGCCTGGACGTTCCCGGAACCCTCCCAGATGGAGTTGAGCGGGGATTCGCGCAGCAGTCTGGGCAGTCCGGACTCCTCGACGTAGCCGTTGCCCCCCAGACACTCCAGGGCCTCGGCCACCATCGGCGTACAGCGCTTGGTCACCCAGTACTTGGCGGCGGGCACGGCCAGGCGCAGGAAGGCCTTCTCCTGCTCGGTCCCGGCGTCGTAGGCGGCGGCCAGACGCAGCGTCAGGGTGGTGGCGGCCTCCGACTCCAGGGCCAGGTCCGCGAGCACGTTGCGCATGAGCGGCTGGTCGATGAGCAGCGCTCCGAAAGCAGAGCGGTGCTCCGCGTGGTGCACGGCCTGCGTCAGCGCCTGCCGCATCAGCGCGGCCGAGCCGATGACGCAGTCCAGCCGGGTCGCCGCGACCATCTCGATGATGGTCCGCACCCCGCGGCCCTCCTCGCCGACCCGCCGCGCCCAGGTCCCGTCGAACTCGACCTCGCTCGACGCGTTCGACCTGTTGCCCAGCTTGTCCTTCAGCCGCTGGATGGCGAAGACGTTGCGCGTGCCGTCCTCCAGCACTCGCGGCACCAGGAAGCAGGTCAGCCCGCCCGGCGCCTGCGCCAGCACCAGGAAGCCGTCGCACATCGGCGCCGAACAGAACCACTTGTGCCCGGTCAGCAGGTACTCGCCGGACGCGTCCAGCGGCACGGCGGTCGTCGTGTTGGCCCGTACGTCGCTGCCGCCCTGCTTCTCGGTCATCCCCATGCCGAAGAGCACGCCGGCCTTCTGCGCCGCCGGCCGCAGCCCCTGCTCGTACACGTGCGAGGTGAGCCGCGGCTCCCATTCGGCGGCGAGCGCCGGATCGGCCCGCAGGGCCGGCACGGCCGCGTGCGTCATCGAGACCGGGCAGCCGTGGCCCGCCTCGGCCTGCGACCACAGGAAGAAGCCGGCGGCGCGGCGCAGGTGCCCGGCGGGCCGCCCCCAGGCGTCGGTGAGCCCCGCGCCCACGGCGTGCCCGAGCAGCCGGTGCCACGCAGGGTGGAATTCCACCTCGTCGATCCGGTTCCCGTACCGGTCGTGCGTGCGCAGTTTCGGAGGGTTGTCGTTCGCCTGCGCGCCCCATTCCTGGGCCTGCGCGGAACCGGCCGCGTGCCCGAGGTCCGTGAGCTCCTGCCTTATCCCGTCCCGGAGTTCGGGATCCGCGGACGCCAGGTGACGCTCGACGCCCTCGCTCAGGGCCCGGTCGCCGCCGTAGACGTCGTGCCCCACCAGGGGCGGGGCCTGGTTGCTGACTGTGTGGGTGGTGGCTGCCATGCGGATACCGTAAGGACGTGCAGCCAGCAAAAGAAACACCCGAGCGGATCCCAGGACGGCTCCACCGGGCCCGCGCCCTCTACCGCAACGTCTCGAAGCGGAAAATGGGCTGGCTGCTGCTGAAGGACACCGTCAACTCGTGCATCGAGTACCGGATCCTCGGGCTCGCGGCCGAGGCGGCGTTCTTCACCCTGCTCTCCCTCCCCCCGCTCTTCCTGGGCCTGCTGGGCCTGCTCGGCTACGTCGACGGGTGGACGGACACCCGTACCGTCGAGAGCATCGAGGAGAACATCCTGCGCGCGGTCGGCACGGTCCTGTCCGACCGCGGCGTCAACGACATCGCCAGACCCCTCCTGGACGACGTCACCCGTAGCGGCAGACCCGACCTGATCTCGCTCGGTTTCGCCTTCGCGCTGTGGTCGGGATCCCGGGCCGTCAACGTCTTCATCGACACCATCACCGTCATGTACGGGCTCGACGGGCACCGCGGCATCGTCAAGACCCGGCTGCTGGCCTTCCTGCTGTACGTCATCGCCCTGCTGATCGGCGCGATCGTGCTGCCGCTGATGGTGGTGGGGCCGGACGCCGTCGTCCGGCTGGTGCCGTGGGGCACCGAGGTGATCGCCGTCCTGTACTGGCCGACCGTGACCCTGCTGTCCATCGCCTTCCTGACCACCCTCTACCACGTGTCCGTGCCGGTGCGCTCGCCGTGGATCGAGGACGTGCCGGGTGCGCTGGTGGCGCTGGCGATGTGGGTGCTCGGCTCGTTCCTGCTGCGGATCTACCTCACCAACACGGTGGAGGGGCCGACCATCTACGGCTCCCTGGCCGCGCCCGTCGCCGTCCTGCTCTGGATCGGCATCTCGGCCTTCGCGGTGCTCGTCGGGGCGGCCGTCAACGCCGCGATCGACCGCGTCTGGCCGTCGGTGGCGACGGCGGCGGCGCGCGAGGTGAACGAGCGGGCCCGGGAGGCGGAGGCCGCGCAGCTGATCGCGCGGGCCGCCGCGTGGCGGGCGATGGCGGAGGGCGAGTCGGAGGACGACGAGGACGAGGGCATGCCGTCGGAGTTCCCGGAGCGCTGGTCGAAGTTCCTGCCGCCGGAGGACTACTCTTCGCGCCTGCGCAAACACTGACGGCCGGACCGCCGGCCGCCGGGTCGCCGGGGCGGGGGCCGGCGCCTCGCCGACGCCGTCGGCCTCCGCCGGACGCGCCGCACGCAGCGCCCTGGGCCGTGCTGCCCGCAGGGCACCCCGGGCAGCGACGCCTGCCGGTCCGCTTCCCCGGATAGGCTTCCGGCGTGAAGAGCGCGCACCACGGGATACGGATCCGACCGGGCGGCCCGGCGGACGCACCGGCCCTGCTGGAGATGCTCGACTCCGCCGTGGCCTGGATGAACGCCCGCGGCAACACCGAGCAGTGGGGCACGATCCCGTACTCGCAGCGGCCCGGCGGCACCGAGCGGGTCGAGCGCTACACCACCGAGAACACCCCGTACGTCGCGGAGCTGGCCGGGGTGCCCGTCGGAGCCCTGGTGCTGGACTCCGGGCCCAGCCCCGGGCTGCCGATCGCGCCGGCCGGGGAGCCCGAGCGGTACGTGCGGCTGCTGGTCTCCGACCGGCGGTACGCGGGCCGGGGCATCGGCGCCGCCCTGCTGGCGCACGCCGCCGAAGAGACCCGGCGGGCCGGCATCGCCCTCCTGCGCGTCGACTGCTGGGCGGGCGGCGGGGGTGAACTGGTCGCGTTCTACGTGCGCAGCGGCTTCACACCCACCGAACCCTTCCTGTCCGGGGACTGGCCGGGCCAGGTGCTGGCCCGGCGGCTCGACGGAGCACCAGGCGGAGCACGCGGCTGAGGATGCGGAAAGCGGCACGGAGAGCCGGAGGGAGAACACCTCGGGAACCTGAGCACCGCGCCGCCCCGGTGGACGCGGTCGGCAGGCATCGGGGCACCCTGCCGCTCGCAGCAGATGATCTTGTGGAGGCGGGCGGTCCGGCCGGCGGACACCGGCGCGTTCGCACTCGGTGAGACGGCCGGTCACGGCCGTGACGCAGGTGCGGGCGGTGCGGCGGATTTCCGAAACCGGCTGCGACGCGGGCGAGAGTGCCGTGGTGGTGTCCGTTTCTCTTTCCGGTGGGATCGTGCGGTCGCACCAGGGCGGATCGAGACGGTTCGGGGTTGAATTCCGGCCACAGGACCAGATGGGTCGACCGGGCGTGATGCTGCTCATCTACGCTGCGCGCGGCGCCCGCCCCGCCTCGCGGAACAAGATAGTCCGATTTCTGTGGCCCTTGAAATGCAGGCACGCAAGTCCTACCGTCTCCGCAGGTGTTGACTGCGCCTCAGGTTTCCGGGAAGTGACCCGAAGAAGCTCCCGTGGGGAACTTTTCGTACCGAGTGCTCATTTCGCGGAGGGTTTAAATGAGAGCCAGATCTATATTGTTGGCCATTCTGACAGTAGCCGGAATGGCCATCCCCGCAACTGTTCCCGCAGTGGCGAGCCCCGCGTCCACGTCCCTGCAAAATCCGCTGCTTCAGGTGGATGGAACGGACGTCGCGGAGTCCCTGCGGTTGCGCCGGGAGCTCGGTCTCGAGTCCTCGGAGAGCAAGCTGAACGCAATCCTCCGGGACCGGGAATCCCTGAAGTCTTCAGCGGGTGCCCGGACGGAGCCCCTCCTCAACGAGTGGGGGTTCATCGGAACCGCTGCCGAGGCGGCGGAGATGAAGCGTCGTGACGCGCTCGTGTCCGCGGTCGAGCCGCATGTCCGTGATTTTTCCCAGCAGTCGCAGTTTGCCGGACATTTCCTCGACAACCGTCGCGGCGGGCGCCTGGTTGTCCAGTTCGCCGACGCCCTGCCGGCGGGTACTGCGCAGGCGGCGCTCACGGAAGCAGCCCTCAAGTCGGGTAGCTCGGCCTCCGACGTCGAATTCCGGGTCGTCGAGCACTCCACTGCCGAACTCACCGGTGCCATGGAAGCGGTGTGGAAGTGGGCCGCCGAAGCGGGCGGCACCGAGATCCCGGTCGTCGCCGTCGAGGAGGACGTGACCACCAACGGGCTCAAGGTGGTCCTCCGCCGGGGAATCGTGCAGGACGCCGTGCGCGACGCCCTGGCCCGACTCGGCGTTCCCTCGGTCGTCACCGAGGCCGACGGGGGCGACGAAGCATGCACCTCCCGCAACGCCTGCGACTCGCCTCGCCGCGGTGGTGTCGGTATCAGCAAGTCGAACGGGCTGTGCAGCATCGGCTGGGTGGTGAACCGCAGCGGTGTCCGCGGAGCACTGACTGCCGGACACTGCTGGTGGGGCACCAACAGCGGCACGGTCGCCTCGGGCAGCGCCACCTACGGCTCCCTGACCGGTACCAACGCCCTTACGAACGGCACCCACGCCGACATGCGCTTCATCTCGATCCCCAGCAACAGCCAGCCGTGGCTGTACCAGAACGCCTCGAACAAGGCCCGGGTGGTGACGGGATCATCGCTGGGTTCCGTCGGTGCCGTTGCCTGCCTCTTCGGCCGCAACTCGGAGAACGCGCGCTGCGGGACGATTTCCTCCACCAACGCGAGCCACACCAGCAACACTTGTAGCTGCGTCGTCTACGGGCAGTCCGCCGCCTCCTACTCCAGCGCAGGTGGTGACAGCGGTGGCGCGGTTGCCAGCAGCTCCACGGGCAACGTGGCACGAGGCGTGCACTCCGGAACGTTCGGGGCGAAGCACTACAGTTGGATCGGGTACAGCTCCACGTACAACATGGGAACGCTCGCCACTGGATGAGTCCGGGGGTGACGAGAACAGGACGTCCACCATGAAGGCACGACTCCTTCTGGTCCCCATTCTCCTCGGCGGCCTGATGGCTTGCTCCTCGGCCTCCGACGCCGCGGGCGACGCGTGCCCTGAGTGGCCCGTCTACGCCGATCCGCAGGAAGCCCTCGAAGCCGCGGACTACGTCATCACCGCGGACATCACGAAGAGGGTGGGAAACGAGGCGATCTTCGGTACCGAGGCACACGCCTACTCGGTCAGCAACAAGGGGCTGCCTGTTCTGAAGGGGGAGGACGTCGGTCACACCGACCTCAAGGTCATTTCCGCACCCCAGAAGTGTTCGGGCGGAGATCCCTACCCGGACGGGGATCCGCTGCGCGAGGGCCGGCGCGTCATCCTCTTCCTGACACGGGAAGACCCGGAAGGGCCCTGGCACACGATCACGCCGGACCACGGGGTGCTCCCGGCCGACGGTGGCAGCAGCCTCCCCGACCGCTGGCCCTCGTAGCCGACGGACAGGGCAGGAGCCGAGCCCGCCCTCACCTTTCGCGATGGTGAGGGCGGGCTCGGCGCGCTCCCGGGGCCCGGAATTTAATCGGTGGTGCCGTGTCCTGGGGTGGGGCTATGGTTCTGCTCGTCCCAAGGCGCGGCTGTGTCGTTGCCGAGGGCACGGTGTTGGTTCGTCGAGAAGAAGCAGGAGGTGAGGACATTGATGACTGTCACGGTGACGGGCTCTGCCCGCATTCAGGAGTTCATCGTTCCCACCCCTGTGGTCTCCGGCTGACACCCACTCGATCCGCGCGCTCGGAGCGCGCCGCCGGGGCCACCCTTCGAAGGGTTCCCCTTGTCCAACGCTCCGCTCCACCCGTTTTCCTCTTCCGCGATCCAGCACCCGCTCGCCGTCCACGGCTGGGACGACGACTGGGAGGCTGAGTTCGCTCCGTACGCCGCGCAGGGCCTGGTACCCGGCCGGGTGGTACGGGTCGACCGCGGTCAGTGCGACGTCGCCACCCCCGCCGGCGTCATCCGGGCCGACACCGAGTTCGTCGTTCCCCGTGACCCGATGAAGGTCGTGTGCACGGGGGACTGGGTCGCCGTCGACCCTGAAGGCGCTGATCCCCGGTACGCACGCACGATCCTCCCTCGCCGTACGGCCTTCGTCCGGTCGACGTCGTCCAAGCGGTCCGAGGGCCAGGTGCTGGCCACCAACATCGACCACATCGTCATCTGTGTGTCGCTCGCGGTCGAACTCGACCTCGGGCGGATCGAACGGTTCCTCGCGCTCGCGATGTCCAGTTCGAGCGGTGAGGCACTGCTGCGTACGTCGGCGGACTCCTGGGAGTCGGGTGCGCAGCCGCTGATCGTCCTCACCAAGGCGGACCTCGTCCCGGACCCGGCCACCCTCGGCCACCTGGTCCAGGACGTGGAGGCCACCGCCCCGGGCGTCCAGGTCCTCACCGTCTCCTCCCACACCGGGGAGGGCGCCGACGTCCTGGGTGCGATCGTCGCCGACGGCACCAGCGTCCTGCTGGGCGTCTCCGGCGCGGGCAAGTCCACCCTGGCGAACGCGCTGCTCGGGGCGGACGTCATGGAGGTCCAGGCCACCCGTGACGTCGACGGCAAGGGCCGGCACACCACGACCACCCGCAACCTCCTCGTCCTGCCGGGCGGAGGGGTCCTCATCGACACCCCGGGCCTGCGCGGTGTCGGGCTGTTCGACGCGGAGGCGGGGGTCGGACAGGTCTTCTCCGAGATCGAGGACTACGCCGCCGAGTGCCGCTTCCAGGACTGCGCCCACGAGGCGGAGCCGGGCTGCGCGGTGCTCGCCGCGCTGGAATCGGGGACCCTGCCGGAGCGGCGCCTGGAGAGCTACCGCAAGCTGTTGCGGGAGAACCAGCGGATCGTCGCGAAGACGGACGCCCGGCTGCGGTCGGAGATCCGCCGCGACTGGCGGCTGAAGTCCGCGGAGGGCCGGGCCAACTATTCCGCCAAGCGCGGCGGCCGGGTCTGACCCGGCCGCCCGCCGGGCTGGGCCAGGCCGCCTCAGGGCTGCCCGGCCCGGCGGGAGTAGGCGGCCGGGGACAGACGCCCTACGTGCGATCCGGGGACGGGGCGCCGCACCGGGGGCAGTCGCGGGCGCCGCGGTCGGGGTCGAGGTATCCGCACGCGTCGCAGACGAGGTGCAGCAGGCAGGCGGGCTCGCCGGCGTCCGCCGGCTCGGCGGGCGGGTTCGGTGCGGGCGTGTCCATGGCTGCTCCGGTGGACGGTGGCGGCGGCCGGTCTCGGGGACTTCGAGCGTAGCCCCCTCGCGGCGACCGCTTCCGCCCACCGGGCCGCCATGTCCGGTGCCGACCGCGGCCGGCACCTGGGGTGGTGTCAGCCTCCGGCCGGGGTGCGCGGAGCGCGGCGCATCGCCCACAGGGCGGGGCCGCCCCCGGGAAGCCGGGCCTCCCCGAGCACGGTGAAGCCGAAGTGCTCGTAGAAGGGCAGGTTGTCGGGCTTGGACGACTCCAGGTAGACCGGCAGGCCCGCCGCGTCGGCCTGGGCCAGACCCGAGCGCAGCAGGGCCGCCCCGTGCCCCTGGCCCCGGGCGGCGGGGTCGGCACCGATCACGGCCAGGTACCAGTGGGGCTCGGCGGGGGAGTGCTTGGCGGCCTCCTCGACGGCTTCGCGGAACAGCCCGGCGCGGTCGCCGAGGATGTCCTGGAGCTCGCGGACGGTTTCCGCGTCGGGCACGGCCTTCTCCCGGCCCTCCGGCGACACCCAGAAGGAGGCCGCGGCGTCGGTGCGCTCGCACACGCCGTGGTGGACGTACTGCCGGGTGAACAGCGTGGTGAAGTAGCGGCTCAGCCCCGCCTCGCGAGAAGCGTCGTCGGGGAAGAACCAGCGCATCATCGGGTCGTCGTCGAAGGCGGCGGCCAGGGTGCGGCCGACCATACGGGCATCGTCGACCGTGGCCGTCTTCGGAGCGTTCGTCATGGGCATACGGGTCATTCTGCACCGTTGATGATCTTGACCGGCAGGCGGGCCCCGTCGGTGCCGGCCCGCCCGGACGCTCCACGGCCGCGATCCGAGCGGGCACCGCGGTCAGGCCGCCGCCACCGCGCCCACCCATGCCCCCACCACCAGCAGGCACGCGAACAGTTCCACCAGCACGCTCGTGCCCACCGCCCGCATCACCACCCGCGTCGCCGCCCACGCCTCGCCGTGCCCGCCCAGCCGCAGCCGCTCGCAGAGATAGATGCCGCCCACGAAGCCCGGGACCGCGCCCACCACCGGGACCAGTACGAAGCCCAGTACCGCACCCGCGCCCGCGAAGGCCGCCGTCCGGGGGGTGGCCGGGAGGCCGCGCGTACGCCGGGGCGGCAGCTGCCACTTCACCACCTGGACCACCAGCAGCAGGGCCGTCGCCGCGACCAGCAGCGACCACGCCGGCGTCGACCGCTCGTGCAGCGCCCACCACAGCAGCCCCGCCCACACCAGCCAGGTCCCGGGCACGCCGGGAACCAGCACCCCGACCAGCCCGAGCAGCAGCACCAGACCCACCAGGAGCAGCTGCGGCACGTCCACCCGCTCAGCGTGCCCGACCGGTGGCTACCGGGCCACCCAGCCGCGTTCGTACGCGTGCCAGCCCAGCTGAAGCCGGGTCGTCACCCCCGACAGCTCCATCAGGCCCTTGACCCGCCGCTGCACCGTCCGCAGGCCCAGCTCCAGGTGCTTGGCCACGCTCGCGTCCGTCATGCCCGCCAGCAGCAGCGACAGGATCTCCAGGTCCGTGGCGTCCGGGACGCCCCCCGACTCCTCCGCCGACCCGGCCGCGCCCAGCCGCAGCGGCACCGACTCCCGCCACACCGCCTCGAACAGGCCCGTCAGCGACTCCAGCAGCCCGGACGCGTGTACGACCAGCGCCGCCGGCTCTTCGCCGTGCGCCGTCAGCGGGACCATGGCCAGGGTCCGGTCCGCGATCACCAGCTTCGTCGGGACCTCCGACGTCACCCGGACCTGTTCGCCCCGGGCCAGCGCCGAGGAGGCCTCCCGGATCCCGCCCGGCAGGGTCAGCACCTCCCGCTCGATCACCACCCGGCGCTCGACGCCGCGCACCGAGGCCCGGTCCTCCGCCTCGTTGTCCGTGCCCGTCACCACCTGCGGGCGGCCGCTGACCAGGGCGCACACTTCTTTCTCCGCGCCCAGCCGCAGCTGGTGGAAGCGGTGCGCCACCGCGCTCGCGCCCTGCACCACCTCCACGAGGTCGTGCACCGCCGGTTCGGCCGCCTCCGCCCGGTACTCCTCCGCCAGCAGCGCCGCCGCCAGTTCCGCCTGTTCCAGCTCGTGCCGCTGCCGGGTCAGCAGGGCCTCGAGCGCGACACCCGGTGGCGCCGCCACCCAGCGCCCGGGCCGGGCCGAGGACTGCGCCGCCAGCCCGTGCCGCTCCAGGTGGCGCAGGGTCCGTTCGGTCTGCGGCACCGGCAGGGTCAGCCGGTGCGCCAGGTCGGGGACCTCGGCCGCGCCCAGCGCCACCAGGGCGCGGTACGCGGACTCCTGGCCCTCGTCCAGGCCTATGGCACCAAGCAACCCGTCCACCACCTTTCGACACAGCGCCGCCCGGCGGGAAGCGGCCACGGCGCGAACCCGCCGCCGACATCATCGCCGTACCCCCCGCCCCTCTGCCAAGGTTGCGCCACCGCCGCACCAACATCCCGCGGCCGGACGTCATGTGGGCGGCATCTTTGCCGCGCAATGCGGCAGTTGGCCGTAATTCACCCGGGGAGAGCGATGGGCCCGATATCGCGCACGGCGATCGGCGCGGCTGCGGCGGCCGTCCTCGCCGAGAGTGGAACCTGTCGCGCGGGTGTGCGGCGTCCGATGATCCGTGCTACCTGGACTCTTTTCGTGCATTCGGCGTTTTCCGCCCCCACCGGCAGCCGAGAATGAGGGCATGAGTCAGCAGGGCGCGGACGACTGGTGGCAGAAGCTCTACGAGGATCCGGACGCGGGGCCGGCACCCGACCCGGGGGACACCCTCGACAACCGCTTCCGGTCGGCGGCGGGCGTGACGGGTGACCCGGCCGGGCCGCTGCCGTCCCCGCGCCCGGAGCCGTTCGCCGGGCGCGAGTCCGCCGGCCCCCCGCCGACCACCCCGGTCCCACCCCCACGCCCTTCCCCGGAAGCACCTGCGCCGCCGCTGGCTCCGCCGACGGCGGCGCCCACCCGGGGAGCGGCCGCCCCGCTCATCGACCGGCCCGCCCCACCGCCGGCACCGCCATCCATCGGGGCAGGGTCTGCACCACCCGGCGAGTGGCGCGTCCCACCGCCACCGCCGGCCGTGGCTCCGGGCATGCCGGGCCAGCCGGCTCCGCCGACTGTGCCGCCCAACGGGGGAGCGGCGGCCCCGCCCGGCGAGTGGCGCGTCCCACCGGCTCCGCCGTCCGCGCCGCCCGACGCGGGATCGACCGCCCCGCCTGGCGAGCGGTACGCCCCGCCGTCGGCGGCGGGTGCTGGTCCCGGCCAACCCTCCGTCCCACCGCCACCGCCGGCCGCGCCACCGTCGGCGCCGGGCGACCAGGCTGCGTCGGCGGCTTCGGCATTGCGGTCCGACCCCGGCCGGCCGGGTGGGCCGTCGGCTGCGGATGGGGGCTCGGCAGCCGGGTACCGGTCCCCGCTGCCGGCTTCCGGTCAGCCGACCGGGGAGCGGTTCGGGCCGGCGCCGGGTGGGGCGCAGCCCTGGCACGGGGCGCAGCCGCGGGATCCGCGGACCGGCGGTGCCACCGGTTACGTCCTCGGGGGCGTCGACGTGCCGCCCGCCCGGCGGGCCCAGGCGCCGCGCCCGGAGGACCGTACCCAGGAGGTGCCCGCCCCCGCCACGGACGTCGCCGCACCGCAACCGCGGCCCGAGGTGCGTCACCTCGGCGATCGCGCACCCACCTACGCCGCCGAACCGGGCCCGCTCCCGCCCGCCGACCCGGCCGCCCTCGACGCGCTGGTTCCGGACACCGTCCTGGAGGGTGCCCGCTACGGCGGCTGCACCCTCCGCGCCGCCTCCCTGCGCGGCGACTCCGCCCGCTACCGCGGGGAGGCCCGCCGGGACTTCCTGCTCACCGCCCGCTTCGGCACCGGCGACCACGCCCTGGTGCTCGTCGCCCTCGCCGGCGGCGACCGGGCCGCCCCCGGCGCCGCCGAAGCCGCCGCCGACCTGTGCCGCACGGTCGCCGCGGCCGTCGGCCGCAGCCAGGGCCGGCTGGCCGACGACATCAGGGCCGGGCGCCGCGACGCCCTGCGCTCCGGTCTCCAGCGGCTCACCGACCGCGGGTACGGACGCCTGCGGGCCCGCGCCGCCGAGCTGGGGCTCGCGGAGGAGGAGTACACGGCCGGCCTGCGCGGGCTGCTGCTGCCGGTGGACCCGGAATGCCGCACCCGGGTGTCCTTCGGCGCCGGCGCGGGCGGACTCTTCCGGCTCCGTTCGGGCCAATGGCAGGACCTGGAATCCGCCGGGACCTCTGGGACCCCCGGGCCCGCCCGGCCCGCGGCGCCGCCCGAGGCCGACACCGCCGGACCGGCCGACACCGCCGACACGGCCGGCGAGCCCGGGAGCGCCTTCCGGTTCCGGGCCTCCGTGGCCAGACCCGGGGACACCCTGCTCGTGTGCTCGGGCGGCCTCGCGGAGCCGATGCGGGAGGAGGCCGCCCTCCAGGCGGAGCTCGCCGCCCGCTGGTCCGAGCCCGAGCCGCCCGGCCTCGCCGCCTTCCTCGCCGACACCCAGCTCCGCCTCAAGGGGTACGCCGACGACCGTACGGCCGCCGCGGTCTGGGAGGCGTAACCGGCGCGAGCATGGCCGGCCGGGTCAGGGCTCCCCGTCGGGACCGGGATACGCGCAAGGCGTGCGGCGACCGTGCGGGTGCGGTGCGCGCGCGGGAGCGCCCCGCGGCGCGTGGCTGCGGGGCGTCCAGGTGGTGTCAGTCGACCATCTGCCCGTCGCCCGTGCCACCCTTACAGGTGTTGGTCGCCCAGTCGACCGTTCCGCCGCCCTGCTCGCACTCACCCGGGGTGAGGCTTCCGGCGACAGTGGCGGTGGGGGCAGCAGTGGCGGTGGCGGCACCTGCGAGGCCGAGTCCGGCGAGGGCTGCCGTGGCGATGACGGCGGCGAGAGTTCGTCGAATGCGCATGTGGTTTCCCTTTCACGGATTGTCTCGGTTGAGGCATGCCTCTACTCAGCTTGATCTTCACCCATCCGGGTGGCGCGCTGGATTACTCCATTCGGGTGACGTCTGCCCGTCTGCCCGCCTGCCCGCCTGCGAGGCCCCGGAGGTGCGGTGGTGACGACGTACACGCACAAGGTGGAGAAGCGCACGCCGATCCATCCCGCCTCGCGGCCTCGGTCCTCGACGAACCCGGGCATGTGCAATGTGTGGGCGGCGCGCTATCTTTCCCCGAACGGCAAGCGGCGCATCAACGGCTCCTTCAGCCACGGCTCGATGGCCAACGCCCTCCCGCAGGCCATCGGCGCACAGCTCACCGATCGCGGCCGTCAAGTGGTGTCGATGTCCGGCGACGGTGGTTTCTCCCTGCTGATGGGAGATTTCCTCACCCTGGTGCAGTACGACCTCCCCGTCAAAGTGGTCCTCTTCAACAACTCGTCACTCGGCACGGTCGAGTGGGAGATGCCGGTTTCCGGCCTTCCTTCCTGCGGGACGGAGAACGAGAACCCGGACTTCGCCGCGACCGCCCGCGCGGCGGGCGCGTACGGGGTCCGTGTGGACAGGCCCAAGCAGCTCAGCGGGGCTTCGAGGGAGGTTTTCCGGCATCGCGGACCCGCTCTGGTGAATGGGGTGACCGACCCCGGCACCCTGTCGGTTCCTCCGAAGACCAGCGCCGAAATGGTGACCGGATTCGCACGGTCCGCCAGCAAGATCGTGCTCGACGGAGGGGTGGGGCGGATGATCCGGATGGCTCGATCCAACCTCCGCAACGTGCCCCGTCCGTAAGCCCGCAGGAGTGCGGATCCACCCCGGGGGCATGCATCCCGTAGGCCTGTTCGAGAGCGACGGACACGGGAGGGACACCGCCGTGCGGGTGGGGGCGAAGACGGGGAAGCTGTGGAGGAGAGGCGCGCCGGTACCGCGCGAGCCGTCCGGCGTCGAGGACGGGGGAGCGGCGGAGACGCTGCGCGTCAGCCGGAGCGTGCGTCGCGCGGACCTGAAGGCGGTGGGCGAGGTACGCCGGGCCCTCAGGGAGCTGATGCGCCACCGGTGCAGGACCGAGGCCACCGACGTGGCCGAACTGCTGATCACGGAGCTCGTCACGAACGCCCTCGTCCACACCGACCGCGGCGCGGAGGTGTCCGTCAGCCTCACGGCCGCACGGTTACGGGTGGAGGTCAGGGACCATGCGCCACGCCGTCCCCGGCCGTACGTACCGACCGCCGACGACGGTACGCACGGCCGGGGACTCGTGCTGGTGGAGGCGCTGGCCGACAACTGGGGCGTGGACGCGCTCGCCCTGGGCGGCGGCAAGGTGGTGTGGTTCGAGCTGGACGGGCGCCGCGATGGCCCCGCCCCGGCCCCGGCCCCGGCCCCGTACGCCGCAGGGCCCGCCTGAACGGGCGGGCCCTGCGGGGTGTCCCCTGGTCCGGACCTGTCAGCCGAACTGCTGCTCCAGGTCCTTGAGTTTGCGCTCCAGCGAGTCCAGCCGGGGAATGGTCTGGGTGTCGTCCTCGGCGGTGAGGTCCACCGTCCGGGTGCCGGTCACGTCAGTGAATTCGGTGTGGCTGACGGCCTGCAGGGAGGGCCGGCGGCGTAGCGGCAGCTGTCCCTGTTCCGGTATGGCCGGCTCCGCGCCGACCGGCGCGGAGCCAGCTCCCTGCGTGAGCTCCGGGAGTTCGACCTGGCGGCCGCGAGACCGTCCGAACGCCCGGTTCTGCCGGCCCAGCGCCTTGATACGAGCCCGGTCGAGCCGGTTCTGGTCGCGCCTGCGGTGCCGGTCCTGCTCCCTCTGCTTCTTGTCCTCGCGCACCTCGTCCACGGCCTCGTCGAGGGTGCGGACCCCCTCCAGCAGCATGAGGGACCATGCGCCGAAGGTCTCCCGGGGCGCCCGCAGCCAGCGGACCATCCGGATCTGCGGCAGCGGCCTCGGGATGAGACCCTGTTCGCGCAGGGCCGCCCGGCGGGTCTGCTTGAGGGCGCGGTCGAAGAGGACGGCGGCCGAGAGCGACATCCCCGCGAAGAACTGCGGAGCGCCGTCATGGCCCAGACCGCGCGGGGCGTGCACCCAGTTGAACCAGGCGGCCGCTCCCGCGAACAGCCAGACCAGCATGCGCGACCCGAGGGCCGCGTCGCCGTGGCTGGCCTCGCGGACGGCGAGCACCGAGCAGAACATGGCGGCGCCGTCGAGGCCGAAGGGCACCAGGTACTCCCAGCCTCCGGAGAGGTTGAGGTTCTGCCGGCCGAAGCCGACCAGCCCGTGGAAGGAGAGCGCGGCGGCCACCGCCGCACAGCAGAAGAGCAGGACGTACGAGGCCGTCCCGTAGACGGCCTCCTTGCGCCGCCGCCGCTCCTCGCTGCGTTCCCAGCTGTCGTCGGCCGCGGCCTTCTCGTTCTCGCGCTTGCCCCGTGCCAGTACCGCAACCGCCGCAAGTACGCCCAGGATCAGCAGGCTGCCGGGCAGCAGCCAGTCCAGCGATATGTCGGTCAGTCTCATGCGGATGTCCCTTGCCTCGCGTATGCGGCTGTGCGGCTTTCCGGGCGCCATAGTGGCGCAGCCGGTGCGCCGTGCACGCGGGTTTCGGGGCAAGTGGACGCCATCGGGGTGCGGGCCCCGCCGGATAGGGTGTTGTGTCTCGAACTGATGCCCGTGTGACCAGAGTTGCGTTCGAATATCGCCACCTCCACGGGTGGCTTGGAGCCGGCCGCCCGGAACGGTCCGCGGGCCGGCGTTCCTGCCGGGGGTCAGGCGGCTTCCGCCGTCAGGCGCGTGATGCGGTCCGCGTCGCAGGTGCGGGGGCAGGTCACGCAGGTGTCCTCCGGGCGGATCGTGTAGAAGAAGCAGCAGCTGGCCCGGTCGCGGGTGGACAGTTCGCGGCCGTCGGGGCCGGAGAGGGTACGGAAGCCGGCACCGCCGGTGTACGGGGCCGTCGAGCCCGGCAGCAGGGCCTCCAGTTCGGCCATCGTCCGGTGCTCCTCGCCGAGCAGGTGGCCGACGTACCAGAGGCTCTCGACGACCTCGTCGGTCACCATGCCCCACAGGGCGCGGCGGCCGCGCCGCATGCGCGGGGCGAAACCTTCCAGCACGGGTTCGAGGTGCTGGGCCACCGCAGCCCGCACCTCTGCGCGCAACGCCTCCTCGTCGGGCACGACACGGGCCCCGGGGAGGTCGGCCGCCGGATCGTCCGGCAGGCAGGCGAAGCTCTCGACGTGGACGGTCATCCGGCCGAGGGTCCGGTGGAAGGCGACCTCGGCGACGGGGAGCCGGGGGACCCGCCGGTGGAGGAACCACGGGAGCGTGATCAGCAGGCAGGCGGGCCACGCGTACCGGTGCAGCCCGAAGCTCGCGATCACGTCGGGCCGCGCCTGGGTGCCGTAATCCCTCAGGACCTGGGCGTCGTCCCAGGCGAGGAAGGCGTCCAGGGCGGCCCCGCCGGCCGCCAGTTCGTCCGCGCCGACCCACCCCGCACCGCGAGGGGAGGGTTCGTGCGCGGCTCGCTCGACGACCCGCAGTCCGCCGTACACGTCGGCCAGCCGGGCGTACGCATCGGCCACCGCGGAGCCGGGCGGGGCGGGGGCGAGCGCCGGGAGGGTCGAGACGGCCATGACGGACCACCGATCACACGATCGTTAACAGGTTAGCCTTACCTTACCCGATTTCGGCCGGTCCGCACCCACCCCTCGCGCGACGCGTCACCTATTCTCGGGACAGGTCGCGACCCGGAGGAGGACCGAGTGCACGAAACGGCCCACGCCCGGGTACCGGAACAAAAGCGGAAGGTACTGCGCCATTCGGTGCGCGGGCAGATCCTCGACGCCCTGCGCGCGGCCCTGGTCGACGGCGAGCTCGTACCCGGGGAGATCTACTCCGGCCCGGCGCTGGGGGAGCGCTTCGGGGTCTCCGCGACCCCCGTGCGCGAGGCGATGCAGCAGCTGGCCGCCGAGGGAGCGGTGGAATGCCTCCCCAACCGGGGCTTCCGCGTCCTGTCACGCACCCCGCGCGAGCTCGCCGAGCTGGCCGAGGTCCGGGCCCTGCTCGAAGTCCCCGTCATGCTGCGACTGGCCCGTACCGTGCCCGAGGCGTCCTGGCAGGCCCTGCGCCCGGCCGCCGCCGCCACCGCCGAGGCGGCCGCCGCGGGCGACCTGCCGGGCTACGCGGAGGCCGACCGGGCCTTCCACCGGGCGGTGCTACGGCTGGCCGGCAACGACCAGCTGGTCCAGGTGGCGGAGGAACTCCACCGCCGCGCCCAGTGGCCGCTGCCGGGCGCGGCGCGGGTGCGGCGGGCCGATCTCGTCGCCGACGCGGCGGAGCACTCGGCGCTGCTGGAGGCCCTGATCGCGCGGGACCTCCCGGTGGTCGAGGCCCTGGTGCGCGAACACTTCGCCGGTTCCTGACCTCGCCCCGGGCCCCGCCGGGCGGTGCCCCCCGGCGGGCGCCGAGCCGGCCGGGCTACACCGCGGGTGCCGGGTGGAGCTGGTCCGCGAGCCAGGTGGGGATGCCGCCCAGGAGGTGGAACAGCCGGCGGGCCTCCGCGCGCAGCCGGGTCGCCTCCGGCTCCGGTTCGGCCTCGGCCAGGGCCGCCAGCGCCGGGGCGGTGCCGATCAGGAAGCCCAGGTCCTCCCGGATCCGCAGCGACTCCGCGAAGCCCTTGCGGGCCTCCGCGACCTCGCCGTCCCGCAGGGCCAGCGCGGCCAGGTGCCGGAACGTGAACGACAGCAGCAGGGTGTCCCCGTGCGCCTCCGCGCCCGCGTGCGCCCGGTGGTACGCGGGCCGCGCAGACTGCGGGGCGTCCGCCAGGTGCTCGGCCACCAGGCCCCTGCGGAAGTCCAGCAGCGGACGGGTCCGGGAGCCCGGGGACAGCAGGGCCGCGGCCCGGCCCAGCGCCGAGCGGGCCTCGTCGGCCCGGTCGCGTACGCCCAGTACGGTCGCGGCGTAGGCCAGCTGGCCCCGTTCGCACGCCGCCGCGCCCCGGTCGTCGTCGTCCTGGGCGGCCGCCTCGGCGACGCGCAGCGCGTCCTCGGCCTCGGCCCAGCCCTGGCCGGTGAACAGACACCGCTCGACCAGCAGCGCGGTGCGCTGCACCGCGGCGGTGGCCTGGCCGGCCCGGCCGACGTGGGGCGTCAGCAGTGCTGCCGCGTCGGTCCAACAGCCGCGCGAGCGCAGCCGCCATATCGCCCGCTGGAGGGGGTCGTCTCCCCCGGTGGAACCGGCTCCCGACATGGCGGTATCCGCCACATTGCCCTCCCCGAAGCAATCAAGCAGCACTTGGTTGAGCCCTGGGGCGAAATGAGAGCACGGATCGGAGGCTCCGGCCAAGGGGTCGGGTGAACTCTTTCACAAAGTCCGGACGGATCATCAGCCGCACCGGCCACGCCGTGGCCGGGGGTGCAAAGGATCTCCTCAGCTCATGCGCAGTGCGAGGAAGAAATCGAGCTTGTCCTCCAGCCGGGACAGGTCCCGCGCCGTCAACTGCTCGATTCGCCCGACCCGGTAGCGCAGCGTGTTGACGTGCAGGTGCAGCCGGGTCGCGCAGCGGGTCCAGGAGCCGTCGCAGTCCAAGAACGCCTCCAGGGTCGGGATGAGCTCCGCCCGGTGGCGCCGGTCGTAGTCCCGCAGCGGGTCCAGCAGCCGGGCGGTGAAGGCGCGGCGCACGTCGTCCGGGACGAACGGCAGCAGCAGCACGTGCGAGGCCAGCTCGTGGTGGCCCGCCGCGCAGACCCGGCCCGGGCGGGCCGCCGCGACGCGCCGGGCGTGCCGGGCCTCCTCCAGCGCCCCGCGCAGCCCCTCGGCGGAGTGCACGGCGGCGCTGACGCCGAGCGTGAGCCGGCCGTCGTCGGCCAGGCCGGCCGCCAGCGGGTCCCGTACGGTCGCCAGCAGTTCGTCGGCGTGCAGGGCCGAGTCGGGGCCCTTGTCCTCCCCGGCGTCCCCGGACAGTGAGGGCAGCGGGACCAGCGCGATGGCCTCGTCACCCGTATGGGCCACCGCGATCCGGTCGGACGGCTCCGGTCCCGAGACCGACGGGTCGACGAGGATCTCCTCCAGCAGCGACTGGGCCACCGGACCGCCGGGGATGTCCCCGTTCTCCCAGTCCACCCGGGCCACCACGACCTGCCAGTGCGGGGCGGCGCCCAGTCCGGGCAGCAGCACCGGGGCCGCCACCCGCAGACGGGCCGCGATCTCGGCGGGCGGGGCGCCCGTCTGGACCAGTTCCAGGACCTCCTGCGCGAGGCGGCGGCGCACGGTGCGGGCGGCGTCGCGCCGGTCGCGCTCCACGGCGATCAGCTGGGTGACGCCCTGGAGCAGGTCCAGGCGCTCGGCGGGCCAGTCGCCGGCGTCCGCCTCGACGGCGAGCAGCCAGTCGGACAGCACGGTCTCGCGCAGGTCGCGGGCGGCGGCCGGGCCGCCCGCACCGCGACCGTGTCCCCTGATCGGGAAGAGCGAGTAGGTAATACCCTGGATGGAGATCCGGTGCGGTCCTCTGCGGCCCGTCCGGACCGCCGCGAGGTGCTCGCTCGCCAGTGCTGCGCAGATGCCCGGCGCCAGCGGCTCTCCCGCTCCGGCGATCTGCCGGCCGGTGGGGGACAGCACCCAGGCCCGGAGGTCGAGGTCGGTGGTGAGCAGATCCAGCACCACGTCGGGGCCGCCACCGGCCGGACCCGATGTCATCAGGCGGCGGTGGCGGTCCACGACGGCCGCCAGGTCCCCGGCGCGCTCGCCCGAGACCTGCCGCACGACGTATTCGGTGATCGTGGCGAATGCAACGTCCTCGTTCACCGCGAACAGCGGCAGCCGGTTGCGGACACAGGCCGACACGAGATCGTCGGGGATGTCACCCAGCTCCGCCTCGCCCGCGGCGAGCCCCGCGACGCCGGCGCTCGCGAGGATTCGTACGAACGGCTCGGAGTCGGCTGAATTTCGCCTCCATGCCAGGCCAGTGAGGACGAGTTCGCCCCCGGACAGGTACCGGCTGGGATCACGCAGGTCGGTCGTCATGACCCCGCGGACCGTACGGTCGAGTTCGTCCTCGCCGCCGAGCAGCCGCAGCCCCAGCGCCTCGGTCTCCAGCAGTGCGCGCAGCCGCATGATGTCGCCGCCGATCTGTCTCGAATGTTGCCGTTGGAAATCGGGCAGGTCGTCGCATCCTGCCTTTCATACGAATCTACAAGACGAGGGAGGCCGTCAGCCAACTCCTTCATGGTTTCGGTGACTGCACCCGAGGGACGGGCGGCTTGTGTACTGAGTCCACACCGCGTTAACAGCACGTGAACGACCAGTCGAGGGCCCTTTGGCCTCCTGGCTTGAAGTGAACGACACGATGAAGAAGAAGAGAGCCGCACATGGACTTCCTTCGCCCCGCCAGCTGGGAGGAGGCACTCGCCGCTAAGGCCGAGTACCCCACAGCTGTGCCGATTGCGGGTGGCACCGACATCATGGTCGAGATCAACTTCGACCACCGCCGTCCGGAGTACCTCCTTGACCTCAACCGCATCGAGCTGCTGCGGGAGTGGGAGGTAGGCGAGGAGGTCACCAAGCTCGGCGCCTCCGTCCCGTACACCCAGATCATGGAGAACCTGCGCGCCACGCTGCCGGGTCTCGCGCTCGCCTCGCACACGGTGGCGTCCCCGCAGATCCGCAACCGCGGCGGTGTCGGCGGCAACCTCGGTTGCGCCTCGCCCGCCGGTGACTCCCACCCCGCCCTGCTGGCCGCCGGCTGCGAGGTCGAGGTGGAGTCCGTACGCGGCTCGCGCATGATCCCGATCGACGAGTTCTACACCGGTGTGAAGCGCAACGCGCTGGCCGCCGACGAGCTGATCAAGTCGGTCCACATCAAGAACGCCACCGGCCCGCAGCAGTACTCGAAGGTCGGCACCCGCAACGCGATGGTCATCGCGGTGTGCGGCTTCGGCCTCGCGCTGCACCCCGACACCCGCACCGTGCGTACGGGCATCGGTTCGGCCGCCCCGACCCCGGTCCGGGCCAAGGCCGCCGAGGAGTTCCTGAACGCCGCGCTCGAAGAGGGCGGCTTCTGGGACAACGGCAAGGTCATCACCCCGTCGATCGCCAAGCAGTTCGGTGAGCTCGCCTCCGCCGCCTGCAACCCGATCGACGACGTCCGTGGCACGGCGAAGTACCGCCGTCACGCGGTTGGCATCCTCGCTCGCCGCCAGCTCGTCTGGACCTGGGAGCAGTACCGCGGCACGAACGGCCGCTCGCTTGAAGGGGCTGCGTAATCATGCGCGTCAATTTCACCGTCAACGGTCGTCCGCAGGAAGCCGACGACGTCTGGGAGGGCGAGTCCCTTCTCTACGTGCTGCGTGAGCGCCTGGGTCTGCCCGGCTCCAAGAACGCGTGCGAGCAGGGCGAGTGCGGTTCCTGCACGGTCCGTCTCGACGGCGTGCCGGTCTGTTCCTGTCTGGTGGCCGCCGGTCAGGTCGAGGGCCGTGACGTGGTGACCGTCGAGGGTCTGGCCGACTTCGCCAAGCAGCGTGAGGAGCACGGCCACGGCTGCGGCACCGGCGCGTGCGGCGGCGGCAAGGGCGTGTCCACGGACGAGGCCAAGCAGTGGTCCGCCAAGGGCACCGACTCGCAGACCGGTGAGGGGGTCGAGCTCTCCGGTATCCAGCAGGCGTTCATCGACGCCGGCGCGGTCCAGTGCGGTTTCTGCACCCCGGGTCTGCTGGTCCAGGCCGACGCTCTCCTGGAGCAGAACGCCGACCCGTCCGACCAGGACATCCGTGAGGCCCTGTCCGGCAACCTCTGCCGCTGCACGGGCTACGAGAAGATCCTCGACGCGGTCCGCCTCGCGGCCGCCCGTCAGGCAGAGGCGGTCTGATCATGGCTCAGAACACCCGCACCGTGGGTACGCCGACGAACGTCACCCAGAAGCACACCAAGGGCGGCATCGGCGAGTCCACGCTCCGCCCGGACGGCACCCTCAAGGTCACCGGTGAATTCGCGTACTCCTCGGACATGTGGCACGAGGACATGCTGTGGGGCCAGACCCTGCGGTCCACCGTCGCCCATGCCGAGATCGTCTCCATCGACATCTCCGAGGCGCTGGCCATGCCGGGCGTCTACTCGGTCCTGACGTACGACGACCTGCCGGCCGAGATGAAGAACTACGGCCTGGAGATCCAGGACACCCCGGTTCTCGCCAACGGCCGGGTACGCCACCACGGTGAGCCGGTCGCCCTCGTGGCCGCCGACCACCCGGAGACCGCCCGCCGTGCGGCCGCCAAGATCAAGATCGACTACAAGGAGCTGCCGCTCGTCACGGACGAGGCCTCCGCCCTCGCCGCCGACGCGCCGCTGATCCACCCGGGCCGCGACGACCACCACTCCGGTCACGTCCCGCACCCGAACATCGTGCACCGCCAGCCGATCATCCGCGGCAACGTGGAGGAGGCCCGCAAGCGCGCCGACGTCATCGTCGAGGGCGAGTACACCTTCGGCATGCAGGACCAGGCCTTCCTCGGCCCGGAGTCCGGTCTCGCCGTGCCGTCCGAGGACGGCGGTGTCGACCTCTACGTCGCCACGCAGTGGCTGCACTCGGACCTCAAGCAGATCGCCCCCGTCCTCGGCCTGCCCGAGGAGAAGGTCCGCATGACGCTTTCCGGCGTCGGCGGTGCCTTCGGCGGCCGCGAGGACATCTCGATGCAGATCCACGCCTGCCTGCTGGCCCTCGCGACCAACAAGCCGGTCAAGATCGTCTACAACCGGTTCGAGTCCTTCTTCGGCCACGTGCACCGCCACCCGGCGAAGCTCTGGTACGAGCACGGCGCCACCAAGGACGGCAAGATCACGCACATGAAGTGCAGGATCGTGCTCGACGGCGGTGCCTACGCCTCGGCCTCCCCGGCCGTCGTCGGCAACGCGTCCTCCCTCTCCGTCGGCCCGTACGTCGTCGACGACGTCGACATCGAGGCGATCGCGCTCTACACGAACAACCCGCCCTGCGGCGCGATGCGCGGCTTCGGCGCCGTCCAGGCCTGCTTCGCCTACGAGGCCCAGATGGACAAGCTCGCGGCGAAGCTGGGCATGGACCCGGTCGAGTTCCGCCAGCTGAACGCCATGGAGATGGGCACGATCATGCCCACCGGCCAGGTCGTGGACTCCCCGGCGCCGGTCGCCGAGCTGCTGCGCCGGGTCAAGGCCCGCCCGCTGCCGCCGGAGCGCCAGTGGGAGACGGCCGGCGAGGGTGCGGACGTCCGCGCGCTGCCGGGCGGTCTGTCGAACACCACCCACGGCGAGGGCGTCGTCCGCGGCGTCGGCTACGCGGTCGGCATCAAGAACGTCGGCTTCTCCGAGGGCTTCGACGACTACTCCACCGCCCGGGTGCGCCTGGAGGTCATCAACGGCGAGCCCGTCGCGATGGTCCACACGGCCATGGCGGAGGTCGGCCAGGGCGGTGTCACCGTCCACGCGCAGATCGCCCGTACCGAGCTGGGTGTCACGCAGGTGACCATCCACCCGGCCGACACGCAGGTCGGCTCCGCCGGTTCCACGTCCGCCTCGCGGCAGACGTACATGACCGGTGGCGCCGTGAAGAACACCTGTGAGGCCGTGCGCGAGGCGCTGCTGGAGATGGGCCGCCGCAAGAACGGCTCCTACCACCCGGCCTGGGCCCACGCCGAGCTCCTCCTGGAGGGCGGCAAGGTCGTCACCGACGGCGGCGAGGTCCTCGCGGACATCGCCGACATCCTGGAGAACGAGGCGATCGACCTCGAACTCGAGTTCCGGCACCGTCCGACGGTCGCCTTCGACCTGAAGACCGGCCAGGGCGACGGCCACGTCCAGTACACCTTCGCCGCGCACCGCGCGGTCGTCGAGGTGGACACCGAGCTCGGCCTGGTCAAGGTCGTCGAGCTGGCGACCGCCCAGGACGTGGGCAAGGCCCTCAACATGCTCTCCGTGGTCGGCCAGATCCAGGGTGGCACCACCCAGGGTCTCGGCGTGGCGGTCATGGAGGAGATCATCGTGGACCCGAAGACCGCGAAGGTGCGCAACCCCTCCTTCACGGACTACCTGATCCCGACCATCCTCGACACCCCGACCATCCCGGTCGACGTCCTGGAGCTCGCCGACCCGAACGCCCCGTACGGGCTCCGCGGTCTGGGCGAGGCCCCGACCCTGTCGTCCACCCCGGCCGTCCTCGCGGCGATCCGGCAGGCGACCGGGCTGGAGCTCAACAAGACCCCGATCCGTCCGGAAGCCCTCACCGGGACCCTCTAGGACGGACCCGGTCCGGGGGCCGCGAGGCCCCCGGACCCCCTCGGACTCTCCGGGCGGTGTGACTCGGGAACGTCACACTTCACCGCCGCACCGCCCGGAGTACATACGAAGCACCGCACCGCTCGCGGTCCCTTCAGCCGGCAGTACCCCTGCGAAAACCCCCATGTAGTACCAGCGGTCACCCCGCACTACCCGCAGTACACGCAGTGAACATTCGCGTCGCCTCGGGCCGTCACCCCGGGTCGTGCAGCCAAACGCAGCATCCCAAATCCCGCAATCTCCAATCCCCAAGCGGGTGCCCCTTTGAACCTTGGGAGTTAGGCACCATGACCCAGTCGTCAGTGGAGTCCAAGACCACCGCGGAGGATGCCGGAGACGGCTCCCGCAATCCCGCCGGGCGCTCTTGGCTCGACCGCTACTTTCATATAACCCACAGAGGATCCAACGTCGGCAACGAGGTTCGTGGCGGTATCACGACCTTCATGGCCATGGCGTACATCCTCCTGCTCAACCCCCTGCTCCTCTCGGGCAAGGACGTCGCCGGAACCACGATGGACGGTTCCGCGATCATCACCGCCACGGCTTTCGCCGCCGCCGTGACCACGCTCCTCATGGGCTTCGTCGGCAAGGTTCCGCTGGCGCTGGCCGCCGGACTCTCCGTGTCCGGTGTCCTCGCCTCGCAGGTGGCCCCCCAGATGACCTGGCCGCAGGCCATGGGCATGTGTGTGGTCTACGGCGTCGTGATCTGTCTCCTGGTCGTCACCGGCCTCCGAGAGATGATCATGAACGCGATCCCGCTCGCGCTCAAGCACGCCATCACCATGGGCATCGGCCTCTTCGTCGCCCTGATCGGCTTCGTCAAGGCCGGCTTCGTCGGCAACGGCGGGGAGTTCATGCCCCCCGTCCAGCTCGGCGCGACCGGTGAGCTGTCCGGCTGGCCCGTCCTGCTCTTCGCGATCACCCTGATCGCCATCTTCATGCTCCAGGCCCGCAAGGTGCCCGGCGCGATCCTGATCGGCATCGTCGGCGGCACCGTCCTGGCCGCGATCCTCAACGCCGTCGTGGACATCGACCCGAAGGCCTGGAAGAACGGCCCGCCGGAGCTGGACGGCTCCGCGGTCTCGATGCCGGACTTCTCGCTCTTCGGCGACGTCTCCTTCGGCGGCTGGGGCGACGTCGGCTACATGACCGTCGGCATGATCGTCTTCACCCTCGTGCTCGCCGGCTTCTTCGACGCGATGGCCACCATCATCGGCGTCGGCACCGAGGCCAAGCTCGCCGACGACAAGGGCCGCATGCCGGGTCTGTCCAAGGCCCTGTTCATCGACGGTGCCGGTGGCGCCATCGGTGGCGTCACGGGTGGCTCCGGCCAGACCGTCTTCGTCGAGTCCGCCACCGGCGTCGGTGAGGGTGCCCGCACGGGTCTCGCCTCCGTCGTCACCGGCCTGTTCTTCGCCGCCTGCCTCTTCTTCACCCCGATCACGCAGATCGTCCCGGGTGAGGTCGCCTCCGCGGCCCTGGTCGTCATCGGCGCGATGATGATGCAGAACGCCCGCCACGTGGACTGGGCGGACACCTCCACCGCGATCCCGGTCTTCCTGACCGTCGTGATCATGCCGTTCACCTACTCGATCACCGCCGGTGTCGCCGCGGGCGTCATCTCCTACGTCGCCATCAAGATCGCTCAGGGCAAGGCCCGTGAGATCGGCGGCTTCATGTGGGCGCTGACCGGAATCTTCCTGGTCTTCTTCGCGCTCCACCCGATCGAGGGCTGGCTCGGGGTCGGCTGACCCCCGTAGTACCGGTCCGGCACCCCGGTGGTGCCGGCCCGGCCCGGCACCCCGGTGGGGCCGGCCGAGCACCGCGGTGATGCCGGTCGTGCGTCGCAGTGGTGCCGGTCACCCGCAGTAATACCCGCACCCTCCACCTGTCCCATACTGGAAACCGAATCCTCCGAGGAGGCCGCACATGCTGGACATCGCCGAAGAGCTGAACCGGTGGGTCGAGCAGGGACGTGACTTCGCCGTCGCCACGGTCGTGGCGGTGGGCGGCAGCGCACCCCGGCAGCCCGGTGCCGCGCTCGCCGTCGACAGCGAGGGCACGGCCATCGGATCGGTCTCCGGCGGATGCGTGGAGGGTGCGGTGTACGAGCTGTGCCGGCAGGCGCTGGAGGACGGCCGGACCGTCACGGAGCGCTTCGGCTACAGCGACGACGACGCCTTCGCGGTGGGCCTGACCTGCGGTGGGATCATCGACATCCTCGTCACCCCGGTCCCCGCCGGCTCCGCCGCACGCGCGGTGTTCGAGGCCGCGCTGGCCGCCGCCTCCCGGGGCGAGGCCGCCGCGCTGGCCCGGATCGCCGAGGGACCGGACGAGCTGATGGGCCGCGCGATGCTGGTCCGTACGGAGGGGCCCTACGCGGGCGGCCTCGGCGGACACCCGGAGCTGGACCGCACCGTCGCCGAGGAGGCCCGCGCCATGCTGGACGCCGGCCGGACCGGCGTGCTGGAGATCGGCGCCGACGGCAGGCTCTGCGGAGAACCGCTGAAGGTGCTGGTCGAGTCGAGCGTCCCGCCGCCGCGGATGATCGTCTTCGGGGCCATCGACTTCGCCTCCGCGCTGGTGCGGATCGGCAAGTTCCTCGGCTACCGGGTCACCGTCTGCGACGCGCGGCCCGTCTTCGCGACGAAGAACCGCTTCCCCGAGGCCGACGAGATCGTCGTGGACTGGCCGCACCGCTACCTGGAGGCGCAGTCCTCGGAGGGCTCGGTGGACGGCCGGACCGTCCTGTGCGTGCTCACCCACGACGCCAAGTTCGACGTCCCGCTCCTGGAGCTGGCCCTCCGCCTGCCCGTCGCCTACGTCGGGGCCATGGGCTCCCGCCGCACCCACGAGGACCGCAACAAGCGGCTGCGCGACGTCGGCGTCACCGAGCTCGAACTGGCGCGGCTGCGCTCCCCGATCGGCCTGGACCTCGGCGCCCGCTCCCCGGAGGAGACCGCGCTGTCCATCGCCGCGGAGATCGTCGCGAACCGCCGCGGCGGCACCGGCGCGGCCCTCACCGGCGCGCACATCCCGATCCACCCGGACGTCGCGACCACGGTGATCGACAGGATCGGATCCGTCGCTTGAAGGAGTGATGGCGGAAGGTGAGGAAAGGGTGCGCCCCGTGGGGGTTGCGCCCTTCTGGCGTTCCCCCTATCTTACCCGCCGGTAATCGGAGGATCACCCTCTCCAGCCCTTCCTCACAACGGAGTTGAGCGGATGTTGCGTACCGTGCGAACCCTGGGCGTGCTGGCTGCGGCCGCCCTGCTGACCGCCTTCACGCCGGCTCCGGCCCCGGCCGCGCCCGCCGCCTCTGCCGCGCCGGCCGGCGGCCTGCGCGAGGTGCTCTTCGTGGGGAACAACTGGGAGGGGACGGCCGACGTCCTCGCCTCCACCGGCGACCTCGCCAAGATCGGCCGGATCGACGTGATCCCCGACAAGGCGGAGCGGCTCCGCGAGATCTACCTCAACCCCGTCAAGCTCGCCTTCTTCCTCGGCATCCGGGAGAGCGCGGGCGAGGGGCACGACCAGTTCGTCGACGACATGTTCACCACCCCGGACGGCTCCGCCGTCGTCGCCTCCCGCCCCAGCTTCGCCGACGTCGTCTCCATCGACCTGGCCTCCGGGCGGATCAACTGGCGCTTCCCGGTGTCCGGTTACCGCTCCGACCACATGGCGGTCTCCCCGGACGGGACCCGCATCGCCGTCTCGGCCTCCACCTCCAACACCGTGCACGTCCTGGACATCGCCACCGGACGCCAGACCGGCTCCTTCCGTACCGGTGACAAGCCGCACGAGAACACCTTCACCCGTGACGGCCGCCACCTGTGGAACAGCTCCATCGGCGAGGTGAACACGGCCCTCGACGCGCCCTGGCTGGACTGGACGAAGGGCGACCGGAAGATCACCGTCGTCGACGCGCAGACCTTCCGCACGGTACGCGTGATCGACATGCGGGAGCGGCTGGACGCGTTCGGCCGCAGGGACCTGTCCGACTCCGTGCGCCCGGTGTCCTTCAGCCCCGACGAGTCGAAGCTCTACTTCCAGGTGTCCTTCTTCGGCGGGTTCCTGGAGTACGACGTGGCCACCGACCGGATCACCCGCCTCAAGGACCTCCCGGCCAACCCGGCCACCGGCACCGACCGCACCGGCTGGGTCAACGACTCCCGCCACCACGGCATGTCGATGAGCCCCGACGGGACGAAGCTCTGCATCGCGGGCACCATGGACGACTACGCGACCGTCGTGGACCGCGCCACCCTCACCGAGGGGCCGCTCGTGCCCGCCGCCAAGCCGTACTGGGCCACGGTCTCCGGCGACGGGACGGCCTGCGTGATCTCCGAGAGCGGCACCGACCGGGTGACGGCCATCGACTTCGCCACCGGTGCCAAGCGGGTGTCCGTGCCCGTCGGTGACCACCCCCAGCGCATCCGCCTCGGCCACGTCCCGGCCTCCTGGACCGGTCCGGCCGGCCGTTAGGAGGCGTCCCCGGCCCGGCGGAGGAGGGTGCGGAAACCGGCCGAACCCGCAGATCGAGCCAATATGGTGTGACTGGTCCCCGATGACCGATTAGTCTCGCGATCGTGGTGGACATCCGTGAGGTACCCGAGGCCGACATCGACCGCGCCCTGGAGCTCGCCTACCTGGTCTTCCATGACCGGCCCGAGAAGGACGCGCGCGAGCGGCACCACGCGCTGCTCGCGCGCTGCGACCGGATCGGCGCCTACGACGGCGACACCCTGGTCGGCTTCATGGCCGCGCACGACTTCCGGCTCTCGGTGCCCGGGGCGGACCTCCCCTGCCCCGGGCTCACCTTCGTCTGCGTCGCGCCCACGCACCGGCGCCGCGGCGTGCTCACCGGGCTGATGGCACGGATGATGCGCCGCGCCGCCGACTCCGGCCGCCCCATCGCCGCCCTCTGGGCCTCCGAGGCCGCCATCTACGGACGCTTCGGCTACGGCGGCGCCACCACCGGCGCCACCGTCGAGATCGACTCCACCCGGCCCCTGGCCCTGCGCATCGACCCCGACCGGCGCCCGCTGCGGCTCGTCGACCCCGAGGACGCCGTCGACGTCATCGGCCCCTTCCACGAGGCGGCCCGCGCGGGCCGCCCCGGCCGCCCCAGCCGCAGCCCCGAGCGCTGGCGCGAGGAGTGGCTCACCGAACAGGACGAGGAGGACGAGGAGCTCAGCCCGCCCCGGATCATCGTCCTGGGCGATCCCGGCGAGCCCGTCGCCGGGTACGTCATCTACCGCACCAAGCCGGAGGACGACGGCGGAGCCACCCGCACCCAGGGCCTGGTCCGCGTCGCCGAGCTGGAGGCGGACACCCCGGCGGTCGCCGCCGCCCTCTGGGAGTACGTGGCAGCCCTCGACCTCACCGGCAAGGTCTCCGCCTGGGGCCGCCCGGCCGACGACCCGCTGCTGCACTTCGCCGCCGACCGGGACCAGGTGCGGGTCACCGCCCAGTTCCCGGCGCTCTGGCTGCGCCTGGTCGACGTACGCGCGGCGCTGACCGCGCGGTCCTGGGCCGCGCCGGTGGAACTGGTGCTGGAGGTCCACGACGCGCGGCTCCCCGACAACGCGGGGCGCTTCCGGCTCAAGGCGGGCCCGCACGGGGCGACGTACGACCATGCCGACGGCGCCGCCGACCTCGCCCTCGACGTCCGCGAGCTGGCCGCCTGCTACCTCGGCGGGACCCGGGTCGCCGACCTCGTCGCGGCCGGGCTGGTCCAGGAGCACACGCCCGGGGCGGCGGACGCCCTGGACGCCGCCCTGCACACGCCCGTACTGCCGCACACGAGCGACGAGTTCTAGGGGGTGTCCGGCGCCGGGCGGTGGTGGGGGTGGGGGCGGGCCGGGGTCCGTCCCCACCGCCCGGTTCACGCGGGCAGGGAGAGCCGGGCGGCCGCCATGCCGAAACCGGGGCCGAGGACCGCGGCGGCCAGCCCGCCGTCCGGCCGGCGCACGTCCTCGGGCCGGTAACGACGGCACCGCGCATGCCAGTTGAGGACGCCGGCGTGCCAGTCCCGCAGTTCCTGCACGTACGTGTCCAGGGCGGTCCGCGCCTCGGCGCCGAGCTTCCAGTCGTCGTAGAGCAGCGGCAGCTGGTCCGCCACGATGTGCTCGAACTCCTCGGTGCGCCGGGTCATCAGCGAGTGGCAGATGTGCAGCGCCTCCGGGTAGCCGATGTCGAAGAAGTTCCGCGTGACCAGGATGTGGTTGTGGACCTCGCCCTCGAACTCCACCTCCTTCTGGTAGGAGTAGACGTCGTTGATCAGGCAGGCCGCGTCGGCGACCGCGTTCTCCAGGGAGCGGATGGTCCCCGAGGCGTAGATCTCCTCGGGAATGCCCCGCCCCCGGTGGCCGAGCCGGCACAGGTACATGGTGAGCCGGCTGCCGAAGGTGCGCCGTCGCATCTCCGCGTAGTCCACCGGGTCCGGGATGCGGTGGTGGACGGCGTTGTCCACCTCCCAGAGCCAGCTCTCCAGCATCTCCACCACCGTCGCCCGGAACTCGGTGCGCTGCTCCACCGGCATGGCGGCGCTCGTACGCACCCACAGGTCGGCGAGGCCGCGCTCCATCGCGGTGGCCGGCTGCGGCGGCGCGGCCTGGCCGACGGGCATCATGGCGATCAGCCGGGCCGTGGCCGCCTTGGCCCCCGCCAGGTCCTTGGCCCGCGCGAAGACCACCGGGTAGTAGTCGTCGGCGTAGGTGCCCCAGGTCAGCCAGCAGGCGTTGAGCGCGAGCTCGTCGGGTGTGGCGTCCGGGTCGAGTCCGGCCGAGCAGAGCGCGAAGTCGTAGCCGCGCAGCCTCTCCTCGGTCCAGATCGCGGAACCGGGATCTCCCGGCTGCGCCTCCAGCAGGCCCGTCCGGCGCGCCCACGCCACCGACTCCTCGCGGGCGTGCGCGAGGTGGGGGCTCAGGGACAGCCGGTGCGGCATGTAGATCTCCGGGATCACGGAGGGCCCGGTGCGCTCGAAGGGGACGTGCGTGAAGGAGCGGCGGCGCAGCTCCATCGAGCGCCGGTTGAAGACGGACCGCAGGTCGAGGGCGCTGGTGCCCGGCCCGGTCGGCATGAAGGGCAGGGTGATCGGGGCGGTCGCCCGGACCTCCTTGTTCATGTAGCGGCTGGAGACCATGTGCCATTCGTGACCGCCGGACTGCCAGTCCTGAAGCCCCTTGGTGTAGGCGAGGACGGCTGCGATCTCGGCCGGCTCCAGCGCCGAGTCGACGAAGAGCTGCGGGAGTTCGGACAGGGCGGTCTGCTCGAACTGCTGGAGGCGGGAGGTCAGCAGGTCGCCCGCTACCTCCGCCGCCTCCTGGGTGCTGCAGCCGAGGAATGTCTCCAGGACCAGCACGGCGTTGGACAGCTCGCCCTCGTCGGTGACCTCCCGCTCGTAGGAGAAGAGGTCGTTCCTGATGTGGACCGCGTCCGAGAAGGCGTCCCGCAGCACGCCGAGCGGGCGCGCGTGCGCGACGCGCGCCGGGACCTCGGCGGCGACGTACTCGACCAGACCGGCCGACCAGGGGGCGCCGCCCACCTTGCGGCGCATCTCGATGTATTCGAGGGGGTTGGCCACCCGCCCGATGCCGATGTTGGCCAGCTCCCACATCGACTCGTCGAGGAGGTTCTTCGTGGACAAGGAGAACCGTTCCCGCCAGTCGGCGGACATCGACGGAACGGTTCGCCGCCACAGATCGGCGAGGCCCGCCTCCACGGGGTTGGTGGGCTCGGGGAAGCCGTCGGCCAGGTCCATCGGCATGAAGGCGGCCAGCCGGTCGAGGTACGCCTTGGCGCCGGCGCGGTCCTGCGAGCGCTTGAAGGTCTCCAGGAAGTGGTCGTCGAAGAAGAACACCCACACGTACCAGTCGGTGACCAGCGACAGTGCCTCGGCGTCGCAGTCGGGGTGGGTGTAGGAGCAGAGCAGCGCGTAGTCGTGCGAGTCGAGGTCGCTCTCCTCCCAGACGCCGGAACCCTCCAGCATCGCGAAGTCGCGCGCCCACTGCTTGGTGTGCGCCCTCGCCACCTCCAGGTGGGGGTTGAGTCGCGCCGGATACGGCACGTAGAAGTCCGGCAGTCGGAACGGCTGCGTCACGGTGAGGTGGGCCCTTCGTCCAAAGGTGCGGGGGCCGGTGGACCGGCCCCCGCAAGAGATCAGCAGCGCCCTACCCGTGCTGTCCCCGGGCCAAGGCGGAGTTCACCGCATCAGGTGACGGAGGTGTCATTGGGCGACGCGCCGGCCTGCCGGGGGATAGGGGACGCCCCGGAGCGCGGCCCGGACGGCGACGGGGCCGGGGTCGGGGACGGATACGGGGTCGGGGACGGGGACGGAGAGGGAGAGGGGGAGAGCTGCTGGCCGAACTGCTCGGCCTGCATCCGGAACATCGACGCGTACCGTCCGCCGAGCGCCAACAGCTCCTCATGGCCGCCCTGTTCGACGAGCCGCCCCTCGTGGAGCACGTAGATGACGTCGGCGAACCGCACGCCGGACATCCGATGCGTGACGAGGACCACGGCGCGCTGCGGCCCCGCGAGCCCCCGGATGCTGTCGAAGGCGGCGATCTCCGCCTCCGGGTCCAGCGCCGAGGTCGGCTCGTCCACGACGATGACGCGGGCGTCCCGGAAGCGCGTCCGGGCCAGCCCGAACTTCTGCCACTGTCCCCCGGACAGCTCCGAAGCTCCCCTGAACACCCGTGCCAGCAGCGTCTCGTAGCCGCCCGGCAGTTTCTCGACGATGCGGTCGGCACCCGCGTACCGGGCCGCGGCGACCACGCCCGCCGCCTGCTCCACCGCCTCCTCGGCCCCCTCCGTCCCGGGCCGCCCGATGGCGATGTTGGTACGGGCCGTCACCGGCCAGCGCTCGAAGTCCTGGGTGAGGAGCGCGACCCGGTCGAAGACCTGCTCCCGGTCGGCGTCCCGCACCTCGACCCCGTCCCAGGTCAGAGAGCCGGAGTCGGGCAGGTGCAGGCCGGCGAGCAGTTTGACGAGGGTGCTCTTGCCGGAGCCGTTCTCGCCGACCAGCGCGACCACGGTGCCCGCCTCGATGGTGAGGGAGACGCCGTCGAGCGCGGGCTCGTCCCGGTCCGGGTAGCCGAAGCGGACATCCTCCAGCCGCACCGTCCCCAGCCGCTCCGGCAGCGGCATCCCGCCGCCGGGGATGGCCCGCCGCCCGGCCTCGGCGACGAACCGCTCCAGGTCCCGTACGTAGAGGGACTCCTCGTGCAGGGTGTTGGTGGTGGCCACCAGCGCGCCCAGGCTCGCCGAGCCGGTGCGCACCGCGATCACGGCGGTGCCGGCGACGGCGAGGTCCATCCGGCCGGTGACGATGAGCGCGGCCATCGCGCCGTACGTGACCAGTGCCGCGGCGCCGGAGAGCGCGGCGGCCAGCAGCTCGGTGGCGGCCTTGTCCCCGGCCAGGCGGGTGGCCTCGGTCTCGGCCACCTCGGCCATGTTGCGGTAGTGGCCCAGGAGGTAGCGGCCGACGCCGTGCACCCGTACCTCGGGGGCCGACGTACGGGAGATCAGCAGCTGGCCGATGAGCCGCGCGGCACGCACGTGCTCGACCCAGGTGATGACGGACAGGTAGCGGCGCTGGGCCACGCGCATCGCGCCCCAGCCGCGCGGGGCGGCGATCAGCAGCAGCATGGGCAGGAGCAGCGGGTGCAGCACGGTCAGCACCCCGGCGGTGGCGACGAGGGAGATGACCCCGCCGAGAGCGGCCACGCAGGCGCCGACGGTACGGCGGGCCGAGGGCGGCCCCCACTGGGCGCTGTCCAGCAGCCGCCGGAACTCCCCGTCCTCGATGGCTTCGAGCTCCACCTCGACGGCGGCCTTCAAGTACTTCTCGTGCGCGGCCCGTTCGACCTTCGGCTCCAGCCGTCCGGCGGCCGCGGTGGACCGGGAGGCCAGTACGGCGCCCAGTACGGCGACCAGCGCACCCGCGGCCAGGGCGGGCATGGCGGCGTGCAGCCGCTCGGCGGGACTGCCCGCGCCGAGCAGCGTACGGAGGACCTCGCTGAGGACGAGCAGCCCGACGGCGGAGGTGACCCCCTGGCCGGCCTCGGAGGCGGCAACGGTGAGCAGCGCGGGCCGGTCGGTGTCCCAGGCCAGGCGCAGGGTCCCGGCGACCATACGGGGCATGGAGCGCAGGGTGGACAGCAGCCGCCCTTCGAGGCGGGCGTAGTCGTGGTGGGACCAGCCGGCGTCGTAGCGCAGGGGCCCGCCGAAGAGCCGCCGCTCGCTCGCCGAGACGGCGGGCTGGAGGGCCGTGGGCCGCTTGAGGAGCCTCATGCGCGGCCACCTCCGCCCGGTGCCGGGTCGAACACCACATGAACGTGCACGGATCGCAAGTTTCCTCCCGAGGCGCTGCGGCTGCGAACTGACGCCGGAAGAACGTGGCTGCTCAGAGCGGCGTCACGGCCCGCGAGGAACGAAAGCCCGCACACACTTGCGACCGCCGCCCGAACCTCAACGGCGGCGCGGGCCCACGCCCGTTCGAATCACCCGGAGGTGTCGATGCCCCCCTTCGAGGGATTGCGCCCCGCCGCGTGCAGAGCGCCGAAGGCCGCCTCCCCAGAACGGGAACGGAGGCTCCCGGGGCCTGGGCGCCGTGATGTGTCGGTGGTGTCTCGTAGGGTTCGGGGGTGAATCGAGACAACTCAGCTGAATCCAGTGGCGGTCACGGTGGCGAGAGCGTCGAGGAGCTGTTGCGGGGGGTGCATGCGCGGCTGTTGCCCGTCGGGCTGGTGACGCCTCAGGTGGCCGGTGGTATGCGGTATGCCCGGGTCGTGGCCGACGAGCTGGTGTTCGCCTATGCCTTCGACGGGCCCACCAGCGTGCGTTCGCTCACCGACCGCGACGTGGAGCGGGTCGGGATCCAGGAGTTGGGGCAGGCAGCGTACGCCAACCTGATGCGGGTGCCCGTCCAGCACGAGGAGATCACCCTCGAAGGGCATGCCACGCTGCAGTCCGTCTTCGGCGACTCGCACTTCGTCGCCTCCAAGGCGCTGTACCTCGGTGAACTCGCGCGGCAGGTCACCGGCACGTCGCTGCCGTCCGCCGGCGCGCTCGTGGTCGCCCCGACCCGGCACCTGCTGGCCTTCCATCCGATAGCCGACGGCTCGGTGGTGGACGCCCTCAACGACCTGGCCATGTATGCCCTGGGCGCGTACGAGGACGGGCCCGGCCCCCTGTCGCCGCGGGTGTACTGGTGGCACCGGGGCGGTCTGACCTCCCTCACCGTCCTCGACGAGGACACGCGCACGCTGTCGCTCGAGCCGCCGCAGGAACTGCTCGCTCTGATGAAGGGCCTGGTCCGCCTCGACCGTGCCGGCCGGATCGTCGTGGATCGGGCCGCCCCGGATCCCGCCGAGCTGACCCGTACGACCATCGAGTCCGTGGCGCGGCTCGCGGAGGATCCGGCGGGGCTCGGTGACGCCTTCGCCTCGGCCCTGGCGCTGGCCCACGTCCGGTGTGTCGCCGATCCCGTCGTGTCCGAGCTCGACACCTGGGACGCGTGGGCCACGGCCGTGCGGCTCGGCACCGCGCTGTTCACCGGCTCGGGGCCGGAGCAGTGGTTTCTGGGCGAGGCGAACACCCTGCGGCTGCCCGCCACGCCCGCGGCCCCGCCCGCGGACGCCCGCGCCTGGCTCGACGCCGTCTACCTCGCGCTCGCCTGCCGCGCGCACGACCAGGTGGCCCGGCTGTGCGGGGTCCCGCTGGAGACGCTGCGGCAGGACGACAGCGTCGACGCCTACGTCCTGCACTGGATCGACACCCTGCGGACCTACCTCTCCGGCGGTCCTGCCGACGCGGTCGTGGAGAAGCTGCTCGCCGCCATGCAGACGTCCCTGCCCGAGGCGCTCACGCACGCGCCGGACGACTTCGTGAACCGGATCGACTTCCAGCCGGTCTCGCTCTTCCACCGCTTCTTCACCCGCGAGCACGAGGCCTTCGCCGAGGTGCTGGCCGAGGCCCTCGCCGAACACGGCGGCTACTGGGGGGATTCCGGGGCGCCGCGCGCCCGGGTGGCGCTCGGGCCGCTCGCCATGGCCTGCCTCGCCCACGACCAGGGCTTCCCGATGGATCCGGAGCGGCTGCCGCACCTGCCCCGGTACCTCGTCGACGGCAAGCGCGTCGAGGACATCTCCTGACACACCGGCGGCGTGCCGCACCGCGAGCTGATTGTCCGATTGAGTTAGGTTTGCCCGCGTATGTGGTGCCGATGTTCCCGGAGGGACACTCATGGCGATCGATCTGGACAAGGTGCTCGACAAGGCGTGGGCCGACAAGCCGCTGGCCGATGTGCTCGCCGCTCCCGTGGCCGCGCTGAAGGGCGTCAGCGAGAAGGACGGCGAGCGCAGCTGAAGTACGTACGGTGGGCGCAGGCGCTCGTGGCGCTGAACCAGACCGTCAAGGCGTAGCGGGCTTCGGGCGGTGCGCGTACTCGGGGTACGCGGATCCGACCGCGAGAAGGCCGTCCTCCCCACCCGCGGAACGGGTGGCGAGGACGGCCTTCGTCGTGTCGGCGGCCCGACGCGGGGCTACTCCGCCTCACCCTCCAGGTTGCCCTCGGTGTCCAGGTACACCTGCCGCAGGGACTCCAGGATCTGCGGGTCCGGCTTCTCCCACATACCGCGGGACTCCGCCTCCAGCAGGCGCTCCGCGATGCCGTGCAGGGCCCACGGGTTGGCCTCCTCCAGGAAGGCGCGGTTCACCGGGTCCAGGACGTACGTCTCGGTGAGCTTGTCGTACATCCAGTCCGCGACCACGCCCGTCGTGGCGTCGTAGCCGAAGAGGTAGTCCACCGTCGCCGCGAGCTCGAAGGCGCCCTTGTAGCCGTGGCGGCGCATCGCCTCGATCCACTTCGGGTTCACGACACGGGCGCGGAAGACGCGCGAGGTCTCCTCGACCAGGGTGCGGGTCTTGACCGTCTCCGGGCGGGTGGAGTCACCGATGTACGCCTCCGGGGCCGTGCCGCGCAGGGCGCGGACCGTGGCCACCATGCCGCCGTGGTACTGGAAGTAGTCGTCCGAGTCCGCGATGTCGTGCTCGCGGGTGTCCGTGTTCTTCGCCGCGACCGTGATCCGCTTGTAGGCCGTCTCCATCTCGTCCCGGGCGGGGCGTCCTTCGAGGCCGCGGCCGTAGGCGTAGCCGCCCCACACCGTGTAGACCTCCGCCAGGTCGGCGTCCGTACGCCAGTCGCGGGAGTCGATCAGCTGCAGGATGCCCGCCCCGTACGTACCCGGCCGCGAGCCGAAGATACGGGTCGTCGCGCGGCGCTCGTCACCGTGCAGGGCCAGGTCCGCCTGGGCATGCGCCCGGACGAAGTTCTGGTCGGCGGGCTCCTCCAGCGAGGCCGCGAGCCGCACCGCGTCGTCCAGCAGGCCGATCACGTGCGGGAACGCGTCACGGAAGAAGCCCGAGATGCGCAGCGTCACATCGATGCGCGGCCGGCCCAGCTCCACGAGCGGGATCGGCTCCAGCCCGGTCACGCGCCGCGAGGCCTCGTCCCACACCGGCCGGATGCCGAGCAGCGCCATGGCCTCGGCCACGTCGTCGCCCGCCGTGCGCATCGCGCTCGTGCCCCACAGGGACAGGCCCACCGAAGCCGGCCACTCGCCGTTGTCGGTGCGGTAGCGCGTCAGCAGGGAGTCGGCCAGGGCCTGGCCCGTCTCCCACGCGAGGCGGGACGGCACGGCCTTGGGGTCGACCGAGTAGAAGTTGCGGCCCGTCGGGAGGACGTTGACCAGGCCGCGCAGCGGGGAGCCGGAGGGGCCCGCCGGGACGAACCGGCCGTCCAGGGCCGCGACCACATGGGCGATCTCGTCCGTCGTGCCGGCCAGCCGCGGGACCACCTCGCGGGCCGCGAAGGACAGGACCGCCGCGACGTCCGCAGGCCGGTCCGCCGCGACCGGGGCGACGGCGTCCGGCGCCCAGCCGGCGTCCTCCATCGCCTGGACCAGGGCGCGGGCCTGCTCCTCGATGTCGTCCGCGGACGTACGGGTGGCCTTGGACTCGTCGAGGCCCAGGGCCTCGCGCAGCCCGGGCAGGGCCGTCGTACCACCCCAGATCTGGCGGGCGCGCAGGATCGCGAGGACCAGGTTGACCCGCGCCTCACCCGTCGGGGCGCCGCCCAGGACGTGCAGACCGTCCCGGATCTGGGCGTCCTTGACCTCGCACAGCCAGCCGTCGACGTGCAGCAGGAAGTCGTCGAAGCCGTCGTCGTCCGGACGCTCCTCCAGCCCCAGGTCGTGGTCGAGCTTCGCCGCCTGGATCAGCGTCCAGATCTGGGCGCGGATGGCCGGCAGCTTCGCCGGGTCCATCGCGGAGATCTGGGCGTACTCGTCCAGGTGCTGCTCCAGGCGTGCGATGTCGCCGTACGACTCCGCGCGCGCCATCGGCGGCACCAGGTGGTCGACCAGGGTGGCGTGGACGCGGCGCTTGGCCTGGGTGCCCTCGCCCGGGTCGTTGACCAGGAACGGGTAGATCAGCGGGAGGTCGCCGAGGGCGGCGTCCGGCGCGCAGGCCGCGGACAGGCCCGCGTTCTTGCCGGGCAGCCACTCCAGGTTGCCGTGCTTGCCCAGGTGGATCATCGCGTCGGCGCCGAAGCCGCCGTCCTCCGCGCGCGCCTGGATCCAGCGGTACGCGGCCAGGTAGTGGTGCGAGGGCGGCAGATCGGGGTCGTGGTAGATCGCGATCGGGTTCTCGCCGAAGCCGCGCGGCGGCTGGATGAGGATCAGGAGGTTCCCGCGGCGCAGGGCGGCCAGGACGATGTCGCCCTCGGGGTTCGCCGAACGGTCCACGAACATGTTGCCCGGGGCCTCGCCCCAGTGCTCCTCGACGCTTTCGCGCAGCTCGGCCGGCAGCTCGGCGAACCAGCGCCTGTAGTCCGCGGCCGGGATGCGGACCGGGTTGCGGGCCAGCTGCTCCTCGGTGAGCCAGTCCTGGTCGTGGCCGCCGGCCTCGATCAGGGCGCGGATCAGCTCGTCGCCGTCGCCCGAGACCAGACCGGGGATCTCGGTCACCGGGCCGAAGTCGTAGCCCTCGGCGATGAGGGTGCGCAGCAGTTCCACCGCGCTCGCCGGGGTGTCCAGGCCGACCGCGTTGCCGATGCGGGAGTGCTTCGTCGGGTACGCGGAAAGGACGAGCGCGACCTTCTTGTCCCGGCGCTCGATGTGGCGCAGGCGCGCGTGGCGTACGGCGATGCCCGCGACCCGGGCGGCCCGCTCAGGGTCGGCCACGTAGGCGGGCAGACCGTCCTCGTCGAACTCCTTGAAGGAGAACGGGACGGTGATCAGACGGCCGTCGAACTCGGGCACGGCGACCTGCGTCGCGGCGTCCAGCGGGGAGAGGCCCTCGTCGTTCTCCTCCCAGGAGGCGCGGGAGCCGGTCAGGCACAGGGCCTGGAGGATCGGCACGCCGAGCGCGGCGAGCGCGCCCGCGTCCCAGGACTCGTCGTCCCCGCCCGCCGAGGCGGTGGCGGGCCTGGTGCCGCCGGCCGCGAGGACGGTGGTGACGACCGCGTCCGCGGAACCCAGGGCCGCGACGAGCCCCGGCTCCGGGGTGCGCAGGGAGGAGACGTAGAGGGGGACCGGCCGGGCGCCGTGGGCCTCGATGGCCTCGCAGAGCGTGTGCACGAAGCCGGTGTTGCCGCTCATCTGGTGGGCGCGGTAGTAGAGCACGGCGACCTCGGGGCCGTCCGTGCGCTGCGCGGTGCGCTCCAGGGGCCCCCAGGTGGGGGCGGCGGCGGGCGGCTCGAAGCCGTGGCCGGTGAGCAGGACGGTGTCGGACAGGAACCGGGCCAGCTGCCCGAGGTTGGACGGGCCGCCGTGCGCGAGGTAGGCGTGCGCCTCGGCCGCGATGCCGATCGGCACCGTGGAGGCCTCCATCAGCTGGGCGTCCGGGGCCTGTTCGCCGGTCAGGACCACGACCGGGCGGGTCTGGCCGGGCGCCAGCAGCAGGTCCAGGCCGTCCTGCCAGGCGCGGAGGCCGCCGAGGAGGCGTACGACGACCAGGTCGGCCCCGTCGAGCAGGCCGGGGAGGTCGTCGAGGGGAAGGCGGGAGGGGTTCGCGAACCGGTACGGGACGGGGGCGTCCGCCGTGTTCGCTGCGCGGGCGCTGAGCAGATCGGTGTCGGACGTCGACAGCAGCAGGATCATGCGGCGGCAGGCCTTCCTCGGGGTTTCCGCGCCCCGGGCAGTGAGGACAGCGGGAGTTCCTGACTCACCCGGCCGTGTGGCTCTGCCGGGTTCACAGTGGCGGGACCGCGCCGGATTCGCACCGGGCTTCCTCCCATGTCGCCGTCCTCGGCGACGGCGGACCGTATGGGCCGCCGGTGGTCATCCTAGGTGGCGTTTGCGGTGGTCGGGAGTGGGGGTGGCGGGTGGCTCCGCCGGTGGCTCCGCCGGCGGGGGCGGGTTCGGTGCGGCGGTGCGGCGCGGTTGCGGGGGCTCTGCGGGTGGCTCCGCCGACTGGGGCGGGTTCGGTGCGGCGCCGTTGCGGGGGCTCTGCCCCCGGACCCCCGCGCCTCAAACGCCGGCGAGGCTGAAAATGCGCGCCTCAAACGCCGGCGGGGCTGAGAGTGCGCGGCGAGGCTGGAAGGGCGAGGCGAGGCTGGAAGGGCGGGGGCGGGATGGCGCTGGGGGTGCGGTGGGTGACGGAGGGTGGCGGTGGACACAGTTCCGGGCAGGGGAATCGTGGGTATGCTCGCCGCCATGCCCCAGCCCCCCTCCGCCGTATCGCGGGACGAACCCGTCATACGGGACCGCGGTGACGCCTGCCCCGGCGCGCTCAGGCTGCACGCGGCGGACGACGGGTACCTCGCGCGCGTCCGGATCCCCGGCGGCGCCCTGACCGCCGCGCAGGCCGCGCACCTCGCGGCCGCCGCCGACCGGTTCGGCGACGGGCACCTCGAACTCACCTCCCGCGGCAACGTGCAGCTGCGCGGCCTCGCCGAGGGCTGCGGCACCGGCCTCGCCGCGGTGCTCGACGCCGCCGGGCTGCTGCCCGCGCCCGCCCACGAACGCGTACGCAACATCGTGGCCACCCCGACCTCGCAGGACGTACTGCCCTGGGTGCGCGAGCTGGACCGGCTGCTGTGCGCGAACCTCCGCGTCACCGCCCTGTCCGGCCGCTTCCTCTTCGCCCTCGACGACGGCCGTGGCGACGTGGCCGCCCTGGAGCCGGACATCACCGTGCTCGGGCGGTGCGGCGACCGGGCGCTGGTCCGTCTCGGGGCGGCCGCCGGAGCCGTCGCCGTCGCCGACGAGGACGCCCCGCGGGCCGCGCTGCTCGCCGCCGAGTACTTCCTCGACGCCGTGGACGCGGCCGGCACCCGCGCCTGGCGGGTGGCCGAACTCGCCGCCGGACACGCCCTGGACGACGGGGAGTTCGCGGCCCGGCTGGCCGCCGCCGGCATCGGCGCCGTCCGCGAGACCGAGGTGGACTGGCCGTACGCCGCACCGCCCCGGCCGTGGGGACGCGGCCCGGGCCCGCGCGGCGACCTGTGCGTGCTGCCCCCGCTGGGCCGGATGACCACCGGCCAGTGGCGGGTCCTGGTACAGGTGGCCGGGCACGGCGACGGGCTGCGGATCACCCCCTGGCGTACCGTCGTGCTCCCCGACGCCCCCCTCCGCGGGCCGGTCGACGGCCCCGCCCTGCTGGAGGACGCGGGCCTGGTCGTCGCCGCCGACAGTCCCTGGCAGTCCGTCACCGCCTGTACCGGCCGCCCCGGTTGTGCGAAATCCCTGGCCGACGTACGCGCCGACGCGCGCGCCCTCGTGGAACGGGCGCGGGGGCCGCTGCCCGTGCACTGGTCCGGCTGCGAGCGCCGGTGCGGCCACCCGCGGGGAACGCAGTGGGTCGACGCGCTCGCCACCGCCGACGGATACCGGCTCTCCGTGCACGGGCGGCCCCTGCCGCCCCGGCCGGACCTGGCGGCCGCCCTCACGGCCGCCCGCGAGACCACCTCATCACCCCAGAGTCCGAAGCCGCAGTGAAGAAATGAGCGAGTACACCGTGTTTGAGTACGAGAAGGACGGCGCCGCGATCTACCGCCAGTCCTTTGCCACGATCCGCGCCGAGGCGGACCTCTCCGGGCTGCCCGCCTCGGTCGCCCAGGTCGCGGTGCGCATGATTCACGCCTGCGGGATGACCGACCTCCCCCAGGACCTGGGGTACACCCCCGAGGTGGTGCTGCGTGCCCGCGCCGCGCTGGAGGCGGGCGCGCCCATCCTGTGCGACGTCCAGATGGTCGCCAGCGGCGTCACCCGCAAGCGGCTGCCCGCCGACAACGACGTGATCTGCACCCTCTCCGACCCGGCCGTCCCGGAACTCGCCGCGAGGATGGGCACCACGCGCAGCGCCGCCGCCCTCGAAGTGTGGCGCGACCGCGGCCTGTTGGAGGGCTCCGTGGTCGCGGTCGGCAACGCGCCGACCGCGCTGTTCCGGCTGCTGGAGATGATCGAGGAGGGCGCCCCGCGCCCGGCCGCCGTCATCGGCGTGCCCGTCGGCTTCATCGGCGCCGCCGAGTCCAAGGACGCCCTCGCCGCCCACCCCTCCGGCCTCGACCACCTCGTCGTGCGCGGCCGCCGCGGCGGCAGCGCCATCGCCGCGGCCGCCCTCAACGCCATCGCGAGCGTGGCCGAATGAGCGACGTGCAGCCCAAGGGCCGCCTGTACGGGGTCGGACTCGGCCCCGGCGACCCGAACCTGATGACCCTGCGGGCCGTCGAGGTGATCGGCGAGGCGGACGTCGTCGCCTACCACAGCGCCCGCCACGGCCGGTCCATCGCCCGCTCGATCGCCGCGAAGCACCTGCGCGACACCCACATCGAAGAGCCGCTGGTCTACCCGGTCACCACCGAGACCACCGACCACCCCGGCGGCTACCAGGGCGCGATGGAGGAGTTCTACGAGGCCGCCGCCGCCCGGCTGGCCGCCCACCTGGACGCCGGCCGGACCGTCGCCGTGCTCGCGGAGGGCGACCCGCTCTTCTACAGCTCGTACATGCACATGCACAAGCGGCTCGCCGACCGGTACGAGACCGAGGTCGTCCCCGGCGTCACCTCGGTCAGCGCAGCCGCCGCCCGCCTCGGCACCCCCCTCGTGGAGGGCGAGGAGGTCCTGACCATCCTCCCCGGCACGCTGCCCGAGGAGGAACTGACCGCCCGCCTCGCCGCGACCGACTCGGCGGTCGTGATGAAGCTCGGCCGGACCTTCCCCGCCGTGCGCGGCGCGATGGAGAACAGCGGCCGGCTCGCCGAGGCCCGCTACGTCGAGCGGGCCACGATGCCGGGCGAACGCACCGGAGTCCTCGCCGACACCGACGCCGACAGCGTGCCGTACTTCGCCGTCGCCGTCGTGCCCAGCCGGATCGGCAACCCGGGCAGCGTGCCGTCCGGCCCCGGCGAGGTCGCCGTCGTCGGCACCGGCCCGGCCGGTCCGCTGTGGCTCACCCCGCAGACCCGGCGCGCCCTCGCGGACGCCGAGGTGCTCGTCGGCTACACGACGTACCTGGACCGGGTGCCCGTCAAGCCGGGCCAGGTCCGGCACGGCTCCGACAACAAGGTGGAGTCGGAGCGCGCCGAGTTCGCCCTCGACCTCGCCCGCCGCGGCAAGCGGGTGGCCGTGGTCTCCGGCGGCGACCCGGGTGTCTTCGCCATGGCCACCGCGGTCCTGGAGGTCGCCGGCCAGCCGGAGTACAAGGACGTGCCCGTACGGGTCCTGCCCGGGGTGACCGCGGCCAACGCGGCGGCCGCCGCGGCCGGCGCCCCGCTCGGCCACGACTACGCCACGATCTCGCTGTCCGACCGGCTCAAGCCCTGGGAGGTCATCGCGGAGCGGCTGCGCGCGGCCGCCGCTGCCGACCTGGTGCTCGCCCTCTACAACCCCGGTTCGCGCAGCCGGACCTGGCAGGTCGCCCAGGCCCGCGAACTGCTCCTGGAACTGCGCTCCCCGCAGACCCCGGTGGTCGTCGCCCGCGACGTGGGAGGCCCCGAGCAGTCGGTGCGGATCGTCACGCTCGGCGAACTGGAGCCGTCCGAGGTCGACATGCGCACGATCCTGCTGATCGGCTCCTCGCAGACGCAGGTCACCGAGCGGCCCGACGGGTCACGGATCACCTGGACGCCGCGCCGCTACCCGTGACCGGGTAGCCTGACCGGAAGCCGGTCCCGGGGTGCTTACCTCACCCCGGGCCCGGCCTTTTCACGCCTGCTGCCGCAGCCGGTCGAGTACTGCGGCCACCGAATCCGCCTCCGCCACGCCCTCCGGCACCGGGGGGCGGCGTACGACGAGGACCGGGATGCCCGCCTCGCGGGCGGCCGTCAGCTTGGGGGCGGTGGCCGAGCCGCCGCTGTCCTTCGTCACCAGGACGTCGATCCGGTGCCGGGCCAGCAGCTCCCGCTCGCCGTCGAGGGTGAACGGGCCCCGGTCCAGCAGGACTTCGAGGCGGGGCGGGACCGGCCCCGCCGGCGGGTCCACCGAACGCACCAGGAACCAGCAGCCGTCGAGGTCCGCGAAGGTGTGCAGGCCCATCCGGCCGGTGGTCAGGAACACCCGGCCGCCGAGACCCGGCAGCAGGTTCGCGGCCCCGGACAGGGAGTCCGCGAAGGTCCACGCGTCACCGGGGCCGGGCTGCCAGCCGGGGCGGCGCAGGGCGAGCAGCGGTACGCCCGAGAGCCGGGACGCCTCCGCCGCGTTGAAGCTCATGCGTTCCGCGAAGGGGTGGGTGGCGTCGACCACGCGGGTGACCCCGTGTGCGCCGATCCAGGCCGCCAGCCCGGCGGGCCCGCCGAAGCCCCCGATCCGGGTTCCGCCCGGCGGCAGCACGGGCGCGGCGACCCGGCCCGCCAGCGAGGTCGTCACCCGGTACGAGGACTCCCGCGCCAGCGCCTCCGCGAGGCGGCGGGCCTCCGTGGTGCCGCCCAGGATCAGGACGTGGTGCGCGGCCCCGTCAGCAGACATGCCGCTCGCGCTCGGGGGAGTACAGGTGGCTGTCGCGGAACTGCTCCGCGCCAAGTGTGCGGCCCACCACGATGACGGCGGTGCGGACCAGTCCCGCGCCCTTCACCTGGGCGGCGATGTCCGCCAGGGTGCCGCGCAGGATCAGCTCGTCGGGACGGCTGGCCATCGCCACGACCGCCACCGGGCACTCGGCCCCGTAGTGCGGCAGCAGTTCGTCGACGACGCGGTCCACGTAGCGGGTGGCCAGGTGCAGGACGAGCAGCGCACCGCTGCGGCCCAGGGTGGCCAGGTCCTCGCCGGGCGGCATGGGGGTCGCCTGCTGGGCGATCCGGGTGAGGATCACGGTCTGCCCGACGGTGGGCACCGTCAGCTCCCGCTTCAGGGCGGCGGCCGCGGCGGCGAAGGCCGGCACGCCCGGGACGACCTCGTAGGGGATACCGGCCGCGTCCAGCCGCCGCATCTGCTCGGCGACCGCGCTGAAGATCGACGGGTCGCCGGAGTGCAGCCGCGCCACGTCCTGGCCCGCCTCGTGGGCCCGTACGCACTCGGCGACGATCTCGTCCAGGTTCAGCTGCGAGGTGTCGACGAGGCGGGCGTCCGCCGGGCACTCGGCGAGCAGCTCGCGCGGCACCAGGCTGCCCGCGTACAGGCAGACGGGGGCGGCGGCCAGGGTCCGGGCACCGCGCACCGTGATCAGATCGGCGGCGCCGGGGCCCGCACCGATGAAGTACACGGTCATGTCTGATCCTTCTCCTTCGTTGCCGTCGGCTCCGGCGTCCGCGGCGCGGTCGCCGGCTTCGTCACCGACCACTGGGTGACCGCCATGGCCTGCCGCCAGCCGGTGAAGCCGCCCACCGGCACGGCGTGCGCGACGGCCAGTTTCACCAGGTCACCGCCGTGGCGCCGGTGGCGCTCGGCGAGGACGGCCTCCGACTCCAGCGTGACCGTGTTGACCACCAGCCGGCCGCCGGGGGCCAGCGCCGCCCACACCGCGTCGAGCAGGCCCGGCGCGGTCAGCCCGCCGCCGATGAACACCGCGTCGGGGGCCGGGAGCCCGGCGAGCGCCTCCGGCGCCGCCCCGACGACCACACGCAGGCCGGGCACGCCGAGCGCCCCCGCGTTACGGCTGATCCGCGCGGCCCGTTCCGGGACGCGCTCCACGGCCACCGCCCGGCACGAGGGGTGGGTGCGCATCCACTCGATGCCGATGGAGCCGGAGCCGCCGCCGATGTCCCACAGCAGCTCGCCGGGGGCCGGGGCGAGCGCGCACAGGGTCGCGGCGCGGACGTGGCGCTTGGTGAGCTGGCCGTCGTGCTCGTAGGCGGCGTCGGGCAGGCCCGGGGTGGCGCCGAGGCGCGGCCCGGCGTGGGCCGGGTCCCGGCGGCAGTCGACGGCCACCACGTTCAGGGGGTCGCCCGGGGCGTGGTCCCAGCCGTCGGCCGTGCCCTCGTACGCGTCCTCGCGCTCGGAGCCGAGCTGCTCCAGCACCCGCATCCGGCTCGGGCCGAAGCCGCGTTCACGCAGCAGAGCGGCGATCTCGCCGGGGGAGGAGGCGCCGGCACTGAGCACGAGTACCCGGCGCCCGTCGTGCAGCGCGGCCGTGAGCCGGGCCACCGGGCGGCCCACCACGGTGACCACCTCGGTGTCCTCCACCGGCCAGCCGAGGCGGGCGCAGGCGTAGGAGACGGACGAGGGGTGCGGGTGGACCTGCAGGGACCGCGGTCCGAGCTCCTCGGCGAGGGCGCGGCCGATCCCGTAGAACATCGGGTCGCCGCTGGCCAGGACCGCGGTCCGGCGGCCGGCGTGCTCGGCCATGAGCTTCGGCACGGCCGGCCGCAGCGGGCTCGGCCACGCCACCCGCTGCCCGGGGCACTCGGCGGCCGGCAGCAGGTCCAGCTGGCGGGGCCCGCCGATCAGGACCTCGGCGCGGGACAGCGACGACCGCGCGGCGGCGGTGAGCCCGGCCCACCCGTCGGCGCCGAGGCCGACGACCGTCACGGGTATGGGGGGCGGTGCGGAGCTCACTGCGCTGTACCTCGGGGCGGGAAGGGAAAGAGGGCGGACCCGCAGCCTACTGGCCTGCGGCTGCGGTATCCGCGCCCACCCGTGTGAGTCCCGAGACACCCCAGGGGTCCGCCCTCGGTGACCCACCGGATCGAGGGCGCCGCCATTGCGGGCCGGAAGGCCGTGCACCTCCCGCCCCCAGCGGCCGGACCGCCGTCGTGACCGGAGCCCACCCGGCCCCGGCCGCGCTCCCGCCCGCCCCCGCGACGCTTCCGTCCGCCCCACCGCATGCCTGTCGCGCGCCCGCCCGCGCGAGCAGACTCGAAACCATGGACGACGACGCTACGGACAACCACCCACACCCCGTCACCCGCGACACCGCCGAGCCGGGTCAGGGCCGGGAGGCGCGTTCGTGGAGGGCGCGGATGCCGTCGTCGAAGTGGACGCTGTAGGAGGTCTTGTCGTCGCCGCCGCCGTCGCGGCCACCGATCACCCCGATCAGCGTGTGACCGTCCGTCAGCACCGGGCCCCCACTGGTCCCGTTGGGCACGTCCGCGCAGTCCAGCCGAAGCTGCGTCGGGCCGGCCGGGTGGGCGGTGGTACGGCAGTCCAGGGGCTGCTCGACGGCGTTCGGATAGCCCACGAGCCGAGCGGGCGCGGGCAGTGCGGTGCCGAAGGCGATCGTCTTGGCGCCGGTGACGTCCTCCAGCCGCTGGCCGGGGTACCCGGGCCGGCGCAGCCGGAGGAACGCGACGTCGTGGTCGGGGTCCTGCCGCGCGGTCCAGCGGGGGTCCACGTCGATCCGGGTGGGCACCCAGACGCCGTACGGTGCGATGCCGTCCCGGTAGCCGGGCGCGAAGGCGAGGTTGGTGCGGAAGCCGCCGCCGTACACACAGTGGGCGGCGGTGGCGATCAGGTCACCCGCGGGGGAGTGGACCACGACGCCCGAGCAGTGGTGGTCGGGGTCGCCGTCGTTGCCGGGGGAGAAGAGCGCGCCGATCGCCGGCTCGGCGGGGGCGGGCCTCGCCACCAGCGGATCGGAGGGCTGCCACCCGCCGGAGCGCCAGTCCACCGCACCGTCTCCGGCGAAGTCCTTGCCGTCCGTGGCCGGTTCGGGGTCCTCACGGACGATCCCGTCGAGGACGGCCGACGCCGTACGGTCGGCACGCTCGGGGTCCTGCTGGTAGACGCCCCGCTCCGGATCGCCGTCGGCGCGGGTGGTGACGATGCCGCGCAGCTCCCAGGCGGCGTACCCGGCGCCCGCGAGGACCAGGGCGCACACGAGGCCGACGGCCACGCGGCCCCGTGCCGCGGTCCGTTCCCGTTCCCGCTCCCGCCCCTGAACCCTGCTGGTCATATGGCCCCTTCCGCCCCGCGTACGCGTCCGACTCTCGGTTAAATGGGGGGAGCCCGGCCCGGGTTCCGAGGTCGGGACGTGTCCGTCCTCACAGCCGATCGTACCGGCGTGTGCATGCCATGCGACGGCCTGCGGACACCGGCCGGCCGCCGCCCCCGCACGGACGCGCCCCGGCGCGAAAAGCGGATGCGGCAACCGCGCCCGGTTGAAAAGGTGACGGGATGGACGACGTGGCACGCAGCGCATCCCCCGACGGCACCCCCCACCGCAGCCCCGACGGCATCCCCCACCGCGTCCCCGACTGGATCACCACCCCGCTCGGGCCGGAACTGCTGCGCGGCGCACTGGAGGTGGCGCGCACCGACCGCGGCGTCCTGCCGTACCGGCTGCCCGCCCGGGCCCGCCGCCAGGCCCCCGCCGACCTCACCGAGGTCGTCGCCCAGCCCGCCGGCGTCCGGCTGGCCTTCCGCACCAGGGCGACCGCCGTCGAACTGGACGTCCTCACCACCACGACGGTCTACCGGGGAGCCCCGCAGCCCCCGGACGCCGTGTACGAGCTGCTGCTCGACGGCAGCCCGGCCGGCCGGGCCGTCGCCGACGGCGGAAACCTCCGCACGGTCGACATCACCACCTGGGCCGCGGAGTTCACTCCCGGCCCGCCCGGCACCGTACGGTTCAGCGGACTGCCCGACGCGGAGAAGGACGTCGAGATCTGGCTGCCCTACCGGGGGATCCACGAACTCATCGCCCTGCGCACCGACGCCCCGGTGGCGCCGGCACCGGACCCCGGCCGCCGCGTCTGGCTGCACCACGGCAGCTCGATCAGCCACGGCTCGAACGCCGACGGCCCGACCGGGACCTGGCCCGCGCTGGCCGCAGCCCGGGCCGGCGTGGAACTGGTCAACCTGGGCTTCAGCGGCAACGCCCTGCTCGACCCGTTCACCGCACGGGCCATGCGGGACACCCCGGCCGACCTGATCAGCCTCAAGATCGGCATCAACCTCGTCAACCACGACGTGATGCGCCTGCGCGCCTTCACCGCGGCCGTCCACGGCTTCCTCGACACCCTCCGCGAAGGACACCCCACCACACCGGTCCTGGTCGTCTCCCCGATCCACTGCCCGATCCACGAGGACACCCCCGGACCGGCCGCCCCCGACCTGCGCGACGGGCGGCTGCGCTTCCGCGCCCTCGGGGACCCGGCCGAGGCCGCCCACGGGCGGCTGACCCTGCGCATCGTCCGCGACGAACTCGCCCGCATCACCGCCGCGCGCGCCGCCGACGACCCCCACCTGCACCACCTCGACGGACGCGCCCTGTACGGGGAGGCCGACTTCGCCGAGTTCCCGCTGCCCGACGACCTCCACCCGGACACCGCCGGACACCGCCGGATCGGCGAACGCTTCGCCGCCCGTGCGTTCGGCTCCGCCTGGGCCCGCTGACGCCGAACCGGGCGTTCCCTACCCCCTGTCGAGCGCTCGGCGCTATCGTGCCGGGGCGGAGGGGCGACGGCACGAGGGGGGCGGGGCGGCGATGCGATTTCTCTTTGTCCACGGCACGGGAGTACGGCGCGAGCGGCACGACCGGCTCTTCGCCCTGGTCCGCGAACGGCTGACGGCCAGATTCCCCGCCGCCGCCGTCGACTCCTGCTACTGGGGCGACCGCTTCGGCGCCACCCTCGGCGCCGGCGGCCGCTCCGTGCCCGGCCTGACGCCCGCCGCGGGATCCGCGCCCGACCCCGTCGACGCGGAGACGGCCGAATGGACCCTGCTGCTGGCCGACCCGCTGTGCGAGGTACGGGTCCTCGCCGAGGCCGGCTGGCCCGGCGCAGGCCACGGCCCGGGCGGCGGCCCCGACGGCGGGGACGGGAGCGCGTACACGGACGACGACGCCTTCGCGATGCCCGGCGTACAGCCCGCCGGGGTACGGGTGCTCGCGCTGCTGGCCGGCTTACCGCCCGCGCCGCCCCACCCCGGGGACGAACTCGGCGCGCTGCTGCACGGCACCGGGCTCGCCGCGGACTTCCCGGCCGCCCTGGACACCGCCGCCCGCTCCGCCGAGGCGGCCCGCGCCGCCGAGCGCGCCACCACCGAACCGCAGGCCCGGGAGCTGGCCACCGCCCTCGCCCGGGCCGTGACCGCCGGCGCGCTCGCCGCCGCCGGAGCCGAAGCCGACTGCACCGGCACCGAACGCGACCGCCTCGTCGAACTGCTCACCACCCGCCTCGGCGGTGACGCCCGGCTCCCCGGCGCCCGCGCGGCCGCCGTCCTCGGCCGGCTCGCCATGCGGGTCACCACCCAGCCCCTGCTCAACGCCTGGCGCGGCTCCCTCACCGTCGGAGCCACCCCCGCCCTCGGCGACATCCTGCGCTACCAGGCCCGGGGCCACGACCTGCGCGCGTTCCTGCACGCCCGGATCACCGCCGCACCCGGTCCGACCGTACTCATCGGCCACAGCCTCGGCGGGATCGCCCTCGTGGACCTCCTCGCCCTGGCCGCCGCCCGCGGCGAAGCCGTCCCCGGCGCGGAACTGCTCGTCACCGTCGGCTCCCAGGCCGCCTTCCTCCACGAACTCGGCGCCCTGGCCGCCCTCGAACCCGGCGGGAAACTCCCGTACGGCTTCCCGCGCTGGCTCAACGTCTACGACCGCCAGGACGTGCTGTCCTACCTCGCCGGACCCGTCTTCCCCGGCGACCCGCGCATCACCGACCACGAGATCGGCAGCCGCCAGCCCTTCCCCGCCTGCCACAGCGCCTACTGGAAACAGGACTCCCTCTACGAACGGATCGAACAGGCGGTGGCCGAAGCGGAGATCGGGTGATCCCCACCGGCCTGCTGCCCCCGGCACTCGGCCCGCAGCGCACCTTCGCGCTGGTCGCCGGCGTCGAGCGCTACGACATCAGCCACCGCTGGAACCTGCGCGGTCCGGCCCGCGACGCGCTGCGCTTCGCCCACTGGCTGACCGGCCCCGCCCAGGTACCCCCCGGCAACCTCAGGCTCCTGCTGTCCCCGCTCGACGAACCCGACGCCCTCGACTGGCCCGACTCCCCGGCCATGACCGAACTGCGGACCGCGTACCGGCCGGCGACCGAGGAGAACGTGAAGGCGGCCCTCCTCGACGAACTCCCGCAGTGCGACGGCGACCTGCTGTGGATCTTCTGGGCCGGCCACGGCTACCTCGGGCCGCGCCAGGAGCTGCTGCTGCCCTGCGCCGACGCCCGCCCCAGCCAGATCCGCCACCTCAACCTCGACTCGGCGCTCCGCTGGTGGCGCACCGACCTCGTCAAACACCGCAGCTTCCCGCTCCAGGCCGCACTCGTCGACGCCTGCCGGGTCGACGCACCCCGCGACGCCCGGTTCAACTTCGGCAGCACCGACTACGGCGGCGGCAACTCGGTGCCCGGACGACGGCAGTTCCGGCTCTACGCCTCCCGCGAGGGCGAGGCCGCGCAGAACGACGCCGAGCGCGGCGCCGGACGCTTCACCGAGGCCCTGCTCACCGAACTCGGCGGCGCCTCCGTACGGGACAGCGTCAGCGGGCTCCCCGTCGCCGCCCGCAGCATCCACCGCTCCTTCCGGGAACTGCGCGAACGCGGCGAGGGCTGGCAGCTCCCGCAGTTCCTCGTGGACCGCGACTGGGACGCCTGCTCCTTCCTCGACGACGACCCCACCGCTCCCGCGCCGCCCCGGGCCGCCCGCCTCGACCAGCAGGCCTGGGACGGACTCGGCGCGCTGTTCGAGGGCCGCGAACCGCCGCGCTGCGCCTACGAGGCCTACGCCTGGGCGTTCAAGGCGACCGGCTGCACCACCCCGGTCGGCGGCGGCCTGCCCGGCGACAGCCTCCTGGACGTCGTCCAGGACCTGGACGAACGCCACGGCGGACGCGGCGGCATGCCCCTGCCCGTGCCCTTCGTACGCTTCCTCGCGGACCGGGCCGCCGCGGCGGGCGACACGGCGTGGGCGGGACGGCTGAAGGACTGGGTCGACACCACCCGCGAGCGGCTCGCCCTGCCCGTGCTGCCCCCGCCGCCGCCCCCGGCGCGCACCACGGTCGTGCACGTCGGGCTGGAGCCGCCGCCCGACGGCGGGCCCGGCTTCCGGGCCCGCATATGGCTGCACGGCGAACGCGCCGAGCACATCTGGGAGTCGCAGGGCCCGCCCGTACGCCTGGACGCGGTACGGGAGGAACTCGTACGGCAGCTCGCCCTCATCGGCGGCGCGGCCCCCGCGGACGGCGGCGAGGCCGGATCCCGGAGCAGGGGCGGCATCGACCGCGTCGAGTTCCACGTCCCGTACGAGCTGCTCGACACCGACTTCGACCAGTGGCCGGTGCCCCGCGGTCCGGCCGGCCGGCACCGCGCCCTCGGCCTGCTCCACCAGGTCGTGGTGCGCTGCCCGCAGGAACGCGCCGACACCCGGGCCGAGTGGCACGGCAGCTGGCGCTGGCTGTGCACCAGGGGAGGCCGGCACCCCGAGGCCGTCCGGGTCGTGGAGGAGGCCGAGGTCACGGACGTGCTGGGAATGGAACTGGCCGAGCGCCCGGCACCCGCCTGCGTCCTGTCGCACACCACCGCCGCCCCGCACGCGGGCCTGCTGGAAGCCGTACTCGAAGGCGGCGTCCCGGTCGCCGTCTGGCGGCGCGGCGGCGGAACACCGCAGCCGCCGCTCCTCGACCTGCTCGCACCGGCCGGGGCCGACGGCCGCCCGGACCCCGGCGCACTGGACGTACTCACCCTGCCCGCGCGGGTGCGGGAGGTGCGCCGGGCGGCCGCCGGCGCCACCGCGGGCGCCGCACGCACCACCCAACAGCCCTCAGGGGAAGACCAGTTGGTGCTCCTGTGGGACGATCCCGACGACATACCGGGCTTCCGGTCCCTGGCCTGACCCCGACCACTGACAGACGGCGACACGACGATGGAGGCAGAGGCAGTGGTGAAGGACTGGTGGCTGTACCACGGGACCGGCCCGGGCGCGGACCGGCGGGCCCGCCTGGAAGCCGGATCACCGCCGCCCTGGCGGGACTTCACCGGCACCCCCGACCCCGGGTACGCACCCCCCGCGTGCGAGGGGCCGGCCTGGGAACGCACCCGGCGGCGCGGCGAGGGCTACGTCCCCGACGAACAGGAGAAGGACGTCGTCAACACGGCCCTGCACCTGCGCAGGCCGCTGCTGATCACCGGGAAGCCCGGCGTCGGCAAGTCCACCCTCGCCTACAGCATCGCCTCGGACCTCGGCCTGGGACCCGTACTGCACTGGCCCATCACCAGCCGCACGGTCCTGCGCGACGGCCTGTACCTGTACGACGCCATCGGCCGGCTCCAGGAGGCCGGGCTGGAGCAACTGCGCAGGCCGGCCACCCCGGTGGGCCGGGCGGCGACGGCCCCGGACGCCACGACCGCGGACACGGACACGGCCGCGGCCCTGGCCGCGGCCGGACCCGAGCCCGCCCCCGCGCCCTCGATCTCCCGCTACCTGCGCCTCGGGCCGCTCGGGACCGCCCTGCTGCCGCAGGACCGGCCCCGCGTCCTGCTCGTCGACGAGATCGACAAGAGCGACATCGACCTCCCCGGCGACCTCCTCACCGTCTTCGAGGACGGCGGCTTCGTCATTCCCGAACTGGCCCGCCTCGCCCAGGAGGACCCCACCGTCGCCATCGGCACCGACGACGACCCGGACGCCGCCGTCCGCGTCGCCCAGGGCCGCGTGCAGTGCCGGTACTTCCCCGTCGTCGTCCTCACCAGCAACGGCGAACGCGACTTCCCGCCCGCCTTCCTGCGCCGCTGCGTCCGCCTGCACCTGGAACCGCCCGGCGAGGAGAAACTCGCCCTCATCGTGCGCCGCAGGCTCGGCATCGACGTCGAGGCGGGCGGGGAGTACCAGGAACTCGTCCGGGACTTCATCGACCGCGCCGGGGACGGCGACCTCGCCACCGACCAGCTCCTCAACGCCATCCAGCTCCGCCTCGCCGGAGCCTGGTCCGCCCCCGGCGACCGCGACCGCTTCCTGAAGACCGTCATGCAGCACCTCACCGGGCCCACGGCGTGATCGAGGAGCTGCTCGCCGCCCTCGCCGACGGCGCCGACGACGCGGCGGGCCCGCGTCCCGGCGTCGGCGCGGAGGAGATCGCCGACATCCTCTGGCTGGCCGCCCGCGTGGACGGCGCCGGGCCCCGCGCGCCCGCCGTGACGCCCGGCGACCTCGCGGGCGAGCGGCCACCGGACACCGACCCGTCGGCTCCCGAAAACCCGGCCGCCGCCGCAAGCCCGGCCGACGGGCAGCCGGCCGTCACGCTCTTCCCCGCCTCCGTACCCGACCCGGCCGGGAAACCGGCCGAGGACGGCGCCGGCCGCCGCGGCACGGCCCTGCGGCTGCCCCGGGCCGCCTCCCTCGACGACCCGCTCGCCCTGATGCGCGCCCTGCGCCCCGTCGGCCGGCGCTCCATCGGCGGCCCCGGCGAAGAGCTGGACGAGCAGCTCACCGTCGAGCGCAGCATCGAGCGGATGGTGCCGACGCCCGTCCTGCGGCCGGCCGAGACCCGCTGGCTGGACCTGGCGCTCGTCGTCGACACCCACCACTCGATGCTGCTCTGGGCGGACCTCGTGGACGAGCTGCGCCGCGTGCTGACCCGCAGCGGGGTCTTCCGCGACGTACGGACCTGGCGGCTGACGGGCACCGGCTCCGGCGCCACCCCGATGCTCACCCGCGGCCGGTCCGGCGCCCCGCGCAACCCGCTGGAACTGGCCGACCCCGCCGGCCGCAGGCTGATCCTCGTCCTCACCGACACCGTGGCGGGCGGCTGGCGTGAGGCCTGCGTACAGGGCGTGCTCCGGCACTGGTGCACGCACAACGCCGTGGCCGTGCTGAACGTCCTGCCCGAACGGCTCTGGACGCGCGGCGCCGTCCGGCCCGTGCCCTTCGCCGTCCGTGCCGACCGGCCCGCGGCCGCCACCCGCTCCTGGCAGCGGGCCGCGGCCGCCCGCCGCTCCCGTGCCGGACGCCGCGCGGCCGACGTCGTCCCCGTGGTCGGTGTCACCCCGGGCGGCCTGGCCCGGCTGGCGCGGGTGGTCTCCGGCGACGGCCGCTGGCGGCGCCTGGCCTGTCTGCGGCTGGACGCGGAGCCGGGGGAGGCGCCCGCCCGTGCGGCCGCCCCGGCGGGCGACGCCGTGCGCAGCGCGCTGGACGTGGTGGAACGGTTCCGCGCGAGCGCCTCCCCGACCGCCCAGCAGCTCGCCGCGCATCTGGCAGCCGTACCGCTGACCCTGCCGGTGATGAACCTGGTGCGGCGCTCCCTGCTGCGGGACTCCGAGCACGGCCACCTCGCGGAGGTCGCCCTCGGCGGGCTGTTCGCGCCCTGGGACCACGAACGGGACCCCGAGGAGGTGGAGTTCCAGTTCCTGCCCGGCGTACGGGAGGCACTGCTCGGCTCCCAGCTGCGCGGGGATGTGGCCGCCGTCCGGGAACTGGTCCGCCGCCGGGTGTGGGAGTACATGTCCCGCAGCCGGGGCACCGGGCCGGACTTCTCCGCGACCCGCGTCACCGACGGTCACGAGGGCCGCCGCCGGGTGGCCGAGGCGACCCTGCCGTTCGCCACGCAGCCGCCGCGGGACCCGGGCCTCACGGACCGGGTCGTACGGGTCCGCCACGAGCCCATGCCGGAGCCGCAGGAGGTCGGCGTCCTGCTGACGCCGCGCCTGGTCCTCACCGTCGGCGACGCCCCGCCGGCCTGGAGCACCACCGCCTGGGTGCGGGCCGGTGACCGTGAGGTTCCCTGCCGTCCGGTGTGGTGGGACGACGCACTTCCCCGGGTGTCGCTGCTGCTGGCCGACGAGGACCTGGCGGACCCGGCCGTCTGCGCGGAGCCGCTGCCCTGGCCGACCGCGGACCACCACTTCTCCCGCGTACGGGTCGACGGCCGCACCGACCAGGGCGACCCCGTCGCGCTGACGGGCGAGGTGGTCCCGTACGAGGGCGCGCGCAACGGGGAACTGGTCCGGCTCTCCGCGGAACCGGAGGCCTGGACCCACTACCGGGGCGGCCCGGTCTCCCGGGACGGCGCGCTGATCGGCGTCGTGCACGGCGTCTGGCCGGACCGCATGGTGTTCCTGTCGGGCCGTGCCCTGCTGGAACAGCCGGGCTTCCGCGTGGTGCTGGCGGAGCACACCCCGACGGCCCCGCCGGAGGGCGGTGGGGACGACCTCGCGGTGTGCGTGGCCGTGCTGCCCGGGGCCGGCGGCGGGTACCCGGCCGGGAGCTCGCCGCACGCGCAGGGGGTGGAACTGCTGACGCGGGTCGCCGCGGACACGGGCCTCACCGGGCGGCTGGCCGGCGGCGCGCCGGGCGCGCCCCTCCTGCTGCTCCTGGAGGGGCCGGGAGCCCTTGGCAAGGCCGGTGAGCTGCTGACCCGGCTCCGCGCCGCGATGGCCCGCTTCGCGGGCCGGGGAGCGGACGGCGGTCCCCTCTCGCTGGACGTGTCCGTGGTCGCGGCGCCCCCCGAAACCCTCCGGGAGGCCGGCGACCTCGCCGCGCTGCCCACGTCCGAGGCCGTCCGGATCGTCCGGCATCCCGGGATGGCGGACCTGCGACGGCCGCACCCGGGGTCGCTCTCCGCAGCCCTGTCGCATTCCGTGTACGAGGTGCTCGGTGAGCGGGTCGGCCCCACGGCGACACGCGGGCTCGTACCGCTCGGCGGCGAGGGGGAGGGCTGGTTGTGCACCGACCCCGAGGAACTCGCGGCGGCCCTGACGGAGGCCGGCCGGGCGCAGGACAGGGGCGTCGGCTGGCCGGCGTGCGGCCGCCGTGCGGTGGCGGACCTCCGCCCCCCCTGCACGGGGATCCGGCTGCCCGGCCACGACGTGTGCCTCGCCCATCTCGAGCCCGATGAGGAGCACCAGTACCTGGGGAGCCTCGGGCCCGGTGCCCCGGTGGACTTCCGGGGCACCACCTTCCAGCGGGGACTGCTCCAGCGGCTCCTGGACGCCGTCCGGGAGTCGCGCGCGCGGCCCGTCACGCTGGGCGAGGCGGCCTTCGACCGCGCCACCTTCGTGGACGACTGGAACGAGGGCGGCATCGAGTTCCTGGCCGGTGCCTCCTTCACCCGGGCCGTCTTCGCGGGGCGGGCCAGGCTGGGGAGCTCGACCTTCACCGGCAAAGCCTCCTTCGACGGCGCGGTGTTCCTCGGCGTCGGCGACTTCGACCGCAGCCGGTTCGGCGCGGCAGCCGATTTCCGCCGCGCGCAGTTCCGTGGCCTGGCCGGCTTCTCGGACAGTGCCTTCCTGGACGAGGTGTCCTTCGCCCGGGCGGTACTGGAGGCCTCGGCCGACCTGAACGGGATGCGGGCGGCCGCGGCGGCGGACTTCTCGCGCGCGGTGTTCTGCGGACTGACCGGGCTGAGCGGGGCCTCCTTCGCCGGACCGGTGTCCTTCGCCTCCACGACGTGGGAGATGGGACTGGTGTCCACCGGCGCCGTGTTCGAAGGACCGGTGGACTTCGGCGGAGCCACGTTCCGGGGCCGGGTCCGTCTGGAGCAGCTGCGCCTCCGGGAGGTGTCCGGGTCCGTCTTCGAGGACCGGCCCGGTCGCTGGGGCGTCCACCAGCGCCCGGACGGCACCTGGGACATCCATCTGCTGGGCACCGGGGAGCAGTGAACCGGCGGCGCCGGTCCGGTCAGGAGCCGCTGTGGGAGGCCTCCAGACGGCGGGGGCGGCCGTCCTGGGCGGGGAGGCTCGCCTCGATCTCGTCCAGGGCGCGGCGGGCGGTCGCGATGCGGTCCCGGACGTCGGTGCCGGGGCCGGTGCCGGGGCCGGTGCCGGGGCCGGCGGGGGCCGGCGGCGGCCCCGGTCGCTTGCGTTCCCGGTTGGCCGCGTCCTCGATCTCGCGTGCCTCGTCCAGGGAGTTGAGGACCACCCCGATCAGGACGTTGACCAGGACGAACGAGGCGAGCAGCGCGTAGGAGGCGTAGTAGAGGATGCTGAGGCGGGAGATCTGCAGGCCCGCCCGGACGGCGTCGGTGAGGCCGTCCAGGGTGGTCAGCAGGAAGAGCGTGAGCATGGCGCGGCCCACGGAGCCGTAGTGCCCGGGGTCGGACTCGGCGAAGCAGACCCAGCCGACCATGGCGTACACGTACAGCACCAGTCCGCCGACGAACAGGAAGCTGGCGGTGCCGGGCAGGCTGCGGCCGACCGCGATCAGCAGGATGCGCAGGTGCGGGAGGAACCGGGCCGTGCGCAGCACCCGGGCCAGCCGCAGCAGCCGCAGCAGGGTGGTGTTCTCGCGGACGAAGGGGACGAAGGCGGAAGCGACGACCGCGAGGTCGAAGAGGTTCCACGGGTCGCGGAAGAATGCTTTCGGCCGGTCCGCGAAGGCGCCGATGCGGAGCAGCATCTCCAGGCTGAACAGGGCCAGGCAGCACTGTTCGGCGGTCCGCAGCAGCCGCTGGTACTCGGCGGCCAGCCCGCTGTACGTCTCGGCGCCCATCAGCGCGGCGTTGAGCAGGATCAGGCAGAAGACGACCGCCCCGAAGGCGGGGGCCTCGGTGGCCACCCGGCACCGGGCCGCCAGTTTCATCCGACCGCGTCCGGACTGCCTCGGGTCTGTCATCGTGCTCCTCGTACTCTCGCGTGCACCACGGGCGAACAAGCGGCCCGCCTTCCCTAACGCCCCACAGCCGATCGGGTTTCACCACCGTGCGCGCCCCAACGCGCCGAGGCGTGCGCCCCCACCGTCCGAACGGCGGCGGGGGCGCTCGGCCCGACCGCCGCTCCGTCCGCCCAAGTGCGTTGCGTGAACAGTCGGTTGATCCGCCGGTGGAACGGGCCCGCGGGGGCATATGCTCGGCGCGTGCCTCCGTACGCCTGACCATCGGCACATCTGAGCACCCGCACATCCGTGCCTTCGCACGCCCGTGCGCCGTACGTCTCACGAACCGTTAGGGGACCGCGCCGTGAGTGTTCGCATTCAACCCTCCTCGCAGGTCGACGAGAGCGCCGAGCTCGGCGAGGGGACGACGATCTGGGATCTGGCGCAGATACGCGAGGAGGCCCGCCTCGGGCGCGGGTGCATCGTGGGCCGGGGCGCGTACGTCGGGCCGGGGGTCCGGATCGGCGACCACGTGAAGCTCCAGAACTACGCACTCGTCTACGAGCCGGCCGAGCTCGGCGACGGTGTGTTCATCGGCCCGGCCGCCGTCCTCACCAACGACTTCTACCCGCGTGCCGTCGACCCCGACGGCCGGCTCAAACGCGACGGTGACTGGGAGGCCGCCGGGGTCGTCGTGGCCGAGGGTGCCTCGCTGGGGGCCCGCTCGGTGTGCGTGGCCGGGGTGCGGGTCGGGCGCTGGGCCCTCGTCGCGGCCGGAGCGGTGGTCTCCAGGGACGTTCCGGACTTCGCGCTCGTGGCCGGGGTGCCGGCCCGCCGGATCGGCTGGGTGGGCCGGGCCGGCGTACGGCTGGTCGAGGTCGAGGGCGAGCCGGGCACGTGGGAGTGTCCGCGCACCGGTGCGCTGCACGACGAGAAGGACGGCACGCTCGTCGAGCGCAACTGACGGAATGTCGGCAATTTAGGCCACAAGCATTTCCTCAAAACCACAATCAATGAACATCCGTGGGCATAACGTGTCCCTGCACACGGGATCCGAGCAGGCAACAGGCCTTGCTCGGTGGGGGGTTGTGTACGACGAGGCACCGCGGGCAGCGCCCGGCGGAGCGCGGGTCCACCGCGCCCGCCGACCCTGCCGTGCGCGCGTGTCCCGGTCCGAGGCATCGCTGGGGGGATCCAGACGGCAGCCTTCGGACGGCTCGTGCCCGCAGCGCACCTGGCGCCGCGGGCACGGGCGCCGTCACGCGCAGTCCCCCTCCGCGGAATGACGACCGCCAGGTCCGTCCGAGGAGCGAACAGAGGGGGTAGGTGTGTTGGAGCCGAAGAGCTCGGACATGCGGGGTGCGAGCGGCACCCGGGGAGTCGGGGTGGGGACCCGATGACCACCACACGATTAGCGGCACTGGCCGGAGCCGACCCGGAGCTGCACGCACTGGCGCGGCGGCTGCTCGGGCTGGCCGAGGCGGGTCTGCCGGCGATGTACCTGCCCGAGACGGAGACCTTCGCCTTCACCCGGGCCGCGGCGGTCTCGCCCGAGGGCACCCGCCGCCTGGAACTGCGGGGCACCAGCACCCGGTACGCGGCCATCACCGCGCTCGGCGCCCGGTTCCTGCCCGAGGACCGCCAGCGCGCCCTGTTCGGCGGACGCTGCGCCGAGGAGTTCACCGGGGTCCTCGTGGAACGGCTGCCCGGGGTGGTCAACCTCGGCGACGCGGCGCTCATCGCCTGGGCCGCCGCCGAGACCGGCCATCCGAAACTGTCCGACGCCCTGGACCGGGTCGCCGCCCTGGACTCGACCGGGCGGCCGCAGTACACGGTCGAGGCGGCCTGGGTGCTCTCCGCCCTCGCGGCCGCCCGCACCGCGGTGGACGTGGAGGACCGCCTCGCGGCCGCCCGCGACCGCCTGCTGGCGGCCAGGACCGGCAGCGGTCCGCTGTTCCCGCACGCCACCGGCCCCGGCCTGGTGCCCGGCTACCGCGCACACGTGGCCTGCTTCGCCGACCAGACCTATCCGCTGCAGGCGCTCGCCCGGCTGCACGCGAGCGGCGACGACCCGGAGGCCCTCGCGGCCGCCGACGCCTGCGCCGCCCGTATCGTCGGCCTCCAGGGCGACGGCGGGCAGTGGTGGTGGCACTACGACGCCCGCGCGGGCGGCGTGATCGAGGGCTTCCCCGTCTACAGCGTGCACCAGCACGCGATGGCCCCGACCGCCCTGTTCGACCTCGCCGAGGCGGGCGGCACGGACTTCGGCGCGGCGATCCGCCGAGGGCTGCGCTGGATGACCGACGTGCCCGAACTCGCCGGGCCCACCGGGACCCCGCGCGAACCGATGATCCGCGAGGACCTCGGCGTCACCTGGCGCAAGGTCTGCCGCGGCGACCCGAAGAAGGCCGTCCGGGCCGCCCGCGGGCTCACCACCCGCGTCGTCCCGAACGCCCGGCTCGCCCCCCTGGACCTGCTCTTCCGCCCCCGCGCGGTGGACCGGGAGTGCCGCCCGTACGAGTTCGGCTGGATGCTGTTCGCCTGGTTCGGGGGGCCGCAGAGATGACCCGTCACACCCTCTTCGGGGTCGCACTCGACCCCCTGACCATGGACGAGACCGTGCAGCGCTGCCTCGACGCCGTACGGCGCGGGGAGCAGATCGAGATCGGCATGGTCAACGCCGCCAAACTGGTCAACATGCGGCGCGACCCGGCACTCGCCGAGGCCGTCGCCGGCTGCGACCTCGTCCTGGCCGACGGCCAGGCCGTGGTCTGGGCCGGCCGCGTGCTGGGCGTCCGGCTGCCCGAACGCGTCGCGGGCATCGACCTGTTCATGCGCCTGCTCGCCGCGGCCGAGGTCGCGGACATCCCCGTCTACCTGCTCGGCGCCCAGCAGCAGGTACTGGAGATGATGATCGCGCAGATCGGCGAACGCTTCCCGGAGCTGCGGGTCGCGGGCAGCCGCAACGGCTACTTCGGCGACTCCGAGCAGGAGGGGATCGCCGACGCCGTCGCCGACAGCGGAGCCCGCCTGCTGTTCCTCGGCATGACCTCACCCAAGAAGGAGATCTTCACCGCCGGCTACGGCAAACGCACCGGCGCCCACGTCGTGCACGGCGTCGGAGGCTCCTTCGACATCCTCGCCGGCATCACCAAGCGGGCCCCGCTCGTCTGGCAGCGGATGGGCCTCGAATGGTTCTACCGGACCCTCCAGGAACCGCGCCGCCTCGGCAAGCGCTACCTCACCACCAATGCCGCCTTCCTCGCCATGACGGTCCGCGAGCTCATCCACCGCACACCGTCCGCCGGTTCCGCGAACAGGAGTCACCGCTGATGCGCGTCGTCGTCGTGGGACAGGGATACGTCGGCCTTCCACTGGCCATCAGGGCCGCCGAAGTCGGCCACCAGGTGATCGGGTACGACGTCGACGCGCGGCGGGTCAAGAGCCTCGCCGCCGGAGAGTCGTATGTGGAGGACGTCTCCTGCGAACGCCTCGCCCGCGCCCTGGAGCGCGGCACCTACCGGGCCAGCGAACTCGCCCGGGACTGCGGCGGTTTCGACGTCGCCGTCGTCACCGTCCCCACCCCCTTGCAGGACGGGGCACCCGACCTGCGCTACATCGAGGAATCGGCCCACACCCTGGCCCGCTTCCTGCGCCCGGGCGCCACCGTGATCCTGGAGTCCACCACCTACCCGGGCACCACCGAGGAACTGTTCGCCCCGATCCTGGAGGACGGCTCCGGGCTCACCGCCGGCGCCGACTTCCACCTCGGATACAGCCCCGAGCGCATCGACCCGGGCAACACCGTCTGGGGCTTCCAGCAGACACCCAAGGTCGTCTCCGGGGTCGACGCCGCCTCCCTGAAGGCCGTCGAGGCCTTCTACGGACAGCTCGTCGACACCACCGTGCCCGTGCGCTCGCCCAAGGAGGCCGAGCTGGCGAAACTGCTGGAGAACACCTTCCGGCACGTGAACATCGCCCTCGTCAACGAGATCGCCATGTTCGCCCGTCACCTCGACATCGACGTCTGGCAGTCCATCGAAGCCGCCTCCAGCAAGCCCTTCGGCTTCATGAAGTTCACCCCGGGCCCGGGCGTCGGAGGGCACTGCCTGCCCATCGACCCCTCCTACCTCAACTGGCGCGTGCAGCGCGAACTCGGCCAGAACTTCCGCTTCGTCGAACTGGCCAACGACATCAACAACCACATGCCCGAGTACGTGACACGCCGGGTGATCGACGCCCTCAACGCCAGGCGCCGCTCCGTCAACGGCTCACGGGTCCTGCTGCTCGGTCTCGCGTACAAGAAGAACACCGGCGACGCGCGCGAGTCGCCCGCCGTGCGCATCGCCCAGCTGCTCCTCGACATGGGGGCCAAGGTCCGCGCCGTCGACCCCCACGTCGTCGAGAGCGTGAAGGTCGACGCGCGCCTCGCCCGGGTCGAAGCCACCCGCAAGGAACTGGCCGCCGCCGACGTCGTGGTCCTGCTCACCGACCACGACTCCTTCGACTACCAGATGATCACCGAGCACGCCTCCTTCGTGCTCGACACCCGCAACCGCATGACCGGACCGAAGGTGGAGGTGCTCTGAACCCATGACCAGGATCGTCTGCGTCGCCGGGGCACGCCCCAACTACATGAAGATCAAACCGGTGATGGACGCACTGGAGCGCCGCGGCGCCGACGTGATCCTCGTCCACACCGGACAGCACTACGACGAGTCCATGAACGACGTCTTCTTCCTCGACCTCGGCATCCGGACACCCGACCGCTACCTCGGCGCCGGCTCCGGCAGCCACGCCCAGCAGACCGGGCGGGTGATGGCCGCCTTCGAGCCGCTGCTCGACGAACTCGCCCCGGACGCCGTGGTCGTGGTCGGGGACATCAACTCCACCCTCGCCTGCGCCCTGGTGACCGCGAAGGCCGGCCCCCTGCTGGCCCACGTCGAGGCCGGGCTGCGCAGCCGCGACTGGAGCATGCCCGAGGAGGTCAACCGGGTCGCCACCGACCGGGTCAGCGACTACCTGCTGGCCCCCTCGCCCGACGCCGCGGCGAACCTGCGCGCGGAGGGCTACCGCGAGGACCAGATCCACGTCGTCGGCAACGTCATGATCGACACCCTCCTCGCCAACCTGGACCGGGCCCGGCAGTCCGACGTCCTGGACCGCCACGGACTCACCCGCGGCGGATACGGCCTGGTCACCCTGCACCGGCCGGCCAACGTGGACGACCCCGGGGCACTGCGCGGCCTGCTCAAGGCCCTCGGCGAGATCGCCGGCCGCTGCCCGCTGCTGCTGCCCGTGCACCCGCGGGCCGCCGACCGGCTCGCCGCACTCGGCGTCCCCGACGGCATCCGGCTCGTACCGGCCGCCGGGTACCTCGACTTCATCGCCCTGCAGGATGCCGCCCGCCTGGTGCTCACCGACTCCGGCGGCGTCCAGGAGGAGACCACCGCGCTGGGCGTGCCCTGCGTGACCCTGCGGGAGAACACCGAGCGCCCCATCACCATCGAGGAGGGCACCAACGTCCTGGCCGGCACGGACCCGGACCGGATCGTCGACACCGTCGACCAGGTCCTCGACGCTCCGCCCGCGCCCCGCTGCCCCGCCCTGTGGGACGGCCGCGCCGGCGAGCGCATCGCCGCCGTCCTCCTCGACGGCGGGACCGCCCGCACCCGGCCCAGACCCACCGACCTCGCGCCGGCCGCCGGACACGGACCGCAGTAACCGAACCACCCGCGACAAGGGGGAAGACCATGGATCTCGCCGAGATATGGCGGGTCATGCGCAGGCGCTGGTACGTGCTGCTGCCCGGACTGCTGCTGACGGCTGCACTCACCACCGCCGTGCACCTGCTGATCCCGGTGGAATACCAGTCGCAGAGCACCGTGACACTGCTCAACTCGTCGAAGGCCACCGAGGCCTTCGACGGAAACCCCTTCCTCAGCACGCAGGCCTCGCTGACCGGCATGGCCGACGGCCTCGCCCGCAACCTCAACTCGGACGGGGCCAAGGCCGACCTCAAAGCCCTCGGCGTCACCGGCAAGCACGAAGTGAAGATCGCCGACAACGCCCAGGGCCCCTTCATGTGGCTGACCGTCACCGGCACCGACCCGGCCGCCGTCCTCAAGTCCGACGAACTCCTCGCCGGCTACGCCGACAAACGGCTCAAGGAGTTCCAGACCCAGCAGTCCGTGGCCCCCGAAGCCATGATCCGGATGGCGACCATCGTGCCCCCGCAGAAGCCGGAGGCCCAGACCAAGACCCGGATCCAGTACATCGTCATGGTGGGCGCGCTCGGCTTCGTCCTCAGCCTGGTCGCCGTCTTCTTCGTGGAGGCCCGCAGGCGCACCCCGCGCGGGCAGAACCGCCGGACCCCCACCGGGACGCCCGCCACGGACACCCCCGCAGCCGTCCCCGCCGCCGCGACGCCCGGCACGGCCGACGAGACCATGGCCCTGCGCACCGTCGGCCCGAGCGGTGCGGGATCACCGTGACCGACACCGGTACGAGCACGCAGACCACCCCGGCGGCGCCCTCCCTCGGGCGCAAGGTCGGCTCCGCGGCCAAGTGGAGCCTGATCAACACGGTCGTCATGCGCCTCGGCAACTTCGCGACCGGCATCATCCTCGCCCGCTACTTCCTCGGGCCCGAGGCCTGGGGCGTGTACGGCATCGCCCAGACCGTCCTGCTCGTCCTGCTCTCCGCGAACGAACTCGGTGTCTCCCTCGCCATCGTCCGCTGGGAGGGCGACCCGCGCCGCTTCGCCCCCACCGTCCTCACCCTCAGCGCTGTCTCCAGCTGCCTGCTGTACGCCGTCCTGTTCGCGACCGCCCCGGCCGTCGCCGACGTGCTCGGCTCGCCCGAGGCCTCCGGGGTCCTGCGCGTCATGTGCCTGTGCGTGGTCCTCGACGGACTGTCCCAGGTGCCCGCCGGCTTCCTCACCCGGGAGTTCGCCCAGGGCCGGCGGATGGCCGTCGACGCGCTCAACTTCGTCCTCAGCACCGCCGTCACGCTGCTGCTGGCCGTGCAGGGCTGGGGTGCGATGAGCTTCGCCTGGGGATCCGTCGTCGGTAACGTCGCCGCCCTCATCGGCTGCTGCCTCGCCGCCCCCGGCACCCTGAAGTTCGGCTGGGACCGCGAACAGGCCCGCGCCCTGCTGAAGTTCGGCCTCCCGCTCGCCGGAGCGAGCATGCTCGCCCTCGGCGTGGTCAACGTGGACACCATGGTCGTCGGCTCCACCCTGGACCCCCTCGCCCTCGGCTTCTACGTCCTCGCCTTCAACATCTCCGGCTGGCCCGTCCGCATCATCTCCGAAGCGGCCCGCCGGGTCTCCTTCGCCGGCTTCTCCCGGCTGGCCGACTCGCCGCAGGCACTCGCCGCCGGCTTCGCCCGCGCCCTCGGCGTGGTGACGGCGGCCACCGTCCCGCTCTGCGTCCTGCTGGCCGCCCTCGCCGCACCCGTCATCGGACTCGTCTACGGCGAACGCTGGCTCCCCGCGGCCGGCGCCCTGCCCTGGCTGATGGCACTCGGCCTGGTCCGCATCGGCTGCGAACTCGCCTACGACTGCCTGGTCGCCATCGGCCGGCGCCGCTCCCTCATCGCCGTCCAGGGCCTGTGGCTCGTCCTGCTGATCCCGGCCCTCGTGATCGGCGCCCGCGGCGGCGGCATCGTCGGCGTGGCCCAGGGACACGTCGTGATCGCCGGCGCGGTCGTCGTCCCGGTCTTCCTCCTCGCCCTGCACCGCGGCGGCATCCCCCTGGGCCGCGTCGCCCGGGCCTGCGCCTGGCCGCTGCTCGGCGGCGCCGTGATGACCGCGGTGCTCCTCGTACCGGAGCGATACCTCGGCGACTCCGTTCCCGCGCTCCTGGCCACCGCGGCCGCCGGCACCCTGGCGTACGCCGTGTGCCTCCTGCCCGCCCGAAAAACGCTCCGAGGATAGGCGACCGGCCATGTTACGGAACCGAAGGCGCCTGGGGGCGTGGCTGCTCGCCGCAGCGGTGCTGGTCGTCGTCCTCGTTCTGTACGACGCCGACCGCACCGGGGCCGGCGACCCGAAGGCCGCGCCCTCCGCGACCCCTTCGGCCACCCTCCCCGGGACGGCGGCACCCGCCCCCACCACCGCCGCGCCGAGCCCGTCGGCCACCCCCTCCCCATCGGCCCCGCCCGGCACCGGCGAACCCTCGCCCACCGCCTCCGCCACCGCCTGCACCTCGCCCGGCGCCTGCGGATACCCCGACGCGGACAGCACCGGCCCGCGGATCGCCCTCGAACGGCACGACACCGGCAACATGTCGGTCAAGAAGGACGGCACGGTCATCAAGGGCTGGGACATCCGCGGCTCCCTCGACATCTACGCCGACGACGTCACGATCATCGACAGCAGGATCACCTCCACCAACTGGTGGGGGATCAACCTGCGCCCCGGCTACAGCGGCCTGAAGGTCCTGCACACCACCATCACCGCCGTCCCCGGCAAGGGCCCCGACAACGGAGGGGTCAACTACGCCGTCTCCAACATGGGCGGCAGCTCCATCGAGGTCGGCTGGTGCGACATCTCGGTCTTCGGCAACGCCCTGTCCATGGGCCAGGGAAACCTGCACGACAACTACGTCCACGACCTGGTCGCCTTCCGCAACCAGGGCGGCGAATGGCAGCACATCGACGCCGTCATCAGCGGCGGCGGCAACAAGGGCCGGCTGACCGTCCGGCACAACACCCTGCTCAACTCCACCCCCGTGGACAAGGGCGCCACCGCCGCCGTCGGCCTCTTCGCCGACACCGGGGTCGTCTCCTCCGTCGTCGTCGAGGACAACTGGCTGGCCGGCGGCGCCTACGCGCTCTACGGCGGCGGCCCGGGCGCCACCGGCATCCAGGTCACCGGCAACGTCTTCTCCACCCAGTACCACCCGGCAAGCGGCGCCTACGGCCCGGTCACCGCCTGGAACACGGGCGGCGCCGGAAACGTGTGGAAGAACAACCGCATGTCCGACGGCCGCCCGGTGGAACCCGCCCCCTGACAACCGCCCCACCACGGAGACAGCGACATGCGCCGTATCGCCCGGGCCCCCTGGGAACTGCTCAAGCGGGCCTTCGGCTGGCTGGTGCTCTTCGAGGCCCGCAACAAGCTCCTGCTCCTGCCCTCGGCCGTACGGCTGAGACGCTTCGAGGACGCCGAGACCACCCGCCTCGCCGCCCTGCTGGGCCGGCCGCCGTACGCCCGGGTCGCCACCGTGATCGCCACCCACCGGCGCCCCGACGCGCTGCGCGCCGCAGTCCGCTCCGCCCTCGCGCAGACCGTCGCCGACCAGGTGGTCATCGTCGTCGACGACGGCGCCGGCCTGCCCGAACTCCCCCCGGACCCCCGCCTGTTCGCGGTCTCCCTCGCCCGGAACACGGCGACCGCCGGCGTCGTGCGCAATGTCGGCATCCGGCTCACCCGCTCCCGGTACGTGGCCTTCCTCGACGACGACAACCTCTGGGAGCCCGACCACCTGGAGCAGGCCCTCGCGGCACTCGACGCCGCCGGCGGACCCGACGCCGTCTACACCGCACTGCGCAGGGTGCTGCCCGACGGCACCGAACGCGACATCCTGTCGGTGCCCTTCGACCGCCGCCGCGCCGCCCACGAGGCCTTCCTCGACACCAACGCCTTCGTGGCCCGCCGCAGCCGGGCCCTGCACTTCAGCCGGCTGCGCCGCACCCCCGAGGTACTGCCCCGCGAGGACTGGGAACTCATCCGCCGCTACGCCCGCCGTCACCGGGTACGCCACCTGCCCCGCCCCACCGTCCGCTACCTGGTCAACCCCGGCAGCTTCTACACCGCGTGGGAGGGACAGCCGTGAGGGGCGGGGGGCCGGGTCAGCGCACGGCCAGCGGGGTCTGCGACGCGAGACGGGACAGCTTCTCCGGGTTGCGGACGTAGTAGAGGCCGCTGATGCGGGAGTCCTCGACCCGGACCGCCATGACCCCGTCGAACTCCCCGCCCAGCCGGACGACGAGGGCCGGGCTGCCGTTGACCACGGCCGGCGAGAGGCAGACGGAGACATTTCCCCGGTTCTTCCTGCCGATCCCGCCCGCCATGAACCGGGCCACCTTCCCGGCACCCGCGACCGGCCGCAGCGCCGCCTGCCTGATACCGCCGCCGTCCGCCACGAAGACGACGTCGGGGGCGAGTACGGCGAGCAGGTCCTGCGGGTCGCCGGACTCCAGCGCACCCCGGAAGGACTCCAGCACCGCCCGCGTCTGCGCCGCCGACACCGCCTGCCGGGGGCGCCGCGCGTCGACGTGCCGACGGGCCCGGTGGGCGATCTGCCGTACGGCCGCCGGGCTCTTGCCGACCGTCGCCGCGATCTCCTCGTAGCCGACGTCGAAGACCTCGCGCAGCACGAAAACGGCACGCTCGGTCGGCGACAGCGTCTCCAGGACGAGCATCAGCGCCATCGACACGCTCTCCGCGAGCACCGCGTCCTCGGCCACGTCCGGCGCCGTGAGCAGCGGCTCCGGTAGCCAGGAGCCGACGTACGCCTCCTTGCGGCGGCTCATCGACCGAAGCCGGTTCAGCGACTGCCGCGTCGTGATCCGGATCAGGTACGCCCGCCGGTCGCGCACCTGCTCCTGGTCGACCCCGACCCAGCGCAGCCAGGTCTCCTGCAGGACGTCCTCCGCGTCGGCCGCCGATCCGAGCATCTCGTAGGCGACGGTGAACAGCAGATTGCGGTGTGCGACGAAGCTCTCGGTCGCCTCACCGGCGCCGTCCTCGGTCATGGTCCCTCCTCCGGTTCCAGGGGTGCGGCCACGAGACACCGGCCGATCCGCATCTGTGACACCCCGCGCGGGTCCTCCCTGTCCGTTCCCGCCGTCTACGGGGCACCGTGCGGCGCCGACGGACCCGCCAGGGCGCGGGCGGCCGCCAGGCTCGCCGGGCGGCCGAGGGCGGCGCGGGAGGACTCCCGCAGCAGGACGGCCGCCCGGAAGGCGGTGGTCGCCGCCAGACCGTGACGGCGCCGGTACAGCCGGACCCGGTTGAGCGTCAGCAGGGTCCACAGCCGCGGCGACACCTGGGAGTCACCGCCGAGATGCGTGGCCGAGGCCGAGGGCTCCAGCCGGGTCACGAAGCCGAGGTCGCGGGCCCGCAGACAGTACTCGGTCTCCTCCGAGTACAGGAAGAACGACTCGTCCCAGGGCCCGCACGCGGCCAGGCACTCCCCGGACAGGGCCATCAGCGCCCCCGTCGCCCAGTCCGCCACCGTGTCCCGCTCGTACGCGGCCGGGTCGGTGACCAGCTCGCTCCAGCGCGGGAAGCGCCCCGCCCGGCGGTTGCCGATCACCGCCTCGCCCAGGGCCCGGGTGACGCTGGACTCGCGGCGCAGCGAGTGCAGGAGCGTCCGGCCGTCCTCCTCGTACAGCAGCGGGACGCTGATCCCGACCCGGCCGCCGCCGGGCTGCGGGGCGCCGAGCGCGTCCACCAGCAGTGCGGCGCAGCCCCGCCGCATCCGGACGTCCGGATTGCACACCAGGGCGGCCCGGAAGCCGCCCTCCCACCCGGCGGCCGCCGCCAGCGCCGCGTTCACCCCGGCCGCGTACCCGGCGTTGCGGCCGGTCCGGACGACCGTCGCCTCCGGGGCCAGGGAACGGACCACCTCCACCGTGTCGTCCGCGGAATCGTTGTCGGCGACGACGAGACGCCAGTCGAGCCCGGCCATCCCCTCCGGCAGCGAGGCCAGGAACTCCGGCAGCACCTCCGCGCTGTTCCAGGTGACGACGAGGACCGCTACCGGACCGGAGCCGGAGCCGGCGAGGGGCGCGGGGACGGACTCGGGGGTTGCTGACCGGCGGGAAGACATGGGAACTCCACGGATCGGGGCTTCGGCGCCGCGCGCCGGATGAAGCCGAGGTAACTGCCTCCGGCGGCGATCGTCAGGAAGAACATCCCGGCGAACATCGGGAAGCTGAGTGCGTCGAACGTGGCGCTGACGACCAGGGCGACGAGGGCCGAGGCGAAGAACGCCTGCCCCAGCTCCCGGTCGGACTCGCCGCCCGCCAGCCGGCGGATCGCCCCGCCCTGGTGGATCCCGGTGAGGAAGAGGAACAGGAGCGCGACCAGCCCCAGGAACCCCGTCTCGGCGAGGGTCAGCATGTACTGGTTGTCGGTGAAGAAGTAGAGCTCGGGAAGGAACGTGCCCAGACCCCGCCCGGCCAGGGGGCGCTCGTCCAGGTAGGGGACGATCGCGCTGTACTTGACCGTGCGGGCCTGGGTACTGCTGTCGGAGTTCGTCAGGAACGAGGCGAACAGGGCGGTGATGGTGCCGATCAGCCCCGGGATGATCACCTTGAAGCAGGCGACCGCACCCACCAGCACACCGATCGCGGTCCACCGCCGCTGCGGCTTCCAGCGCGGCACCATCACCAGGATCACGATCAGCGCCCCGATGATCGAGGTGCGCGACACCGTCAGCGGCAGCGCCCCGCCCATCAGCGCCACCGGCGCCCAGCGGCGCCAGGCGCGCAGGTGCCTGCGTGCCGGATCGAAGGCCTGCTGCACGGCGAAGGGCAGCAGCAGCGCCAGCATCCCGCCGAACTCCAGCGGCTGCGCCGTCGTCGAACGGGGCCGGGTGAACGCCCCGCGGTCCAGGGTCGTGATCTGGGGGACGCTGGAGGACAGCCCCGGAATGCTGATGCTGTCGGCGATGTTGGTCGCGGTGAAGAAGTCGTAGAAGCCGACCGCCGCCACGATCGTCCCCATCACCACGGCCCGGCGCAGCAGTACGTCCAGGCGCGCCCGGTCCTGGATCCCGGCGGAGACCAGCACCACCAGCGACACCCACACCAGCAGGGCGATCAGGCCGCGGTCGGCCCCCAGCAGCTCCTTGCGCACGCTCCCGCGGCCCGCGTTCGCCACGTAGGAGGCCAGCACCGAAACCGCCAGCAGCCACATCGCCACCCGGGGCAGCCGGGTCCCGGGCGCCGGCCGGATCCGGCCCGTCAGCCAGGTCGCCAGATACCAGAACAGGGCCAGCAGGGCGAACACGTTGGCCGGTGTCCCCACCCCGCCCAGCCCCGGCAGCGTCAGGTTCGACGGGATGAAGAAGGCCAGCGCCAGATAGCCGGTGAGCAGCGCCGTGGCGTCCACATGGCGGCCCCGGGACCTGCGGCGGCCCGCCCGGCCCGGCCCGCCGGACTCCGCGGCGGAACGCGCGCGCCTGCGCCGCCGGGCGGCCGTCAGGGCGTCCGCGACGAAGGAGAGGACGAACCCGCCGCCGACGCCCAGGATGAGAACCCCCAGCACCTGCTGGTAGCGGCTCTTGAGCTGCGGGACGGGGGTCTGCGGCAGCACCACCGGCGCGGTCTGCACCATGTACGCGGGCTGTACCTTGGCGGCCGCCTGGAGCGCGTTGAGCTGCTCCCCGGCGAAGGCCGTCAGGGTGTTCGTCTCCTCCAGCACCTTCGCCCGGTCGGTGCCCGTGACCGTGAGCGTCAGCAGCGGGCCCGAGGTGTTCGCGGCGAACCCGACGGTGTACGGGTCGGTCACGCCCAGGCTGTGCAGTTCGCGGGCGGCGTCCGCCCCCGACAGCGTCCTGATCAGCACGTCCGCGGTCACCACGAGGGCGCCGCCCGCGTTGGAGATGGGATTGCCGAAGGCGGGCGGCAGCTTGGCGGCCGCCGAGGAGTCCAGCAGGGCCACCGAGCTCTGCGACTGGTACGCCACCGGCACCGACCGGTACAGGTGCAGCGCCGCCAGCAGGCTGAGCAGGATCGCCGGCACGATCACGTACCAGCGTCGGCGCAGCACCGCGGCCATTTCCCGAATGCTCACGAACACCCCTGCCGGGTAACGGATTTGATGGCGGACCTACCCGGGGCCTGCAAGGATCGGACCTGAAGGAAAGGATCCCCGTGTCGCCTGGTGAGTTGGTCCGTGCGCTGCGTCGGCGCTGGTACGTCCTGGTCGTGGCGGTGCTGCTGGCGGCCGCCGGAGCGGCGGCGGTGCTGCGGCCCGAACCGGTGCACCTCAGCTCCGCGATCGTGGTTCTCAAACCGCCGGTGACCAGCCGGCAGCCCAACCAGCTCGCCAACCTGCAGCCCCCGCTCGCCGCCGTCTCGTACTCGGTGGTGCAGCAACTGGACTCGCCGGCGGGGGCGGCCGAGCTCAAGGCGGCGGGAGTCGCGGGCACGTACCGGATGACACCGCGCAACAGCGGCACCAGCGTCACCCCCCGGCACCTGATCCCCTCGCTCCAGATCCAGGTCGAGCACACCGACCCCGACGTGGCCGACGCGTCCGTACGGAAGATCATCGAGGTCTACGCCCGGCACCTCGCGGACCTCCAGACGCAGCAGGGCATTCCGGAGGCAGCGCGGATGAGCGTGGACCTGCTGGTCCAGCCGCACGCCGTCGCGCGGACCGGTGACCGGGTACGGGGCCTCGCCGGAACGGCCCTGCTGACCGTGGTCACCGCGGTGGCCGCGGCCCTGTGGACCGACCGGATCCTCACACGCCGGAACCGGCGCCGGCGCGAGAGCGCCGACGCCGGTCCGCAGGACCCGCCGGAAGAACCGGTGGAGACGGGACATCAGATTCCTCGGCGCTTCCAGGACCGCCACCACAGCCACTCGCGCCCCCGGTCGGCGACGGCCGACAGCACGAGCGGCTGAAGGAAGGGCATCACCCGCGGACCGATCCGCCGGCGCCGCCGCAGTGCCCGGTACTCGGCCAGCGAGGTGTAGCCGTCGGGCAGGCACTCGGCCGCGAACTCCACGAGTTCGCCGACCGGCACCACAGCGGTCCGCCCCCGGTCGTACGCCCGGTAGGCGCGCCGCAGCGCGTACCGGGCGAGCCGGGTGCGCGCCGCCCGTGCCAGCCGGTCGGACTCCGGGAGCAGGTCGCCGCACTTGACCAGCACCGAGTCGAAGGCGACGAGGCGCTGGCGCAGGTCGTCGAGCTGCCCGCCGAAGTCCGTGGTGGACATGTTGTCGCCGTGGACGCGGTAGAAGGCCTGGTCGGCCCCCTGGACGTAGCCCACGTCGGCGTGCGCCGCGAGCCGCATCCACATCTCGATGTCACCTGCGTGCGGCAGCTCCGGATCGTAGCCGCCGACCTTGCGCTGGAGGCTGGTACGGACGACCACCTCGGGCGAGGTGATGCAGCCGGTCCCCTCCCGGAAACGCCGGTCCAGCCACCACCGCCCGGGGTAGACCACCGACCCGGTGGACCGGGTGCGGGCCGCCGGGAGCGGACCGCCGTGCTGGAAGCGCAGCGGCCTGCCGTACGCGAAACCCGCCTCCGGGTGCGCGTCCAGCAGGGCCGCCGCGCGCACCAGGGCGCCCGGCACCAGCCGGTCGTCGGCCGAGAGCAGGGCGACGTAGTCCCCGTCGGCCCACTCCAGCAGCCCCTCGTTGTAGGTCGCGATGTGCCCCTGGTTGCGCTCGTGGACCCGGACCTCGATCCGCGGGTCGGCAGCCGCCAGCGCCCGCGCCACGTCCGCGGAGTCGTCGGGCGAGGCGTCGTCGATGATCAGGACCCGGACGTCCACGCCCTCCTGCTCGTCCAGGACGCTCTTGACGCAGTCGGCCAGGAAATGGCCGTACTTGTAGCAGGGGATCACCACGCTGACCGTGCTCACCGGCCGGACACCTCCGTGGAACCGCCCGTCGCCCCGAGCGTGTTCGGCGGGGTCGTGGCGAAGACCGGGCCGACCCAGTAGTTCACGGAACCGAAGGTGTTCGACGGGAACGCGGTGGCACTGCCGTACTTGTAGAGGCCGTTGCCGCTGCCGGGCGCGTCGGCCGGGGCCATCAGCGGGTAGGAGCGGTGGGCTCCCGCGAAGTACCCTCCGTCCACCGAGTAGTTGCCGTTCGGCGCATGGTAGGAGGCCACATAGGTGGTGCCGGCCGTGATGGGCACCGGCGTCGCGAACTGCAGCTGCTGCCAGCCGGTCAGGGTCTCGCTGCCGAAGGTGCCGGTGGCCAGCAGTGTGCCGGTGGCGGACCACAGGCTGCCCGTGTGGGTGCCGGTGTTGCCGGGCCCCTTGTAGAAGGTGACACCGGTGATGTAGCCGTTCACCGCGGACTGGAAGCGGGTGCCCAGCTCCACCGAGTTGGTGTCGGAGCCCACGTTGGCGGTGCTCGGGGTGGCGGTGCCGCTCCACAGGGTGCAGGGGCAGTTCACCGCCGGCGGGCTCGCGCTGGTGGTGAAGTTCCACGTGACCGGCGCGGTCATGGCGTTGCCCCACAGGTCGGACGCCTGCACGGACGCCGTGTACGTGGTGTTCAGGGCCAGTTCGGAGGACGGGGTGAAGGTGGCGCTGTTCGACGCTCCGAGGACCTTGGAGCCCGGGACGGTGGCACCCCCCGCGTCCTTCACGGTGAAGGTGAGTGTCTCCGCGTCGACGGCCGTGCTGAAGGTGGCCGTCACCGCCGCCGTGATCTGGGTACCGGTTGCGGCGGACTGCGGCGAGGTCCCGGTGACGGTGGGCGGGGTCGTGCTGGCGCCGGAGGTGTCCAGGACCGCGTCCACCCAGTAGTTGCTGCCGGACGACGCCTTGTTCGGGAAGCCGCCCGTGCCGCTGTAGCGGTAGACGCCGTTGCCGCCGTCGGTGCCGCTCCTGAGGGCCGTGAGCGGGGCCAGGCCCGCGTCGCCGGCGGCGAAGGTGTTGTCGAAGGAGTAGCCGCCGTTCGGCGCGAAGTAGGAGGCGATGTAGGTGGTGTTGGGCTTGATCGGCACCGGGCTGGAGAAGTTCAGCTGCTGCCAGCCGGACGCGGTCTCGTTGGTGAAGGTGCCGGTGGCCAGGCGCTGGCCGGTGCTGCTCCACAGGCTGCCGGTGTGGGTGCCGGTGTTGGCGGGGGACTTGTAGAACCGGACGCCGGTGATGGAGCCGGCCACCGAGGAGCGGATCTTCACGCCGAGTTCGACGGCGCTGCCGTCACCGGCGTTGACCTTGGTCGGGACGGCAGCCGCGGGCCACACGGTGCACGGGCACTGCTGGGGCCCCACCGTCAGCGGGACCGCGGTGGTCGCGCCGATGTTGACGCTGTCGTCGACCGCGCGCACCTTGATCTGCACGGGGCCGGGGGTGGTCGGGGTCCAGGTGTAGCTCCAGCCGGCCAGGCCCGTGGTCGCCTTCCAGGTGGTTCCGCCGTCGGTGGACACCTCGACCCGGGCCACCACGCCGCCGCCGGTGTCGGTCGCCGTACCGGTGACGGTCACCGGCCGCAGGGCCGGCACGGTGGCGCCCGCCGCCGGGCTGGTCACGGTGATGCCGGGGCCCACGGTGTCCGTGGAGGCGGTCGAGGCGATCAGGTCGCTCTGCAGGGACTTGGGCTGGACGCCCATGTCGGCGAACACATTCACCGTGGCCTGCTGCATCCGCTTGTCGGCGGTCACCACGGTGTCGTCCGGGTTGGAGGTGGGCATGTTGGTCAGGCCCCAGGACCACTGCACCGTGCCCGCGCCGAACACCAGCGCGTTGGAGGTCTGGTCGCGGAAGGCCACCAGACTGTGCGTCGCGGTCCCGTTCCCGTACGTGTTGCCGTAGTCCTTCAGCAGTTTGCCGTCCTCGATGTCGACGGTGGTCGACGACATCTGGATCTGCCCGGCCGGCCGGCTGGCGTTCTCCACGTCGCTGTCCCACTCGTACCCGAGCGTGCCCTGCGGGAACGTGGCGGTCTGCGAGGGGGTCAGGTTCGCCACGGAGGTGTTGCGCCACAGCCGCTGCCTGGCGAAGGTGCCCGGCACGGTGATCGCGTCGCTGCGGTAGCCGTTGACGCTGAACATCGAGCCGGTCAGCTGGTTCTGCGGCTGGAAGGGGCGCCCGTTCGTGGCGCTGGCCGGGTCCATGAAGGTGCCCGTCCAGATCCCGCTCGGGTCGGGGATGCCGTTCGGCTGCGGGAAGGACAGCTTGGTCTCCTTGTACGAGACCAGCGTCCTGTTGGCGGTGTTCGTCCCGTCGATGCTCGGGGCGAGCCGGGTCTTCCAGAAGATCTCGTTGCCGGCGAAATACGTCTGGTGCTGCCCGGCACGGCGCGCGTTCAGGGCGTTGGTGAACTGGTCCTGGGTCCAGTACTCGTCGTGCCCCGAGGACATGAACACCTTGTGGTTCTGCAGCAGCGTCGCACCGCGCACCGACATGTCGATCCCCGACATGTAGCTCACGTCGTAGCCGTTGCGCTCCAGCCACGCGACCATCTGGAACTCGGAACCGTAGATCCCGTTGTCCCCGCCGATGTCCATGGGCCGGTTGTAACTGACCTCGTACGCCCGCCCGTCGGGCGCGGGCCCGCCGCCGTCGTAGAGGTCCTGGCCGCCGTAGTTGTTGTAGGCCTGCCAGGTCTGGTCACTGGTCTGCACGACGATGTCGGAGGTGCTGGAGTCCTTGCGGACCACGAACGGGTAGGGCATCACGCCGTTGCCGTCCGCCTGGTCGAAGTTGGCGACGTAGAGGCCCGACACGGCATCGGCCGGCACGGTCCACGTCGCGGTGGTGGGCCAGTTGCCGCAGTCGACCAGGCCGGTGGACGCCTTCGTGGTGCAGGCGGCCGGGTTCCCGCCCGGCGCGAAGTTCGCCGGGTGGGTCTGGGCGGCCTGGGCCGCGGTCGACATCAGGCGGGCCCCGGCACCCCCGTAGTGGCCGAGGCGGTACACCGAGACCTTGTACGGCGTCGGCGACTGGACCTTGAACTGCAGGGTGTCGCCGGCCTGGACGCTCGTCTGGGTCGGGAAGCCCTTGATGTCGCCGTACGCGCTGGGCGCGAACCACTCCTCCATGGGAGTGCCCGGCTTGGAGTTCTCGCAGACGACCGCGTTCGTCGTCGGGCCGCAGGGATCGGCCGCGCCGGCGACCGCGGCCGGGGGAAGGACCGTGGCCATCAGGGTCGCCGCCACGGTGAACAGACCGTAGCGCAGCGACCTTGTCCGTCTTTTCATGTGGACCTCATCGGTTTCACGCCGGCGCCGATCAGCGCAGGGCGTCGGAGAACGCTTCCACCACCCGCTGCTGCTGGGCGGCGGTGATCTGCGGGAAGAGGGGGAGGGAGAGCATGCGGTCCGCTGCCTGCTCCGCGTGCGGGAAGTCCCCGCGACCGTGACCGAGGTGGCCGAAGGCCCCGGTGAGGTGGACCGGGGCCGGGTAGTGCACGCCCGCGCCGATCCCCTCCGCGTTGAGCTTGCCGACGACGGTGTCGCGGTCCGCGCCGGAGATCCGCACCACGTACAGGTGCCAGACGTGGACGTTGCCCTCACCGGTCACCGGCAGCGTGACGCGGCCGGCGGCGGCCAGATCGCCCAGCAGCTCGTCGTAGCGCGCGGCGGCGGCACGACGGGCCGCGTTCCCCTCCGCCAGCCGGGCCAGCTTCGCCCGCAGGACCACCGCCTGCAGACCGTCCAGCCGGCTGTTGAACCCGGCCACGTCGTGCCGGTACTTGGCGACACCGCCGTGGTTGGCGATGGCCCGCACCAGGTCGGCGCGCTCCTGGTCGTCGGTCACCACCGCGCCGGCGTCCCCGTAGGCGCCCAGGTTCTTGCCCGGGTAGAAACTCGTGGCCGCGATGGTCCCGCTGCCCGGGGAGCGGCCCGCACGGGTCGCGCCCTGGCTCTGTGCCGCGTCCTCGACGACCTTCACCTGCGCCGGAAGCCGCTCCGCCAGCTCCGCGGCGGCCGCGCACTGCCCGTACAGGTGGACGGGCACCACCGCGCGGGTGGCCCTCCCGACCGCGTCCAGCGCGGCCTGCGGGTCCATCAGCAGGGTGTCGGGAAGACAGTCGACGAGCACCGGCCTGGCACCGATCCGGGCGACGGCGCCCGCGGTGGCGATGAAGGTGTTCGCGGGCAGCACCACCTCGTCGCCGACACCGACCCCGCTCGCCCGCAGGGCCAGTTCCAGGGCGTCGGTGCCGTTGGCGACGCCCACGCAGTGCCGGACCCCGGCGAACTCGGCGTACTCGCGCTCGAAGGCCTCGACCTCGGCGCCGCCGATGAAGGCCGTACCGGCCAGCACACGGTCGAATCCGGCCCTCAACTCCTCGGCGACCTCGGCGTGCGCCGCCTTCAGGTCCACGAGCGGTATCTGGTTCATGCGACTGGACTCCCCATCCGTGTCTCCGGCCGCCGGCCGTCCGGGCCGGTGCCGTCTTCCGTGCCGTGCGCCGGCGCACCGGCGGGCACCGGCGCGCCCAGTGCGGGCACGTACCCGGCCCCGCCCCGGCCGCCCGTCTCACGGGCCAGTTCGGCGAGGGCGGCGGCCCCCGCCGGCCGCAGGCGGCGGGCCGGACCGCCGGCCCACACCTCCCCGGCCGGGACGTCCACGAGGACGGTGCTGCCCATACCGGTCAGCGACCAGGCGCCGATCGCGGTGTACTCCCGGACCAGCGCCCCCGCCCCCACGTACGCCCCGAGCCCCACCCGTACCCCGCCGCCCAGGCGGACGCCCGAGGCGAGGGTGGCGAAGTCCGCGACCTCGTCCTCGTGGGTGAGCACCACCTGCGGCATCACCGCCACGTGGGCCCCGACCCGGACGCCGGCCGTCAGCACGCTGTGCGCCAGCAGCACCGAGCCCGGGCCCACGGACGAGGAACCCGACATGGCCGCCGTGGGGTGCACCACCGTCGCGTACCGCTCCGGCGGCAGCCCCAGCCGCCGCACCAGACGCGCCCGCACGGCGTAGTCGCGCGGACTGCCCACGCAGACCACCACCCGGGCGGCCGGCCGCTCATGGACCAGCTCGCAGCCGCCCCGCACCGGCACCCCGTCGACCTCCCGGCCGTGCAGGGCCGGATCGTCGTCGAGGTGCCCGGCGAGCCGCCACCGGGGCGGACGGCCGCCCGCCACGTCGGCCGCCGCCACGTCCCGTACCGCCTGCGCGGTCTCCCGCGCGAATCCGCCCGCGCCGACGATCAGCAGGTCCTCGGTCGCCGGAGCGCTCATCCGCCCGCCTGCTCGCGCAGCACCGCCACCACCCGGTCCTGCTGGGCCGCGGTCATGGTGTGGAACAGCGGGAGGATCAGGGAGTCGCGGCTGATCCGCTCGGTCACCGGCAGCGGGGCCGCGCCGTGGCCCTCGTACGCCGGCTCCAGGTGCGAGGCCATGATCCCGCGCCGGGCCGAGATCCCGGCCTCCGAGAGCACTCCCAGCAGCTCGTCCCGGCCCACGGGGAAGTCCTCGGCCAGCAGCACCCAGTACGACTGGAAGTTGCCCTGCCCGTGAGCGGGATCGCGCACCGGCCGCACCCCCGGGACCTCGCGCAGCAGCTCCGCGTACCGGGCGGCGAGCGCGCGCCGCCGCGCCACGATCTCGTCCAGTCGGCCGAGCTGCACCAGGCCGACCGCGGCCTGGATGTCGGTCATCCGGTAGTTGTAGCCGACCTCCAGGTAGCTCTCGACGATCGGCTTGCTGCTCGCGTGACGCTGCGCGGCCGACACGTTCATGCCGTGCTCGCGCAGCCGGCGCAGCCGCTGCGCCCACCGCGCGTCGTCCGTGGTCACCATGCCGCCCTCACCGGTGGTGATCACCTTGCGGGGGTGGAAGGACCAGGCGGCGAGCAGCGCCCCGTGGCCGACGGACTTGCCCCCGACCGTCGCGCCGATGCCGCAGGCCGCGTCCTCCACGAGCGCGACGTCCCACTCGGCGCACGCCGCGCGCAGCGCGTGCACGTCCGCGGGCACCCCGCCCTGGTGGACGGCGAGCACCGCCTTCGTGCGGGGGGAGCGGACGGCGTCCACGGTGGCCGGGGTCAGGTTGCCGGTGGCCTCCTCGACGTCGGCGAACACCGGCCGCGCGCCCACGTAGCGCACCGCGTTGGCGGTGGCGATGAACGACAGGGAGGGGACGATCACCTCGTCGCCCGGCCCGAGGTCCAGCGCGACGAGGGCCAGGTGCAGGGCGGTGGTGCACGAGCTCACGGCGATGCCGTGCTCGGCGCCCACCCGCTCCGCGAAGGCCCGCTCGAACTCGGCGACCCGGGGGCCCTGGGCGACCCAGCCGGAGAGCACCGCGTCCGCCGCGGCCCTCGCCTCCTCCTCGCCCAGCCAGGGCACCATCACGGGGATCCGGGCCGGGGCGGCGGCGAATGCCGTGTCCGGGGCCGCGTCCGGGGTGCTCATCGGCCCGCCTCCGCCGCCGCGTCGGCGGCGCGCTCGGCCCGCCACCAGTCGACCAGGTCCCGCAGGCCGGTGCGCAGGTCGATCCCGGCCGTGAAGCCGAGGCGCTCGCGGGCCCGCGCGGTGTCCGCGAGGCGCCGGGTCACGCCGTTCACGGCGCGGGCCGGGCCGTGCTCCGGCACCAGGCCGTCCGCGCCCATCGCCTCCAGCAGGCCGTTCGCCAGCTCCAGCAGGCTGGTCTCGGTCTCGCTCGCGACGTTGAACACCTCGTCGGTCAGGTCCGATTCGGCGGCCAGCAGATTGGCGCGCGCGATGTCGCGCACATCGACGAAGTCCATGGTCTGCAGGCCGTCGCCGAGGATCAGCGGCGGTTCGCCCGAGGCTATGCGCTCCATCCAGCGGATCAGCACCTCGGTGTAGAGCCCGTGGATGTCCATCCGCGGCCCGTACACGTTGAAGTAGCGCAGCGCGACGTAGTCCAGCCCGTACATCGAGTGGAAGCTGCGCAGCATCCCCTCGTTGAAGGCCTTCGCCGCACCGTAGAAGGTGTCGTTGTTGTACGGGTGGTGGCGCTCGGTGGTCGGGAACTGCTCGGCCAGCCCGTAGACCGAGGCCGAGGACGAGGCGATCACCTTGCCCACCCCGGCCGCGGCCGCCGCCTCCAGCACGTTGAACGTGCCGTCCACCATCACCTCGTTCGCCAGCCGCGGTTCCTCCGCGCACTGGGTGATGCGGATGGCGGCCAGGTGGAAGACCAGGTCGGCGCCCTCCGTCACCTTGCGCACGGCCGCCACGTCGCGGATGTCGCCCTCGACGACCTCGACGACACCGCTCGGCAGGGCGCGGGCCAGGTTGGCGGTCCGCCCCCGCACGAAGTTGTCGAGCACCACGATCTCGCGTGCCCCGTTGTCCACCAGCTGGTCCACCACGTGCGAGCCGATGGTGCCCGCTCCGCCGGTGACCAGAATCCTCTTGCCTCGTACGCTGCTGCTCAACGCCCTGCTCCCACCGAATCGGTCGTGGTCCTGCGTGTGACGGAATGCCAAGGGTCCGGATGAGGACCGTGAGCGGTCAGAGACCGGTGCGCAGTCCGACGACCGCGCCGCGGAACTCCAGGCTCCGGGAGGCCGCTTCGAGGATGTCCAGCACCTTCAGGCCCGCCCGGCCGTCGGTCAGCGGCCGACGCCCCGTCCGGATGGCGTCGCCGAACTCCTCGACCATGCTGCGCAGTGCTTCCTTCTCGCCGATCGCGGGCGCCACCATGTCGCCGCTCCGGTAGGAGACGAGCATGTCGCGACGCTCGTCGGCGCCGATCTCCTGCGGGGTGCTCAGCTCCACGCCCCGGTCGAACACCGAGACGCGCTGGGTCGGGTTGAGGTCGTCCCAGACCAGGGTGCGCTTGGACCCGCCGACCATGGTGGTGCGCACCTTCGTCGGGGACAGCCAGTTGACGTGCACGTGCGCGATGGCACCGGTGCTCAGCTGGAGGGTCAGATAGGCCACGCAGGACTGGCCGGCCCCGATCGGATCGGCGCCGGTCGCGGCGACGGCCACCGGCTGCACGTGGTCGGGGAGGATGAAGTCGAGGACCGACAGGTCGTGGGGGGCCAGGTCCCACAGGACGTCGACGTCCTTCTGGACGAGCCCCAGGTTGATCCGTACCGAGTCGACGAAGTGGATCTCGCCGAGTTCACCGGAGCGGACCATCTCCCGGATCCGGCGCACCGCCGGGGTGTAGCAGTAGGTGTGGTCGCACATCAGGGTCAGGCCGCGCTTCTCGGCCTCCGCCACCAGCCGCTTCCCGTCCTCGTACGTGGCGGCGAGCGGCTTCTCCACGAGGACGTGCTTGCCGGCCCGCAGGGCGGCGAGCGCGACGTCCAGGTGCGTCCCGGCCGGAGTGGCCACGGCGACCGCCTGGACCGACGGGTCGGCCAGGACCGCCGCGTAGTCCGCGGTCGCCTGCACCGTGGAGTACCTGCCGAGCGACTTCCGGGCCCGCTCGATGTCCAGGTCGCACAGCCACCGCAGTCTGAACTGCGAGGTGGACTGGAAATTGCGGACCAGGTTGGGGCCCCAGTAGCCGGCACCGACCACCGCGACGCCTAAGGGTGCCGCGGACCCCCGGCCGGAGATCCCGGCACTCTGCCCGACGGTCCGCTCGGCGCTCTGCGCGCCGTCCTTCGAGGTGTCCTTCACAGCGTTCCCCTTCCTTCCGCGCACGCCGGCTGGCGTGTCGACAACCCATGGCCGGGACGCGTGCGGTGGAGGGGAAAGCCGTCGCCGAGGGGCACGCCGGACGCCTGCGCGTCTCCTGCGTGCCCTGCTCAACGGTGATGGCCCCCCACAACCGATGTTCTGCGTGAATCGCGTATGCCGCCCCCCGGCCCGACGGCTTGTTCCCCACAAGCAGCCGAAGCCGTACCACCCTTGCCGGTTCCGGATCGTCGCCGGCGGTGCCGAAGCACGCCGAATCCGGTCGGCGCCGCTCAATCTAGTCCACCGGGCGTACCCCCGGGCAGAGTTGGCGGAATCGCCGGGAGCGGGTGTTCGAGCATGCATACTGCCCGGGTGACCAGCATCGTGATACCGGCCCACAACGAGGGCCGGGTCATCGGCCGGCTCCTCGACGCGCTCCTGGCCGACACCTCGTCGTCCGGGCCCGACATCGTCGTGGTCTGCAACGGCTGTACGGACGACACCGCCCGGGTGGCGGGCGCGCGCGGAGACCGCGTACGCGTCGTGGAGATCCCGATTCCCTCGAAACACACGGCACTTCGGGTCGGGGACGAGCACGCCCGCGGCTTTCCCCGGCTGTACGTGGACGCCGACGTCGTCGTCGGATCCGCCGACGTACGGGCCCTCGCGGGCGCGCTCGACCGGGACCCCGGCCTGCTCGCCGCCGCGCCCGGCCGGGACATCCCGCTGGCCGGCTGCGCCTGGCCGGTCCGCGCCTACTACCGGGTGTGGCAGCTGCTGCCGGCCGTCCGCGAGGGCCTGTTCGGCCGGGGCGTCATCGCCGTCACCGAGGAGGGACACCGGCGGATCGCGGCGCTGCCGCCGCTGATGGCCGACGACCTGGCCGCGTCCCTCGCCTTCGGGCCGGGGGAGCGGCGCGTGGTCGAAGCGGCCCGGGTCGTCGTACGCCCGCCGCGCACCTGGGCCGACCTGATCCGCCGCAAGGTCCGCGCGGCGACCTCGTCCGCCGAGTTCGAGCGCTTCCAGGCCACCGGGGAGCCGGCCGGCCCGGCGCGGCCGGCGGACGGGCCCTCCGCCGGGCGGGCCGATGGGCGGGCCGGCGGGCAGGACGCACCCGCCGCGCCGTCCGCGCGTACCGGTACGGCCGACCTGCGCGCCCTGCTGCGCGCCCGGCCGACGTTGGTCCCCGAGGTGGCGGTGTTCGCGGCGGCCGCGCTCGCCGCCCGCCGGGGCGCCCGCAGGGCCATCCGGGAACAGGACTTCTCCACCTGGCTGCGGGACGAGAGCAGCCGACAGGGGTGAACCGGTGCGGACGGCCGAATCCCGTCGTACGCACCACAGTTGGCCCGTACAAGGATTAGGGTTCGGGTGCGACTCGCACGTTCGCGTGACGTCAGATCGTCTGCACGGGGGAGCTCCAGAGCATGTACCTCGCGGACCGCTCCGCACCCGCGGGCGCGAAGGCCGCGCCGGGCCGGGGATCCGGCAGGTCACCGGCCGTCGCCCCGACCGTCCTCGCCCTGGGCACGGTCAGTCTGATCACCGACGTCTCCTCCGAGATGGTCACCGCCGTCCTGCCGCTCTACCTGATCGCCGGGCTGGGCCTGAGCCCGCTCGGCTTCGGCGCGCTCGACGGCCTCTACAACGGCGTCAGCGCCCTGGTGCAGCTCACCGGCGGCCACCTCGCCGACCGGGTCCGCAACCACAAGCTGGTCGCCGGCATCGGCTACGGCCTGTCCGCCCTGTGCAAGCCCCTGCTGCTGGTCGCCCACAGCCTGGGCCCGATCAGCGTGATCCTCGCCCTGGAACGCACCGGCAAGGGACTGCGCACCGCCCCGCGCGACGCGCTGATCTCCCTGTCCACACCGGACGGGTCACAGGGCCGGGCCTTCGGCGTGCACCGGGCCATGGACACCACGGGCGCGCTGCTCGGCCCGCTCGCCGCCTTCCTCATCCTCGGCGTGGCCGTCGACGGCTACGACGCCGTCTTCGGGGTCAGCGCCTGCGTCGCCGCACTCGGCGTCGTCGTGCTCATGCTGTTCGTCCCCTCCGGTGCCGGCTCCGGCTCCGCCGGCACCCCGCCCCGGAAGGCCGCCACTCCCACCGCCGCCCGCCCGGGCCCCGTACGGCTGCGCGACGCGGCGGGCCTGCTGCGCCTGCCCCGGCTGCGCGCCCTCGCCCTCTGCGCGGTGCTGCTCGGCCTCACCACCGTCAGCGACGCCTTCGTCTACCTGCTGCTCCAGCGCCGGACCGGCATGGACGACCAGTGGTTCCCGCTGCTGCCGCTGGGCACCGCCGCCGTGTTCCTGCTGCTGGCGGTCCCGGCCGGCGCCCTCGCCGACCGGATCGGGCGCCGCACCGTCTTCCTGACCGGGCACGCCCTCCTGCTCGCCGCCTACGGGCTGCTGCTCTGGGCCCCCGACTGGCCGGTGCTGCCCTACCTCGTCCTCGCCCTGCACGGCATGTTCTACGCCGCCACCGACGGGGTGCTGCCCGCCGCCGTGGCCGCCACCGTTCCCGAGTCGCTGCGCGCCACCGGCCTGGCCCTGGTCGGCACCGGCCAGGCGCTGGCCCGCTTCGGCTGCTCGCTGGCCTTCGGCGGGGCGTGGACCCTGTGGGGCGCCGGCCCGGCGCTGGCCGCGGCCGCGGCCGGCCTGCTGTGCTGCGCGGCCGTCGCCGGCTTCGTGCTGCGGCCCACGCCGCCCGCACCCCTCGCACCTCCCACGCCGCCCGCACCTCCCACGCCGCCCGCACCTCCCACGCCATCCGCACCTCCCGCACCTCCCGCACCCTCCGCACCTCCCGCACCCGATTCGGCCCGACGCCCGTGAGGAACCCGATGACACGCTCACGCCGCCTGCTCGTCCTCGCGGTGGCGTTGCTCCTGCTCGGGGGCGTCGGCGCCACCCTGGTGGTGCGCGCCGCCTCCCGCGCCGACCAGCCGCGTACGGGCGGCCCCGCGACGACCGCGGGCGCCGTCACACTGACGGCCGGACAGGACACGCTGGCCTTCCTGGGCAGCGGGCAGGGCCCGCAGCGCGGGGCCCTCGCCTCCGTGCCGGCCGGCGCGCCCGACGGCACCCGCACGGTCTCCGACCTCACCTGCCAGCGCTTCCACGCCGCCGCCGGGACCGGCGTCTGCCTGCGCTCCAGCCCGGGCGCGCTCGCCCAGGACAACAAGGCGGTCATCGTCGACGCCGAGCTGCGCCAGGTGCGCAGCTTTCCCCTGGCCGGCACGCCCAGCCGGGCCCGCGTCTCGCCCAGCGGCCGGTTGGCCGCCTGGACGGTGTTCGTCTCCGGGGAGTCCTACGGCGCCGCGTTCTTCTCCACGCGCACCGCGATCCTGGACACCAGGACCTGGAAGCTCGACGCCAACCTGGAGGAGTTCGCGATCACCATGGACGGGCGGGACTACCGCGCCCAGGACGTGAACTTCTGGGGCGTCACCTTCACCAAGGACGACGACACCTTCTACGCCACCCTCGCCACGGCCGGCGAGACCCACCTGGTCAAGGGCTCGGTCTCGCGGCGCGCCGTCACCACCCTCGCCAAGAACGTCGAATGCCCGTCCCTGTCCCCGGACGAGACACGCATCGCGTACAAGAAGCGGGTGCGGACCGGTGCCTCGCTGTGGCGCGAGCACGTCATGGACCTGGGGACGCTGCGGGACCACCCGCTCGCGGAGAAGCGCAGCGTGGACGACCAGGCCGCCTGGCTCGACGACCGCACGCTGGCCTACGCCCTGCCCTCCGACGGCGCCGCCGACCGCACGGACCTGTGGACCGTGCCCGCCGACGGCACCGGCACCCCCCGGCTGCTGACCTCCGCGGCCGCCTCCCCGGCCCGGCTGGGCTGACGAGCCGGGCAGGGGCAGGCCGGGGCCGAGCGGGTCAGGCAGGGGCAGGCCGGGCCGAGCGGGTCAGGCCCCGTCCACGAAGGCCCGTACCCGCTCGACGAGTGCGGCGCTGTCCCGGATCCAGGCGTAGTGCCGGCTGCCCCGGACGCCGTCGCCGAGCGCCAGCTCCCAGTGCGTCACCCGGGCGCCGGTGAGTTTCCCGGCGAGCCCGCGCACCCCGCCGGGCGGGGCCATGGCGTCGCCCTTGACGGCGACGGCCAGGACCGGCAGGTCCAGCTTCGCCAGCGCGGCCTCGAAGTCCACCGCGGAGGACGGCACCTGGTAGCGGCCCGTCCGGACCTGGGTGGCCATGTCCCGCAGGACCTGCGCCGAGTCGTTGCCCAGGATCCCGATGCGGCGGCCGGGGAAGTATCCGTACACCGCGGAGAACGCGGCCGCGAGCTGGAACGCGGCGAGCATCCCGACGCTCTGCGGGAAGGGCCACCCGCGGTAGTGGCAGGAGGGCGCACCCACCAGGACCGCGCCCGCGGCCATGTGCGGTTCCTGGCTGAGGTAGAGGACGCCGAGCTGCCCCCCGAGGCTGTGCCCCAGAAGGTAGCGCGGCGCCCCGGGGAAGGCGGCCTCCACGGCGCGGAACAGCGCCGGGTAGTCGTACGCCACCATCTCGTGGTAGCCGTAGCGCACCCCCCGCCGCACGCGCACGGAGCTGGTCCCCTGTCCGCGCAGCTCGCCCACGGCCACCTGGAACCCGGCCCCGGCGAGGGCGTCCGCCAGCGCGCTGTAGGCCGCGGCCCGGGTGCCCATGGCGGGCAGGCACACCAGGACCGGTGCGGACGGATCACCTGGCCTGCGGTGCAGCCGGACTTCGGCCGTGGCACCGTCCTCGGCGCGCACGGCCCGGGTGGTCACCTCGACGGAGGGGATCACAGCCCTCCCTCGCCCGTGGCCGCCCTGCGCATCTCGCGGAACACGTTCAGCAGCTGGATCTCGCTCGACCCCTCGAAGATGGTCAGGGCGCGTGCGTCCCGCCAGCGCTTCTCGACGCCGTGGTCGGCGGCGATGCCGCGCCATCCGTACAGCTGGAGGATCTCGTTCGAGGCGCGGACGGCCAGTTCGGTGGCGTAGTACTTCGCCATGGAGCTCTCCTTCCCGAAGGGCAGACCCCGGTCGGCCAGGGCGGTCGCCCTCTCCAGCAGTTCACGGGCGGCGCACAGCTCGACGTACAGCCGTCCCAGCGTCAACCGGACGTGGCTGAGGGTGTCCAGGCGGTCGTCGGGGTAGACCCGGCGCTCACCGACCCAGGCGAGCGCGTCCTTCAGCATGGCGGCCACGATGCCCGTGCCGCAGGCGGCGCCGCCGATGCGGATGGTCGCGAGGAGCTCGTTCAGCAGTATCTCCCCGTCGCCGGCCCGCCCGATCAGGCTGATCGGCTCCAGGGCCACGTCGCGGAAGGTGACCGAGGGCGTGGGCAGGCAGCGGAACGCCGCCTTCTCGATGTCCTCGCCCACCGTCACGCCCGGGGAGTCCCGCGGTACGGCGAAGAAGGACAGGCCGCGTTTGCGGTTGTCCACCACCGTGTTGGCCAGGACGACGAAGACGTCGGCGACGGTCCCGTTCCCGGACATGCACTTGCCGCCGTTGAGGAGCCATCCCGAGTCCGTCCGCACCGCGCGGGTGGTGGCAGCCAGCAGGTTGGAGCCGTTCTCGGGCTCGGTGAGGCCGAGGGCCGCGTACCCGTTGTCCTTCAGGAGCCGGGTGACGAACAGCTCCTTCTGCTCCGGGGTACCGGCGGCGACCACCGGGTGCAGCGCGCCCCGGTTGAACACCAGCGTCCACGTCATCCCCGGGCAGACCGCGGACAGTTCCCCGATGACCTGGCCGAACTCCGTGCAGGAAAGCCCGGAGCCGCCCAGCTCCTCCGGGAAGGCCGCGTTGAGGATGCCCTCGGCGGCGGCCCGCTCGTGGATCGCCGTGGGGAAGGCCCGCTCCTCGTCGCAACGACGGACGTGCGGGGCCATCACCTCTTCGGCGAACGTGCGGAACGTCCGCTGCCACTCTGATCGACTGCGAGTTTCTTCCACGGCCATCCTAAGGAAAGGTGACGACGAACTTGCCGATGTTGGCCCGGCTGCGGAGCCGTGCGATCGCCTGCGGGGCGTCCTCGAAGGCGAACACGCCGCCCACCGAGGGACGGAGCACGCCCGCGTCGACCAGCTCGACGAGGCGGTCCATCAGCGGCCGCAGCCGGGCCGGATCACGTGCCAGCGCACCGACGTTGACGGTGCAGAAGGAGCGGCTGCTCATGAACAGGTCACGGCCGTCCACGGCCAGGTCGAGCACCCCCGCCGCCCCGATCTCGACGAAGCGGCCCCCGGCCCGCAGCAGCTCCAGGCCGCGGCCCACCGCGTCGCCGGACAGCGAGTCGACGACGAGGTCCAGTCCCTGGCAGGGCGAGAGTTCCCGTACGGCGTCGGCGAAGTCCGCCTCCGTGTAGTTGATCGGGTACTGGACGCCCAGAGCCCGCAGATGGTCCAGCTTGGCCTCCGTGCTCGCCGTGCCGAACACCGTCGCGCCGTGGTGCAGCGCCAGCTGCACGCAGGCAGTCCCGGTCGCGCCGGCCGCCGCCTGGACGAGGACCCGGTCGCCCGGGTGCACGCGCGCCTCCCGCTCCAGACACGCGATCGCGGTGAGCCCGCTGATCAGCACGGAGACCGCGTCGACGGCGCTCACGCCCGCCGGCAGCGGCGCCACCGTGTACGAGGACGTCGTCACCCGGGCCGCGTACCCCCCGTCCGGGGTCAGCGCGATGACCTCGTCCCCGGGCCGGACGTGCTCCACGCCGTCGCCGACCGCGTGGACGACACCGGCCACCTCGTGCCCGGGGACGAACGGGGGCGTCGACAGGAACGGGTGGAACCCGGTGGTCGCCAGCACGTCGATGAAGTTGACGCCCACGGCCCGCACGTCGATGACCACCTCGCCCGCCGCCGGCCTGCGGACGGGCACGTCCTGAAGGCGCATAGCGGGCCCGGACGGCCCCGCGACGATCGTGTAGCCGCGGACGGTGCTGTGCCGTTCCGCCTCGTCCAGCGTGACCTCCTGAGCGGCCTGCCCGCCCTGCTCGGGCACCTCGGACGGCGCGCCGGCCCCCTCGGACTCCGTGGACCCCAGCAGCCCCGCCAGGTGGAGCCCCACCGCGTCCACCGTCCGGTGGTTGAACAGGAACGTCGCGGGCAGCTCCAGCCCGAAGTGGGCGCCGATCCGGCGGGTGAGGGACACCGCCAGCAGCGAATCGACCCCCAGCCGGTCGAAGCGCGCCGAGGTGTCGATCTCGGCGGGGGAGCGGCGCAGGGCCCGGGCCAGCTCCGCCCGGACGAAGTCCGCCGGCGAGCCGGCCGCGCCCTCCGGCCGTGCCACACCCGCACGCGGCGCCGCCGCCCCGCCGTGCGCCCGGTTGAACCGGCCCACCAGAGCGTCCGCGACCTCGTCGTCCACGTCCAGGACCGCCAGCTGTGGGTGGGAGCCGCCCAGGGCCCGCAGGAACGCGGCCGCGCCCGCCTCCGGCGCCATCGGGTGCAGCCCCGACTCCAGCAGCTGCCGCTGGTACCGGGGGTCGGCGACCATGCCCAGCTCCGCCCAGGGACCCCAGTTGACCGTCCGCACCGGCGTGCGCCCGCTGCGCACCGTACCGGTCAGCGCGTCCAGCGTGGCGTTGCCCGCCGCGTACGCGCCCTGGCCCGCCGTCACGAAGAGGCTGGCCATGGACGAGAACAGCACGATGAAGTCCAGGTCCTCCGGCGCCACCGCGTCGATGAGGACGCGGGCCCCCCGCTCCTTCGGCCCGGTGACCGTGTGCATGCGCTCGGCCGACGTCGACCCGATGAGCGCGTCGTCCAGGACGCCCGCGGAGTGGATCACCCCGTGCAGGGCGCCGAAGCGCCGCAGTGTCTCGTCCAGCGCACGCCGTACCGCGGCCGCGTCGGTCACATCGGCCTGCAGGTACAGCAGCCGCCCGCCGGCCGCGTCGACCGCCTCCTCCAGCCGCGGGTCCACCTCGGGACGGCGCCCGGTCAGCACCACCCGCGCTCCCGCCTCCCGGGCCAGCGTCACCGCGAGCGTGGAACCGAGCCCGCCCTGCCCGCCCGTGATCCAGTAGACGCCGCCGGGCCGGAGCTCCGCCCCTCCGGAGCCCGGCTCGACCGGGGTCAGGGACGGGACGCTGCGCTCCCCGTGCCGGTAGCGGACACAGAACGCGGCGGGCGCCGTCATGAGCTCCGCGGCGATGTCCCGGGCGAGTTCCCGCGTCGCGAGCTCTTCGGGCTCGACCCGGATCGCCCGCCCGGACCAGCCCACGGCCTCCTGTTCCAGGGCGCGCAGCAGCGGGGGCAGCGCAACGTCCCCGGTCACCAGGGCGAGTTCGCGGCGTACGGCGGAGCCGCCGCGCGAGGCCGCCCGCAGGAACGACAGGAATGCCTCGCGCCCCGGATCCACGACGAGCAGCCGGGCCCGCTCCGGCAGCGACTCCAGGAACGCCGCCGCCGCGTCCTCGTCCCCCGGCAGCGGGGCGACGGAGCACCCGGTGCCGGCCCGGCCCAGCTCCTCCACCAGCGCCGCGCACCGGCCGGGATCCCCGGTGAGGAGGACGACCGGGGTGGTGATGAGGGCCGCGTCCGTCCCGGCGGGCCGCGGCTGCGGCCGCGCGGCCACGGCGAGGAAGCGCAGGCAGTGCCGGCTGCGCATCCGCTTGAGCGACACGCCCGTGAACCGTACGAGGACCTGCCCGCCGGGGTCGATCACTTCCACGTCGCAGTCGAAGGTGTCGGCGCCCGCCGGGAGTTCGCCGTGCAGCCGTACGTGGGCGAAGGCCGGACCCGACCAGGGCGCGAACACCTCGACCCGCCCGTAGCCGAACCCGACGAACGTCCCGTCGGCGCCGACGTCGAGGGACAGCCCGGCGATCGACTGCATCGCCCCGTCCGCGGCGTCCGCGGGCAGCGGCCGGCCCAGGGTCCGCGCGGACGGCGGCGCGAGCCGGGCCAGCAGCTCCTTCTCCCCCCGCCACATGCCGGTCACCATCCGCATGGTGTCCCCGTAGGAGAGCCCGGACGCCGCCAGGTGCTCGTACAGGACGTCCGGTTCGACGGGCCGCGGGCACCGCAGCCGGATCGCGGACAGGTCGGCCGGGGCCGGAGCCGGAGCCGGCGGCGTCTCGGACCGGGAGGCGGTGAGGTGCTCCTCCCATGCGGAGTCCGGCTCACCGGCCGCCCGGCTCTCCACGGACAGGTAGGGGCCGTCGCCCGCGCGCAGCCGCCGCGAGACCCGTACGTGCCGGGCCTCGCCCTCGGCGACCGCCAAGGGGTTCGTCACCAGGACGTCGCGCAGCCCGTACCGGCCGGCCCCGTCCGGGCCGAGCTCCTTCAGCACCGCGTCGAGCATCCACGCGGCCGGTGCGATCGGCCGGTCCTGCACCCGGTGGTCGCGGACGACCGGCAGCGACCCGGTGACCGTCGCCCCCTCCGAGCGCGGGCTCCCGGGTGCGACAACCCAGTGCTCCTGGCGCTGCCAGGGGTACGCGGGCAGCCGCGTGCCCGCCCGGGGCCGGCCGCCGAAGAAGGCGGCCCAGTCGATCTCGCACCCGGCCTCGAACAGCGCGCCGACCGCCTCGTACGGGGCCCGGACGTCGCTGCGGCGCATCGCCGGGACGGCGGCCGCGGCCCCGCCGTCCTCCTCCAGGCATTCGGCCACCGATACCGACAGCAGCGGGTGCGGGCTCATCTCCAGGAACACCCGGTGACCGGCCTCCCCGGCGGCGCGGACCGCGTCGGCGAACAGCACCGGCTCGCGCAGGTTGCGCCACCAGTAGTCCGCGTCCAGCGCGTCCGTGGCGAGCCGCTCCCCGGCCAGGGAGGAGTAGAAGGCGGCGGCCGAGGCGCGCGGCGACAGCCCGGACAGCTCAGCGGTGAGATCCTCCCGCAGGTCCTCCAGCAGCGCGCAGTGCGAGGCCACGTCCACCTTCACCCGGCGGCAGAAGACGTCCGCGGCGTCCATGGCGGTCACGAACTGCTCCACGGCCGCAGCCTCCCCGGACACCACCGCCGTGCCGGGCCCGTTGTGCGCGGCGAGCGAGAGCCGGTCCCCGTAGGGCTCCAGCGCCTTGCGTACGTCCGAGACGGGCAGCGAGACCAGCGCCATGGCACCCCGCCCCCGGTGACGCATCATCAGGGCACTGCGCCGGCAGACGATCCGCGCCGCGTCCTCCAGGCGCAGCGCCCCCGCGACGTGGGCGGCCGCCACCTCACCCATGCTGTGGCCGACGACCCCGGCGGGCCGGACGCCCCAGGACCGGAAGAGGGCCGCCAGCGCGACCTGCATCGCGAAGAGCGCCGGCTGGACCACGTCGATGCGCTCCAGCAGCGGGGCGGCCGTCTCCTGCGTCAGGACCTCGCGCAACGACCGGTCGACGTACGGGGCGAAGGCCTGCTCGCAGCGCGAGACGGCCAGGTCGAAGGCGGGCTCCGACTCCAGCAGGGCCCGGCCCATCCCGAGCCACTGCGCGCCCTGCCCCGGGAACACGAAGACGACGCCCGCCTCGTCCGGCACGCTCCGCACCGCCGTGAACGGCTCCCGCAGCCGGGTGAGGAGCTCGTCCTTGTCCGCGAAGGCGAACGCGGCGCGGAACCCGCGTCCCCGCGGCCCGCCGCGTCCGCGCAGCGACGTCGCCGCGGCGGCGTCCCGGCCCAGCTCCCGCGCGTCGACCCCGGCCGCCCACGCCGCGTGCGCGGCGCCTTGCGCGTGCAGGGCCGCCTCCGTCCCGGCCGACAGGGCCAGGAGCCGTACGGGACGCCCGTCGGCCGCCGGCTGCTCCGCCTCGGCGGCGGGGGCGGGGGCGAGCACGGCGTGCGCGTTCGTGCCGCCGAAGCCGAAGGAGCTCACACCGGCGAGCCCGAGATCCCCGGCGGAGTCGAAGCGGCGCAGCGAGGACTGCACGCGCAGCCCGAGCCCGTCGAAGTCGATGTCCGGGTTCGGCTCGGCACAGTGCAGGGACGGCGGGAGGGCCCGGTGCTCGAAGCAGAGGGCCAGCTTGATCAGACCTGCGATGCCCGCCGCCGCTTCCAGGTGCCCCAGGTTCGTCTTCACCGAGCCGATCGCCACCGGCCGGTCCGCGGCGCGCCCCCGGTTCAGTACGGTGCCCAGCGCCGCGGCCTCGATCTGGTCGCCGATCGCCGTGCCCGTCCCGTGGGCCTCGACGTAGGAGACCTCCGACGGCTCGGCGCCCGCGCCCGCGAGCGCCAGGCGCACCACGTCCTCCTGCGCCCGGCGGCTGGGTGCCAGCAGGCCGTTGGTCCGCCCGTCCGAGGTCACCGCTGACCCGCGGATCACCGCCGAGACGCGGTCCCCGTCGCGCAGCGCCTCGCCCAGCGGCTTGAGGACGACCGCGCCGGCCCCCTCGCTGCGCACATAGCCGTCGGCCTGCGCCGAGAAGGCCTTGCAGCGGCCGTCGGGCGCCATGACACCGGAGTGGTCGAAGGCCTCGGTGATCGCCGGCGTCAGGATCACGTTCACGCCGCCGACGACGGCGAGACCGCACTCGCCGCGGCGGATCGCCTCGCACGCGAGGTGGACGGCGACGAGGGACGAGGAGCAGGCCGTGTCGACGGCAAGGCTCGGGCCGCGCAGGTCGAGGACGTAGGAGAGCCGGTTGGCGGCCACGCTGGAGGCCCCGCCGAGCAGCGAATAGGCGTCCGCCGACGGCGAGTCCGCGAGCACGTCGCGGTAGTCCGAGCTGGAGATGCCGACGAAGACGCCGGTCGACGAGCCGGCCAGGCCGTACGGATCGATCCCCGCGTCCTCGACCGCCTCCCAGGCCACCTCCAGCATGAGCCGCTGCTGCGGGTCCATCCTGGCGGCCTCGTGCTCACCGATGCCGAAGAAGTCGACGTCCAGCCCGCCGACGCCGCCGACGAAGCCCCCGACCCCGGCACGGTCGGTGCCGCCGTCACCGCGGCCCCAGCGGGCGAACCTCCCGGCGGGCACCCGGCCGACGGCGTCCACGCCCTGCTCCAGCAGCTCCCAGAACGCCTCGGGACCGTCCGCCCCGGGGAACCTGCAGCCCATGCCGATGATCGCGACCGGCTCGGCGCGGACCGGACCGGCGCGGACCGGACCGGCGGCGGGCCGACGCGCTGCGGTGAGGCCGCCGCGGGCGGGCGTCCCGCCCCGCAGGTGGGCCAGGATCTCCCCCAGCGTGGGGAATTCGTACGCGATCGTCGGCGAGACCTTCCGGCCGAGCAGGTCCCCCAGTTCACCGGCCAGCGCCACCGCGTCGATCGAGGACAGGCCGTAGGCGGCCAGCGGCTCGTGGACCGACAACGCGTCCCCCGAATCCATCCGGGCCAGCTCGGCGATGCGCCGGCGCAGCCAGGTCTCCAGCTCGGTGTCCTTCATGTGCTCCCCCTGTGTCGTGCGGATCAGTGCTGCCGCTGCGCGTTCCACGGTGACCGGCCGGCCAGGTACTCCTTCCGGGTCTCGCGGCGCTGGAGCTTGCCGCTGGAGGTCTTGGGCAGGGTCCCGGCGGGCAGCAGGACGACCTCGCGCACGGTCAGCCGGTGCTCCTGGGTCACGGCACGCAGCACGGCGTTCACGACGCCCTGCCGGGCCTCCGGGCCGGTGCCGTCGTCGGCCCCGCGGCGCAGTTCGGCGGCGACCACCACCTCCTCCGTGCCGTCCGCCGTCACGCCGAAGGCGGCGACGCAGCCGGGGCGGATCGCGGGGTGCGCGCTCTCGGCGGTGCGCTCGATGTCGTGGGGGTGGTGGTTGCGGCCGCCCACGATGATGACGTCCTTGATGCGGCCGCAGACGAAGAGCCCGTCCTCGGTGCGGAAGCCCAGGTCCCCGGTGCGCAGGTACGGGCCCTGGTCGGCGCCGTCGGCGAGCGTCGCCTCGAACGCCTCGCGGGTCAGGTCGGGCCGCTGCCAGTAGCCGGCCGCGACGCTGTCACCCGCCACCCAGATCTCACCGACCTGACCCGGACGGCACCGTGTGCGCGCCCGCGGGTCGACGATCGCCACGTCCAGCGCCGGGCTGGTGCCGCAGCTGACCAGGACGCGGGCTTCCGGGCTGTCGGCGGGCACGCTCACCGCGGTCCCGTGTTCGAGTGCGTCCTCGTCGAAGGACCGCGACACCCAGGGCCGGTCGACCGGTGTGCCGCTCACCAGCAGCGTGCTCTCGGCGAGCCCGTATACCGGAACGATGGTTTCCGGACGGAATCCGGTGGCGGCGAATGCCTCGGAGAACCGCTGCATCGAATCGGCGCGAATGGGCTCGGCGCCATTCGTCGCGACGCGCCAGAAAGAAAGATCCAGGCTCGCACGGTCCTCGTCGGTCACTTTTCGCGTGCACAGGTCGAAGGCGAAATTCGGGGCCGCGGAAAGCGTTCCCCGGTACGTCGATATCGCACGCAGCCAGCGCACCGGGCTCTGCAGGAACGCCACGGTCGGCATGGAAACGGAATGGATTCCCATCATTGCCGGAACGATGATCATCGAGATCAGCCCCATGTCGTGATAGGGCGGGAGCCACCCCACGACGACGGTGGACCCGTCCATTCCGAGGGACGTACGGATGAAGTCGCTGTTGTGGGTGAGGTTGCCGTGCGTGACCATCACCCCCTTCGGCCGGCCGGTCGAACCGGAGGTGTACTGGAGGAAGGCCACGGACTTCGGCTCCGGCGACGGCGCGGACCAGTCCGTCCCGGCCCCCTCGGCGATCGTGTCGACCGCCAGCCAGACCGTTTCCCGGACCTCCGGGACGGAGCGCGCCGTCGTCTCGACGGCCGCCTGGATCCCGGCCGTCGTCAGGACGGCCGCGGGCTGCGCGTCCTCGGCGATACCGGCCAGTCGCAGCAACCCCCGCGCGCGCTGCGAGGGGTGGGGGAGGTACGTGGGCACGGCGACGACCCCCGCGTACAGGCAGCCGAAGAACGCCACGACGAACTCCTGGCCGGGCTCGAACAGCAGCAGCGCCCGGGCGCCGGGCTCCGCGCGCGCGGCGTGCAGGCTCGCGGCGACGGCCCGCGCCCGGGCGTCGAGCGCCGCGAACGTGAGCGGGGGCTCGGCCTCGTCGCCGTCGGGGAGGAAGGTGAACAGCGGGTGGTCCGGTAAGCGCTCCGCGTGCGCGCGGACGGCGTCGACCACCGTCTCGTGGTGGAACTGGTCCGGGGTGGCGGGCGGCAATGATTCGTCAAGCATTCTCAGCCTCATTCAGTGCCGGATCGGATGCTCGCACCGGCCTTCAGGGCGGTGGCTCCTGCGACGGAGTACGGCACGAAAAACAGCCGGAGCTGGATCAGAACTGGTCCAAACCTTAGGTTGACCGTTGCTGTGAGGTCAACTCGCATTGAATGGCCGGATGTTGTCCGGAATTCCGGCCCGCTCGAATCGTTTCGGCCAATTTCGGTGGGCCGAAAGGAGGGGAGTGGGACGCCCCGTCGGGGAGGTGGCGGGGCCGGACCGGGGGTGACCGTGTTTGAAACTCGCCGAGTGAAAATGATCGCGCGGCCCGGGGGCATCCTGCCAACCTGGCGCGATATCTTCTCGGCGCCGGGATGGGCTGTTCGGGCACAAGCGGACGAACCGGGTGGTTCGGGGTGCCGGAAGCGGGCAGGCGTGAAGCATGACCTTTGAGCACCCCGCGAAGAAGGGCGGCGAGAACGAGCTCGGGCGGTTCGAAAAGCTCGCGGAACTGGCGTCGAACTTCACCAGCTCCCCTCTCTTCTCCGCCTTCTGCGTCCTGCTGGTGGCGGCCTTCCTCGTGGTCCACCTGGCCCATCTGGACACGAGCTGGCAACACCTCGTCGGCGACGCGATGAGCGCGGTGGCCCTGCTCCTGCTCGCCCTGCTGAAGAACTCCGAACGCCGGGCGGAACACGCCATCCAGGTCAAACTCGACGCCATCGCGGCGGCCCTGCTGGAACAGCAGGAGGGCGAATGGGGCCAGGCGCACAAGGCCCTCCAGAAGGCGATCGGCATGGAAGACCGGACCTAGCCTTTCGCCGGGCCCGGCGGTGGGGCTTCGGCGCCGGGGCTCGGCTCCGCCGGGGGTGTACCGGGGCTCCGCCCCGGACCCCGCGCCTCAATCGCCGGCGGGGCTGGATGTGCCGGCCAGGAGTGCACCCTTCGGCTCCCGCCGGGGTGGCCAGTGTTCCGGCTGGGCGGTGGTGCACAGGGTGGGGCGGTGCCCCGCCGGAGTGTCTCCTCGGCTCGGCGCGTGCGGCCTTGTCGTGCCGAGTCGGCCCAGGTCCCGCCTCGTCCTGCGGGGACACTCCGCCGTGTCCCCGCCCCACCGGCCCGTACCGCCGGCGGGGGGACGGGCAGGGGTGTCCCCGCAGGACGAGGCGCGACCAAGCCCGTCTGGCCGGGCCAAGGGAGCACGCGCCGAGCCGAGGAGACACCCCTGCCCGGCCCCCCGACCGACCCGCACCACGCCCGTACCCCGCCCTGCGGCACGCCGCCCGGACAGCACCCCGCCCCCTCCACCGGCTCGTACTGGTGGAGGGGGGACGGGGAGGGGTGTCCCCGCAGGACGAGGCGCGACCAGAGCCGCCTGGCCGGGCCAGGGCCGCACGCGCCGAGCCGAGGAGACACCCCTGCCCGGCCCCCCGACCGACCCGCACCACGCCCGTACCCGCCCCAGCCGTACACTCCGGCCGGACCCCCGCAGAGCAAACCCGCCGAGCCACCCCGCAGGGGCAGCGGTGTAAGCCGAGCGGCTCCCCCCGGTGCGCTTTCGGGTGACATCGCCGCTCCGCTTCGGCCACCCCCCGCCCCGCGGGGACGAGCATCGCAGGCGGCCGGTCATGCTCCGGTCACCAGCCGCCGATCAGGCCCGGCGCCGCCCCGGCGGCGGGGCCCCGGGCCGCCGCCGCCGGGAGACCATGTGTTCGTTCTGCTCGTCGCGAGCGCGTTCAACAGCCTCACCCAGCGGGTCCACGCCGAGCTGCGCGACCACGGCCACCGGGTGGCGGTCGAACTGGCCCTGCCCGACGTCCCCCTGGCCGACACCGTACGGCGCCACGACCCCGACCTCGTCCTCGCGCCGATGCTGCGCACCGCCATCCCCGAGGAGGTCTGGGCCGCGTACACCTGTCTCGTCGTCCACCCGGGGCCGGTCGGTGACCGCGGCCCCTCCTCCCTCGACCACGCGGTCCAGGACGGCGAGACCCGCTGGGGCGTCACCGTGCTGCAGGCCAACGCCGAGATGGACGCCGGGGACGTCTGGGCCGCGGCCGACTGCCCCGTGCCCCCCGTCGGCAAGAGCGACCTCTACCGCGGCGAGATCGCCGACGCGGCACTGGAGGCCGTCCTGCTCGCCGTGGAGCGCTTCGCCTCCGGTACGTACGTCCCGCAGCCTCAGGCCGGCGGCCGGGCCCGCCCGTTCATGCGCCAGGACGGCCGCCGCATCGACTGGGCGGCCGACGGCACCGAACGCGTCCTGCGCGTGCTGCGCGCCGCCGACTCGCAGCCCGGCGTACGCGACCACCTGCTCGGCTCCGACTGGTACCTGCACGGCGGCCACCGCGAGGACGACCTGCGCGGCCACCCCGGCGAACTGCTCGCCACCCGGGCCGGCGCGGTCTGCCGGGCCACGGCCGACGGGGCCGTCTGGATCCCCGAGCTGCGCGCCCCCCGCGCAGCGGGCCGGCCGGCCGGTGCGCCGAGGCTCCCCGCGACGCTCGCCCTCGGCGACCGGCTGCCCCCGCTGCCCGAACTCCCCGCACCGCCGGACGGCGGCCCGTACCGGCCCGCCTGGTCCGACATCGGCTACCACGAGGAGGGGCGGACGGGCTTCCTGTCGTTCTCCTTCCCCGGCGGCGCCATGAGCACCGCGCACTGCCGCCGCCTGCTGGACGCGTACCGGACCGCCTGTACCCGCCCCACCACCGTCCTGGTTCTCGGCGGCGGGCGTGACTTCTTCTCCAACGGCATCCACCTGGGCGTCATCGAGGCCGCCGACGACCCCGCCGAGGAGTCCTGGGCCAACATCAACGCGATGGACGACCTGGTCGAAGCGGTGCTGTCCACCACCGACCGTCTCGTGGTCAGCGCCCTCGGCGGCAACGCCGCCGCCGGCGGGGTCATGCTCGCCCTCGCCGCCGACGAGGTCTGGTGCCGTTCCGGTGTCGTTCTGAACCCGCACTACCGCCTGATGGGGCTGTTCGGCTCGGAGTACTGGACCTACACGCTGCCCCGCCGCGTCGGAGCCAGCCTGGCGGTGCGCCTCACCTCCGAGGCGCTGCCCCTGGGGGCCGCCGCCGCGCACCGGGTCGGGCTGGTCGACCGTACGGTCGACTGCGCACCCGCGGACTTCTCCCGCGAGACGGAATGCCTCGCGGACCGCCTGGCCGCCCTGCCCGCCACCGCCTCCCGGATCGCCGCGAAGAAGGCCGAACGCGAAATGCACGAGGCTCGCCGCCCGCTCGCCGCCTACCGGGCCGCCGAGCTGGCACGGATGCGCCGGACCTTCTTCGACCCCGACGCGCCCTACCACGACCTGCGCCGCGCCTTCGTGCGCAAGGAGTGCCCCGCCGCGACCCCGGCCCACCTGGCCCGCGCTACCGCGGACCGCCGCGCTACCGCGGACCGCCGCGCTACCGCGGACCGCCGCGCTACCGCGGACCGCCGCGGCACAGGATCCGGCGTCGGCTCCGATTCCGATTCCGGCTCCGATTCCGGCTTCGGTTCCGGCTCCGGCTCCGGTTCCGGCTCCGGCGTCACTGGACTGGCCGCATCAGACGCGGCGCCCGGCCCCGGCAGCTGTTAGCAAGAAACGTGGGGCCGAGGCAGACCGCCTCACGTCCCCCCTCACACCCTGATCCCCTCCCCGAGGAGGCAGCGCATGGCCGCAGTGACGAAGGACCCGGTCGAAGACCCCGTGATCCACATCCTCTGGATCAACGCGGGTCTGAGCTGCGACGGCGACTCCGTGTCCCTGACGGCCGCGATGCAGCCGAGCATCGAGGAGATCGTCACCGGCACCCTGCCGGGTCTCCCCAAGATCGCCGTGCACTGGCCCCTGATCGACTTCGAATGCGGCCCGGTCGGCGGCGCGGACACCTTCATCGAGTGGTTCTTCAAGGGCGAGCGCGGCGAGATCGATCCGTTCGTCCTGGTCGTCGAGGGCTCGATCCCCAACGAGTCGATCAAGCCCGAGGGCTACTGGTGCGGGTTCGGCGACGACCCGGCCACCGGCCAGCCCATCACCACCAGCGAGTGGATCGACCGGCTGGCCCCCAAGGCGCTCGCCGTCGTCGCCATCGGCACCTGCGCCACGTACGGCGGCATCCACGCGATGGAGGGCAACCCGACCGGCGCCATGGGCGTGCCCGACTACCTGGGCTGGGACTGGAAGTCGCAGGCCGGCATCCCCATCGTGTGCGTGCCCGGCTGCCCGATCCAGCCGGACAACTTCTCGGAGACCCTGACCTACCTGCTCTACCAGGCGGCGGGATCGGCCCCGATGATCCCCCTCGACGACAAGCTGCGCCCCACCTGGCTGTTCGGCGCGACCGTCCACGAGGGCTGCGACCGCGCCGGCTACTACGAGCAGGGCCAGTTCGCCCACACCTACGACTCCCCGAAGTGCCTGGTCAAGCTGGGCTGCTGGGGTCCCGTCGTGAAGTGCAACGTCCCCAAGCGCGGCTGGATGAACGGCATCGGCGGCTGCCCCAACGTCGGCGGCATCTGCATCGCCTGCACCATGCCCGGCTTCCCCGACAAGTTCATGCCCTTCATGGACGAGCCCCCCGGCGCGAAGCTCTCCGTCACCGCGAGCGGGGCGTACGGCGCGGTGATCCGCAAGCTCCGGGCCGTCACCGCCCACACCGTGGACGAGGAGCCGAAGTGGCGGCGTACCGGCCGCAGCCTGACCACGGGCTACCGCCCGCCCTGGTGACACCCCTCGGCTCCGCCCCCTCCGCCCACCCCCGCAGACAACGCCCAGAACGCACCGAAGAAGGGTCACGGCAGACACGATGGCACCGAACACGAAGGCGGCCGGCGACGGCAGCGGCCTGGTGGAGATGGCCTGGGATCCGATCACCCGGATCGTCGGCAGTCTCGGCATCCACACGAAGATCGACTTCAAGCAGAAGCGCGTCGCGGAGTGCTACAGCACCTCGTCGGTCTTCCGCGGCTACAGCGTCTTCATGCGCGGCAAGGACCCCCGCGACGCGCACTTCATCACCAGCCGCATCTGCGGGATCTGCGGTGACAACCACGCCACGTGCTCCGTCTACGCGCAGAACATGGCCTACGGGGTGAAGCCGCCGCACCTCGGCGAGTGGATCATCAACCTGGGCGAGTCCGCGGAGTACATGTTCGACCACAACATCTTCCAGGAGAACCTGGTCGGGGTCGACTACTGCGAGAAGATGGTCCGCGAGACCAACCCCGGCGTCCTGGAACTGGCCGAGCGCACCGAGGCCCCGCACGCCGGCGACCACGGCTACCGCACCATCGCCGACATCATGCGCTCCCTCAACCCCATCGAGGGCGAGTTCTACCGCGAGGCCCTCCAGGTCAGCCGCTACACGCGCGAGATGTTCTGCCTGATGGAGGGGCGCCACGTGCACCCCTCCACCCTCTACCCGGGCGGCGTCGGAACCGTCGCCTCCGTCCAGCTCTTCACGGACTACATGAGCCGCCTCATGCGGTACGTCGAGTTCATGAAGCGCGTCGTCCCGCTCCACGACGACCTCTTCGACTTCTTCTACGAGGCCCTGCCCGGCTACGAGGAGGTCGGCCGCCGCCGGGTGCTGCTCGGCTGCTGGGGCGCCCTCAACGACCCCGAGCACTGCGACTTCACCTACGCCAACATGACCGACTGGGGACGGAAGATGTTCGTCACCCCGGGCGTCGTCGTGGACGGCAAACTCGTCACCAACGACCTCACCGAGATCAACCTCGGCATCCGCATCCTGCTCGGCAGCTCGTACTACGACGACTGGGAGGGCAAGGAGCAGTTCGTCACGCACGACCCGCTCGGCAACCCGGTCGACCCCCGCCACCCGTGGAACCAGCACACCATCCCGGCCCCGCAGAAGCGGAACTTCGACGACAAGTACAGCTGGGTGATGTCCCCGCGCTGGTTCGACGGCAAGGACCACCTCGCCCTCGACACCGGCGGCGGCCCCATCGCCCGCCTGTGGTCCACGGCCCTGTCCGGCCTCGTCGACGTCGGCTACGTCAAGGCCACCGGGCACAGCGTCGTCATCAACCTGCCCCGCACGATGACCAAGCCCGAGACCCGCTTCGAGTGGAAGATCCCGAAGTGGAGCAACGCGCTGGAACGCAACCGCGCCCGCACCTACTTCCAGGCGTACGCGGCCGCCATCGCCCTGCACTGCGCCGAGATGGGCCTCGCCGAGGTACGCGCGGGGCGCACCCAGACCTGGGAGAAGTTCGAGGTGCCGGACGAGTCCATCGGCGTCGGCTTCACCGAAGCCGTCCGGGGCGTCCTCTCGCACCACATGGTCATCCGCGACGGCAAGATCGCCAACTACCACCCCTACCCGCCGACTCCGTGGAACGCCAGCACCCGCGACACCTTCGGCACGCCCGGACCGTACGAGGACGCCGTGCAGAACACCCCGATCTTCGAGGAGAACACCCCGGAGAACTTCAAGGGCATCGACATCATGCGCGCCGTGCGCAGCTTCGACCCCTGTCTGCCCTGCGGCGTCCACATGTACGTCGGCGGCGGCAAGACGGTGAAGACGATGCACGTCCCCACCGGCCTGAGCGGACTGGGCGGATGAGCGCGGCCGTCGACGCCCGGGAGGCGGGCCGCCGCGTCGAGGAGGTCCTCGACCGGCTGGCCGCCACCGGCGACCGCGAGGCGTGCGAGGCCGCCGAGGAACTGGTGCGGGTCCTCATGGAGTTCTACGGAGCCGGGCTCGCCCGGATCGCCGCGAAGCTCGGCGACGCCCCGCTCGCGGCGGCCGCGGACGACGAACTCGTGGCGAGCCTGCTCTCCCTGCACGGCCTGCACCCCGAGGACGTGCACACCCGGATCACCCGCGCCCTGGCCGGCGCCCCCGACCCGGTCGAACTGCTCGGCTTCGACGAGAGCACCGGCATCCTGCGGCTGCGCCCCGCGGCCGCCCCCACCGGCTGCGGCTGCGGCCCCGGCGGTGAGGAGGCCGCCCGGCGCACCCTGGAGGACACCCTCACCTGCTTCGCCCCCGAGGTGACGCGCGTGGAGATGGAGCCCGCCCCCGCCCCGCAGCCCGCACTCCTGCAGATCGGCACCCGGCCGCACAGCCCGGCGCGGGTGCCGTGAGCGGGCCCGCCGTCCGTGCGGGGGGCCCGCGCGGGCTGCGCCGGTTCACCGGCCCGCGCCCGCCCCGGCCCGAGACCTGCGAGCTGTGCGGGGTGGCGGTGCCGCCGGAGGGGCACCGCCACCTCGTCGAGACCGAGAAGCGGACGCTGGTCTGCGCCTGCACCGCCTGCTCCCTGCTGTTCGACCGGCCCGGCACCCGGACCGGCCGCTACCGGGCGGTCCCCGACCGGTACCTGACCGACCCGGGCCACCACCTCGACGAGGGGCTGTGGGAACGGCTCCAGATCCCCGTCGGCGTCGCCTTCTTCTTCCGCAACGCCGCACTCGACCGGCTGGTCGCGCTCTATCCCAGCCCGGCCGGGGCGACCGAGAGCGAACTCGACCCGCAGACCTGGCAGCAGGTCCTCGACGGCGCGCCGCTCGCCGCGATGCTCGAACCCGACACGGAGGCGCTGCTCGTGCACCGCTGGGAGGGCCGCTCCGGCTGCTACCTGGTGCCGGTGGACGCCTGCTACGAACTGGTGGGCCGCATGCGGACGCTGTGGCAGGGCTTCGACGGAGGAGCCGAGGCGCGGGCCGCGCTCCGCGCCTTCTTCGACGACGTCGAACGGCGGGCCAGGCCCGTCACGCCCGCGGGGGAGCGCTCATGACCGGCTTCGGCTTCTCCGTCACCGGCGTGCGGGCCGACCCGTACGCCGCGGGCCCCACCCTCGTCTTCCGGCTGCGCGTCACCGCCGACCAGGACACCCGCGTGCACGCCATGGCCCTGCGCTGCCAGATCCGCATCGAACCGGCCAGGCGCGGCTACGGCCCCGCCGAGGCCGAGGGCCTCGCGGACCTGTTCGGCGAACGCTCCCGGTGGGGCACCACGCTCCAGCCGGTGCAGTTCGCCCAGGTGTCGGTGATGGTGCCCGGCTTCACCGGGGAGACCGAGACGGACCTGGTCGTGCCCTGCACCTACGACATGGACATCGCCGCGACCCGGTACTTCGAAGCCCTGCGGGACGGCGAGGTGCCGCTGCTGATGCTGTTCTCCGGCACCGCGTTCGCCGGTGACGGCGGCTTCCGGGTCGAGCCGGTGCCCTGGGACCGCGAAGCCACCTGCCGGATGCCCGTGGCCGTCTGGCGCGAGATGGTCGAGCAGCACTTCCCCGGCTGCGGCTGGCTCAGGCTGCCCGCGGACCTGATGGCCGAACTGCTCGCCTACCGCTCCCGCCACGCGCTCGCCTCCTGGGAGGCGACCGTACGCGCCCTGCTGGACGCGGCCGGCCCGGACCGGCCGCCCCCGCCCCGGCCGGGAGCCGTCCGGCCGGGAGCCCTGCGTCCGCGCCTCACCGAGAGGACCTCCCCGTGACCACGGCCACCACCGCGGACCCCCGCTTCGCCGCCGCCCGGCAGGTGGCCGACGCCGTCCTCCTGGAGGGGTACGTCCTCTACCCCTACCGGGCCTCCGCCGCGAAGAACCGGCTGCGCTGGCAGTTCGGGGTCCTCGTACCCCCCGCATGGGGGCCCGCCCACGGCGAACACGCCTTCCAGCGGACCGAGGTCCTGATGGAACCCAGGGGCGACGCGACACTCGCCCTGGAACTGCGCTTCCTGCACGCGCAGCGGCGTACGGTCCAGCGGGCCCTGGACGACGGGGGCTTCGCCGACACCGATGAACTGCACCTGGCCGACCGGGTCCTCGTCCCCTGGGACGAAGGAACCGAGGAACACGTCGAACTCTCCTTCCCCGTATCCGAGTTGACCGGCGACGGCATCACCGTCCCGTTCACCCGCCCCGCCCGCGACGACACCGAGGCCGTCCTCGACACCGACGGGCGGACGGCGGGCCGCCTGGTGCGGCGCACCGAGGCGATCGAGGGCGTCCTGCGGCTGCGCGCCGTGGAACTCGACGGCGCCTACCGGGTGTTCCGGCTCACGGCCGTCGTGGAGAACACCAGCCCGTGGACCCCGGCGGCCGCGGCCGACGCCGACCGCGAGGCGGCCCTGCCCCGCTCACTGGTCGCCGCCCACCTCCTGCTGGGCCTCGACTCCGGCTCCTTCCTGTCGATGACCGACCCGCCCGAATGGGCCCGGGAGGCCGTCGCCGCCTGCGACAATCGCCACACCTGGCCGGTGCTCGCCGGCGGGGCGGGCCGCGCCGACGTGGTCCTGTCCTCCCCGATCATCCTGGAGGACCACCCGGCCATCGCCCCCGAGAGCGCGGGCGCCATGTACGACGCCACCGAGATCGACGAGATCCTCGCCCTGCGCACGGCGGCCCTGACCGAGCAGGAGAAACGCGAGGCGCGCGGCACCGACGCCCGGGCGGCCGCCGTCATCGACCTCGCCGACTCCCTGCCCCCCGAGGTCCTGGAACGGCTGCACGGCGCGGTGCGCTCGCTGCGCGAGGTCACCGGCCCGGACGGGCCGGAACAGATCACCGAGATCCCCGACGAGGAAGCCGTGTTCAGGCCCGACACACCCTGGTGGGACCCCGCCCGGGCCGGCACCGCCGACCCGGCCCGCGACCGGATCAGCGTCGACGGCACCCCGGTCGGCCCCGGCAGCCGGGTCCTGCTCCGCCCCGGACCGCGTCGCACCGACGCCCAGGACCTCTTCCTCCACGGCCGCGCCGCACACGTCGAAGCAGTCCTGCACGACGTCGACGGGGGAGTGCACCTCGCCGTCACGGTGGAGGACGACCCCGGCGCCGACATCCGCCGGGAACAGGGCCGCTTCCTCTACTTCCAGCCCGACGAGGTCACCCCGCTGGAGGACGCGTGAACCCCAGGATCCTGATCGCGGGCATCGGCAACGTCTTCCTCGGCGACGACGGCTTCGGCGTGGAGACCGTACGGGCCCTGGCCGCGCACCCGCTGCCCGACGGGGTCGAGGTGGTGGACTTCGGCGTGCGCGGGGTCCACCTCGCCTACCAGCTCCTCGACGGCTACGACACGCTCGTCCTGGTCGACGCCACCGCCCGCGGCGGAGAACCGGGCACCCTCTACCTCATCGAGGCCGAGGCCGAGGCCGAGGCGGGCAGGGGAGCCGGTGCCGGTTCCGGAGCCGGTGCCGCGTCACCCGGCACACCGGCCGCGGGACCCGGCGAAGGCCCCGTACTCGACGGCCACCACATGTCACCCGACACCGTCCTGGCCCTGCTGGGCACCCTGTGCGCCGGGACCGGCGCCACCCCTCCGCGCCGCACGCTGGTCCTCGGCTGTGAACCGGCCCGCGTCGAGGAGGGCATCGGACTGAGCGCACCCGTGGCCGCAGCCGTACCGCGGGCCGTGCGCATGGCCCTGGACCTGCTCGACCCTCCGGCCCCCGACGAAGCCGGCGCACCCCGCCGCGAACTGAGGAGAACCCCATGAAGAAGGCCGTCATCAGCGGGGCCGCCGTCGCCGCCCTGGCCGCCGTCCTGGTGCAGGTACTCCCCGACATCAGGCGCTATCTGCACATGCGCCGCATGTGACCCCGCTGCCGCCGCACCCCCCGCCGAACGGCGTACGGGGGGTGCGGCGCACCGGCGTGCCCGCCCGCCGCACCCCCGCCCCGCCGGTGTAATGAGCCCCGGCAGGACGGAGACCGATGCACGAGATGTCGATCGCCATGGCCGTCGTGGGCCAGGTGGAAGAGGCCGCCAGGGCGGGCGGCGCGCACGCCGTCACGTCCGTACGGCTCCAGGTGGGCGAGCTGGCGGGAGTGGTGCCCGACGCCCTGGCCTTCTGCTTCGAACTGGCCTGCGCCGGAACGGTCCTCGAAGGGGCCGAACTCGTCACCGAAACCGTGGCGGCCCACGCCCGCTGCGCGACCTGCCCCCGCACCTGGGCCGTGGGGATGCCCCCCGAGCTGTGCTGCCCCGCATGCGACAGGGCCACCGACGTCGAACTGCTGTCGGGCCGCGAGCTGGAGATCCTCAGCGTCCGCTGGGACGACGGCCCGGCCGGTGCCCATACCCGCGAACCGATTCCCGAGGAGGCCTGAACCATGTGCCGAGTGGTCGATCTGCGGCAGGCGGTACTCGCCAAGAACGACGGCGCCGCCCGGGCCCTGCGCACCGGACTCACCGCCCGCGGTACGACGGTGGTCAACCTGCTCTCCAGCCCCGGCAGCGGCAAGACGGCACTCCTCGAGCGCGAACTGCTCCTCGCCCGGGAACGGGGGGTGGCGGTCGCCGCGCTGACCGCGGACCTGGCGACCGAGAACGACGCGCTGCGGCTCGCCCGGTCGGGCGTACCCGTCAAGCAGGTGCTCACGGACGGGCTGTGCCACCTGGAGGCCGGGATGCTCGGCCGGCACCTGGACGGCTGGCTGCCCGAGGACACCCGGATCCTCTTCGTGGAGAACGTGGGGAACCTGGTCTGCCCGGCGAGCTACGACCTGGGGGAGACGCTGCGCGTGGTGCTCGCCTCGGTCACCGAGGGCGAGGACAAGCCGCTGAAGTACCCGACCGCGTTCGGACTCGCGCAGCTGGTGGTCGTCACCAAGACCGACATCGCGCGGGCCGTCGAGTTCGACGAGGCCGCCTTCCGCGCCAATGTCGAGCGGGTGAATCCCGGCGTGGAGATCATCATGACATCGGCCCGCGCGGGCGGAGGCCTGGGCATCCTGCTGGACCGGGCGCTGGCGGCCGGATCGGGCGCCGGGACGCACACCCCGGTGATGGCCCGCCGGCAGCAGGCACAGGGCCACGACCACGGACACGGACACCTGCACGGCCACGATCACGATCACGACCATGGGTCCGGCCACCACCATCACCACCACGACCACGGGCCTGTTCACCCGCACAGCCGTACCGGTGGCCCCGACCACGATCAGCGGCCCCCGCACACCGAGCCCGCCGCACAGACCCGCTGATGGAGGCGGTGCAGCGCCGCCGCGTCACCGTCCGCGGCGTGGTCCAGGGCGTCGGCTTCCGCCCCTACGTCTACACGCGCGCGACCGGGCTCGGCCTCGCCGGGCATGTCACCAACACCCCCGAGGGCGTCGTCGCCGAGGTCGAGGGCGCACCGGCCGCCGTGACCCTGTTCTGCGAACACCTCGCGGCGGACGCCCCGCCCCTGGCCGTCGTGGACGCGGTCGACCACCACGAGGTCCCCGTCGCGGGCGGCACCGGATTCACCATCGTCGCCTCCCGGACCGGCGGCCCCGCCCGCACGCTCGTCTCCCCGGACGTCGCCACCTGCGCCGACTGCCTCGCCGAACTCGCGGACCCCGCCGACCGGCGCCACCGGCACCCCTTCATCACCTGCACCCACTGCGGGCCGCGGTTCACCATCGTCACCGGGCTGCCCTACGACCGTGCCCACACCACCATGAGCCGCTTCCCCATGTGCCCGGACTGCGCCCGCGAGTACGGCGACCCCGCCGACCGCCGCTTCCACGCCCAGCCGGTCGCCTGCCCGGCCTGCGGCCCCCGGCTGACCCTGCTCACCGGACGGCCCCCCGGCGAGACCCCGGACGGCACCCCGGACGAGGACCCGGTCGCCGGGGCCCGCCGGCTCCTGGCGGCCGGGGCGATCCTGGCCGTCAAGGGCCTGGGCGGCTACCACCTCGCCTGCGACGCCACCCACCCCGGCGCCGTCGCCGAGCTGCGCCGCCGCAAGGCCCGCGGGGACAAGCCCTTCGCCCTGATGGCCCGGGACCTCGCGGACGCCGAACAGTACGCACACATCGGCCCCGAGGAGCGCACCCTGCTCCAGGGCGCAGTACGCCCCATCGTCCTGCTGCGCCGCCGAGGCGCCGCGGACCCCGGGGGTGGTGCGCTCGGCGTACTCGCCGAGGGCGTCGCCCCGCGCTGTCCCGACCTCGGCGTGATGCTCCCGTACACCCCCGTCCATCACCTGCTGCTCGGCCTGCCCGGTGACCCGCCGGGTCCCCGCCTGCTCGTCATGACCAGCGGGAACCTCGCCGGAGAGCCCATCGTCACCGACGACGGCGAGGCCCTGGAGCGGCTCGCCGGCCTGGCCGACGCCTGGCTCACCCACGACCGCCCCATCCACGTGCCGTGCGACGACTCCGTGGTGCGGGTCTGCGACGGCGAGACGCTGACCGTACGCCGCGCCCGCGGCTACGCCCCGCTGCCGATGACGCTGCCCCGGCCCGTCCCCGCGACCCTCGCCGCAGGCGGCGACCTCAAGAACACCTTCTGCCTCGGCGAGGGGCGCAAGGCCTGGCTGTCCGCCCACATCGGCGACATGGACGACCTCGCCACCCAGTACGCCCTCGAACGCGCCGAGCGGCAGCTGGAGTCCATCACGGGCGTCAGCCCCGCACTCCTCGCGGCGGACCGCCACCCGGGCTACCGCTCCGCCCGGTGGGCGCTGCGCACCGCCGGAACCCGGCCGCTCGTCCGCGTGCAGCACCACCACGCGCACATCGCCTCGGCCCTGGCGGAACACGGCCTGGACGGCGAACACCCGGTGATCGGCGTCGCCTTCGACGGCACCGGCTACGGCGACGACGGCGCCGTGTGGGGCGGCGAGGTCCTCCTCGCCGACTACGCCGGGTACACCCGGTTCGCCCACCTCGGCTACGTGCCGCTGCCCGGCGGCGACGCGGCCGTGCACCGCCCGTACCGGATGGCCCTGGCCCACCTGCGGGCGGCCGGCCTGGCCCGGACCCCGGACCTGCCCTGTGTCGCCGCCTGCCCGGCCGACGAACTGCGCGTATTGGAACGCCAGTTGGAGCGCGGCCTGAACTGCGTGCCGACCTCCAGCATGGGGCGGCTGTTCGACGCCGTCTCCTCCCTGGCGGGCGTCTGCCACCACGCCGGCTACGAGGCACAGGCCGCGATCGAACTGGAGGCCGCGGCCCTCGCCGCGGGCGCCGCCGGCCCCGGCTACGCCTTCGGGCTGCGCGTCCCGCCCGACCCCGGCACCGGCCCGGTCGTCGCCGACCCGGCGCCGCTGCTCGCGGCCGTCGTGGCCGACGTACGGGCGGGCACCGGTGCCGGGCCGATCGCCGCCGGCTTCCACGCCGGTGTCGCCGCCCTCGTCGTCGAGCTGTGCGGACTCGCGCGCGAGCGGCACGGCCTGGACACCGTCGCGCTGACCGGCGGCGTCTTCGCCAACACCCTGTTGTCCTCCGCGTGCGCCCGCACGCTGCGGGCGTCCGGGTTCACCGTCCTGCGCCACGGCCGGGTCCCCCCGAACGACGGCGGGTTGTCCCTCGGCCAGCTCATGGTGGCGGCCGCCGCCGCACCGCACGACCACCCACAGCAAGGAGAAGCCCATGTGCCTGGCGGTACCCGGCAGAGTGCTTGACATCGGGGAGAAGGACGGCACCCGCATGGCTACCGTCGACTTCGGCGGGGTGCACAAGGAGGTGTGCCTGGAGTACCTGCCGGACCTCCAGGTCGGCGAGTACGCCATCGTGCATGTGGGGTTCGCCCTGCAGCGCCTCGACGAGGAGTCGGCCCGGCAGACCCTCGCGCTCTTCGAGGAACTCGGCATGCTGCAGGAGGAGTTCGGCGACCCGTGGGAGCAGGCGGCCGCGCAGGCCGGCACCGACTCCCCCTGGCCCTTCGCCGACGGGCCGTCCGCCGACGGGCTGTCCCCCGACGGGCCGTCCGCCGACGGGCCGTCCGCGGCGGAGGCCGCCGCATCCCGGCACGCCCGGGCAGAAGGAGGCCGGCTGTGAAGTACATCGAGGAGTTCCAGGACCCCGCCCTCGCCCGCCGGCTGCTCGACGACATCCATGCCACCGTGACCCGCCCCTGGGCCCTGATGGAGGTGTGCGGCGGCCAGACCCACACCATCATCCGGCACGGGATCGACCAACTCCTGCCCGAACAGGTCGAGCTGATCCACGGTCCCGGATGCCCGGTGTGCGTCACCCCGCTGGAGGTCATCGACAAGGCCCTGGAGATCGCCTCCCGACCCGACGTGATCTTCTGCTCGTTCGGGGACATGCTCCGGGTGCCCGGCACCGGCCGCGACCTCTTCCAGGTGCGCAGCGAGGGCGGCGACGTACGCGTCGTCTACTCCCCGCTCGACGCCCTGCGGATCGCCCGGGAGAACCCGCAGCGCCAGGTGGTGTTCTTCGGCATCGGTTTCGAGACCACCGCCCCGCCCAACGCCATGACCGTCCACCAGGCGAAGAAGCTCGGCATCCACAACTTCAGCCTGCTCGTCTCCCACGTCCGGGTGCCCCCGGCGATCGAGGCGATCATGCGGTCGCCGAGCTGCCGCGTCCAGGGCTTCCTGGCCGCCGGGCACGTGTGCAGTGTGATGGGCGTGAGCGAGTACCCCGAACTGGCCGCGCGCCACCGGGTGCCCATCGTGGTCACGGGATTCGAGCCGCTGGACATCCTGGAGGGCGTACGCCGGGCCGTGCGGCAGCTGGAGCGCGGCGAGCACACCGTCGACAACGCCTACGCGCGCGCCGTCCGCCCCGAGGGCAACCCGGCGGCCCTGGCGATGCTGGAGGACGTCTTCGAGGTCACCGACCGGGCCTGGCGGGGCATCGGCGTGATCCCGGACAGCGGGTGGCGGCTGTCCGCCCGCTACCGCGACTTCGACGCCGAGCACCGTTTCTCGGTCAGCGGCATCAACACCCGTGAGCCCGCCGAGTGCCGCAGCGGCGAGGTGCTCCAGGGGCTGCTGAAACCCCATGAGTGCGAGGCCTTCGGCACTCTGTGCACCCCGCGCAGCCCGCTCGGCGCCACCATGGTCTCCAGTGAGGGGGCCTGCGCCGCGTACTACCTCTACCGGCGGCTGGAGCTGGGGACCGCTCCCGCCGCCGCGACCATCCCGCTGGAGGCGAGCCCCGTTGTCTGACACCGCGACCACCCCCGCCCTCGACATCACGGGCTGGACCTGCCCGGCTCCGCTGCGCGACCGCCCGCGCGTGGTGATGGGCCACGGCGGCGGTGGCGCGCTCTCCGCGGAGCTGGTCCAGCACCTGTTCGCCCCCGCCTTCGGCGGTGACGTGCTGGCCCGGCTGGGGGACTCCGCGGCCGTCACCCTCGGCGGCGTGCGGCTGGCCTTCTCGACCGACTCCTACGTGGTGCGCCCGCTCTTCTTCCCCGGAGGCTCGATCGGGGACCTCGCGGTCAACGGCACCGTGAACGACCTGGCCATGAGCGGGGCGCAGGCGGCGTACCTGTCCTGCGGCTTCGTCCTGGAGGAGGGGGTGGAGATGTCCGTGGTGGCGCGTGTCGCCGAGGCCATGGGCGCCGCGGCGCGGGCGGCGGGCGTGGAGATCGCCACCGGTGACACCAAGGTCGTCGAGGCGGGCCACGGTGACGGTGTCTACATCAACACCGCGGGCATCGGGATCATCCCCGACGGCGTGGACCTGCGGCCGGAGCGCGTCGTGCCGGGTGACGTCGTGATCGTCAGCGGGGAGATCGGCCTCCACGGAGTGGCGATCATGAGCGTCCGGGAGGGCCTGGAGTTCGGGGTGGACGTCGAGAGCGACTGCGCCGCCCTCGGCGGTCTCGTCCGGAGTATGCTCGCCGTCACCCCCGACCTGCACGTCCTGCGCGACCCCACCCGGGGCGGGCTGGCCGCCTCACTGAACGAGATCGCCGCCGCCTCGGGCACCGGCGTCGTGATCCACGAGCGGGCCGTCCCGGTCCCCGCCGCCGTCGCCAACGCGTGCGCCATCCTCGGCCTCGACCCGTTGTACGTGGCGAACGAGGGCAAGCTGGTGGCTTTCGTACCGCGCGAGCACGCCGAGGCCGTACTGGCGGCCATGCGCGCCCATCCGCTGGGCCGCGGCGCGACGGTCGTCGGCGAGGCCGTGGACGCCCACCCGGGCCTGGTAGTGGCCCGCACCGCCCTCGGCGGCACCCGGGTGGTGGACCTCCCGATCGGCGAACAACTCCCCAGAATCTGCTGACCCCCCGCCGCCCGACACCCCCGCCGCGGGCGGCGGGGGTGTCGGGCGGGTGGGCAGTGGGGCTGGGCCGGTCAGCGGTCGTCTCGCATGTCGTCCAGGTCCTGCTCGTCCAGGTCCCGCATCACGTCCCGCATCGTCGCGTCCTCGCGGCCCCGCTCGTGCGCGATCTCGTCCGGGGAGCGCGGCCGACCGCCCGTCCTCATCCGGTCCGGGTCCGGGGACCGCCCCCGGATCCGCTCCTCGCGCCCGCTGCCCGGCGTACGGCTCTTCTCGCCCTTGTCGTCAGCCATGACCGCTCACACCCCTTCCGTGCGCGTCGGTCCCCGCCCTGCGGCTACCCCTCCGCCGCCGCCCGAACCCGGTCGCGGCCGGCGTTGTGCACGCCGACGAACAGCACGGAGGGGACCGACGGGGCGGAGGGGACGGACGGGGCGGAGGGGACGGAGCGGGTACTCATGGGGCGAGGGCGCTTTCTTCGGGGGAACGGGCGGGGGCGGCGGGCTGCTGCCCGCCGGGCAGGACGACGGCCTCGGCGCCGGTCCCCGCGCCGGGAACATTCCGCTGCCGCACCCCGTTGAAAGATCGTCAAGTCCCACTGGAGACCGAGGAGTCCCTTGCCCGACACCGCGTCCGCCGCCGTGACCCCCCTGCCCCCGCTCACCTCTCAGGCCGAGCGCCTGATCGAGCTCGGCGTGCACGAACTCGCCGGGATGACCGCCGACGACCTGCGTGCCTTCGCCGCGGACAGCGCTGCCGCAGGCAGCGCCCCCGCAGGCAGCGCCGACGCCGGGAACGACACCCTGCTCGCCGTCCATCCCGGCCGCGTCGCCGCCTCTGCCCTCGCGCCGCTGCTCCAGCGCGACGGCAAGTCCGGCTTCGTCGTCGTCGACATGCCCGACGTCGACGACTTCGCCCCCCACGGCATCGACCTGCCGGAGGCCCCTCTCTATCTCGTCACCGGTGTCGACCGCGGCGACCGCATGGCCAACTGGAGCCCCGAAGAGGCTCTGCCCGCCCTCACCGAGGAGCACCGCAGCCCTCTGCTGCTGACGGAAGGCATCCACTGGGTGCTCCAGCAGCCCGCGGCTCTCGAGCGCAATCACTGCTTCATGACCATAGGTTCCCGGCTCCGCAAGGCGAACGGCGCACTGGACACACGCACCCCCGCGATCTGGATCAGCAACGGTTCGGGACGCGACGGCCGCGAGCGGCGCAACGCACCCAAGGTCGGCTGGTGCTGGTGGGGCAACCGCCACACCTGGCTCGGCTTCGCCTCCGCCACGGGCCGTCGGCCCTGACCTGCGAACGTCCCCGCTGCAGAGCCGGTACAGGTCGCCGCAGCGGGGACACCCGTCAGGTCCGTCATACGTCCCACCTGCTCGCTCGACGCCTGTCGGCGGCCGACCCGGTCAGTGGCGACAGCCGCGATCGGGGAGGAGCCGGCCGGAGCGGCGGAGCTACGCTTCGGCCATGCCGCCGCTCCAGCACCGATCCACAGGCCACGTGGCCGAGCAGTTGTCGATCATCGACCGTCTGAGCCTCCGCCCCTTCCCCGGCGAGGAGGGCCGGCCGGGAGCGAGCGACCGGTGGAGCGGGCCCGGCTTTCACCTGGCGGTGCTCCGTGAGAGCCAGGACTTCTGGGAGGACCGGAGCATCGAGATCGTCGAGGCGGCAGAGCTGGAGCTGGAAGCCGACCTCGCCGCGCTGGCCGGCGTCCTCACGGCCCGCTGGGGTGTTCCGGAAAAGGTCGACCTGTGGCCCTGCACCGGGGTGGACGACCCCGACCCCAGCACCCCCATCCGCGAACCCCTCGGCTTCCTCCGCGGCGTGGCCGGCAGCATGCAGGTGTGGTGGTTGCCGAACTCGGACCGCTGGGTCGGCTTGGCCATCGGCCAGGCCGACCCGGAATGGGCGTTCCAGCTGCTGGCGGGCATCGGTGACTCCGCCTCGCTCCGGCGGAGCCCTTGAGCCGCCTGGCGACCCGGGCCCGGCCCTGATCCGCCGGACACCCCCTAGCCGGCCCCGGGGTGTCCCGGGTGGTCCTGTGGGTGGACGACGTGGTCGTGGCGTACGCGGTCCGCGTTGGCCCGCTCCACCCGCTCGGCGTCCAGCGGTGGCCGCCCCGCGCCGCTGCCCGTCCGCGACGGGACCCCCGGCTGCCGGCCGTGGTCGTCCGCCGTGCCCCCCTCGTGCTGGAGCGGTGGCCTGCGCGATGCCTCCCGGGGGCCGGCCCCCGCCCCCGGCTCGGGCCCGGGCTCGGGCGCCTGGGGCATCGCCTCGTGCACCGTACGCTCCGCCCGCTCCGGATCCGGGACCGAGACGGCCACCCGCCGGAAGGGCGCGCCCTCGGCCAGTTCCAGGCAGAGCACCGTGCTCTGCGCCTTCACCGCGATGAAGTCCTTGCCGTCCGGCCGGTCGCGGACCCCGCTGCACCGTCCCGGCGACCACGTTCCGGAGCCGGCCCGGCCGCGCAGGACGCGCCACCAGCTCCGCTCGACATGGACCTCGCGCAGGGCCGACACCGGTACCCGTACCTGTCGCCGCCGCGCGGCCAGGCCCTCGCGCAGCCCCAGCCGAACGACGACCTCGCCCCCTTCCACCGTCACGTGTGCCATGGCAGCCACCGCCTTCCTACGGTGCGGCTCCCCCCGAACACCGTACTCATGCCCGGCCGCCACCCGAGCGCCCACAGCGTCCCGAGCACCCCGGGCCCGGAGGTTTCGGCGCGGCGGCAGTGGCAAGACGCCCGGCATGGTACGCATCGGATACACGATGATGACCGAGCAGGCCGGCCCCCGGGACCTGGTGGACCACGTGGTGGGGGCCGAGCGGGCGGGCTTCGACTTCTCGGTGGCCTCCGACCACTACTTCCCCTGGCTGGACTCCCAGGGCCACGCCCCCTACGTATGGAGCGTCCTGGGTGCCGCCGCGCAGGCCACCACCCGGATCCCGCTCATGACGTACGTGACCTGCCCGGGCTTCCGCTACCACCCCGCGGTGGTCGCGCAGAAGGCCGCCACGATGCAGATCCTGTCTCAGGGCCGGTTCCGGCTCGGGCTCGGCTCGGGCGAGAACCTGAACGAGCACGTCGTCGGGCCGGGCTGGCCGGCCGCCCACGTGCGTCTGGAGCGGCTCGAAGAGGCGGTGGGGATCGTGCGCTCCCTCCTGGACGGTGACCTCGTCAACCACCACGGCACCCACTTCGACGTCGAGGACGCCAGACTGTGGGACCTCCCCGACGCGCCGCCGCCGATCGGGATCGCGGCCTCCGGCCCGGCCTCCTGCGCGCTCGCGGGGCGGCTCGGCGACCTGCTCGTCGCCGTCGCGCCGGAGCGCGACCTGGTGACGGCGTTCGGCGAGCACGGCGGCTCCGGCAAGCCCTGCGTCGGACAGCTGCCCGTCAGCTACGATCCCGACAGGGAGGCCGCCGTACGCAGGGCCCACGACCAGTTCCGCTGGGCGCTGGGCGGCTGGGCGGTCAACGCCGAACTCCCGGCCCCGGCCGGCTTCGCCGAGGCGACCCGGTACGTACGCCCCGAAGACGTCGCCGACACCATTCCGTGTGGCGACGACGTGGACGCCGTCACCGAAGCGGTACGCCGCTACGCGGAGGCCGGTTTCACCGAGGTCGCCCTGGTCCAGATCGGCGGCGACCAGCAGGAACCCTTCCTCGCCTGGGCCCGCTCGGCCCTGCTGCCCGCCTTGCGCGCACTGTGACACCGTACGGACCGGTCGGCCCGGCTGAGCCGGTCGGGCCGGTCGGGCCGGTCAGGCGGTGATGCCCACCTTGTCGTAGGCCTGGTCGATCGCCGCCTGCGCGGCGCTCCGCAACTCGGGGTTCCCGAAGAGGTACGTGCCGGTGACGTCCCGCAGGGCGCGCCGCATGTCCGAGAAGTCCGACTCCCTCAGCAGCCGCACCAGGGCGAGATAGATCAGCAGCGCCCACTCCTCGACCCGGAGGACCGGCCGGCCCTCGTCGTCCACCGAGGTGAGCAGGTTGAACATGGCCTTGTTGTGGATGTTGCTGTTGGTGTGTACACCGCCGCTGTCGCTCGATGTGAACAGGAAGTCGTCCATGTGGTCGGGATCGCCCGTCCGGGTGGGATCCCTCATGTCGCGCAGCGGTTTCCCGTTGCCGCCCAGCCCGGCTCCGATCTCCCAGCTCCAGGTGCCGACGTCGCCGCGGTCCGGCGCCTCGTACCAGTTGGCGATGAGGACGCCCATCGTGTCCGACAGCGACTCGTTCAGGGCACCGGACTGGTCCTGGTAGATCAGGTCGCTGGAGGTCTCGATCACCCCGTGGGTCATCTCGTGCGCGATGACGACGAGATACTTGGCCAGGCTGACCAGCCGGCCTCCCTCGGACACCTGGCCGTACCACATCCGCCGGTCGAACCAGACCGCGTTGAACCACTCGGGTCCCGGCCCGTCCAGGTGGTAGGTGCAGTTGACCAGGGAGACCAGGTCCATGTCGGCATCGTCGATACCGTTGCGGAAGAGCTGGTCGCGGTAGTACCTCTCCACCCGCTCGGCATTGACGTGCGCCGAGACCCCGGCCCGGTGGCCGGCGCCGAAGTCCGCCTGCGGCGAGCCGATCGCCACGGTCGGCGGCTTGGCGGTGTCGATGTCCGCGAAATCCATGTCGTAGGTGACGATCTGCCGCCACTTGTCGTGCAGGAGGAAGGAGCCGTTCTGCCGGCTGCCGTGGAACCGCTGCCGGGCGCTGACCTCGTCCTCGCCCTCCAGCCTGATCGGTACGGTGATCGTGGGGGACATCCCGTAGGACTTGAGGATCTCGCCGGAGTGCGCGTCGACCAGGTATCCGGTGAGCGGGAACGCCTCGCGCGGCGACGTCCCGAGGCCATGGCCGCGCTGGCCTGCCTCGCGGCGGTTCTCCGGCAGTTGGGCCGGTACCTCGCGCAGGTGCCAGGCCAGGTGCCACTGGTCGTCGCGGTTGACGTACGTCAAGGTGGGCGGTGGCAGTGCCGCGGCGTCGACCGTGGCGCCGGTCGCCGTCCTGACGCGCTCCAGCGCTTCCGTACCCGACAGTTCCGGCACGGAGTCGACGCCCACGACCTCGCCGAGTTTCCCGTCCATCGACACGAGCCGCTGGTTCTCGTCGAGCTCGACCAGCACCTCGGCGCCGAAGACGGGGATCTCCTGCCGGGTCTGCTCGAAGCGGACGAGGGTGGTGCCGGTACCGGCCTGGCGGCGTTCCGTGCTCAGGACGAGATCGGGCACCCGCTCGGGCCGGTCCTCGCGAACGGCCTCACGCAGCGCCGGTGTCTCCTCCACGGCGAGCTTCTCCGCCAGGTAGAAGCGTGCGGCGGACTCGGCCGAGTTGAAACTCCGTTCGTCGACGCCCTCCGGGGCGCCCACACCCCGTACCGACTCGGGCCCGGGAGGCGCGTCCGCCTGCGGGTCGTCGGTGAAGTGATAGCGGAATCTTTCCAGCTGTGACATGACTGATCACACGACCCTCCGTGATCGCCCCCCGACTGCTGCTGCCCCACCCTTACGCGCGCGCGTTCTCTTCGCGTGCTCACTTCAAACGTCACATCAGGTGACACCGGTGGCAAGCGGACGGCCCCGCCGGGATGCACGGTGCACCCGGACCCGTGCTCGCTTCAACTGTGCGATGTTCAACGGCATTCGCAGGGTATTGCGCCGGTCCCGGCCGCAGGACCACGATGGAGTGGTCGGGAGCCTGTCCTCGGAGCAGCGTGCCCGGCCACCGGCCGGGCCCGTGGCCGCCGGCCCCCCGGGCTTCCGGGTCACGGAGGACTTCAGATGCCTGTGTTCCACTTCGACATAGGGGGAAATCTGGCGGATCCCCGCCTGGAGGGGAACTCGCTGACGCTCCACCCCCTGCCGCGTGTCATGGCGGCCCTCGACTCCCTCGGTGACGCTCCCAAGGGCATCCTCTCCAACCCCGGCCCGCTGGGCGAGGCCACCGTGGCGGCGGCCCTGCACCAGGCGTTCCCCGGCCGCTTCCCGGACGACGACCTCGTGCACTGGGGGCCGAAGGACAGCCGGACGCTCTTCGACCGGGCGGTCGCGAGCGCACAGGCGCGGGGGGTCGAGCCCGGCGCGTGCGTCTTCGTGGGTGAGGACCCCCAGGAGCGCGCCTTCGCCCGGGAAGCGGGGATGCGTACGGCGCCCCACCCGGTGTTCGCCCTCGCGGCCATCGAGAACCGTCCCGTCCTGTGGGCCCGGATCGGGCTGCCGGAGGGCCGGGACCTGGCCGACCTGGGGGCCGTCGTGAACGGCGCCGAGGTCGTTCCGGTGCACGTCGCCTCCGCACGGCTCGTCCTCGCCATGGCCAGCACCAGCGGGGTGCAAGCACTCCAACAAGCCGGCTACGCGGTGGACTTGCAGGGGAGTGTCGAGGACACGGTGGCCTTCCTCGTCCGCGACAACCGTCCGCTCCCGCCCGTCGAGGGGCTCGCGGACGCGCCGGCCGCGACCCGGACGGACGCCGAAGCGGCACTGCGCGCCACGACCGTCTTCGCCTTCGTCGCAGGCGAACTGGCGGCAGCCGAGGCCCCGCCGGCCGTTCCGCTGGGGCCCGCGCCCGGCGGTGTCTACCTCGCCGCGCCGGCCGGCGCCCCGGTCGAGGAGGTCCACCTGCCCGGCGCGAAACCGGGACACACCGAACGCCTGCTGCCGGACCCGGCGCTCCTCGCCCGCCCTGCCGAGGTCCCGCCCGCAGGGCTCGTGGAGGCCTTCGACGACACCGTGCCCTCCCCGCAGACGATCGCCGCGGTCCGTGGGGCCGTGACGGCCGAGGTGCTGAGCGGGCACGTGGCGCGTATCTCCGGCATCGAACCGCTGGCGGGCGAAGGATCGGTGAAGGTCCGCAGCCGGGACGCGGCGGCCGCGGACAACGCGCTGGTCGTCGAGGCGCTGGCGCGCCGGTTCGAGGAGCTCGGGCTGACCGTCCGCCTGCACCCGTTCCTGTGGCGCGGCCACCGGCTGCTGAACGTGGAGGCCGAGTACGCGGTCCCGGGCGCGGACTCCACCGTGCTCATCAGCGCGCACATGGACTCCACCGCCGCGAACGGCTTCTTCGTCGACGAGGACGGCGATCCGCGTCCCTACGATCCGGCAGTGGACCCCGCGCCGGGCGCCGACGACGACGGCAGCGGCACAGCCGCCGTCATGGCCGCGGCCGAATGCCTCAGGAGGATCCTCGACAGCAACCGGGAGCCCACCCGGAACGTGCGCTTCGTGCTGTTCAACGCCGAGGAACAGGGGCTGGTCGGCAGCAAGTACTACGCACGCGCCGCGGCGGCGGCGGGCGACCGCATCGCCGGCGTCTTCCAGATGGACATGATCGCGGGCCGGCAGCCGGGGAGCACCCCCATCGTCGAGATCCACGCCGGCTCCCTCGTGTCGGGCCCGGTCGTGAGCGCGTCCGACGCGCTGGGCGAGCGTGTCGCCCGTACGGTGCCGGTCATCGACTCCGAGGCGAAGGTCCAGCAGCTGACGGGCCTCGACGACCCGGCGGCGGGACGCAGCGACCACGCGAGCTTCCACGAGCGTGGGTGGGCGGCCGTAGCCGTCTCCGAGGACCTGTTCTCCACGCCCGACGGAGACCCGGGGACCGGCACACGGCAGTACCACACCCCGGGTGACACCCTCGTCGACCAGGACCACGACACGGAGTTCGCGGCGGCCGTCGCCCGCTCCGTCATCGCGGCGGCCCTGACGTTCGCCGGTCTGTGAGGACGGTGCACGCCGGACCCGAGGCGGTAGCCGGGACCCGAGCCGGGGCCCTCGTCAGCTCCTGCCGACGAGGGCCCCGACGGCCAGGTCGATGGCCGCCGCGGCATTGGGCAGGGCGGGGGCGGGGCGGATCCCGGTACCGATCCCGGTACCGATCCCGGTACCGGTACGGGTGCCGGCGCGGGTACGGAAGGTGCGGCGGTAGGTGTCCGGCGGGACGCCGACCGTCCGGGCGAAGTGACGGCGCAGGGTGGTGGCGGTACCCATACCGGTGGCCGTCGCGATGGTGTCGACGGTGTCGTCGGTGGTCTCCAGCAGCTCCTGCGCATGCCGGATGCGCTGGGTGAGCAGCCACTGCAGCGGAGTGGTACCGGTCACCGACCTGAAGTGACGCCCCAGGTGGCGCGAGCTCATCCCGGCCTGACGGGCCAGGTCCTCCACCGTGAGCGCCTGGTCCAGTCGCTGCAGCACCCAGGGGAACAGGCGGGCCAGCGGATGATTGCCGGGGGTGGGCACGGGAGTGGTCACGAACTGGGCCTGGCCCCCGTCGCGGTGCGGAGGGACGACCAGGCGCCGGGCGATGGTGTTGGCGACGGCCGAGCCGTGGTCGAGGCGCACCAGGTGCAGACAGAGGTCCATGGCGGCGGCCTTGCCCGCTGAGGTGAGCACGCTGCCGTTGTCGACGTAGAGAACGTCGGGATCCACCGCGACCCGAGGATGACGCCTGGTCAGCTCCTCGGTGTGGGCCCAGTGCGTGGTCGCGCGCCGGCCGTCCAGGAGGCCGGCGGCGGCGAGCACGAAGGCGCCCGTGCACAGCGAGGCCACGCGGGCCCCCGCTTCGTGGGCCGCCCGTACGGCGTCGACCAGTTCGGCCGGCGGGTCCCGGTCGACGTCGGCCCAGCCGGGGACGATCACGGTGTCGGCCTGCCGGAGCCGGTCGAGCCCGTGGTCGGGGACGAGGTGGAAACGGTCGACCCGGACGGCGCTCGGACCGCACAGCGCGAAGTCGTACCAGGGGTCGACGATATGGGTCAGATCGGAGCCGAAGACCTCGATCGCCAGGGACAGTTCGAAATGCAGCATGCCGTCGGTGATGGCCAGCGCAACAGTGGTCACGTCCGGAAGTGTACGGGTCATGTCGTTCCGGACACTCGTGTGCCGGGTCGCCTCACGCCAGGATCTTCCTGACGGAGCGCGGCGGACCACGGAGACCGAAGGCCCGCCGAAGCACAACTCGGCATGCGGAGGAGCGGGTTCATGGGATCGGGTCAGCAGGTAGCGGTGTTCGGTGCGTACGGGCACACCGGTCGGTTCGTGGTGCGGGAGCTGGTGGAGCGGGGGTTCGTCCCCGTACTGTCCGGCCGCGACAGCGTCAAGCTGAAGGCGCTGGCGGACGGGACCGGGCTGGACGCCCGGCCGGCGACGGTGGACGACCCGGACACGCTCGACCGCGCGCTGGCCGGTACGGCCGCCGTCGTCAACTGCGCCGGCCCGTTCGCCTCGACGACCGCCCCCGTGATCGAAGCCGCCCTGCGGGCCGGGATCCCGTACCTGGACGTGGCGGCCGAACTGGAGGCCAACATCGACACCTTCGCCCACTTCGCCGACCGGGCCCGCGCCGCCGACGCGGTCGTCGTCCCCGCGATGGCCTTCTTCGGCGGCCTCGGCGACCTGCTGGCCACCACCGCCATGGGCGACTGGGACGAGGCCGACGAGGTGCACATCGCCTACGGTCTGAGCAGCTGGCACCCCACCGCGGGGACACGACTGTCGGGTGCGGTCTCCCGGGAGCGGCGCGGTGGGCGGCGCCTGCGCTACACCGCAGGCCAGTGGGAGTACCGCACCGACGCCCCGCCCACCCTCGAATGGCCCTTCCCGCAGCCGACGGGCCCCCGGACCGTGATCGGGGAGTTCACCATGGCCGACGTGGTGACCGTGCCCACCCACCTCTCCGTCCCGGAGGTCACGACCTATATGACGGCCAACGCCGTCCAGGACATCGCGGCCCCCGCAACGCCCGCGCCGGCCGCCGCCGACGAGAGCGGCCGGTCCGACCAGACGTTCGTCGTCGACGCGGTCGTCCGGCGCGGCGGTGTCGAACGCAGGGCGGTGGCCCACGGCCAGGACATCTACGCCGTCACCGCCCCGCTCGTCGTCGAAGCCCTCGAACGCGTCCTCACGGGACGCACCCGCACCGTCGGTGTCGCCGCCGCGGGCGAGATGTTCGACGCCCCCGACTTCCTGCGGGCGCTCTCCCCGCACGTCACCCTCGCCCTGCTCCCGTAGCGGCGTACCGCCCCTGCTCCCCCCTACGTGCCACGGTCGGGTGATCTGCGCCACAGCCTGTCACGGGGGCGGCCGACGCGGTGTCTGGAGGCCGAACGCGCCAAGACCCCACCTCGCGACACCACGACACCACGATCCACGACACCGCGAACCTGCCACCCCGCAGCACCGCACACGACCGGAAAGGCCCACCACACCATGACCGGACAGACGACCGCGGCGCCGCGCGGCGGCACCTTCCTCAGGACCGCGATGATCCTGCAGACCCTCGCGCTCTTCTTCCAGGCCTCCACCGCAGGCCTGCTGCTGAGCTCGTCCCGCGCCTACACGCTGCACGACTACGGATCGAAGGTGATGTACGGGGCCGCCATGCTGTACGTCCTCGCCACGGTCCTCGCCTGGCGACCGGGCGGCGGATCCCCGCGCCCCGTCCTGCACTCCACCGGCTTCCTCGTCCTCGCCTCGGCCCAGGTCGCACTCGGTATCGCGCACGTGGCCTCGCTGCACGTCCCCCTGGGCGTGGTGATGTTCGCCCTCAGCACCCTGGCCCTGGTCAGATCGCTGTCCCCGCGCCCGCTGCTGCGCCCGGCCGCCCGTTCCTAGGGGGTGTCCCGCCGGCGCCACCCGCACGGCAACGCCCCGTCCGGACCACCTTCCGAAAGGCAGGACCACCCATGTCCCTCCCATCCGTGCTCTCCGTCGCCGCCACCGACGCCACCCTCCACACGGTCGCCGCAGACGTGTACACCGTGAGCATCGGCCGGATCGGAGCCATTGTGTCGGCGCTCATCGGCCTCCTCGGCTCGGTGGGCGGCGGCCTCGCGCTGGCCCGTACCAGCGGCCGGGGACGCGTCCTCACCTGGACCCGGCGGAACGGATCGGTCACCGCGCTCCTGGCGGGGTCGCTCGCGGTGGCCATCGGCGCCGCGGTCGCGGCCACCGCCGAAGGCGGCCTCGGCACCGGGAACGGCCTCGGGGGCGCCTACGTCGCGATTCTCCTCGGCCTGGCCGCCGTCCTCCTCGGCGGCCTGGCCCGCTCCCGCACCCGTCCGGGTACCGGTACCGGTACCGGTACGGCGTGATCACCGAGGACGGTGGTCGACCCGCGCGGGATCCTCGCCCTACAGCGGTTCGAACGGGCTGATGTCCGGTACGAGCACGGCGCAGAGTTCGGCTGCGATCCACCGGCCCGAGGCGGTCTGTTCCGCTCCCACGCTGATGGGATGGAGCAGCATGTCCGTCGCACCCAGCACCGCCAGCACGGCGTTGCGGGAGCCGACGGCCGGTGCCAGCCGCCGGTGGAGCGCCAGGAGTCTGCCCGCCTCCCTGGCCACGATTCTCCCGTCGAACCAATCCCCGTCGCTCTGCGCCTGCTTGATGCGCTCCAGGGCGTCCAGGACCTCCTCGGGGTGCCAGCTCCCCGTCGTCGACAGCCGTACGAGCAGCTGCGCGAGCGGGCCTTCGCCGGCCCCGGCCTGCGCGGGCGCCGGGTGCACGCCCTGGGCCGGTGTCCTACGGCCGGCTCCCGGCAGGCGTTCCGCCACCTCCGCCAAGCCGGTTTCGAGCGGAGGCATGTCCAGTACGTCGGAGAACAGAGTCCGGGTCATCGCGGCGAGACCGAACCCCAGCACCTCCTGGAAGGGCCTGATCTCCCAGTCCGGCTCGTCGACCGCACGCTGCACGTGCCCCTCGAACTGGTTGAGAGCGTGGGTGCTCAGGTTGACCCGTGTTGCCTGCGGGTTCTTCTGCGCGGCCTCCGCGGCGGCGCGCGTCGCCCGCCACACCAGGTTGTAGATCTCCCCCAGGGGGCGGTACTCGGCCGCCTTGCCCATCGCAGCCCTGAGGCGGGTCACATGGTGGTCCGGTACCGGGGGCAGCCGTACCTGTTCGAGCCGGTGGGCGAAGTAGCGCAGCCCCTCGGCGGTCAGCAGCTCATGGGCGACCGCCACGACCTCGCTCTGCCCGTCCGCGGTCATGCCCGCCGGCGTCAGGGCGGTGGCGAGATGCCCGTCAAGGCCGACGGGCGCGAAGTAGTGCGCCAGCGTGGGACAGAACCCGTGCGTCAGCCGGGGTGGCGGCAGGCCGTCCAGGTCACCGCCGGCCTCGTGCACGGCGACCTCGAAGGAAGCCGGCGCCCAGACCATCGCGTGCGCGGGGGTGGACGGATGGACGGCGATCAGGGAGGCCCGCACCAACGCCGCGAGCACGTCGGCGATGTCGTCGGGGTCCGGGTGCAGCGGTACCGGCCACGAACCCACGCTCCTGATCCGGTCCGACGCGGGTGCGTAGCGCAGGAGGGCGAGAGCCCCCAGCATCTCCCGGACCCCGCACACAGGCAGCTCCCTCTCCCCGGAGGGAAGTTCGGCCGGATACGCGGCGGCCACCGCTTCCGACTGCTGCTGATACCAACGGGACCGGGCCTCGGAGACGACCCGCTGCGCCGACTCCGCCGCGCGCTGCCGCTCCCTCTTCTCCCTGCGCGCCGGACTCAGCACCAGCTTCACGGCGGCCTGCAAGAACTCGCTGCACTCGACACAAGCCTGCTCCTGGCCGTCGAGCAACTGCTGGAAGGCACTGCGCGACGTAAGGCTCAGCGGCTCGCCGCACGTCGCACAGGCCACCCCTTCCACCAGGGCCCGCACCCCGGCAGCCGCGACGGCATGTACCTGCCGGCCCCAACCGCATGTGTCGATCTGCGCCGTCTTCTCGCACCACACCGCGGTCCCGAGCTCAGGATGAAACCCGGCCAGGGCCCAGTACCGCTCTCCGACGGCAACGAGCTCGGCATCGGCACCGGCCACCGGCACCACGACGGGAACGAGAGCGCCCCGCGCACCGTCGGCCGACCGCGGGTAGGGAGCATCAGTCACGCCCCCACCCTATGCAACCGCGGATCACTGCGTGACCGAGTCACTACAGTCGGTCGCGCAGGATCATGAAGGGGAGCCGCCGGGCCGCTCGAGGTGCGGCACCAGCGCGCGCATCGCGTACCGTCGCGGTCCCGTTCCTGCGCGTGAACCGTGGAGAGGGCGGTCCTTATGTTGCCGAGGTGCCGCCGCTGCCGCCGGGTTTGTACCGGGTCGTGGTCACCGCGCTCGACAGACGGATCACTGATCTGGTGCTGGTCGTCGGGGAGGAGCAAGTGCCGGGAGAAGAGAAGACTTCGCTGTTGAACGGCCGCGTGAGTGAGCTTCCCTTTCCGGTCGGTGGCCTTGCCCGTCCTTTTCGGGATGACTGGTGTGGTGCTGCGTTCCTGCAAGGCAGGTCCGCTGGACGAGGAAGGAGTTCGGCACTGCCGTCGGCGACCGCACCGGGCCGGGGTGCGGGGGAAGGTCGAACGTTGCTTAGCTGCGGAAACTGACTGGAGAGGCGCTCCGGCCTGCGGCCAAGGGTGACTCTGAAGGTGGATCACTGCTGTTCGGGGGCATTTCGGGCGCTGGCGTGAACGCGCAGCGCAGCGGGAGCGGCCCATCGCCGGGCCCCCGCGCCCACACCGAACTCCCGTGCTCATCCGGTGGTTCCACGAAGCTGCCCGCGTGCTCTTGCTTGCTAGAGTGCAAACATTGAACGGTTTGTTGAGTAACTGAGCACGTGAGCGGTCATCGGGGTACGGGGGCGGATACGTGGTGGCAGATCCCAACTTGCAGGTCAACAGCCAGCACTTGACCAGGCTGGCCGACGACCTCGACGAAATGAGGGGCTACCTGGACCGGCAGGTCAAGCGTATGGACACGGTCGTCGACACGATCGAAGCCCGCTGGCAGGGGCCGGCGGCCAACGCCTATCGGCGGCGGCATCGTGATGCAGCCAAGGAAGCGGTACGCATCCGTGAACTCATGAAACTGATCGAAGCGGCCGTTCGCATGAGCCGAGACGGGTTCACCGAGCAGGAGCTCGACACTTTGGCCGCCTTCAGGCGCATCCAGATGTCCGTGGACGTGGACAGGGAGGCGGCCGAGCTTTCGACCTCCAACACCGGGAGCCCGTCACCCGCACCGCGCACCAGCCGCTTGCGGGATCTGTGACGAGGGGGACGCATGACTGACAGCAACGGCAACATAGCCGTCGACTTCGCTACTTTGCGGCTCCTCTCCGGCCAACTGGAAGAAATCCTCAAGGAGCTCAACGAGAACGTCCAGATTATGCACGACCGAGTCGCGGAGGTCGTTCTCACATGGGAGGGCGAGGCCCGCGAGGCGTTCATCGACAAGCTGGACGAGTGGGATCGGTCCGCACGCGACCTTCAGGCGACACAGGCCTGGCTTCACAGCATTGTGGCGACTGGTGAGAGCAACTACGCGGCGGCACATGCCGCGGTGCTGCGGGGATGGGGAGCGGCCTGATGAGCATGCCTCCTCCTCCGCCCCCCTTGAAGAATGGAGACATCGACGTCACCCCCAGGGCGCTGCATGCGCTCGCGGGCTACGTCGCCTATCTCCAGGACGGACTGCACAAGGGGGCCAATCAGCTCCTGAACGAGCTGGGCCGATATCCGGACTGCGGGGGCTACGGAACCGCCGCATGGGAGTTCGCCACCGCGTACAAGAAGGTCGGCAACCGTTTCGTCGAAGTGTGGGCCAAGTCGGTGGCGAGCGTCGGAGGCGCTGCCGTCGGCTTCGCCGTGACCGCGAACAACTATGCGACCGCGGACGCCGCCACAGACCCCTCGGGTGCCCCGGCCGAGACCCAGCCCCCGCCGACCGTGATCGACACGCCGCCGAACTACGGGTCCGTGACGGACCTCAAGTGGGCGGACGTCGACCAGAGCCAGGACATCTTCCAGATGGCATTGGAAGCGGTGGAAGCCGGAGTTCTGGCGATCATCAGGCCCCTCCTTGAGGACGCCTACCGCATGGGCAAGGCGGCCGAAATCATGCCGTTGCCCGATTACCAGGGTTTGGACAGCATGTCCGTTGCCTGGGTGTACGCGAGCACGTCCGTCACCACCACGGACGGAAACCTCAGCAGTGCTGTGCACAACTACACCGATCGTTCCAACGGTGAGTGGAACGCCGCGATGCGGCAATTCTGCAGTGCTGTCTGGGGTACGAGCGCGTGGGGCCAGAGTCGCGAGGGTCACGTGTGGAAGCATGACTCCGCGCAGCCCGGTCAGGCCAGCAGCCACCCTGTCATGGACGTGATGGTCAGGACCTGTGACGTCATGAGTGACGCTCTGCGTGCCTGGGCGGCCGCCGCGAAGGATGTGCGGGACGACCTTCGCCGGCTCTACTACGAAGCCGTGCTGAAGGCCCTGCCGCACATCGACAGGAGCGACGGTTTGGACATGAAGGACGTCAAGAGCTTCGGAAAGGGACTCCTCAAGATGGGGAGGAGTTTCGCGGTCGGCTTCGCCCTCGAGGTGGACGAGGAGGCGATGAACGCGGCGGTCGAGGCGTACAACAACCGCGTGCGCCGACAGGTCGCGGAGCTCAACAAACTGCACGAAGCCCTGGATGAGGCATATCTCAGTGCTCCCACCTTCCGGGCCGAGTCGGCGCGGGCGGAGTCCTTCGGCGCCCGCGCTCTGACCGATTTCAAGAACGGTCCGCTCTACACGGTGGCCGGGGACGACGAAAGCAATCACAAATACCCGATCGACCTCGCGAACCAGGAGGGAATTCTCGGTTCCCATGTGGTGGACAAGCACGTGGGTAAGACGGATGAGCAATTGGAACAGAGGCTGAGGGACCAGCAGATCGTCCGACCTTCCGGAATCCGTCCCGAGGCCGTTTCGGCGTTCGGGAGCCTTGCAGACGCGCAACGGTATACTCAGGCAGCCCTGGATGAACCGAACAATCAAAGGAAGATCGACAATTGGCTCGCGGGAAACCCCGGACCCAACTCGTCGCGCTCACTCCTTCTGACGACGAACGACGTCGTGGGAAGGTCGTGGGACCGGGGTGATACCGCCGCGCGTGACGTGACCAATGTGTGGGTCGTCCTGAGGCCCAACCCGGGGAACCACCCGCCGTTCGTCGTTCTCACTTCTATGCCCAGCGACAAGACCCAGCACCCGTAGTGCGCAATTGGAGAACTGGGGTAAGGCCCGTGATTCAGATTGATGCCACCTCGTGGAGCCGTTCAGTGGAGACCCTTTTCGGGGAGGACATGTTCGCGGCCGTGGGGGCAAGGCGGCGTGATGACTGGCGCCTGGACGCCTTGGACGTCATGCAGTTGCGGACGGACGATCCGCGTGGCTGGTCAACGGTTTCCGCCGCGCCGGGCGGGGGTGATTACGGCGCCGGCCCGGGCAGCCCGTTCAGTGCTGTCACGCCAGGAGACTTCAGCGCGGCCTTCCCTGTGTCCAGGAGGGGCGCCGAACAAATTCTGGTCACTCTCCAGGGCGAGTGGTTCCAAACGGAGGATATTCCGGATTTTGATGCGCGAGAGGCCGAGCTGACCTCGTACGCGAGAACGATCCTGGATAGATTCGGAGAAGATGCGTTGTTTTTTACCAATGCGGCGACGGCGCGAGAAAATCCGCATGCCGATATGTTCCGTCGCGAGGGCTCCTATGAGGGCTTCACCGGCCACGTAATGGATTGTGGTGTAATTGCTGTCTCCGCCACGGAAGTCGGCATCTTCTGGGGCTTCACCATCGACTGAGGATCTCCCGTGCGTACCCGTTCTGCCACTTATCCCGACCGCGCGACCGCACAGTGGTGTACCCAGCAGGTCGTCACGCGCAACGAGCAGGCCGTACATCGCTGGCTGGCCCAGGGCGCGCGACCGAGGCTCACCATCGAGGCCGCTTGGCCGTCCCGTGAGGAGCCCGTCGGGCGCGTGCTGCTGCAGGCGATGATGCTCGCCGGTCGCGGGCCCGTCGATGTGCGGGCCGCGCGTGTGACGTTGAGGCGCGAAGCGTCGAGTCCGCACGGCTTCGTCGTGCACGCCACTTACCCGATCTACCTCTGAGGTGTCGCAGTGCCCATGAAGCCGCTTGAGTTCGACCGCCGGTACGGCGAACTCGACGTCGTCGTCTCAGCCTTCGTCGGACAGGAACCCGACAGTTCGGAAGCAGGCACGGCACCTCCGGCTCTTCGGGCGTACCTTAGGCACACCTGGCACACCCGGCCCTGGGCGCTCTCCGTCGCCGAGCAACAACTCCGGGAGTACGCGCGGAATCCGCCCGGCCGCTTGCGGCTGCGCCTCGGCGAGTTCTATGCGGTACCCGACATCGGGCTGTCCGAGTCCCTGACTCAGAGCTGGTTGTCCGAGATGGCTGACCACATCAAGCGCAGCATCGAGTGCGGCGACGTGCCTCCGCCGGCCGCGCCCCAGACCCGCTGGGAGTGGCACGCCCGCTTCGGGGAGCTGGGACAGTTCCTCGGCGGTTGGTTCTCGCAAGACATGCCCGACGAGTTTGGCGACCACGATGCGGCGGTCCGCGACTATACGGCAACTGTTGATCCCCAGCTGACTGCCCGGCTGGTCGGCGAGATCCACGAACTGCTGGCTCTGGGACTGGAGGAGCACGACTACGCCGTTGGCATCGCTGAGCTCGGCATGGAGGTCGAGCCCCCGGCCCCGTTCTCGGTTGAATCCTGGCTGCGGACGGTGGCGGAGCATCTCGCGACGGCCAGGCCCGACCGCACGAATTGAACTGTCCCGTCCGGAGGCTTTGCTGCGGGCACCAGCCTGCAGGTTTGTCATGCTCTCCCGTTGGCTCGTCCACGCAGGAGACCAGAGCCCGCTCGGGCGGGTCCAGGTAGAGGCCGACGACCTCGTGGATCGACGAAGTAGGGATCGGTCGAAAAAATTCAATGACTCCGACCGGTGTGGCTCCAGGCCGAACGCCCGCCAGATCCCTGAGACCGAGGACTGGGACAACCCATTTCCTTCGCCATCGACCGCGTCGACCAGATCAGCGGACGCGGACGGCGCGGCGAGAGCCTCTGCCGCCTCGACCGCACCGGGCGGCGGCGAGGACGCTGGGGGTTCCGGCCGGTGACCGGGCCGGGGTTCCGGCCGTGATGCGATGCGGAGTTGCTGAGTGCAGGTGTCCGCAGGGGGATAGCGTGCTGGCATGGCCTCCAGGACGACACATCCCGTACTCGGCACCCGCGCGCTGAACCGTGCCACGCTCGCCCGGCAGTTGTTGTTGAGCCGCGCCGAGATGTCCGCGCGGGACGCCGTCGCGCACCTCCTCGGGCTGCAGGCGCAGAACGTCAAGCCGCCGTACTTCCAGCTGCACGCCCGGCTGGCCGGCTTCGAGCCCGGCGAACTGGCCGCGCTGATGGAGTCCCGTGAGGTGGTCCGGATGGTCACCATGCGGTCGACGATCCACACGCATACCGCCCACGACGCCCTCACCCTGCGCCCGCTCGTCCAGCCCGCCCGCGACCGCGAGGTGGCCTACTTCCGCCAGGGCCTCGTCGGGGTGGACCTGGACCGGCTGGCCGACCGGGCCCGTGCCCTCGTCGACAGCGCGCCGCGCACCATGGCCGAGATCCGTGAGGATCTGCTCCGGGAATGGCCCGACGCCGACCCGCAGTCCCTGTCCGTCGCGGCGCGCTGCCGGCTGCCGCTGGTCCAGGTCACGCCCCGCGGGGTGTGGGGACGCAGCGGGCAGGTACGGCTGACCACCGTCGAGAACTGGCTCGGTGAGCCCGCCGGGGCCGCGCAGCCCGTGGACGATGTCGTGCTGCGCTACCTCGCCGCCTTCGGGCCCGCCTCCGTCAAGGACATGCAGACCTGGGCCGGGCTGACCCGGCTGCGTGAGGCCTTCGAGCGGCTGCGGCCGGGACTTGCGGTGTTCCGCGACGAGAACGGCGTGGAGCTGTTCGACCTGCAGGACGCGCCCCGGCCCGACGCCGGCACTCCGGCGCCGCCCCGCTTCCTCCCGGAGTTCGACAACCTCCTGCTCTCCCACGCCGACCGGACCCGCGTGGTCGCCCCCGAGGTCAGGGGGCGCAGCTGGACCGGCAACCAGGCCCACTGCACCCTGCTCGTCGACGGTTTCCTCGCCGGTCTGTGGAAGCTGGAGGGCGGGACGCTCACCGTCGAACTGTTCGACCGGGTGCCGAAGGCGGCCGAGGAGGAGATCGTCGCCGAGGGGGAGCAGCTGATCGCCGACATGGGCGCGCTGCCGGACGGACCCGGCCGCCCTGCCCCGTCCGTACGGTTCGCGCCGATCCGCGGCTGAGCCGTCGTCGCACCGCCGCCCGCCCGCCGTCGGACCGCCGCCGAAGCACCGCATGCGGTCAACTCACGGCTGACGCCGCCCTGGTGGTCCGCACACCGGACGCGGCACGATACCTGCCATGACGACCGAAAGTGACCGGAACAGCGCCACCGCCCAGTTCCTCGCCGCGCGGGACTTCCTGCTGGAGCGACGCGGCGACTACGAAGCCGCCCATACCGGATTCACCTGGCCCCGCCCCCACCGCTTCAACTGGGCCCTCGACTGGTTCGACCACATCGCCGCCGGCAACGACGCCGACGCCCTGCGTATCGTCGAGGAGGACGGCACCAGCGAGGCCGTCTCCTTCGCGCAGCTCGCCGTACGGTCCGACGCGACCGCCAACTGGCTGCGCGCCCGGGGCGTGGCACCCGGCGACCGGATCCTCGTCATGCTCGGCAACCAGCGCGAGCTGTGGGAGGTGATGCTCGGCGCGATGAAGCTGCGCGCCGTCGTCATCCCCGCCACGCCCCTGCTCGGCCCGGCCGATCTGCGCGACCGGGTCGAGCGCGGCCACGTCCGACACGTCGTCGCGCGCGCCGAGGACACGGCCAAGTTCGGCGAGGTGCCCGGCAGTTACACCCGGATCGCCGCCGGAGACCCGGGACAGGTCCCCGCGGGCTGGCTGCCGCTCGCCGACGCCGCGCTCGCCGCCGCCACGGTCGCCGCCGCCGACGCCGCCGCGGACACCCCGGTCGCCCAGGGCGGCTTCATCCCGGACGGGGAGACCCTCGCCACCGACCCCCTGATGCTCTACTTCACCTCCGGCACCACCGACCGCCCCAAGCTCGTCGAGCACACCCACGCCTCGTACCCCATCGGTCACCTCTCCACCATGTACTGGCTGGGCCTGCGCCCCGGCGACGTGCACCTCAACATCGCCTCGCCCGGCTGGGCCAAGCACGCCTGGTCCAACCTCTTCGCCCCCTGGAACGCCGGCGCGACCGTCTTCGTCCACAACTACACCCGCTTCGACGCCGAACGCCTGATGGACGAGATGGACCGGCACGGGGTGACCACCTTCTGCGCCCCGCCCACCGTATGGCGGATGCTGATCCAGTCCGACCTCACCCGGCTCGCCCGGCCGCCGCGCGAGGCCGTCGCCGCCGGCGAGCCGCTCAACCCGGAGGTGATCGAGAAGGTCCGCGAGGCCTGGGGAATCACGATCCGCGACGGCTTCGGCCAGACCGAGACCACCCTCCAGGTCGGCAACTTCCCCGGCGTCCCCGTCAAACCCGGCTCCATGGGCCGCCCGGCGCCCGGCTACGAGATCGTCCTGCTGGACCCGGTCACCGGCAAGGAATCCCCCGACGAGGGCGAGCTGTGCGTGGACCTGCGTGTACGGCCCGCCGGGGTGATGACGGGCTACCGCGACGACCCGGGGCGCACCGCCGAGGCCATGGCGGACGGGCTCTACCGGACGGGTGACATCGCCGCGCGCGACGCCGACGGGTACCTCACCTACGTCGGGCGCTCCGACGACGTCTTCAAGGCCTCCGACTACAAGATCAGCCCGTTCGAGCTGGAGAGCGCCCTGCTGGAGCACGAGGCGGTCGCCGAGGCCGCCGTCGTCCCGGCCCCGGACGAGCTGCGGCTGGCGGTCCCGAAGGCGTACGTGACTCTCGCGAGCGGATGGGAGCCCGGGCCGGAGACCGCCCGGGTGCTGTTCGAACACTCCCGCGCCGTGCTGTCCCCGTACAAGCGGATCCGGTGCATCGAGTTCGGCGAGCTACCGAAGACCGTGTCGGGCAAGATCCGGCGGGTGGAGCTGCGGGAGCTCACGGCGGCCGGTTCGGCGGCGGAGTACCGCGAGGCCGACCTGCGCTGAGCCCGGCGCCGCGGGGCCGGCGGGGCGGTGCGGCGCCCGCCCGGTCCCCGCCAGGCCCCTGCGCACCTGCTCCCGCGCGGGCGCCCGTACGCCTGCCCTCGCGCGCGGCCGTGCGCACGGCCTTGCGCGCCGCCTTGCGCGCCGCCTTGCGCGCCGCCTTACGCGGGCAGGTGCGCCTCGATCGCGGCGATGACCTCGGGGGCCTCCGGCTCGGTACGCGGACGGAAGCGCGCCACCACCTCACCGGCGGGGGAGATCAGGAACTTCTCGAAGTTCCACTGGATGTCCCCGGCCTCGCCGTCCGCGTCGGGGGTCTTCACCAGCTCCTGGTAGAGGGGGTGCCGGTGCTCGCCGTTGACCTCGGACTTCTCCAGCATCGGGAAGGTGACGCCGAAGCCGGCCGCGCAGAAGGTCTGGATGTCGTCGGCGTTGCCGGGCTCCTGCCCGCCGAACTGGTTGCAGGGCACGCCGATGACCGTGAAGCCCTTCGCCTCGTACGCGAACTGCAGCCGGGCCAGTCCCGAGTACTGCGGGGTGAGCCCGCACTGCGAGGCGGTGTTCACCAGCAGGATCGCCTTGCCCTTGTGCGCCGCCAGGCTGGTGGGCTCGTCGGACAGGGTGGTCAGCGGAATGTCGTACAGGCTCACGGGACTCTCCTCGACAGGCAGCGGATATCGCCACGAGCCTAAGGGGTCTGCGGCCAGGCCCCCGATCCGACCAGCGCGTCCGCGGGGTCGTTGACCGGCTGTGGCATGCCGGTGAGATCCATGACGAACAGCGGTATCCCGAGCGCGTCCGCCCGGCTGCGGGCGTCCTCCGTGTAACCGGCGAGCGAGAAGTAGACGCTGGTCGCCGAGGCCGTGAGCCCGTTCAGCCAGACGCACTCCACCGCCCGCAGCCCGGCCGGCGCCGTGGTCGGGTCCACCTGGGCCACCAGCCCCGGCGCCCGCAGGTCCACCGCCGCCGAGGGGATCGGCCGCCCGTCGGGCTGCCGTACGTCCTGGAAGCCGAGCCAGCGCAGATACAGCGCGGCGGTGGCCACCGCGTCCCGGGCCGTACGGATGGTCACCGGCCGGAACGCCGGGCGCGGCAAGGCCGCGGGCGAGGGCGCGGGCGTGGGCGCGGCCGACGTCGCCGGTATGTGCGACGGCTCCGCATCGGGCCCCGCCGCCGCTGCGCCACCGCGTACGTCCGCCGGTCCGCCCCCGCCACCGTCCGCCGAGCGCCCGGCGTCGGCCGAGCGCGCCGCCCCGGCCGCGTCGGCGGAGCCCGCCGGCCGCTCCAGCGGGTGCACCGGAAGGCGCACCACCGTGCCGCACGATCCGCACCCCAGCTCGGGGTGCGGCCACTCGCTCTCCCGCCCGCAGGCCGGGCACCGTACCGCCACCCAGCTGTCCGACCAGGTGCGGTGGGTCAGCAGCACCGGCGGCGCCGCCAGGTCCAGCGGGGGATTGACCGGACTTCCGCAGGCGCAGGGGAAGACCGGCGCGATGTAGCCGTTCTCGCGCAGGCATGCCGGGCAGCGCACCGGTACCGCTTCCGCCATGACCTCTGACCCCCTCCGTCGCTGTGCGTGGGTCCATGCTCCACCACCGGCGACCACCGGGGGGAGCGAGCGCGCCATTTCCGCCCCGTTCCCGCCTGCGAATCGGTGATTTGTACAAGTCGTCGGGCGAGATGCGGCTTTTGGTGGTTTCCGGGGTCCCGTACCGCCTTGACGTCGAAGAGGTCGCCGCTTAGCTTGTTCCGTATAGCAGAACAAAACTTCCGTATGACGGAAAGTGCCTGACCGCCAGACCCGCAGGAGAACCTGATGCCTCGTATGACAGCCGCCGCTGCTGCAGTTGAGATCCTCAAGCTCGAGGGTGTCGAACAAGCGTTCGGTGTTCCCGGTGCTGCGATCAACCCCTTCTACCGCGAGCTCAAGAACGTGGGCGGCATCAACCACACGCTCGCCCGCCACGTCGAGGGCGCCTCGCACATGGCGGAGGGGTACACCCGTGCCAAGGCGGGCAACATCGGCGTCTGCATCGGTACCTCGGGCCCGGCCGGCACCGACATGATCACCGGCCTGTACTCCGCCATCGCGGACTCCATTCCGATCCTCTGCATCACCGGTCAGGCTCCGGTCTCCAAGCTCCACAAGGAGGACTTCCAGGCCGTCGACATCGCCGCGATCGCCAAGCCGGTCACCAAGGCGGCCACGACGGTTTTGGAGGCCGCGCAGGTCCCCGGCGTCTTCCAGCAGGCCTTCCACCTCATGCGCTCCGGCCGTCCCGGCCCGGTCCTCATCGACCTGCCCATCGACGTCCAGCTGACCGAGATCGAGTTCGACCCGGCGACCTACCAGCCGCTGCCGGTCTACAAGCCGCAGGCCAGCCGCGCCCAGGCCGAGAAGGCCCTGAGCTTCCTGCTGGAGTCCGAGCGCCCGCTGATCGTCGCCGGTGGCGGCATCATCAACGCCGACGCCTCCGACCTGCTGGTCGAGTTCGCCGAGCTGACCAACATCCCGGTCATCTCCACCCTCATGGGCTGGGGCGTCATCCCGGACGACCACGAGCTGGCGGCCGGCATGGTCGGCGTCCAGACCTCGCACCGCTACGGCAACGCGACCTTCCTGGAGTCCGACGTCGTCCTCGGCATCGGCAACCGCTGGGCCAACCGTCACACCGGCTACAACCTGGACGCGTACCTGGGAGACCGTAAGTTCGTCCACGTCGACATCGAGCCCACCCAGATCGGCAAGATCTTCGCCCCGGACTTCGGCATCGCCTCGGACGCCAAGGCCGCGCTGGAGCTCTTCATCGAGGTCGCCAAGGAGCTCAAGGCCGAGGGCAAGCTGCCGGACTTCTCCGCCTGGGCCGCCTCCGCGCAGGAGCGCAAGGCCACCCTGCAGCGCCGCACGCACTTCGACAACATCCCCATGAAGCCGCAGCGCGTCTACGAGGAGATGAACAAGGCGTTCGGTCCCGAGACCCGCTACGTCACCACCATCGGCCTCTCCCAGATCGCCGGCGCGCAGATGCTGCACGTCTACAAGCCGCGCCACTGGATCAACTGCGGCCAGGCCGGCCCGCTCGGCTGGACCATCCCGGCCGCCATCGGTGCCGCCACCGCGGACCCGGAGACCCCGATCGTCGCGCTCTCGGGCGACTACGACTTCCAGTTCATGATCGAGGAGCTGGCGGTCGCCGCCCAGCACAAGGTCCCCTACGTCCACGTCCTCGTCAACAACGCCTACCTCGGCCTGATCCGTCAGGCGCAGGGCGGCCTCGGCATCAACTTCGAGGTCAACCTCGAATTCGAGAACATCAACACCCCGGAGATCGGCGTCTACGGCGTCGACCACGTCAAGGTCGCCGAGGGCCTGGGCGTCAAGGCCATCCGCGTCACCGACCCGAACGAGCTGGGCGCCGCCTTCGAGCAGGCCAAGAAGCTGGCCCAGGAGTTCCAGGTCCCGGTCGTCGTCGAGGCCATCCTGGAGCGCGTCACCAACATCTCGATGAGCAAGACCGTCGACATGAGCGACGTCACCGAGTTCGAGGAGCTCGCGACCGAGCCCGGTCACGCCCCGACCGCGATCAAGGCCCTGCAGGTCTGACCGCCCCGCGGCAGTACCCGGCGGCCCCCGTTCCTCCCGGAGGAGGAACGGGGGCCGCGCCGCGTTCCCGTGCGGCCCGGGTACGGCCACGACGAACTCAGGACACACAGACCTGTGCGCTGCAGTTCAGCGCTGGACCGTGAGGAGGTGGCGTCCGTCGTGGCTCCGTACGTGGGGGCTGTTGCCGTCGAGTGCGTCCAGGAGTCGGATGGCGTAGACCTCGGACATGCGCTCGGCCACCTCGTCCGCTGTGAGCCACTGGACCGCGGTGGTTTCGCCCGAGACGCGTTCGAAGCCACCTGAGGGCTTGCAGCGGAAGACCAGGGCCACCACTCCGGCCTTGATGTTCTTGTACACGCCGGTGAGTCGGTCCACCTCGACATGGATGCCGGTCTCCTCCAGCACCTCCCGCCGTACCCCGTCTTCCGGGGTTTCTGCCAGCTCCAGCACGCCGCCCGGCAGCTCCCACGTCCCGTTGTCGGCCCTGCGGATCGCCAGCAGTCGGCCGTCATCGCGCACCACCACCCCGGCAACCGACACGGAATGAAGTGGCGTTGACGTATTCGAAGGGACGCTGTTACTCATGTACATGAGCATAGGAGGAAGCGAAGGACCATGGGAGTAGCTGTAGGAGGACGCAACGCCGTGCCCCGGTACGTGCAGATCGCCGAGGACATCGTCCAGCAGGTTCGCGCCGGCGTCTTGAAGCCGGGAGAGCAGGTGCCCAGCGAGGCCGAAATGGTCGAGCGCTATGGAGTCTCGGGCGGGACCGTGCGCAAGGCGATGCTGGAGATCCGCGCCAGCGGTCTCGTGGAAACCCGGCTCGGGAAGGGCTCCTACGTGAAGGACCGGCCACCGGTACGCCACCGGTCGTCGGATCGCTTCCGTCGCTCCCTGCGGCAGGGCGGCAAAGCCGCTTACCTCGCCGAGTCGGAGCAGTCCGGCGCCACTGCCAAGGTGAGCGTCGTCTACATCGGCCCTGTCGAGGTCCCGGAGGCCATCGCTCAGCGGCTCGGTGTGGATGCCGGCGCACAAGTGCTTGCGCGTCGCCGCTTGTACTTCCGCAACGGCACTCCCGTGGAAACCGCGACGTCCTACCTGCCGTGGGACGTGGTGCGCGACATCCCGGAACTCTTCGCGGAGAACACCGGAGGCGGCGGCATCTACGCCCGCCTCGAAGAGCATGGGTACACCTTCGCCGAGTTCGTCGAGACCCTGCAGGCGCGACCCGCCTCGAAGGCGGAGGCGTCCGAGCTGGCACTGAGTCCTGGAGCCACGGTGGTGCACCTGCTCCGGAACGCGGTCACGGAGGCAGGCCGGGTCGTCGAGGTCTGCGACACCCTCATGGCAGCCGACCAGTTCGTCTTCGAGTTTCGAGTCCCGGCGACCGACTGACGGCCCACCTCCCCCGATCGCAACCCGCTGTGATTGCACCTTCACAGTGGGTTGACTTATGTACAGGAGTCACGGCACTCTCCTCGGTATTACTCATGTACATGAGTGAAGGAGTTTGGCTTGTCTGAAGGAGATATGGCCATGTGTCAGGTTCCCGCCCGTCTGGCGGCAACGCTCTGTTCCGCCCGTATCGACGACACCTCCTCATCGACGGCTGTGGCTGCGATTGAGCCGAGCTCGGAACTACTCACACGGGCGCAGGCCGGCTGGGAGCGTTTCCTCGCCACCTTCAAAGGAGCGTCCGATGAGTGAGGCGTACGAATACGTCCCCCACCGCCTCCTCCACCAACGTGTCCGCGACATCGCTTCGGGTACCGAAGGCGTGCTGATGGCCGTGATCAACGAGAACGTCTCCCACGCCGCCATCGAACGCTGGATGGAGCTGGCCTACATCCGAGGTGTCTCCGGCCGCGAATTCACCACTGCCGTGACCAACGTCGAGCCCGCCCAGGACCAGCTGCGGATCGTCGGACGCAGAGACCGGAGAAACGCGTAGTGACCGACTGCCCGCCGCTGCCGCATGGGCCTGTTCGACCCTGCTGCAGGCAGCCGGGTCCTGGGGTCATCCGACGGCAAAGCGCCGAGTCACGGGACCGTCCGTGACTCGGCGCTCTGGCTGTTACCGCCCGACGGTGCGAGGCTGGCGCGACAGGACGTTCGCACCGCCGGGCGGAGTGTGTGGGGAGGAGGCCCCCTCGTCTCGCAGGGGCTCTGTGCGTAGCCCCTGTAAGAAGAGGAGTGGCTGGGACCGTGGCGGGCGGGCGACGAGAACTCCGGCGTCGTCTCCCTCAGGTCAAGAGACGGGCCTCGGAACCCATTACCACCGCACTGGCTCGCACGCCTGCCACGGTCCTCGTCCTGCCCTCGCCGCGTACCACCCCTCATCCGGGTCCACGGGTCGGGCTCAGCACCCGGGGCCTGACCTCCCGTCAGGCCCCCGGTACATCCATATCGGCTCAGGCGTCGCGCAGGGCGCGCACGGCCTCCTCGACGCGACGGCCGTAGTCGGCGTCCGCGGCGTGGAAGTGAGCCAGGTTCTTCTCGATGACGTCCTCGAGGGTGACCTGGGAGAGGCCGCCGGCGATGTTCGCCACCAGACGCTCCTTCTCGGCCTCCGACATCAGCCGGTAGAGCTCACCGGCCTGGAAGAAGTCGTCGTCCTTGGTGTGGGCCGGGGCCTCGTGGGTGCCCGTGTAGCCGGAGACGGCCTTCGGGGCGCCCAGCGCCAGACCGGTCTCGGCCGGACCCTGGTACGAGTTGGGCTCGTAGTTCTTGTCGTGGCGCGAGCCGTTGCGCAGCGCCATGACGCCGTCGCGGCCGTAGTTGTCGGCCTGCGTCGCCTTGGGCGCGTTGACCGGCAGCTGGGTGTGGTTCACACCGAGGCGGTAGCGCTGGGCGTCCGCGTAGGCGAAGAGCCGGCCCTGGAGCATCTTGTCCGGCGAGGCGGTGATGCCCGGGACGAAGTTGTTCGGGGAGAACGCGGACTGCTCGACCTCGGCGAAGACGTTGTCCGGGTTGCGGTCGAGGACCAGGCGGCCCACGCGCTGCAGCGGGTAGTCGGCGTGCGGCCACACCTTGGTGAGGTCGAACGGGTTGAAGCGGTAGTCCGCGGCCTCGGCGGCCGGCATGATCTGGACGTAGAGGGTCCAGCTCGGGTTCACACCGCGCTCGATCGCCTGGAGCAGGTCGGTCTGGTGCGAGTTCGCGTCCTGGCCGACGAGCTCGGCGGCCTGCTCGGAGGAGAGGCAGCGGATGCCCTGGTTCGTCTTGAAGTGGTACTTGACGAAGAAGGCCTCGCCCTGCTCGTTCGTCCACTGGTAGGTGTGGGAGCCGTAGCCGTTCATGTGACGGTACGACGCCGGGATGCCGCGGTCACCCATCAGCCAGGTGATCTGGTGCGTGGCCTCGGGGGCGTGCGCCCAGAAGTCCCAGACGTTGTCCGGCTCCTGCTTGCCCGTGAAGGGGTCGCGCTTCTGGGAGTGGATGAAGTCGGGGAACTTGATCGGGTCCTTGATGAAGAACACCGGGGTGTTGTTGCCGACGAGGTCGTAGTTGCCCTCTTCGGTGTAGAACTTCAGGGCGAAGCCGCGGGGGTCGCGCACCGCGTCCGCGCCGCCGAGGGAGTCGGCGACGGTGGAGAACCGCAGGAAGGTCTCGGTCTTCTTGCCGACCGTGTTCAGGAAGGCGGCGCTGGTGTACGCGGTGACGTCGTCGGTCACCTCGAAGTACCCGTAGGCGGCCGAGCCGCGGGCGTGCACCACGCGCTCCGGGATGCGCTCGCGGTTGAAGCGGGCGAGCTTCTCCAGGAGCTGCTGGTCCTGGATCAGGAGCGGGCCACCGACGCCGGCGGTGGCGGAGTTCTGGTTGTCGGCGACCGGGGCGCCGGACTCGGTCGTCAGCGTGCGCTTCGACATGGTGACCTTCCGTACGGGTAACTGCTGACGGAAAGCGTCTTCCGTCATGCGGAACAGCCTAAATTCGGCGAGAACTAAACGTCAACAGTTTGTTGAACGAAGTTGTGGGGTGAGGTGACCCGGACGGTACCGGCGCTTGGGCGCGACAGGACAGGTGTCAGCACCGGCACCGTCCGGAGACTCAGTGCCCCCTGTGTGAGGGGACGGTCCGGGCCCTGGTCGGGCCCGGCGGGGGACCTCAGACCTGGGCGCCGGAGAGGCGCTCGACGGCGCGCAGCAGGGCCGAGTGGTCCAGGCCGCCGTCGCCCTGGGCGCGCAGCGAGGCGACCAGCTGGGCGACGACCGCGCCGACCGGGAGGGCCGCACCGACGTTGCGGGCGGCGTCGGTGACGATGCCCATGTCCTTGTGGTGCAGGTCGATCCGGAAGCCGGGCTTGAAGTCGCGGTTCAGGAAGTTGTCCTTCTTGCGGGTCAGGACCGTGGAGCCGGCCAGACCGCCGTTGAGGACGTCCAGGGCGGCGGTGAGGTTCACGCCGGACTTCTCGAGGAAGACGACGGCCTCGGCGCACGCCTGGATGTTCACCGCGACGATGAGCTGGTTGGCGGCCTTCACCGTCTGGCCGGAGCCGTGCGGGCCGCACAGCACGATGACCTTGCCGAGGGCCTCCAGGATCGGCAGGGCCGCGTCGAAGTCGGCCTGCTCGCCACCCACCATGATCGACAGGACGGCCTCGATGGCGCCGGCCTCGCCGCCGGACACCGGGGCGTCGATGACGCGGATGCCCTTCTCGGCGGCGTTCTTCGCCAGGTCGACCGAGGTCTGCGGGGTGATCGACGACATGTCGATGATCAGCGCACCGGACCTGGCGTTCTCGAGGATGCCCTCGGGGCCGTAGTTGATGGCCTCGACCTGCGGGGAGGCGGGCACCATCGTGATGATGACGTCGGCGTCCTTGACGGCCTCGGCGATCGAGCCGGCCGCGGTGCCGCCGGCGGCCGCCAGGCGGTCCAGCTTGTCCTGCTCCAGGGTGAAGCCGGTGACCGAGTAGCCGGCCTTCAGCAGGTTCTCGGCCATGGGGGAGCCCATGATTCCGAGGCCGATCCAGGCGATCTTGGGGAGGTTGCTCATGATGAGGGTCCTTCTCTTAATGCTTCGTACGAAAAGTGCGTGAGGTGCCTGGCGGATCGCCCGGACTTCGTCCTCCTACCTGGCGGCGCGGGCCTCGGCCGGCAGCCATGCGAAGGAGGCGGCAGCGTCGGCGGCCTTGTACTCGAGGCCCACGTAGCCCTCGTATCCGGCCTTCTTCAGCTGGTCGAGCAGCTCCTCGAGGGGCAGCTCGCCGGTGCCCGGAGCACCTCGTCCCGGCTTGTCCGCGATCTGGACGTGTCCGGTCTTGGCGGCGTACTTTTCGATGACCTCGGAGAGGTCCTCATCGTTCATCGCCAGGTGGTACAGGTCGAGCAGGAACTTGGCGTTGCCGAGGCCGGTGGCCTCGTTCACCTTGTCCACCACCTCGATGCCGGCCGGGGCGCTCACCAGGGGGTAGAGCGGCGACTCGGGCTTGTTGAGGGTCTCGATCAGGAGGATCGCACCCACACGGTCCGCGGCCTGCGCCGCGACGACCAGGTTCTTCAGGGCCAGCTCGTCCTGGACGGCCGGGTCCACGCCTTCGACGCGGTTGCCGTACAGGGCGTTGAGCGCCTTGCAGCCGACCGAGGCGGCGAAGTCCGCGGCCACGTTGATGTTGGCGTTGAAGCGGTCCGACTCCTCACCGGGTACCGAGACCGCGCCGCGGTCCGGGCCCGGCAGCCGGCCGGCGTAGAAGTTCAGGCCCACCAGCTGGGTGCCCGCGTCCTCAAGAGCCTTCTTGAGGGCGTCGAGCTCCTCCTGAGCGGGGGTGGGGGTCTCGATCCAGGGCCACCACAGCTCGACCGCCGTGAAGCCCGCCGCGGCGGCGGCCGCGGGGCGCTCCAGGAGCGGGAGTTCCGTGAAGAGGATCGACAGGTTCACATCGAAGCGCTGGTCCGTGTATCCCATGAGGGGTGTGCGCTCCTTCCGTATTGCGGAAGTTATTTTCTGTCTGATGGAAGATTGCATGGGCCTCCGCGCGGATGTCAAGTGCGGACTGCCGAAAAAACGAGACCGCGCGGTAGCTTGACGGCGTGCGATTGAGAGTGGAGTTCACGACCGAGCCCTTCGACCTCGAAGAGGCCCCCGACCATGCCGTGGCGGCCCGCGAGGTCATCCAGAAGGCCCAGCTGGAGGCGGTGGACGTCGGTCCGTTCGGCAACACCGCGGAAGGCGAGGCCGACCGGGTGCTGTCCGCCGTGGGCGCCCTGCTGCGCGACTCCCTGGAGGCCGGGGCCACGCGCGTCACCCTCCAGGTCAACGTGATCGGCGAGGAGACGCCATGACCGAGCCCCGCGACCACCCGTTCGTCACGGCGGTCAAGCCGCTCGTGGACGCCATGGGCGGCGAGCTGATGGACCCGGCCCAGGCCACGCCCGACGACGTCGTGCTCACCTGGGAGGGCCAGGACCTGCTCGCGGTGCGCCTGCCCCAGCTCTCGGAGTCGCTGGACCACATCCTGGCCGCGCTGGAGCGCCGACACGGCGTGCCGCTGGCCCAGCTCGACCGGAAGTCCAAGCAGGACGTGGTGCGGATACTGGAGGCACGGGGCGCCTTCTCCGTGCGGCACGGTGTGGAGACGGTCGCGGGTGCGCTGGGCGTGAGCCGCTTCACGGTCTACAACTACTTGAACAGGGAAAACCCCGGTAAGAACAGCCAAGCGTGAGCAGTTTCTGACTCACAGTGACGAGCCGCCGCCCGATTCACCCGGGCGGCGGCTTTTGTGTACGGGAAGTTTCAACAAAGTGTTGACGCGGTGTTGTGGAGAGCGTTAGCTATGCGCAGCCCGTCTAAGCAACAACAGGCCACGGAGGCCTACCGTGACTTCGAGTCCGAACCCGGGTCTCACCCGGATCAACACCTTGGACGACAGTGCGGCCGCGGCCGAGCTGCACGAGGTGTGCGCCAGCTCGGCGTGGGGGAGCAGGATGCTCGCCCAGCGCCCCTTCACCACCGCCGACTCCCTGTTCGCCGCGAACGAGGCCGCCATGGCGGAGCTCACCGCGCAGGACCTGGCCGAGGCGATGGGAGGCCACGCGCCGATCGGCCGGCCGAAGCCGGGAGACCCGACCTCCGCCCGCGAGCAGCGCGGTATGGCCGGTGCCTCCGAGGAGCTCAGGAACGAACTCCTCGAACTGAACCTGGCCTACCAGGAGAAGTTCGGCCACGTCTTCCTCATCTGCGCCACCGGTGCGACCGGTGAGTTCATGCGGGACGCGGTCAAGGTCCGGATCGACAACTCGCCGGAGCAGGAACGGGAGATCGCCCGCGGCGAGCTCGTCAAGATCAACCGGATCCGCCTGACCCGCCTCGTAGAAGGAGAGTGAGACCCGCCATGAGCACCGAGACCACCGCGTCGGTGTCCACGCACATCCTGGACACCAGCATCGGCAGGCCCGCCGAGGGTGTCGCCATCGCGCTGTCGGCCCGTACGGGACGGGGCGGCGAGTGGGCGGCCCTGGGCGGATCCGCCACCGATGCGGACGGGCGCTGCAAGGACCTGCCGGCCCTGCCGGAGGGCACCACCCACGTACGTCTCGACTTCGAGACCGAGACGTACTTTTCGAAGAAGCAAGCCGAGGCGCAGCAGGACGCCCCCCGCGTAAGGGACAGCGCTACGTTCTTCCCCGAGGTCACCATCACGTTCGCGGTGAACCCGGGCGAGCATTACCACGTACCGCTGCTGCTCAACCCGTTCGGCTACTCCGTTTACCGAGGGAGCTAGCATGGCCACGATTCTGGGCCAGAACCAGTACGGCAAGGCAGAGAACCGCGTCGTCAAGATCACGCGGGACGGCGACACCCACCACATCAAGGACCTGAACGTCTCGGTCGCCCTCTCCGGCGACATGGACGACGTCCACTACTCGGGCTCGAACGCCAACGTCCTGCCGACGGACACCACCAAGAACACGGTGTACGCGTTCGCCAAGGAGTACGGCATCGAGTCCGCCGAGCAGTTCGGCATCCACCTGGCGCGCTGGTTCGTGAACAGCCAGGAGCCGATCCAGCGTGCGCGCATCCGGATCGAGGAGTACGGCTGGGACCGGATCGCCACGTCCGACGCCAACTCCAAGTTCATCGGCGCCGACGAGGTGAAGCACTCCTTCGTCCGCCAGGGCCAGGAGACCCGCGTCACCCAGATCACCTACGACGGCCAGAACTGGGAGGTCATCTCCGGCCTCAAGGACCTGGTCGTCATGAACTCCACGAACTCCGAGTTCTGGGGTTACGTGAAGGACAAGTACACGACCCTCCAGGAGGCGTACGACCGCATCCTGGCCACCCAGGTGTCGAGCCGCTGGCGCTTCAACTGGTCCGACGACGAGCAGCGGATGCCCAACTGGGAGAAGTCCTACGCCGAGACCCGCAAGCACATGCTGCAGGCCTTCGCGGAGACCTACTCCCTCTCGCTGCAGCAGACCCTGTACCAGATGGGTTCGCGCATCATCAACCACCGTTCGGAGATCGACGAGGTCCGCTTCTCGCTCCCGAACAAGCACCACTTCCTCGTCGACCTGGAGCCCTTCGGCCTCAAGAACGACAACGAGGTGTACTTCGCCGCGGACCGTCCGTACGGTCTGATCGAGGCCACCATCCTGCGGGACGGCGCCGACGCGCGCATCCCGGTGGACATGACCAACCTCTAGAGCGCGGCCCGCGCGGCCCGGGGCACCGCAGTGGCCCCGGGACCGCGCGACACGGCCCAACTTCCTGAATCGGCACCCGGACGCACCCCACGGGGCGGCAGTACTGTCAGCTGCCAAGCCCCCGGCTCCGGCACTCAAATCCCCTGGGTATTGCCGTGCCCGCACCGCCACTGAAAGCACGAGGAAGTCCCATGGCAGCACCGGCAGCCCCTGACAGCGCCGTCCAGCGCATCGTCATCGAGAACTGTGCGATCGCGACCGTCGACGCCCATGACACCGAGTACGCCTCGGGCCACATCGTCGTCGCCGGCAACAGGATCGAGTCCATCGGTGCGGGCAAAGCCCCCGAGAACCTCGAGAACGTGGTCCGCCGGATCGACGGCACCGGGCACCTCGTGACCCCCGGTCTGGTCAACACGCACCACCACTTCTACCAGTGGATCACGCGTGGCCTGGCCACCGACCACAACCTCTTCAACTGGCTCGTCGCGCTGTACCCGACGTGGGCGCGCATCGACGAGCAGATGACGTACACGGCCGCGCAGGGCTCCCTCGCCGCGATGGCCAAGGGCGGTGTGACCACCGCGATGGACCACCACTACGTCTTCCCCAAGGGCTCCGGCGACCTGTCCGGCTCGATCATCCGCGCCGCGTCCGAGATGGGCGTCCGCTTCACCCTCGCCCGCGGCTCCATGGACCGCAGCGAGAAGGACGGCGGCCTGCCCCCGGACCACGCCGTCGAGACCCTCGAAGGCGCGCTGGCCGACACCGAGGCCACCGTCAAGAAGTTCCACGACGCCTCCTTCGACTCTATGACCCAGGTCGCCGTCGCCCCCTGCTCCCCCTTCTCGGTCTCCACCGAGCTGCTGAAGCAGGGCGCCGAGCTGGCCCGCCGCCTCGGCGTGCGCATGCACACGCACGGCAGCGAGACGGTCGAGGAGGAGAAGTTCTGCCACGAGCTCTTCGGCATGGGCCCGACCGACTACTTCGAGTCGACCGGCTGGCTCGGCGAGGACGTGTGGATGGCGCACAGCGTCCACATGAACGACTCCGACATCGCCGCGTTCGCCCGTACCAAGACCGGTGTGGCGCACTGCCCGTCCTCCAACGCCCGGCTGGCCGCCGGCATCGCCCGCGTCCCGGACATGCTCGCCGCCGGCGTACCGGTCGGCCTCGGCGTGGACGGCACCGCCTCCAACGAGTCCGGTGAGCTCCACACCGAGCTGCGCAACGCGCTGCTGATCAACCGTCTGAACCCGGTGCACCGCGAGGCCGCGCTCAATGCCCGCCAGGCCCTGCGCCTCGGTACGTACGGCGGCGCGCAGGTCCTCGGCCGTGCCGACAACATCGGTTCGCTGGAGGTCGGCAAGTGCGCCGACCTGGTCCTGTGGAACCTCAGCACCTTCCTGCACTCCTCGATCGCCGACCCGGTGACCGCCCTGGTCTTCGGTGCGGCCGCCCCGGTGACGGCCTCGTTCGTCAACGGCAAGCAGATCGTCGAGAACAACCGGCTGCTCTTCGCCGACGAGGACGCCATCGCGGTGTCCACGCGGGAAGAGGCCCAGCGCCTCGCGCGGATCGCGCAGGCCTGATCCCCCGGAGTCCGGCCGGGGGGGACGGCCCCCGGCCGGCGGCCGCGGACCCGAGCGGGGTCCGTGGGCAGCCGTTCCCGGGTGGCGCCCGAGGAGATCCGAAGGCGCCCCCGGGGGCGGTGACTCGTGCCACCTGCGCCACGGCGCATCGCGGAAGCGGCGATTGGGCGAATCGTTTCTGCACCCCTTGGGACCAGTAGTCGCTCCACCCACAACTTCACACAGCGCTCGACTCGCACCGCTTTCGCACCACCTCCATGACACCCACGTCCCTGCCGACGTGTTACCCGACCGGAGGAAGCCGTGGCCAACCCGCCCAGGTTTCGCAAAGACGCAGTCGCAGTTCCGGAGGAGAAGCATCCGGTCGACGAGACCCTGCCTCCTCTGAAGATGTTCACCAGCGGCCTCCAGCACGTGGCCGCCATGTACGCGGGTGTCGTGGCCCCGCCCATGATCGTCGGCCCGGCGGTCGGCCTCTCCGCCACCGAGACCGCCTTCCTGATGGGCGCCTCGCTCTTCACCGCGGGCCTCGCCACCCTCCTGCAGACCCTCGGTTTCTGGAAGATCGGCGCCAAGCTCCCCTTCGTCAACGGCGTCTCCTTCGCCGGCGTGACCCCGATGATCGCCATAGGGAAGGGGGAGGGCGCGGACGCCCTCCCCGTCATCTTCGGCGCGATCATCGTCGCCGGAGCCATCGGCTTCGTCGCCGCCCCCTACTTCGGCAAGCTCGTCCGCTTCTTCCCACCCGTCGTCACCGGCACGGTCATCACGCTCATCGGCGTCTCGCTCCTGCCCGTCGCCTTCAACTGGTCGCAGGGCGGCAACCGCACCGCCACCGACTACGGCTCGATGCAGAACATCGGCATGGCCGCCGTCACCCTGGTGATCGTCCTGCTCCTGCGCAAGTTCCTGCGCGGCTTCCTCCAGCAGATCTCCATCCTGCTCGGCCTGGTCGCGGGCACCCTGATCGCCCTTCCGCTGGGGATGACCAGCTTCGACGCCGTCAAGAACGCCTCGGTGATCGGCTTCCCCACCCCCTTCCACTTCGGCGCCCCGCAGTTCCAGATCGCCGCGATCGTCTCGATGTGCATCGTCATGCTCGTCTGCATGACCGAGTCCACCGCCGACATCCTGGCGCTGGGCAAGATCGTCGGACGGCCTGCGGACGAGAAGGCCATCGCGGGAGGCCTGCGCGCCGACACCCTCGGCAGCGCGGTCAGCCCGCTCTTCAACGGGTTCATGTGCAGCGCCTTCGCCCAGAACATCGGCCTGGTCGCCATGACCAAGGTGCGCAGCCGCTTCGTCGTCGCCGCTGGCGGCGGCATCCTCATCCTGCTGGGCCTCTGCCCGATGGCGGCCTCCGTCATCGGAGTGGTCCCGCTGCCCGTGCTCGGCGGCGCCGGCATCGTCCTGTTCGGCTCGGTGGCCGCCAGCGGCATCCAGACCCTGGCCGGCGCGGCGATGGAGAAGGGTGAGAACGCCCTGATTGTCGCCGCCTCCGTGGGCATCGGCCTGATCCCGATCGCGGCGCCGGACTTCTACCACGCCTTCCCCAAGGAGCTGCTGGTCGTCCTCGACTCCGGCATCAGCACCGGCTGCGTGGTGGCCATCGTGCTGAACCTGGCCTTCAACCACCTCGGCGCCAGGAGGGGCGCGGCCTCGGGGGCCGCACCCGAACCGGTCCCGGTCCACTGACCGGCCCGGGAACAACGAAGAACGAAGAACGAAGAACGAAGAACGAAGGACGGTGAACGAAGAACGACGGCGGTGCGCTCGCCACCCACTGCGGGTGTGGCGAGCGCACCGCCGCGTTCCGGTACGGGCGAACCGCCGTGCGCCCGTACAGCCGGTGACGGCGCGTCGGGGGGTCAGGGCCGCCAGAGCATCAGGTTGCTCATCAGCTCGGCCTGCTCGATCGCGTCGTCGAGTGCGTGGTGCGTGTGGCGCCGCCGGGACAGCAGTTCACGGGGCATCCGCCCCTTGACCGCGGCCCGCAGCGGCACCCGCGCTTTCGTCGCGTAGAGGGTCTTCATGTCGAGGCATCCGGAGTGGCCGAAGGGGCTGTCCCCGCCGAACCGCATCAGGTACCAGTACAGGAACGTCCAGTCGAAGGACGCCGGGTAGCCGCACATCACCGGCTGGGCGCCCTCGGACACCTTGCGCACCCAGGCGCGGAACGCGGCCATCGCGGCCGCCGGATCGGTGCCCTCCCGGACCAGCCGGTCGCGGTCGAGCCCGCTGACGGCCAGCGCCTCGGGCACCCACGCGTCGCTGATCGGCCGCAGCTCCCGGTAGAAGGTCCGCTGCTGCGGATCGGCGGCCGTATACGAATCCCCCTCCTGCCGGCCCGCGACGGCGGCCCCGAAGCTGATCATCGAATACGGTCCTGGAATGGGCCCGTCGGCCTCGATGTCGACGGAGATGTAGAGACTGGGACGTGCGGTGCGAACTGCCATGCGCGAGAGCATGCCAGCCCGCACCGCTGTCGATCATCCGGTTTTCGCCCTTACGGCGCCGGGGTCAGGAACATCCCGGTGTGGTCGCCGCCCACCGTGTTCCTGCAGCCGGAGGCGGAGTTCGCGGGCTGCGCCACCGCCAGGGCCAGGCAGCGGCCGGCGGCCAGCTGGCCGTAGTGATTGGGGTGCATGGACTCCTGGATGAGGCCCTGCGACTCGTTGTTGTCGATCCAGCGCGCCCACTCGCTCGTCCGGCCCGACGCCGGAACCGTGGAGCTCACCTGCTTGCTCGTCTTCGCGCACACCTCGCGTCCCTGGAGCATGTCCCGCAGGTCCAGGAACTGCACGCCCTTGGCCGCGGCGACGCCCTTGATGCGGTTCGCGATCTGCGGCACGAGCGAGTCGCGCGCCCAGTCGGAGTCCCGGTTCCAGAAGGGGCAGCCACCGGTGTTGAGCCGGCTCCAGTCGCTCTGCGTGTACCGGTTCTCCGCGCCGCGCGGGATCGGCGACGGGTAGGACTGCAGCACGATCCGGTAGGAGGAGTCGGCGTACCCGGCCGTGCGCATGACGGCCCGTACCTCGTCCACGGACTTGCCGACCTTGCCCATGACCGCGTCGATCTTCTGGTCGACGGCGTACTGCTGGTCGTCGTAGCAGTAGGAGTTCCAGAGAATGAAGTCGTACGCGCAGCTCTTGATGATGTCCGCGAAGCCCAGGTCGTTGCCGCCGATGGACAGCGCGATCACCTTGACGTCGTGGCTCGCGGCCACCGCGGCGAGCTGGTCGGCCTGCGGGGCCTCGCCCCGGTAGGAGACCCCGCCGTTGGCGGCGCGGAAGACGTTGTCGGACGTCGCACCGGAACAGGCGAGGTTCACGGCGACGTCGGCGACCGCCCCGGCGCTGTGCACCTCGGCCGAGTCGGAGCGGTGGCAGCCGCCGGCCGTGGCCCCGTACACCTTGCCCGGGTCGTAGGTGCTGCCGCTGATCCAGCCCCGGTCGGTGCCGTTGCGGCTGCCGGTGTTGGTCAGGCTGTTGCCCTTCCAGCGCCCCGCCTCGCCGGATATGTAGCTGTCGCCCATGGACACCACGGCCGTGGGACCGGTCCCGGGGGCGGCCCCGGCGGTGCCGGCACCGCCGGCCAGCAGCGCGCCGGCGGCGAGCGGCACGGTCACAGCGGCACAGGCCAGTCGTCGCACCCGACTGGGGTCCCGGTCCTTGCTGACGTTGCGGAATCCGATCACTGCGGAACTCCTGCGCTCGGCCACGCCGAAGCCGGGCAACGAACGCGTTGCCCGAGACGTGGCTGGGAAGTGGGGGTTACCGCCGGCCGGTGGCATCGGAAAGGTGACACGGCCCCGCTTGTTACCGCTAGGTACAGTCATGTTACGAACCAGTAACGACCGATCGGTCGTTCGGGTCGCCCGCTCCGTTTCCGCCCGACTTCCCTCCTGCGCAGGCCGACTGACGCACCGTCGGGTGATCACACGGCTCCGCCCCCGCTGCCTGGGGCGGCGGGGGCGGAGCCGGAGGTTCGGGCCGCTGTGCGTGTCGGCCGGACCCGGGAACGTCAGCCGACGAGCTGGTCGTACGCGGGGAGCGTGAGGAAGTCCGCGTAGTCCGCGTCCAGGGAGACCTTGAGGAAGAGGTCGTGGGCCTGCTGCCACTTGCCGGCCGCGAAGGCCTCCTCGCCGACCTCGGTGCGCAGGGCGGCCAGCTCCTCGGCCGCCAGCTCGCGGGTCAGCTCGGCCGTGGCGGTCTTGCCGTTCTCGAAGACGACCCCGGCGTTGATCCACTGCCAGATCTGCGAGCGGGAGATCTCGGCGGTGGCCGCGTCCTCCATCAGGCCGAAGATGCCGACGGCGCCGAGGCCGCGCAGCCAGGCCTCGATGTAGCGGATGCCGACCTGGACCGCGTTGCGCAGGCCCTCGTACGTCGGCTTCGCGTCCAGCGAGTCGATCGCGATGAGCTCGCCGGGGGCGACCGAGACGTCCTCGCGCAGCCGGTCCTTCTGGTTGGGCTTGTCGCCGAGGACGGCGTCGAAGGAGGCCATGGCGATCGGGACCAGGTCGGGGTGGGCGACCCAGGAGCCGTCGAAGCCGTCGCCCGCCTCGCGGTCCTTGTCGGCCTTCACCTTCGCGAAGGCGATCTTGTTGACCTCGGCGTCCTTGCGGGACGGGATGAAGGCCGCCATGCCGCCGATGGCGTGCGCGCCGCGCTTGTGGCAGGTGCGGACGAGCAGTTCGGTGTAGGCCCGCATGAAGGGGGCGGTCATCGTCACCGCGTTGCGGTCCGGCAGGACGAACTTCTCGCCGCCGTCGCGGAAGTTCTTCACGATGGAGAAGAGGTAGTCCCAGCGGCCCGCGTTCAGGCCGGCCGCGTGGTCGCGCAGCTCGTAGAGGATCTCGTCCATCTCGTACGCGGCGGTGATCGTCTCGATCAGGACGGTCGCGCGGACGGTGCCCTGCGGAATGCCGACGTAGTCCTGGGAGAAGACGAAGATGTCGTTCCAGAGGCGCGCCTCCAGGTGCGACTCCGTCTTCGGCAGGTAGAAGTACGGGCCCTTGCCGAGGTCGATCAGACGCTTGGCGTTGTGGAAGAAGTACAGGCCGAAGTCCACGAGCGAGCCCGAGGCGGGGCCGCCCTCGAACCGCAGGTGGCGCTCCTCCAGGTGCCAGCCGCGCGGCCGCATGACGACGGTCGCGAGCTCGGCGGCGGGCCTCAGTGCGTAGGCCTTGCCCGTGCGGGCGTCGGTGAAGTCGATGCGGCGCTCGTAGGCGTCGATCAGGTTGAGCTGGCCGAGGACGACGTTCTCCCAGGTGGGGGCCGAGGCGTCCTCGAAGTCGGCGAGCCAGACCTTGGCGCCCGAGTTCAGGGCGTTGATGGTCATCTTGCGGTCCGTCGGACCGGTGATCTCCACACGGCGGTCGTTCAGCGCGGCCGGGGCCGGCGCCACCTTCCAGTCGCCCTCGCGGACCTGTGCGGTGTCCGGGAGGAAGTCGAGGGTGGAGGTGCGGGCGATCTCGGCGCGGCGCTCGCCGCGGCGGGCGAGGAGCTCGGCGCGGCGGGGGGCGAACCGCCGGTGGAGCTCGGCCACGAAGGCGAGGGCCGCTTCGGTGAGGACTTCGTCCTGCCGGGGCAGGGGCTCGGCGTCGACGATGGCCAGCGGGGACGGCGCTGGTGCGGACATATCTGTCACTCCTTCAGCGGCGGTGCCTGGCGGCCGCGGGGAATGCTCGCGCGGGACGGCACGCAGTGCCGTCGGGTGTGGAGAGCTCCGAAATACGGTCGCGGGCGCCGTCTGTGGGTTCAGGGCGCTTCTGACCAGTGGATAGTAATTTCCTCATGGTGGAAGTTCAATGGTTTGTTGATGTCGAGATTCTCTGAGTCGACAGATTCCACTTTCCGGTGGCCCTCAGTGCCACTGTCGTCACGCGGTGCTCAGAGGAGTCGTGCCAGGTCGGGCGGCGTGTCGATGTCGAAGGCCTCTGCGACGTCGGAGCACTCCACCAGCATGAGCTCTCCGGCGTGGCGCGCCAGGTGGACCCGGGCGCCCTTGTCGCCGGTGGCCGTCGCCGCGATGTCCGCCCAGCGCTCCGCCCCGAACAGCACCGGGTGCCCGCGCTCCCCGCCGTACGCCGCCGCCGCCAGGCTCGCGGGGGACCGGTAGGCCTCCCGGACCCGGGCCACGGCCGCCGGGCCGATGCCCGGCTGGTCGACCAGCGACACCAGGGCGGCGCGGGCGTCCGTACCGGCCAGGGAGGCCAGGCCCACCCGCAGCGAGGAACCCATCCCCTCCGCCCAGTCCGGGTTGTCCACGACCACGCAGCCGCTCAGATCGGCGCGCTCGCGGACCTCGGCCGCCGAGGCGCCGAGGACCACGTGCACCGGACCGCAGCCCGCCTCCCGCAGGACCCGTACGGCGTTCTCCACCAGTGGCCGGCCGCGGTAGGGCAGCAGGGCCTTGGGGCGGCCGCCGAGCCGGCGGCCGCCGCCCGCGGCCAGGAGCAGTCCCGCGATCACGGGCGAATCGGAGTGCGTGTGGGATGACATGCCACCGATTCTCGCTCCCGCGCGCGGTCCTGATCCCGCGGCCGCGGTGCGCAGACGCGCCGTAGGAAGGCGAGCCGTACGGAGGCGAGCGCGGCCCCGATCCGCAGTGGGCGGGAGACCCGGTTCTCGGCGGCGGCCAGCAGGGCACGTTCGTCACGGTCGGTCAGCATTGCGGCGTCTCCTTGCCAATCAGAGGCCAATACCGCGAGTCTGGACCCGGATTGGCCTGGCCGTCAGAGCCAATCGAGGGAGGTTGGCATGGCGATCGGGCGAGTGGTCCAGGCAGCGGACAGAACCATCGGCAGCCGCCAGCTCGCGGCCCTGCTCCCCGCCGAGGTACGGGCCCGCCCCGGCTACCGGTCGCTCGCCGACGCCCTGCGCACCCTGATCCTCGACGGCCGCATCGCCCTCCACGTCCGGCTGCCCGCCGAACGCGAGCTCGCCGAAGCCGTCGGCGCCAGCCGGGCCACCGTCACCGGCGCCTACGACCTGCTGCGCGAGAGCGGCTACGTCCGCAGCCGACGCGGCTCCGGCACCTGGACCGAGCTTCCCGACGGCCACCGGCCCGTCGGAGCCCACGCCCTGGTCGGCGCCGCCGGCCACGGCGCCGACGGCGAGCCCGGCATCGACCTGGCCATCGCCGCCATGGGCGCCCCCGAGGGCCTCCTCGCCGACGCCGTCGCCCGGGCCGCCACCCGGCTGCCCGAGGCCGCCCGCACCCCCGGCTACCACCCCTTCGGCCTGCCCGAACTGCGAGAGGCCGTCGCCGGGCGCTTCACCCGGCGCGGCCTGCCCACCCGACCCGAGCAGATCCTCGTCACCTCCGGCGCCCAGCAGGCCTTCGGCCTCGTCGTCAGCCTGCTCTGCCGGGGCGGCGACCGGGTCGTCACCGAGAACCCCACCTACGCCAACGCCCTCGACGCCCTGCGCCACGCCCGCCTGCGCACCGGCTCGATCGCCGTCTCCGACGCCGGCTGGGACATGGAGATCGCCGAGTCCACGCTGCGCCAGACCGTGCCCCGGCTGGCCTATGCGATCCCCGACTTCCACAACCCCACGGGCGCCCTCATGCCCGAGGAGGAGCGGCTGCGGCTGCTCGCGGCGACCCGCCGCACCGGTACCTGGCTGGTGGTCGACGAGACGATCGCCGACATCGCCCTGGACGTACCGGCCCCCGCCCCGCTGGCCTCCCTGGGCCCGCGCGGCGGCGCGGACCACGTGGTGACCATCGGCTCGCTCAGCAAGACCCACTGGGGCGGCCTGCGCGTCGGCTGGGTCCGGGCCACCGCGAAGATGATCACCGAGCTGACGGCCGTACGGGTCTGCGCCGACATGACCGGCTCCGTCCTCGACCAGCTCGTCGCCCTCCCGCTGCTGGCGGGCATGGACCGGTCCCTGCCCGCACGGCTCGCCGAACTGCGGAGCCGGCGCACGGCCCTGGTGGACTCGCTCCAGCGGCACACCCCGCAATGGTCCTGGCAGGTACCGCCGGGCGGCCTCTCGCTCTGGGTGGACCTCGGCGAGCCGGTCAGCTCGGCCCTGACCGAGCGGGCCGCGGCCGCCGGTGTGCACATCGGCCGCGGCGCCCGCTTCGGGGTCGACCCGGGCACCTTCGAACACCGCCTCCGCATCCCGTACACCCTCCCCGCCGACCGCCTGGACGAGGCGGTCCGCCGCCTGGCAGCCGCCCTCCACGACGGCGCCCCCCTCCCGCCGTCGGTGAACCGCCCGCACTGGGTGGCGTAGGCCGAGGACCCACCTCCCGCCGTCCGCCCCCGGCCCCCGCCCGTCCGCGGTCAGCCGACGCCCAGGGCGACCAGGCAGGTGTCGTCGTCGTGCTCGTCGGACGCGCAGGCCTCCAGGATGCGGTCGAGGGCGTCCTGGGGCCCGAGCCCGTCGCACCGGGCCAGCGCCTTCCGCAAGGTGTCGACGCCGTCGGCGATGTCCTCACCGCGGCGTTCCACCATGCCGTCCGTGTAGAGCAGCAGCAGATCACCCCGGCGGAGTTCCGCGGTCGCGGTCTCGTACGCGTGCCCGGGCAGCAGCCCGAAGAGCGGACCGCGGTGCTCCGTGTCCAGCACCGAGGCGGCGCCGTCCCGCAACAGCAGGGGCGCCGGATGGCCCGCGCACGCCCAGCGGAACCTCCGCTCCGCATCGATGTGTCCGATGATCCCCGTCGCCGTCTCGGCGGCGGGGTCGGCGCACAACAGCTCGTTCAGCCAGGTGGTCAGCTGGCCCGCATGGGTCCCCGGGGCGTGCGCGAGACCCGCGAGGGCATGCCGCTGCTGCGCCATCCGGGCCACGGCGCCCAGCCCGTGGCCGCAGGCGTCGCCGATGGCGAGCAGGATCCGGCCGTCCGGCAGCAGCCGGCACTTGTACCAGTCCCCGCCCACGGCGGCCTCCGTTTCCGCGGGCACGTAGGCGGCCGCCACGGACAGGCCCGCCTCGGCCAGCTCGGCGGAGACCGTCGGCAACAGCGCCTCCCGCAGGGAGGAGGCGACCCGCCGCTCCGCGGCCGCCTCCTCCCGCAGCCGATCGGACTGTCTGCGCGTCGCGGCGAGCCGCTGGCGGCTGCGGACCTGCGACGTCAGATCACGGGCGATGACGTGCACCGACCAGGGGAGTCCGTCGGTCGCGATGACGGGATGCCCCACGAGGTGCAGGGTGCGGATCTCCCCGAGCACGCCGAAACGGATCTCGGTCCCCGACGGTTCCTCCCCGTCCACCAGCGCCAGCAGGAACTTCGCGAAGCGCGCCACGTCCTCCAGCAGCACCATGTCGCACAGTTCCGCGAGAGCCGGGGGACGGGCCGGGTCGGTGCGGAAGATCGACGACAGCCCCTCCGACCAGACGACCTCCCCGGACAGCAGGTCCCAGGTGCCCCACCCCATGGACGCGATGTACTGGGCGTCGAGGGAGAGGAGCTCCCTGCGGTCGTGCGCCGCCCGCCACGTCGCCAGGACCTTGCCGCCGCAGGACGAGGCGTCGTACAGGAGCTTCGTGCGGTGCAGACCGTCGCCGCGCTGCTCCGTGTAGTCCAGGGCGTACCCCTTCAGGGCGCGCCCGGTGTCCAGCACGGAGCCCAGCGCGCCGACGAGCCCGCCGACGGCCGCACCGGGCTGGACCTCCAGGAGCCTTCTGCCGACCTGGCGGTCGGGGGACTCCAGCCACTCAGCCGCCCGCACGTGGTTGCCCGCCTCGACCGTGAAGTCGACGGTGACCCCGTCCTCGTCGCGCAAGGGGGCGAACAGCGCGGCCGACAGCGGAATGGCGGGCAGGGTGGCGCGGACACAGGCCCACGGGTCGGGCCCGTCGCCCTCGCCGCGGCAGCCGTGCCCCGTTGCGCGCGTACCGCACGCACAGCGTTCCCCTGCCTCGTCGGCCGGTGCCGCTCCGGGCGGCGCGGAGCCTTCCTCGAGCCGGACACCGGCGCCGTGCCGGGCCGTCTCCCGCAGCGCGCGCACCTCACGGGCGAGGTGCCGCTTGAGCGTGTCGGGGTCTTGGGGGATCAACGGGGTCATGAGCATCACCGCCGGTTGCGTCCGTCGGTCCTTGGCCGTCCGGGAGGCGCCTGCCCTCGTGCGGGCCGTCCACGCCCTCCCGGCCGGTGAAGGAGCCCTCCGCCGAGCCCGCGCGCCGCCTCCGGCCGGGCCCCGCACCCCGGAGGACCCGCCGGCTACGGGGTGCGGATCAGGCGGCGGGTGGCGGCCGCCGCTACTGCTGCCGTGCGGGATTCGACGCCCAGCTTCGCGTACACGTGGACCAGGTGGGACTTGACCGTGGCCTGGCTGAGGAAGAGCTGCTTGGAGATCTGCTGGTTCGACAGGCCGTCCGCCACCAGCTGGAGCACCTCCAGCTCCCGCTTCGTCAGCGCCTCCGCCGGCGTCCGCATCCGGTCCATCAGGCGCAGCGCCACCGCCGGGGCCAGTGCCGACTGGCCCGCGGCGGCCGTGCGTACGGCCGCCGCCAGCTCCTCCGGCGGGGCGTCCTTCAGCAGGTAGCCCGAGGCGCCCGCCTCCACCGCCGCCAGGATGTCCGCGTCCGTGTCGTACGTGGTCAGCACCAGCACCCGGGGCGCGCCCGGGTGCGCCGTGATCAGGGCCGTCGCCTCCGAGCCGTGCATGCCCGGCCCGAACTGCAGGTCCATCAGGACGACGTCCACCGGTTCGCGGGCGGCCAGCTCCACCGCCCGCTCGGCCGTCGCCGCCTCGGCCACCACCGCGAAGTCCGCCTCGGTGTCCAGCACCGCGCGCAGGCCCGCCCGGACCACGGGGTGGTCGTCGGCGAGCAGGAGACGGATGGTCACGGCGCCTCCACGGGGTCCATGGCGTCCAGCGGTTCCAGGGGCAGCGGCAGGGTGACGGCCACGGCGGTGCCCTGGCCCGGGTCGGACTCCACCGTGAACAGCCCGCCGAGGCTCTCGGCGCGCGAGCGCATCGCGGGCAGCCCGAAGCCCCCGTCGGCGGAGCCGGCAGCCGTGCCCGGGCCGGCCGCGGCCGAGGACGGGCAGAAGCCGTCGCCGTCGTCGACGATGTCCAGCGTGACCGAGGCGTCCATGAAGGTCAGCGTGATCTCCGCGCGCCCGGCCCGGGCGTGCCGCACCACGTTGGCCAGCGCCGACTGGGCGATCCGCAGCAGCGCCACCTCGTACGGGGTGGGCAGCACCCGCGGCCGGCCGCTCAGCGAGAACCGCACCCGCGGCCCCCGCACCCCCGCGCACAGCCGTTCCAGCGCCGCCGCCAGCGAGCCGTGCTCCAGGTCCGGCGGCGTGAGGGCGCGTACGAAGCGGCGCGCCTCGGCGAGGTTGTCCTGCGCGGCCTCCCGCGCCTGCGCGATGTGCGGCAGGGCCGGCGCCCCGTCCGGCAGCGCCCGCTCGGCGGCCCGCAGCAGCAGCTGGATGGAGGACAGGCCCTGCGCGAGGGTGTCGTGGATCTCCCGGGCCAGGCGCTCGCGCTCGGCCAGGATCCCGGCACCGCGTTCGGCCGCGGCCAGCTCGGCCCGCGTCGTGATCAGCTCCTCGATCAGCTCCCGGCGCCGTTCGCTCTCGCGGTACAGCGCCTGGTAGCCCAGTACGGTCGCCACGGCCACGGCACCGCCCAGCAGCGGCCCGAGGAAGGCTCCGGGGGTCACCGCGCTGCTGTGCGCGAGGAAGCCGCCGATGGCGGCGCAGGCGGTCACGGCGACGGCCGCGACCCCCCAGCGCAGCCGCAGCAGGTGCAGCTCCAGGAAGTACAGCGGGAAGGCGATCCACAGCCCGTCGGGGGAGAGCGCCAGCAGACCCGCCCAGGCCGCCCCGAGCCCGGCCAGCCACACCGCACCCGCCCGCGGCGAGCGGTGCACGGCCGGCGCCCGTACGCCCGCCGCGTAGACGGCGGCGAGCAGCGCGCAGGCGGCGATCACCCAGCCGGCCCGGGGCGCGGAGTCGGCGACGGCCCGGCCGGCGGCCAGGACGAGCAGCCCCAGGAGCAGGGCGTGCAGGCACAGCGTCAGCACCTTCGACACCGGCGTCAGCGGCCGGGCGGCGGACGCGGTCGCGGGCACGGTCGGGGGTACGGGCGGCGCGGGCGCGACCGCAGTCGGGGGTACGGGCGCAGCCGGGGGTACCGGCGCGGTCACGGGCTCGGGCGGGGGCGGGCAGGCGCCGGGCGGGACGGGGGCAGCGGCAGCAGTCATGTCCGAACCAGCGTAAAGCGGTCCCGCCGGGCCCCGGTCAACCGAAAGTTTGATGTCCCGGTGCGCCCTTCGATACCAGGATCCCTACTGTGGCGCGATGCCTTGTGTCCACGCGGAAGACCAGGGTGGGGGACATGTTCGTCGCATGGAGAGATCTACGGTTCGCCAAGGGCCGCTTCGCCCTGATGGGCTCGGTCGTGCTGCTGATCACGCTGCTGGTCGGCCTGCTGTCCGGGCTCACCGCCGGCCTGGCCCGGGAGAACATCTCGGCCGTCACCGGCCTGCCCGCCTCGCACCTGGCCTTCGCCGCGCCCACCGGGGACCAGAAGGTGTCGTTCACCAGCTCCCAGGTGCCCGAGTCCGCCTGGCTGGCCTGGCGCGAGCAGCCCGGGGTGCGGACGGCGCAGCCCCTCGGCATCCGCACCACCAACGCCGTCTCGGGTGAGCGCACCGCCGCCGTCTCGGTCTTCGGCGTGGACCCCGCGGGCGGGCTCGCGCCGCGCGACACGGGCCTCGCACAGGGCCGGGTGGTCCTCGCCGAGAAGGCGGCCAAGGAGCTCGGCGGCGTCACCGCCGGCGCCAAGATCAAGATCGGCCCGCTCGAACTGACCGTGGCCGCCGTCTCCGGCACGGCCGCTCACAGCCACACCCCGGTCGTGTGGATGGACCTCAACGACTGGCAGCGCATCGGCAACCCCGGCACCTCCGTCGACACCCTCGCCACCGTCGTCGCCGTATCCGGCAGCGGCATCGACCTCGCCGCCGCCGACCGGGCGGCGGGCACCACAGCGCAGACCGTCGACGAGGCCCTCGGCGCCATCGGCTCCTACCAGGCCGAGAACGGCTCGCTCCAGCTGATGCGCGGCTTCCTCTTCGCCATCTCGGCCCTGGTCATAGGCGCCTTCTTCACGGTGTGGACCATCCAGCGCAGCGGCGACATCGCCGTCCTGAAGGCCCTCGGCGCCTCCACCCCCTACCTCCTGCGGGACGCCCTCGGCCAGGCTGTGGTGATGCTCGCCCTCGGCACCGGGCTGGGCACCGCCCTCGCCGCCGGCTTCGGCGCGCTGATCAGCGGCGGTGACGTGCCCTTCGTCCTCGACGCCGCCACGGTGCTCGTCCCCGCCGCGATCATGATCGCGCTCGGTGCGCTGGGCGCGGCCCTGTCCATCCGGCGGATCACCGCCGTCGACCCGCTGACCGCCCTCGGGAGCGCCCGATGACCCTCCTCGTCCACGACGTCACGCTCACCTACCCCGACGGGGAGAGCCGGCTCACCGCCCTGGACGCGGTCGGCCTGGAGGTCCCCGCCGGCACCCTCACGGCGGTGATCGGGCCCTCCGGCTCCGGCAAGTCCTCCCTCCTCGCGGTCGCCGCCACCCTCGTCACCCCGGACAGCGGCCGGGTCGTCGTCGCGGGCGAGGACACCACGCGGCTCGGCCCCGCCGAGAAGTCGGCCCTGCGGCGGGAGAAGATCGGCATCGTCTTCCAGCAGCCGAACCTGCTGGCCTCGCTGACCGCCGCCGAGCAGCTCCAGGTCATGGCGCACGTGGCGGGACGGCCCACGAAGGCCGTACGCGGCCGCGCGCTGGAGCTGCTGGACGCGGTGGGCCTCGCCGACAAGGCCGACAAGCGTCCCCACCAGCTCTCCGGCGGCCAGCGCCAGCGGATCAACATCGCCCGCGCGCTGATGAACGAGCCCGCCGTGCTGCTGGTCGACGAGCCGACGAGCGCCCTCGACCACGAGCGCGGCGCGGCCGTGCTGGACCTGCTGGTCACCCTGACCCGCGAGCGCTCCACCGCCACCGTGCTGGTCACCCACGACCACGCCCACCTGGAGCGGATGGACCGTACGGCGACGATGGCCGACGGCCGGCTCACCGGCGCCGGCGCGGACGCCCCGGCGGATACGGTCCCCGGAGCCCAGGACGCCGCCGGGGGTGCTCAGCGCGCCGGCGCGGGCACCGCCCGGGCGGAGGGTGCCAGGTAGGCGCGGTAGCCGGGCAGGCCCGGGAGCGCGGGCAGGTCGTGCGGGCGCCACCGTGCGGCCCACGGCGGGGGAGGGGCGCCGCCGGCGACGAGGACCGCCGTCGGCGTGGTGCGGGCGAGGCGAACGAGTCCGGCGGCGCTGATGCTGCCGTCGTGGCCGCCGAGGAGCTGGCGCGAGGCGCATCCCGTGCGAAAGCCCGTCCGGACGGCTTCCGCGCCGCTGACCAGGCACGGTGGCCGCAGTCCCTGCGCGCGCAGTTCGGCGACCACGGCCGTGAAGGCGGCCGCGGTGGCCCGGCTGCGGGCACCCACGCCGGCGGTGATCGCCAGTTGGAGTGCGAAGTGCGCGGCCAGCGCCAGACAGAGCCCGGTCAGGACGAGCGGGCGCCCGCGGGCCGCGGCGAACACCCGGGCCAGGCAGTACGCCACCGGGAGGGAGAGCAGCGCGTAGGCGGGCAGCAGGAAGCGGGGGGCCGCGTAGCCGACGAACAGCAGGTACGGCGCCGCGACCGACAGTGCGGCGGCGGTGGGCACGAGGAGTGTGCGCCACGGGCCGGGGCCGCCGCGGTGGGCGACGGCCAGGCCGCCCGCGACGAGCACCGGAAGGGCGAGCCACCACAGGCCCGTCACCGGATGGCTCCACGGCACGTCGCAGGGACGGCACAGGGTACGGCCGCCGAGGGCACGCAGGTGGTCCCCGAAGGCCGGATGCCAGCCGAGACCGCCCTGGATCTCGGCGGCGCGGTGCAGGCGGGCGAGGATGCCGCCGTGGCGCAGCTCGGCCTCGACGGCCCAGGACGCCCCGCCGAGCACGGCGCCGACCGCGACGGCCGCCGGGAGGGCGGGCCGCCGCCACTGCGGGACGACGGCCGAGGCGCAGACCAGGGGCAGGGCGAGCCAGAGCGCGTCGGCGGGGCGCATGAGCGCCGCCAGGGCGGTCGCGGCGCAGAGCCCGGCGAGCGCCCGCCGGTCGCCGGGGGCGCGGGCGGCCCGCAGGAAGCAGCCGACGGCCATCAGCGACCCGAAGGCGACCCAGAGGTTGGGCATGGCCTGCGGCCCGTACGAGAGCGCCGTCCACAGGCCGGCGAACAGGGCTCCGGCGAGGGCGAGTACGGGGGTGGGCAGCAGCCGCCGCCACAGCCAGAGCGACAGCAGCAGGGCTCCGGAGGACAGCAGGGCCAGATGGATCCGCAGGACCGTGACGGACGGTGTGAAGGCGGCGACCGGCGCGACGAGGTAGCTGATGCCGCGGGCGCGCGGGGCGCTGAAGAACGCGGCGGGGGCGTCGCGGGAGACCTGGCTGACGTAGACGGTCTCGTCCCAGCCGAGGCCGGTTCCCGGTACCGCCAGGAGCAGCTGCGCGACGGCGTACGCGACGGCGACCGGCCCGAGCAGCCACAGATCGCCGTGGCGGCGGACGCGGACGGCGAGCCGCGGACGCACGGCCGGCTCCGTGAGGGGGTCGGAAGCCATGGGCGGCCCTCCGGGGGCGGGACGGGAGGCGGACGGGACTGACCACGCTGCCCGGCCCGGCAGCACCCCGCCAGCGGAGAGCGGCGGCCGGCCGTACACGGCGCGAGCCCCGCCGGACGGGTCCGGCGGGGCTCGGCGTACGGCGGGGCTCGGCGTACGGTGGGGCGGTGTCCGGCGGGGTGCCGGGAATCTCCGGCTACGCCGGGGTCTGGTTGGACAGGGCCACCGACAGCTCTGCGGCGACGTTCTGGAGGATCGGGACGAAGGACTCGGTCACGGCCTCGGTGACCCGGCCGGCCGGGCCGGAGATGGAGATCGCGGCGGCGGTCGGCGAGTTCGGCACCGACACGGCCAGGCAGCGGACCCCTATCTCCTGCTCGTTGTCGTCGACCGCGTAGCCGGCCCGGCGGACCTGCTCCAGCGCCTCCAGGAAGCCCTCGGGCGTGGTGATGGTCCTCTCCGTCGCGGCGGGCATCCCGGTGCGCGCGAGGAGGGCGCGGACCTCGTCGGCGGGGGTGTGGGCGAGGAGGGCCTTGCCCACACCGGTGGAGTGCGGCAGCACCCGGCGGCCGACCTCGGTGAACATGCGCATGGAGTGCTTGGACGGCACCTGGGCGACGTAGACGATCTCGTCCCCGTCGAGGAGGGCCATGTTCGCGGTCTCGCCGGTCTCCTCGACCAGACGGGCCAGGTAGGGGCGGGCCCAGGTGCCCAGGAGGCGCGACGCGGACTCGCCGAGGCGGATCAGGCGGGGGCCGAGGGAGTACCGTCGGTTGGGCTGCTGGCGTACGTACCCGCAGGCCACCAGCGTGCGCATCAGGCGGTGGATCGTGGGCAGGGGCAGGCCGCTGGCGGCGGACAGTTCGCTGAGGCCGACCTCGCCCCCGGCGTCCGCCATGCGTTCGAGCAGATCGAAGGCGCGCTCGAGGGACTGGACGCCACCACTGGCGGCAGGGGTCTTCGAGGAAGCGTCGGTGGTGCTGGCGCTGGACGTCGGCACGGCGCGGTCCTTTCGGTGCTGGCAGGCAAGGGAGCAGCCTACCCGGCGGCCGGCGTCGGCCCCAGTCCTGGGGTCGGGGCCGTCGCCGCCGGTCAGAGGTGGTTTGTCCTGGTGGCGGACATGCTCGGGAAGTTATCCGTCCGACTCCCGGTGGCGGTAGCTACATTCTGTATGGCGAAATCTTAATTCCATCTTGTGGAAACATCCAATTGCGGTCCCGGTGGGTCAGTGGTCCGTCCGGGCGCTCTTGACTGCTCCCGGATCGCCGGGAAGACTCCGTCAACAGAACGTTGAATTTCGCTCTGTGGAAGTAGATGGGGAGGTTCCGGTGGCCGACGTGGCTGTGGAACTGGTACTGCGCTCGACGCGCGTCATCACCCCCGAGGGGACGCGCGCCGCCTCGGTCGCCGTCGCCGGCGGGAAGATCACGGCCGTGCTGGCACACGACGCCGAGGTACCGGCCGGAGCCCGGCTGCAGGACTTCGGCGACGACGTCCTGCTCCCCGGCCTGGTCGACACCCACGTCCACGTGAACGACCCGGGCCGCACCGAGTGGGAGGGCTTCTGGACGGCCACCCGCGCGGCCGCCGCCGGCGGCATCACCACGATCCTCGACATGCCGCTCAACTCCCTCCCGCCGACCACCACGGTCGACAACCTGCGCGTCAAGCAGGAGGTCGCCCGCGCCAAGGCGCACGTGGACGTCGGCTTCTGGGGCGGCGCCCTCCCGGACAACGTCAAGGACCTGGCCCCGCTGCACGATGCCGGCGTCTACGGCTTCAAGTGCTTCCTGTCGCCGTCGGGCGTGGAGGAGTTCCCCGAGCTCGATCAGGAGCAGCTGGCCACCTCCCTCGCCGAGATCACCGGCTTCGGCGGCCTGCTGATCGTGCACGCCGAGGACCCGCACCACCTCGACGCCGCCCCCGTCGTCCCGGGCCCCAAGTACGCCGACTTCCTCGCCTCCCGGCCGCGCGACGCCGAGAACACCGCCATCGGCAACCTCATCGCCCAGGCCAAGCGGCTGAACGCGCGCGTCCACGTCCTGCACCTGTCCTCCTCCGACGCGCTGCCGCTGATCGCCGCCGCCAAGGCCGAGGGCGTCCGCATCACCGTCGAGTCCTGCCCGCACTACCTCACCCTGACGGCCGAGGAAGTGCCGGACGGCGCCAGCGAGTTCAAGTGCTGCCCGCCCATCCGCGAGGCCGCCAACCAGGACCTCCTGTGGGACGCGCTCGCCGACGGCACCATCGACTGCATCGTCTCCGACCACTCGCCCTCCACCGCGGACCTGAAGACCAGCGACTTCTCCACCGCGTGGGGCGGCATCTCCTCCCTCCAGCTGGGCCTGCCCGCCGTCTGGACCGAGGCGCGCCGCCGCGGCCGGACCCTGGAGGACGTCGTCCGCTGGATGTCCGCGGCCCCGGCCGCCCTCGCCGGGCTGGCGCAGAAGGGAGCGATCGAGGCCGGCCGTGACGCCGACTTCGCCGTGCTCGCCCCCGAAGAAACGTTCACTGTGGACCCGGCCGAACTCCACCACCGCAACCAGGTCACGGCGTACGCGGGCAGGACCCTGCACGGCGTCGTGAAGTCCACCTGGCTGCGCGGCACGCAGATCGCCGACCACGGCACCCCGACCGAGCCCACGGGCCTCCTCCTCGAAAGGCAGAACTGACAGTGGCGATTCCTTCCTTCACCGGCAACGCGAACCCGTACGGAGGCGGCGACCCGTACGCGGACTACCGCACCGCGGACTTCCCCTTCACCCGGTACGCGAACCTCGCCGCCCGTGAGCTGGGCGCCGGTGTCATCGCCGCCAACGACGAGTTCTTCGCCCAGCGCGAGAACCTCCTCATCTCCGAGGCCGCGCACTTCGACCCCGAGGACTTCGGCCACAAGGGCAAGGTCATGGACGGCTGGGAGACCCGCCGCCGCCGCGGAGTCTCCGCCACCCAGCCCTGGCCGACCCCCGAGGACCACGACTGGGCCCTCGTACGCCTGGGCGCGCCCGGCGTCATCCGCGGCATCGTCGTCGACACCGCCCACTTCCGCGGCAACATGCCGCAGGCCGTCTCCATCGAGGCCACCAACTGGGAGGGCGCCCTCGCCCCGACCCCGGAGGAGCTCCAGGGCGACGACGTGAAGTGGACGACCATCGTGCCCCGCACGGCGGTCGGCGGCCACGCCGCCAACGGCTTCGAGGTCGACGCCGAGCAGCGCTTCACGCACCTGCGCGTCAACCAGCACCCCGACGGCGGCATCGCCCGCCTGCGCGTCCACGGCGAGGTCCTGCCCGACCCCAAGTGGCTCGCCGCGCTCGGCTCCTTCGACGTGGTGGCGCTGGAGAACGGCGGCTCCGTCCAGGACGCCTCCAACCGCTTCTACTCCCCGCCGACCAACACCATCAACCCGGGCCGCTCCCGCAAGATGGACGACGGCTGGGAGACCGCCCGCCGCCGCGACAACGGAAACGACTGGATCCGCTACCAGCTCGTCACCGAGTCCGAGATCCGCGCCGTCGAGATCGACACCGCGTACCTCAAGGGCAACTCGGCCGGCTGGGCCTCGCTGTCGGTGAAGACGGGCGAGGAGGGCGAGTGGACGGAGTTCCTGCCGCGCACCCGCCTGCAGCCCGACACCAACCACCGCTTCGTCCTGGACACCCCGGCGGTGGGCACCCACGTACGGATCGACATCTTCCCGGACGGCGGCTTCTCCCGCCTGCGGCTCTTCGGCTCACTGACGGAGGCCGGCGCGGCGGCGCTGACCGCCCGCCACCAGGAGCTGGGCGGCTGACCCCGTACCCCTGACCGCCCCGGGGGCCGACACCCCCGGGGCCCGCACGTCCCGCCGGGGCGCACACGCCCCACCGGGGCCGCACGTCTCGCCGGGCGCACCGCACGCCGGTGCGCCCCGGCGCGGCTGTGATTCGCGGCGGCGGTGGTCCACGGCCGGCGGCGGCCGGACGGCCCGCAGCCGAGGGCGGTCAGACGGCCAGCGCGGCCACGACCTCCTCGTCCTCGAAATCGCCGGTGGGCGCGAAGCCGAGTTCGGCGTAGAGCCGCGCGGCGGGCGCGTTGTCCGGGTGGTACGAGAGCCGGATCTCCCGGCAGGCCGGCAGCGCGGCGAGGCGCACCGTCAGGGCGCGCATCGCGGCCCGGCCGACGCCCCGGCCCTGCTCTGCGGCGTCGACGATCATGCCGCCGATCCAGTGGGCGCCGCCCTCCTCGTCGTACGCCCACATGACGTGGCCGACGACCGTGTCACCGGCCCGGATCGCGAGGGAGTTCCACACCCCGCCGCGCATCGAGAGCAGCAGGTACCGGGCGCCGAGTGCCGCGACGAACCGGCGCTGGTCGTCGGCGGGCGCCACGTCGGCGACGGCCCGCCAGTTCCCGTCGGTGATCTCGTCGAGCACCACATGCCGGCCCTGCCCGTCGGTGAAGTCCACCGTTCCCCTTTTCCCGTTCACCATGACCGACGGATCCGTCCCGCGGTCCCGCCTCAGTCGACGAGGGCCTGCCCGGCCGGACCGGCCCGCAGTTCGGAACGGACGAGTTCCAGCAGGCGGCCCGTCCAGTTGCGGCCCCGGCCCCCGTTGTCGCCCCAGAAGTCCGAGTCGGCGTCGTCGTAGAGCAGGGTCGCGTCACCCGTGGCGAGCAGAATCGCCGCGAGGTCGGGGTGCTGCTCGTACTTGGCGCGCAGCAGACCGGCCATGACCGCCGTCCGGGCCCCCTCCCAGCCCTCGCGCCGGGGCGCCGCGGCCGCGACCGTACGGGCCTTCGCGCCCGACTCCGCCGCCAGGACCGCCGTCCGGGCCTCCGGCTCGGCGACGGACCGGGCCCAGTAGGCGTGCGCCACCGACGGACAGGCGAGGTCGCCGACGGTGATCGGGGCGGGGTAGTCGTTGCGCAGGGCCTGCTTGCCCGGGTCCTCGAGCGCGCGCTGCGGATACGAATGGTAGATCTTGACCGCGGGGGCGAAGGAGGTGGCCGGCCCGTCCGCGGGCACCCGCGACGCGGCCTTCGCGCGCCACTGCTCGCGTTCCTCGAAGTAGGCGACGGCGTGGTCGTACTGCTCCTGCGTGACCACCTCCGCACGCTCGTCCGGGGTCCGGCCGCCGGGCCCCGCCACCAGCACCCGGAGGGGGCGGTCCTTGCGGTCCATGTCGCCGAGCGCGTAGTGCCGTACGGTCTCGGGGACGGCCAGGTAGGCGGCCCGGGCGGCGGCCCGGTGGTCCTCCGTACGGTCCGCCATGAAGACGTCCACGGCGGCGAGGCAGCGGGCGGTCGAGTCGGGTCGGCCGTTCAGCTCGTCGACGGTGTCGCGGACTTCGGCGAGCAGCAGGTCCGGCGTCAGCCAGGTGTACGGGTCACCGAACGTCCACGAGGCCAGGTGGTGCGCGGAGGCCTTCCCGCCCTCCGGAAGGCTGGTGGCCACCCATCCGCGGCGGAGCTTCTGCTCGAACTCCTCGAGAGTGACCAGCTCCCAGCAGTCGATGAGGCCGTCGGCGTAGATGAAGAGGTCCGTGAGGAAGTAGGAGCCGCCGTTGCATATGAAGGCGTGCCGCCAGGTGCCGGGTATGCGGACGCCGTCCGCGGTGCGATGGATGATCCGATTGCCGAGCATGGCGTGATGATGCCGGACGGACCGGGCGGGAGGCACTCCGATTGTGCGTCGGGGCGTCGTGGCGTCGTGTGATGATGTGCGTCCACTTCCGGGGGAGGCGACGGTGCTGCGAAGGGGCGTGCGGTGGGCGGCGGGCGTGACGGCCGCGGCCTGCATGCTGCTGCTCCTGGGGCCGGGCACACCGAGCGGTGGCGCTCCCCGCACCGCGGAGGCCGTCCCGGACCGGGTCGCCACGTGGAACATCTGCAATCCGTGCGGCGGGAGCGAGCTGAACTACGGCCGCGCGACGGAGATCGCCGCGTACGCGCCGCAGGTCATCGGCCTGCAGGAGGCGTGCGTACGGGACGTCGAGCAGATCCGCGACCACCTGGAGGAGTCCTTCGGGCTGGTCTACCGGGTGGAGTACGGGCCGGTCCTGCGGAACTGGAACCGCTGCGGCGGGCTGCCGTGGCGGCCGGGCGGCTACGGCCAGGCGATCCTCTCGGCAGCGCCGATGACGGACCGGGTGAGCGTCGAATACCCCGACGGCGGCTCCGAGGACCGCGGATTCCTGGCTGTCACCACCCTGGTGGGCGGCCGGTCGGTCCGTGTCTTCAACACCCACCTCGCCGAGCGCCGGCAGGCGGAAGTACGGGCGGGCCAGGTGAGGGTGCTCGCGGCCGAGGTCGCCCGCCACGACCGAGCGATCGTCCTCGGCGACTTCAACGCCGCGCCGCACGCCTCCGAACTCACCCCGATGTGGTCCCTGGCCACGGACCCGGACCCGGGCTGCCGCCCCCCGGCCGCTTCCGCCGATGCCTGTACGGAGACCACCGACTGGAACAGCAAGTTCGACTACGTCTTCCTGCGCGGCATCACCCCACGCACACACCAGGTCCGCCCCAGCCCCCACTCGGACCACCACCTGCTGCACACCGACCTGAACCGGCCCCGGTAAGCGGGGGAGGGCCGGGCCGGCTCGGCCCGGGCGGGGCCCCGGGGGTGCGCCGTCCGCCTCGCCGAGACCAGGAGACCGTCGGCCGGACCCCCAACCCGGGCCCGCCCGGCCGGTGGCACGGCCGTGCCCGGGCCCCGGCCCCGGGGCCGCCGGGCCGTGCCCGGGTCCGGGCCGGTATGGGGTCGGCCCCGGCAGGTGTCTGACCCCGCCCGGGCCGCTGCCCGACCCCTAACGGGCCCCTGTCCGGGCCCCAACGGGCCCCTGCCCGGCCCCCGACCCGGGTCCCAACCCGGCCCCCGACCCGGGTCCCAACCCGGCCCCCGACCCGGGTCCCAACCCGGGCCCTGCCCGGGTCCCAACCCGGGCCCTGCCCGGGTCCCAACCCGGGCCCTGCCCGGGTCCCAACCCGGGCCCTGCCCGGGTCCCAACCCGGGCACGCCCGGCCGGTGGCCCGGCCTGGCCCGGGTCCGGGCCGGTCCGGGGTCGGCCCGGTAGGTGTCCGAACCCGCCCGGGCCCCAACGGGCCCCTGCCCGGCCCCCGCCCCGGGTCCGCCGGGCCGTGCCCGGGTCCGGGCCGGTCCGGGGTCGGCCCGGCAGGTGTCCGACCCCGCCCGGGCCGCTGCCCGACCCCCGCCCCGGGCCCCGGGGTCGGCACCGGTCTCTGGGCCTCGGCCTCAGGAGGTCGGGAGCGACCTCGCCCGGCCTAACCGGCCCGGACCGGTCCGGCCGGGGGCGCACCCGGTTCGGGCCGTTCGCCCGCCCGGCGAGGGCTACGCGGCGTGGCCGCCGTCCACCGCGAACTCCGCCCCCGTGACGTAGCCCGCGCCCGGACCGGCGAGGAAAGCCACCACGTCCGCGACCTCCTCCGTCCTCCCGAACCGGCCCAGCGCCGTCATGGCCGCCTGCGGGCCCGCGTACGGTCCGTCGGCCGGGTTCATGTCGGTGTCGACCGGCCCCGGATGCACGAGGTTCGCGGTGATCCCGCGCCCGCCGAGCTCCCGCGCCAAGGCCTTCGTCAGCCCGATCGTCGCGGCCTTGCTCATCGCGTACAGCACCCCGCCCGGCCCGGGCACCCGCTGCGCCATGCAGCTGCCGATGGTGATGATCCGCCCGCCCTCCCGCATGCGCCCCGCGGCCGCCTGGGCCGCGAGGAACGCGCCCCGCACGTTGACGCCGAGCACCCGGTCGACGTCGGCCGCCCCGACTTCCTCCATCGGTCCGACCGCCCCCACCCCGGCGTTGTTGACGAGCACGTCGAGCCGCCCGAACCGCCGTACGGTCTCCCCGACGGCGCTCGCTACCTCCGCCGTGTCACCCGCGTCCGCCCGCAGCGCGACGGCCCGCCGCCCGAGTGCCTCCACCGCCTTGACCACCCGGTCCGCGGCCTCGGCATCGCTGACGTACGTGATCGCCACGTCCGCCCCGTCCTCGGCGAGCCGCACGGCAACGGCCGCCCCGATCCCCCGACTTCCCCCGGTCACCAGCGCCACCGCGTTCCTGTCCATGTGCTCTTCCTCCCGCATCGCCCGCTTGGTTGCGGGTTCAATCAAATAGCCCCCCACGCCCCACCGCTGGCAGGATTCCGACCCCGCGTTCCCGACGGGGACCGAGGCGCTGCGCCGTTCGGGCCGTCGTTCGCGTGGCGCACCGATGAGTCCGGGGCGGCCCGGGAGTCTGCTCTTGCGTAGGAGCATCGAGCGAGGAGCGCAGAGGCATGGCCGAGCTGACACTGACCACCTTCGTCACGTTGGACGGCGTGATGCAGGCGCCCGGCGGGCCCGACGAGGACCGCAGTGACGGGTTCGAGTACGGCGGGTGGGCCGCGCCGTACGTCGACGAGGGGATGGGGGAGTTCATCACCGAGGTGTTCGGCCGGGCCGGGGCGTTCCTGCTCGGGCGGCGGACGTACGAGATCTTCGCCGGCTACTGGCCCGAGCACGACGAGCCGGGCGACCCCGTGGCGGGCGGGCTCAACCGGCTGCCCAAGTACGTGGCCTCGACCACCCTCAAGGACCCGGCCTGGGGGCCGGCCACCGTGCTCGACGGGGAGAACCTGCAGAGCGAGATCGTCCGGGTCAAGGACGCGCTGGAGGGGGAGCTGCAGGTGCACGGGAGCGGGCAGCTCGCGCAGTGGCTGCTCGCCCGGGATCTCGTCGACGAGATCAACCTGCTGGTGTTCCCCGTGGCACTGGGGGCGGGCAGGAGGCTGTTCCCCACCGGCGGGCTGCCGACGGCGTACGAGCTGACGGCCTCCCGGACGACACCGTCGGGGATGGCTATCCAGACCTATCGGCCGACGGGGCGGGCCACGTTCGCGACCGTCGGCTCCTGACCGGCCTCACCTGCCGGGTGCCACCGGAACCACTGGTCGGGCCCGTCGGCGCGGTAGCGGTCGTCCGCGTCGAAGCCCGGCTCGCCGACCAGGCGCCGCGCATCGTCGGGCGGCCGGCGGCCGGCGGCGCGCGGCGAGCAGCCCGGTCAGCTCGTCGTAGCAGGCGTCGATGCCACCGTGCCCCGGGTGGCTTTCCGGGCCGGCCGACCCCCCTTCGTGGCGCCGGTTCCAGCGGCGAAGATCGCCCACTGTGCGCGCTCCGGAGCGACGGCGGCCTCGCTCGCCGGCCGTACGAGGTACTCGTCGGCCGCGTCGGCGTGGTCGCAGTCGTAGCCCTGGAAGCAGTGCGGGCTGCCGTGCACGTCGGCCGGGCCCGCGCGCGGCCCGTCGTAGCAGTCCGGTTCTGCGTACACGCGCCGGAAGCCCTGCGCGATCAGCTGCTCCTCGTCCCCGGACCCGGTCGCGCCGCGGGACACCCCCTACCGCCGGTCCAGGGCCAGTTGAACCACGCGGCCCTCGCGGAGGACCAGGAGGTCCGGGGACTCGTGGGCGTGGTGGCGGATGCGGCCGACCGGGCCGGGCGGGCGGATGTGCGGGGTGAGCAGGAGCAGCAGGTCTTCCAGGGCCGGGAGCTGGTCCTCGTGGATCTCCTGGCGGGCCGTCAGGGCCCAGCCGTCGCGTTCCGCCGGGCCGAACTCGCCCACGAGCATCCCGCCTATGTGCCACGCCGGGCCGCGGGGCGAGAGCAGGCCGTCCCCCGTCAGGTGGCGGCGCACCTCCGCGAGTACGGCGTCGGGCGTGGTGTCGAGCAGGTCGAACGCCAGATCCACGGCGTAAAGATCAGCCATGCGCCCGACTCTACGGGGCAGAGGTGCGAGGCCCGGAAACGGGTCGCCCCGCATGATCGGCTCCGGTACGGTGTGCCCCGCAACCGTGCGAGCCGCCGATGTCTCCACCTCCCGAGTGACGTTGGAGACCTCCGTGGCCGTCGCCTCGCCCATCCTGCACGCCGCACCCCGCCGGGCCTGGCTCGCCGATCTGCCCGTCCTGGCCGTCGCCGTCGTGTGGGGCGGCAGCTACCTCGCCGCCAAGGGCATCACCACCGCGCACACCGTGATCGCCGTGCTCGTGCTGCGGTTCGCGCTCGTGCTGCCCGTGCTGGTCGTCGCCGGGTGGGCGCGGCTGCGGGCGCTGACCCCGGCCCAGCTGCGCGGCGCCGGGCTGTTGGGACTCGTACTCGGCGGGATCTTCCTGCTGGAGACCTACGGGGTCGTCCACACCTCCGCCACCAACGCCGGGCTGATCATCAGCCTGACCATGATCTTCACCCCGCTCGCCGATGCCGCGGTGAAGCGGAGGGCGCCGTCCGCAGGGTTCCTCGGCGCCGCCGCGCTGTCCGTCCTCGGCGTCGTGCTGCTCACCCAGGGCGCCGGCTTCACCCGGCCCGGCCTCGGTGACCTGCTCATCCTCGGCGCCGCCCTCGCCCGGACCCTGCACGTGCTGCTGATGGCCCGGTCCGAGGGCGTCCGCGGTGCCGACCCGCTGTCGCTGACCACCGTGCAGCTCGGCGGGGCCGTGCTCGTCTTCGCCCTGCTGGCCGCCGTACCCGGGACCGGCGCGACCCCCTGGGCCGCCGCGGCCGACTTCGGGCCCGCCGAGTGGGCCGGTCTGGCGTTCCTCTCCGTCTTCTGCACCCTCTTCGCCTTCTTCGTGCAGATGTGGGCCGTACGCCGTACCTCGCCCTCCCGGGTCAGCCTGCTGCTCGGCACCGAGCCCCTGTGGGCGGCCGTCGCGGGCATCGCCGTCGGCGGCGAGCACCTCGGGCCGCTCGGTTACGCCGGCGTGGTGCTGGTCCTGGCCGGCACCGCCTGGGGACGGCGGGCGGTCACCGCGACCCGTGGCTGAGGACGGTCCCACGGTCCCCCGAGCGTGTCCGGAAAGCGCCGCAGTCAGCCGGGGATCACCACCGTAGGGTGGCCGGATGCCCTGTTCACCGATCCGGTTACCGATCCGACCGCCGATCCGGTTACCGATGCGGTCGCCGATCCGGTCAGCGAGCCGGTCAGCGTTCCGGCAGGTCCGGGAGCTCCTCCAGCCTGACCCGGCGCCGCTCCCGCCGCGACAGCTCGCATGCCTCCGCGACCCGCAGCGCGGCCAGGGCCTCCCGCCCGTCGCAGGGGTTCTCGCCCGCGCCGCGCACCAGGTGCACGAAGGCGTTCAGCTCGGCCTCGTACGCCGGGCCGAAGCGTTCCAGGAAGCCGGTCCACGGCTTGCTCGCGGGCGGCGGCCCGTTCGGTTCGGTCGAGGCGATCGGCGTCCTGTCGTCCAGTCCCGCGGAGACCTGGTCCCGCTCCCCGGCCAGCTCCATCCGCACGTCGTAGCCGGCGCCGTTGCACCGGGTCCCGGTGGACGTGACCAGGGTCCCGTCGTCCAGGGTGAGGACCGCGGCCGCCGTGTCGACATCCCCCGTCTGCCGGAACTGCGGCGGCCCGGCGTCCGACCCGGCCGCGTACACCTCCACCACCTCGTGCCCGGTCACCCACCGCACCATGTCGAAGTCGTGGACCATGCAGTCCCGGTAGAGACCGCCCGAGGTCGCCAGGTAGTCGGCGGCCGGCGGCGCCGGATCGGCCGTCATCGTCCGTACGGTGTGCAGCCGGCCCAGGGCGCCGGAGCGGACCAGCTCCCGGGCCGTGAGGTAGCCCGCGTCGAAGCGGCGCATGTAGCCGACCTGGAGCAGCCCGCCCAGGGCCGACACCTCGCGCAGCACGGACAGGGTGCGGTTCAGGTCGGGGGCGACCGGCTTCTCGCAGAACACCGGCAGGCCGCCGCGGATCGCCCGTACGACCAGCTCCGCGTGCCCGTCGGTGGAGGACGCCACGACCACCGCGTCCACACCCCAGGTGAAGACCTGTTCCACGGAGGGCGCGGCCGTGGCCCCGAGCCGGTCGGCGAGGCGCGCCGCCCGCGCGGGATCGGAGTCCGCGAGCAGGAGCGAGCCGGCCTCCGGGTGGCGGGCGAGAGCCGCCGCGTGGAACGAGCCGATCCGGCCGGTTCCGATGAGCCCGATGCGCATGAACTCAACCTGGCCCCGCCGGGGGAACCTGTCAATCCGCTCGCATCGATCTTGAGGGTTTCGCGTACCGATCCGCGATCACGTCGTGTCGGTCTGCGGGTGCATGCCCCGATGGCCCTTCATGGTCCACTGTGGCGGATACTGGGCGGCTGAAACCGGAATGACCGAAAGATGACGGACGGCATGACAGCCGGAACGACGGACGGAACGACGGACGGCATGAGAGCCGGGACGACGGACGAGACGGACGAGGGAAGGGCGCGGCGACGTGGCTAGGGTTCGGACAGGGGTACGCGTCGTGGGCGCCGTGCTCGCGACGGTACTGGGGGCCTCGCTCGCGGGTTGCAGCAGTACGGGCGGCAAGCGCGCCGAGGAGCGGGCGAAGGCCGCCGAGGCGGGCCGCCCCGCCGTCTCCACCCCGCGCTGGACCTTCGCGATGGTGACCCACGCGGGCGATGGCGACACCTTCTGGGACATCGTCCAGAAGGGCGCCAAGGAGGCCGCGGCCAAGGACAACATCAACTTCGTCTACGCCCACGACGACCAGGCGCAGCAGCAGGCGCAGTTCGTGCAGAACGCGATCGACCAGAAGGTCGACGGGATCATTGTCAGCCTGGCCAAGCCGGAAGCCCTGAAGGATGTCGTCGCCAAGGCCGTCAAGGCCGGTATCCCGGTGATCACGGTCAACTCCGGGTCCGCCCAGTCCGCCGAGTACGGGGCGCTCACCCACATCGGCCAGGACGAGACGATCGCAGGCGAGGCGGTCGGCACGGAGCTGGGGAAGCGCGGCCGCAAGAAGGCCGTCTGCGTCCTGCACGAGCAGGGCAACGTGGGCCACGAGCAGCGCTGCGCCGGCGCGAAGAAGACCTTCTCCGGAACAATGGAGAACCTGTACGTCGAGGGCACCAACATGCCCTCCGTCCAGGCGGCGATCCAGGCCAAGCTGCAGGCGGACCCGTCGGTCGACGCGATCGTCACCCTCGGCGCGCCGTTCGCCCCCACCGCGGTCAAGGCCAAGGAGGCCGCCGGGAGCAAGGCCGAGGTCGACACCTTCGACCTCAACGACTCGGTGGCCCGCGACCTGAAGTCCGGCGCCCTCGGCTTCGCCGTGGACCAGCAGCCCTACCTGCAGGGGTACGAGGCCGTCGACCTGCTCTGGCTCTACCGCTACAACGCGGACGTGCTCGGCGGCGGCCGCCCGGTGCTCACCGGACCGCAGATCGTCACCGCCGCCGAGGCCGCCGAGCTGGAGGAGTACATCCGGCGGGGCAGCCGATGAGCGCCGCCACCGCCGTCGACGAACGGCTCGCGCCGGCCTCCCTCGTCCGCCGGCTGCTGGGGCGGCCCGAGCTGGGCGCGGTGGTCGGGGCCGTCGCCGTCTTCGTCTTCTTCTCCGTCGCCGCCCCCACCTTCCTCCAGGCCTCCAGCCTCAGCACGATCCTGTACTCGGCCTCCACCATCGGGATCATGGCGGCCCCCGTGGCGATGCTGATGATCGGCGGCGAGTTCGACCTCTCCGCGGGTGTCATGGTCACGACCTCGGCCCTGGTGAGCTCGATGTTCAGCTACCAGATGACCGCCAACGTCTGGGTCGGCGTCGGAGTGTCCCTGCTGGTCACCCTCGCCATCGGCTTCTTCAACGGCTTCATGCTGACCCGCACCGAGCTGCCCAGCTTCATCATCACGCTCGGCACCTTCCTGATGCTGACCGGCCTGAACCTCGGCTTCACCAAGCTGATCAGCGGCACGGTCTCCACCAAGTCCATCGCCGATATGGAGGGCTTCCCCTCCGCCCGCGCCGTCTTCGCCTCGAAGTGGGAGATCGGCTCGGTCACCCTGCAGGTCACCGTCCTGTGGTGGCTGGCCCTGGTCGCCGTGGCCACGTGGATCCTGCTGCGCACCCGCGCCGGCAACTGGATCTTCGCCGTGGGCGGCGGGGCGGACGCGGCCCGCGCGGTCGGCGTGCCCGTCGTGAAGACCCGTATCGGCCTGTACATGGGTGTCGCCCTGTGCGCCTGGATCTCCGGCCAGCACATCCTCTTCTCCTTCGACGTGGTCCAGTCGGGCGAGGGCGTGGGCAACGAGTTCCTCTACATCATCGCCGCGGTCATCGGCGGCTGTCTGATGACCGGCGGCTACGGCTCCGCCATCGGCTCCGCGGTCGGCGCCTTCATCTTCGGCATGACCAGCAACGGCATCGTGTACGCCCAGTGGAACCCGGACTGGTTCAAGTTCTTCCTCGGCGCGATGCTCCTGCTGGCCACGCTGCTCAACGCATGGGTCCGCAAGCGGGCGGAGGCGAGCAAGTGACCACCGGCAGCACCACCACCACGACCCCGGACGCGACGACCGCCCTGGTGAAGCTGACCGGGGTGGCCAAGTACTACGGCAACATCCGCGCCCTCCAGGACGTCTCCCTGGAGGTGTCCGCGGGCGAGATCACCTGTGTCCTCGGCGACAACGGCGCCGGCAAGTCCACCCTCATCAAGATCATCGCGGGGCTGCACGGGCACGACGCCGGCACCTTCGAGATCGAGGGCGAGGAGACCGTGCTCGCCAACCCGCGCGCGGCCCTCGACCGCGGCATCGCGACCGTCTACCAGGACCTCGCCGTGGTCCCGCTCATGCCCGTCTGGCGCAACTTCTTCCTCGGCTCCGAGCCGACGAAGGGCCGCGGCCCCCTGCGCCGCCTCGACGTCGACTTCATGCGCCGCACCACCCGCGACGAACTGCTGCGCATGGGCATCGACCTGCGCGACGTGGACCAGCCCATCGGCACCCTGTCCGGCGGGGAGCGGCAGTGCGTGGCCATCGCCCGCGCCGTCTACTTCGGGGCGAAGGTCCTCGTCCTCGACGAGCCGACCGCGGCCCTCGGCGTCAAGCAGTCCGGCGTGGTCCTCAAGTACGTCGCCGCGGCCCGCGACGCCGGTCTCGGTGTGGTCCTGATCACCCACAATCCGCACCACGCGTACCTGGTCGGAGACCGCTTCGTGCTGCTCAAGCGCGGCGCCATGGCGGGCAGTCACACCCGTGACTCGATCACCCTGGACGAGCTCACCCGCCAGATGGCGGGCGGCTCCGAGCTCGACGAACTGAGCCACGAACTGGAGCGGGTGGCAGAATCGGGACCGGGCGTCACGGACGCCGCGGCCCGCGGAGCCGCCCGCACCGCACCGGCGGGCCCGGCCGACCAGGCCTCCCGTACCACCGCACCCAAGAGGGACGACACGACTCGATGAGCACGTACCGGGACTTCACGCTCACCCACCGGGGGTCGGCGCGAGGCACCGTCCTGCGCACCATCGGGACCCGCGAGCGGCGGTCGCACCTGACCGCCCCACGCGTCCCGACCGTCGGCATCGACATCGGCGGCACCAAGGTGATGGCCGGGGTCGTCGACGCCGACGGCGTCATCCTCGAGAAGATCCGCACCGAGACCCCGGACAAGTCCAAGAGCCCCAAGGTCGTCGAGGACACCATCGTCGAGCTGGTGCTGGACCTCTCCGACCGGCACGACGTGCACGCGGTGGGCATCGGCGCGGCCGGGTGGGTCGACGCCGACCGCTCCCGGGTCCTCTTCGCACCCCACCTGGCCTGGCGCGACGAGCCCCTGCGCGACGCCCTTCAGTCCCGGCTCGCGGTCCCCGTCATGGTCGACAACGACGCCAACACCGCCGCCTGGGCGGAATGGCGCTTCGGCGCCGGACGCGGCGAGGACCACCTCGTCATGATCACGCTCGGCACCGGCATCGGCGGCGCCATCCTCGAAGGCGGCCAGGTCAAGCGCGGCCGGTACGGCGTCGCCGGCGAGTTCGGCCACATGCAGGTCGTCCCCGGCGGCCACCGCTGCCCCTGCGGCAACCGCGGCTGCTGGGAGCAGTACAGCTCCGGCAACGCCCTGGTCCGCGAGGCCCGGGAGCTGGCCGCCGCCGACTCCCCGGTCGCGTACAACATCATCGCCAAGGTCGGCGGGAACGTCTCCGAGATCACCGGGCCGCTGATCACCGAGCTGGCCCGCGAGGGCGACGCCATGTGCGTCGAGCTGCTCCAGGACATCGGCCAGTGGCTCGGCGTCGGCATCGCCAACCTCGCCGCCGCCCTCGACCCGTCCTGCTTCGTCATCGGCGGTGGCGTCAGCGCCGCCGACGACCTGCTGATCGGCCCCGCCCGGGACGCCTTCCGCCGCCACCTCACCGGCCGCGGCTACCGCCCCGAGGCCCGTATCGCCAAGGCCCAGCTCGGCCCCGAGGCCGGCATGGTCGGCGCCGCCGACCTCGCCCGGCTCGTCGCCCGGCGCTTCCGCCGCGCCACCCGCCGACGGGTCGAGCGCCACGAGCGCTACGCGCAGCTGGGCCAGCTGGGCCGCAGGCGCGAGACCGCCGCCCCCACGGACTCCAAGGACGACCCCCAGTCGTGAACCCGCCCACCCTGCCCCACCAGGCCTCCGCCCCCGACGAGGGCGGCAGCCCGCAGCCCACCCCCGAGGACCGCAGGCACGTCGTCAAGCGCCGCTGGATCACCGCGATCATCATCGTCCTGCTGATCGGTGTGCCCGCGGGCTACCTCGCGATCTCCACCCAGCAGAGCCGGGAGAGCGGACGCGACAAGGCCGCCAAGGTCGGCGCGTCCACGGTGCGCCCCGGCTGGCCCTCCAGGGTGCAGCGCAGCATCTACGAGGTGCCGATCCCGGCGAAGGCCTGGAAGGTCGGCTTCCTGGAGACCAACAACTGGCGCACCAGCCGGCTCTTCACGCAGTTCGCGGTGACCCCGGCCGACCTGGACGGCTTCCTCGCCTCCGTCGGCACCAGCCGCGCCGAGCTGGCCGCCGGGGCCGTCACCATCTCCCCCCACGACTCCGAGGTCGCGGGCTGGAGCTGGAGCCCCCACGCCACCTGGTACGGGACCAGCCTGGAGCAGGACGACCCGCGCCCCAGCCGGGACATCACGGTGGACCTGACGGACCCCGAGCACCCCAAGGTCTACGTGGTCTCCACGACCACCCCGTAACCCGGCGGGCACCCCGTGCCCCGGCGGCCTCGCCGCTAGCCTGGGATCATGAAGCTCACCAAGCGGCTGCACTCCTGCGTCCAGCTGGAGAAGGACGGGCGCACGCTCGTCATCGACCCGGGCGCCTTCAGCGAACCGGACGCGGGCCTGGGCGCGGACGCCCTGCTGGTCACGCACGAACACCCCGACCACTTCGAGGAGGGGCGGCTGCGGGCCGCCCTCGACGCGAACCCGGCGGCCCGGCTGTGGACCCTGCGCAGTGTCGCCGAGCGGCTCGCCCCCGCCTACCCGGGCCGGGTGCACACCGTCGGCCACGGCGACACCTTCACCGCGGCCGGGTTCGAGGTGCAGGTGCACGGCGAGCTGCACGCCGTGATCCACCCGGACATCCCGCGGGTCACCAACGTCGGCTACCTCGTCGACGGATCCCTCTTCCACCCCGGCGACGCGCTGACCGTGCCCGGGGTCCCGGTGGAGACCCTGATGGTGCCGGTGCACGCACCCTGAAACAAGGTCTCCGAGGTGATCGACTACCTGCGCGAGGTGGGGCCGCGCCGGGCCCTCGACATCCACGACGCCTACCTCGCCGACATCGCCCGGCCGATCTACGACTTCGCCCTGGACAAGCTGGGCGGCACCGAGCACGGGCGGCTCACCGCCGGGGACAGCGCCGAGCTGTAACGGCCGCTGTCGGTGCCGGACGGTAGGTTGGCGGGTATGCGTATCGCCACCTACAACGTCAACTCCATCACCGCCCGGCTGCCGCGCCTGCTGGCCTGGCTGGAGAGCTCCGGCACGGATGTCGTGTGCATCCAGGAGACCAAGTGCTCGGCGGAGCAGTTCCCGCACGAGCAGCTGCGCGAGCTGGGCTACGAGGCCGCGGTCAACGCCACCGGCCGCTGGAACGGCGTGGCCCTCCTCTCCAAGGTCGGCCTGGAGGACGTGGTCACCGGCCTGCCCGGCGGCCCCGACTACGAGGGCGTCCAGGAGCCCCGGGCGATCTCCGCCACCTGCGGCGGGGTCCGGGTCTGGTCGGTGTACGTGCCCAACGGCCGGGAGGTCGAGCACGACCACTACGGCTACAAGCTGGACTGGTTCCGCTCCCTGGCCACGGCCGTCGCCGAGGACGCGGCCGGCCCGCGCCCCTTCGCCGTGCTCGGCGACTTCAATGTGGCGCCGACCGATGAGGACGTGTACGACCCGGCCGTCTTCGCGGGACTCACGCACGTCACCCCGGCCGAGCGGGCCGCCCTGGAGGCGCTGCGCGCCGCAGGCCTCTCGGACGTCTTCCCGCGCGCGCTGAAGTACGACCGCCCGTACACCTTCTGGGACTACCGGATGCTCGCCTTCCCCAAGAACAAGGGCATGCGCATCGACCTGGTCTACGGCAACGAGCCCTTCACCAAGGCCGTCACCGACGCCTACGTGGACCGCGAGGAGCGCAAGGGCAAGGGCGCCTCCGACCACGCACCGGTCGTCGTCGACCTCGATCTCGACCGGTAGGCAGGGGCACGGCCCGCCGAAACGGCCCAGGCGCGCCCTGTGGCCACCGGCGGATCCTGGTGCGACGCTGGGCGGTATGAACATCCCTTTCCTGGACAACTGGCTGAACCGGCGTGAAACGGAACAGGGTGCGGGGCTCGCGGCCGCCCTCGTGGACGATCCCGAGGGCGTCGCCGAGTTGTTCGCGGAGTGCGAGATGCTGCGGGTCCACGCACGGGCGGCCGGGCTGGAACTCGACGGGAGCCCCGCCTCGTTGGAGGCTCTCGACCAGCTCATGCCCCGCTGGCGGCGGGATCCCGAGGTGGTGCCCTGGCTCGGCAACGACGCGGGCTTCTACCTCGGCACCGTGATCGTCCGGACCGTTCCGGGCACCGCCTGGCAGGTGTGGCCCAACGGCCAGCCGGCGATCCGCCTGGCCTCGGGCCGGGAGCTGAACGTGATCGAGTCGGGGGTGTCCTGGGCGATGACCGGTTCTCCCGAGCTCAGCCAGGCGTACGCGGAGGCCTCCGAGGGCTGACAGCACCGGGCGCCGGGAGCGGCCGGCGGCGGTCGGCGGCGTGTCGCGGCGAAGTGCCCTTCCGCCGCTGGATAGTTTGCGCTGACCGGTATCCGACACCGAGTGGGCAGGGCAGCGCATGGCCGTCGATCCGTTGATCGAGCTGCGGGACGTCAACAAGCACTTCGGACCGCTGCACGTGCTGCGGGACATCAGCCTCACCGTCGGCCGCGGGGAGGTGGTGGTGGTCATCGGCCCCTCCGGCTCCGGGAAGTCCACCCTGTGCCGGGCGATCAACCGGCTGGAGACCGTCGAGTCCGGCACGATCCTGATCGACGGGGAGCCGCTGCCCGCCGAGGGGAAGGATCTGGCCCGGCTGCGCGCCGAGGTGGGGATGGTCTTCCAGTCCTTCAACCTCTTCGCGCACAAGACCGTTCTGGCCAACGTCTCCCTCGCGCAGGTCAAGGTCCGCGGGCGGGGGAAGCGCGAGGCGGACCTGCGCTCCCGGGAGCTCCTGGAGCGGGTCGGCCTCGCCGACCAGGCCGACAAGTTCCCCGCCCAGCTCTCCGGCGGCCAGCAGCAGCGCGTGGCCATCGCCCGCGCCCTCGCCATGGACCCCAAGGCCCTGCTCTTCGACGAGCCCACCTCCGCACTGGACCCGGAGATGATCAACGAGGTGCTGGAGGTCATGCGGCAGCTCGCCCAGGAGGGCATGACCATGGTCGTGGTCACCCACGAGATGGGCTTCGCGCGCTCCGCGGCCAACCGCGTGGTGTTCATGGCGGACGGCCGGATCGTCGAGGACCGGAGTCCGGAGGAGTTCTTCACCGCCCCGGAGAGCGACCGGGCCAAGGACTTCCTCTCCAAGATCCTCAAGCATTGAGGAGCCCGGAGGGCCGCCCCGGCCCGGCCGCCGCCGTGGATCACCGCTCGCGCAGCGGCACCGAGACGTAACTGGGGTCGCCCGCGGGCGAGGAGAAGGTCAGCTGCGCGCCGGTGGGGTTGTGTTCGATGTAGAGCGGGTCGACGGTGTCGACGACGAGGGCGAGGCGGTGGCCCGCCGGCACGTCGTAGGCGGTGGAGAAGAGCTCCAGGTCCACGCCGAAGGCCTGGCCCGGGGTCCTGCCGTGGAAGGTGTACGGGGCGTTGCTGACCAGCTTGCCGATGCCGAGCGGGCCGACGTCGTAGAGGTACGCGACGAAGGTGCCGTCGCCCTTGGTGGGCGTGACGGTGGTGTGCAGTCTGACGGTGCCGCGGATGTGGCGGGCCTCGTCGTGGCGCCCCGACTGCCAGACGGCGGCGAAGGAGCGGGGGAGCAGCGGGATCGAGGCGACCGGGGGCGCCTTGAAGAACTGGTCGAGGACGCTGGAGAGGATCACGACGCCGCCGTTGGCCCCGGAGTCGACGTTCGCGAAGAGGTGCTCGCTGTCGGTGAGCGGGAGCTTCTCGGTGCCGCCGGAGCCCACCGACGCCCAGTCGGGGTAGCCCTCGTAGCCACCGTCGCCGCGGGACTTGATCTGTACCGGGGCCTCGGTGTCGATGCCGTTGCGTTCGCCCTTGAGGTGGCGGTCGAACCAGCGGTGGGCGTTGGTCCAGGTGTCGTTGGGCAGGCCGAGCAGGCCGGTGCCCTCGGCGGTGGCGTGGTCGCCCGGGCGGAACTCCAGCCGCTTGGGGCCGGTGAGCCGCTCGTAGAACTTCGCGTACTGGTTGGGCGGGAAGACCGTGTCGCCCCAGGCGTTGCCGAGCATGATCGCGGCGCCGTTGGCGTTGATCCGGTCCACCTGTTCGGCGGCCGACCGCTTCCTGCCCCACTCGATCATCTGCGCTTCGCGGTCCAGCCGGGAGCCGAGGAAGTCGCCGAGGACCGACTGGAGTTCGGGTCCGGGGCGGCCGGTGAGGTAGCCGGCGGCGCCGAGCAGCCCGGCGGCCTGGCGGTGCTGGGTGCGGCCCGAGTAGATGGACTCGATGAGGTCGGCCCAGCCGCTCATGGCGACCACGGCCTTGACGCGCGGGTCGTGCGCGGAGGCCAGCAGGGTGATGCCGGCGCCGTACGAGACCCCGCCGAGGCCGATGCGGTCCGCGTCGGCGGGGGTGTTGGCGAGGGCCCAGTCGATGACGGCCGAGACGTCCGCGACGTCCGGCGGCCCGGCCACCTCGATCTGCCCGCCGGAGAGCCAGAAGCCGCGGGAGGTGTAACTGACCACGACGTAGCCGGAGTCGGCGAGCTTCTTGGCCTGGGCGATGTATTCGATCTGCGGCATGCCCCAGCTGGTGGGAAGCACGATCAGCGGATACTTCCGGCCGGTCGCGGCGCCGTCGGGGGTGAAGACGTTGCCCTTGAGGGTGATGCCGCCCGAGCCGGGGATGTCGTGAAAGCGCAGGTCCGCGGCGGCGGTCTGCACGGCGGTCCGCGTCGTGGGGGCGGCGGTGGCAGCGTTCGCCGTGGCGTGCGCGGGAGCCGCCTGGGCCTGGTGGGGGGCCAGGCCCAGGGCGGTCGCCGCCAGGAGTGCCGCCACGGCTGCGGCGGTGGGGGTGCGTTCCATCGGTCGCTCCTCGCGTGCACCGGGGGTCCTAAAAGTGACCCGACGGTAACGGGAGCGGCTTACCGAAGGTAACCCGTCGGTAAGTTACGTGGTGGTAACAATTGAACGAGAGTCAGGAAGGAGGGCCTGCAGGTCAGCCGTTCTGCGGGGCGGCCGACAGGGCGCTCTTGGCCTTCCACTCGTCCCAGGAGAGGTTCCACTCGCCGTAGCCGTTGCCGATCGGCGGCTGCCCCTTCGAGCCCTCGCCGACCACCTCGAAGAGGTCGCCGACCTGGGACTGTCCGAAGAACTCCTTGGCGTCGGCGTCGCTCATCCCCACGCAGCCGGAACTGCTGTTGGTGCGGCCGAAGTTGCCGGAGTTCCACGGGGCGGCGTGCGCGTACATGCCCGACCAGGTCAGCCGCATCGAGTAATCGACCATCTTGTCGTAGGCGTTGTCGAGACCCACGGTCTGGGAGTCCATCCGGATGGTGCCCTCCTTGGTCATGATCACCATCTTCCCGGACCAGGAGGCCTTCTTGCCGCCGGGCGTGCCGGCCGAGATCGGGATCGCCTTCTGCGCCTGGCCGTTCTCGGTCACCGTCATCTTCTTGGTGTCGAGGCTGACCTGGACCCGGCGGTCCTTGCCTATCTTGAACTCGGTGTTGTAGTCGCGGGCGAACAGCCCGCCGCCCTTGCCCGAGTCCACCCCGTTCAGCTTCATGTCGACCTTCACGTCCGTGCCGGACTTCCAGTAGTCCTTCGGCCGCCAGTCGACGCGGTCCTTGCCGTCGTGGTCCTTCATCCAGCCCCAGGAGCCCTCGGTGTTGTCCGAGGTGGTGACCTTGAGCTGCTTCTCCACCTCGGCCTTGTTCGTCACCGGGTTGTCGAAGACGAGGGACACGGGCATCGCCACGCCCACCGTGCTGCCCTTGGAGATGTTGATCGCGACCTTGTTCACCTTGTCGGCGGGACCGGTCCTGAACTGCGTGGTGGCGCTCTGGCTGTCGGTGTTCTGCGCCTCGACCTTGTAGTCGGCACCGGGCGGGGCGTTGCGCTCCGAGGTCCAGGTCTTCCCGTCGTCGGCTATCTTGCCGGGCAGCTCCGCACCCTTGGCGTCGGTCACCTTCACCTGGGCCAGCTTGCCCTCGGCGACGGTCACCGTCACCGGCTGGCCCGCCTTGACCTGATCACCCGTGAGATTCACCGAGACAGCCATCGGAGCCTTCGGCTTCGACTCGGCCTTGCCCTTGTCGTCGCTGCCACCGTCACTCCCGCCCGAGCAGGCGGTCAGCGCGGCGGCCAGGAATGCGGTGCCCGCAATGGCGGTGCGGCGTGTGCGGCTCAACGAAGGGCCCCTTCGAGTCGTGGCGGTGACGGACGTTCGCAAAAGAGGATGAGAACGGGACGACTTTAGGTTGCACAAACCACGGAAAAGATCTCTCTTTCTCTTGTGACGTGGACCGCAGCGAAACGGTCATCATCCGGTCACATTCGCCGCGCACTTCGGTCACGGGTGGCTGTGAGAGTCCTGTGAACGACCCCTCAGGACGATCAGGAAGGCCGTCAGCCGTGTGCGCACTGCTCGTTACCCCCGCCCGGCAGGACCAGGACCACGAGCTCCGGGTGCGCACCCTGTCCGTCCCCGAATACCAGTCCTTCCTCTCCAGGAGCCCCACGGCGAGCTTTCTCCAGCACCCGTCATGGGGCCGGGTGAAGGACCTCTGGCGCTCGGAAATGGTCGGATGGCACTGTCCGGGCGGCGAGATCGAAGGCGCCGGACTCGTTCTCTACCGGCAATTCCCCGGCACCCGCAAATACTTTGCCTATCTGCCCGAAGGCCCCGTCGCCGACTGGTCCGACCCGCGCATCGACCGCTGGCTGGACCCGCTCATGCGCCACCTGCGCGCCGCCGGCGCCTTCGCCGTCCGCATCGGCCCCACCCCCGCCTACCGCCGCTGGGACGCGGCCACCGCCAAAGCCGGCACCGGAACGGGCCGCCAGATATCCGACGTCCTCGCCACCGAGGTCGACCCCGTCGGCGCCGCCCTCGCCGACCGGCTGCGCACCCGCGGCTGGAAGCGCTGCGGAGGCGAGGACGACGGCGACGCCCAGCCCCGCCACGTCTTCCGCGTCCCGCTCGCCGGACGCAGCCTCGACGACCTGTGGTCCGGCCTCAACCAGGAATGGCGACGCAACGTGCGCAAGGCCGGCAAGGCCGGCGTCGAGACCGTCCTCGGCACCTCCGCCGACCTGCCCGAGTTCTACCGGCTGCTGCGGATCACCGAGGAGCGCGACGGCTTCCGGCTCGGCCGCTCCCTCGCGTACTACGAGCAGCAGTACCGCGTCCTGAACGAGGAACAGCCCGGCCGGATGCGGCTCTACCTCGCCGTCCACCACGGCGAGATCCTCGCCGCCCACACCATGATCAGCACCGGCAGCAGGGTCTGGTACCAGACCGGCGCCTCCGCCGACCACCGGCGTGAGGTACGGCCCAGCAACGCCCTGCAGTGGCGCATGATGCGCGACGCACACACCCTCGGCGCCGACGAGTACGACATGCGCGGGGTACCCTCCACCCTTGACCCCGACGAACGTTCATTCGGGCTGCTGCGCTGGAAGCTCGGCACCGGCGGACAGGTCGTCGAAACGCTCGGTGAATGGGAGATCCCGATGGACGGAGTCGCCAACGCGGCGCTCTACAAGGCGTTCCAGGCCTACCTGGCCCGCCGGTGACGGCCACCGACACCAGACAGGCAGGCCCCGGCCCCGGCACCGACGGCGCAGCACCGCGCAAGACCTCGGTGCTGCGCAGCGGCGCGCTCATGGCGGCCGGCTCGATCGTCTCCCGCGCCACCGGCTTCATCCGCTCCGCCGTCGTCGTCGCGGCCCTGGGCACCGGACTGCTCGGTGACGGCTACGCCGTCGCCAACACCGTCCCGAACATCATCTACATCCTGCTCATCGGCGGCGCGCTCAACGCCGTCTTCGTACCCGAGCTGGTCCGGGCCGCCAAGGAACACGCCGACGGCGGCGCCGCCTACACCGACCGGCTGCTCACCGCCTGCACCGCGGCCCTCGTCGCACTCACCGCCACCGCCGTGATCGCCGCCCCGCTGATCGTCTCGGCGTACACCGGCTACCGCGGCGCCCAGGCCGACACCACCGTGGCCCTGGCCCGGTACTGCCTGCCCCAGATCCTCTTCTACGGGCTCTTCACCCTCCTCGGGCAGGTCCTGAACTCCCGCGGCCGGTTCGGCGCGATGATGTGGACCCCGGTCCTCAACAACGTCGTCATCATCGCCGTCTTCGGGCTGTTCCTGTACCTCTCGCACGACGGCGCCACCGGCCTCACCGCCGCCGAGACCCGGCTCCTGGGCCTCGGCACCACCGCGGGCATCGTCGTCCAGGCCCTCGCCCTGATCCCCTCGCTGCGCGCGGCCCGCTTCCGCTGGCGCCCCCGCTTCGACTGGCGCGGCAGCGGCCTCGGCCGCCCCCTGCGCAACGCGGGCTGGACCGCCCTGCTCGTCCTCACCAACCAGGTCGCCTACTGGGTCGTCACCCGGCTCTCCACCGCCACCGGCCAGCGCGCCGTCGACGCCGGTCTCGCGGGCGGCGCCGGCTACACCGCCTACAGCAACGCCTACCAGCTGTGGATCGTCCCGCAGGGCATCATCACCGTCTCCCTCGTCACGGCCCTGATGCCGCGGATGAGTTCCGCCGCCACCGACGGCGACCTCGGCGCCGTACGCCGCGACGTCTCCTACGCGCTGCGTTCCAGCGCCGCCCTCGTCGTCCCCGCCGCCGCCCTCATGGCCGCCCTCGCCCCCTGGGTGATGGGCAGCGTCTTCGGCTACGGCCGCACCGGCGCCGCCGACATCGAGATCATGGCCGGCATGCTAGCGGCCTTCGCCCCCGGACTGGTCGCCTTCTCCGCGCAGTACGTCCTCTCGCGCGGCTTCTACGCCCTCTCCGACACCCGCACCCCCTTCTTCCTCAACCTCGTCATCGTCACCCTGAACGCCGCGCTGTCGGCCGCCGCCTACCTCCTGCTCTCCCCGCGCTGGGCGGTCACCGGCATGGCCGCCGCCTCCTCCGTCGCCTTCCTCGCGGGCGCCGCCGCCACCGGGTACGCCCTCTCCCGCAGGCTCGGCCCGCGTCCGGGCAGCCGCACCGAACGCCGTACCACCGCCGTACGCACCCACCTGCGGCTGCTGACGGCCTGCGCACCCGCGGCCGCGGCGGCGTACGCGGCGGCCCGCGCCGCCGAACGCTTCGGCGACTTCGCCGCCGTCGGAGCGGGAACCGCGGCCCTCGCCCTGGTCGTCGTACTCCTCGCCCGGCCGCTGCGCCTGGCCGAGATCACCGACCTGCTGGACTCCCTGCGGCGCAAGACCGGCCGGTAGCGGGAGGCGAAGCCGAAGATCACCCTGGGATACTGAGCGGATGCCACGCGTACTGCTGATCGAGGACGACCCTTCCATCCGCGAAGGCGTGGGCCTCGGCCTGCGCCGCCGCGGCCACGAGGTGCGGGCCGCCGAGACCGGGGAGGAGGGACTCGCGCTGATGGCGACCTTCCACCCCGAACTCGTCCTGCTCGACCTGATGCTGCCCGGCATCAACGGCGTACAGGTCTGCCACCGCATCCGCCAGACCAGCGAAGTGCCGATCATCATGCTCACCGCACGCGGCGACGACTTCGACATCGTCATCGGCCTGGAGGCGGGAGCCGACGACTACATCGTCAAACCCGCCCGCACCGAGGTCATCGAGGCCCGCATCAAGGCCGTGCTGCGCCGGCTCAGCGACCCGGTCGGAACCCGCCCCGGCATCGAGACCCACGGCGAACTCGCCATCGACCGCGCCGGGCTGACCGTTGCCAAGAACGGCGAACGCGTCGCCCTCGCACCCAGCGAGATCAAACTCCTGCTGCACCTGTCGGCCTCGCCCGAGCAGGTCTTCTCCCGCCAGCAGCTGCTGGAGTACGTCTGGGACCACAGCTACCACGCCGACGCCCGGCTCGTGGACGCCTGCGTCCGCCGGCTCCGCCACAAGATCGAGGACCCCGCCCGCAGCCCCCGCTACATACAGACCGTGCGCGGCTTCGGCTACCGCTTCGGCCCCCTGTAGGCCGCGGTGCGACGCATAGCACCCCTCGGGCTGCGCACCCGGCTGATAGCGGCCTTCCTCCTGGTCGCCGCCATCAGTGCGGGAACCACCGCGGCCCTGACCTACCAGCAGGCCCGCAACGCCATCCTCAAACAGACCCAGGACACCGCCGTCAGCACCCTGCGCGACCAGGTCGAGCAGCAGGAGATCCGCCTCCCCCTGGAACAGCCGGAACTCCAGCGCATCGTCATCGAGCTCGGCAAACGCGGCAAACCCCACCCCTGGATCATCTTCGGCGAGTACGGCGGCACACGCGTCTCCACCAACCCCGGCACGCCCACCTCCACCGTGATCACCGACAGCCTGCGCGACCGGGTCCGCAACAACCAGTACGCCGCCTTCCAGCGCGTCGAGGACCAGCGCGGCAACCCCTGGCTCACCATCGGCGTCCCCGCCGTCTTCGAACACAACGGATACACCGAAGCCACCGGGGTCGTCTTCTACGCCAGCGTCCCCCTCTCCACCGAGAAGCAGACCGTCGAAGCCATGGTCGAGGCCGCCCAGCAGGGCGCCGTCCCGGGCCTGGCCATCGCCGTCGTCCCCGCACTGCTGGCCGCCCGCAGCGTGCTGCGCCCGGTCCGCGACATGCGCCGCGCCGCCCAGAAACTCGGCCGCGGCCGCCTCGACACCCGCATCGAGGTCCGGGGCGCCGACGAACTCGCCGGACTCGCCCGCACCTTCAACGAGACCGCCCGCGCCCTGGAACAGTCCGTGCGCGAACTCCAGGAGGCCGAGACCCGCGCCCGCCGCTTCGCCTCCGACGTCTCCCACGAACTGCGCACCCCGCTCGCCGGGATGCTCGCCGTGACCGAGGTCCTCGACGAGGACGCCGCCCGCCTCGACGCCGACACCGCCAAGGCCCTGCACCTGGTCAGCGCCGAGACCGGCAAACTCGCCGTCCTCGTCGAGGACCTGATGGAGATCTCCCGCTTCGACGCCCGGGCCGCCGAACTCAACCTCGACGACGTGGACATCGCCGAAGCCGTCCGCAAGACCCTCGAACGACGCCACTGGGACGACGACCGCGTCGTCACCGCACTGCCCGACGGGGTCCGCGCCCGGCTCGACCCGCGCCGCTTCGACGTGGTCCTCGCCAACCTCGTCGGCAACGCCCTGCGGCACGGCGGCGCCCCCGTACGCGTCACCGTACGGACCGCACCCGGCGCGGCGGGCGAGCGGCTCCTCATCGACGTCGCCGACAGCGGGCCCGGCATCGCCCCCGAGGTGCTGCCGCACATTTTCGACCGCTTCTTCAAGGCCGACGCGGCCCGCACCCGCTCCGCCGGCAGCGGCCTCGGACTCGCCATCACCCTGGAGAACGTCCGCCTGCACGGCGGCACCCTGCGGGCGGCCAACCGGCCCGCGGGCGGCGCCCTCTTCACCCTCGACATGCCGCTGGAGGCCCGCGCATGACAGGGCGCACGACGAGATCCCGCGCCACGGCGGCCGCCGCCGCCCTGACGGGCTGCGCCCTGCTGCTCGCCGGATGCGGGATCAAACGCACCGGGGTGATCGAGAGCGGCCACGCCGCCACCGTCAAGGTGCCCGGAAGCAAGAACGCCGCCACGCTCTACTTCGTCTCCAAGGACGGCGACCGGGTCGTCCCGGTCCCCTTCTCCATCGGCACCGACTACATGCTCGCGCCCGTACCGCTCCTGCGGATCCTGCTGGACGGCCCCACCGGTCCGGCCTCGGCGGCAGGCCTCACCACCGCCCTGCCGAAGGTGTCCGCGTCCGGCGCCGACTCGGAGCGGGTGGCGGTGAGCAAGTACCAGCCGGACAAGGGGATCACGGTCAGTGTGCCGTTCCCCGTCGCCGGCTTGTCCGACCTGGCCCGCAAACAACTGGTGTGCACCTTCGGCGTCTCCGCCGTACGCGACACCGTCACCCCCGTCGCCATCCAGGGCACCGACACCACCCTCCCCGCCACCGACTGCAACCCGCGGCGCTGACCCGGCGCACACCCGCCCACGGCGTGCCCATGCGGGCAGGGCCGCCCACGTCCGTGCCCTTGCGGGCAGGGCCGCCCACGCGTCACGGTGGCCCCATGGACCACGCCGCGGACATCCCCGACGTCTTCGACCCGCGCGTCTACGCCGCAGGCGTCCCCCACGAGCGCTACGGGCTGCTGCGCGACCGGCACCCCGTCGCCTGGCAGCCGGAGCCCGAGATCGCCGGCTGGCCCGCCGGCCCCGGCTTCTGGGCCGTCACCCGGCACGCCGACGTCGTCCACGTCCTGCGCGACCACCGCACGTACTCCTCCTGGCTGGGCGCCACCCAGATCCGCGACCCCGACCCGGCCGACCTTCCCTTCCTGCGCCGCACCATGCTCAACCAGGATCCCCCCGAGCACGGCAGGCTGCGCCGGCTCGTCGCCCGCGCCTTCACCCCCGCCCGCGTCGACGCCTTCGCCGGACGGGTGCGCGAACGCGCCCGTACGCTGCTCGCCACCGCCCGGGACACCGCCGAAGGCGGCGCCGTCGACCTCGTCCGCACCGTCACCGACGAGTACGCGCTGCTCAACCTCACCGACCTGCTCGGCGTCCCGCCCGCCGACCGGGCCCTGCTCCTCGAATGGACCGTACGCGTCATCGGCTACCAGGACCCCGACGACGCCCCCGCACCGCTCCTCGGCCCCGACGGCACACCCCTCAACCCGCGCTCCCCGGCCCTGCTCGGCGAGATGTTCTCCTACGCCCGCGAACTCGCCGCCCACAAACGCGACCACCCCGGCGACGACGTGATGACCGCCCTCGCCACCGCCGGACTGGACCCCGCCGAACTCGAGATGTTCTTCTTCCTGCTCACCGTCGCGGGCAACGACACCGTCCGCAGCGCCGCCCCCGGCGGCCTGCTCGCCCTCGCCGGAGCCCCCGACGAATACCGCCGGCTCGCGGCGGGCGACGTCCCCATGGCACGCGCGGTCGACGAACTCCTGCGCGTCCACCCACCGGTCCTCAGCTTCCGGCGCACCGCCGCCACCGACCACGAACTGGCCGGGCAGCCGGTCCGGGCCGGCGACAAGGTCGTCGTCCTCCACGCCTCCGCCAACCACGACGAGCGCGTCTTCACCGACCCCGGCCGCCTGGACCTCGGCCGCACACCCAACCCGCACGTGTCCTTCGGGGACGGCCCGCACGTCTGCCTGGGCGCGCACTTCGCCCGCCTCCAGCTGCGCATCCTCTACGAGGAGTGGTGCACGGCCATGCCCGTACCGGAACTCGCCGGCCCGCCGAAGCGGCTGGTGTCCAACTTCATCAACGGGATCACGCGGCTGCCGCTGCGGGTGTCCGGGCCGGCCGGGTGACGTCCGCGACCAGCTCGGTCACGTCCGGCCCGTAGGCGTCGGAGTTGACGACCTTCAGCACCAGGCAGAAGGACTCCACCCCGTACTTGCGCGCCAGCTGCGCGTGATGCCGGTTCAGGTACCGGGCGGCGGCCTGGTTGCTGACCGCGGTCTGCCCGGACAGCAGGAACACCGGGCGGCCGCCCTCCCCGCCCGCCAGCCGGGCCAGTACCACGTGCTCCTCCAGCCCCTTGCGCCACCGGTAGGTCTCGCCGCCCACCCGGATCGCGCCCCGGTCCTCGTGCTGCTCGGAGTCGATGTTGACGGTGATGCCCGGCAGCATGGAGGCGAGATGCGCCGTGGTGCGGGCGTTGGACGTCGGTCCGCCGACGCAGAACTCGGCCCGGTCGCCGAAGCCCTGACGGGCGGTGTCGTGCGTGACGATCTGGACGTTCGCCCCGCAGTCCTTGATCAGGGCGGAGATCTCCAGCAGGGCGAAGGCGTCGTTGCGGTGCAGCGAGGAATCCTTTGCGCCCATCTGCCGGTTGACCACGAACAGGCAGTCGGAGCCCGTCGGAAGCCCGAAGAACGCCTGCTTGCGGCGGAGCGCGCGCCGCCAGAGATAGGTCCGGGAGAACCAGCCGAACCCGCCGCTGACGGCGGTGGCTATCACCCCGAGCACGATGTTGCGCACGTCGTCGTTCATGCGCGGGATGCTAGCGGTGCCGGCGCAGAGGTCACCGGCCCGGTACCCCTTCCGCCCTGCGGGTACCCCGTCCGCCCTCCCGTCTCCCAGCCACCCGCCGGCGGCGCGCCCCGGCAGACGCCCTGACGGGGCGCCGGGCCCGGCGCTAGGCTCGGCCCACGCTGCCACTGGAGGTCCGGATGCACCGTCCCGCCGTCGCCCGCACGTTACCGCTGCTGACCGTCGCCGCCGCACTCGTGGCGACCGGCGCCGCCCCGCCCGTCGCGGCGGCCCCCGCCCCGCCGGCGAAGGTACCGGTCGCCGCCGGCTACGGCGGAGCCGTCGCCAGCGTCGACGCGGACGCCTCGGCCGCCGGGATCGCCGTACTGCGCTCCGGCGGCAACGCCGTCGACGCGGCCGTCGCCACCGCCGCGGCCCTCGGCGTCACCGAGCCCTACTCGGCGGGCATCGGAGGCGGCGGCTACTTCGTCTACTACGACGCCCGCACCCGCCGGGTGCACACCATCGACGGCCGGGAGACCGCCCCGGCCACGGCCACCGAGACCCTGTTCCAGGAGAACGGGCAGCCGATCCCCTTCGCGGAGGGCCAGACCAGCGGCCTCGGCGTCGGCGTCCCCGGCACCCCCGCCACCTGGAAGAGCGCCCTCGACGCCTGGGGCAGCCGCCCGCTGCGCCAACTCCTGCGGCCCGCCGAGAAACTGGCCCGTGACGGTTTCACCGTCGACGCCACCTTCCGGGCCCAGACCCAGCTCAACGAGGCCCGGTTCAGGGACTTCCCCGACACCTCGAAGCTGTTCCTGCCCGGCGGTTCCCTGCCGGTCGTCGGCTCCACCTTCAAGAACCCCGACCTCGCCGACACCTACGCCGAACTCGCCCGCAAGGGAACCGGCGCCCTCTACCGCGGCCCCATCGCCGAGGACATCGTCCGCACGGTCCGCACGCCCCCGGTGGACCCCGCCGCCACCCGCCGGGTCCGGCCCGGCGACCTGACCGCCGGCGACCTGCGCGCGTACGGCACCAAGCGGCAGGAACCCACCCGGGTGGGCTACCGCGGCCTGGACGTCTACAGCATGGCGCCCTCCTCCTCCGGCGGCACCACGGTCGGCGAGGCCCTGAACATCCTGGAACGGACCGACCTGTCGAAGCTGTCCGGGACGCAGTACCTGCACCACTTCATCGAGGCCTCCCGGATCTCCTTCGCCGACCGCGGCCGCTGGGTCGGCGACCCGGCCGCCGTGGACGTGCCGACGCGTGAACTGCTCTCCCAGCGGTTCGCCGACTCCCGCGCCTGCCTCATCGACCCGGCCCGGGCCCTGACCAGCCCGCTGGCCCCCGGCGACCCGCGCCACCCGGTGCCCTGCGCCACCACCGGACAGGCCGCGCCGACCACGTACGAGGGGGAGAACACCACGCACCTGACGGTCGCCGACCGCTGGGGCAACGTCGTCTCCTACACCCTGACCATCGAGTCCACCGGCGGCAGCGCCATCACCGTCCCCGGCCGGGGCTTCCTCCTCAACAACGAGCTCACCGACTTCTCCTTCGCCCCGGCGGCGCCCGGCGTCCCGGACCCGAACCTGCCGGGCCCCGGCAAGCGCCCGCGCTCGTCCATGTCCCCGACGATCGTGCTGGACGACGGCCGGCCGGTGCTCGCGGTCGGCTCGCCCGGCGGAGCCACCATCATCACCACCGTCCTGCAGACCCTGACCGGACACCTGGACCGGGGCCTGCCGCTGGTCGACGCGATCGCCGCGCCGCGGGCCAGCCAGCGCAACCAGACCACCACCGAGCTGGAACCGGGCCTGTGGAACAGCCCGCTGCGAGCCGAGCTGGAGGCCCTGGGCCAGGGCTTCCGGCAGAACCCGGAGATCGGCGCCGCCACCGGGGTCCAGCGGCTGCCCGACGGCCGGTGGCTTGCGGCGGCCGAGACCTCCCGGCGCGGCGGCGGCTCGGCCATGGTCGTCCACCCGCACGGCAGGCCGTAGGGGCTGTCCCGCCGGCACGCCGGATCAGGGCGCGGTGAGGATCCGCGGGCCGCGGGCGGTGATCGCGACCGTGTGCTCCGAGTGGGCGGCGCGGGTGCCGTCGACGGTGCGCAGGGTCCAGCCGTCGCCGTCGCAGCGGTAGTCGTCCGTACCGCCCGCGATCAGCATCGGCTCGATGGCGAGGACCATGCCGGGGCGCAGCCTCATGCCGCGCCCCGGCGGGCCCTCGTTCGGCACGCCGGGGTCCTCGTGCATGCTGCGGCCGATCCCGTGGCCGCCGAAGCCGTCGGGCACGCCGTACCCGGCGGCGCGGCAGACCGTGCCGACGGCGTGGGCGATGTCCCCGATCCGGTTGCCCGGCAGGGCGGCGGCGATGCCGGCCGCGAGGGCCGCCTCGGAGGTCTCGATCAGCCGCACGTCCTCGGGACGGGCGCGGCCGACGGTGAAGCTGACCGCGGCGTCCCCGACCCAGCCGCCGAGCTTCGCCCCGCAGTCGATGCTGACGAGGTCGCCGTCGCGGAGCCGGTAGTCGTCGGGGATGCCGTGCACGATCGCGTCATTGACGGAGGCGCACACCACCGCGGGGAAGGGCACCGGCGCGAACCGCGGCCGGTAGCCGAGGAAGGGCGAGGTCGCGCCGGCGCCGCGGAGCACCTCGCGGGCCACCCCGTCCAGCTCCGACAGGGCCGTGCCGACGTGCGCGGCCCGCCTTACGGCGGCCAGGGTGCGGGCGACGATCCGGCCCGCGGCGCGCATCTTCTCGATCTCGGGTGCTGTCTTCAGTTCCACCATGCCAATAACTATACCGGTATAACAGTAACGGGATTTCTTTACCGGGATAACTTTACCGGGATAACTATTGGCCGCCCGGGTAGGATGGGCGCATGGTCCGTACCCCTCTCACCCCCGAAGAGCGCGAACGCGGCGAGCGCCTGGGCGCCCTGCTGCGCGAGGCCCGCGGCGCCCGCAGCATGGTCGAGGTCGCGGCCGGGGCCGGGCTCTCCGCCGAGACCCTGCGCAAGATCGAGACCGGCCGGGCGCCCACGCCCGCCTTCTTCACGGTCGCCGCCCTCGCCGAGGCGCTCGGGCTCTCGCTGGACGACCTGCTCAGGCGCTGCGCGGCCCTGCCGGCCTGAGGCCCTGCCGTCGGGGTCGTCCCCTTCGGGCGGGAGTCGAGGCCGAACGGCCCAATCGGCGGTGGGACTTGCCGCGCGCGGGGCAGGCGTGAAGGCGTGTCAGCCACGAACGCAGCCGAACGACTCGGATTCGCAGCCGCCGGCGCCCTCCTCGCCGGAGGCCTGCTGCTGGCGGCGTGCACCCTGCCCGGCGACCGGCCCGCGCCCCTCCGCGAAGCGGACGGGCGGGCCCGCCAGGGAGCCGTCGACCGGGACTTCGCAGACACGCGCTAGGGTCCCGGTATGGGTCTCCAGGAGCTCGGCAGCGCGCGGTACGTCAGCCTCACCACCTTCCGCAAGGACGGCACGCCCGTGGCGACCCCGGTATGGGCGGTCGCCGACGGGAGCGAGCTGTACGTGTGGACGCGCAGCGACTCCTGGAAGGTCAAGCGCATCCGCAACGACGGGCGGGTCACCGTCACCCCGTGCGACGTTCGGGGGCGCGTCGAGGACGGGGCGCGCGCGGTCGAGGGACGGGCCCGGCTGCTCGACGAGGAGGGCCTGCGCCGGGTGCGCAGACTGATGTCGCGCAAGTACACCTGGCAGTTCTGGATGGTGGACGTGCCCGCCGCTCTGGTGCGGCGCGGGAAGCGGCCGCACACCGCGATCGCCGTCAAGCTTTGAGATTCCCGTAGTCCGCCCGTAACACAGGTGGGGTCCAATGCGGTCATGGAGACCGCGACTTCACTGGCGATCGGTCAACTCTCCGGATACTTGCGGGGATTGACGCAAAGGCTGGATGCCGGGGCAGGCTGGTACGGGGAGTTCCTGCGCCGGGATCCGGAGGGCGTGCGGGCCTGTCTGAACGGGGCGGCGATACCTCCGTGGGACGTGGTCGAATCGCTGCTGAGCGACCTGGCGGAGTCGGGCGGCGCGGAACTCGCGGCGCGGGAGACCGGCTACGCGGCGAGGCTGCGGGCGGCGGCCGTGGCCGCGTGGGACCGGCTCCCGGGGGGCGCGGACGAACTGCGGACCCTGCTGGCGGCGGCGGCCGCCCAGCGGGCGGAGTCGGAGGAGGCCCTGCGCAGCCTGACCGCCCGGCTCGGCGGGACCGCCGACCGGGCCGAGACCGAAGCCCTGACCCGGGAGCTGTCCTGGACCCGGGACGACATGGCCCGCGCCGCGGCCCGCCACGAAGACCTGGCGGCCCGCCTGGCCGCCCTCCACACCCCCGCCCCGGCCGCGCCCGTGCGGCCGACGCCCGAGGCGGGAGCGCAGAACGCGGCCTCGGCTGCGGCCTGGGCGCAGTCGCGCCCCGGGGCCCGGTCCCGGGTCGGCGCGCCCGCGTGGACGGCGGCCGAAGCGGGGGCGCGTTCTGCGGCCCCGGCGGGGGCGGAACCGCGCGCGGAGGCGCAGGCCCGGGCGGGCCGACATGCGGAGGTTCCGGCCCGGCCGGGCGCGCCCGCAGCGCAGAGCCCGGCCCCGGCCTGGGGAGAGTCGCGCGCGGAGGCTCAGTTCCCGCCCGACGAACCCGCGCAGGCGGAGGCCCAGGCGGCAGTGCAGAGCGTGGCCCCGCCGGGAGCCTGGGCCGGGACCGGGACCGGGGCTGGGACTGGGGCTGTGGCTCAGGGCGGGCCCTGGGGCGGGAGCCCGGTCGACGGCGGTGGTCCGGGTGCGCCGGGGGAGGACGGGGCACACGCACACGCTTCAAAAGCGCCGCCCGTGGAGGACGGCGGCGCCTCGGGCCGGGAGGCGGGGGTGCTGCCGCCTGTCGGGCGGGCCGAGGGGCGGTGGTTGCGCGGGGCGCGTCGGGCCGGGGGCGCCCGGTACGCCGGGTCGGCGGCTCCCGAGGCCCTGGCCTTCACGCCGCCGCCGGGCCACCCGGACGCCGAGGCTCCCGGCGGGCCTGGCGGTCCGGAGGTCCATCGCGCCCCGCGTGGCGCCCGGTTCGGCCGGCCGCGGCCCGAGCGGGCGGCCGAACCCGAGCCCGTACCCGTACCCGTACCTACGCCCGTACCTGCGCCCGCCCTGCCGACCCGCTCGCCGCAGGCCGTTGCCGCCGAGCTGATCACGCTGCGCGCGCAGGGCCGCAGCGGGGAGGCACACGCCCTGCTCTGCCAGGCCGCGGCCTGGCCCGCCGGGCAGCTGCCCCACCTGGCCGCCGAGCTGACCCGCGCCGGCCTGGCGGCCGATTGGACGACGCTGCTGTGGGAGGCGGCCTCCCTGCCGCCCGACCGGCTCGCCGCGGCCGCCGCCGCTCTGGGTGACGCCGGCCGGGAGGCCGACCGCGACGCCCTGTTGCGGCAGGGCGTGGCCCGCCCGGCCGCCGAGGTCGCGGACGCGGCCCTCGCCCTCGGTACGGCCGGCCGTACCCGCGAGGCCGAGGCCCTGCTCGGAGCCTTCGTACGGGTCCGGACCGCCGAGGAGGCCGCCGCCCTGGCCCGGCACGACCCCCAATGGCTCGCCCCGCTGCTGCTCCGCGTCGCAGGCTTACTCCCGGGTGCCCGCCACCGCGACCTCGTCCACGCCCTCCGAGTGGCCGGTATCGCCACTCCCTAGCCCGGTTCCGCGACGGCCCGCCGGCCCCGCACGGCCCACCCCACCCGGGCGGCGGGCACGCGGAACAGGGCGCGGACGCTCTCGGGTTCATGTCGGCAAAGTCCCGTCTGCTGACCGCAAACGACCGCGCCGCGACGTAACGTGACCGACTACTCCAACTGTGCAAGGCGGTCTTGCCCCGCGCTGTGACGAGGCCTACGTTCTACTCCCTACGCACTCCGTCTACGTGCGTAGAACCGGCGTTCCCGTCGCAAGGAGCAGCTCATGGCCCAAGTCGTCCGCGCCGCGCTGGTCCAGGCCACCTGGACCGGAGACACCGAATCGATGATCGCCAAGCACGAGGACCACGCCCGCCGGGCCGCCGCCGAGGGTGCGAAGGTCATCGGCTTCCAGGAGGTGTTCAACGCCCCCTACTTCTGCCAGGTCCAGGAGCCCGAGCACTACCGCTGGGCCGAGGCCGTCCCCGACGGTCCGACCGTCCGCCGTATGCAGGACCTCGCCCGCGAGACCGGCATGGTCATCGTCGTCCCGGTCTTCGAGCTGGAGAGCGCGGGCTTCTACTACAACACCGCCGCCGTCATCGACGCCGACGGCACCTACCTCGGCAAGTACCGCAAGCACCACATCCCGCAGGTCAAGGGCTTCTGGGAGAAGTACTACTTCCGCCCGGGCAACCTCGGCTGGCCCGTCTTCGACACCGCCGTCGGCCGGATCGGCGTCTACATCTGCTACGACCGCCACTTCCCCGAGGGCTGGCGCCAACTCGGGCTGGCCGGCGCCCAGCTCGTCTACAACCCCTCCGCCACCCACCGCGGCCTCTCCGCCTACCTCTGGCAGCTCGAACAGCCCGCCGCGGCCGTCGCCAACGAGTACTTCGTCGCCGCGATCAACCGCATCGGCCAGGAGGAGTACGGCGACAACGACTTCTACGGCACCAGCTACTTCGTCGACCCGCGCGGCCGGTTCGTCGGGGACGTCGCCAGCGACAAGGAGGAGGAACTCCTCGTCCGCGACCTCGACTTCGACCTGATCAAGGAGGTCCGCGACCAGTGGGCCTTCTACCGCGACCGCCGCCCCGACGCCTACGGAGGGCTCGTACAGCCGTGACCAACCCCACCCCGCTCCACAACCGCCACCGCACCGTCCTGCCCGACTGGCTCGCGCTCTACTACCAGAACCCCATCGAGCTCACCCACGGCGAGGGACGCCACGTCTGGGACGCCGACGGCAACCGCTACCTCGACTTCTTCGGCGGCATCCTCACCACCATGACCGCCCACGCCCTGCCCGAGGTCACCAAGGCCGTCTCCGAGCAGGCCGGACGGATCATCCACTCCTCCACCCTGTACCTCAACCGGCCGATGATCGAGCTGGCCGAGCGGGTGGCCGCCCTGTCCGGCATCCCCGACGCCCGCGTCTTCTTCACCACCTCCGGCACCGAGGCCAACGACACCGCCCTGCTGCTCGCGACGACGTACCGCCGCTCCAACCAGATCCTGGCGATGCGCAACAGCTACCACGGCCGGTCCTTCTCCACCGTCTCCATCACCGGCAACCGCGGCTGGTCCCCGACCAGCCTGTCCCCGCTGCAGACGTACTACGTCCACGGCGCCGTCCGCACCCGGGGCCCCTTCGCCCACCTCGACGACACCGCCTTCACCGCCGCGGCCGTCGCGGACCTCGAAGACGTACTGGGCCAGGCCCGCGGGGGAGTGGCCGCCCTGATCGCCGAGCCGATCCAGGGCGTCGGCGGCTTCACCTCCCCGCCCGACGGCCTGTACGGCGCCTTCCGCGAGGTCCTCGACCGCCACGGCATCCTGTGGATCAGCGACGAGGTGCAGACCGGCTGGGGCCGTACCGGCGACCACTTCTGGGGCTGGCAGGCCCATGCCCAGAGCGGCCCGCCGGACATCCTCACCTTCGCCAAGGGCATCGGCAACGGCATGTCCATCGGCGGCGTCGTCGCCCGCGCCGAGGTGATGAACTGCCTCGACGCCAACTCCATCTCGACCTTCGGCGGTTCACCCGTCACCATGGCCGCCGGCGTCGCCAACCTCGGCTATCTCCTGGAACACGACCTCCAGGGCAACGCCCGCCGCGTCGGCGGCCTGCTCCTGGAACGGCTGCGCGCAATCGCCGCCGCCGTCCCCGCCGTCCGGGAGGTCCGCGGCCGCGGCCTGATGGCCGGCATCGAACTGACCAGGCCCGGCACCGACCAGGCCGACCCGGACGCCGCCTCCGCCGTCCTGGAGGCCGCCCGCGAAGGCGGCCTGCTGCTCGGCAAGGGCGGCGGCCACAACACCAGCGTGCTGCGCATCGCGCCGCCGCTCTCCCTCACCGTCGCCGAGGCGGAAGAGGGCGCCGGAATCCTCGAACAGGCCCTGCGCAGCGTGGAGTAGGGGGAACCTCCCATGAGCAACCGCACTCTGATCAGCGGCGGTCTCGTCGTCACCGCCGCCGACGAACTGCACGCGGACGTCCTGATCGAGGACGGCCGCGTGGCCGCGCTGGCCGCACACGGCTCCGCGGCCGCCGGCGCCTGGACCGCCGGCCGTACGATCGACGCGTCCGGGAAGTACGTCATCCCGGGCGGTGTCGACGCGCACACCCACATGGAGCTCCCCTTCGGCGGGACCTCCGCCTCGGACACCTTCGAGACGGGAACCAGAGCCGCCGCCTGGGGCGGCACCACCACCATCGTCGACTTCGCCGTGCAGAGCGTGGGCCACTCCCTGCGCGAAGGACTCGACACCTGGTACGCCAAGGCCGACGGCAACTGCGCCGTCGACTACGCCTTCCACATGATCCTCTCGGACGTCAACGAGGGCACCCTGAAGGAGATGGACCTCCTCGTGGAGGAGGGCGTCACCTCCTTCAAGCTGTTCATGGCCTACCCGGGTGTCTTCTACAGCGACGACGGGCGGATCCTGCGCGCGATGCAGCGCGGCGCCTCCAACGGCGGGCTGATCATGATGCACGCCGAGAACGGCATCGCGATCGACGTCCTCGTCGAACAGGCCCTGGCGCGCGGGGAGACCGACCCCCGCCACCACGGCGAGGTCCGCAAGGTCCTCCTGGAGGCGGAGGCCACCCACCGCGCCATCCAGCTCGCCCGGGTCGCCGGCTCCCCGCTGTACGTCGTCCACGTCTCGGCGGAGGAGGCGGTCGCGGAGCTCGCGGCCGCCCGTGACAAGGGGCTCCCCGTCTTCGGCGAGACCTGCCCGCAGTACCTCTTCCTGTCCACCGACAACCTGCAGGAGCCGGACTTCCAGGGCGCCAAGTACGTCTGCTCCACCCCGCTGCGGCCCCGCGAGCACCAGGCCGCACTGTGGCGGGGGCTGCGGACCAACGACCTCCAGGTGGTCTCCACCGACCACTGCCCCTTCTGCTTCCGGGGCCAGAAGGAACTCGGCCGTGGGGACTTCTCGAAGATCCCCAACGGGCTGCCGGGCGTGGAGAACCGCATGGACCTCCTGCACCAGGCCGTGGTGGACGGCCACATCAGCCGCCGCCGGTGGATCGAGATCGCCTGCGCCACACCCGCCCGGATGTTCGGCCTCTACCCGAGGAAGGGCACCATCGCCCCCGGTTCCGACGCCGACATCGTCCTCTACGATCCGCACGCCGAGCAGGTCATCTCCGCCGAGACCCACCACATGAACGTGGACTACTCGGCGTACGAGGGCAAGCGGATCACCGGACGCGTCGACACCGTGCTCTCGCGCGGCGAACTCGTCGTCGACCGGCGTGAGTACACCGGCCGGGCCGGCCACGGGGCGTTCGTCCACCGCTCCACCTGCCAGTACCTGTAAAGAGCGTCAAGGAGCCGCCCGATGGACTTCGGCCTCGTCCTGCAGACCGACCCGCCCGCCTCCCAGGTCATCAGCCTCATGAAGCGCGCCGAGCGCAACGGCTTCCGCTACGGCTGGACCTTCGACTCCGCCGTGCTGTGGCAGGAGCCGTTCGTCATCTACAGCCAGATCCTGGCCAACACGCAGAAGCTGCACGTCGGCCCGATGGTCACCAACCCGGGCACCCGCACCTGGGAGGTGACCGCCTCCACCTTCGCCACCCTCAACGACATGTACGGCAACCGCACCGTCTGCGGGATCGGGCGCGGCGACTCCGCGATGCGCGTCGCGGGCCGGGCGCCCAACACCCTGGCCCGGCTCGGCGAGGCCATGGACGTCATCCGCGACCTCGCCGAGGGCCGCGAGGCGTCCGTCGACGGCAATCCGATCCGCATCCCCTGGATCAAGGACGGGAAACTGCCCGTCTGGATGGCCGCGTACGGCCCGAAGGCCCTCGCCCTGGCGGGACGGAAGGCCGACGGCTTCATCCTCCAGCTCGCCGACCCCTACCTCACCGAATGGATGATCCACGCGGTCCGCGAGGCGGCCACCGAGGCCGGCCGGGACCCGTCCGCCATCACCATCTGCGTGGCGGCCCCCGCCTACGTCACGGCCGACGCCTCGGCCGGGGCCCTGGCCCACGCCCGGGACCAGTGCCGCTGGTTCGGCGGCATGGTCGGCAACCACGTCGCCGACCTGGTCTCCCGCTACGGCGAGCACTCCAGCATGGTCCCGGAGGAGCTCACCGAGTACATCAAGGCCCGTCAGGGCTACGACTACAGCCACCACGGGCGGGCCGGGAACCCGTCCACCGACTTCGTCCCCGACGAGATCGTCGACCGCTTCTGCCTGCTGGGGCCGGCCGAGGCGCACATCGACAAGCTCCGCGCCCTGCGCGACCTCGGCGTCGACCAGTTCGCCGTCTACGACATGCACGACGCGAAGGAGTCCACGATCGACGCCTACGGCACCCAGGTCATCCCCGCCCTGAACGCCTGACCCGCCCGGCCGGCGCCCCGGCGCCCCGGGGCCCGGCGGTGGCCGGGACCGGGGCTGCTGCGGGGCCCGGGGCGGGCGGGGAAGGTCAGGCCCGCCGGCCGCGGCCCAGGCCGACGGCCACCAGCAGCGCCGCCGCCAGCACGATCACCGCGTCCAGCGCCAGCACCGTCCGCACCCCGCCGAACAGCGTGGCCTGCGTGGTCGCCAGCACACCGAGCAGCGGGATGCCGACGGTGAGGCCGATCTGCTGTGTCGTGGTGACCAGGCCGGTCGCCAGGCCCTGCTGCTCGTCGGGCACGCCGCTCGTCACGACCACCCCGTAGGAGATGATCGCGCCCAGGTGGCACATGCTCGCCAGCGAGACGGCCGCGGTGGCCAGCAGGGCACCCGACCCCGTGCCCACGCCGACCAGTGCCGCCCCCAGGACGCCCTGGCCCACCAGGGACCAGACCAGGGTGCGGCGGGCGCCGAAGCGGCCGATCACCTTCGAGGCGTACGCACCGGCGGCGACCGAGGCGAGGCCCTGGATGCCGAACACCAGACCCGTACGGAAGGACGACAGCCCCAGCGTCTCCTGGAGGTACAGGGTCAGGACGAAGATGACCGTCGACATCATCGAGAACGTCACCAGACCACCGAAGTTGCCCCAGGCGACCGTGCGGCGCTTCAGCATCGGCAGCGAGACCAGCGGAGCCGCCGCCCTCGACTCGACCGCCACGAACACGGCCAGCAGGACCAGCCCGGCCACCAGCGTGCCCCACACGTCGACGTCGCCGAAGCCGCGCTGAGCCGCCGTGGACAGAGAGTAGATCACCGCGAGCAGACCGCCGGTGACGGTGACGGCCCCCGGCACGTCCAGGCGCGGCCGCTCGGTCGTACGCGACTCCGGAAGCAGCCCCGGGGCGAGGACCAGGACGACCACCGCCGTGACCGCGAGCAGGCCCATCGTGGACCGCCAGCCCAGGGTGTCCGTCATGACACCGCCGAGCACCATGCCCACGGTGAACCCGAGCGACATCAGGGTGCCGGAGATGCCGAGCGCCCTGTCGCGCTGCGGACCCTCCGGGAAGGTCGTGGTCAGCAGGGACATGCCGGTCGGCACGATGACCGCCGCCCCCAGGCCCTGCAGGGCCCGCCCGGTCAGGAACGACACCGGATCCCAGGCGAGGGTCGCGAGCACGGAGGCCGCACCGAAGACGGCGAGGCCGGTGAGGAACAGCCGCTTGCGGCCGTACAGGTCGGCGATGCGGCCGAAGAGGAGCAGGAAACCGCCGGACGGCAGGGCGAAGGCGGTGACGGCCCACTGGAGCGCGGACCGGCTCATGCCCAGGTCCGCACCGAGCGCCGGCAGGGCCACGTTCAGCACGGAGAAGTCGAGCGCCACCATGAACTGGGCGGCGCAGAGTACGAAGAGGACCAGCCGGGCCCGCCCGGACAGCCGGCCGTCCTCGGGGGCCGCCGGGTGCGGCCCGGTGGTCGTGGTCTGTGTGTCGATCGCCATGTCCACCACCCTCGCGGCCCGGGAATGCCCGTGCGGAGTGGGAACTTATCCTGTTGGTGGCACCACCAGGCAGCCGAACAGGGGGAGTTTGTGGCGACAGCGACCGACGAGCGCCGACGGTCCGAACTGCGCGAGTTCCTGATGAGCAGACGGGCCAGGATCACCCCGACGGAGGCCGGCCTGCCGGACGGCGGGGCCCGCCGCCGCACCCCGGGCCTGCGCCGCGAGGAGGTCGCCGTACTCGCCGGGGTGGGCGTCTCCTGGTACCAGTGGCTGGAACAGGGCCGCGACATCACGGTGTCCGGGCAGGTCCTGGATTCCGTGGGCCGGGTGCTGAAGCTGACCAGCGCCGAGCGCCGGCACCTGTACGCGCTCGCCGGGCTGAACCCGCCCGCCCTGGAGGTCGCGCCGGGCGACCAGGACATGTGCGACGGTCTGCGGCGCCTGATCGAGGCGTGGATGCCCTTCCCCGCGCACATCATGGACGTCTACTGGAACACCGTCCTCTACAACGACGCGGCGTCGCTGGTCTTCGGCCTGCGCCCGGACACCGTGCAGAACTGCCTGATCGCCTTCTTCACCGACCCCCTCTACCGGGCCCGCGCCACGCGCTGGGAGGAGATCGCCGGCCAGGTCGTCGCCCAGTTCCGGGCCGCCTGCTCGGAGAGGCCCCACGACGACGGCTTCCGGGCGGTCATCGAGGAGGCCCGCGCGCTCAGCCCCGAATTCGCCGAACTGTGGGAACGCGGCGACGTGCGGCCGGGCGGACAGACGAAGAAGGAGATCGAGCACCCCGCCGCCGGCACGCTCTTCCTGGAGTCGACGCAGCTACGGGTACCGGCCCGCCCGGACCTGGCGATCGTGCTGCACACACCGCTGCCGGGCACCGGGACCGCGGAGAAGCTGGAGTGGCTGACGTCGCCCGAGGGCCGGCGCGCGGCGATGTTCCCGGTCGCCGGCTGACCCCTCCCGCGGCAGCCGCCGGGGAGGGGGCCCGGGGAGGGGGCCCGGGAGGCGACCGGGGGAGGCGACCGGACCGGCCGCCGCGCCCGCCCCGGGGCCGTTCACCCGGAGGCCACCCGGTGTCCGACCGGGTGTCCGGTAGTGGCGGTGGGGTTTGCCGGCCGGGCGTGCTTTGCTGGAGGCATGATCGATGAGTTCCTGGCCCATGGCCTGCCCGATGTGGAAGAAGCCGTCCGCAAGGCGGCGGCGATCGAGATCATGCCGCGATTCAGGCAGCTCGCCGAGCACGAGGTCGACCAGAAGAGCGGCCCCCACGACCTGGTGACCGTCGCCGACCGCAAGGCCGAGGAGCACCTCACGGCCTCCCTGACGCACCTGCTGCCCGGCTCGGCCGTGGTCGGCGAGGAAGCCGTCCACGCCGACCCCACCGTGTACGAGGCGCTGCGCGCGGACGCTCCCGTGTGGATCGTCGACCCCGTCGACGGCACCCGCCAGTTCGTCAACGGGGACCCGGCCTTCTGCACCCTGGTCGCGCTGGCCGTGCGCGGCGAGATCCTCGCCTCCTGGACCTTCGCCCCGGCACTGGAGGAGCTCGCCACCGCCGTCCGCGGCCGGGGCGCCTACGTCAACGGCGAGCGGATCCACAGCGGTTCGCCCGAACCCGGCGCGGACCTGCGGGTCGCCACCGCCCACCCGCTCTACACCTCCGACGAGAACAAGCGCACCCTGGCCCGGCTCGACGTACCCGGCGTCGCGGCCCGCCCCTGCGGCTCGGCCGGCCTGGAGTACCTGAAGGTGGCCCGCGGGGAGATGGACGCCCTCGCCTTCACCTGGCCCTCGGCGTGGGACCACGCCGCCGGACTGCTGCTGGTCGCCGAGGCGGGCGGCGCACAGAGCACCGTCGACGGTGTCCCCTTCCGGGTGGACCGCGACAACGCCCTGCCGTTCGCCGTCGGCCGGGACGAGCCCACCGCCGTACGCATCCGGGAACTGCTCCGGGGCCGATAAGGAGTCCGGTACCGCGCACGCGTCGCCATATCCTGGGGGCGCAGGCGCCACCACCGGAAACGAAGGAGTCGCACGTGCCGTCGATTTTCGATGTGGTCGTGGTCGGAGCGGGGCCGAACGGGCTGACGGCCGCCGTCGAACTGGCCCGGCGCGGCTTCTCCGTTGCCGTCTTCGAAGCCGCCGACACGATCGGCGGCGGAGCCCGGACCGAGGAACTCACCCTCCCCGGCTTCCGGCACGACCCCTGCTCGGCGGTGCACCCGCTCGGCGCCGGCTCGCCGGTCTTCGCCACGATGCCGCTGAAGCGGTACGGGCTGGAGTGGCTGCACGCCCCGCTGCCCATGGCGCACCCCTTCGACGACGGCACGGCCGCCGTCCTCTCGCGTTCCGTCGCGCAGACGGCGGCGTCGCTGGGGCCGCGCGACGCGGGCACCTACCGGCGCCTGGTGGGGCCGTTCCTCGGCCGATGGGACAGCCTGGCCCGGGACTTCATGTCCCTGCCGAACACCGCGCTGCCCCGCGACCCGGTGACCCTCGCCCGGTTCGGGCTCGCCGGGCTGCCGCCCTCGACCTGGCTGCTGCGCCGGTTCCAGGACGAACGGGCGCGGGCCCTGTTCGCGGGGCTCGTCGCCCACGTCATCGCCCCGCTCGGCGGGATCGGCACCGGCGCCGTCGGCCTGGTCTTCGCCCTCGCCGCCCATGCGGGCGGCTGGCCCATGGCCCGCGGCGGCTCCCAGTCGATCTCCGACGCCCTCGCCTCCTACCTGCGCGACCTCGGCGGTTCGATCCACACCGACTTCGAGGTCAAGCGGCTCGACGACCTCCCGCCCGCCCGCGCCTACGTCTTCGACACCTCGCCTACCGCGCTGGCCAGGATCGCCCGCCTCGGCCGCGTCTACGACGGCTACCGGTACGGCGCCAGCGTCTTCAAGATCGACTACGCGCTGGACGGCCCGGTCCCGTGGACGGCCGAGGAGCCGCGCCGCGCCGGCACCGTCCAGGTCGGCCCGCGCATGCGCGACATCGACGCCGCCCTGCAGCTCGCCTCCGGCGGCCGGGCGCCCCGCGCGCCGTTCCTCATCACGGCACAACCCAGCCTGGCCGACCCCGGCAGGGCCCCCGAGGGCAAGCACGTCTTCTGGGCGTACGGGCACGTCCCCGCCGGCTGGGACGGCGACCTCACCGACGCCGTCGAACGCCAACTGGAGCGCTTCGCCCCGGGCTTCCGCGATCTGGTCCTCGCCCGCGCCACGGCCGGCCCGCCCCAGCTGGCCGCCCGCAACCCCAACTACATCGGCGGGGACATCGCCTGCGGAGCCGCCTCCGGCCTCCAGCTCCTGCTGCGCCCCCGGCTCAGCCTCTCCCCGTACTCGACGGCCCACCCGGCGGTCTTCCTCTGCTCCTCGGCGACCCCGCCGGGCCCGGGCGTCCACGGCATGTCCGGCCACAACGCCGCCAAGGCGGTCTGGCGCCACCTGCGCAAGGCCGCCTGAGACCGCCCGGCCCCACCCGCGAAAGGACCCCCATGGTCCGCATCACCCTGGTCCGCGGCGACATCACCGCCCAGCAGGCCGACGCCATCGTCAACGCCGCGAACTCCTCGCTGCTCGGCGGCGGCGGGGTCGACGGCGCCATCCACCGCAAGGGCGGCCCGGAGATCCTCGCGGCCTGCGAGGACCTGCGGCGCGGCCACTACGGCAAGGGCCTGCCGACGGGCCGGGCCGTGGCCACCACCGCCGGCCGGCTGGCCGCCGAGCACGTCATCCACACCGTCGGTCCCGTCTGGTCGCGGGAGGAGGACCGCTCGGAGCTGCTCGCCTCCTGCTACCGCGAGTCGCTGCGCGTCGCCGACGAGCTGGGCGCCCGTACGGTCGCCTTCCCGGCCATCTCCACCGGCATCTACGGCTGGCCCATGGACGACGGGGCGCGGATCGCCGTACGTACGGTCCTGTCCGCCCGCACCGACGTCCAGGAGGTGCGCTTCGTCCTCTTCGACGAAGCCGCCCACGCCGCCTTCGAGGCGGCCGTCGAAGCCACCCGTTAGGCGCTCACACCGGCCGGCGCGGGGTGCCCGGCGCCGGGCGGGGGTACGTCCTGGTCTGCTTGACGCTGCCGTACGCGAAGCTCGACTCGATCGAGGCGATCCCGGGGATGGCGTGGATGCGGTGGCGCACCAGGGCCTCGTACGCCTCCAGGTCCTCGATGACGACCCGGAGCAGGTAGTCGCTGCTCCCCGCCATCAGGTAGCAGTCCTGGATGTGCTCGATGACCGCGACGTGCTCCTCGAAGAGCCGCACCGCCTCCGCCGTGTGCCGCTCCAGCCGGATCCGGACGAAGACGGTCACCGGCAGTCCGAACGCGACCTGGTCGACCATGGCCGTGTAACCGCGGATCAGGCCCGCCTCCTCCAGCCGCCGGACCCGGCGCAGGCAGGGCGAGGGGGACAGTCGGACGCGATCGGCCAGCTCCTGGTTGGAAAGACGCCCGTCTGTCTGCAATTCCCGGATTATCTGCAGATCAACTGCGTCCATGGCCACTCCTTGGCAGATCCTGCCCCAAACGTATGTCCGAGAGGCAGAACTGGCAATCGGCTGCCCCGGCCCAAGCCCTAACGTTGCCCTCGAACGGACCGGACCGGCCCGTGTTCCAGAGGCTGGAGTGGATCCCTTGGTCGCGACGCACACCACCCGGGCGACCCTGCCTCCCGATGCGGCGGGCCCGCGCGCCGGACACCCCGGCCGGCGCGGGCTCTCCCCCCAGGCCCAGGGGATGCTGGCACTGCTGGTGACGGTGTCGATCTGGGCGGCGTTCGCGCTCAGCGCCCGCGCCCTCAGCAGTTCCTCCCTGCTGCCCGCCGATGCCGCGCTGCTCCGGTTCGGCCTCCCCCTCGTCCTGCTGCTGCCCGCCCTGTGGCGGCGCCGCCACGCCATCGCCGCGGTGCGGCCGGGCCCCGCCCTCAAGATCGTCTGCGGTGCGGGGGTGCCCTTCTTCCTGGCCGCGATGCACGGCGGAGCGCTGACCTCCGCGGCGTTCGTCGGCTCCATCGTCCCCGGCATGGTCCCGCTCTTCGTCTCCCTGATCATGATCCGGCGCGGCCACGGCGTCCCCAGGGGCACACAGGCCGTCGGCCTCGCCCTGATCGCGGCCGGTGTCCTCGCCCTCGTCTGGCGCTACCTCGTCCCCGTGGACACCGACGTCCTCGCCGGCTCCGGCATCCTCCTGGTCGCCAGCGGCCTGTGGGCCCTCTACACCGTGGGGCTGCGCGAGGTGGACCTCGACCCCGTCGGATCGATCGGGCTGCTGTGCCTGCCCTCCTTCGTGATCATCGGAGTGCTCGTCCTGACCGGCGTCCTCCCCACCGGGATCGCGCACGCCGCGCGCACCGACATCGCGCTCTTCCTGGTCGTGCAGGGTCTCGGAGTGGGGCTGTGCGCGGGCCTGCTCTACGCCTTCGCCATCCGCCGCCTCGGCGCCGAACGCAGCTCCGTCGTCGGCAGCCTCAGCCCCGTCGCCGTGGTCCTGCTCGCGATCCCCCTGCTCGGCGAGACACCCACCGTCGCCGTCCTCGTCGGCGTCCCCCTGATCACCGCCGGCGTCGTCCTCGCCAACCGCCGCCCCCGACCCGAGGTCCCCGCAGATGCTTGAGCTCCTTCCCACGCCGCCCACCGACCCGCTGTGGGACCTGACGTACGAGTTCGGCGGCGACGAGCGGCCCGAACGACTGAACCTCGTCCTCGGCGTCTACCGGGACCAGAGCGGGTCCACCCCCGTCATGACCGCCGTCCGCGAGGCCGAGATCCGGCTCGCACAGCGCTCCGAGTCCAAGGAGTACCGCGGGCTGTCCGGCAACACCGCCTTCAACACCTCCCTGCTCGACCTGGTCCTGGGCCCCGACGGGCCCGCCGAGCGGGCCGCGGCCGTCCAGACCGTCGCGGGCTCCGGCGCCCTGCGCCTCCTCGCCGACCTCGTCTTCCGTACCCGCCCGGGCGCGACGGTGTGGATCAGCGACCCGGCCTACGTCAACCACCGGCCGATCCTGGAGGCCGCCGGCCTCAAGGTCCGCACCTACGGGTGGCGCGACGCCGAGGGCGGCTTCGACACGGCCGGCGTGCTGCGGGAGCTCGCGGACGCGGGACGCGACGACGTCGTCCTGCTCCAGGGGTGCTGCCACAACCCCTCGGGCGTCGACCCCCTGCTGGACGACTGGGAAGCGCTGGCCGAGTCGGCCCTGCGCGGCGGCTGGGTGCCCTTCGTCGACCTCGCCTACCACGGACTCGGCGACGGCCTGGAGGCCGACCTGCTGGCCACGCGGATGCTGGCCTCCCGGGTGCCCGAGATGCTGATCGCCGTGAGCTGTTCGAAGAACTTCGGCCTCTACAGCGACCGCGTCGGCTGCGCCATCGTGCTCGGCGCCTCGGCCAAGGCCGTGCGGCACGCCGAGACGGCCCTGCAGAACGCCGCCCGCACCCTGTACTCCATGCCGCCCGAGCACGGCGCCGCCGTCGTGACCACGATCCTCCAGGACGCGGGGCTGCGCGCCTCCTGGCGGGCCGAGCTGGACGTGATGCGCGGCCGGATCATGGCCAACCGGGCGGACCTGACCGCCCACCTCGGCAATCTCGGCTGCGCGGAGCAGGCCCGCTCGCTGGCCCGGCAGAAGGGCATGTTCTCGATGCTGCCGCTGACCCCGAACCAGATGCTGCGGCTGCGCAGGCAGTACGCCATCTACGGGACGACCTCGGGGCGGATCAACATCGCCGGCATCCCGGCCCACCGGATCCCCTGCCTGGCCCGGGGGATCGCGGCGGTCCTCGACACCGCCGAGGCGCCCCGCCCGCGCGAACTCGCCTGAACCCGGACGCGCTCCCGGGCCGGCGCCCGTCGGGGCGCGGCCCGGGAGTCACCGCTCGCTCACTTCGGGTCGGTTTCCTTGAAACAGCGGGAGTACACGACAGTCCCCGGCAGTCCGTCGATGCCATGAGCCATCCGCCGTCGCCGATGGCTCCCGTGGTCGACAGGTGCTGCCGGGGGCCTGGCCAGAGCCTGGAGAGTAGTCACTCGAACCCCAGGACGTCTCCTGAGGGAGGTGCGGCTCTTTCCGGTGATCCGGTGTATTGACGAGTCTCCTCCCTATTTGTCCTGAGTCAAGGGGTTCGCGGACGTAGGCTGGAAGAAATTCGCGTCGCGCTCCGGACCAGGCCGACGGGAGGTGTGGCCATGACAGCAGCGCCGGATTCCCGGGTCGCCCGCGGGCCCGGCGCCACCGTCTGGGCACCCGAGACGGTCACCGCCGACCCGTACAACGCCCAGACCCCGTCGGCCGCGCTGGCCGAGCCGGTCACCCCCGCGGCGGCCCTCTTCGTACGCGACCACTTCGGCATTCCGCCGGCCGAACCCGGCCGGTGGCGGCTGCGGATCGGCGGCGCCGTGGCCACCGCCTTCTCCATCGGCCACGCAGAGCTCCTCACCCTGGAACACCGCGAGCTCGACGTCGTCGTCGAATGCGCGGGCAACGGCCGCAGCCTGATGCGGCCGGCCCCGCCCGGCGTGCCCTGGGGCCAGCGGGCGGTGGGCTGCGCACACTTCGCGGGCGTGCCCTTCCGCCTCCTCGCCGACCGCGCCGGGATCGACCCGGCGGCCGTCGAGATCGTCTTCACCGGAGCCGACTCCGGCACGGTCCGCGGCCGCCGGACCCCGTTCGAACGCAGCCTCCCGCTCACCGTCGCCCGCCACCCGGACACCCTCCTCGCCACCCGCATGAACGGCGAGCCGCTCACCCCCGAGCACGGAGCGCCGGTCCGTCTGCTGGTCCCCGGCCGGTACGCCGTCGCAGATGTGAAGTGGCTGGTCGGGGCGCGGGCCGTGACCGGCCCCTTCACCGGGGTCTTCCAGGCCGAGGAGTACCTCTACGTCGACCCGCGCGGCACCCCCGAAGGCCCCGTGACGGCCCTGCGGGTCAAGTCGCTCATCACCGAGCCCGCACCGGACGACGACGTGCGCCGCGGCCACGAGACCCTGGTCCGCGGCCACGCCTGGTCGGGCGACGGGGTACCCGTCCGCAGGGTCGAGGTGCGGGCCGCGCACGAGGACGACGGCAGCGACCCGGACCACCTCCGCGGCTGGCACGAAGCCGCCCTCGAACCACCGGCCGGGCCCTACGCCTGGCGGAGCTGGTCCTACCGGTGGACCCCGCAGCAGCCCGGACCGTACCGGCTGCTCTCCCGCGCGACCGACGCCCGCGGCGACACACAGCCGCCGCAGGCCCCGTGGAACGCCCGCGGCTACGGCTGCAACCCCGTGGCCTCCGTCGAAGTGGTGGTCGTATGAACGCTTCCGAGGCGACGATCGAGGTCATCGCCACCCCGTCGCTCGGGGACACCAGCTACCTGCTCGTCAGCGGCGACGAAGCCGCCCTCGTCGACCCGCAGCGGGACATCTGGGACCTGGTGGAGTCCTGTACCGCCAAGGGCGTCGGGATCCGCTACGTCCTGGAGACGCACGTGCACAACGACTACGTCTCCGGCGCGCTGGAGGTCAGAGCGGCGACCGGCGCCACGGTCGCGGGACCGGCCCGCGCACCCTACGGCTTCGACCACCTGCCCCTGGCCGAGGACGACGAGATCCTCGTCGGCGACGTCACCGTACGAGCCGTGGAAACCCCGGGCCACACCGCCGAACACACCTCCTACCTGGTCTTCGACGACACCGACCGGGCCCCGTCGGCCGTCTTCACCGGCGGCAGCCTCCTCGTCGGCAACGCCGGCCGGACCGACCTGTCCGGCAGCGGCCGTACGGAGGAACTCGCCCGGGCCCAGTACCGGACCCTGCGCCGGCTCGCCCTGCTCCCCGACGGCACCCGCGTCCTGCCGACCCATGGCGCGGGCAGCTCCTGCGCGGCCGGCCCGGTGTCGGGGGAGCGGACCAGCACGGTCGGCGCCGAACGGCGCACCAACCCCGTACTGACCGCCCAGGACGAGGAGGAGTTCGTCAGAGGACGGATGTCGGGCCTGCCCCCGTACCCCGCCTACTACCACCACATGGGACCCATCAACGGGCACGGGCCACACGTCCTCGGCGGCCCGCCCACCCTCCGCCCGCTCACCCCGGCCATGGTGGAGGGGCTCGCCGGCGGCGGCGCGCAGATCGTCGACGGGCGCGACCGGGCCGCCTTCGCCGCCGGCCATCTGCCCGACTCGATCTGCGACGAGCTCGACGACCGCTTCGCGAGCCTCGTCGGTGAGGTCGTCCCCTTCGGCACGCGCCTGGTCCTCGTCCTGCCGGAACCCGCCGGGGACGCCGCCCACGAGGCGATGGCCCAGCTCCTGCGGATCGGCTACGACGACGTCGCCGGATACCTGGCGGGAGGGCCCGACGCCTGGGCGGCCGCAGGCCGCCCACTGCGCACCTTCCGCACCGCGGACGCAGCCGCCTCGGCCGGGCACCTGGCCGGCCGGCTGCTGCTCGACGTGCGGCCGGACCGCCCCGAGGGCGGCATCCCCGGCTCGCTCGCCGTACCCCTGGCCGAACTGCCCCGCAGGATCGGCGAGCTGCCCCGGGACCGGGAGATCTGGGTGGTGTGCGGCAGCGGCCGCCGGGCGGCCGTCGCCGCGGGCCTGATCGACCGGGCGGGGATCCCGGTGACCGCCGTGATCAGCGGCGGGGTCCGGGAGCTCATGGCCCACGCCTGAGGAGCCGGGTCCGCACGGCCCACGCGAGGGGTCGGGGTCCGCACGGCCCACGCGCGATTTCCCGACGCCCGGTTTCCCGAGGCCGGTCTCCGGTGTTTCCCGCCGCCCCCGCCGAGGTACTGGTCCTTACCCACCCCTCCGGGCGGACGCAGGGCCCTGCGCCGACGCCTCGGATAGGGTGAACCGGTAGGAATCGGGCCCCACGGGGTGAGGTCGTGTGGACACTTACCAGTCGACGAGCGCGGTGCCGGACCCGCCGGCGGCGGCTGTCGGCTACGCGGGCGTACTCCGCGAGCTGCTGCCGATCGCCCTGTGGCGGGAGGACGCCGACGGCCGCATCGTGGAGTGGTCACTGGCCGCCCAGGACCTCCTCGGGCACCGCCCCGAGGACATCATCGGCCGCCCCGGCGCCTCCGTCCTGGTCCCCGAAGCCAACCACGAGCTCGCCGACCAGCTGACCCGCCGCGTCCAGGCCGGCGAGAGCGTCGTCGGCACCCTCCCCGTCCGCCACCGCGACGGGCACCGCGTCGTGATGGAGATGTGGATCGTCCCCGCCGTCGACGCCACCGGGCGGATGGGAGCCCTGCTCATCGCCGTGGAGACCTCCGAGGTCCTCCACATGCGCGACTCCCTCGCCGCCCTGCAGAGCCTCTTCACCCAGTCGCCCATCGGCCTCGCCACCCTCGGCCCCGACCTGCGGTTCCTCCGCGTCAACGACGCGCTGGCCCGCATGAACGGCGTCTCCGCCGCCGAACACCTCGGCAAACGGCTCACCGAAGTGGTCCCCGGCGTCAACGCCGTCGCCCTGGAGACGACCATGCGGCAGGTCCTCGACCGGGGCACCGCCGTCGTCGATGTCCGCCGCACCGGCCGGACCCCCGCCGACCCCGACCACGACCGGACCTGGTCCTGCTCCTACGCCCCCCTCCTGGACGGCTCCGGCCGGGCCCTCGGCGTGATCGCCTCCCTCATCGACATCACCGACAGCCAGCAGGCCCAGGCCGAGGCCGAGCTGGCCCAGCACCGCCTGGCCCTGCTCGCGGAGGCGGGCGCCCGCATCGGCACGACCCTCGACCTGCACCAGACCGCCCAGGAGATCGTGGAACAGCTCGTACCGCAGCTCTCCGACTCCGCCGACGTACAACTGCTGGAATCCGTCCTCGGCCCCGACGAGGGCGCGGCCCCCGCCGCCTCCACCCGCGGGGTCCTGCGCCGCCTGGCGGCCCGCTTCCCCGACCCGGACGCCCCCACCGCGAAACTCGCCGCCGGCCAGACCTTCCAGATCCCCGCGGGCACCGTCTACGAGCGGGTCATCACCGAGGGCCTGCCCCTGAACCTCTACGTCTCCGACATCCCCGCCCTGATCACCTCCCCCCGCGCCGCCGCGCTGCGCGCCTACCTGGCCACCCTGGGATCCGCCCGCCTGGTCCCGCTCGTCGCCCGCGGCACCGTCCTGGGCGCCGTCACCGTCACCCGGACGCGCGAGCGCCCGCCCTTCGACGAGCAGGAATGCGTCCTCGTCGACGAACTCGTCGCCCGCGCGGCCCTCAACATCGACAACGCCCGCATGTACACCCGCCAGCGCCAGGCCGCCCTGACCCTCCAGCGCAGCCTCACCAACAGCGCCCTGCCCGAGGTCCCCGGCCTCGAACTCACCGGCCGCTACCTGCCCGCCAGCGACCACGACGTCGGCGGGGACTGGTTCGACGCCATCCCGCTGCCTGGCGGCCGGACCGGGCTCGTCATCGGGGACGTCATGGGCCACGGGATCCACGCGGCCGCCGTCATGGGCCAGCTGCGCACGGCCGTACGCACCCTCGCACGCCACGGCGTACCCCCCGCCCAGCTCCTGCGCTCTCTCGACGCCGTCGTCGCCGACCTGGGCGAGGACGAGATGGCGACCTGCGTGTACGCCGTCCACCACGCGGCGTCCGGGACCTGCGTGATCGCGCGGGCCGGCCACCCGCCGCCCGCCGTCGTCGCCACCGACGGGAGCGTCACCTTCCTCCACGGCCCGCCCGGGACCCCGCTGGGCGCGGGCGGCCGGGACTTCCGCACCGAGGAGGTGCACCTCCCGCCCGGCAGCCTGCTCGTCCTCTACACCGACGGACTCATCGAGGCCCGGGACCGCGACCTCGACCAGGGCATGGAGCAGCTGGGAGCGGCCCTGCACGGCGTGCAGCAGCCCCTGGACGGGCTGTGCGACCAGATCCTGCGGCGGCTGCTCCCGTGCGCCCAGCAGGACGACGTGGCGATGCTGCTGGCCCGCTCCCGGCCGGCCTGACCGGCCCGCCGCCGACCGCCCGGGGCGGCCCCGGCGGGGCCACGCGGCCCGCCCGGCTCACCAGGCCATGTCCTCCAGCGCGTCCAGGTCCAGCGGCGCCGGCGGCTGCGGCTCCGCACCCCCGGTCAGCGGCAGCTGGGCCCAGATGACCTTCCCGCGGTCGGTGTACCGGGTGCCCCACCGTTCGGCGTACTGCGCGACGAGGAACAGCCCGCGCCCGCCCTCGTCGGTGGTGGCCGCGTACCGCAGGTGCGGGGAGGTGCTGCTGCCGTCGGAGACCTCGCAGATCAGGCTCCGGTCCCGCAGCAGCCGCACCCGGACGGGCGCGCTCCCGTACCGGATCGCGTTGGTGACCAGCTCGCTGAGGATCAGCTCCACGGGGAAGGCGAGATCCTCCAGGCCCCACTCGACGAGCTGCGCCGAACCGGCGTTGCGCACCCGCGAGACGGCCGAGGGCTCCCCGGGAACCTCCCATTCGGCGATCCGGTCCGCCTCCAGCCGCCGCGTGTCCGCGATCAGCAGGGCGATGTCGTCGCTCGGCACCGGGAACAGCAACGTGTCGAGCACGTCCGAGGCCGCCTCGTCGGGGCTGCGTCCGGGCTGCGACAGCGTGTCGGCGAGGAGGCGGAGGCCGGTGTCGAAGTCCCGGTCGCGGCCCTCCACCAGGCCGTCCGTGAACAGCACGAGCCGGCTGCCCTCGGGCACCTCGAAGTCGACCGCCTCGAACGGCATCCCGCCCACGCCGAGCGGGATCCCGGCCGGCAGCTCGGGGAACTCCACCCGGCCGTCGGGGCGGATCAGCGCGGGCCCGGGATGGCCGGCGCTCGCCATCCGGCACCGCCCGGAGACCGGATCGTAGACCGCGTACAGGCAGGTGGCGCCGGTGACGGCGGAGGCGCGCCCGGCCGCGGCGCCGGGTTCCGGATCCTCCCCGGCCGCCCCGCTCCCGTCCCCGTCCCCGTCCCCGCCCGCGCGCGCGTTCGCGTCCCCGTCCACCAGCCAGCCCCCGGCCTCGTCCTGGTCGATCCGGTTGATCAGCTCGTCCAGGTGCCCGAGCAGCTCGTCGGGCGGCAGGTCCAGGGTGGAGAAGTTGTGCACCGCCGTCCGCAGCCGGCCCATGGTCGCCGCGGCGTGCACCCCGTGACCGACGACGTCGCCCACGACCAGCGCGACCCGGGCACCCGGCAGCTGGATCACGTCGAACCAGTCGCCCCCCACCCCCGCCGTCGCCGGCAGATAGCGGTAGGCGACCTCCACGGCGCTCTGGTCGGGCAGCACCCGCGGCAGCAGGCTGCGCTGGAGGGTCACCGCCATCGAGTGCTCACGGGTGAAACGGCGCGCGTTGTCGATGGAGACGGCCGCCCGCGCGCCCAGTTCCTCCGCGAAGGACAGGTCCTCCCCGTCGAAGGGCTCCGGGGTGTCGGCGCGCCAGAAGTTGGCCATCCCCAGGACCACCCCGCGGGCCTGCAGGGGTACGGAGATCAGCGAGTGCAGCCCGTAGTCCAGGGCCGTCCGGGTGCCCTGGGAGTCCTGCGCCCGCCAGCCCATGGCCGCGTTGAGATCGGCCGCCAGCACGGCGTGCCCGGCGTCCAGGGCGGCCGCCATCGGGGCCGTCGGCACCTCGAACCGGATCAGGTCGCCGACCGGCTGCAGCGGCGAGTCGGTGCGGATGCCGCTGATGGCCGCCCGGCGCATCTCGGTGTACACACCGGTTCCGGAGGGCTCGTCCCCGCGCAGCACGGGCTCCAGCAGCTCCACCGTCACGAAGTCGGCGAAGCGCGGCACGGCCACCTCCGACAGCTCCTCGGCGGTCCGCGCCACGTCCAGCGTGGTGCCGATCCGCACACCCGCGTCGTACAGCAGCTGCAGGCGGCTGCGGGCCACCTCGGCCCGGCCGGAGAGCGAGGCCAGCTCGGTCGAGTCGCGCAGGGTCACCACACGGCCCGCCGGGCGCCCCGCGTACGCCATGGTGGGCCGGACGTTGACCGCGAGCAGCCGGTCGCCCGCCAGGTGCACGTGGTCCGTCACGACACGGCCCGAGGCGAGCAGCTCGGTGGTGCGCGGATCGAGGCCGAGGTCGCCGACGGCGCGCTCCTCGGCGTCCTCCGGCAGGTCCAGCAGCCTGCGGGCCTCGTCGTTGGCCAGGATGAGCCGCTGGTCGTTGCCGATGATGAGCACGCCCTCGCGCACGGCGTGCAGAACGGCCTCGTGGTGTTCGTTCATCCGGGTCATCTCGGCGGCGCCCAGGCCGCGGGTCTGGCGCAGCAGCCGTCGGCTCACCAGGGCGGATCCGGCGGTACCGAGCAGCAGACCGGTCGCCGTGGCCCCCACGAGGAGCGGGAGCTGCCCCTCGACCGCGTGGGTGACGTTCTCGACCTCTATCCCGGTGGCGACCAGGCCGATGATGTCGCCGTCCGCGTTCCGTACGGGCACCACCGCCCGGACCGCGTCGCTCGGCTGTCCCCTGAAGACCTGGGTGAACGATTCGCCGGCGACGGCCCGGGAGATGTCCGAGGCGCGCTTGCCGATCAGCTCGGGCCGCGAGTCGGTGTAGCGGACCCCTCGGAGGTCCATCACCGCGATGAAGTCGAGGCCCGAGGCCCGGCGGGCGGCCTCGGCCAGCGGCTGGAGCGCGGCCGTCGGATCCGGCGACAGCAGGGCCTCCGGGAGGCCGGGGGCGTGCGCGAAGGCCTCGGCGGCGGCCAGCGAGCGGTTGCGCGCGTCGCGCTGGCTGTCGTAGCGGGCCTGGAAGACCAGGGCCAGCGCGGCGGCGGTGATCAGCAGCACCACGATCAGCGCCTGGAGGGCGAAGACCTGACCGGCGACGCTGTGCGCCCCCCGGGACAGGCGCGCGGACATGCGCGAACCCCTCCCGGTCGGCTGTCGCCCCGAACGTCCGGTCATGAGCCCTTTCTAACACTGTCCCGGGCTTTGGGCGTGACCGGACGGTCCCGGCGCCCCGGCCACCGCCCGGGGGAACGACCGAGGCCCGGCCCCGGGGCGGGGGACCGGGCCGGTGGGCCGGGGTGGATCAGAGGACGTCGGCGGCGATGTTCGCCGCGACCTGCTCCAGGAGGGGACCCGCGTTCGGGATGGACTTGGCCGGGTCGGGCTCCAGGTCCGTCAGCGGGTACGCCTTGCGGATGCCGGCCGCCTCCAGGGCCTCCTGGCCCAGCAGCAGCCTTCCGCAGACCGCCACGACCGGCTTGCCCGCGGCGCGCGCGGCCGCCGCGACGCCCGCGGGGGCCTTGCCGTGCAGGGTCTGCTCGTCCAGCGAGCCCTCACCGGTGATCACGAGCGTGGCCCGCTCCAGCGCCGGCGCGAAGCCCAGCACCTCCAGCATCAGCTCGATACCGGGCCGGAAGCTCGCGCCCAGCAGCAGCGCGCCGTAGCCGATGCCGCCCGCGCCGCCCGCGCCGGGGGAGGCGGCGAGCTCGGCGGCCTTGGGGCCGATCGCCTTCTCCAGCACCTGCGCGTAGTGCGCCAGCGCCGCGTCGAGCGTCGCCACGTCCTCGGGCGAGGCGCCCTTCTGCGGGCCGTAGACGGCCGCGCAGCCCTTGGGGCCGGTCAGCGGGTTGTCCACGTCGCTGGCCAGGACGAAGTCGACCTCCGCGAAGCGCGGATCCACGCCCGACAGGTCGGCCGAGGCCAGATCGGCCAGCGCGCCGCCGCCCGGACCGACCGGTTCGCCGTTCGCATCCAGGAACACCGCGCCGAGCGCCGCCAGCATCCCGGCGCCGCCGTCCGTGGTGGCGCTGCCGCCGACGCCGAAGACGATCGAGCGGGCGCCCGCGTCCAGCGCGGCCCTGAGGACCTCGCCCGAGCCGTACGTGGTCGCCGTCAGCGCGGCGAAGGTGCCCGCCGGCAGCAGCTGGAGGCCGGAGGCCTCCGCCATCTCGACCACCGCGGTACCCCCGCGCAGCGCGAAGGCGGCCGTGACCTGGTCACCGAGGGGCCCGGTGACCCGTACCTCCCGGCGTTCGAAACCGGCCGCCACGGCGGCCGCGACCGTACCGTCGCCGCCGTCCGCGACGGGGAGGGTCTCGATCTCCACGCCGGGTACGGCCCTGCGAAGGCCGGCCGTCACCCGCTCCGCGACCTGAACGGCCGTGAGCGAGCCCTTGAATTTGTCCGCGGCGATGAGCACGCGCGCGGCCTCAGTTACTGCTCCGTCCGTCACCTTGCTATCCCTTGCTATCGAACAGTGCAGTCGCGCCGCCATGAGCTTATCCGGAGGATCCTCCTATGCCCATGAGTGGCCTGGGCCACACCGGGCGCGCCATGCCCCTAAATACGGATATACGCCTGCATAGTGTGGCCGGATGAGCGCCGAATCACTGGAACAGCCACGTCCGGCCACCCCGGGCGGGGTCCACGGCACCGAACCGGGGCGGGCGGCCGGCCCGCGGCCCCCTGGATAGGGTGGCCGGGTGACCACCACGGATGACTACGCCACGTACATCGCGAGCCTGCCCCGGGTGCTTGCCGGCGCCGCCGCCCTCTACCGGGACGCCGAGGGCCGGGTCCTGCTCGTCGAGCCCAACTACCGCGAGGGCTGGGCCCTGCCGGGCGGCACCATCGAGTCGGACCAGGGCGAGTCGCCGCGCACCGCGGCCCGCCGGGAGAGCGCCGAGGAGATCGGCATCGACGTCCCGCTCGGCCGCCTGCTCGCCGTGGACTGGACGATCGGCCCCGACCGCCCGCCGCTCGTCGCCTACCTCTACGACGGGGGCGTGCTCGACGAGGCCCAGTTCGCCTCGATCAGGCTCCAGGAGGAGGAACTGATCTCGTGGCGGCTGGTCGACCCCGCCGAACTCACCGCCTACCTCCCCGGATCGCTGGGGCGGCGCGCCGAAGAGGCCTGCCGGGTCCTCCGGTCGGGCGAGGGCACCGCGGAACTGGAGAACGGCCGGCCGCCGGCCACCCCGTGACACCCGGCCCACTTCGACCAGGACAGAATCAAAAGATGATCACGATGTACGCCTGGCCCAGCACGGCCGACGGGCCGGACGCCCTGCCCATGGTCCACTTCACCACGGACGAGCAGGCCGGCGGTGAGGTCACCCCCGACGGGACGCCGGTGTGGCTCTTCGACACCGCGATACGCGAGGGGGGCTGGTCCCAGTTCGCCGACTTCGAGGGCTGGTCCACCCCCGCGCCCCAGTGGCGGGCCCTCTACCGCCGTGAGGACGACTTCCTCGCCGTCACCGGCCCCGGCGCCTGCGAAGGCTGGTACGAGGGCACGCTCGGCGCCGACGCCGACTGGGTGGCGGCGGCCGCCACCCAGCAGAGCGTGGTGCTGCTCGCCGCCCCCGTGCAGCACCCCTCGCTCTACGGCTACGCCGTCGAGGCCGGCGCCGCCTTCGCCCTGCTCGTCCCCCTGCTCGTGGTCTGACCCCGGGTCAGGCCAGCAGCTTGGCCTTGGCGCGGTCGAACTCCGCCTGGGTGATGTCGCCCTTGTCCTTGAGGGCGGAGAGCTTGTGCAGCTCGTCCGCCGAACCGCCGCCGGGGGCCGCCGCCTGCTGGACGTAGCTCTTGAAGGCCGCCTCGTTCTCCTGCATCTGCTTCATCTCCCGCTCGGTCATGCTCTTCCCGCGGGCGATGAGGTACACGAACACGCCGAGGAACGGCAGGATCAGCACGAAGATCAGCCAGCCCGCCTTGCCCCAGCCGCTCAGCGTGTGGTCACGGAAGATGTCCGTGATGATCTTGAAGAGCAGGAAGAACCACATGATCCAGAGGAACAGCCACAGCATCGTCCAGAAGAGGTTCAGAAGCGGATAGTCGTCCATGCCCGGCTCCGATCGTGTAGCGGTATCTCTTTCATACAGGTGCTCCTGTATGTCCGCATTCGGAGCGGTATGCCGCCGACTCCTTGGAGTGACTTCGGCCCCGTCACCGCTGCGGCGGCCCCACCGGAAGGCACCCGGATGCTTGCCTGGGGTCCGGGCCGCACACCGTGGCCGCAGCCGACCACCCCTCAGGAGCACCCCCGCATGGCCGCACCCCAGGAACCGGACGGCGCCGAGGTCGAAGCCTTCATGGAAAAGGCCCTCGGCGACCTGAGCGGGGCCATGGCCACGGCCCTGTGCGCTCTCGGCGACCGGCTCGGCCTGTTCAAGGCCCTCGCCGAAGGCGGCCCGGCCCGCAGCCACGACCTCGCGGACCGGCTGGACCTGAACGAACGCTACGTCCGCGAATGGCTGCGCGGCCTCACGGCCGCCGGCTACCTCGCCGAACCCGAACCGGGCACCTTCGCCCTGCCGCCCGAGCACGCCCCCGCGCTCGCCGACGAGTCCGGACCGATGTTCCTCGGCGGCATCCACCAGATGCTCCCCGGCCTCTGGCAGCCCTACGAACAACTCGTCGAGGCCTTCCGCACGGGCGGCGGCGTACCACAGGCCGCCTACCCGCCCGCCGTGTTCGACGGCATGAGCCGCTTCACCGGCAGCTGGTTCGAGAGCGTCATGATCGACGACTGGCTCTCCACCTTCCCGCACGTCATCGGCAAACTCGAACGCGGCAGCCACGTCGCCGACGTCGGCTGCGGCGCCGGCCGGGCCCTGATCGTGCTCGCCAAGGCCTTCCCGCGCTCACGCTTCACCGGCTTCGACGTCTTCCCGGCACAGGTCGAACGCGCCCGCGCCAACGCCGAACGGGCAGGAGTCGCCGACCGGGTCACCTTCCGCACCCTCGACGTCGCCCAGGGCCTCCCCGACCGCTACGACATCGTCACCACCTTCGACGTCATCCACGACGCGGCGGACCCGCGGGGCCTGCTGGCCGCCATCAGGTCCGCCGTCAAGGACAACGGCGACTACCTCATGCTGGAGGCCAACTCCCGCGACCGCCCCGAGGACAACGTGGGCCCGGCCGCCTCCCTGATGTACGGATTCAGCGTCTTCTACTGCATGACCACGTCCCTCGCCGACGACGGCGCCGCCCTCGGCACCTGCGGCCTGCCCGAGACGACCGTCCGCGCCCTGTGCACCGAAGCCGGCTTCGGCGAGGTCACCCGCTGCCCCACCGAAGACCCCTTCAACGCCCTCTACGACGTCAGGCCCTGACCGGCCTCGAACGCCAGCAGCCGCACCTTGCGCTCGACCCCGCCGCCGTAGCCGGTCATGCTGCCGGAAGCACCGATCACCCGGTGGCACGGCACGATGATCCCGACCGGGTTCTTCCCGTTCGCCAGCCCCACCGCGCGCGAGGCGTTGGGCTTGCCCAGCCTCGCCGCGAGCTCCCCGTACGACCACGTCTCGCCGTACGGGATCCGCACGAGCTGCTCCCACACACTGCGCTGGAACTCCGTGCCCTCCAGCCGCAGCGGAAGGTCGAAAGCGGTCAACTCCCCGGCGAAATAGGCGGTCAGCTGACGCGCCACTTCGGGGAACGGCTCCTCCGTGGCCGCCACCCGCTCCCCGAAGGACTCCTCGGCCGGCCGATGCCGCTGCCCGGCCATGTACAGACCGCTCAGGACGCCGTCCACGGCCACCAGGGTGAGCGGACCGTACGGGCTGTCGACGACGGTGTGCTGCTTGCTGCTGTTCACGGCGGTTCGCATGACTGCTGCTCCTCAGACGGGCAGGTGGTTGATGGGGTGGGAGTCCGTGGCCCACAGGTACTGGACGGCGTACGCACGCCACGGCCGCCAGCCGGCGGCCCGCGCCGTCAGCGCGGAGGGGGTGGACGGCAGGCCGAGCCCCTGCGCCGCGCGCCGGACACCCAGATCGGACGGCAGGAACGCGTCCGGGTCGCCCAGCGCCCGCATCGCGATCACCTCCGTCGTCCACGGACCGAAACCGGGCAGCGCCGAGAGCTGCGCACGGGCCGCGTCCCAGTCGCTGTCGAAGCCGAGCGGCAGCGAACCGTCGGCCAGCGCCGAGACCAGGGTGGTGAGCGTGGCCCGCCGGCTGCGCGGCAGGGCCAGCGACTCCGGATCGAGCCCGGCCAGGGCCTGCGGGGAGGGGAAGAGGTGGGTCAGCCCGCCCATCGGGTCCTCGACGCGCTCGCCGTACGCCGTGACCAGCCGGGCGGCGTGCGTGCGCGCCGCCGCCGTGGACACCTGCTGCCCCAGCACGGCCCGTACGGCGAACTCCGCCGCGTCGACCGTACGGGGAACCCGGCGGCCGGGAGCCTTGTCCACCAGCGGCGCCAGCAGCGGGTCCGAGCGCAGCTGCTCGTCGACGGCCTCGGGGTCGGCGTCGAGGTCGAGCATCCAGCGGCAGCGGCTGATGGCGATGGTCAGGTCGCGCAGATCGGTGAGGGCGAGGCGGCAGCCGATGTGGTCGGGCTGCGGGGTGAGGGCGACGACCCCGGTGCCGTGGGGGAGGCGCAGGGTGCGGCGGTAGGCGCCGTCGCGCCACTCCTCGACCCCGGGGACCGCGGTCGCGGCGAGGTGGCCGAAGAGGTTGTCGGGGTTCAGGGGCGTGCGGAACGGCAGCCGCAGGCTGATCGTCCCCGGGATCCGGGGCGGGGCGTCCTTCCTCCGGCCGGCCTTCACGGACCGCTCCCGCAGCTCGCTGGGGGAGAGGGCGAACACCTCGCGGACGGTGTCGTTGAAGGTCCGGATGGAGGAGAAGCCGGCCGCGAAGGCGATGTCGCCCATCGGCAGCTCGGAGGTCTCGATGAGCAGCCGGGCCGTCTGCGCGCGCTGCGCCCTGGCCAGGGCGAGGGGGCCGGCGCCGAGCTCCGCGCCCAGCTGGCGCTCCACCTGGCGGGTGGAGTAGCCGAGGCGGGCGGCCAGGCCGGGGACGCCCTCGCGGTCGACGACGCCGTCCCGGATCAGCCGCATCGCACGTGCGACGGCGTCGGCGCGGGCGTTCCACTCGGGAGAACCGGGGCTGGTGTCGGGCCGGCACCGCTTGCACGCACGGAACCCGGCCTGCTGGCAGGCGGCGGCGCTGGGCAGGAAGGTCATGTTCTCGACCTTCGGGGGGACGGCGGGACAGCTGGGACGGCAGTAGATCCGGGTGGTCAGGACGGCGGTGAAGAACCAGCCGTCGAAGCGGGCGTCCTTCGACTGCACGGCCCTTACGCAACGCTCGGTGTCGGTGTGCATGGCTCCAGGATCCGGGGCGTGATCGCCGGCGGCTGGCGGTTTTCCGACATCAAGGCTAGCGGGGGTGGGGGCGGGGCGGGGCGGGGCCGGGTCGGTGGTGGGGGCGGGGCCGTGGCCGGCGGCGGGGCGGGGGCCGTCCGGGGTAGGCATGATTTATGGCCCCCGGACCCATCCGGAAAGTACTCGGCGGTGAGGGCCACAAATCACGTTTTACACCCCGGACGACCCCCGCCCCACCACCGACCCCGTCCCCGCCCGCGCCGCCGGCACACCAGCCAGCCGGCCCGCCACCGTAGGCCCCAGGGGCCGGTACGGCCAGGCGGCCAGCCAGGCCGCCAGCCCTTCACCTGGCCTTAGGGGCGGGTGACGGACACAGTCCCCCTTCCCACGGGCAGCGGCTCGGAGGCCACGGGGCGCCGTAAGTGCCCTGGGAGGCTGCCCCCTGCCCCCTGTCCCCGCCCGCCCCGCGGGTCGGGCGGGGACAGCCGTTCTGGAGACATGGCGCGGGTCGGGGACGGACGGGAGGGGGCGGTGGCGGGGTGGGGAGTGTCCGGGGTGTCAAACGTGATTTGTGGCCCTCGCCGCCGAGTTCTGTGCGGTACTGCTCGGGGGCCATAAATCATGCCTACCCCGGACACTCCCCACCCCGCCGCCGCCCCCGGCCCAGCCCCGCCACCGCCCAGCCCCACCACCGCCCAGCCCCGGACGCGCAGAGGCCCCGGATGCCGATGGCATCCGGGGCCTCCTCGAACCTGCCGAGCTAGCGCAGCGACGTCGCTCGGGCCTCGCGCCGGTTGTGCCGGAAGGTGTTCGCCCTCCGCGTCGTCGCGAACAGCGGGATCGTCGCCGCCATCGCGATCTGCAGGGCGCAGCCGGTCTGGAGCAGCAGCTGGCCGCCCGGGGCGTCGAATGCCCAGGCCGCCAGGAGCCCCATCGCGCTGATGATCCAGCAGAGCATCGCCACCGCGAGGACACCCCGCGGCTTGGGGTACTCGACCCGGCTCACCATCAGCCAGGCCACCCCGATGATCGCCAGCAGCGTCGGGATGAACGGCAGCTCCAGCAGGACGATCGAGACGACCGTCAGCGCGCCGAAGGGGCTCGGCATGCCCTGGAACATGCCGTCCTTCATCGTCACGCAGCTGAATCTCGCGAGCCGGAGCACCACGGCGAGCAGCACCACGATCGCGGCCAGTGCCGACATCTTCTGGTCCGCGTCGACGGCGACCATGCCGTAGACCAGGACGAAGTAGGCCGGCGCCAGGCCGAAGCTGATCAGGTCGGACAGGTTGTCCAGCTCGGCACCCATCGGCGAGCTGCGCAGCTTGCGGGCCACGATGCCGTCGAAGAGGTCGAATACCGCGGCGAGCAGCATCAGTATCACGGCCGTGGCCGCGCTGTTGCGGGCCATGCCCGTCTCGCCGCTCCCGGTGAGGTGCGGGATGAGGATTCCGGTGGTGGTGAAGTACACCGCCATGAATCCGCACGTGGCGTTGCCGAGGGTGAGGGTGTCCGCTATCGACAGCCGCAGCGAGAGCGGCATGTCGTCCTCGGCGGACTCCTCCTCGGTGGACTCGGGCACCCAGCCGGTGGCCGGAGTCTCAGGGTCAGTCACGGTCAATTCGTGTCACCCCCGCGGTGGTGGCCTGACCGACCTCGACCGCGACTTCGACGCCCTCCGGGAGGTAGATGTCGACGCGGGAACCGAAGCGGATCAGACCGATGCGTTCGCCCTGCTCCACCTTGGTGCCGGCCGGCAGGTACGGGACGATGCGCCGGGCGACGGCGCCGGCGATCTGCACCATCTCGATGTCGCCGAGCTCGGTGTCGAAGTGCCAGACAACGCGCTCGTTGTTCTCGCTCTCCTTGTTGAAGGCCGGGACGAATCCGCCGGGGATGTGCTCCACGGACGTCACCGTGCCCGCGAGGGGCGCGCGGTTGACGTGGACGTTGAGCGGGCTCATGAAGATCGCGACCCGGGTCCGTCCGTCCTTCCACGGCATGATGCTCTGCACCACACCGTCGGCGGGCGAGATGACACGGCCCTGGGCGATCTCACGCTCGGGGTCGCGGAAGAACCACAGCATGCCCGCGGCGAGCGCGGTTGCGGGCACGGCCGCGGCGGCCCAGCGTCCGGACTTGCGGGCCCGGGTGAGGCTGAGCGCCGCGGTGGCGACGGTCGGCAGAAGCCACGGCGATGCTCCGCGGGCGAGACGTACGCCGAGTCGGCTGTCGCGGGGTGCAGAGGTTTGGCTGTGGGGCATGGATGACCTTCGTAGCGGGTGATTGCCGCGCCGCAAACAGGGGGACGGGACGGCGGCTTTACTGGAATGCTATCGGTTGCGCGCAACAACTGGGCAAGCCAGAAGCCGAGTCGATGGCCGTCGGCCAGTGACTGGTAGTGACCTTGTCGCGACGGACCCAGGGAGGATCCGCCGCAAAAGGGACTTTCAGCCCTGGAGTCGGTACTCCTCGAGCAGGCGTCGCCCGATGATCATTTTCTGGATCTCGGCGGTACCTTCACCGATGAGCAGCATCGGAGCCTCGCGGTAGAGGCGCTCGATCTCGTACTCCTTCGAGAATCCGTATCCACCGTGGATGCGGAAGGCGTCCTCGACCACCTCCTTGCAGTACTCGGAGGCGAGGTACTTCGCCATCCCTGCTTCGAGGTCGTTTCGTTCCCCGGAGTCCTTTTTGCGTGCTGCGTTCACCATCATCGCATGAGCGGCTTCGACCTTGGTAGCCATCTCGGCCAGCTTGAACTGGATGGCCTGGTGTTCGGCGATCGCCTTGCCGAAAGTGTGACGTTGCTGGGCATACGAGACGCCCAGCTCGAAGGCACGCTGAGCGACACCGCAGCCACGCGCCGCCACGTTGACGCGGCCGACCTCGACGCCGTCCATCATTTGGTAAAACCCTCGGCCGGTCTGGCCGCCGAGGACGCGATTGGCCGGAATGCGCAGTCCGTCCATGATGAGCTCGGTCGTGTCGACGCCCTTGTAGCCCATCTTGTCGATCTTGCCGGGGATGGTCAGGCCGGGGCGGACCTCACCGAAGCCGGGCTCCTTCTCGACGAGGAAGGTCGTCATCGACTTGTGGGGCGCGGTGCCCTCGGGGTGTCCTTCGTCACTCCGGACGAGAACGGCCACCAGGGTGGAGCTGCCGCCGTTCGTCAGCCACATCTTCTGGCCGTTCAGGACGTACTCGTCGCCGTCCTTCACCGCCTTGGACGTGATGGCCGACACGTCCGAGCCGAGCGCCGGCTCGGACATCGAGAACGCGCCGCGCACCTCGCCCAGCGCCATGCGCGGGAGGAAGTGGTCCTTCTGCTCCTGCGTGCCGTGCTGCTTGAGCATGTACGCCACGATGAAGTGCGTGTTGATGATGCCCGAGACGGACATCCAGCCCCGTGCGATCTCCTCGACGCACAGGGCGTAGGTGAGGAGCGACTCACCCAGGCCGCCGTACTCCTCCGGGATCATCAGCCCGAAGAGGCCGAGCTCCTTGAGACCGTCGACGATCGCTTGCGGGTACTCGTCGCGGTGCTCCAGCTCGGTGGCGACCGGGATGATCTCCTTGTCGACGAACTCGCGGACGGTCTTGAGGATCTCCCGCTGGACGTCGGTCAGCCCGGCGGTCTGGGCGAGTCGGGCCATGGCTACTTCTCCTGGGTCTTCAGCTGGGGGCGGCCGGGCTGCTCGCCGCCGCGCTCCTTGATGTACGTCTCGGTCGGGACCATCACCTTGCGCCGGAAGACGCAGACGAGGGTGCCGTCCTGCTTGTAGCCCTTGGTCTCGACGTAGACGATGCCGCGGTCGTTCTTGGACTTCGACGGGGTCTTGTCGAGGACCGTGGTCTCGCCGTAGATCGTGTCGCCGTGGAAGGTCGGCGCCACGTGCCGCAGGGACTCGATCTCCAGGTTGGCGATGGCCTTCCCGGAGACGTCCGGCACGGACATGCCGAGCAGCAGCGAGTAGATGTAGTTGCCCACCACCACGTTCTTGCCGAAGTCGGTTGTGTTCTCGGCGTAGTTCGCGTCCATGTGGAGCGGGTGGTGGTTCATGGTCAGGAGACAGAAGAGGTGGTCGTCGTACTCCGTGACCGTCTTCCCGGGCCAGTGCTTGTAGACCGCCCCGACCTCGAACTCCTCGTACGTGCGTCCGAACTGCATGGCGCTCAGGCCTCCGCCTTCTTCTCGGTCGAGGGGTGTTCGAACTTGGTGGTGCGCTCCATGCCGGCCGCCCGGCCCTTGCCCGCGATGACCAGGGCCATCTTGCGGCTGGCCTCGTCGATCATCTCGTCGCCGAGCATCGCGGAGCCCTTCTTGCCGCCGGCCTCGGAGGTGCACCAGTCGTAGGCGTCGAGGATCAGCTCGGCGTGGTCGTAGTCCTCCTGGGAGGGGGAGAAGACCTCGTTGGCCGCGTCGACCTGGCCGGGGTGCAGCACCCACTTGCCGTCGAAGCCCAGCGCGGCGGCCCGGCCGGCCACCTCGCGGTAGGCGTCCACGTCGCGGATCTGCAGGAAGGGGCCGTCGATCGCCTGGAGGTTGTGGGTGCGGGCCGCCATCAGGATCCGCATCAGGATGTAGTGGTAGGCGTCCGCCGGGTAGCCGGGCGGCTGCATGCCCACGACCAGCGACTTCATGTTGATCGAGGCCATGAAGTCGGCGGGGCCGAAGATGATGGTCTCCAGCCGGGGGGAGGCTGCGGCGATCTCGTCGACGTTCACCAGGCCCTTGGCGTTCTCGATCTGCGCCTCGATGCCGATCTTGCCGACCTCGAAGCCCATGGTCTTCTCGATCTGGGTCAGGAGGAGGTCGAGGGCCACGACCTGCTGGGCGTCCTGGACCTTCGGCAGCATGATGCAGTCGAGGTTCTGGCCGGCGCCCTCGACGACCGTGATGACGTCGCGGTAGGTCCAGTGGGTGGTCCAGTCGTTGACGCGCACGACGCGGGTCTTACCGGTCCAGTCGCCGTTGTTCAGCGCGTCCACGATGGTGTGGCGGGCGCCTTCCTTGGCGAGCGGGGCGCAGGCGTCCTCCAGGTCCAGGAAGACCTGGTCGGCCGGCAGGCCCTGGGCCTTCTCCAGGAACCGCGGGTTCGAGCCGGGCACCGCGAGGCAGGAGCGACGCGGGCGAAGGCGGTTCACCGGGTGGACTGGCGTGGTCATGCGGGGACCTCCGTGCTTGCAACGAGTGCGTTGTCTGTGTCGAGGGGAGCGAGCTTGTTGGCCTTGCGGATCTCGTCGACGATACGGCCGATGATCTCCGTGATGCCGAAGTCCTTCGGCGTGAAGACCGCGGCGACACCCGCGGCCCTGAGCGCGACGGCGTCGGCGTTCGGAATGATGCCTCCGACGATGACGGGGATGTCACCCGCCCCCGCCGTGCGCAGCCGCTCCAGGACGTCCGGGACGAGGGCGCTGTGCGATCCGGACAGGATGGACAGTCCCACGCAGTGCACGTCCTCGGCCAGCGCGGCGGAGGAGATCTCCTCGGGCGTCAGCCTGATGCCCTGGTAGACCACCTCGAAGCCGGCGTCGCGGGCGCGGACGGCGATCTGCTCGGCGCCGTTGGAGTGCCCGTCCAGGCCGGGCTTGCCCACCAGCAGGCGCAGCCGGCCCGATCCGAGCTCGTCGGCGGTGCGGGCGACCTTCTCGCGGACCTCGTGCATCGGAGTGCCCGGTTCGGCGGTGACGGCGACGGGGGCCGAGGAGACGCCGGTCGGCGCGCGGAACTCGCCGAACACCTCACGCAGGGCGCCCGCCCACTCGCCGGTGGTGACACCGGCCCGGGCGCACTCCAGGGTGGCCTCCATCAGGTTTTCGGTGCCCGCCGCGGCCTCCTTCAGGCGCTCCAGCGCCTGCTGGGTGGTGGGGAAGACGAACGGGTCGCCGTTCCCCTGGCGGTCCGAGGACTCCTGGCGCTCGGCGCGCCAGCGGCCGATCCGCTCGACGGTGAAGGCCTCCGTTGCCGGGTCGACCGTCATGATCGCGCCGTCCAGGTCGGCCGTGAGCGGATTCTCCTCGGTCTGCTCGAAGCAGTTGACACCGACGATCTTGTCCTCGCCGGCCTCGATCCGCGCCCGCCGTTCGGCGTGCGAGGAGACCAGCTCGCCCTTGAGGTAACCGGACTCGACGGCGGCCATGGCGCCGCCCATCTCCTGGATCCGGTCGATCTCGGCCAGGCAGTCGGCGACCAGGGAGTCGACTTTGGCCTCGATGACGTGGGATCCGGCGAAGATGTCGTCGTACTCCAGCAGGTCGCTCTCGTGGGCGAGGACCTGCTGGATGCGCAGTGACCACTGCTGGTCCCAGGGCCGGGGCAGGCCCAGCGCCTCGTTCCAGGCGGGCAGCTGCACCGCGCGGGCGCGGGCGTCCTTGGAGAGGGTGACCGCGAGCATCTCCAGCACGATGCGCTGGACGTTGTTCTCGGGCTGCGCCTCGGTGAGTCCCAGGGAGTTGACCTGGACGCCGTAACGGAAGCGGCGCTGCTTCGCGTTCTCGATGCCGTAGCGCTCCTTGGTGACCTTGTCCCAGATGCGGCCGAAGGCGCGCATCTTGCACATCTCCTCGATGAAGCGGACGCCCGCGTTCACGAAGAAGGAGATGCGGGCGACCACCTCGCCGAAGCGCTCCTCGGGAACCTGCCCCGAGTCGCGCACCGAGTCGAGGACGGCGATCGCGGTGGACATCGCGTACGAGATCTCCTGGACCGGGGTGGCCCCGGCCTCCTGCAGGTGGTAGCTGCAGATGTTGATCGGGTTCCACTTCGGGATGTGGTTGACCGTGTACGCGATCATGTCGGTCGTCAGCCGCAGGGACGGCCCCGGCGGGAAGACGTGCGTCCCGCGCGAGAGGTACTCCTTGACGATGTCGTTCTGGGTGGTGCCCTGGAGCTGGGAGATGTCCGCGCCCTGCTCCTCGGCGGCCACCTGGTAGAGCGCCAGCAGCCACATGGCGGTGGCGTTGATCGTCATCGAGGTGTTCATCTGCTCCAGGGGTATGTCCTGGAACAGCCGCCGCATGTCGCCCAGATGGGAGACCGGGACCCCGACCCGGCCCACCTCGCCGCGGGCGAGGATGTGGTCGGGGTCGTAGCCGGTCTGCGTCGGCAAGTCGAACGCGACCGACAGGCCGGTCTGGCCCTTGGCGAGGTTGCGGCGGTACAGCTCGTTGGACGCCTCGGCCGTGGAGTGGCCGGCGTACGTCCGCATGAGCCACGGACGGTCCTTCTGGCGCTCTGTCATCTCAGGCTGTCCCTTAGGCCTTTGAACGGACTCAGACGTTGCGGAAGCGGTTGATGGCGTCGATGTGCTGGGCGCGCATCTCGTGGTTGCGGATGCCCAGGCCCTCCTCGGGGGCGAGCGCGAGGACGCCGACCTTGCCCTGGTGGAGGTTGCGGTGGACGTCGTAGGCGGCCTGGCCGGTCTCCTCCAGGGAGTAGACCTTCGACAGGGTGGGGTGGATCTTGCCCTTGGCGATCAGGCGGTTGGCCTCCCACGCCTCGCGGTAGTTGGCGAAGTGCGAGCCGACGATCCGCTTCAGCGACATCCACAGGTAGCGGTTGTCGTACTGGTGCATGTAGCCCGAGGTCGAGGCGCAGGTGGTGATGGTGCCGCCCTTGCGGGTGACGTAGACCGAGGCGCCGAAGGTCTCGCGGCCCGGGTGCTCGAAGACGATGTCGATGTCCTCGCCGCCGGTCAGCTCGCGGATCTTCGCGCCGAAGCGCTTCCACTCGCGCGGGTCCTGGGTGTTCTCGTCCTTCCAGAACTTGTAGCCCTCGGCGTTGCGGTCGATGACCGCGGTGGCGCCCATGGACCGGCAGATGTCGGCCTTCTCCGGGGAGGAGACGACGCAGATCGGGTTGGCGCCGCCGGCGAGGGCGAACTGGGTGGCGTACGAGCCGAGGCCGCCGCTGGCGCCCCAGATCAGGACGTTGTCGCCCTGCTTCATACCGGCGCCGTTGTTGGAGACCAGCTGGCGGTAGGCGGTGGAGTTGACCAGGCCGGGGGAGGCGGCCTCCTCCCAGCTGAGGTGGTCGGGCTTCGGCATCAGCTGGTTGGACTTGACGAGCGCGATCTCGGCGAGGCCGCCGAAGTTGGTCTCGAAGCCCCAGATGCGCTGCTCGGGGTCGAGCATCGTGTCGTTGTGGCCGTCGGAGGACTCCAGCTCGACGGAGAGGCAGTGTGCGACGACCTCGTCGCCCGGGTTCCAGGCGTTGACGCCGGGGCCGGTACGCAGGACGACGCCCGCGAGGTCGGAGCCGATGACGTGGTACGGGAGGTCGTGGCGCTTGGTGAGCTCCGACAGGCGCCCGTAGCGCTCCAGGAAGCTGAAGGTGGAGACGGGCTCGAAGATCGAGGTCCACACCGAGTTGTAGTTGACCGAGGAGGCCATGACGGCCACCAGGGCCTCGCCCGGGCCCAGCTCGGGGAGCGGGACGTGGTCGAGGTGCAGGGACTTGCGCGGGTCCTTCTCGCGCGTGGTGAGTCCGGCGAACATCTCCGCCTCGTCCTTGTGCACGGTGATCGCGCGGTAGGAGTCGGGCAGCGGCAGGTTCGCGAAGTCTGCGGCGGTGGCGGACTGCGACTGAATCGCGTCCAGGATGTCCTTCACGGTGAGCCTCCGGCTAGCGCTGATGAGGGTGCGCTGAGGTGAACGGGTGCGTGGAGCGGGTGCGGTGTGCCGTCGGTCCGGCTGTGCTGTGGTGCTGGGCGCCGCCCGTGGTGGGGCGTGCGGGTGCCTGGTGACGCAGGCGTCCGGGGCGCGTTCCGTGCCGTGTGGGCGTGGGTCGCGGGGACATCCGGACGACTTCAACGTATGGCACCCCGTGTCACCCGGCAAGGCACCGCGTGCCAAAACTTTCTCTCATTTGCCTATTGACCTGCGCAGATGAGCGATGATCGATCAGAGTTACCGCCGAGTAGGGGCAAGCCGGACATACGAAAGCGGCCGCCCCCCTCTCGGGGGCGGCCGCTGTGACGAGCATCGCTTCCGGTTCGGCTACCTCGCGCGCAGTGCCTCTTCGATGGTCCGCATGACCTCGTCCAGGGGCGCGTCGGTCCGCGCCACCGCCACCAGCACCTCGCCCTCGGCCCGCACCGCCGCCGGCGCCGAGGGCGCCGCCGGGCTCAGGGTGCGGCCCGCGCCGATCCCGGTGCCGAAGGTCTTGCGGACGATGGAGAAGGCGTGGTCCAGCTGCGCCTCCACGTCACCCTGGCCGCCGGCCCGCAGCCAGCGCCGCAGCACGTGGTTGTGGGCCGTGACCACCGCCGAGGCGGCCACCTCGGCCAGCAGCGGGTCGTCGTTGCCGTCGTGGTGGTCGGTCTCGTCGAAGTGCGCCAGCAGATAGCGGGTGAACAGCCGCTCGTACCGGGCCACCGAGGCGATCTCCCGCTCCCGCAGCGCCGGCACCTCGCGGGTCAGCCGGTAGCGCTCCACCGACACCGCCGGCGAGGCGGCGTACATCTTCATGACTTCCTTGATCCCGCGGCACACCGTGTCGAGCGGGTGCTCGTGCGCCGGGGCCACGTCCAGGACCGCCTCGGCACGGATCAGGGTGTCGTCGTGGTCGGGGAAGATCGCCTCTTCCTTCGACCGGAAGTGCCGGAAGAAGGTCCGCCGCGCGACCCCGGCCGTCGCGGCGATCTCGTCGACCGTCGTCGCCTCGTACCCCTTGGTCGCGAACAGCTCCATGGCCGCGGTGGCCAGCTCGCGGCGCATTTTGAGCCGCTGTGCGGCCGCCTTGGTGCCGGCCGGACTCTCCGGGGCGTCGGTGGCCGAGGAGGCGCGGGGCGAGGTCTTGGCGGGCTGGGACATAGAGCGAAAGTACTTCATTCGCGCAGGGGAGCGCGCCTGAGGGGGGTGGGAGAGGGGTGGATGCGGGGGAGAGCCCGCACTGGGCTCGGGAGGGTCAGTCCGCCGTGAGGGTCCGGCGGACCCGAGCAGCCCTCCCCACGCATCCGGCTCGTGGCCCGCTCGGTTACCGCCGGGCGTACTCACGGAATCCGCGGCCGGTCTTCCGGCCCAGGCAGCCCGCCGCCACCAGGTGCTCCAGCAGCGGGGACGGGGCCAGGCCCGGGTCGCGGAACTCCTTGTGGAGGACCTTCTCGATGGCCAGCGAGACGTCGAGGCCGACCACGTCGAGCAGCTCGAACGGTCCCATCGGGTAGCCGCCGCCCAGCTTCATCGCCGCGTCGATCTGGTCGAGGCTCGCGTAGTGCTCCTCGACCATCTTGATCGCGTTGTTGAGGTACGGGAACAGCAGCGCGTTCACGATGAAGCCGGCCCGGTCCCCGCAGTCCACCGGGTGCTTGCGCACCTTCACGCAGATCTCGCGGACCGTGGCGTGCACGTCGTCGGCGGTCAGGACGGTCCGGACCACCTCGACCAGCTTCATCGCCGGGGCCGGGTTGAAGAAGTGCATGCCGATCACGTCCTGCGGACGCGAGGTCACCCGGGCCACCGCGATGACCGGCAGCGAGGAGGTGGTGGTGGCCAGCACCGCACCCGGCTTGCAGACCTTGTCCAGCGCCGCGAACAGTTCCTGCTTGACCTCCAGGTCCTCGGCGACCGCCTCCACCGCCAGGTCCACCTCGGCGAAGGCGTCCAGCGACCCGGCCGGGGTGATCCGGCCCAGGGTCTCGTCCGCGGCCTCCTGCGTCAGCCTGCCCTTGGACACCGCACGGCCCAGGGACTTGCCGATGGCGGCCTTGGCGGCCTCCGCCTTCTCCTGGCTGCGCGCGGCCAGGACCACGTCGAACCCGGACTGGGCGAAGACCTGCGCGATCCCGCTCGCCATGGTGCCGGAGCCGGCCACGCCGACCGAGCTCACCGGGCGGCCCGCGCCCAGCAGCGACCCGTCCAGCGGGGTCTGCAGGTCACGCACGATCACCGAGCTGCCGGGCGCCTCGTACGTGTAGAAACCGCGCCCGGACTTCTGGCCGGCCAGCCCGGCCTCGGCCAGCTGCCCCAGGATCGGGGCCGGGGCGTGCAGGCGGTCGCCGGAGGAGGCGTACATGGCCTCCAGGACCGTGCGGGCCGTGTCCACGCCGATCAGGTCGAGCAGCGCGAGCGGGCCCATGGGCAGGCCGCAGCCGAGCCGCATCGCCGCGTCGATGTCCTCGCGGGAGGCGTACTTCGCCTCGTACATGGCCGCGGCCTGGTTGAGGTAGCCGAAGAGCAGGCCGTCCGCGACGAATCCGGGCCGGTCGCCGACCGCGACGGGCTCCTTGCCGAGCTCGCGGGCCAGCTCCGTGACCGCTTCCACGGCCGTCGGGGCGGTCAGGACGCAGGAGACGATCTCGACCAGCTTCATCGCCGGGACCGGGTTGAAGAAGTGCAGGCCCAGCACGCGCTCCGGGCGCTGGGACTCGGCGGCGAGCCGGGTCACCGACAGGGCGTTCGTGCCCGTGGCGAGGATCGTGTCGGCCCGGACGACCGCGTCGAGCTCGCGGAACACCTGCTGCTTGACCTCGTACGACTCCGGCACGACCTCGATCACGAGATCGGCCTCGGCCGCGGCGGCCAGGTCGGTGAAGGTGCGGAAACGGGCCAGGACGTCCGCCCGCTCCTGCTCGGTGAGGCGCTCCCGGGCGACGGAACGCGCGGTCGCCGCGGCGAGGGAGGCCGAGGCCCGGCGGGCTGCGGTCTCGCTGATGTCGATGCCGATGACTTCGCGGCCGGCGCGGGCGAGGACCTCGGCGATGCCGGTGCCCATCGTGCCGAGGCCGACGACGGCGATGGTCTGGAGGGTGGGCTGACTGGACTGACGGTCCATCGAGGGACTCCAGTGGAAGAGGGTGACGACTGAGGGAGCGCGCGGCGCACAGCGCGCGCGGATGCCGTACGGAGTGCCGTGCGGTGAGGAGTCCGGGGCAGGAACGGCCCGGACGGGAGCCCGGCGGGAAGGAGCCCCGGGGGCGGAAGCGGCACGACCCTGTCCCGGGGTCATACCGTGCATGCGAAACGAACCGACCGACACGAGGCGGCTGCGTCACCAGGCCGCCCTCGTACGTGTTGCAACGACAGTAACTCGCCGGTAACTGACGCGCCAGAGCGCGGAGATGTGACCTGTACCGCCGAAATGTACCGATCATCGATCATCGATCAGCCGACCTTGATCATCTGCGCGAACCCGGCGTGCCACCCGCCCCGCCCGCCTAGGGTGGGCCGCGTGAACGACGTGCTGGAGCGCCTGCGGGCGGAGGCGGGCGGCTCGCCCGAGTACGAGGTGCTGCGCGCGGCCGCCCCCGACGCCCTCGCCGCCTCCCTGACCTCGGCCGGGCTGCCCCTGTGGGCCCGCGAGCTGGCCGCCTACCGGCTCGGGCTCGCCCGGGACCGGCGCGCCTTCGAATCCCTCGTCCTGCTCCTCAACCACCGGGACCCGCCCCGCTGCGCGGCCGCCGCCGAGGCCCTGGCCGTCCTCGACGACCCGCGCACCGCCCGCGCGGCCGCGGCCCTCGCCACCAATGGCCTGCGCACCGCCTACGCCCTCCAGCCCGTCCGGCTGCTCACCGCGCTGCGCGCCCCGGAGTCCGTACCGGCCCTGATCGCCACCCTGGCGCGGCTGCTGTCACCGAACGACCCCTACTGGCGGGTCGCGCTGGCCTGCGTCGAGGGCCTGGGCGCCCTCGCCGATCCCCGCGCCCGCGAGGTCCTCACCCGCGCCCAGTCCCACCCCCGCCTCGCGGTGGCGGCGACGACCGCCCTGCGCGCCCTCGACACCTGACGGGCCCGCGGCGCCCCACGGGCCCGCGGCGCCCCACGGGCCCGCGGCGCCCCACGGGCCCGCGTGGGCGGGCCCGCCGGATCCCGTCGGCGGGCCCGACCCGGCAGGAGCGTTCGGTCAGCCGCGGAAGCCGAGCAGGCCGTGCAGGGCGGCGCCGCCCGCCGAGGAGGGCACGGCCCGGGTCGCCGTCGTGGGCTGCGGGGCCGGCTGCGCGGGACAGGTGGCGTCCGCCGCCTGCCCGGTCCGCAGATAGGCGGCGACCTTCTCGTCCAGGCACTTGTTCCCGCTGAGGGCGATGCCGTGGTTGCCGCCGCCCTCCTCGACCACCAGGGCCGAGCCCGACAGCTTCTCCCGCATGCTGACCGCCCCGTCGAAAGGGGTCGCCGCGTCGTCCGTCGCCTGCAGGAGCAGGGCCGGCGGCAGATCCGCGTTGGTCACGTCGGGGGCCTGCAGCGGCTCGGTCGGCCAGAACGCGCACGGGGCGTTGTACCAGGCGTTGTTCCAGGTCATGAACGGCGCCTTGGTGTGCGTGCGCCACATGTCCGCGCGCCACTCGTTCCAGTCCCGGGGCCAGGCCGAGTCCCGGCACTGGACCGCGGTGTAGACGCTGTAGCTGTTGCCCGCGGAGGGTTCCACCGCACCGAACCGCTCGTACGCCGCCACCAGCGGCTTGCTGTCCTTCTTCACCGCGTACGCCGCGAAGGCGTCGGCGAGGTTGGGCCAGTAGCCGTTGTAGTAACCGCCCGGCATATAGGTGTCCTCCAGCTCCGACGGGCCCACCTTGCCGCCGGCCGGGGCCCCGCGCAGCGACTGGCGCATGGCGTACCAGCGCGCCTCGACCGCCGCCGGGTCGGTGCCGAGCCGGTAGGTGGCGTCGTGCCGGGCGACCCACGCCAGGAAGGCCTTGTGGCGGGCGTCGAAGGCGAGGTCCTGGGAGAGGTTGTCCTCGTACCAGACCCCGTTCGGGTCGACGACGGAGTCCAGGACGAGCCGGTGCACCCGGCCCGGGTGGAGCTTGGCGTACACCGCGCCCAGGTAGGTCCCGTAGGAGTAGCCGAAGTAGCTGATGCGCTGCGCGCCGAGGGCGGTGCGCAGCACCTCGATGTCCCGGGCGGCCGAGACCGTGCCGATGTGCGGCAGCACGTCCGCGTGCCGGGCGCCGCAGGACTCGGCGAAGGCCCGGACGCGGTCGAGGTTGGCCCGCTCGGTGGCCGCGTCCTGCGGTACGGAGTCGGGGCGGACGGGGCTGAAGTGTCCGGCGCCGCAGTCCAGGGCGGGCTCGCTCCTGCCGACGCCCCGGGGGTCAAAGCCGATCACGTCGTACTGCGCCGCCACGTCCTTGGGCAGGGCGGAGGCGACGAACCCGGCGAGTGCGCGCCCGCTGCCGCCCGGCCCGCCGGGGTTGACCAGCAGGGGGCCCTGGGAGGTCTTGGCGGTGTGCGGGACCCGGGTCAGCGCGAGGGTGATCGTCCGGCCGGCGGGCCGGTCGTGGTCGAGAGGCACCTCGAGGGACGCGCACTGGAGCGTCGGGTAGCGGGGGGTCGCGCAGCCGGTCCAGCGCAGTGCGGCCTGCGCGGCCCGCTCCGCCGGGGCGGGCGCGGCCGGGGCGGCCGTCACCGGACTCGCGAGGGCGGCGGCGACGGTGGAGGTCGCCAGCAGGACGGCGGCGCGCTTCTTCAAGGGGTGGAGCATGGGGCCTCCCAGCCGAGTGTTCTGGGCGGAATCGTCCCGGAAACCACGCCTGGAAGACGGGATTGGAAGGGCCATTGGCCCGATGTGATGACCGTTCAGACAGCGATGGACGTCAGAGGAGGGTGAGCTGGGTCGCTCCGGCGGAGGCGGGCCCGTCCGGGTGTTCGGGGCCGGCGGCCTTGCGCGCCGCGCCCCGCCGGGCCGGGCCGATGCCGAATTCGGCCGCGAGTTCGTGGACTTGGCGGGTGATCATCCGCTGGTACCAGGTGGGCGCGTACGAGCCGCCCGCGTACATCCGCTCGTACCGCTCGACGAGGTGCGGGTGGTGCTCGCCCAGCCAGGCGGTGAACCACTCGCGCGCCCCGGGCCGCAGATGGAGTACCAGGGGTGTCACGGAGGTGGCGCCGGACTCGGCGACCGCCCGCACGGTGGCCCGCAGCCGGTCGGGGGAGTCGCCGAGGAAGGGGATCACCGGGGCCATCAGCACACCGCACTCGATCCCGGCGTCGGTCAGTGTCCGTACAGCGTTCAGCCGGGCGGCGGGGGAGGGCGTACCGGGCTCCACGGTCCGCCACAGGGCGGTGTCGGTGAAGCCGACGGAGACGGAGATGCCGACCTCGGTGACCTCGGCCGCCTCGCGCAGGAGCGGCAGGTCGCGCAGGATCAGCGTGCCCTTGGTGAGGATAGAGAAGGGGTTGGCGCGGTCGCGCAGGGCCTCGATGATCCCGGGCATCAGCCGGTAGCGGCCCTCGGCGCGCTGGTAGCAGTCCACGTTGGTGCCCATCGCGATGTGCGCGCCGGTCCAGCGGGGCGCGGCGAGCTCGCGGCGCAGCAGTTCGGGGGCATTGGTCTTGACGACGATCTGGGAGTCGAAGCCGAGGCCGGTGTCGAGGTCGAGATAGCTGTGCGTCTTGCGCGCGAAGCAGTACACGCATGCGTGACTGCAGCCCCGGTAGGGGTTGACGGTCCATTCGAACGGCATGCGCGAGGCGCCGGGCACCCGGTTGACGATCGACCGGGCCCGCACTTCGTGGAAGGTGATCCCCCGGAACTCGGGGGTGTCGATGGTGCGGGTCACGACGGCTCCGGCCCCGAAGAGCGCGGCCGGCCCGGCGGGGCCCTCGGTCAGGTTCTCCCAGCGCATGGTGCGCCTCCCTTGCTGGCTCTGCCGAGAGAATAGAACAAACGTTCCCATGATCGTGCGGGTCCGGGCCGCGCGGCGGCGGGCGGCCGGCCCGGATTTGGGCCACCGCCCCGGAGGTGGTTGGCTTCGCCGTGACGAGCGGACACACGGACACAACTGCTGGAGGAACAGGCATGGCGCAGGTCGAGGCCACCACGGAGCGCATCATCGGGGCCGACGCGGAGACGGTCTTCGACACGCTGGCCGACTACAGCGGAAGCCGGGGCAAGCTGCTGCCCGAGCACTTCAGCGAGTACGAGGTGCGCGAGGGCGGCGACGGCGAGGGCACCCTGGTGCACTGGAAGCTCCAGGCCACCAGCAAGCGCGTGCGCGACTGCCTGCTCGAGGTCACCGAGCCCACCGACGGGCAGCTCGTGGAGAAGGACCGCAACTCCTCCATGGTCACCACCTGGGTCGTCACCCCGGCCGGCGAGGGCCGCTCCAAGGCTGTGGTCACCACCGTCTGGAACGGCGCCGGCGGCATCGGCGGCTTCTTCGAGCGCACCTTCGCGCCCAAGGGCCTCGCCCGGATCTACGACACCCTGCTGGCCAACCTCGCCGCGGAGGTCGAAGGCAAGGCCTGAGCAAGGCCGTTGCCCGGGCCCGAGGGGGCCCGGGCGGTGTCCGGGCGCGGGGCCCGGGCGGGGCTCGGGCGGGGTCCGGGCCGCTCACCGGATCGGGTGGACTTTCCGCCCCTGCGTTCCGGTCGGCCGGCCCGGTCGGCCGGGCCGCGCGCCCGCGCGCTGATCCGCCCCGGACGAGGGGACAGCCCTTAGGCTGGGCGCAGTGCGTGCCGCCCGCGTCGCGCGCGACCGCGCAACCGACCGCCCGGGGGCCCGATGAAGATCCTCATCTCCGCCGACATGGAAGGCGCCACCGGCGTCACCTGGCCCGCAGACGTGCTGCCCGGCACGCCCCAGTGGGAGCGCTGCCGCTCCCTGTTCACCTCCGACGTCAACGCGGCCGTACTCGGCTTCTACGACGGCGGCGCCGACCGGGTCGTCATCAACGAGGCCCACTGGACGATGCGCAACCTGCTGCTGGAGCGGCTCGACGCCCGGGCCGAGATGCTCACCGGCCGCCACAAGGCGCTCTCCATGGTCGAGGGCGTGCAGCGCGGCGACGTCGACGGAGTCGCCTTCGTTGGTTACCACACGGGCGCCGGTTCCGAAGGCGTGCTCGCCCACACCTACCTGGCCAACTCCATCACCGGGGTCTGGCTCAACGGGACCCGCGCGAGCGAGGGACTGCTCAACGCCCACGTCGTCGCCGAGTACGGCGTCCCGGTCATCCTGGTCACCGGCGACGACCTGACCTGCGTGGACGCCGCCGGCTACGCCCCACAGGCGGTGACCGTCGCCGTCAAGGACCACGTCTCGCGCTATGCCGCCGTCTGCCGGACCCCGGCCCGCACCGCCGCCGACATCCGCGCCGCGGCCAAGGAGGCCACCGCGCTCGCCGTCCGCTACGAGCCCGCGCCCGGCGGCCCGTACACGGTGGAGCTGGAATTCGACGCCGAACACCTGGCCATGTCCGCCACGGTGGTCCCGGGGGTCCGGCGCAGCGGCGAGCGCAGGGTCGCCTACACCAGCGCCACGATGTACGAGGGGATCCGCAGCTTCAAGGCGGTCACGACGGTCGTCTCGGCGGCCGTGGAGGAGCAGTATGGCTGACATGCGCGCAACCGACACCGGGGCTCCGGCCGAGGCCATGGAGGTGGTGGACGCGGTGGCCCTCGACGAGGCCGTCACGTTCACCTCGGACCTCATCAGGATCGACACCACCAACCGGGGCGGCGGTGACTGCCGGGAGCGCCCCGCCGCCGAGTACGTCGCCGAACGCCTCGCCGCCGCCGGCCTGGAACCGCTCCTGCTGGAGCGCACCCCGGGCCGCACCAATGTGGTCGCCCGGTTCGAGGGCACCGACCCCTCCGCCCCCGCCCTCCTCGTCCACGGCCACCTCGACGTGGTCCCCGCCGAGGCCGCGGACTGGAGTGTGGACCCCTTCTCCGGCGAGGTCCGCGACGGTGTCGTCTGGGGGCGCGGCGCCGTCGACATGAAGAACATGGACGCGATGGTGCTGGCCGTCGTACGGGCCTGGGCGCGCGCCGGGGTCCGCCCGCGCCGGGACGTGGTGATCGCCTACACCGCCGACGAGGAGGACAGCGCCGTCGACGGCTCCGGTTTCCTCGCCGACGAGCATCCCGGACTCTTCGAGGGGTGCACGGAAGGCCTGAGCGAATCCGGCGCCTTCACCGTCCACACCGGACCCGGCCGGTCCCTCTACCCCATCGCCGCCGGTGAACGCGGCACCGCCTGGCTCAAGTTGACCGCCCGCGGCACCGCCGGTCACGGCTCCAAGCCGAACCGGGCCAACGCCGTCAGCCGGCTGGCCGCCGCGGTCGCCCGGATCGGCGCGTACGAGTGGCCGGTCCGGCTCACCGCCACCGTCGCCGCCTGCATCACCGAACTCGCGGCCTTCCAGGGCCTGTCCGTCGACCCGCGCCGCCGCGGCTTCGACCTCGACGCGGTCCTCGGCAAGCTCGGCCCGGCCGCCGCCCTCGTCGAGGCCACCGTCCGCAACAGCGCCAACCCGACGATGCTCAGCGCCGGCTACAAGCTGAACGTGATCCCCGGCGAGGCCACCGCCTATGTCGACGGCCGCATGCTGCCCGGCGGCGAGGCCGAGTTCATCGCCACCCTCGACGAGCTCACCGGCCCCGACGTCACCTGGGAGTTCCACCACCGGGAGGTCGCCCTCGAAGCACCCGTGGACGGGCGGACGTTCGCCGTCCTGCGTGAGTGTGTCGAGCGGTTCGACCCGGACGGGCGCGTGGTGCCCTTCTGCATGGCGGGCGGCACCGACGCCAAGCAGTTCTCCCGGCTCGGCATCACCGGCTACGGCTTCTCCCCGCTGAAACTGCCGCCCGGCTTCGACTACTGGTCTCTCTTCCACGGCGTGGACGAGCGGGTCCCCGTCGAAGCCCTCCACTTCGGCGTCCGCGTCCTCGACCGCGCGCTGCGGACCCTGTGAGCGGGGCCCGGTGATGTCCGCCGCGCAGACCCTGCCGTACGGGAGCTGGCCCTCGCCCATCGACGCCGGGCTCGCGGCCTCCCGCGACGGCCGGCCCGAGTACATCGGCACGGTGGGCCCCGAGGTGTGGTGGACCGAGCCCCGGCCGCGGGAGGCGGGCCGTCGTACGCTCGTGCGCCGCCGCCCCGCCGGGTCCGGTACCAGGAGCGAGGTCAGCGAGCTGCCCGCGCCGTGGAACGTGCGCAGCCGGGTCACCGAGTACGGCGGCCTGCCCTGGGCGGGGGCCGAGCGGGCGGCGGGCGGACCCCTGCTGGTCTTCGTCCACTTCGCCGACCAGCGGCTGTACGCGTACGAGCCGGACGCGCCCGGCGCCCCGGACCCGCGGCCCCTCACCCCGGTGTCCGGCACCGGCGGCGGGCTGCGGTGGGCCGACCCGGTGCTGCGCGGGGACGAAGTGTGGTGCGTGCTGGAGGAGTTCACCGGGCCCGCGCCGACCGACGTGCGCCGGGTCCTGGCCGCCGTACCGCTGGACGGGTCGGCCGCCGGGGACCGTGCGGCTGTACGGGAGCTGACGGACGGCCGGCACCGCTTCACCACCGGACCGCGGCTCTCCCCGGACGGCCGCCGTGCGGCCTGGCTGGTGTGGGACCACCCGCTGATGCCCTGGGACGGTACCGAGCTGCAGCTGGCCGAGGTCACCGCGGCAGGAGAGCTGTCCGGGGCGCGGACGGTCTTCGGCGGCCCCGACGAGTCGGTCGCCCAGGTGGAGTGGACGGCCGACGGAACCCTCCTCGCGGTCAGCGACCGCGGCGGCTGGTGGAACCCGTACCGGGTGGACCCGGACACGGGGTGGGCCGTCAACCTGTGCCTGCGGGAGGAGGAGTTCGGGGGAGCGCTGTGGAAGCCCGGACTGCGCTGGATCGCCCCGCTGCCCGACGGGCTCGTCGCCGTGCTGCACGGCCAGGGCTCCTCGGTGCTCGGCGTCCTGGACCCGGAGAGCGGCGACCTGGTGGACGCGGCCGGCCCGTGGACGGCCTGGCAGCCGACGCTCGCCGTGCACGGCAGCCGGGTCTACGGGGTCGCCGCCAGCCCGCGCAGCGCCTACGAGGTGGTCGAGCTGGACACCGCCGGCGGACATGCCAGGGTCGTGGGCGCGCAGGGCCCGGACCCGGTGGACCCGGCCTACTACCCGGAGCCGCAGAGCCGTACCTTCCTCGGCCCGGACGACCGGCAGATCCACGCCCATGTCTACCCGCCGCACCATCCGGCATGCCGGGCCCCCGCCGACGAACTGCCCCCGTACGTGGTGTGGGCGCACGGCGGGCCCACCGACCACGTGCCGCCCGTACTCGACCTGCACATCGCCTACTTCACCTCGCGCGGGATCGGCGTGGTCGAGGTGAACTACGGCGGCTCCACCGGCTACGGCCGCGCCTACCGGGAGCGGCTGCGCGAACAGTGGGGTGTGGTGGATGTGGAGGACTGCGCGGCGGTGGCCCGGGCGCTGGCCGCCGAAGGGACCGCCGACCCCGCCCGGCTCGCCATCCGCGGCGGCAGCGCGGGCGGCTGGACGGCGGCGGCGTCGCTGGCCGCGACCGACCTGTACGCGTGCGCGGCGATCATCTATCCGGTGCTGGACCTGCGGGGCTTCGCCGAGGAGACCCACGATCTGGAGTCCCGCTACATCGACGGCCTGGCGGGGCCGCCGCAGACCCTCGCCGTCCTGTGCCGCGAACGCTCCCCGGTGGCCCGGGCCGACCGGATCAAGGCGCCCTTCGTCCTGCTCCAGGGGCTGGAGGACCCGGTCTGCCCGCCGGCCCAGGCGGAACGGCTGCTGGCCGCGATGCGGGGCCGGCCGGTACCGCACGCCTACCTGGCCTTCGAGGGCGAGGGGCACGGCTTCCGCCGCGCCGACACGATGGTGCGGGCCCTGGAGGCCGAACTGTCGCTGTACGCGCAGGTCTTCGGATGCGCACGCACCGATGTCCCGAGGCTCCCCCTGGAAACCTCTTCGTGAATCTCAGACCAGGACGAGCAGGCGCGTCCGTGCCTTCAGCTTCCTGCTCGCCGAACGGCTCTGCACGTAGACCTCCAGTGCGGGATTGTGGCCCGCCTTCACCGAGACGGTTCCCTGGATTCCGGTACCGAAGAGCAGGCTGCGTGCCGCGTCGCCCGTGTAGGCGCGGCCGGTCTCCTTCTCGACCACGATGACCTCCTTGTCGGCCTGGACCTGGACCCGGGTTCCCAACTGGTAGTAGCAGGAGCCGCGTTCGTAGGTCACCTCGGGATGGGCGTCGACGAAGGAACGGATGTTCATGTCCGTATCGACCTGCAGCAGCCGGAATTTGTCGGCGGCGATCGGTTCGAGGTTCGCCCGTACGTCGTCGACGGAAAGGTCCTGGCCGACCGCGAACAGGTTCTTCGTGCCGCGCACGCCCTTCTCGCGGCCGCGCAGGAAACTGGTGGCGGCGGCGCGCACGGTGCCGATCGCCTCCTTGACGCCTTCCTGGGAGTCGGCGTCCCAGATGGCGATGTTCCCCGCGGGGAAGCCGTAGTTCTGGGCGGTCCGCTTCGCCAGGGAGTTCGGTACGAGGATCGCGGAGGTCCAGTGGTCCGGCAGCCCGCCCATCCTGGCCGTGATCCGGTCGAGCCAGGGGCCGAGGATGCTCATGTCGCCGTCGTGCCGCCGGTCCCCGCCGGAGGCGTTCTCCTCGCCGTCCGTCACCACGATCTGGAGAAAACTGTGCTCGCCGTATTCCTCCCAGATGTGACCGAGGTCGTCCAGGGATTTCAGGGAGGCCTCGATGAGAGCGGTGGCGCCGTTCTTCACGCTGTAGAGGCCCCGCATGGACGGCAGGTGCTTCACGTCCATGTCCCAGACCAGATTCTCCACCCGGTGGTCGAAGGAATAGAGACTGATCCGCGTCTCGTGGCCGAGGCTGTCCGATTCGGCCTTCAAACCCGCCACGAACTCGTCCACGACGCGAATGAGTTGGCTCTGGTGCGGACGCATGGAACCCGAACAGTCCACCACCAGCGCGACGTGGTTCACCTTGTGCTGAATCCTGTGTGCGGACATGACTGTGCTCCTTTTCCGAAGCTCCCCGAGTGATGTGTTCACACTATGGGGAGCCACTGACAACGGAGCTTGACGGACGATCAGCGGTGAAGGGGGTGCCTCAGGGCGCCGCGCCTCAGGCGGTGTGCAGCCAGACGCGCAGCGGGCCGATCGCGGTGAATCCGCTGCGCAGGGCGCTGTCCAGGTCCTCGCCGTGCTCGTAGCCGACCACGGGCAGGCCCGGACGGCGGGCGGCGATCGCGGTCAGAGCTCCCGCCCAGGCCGTGTCGGTGCCGATCCCGTCGCGGGCGAACAGGTTGGAGACGCCGACCGCGCCGGCGCAGGAATGCGCGACGGCCCCGGCGACGATCCGGTCGCCGACGCGGCCGGCGAGGAAGACGGTGTCACCGCCGAGCAGGGAGGGCCGGAACAGCCCGGTGGCCTCCTCGCCGTCCCACGCGGCCTCCCAGGCCGCCAGCTCGGCGGCGTCGCGGACCTCCGACCACCGGGGTGCGGACGGGTCCGCCGTCGGGACCGGCGCCCCGGCCGGACGGTGGATCCACTGGGCCTCGAAGAGCACCTCGAAACCGTCCCCGGACAGGTCCAGGGCGGCGAAGCTGTCCTTCACCGAGCAGCCGCGGGAGCCGGTGTCGATGGGCGGGAGCACGCTCGCCGCCCCGACGCCCGGGTCCAGGGTCACGGCATCGGGGTACAGGGGCGGTGTCCGTACCGGGCTCAGCCAGAGGTCCCCGCCCTCGTACCGCGGCGACAGGCCGTGCGCGCGGCAGACGGCGTCGCACCACCCGGCGTTGTTCAGCGCCGCCCGGCGGCGCAGCGTCGCACTCGTCTCGTCCGTGATCACGACGTGATCGTGTCACACGCATAGCCTGGGGCGATGACCTTTTCCAGCTACGTCCGGGAGGGCGAGCGCGTCGGCCTGCGCCCCTACCGCATCGCCGACGGGCCCGAGTTCACCGCGCGCGTGCGCGAGAGCCGGGACCTCCACCGCCCCTGGCTGTTCCCGCCCGGCACCATCGAGGAGTACGAGCCCTACGCGGCCCGGCTGACCGAGGGCGACGCCCGCGCAGGGTTCCTCGTGTGCGAGCTCGGGACCGGAGCCCTGGCCGGTTTCGTCAACGTCAACAACATCGTGCGGGGCGCCTTCCGGTGCGGGGCCCTCGGATACGGGGCCTTCGCGCACGCCGCGGGCCGGGGCCTCCTGCGCGAGGCCCTCGGCATGGTCCTCGACCACGCCTTCGCCCCCACCGGGGAGGGCCTCGGCCTGCACCGCCTGGAGGCCAACGTCCAGCCCGGCAACACCGCCTCGATCGCGCTGGTCCGCGGCGCCGGCTTCCGGCTGGAGGGCCTCTCGCCCGACTTCCTCCACGTCGACGGAGCCTGGCGCGACCACGAACGCTGGGCCGTCACCGCCGAGATGCCGCGCGCCCGCTGACATGGCCACCGCCGTGACCGTCGCCGCCGGGGAAGCGGCCGTTGCCCCCGGTGCCGGTGCCGGTGCCGGTGCCGGTGCCGTCGAGAAGGATCGCGCCGAGACGGGTCAGTGAGTGAAGGGCGTTCCTCCCCTCCCTGGTCAGACTGGTCAGTCCGGCACCGCGCAGCGTGGCGGCGTGCTCGCTGGCGCTCGCCGGTGAGATCCCCGCCCGCTGGGAGAGCTGCGTCGTCGTGCACGCGGGATGGTCGGCCATCACGCACAGCACGACCGCCCTGGTACGCCCCAGGAGCGCGGCCAGGGCCGGCGGCACCGGTGCGCCGGCCCGCCGTGCGTCCGCGGGTGTTGCCCACAGGGCGGCGGCGTCGACCGGATCGCGCAGGGCGCGATACACCATGACCACGGAATCGGCCCGGGGGCCGGCGAACAGCTGGGGGACCGGCCCGCAGAACACCGACGGCGCAAGCACCAGCGGGCGGCCCGCCAGGTGGTAGTCGGCGCCGGGGTGGACGACCGGCCGGTAGTCCGGGACCTCCAGCACGGGAGGCTTCCACACGGCCATCGGGCGCATGCCGTCCAGCAGGGCCGCCACCCCGCCGCCCACCATGAGGCGCCCCTGACGGGCCACCTCCCCGTCCAGGTGCCGGCGGATGTTCCCCCAGTACGGGGCGACCGCCACCTCGTGGCAGTCCCGCAGCGCGCGGGCGAGGCGCCCCACGGACCGCCGGTCGGCCACCGCCAGCCCGGCCAGCCACGGGGACCGCACCCTGCCGGTTCCCGCGCACACGGCGAACTCCTCGCACAGGCGGTCCGCCGGGGCGCCCGCCAGCCGCTCCAGCCCCTCGCCCAGACAGCCCGCGGCGCCGACCAGGGTGAACAGGTCCACCAGCCCCCCGGCGGGAGAACCGAGGAACCGCGCTGTGTGCGGCCCGTCGCCCGTGACGAGCGGGCCGGTCCGGGCCCGCCAGCCGCCGAACAGCGCCTTCGCGTCGCGCCGCTGGAGGTTCCACAGCCCGAGGGACGTCTCCGCGAGCGGACCCAGTACCTCGACCCGTACCCGCGCCAGGTCCTCCACGGTGAAGTGCAGACGCAGCACACCGGCCTCCTCACCCGCCTGTGCCGAATGCTCCCCGCCGTGCTCGTTTCGGGGCAGCCCGAATCGAGTCGATTTCCGTGTCGCGCCGGGCGGATCCTGTCCGGCGAGCGGTACTTCCCGCTCGGTTACCGGGGACGAGGCAACGTTCCCGCGGACACGGCACGGACAACGGACAACGGACAACGGACAAGGGAGAGAGCATGCGCATCACAGTGATACGGGTCCTCGCCACACTCGCCGCCGGTGCGGCCGTCCTCGTGACGGGCGCTGCGGGGGCCTCCGCCGCCCCGGCCCCGACCCAGGCCGCCGTCGCGCCCGCCCACCGGTCACCCGCGGATGCCGCCGGGTGGGTGTTCCTCGGCGAGTACTCGAAGAGGGAGTGCGTCTCCCTGCGGGACTCCTACGCGGGCCGCGCCAAGTGCGTGCGCAACGCCGGCGGGCTCTACGACCTCTACGTCTGGCAGTGATCCCGCCCACGGTCCGCGGCTGCGCGGGACGGACCCGCTGACCGTACGGGCCCGGTACGGGCCCGGTCCGGCCCCGGCGGCGCGTCCGCCGGGGCCGGACCGGGCAGGCGGGGCTGTGGGTTCCTGCCGGGTAATCGCCACCGTCGCGGCGCCGGATCGCGCAGGATGAGGGGATGCGCACCCTGGTACTGCTCGATGCCCCGTCCAACCTCGGTCTGCGGCCGCCCGCGCCCGGGGCCGTCCCCGGTGTCTACAAGCTGGCGGGCGCCCTGCGCGAGCAGGGCCTGCTGAGCAGGCTCGGGGCGCGCGAGGGAGGCGTCGTGGTCCCGCCCCGCTACGATCGCGGCGACTGGGTGGAGGGCGACGGCGTCTTCAACGCCGACGCGCTCGCCGCCTACACCGTCACCCTCGCCGACAGGATCGAACGCCACCTGCGGGCGGGGGAGTTCCCCGTCGTCCTCGGCGGGGACTGCTCCATCCAGCTCGGCGCCTCCCTCGCCATGCGCCGGACCGGCCGCTACGGCCTGGCCGCCGTCGACGGCTCCGCCGACTTCCGCCACCCCGGCAACACCGCCGTCAACGGTCCCGTCGGAGCCGCGGGCGGCGAGGAACTGGCTCTGGCCACCGGCCGCGGGCAGCCCTCGCTCAGCGACCTGGAGGGGCTCGCCCCGTACCTGCGGGACGAGGACGTCCGGCTGTTCGGGATGCGCGACGGGGACGCGGACCTCCCGGAGCTGGCAGAAGCCGGGATCTTCGCGGCCACCGTCGGCGAGATCCGCCGCCGGGGCGCCGCCGCCGTCGCCCGGTCGGCGCTGGACGGCCTGCACCCGCCCGTCACCGACGGGTTCTGGGTCCACCTGGACGCCGACGTGCTCGACCCCGAGGTGATGCCGGCCGTGGACAGCCCCGACCCCGGGGGCCTGCTGCCGCAGGAGGTCGCCGAACTGCTGCGCGTCCTGGTGGGGTCACCGCGGTGCGTCGGGCTGAACGTCACCATCTACGACCCGGACCTCGACCCGGACGGCCGTGCGGGCGCGCTGCTCGCGGACCTGGTGGCGGGTGCCTTTGCGTCATCCTGACCGGTGGTGATCCGCGGAACCCCTGTGCACCGGCCGCCGTGGCGTGTTCCCTTTCCTCATGGCCACCACCGTCCGACGCGCTCTACTGACCCTCCCCGCAGCCCCGTTGGGCTCCGACAACCCGCTGCCCGCCCTGCGCGCCCCCGACAGCGTGCACGTCCTGGACGAGCGTTCCCGCGACGGTCTGCCGCGCGACATGGCCCGGCAGATCGGGTACGAGCCGCTGCGCTCGCTGCTGCCCGTCCGTATCCGTGACGGGTACGGACGGGAGCGCACGGAGCGGGAGTTCGAGGCCGTCGTCATGGAGAACGAGCACCTGCGGGTCACCGTGCTGCCGGGGCTGGGCGGGCGGATCCACTCGCTGGTCCACCTGCCGACGGGGCGCGAACTGCTCTACCGCAACCCGGTGTTCCAGCCGGCCAACTTCGCGTTGAACGGCGCCTGGTTCTCCGGCGGCATCGAGTGGAACACCGGCGCGACCGGCCACACCACCCTCTCCTGCGCCCCGCTGCACGCCGCGCTGGTCACGGCCCCGGACGGCGGCGCGATGGTCCGGCTGTGGGAGTGGGAGCGGCTGCGGGACCTGCCGTTCCAGGTGGACCTGTGGCTGCCGGAGGACTCGGCGTTCCTGTACGTCGGCGTCCGCGTGCGCAACCCGCACGAGCGGCCCGCGCCCGTGTACTGGTGGTCCAACATCGCCGTCCCCGAGGACGCGGGCAGCCGTGTTCTGGCCCCCGCCGACGAGGCCTGGCACTTCGGCTACGAGCGCTCGCTGCGCCGCATCCCTGTCCCGGAGTGGGAGGCCGCGGACCGTACGTACCCGCTGCGCAGCGAGTACCCGGCCGACTTCTTCTACGAGGTCCGGGACGGGGAGCGGCCCTGGATCGCCTCCCTGGACGCCGCCGGGGAGGGCCTCGTGCAGACCTCCACGGCACGGCTGCGGGGGCGCAAGCTGTTCGTGTGGGGCGCGGGCGGCGGCGGGCGGCGCTGGCAGGAATGGCTGACCGAGCCGGGTACGGGCGGCTACGCCGAGATCCAGGCCGGGCTGGCCCGGACCCAGCTGGAGCACGTCCGGCTGGAGGGCGGGGCGGAGTTCAGCTGGCTGGAGGCGTACGGGCCGCTGGCGGCCGAGCCGTCGGCGGTGCACGGCGCGGACTGGGCGGCGGCCCGCGGCGCTGCGCAGGACGCGCTGGACGCCGTACTGCCCCGGGAACGGGTGGACGCGGCATACGAGGCGTGGCGCGGCTGCGCCGACACCGAACCGGGGGAGCGGCTGGCGGCCGGTTCGGGCTGGGGAGCGCTGGAGGTGCTGTGCGCGGGGCACCGGCTGCCGGGTACGCCCTTCGAGGAATCCACGCTGGGCGAGGAGCAGGAGCCGTGGCTGGAACTGTGGCGCACCGGTGTCCTGCCCGCCCCGCGCCGGGCGGTGCCGCCGGGCCCGAGCCTGGTCGCCGCGCACTGGCGGGACATGCTGGAGACGGCCCCCGCGGACCCGCTGACGGAGTACCACCTGGGAGTGGCCCAGTGGCACGCGGGGGACACCGCCCAGGCGGTGCGGAGCTGGGAGCGCGGGCTGGCGCTCGCCCCCTCGCAGTGGCCGCTGCTGCGCTGTCTGGCGGTGGCGGACGCGCTGGCGGGCGACGCGGCGCGGGCAGCCGACGGCTTCGCGGCGGCCTTCGAGGACCTGGCCGCGGAGAGCCGTGGAGGCGGTCCGTGGACGGCGGCGGAGTCGGCGCTGGGCCGGGAGGCGATGGCCGCGCTCCTGGCGGCGGGCCGGCTGCCGCAGGCCCGCGCCGTCTGGGACCGGCTCCGGCCGGCCCTGCGCGAGCAGGGCCGCTTCCGGTTGCTGGCGGCCCGGCTGCTCGCGGCGGAGGGCCATGTGCGGGCGGCCCGCCGGGTCTTCGAGGACGGCTTCGAACTCCCCGACCTGCGGGAGGGCGAGGAAACCCTGTCCGACCTGTGGGCCGCCCTCACCGACTGCCCCCTGCCGCCCTCCTACGACTTCCGCATGCGGCCGGCCACCTCCTGATCCCTGGGCAGGCGCCGGCGGGGAGGTGCTCGCGGGTCAGGCGCGGCAGAGGATCTCGGCGTTCAGGACCGTGAACCAGGCGTCCGGGGAGGCGTTCCAGGTGTGCCAGGCCTCGGCGGCGGCCGTCAGGTCTTCGGGCGTGGCGTGGCCGCCGCGGACGGCGACGTCGGCGTAGGCGGAGGCCTTGGTCCGGTCGGCCCACAGGGCGGACCACCACGCCGTCTCCTCCGGGGTGGCGAAGCACCAGGCCGTGGCCGAGGAGGTCACGTCGGTGAAGCCGGCCTGCCGGGCCCAGGCCCGCAGGTGGCGGCCCGCGTCCGGCTCGCCGCCGTTGGCTCGGGCCACCCGCCGGTACAGGTCCAGCCACCCGTCCAGGCCCGGCGTCGCCGGATACCACGTCATCGCCGCGTAGTCCGCGTCGCGCGCGGCGACGACCCCGCCCGGCCGGCACACCCGCCGCATCTCGCGCAGCGCCCGTACCGGATCTCCGACGTGCTGCAGTACCTGGTGGGCGTGGACCACGTCGAAGGAGTCGTCCGGGAAGTCCAGCGCGTGCACGTCCGCGACGGCGAAGGACACGGCGTCGCCCAGGCCGCGTTCCGCCACGTGGGCCCGGGCCTGCGCCAGGACGCCCTCGGCCGCGTCGACGGCGGTGACCCGGCCGCCCGGTGCGACCAGCTCCGCCAGGTCCGCCGTGATGGTGCCCGGGCCGCAGCCGACGTCCAGCACCGCCATCCCGGGGCGCAGTTCGCCGATCAGGTACCCGGCGGAGTTCTCGGCCGTGCGCCAGCGGTGCGAGCGCAGCACCGACTCGTGGTGACCGTGCGTGTAGACGGCGGTCTCCCTGGCGGCGTTCGTGTCGTTCGTGGCGACCATGGCGGTACCTGCCCCTTGTCGTTGAAGCGTTGCCACCACCGTAAAGGATCAGTTCGGCATTTGAGATATGCGTTTTGGAATGTGGACACATCCCGTGTCCGCCAGGCAGGCCGGCCGGGTCGGTGGCACGGTCGGCCGGGTGCGAGGAGAGTGGCTCCGAGGGGAGGTCGCCCGGAAGTCACCCCTGGTGGAGGACGGTGGGAGTCATGTCCGACGCGCTGCTCGAACGGCATGCCGAGGCGCTGCGGCTCTTCGGTGAGCGGGTGCGCGACATCAGGGACGACCAGTGGGGCGCGCCCACCCCGTGCACGGAGTGGACCGTGCGGGACCTGGTCAACCACGTCACCGCAGAGCAGCTCTGGATCCCGCCCCTGGTCACCGAGGGCCGCACCGTCGAGGAGCTCGGCGACGCCTTCTCCGGGGACGTGCTCGGCGACGACCCGGTCGCGGCGTGGGACAGGGCCTCGGTCGCCGCGCACGCCGCCTTCGCCGCGTCCGGCGCGCTGGAGCGGACCGTACAGCTCTCCTACGGGCCCGCGCGCGGCTCCGCGTACTGCTCGGAGCTGACCGCCGACTGCGTCGTGCACACCTGGGACCTCTGCCGCGGCATCGGGGCCGACGACCGGCTGCCCGACACCCTCGTCGAGTTCTCGATCAAGGAGGTCATGCCCTACGCCGACGCACTGGCTGCGAGCGGCATGTACGCCGGGCCGGTCGAGGTTCCGGCGGGCGCGGACGCGCAGACCCGGCTGCTCGCGATGGTCGGGCGCAAGGGCTGGGACGGGGAGACCGGATGACCGGCAGCCGGCAGCCGGCGCCCGATAACGGGCATGTGCGTCCAAACAATCGTATAAAGGTCAGGGTCGGCGGAGTGCGGCGCGACGGACGCGGAAGGCGGGCAGCGGTGGCGGGGATGCAGCGCACGACGGCGGAGGGCCGCGGCCCCGTCCGCTACGGCCCGCCCGCGCCGCAGCCGGGCCTCCCCGTGCTCTCCGAGCTGATCTCCGTCCTCGGCGCGGCCGCCGGACGCTCCTCCCCCCAACCCCCCGGCGGCGGTGCCTCCCTGCGCGAAGCCGCCTGCCGATACTGGGGCCGGCGCGGGCTGGCCACCTCCCCCGAGCACGTGGCGGCCGGCCCCGGCGCCCCGGCGCTGCTCCTGGCCCTCCTCGGGGCCCACGGGGGCGACGTGATGCTGCCCCGGCCCTGCCCCGCCTGGTGGACCCCGCAGGTCAGGCTGCTCGGGCGGCGCGCCTACCACGTGCCCACCCCGGCCGAGTGCGGCGGCGTACCGGACCCCTACGCCCTGCTGGAGACCGTACGGCGGGTACGCGCCGAGGGCGGCGACCCGCGGGTGCTGCTGCTGTCGGTGGCCGACGACCCGACCGCGACCGTGCCCCCGCCGGAGCTGCTGCGCGAGGCGTGCGAGGCCGCCCACAGCACCGGGCTGTTCGTCGTCAGCGACGAGAGCTGGCGCGACACCGTCCACCGGCCCCACGACGACCTTGTCCTGAGCCCCGCCGAGATGCTGCCCGAACGGGCGGCGGTCCTCGTCGACCTCTCCGGCGCGCTGCTGCCCGCCGGCTGGCCCGCCGCCGTGGTCCGGTTCCCCGACACCCCGGACGGGGCCCGGCTGCGCGCCCACACGCTCGACGTCCTCACCGCCACCGGCGCCATGGTCGCCGGGCCCGTCGCCGGGGCGGCGGCGCACGCCCTCGACGAACCCGACGCCGTCGCCGCGCGCGCCCGCGCGGCCGCCCGCCTGCACGGCCTGGTGGCAGCCGCCGCACACCGCGAGATCCGCGCGGCCGGCGCCCTGGCCCGGCCCCCGCAGGCCGGGCGGCACCTCTACGCCGACCTCGGCCCGCTGCGGTCCGGGCTCGCCCGAAACGGGGTCGGCGACGCCATGGAACTGGAGGACTGGCTCGGCGTCCGGCTCGGCGCGCCCACCCCGGGCGGACAGCGGTTCGCCGACGAGCTGGGCGCGCTGCGGGTCCGGTTGTCCACCGGGCCGCTGCTCGGCGCCACCCCCGAGGAACGGCTGGCCGCGCTCACCGCCCGTGATCCCCTCGAACTGCCGCACGTGCGGAGCGCCCTGGACCTCCTCGGATCGGTCCTGGCCGGGCTGGCCTGACCTCGCGGCCTGCTCCTTTCTCCCGGGCCGGCTCCTTCCGCTCCTTCCGCTGCTTCCGCTCCTCCCGGACGGACCGCACCGGCCCGTCCCGCCCCCCCGCGACCCAGGTGAACGGAGACTCCTCGATGAGGGACCGGACGGACTCAGCCCCCGCCCCTGCCCCCGCCCCGGCCGCCCCCGCCGCGGGGGCCGTCCGCCCGGCCGTCACCCGGGCGGCGCCGCACCCGTCCGCCCCGCGGCCGCTCGGCGCGCACCGCCGCTGGCCCCGCTCGTTCGCCGACCGGCTGACCACCCCGCTCCCCGGCGTCCGGGCCTTTGCCCGGCTCGCCCGCGAGGGCGCCTTCCGGCCCGGCCCCGAAGGGCTGCGGGGCATCCCCGACCTGCCGTACGCGCCGGGGCCGCTGCCCGTGACCGCCGCCGGCGAGGTGTCCGTCACCTGGGCCGGGCACGCCAGCTGGGTCCTGCGGACCGGCGGGCTGACCGTGCTCACCGACCCGGTCTGGTCCCGCCGGATCCTCGGCACCCCGGCCCGGCTGACGCCCGTGGGGGTGCGCTGGGAGGACCTGCCGCCGGTGGACGCGGTCGTGATCAGCCACAACCACTACGACCACCTCGACGCCCCCACGCTCAGGCGGCTGCCCCGGGACACCGCCCTCTTCGTCCCGGCGGGCCTCGCGGGCTGGTTCCGCCGCCGAGGCTTCACCACGGTCACCGACCTCGACTGGTGGGAGGCGGCCGAACTGGGCGGCGTACGCTTCGAGTTCGTCCCCGCCCACCACTGGTCGAAGCGGTCCCTGACCGACACCTGCCGGTCCCTGTGGGGCGGCTGGATCCTCACCGACATCCTGAGCCCGGTCCCGAGGAAGGTGTACTTCGCGGGGGACACGGGCTACGGCCGGTGGTTCGGTGAGATCGGCCGCCGCCACCCCGGGATCGACCTCGCGCTCCTGCCCGTCGGCGCCTACGCCCCGCGCTGGTGGCTGGGCGACGTCCACGCCGACCCGGAGGAAGCCGTCCAGGCCTGCCTCGACCTCGGAGCCCGGCGGATGGCCCCCATGCACTGGGCCGCCTTCGTGCTCTCCGCCGAACCGGTCATGGAGCCCCTGCACCGCACCCTGGCCGCCTGGTCGCGGGCGGCGCTGCCCCGCGAAGACCTCTGGGACCTGCCGGTCGGAGCCTCGCGCACCCTGCCCACCCCCGACCCCGCCCCGGGCACGGCTACGGCCGCGGCCGCGGATCCCGACGCGGGCCGCGACACCGGTCCCGGCGCGGACACCCATGAGGGGGTGTCCGGCGGATCAGGGCCGGACACCCCCTAGTGGTGCCAGGCCCGGCCGCCCGTGTTGTGGACGAAGCGCTGCAGCACCTTGAGGGTGGTCAGGTACTCCTCGTCCGAGATGCCCTCGTGCCGCTCGTCCCACAGTTCCTTCTGGAGCGCCTCCGCGCGGCCGAAGAACTCCCGGCCCTCCGGGGTGAGGCCGAGGCGCTCCGCGTCGTCCTGCGTGATCCAGCCCCGTACGACGGTCGTGTCGATCTCCTCCGCCAGCGCCTCCTCGCCCAGGGCGAGGTAGCCCCGCAGGGTCCGCGTCACCTCCTCGCGGCTCCTCGGCTCCTCCGCCCGGGCCACCTGGGCCAGGATCCACCACTGGGGCTGGGTGGTGCCGATTCCGGCGAGCGCGCCCCGGGTGCGGGTGACGACCGCGTCGTAGGCGGCCCAGCTCCAGTAGCCGATGGGCTGCTGGAGGAGTCCGGCGTCGTCGTGCGAATACTCCATGGTGATCCACTCCCCATCGGTCGTGCGGGTCCGTTCCGCTCAAGACCCTACGAACTCGACCGCACTTGAGGTCCAGCCCGCGCGGCGGCGGGCATTGGAGTGGCCGGAACACGCCCCCGGTGGCGTGGCTCCCGCACCCGCGGGCGGCGGTTCCTAGGGTCGGCGGGGGTAGGCACCGGGCCGACCGTCCAGATCAGGTGGGTGAGTCGTGGAACGCAAGACGGCCGAAACGCGAACGATCGATCCCCCGGCTCCCGCGGGCCGCGCCGCCGCCCGCCGGTGGTCCCGTCGGCTGGCCGCCGCCGTGGGACTGCTGGTCCTGTGCGCGCTCCCGGTGGCGGCGGCGGGTGCCGCGCAGCCCGGCGCCGCCGGCTCGCCCGCCGGTCCGCCCCTGTACGTCTCCGACTACGGCAACAACCGCGTGGTCACCCTTCCCGCGAACGGCGGAGACCAGAGCACCGTGCCCCTCGACGGCCTGGTGCGGCCGACCGGCCTCGCCTGGGACGCGGCGGGCCGGCTCTACGTCTCCGACACCGGCAACAACAGGGTGGTCGTCCTGCCCCCGGACGGCGGGGAACAGTCGGTCGTTCCCGCGGGGGACCTCTCGCGACCGCTGGGACTGGCTGTCGACCCGGCGGGGAACCTCTTCATCGCCGACAGCTTCAACGACCGGATCGTGCGGGTGGCCGCGGACGGGAGCGGCCCCGCCGTCGTCCCCACCACCGGCCTGCTGCACCCCTGGGGGCTGGCGGTCGCGCCCGACGGGGGCCTGTACGTCTCCGACTTCGTCAACGACCGTGTGGTGAAGGTGGCCGCGGACGGCAGCGGCCAGACCACCGTGGCGACCGCCGGGCTCTCCCAGCCGACCGGGCTGGCCCTGAACGCCGCCGGTGACCTCTACGTCGCGGACAGCGGCAACAACCGCGTCGTGAAGGTGCCCGCCGGCGGGGGCCCGCAGACCACCGTGCCCACCACCGGCCTGAGTTCGCCGCTGGGCCTCGCGCTCGACGGCGCCGGCCGCCTGTACGTGGCCGACGGCTTCAACAACCGTGTGGTGCGGGTCCGGGAGACCGGCGGCGAACAGGTCACGCTCCCCTCCACCGGCCTCAACACACCGACCGGCCTCGCCTTCCCGCCCCCGGCCGCCCGCCCGCCCCACGGCCCCGCGCGCACCTCCTAGGACCGTCAGGACCGTCGCAGGCGGCGGAAGACCGCCGGGGCCGCGCTGATCAGCAGGGTCAGGGCGACCGCCACGGCCACGCCCTTCCACGGCTCCGAGAAGAGCGAGCCGCCCAGGATGCCGATCAGCCCGTACGTGGCCGCCCACGCCAGGCACGCAGGACCGTCGCCGCGGGCGAACCGGCGCAGCGGCAGCTCCGCCAGCAGGCAGGCCAGCATCACCGGGATCCGTCCCGCCGGGACCAGCCGGGAGAGCACGAGCACCATGACCCCGTGCTCGTCCAGCTGGGTCTGCGCCTGCTCCAGCCGCTCGGGCGTGGCCCGGGCGCGCAGCCCCTCCAGCCGGCGCGAGCCGTTGCGCGAGCGCACCCCGCGCCGGCCGAGCCAGTACAGCGCCAGGTCCCCGGTGAAGGCCGCCATCGCCGACACCGCGACCACGAGCAACACCCCGTACGGCGGCCACTGGTGATGGAAGGCCACCACCGCCGCCGAACTCACCAGCGCCCCCGTGGGAATCACCGGGACCAGCGCACCCACGGCCACCAGCACGAACAACGCCGGGTAGCCCACCGCCCGCTGGGTGGTCTCCGGCGGCACCTGGCCGGCCCCCGCCGCTGCCGCCGCCACGGCCACCGCGGTGAGGTCGCGCAGCGTCACGGCAGCCGCACCCGCTCACCGTGCCCCGGTACCCGCACGGTCACCTTCGGCGCGGACTGCCGCGCCTGCCGCTCGAACTCCTCGCCCGGCGCGTGGAACTCGTGCGGCCGCACCGCGTCCAGCCCCACCGGCCAGTACGTCCCGTAGTGCACCGGCACCGCAGCCGCCGGCGCCAGCCGCGCCAGCGCCCGCGCCGCCCGCGCGGCGTCCAGGTGCCCGGGTCCCAGGTACGGCCCCCAGCCGCCCACCGGCAGCAGTGCCACGTCCACCGGCCCCACCTCCTCGGCCATCGTGTCGAACAGCCCGGTGTCCCCCGCGAAGTACGTCCGCGCGGCGCCCAGGACCACGTAGCCGAGCGCCGGCGCCAGGTGCGGTCCGAACGGCAGCCGCCGCCCGTCGTGCCGGGCGCTGACCGCCCGGACCCGTACCCCGCCCGCCACGCGGACCTCCTCGCCCGGCGCGGTCTCCGTCACCACCAGCCCGCGCAGCCCGGCCAGCCGGGCCAGACCCGGCACCGCCCGCCGCGCCCCGCGCGGCACCACGAGCCGGGTCCCGGGCGCGAGCCGCCCCAGCGACGGCAGGTGGAGGTGGTCCGCGTGCAGGTGGGACACCAGCACCACGTCGGCCACCGCCGCCTCGGGCGGCGGGAGCGCCCCGCGGCGGCGCCGCAGGTGCGCGAGCCGCCGCGCGAACAGCGGGTCCGTCAGCAGCCGCACCCCGGAATCCTCGACGGTGCACGTCGCATGGCCCCACCAGGTGATGTCCACCGGCACCAGGCACTCCCTCCCTCGCCGTCCCGCCAGCCTCGGGGTGTCCTCCCCATCATGCCGGGCCGACGGCTCCCGCCACCGCGCGGGAACCAGAACCGGGCAGCCCCTCCTCTCGGGCGGCGGATCGGAGTAGGGTCCGGCGGCATGGAAGAGTTGCGCGTGGCCGCGATCGCCAGCCTGGCCCCGCTCGAAGACCTGGACGCCGACCCCTTCGCCGTGGACACCCGCGGCCAGCAGGCCGTGTGCGCGCGCTGGGCCGCCGACCGCGGCTATGTCGTGACCAAGCAGCTGCTGGTCTACGGGATGCGCGCGGACCACTGCGGGTTCTGGTCCGAGATATCCACCGGGCGGGTCGACCTGTTCGTCGCCGCCAACCACCGGGTCCTGGCCCGGGCGCTGCACTGCGTCGAGGAGTTCACCGCCGAGTGCGAGCGGCGCGGTGTACGCCTGGAGACCGCCGGGGGCGAAGAGCCCCGGTACACCTCCGCGATGAAGGCCGAGGTCCATCGCCGGCTGTCCATGCCGACCGCCGGCTACGACGGCACCTGACGGCGCCGCCACGCCCCCGCGGCGCGCCCCCCCGGCACCGCCCCGCACCCCTCGGCCCACGCCTCCCCGCCCCGTAGGCCGTCGCCCGGCCGGGCCGCCCGCGCTGTGCGAGCCTGGAGGCGGGAGACGACCCAGGGGGTGGCACGGTGCGGCGACGACGGTGGCGGAGCACGGGCAACGCCCTGGTGCGGGTGATCCTCGTCTGGGCGGTGTCCACCCTCACGATGCTCGCCCTGGCCGGGATCCTCCCGGACTTCCGGCTGCAGTCCGACGACGGCGACAGCATCACCCGGATCGGCCTGACCGCGGCCTGGGGCGCCGGAGCCTTCGCCGTGCTGAGCGCCGTGGTCTGGCCCGTGCTCGTCCGGGCCCTGCTGCTCGTGCCCGCCCTCGTGCTCGGGCTGCTCGTCTTCTTCCTGAACGGCTCGCTGCTGCTGCTCGCGCTCCGGCTGATCCCCGACGGGCGGGGCGAGGCCGCCCCCGAGACCGCGGTCGTGGTGGCCGCAGTGATGTCCGCCGTGGCCTCCGCGACCTCCACCGCCCTCACGGTGCGCGACGACGAGGCGTACCGGCGCAGGCTCTACCGGCTGGCCGACCGCCGCCGACGGCGAGGGCAGGGCCGGGGGGCGGCGCCCCGGACCGGGCCGGCCACGCCCGGGCTGGTGGTCGTCCAGCTCGACGGGGTCGGCTACGAGGTGCTGCGCGATGCCTGCAACAGCGCGCTGATGCCCACCGTCGCCGGCTGGCTGGAGCGCGGCCACCGCGTCACCTCCTGGCGTACGGACTGGTCGAGCCAGACCGGCGCCAGCCAGCTCGGCATCCTGCACGGCTCCGCCTTCGACGTGCCCGCCTTCCGCTGGTACGAGAAGGACACCGGCGAGGTGATGGTCTGCAACCGGCCGACCAGCGCCGCGGAACTCCAGCGGCGGGCCGTCGCGCGCACCGGCGACGGCGGGCTGCTCACGCTCGACGGCGCCAGCCGGGGCAACCTCTTCAGCGGCGGCGCGGACCAGCTGGCGCTCGTGCTGTCGGTCTCGGCGCGGCGCGGCCGGGCCAATCGGTCCCGCGCCGGCTACTTCGCGTACTTCTCCGACCCGGCCAACGCCGTCCGCACGGCCCTGTCCTTCGTCGCCGACACGGTCCGCGAGATCGTCCAGTCGCTGCGGGCACGGATCCGCGGGGACCGGCCCCGGGTCTCGCGCGGCGGGCTCTATCCGCTGATCCGGGCCTTCGCGACCGTCGTCGAACGGGACGTGGTCGTGGCGGCCGTGATCGGCGACATGCTCGCGGGACGCACCGTCGTCTACGCCGACCTCGTCGCCTACGACGAGGTCGCGCACCACTCGGGGCCGCGTGGCCGGGACACCGACCAGGTGCTGGAACGCCTCGACCGCAGCCTCGCGCTGATCGCCCGGGTCGCCGAGCACGCGCCCCGCCCGTACCGGATCGTGCTGCTCTCCGACCACGGGCAGAGCCCGGGGGAGACCTTCCTGGCCCGGTACGGGCTGACCCTGAAGGACCTGGTGCGGGCGGGCTGCGGACTGCCCGTGTCCCGCAGGGCGGGCGGTACCCGCAGCGGGGCCGAGGCCCGCGCGGCGGTGCTCGCGGCCCTCCACCGGCCGGTGGAGGAGGACGAGGAGGCGCTGCCGGGGCCGGGTTCCGACCCGGTGGTGCTGGCCTCCGGCAACCTCGCGCTGATCTCCTTCCCGGACATGCCCGGCCGGGCCTCCCGGGCCCGGATCGAGCGTGCGCACCCCGCGCTGCTGGCGACCCTGGCGAACCATCCGGGTGTGGGCTTCCTGCTGGTGGACGGGGTGGTGCTGGGCCCGGGCGGGGCCGAGGCCCGGCTGGACGTGCCGGGTGCGGCGGAGGAGCTGCTCGCGGCCTTCGGCCCGGGCGCGGCCGCGGCCGTCCGCCGGACCGACTCCTTCCCGCACGTGGCCGACATCATGGTCAACTCGGCGTACGACCCGGACACGGGCGCGGTGCACGCCTTCGAGGAGCAGATCGGCTCGCACGGCGGCCTGGGCGGCGAGCAGGCCCGCCCCTTCCTCCTCTGGCCCACGGACCTGTCGGACCCGGGCGAGGACCTGACCGGCGCGGAAGCGGTGCACGGCGTCCTACGACGCTGGCTGGCCGAAACGGACGGTCCCCAGATCCCGCTGTCCGAGCCCGACCCCCTGCCCGAGCCCGGTTCCGCGCCGGAGCCCGCGCCCGGGCCCGGGTCCGTGCCGGAGCCCGTGGCCGCGCCCGCGCCTGTGCCCGAGCCCGAGCCCTGGCCCGGGTCCGTGCCGGAGCCCGCGGCGCCGGTCGCGGCGTTCGGCGAGGCCTCGGAACGGCCGCGTACTGCGCCCGCCGGGGAGACCGGGGCCGCTCGTGGGCTCCTCCGTCCGGAGGCCGGCGGCTGCGGCGCCGGCGCCGGGGCCGCGGGGGCGGGCGAACCGCCCGGGGACGGCTTGGCGGCTCCGGGCGGGTGACCGCCCGCGGCCCCCCGCAGGGCCGGGGGCGCGGGTCCCGCGTGAGGCGCCGGAGGATTCACCGCCGGAAGGCCCGATCGGCGGAATCCTTCCTTCCGATGGCTTGCCCGCGCGGGACGAAACCCGCTGATTTGGTGCGTCCCGCACGGTGGCCGACCATGTGTCGACCCGCCCACCATGTGAGACGACCCGAGGCGCACCACCGATGACCAGCACCGCAGCCCTGCCCGCAGAGACCACCGCACCCCCCGAGCAGGGCCGCGACCCCCATGCCCGACGCTTCGGACTGCCCATCGCGACCTGCCTGGTCATGGGCAACATCATCGGCGGCGGAATCTTCCTCCTCCCCGCCTCCGTCGCCCCCTTCGGCACCATCAGCCTCGTCGCCTTCGCGGTCCTCACCCTCGGAGCCATCGCCCTCGCGCTCGTCTTCGGCCGCCTCGCCCACCGGCACCCGCAGACCGGCGGTCCGTACGTCTACGCCCGCGCCGCCTTCGGCGACTTCGCCGGCTTCCTCGCCGCCTGGAGCTACTGGATCACCTCCTGGGTGTCGAACGCGGCCCTCGCCGTCGCGTCGGTCGGCTACCTCTGCGTCCTCTTCCCCGCCATCGGTGAGCACAAGTGGTCCATGTGCCTGGCGGCCCTGGCCATGCAGTGGCTCCCGGCGCTCGCCAACCTGGCCGGCACCCGCTACGTCGGCGCCGTCCAACTCGTCGCCACCGTGCTGAAGTTCGCCCCGCTGCTGCTGGTCGCCGTGGGCGGGCTGTTCTTCTTCGACCCGGCCAACCTCGGCCCCTTCCAGGCCACCGGCCAGAGCCCCGCCGGCGCGCTCTCCGCCTCCGCGGCCATCCTCCTCTTCAGCTACCTCGGCGTGGAATCGGCCGCCGTCAGCGCCGGGGAGGTCCGCGACCCCGCCCGCAACGTCGGCCGCGCCACGATCCTCGGCACCGCCGGTGCTGCCGTCGTCTACCTGCTGGGCACCCTCTCCGTCTTCGGTCTCGTCGCCCATGAGAAGCTCGTCGCCTCCGAAGCCCCCTTCACCGACGCCGTCAACGCCATGTTCGGCGGCACCTGGGGCGGCACGCTCGTCGCCTGCGCCGCCGTGATCTCGATGGCCGGCGCCCTCAACGGCTGGACCCTGCTCAGCGCGCAGACCCCGTACGCCGCCGCCAAGGACGGGCTCTTCCCGCGGGCCTTCGAGAAGAAGCAGCGCGGTGTCCCGGTGGTCGGCGTCGTCGTCACGACCTCCCTGGCCTCCGCCCTGACCGTCTACAACTACACGGCCGGCTCCGAGGGCGTCTTCGAGATCCTGGTCCTCGTCACCACCTTCACCGCGACCGTCCCCTACCTGCTCTCCACCGCCGCGCAGATCTACTTCCTGCTCTCCGGCCAGGGCGAGCGCGTCCAGCGGGGACGCCTGGTCCGCGACGGCGCCCTCGCCGTCCTGGCCTTCGGCTTCTCCATGTGGCTGGTGGCCGGCTCCGGATACGCCGCCGTCTACCAGGGCGTGCTCTTCCTCTTCGGGGGCGTCGCCGTCTACGCCGTCATGGCGGCCCGCAGGCAGCGCTCGGCCGGCTGACCCGCGGGGCGGTACGGCAGACGGGCGGGACGGGTGCCGGGCCCGGCCTGGCGGGAAAACCGGATGCCGGGCGGTGCGCGGTGCGTCCACACTGGCCGCACCACACCGCCCCACACCGGCCCCACCCGAAGGACGTTCCCGCCCGTGCAGGCTGCCGTAACCGTCACCCCCGCCCAGATCCCCGAACTGCTGCTCGGCCTCGCCACCGTGCGGCCCGTTTTCCTCTGGGGGGCGCCCGGTATCGGGAAGTCCTCGCTCGTAAGGAAGTTCGCCGACTCCCTGGGCCTGGAGTGCGTCAGTCTCCTCGGCACCCAGCTCGCCCCCGAGGACCTGATCGGCGTTCCGCAGATCCGTGACGGCCGCTCCGTCTTCTGCCCGCCGGAGGCCATCGCCCGCGACGAGCCGTACTGCCTCTTCCTCGACGAGCTCAACGCGGCGAGCCCGGATGTGCAGAAGGCCTTCTACTCGCTGATCCTCGACCGCCGGATCGGCTCCTACGAGCTGCCCGCCGGCTCCATCGTCATCGGCGCCGGCAACCGGGCCACGGACAACGCGCTGGCCCGGCCCATCGCCTCCGCCCTGGTCAACCGCCTCACCCACGTCCACCTCCAGGCGTCCGCGCAGGACTGGCTGGTGTGGGCCGGCGAGCACGGCATCCACCCGTGGGTCACCGACTACCTCACCGACCGCCCCGATCACCTCTGGTCGCAGCCGCCGAAGACCGAGGAGCCCTTCTCCACCCCGCGCTCCTGGCACATGCTCTCCGACGCCCTGCACTCCTTCGGGGCGGAGCTGGACGAGCAGACCCTCAAGGTCGTCGCGCACGGCACCCTCACCCCCGCGCACGCCGTCTCCTTCTGCGGCTACGCCAAGATCGTCCGCCACACCTTCGGTATCGAGGCCATCCTGAAGGGCGACGCCTCCTGGCCCGCCCGGCTCCAGGACCGCGACCTGCTCTTCTACCTCGCGGAAGCCTTCCGGGGCCGTCTGCTCAAGGAGCTCCCGGCGCAGAAGGAACACGTCTCGCCCGCCCTGCGCCAGCACACCCACCGCTTCAAGTCGCTCCTGGTCCAGCTCGCCGAGATCTCCGTCGAGGTCGCCCAGACCGTCATCGCCGACGACGCCGACGGCCTGCCCGTGCTGCCCGGCTGGTTCCTGATCGAGGCGGCCCGCGACATGCCCCGGCTGGTCGAGGCCCGCCGGTGACCCGGAGCGGAAAGGCCCGGGCGAAGGCCGCCGCAAAGCCCGATCCGGCCGCCCAGGCCTTCGCCGAGGGCCTGGCCCTGGTCAAGCAGAACGCGGCACTCGGCGCCCTCGACGGCAAGGTCTGCCGCGAGCCCGGATGCAAGGAGGCCCCGGCCGGCGGACTGGCCGCCGTCACCTCCAACGGCGTCGTCCACGTCCACCCCACCCGGCGGGCCGAGCCCCGTGAGTGGGCCTGGGCGCTCGCCCACGCCCTGCTCCACCTCGGCTTCGGCCACGTCCCCGCCGCCCAGGACGAGGACCGGGCCCAGCCGGATGCGTTCGACCTCGCCGCCCGCTGCACGGTCGTCAACCGCTTCCTGCTGACCTTCCCGGTCGGCCGCGCCCCCGACCACCTGCCCGCCGCGTACCCCGGCGGCGACGAGGACGAGCTCGCCGCCCGGTGGCGCCGCGACGGCATCCCCGCCGCGTACGAGCACTGCGGCACCGCCGGGCGCGGCCCCGACCAGATCCTGACCACCTGGCGCAGCTGGAGCGGATCCGCCGTCCCCGACTGGCAGACCGCCTTCGCCGCCGCCCTGACCCGCAGTGTCTCCACGGCCATGGACGTGGCCGGCGGCCGCCGCGACCGGACCACCGGCGAGTTGGTGGAGCAGCGTCCCTGGGACCGGGCCCTGAACTGGTTCGTGTCCTCCTACCCGCTCCTCGGCGGGCTCGCCGCCGGCCTGACCGTCGTCGCCGACGCCGAGCTGGCCCGCGCCCAGGACATCGCCGTCGCCGCCGTCAGCGCCGCCGCCGGGGAGATCTACATCAACCCGCTGCGCAGCTTCGAGGACGAGGAGTGGCGGTTCATCCTGGCCCACGAGATGCTGCACGCGGCCCTGCGCCACGGCGAGCGCCGCGGTGCCCGCGATCCGTACCTGCACAACGTCGCCGCCGACTACGTGGTCAACGACTGGCTGGTGGAGATGCGGATCGGCAGCATGCCGGAGGGGCTGCTGCACGACCCGGCGCTGCGCGGGCTCTCCGTCGAGGAGGTCTACGACCGGATCACCACCGACCTGCGCCGGATGCGGCGCCTGGCCACCCTGCGCGGCAAGGGCGTCGGGGACATCCTGGGCGAGCCGCTCGCGCACCGTGCGGGGCGCCCGTACACGGACCTCGACGAGTTCTACCGGCGCGGCCTCGTCCAGGGCTTCGACCTGCACGTCCGCGGCGGGCGCGGCCTGCTGCCGGCCGGGCTCGTCCAGGAGATCCGGGCCCTCGCCCACCCGCCGGTGCCCTGGGACGCCCGGCTCGCCCGCTGGTTCGACGAGTACGTGCCGAGGCCGGAGGCCGTACGTTCCTACGCCCGCCCGGCGCGCCGCCAGGCCTCGACCCCGGACATCCCGCGCGCGGGCCGGTACTTCCCGCCCGAGGAGACCGCCCGCTGCACCTTCGGCGTGGTCCTGGACACCTCGGGGTCGATGAACGCCGCCCTGCTCGGCAAGGCGCTGGGCGCGATCGCTTCGTACGCCGAGGCCCGCGACGTACCGGCGGCGCGGGTCGTGTTCTGCGACGCGGCGCCGTACGACGCGGGCTACGTGCCGCCGGCCGAGATCGCCGGCCGGGTCCGGGTCCGCGGCCGCGGCGGCACCGAGCTCCAGCCGGGCATCGACCTGCTCCAGCGGGCCGAGGACTTCCCGCCGACGGCGCCGCTCCTGGTGATCACCGACGGCTGGTGCGACACCCTGCGCATCCGCCGCGAACACGCCTACCTGATCCCCCAGGGCGCCTCCCTCCCCTTCACCCCGAAAGGCCCGGTCTTCCGCCTCACCTGACGGCCGTCACGACGAAGCCCCCGCATCGCCGGGCGGCGGTGCGGGGGCTTCGTACGGGAGCCGGATCAGTCGAGGTAGTCGCGCAGGACCTGCGAGCGCGACGGGTGGCGGAGCTTCGACATGGTCTTCGACTCGATCTGGCGGATGCGCTCACGGGTGACCCCGTACACGCGGCCGATCTCGTCGAGGGTCTTCGGCTGGCCGTCGTTGAGGCCGTAGCGCATCGAGACCACGCCCGCCTCGCGCTCCGAGAGCGTGCCCAGGATCGACTGGAGCTGCTCCTGGAGGAAGGTGAACGAGACCGCGTCCGCCGGCACGACCGCCTCGGAGTCCTCGATGAGGTCACCGAACTCGCTGTCGCCCTCCTCACCCAGCGGGGTGTGCAGGGAGATCGGCTCGCGGCCGTACTTCTGGACCTCGATGACCTTCTCGGGGGTCATGTCGAGTTCCTTGCCCAGCTCCTCCGGAGTGGGCTCCCGGCCGAGGTCCTGGAGCATCTGGCGCTGCACGCGGGCGAGCTTGTTGATGATCTCGACCATGTGGACGGGGATGCGGATGGTGCGCGACTGGTCGGCCATGGCACGCGTGATCGCCTGCCGGATCCACCAGGTCGCATACGTGGAGAACTTGAAGCCCTTGGTGTAGTCGAACTTCTCCACGGCGCGGATCAGGCCGACGTTGCCCTCCTGGATCAGGTCCAGGAAGAGCATGCCGCGGCCGGTGTAGCGCTTGGCGAGGGAGACCACGAGACGGAGGTTGGCCTCCAGCAGGTGGTTCTTCGCCCGGCGGCCGTCCTCGACGAGGATCTCCAGCTCGCGCTTGAAGGCGGGCTTGTGGTCCTCCTCCTCTTCGAGCTTGTACTCGGAGAAGAGACCGGCCTCGATGCGCTTGGCGAGCTCGACCTCCTGCTCGGCGTTGAGGAGCGGCACCTTGCCGATCAGCTTCAGGTAGTCCTTGACCGGGTCGGCGGTGGCACCGGCCACCATGACCGTCTGCGCCGGGGCGTCGTCCTCGTCCTCGTCGGACAGCACGAAGCCCTGGGCACCGGCCTTGGGGGCCTCCTCCTCGGCCTCGTCGACGAGGTCCTCCGCGGCCCAGTCCTCACCCTCGACGACCGGGTTCTCGCCCTCGTCGGCGTCCTTGGCGCTGGTCTTCTTCGCCGCCGCGGTCTTCTTCACGGCGGTCTTCTTGGCGGCGGTCTTCTTGACCGTGCGCTTCTTCGGCTCGGCGGCGGCCTCGGCCGGCGCCGCCGCCTCCGCAGCCGCGGCGGCCGACGGAGCGGATATCGCCGAAGCCGTGGACGTGACGGTGGTGGCCGCGGCGGTGGCCGCGGTCTTGCGCGCACCGATGGGGCGCGGCGCGGCGGCGGCCTTCTTGGCCACGGTACGGGCGGGGGCGGCGGCAGCCTTGCGGGGCTTCTTCGCGGCAGCCTTGGTGGCGGGGGCCGCGCTGACGTGAAGGGCGACACCCTCCTCGTCGAGGACCTGGTTCAGGCTGCGCAGGACCCGCTTCCACTGGTCCACCGGGATGCGGCCGGCCTCGAAGGCCTGGCGCACGTCGTCACCGTTGATGTGACCCTGCTCGCGGCCGCGCTCGACGAGCGCGACGAGGGCCTCGGATTCGGCGATCTCCGGAGGGAACGTACGGGACGGGCTGAGCGACACAAGGAGCCTCTCGTTGCGAACAGACAAAGGGGTGGGCGGGACATCATCGCGCGAACTCGGGAAACAGACCCGAGGGGGGTCTGTATTCCGGGCCGCGCGAGGACACCTGTCGGTTCATCGCCTGCCCGAGTCGATTCGTTACGCGCTGAATTGAGTGACCTGCGCCACGCTACGACCGGGCAACCGGATCGGGCGTGGATCCGTCGGCCCCCCGCGTCAGTCGGATTTGCGGGCTTCGATGAGAAAACGGGCGGTATGCGCGACGAAGGGGCCGTCGCGCTCGATCCGTTCGTGCAGCTCGCGCAAGCGGTCCCGGTACTGCCCGACCGTGAAGCCGGGCACCATCCAGATCACCTTCCGCAGGAAGTAGATCACGGCTCCGATGTCGTGGAACTCGGTGCGCAGCCGTTCCGAGCGCAGGTCGAGGACCTCCAGACCCGCCTTCGCGGCGTCGGCGGCGGCGTCGTCGGGATGCCGGGCGCGCCGGACCTCCTCGGGCTGGGGCCCGAGAAAATATTCGACGAGTTCGAAGACGCTCGCCGGGCCGACCTGCTGCGAGAGGTACGTGCCGCCGGGTGTCAGCACCCGGGCGATCTCGTCCCACCAGATGGTCACCGGGTGCCGGCTGGTCACCAGCTCGAAGGCCTCGTCCCCGAAGGGCAGCGGCGGCTCGTCGGAGTCCGCGACCACCACCGCGCCCAGCGGGTGCAGCAGCCGGGTCGCCCGCTCGATGTTGGGCGGCCAGGACTCCGTGGCCGCCATCAGGGGCGGCAGGGGCCCGGACCCGGCGAGGACCTCGCCGCCGCCGGTCTGGACGTCCAGGGCGGACCGGACCCGGGCCAGGCGGTCGGCCATCAGGCGCTGGTAGCCCCAGGAGGGACGCTGTTCGGTGGCCCGCCCGTCGAGCCAGGAGAAGTCCCAGCCGTCCACGGAGACGGACTCGGCCTCGGCGACAAGATGGTCGAAAGTACGCGTCATGCATCGATCGTCGCAGGTCGGGCGCCGGGCGACCACCGAATTGGTCGACTACAGTGGTCGGTGGGCCGTGACTGGCGTTCGGGTGGATCACCACCGGGGAGCGGCCCGGCGCACCCGAGGACCTCCGGTGGCGTCGACTGCCGCGCGCCTGGGCGAACCGCGAACCGCGACCGCGATCCGCAGCGACGTTCAGGAGATCCCGTGACGACTGCCCAGACCGCCCCCGCCGCCGGCACCGCCCGGCTGATGGACGGCACCGCCCTCGCCCGCCGCATCTCGGAGCGGACCGCCGCCCTCGCGGCGAAGATCACCGAGCGCACCGGCACCGCGCCCTGCCTCGCGACCGTGCTGGTCGGCGAGGACCCCGCCTCCGTCACCTACGTCCGCATGAAGCAGAACCGCTGCGCGAAGGCCGGGATCACCTCCCGCCACGTGGAGCTGCCGGCCTCGACCACCACGCAGGAGCTGGTCGCGGCGATCACGGCCCTCTCCGAGGACCCGGAGATCAGCGGCATCCTGCTCCAACACCCCGTCCCGCACCACATCGACGAGCGCGCCGCCTTCGAGGCCATCGCCCCCGGCAAGGACGTCGACGGCGTCACCATGCACTCCTTCGCGGCCATGGGCTTCGGCCTGCCGGGCTTCGTCTCCTGCACCCCGGGCGGCATCATGCGGCTGCTCGCCGAGTACGACGTGGACCTGACCGGCAAGCACGCCGTGGTCGTCGGCCGCAGCGCCATCCTCGGCAAGCCGGCCGGCATGCTGCTGCTGGAGCAGAACGCCACCGTCACCTACTGCCACTCCCGCACGCGGGACCTCTCCTCGATCGTGCGCCAGGCGGACGTACTGGTCGCCGCCGTCGGCAAGGCCGAGTTCATCCGGGGCGAGGACATCAAGCCGGGCGCGGTGGTCCTGGACGCCGGCTACAACGAGGGCAACGTCGGCGACGTCCACTTCGAGTCGGCGGCGGCCCGCGCCTCGCTGATCACGCCCGTGCCGGGCGGTGTCGGCCCGATGACCATCGCCGTCCTGCTGGAGCAGACGGTGCGGGCCGCGGCCGCGCAGGCCGGGCTGGACCTCGCGGACCTCTGAGCCGCCCCGCCCGTGACACCCGGCGCCCCGGACCCCGGTCCGGGGCGCCGCCCGTTTCTCGGTCCACCCCTCTCAGGCGCAAGGCGACCACCGGGGCCGGGTCCCGCTCCGGGTATGGATCCCCGGCCCAGCTCGGGAAGCTTGATCAGCAGCGCCAGGACCATCAGCGAGCCGGGCAGGAGGAGCAGCGCGGTCCCGCCGCTCATCGGGCCTGTCCGACGGGGTCGGCCGGGCCGACCGGATCGGCCGCCGGGCCGGTGGGGGCGGCGCTGCCAGTGCTGCCCCGGGCGCCGGATCCGCTGCTGCTGCTGCTGCTGCCGCTGCCGCTGCCGCTGCCCCCGGAGCCGGAGCCGGAGCCGCTGCCGGTGCGCGTGCCGGGCGCCGGGTCGAGCCCGGCGACGGCCCGCTCGGCGGCGGTGAGCGGCGGCGCCTTCAGTGCGCCCCGGTCGGAGGCGCGCATCACGTGCCAGACCACCGACGGGCGCAGCCAGTGGGTGGGCTCGACGCTCATGGTGAGGACGTTGAACAGGGCGGCGGTGAGCGCCTCGTCCGTGGTGGCTCCCGTCATCAGGCGGTTGACGTAGCCGTTGAGCACATTGGTGCCGGCGCGCGGCTTCATGCCGGTGGCGCCCGGATAGAGGATGTCCTGCGAGGTGGCGAGCTCCCAGGCGGTGGCGACCTGGGGCGCGATGACGCGCTGCGCCTCACGGCCGATCCCGGGATGGGCCAGGCCCTTGTCCCGCAGCAGGGTGCGTACGGCGAGCAGGCCCTGGGCGGCGACGGTCATGCCCTGCCCGTACAGCGGGTTGAAGGTGGCCACGGAGTCGCCGACGGCGAAGAAGCCGTCGGGCAGCTCGGCCTTCTCGAAGTAGACCCGGCGGTTGGCGGTGCCCTGGGTGACGGCGACGTCCGTGAGCGGCTTGCGGTGCTCCAGGAGCTCGCCGACGATCGGGTCGCGGACGGACTTGGCGAACGGGATGAACGCGTCGGGGTCGCCGGTGGGCTGGCCGCCGCGGGTGCCGGACAGGGTGGCCTGCCACCGGCCGTTCTCGATGGGCACGATCGTGGCGGTCTGCCCGGGCACGGGCACCCGGGGGTCGGACTGCACGTTGACGATGGGGAAGCCCATCTCGTGCGCGCCGGGGGGTGCCTCGAAGATCCGGGTCGCGTAGACGAGACCGGAGTCGACCTCGGCCTGCCGGATGCCGCTCACGCCGAGCGCCTGGAGCCAGGTCCGGGCCCGTGAGCCGCGGCCGCTGGCGTCGACCACGAGGTCCGCCGTCACCAGCCGCTCCTGCTCCTCGGGGGTGTCGACACGGACGCCGGTGACCCGGGCCGCCGTGCCTTCCAGACCGCGGACCCGGCTCCGCTGCAGGGTGGTCACCCCGGGCAGGCAGGTGACGCGGGCGCGGACCACGGAGTCGAGGAGGTCGCGGCTGCAGGAGATGTTGAACTGCTTCTCGCCGCAGCGCGGGATCCAGCCCTGGGCGGTCTTGGTGACCAGGTCGGTGGGCAGGCTGCGGCGGATGGCGCCGGCCTTGGTCCAGTCGTCGGTGATGCCGGGCAGGATCTTCTCGATGGCCCGGGCACCACCCGACCACAGCAGATGGGTGTGCCGGGCCTGGGGGAGTCCGCGGCGCGGGGCCGGCCCCTCGGGCAGCGGGTCGGCGTCGATGACGGTGACCGTGGCGTGCTCGGCGAGGACAGCGGCCGCGAGGAGGCCGGCCAGGCTGCCGCCTATGACGACGACGTGGCGGCGCGGGGAGGACTGGTTCATCGTGGCGGGCTCTCTGTCAGGGCCGTGCTGAGGGCATCGGCGTGAGGGATGCGGCGACTGGCTGGTGCTGGTCACGGCGTGGCACGGGGCTTCCCCAGCCGAGTGAGGACCTGATGCGCTCGATCGCCGCGGGGAACCGCTCCCGGGGCGACGGCAGGTAGGTGCGCAGGAGGGTGCCGAGGTACAGGCCGAAGGTTTCGGCGCGGATCTCCGCCGGGTCCTGCTGGTCGGCGCGTGCGGCGGCCTGCCGTACGACCGCCTCCAGCCCGGCGTCGGAGGCGAGCAGGTCGGCGAGGCGGCCGGGGCGGGCCTGTCCCGCCGGCCGGGCTGCCGCCGGCAGGCCCGGACCGACGCTGTCGCAGGTCCCCTCGTCCAGGTGCCACAGCTCGTGGCACGCGATGACGAGCTGGTGTTCGGGCCGGGTGTGCTCCTCGACGACGATCAGATCGACGTCGTCCAGTTCCAGCCACAGCCCGCTCGCGGTGCCGGGCGGGAAGGAGGCGAAGTGGAAGTCCACCCTCCGCTCTTGGCCGCGTCGTTCGGCGTAGGCGGCGCACAGCGCCCCGATGATCTCCGCGGCATCGGCCGGCGGCGTCAGGCGTGCGCCCTCCAGCAGTTCGAAGCCCAGCCGGCGCATGGCCCGTGTGGTCCTCATGGTGTTTCTCCCTCGGCGGCGGCGCCCTCGTCCGGCGTCCCGCCCTTCGTGCCCGGAACTCCGAGCTGCCCCTCGCGCGCGAGGAGGTCGTCCAAGTGGTCGGCCAGCGACTTCCAGCCCTGGGGCGAGAGCCGGCCGGCCCGCGTGACGATGCTCCGTACGTCGTGCGCACGCAGCACGGCCAGCATCGGGTTCTCCCGCTCCCGTTCCACGCACTCCAGTTCGCCCTCGATCAGCGCGAGAGCCGTGGCCAATGCCTCGGTGTCGTCGGCGAGCAGGAAACCGCCGTCGACACCGTAGAAGCGCTGGATCCCGGCGGCCGCGGCCAGGTTCGGCATGCCCTCGCCCTGGGCGAGGCGGGTCAACGACTGCCCGGACGCGTCGAAGGACCTGGCTATGGCCGTCAGTGAGTGGGCCTGGCCGTCCTGGCGCGGCCGGGTGCGCCGCAGGTGCTCGAACCGCTGGTGCACCTGCTCCTTCAGGGGGAGCCGGGGCGGCCGGCCGTCGAGGGTCTGCCGGACGGCCTGGGGGCTGATGCCGGTCAGGTACGAGAGGTGCTCCAGGTCGTCGCGGCCGTCCGAGACGGTGGTGACGGACAGGGCGAGCGCCCGCTCCACCGCGCTCTTGCTGTCGGCCAGCAGGAAGCCCGCGTAGACCCCGAAGAACCGCTGAACACCGGCCGCGTGCCCCATCCGCGGCAGCCCGGTGCCCGCGTTGAGCGGGCCCAGGGAGGCCCCGGGGGCGCCGAAGTCGTGGGCGATGGCCGCGAGCGGCCATTCCCGGCCGTGTTTGTCGCGACGGGTCGCGCGCAGCAGCCGGAACCGCCGGTGCACGCGCCGTTCCAGCGGCACTTCGGCGGACGTCCCCGCCACCACCCGCGGGATGCGGTGGGGTTCGACCCCGGACAGGTGGCTCAGCCGCCCCACCCCCAGCACCTCGGCCGGGTCCCGGCCGCACCGCTCCGCGAGGGCCGCGACACGCCGCCAGATCGCGGGGAGGTCGGGTCGGGCGGCGGCTCGCACCGGCGGAATCTCCATATGTCGACAAGGCGTTCGAGTGGATCGGGCTGCGTGAAGCCTAGCCCCCCACCCCCGGCCGAACCACGCGAACCCCAATGTTTCCTGCCACCCGCCTCAAAAACCGTTGGCATGACCTCGCAGGTAATCGACCCTGCGTGAGGGGGCGCGGCACAGTGGGGGCACCGGGTTCCGGGGCCGCGCACTCGGTTCCGGGGCCCGGCTCCCACCTGGCCGTTCGACCTCGACGGAGGCTGATTCCCCATGTCCGCGACCCTGCTCGCCGGTTTCGCCCGTACCGCCGTCCCGCAGCTCGCGCTGCGCCGCTTCCTCGCCCTCGACTCCGTCGTCACCACCGGCAACGGCCTCGCCTACGTCGCCTTCTCCGCCCCGCTGGGGCGGCTGCTCGGGGTCGGGCAGGAGCTGCTCCTGGCCCTCGGCGTCCTGCTCGTGCTCTACGGCGCCGCCGTCGGCGCGCTGGCCTCGCGCCGCCGGCCCCCGGCGCTCGCCGTGAAGGCCGTCGTCGAGACCAACTACGCCTGGGCCGCGCTCAGCCTGGTGGCCCTCGTCGTCTGGTTCTCGCCGACCGTCGCCGGGACCGTGTGGATCCCGGTGCAGGCCCTCACCGTCGCCGGCTTCGCCGTGCTCCAGCAGCTCGCCCTGCGCTCAGTCGCCGAGTGAGCGCAGGTACTTCACCGTCGCCGGGTCGGCCGGGAGCATGGTCTCGATGGCCAGCTCGGCGACGGTCACGTCCATCGGCGTGTTGAAGGTCGCGATGGACGAGACGAAGGACAGCAGGTGGCCGTCGTGCTCGATGACCAGCGGGAGCGCGATGTACGGGACCGGCTCGCGCCGCTCGCCGTCCCCGGTGCGTTCGGCCACCGGGTAGGAGGAGACCTCCTCGTACAGCGCGCGGAGCGGCTCGGACCGGGCCAGCGCGATCTGGCGTTCCATCTGGGCGAGCAGGTGCCCCCGCCACTGGGCGAGGTTGCGGATCCTCGGGGCGAGGCCCTCGGGGTGCAGGGTGATCCGCATCGCGTTCAGCGGCGGCGTCAGCAGGTGCTCCGGCAGGCCGTCGAGCAGCATCACGATGCCCCGGTTGGCGGCGACGACGTCGTACGTGGCGTCCACCACCAGCGCCGGATAGGGCTCGTAGCCGGTCAGCAGCCGCTCGATGCCCTCGCGCAAGGTCTCCATCGAGGGGTCGTCCAGCGCGGTCTGCGCGTAGCGCGGGGCGTAACCAGCCGCGAGCAGGAGGGAGTTGCGCTCCCGGACGGGGACGTCGAGGCGGTCTGCGAGCCGCAGCACCATCTCCTCGCTCGGCCGGGACCGCCCGGTCTCGATGAAGCTGATGTGCCGGGAGGAGGAGTCGGCGCGGCCCGCCAGCTCCAGCTGGCTGATGCCGCGCCGCTCCCGCCATGTGCGGAGCAGGGCGCCGACCGTGGGCGTGGAGGTGGTCATGGCCCCGACGGTAGCCGAGCCCGCCGGGCCCGGACCGCCCGCCGCGGTCAGCCGACATCGAAGACGTTGCACAGGCCGAGGCGGTACCGCCACAGGTCGTGCCGCTTGGCGGACTCCATCTCCGGCGCCCGGTACAGCGGCCGGACGGTGCACCGCGGAGCCGCCGAACCGTCACGGTCCAGCAGGCTGTTGACGGCCGCGCGGGCCGAGGCATTGGCCCCCTCCATCGTCGCCAGGTCGATGTCGACGGCGACGTAGTCCCCGCTGAGGAAGAAGTTCGGGACGCGCGTGCCGGCGCTCGGCCGGTTGCCGAGGGTGCCGACCGGGTGGATCAGCAGCTCGTCCTGGTTGGTGGGGTGCGGGGTGCCGAGCCCGTCCACGCCGGGGTCCAGGAACCACGAGTGCAGCTTCGAGTCCGACAGCAGGGTCCTCCCGGTGTCGTTGAGGGAGGCCTTCAGCTGCGCCCACACCTCGCGCGCCACCTCGTCGCGGGTGCACTGCTTGGCCGTCTTCCCGTACAGGATCCCGGGCCTGTCCCACTCGGAGATGTCCACCGACAGGCAGTCGACCGCCGCCCCGTCGCCGTAGTCGGCGGGGAAGTCCCGCGCCGGCCAGTGCTCGGCCTGCTGGATCGCGGTCAGCGACCAGGGCGAGTCGATGCAGTTGAGGTGGCCGTGAACCAGCGGGGCCCGTTCGGTGAGATAGAACTGGATGCCGGTCATCCAGTCCGTCCGGAGCCTGTCGCAGCGCCCCAGCATCGGATCGGCGGCCCGCAGCCCCGCGCTCCAGGTGCGGCGGGCGTGCTCGACGGGCAGGGCGCTGATGTAGTGGTCGGCGGTCACGGTGTGCCGGGCGCCGTCCGGGCCCTCGACCGCCACCCCGCTGACCCGGCCGCCGCCGTACTGCACCTCCCGTACCGTCCATCCGATCCTGAACTCCACGCCCAGGGAACGCAGATGGGCCTCCCAGGGGTCGATCCACGCCTCGTTGGTCGGCAGGTTGAGGATCCGGTCCGGCGGGCCGTCGGCCCCGCGGCCGAGCAGGTTGAAGACGAAGGCCTCGCCGAGAGTGCCGACCGTGCGGGTGGAGGCCTCCTCCGCCTTGGTCGCCACGATGTTGCGGGTGACGCCGACGGCCAGGATGCGCTGGTACTCGTTCGACATCTGCGCCGCCCGGGTGAACTCCCACCACGGCGTGTGCTCCCAGACCTCGGTCCGACGCTCGTCGCAGCTGGTCAGGAAGACGAGGACGCGGTTGACGAAGTACGCCGTCTCGTGCGGCGGCAGCCGGAAGAGGGTCTGCAGGAGGCCGGACAGGGCCCGCCGTACCTCGTCGGGGGTCAGGGCGGCGGGGGAGTGGCCGGGCCAGGGGATGGGGCCGCGCAGGTCCTCGCGGCCCCCGGCGCGGGCGAACATCATCTCGGGCGGGGCCACCAGGTTGTCCCACACGCCGTTGGTGTTCCCCGCGAAGGGGATGCGCCGCATCGTGTCGGGCAGGTTGTGGTAGATGCCGGGGATGAAGCGGAAGCCGTGCTCGGCCGGGAGTGCTCTGCGGCCGCCGCGGGCGCTGCCCGGTACGTCCATGCTGCGGGCCTTGCCGCCGAGCGCGCGGCGCTCGTGGACGGTGACGGCGTAGCCGCGCTCGGCGAGTTCGTGGGCCGCGGTCAGGCCCGCCACCCCGCCGCCGAGGACGGCGACGCGCCGGCCGTTCGGCGGGGGCGGCGCGGGCGGCGCGGCCGGCGCCGAGCCGGTCGCGGCGGCCGCGGCCGTCAGGGCCTGGGCCGACAGGGCCGCCGCGCCCGTGCCTGCGATGAACGTACGCCTGGAACTCCCGGAGCCGGCCATGGCGAATGCCCCCTCGTTACCGCTGGTAACAGTCACGTCGGCGCAGGAGCCTAGGGGGCGGGCGCCGGAGGCGGAAGGTGCAGAAGTACCCGAGCGCACTATGGCGCGAAAGGTTCGATCCGGCGTGCACTGTGGGAACCTTGACTACACGTCACGGGAAAGGGAGCCGGTGCATGCCGAGTGAACCGCTGTCGCAGAAGGAGATCGAGGACCGGTTGCGGGAACTCCCCGGCTGGGCCTTCGAGGACGACCGGATCATCCGTACCTACCGACTGGGCACGCATTTCGCGGCGAGCGCCCTGGTCGCCCACATCGCCTCCGTCCAGGAGGAGTTGAACCACCACTCCGATCTGACGCTCGGCTACAACACGGTGCGGCTCTCCGTCAACAGCCACGACGCCGGAGGTGTGGTCACGGAGACCGACTTCGCCCTCGCCGAGCGCGTCGAGTCCCTCGCCCCCGCCCACGGTGCGAGCTGATGACCACCCCGATAGCGACCGCGGGCCCGCTGCTCGACTACGACGCGGAGGCCGCGTTCTACGACGCCACCCGCGGCGGCACCCCGCGCGCCGAGGCCGCCGCCGCTGCGGTCCTCAGCCTCCTCCCGGCCGAGGTGGGCACCCTCCTCGACCTCGGCTGCGGCACGGGCATCGTCACCGCCCGCCTCAACCGCCCCGGACTGCGCGTCCTGGGCGCCGACGCCTCCCCCGGCATGGCCGGCGCGGCACTGCGCCGCGGCGTCCCCGTGGCCCTGGCCGACGCCGCCCGGCTGCCCGTGCGCTCGGGCTCCCTGGACGCGGTGAGCGCGGTGTGGCTGCTGCATCTGCTGCGGGAGCCCGGACTGGTGCCCGCGGTGCTCGCCGAGGCGGCCAGGGTGCTGCGGCCCGGCGGGGTCCTCGTCGCCTCCGTGGACAAGGACTCCGCGCACGACGTCGGCAGCGACATCGACGCCGTGTTCGCCGCGCACCTGACCCCGACCCCCTCGGACGCCTCCGGGGAGGTGGAGGCGCACGCGGCCCGGGCGGGCCTGCGCCCCGGCGGCGAGGCCCGCTTCACCGGACACGGCCAGGGCCGCACCCCCCGCGGCTCCGCAGAGGCGCTGCTGGCGGGACGGTACGCCTCGCGCATCGTCCCGCGCGGCATCACCGCCCGCGAGCTGGCGGCCCGGCTGGAGCTGCTGCCCGACCAGGACACCCCGCGCGCGGAGCCCACCTACCGCCTGCGGAGCTTCGTACGGGTGTGACGCGCGGGAGCCGGGTCCGAGCCGGGGCCGGGCCGGGGTCCGGGGCCCGGACGCTACGCGGGCTCCAGGCGCCACCACTGGGCCGGGGAGTCGGTGTCCTCGGCCTGCCGGACCCGGCCCTCCTCGTCGGCCTCCAGGAGCAGGCCGCTGATGCACGCGATCAGGGACACCACTCCGGGATCGTCGAGGTGCTCCTCGACGATCCACTCCTGTGCGCCGAAGGCGTTGGCCCGCCACACCTGCACCCGGGCGCCGCTGTCCGTCGACGCGTTCGCCACGTCGAGGCGACGCTCGTTGTCCTCGCTCACCACGTGGAAGATCCCGCCGCCGCTGTGCACCGGCGAGATCAGCCAGCGGCGGGCGGCCGCCGGAGCCGGCGGACCGTCCGGGCCGACGCGCACCCGGGAGGCGCCCTCCAGCTGGAGCACCAGCCCGCTGTCCACGTTACGGATCCGGTAGAGCCCTTGGGAAAGGTTCACCCGGCCGCCCTCACACGTCGAATTCGGCCGGGTCCGGGCCGATCCGGCGGCCCGCCGCACCCGCGCCCAGAGCGTCCAGCGCGGCCATCTGAGCGGCGTCCAGCTCGAAGCCGAAGACGTCCAGGTTCTCCCGGATACGGGCGGGGGTCACGGACTTCGGGATCACGACGGTCCCGTGCTGCAGGTGCCAGCGCAGCACCACCTGCGCGGCGCTGCGGCCGTGCGCGGCGGCGATCTCGGCGACGGCCGGCAGCGTGAGGAGTTCCTTGCCCTGGCCGAGCGGCGACCAGGCCTCGGTGACGATCCCGCGGGCGGCGTGCTCGGCGCGCAGCGCGGCCTGCGGGTGCAGCGGGTGGAGCTCGACCTGGTTCACGGCCGGCACCAGGGCGCTCTCGGCGGCGATCCGGTCCAGGTCCTGCGGGCGGAAGTTCGACACGCCGACGGCCTTGGCGCGGCCGCTCGCGGCGATCTCCTCGAAGGTCTTCCAGATGCCCACGAAGTCGTCGCGCATCGGACGCGGCCAGTGGATCAGGTACAGGTCGACGTGGTCGAGACCCAGCTTGGAGAGGGAGTCGTCGAAGGCGCGCAGCACCGCGTCGCGGCCCCACGTCTGCTTCCGGCCGTTCCACAGCTTGGTGGTGACGAACAGTTCCTCGCGCGGCAGCCCGGAGGCCGCGACGGCCTTGCCGGTGCCCTTCTCGTTGCCGTAGATCGCGGCCGTGTCGATGCTGCGGTATCCGGCCTCCAGGGCGGTCCCCACGGCGTGCTCCGCCTCCGCGTCCGGCACCTGCCAGACGCCGAAGCCGAGCTGGGGCATGAGCGTGCCGTTGTTGAGCTTGATGGCCGGGACCTGGTTCACGTCGGGTGTTCCCTCACGTCGGCGCGTTGTGCGCGGTGGTACAGCATCGTACGAGGGGCGACAACCGGCCCCCCGTACGACCTATTCCCGCCACCCCGGCCGGCGGGGCCGTCCGCGGTGGGCTGCCCGGCACGGTCCGGGGGCGGCCGGCTCACGCCGTACCCAGGTACGCCTCCCGGACCAGCGGGTCCGCCCGTACCTCGGCCGGAGTGCCCTCGGCCAGCACCGTCCCGAGGTCCAGTACGACGACCCGTGTGCAGAGGTCCATCACGAAGGCCACGTTGTGCTCGACCAGCAGCACCGCGCAGCCCTCCTCGGCCGCCAGCCGACGCACCACCCCCGCGAGCCGCTCACGCTCGGGCGCCGACATCCCGGAGGCCGGTTCGTCCAGCAGCAGCACCCGCGGCGGGTCGGCCACCGCCCGCGCCAGCTCGACCATCCGGGCCTGCCCGACCGGCAGTCCGCCGGCGTACGAGGTCCCCAGCGCGCCGATCCCGCAGTCGGCCAGCACCCGCTCGCCGCGCACCCGGCGGGCCCGCTCCCGGGCCCGCCGGGCCGGGAGGGCGAGGAGGTCGGCGGCCGGACCGCCCCCGCCGCCCCGCCACTCCTGCGCCACCAGCACGTTGTCGGCCACGCTGAGCTGCCCGAACAGCTGCTGGCGCTGGAACGTCCGGCGCATCCCGTGCCGGGCCCGCCACACGGGGGAGCGGCGCGTGATGTCCGCCCCGTCCAGCAGGATCCGCCCCCGGTCGGGCCGGCGGATCCCCGACAGCACGTCGAACAGGGTGGTCTTCCCGGCCCCGTTGGGTCCGATCAGCCCGCACACCTCGCCCGCCGCGACCCCGAGGTCCACCCCGCTCAGCGCCCTGACGCCGCCGAACCGTACGCCGACACCGCCCGCGTGGAGCACGTAGCCGCTCATGTCCCCGTCCCCAGATAGGCCTCGGTGAGCCGGTCGGCCTCGACCTCGTCCCGGGGGCCGCACCAGGCGACCCGGCCCTGGGAGAGGTAGGCCACGGTGTCGGCGACGCCCAGGATCCCGGCGGCCTTCTCCTCGACCAGGAGCAGCGCGGTGCCGGCGTCGCGAAGCTCGGTGAGCAGCGCGTACACCTCCTCCGCGACGCGCGGGGCCAGCCCGAGCGAGGGCTCGTCGGCGATCAGCACCTCGGGCGGCCGCTGCAGGAGTGGGGCCAGCGCGAGCATCTGCTGCTCACCGCCGGACAGGGCGCCGGCGTTCACCCCGCGGCGTTCCGCGAGCCGTGGGAAGCGGTCGTAGACGGCGGCCCGGGCAGCGGCCTCCGGCAGGTACAGGGCCAGGTTCTCCTCGATCGTGAGCGACGGGAAGATCCCCCGGCCCTCGGGGGCGAGCAGCACCCCGGCCCGCGCCCGGCGGACGGGCCCGTCGCCGGTGGCGTCCCGCCCGCGTATGCGTACCTCCCCGCCGGCAACGGGCAGCGATCCGGCGGCGACCCGGCACGCGGTGCTCTTCCCGGCTCCGTTCGGCCCGAGCAGGGCCAGGATCTCCCCGCGCCGCACGACGAGATCGACCCCGTGCAGCACGAGCCCGCCGTCGTACCCGGCGCAGACGCCGCGCAGCTCCAGGGCGGCGTCGGCCCGGTCGGCGTGCGAGGCGTGCGAGGCGTGCGAGGCGTGTGCGGCGCGGGGGTTCGGGAGCGGAGCCCCCGCCGGGTCCGGGGTGGAGCGGTGGGAATCGGCGCCCCGGGATGCGGAGCCCTGGGAAGGGGGCCCGGAACCGGCGGCGCGCCGTCGTGCCCGCCGCACCGGTACGGCCGCGCAGTACCCGTCGGGGTCGTTGGCGAGGGCCAGCCCGGCCAGGCCGAAGAGGATCACCGGCAGGTGCGCGGACTCCGTCACGTAGTCGGACAGCAGCCGCGGGGCCACCGCGTACACCAGCCCCGCCACCACCGCGTACTGCGGCCGCCGCACGCCCGCCGCCACCACGACCGCCAGCCACACCAGGCCCGTCATCGCCGTGAAGTCCGTCGCCGTGATCCGGGTGTTGTACGAGGCGTACAGCACGCCCCCGAATCCGGCCAGCCCGGCGGACAGGGTGAAGAGCAGCAGCTTCGTACGCAGCACCGACACGCCCGAGGCCGCCGCCGCGGCCGGGGCCGACCGTACGGCGAGCATCGCGCGACCCGAGGGGGATCCGCGCAGCGCGCTCAGCCCGGCGGCGACCAGCGCGACGAGCACCACCAGGGCCACCCCGAGCGCCCGGTCGTCGGACAGGTCCACCGGCCCGAGGACCGGCCGCGGGACCGGCCAGCCGGTGTCGCCGTTGCGCAGCCACCGCAGCTGGAACAGCACCTGGTCGGCGAGGAACGCCAGGGCCAGCGTGGCCAGCGCCAGCGACCTGCCGCCCAGTCGCAGCGCCGGCAGTGCGACCAGCGCCCCCAGGACGGCCGCCGCGCAGGTGCCCACCGCCAGCGCGGCCACGAACGGCCAGCCGCGGCTCAGGAGCAGCCCGGCCACGAGCGCGGCCCCCGTCACGAAGGTGCCCTGGGCGAGGGAGACCATCGCGCCGAGCCCGGTCACCACGGTGAACGACATGAACACCAGGGCCACGGCGAGCCCTTGGGCCAGCAGTCCGCTCCAGAACGGTGTCGTCACGGTGTAGAACGCGACGCACAGCAGCCCCGCGCCCGCCGCCCACACCCCCCAACGCCGCCCCCAGGAGGCCCCGGCCAGATGGTCCACCGGCGGGGCGTCCACGGCCGCGAGGCCTGCGGTCCGGGCCCTGCGGGTGAGGACGAGCAGCCCGCCGAACAGGATCAGGAAGGGTACGGCCGTACGGAAGCCGGTGATGGACTCGGCGAAGGACGCGTACCCCGCCACCAGGTTCTGCAGGACCCCCAGCCCCAGCCCGCCCGCGAAGGCGAGCGGCACGGAGGCGAACCGGCCGATGACCGCGGCCGTGGCCGACACGAACAGGAACAGCGTGAAGTCGTGCGCCGACAGCCCCAGCAACGGGGTCGCCAGCACCCCCGCCAGCCCGGCCAGTGCCGACGCGATCATCCACGCCACCGACGACAACCGGTCGGCGCTGATCCCGCGCAGCTCGGTCAGCGAGCGGTTGTCGACGGCCGCCCGCAGCTGCAGCCCGGTCCGGGTGTGCCGCATCAGCACCCACAGGGCCACCGCCACCAGCGCGGTGACCACCCAGGTGATCAGCTGGTCGGAGTCGATGCCGACCCCTTCCATGAGCTGCCAGGACGTCGCCGGGCTCGGCCCCACGCCCGGCAGCCCGAACCGGTTCTCGGCCGGTTCCACCGGGGCGCCCGCGTCCGCCAGCAGTTCGACCGCCCACAGCCCGGCGGCGGGCAGGGCCACCAGCAGGCCTATGGTCGCCACGATCTGCGCCGTCTCACCGACGTGCGCCAGCCGCCGGAACATCAGCCGGTCCAGTCCCCAGCCGAGCCCGGGGGCGAGGACGAACACCACGAGCAGCGCCGCCGGGACCGCCGGCCAGCCCAGCCCGGAGTGCAGTTCGTAGAAGGTGAGCGCGCACAGGTAGGCGGTGGCCCCGTGCGCGAAGTTGAACAGCCCGGACGCCGAGTACGAGAGCACCAGCCCGGTGGCCAGCAGTGCGTACAGGGCGCCGGAGACCAGACCGCTCAGGACGAAGACGAGCAGATCCCCCATGCCGCGGTCCTACTTGAAGGGGATGGGCTCGTAGCACTTGAACGGGACGGAGACCTCGTACGCGCCGTTCTTCAGCTGGACGAGCGCCCCGCAGCCGAAGCTGTCCTTCTGCCCCTTGGGCAGCGCGCGGTCGCCGACCAGCGTGCCGGTGTCGGAGAAGCCCTGCGCGGCGGCCTGGAAGGACTCGACGGTCAGCTCCTTGCCGGCCTTCTGCGCGATGGCCAGGAACAGGTCGGCCGACATGTACCCGGTGAGCATGTGCATGTTCAGCGGAACTTCTTTGCCGCCCGCGGCCGCCTTGATGTCGGCCTTGAACCGCGCCATGTCCGGAGTGTCCGACTCGAACGGCTGGAACTGCAGCAGCACGTGCACGCCGTCGAGTGCCTGCCGGGTCGCGTCCTGGGCGAGCAGCCCCGGGTCGTAGTCGGTGGGGTCGGAGAGCAGCCCCTTGTAGCCGCTGCGCTTGAGCGCGGTGAAGAGCCCGATGTTGTTGGGGGTCTGCATGACGGAGACCACGGCGTCCGGGGCCTTGCCGCCGTTGCTGGAGAGGATCTCCTTCACGTACGCGGACCAGTCGCTGGGGACGGCGGTGGCCGGTACGGAGGCCTTGGCGTAGGAGACCGTGAAGCCGGCGCTGGTGAAGCCCTGCTGGAAGGTCCGGATGCCGAACTTTCCGGCGTCGCTGTCGTTGGCGATGACCGCGACCGACTTGCCGTCGGCGCCGCCGAGGATCCGGCCGATGCCCTCGGGCCAGGTCTGGTTCAGGGTGCCGCCGGGGGTGGGGACCAGGCAGCCGTTGAAGCCGTAGATGTGCCGGGGCCCGCAGAAGGCGGGCAGGGTGCCCCAGCCGAAGGTGGGGACCTTCTCCTGCTCCAGGAAGTCGGCGCCGGAGAAGGTCACCGAACTCATGGGGGAGACCGCGAAGACCTTGTCCTGCTGGACGAGTTTGCGGGCGGCGGCCATGTTCTTCGCGGGGTCCTGGCCGTCGTCCTCCGCACCGAGGTATTCGATCCTGCGGCCGTGGACGCCGCCCTCGGCGTTGGCTCTCAGGTAGCGGGCCTTGGCGCCGAGGTCGGTGTCCTTCTTGCTGTAGCCGCCGGCGGTGGTCATCGAGACGATGCCGCCGACCTTGATGGAGTCGGCGGTCACCCCGCGCGTGGTGGCGGCCGCGGAACCCGAGCCGCCCGGAGAGGTGCCGTTGGTGGAGGCGGAGTTGCAGGCGGAGACGAGCGCGACGGCCGCTGCCGCGGCGGCCAGGGTGCGGATCGGACGCAACATGTCGGGGATCCCCCTCCGGTCGGAATCCCCGCATTCTGGGTGTGACCTGACGCATCGTCAATATCGATGACGCAGGGAACTGACGAACCGTCAGACATGTTGGGTCGCCGGCTCGGATCCCCGGATCACGTCCGGTAGAGCTCGGCGACCTCCTTCGCGTACGCCTTCTCGATCGCCCGGCGCTTGAGCTTCAGCGAAGGGGTCAGCAGCCCCCGCTCCTCGGTGAACTGCTCGGCCAGCACCCGGAAGGTGCGGATCGACTCCGCCTGCGAGACCAGGGTGTTGGCGGCCACCACCGCCCGCCGGACCTCCGCCGTCAGCTCCGGATCACTCACGAGGGCCGCGGCCGGCATCTGCGGTCTGCCGCGCATCGACAGCCAGTGCGCTATCCCCTCCGTGTCCAGGGTGAGCAGCGCCGCGATGTACGGCCGGTCGTTGCCCACCAGCACGCACTGCGCCACCAGCGGATGCGAACGGACCCGCTCCTCCAGCGCCGCCGGTGCGACGCTCTTGCCGTTGGATGTCACCAGGATGTCCTTCTTGCGTCCGGTGATGACCAGATAGCCGTCCTCGTCCAGCCGCCCCAGGTCACCGGTGGCCAGCCAGCCGCCGCGCAGCACCGCCTCCGTGGCGCGCGGGTCGCCCAGGTATCCGGAGAAGATGTGACCGCCGTGCAGCCAGACCTCCCCGTCGTCCGCGATGTGCACCGTGCTGCCCGGGATCGGCCGGCCCACCGTGCCGTACTTCGTCGCCTCCGGGGGGTTCGCGGTGGCCGCCGCGCAGGACTCGGTCAGCCCGTACCCCTCGAACACCGTGATCCCGGCGCCGTCGAAGAACAGCCCGAGGCGGCGGGACATCGCCGACCCGCCCGACATGGCGTAGCGCACCCGCCCGCCCATCGCCTCGCGGACCTTGCCGTAGACGAGCTTCTCGAAGAGCTGGTGCTCCATCCGCAGCGTCGCCGAGGGGCCCGGACCGGTGCCGAAGGCCTTCCGCTCGCGCGCCTCCGCATACCGTACGGCCGTCTCCACGGCCCGGTCGAAAGGTCCCGTGCGCCCCTCGGCCTCCGCCTTGCGCCGGGCGGCCGCGAAGACCTTCTCGAAGACGTACGGGACACCGAGCACGAAGGTCGGCCGGAACGCCGCGAGGTCCGGCATCAGCTCGGCCGCCGACAGCACCGGCTGGTGCCCGAGCTTGACCCGCGCCCGGACCGCGGCCACCTCCACCATCCGCCCGAAGACGTGCGCCAGCGGAAGGAACAGCAGGGTCGACGGCCGGTCGCCCTGCCGGCCCTGGAACACGGACTCCCAGCGGGCCACCAGGGTGTCCGTCTCGTACATGAAATTGGCGTGGGTGAGCACGCACCCCTTGGGCGGGCCGGTGGTCCCCGAGGTGTAGATGACGGTGGCCGTGGCGTCGGGCGTCACCGCGCCGCGGTGGCGGTGCACGACGTCCTCGGCGACCGAAAGCCCGGCCGCGACGAGGTCGTCCACCGCCCCGGCGTCCAGCTGCCACAGCCGTCCCAGGTGGGGGAGCCGGTCGATGACCGAGCCCACCGTCATGGCCTGGTCCTCGTTCTCCACGACGCAGGCCGTGCAGGCGGTGTCGTGGAGGATCCAGTGCACCTGCTCGGTGGACGATGTCGGGTAGACCGGGACGGGCTGCGCGCCGATCGCCCACAAGGCGAAGTCGAAGAGGGTGAACTCGTAGCGGGTGCGGGACATGACGGCCACCCGGTCGCCGAAGCGCACCCCCTGGGCCAGCAGTCCCTTGGCGAGCGCCAGCACCTCGGCCGCCAGCTCGCCCGACGTCACGTCCCGCCACACCCCGTCGGTCTTCCGGCCGAGGACCACCCGGTCCGGATCCTCGCGGGCGTGCTGGAAGACGACGTCGGCCAGCCCGCCGACGGGCGCGCCCGTGACGACCGGTGGGACGGTGATCTCGCGCAAGGCCCCGCTCCTCTCCGCGCGCCGCGGTGAACGTACCTCAGTGTCAAGGGGGGTTGATGGGCGTTCGGACACCTCCACAAGACCTCCCCAGTGATCACGCCGTTCACGCCGCTGACGTGCGGCGCGCAGGGCGCGGACCGGCCGCCGTGCGCCCCGCGGCCACCCCCGTGCGCCGTCCGGCCGGTGCGCCGGCCGGTCCGGCGGTGCGCGGCCGTCACCCGGAGCGGGTGAGGCGGTCCGCGCCGGAGAGGACCGCCGCCGCCAGTGCCTCGGCCGCGGGCGACGCACGCGGCCCGCGCAACAGCGCGAACTCCACCGGCCCCAGCTCGGGCAGCCCCCCGACCCGCACCAGCCCGGGCGGGATCAGCCCCCGCGTGTGCGCCATCACGCCCAGCCCGGCCCGGGCCGCCGCGACCAGACCGCTCAGACTGCCGCTCGTGCACGCGATCCGCCACGCCCGGCCGTCCCGTTCGAGCACCTCCAGGGCCCGCGCCCGGGTGATCCCGGGCGGCGGGAAGACGATCAGCGGAACCGGGCGCTCGGGATCCACCCGCAGTCCCTCCGCGCCGATCCACACCATCCTGTCCCGCCAGACCAGCCGGCCCCGCTCGTCCCCCGGCCCCCGCCGCTTCGCCAGCACCAGGTCCAGACGGCCCGCGTCCAGCCGCTCGTGCAGCGTGCCCGACAGCTCCACCGACAACTCCAGGTCCACCTCGGGGTGCTCGTGCCGGAACCGCTCCAGGATCTCCGGAAGCCGCGACAGCACGAAGTCCTCCGAGGCGCCGAACCGCAGTCGCCCCCGCAGCCGGGTCCCCGTGAAGAAGGCCGCCGCCCGCTCGTGCGCCTCCAGGATCGTCCGCGCGAAGCCGAGCATCGCCTCGCCGTCCTCCGTCAGCTCCACGCTGTGCGTGTCCCGCAGGAACAGCGGCCGCCCCGTCGCCTCCTCCAGGCGCCGCACGTGCTGGCTCACGGTGGACTGCCGCACGCCCAGACGGCCCGCGGCCTGCGTGAAGCTCAACGTCTGGGCCACCGTGAGGAACGTCCGCAACTGAACCGGGTCGTACATACCCCCATCGTAGGACGGCTCATCTCGATCCGTGATGACAGTGAGAACGGTGTACGGGTTTCCCGATCACCGGCGGGGGCCGACCATGAAGGGACACCGAGAAGGGGACGACAGCATCCGGTCCCACCGCCCCGACAGCAAGTGAGCACCCTGCGCATGCGCCGCCCGCACCTCCCCGCCCGGCTCCCCGTGGACCCGTACGTCCTCGCCCTGCTCGGCACCGTCGGCCTCGCCGCCCTGCTCCCCGCCCGCGGCGCGGCCGCCACCGTCGCCGGCTTCGCCTCCACCGCCGCCGTGGCCCTGCTCTTCTTCCTCTACGGCGCCCGGCTCTCCACCCGCGAGGCGCTCGACGGGCTGCGCCACTGGCGGCTCCACCTCACCGTGCTCACCTGCACCTTCCTGCTCTTCCCGGTCTTCGGCCTGGCCCTGCGCGCCCTCGCCCCCGGCCTCCTGCCGCCCCCGCTCCAGAGCGGCCTGCTCTTCCTCTGCCTGGTCCCCTCGACCGTCCAGTCCTCGATCGCCTTCACCTCGATCGCCCGCGGCAACGTCCCCGCCGCCATCTGCGCCGGTTCCTTCTCCAGCCTGGCGGGCATCGTGCTCACCCCCCTGCTCGCGGCGGTCCTGCTCGGCGGCCGCACGGGCGGCTTCTCCGCCGACGCCGTCCTCAGGATCACCCTCCAGCTCCTGCTGCCCTTCCTCCTGGGCCAGGCCCTGCGCCGCTGGGTCGGCGGCTTCCTCACCCGCCACAAGAAGACCCTCGGGTACGTCGACCGCGGCTCGATCCTCCTCGTCGTCTACACGGCCTTCAGCGCGGGCATGGCCGGCGGTATCTGGCAGCAGGTGAGCCCCCTGCGCCTCGGCGCGCTGGTGCTTCTGGAAGCCGTACTCCTCACCGTCATGCTCCTCGTCACCTGGTACGGCGCGGCACGTTTCGGCTTCGGCCGCGAGGACCGCATCGCCATCCAGTTCGCCGGGTCCAAGAAGAGTCTGGCCGCCGGACTCCCCATGGCCAGCGTCCTGTTCGGGGCCCAGGCGGGCCTCGCCGTGCTCCCGCTGATGCTCTTCCACCAGATGCAGCTGATGGTCTGCGCGGTCCTCGCCCGGCGCCGGGCCCAGGACCCGCGGCCCGAACTCCCCGCCGACCGTGTGGCGGAGGTCTCCCGTGCGGCCTGATCGGCAAGATCCCCGGGCCCGGTAACGTGCTGTGGTGACCTGGATACGCCCGCTCGGTGCCCACGCCCAACGCCCCTGCACCCTGGTGGTCTGTCGCGGCTGCTGCTGCGGCGACCCCCGCAAGAACCCCGGCTCCGACCACGCCGGCCAGCTCGCCCGGCTGCGCGAGGCCGCAGCCGCCTCCGGGGGCCGCCTGGCCGTCCGTACGAGCGACTGCCTCGGCCCCTGCGCCCAGGCCAACGTCATCGTGGTCCAGCCCACCACCGAGGCCCGCCGCCGCGGCGCCCGTGCGGTCTGGTTCGGCTGGGCCCTCGACGACACCGCCACCGACGAGATCATCGCCTGGGCCGAATCCGGCGGGCCGGGCGCCACCCCGCTCCCGGCCACCCTGGACCTTCACCGCATCGACCCGCCGGCCCCGAAGCCGCCCGCCGACGCCGGCCGCCGCTCCCGCCGGGGGCGCTGACGTGCAGAACCTCGCCCGCGCGGTGCTCGTTCTGTTCGGTCTGCTGGTCCTGGGCGCCGTGTACCTGGCGTTCTCGGTCGAAGGCAGCAGACCCTCCGTGCCACTGACGGCTGAGGACGTCATCGGCACCTGGCACGGCGACCGCGGGGCCCGGCTCGTGGTGACGGCCGACGGCCGGGCCCGCCTCACGGACGCTGCGGGCTGGATGTGCAATCCGACGGGGCAGCCGGCCGTGCTCACCGCGGAGGGCAGCTGGATCATGGACCGGCATTCCGACGAGAGCCCGGGGATCCTGATCAAGTTCATCGCCGACGGGACGCCCCCGGTACCGGGCTGCGCCGACTGGTTCACCGTCAACGGCACCGGCAAAGGAGGCACGAGGGGAGACGGCAGCGACGTGTGGGCCGAGTTCCTCGGATCCGGCGACAGGGAGCGGTACCGGCGCGCCCCTACAGGGTGATCCGCTCCTCGCCCGCGTAGATGTTCATGTCCGGGCCCCGCAGGAAACCGACCAGGGTCATGCCCGACTCCACCGCCAGGTCCACCGCGAGCGAGGAGGGCGCGGAGACCGCCGCCAGCACCGGGATGCCCGCCATCACAGCCTTCTGCGCGAGCTCGAAGGAGGCCCGGCCCGACACCAGCAGCACCGTGCCCGTCAGCGGGAGCCGTCCCGCCTGGAGCGCCCGGCCGACGATCTTGTCCACCGCGTTGTGCCGGCCCACGTCCTCCCGCAGGTCGAGCAGTTCGCCCTCGGCCGTGAACAGCCCCGCCGCGTGCAGCCCGCCCGTACGGTCGAAAACCTTCTGGGCCGCCCGCAGCCGGTCCGGGAGCCCGGTCAGGACCTCCGCGGGCACCCGTACCGGATCGGTGGCGATCCCCGGGAAGCGGCTCGCCGTCCGGACCGCGTCGAGGCTGGCCTTCCCGCACAGGCCGCAGGACGAGGTGGTGTAGACGTTCCGCTCCAGCGTGATGTCCGGTACCGGGACCCCGGGGGCCAGCTGGACGTTGACCACGTTGTAGGTGTTGGAGCCGTCCGCCGTCGCCCCCTCGCAGTACGTGACCGCCTGGAGGTCCGACGCGCCGGCGAGCACCCCCTCGCTCACCAGGAAGCCCACCGCAAGGGCGAAGTCGTCGCCCGGCGTCCGCATGGTGATGGCCAGCGGCCTGCCGTTCAGGCGTATCTCCAGCGGCTCCTCGGCCACCAGGGTGTCCGGGCGGACACCCTGCCCGCCGTTGCGGATCCGGACGACGCGACGGCGTTCGGTGACCCGTCCCATGGTGATCAGCCCACTCCTTCTGTTTCTCGCCGATGCCCGACGTACTCATTCTCCCGGTTCCGCATCCGACCTGGTCCCGGGCAGGGGGCTCCTCGGGAAGCTCCAAAATCCGGGGCCGGAATCCTGTTGGGTCACACGCATATGTACCCATCGGTAGCAGGCGAAGCTGGGTGATCCTGACTTGCCTACGAGGGGGGACCCCGCCCATGACCGGTTCACGCGTGGTGGCGCTAGGGCACTACCAGCCCGCGAAAGTGCTCACCAACGAGGACCTCGCGGCCATGGTCGACACCACCGACGAGTGGATCCGCTCCCGCGTCGGCATCCGCACCCGCCACATGGCCGGCCCGGACGAGCCCGTCGACGAGCTGGCCTTCCACGCGGCCGGAAAGGCGCTGGCCGGCGCCGGCCTGACCCCGGACGACATCGACCTCGTCCTGGTCGCCACCTCCACCGCGATCGACCGTTCGCCCAACATGGCCGCGCGCGTCGCCGCCAAGCTGGGCATGGGCGGCAGCCCCGCCGTCATGGACATCAACGTCGTCTGCTCGGGCTTCACCCACGCCCTGGCCACCGCCGATCACGCCATCCGGGCCGGCTCCGCCACCCGCGCGCTGGTCATCGGCGCCGACAAGATGACCGAGATCACCGACTGGGCCGACCGCACCACCTGCGTCCTCACCGGTGACGGCGCGGGCGCGGCCGTCGTCGAGGCCTGCGACGAGCCCGGCATCGGCCCGGTGCTGTGGGGTTCGGTCCCGGAGATGGGCAACGCGGTCCGGATCGAGGGCTCGCCGCCGGTCTTCGCCCAGGAGGGCCAGTCCGTCTACCGCTGGACCACCAGCCAGCTCCCGCCGCTCGCCCGCAAGGTGTGCGAGAAGGCGGGCATCGCGCCCGAGGACCTGGCCGCGGTCGTCCTCCACCAGGCGAACCTGCGCATCATCGAGCCGCTCGCCGCCAGGATCGGCGCGGTCAACGCCGTCGTCGCCCGCGACGTCGTGGACTCCGGCAACACCTCGGCGGCGAGCATCCCGATGGCCCTGTCGAAGCTGGTCCAGCGCGGCGAGATCCCCTCCGGCGCCCCGGTCCTGCTCTTCGGCTTCGGCGGCAACCTCTCCTACGCGGGCCAGGTCATCAGCTGCCCGTGACGCCTTCCGCGACCGCTCCCCGCGGCGCCCGCGCGGCGGGGGAGCGGGCGCCCTCGGCGATCACCGCGCCGACCATGACGACCGCCAGGGCCACCAGCTGGCCCGCTCCCGTCCACCGGGTCCCCACGGGCACCGTGGCGAGTGCGAGGACCAGGGCCGTGGCGCGGTAGCGGGCCGGGCCGATGCCCAGCGCCGCACGGAAGACCAGGTTCCCGGCCAGGTACAGGGCCACCCCGCCGGCCAGCGCGACCGCCGGACCGGTGTGCAGGTGCTCGCCGAGGTGCCCGATCGTCTTCTTCACACCGGCCGCGAAGACGGCGATGCCCAGCAGCACCGGCAGGAAGGCGTAGTAGTACGCCGCCATCGCCAGCTTGAAACGCCGGTCCGGCGGCAGCTGAGCGAAGACCTCCTCCGCCCGGCCCTCGTCGCGCACGAAGTACATCCACCACATCGCCGACGCGATCGTGAGCGCCAGGAACGTACCGCCCGCGATACCGGCGGACAGCGGCAGCGACCCCACCCCGATGCCGATCGCGATCACCGACTCGCCGAAGACGATGATCAGCAGCAGACCGTGCCGCTCCACCAGGTGCGCGGCGTTCATCCCGCCGAGCTGGTCGCCGACCGTCTGCTCGGGCACCTCCGGCTCCGCCGCGGCCCCGCTCGCCGCGACCCGCTGCACGACCATCGGCGTCACGAACTGGAGCAGCAGCGCCAGCAGCCACAGCCCCCAGGCCGGCAGCCCGTCGAAGAACCCGGCGGCCGTCACCGCCAGCGCGCACAGCACGTTGGGCAGCGCGAACCACAGCACGCCGCGGCCGTGCGCCTGCGTGAACAGCGCCCCGTGCACCAGGACGACCAGCAGATAGCCCAGGCCGAAGGCGACACCACCCGCACCGAAGGCGGTGGGCACGGCCAGCGCGCACACCATGAACGCGCCCATGGCGAGCATCAGGAGCACGCGCCGGACCGTGCGGTCGGGCGGCACCTGGTTGGTCAGGTGCGCGTAGCCCCCGTACATCCAGAACAGCACGGTGAAGATGAGCAGGACCTGCCCGGCGCCCCGCGGGGTCAGGTCGTCCGCGAGCAGCACCGTCAACTGCGTGATGGTGAAGACGAAGACGAGGTCGAAGAACAGCTCCAGCGTGCTGACGCGGTGCTCGGTTTCCATGTGCGGCTCCCCCCGGACGTGTGCCCGGCCATCCGACCGCCCCTGGCCCACCGCTGTCCACCCGTATCCCCACATCCGCAGCCCGGCCCGCGGCGAGACGCGCCGTCCCGTCAACCGCCGTTCGGGCATGCCCGCAGGTCAGCCCGGCGTGGCGGACCGCCGCCGCCCGGATAAGTGGTCGGAGACCCGCCGATCCTTTGCTATTGTTGTCCATGTCGCCGCGGGAAACCGGGGCCGACCACCGGTCCGGGTGGCGGAATGGCAGACGCGCTAGCTTGAGGTGCTAGTGCCCTTTATCGGGCGTGGGGGTTCAAGTCCCCCCTCGGACACCAGCAAGAGCCCCACACATCGTGTGGGGCTCTTCTTCGTGTCGGCCCGGCTCCACTTCTTACGTTCTCACGTACCCAGGACCACCAGGCCCGAGGGGCGGGTCAGGCTGCCCGGGGTGACCGAGGTGAAGGTGTGGGGGAGGGACAGGTGGGGGGCGGCGCCGTCCGGGGCGGCGTCGAAGAGGTAGGCCGCCCCGGACGTGGTGTCGCTGACCAGGTGCGGGCCCCGGGGCGCCGCCGCGGCCTCGGCGAGCGGGGTGCGGAACAGCCGCCGGAGGTGGCGCAGGGTCTCCGGGGTGACCGGGGCCCGCATCGGCCGCGGCTCGGGCGGCCCGGCGGGAGCCGAGCCGGGCTCGGCGGCGGGGGCCGGGGCGGCCGCGGGCTCCGGCGGGTCCGGGGGGATCGCACCGGTCAGGAGCAGCGCGAGGAGGACCGGAACGGCCTTGCGGCGCAGCGTCCCCGTGGCCGAGCGCAGCCGGTGCGCATGGGTCGCCGGAAGCGACAGCGCGAGGCTCCCCGCGGCGCCGCCCGTGGCGATGGGAACGGCCGAACAGACGACCCCGGGGGCGTATTCGAGCAGGTCGAAGACGGGGGAGCCGGGGGCCACCGCGTCCAGCGCCGTGAACAGGGCCCGGCTGTCGGTGATGGTCTGCGGGGTGAGCCGGGCGGGCCGGTGCCGGGCCACATGGTCGGCCCGGCGGTCGTGGTCGAGCTGGGTCAGCAGGCACTTGCCGACCGCGCTGGCGTGCGCGGCGTCCCGGAAGTCGACCCACTCCCGGACCGGCGGGGTCGCCGGCCCGGCCGCCATCTGCGTGATGTGCACCTCGCCCCCGGCGTACCGGCTGAGGTACACCGCGGCGCCCGCGCTGTCCCGGGCCAGGGCGAGGGTGCGCTGGAGCTGCCCGGCCAGGCCCTGCCCGCCGGGGGCGGCGAGCCGGTCCAGGGCGGGGCCGCGCCCGTACACCCCCGCCCCCGGCCGGTACGCGTACTCCTCCTCGCACAGCATCGCCAGGAGCGGCGGCAGCTCCGCCTCCGCGAGGCCCGACTCCCGCGCGAGCTGGGCGGCCCGGACCCCCAGCGGGTGCCGCTCCAGGACGCGTACGACAGCCAGGGCGCGGCGCGCCTCCGCCAGCGCCTCGCCCGTACCGCCCTGTACGACGGTGCCGCGGGCCGCGGCCGTCAGCGCGGGGTGGCGCAGCGGCCCGGCGGCCGGCCGGACCGCCGCCACCGGCGCCACGACCGTGACGGGCGGCGGCGGCAGGAACGCGCCCAGCGCCCCCGAGAGTCCGGCCCTCGGCAGCGGCACGGGCCCCAGGTCGGGATCGTCGCACTGCTCGACGTAGCGCAGGACGGCGGCCTGGGTGCACAGCCGGATCTCGCGCAGGTCGCGCCGGCCGCTCGGCCGGAAGCCGCGGTGGCCCAGCTCGCGCGCCCAGTGCCGGGCGTCGTGGTGCTCACCGCGCCGGGAGTGGTCGAGGAAGAGGCAGTAGGCGGCCGCGGCGGCCCGTGCGCTGCCGGACGCGGCGGCGAACTGCCACCAGAACCGGGCGCCTTCGCGCATCCCGGCGAGGTGCAGCAGGCAGCCGAAGACGACGGCGCCGCTCAGGTCGGTCCGCAGGCAGGTGAAGGCGTCGAGGTGCATGGCGGCGTCCGGCGCGCACACGGAGGCCAGGCAGATCGCCTTGAGGTCGCGCCGGGCCCGTTCGGAGTCGAGCGGCCGGTCCCGGACCGGGTCGCTCCAGCCGTGGGCCGCGCGGCGCCGGGCCCGGTGCGGGACGGCCGGGTGCGGTGTGGCGCGCAGCAGCCGGGCCTCGGCCGCGCCGAGGTCGTAGTGGCGGTAGCGGTCGCGGACGCCGGCCCGGGCGAGGAACTCGGCCAGGGAGCGGGGAGCCGGGTCGCCGTCCGGCCGCTCCAGCCGGTCGCGGCGCCTCATGACCCGGCTGGTTCGGCCGGTTCCGCCGGATCGGCGGAGGTGTCGAGCGGATCGGCGGAGGCGTCGAGCAGCCGGGCGAGTCGCCGGTGGGCCTGGCCGAGCTGGGAGCGGACCGTGGCCTCGTCCACGCCCATCACGGAGGCCGCCTCACCCGGGGTGCACTGCAGTCCGTACCGCAGGAGCACGGCGTCGCGCTGGCGCTCGGCGAGCCGGGAGACGGCGGAGTAGAAGCGGATGGTGTCGGTCAGCACCTCGTACCGGTCGGCGTGCGCCTCCTTGAGGGCCGCCTCGAAGGCGCTGATGTCCGTCGGCTCGGGCTCCTGCTGCCACGGGTGGAGCCGGTGCTGCCGGTCGACCAGGCAGTGCTTGAGGACGGTCCACGCGTAGGCGTCCAGGCGGTCCATGTGGAGCATCCGCAGCCAGTCGCCCATGATCGAGTCGAAGGTGGCGTCGACCGCCGCCTCGGCCGCCGCGTCCGAACCCAGCTGCAGATACGCGAAGCGCATGTACGCGGGGCGCCGGTTGGCATGGAAGGCCCAGTACGACAGCCGTGCCGTCGGGTCCCACTGGCTCATCGGCGTCGGCCGCCTACGCCGGCTCGGCAGTCCCACGGCCCCACCGGACTCCTCCGGTCCGACATCGCTCACGGCTCCACCTCATCCCCTGGTGTGCAGAACAGGAAAGCAGCGTGGGCGCACTCGGGGGGCGCAGAGAAGAAACCTGGGAAGCAATGCGTCGCGGATGATCGAACCGTGATCGTTCCCGATCGGGCGAGGCGCCAGCCAGCACGTATGCATATGCCGCCTGCCGGTGCCGCCGTGTCGCCGGTCGTATCGTCGCCCGGGTCTCCGCCCGGGTATCCGGTCGTCTCACCGGCCGGGCCTCCGGTCGGGCGCCCGACCGCCCCGCTGTACCATGGGCCCGATCGCGAGGGCCGTGACGCAGAGGTCACTGTCCTCGCTTTTGCTTTACGTCCACCCGAGAACAAATGCGGCGCGTGGCCTTTCGGCGGTTCGATACGATGACCGCACTCACAATCCGTGACGTCACGTTGCACCGCACATAGGAAATGGAGCATCCGAGGATGGCTCGACACCTGATCACCAGCGCGCTTCCGTACATCAACGGGATCAAGCACCTGGGCAACATGGTCGGGTCGATGCTTCCGGCGGATGTGTACTCCCGGTACCTCCGCCAGCGCGGCCACGACGTCCTGTACATCTGCGCCACCGACGAGCACGGCACGCCCGCCGAGCTCGCCGCCAAGGAGGCCGGTATCTCGGTCGCCGAGTTCTGCGCGCAGGCCCACGACGCCCAGAAGGCGGTCTACGACGGCTTCGAGCTGTCCTTCGACTACTTCGGCCGCAGCTCCTCGCCGCAGAACGTCGAGATCACCCAGCACTTCGCGCGCCGCCTCCAGGAGAACGGCTTCATCGAGGAGCGGGCGATCCGGCAGGTCTACTCGCCCGCCGACGGCCGCTTCCTCCCGGACCGCTACGTCGAGGGCACCTGCCCGCACTGCGGCTACGACAAGGCCCGCGGCGACCAGTGCGAGAACTGCACCCGGGTCCTGGACCCCACGGACCTGATCGAGCCGCGCTCGGCCATCTCCGGATCCACCGATCTGGAGGTCCGCGAGACCAAGCACCTCTTCCTCCTGCAGTCCAAGCTGCAGCACGAGGTGGAGGCCTGGGTCGCCGAGCACGAGGAGGAGTGGCCGCAGCTGGCCTCCTCGATCGCCCGCAAGTGGCTGACCGAGGGCCTGCACGACCGCGCCATCACCCGTGACCTGGACTGGGGCGTCCCCGTCCCGGCCGACACCTGGCCCGACCTGGCGGCCGAGGGCAAGGTCTTCTACGTCTGGTTCGACGCCCCGATCGAGTACATCGCCTCGACCAAGGAGTGGGCGGACGCCGACCCGGCGAACCGCGACTACAAGGCCTGGTGGTATGAGGCCGAGGACGTCCGCTACACCCAGTTCATGGCCAAGGACAACGTCCCGTTCCACACGGTCATGTTTCCCGCCACCGAGCTGGGCACCCGCGAGCCGTGGAAGAAGGTCGACTACGTCAAGGCCTTCAACTGGCTGACGTACTACGGCGGCAAGTTCTCCACCTCGCAGAAGCGCGGCGTCTTCACCGACCAGGCGCTGGAGATCCTCCCGGCCGACTTCTGGCGCTACTTCCTCATCGCCAACGCCCCCGAGTCCGACGACTCGTCCTTCACGTGGGAGCACTTCGCGGCCACGGTCAACAAGGACCTCGGCGGCACCCTCGGCAACTTCGTCAACCGCGTACTGACCTTCTCCCGAAAGAAGTTCGGCGACGAGGTCCCGGCCGGCAGCCCCGCGGGCGAGGCCGAGGCGAAGCTCGGCGAGCAGATCGCCGAGCTGCTGGCCGAGTACGAGGGCCACATGGACACCCTGCAGTACCGCAAGGCGGCGGCCGCGCTGCGCGCCCTGTGGTCCGCGGGCAACGCCTACCTGGACGAGAAGGCCCCCTGGCTGGAGGTCAAGACCGACCTGGAGGCCGCTGCGCTCACCCTGCGCACCGCGATGAACCTCATCCACCTCTACTCGGTGGTCTCCGAGCCCTTCATCCCGGCCTCGGCGCGCGCCATGCGCTCCGCGTTCGCGCTCGCCGACGACACCGCCCTGTGGGTGACCCCGGAGCAGGCCAAGGCCCTGGACGCGGTCCCGGCCGGGACCGCGTTCACCGTGCCGCCGGTGCTCTTCGCCCGGGTCACCGAGGAGGACCTGGAGTCCTACCGCGAGCGCTTCGGCGGCACCGAGGCGGGCTGACACACGGGGGCGGCGGACCGCCGTTGCACCGACCGGAAGGGGCGCGACCGCGGGGTCGCGCCCCTTCCGGAGTATTCGGACGCACGGCGGCGGCCCGGGCTCAGCCGCTCAGCCGCTCAGCCCGCGGCGCGGGTGAAGGTACGGACCGCGGTGTCGAAGTGTTCGCGGGACTCGGCGGTGCGGCCGACCGGGGCGGAGACCCACACGTCGTAGAGCCGGCCGTCCTCCTCCCAGCACAGGTCACGGGTGTGCCGGGGGCCTTCGGCCGCGGAGAAGCCGTTCCAGGTGAACAGCCACAGAGCGGCGTCGCGGCCGTTGTGCGTGCTTGACGAGACCTCGGCGTCACGGTAACCGGGGTTGTTCGCCGGCCCCTTGGCGTGGGAGCGCTGGTGCACGGCGAGCGGCCCTCCCGACTCGGAGGCGGACACCTTGATGCCGATGCGGAAGGTCTCGTCCGGCGACATGTAGAAGATCCGCGGGCCGTCGGCCCTGCGGATGAAGCCGTGGGGGACGGCGAGGGAGAAGCCCGCCGGATCCTGGACGACGCGAAAGCCGGCGGGGGCGGCCTTGCCGTCGGACGACGGACCGGTCCGCCCGCCCGGCGCCGACGGCACCGGGGCGGGCGCGGAGACCTGCGCGCCCGGTGGAGCGGCCGACGGTGCGGCCGGGGTGCCGCCCGCGCTGCCGCCCGTGGCGCCGCGCGTGGCCGCGGGCCGGTCGGCGCGGTGGGCCGGGTCGTCCTGGTTCATCAGCAGTGCCGCGGCCGACGCACCCGCGCCCACGATCGCGGCCACGAGCAGGCCGGCGATCAGCGCGGCACCCGGCCGCCGCCGTGCGGGGGCGCCGGCGCCGGCCGCCTGCGCGGTCACGGGTGCCGTCTGCGCCACGGGCCGCGCCGTCGGGGCCGGTTCAGTCGGGGCGGGTTCCGTTCCCGACGGTGCCGTTCCGGCCGGTGCCGTTTCGGCCGGTGCCGTTCCCGACGGTTCCGGTCCCGACGGTGCCGTCCGGGCCGGGGGCGCCCCGGTCGGTTCCGTCCGGGTCTGCGGCGGCCTCCGGAACGGTGTCGTCCGGGATGGTGTCGTAGGGGACGGTGTCGTCCGGGCGTCGGGCGCCTCGGGGACGTTGCGCCACGTCGGCGCGTGGCCGGCCGCCGACGGTGCCAGGGCCCGCAGCATCTCCTCCGCCCCGTCGGCGCCGAGCCGCGCGGCGGGGTCGCGTTCCAGCAGACCTCGCACCACCGGCAGCAGCGGCCCGCACGCGGCGGGCGGCCGGATCTCGTCGTAGACCACCGCGTGCAGCACTCCGCCCAGCGAGTCCCGCCGGAAGGGGGACACCCCGCTGACGGCCGCGCAGAGCAGGGCGCCCAGCGACCACAGGTCGGACTCGGGCCCGGCCGGCGACTGCGCCGACATCCGTTCGGGCGCGGTGTACTCGGGAGACCCGACGAACGCCCCGGTCGCGGTCAGGGTCGTCGCCCCCGACACCTGCGCGATCCCGAAGTCCGTGAGGACGGCCCGGCCGCCCGGTGCCTCCAGCAGGACGTTGGCCGGTTTGATGTCGCGGTGCAGCACCCCGGCCGCGTGCGCGGTCCGCAGGGCGCCGAGCAGCGCGATGCCGATGGCCGCGGCCTCGGCGATGTCCACCGGCCCGGTCCGGGCGAGCCGGTCGGCGAGGGAGCCGCCCTCGACCAGTTCCATGACGATGCACGGCCGTTCGCCGTCCGCGACGACGTCGTGCACCACGATGATGTGGGGGTGCTTGACCTGCGCGGCGGCGCGGGCCTCGCGCAGGGTGCGTTCCCGGTGGAGCCGGGCCTCCTCCGGGGACAGCGCCGGGTCGAGCGCCATTTCCTTGACGGCGACGCTGCGGCCGAGCAACTGGTCCGTGGCGCGCCACACGACACCCATGCCGCCGCGCCCGAGCTTGGCGTCCAGTCGATAACGCCCGGCGATCAGTCGGGCGTTCTCCCCCTCGGTCAGCATGGCGACATCATGCCGCATCGCCGGAGGGCTCGTGCGCCTCGGGCGCGGCGGTGGATCTCCACCGGTCCGCCGCGTGTCGAAGCCGGGCCTTGATCGTTTCTTCACACGTAGCCCTCATGTCAGCTGCGGAATCGGGAGGACGCGCGGTGACCGCTTGGCAGTACTTCGCCGGGGCGGGTCTGGTGGCGGCGCTGTGTCCGCTGCACGGCCATGTGGCGGTCGCCGGCGACGGCCCCGGCCGCGGCGCGCGCGTCGACCTGTGCGTGCCCGCCGGCCAGCCGAAGCGGCCCGGCGTACCGCCGTCCGGCCGGCCCTCGGTGCGGGTGGCCGTGCCCGGCGCCGACGCCGGGCTGACGGTGCGCCACCCCGGCTGGGCCCCCCGGCCCGGACGGCCCGCGGTGGTGCTGCCCGGGCCGTCGGAGCCGTCGGCCGCCGCCGGCCCGGCGAAGCCTTCCGCGGAGGCCGAGGCCGAGGCGGTGGCCGCGCCCGCGGAGCCGCCGCCCGCGCCGGGTCCCGGGGCTGCCGCCGGGCCGGCCCCGGCCGAAGCACCGGCCGCGCCGCGGGCCGGGGCCGCCGCCGCGCCCGTGAGCGCCTTTCGCGTGCGTCCGTACCGCGCGGTCGCCGTGGAGCGGCGCGGCCCGGGCGGAATGTCCACCGTGATGCTGATGGTCGTCGTCACCACCCCGGCCGTACTCGCCGCAGCCGCGCTGCGGCCACGCTCCAAGAGCCGCGGCTGACCGCCGAAGCTCCGTCCGCGGCACCCCCGTCCGCCACCCGTCCGTCCGCCCACCGATCCACACCGGGAGAATCCACGTGTCCGAATGGCTGGTCCTGGCCATTGCCATGGTGCTCGTCTGCGCCCTCGTCCTCGCCATCACGGCGATCCGGCACCGCCGGGCCGCCGCCGACGAGGACACCAGCGAAACCCCCGATGTCATCGAGTACATGACGATGATGGTGGGCGTGGTCTACGCGATCGTGCTGGGCCTGGCCATCGCGGGCGTATGGGAGGCGCGCGGCGCCGCCGAGGACAGCGTGCGCCGGGAGGCCCAGGCCCTGTACGAGGTCACCCAGCGCTCCGACGTCTACCCGGCCGCGGTCCGCGACCGGATCCGCGGCGAGGTGGACGCGTACGTCTCCCACACCGTCGCGGTGGACTGGCCGCTGCTGACCTCCGGCGAGAGCGCGTCGGCCGAGGGCGGCGCACTGCTCGGCAGGCTCCGTACGTCCGTCACCCACCAGAGCCCGGCCACCGAGCTCCAGGCGCAGGCCTACCAGCCGCTCCTGGACCACATCGCGGCCGCCGACGAGGCCCGCCACGCGCGGACCCAGAGCTCCGAGTCGACGCTGCCGGGTGTGGTGTGGTTCGGGCTGCTGGTCGGCGGGGTGGTCACCGTCGGGCTGATCTTCACGCTGCAGATCCGGCGCTCGGGCCGGGAGCTGCTCCTCGCGGGGCTCTTCAGCGCGCTGATCGTCTTCCTGCTGTTCATGGTGTGGAGCTTCGACGCGCCGTACGGCCGGGACGGCATCGACTCGGCCGGCCCGTTCCAGGAACTCTTCCCGAAAACAGCGGCGGCCGCCCCGCGCTGACCGGCGACACCGCTGCCGGCGGTGAACCTAGACGGCCACCTGTCGGCGGACCGCCTGGACCACCGGTGAGCGGCGCAGGGCGTCGGAGATGCGCAGGAGGTCGCGCGGGCCGTCGGAGGCGGCCGGCAGGGTCTCCTCGTCCTCGCCGTTGATCCTGCCTTCGGGGTCCGCGGAGCGGGCTCGTACGGCGGCCGCGACCATGGCGGCGTCGGCGACCGCGCGGGCGGTCTCCTCGTCGGCCCCGTCGGCGACGGCGCGGTCGTAGGCGTCGTCGCGCAGGCCCTTGTCGAAGTAGGGGCCGAGGTGCAGGAAGCCGTCGTGGATGTCGGACTCCCGCTGGATCACGCGCAGTTCCGCCGCCGTCCACCACGCCATCTGTACGGAGGGCGTGCCGACGGGGGCGGAGATCTGTACCTCCTGCCACAGGGCGCCGAGCCGGCGGTACGTCGCCCAGGTCTGCCAGTGGTCCGACAGCCGCTGGCAGACGAGCGGGACCACGAAGCCCATCGCGCTGATCAGTGCGCCCAGCGAGGCGAGCGGGGGAGCCACGTAGGTGCTCAGTCCGTCGAGGTCGTGGCCGAGCCAGCGGGCGACGACGGCGGACATCTTCGTGGCGTCGTACCCGAGGTTGAAGATGTAGCCGGCCACGATGATCATCAGGCCGACCCTCAGCCAGCCGCGCACCTGCAGCGACCAGCGCCAGCACAGGACCACCATCACCACCGCCGCCACATGGTGCGCCAGCAGGTAGAGGGCGATCATCTGGCCGACGTAGGGCGTGTTGGCGTAGAAGGTGTCGAAGTCCCGCAGGCGTTCCTCGGGGGTCTCACCGAGGGCGAACAGCACGATCAGAGCCACGATCACGATGCTGTAGCCGAGGATCCAGCGCCGCGACACGCGCCGGGTCTGCTCCGGCGGCCCGCCCCGCCAGTTGACCATCAGAACCAGGCAGGAGGCGCTGAAGGCGGTGATCAGGCAGTACACCAGCGGGGCCGAGAAGTTGGCGATCCCGGTCCAGCGGTTGACCGCCGCGATGGTCGGCGGGGCGGCGAAGGCGAACACCGCCCCCGCCAGGGTCAGCAGGGCGACGACCGACCGCAGGAGCGGGTCGCGCCAGTTGTGCCGCAGGGCCGGCAGCTTGAAGGCGAGGGAGATCGCCATCGCTGCTGCCGGTATGTAGTAGTCCTCACCGGTCAACGGTCGTTCCTCAGTCCCCGGTAGCCCAGCGAGGCCTCGATCCGGCCGGCCAGGTCGTCGCGCTGGACCGGAGGCCGATGGCTCGCCGAACCGGCCAGCCAGATCCGGCAGCGGCTGCTCAGCAGTAAGCCGAAGGTCTCGGCCTCGGTCTCCTCCTGGACGTCGGCGCGCGTGCGCGCGGCGACGCGGCGGACCGTCTCACCGATGTCGGCCTCGTCGGACAGCAGCCGCGCGGCGACGGCGGCGCCGTCGACGTGGTGGCTGCAGTGGCCGGCCTTCATGTGCCACAGCTCGTGGCCCAGGATGACCAGTTGGTGGTCGGGTGCGGTGCGTTCCTCGATGACCACGAGATCGCGGTCCGCCATGTCGAGCCACAGACCGCTGGCCGTCCGGGGCGGGAACGAAGCCATCCGGAAGTCGACCCGGCGGCCGCGGTGTCTGCTCATGCCCTCACAGAGGGCAGCGTAGAGGTCCACGGGCTCCACGGGGGCGGTCAGCCGGATGCCGGCCACCAGCTCCCCGCACAACCGCCGCTGCTCTCTGCCTATGCTCACCGTTCTCCCCGTCGGCGCGGATCCGGATCAGGACTCAAGGATCAGACCCAGACTTTCGACTGGGTCAGGATTCATTCGGTTTGACGCTTTCGAGGAGCATGTCCAGCCATTCGGTCACCTTGTCCCGGTGCTTGTCGCTGGGCAGTTGGGCGGCGCGCCAGGCGATGCCCCGTACACCGTGGTTCTGCAGGAGTCTTGCCAGCGGATCGCCCGCCGATGCGGCCGCGGCCGGTACGGTTTCCCGCGCGCGCCCCGCATAGTCCTGGAGCAGTTGCTGCTCGGTCCGCTGGAGCGCGTCGGTCAGGGCGTCGGCGTCGTGGGCCGTGAGGAACCCCGCGTGCACCCCGAAGAAGCGCTGGATCGCGTCGCAATGCTCCATGGTGGGGCGGCGGTCGCCGTTGATGAGGGCCCCCGCCTGCTGCCTCGACATGCCGGCGCCGTCCGCGATCTCCTGCTGCGTGTAGCGGCGTCCGTTCGGCTTGACGCGGGTGCGCCGGAGCAGGTCGAGCCGCTGCAGGAAGCGGGCCTGGAGGTCGGGTTCGCCGGCCGGCCTGCCGTCGAGCAGGGTCTTGACCACATCCGTGGGCACGCCCGAGGCCTCCGAGAGGCGTCGCAGGTCGAAGACCTGGTTCAGCTCGCGGCCCATCTTGCCCGCGAGTTCGGCGACGCGGGTGATGGTCGCTGCCAGGGGTGCGTCGGCCACCGCGACGGGAGCCGGGAAGCCGTCTGTCACCAGTGGTTCTCCTAGATCGCGCGAAGTCGGTACGGCACATGGTCGGCTTCTGGAATCTAGCCGCTCTCGCCCGGAAGGGCTAGAACGTGCCACAGCTGTGGCGGGAATGAGCTGTCAAGAGGCTGGAATTGCCACAATAGTTGACACTCGAATGAAGTCGGTAGCAGGATCGCCACACGGAAATGAAGATCCAGACCGGAGGAGGGGGAGCTCTCAGTGCCACATCTTGCAGCGGTGGGCCCGTCCGATGGCCTCGCCCGAGCCGGTGAGGAACGCCTGGCGGGCGAGGAGTCCGCGCGTGGCGCCGTCCGCTCGGAGCGACGCAAGGAGATTTTGCGCCAGCGCCGCGAAGAGCTGGGGCTGAGTCAGGAGGACCTCGCCGCCCGGCTGCGCATCAGCGTGCGCGCGTACGGCAACTGGGAACGCGGGCTCGTCAAGGAATGGACGGACCGCAAACTCCTCGCCCTGGCCGAAGCCCTGGAGATGAGCGAGCGGCAGTGCTTCTGGCTCTTCCGCGTCATGGTCGACCGCGATCCGCCGCCCACGTGGCGGGCCTCCGACGAGAACCGGCTCCCCGAGGACCCGGCGCAGCGCGACTACCTGTGCGACTACGCGGCCCTCATGGAGGCCGTGCCCTACCCGAGCTTCCTCGTGGACCACCGGTGGGACGTCGCTCTTACCAATTCGGCCTTCGACCAGCTCTTCCAGACCGTACGGCCGCACCCGACGGCCCTGCCGGACGACAACTTCCTGCGCTTCGTGCTGTTCCACCCGGACGCGGCGGCCGTACTGGAGGACCACGAACCGGGCTGGTGCGTGCCCCTGCTCGCCCGGTTCGCGGCCGCGCTGGCCGAGGCCCCGGAGGACGAGGGGCTGTGCAGCATCCGCCAGGAGGTGGCCCGTGACCCGTTCATGGAGGCCGCCTACCGCTACGGCGTTCCCCACTGGCTGAGCAAGCGCGGGCCCGACGCCGCCGAACAGGACGGAGCGGTGCGCACCGTGCGCCACCCCGACCCGCGGTGGGGCCTGGTGCGCTGCCGGATGGTGGCCGAGACCAGCCGCATGCTCGACGAGATGGGACTCACCCGGATCACCCTGATCCTGTCCGGGCCGCAGGGCGTGCCGACGGGGCCGCCCCGGGGCCTCTCGGCCATTCCCCAGCAGCAGGGTGCCCGGCTGCGCGCCGTGCCGTCGCTGGGGGAGTGACCGACCGGAGCGGACCGGCCGGGGCAGACTGGTCGGGACGGACGACTGCCGGACGTCCCGTGCCACCGATCGTGGCACCGGCGCCGTCGGTATCCGTGTCCGTCATCCGTACCGGTATCTGCGCGGGCGAAGGGCGGTAGGGGCGTGCGGCTGACGATCCTCGGCGGAGGCGGCTTCCGGGTACCGCTCGTCTACGGAGCCCTGCTCGGCGACCATGCCGAGGGGCGGGTCTCCCATGTGACGCTCCACGACGCGGACACCGCGCGGCTCGCCGCCATGACCCGCGTCCTCGCGGACCTGGCCGCGGCCGCCGGAGTGTCCGACGCCCCGGCCGTCACGGCCACCCGGGACCTCGACGAGGCCCTGCGCGGGGCCGACTTCGTCTTCTCCGCCATCCGCGTCGGCGGCCTCGAAGGGCGCGCCGCGGACGAGCGCGTCGCCCTGGCCGAGGGGGTACTGGGCCAGGAGACCGTCGGCGCGGGCGGGGTCGCGTACGGACTGCGGACCGTTCCCGTCGCCCGGGAGATCGCCCGCAGGATCGCCCGTACGGCCCCCGGGGCCTGGGTCATCAACTTCACCAACCCGGCCGGCCTGGTCACCGAGGCGATGGCCGAGGAACTCGGCGACCGGGTGATCGGCATCTGCGACTCGCCCGTGGGCCTCGGCCGGCGCATCGCCCGGCTGCTGGGGGCCCGGCCGCAGGAGGCGTGGATCGACTACGTGGGCCTCAACCACCTGGGCTGGGTACGCGGGCTGCGCATCGGCGGCCGCGACGAACTGCCGCGGCTGCTGGCCGATGCCGAGGCACTGGAGTCCTTCGAGGAGGGCCGCCTCTTCGGCGCCGAGTGGCTGCGCTCGCTCGGCGCGATCCCCAACGAATACCTGCACTACTACTACTTCAACCGTGACACCGTACGGGCGTACCAGGCGGCCGGACAGGCCGGACAGACCCGCGGGGCCTTCCTGCGTGACCAGCAGCGCGGCTTCTACACCGAGGCCGGCCGGGCCGGGCTGCCGGCCGGCGCGGCTCTGGCCGCCTGGGACCGGACCCGGGCCGAGCGCGAGGCCACGTACATGGCCGAGAACCGCGAGGCGGCCGGGGCGGGCGAGCGCGACGAGAGCGATCTGGAGTCCGGGGGCTACGAGAAGGTCGCCCTCGCGCTGATGCGGGCCATCGCCCGGGACGAGCGGGCCACGCTGATCCTCAACGTCCGCAACGGCTCGACGCTCTCCGTCCTGGACGCGGGGGCGGTCATCGAGGTGCCCTGCCTGGTGGACGCGAACGGCGCCCACCCGATGGGAGTCGAGCAGCTTCCGCTGCACGCGGTCGGCCTGGTGACGGCAGTCAAGGCGGTGGAGCGCGAGGTCCTGGCGGCGGCCGCGAGCGGTTCCCGGGCCGACGCCGTGAAGGCCTTCGCGCTCCACCCGCTGGTCGACTCCGTGACCGTGGCCCGGCGGCTGATGGACGGCTACACCGCGGCCCATCCGGGCCTGGCGTACCTGCGCTGAGCCGCCCCGCGGGTCCCCCCGACGGCCCAGCGCCGCATGCGGGGCCGCGACCGGGCTGTGAGAGTGCGAGATGTGACCACTGCCCCCGCCGCGGCCGCCGCGCCCCCCGTGCTCGACCGGCGGCGGCGCAACGTCGTCTTCGGCACGATCATGCTGGGCGTGCTCCTGGCGGCCCTGGACCAGACGATCGTCGGCACCGCCCTCCCCACGATCGTGGGGGACCTGGGCGGCGGGGACCACATGTCCTGGGTGGTGACCTCCTACCTGCTCGCCGAGACCGTGGCGACGGTCCTGGTCGGCAAGTTCGGTGACCTCTTCGGCCGAAAACTGATCTTCCAGGTCTCTGCCGTCGTCTTCATCAGCGGATCCTTCTTCTGCGGCCTGGCCGGCAACATGACGCTGCTGATCGTGTGGCGCGGCGTCCAGGGCGTCGGCGCCGGCGGCCTGATGGTCACCGCTATGGCACTGATCGCCGACGTCGTGCCGCTGCGCGAACGCGGCAAGTACCAGGGCATGATCGGCGCCGTCTTCGGCGTCGCCACCGTGATCGGACCGCTGCTCGGCGGTTTCTTCACCGACCAGCTGAGCTGGCGGTGGTGCTTCTACGTCAACGTCCCGATCGCCATCCTGGTGGTCGTCGCCGCGGCGAAGACGATCCCCTCGGTACGCGCCTCGGGCAAGCCGGTCATCGACTACCTCGGCATCACCCTGGTGGCGATCGGCTCCAGCGCCCTGATCCTGGCCACGAGCTGGGGCGGCAACGAGTACGCGTGGACCTCGCCCGTGATCATCGGCCTGTTCGCGGGCGGTGCGGTCGCGCTCGTCCTGTTCTGCCTGGCCGAGACGCGCGCCGCGGAACCGATGATCCCGATGCGGCTCTTCCGGAACCCGGTCTTCGCCGTGTGCTCCGTGCTGAGCTTCGTCGTCGGCTTCGCCATGCTCGGTGCCTTGACGTTCCTGCCGACCTACCTCCAGTACGTCGACGGCGACTCGGCCACGATCTCGGGCATCCGGACCCTGCCCATGGTCTTCGGCCTGCTGCTCGCCTCCGTCTTCAGCGGCAACGTCGTCAGCAGGACCGGGCAGTACCGGATCTTCCCCATCGTCGGCAACGCGGTCATGGGCGTCGGCCTGTACCTGCTGGCGCAGATGCAGCCGGGGACCGGCACCCTGCTGGAATCGCTGTACATGTTCGTGCTCGGCGCGGGCATCGGCCTGTCCATGCAGGTGCTGACGATCGCCGTGCAGAACACCGTCGACTACGCCGACCTCGGCACGGCCACCTCCGGGGTCACCTTCTTCCGTACGCTCGGCAGCGCCTTCGGCACCGCCGTCTTCGGCACGATCTACGCGAACCACCTGGGGCCGTCGCTGGAGGCGGCGGTCGCGGAGGCGGCCCGCGCCACCGGGGAGGACCCGGCGGCCCTGGCCGAGGCCGCCTCGACCCCGCAGGGCGTGCACCGGCTCGATCCGGCCGCCGCGACCCCGGTCGTCGAGGCGTACGCGGAAGCCCTGCAGACGGTGTTCCTCTGGACCGTCCCGGTGGCGGTGTTCGGCTTCGTCGTGGCGCTCTTCCTCAAGCAGGTCAAGCTGCGCGACACCGCCCGCGCCGGATCCACGGACATGGGCGACGGCTTCGGCTCGCCGGCCACGGCCTCGGGGGACTCCGCCAAACTGCTGGAGCTGGCGGTCGGCAAACTCGTACGGAACATGGGGGCGGACACGGCACGCGCGATCGTCGAATCCTCCGACACCCGGCTGGACATCGCGGGTGCGTGGACGGTGATGCAGGTGGAGCTGATGACGAGGACGATCGGCTACTCCAGCATCGGCCTGGTCGCAGGCCGGCGTTCGCTGCCGCCGGAGGTACTGCTCCCGGTGTTCGACCGGATGGTGGAGGAAGGCTTCCTCAGCCGGGAGGGCTCCTTCTTCAGCCTCACACCGGCCGGGCAGCGGGAGGCCGACGTCATCTCCGCCGCGTGGGCCCAGTGGCTCGGCGACCAGCTGGAGAAGGACCGGGGCCGGCCGCGCAGCGCCGAACTGCGGGTCGCGGCGGACGCGATCGCGAAGCGGCTGCTGGCCGAGGACCTGGGCGACGGGAACTTCGCCCCGAGGGTGGTCGTGCGGCATTAGGGGGTGTCCTGCCGATCAGGCCGGGCTCGGGAGCTGAGGCCGCCGGGGCGGAACTACCGGTGGCCGCCGGACGTCCTTCTGTTCGAAAGCATACGAACACGGGGGGCGACCAACATGGCCACCAATGCGGGACTGACCATCACGCTGGCCGAGGAGATCATGCTGCTGTCCCTGGACGACGAGTCCGGGACGCAACGGCAGCGTCAGTCCGTGGCGCCGGCTCTGTCGGGGGCGATCCTGATCGAACTGGTGCTGGCGGAGCGGGTGTCCGTCTCGGGGAAGCACATGGAGCTCCGGAGCACCGAGCCCACCGGGGATCCGCTGCTGGACGGCCGGCTCCGGCTCATGGAGCCCTGGCTGCGGGGCCGACGGCGCCGGATGAGGGACTGGCTGACGAAGGACTACATGAAGGTGGCCGGCCCCGTGCTGGAACGCCTCGGCGAGCGCAAGCTGGTGGCACAGCAGGTGCACAAGGTGCTGGGAGTGTTCCCCCAGCGGCGCTACCCCGAGGTCGACGGCACGGTCGAGCGCGCCCTGCGCGAGCGGCTGGCCGCGGTCGTCCTCGGAGGCGTCCAGCCCGATGAGCGCACGGCGGGACTCATCGCCCTGCTCCACGCGGCGAAGCTGCACCGCCTGGCCTTCCCGCAGCACAGCCCCGGCGCGGTGAAGCCGAGGATGGCGGAGATAGCCGACGGCCAGTGGGCGGCCGAAGGCGTCCGCGCGGCCATCCGCGACATGCAGGCCGCTATGGTGACGATGATGGCGGCCACGGTCGTCGCCGTCAGCTGAGTCACGTCGCCCGGGCCCCTGCCGCCCGGGCGGCAGGGGCCCCGGCGGCCAGGACTGCGCCGGGCGCGGCCGAGGACGTCAGCGGAACTCGTGGGTCACCTGGATGCGGCCGACGATGTGGGAGTTGAACTCGGCCAGTTCCTCCGCGGGGACCCACAGCTCCAGGATCGTCCGCCCGCCCGCCTGCTGCACCGGGTAGCGGCTCAGGAACCCCGACTCCACCTCGAAGCGGGTGACGAAGCCTGCGCCACTGTGCTTGACGTTCCAGTCCCGGGCGATCCGTACCGCGTAGTCCTCGTTGAGGACCGGGTAGAAGATCGGCTGCTCCGGCAGCCGGGGCGGCCAGGCACGCCACCCCAGCTCGCGGACCAGGGCGAGCTCCTCCGGGCCGGTGGGGCGCCACAGGGTCGTCGTCGGTCGCAGGCCGGTCATGGGGATCGCTCTCTCGTCACGTGGCGGGCCGCCGATGCGGCGGGCCGGGAGACCCGACTGTAGGCACAGCCGGTGTGCGGCCGCCACATGGTTCGAGGCCGGCGGGTCCTCAGGCGCCCGAAGTCGGGCCCGTCGTCGGGTAGTCGTACGAGGGGACGTGCGGCAGCTGCGTGAGGTCCGGGCGCCAGGTGCGGAGCACCGCCGCCGAGGGGGCGTACAACGCCGACGGGATCTCGGCGGGCGCGAACCACTCCCAGCGGGCGATCTTGTGGGGTTCGGTGACGGTGGGCACGCCCTCCGCCGTGGTGGTGACGGCGGCCGCCGTCAGCCGGGTCAGCCCGGACTTCGCTTCGATCTGGACGGACAGGACGCGGATACCCTCGGGAGCCACCCGCAGGTCCGTCTCCTCGGCCAACTCCCGGGAGGCGGCCTGCTCGAAGCCTTCTCCGGGGTCGACCTTCCCGCCGGGCAGTTCCCAACGGCCGTCGTGCGCCTGGCCGAGCAGCACCCGGCCGTCCCCGCCGATGACGACGAGGCCGACGCCGACGACGGCGTTCGGCCGGGGCACGGTGCGCTCGGGCCGTTCGGGGTGTTCGGGCCGTTCGGGGCGTTCGGGGCCTTCGCCGGTGGTGGTCATGGACGTCCTTCCGAAGAGGTGGTGGGCCGGGCGCGGACGTGGATCCGTTCGCCCTGGGGACCGAAGAGGCTGAGGAACTCCGCGGGCTGCGGACCGGCGTTGCAGAAGGCGTGCGGCGTCCGCGTGTCGAACTCGGCGGCCTCGCCGGGGCCGAGCACCAGGTCGTGCTCCCCGAGCAGCAGGCGGACCCGTCCGGACAGCACATACAGCCACTCGTAGCCCTCGTGGACCTTCAGCTCGGGTACGGCCGGCGGCCCCTCGACGGGCGGCAGGATCTGCTTGAAGGCGTGCACCCCGCCGAAGTTGCGGGTCAGCGGCACGTAGGTGTGGCCGTGCCGGACGAAGGGGCGCGGGCGGATCCGCGGGTCCCCGGTCTCCGGGGCACCGACCAGCTCGTCCAGCGCCACCCGGTGCGCCTTGGCCAGCGGCAGCAGCAGCTCCAGCGTCGGCCTGCGCTGCCCGGACTCCAGCCGGGAGAGCGTGGAGAGCGAGATGCCGGTGGTCTCGCTGAGCTGGGCCAGGGTGGTGCCGCGCTGCCGGCGCAGGGCTCGCAGCCGCGGGCCCACGGCGGTGAGCACCTCGGTGAGTTCCTCGTCGTCCTGCTTCTCGGGGGCCATGACTCCATTTGCCGCTTCGGCAAGAACATTTGTCAAACGATGGCATCGGGCAGACCCTCGCAGACATGGACAACTCAAGGGAAGAATCGTTCGACGTGGTCGTCGTCGGTGGCGGTTCGGCCGGGCTGGCCGGAGCGCTCACGCTGGTCCGGGCCCGCCGTTCGGTGCTCGTGATCGACTCCGGCAGCCCGCGCAACGCCCCGGCCGCGCACATGCACGGCTACCTCGGCCTGGACGGCCGGAGCCCGGCCGAGCTGCTCGCCAGGGGGCGCGCGGAGGTGGAGGCCTACGGCGGGCGGATCCGGCCGGGCACGGCCGTCGCCGCGGACCGGCTGCCCGACGGGAGCTTCCGGGTCCGCTGCGGGGACGGGTCGACCGTGCGGGCGGGCCGGCTGCTGGTCGCCACCGGCCTGGTGGACGAGCTGCCCCCGGTGCCGGGGCTCGGGGCGCGCTGGGGACGGGATGTGCTGCACTGCCCGTACTGCCACGGCTGGGAGGTCAGGGACCAGCCCCTCGCGGTGCTCGCCGACGGTCCGATCGCCGTGCACCAGGCGCAGCTGTGGCGGCACTGGAGCGAGCGGACCACGCTGCTCGCGCACACCTGGCCGCTCGGGGAGGAGGACCGGGAGCTGCTGGCGGCCCTCGGGATCCGGATCGTCGAGGGCGAGGTGACCGGCCTGGTCGTCGAGGACGACCGGCTGACCGGGGCGAGTCTGGCCGACGGGGGCGTGGTGGAGTTCCGGGCGCTGGTGGTGGCCCCGCGGTTCACGGCCCGTTCGGGCGTCCTGGCCAGCCTGGGTCTGCCGACCGCGGACATGACGCGGGACGGCCATGTGATCGGCACGTGCGTCGAATCCGACCCGGCGACCGGGGCCACCGCGCTCCGGGGGGTCTGGGTGGCGGGCAATGTGACCGCGCCGCTGGAGAAGGTCGCGGGGGCGGCCGCTCAGGGCGCGCAGGCGGCCGCCGCGCTCAACGCGGACCTGATCGAGGCCGAGACGCGGCGGGCGGTGGAGGCCCATCGAGCGGGGACCGGCCGAGCGGGCGCGGTGGCGGGCTCGGCGGTGGCCGCGGTGGCGGGCTCGGCGACGGGGGCGGCCGACCGTACGGTCCGCGGCTGACCGGCCGGGGGCACGGGCGGGCCGGTTCGCGGAACGGGCGGGCCGGGCGGATGGGCCGTGGCCCGGTGGCGGCGTGCCGGACAGGTGTGCGGGTTTCGGCCCGCCTCCGTACGTGCAGGCTCTGGGCGGTGTGATCGTCGTACGGTCCAAGGTCCAAGATCCAACGGGTCCAAAGGTTCGGGGGGACGTTCCATGGCACATGTGCTGGTGATCGGCGGAGGGATCGGCGGGCTCGCCACCGCCCTGCTCGCGGCGCGGCGAGGACATACGGCAGAGCTCTTCGAGCGCGACACGCGCGCCCCCGGCACCGCCCTCGACCGGGACTTCTTCGGCTGGCGGCGGCCGACCGTACCGCAGGCGGCCCAGCCGCACGCGCTGCTGGGAGCCGCCCGCAACGTCCTGCGGGACGATCTGCCCGACGTGTACGCGGAGATGCTCCGGCTCGGCGCCCGTGAGCGGCACGAGCTGGACTGGTTCGACGTACGGCCGCCCGAGCTGCCGGGGGACGACGACCTCGTCATGCTCCAGGCGCGGCGCATCCTGCTGGAGAGCGCGCTGGCCACGGCGCTGCGCGCGGAGCCCGGGGTGGTCGTCCGCCACGGGGAGCAGGTCACGGGACTCACCACCGCGCCGGCCGGGGAGGGGCAGGCCGGGGGCGAACCGGCTGGTGGCGAACCGGCCGGGGGTCAACCGTCCGGGGGCGAGCCGGCCGGCGGGGTCCGGGTGACGGGAGTGACCACCGGGGCGGACCGGTACGAGGGGGATCTCGTCGTCGACGCGGGCGGCCGCCGCGGAGGCATCGAGCGCAGGCTCGGCGCCGCGGGCTGCCGGCCGCCCGTCGTCGAACGGCACCGCACAGGGCTCGCCTACTTCTGCCGCTGGTACCGGCTGCCCGCGGGCACGGACGAGGGGCCGCGGCGGCCCTGGGCGGTGACCGGCGGCGCCTTCGCCGGGTGCGCCGTCTTCCCCGCCGACAACCGGGTCTTCGCCGTGACGCTGTTCGTGCACACCGCCGACACGACGCGTTCGGCGCTGCGCGACCCCGCGGTCTTCGAGCGGGCGGCCCGTTCCTTCCCGCCCGGCGCGGCCTGGCTGGCGCTCGGCGCCGAGCCGCTGTCGGGCGTACTGGCCACGGCGAGCCTGGACAACCGCTGGAGCGCGCTCGTGGACGAGCGGGGGCCGGTCGTGACCGGGCTGGTGCCGGTCGGCGACTCCATCACGCACACCAACCCGACCCTCGGGCAGGGCACCTCGCTCGCCCTGTGGGCGGCACGCAGGGTGGCCCGTACGGCGCACCGGGACCCGGGGTCGGAGCGGTACGCCGTGGACCACCACGAGTGGGCGGTGCGTACGCTGAAGCCGTGGTTCGACTTCCAGGTGGTCGCCGACGCGGCCATCGGCGAGCGCTTCGCGACCCGGGCGGGGCGTACGGGGACGGCGCGCGAGGTGGCCGCGCTGTTCGACTGCGCGCTGGAGGACCCCGAGGTCATGCGGGCCCGGGCCCGGGTCCGGCACCTGGCCGAGCCGCCGGAGCGGGCGTACGCGGACCCGGAGATCCGGGCGCGGGTGGCGCGCTGGCTGGCGGCGCGGCCGGACTACGCGCCGAACGAGGTGGGGCCCGACCGGGAGGAGTGGGAGAAGCTGACGGCGGGATGACGCGGCGGCCGGGTCCACGGCCGCCGCGGGAGCGCCGGGGGGTGGGGGTCGGTCTCAGCCGGACTGGTCTCAGCCGGTCTGGTCTCGGCCGGCCTCAGTCGGCCTGCCCGAGGACTTCGGCGAGGTCGTAGCCCACGACCTCCTCCAGCTGGGCGTAGGTGCAGCTCGCGGGTGTCCGGTCGGGCCGCCAGCGCCGGAACTGGGCGGTGTGCCGGAAGCGGTCGCCCTCCATGTGGTCGTAGCCGACCTCGACGACGCGTTCGGGGCGCAGCGGCACCCAGGAGAGGTCCTTCTTGCCGGTCCAGCGGCTCTGCGCGCCGGGGAGCCGGGCGCTCTCGTGGGCGGACTCCTCGGCCCAGGCGGCCCACGGGTGCCCGGTCGGATCGGCCATCCGCAGCGGTTCGAGCTCCTCCACCAGCTCGGCCCGGCGCTTCATGGGGAAGGCGGCGCAGACGCCCACGTGCTGGAGCGTGCCCTGCTCGTCGTGGAGGCCCAGCAGGAGCGATCCGACAATCGGACCGCTCTTGTGGAAACGGAAACCGGCGACGACGACATCGGCGGTACGTTCGTGCTTGATCTTGTACATGAGGCGGGCATCGGGCCGGTAGGGGAGATCGAGCGGTTTTGCGATCACTCCGTCGAGCCCGGCGCCCTCGAAACGCTCGAACCACTCCTGCGCGAGCGCGGGATCGGTGGTCGCGGGCGCGAGGTGGACGGGAGGCCGAGCAGTGGACAGGGACGTGACCAGGGCGGCACGGCGGTCGGCGAGGGGGGTGTCGAGGAGCGACTCGTCGCCGAGTGCGAGCAGATCGAAGGCGACGAAGCCGGCGGGGGTGGTCTCGGCCAGAAGCCTGACACGGGACTGCGCGGGATGGATCCGCTCGGTCAGCCGGTCGAAGTCCAGACGCCCGTCATGGACGATCACGATCTCGCCGTCCACGACGCAACGGCCGGGCAGATTCGCCCGCAGGGCCTCCACCAGCTCCGGAAAGTACCTGGTCAAGGACTTACCCGTGCGGCTGCCGATTTCGACCTCGTCGCCGTCGCGGTGCACGACCGCCCGGAAGCCGTCCCACTTGGCCTCGTACTGCATGCCGGGAGGGATCTTCGCCACTGACTTGGCGAGCATCGGTTTGACCGGCGGCATCACTGGCAGATCCATGCCATCGATTCTGCGGTGGTACGTCCGGACCTGCCCGGTATGCGGCGACGGTCCGGCGCGCCTACGGTGGCGCACATGGGTGCTGCGGGCAATGCGATCGAGCTGGAGGCGGCCGGGCGGACGGTACGGCTGTCCAACCCGGACAAGGTGTACTTCCCGGAGCGTGGCCTCACCAAGCGGCACGTCGCCGAGTACTACCTGGCCGTCGCGGACGGCGTCCTCCGCGCCCTCCGCGACCGGCCGACCACCCTGGAGCGCTATCCCGACGGGGTGGAGGGCGAGTCCTTCTTCCAGAAACGGGCCCCCAAGAACCTGCCCGACTGGATCCCCACCGCCCACATCGCCTTCCCGAGCGGCCGGACGGCCGACGAGATCTGCCCGACCGAGCCGGCCGCCGTCCTGTGGGCGGCCAACCTGGGCTGCCTCACCTTCCACCCCTGGCCGGTACGCCGTGCCGACACCGACCGGCCCGACGAACTGCGCATCGACCTGGACCCGCAGCCGGGCACCGACTACCACCACGCGGTGGCCGCCGCCCATCAACTGCGCGCCCTCCTCGAAGAGCTGGGCCTGCGCGGCTGGCCCAAGACCTCCGGCGGCCGGGGACTGCACGTCTTCGTCCCGATCGAGCCGCGCTGGACCTTCACCGAAGTCCGCCGCTGCGCCATCACCCTCGGCCGGGAACTGGAGCGCCGCATGCCGGGCAAGGTCACGACGGCCTGGTGGAAGGAGGAACGCGGCGAGCGGATCTTCGTCGACTACAACCAGACGGCGCGGGACCGCACGATCGCCTCCGCCTACTCGGTCCGCCCCCGCCCGCACGCCCCGGTCTCGGCCCCGCTGCGCTGGGACGAGGTGGACGACGCCGAGCCGCAGGACTTCGACATCCTGACGATGCCGGCCCGCTTCGCGGAACTGGGCGATGTCCACGCGGACATGGAGGACCACGCCTTCACCCTCGACGCCGTACTGGAACTCGCGTCCCGCGACGAACACGACCACGGCCTGGGCGACATGCCGTACCCCCCGGACTACCCGAAAATGCCGGGCGAACCGAAACGCGTCCAACCCAGCCGCGCCAAACCCACGGAGTGAGGCGACAGCGCGGCCGGGGCCGGGGCCGGGGCCGCTGTCAGTGGGGGGTGCGATGCTCTGCGAGGGGCTGCGTACGTCATGTTGATCAGGCGTATAGCGGACGTCCATCCGGGCTGACCAGTATCTCCGGCATGTCTATGAACACCTCTACCGCAGCCACCGACACCGCCGCCTGGTACGAACTCGCCCTGTGCGCCCAGACCGGGCCGGGCTTCTTCTTCCCGGAGCCGGGCTCCTCATTGCGCGATGCGAAGCGGCTGTGCGGGGCGTGCGAGGGGCGGGCGGCGTGCCTGGAGTACGCCCTGGCCAATGACGAGCGCTTCGGGGTCTGGGGCGGCCTCTCGGAGGCGGAGCGCCTCGCGCTCCGCCGCCGCAGCTGACTCAGGTCCGAGTGGCCTTCCCGCTGGCACGCACCAACCCCACCCGCCGCGCGAGGTCGAACCCCTCGCCACCACACTCCTCGCGCCGCGGCGTGTGGGGCACGACCCGCACGGGGTAATGCCCCCCGACGGGCGACACGACCCCACCGAATCTGGGGTCGCCCGCGAACCAGATCCGGTCCGGGTGGTCGTTCTCCAACTGCGCGAGCGCGATCGGGAACGGCAGGATCCGCAGCGTGGCCGTGAAGTCCTCCCGAAACGGGATGGCGATGGTCGCCGGGCTCCCGGGTGGGCGAACAGGGTGCCGGCACGGCCACTCGCACCAGGGGTAGGCCCGCAGGATGGCCTTGACCCGATGGCGCCTGAAGTAGGCGATGATCACCCAGGGGAGAAGCGGCGCGGCGAGCAGGGTGATCAGGGCGCACGCCAACCCCGCATGGGGAACGTGGTCGATGCAGGCAAACGCGATCAGCGGGGGGCCGCCCAGGCTGAGCACCCACCCTGCACGGCGGATGACCAACCGCCTGTAGCCGACTGCTGTGGGTGGGTGGTCCCAGGCCGCCTTGGTCAGTGCGAGGCTCATAGCAGTACCTCCAGAATGCGTGAGGTTGCGGCTGCCTCCGGTGGGCTTGCCTCGGGGTCGGAGAAGCAGGCAGTGTGCGCGACCGCCTCCAGGATGTCCGTGTAGGCGTCGGCGTGTTGGATGGAAGCGCTGGTCAGATCCAGAACCAGAAGGTGGCGTCCATCCGGATGCACGGTCGCGACTCTGGCCTGAAACAGCCGATGCTCCACGTCGGGCACGGAAATGGTGCCCGCAACCAGGCAGCAGGGCAGCCCGGACGACAGGTCGACGAACCGGCTGATGGGACTGGTCCAGTGCGGCGAGCGTGCGATGGCCAGAGCCGCACGGGCCACGGTCAGTCGAGGGTTGGGCTGCTCCGCCGGCCGAACGGTGAGTGAGAACAGCGACGTTGCGACGCCGACCGGCTCCTCGGGGTGCAGACCGATCGAGGTGTGTACGACGTCGTGACCTACGAGTTTCTCAAGGCCGTCCATGAGCTGGGTCAGCTCCGGTTGGACGTCGGCGCTGCCCAGGGCATCGGCGACTGCGTTCAGTGCCGCCCTGTCGCCGGGGCTGATGTCGTGGAAGCCGGGAGGCAGACGGAACCAGACCGGCGAAGGGGAGGTCTGCCGGGTCATGGCCTCAACACCGACCAGACGTGACCGGACCTCTTGATCGCCGTTGGGGCGTCGTCGAGGACCCCCCGAGTGCCGTCCACTGCTGTGGACCCGTGTTCCAGCCCCTCGTTGTCAGAGCCGTAGTCACACCCGGCGGTCACCGCTCCGGTACCTGCCACGACCACGCCCACCCGGTCGCGGGTCTCCTGTGTCGACGACCGCATGGCCCACCCCGTGAGAGGGCTTTCCACCTGCCGCAGGTCGTTGGCAGAGGACCACGCTGCCTGGCGGAAGGCCGTGGTGCCCGGGGCGAGTGCTGTCAACGCACTGGTTTCCGGGGCGGCGGCCATGGCCGCGCGGGCGGCCGCCGTGCCGGCCTTGGCGCCGGAGGCGATCGCGGCCACGCCGGGGACGGAGCCCGCGGTGTCTCCCAGGAGGGTGACGCTGCTCTTCCAGAAGTCCGCGTCGAACTGGCCCTTGGTGAAGCCGTCCGCCAGGGACTTGCGGAACTTCGGGTCCGAGGTGTGCATGGCCAGAGCCGCTAAAGACAGGCCGCTTCCGACGAGCATGATGGCGAGCCCGGCAGGCGGGCAGGCGAGCGCCACCAAGGCACCTACGAAGCCGAGGACCGCCGATGCGTTCGAGAGGGCGTCCGCCGGGTCTTCGGTGATCTTCTGCCAGATCGAGGCCAGGAGGCCCGGTTCCTTCGGGGCCAGCTTGTCCGTGGCGGCGTTCAGCGTGGCGGCCACCCGGCGGGCGGCCGCGGCGTGGTCGGCGGCCAGTTCGCGGGCCAGGCGGCGGGCGTCGGCGAGGGCCTCCTCCGTTTTCGCCGCAGCCGCCCGGGCCTCGTAGCGGGCGGCCAGCTCGCGGTGCGCGACCAGGGTGTCGTGCCACCCCGTGAGGCGGCGGGCGGCCTCCGTCAGGGAGGTGTGGGCCGAGGCCAGGTAGCGGGGGAGGTCCCGCGAGAGGGAGGCGCGGAAGGCGGTCGCCGCCTCGCCCTGCCAGGACGAGCTGTGGGAGACGAGGTCCGTCACCACGCGGGAGGCCTCGTCGAGGGACTTCGCCGACGCGCCGAGCTTCTTGGTCAGGGCGAGGACCGCGCCGGGGTTTCCCGGGGCCGGGTCGAAGCCCAGGGCCGCGTGCTCAGCCACGGGTGGCCGCCGCCCGGAGGAAGGCCGCGCGGACGGCCTGCTCCAGCTCCGCGTACTCCGCGGCGCTGCGGTCCACGCCCTCCCGTACGGCTTTGACCCGTTTGGTCAGCTCCCGCGTGCCGTAGGCCCACCGTTCCTGGAAGCCGTCGCACGCCGCATCGAGATCCGACGTGCCCAGCTGGTCGGGCCGTACGTGGTCCAGTGCCCGCCGGGCCTCCCGCAGGGAGCTCAGCGAGGAGTCCAGGGCACGGGTCAAACGGGTCAGCTGGTCGATGTCCACCTGCAGTGACGTCATGACGCGAAACCCTGGCAGAGCACCGCTCTGCCAGGGCAATCGGCGTCACCCGCCCGAGCGGGCGGAAACCGGTCAGGTCAGCCCCTGCGGGCCGCCCCGGTCAGCCCTTGCGGGCCGCCATGCGGGCCGCGCGGGCGGCCAGCTTCTCGTCGAACTTCTTGGCCTCGGCGTCCAGGCCGTTCATGAACAGGCCGAGCTCGTCCTGGGCCTTCTGCCCCTCCGGGCCGAGGTCGGCGATGTCCATGACCTTGAGGAAGCGGAGCACCGGGGCCAGCACGTCGTCGTGGTGGATGCGCAGGTTGTAGACGCCGCCGATGGCCATCTGCGCGGCCATCCGCTCGAAGCCGGGCATGCCGTGTCCGGGCATCCGGAAGTTGACCACCACGTCCCGGACGGCCTGCATGGTCAGATCCGGGGCGATCTCGAACGCCGCACCGAGCAGGTTGCGGTAGAAGATCATGTGCAGGTTCTCGTCGGCCGCGATGCGGGCCAGCATGCGGTCGCAGACCGGGTCACCGGACTGGTGGCCGGTGTTGCGGTGCGAGATGCGGGTGGCGAGCTCCTGGAAGGCCACGTACGCCACCGAGTGCAGCATGGAGTGGCGGTTGTCGGACTCGAACCCCTCCGACATGTGCTGCATGCGGAAGGCTTCCAGCTTGTCCGGGTCCACGGCGCGCGAGGCCAGCAGGTAGTCGCGCATCACGATGCCGTGGCGGCCCTCCTCGGCCGTCCAGCGGTGCACCCAGGTGCCCCAGGCGCCGTTGCGGCCGAAGAGCGTCGCGATCTCGTGGTGGTAGCTGGGGAGGTTGTCCTCGGTCAGCAGGTTCACGACCAGCGCGATCTTGCCGATGTCGGTGACCTTGGACTGCTGCGGGTCCCAGGCCTCGCCGTCCTCGAAGAAGCCCGGGAAGTTCCGGCCGTCGCTCCACGGAACGTACTCGTGGGGCATCCAGTCCTTGGTGACCTTCAGATGGCGGTTGAGCTCCTTCTCGACCACCTCTTCCAGCGCGTACAGCAGCTTGGCGTCGGTCCACGCCTCCGAGCTGCCGAGGTGGGGAGAGGTGATCGTCACGGGTACTCCTGGGTGCAAAGCGAATTACCTACGGTTCCGTAGCCTACGGAGTCGTAGGTTAAGCGCGACATCAAGGCCAGCCAAGCCCCCCGCGCACCTATGCCCGGTTACGTCCGGTTATCTGTGCAGTTTGGGAGGGTCCTGAGGGGGAAACGAAAGGGCAAAATCACGCCAGTAGGTGGTCCGCGGCCCCCGCCTTGACGGCCGAGATCAGCGCGCGGAGGGCGTCGACGGAGTCGGACACGTAGGCGGCGGACCCCGTCGTCCCGATGTGCGCCCGCCCGTCGGCGCCGCGGCCGAGGCGGAAGCAGTTGGCGCCCTCGCTGCAGAACGGCTCCGACCAGGCGATGTCCGTACGGGCCGGGCGGGCCGTGGTGGCCGTACGGGTCGTGGCGGCTGTACGGGCCGTCGTGGCCGTACGGTTCGCGCGGCTCATGGCGGCGGCCGCGGCGGCTCTGGGGCTGATCATGTCGTTCTCCGGTCTCCTCGGTCTCCTCGCCGGACCCGGTCACAGGTCCCGCGCGACGGTGCGGATGAAATCGCGGGACGCGGCCGCCGGCAGTGCCAGGCCGCGCAGCCGCGCCAGCAGCCCCCGGTAGCGCGCCAGCTTCGGGGCCGCGTCGACCAGCAGCGAGCCGTGCGAACTGTCCAGCTGCACGGTGTCCAGTCGTCTGAGTGCCGCGGCCGCGTACGTGAAGGACTGGCCGGACCCGGGGAAGCCGCCGGCGCTGAACGGGATCACCAGGACGGACGTACGCTCCCGCTCGGACAGTGTGAGCACGTGCTCCAGCTGCTGCCGGACCACCCCCGGACCGCCGAACCGCATCCGCAGCGCCGCCTCGTGCACCACCGCCTCGTACAGTGGCGGCCGCTCCCGCGCGAACACCTGCTGGCGGCCCATCCGCAGCGCGAGCCTGGCCTGGAGGTCGGGCTCCGGCAGCGGCGGGTCGGCGGCGGCGAAGACGGCCCGTGCGTGCGCCTCGGTCTGGAGCAGTCCGGGTATGTGCGTGGCCACCGCGGTGTGCAGGCCGACCGAGTGGTGCTCCAGCTCGCAGATGTCGAGCAGCTCCGGCGGCACGGACCCCCGGTGCCGCTCCCACCACTCCTTGTGCCGCTCCCGCGCCATCATCGCCAGCAGGCCCACGAGGGCGGGGTCCCGGCAGTCGTAGTGGTGCGCCAGGGTGCGGACCCGCTCGGCGCTGATGCCGATCCGGCCGGATTCGATGTTGGGGATCCGGGTGCGGTCGACGCCGAGCAGGGCCGCGGCGTGCTGGACCGACATGCCCGACTCCTCGCGGAGCCTGCGCAGCTCGGCGCCGAGGCGCCGCTGCCTGGCGGTCGGTGTGCTTCTGGGTGGCACGGTTCCCCTCTCCCGCTGCACCGAGTCCCGCTACTTTCGGTAGCGCAGTATTACACAGAGTGATGTCCGTGCCTCGTGTGACGCACCCTCGTGCGGGGAGGGAACCGCGAGCGCCGTGCCCGTCAGCCGGTCATCCGTGCCACAGCGCCTCCCGGACCTCCTCGGCCGTGGTCGGCCGCAGCTCGCCGTCCAGCAGCAGCCAGCGCGTGACGCCGATCGATTCCAGGAACGGCACGTCGTGGCTGGCCACCACGAGCGCGCCCTGGTACGACTCCAGCGCGTCGGTCAACTGCCGGACGCTCGCCAGGTCGAGGTTGTTCGTCGGTTCGTCCAGCATCAGGAGCTGCGGGGCGGGCTCCGCCAGCAGCAGCGCCGCCAGCGCCGCCCGGAACCGCTCGCCGCCCGACAGGGTGCCGGCCGCCCGGTCCGCCCGGCCGCCCCGGAAGAGGAAGTGCGCCAGCCGGGCCCGGATCAGGTTGTTGCCGGCCTGCGGGGCGAAGCGCGCCACGTTCTCCACGACCGAGCGGTCCTCGTCCAGTACGTCCAGCCGCTGCGGCAGGAACCGTGTGGCCACATGGGTCTCGGCGGTCCCGGACTCCGGCGCGAGCTGCCCCGCGATCGTGCGCAGCAGCGTGGTCTTGCCCGAGCCGTTGCGGCCCACCAGGGCGATCCGTTCCGGGCCCCGCAGTTCCCACTCGCCCGGTACGCGGGCGCCGTGCGGCAGGTGCAGATCGCCGAGGGTCAGGACGCGCCGCCCGGGCGGTACCACGGTGGCGGGCAGTTGGATGCGGATCTCGGCGTCGTCGCGGACCGCCTCCACCGCCTGGTCCAGCCGCTCCTTCGCCTGGGCCAGCTTCTCGGTGTGCATGATGCGGTGCTTGCCGGCCGATTCCTGGGCGGCACGTCTGCGCGCGCCCATCACGATCTTCGGCTCGCGCTTGTTCTCGTACATCTTCTGGCCGTACCGCTTGCGCCGGGCCAGTTTGACCTGCGCGTCGGCCAGTTCGCGCTTCTGCCGCTGTACGTCCGCCTCCGCGACCCGGACCATCCGTTCCGCCGCGTCCTGTTCGGCCGCGAGCAGGGTCTCGTAGTCGGTGAAGTTGCCTCCGTACCAGCGGACTTCGCCGTCGCGCAGATCGGCGATCTGGTCGACCCGTTCCAGCAGCTCCCGGTCGTGGCTGACCAGGAGCATCACCCCGGACCAGGACTCGACGGCCGCGTACAGGCGGCCCCGGGCCCGCAGGTCCAGGTTGTTGGTGGGCTCGTCCAGCAACAGGACGTCGGGCCGGGCCAGCAGCAGTGACGCCAGCCGCAGCAGGACGGACTCCCCGCCGGAGAGTTCGCCGACGGTACGGTCCAGGCCGATCCGGCCGAGACCGAGCTGGTCGAGGGCGGCCAGGGCCCGCTCCTCCACGTCCCAGTCGTCGCCGACGGCGGTGAAGTTCGCCTCGGTGGCCTCGCCCGCCTCGATGGCGTGGAGGGCGGCGCGCGCGGTGCGGATGCCGAGCGCCTCGTCCACGCGCAGCGCGGTGTCGAGGGTGACCGTCTGGGGGAGGTAGCCGACCGAGCCGGCGACGGACGACTGGCCGTCGGACGGGGTCAGCCGACCGGCGATCAGCTTCAACAGGGTGGACTTGCCACTCCCGTTGACTCCGATCAGGCCGGTGCGGCCGGGGCCGACGGCCAGGTTGAACCCGTCGAACACGGGGGTTCCGTCGGGCCAGTCGAAGGACAGGGCGGAGCAGGTGATGAATGCAGGGGCGTGACTCATGGAGGCCTCCAGGTTGCGTGAGTGGTGCGTGCAACGCGGGGAGACAGCCGACGCTCGGATGATGATCGCGCTCGTCACGGCGGCCGGGGTGACGGGATCACGGGGCGCGCGGTGGTGACGGGGTCACAGGGGTGACAGGTCACGGTGGTGACAGGGTCACCGTGGTGACGGTCGCGGTGGTCGGTGTCTCGGACCTCAGAAGAGCAACGTCCTGCTCCGTTCGACGGCAATGGGGCGTCGACGAAGCTACGGGCGGCGAGCGGCCGCCCGCAAACGATTTACGGCCGTGGTGATCGCAGCGGGGATCACCGTCGGGATCGCCGTGCAGGTCAGCAGGTGTCGCGCATCAGCTCGGCCAGGCTGTGGTCCATGTCGAGGTAGAGGTGCTCCAGGCCGGGCGGAACCACGGCCGCGGCCCGCTCCAGGAAGCGGTGCAGGTCGGCCGTCAGCATCAGCACGATCGCGACCCCCTCCACCGCGTGGAACTCGATCGTGGTCCGGTCCCCGTCGTACGGTCGCACGCGTACGTCGCCGTAGCCGGACGGGCGGTCCAGCCCGGACTCCAGCAGCTCGCGGGAGAAGGTCCAGGAGACCTCTACGCCCTCCAGCGTGGCCGGGGCGGGGAAGGCCATGCGCACGGCGAAGGGATCAGCCCGGTCGTAACAGAGGGTGACGGGAACGGTCTCGACCTTCGGCGCGGTTGCGACCAGACGGGCCTGCGCGGCCTGCTCGATGACAGTGATCAAGGCTCACTCCCTTGAGGCGGATCTGCTGCCGGACGGTGGGGGTGGAGCCCGGCAACCCGATAGACGCCGGAATCGGCAAATCCGTGCATGGGGGTTCGAGTGAGCTGTGTCACCGATTGGCCGGAACCTTTCTGTGTGATCGCACAGAGTGACCGGGTGGGCGGATGCGTCCGAAGGCGGGCCGGTGTGCCGAGCGGGGGCGGGGAGCCCCGGAGAAGGGCCGGTTGTCGCTCACCCGACCGGCGGAACGCACGCCGGGACGCCCTCTGGACGGCGGTTCCGGGGGTGCGTTAGCTTCCGGCGCCATGAGACCTCTGGATGTTGGAATTGGCATGTGCGCGGCAATCCTGGCGGTCGGGGTGCTCGCCGGCCCCGCACACGCCGAAGAGCAGGACCGGGCAACGGACTTACGGGCGGCCGGCTGGGCCCTCAAGGAGACCGGAACGACGGCCCGCTTCCGCGGACTCGCCGCGGTCAGCCGGACCACGGCCTGGGTCGCCGGCTCCAAGGGGACGGTGCTGCGCACGCTCGACGGCGGCCGCAGCTGGCAGGACGTCTCGCCGCCCGGCGCCGTCGCGGACCAACTTGAACTGCGCGACATCGAGGCCTTCGACGCCCGGCGAGCGGTGGCCCTGTCCATCGGCGAGGGCGAGGCCTCCCGGGTGCTGCGCACCGAGGACGGCGGCGCCACCTGGACCGAGGCCTTCCGCAACCCCGACCCGCGCGCCTTCTACGACTGCCTGACCTTCTTCGACGCCCGGCACGGGCTGGCCATGAGCGATCCGGTGGACGGGAAGTTCCGCATCCTCGCCACGGACGACGGCGGCCGCCACTGGCGCGTGTTGCCCGGCGAGGGCATGCCCGAGGCGCTGCCGGGCGAGGCGGGCTTCGCCGCCAGCGGCCAGTGCCTGGTCAGCGCCGGCCCGCGCGACGTCTGGCTGGCCACCGGGGGCGGGGCGAGCGCCCGGGTCCTGCACTCCGCGGACCGCGGCCGGACCTGGCGGGTGGCCGAATCCACCGTGCCGGCGGGTGATCCCGCGCGAGGCGTCTTCGCCCTCGCCTTCCGGGACCGTGCGCGGGGCCTCGCCGTGGGCGGCGACTACCGGGCCGGCCAGGCCTCCCCGCAGGCCGCCGCGGTGTCCTCGGACGGGGGGCGCACCTGGAGCGGGGCGACGACCCCGCCGCCCGCCTACCGGTCCGGAGCGGCCTGGTACCCGTACAGCCGCGGGACGGCCCTCGCGGTCGGACCCACGGGCACGGACGTGACCACGGACGGGGGCCGCAACTGGGGGCCGCTGGACGCGGGTTCCTTCGACACGGTCGACTGCGCGCCCGACACGGGATGCTGGGCGGCGGGGGAGAAGGGCCGGGTCGCCCGGCTGGAACGCCACTGACCCGGGGCCTGCCGCCCACCGTCCGGCGGCAGGCCGCACCCGGCGGTCCCGCCGTCCGCCGGCCCTCTGTCGGGGATTACGGGACAGCCCTCAGGGCTGTCCCGTAATCCCCGGTGGATCAGCGCGCGGCGTCAGATGCGGTGCATCGCAAGGCGGAGGGGCGTCCTCATACTGGGCGTATTCGGGCGTTCCGACAACGCAGCGAGGTGCCGTAGCTGTCGTCGTGCGCCCGCCGGGGATTACGGGACAGCCTTTAGCCGAGCGGGTTCTCCCGTACCGTCGCGAGGTCCGCCGAGGTCTTCGTGGCGATGAACTCGGTGATGCGGTAGGCGCAGACACCTGCGACCGTGAAGGGGTCCTCGGCCGCGATCCTCTCGACCTCGGCCCGGGACACCCCTCCGGCCAGGATCACGCCCCCCTCGCGCGGGACCTTGCGCCCCGACGCGAGGAAGACCCCGGAGGCGTAGTAGCCGTCCAGCCAGGCGATGTGGGCGTCCATCTGCTCCTCGACTGCTTCGAGGGGCGCGGTGTAGGAGAGCTCCATGACAAACATGATCGTCAGGCTACTCTCGGTCCACCATGACGAGTGTGAAAACCCCCGCAGACGAGGCCGAGGCCCGGGCGATACAGGATGAACTGCGCCACCACGTCGTACTTGACGAATCCGGGCCGCCGCCCGGCCGCGGGCTCGTGACCGGAGTGGACGTCGCCTACGACGACACGCGCGACCTGGTTGCCGCCGCGGCCGTGGTGCTCGACGCCGCCACCCTCGAGGTCGTCGAGGAGGCCACCGCCGTCGGGCACGTCAGCTTCCCCTACGTGCCGGGGCTGCTCGCCTTCCGCGAGCTGCCGACCGTCCTGGCCGCCCTCGACGCCCTGACCGCCGGGCCCGGTCTCGTCGTCTGCGACGGCTACGGCCTCGCCCACCCCCGCGGCTTCGGCCTCGCCTGCCACCTCGGGGTGGTCACGGGGCTCCCCTCCATCGGCGTCGCGAAGAACCCGTTCACCTTCACCCACGACGAGCCGGGCAGCCGGCGGGGCGACGCCTCCGCGCTGCTCGCCGCCGACGGGACCGAGGTCGGGCGGGCCCTGCGGACGCAGGACGCGACCAAACCGGTGTTCGTCTCGGTCGGGCACAAGGTGTCGCTCGACAACGCCTGCGCGCACGTCCTGGCGCTGAGCCCGCGCTTCCGGATCCCGGAGACCACCCGCCGCGCCGACTCGCTGTGCCGCAGGGCGCTGCGGGAGGCCTCCTGAGCCGGCCCGCCGTCAGCGGGCGTCGGCCACCCGGAAGGTGATCCCCGCCTTCTGCAGCCGGTGGATCAGGGCGTCGCCCATCGCCACGGCGGTCGTCACCTGCCCGGCGGTCTCCGGCAGGGCGTCGTGGGCCAGGCAGAGCGCCGACTCCGCCAGCATCTTCGCGGTCTCCCCGTACCCCGGATCGCCGCCGGACACCTCGGTGAACACGCGCCGGCCGCCGCCCCGGCCCACGAAGCGTACGGTGAACCAGCTGCGCGCCCGCCGCTCCGCGTCCGGCCCGCGGCCGGGCTCCCAGCGGTCCATGAGCCACCGCCGGGCGGGCGGCACCTGGGCCAGCGCCGCCGTCGCGCCCACCGCCGCCGCACCGCCCAGGGCGACGGGCAGGTGCCGGACGGAGGCGTAGTGCCGGTAGCGGAAGTCCGGGCCGTAGCGCTCCAGCGCGGCCGCGGACCGGGCCACGATCCGCGGGTCCAGCGAGGGCAGCGGCAGCGCCCAGGTACCGGTCTCGCGACTGAACCGCGGCGCGCCCAGCGGCCCGCGCGCCCTGCGCCCCACCAGCCGGGGCTCGTGCAGCCGGCGGGCGTGTGCGGCCGCCAGGGTCTGGGGGCCGCGGCCCAGGGCGGTCAGGGCGGAGGCCAGGGTCCCGCCGGAGAAGAACGCGTTGGACCGCATGAACCCGTCGACCGTCAGCGGGACCCCCTCCGGCAGCTGCCGGACCGTGAAGTACGCGCCGAGGTCGGCGGGGATCGAGTCGAAGCCGCACGCGTGGACGAGCCGGGCCCCGCTCTCGCGGGCCCGCGCGTCGTGCTCCACGTACATCCGGTCCACGAACTCCGGCTCGCCGGTGAGGTCCACGTAGTCCGTGCCCGCCTCGGTGCAGGCGGCCACCAGCTCGGCCCCGTACCAGACGTACGGCCCCACGGTCGTGGCCAGCACCCGGGTGGACATGGCCAGTTCACGTACGGCGGCGGCGTCCTGGGCGTCCACGCGCAGCAGCGGCAGCGCCGCGCACGCGGGATCCACCGCGACCAGCCGCTCGCGCAGCCGCTCCAGCTTCGCGAGGTCCCGGCCGGCGAGCGCCCACCGGCAGCCGGCGGGCGCGTGCGCGGCGAGGTACTCGGCGGTCAGCGCCCCCACGAACCCGGTCGCGCCGAAGAGCACGACGTCGTAGGCCCGTGCCGGCCGGTCCTGCGGGACCTCTGCCTTCATGTGAGCTCCTCAAGTGGGTGTCGGGTGGCCGAGGATAGGGGGTGTCCTGCCGGTCAGGTGCCGGGAGGGTGTGGCGAGAAGCGTTCCCGAGGCGAGAACCGTTCCCGTGGCGGGAGCGGCCCGCCCGGACGACGGCGCCCCGGGAACGGCCGTGCGGCCGCGCCCGGGGCGCCGTGGATCACCTGCCGGTGGATGGTTCAGCTGCCGGTGGATCAGCCCTGCTGGTAGAGGCCGAAGATGTCGACGATGAGGTCGATGTCGTCCCAGCCGCGGTTCCAGACGTCGATGATGCCGTTGCTGCCGGTGCTCGCCTGGACCAGGTTCGGGACGGTGGCGCCCTTCGTCCAGTTCAGGTTGGAGGAGTTCGGAGGCGTCGGCCAGTCCGCCGCGTCGTTGATGTAGTCGTCCAGCGAGTTCGGGTCCGGGGTGACCGTGAGGTACCCCTCGCCGTCGGTGTTGGTGACCGTGGAGTTCAGCACGAAGCCCGTGATGCTCGGGTCGTCGTAGGACAGCGGCATGTAGATGTAGCTCTGGCCCCACAGCTTCCCGTAGACCGGGTCGTTGGGGTCACGGGTGTCGACCAGGCGCTCCGGCGTGATCGGCCGGAAGGCGCTCTTGCTGTCGGTGCTGTAGTAGCCGACGACGTCGACGATGACGTCGACGCCCGCCCAGGCGCCGTTGAAGACGCTGATCTTGCCGTCCTGGCCGACGGGGACGATGACCGAGTTGGCGATCGTCTGGCCGGCGGTGAAGTTCAGGTTCGACGCGGTCGGGGTGGCGCCGCCGCCCGGGAAGACCGACAGGTGGCCGGCCTCCCTCGGGTTGGTGACCGTCACGTTCAGCGCCACGGCGCTGATGCCCTGGGGCACCCCGCGCAGGCCGCTGATCTGGGTGGAGAAGGTCTTGCGGCCGCCGAGCTGGGCCCTCGTCGTACCGAGGCCCTCGCGGGTGTCGACGAAGCGGGACGGGGTGATCGGCGTGTAACCGCTGGAGGCGGTCGTGGAGAAGTAGCCGGTGACGTCGGCGATCAGGTCGACGGGCGCGCCGCCGCGGTTGGCGATCTCGACGTAGCCGTTCTTGCCGACCGGCACGATGACCAGGTTCGGGACGGTCTGACGGGCCTTGTAGTTGACGTTCGACGTGGTCGGACGCTGGGTGCCCTCGGGGAAGGCGGTGATGTGGCCGTCGGAGGAGGTGTTGGTGACCGTGACGTTGAGCACCACGGCGGTGACGCCGACGGGGATCGAGCCGTTGCCGCCGATCTTCACGCGGGTCGAGCTGTACGGCTGGACCATGCCCTGCGGCGCGCCGGTCCCGTTGCGGGTGTCCAGCAGACGGGTCGGGGCGTACGGGGTGAAGTCCGAGCCCTCGGTGACGAAGTTGACCTCGTTGACGGCCGAGAGGTTGTTCGCGGCGTCCGTCACGGTGACCTTGACCGTGTAGGAGCCGACCTCGGCGTAGGTGTGCGCCGTGGTCCGCTCGTCGGAGCCGTAGGCGTCGAAGGCGTCCTGCTTCCCGTCGCCCCAGTCGATAACGACCTTCAGGGGGGTGTCCACGCTCATGATGGTGGTGTCCACCTCGGTGCCGTGGGCCGTGGTGCCGTAGGCGGCCACGCCGACGGCGAGGTCCGCGTTGGCGTTGACGGACTGCACCTGCGGGGCGGCGGCCGCCCCGGTCTTGGCCGACGGCAGGGCCGTGCGGACCGTACGCTCCGCGGGGCTGGTGAAGGCGTGGCCCTTGGCCTTGGCGTCCTTGCCCAGGTCCAGGTCCGGCTTAATGGTGCCGCGCGCGTCCGGCTTGGCCGGGTCGGCCTGGGCCACGCCCGGGATGAGGCCAACGCCCGCCGCGAGGGCGGCAACGGAAATGACAAGACGGCGACGACGCACCGGTCCCCCAGATTCTGATTGAACGCTTGATCAGCTCGAAAGCGTGTTCAGAGTACAGACTCCCGGAACGATCTATCAGGGGGGTGGGCCCCTCGGTTTCGTCGCCTCCCCGGGGCCCGGATGCGCCCATGTCGGCCGATCCGGGCGGAGCCCGGCCCGGGGGCTTGTGCTCGGTGGAACACGTTCCTAGCATCACCGGTGTTACATCAGTTGTGTCACACAGCCGCACACCAGGCACACCAGGCATACCAAGCACACCGCAGACGCTGGGGGCTCGATGGCAGTGACAGGGAACGGGACCGGGGCGGCGAGCGGCAACGGCCCGCTCGCCGGCGTGCGCGTCGTCGAGCTGGCCGGCATCGGCCCGGGGCCGTTCGCCGCCATGCTCCTCGCCGACCTGGGGGCGGACGTCGTACGGGTGGACCGGCCCGGCGGCGGCGGGCTCGCGGTCGATCCCGCCCACGACATCACCAACCGCGGCAAGCGCTCCGTCCTCCTCGACCTCAAGTCCGCCGACGGGCCCGCCCGCGTCCTGGACCTCGTCGAGCGGGCCGACGTCCTCATCGAGGGCTTCCGTCCCGGCGTCGCCGAACGGCTCGGCGTCGGCCCGGCCGACTGCCACGCCCGCAACCCCCGCCTCGTCTACGGACGGATGACCGGCTGGGGCCAGGAGGGCCCGCTCGCGCACACCGCGGGCCACGACATCGCCTACATCGCCGTCACCGGCGCCCTCGGCATGATCGGCAACCCCGGCGAGCCCCCGGCGGTCCCGGCCAACCTGGTCGGGGACTACGCGGGCGGCTCGCTCTACCTGGTGATCGGCGTCCTCGCTGCCCTCCAGCACGCCCGGGCCACCGGCACCGGCCAGGTCGTCGACGCGGCCATCGTCGACGGCACCGCCCACCTCACGGCCATGATCCACGGGATGATGGCGGCGGGCGGCTGGCAGGACCGGCGCGGCGCCAACCTCCTCGACGGCGGCTGCCCGTTCTACGGCACCTACGAGACCTCCGACGGCGGCTACATGGCGGTCGGCGCGCTGGAGCAGCAGTTCTACGACACCTTCACGGAGCTCCTCGGCATCGCCGGCCGGGCTCCGGCCCGCAAGGACATCGCCCGCTGGGGTGAGCTGCGCGAGGCCGTCGCCGCCCGCTTCCGGACCCGTACGCGCGAGGAGTGGACGGCGGTCTTCGAGGGGAGCGACGCCTGCGTGGCGCCCGTGCTCTCGCTGCGCGAGGCCCCCGGCCACCCCCACCTCGCCGCCCGGGGGACCTTCACCGATGTCGGCGGGACCGTGCAGCCCGCCCCCGCGCCGCGGTTCTCCGCGACCCCGGCCGCCGTCACCGGCGGACCGGCCCTGCCGGGTGCGCATGTCGAGTCGGTGGCCGCCGACTGGGACGTACCGGCCCTGCTCCCGAAAGAGGCCTGATGGAACTGTCGATGATGCTGGACTACGCGGGCGACCCGCGACGGGCCGCCGACGAGGCGGCCGCGCTGGAGTCCGCCGGCCTCGACGCCGTCTGGGTGGCCGAGGCCTGGGGCTTCGACTCGCCGACGATCATGGGCTACCTCGCCGCCCGCACCGAGCGGCTGAGGATCGGCTCGGCGATCATGAACGTCTACTCGCGCACTCCCGGCCTCATCGCGCAGACGGCCGCCGGACTGGACGCCGTCTCCGGCGGCCGGGCGCTGCTCGGCCTCGGCGCCTCCGGACCGCAGGTCGTCGAGGGCTGGCACGGGAAGCCGTACGACAAGCCGCTCGGCCGCACCCGGGAGACGGTCGAGCTGTGCCGGCGCATCTGGCGCCGGGAGACGATCGACCATCACGGCATCACCGACATGCCGCTGCCCCCGGAGAAGGGCGGCCGGCACGGCAAGCCGCTGAAGATCCTGACCCGGCCGGTGCGCGACAGCATCCCCGTCTACATCGCCTCCCTCGGCCCGGCGAACGTGCGGCTGACCGCCGAGATCGCGGACGGCTGGCTGCCCACGCTCTTCATCCCGGAGAAGGCCGCGTCCGTGTGGGGCGGCCCGCTCGCCGAGGGGGCCGCCGAGCGTCCGCCCGAGCTCGGTCCGCTCCACACCGTCGCGGGCGGCCTGCTCGCGATCGGCGAGGACGCGGCCGCCGTACGGGAACGCGCCCGCCCGCAGATCGCCCTGTACGTGGGCGGCATGGGAGCGGTCGGCAAGAACTTCTACAACGACCTCGCCGTCGCCTACGGCTACGGGGACGCGGCCCGCCGGATCCAGGAGCTCTACCTCGCCGGCCGGACGCGCGACGCGGCGGCCGCCGTACCGGAGGAGTTCTGCGAGCTGATGACCCTGTGCGGACCCGAGGGCTACGTGCGCGAGCGTGTCGAGGCCTTCCGGGAGGCGGGCGTCACCATGCTCAACGTCACCCCCGTCGGCCCCGAGCCGGCCCGTCTGATCGAAACCGTCAAGAACTGGCTTTGAGGAGCCTTCCGATGCAGCGAGCCGCCCGATGGAGCCGGCCGCCCGATGAAGCGAGCCGTCCGATGAAGCGAGTCGTCCGATGAAGCGCCTGATCTTCGACGCCGACCACGAGGCGTTCCGTGAGACCGTCCGCACCTTCCTCACCAAGGAGGTGCTGCCGCACTACGAGCAGTGGGAGAAGGACGGCATCGTCAGCCGCGAGGCGTGGCGGGCCGCCGGCCGCCAGGGCCTGCTCGGGCTCGCCGTCCCGGAGGAGTACGGGGGTGGCGGTAACACCGACTTCCGCTACGCCGCCGTGATCGCCGAGGAGTTCACCAGGGCGGGTGCGCCCGGACTCGCCATCGGCCTGCACAACGACATCATCGGGCCCTACCTGACCTCGCTCGCCACCGAGGAGCAGAAGCGCCGCTGGCTGCCCGGCTTCTGCTCCGGCGAGACCGTCACCGCCATAGCGATGACCGAGCCGGGCGCGGGCTCCGACCTCCAGGGGATCCGGACCACGGCCGAGGACCGCGGCGACCACTGGGTGCTGAACGGCTCCAAGACCTTCATCTCCAACGGCATCCTCGCCGACCTGGTGATCGTGGTGGCGAAGACGACTCCCGAGGGCGGGGCGCACGGCCTGTCGCTGCTGGTCGTCGAGCGCGGCGCGGAGGGCTTCGAGCGCGGCCGCAACCTCGACAAGATCGGCCAGAAGGCGCAGGACACCGCCGAGCTGTTCTTCCACGACGTGCGCGTCCCGAAGGAGAACCTGCTCGGCGAACTGAACGGCGCCTTCGTCCACCTGATGACCAATCTCGCGCAGGAGCGGATGGGCATCGCCATGGCCGGGATCGCCGCTGCCGAGCACCTGCTGGAGATCACCACGCAGTACGTGAAGGAGCGCGAGGCCTTCGGGCGTCCGCTGTCCAAGCTCCAGCACATCCGGTTCGAGATCGCGGAGATGGCCACCGAGGTCGCCGTCACCCGGACCTTCCTCGACCGGTGCATCACCGACCACTCCAACGGCGAGCTGGACCACGTGCACGCCTCGATGGCCAAGTGGTGGGCCACCGAACTGCAGAAGCGCGTGGCGGACCGATGCCTGCAACTCCACGGCGGCTACGGCTATATGACCGAGTACCGGGTGGCGCGGGCCTTCACCGACGGCCGGATCCAGACGATCTACGGCGGCACCACCGAGATCATGAAGGAGATCATCGGCCGGTCCCTCCTCGGCTGACCCCGTCCCGCCCGCAGCCCCGCCGAGGACCTTCCCAGGACCTTTCCAGGATTTCCAGGACCTTTCCAGGACCTTCCCGCACACCGAAAGGCTTGACCAGTGAGCACCGAAGCTTACGTATACGACGCGATCCGCACCCCGCGCGGCCGCGGCAAGGCCAATGGCTCCCTGCACGGCACCAAGCCGATCGACCTCGTCGTCGGACTCATCGACGCCCTGCGCGAGCGCAACCCCGGCCTCGACCCCGCCACCATCGACGACATCGTGCTCGGCGTCGTCGGCCCGGTCGGCGACCAGGGCTCCGACATCGCCCGGATCGCGGCCATCGCGGCCGGGCTCCCGGACACGGTGGCCGGCGTACAGGAGAACCGGTTCTGCGCCTCCGGTCTGGAAGCCGTCAACCTGGCCGCCGCGAAGGTCCGTTCGGGCTGGGAGGACCTGGTCCTGGCCGGCGGCGTGGAGTCCATGTCCCGCGTCCCGATGGCCTCGGACGGCGGCGCCTGGTTCGCCGACCCGATGACCAACTGGGACACCGGCTTCGTCCCGCAGGGCATCGGCGCCGACCTGATCGCCACCATCGAGGGCTTCTCCCGGCGCGACGTCGACGAGTACGCGGCCCTCTCCCAGGAGCGCGCCGCCGCCGCGATCAAGGACGGCCGCTTCGCGAAGTCCGTCGTCCCGGTCACCGACCGCAACGGCCTGGTCGTCCTGGACCACGACGAGTTCGTCCGCCCGGGGACCACCGCCGACACCCTCGCCAAGCTGAAGCCGTCCTTCGCGGACATCGGCGAGCTCGGCGGGTTCGACGCCGTCGCGCTGCAGAAGTACCACTGGATCGAGAAGATCGACCACGTCCACCACGCGGGCAACTCCTCCGGCATCGTCGACGGCGCCTCGCTCGTCGCGATCGGCTCCCGCGAGGCGGGGGAGCGGGGCGGACTGACGCCCCGCGCCCGGATCGTCTCGGCGGCCGTCTCCGGCTCCGAGCCCACCATCATGCTCACCGGCCCCGCCCCGGCCACCCGCAAGGCCCTCGCCAAGGCCGGCCTCACCATCGACGACATCGACCTGGTCGAGATCAACGAGGCCTTCGCCGGCGTCGTCCTGCGCTTCGTCAAGGACATGGGCCTGTCCCTCGACAAAGTCAACGTCAACGGCGGCGCCATCGCGCTGGGCCACCCGCTCGGCGCCACCGGCGCGATGATCCTCGGCACGATCGTCGACGAGCTGGAGCGCCAGGACAAGCGCTACGGGCTCGTCACCCTCTGCGTCGGCGGCGGCATGGGCGTCGCCACCATCGTCGAACGCCTCTGAACCGTCCCTGTCCCCCGACCCCTCCGACACGGAAGTAGCGAACATGAGCGAGTCCACCACGATCCGCTGGGAACAGGACGAGACCGGCGTCGTCACCCTGGTCCTCGACGACCCGGGCCAGTCCGCCAACACCATGAACCAGGCCTTCAAGGACTCCATCGCGGCCGTCGCCGACCGCGCCGAGGCCGAGAAGGACTCCATCCGCGGCATCATCTACACCTCTGCCAAGAAGACCTTCTTCGCGGGCGGCGACCTCAAGGACATGATCCGGCTGCGCCCCGAGCACGCGCAGCTCGCCTTCGACACCGGCACCGAGATCAAGCGCTCCCTGCGCCGCATCGAGACCCTCGGCAAGCCGGTCGTCGCCGCCATCAACGGGGCGGCCCTGGGCGGCGGTTACGAGATCGCCCTCGCCTCGCACCACCGCGTCGCCCTCGACGCGCCCGGCTCCAGGATCGGCCTGCCCGAGGTCACCCTCGGCCTCCTCCCGGCGGGCGGCGGCGTCACCCGCACCGTACGCCTGATGGGCATCGCCGACGCGCTGCTCAAGGTGCTGCTCCAGGGCACCCAGTACACCCCGCAGCGCGCCCTGGACAACGGCCTGGTGCACGAACTGGCCGCCACGCCCGAGGAGATGCTGGCCAAGGCCCGCGCCTTCATCGACGCCCACCCCGAGTCGCAGCAGCCCTGGGACGTGCCCGGCTACAAGATCCCCGGCGGTACGCCGTCCAACCCGCGGTTCGCCGCGAACCTCCCGGCCTTCCCGGCCAACCTGAAGAAGCAGCTGAACGGCGCCCCGTACCCGGCGCCGCGCAACATCCTGGCCTGCGCCGTCGAGGGCTCCCAGGTGGACTTCGAGACCGCGCTGACCATCGAGGCCCGCTACTTCACCGAGCTGGTCACCGGGCAGACCGCCAAGAACATGATCCAGGCGTTCTTCTTCGACCTCCAGGCCGTCAACGCCGGCCGCAGCCGCCCGCAGGGCGTCGAGCCGCGGAAGGTCCGCAGGGTCGCCGTCCTCGGCGCCGGCATGATGGGCGCCGGCATCGCCTACTCCTGCGCCCGCGCGGGCATCGAGGTGGTCCTCAAGGACGTCACCGCCGAGGCCGCCGCGAAGGGCAAGGCGTACTCCGAGAAGCTGCTCGACAAGGCGCTGTCCCGCGGCCGGACCACCGAGGCGGGGCGCGCGGAGCTGCTGGCCCGGATCACCCCGACCGCCGACGCGGCCGACCTCGCGGGCTGCGACGCCGTCATCGAGGCCGTCTTCGAGGACACCGCCCTCAAGCACAAGGTGTTCCAGGAGATCCAGGACGTCATCGCCCCCGACGCGCTGCTGTGCTCCAACACCTCGACCCTGCCCATCACCGGGCTCGCCGAGGGCGTGAAGCGGCCCGCCGACTTCATCGGACTGCACTTCTTCTCGCCCGTCGACAAGATGCCGCTCGTCGAGATCATCAAGGGGGCGCAGACCGGCGACGAGGCCATCGCCCGCGCCTTCGACCTGGTCCGCCAGATCAACAAGACCCCGATCGTCGTCAACGACTCGCGGGGCTTCTTCACCTCACGTGTCATCGGCCAGTTCATCAACGAGGGCGTGGCGATGGTCGGCGAGGGCGTCGAGCCCGCCTCGATCGAGCAGGCCGCCGCCCAGGCCGGCTACCCGGCCAAGGTCCTCTCCCTGATGGACGAGCTCACCCTGACCCTGCCGCGCAAGATCCGCAACGAGAGCCGCAAGGCCTTCGAGGCGGAGGGCCGGACGTGGACCGAGCACCCCGCCGACACCGTCATCGACCGGATGGTCGACGAGTTCGGCCGCCCCGGCCGCAGCGGTGGCGCCGGCTTCTACGAGTACGACGAGTCGGGCAAGCGGGCCGGCATCTGGCCGGGCCTGCGCGAGCACTTCGCCAAGCCGGGCCACGAGGTGCCCTTCGAGGACATGAAGGAACGGATGCTCTTCTCCGAGGCCCTGGACACCGTCCGCTGCCTCGACGAGGGCGTCCTCACCTCGGTCGCCGACGCCAACATCGGCTCCATCATGGGCATCGGCTTCCCGGCCTGGACCGGCGGCGTGATCCAGTACATCAACGGCTACGAGGGCGGGCTCACCGGCTTCGTGGCCCGCGCCCGCGAGCTCGCGGAGAAGTACGGCGAGCGGTTCACCCCGCCGGCCTCCCTCGTGGAGAAGGCCGCGCGCGGCGAGACCTACGCGGACTGATCCGGTACGGACGCCGCCGGACCCGCGCGTCGGGTCCGGCGGCGTCGCGCGGCCCGGGGGTGTCCTGTGGGCCCGGGGCGTCGCGCGGGCCTGAGGCGTCCCGCCGTCAGCGCCCGGACACGGCCAGACGGGCGAACAGCCCGTGCTGCCGGGTGCCGTCCGGGGCGGACCAGTCGGCCAGCACCCGTCCCGTCGCGCCGTCACCCTCGGGAGCGGGCCCCGGACGGAGCACCCGGCACAGGGTCAGGGTCGACACCGGGCCCTCCTGCGTCATCGGGCCCACGGTGACGAGGCTCGCGTCGTCGGTGTCCGTCACGGTCCCGGGGCCGGTAAGGCCCTGCGGCACCCCGGAACCCTCGCCGCGGACCTCCACCGTCGGGTCGGGGGTGTTGCTGGCGTTCTGGTCCTGGGCGGTCGTGAGGCCCGCCAGCAGGGCGAGCAACTGCTCGACCAGGACCACGTCGTGCGTCCCGTCGTAGATCCAGCGACGGCCCAGCACACCGTGCTCGGAGGTGCCGATCAGGCCGTCCGCGGCGGACGCCAGGGGTACCCCGCGGTAGGTCATCGGGACCTGGTAGGTGACGGGGGAGTCCCCCGAGGTGTCGGTGACCACCATGAACTCGATGCCCACCTCGCCCGCGGGATCGTCGAGCCGGAACCCGCCGGCCTTGGCGAGCAGGGGCGCGTCCCCGCCCCGGTACCAGGGCCTCGACGGCAACCAGGCGGCGAGCAGTTCGAGCTTGCCGGGCGACATGGTGGTGCGGTGAATGACTGCCATGATCCATAAACTACCCGGGCGGCGCGGGTGCCGACCGGCGCCCGGGCCCGGTCACCGGGGAGCGGCCACGGGGTGTTCCCGGACGGCGATCCTGGCCAGTTTCGTCAGCATCATGCCGTTGCGCACGGCGACGAGATAGTCCACCGGAAGCCCGTGCATACGGGTACCGGGCCCCCGCAGGGGATGCCAGTCGAGGGTGAAGAGGGTGTTCCCGCCCCAGGGGGCCAGGTTCATGGCGATGCGGGCCGCGCCGAAGGGTTCGGCGCGCGCCTCCAGCTCCAGACGCCGCTGCGGTTCGCAGACGCGGACCACGCAGGTGTCGTCGAGGGTCAGCGGGCCGGCGCCGACGCGGACCCGCAGCCGGGCGCCCACATCGGGCCAGTGCGGGTCCGCGGCCAGGACCTGCCGGGTTCCCGTCACCCACTCCCCGTAGCGGCGACCGTCGGCCAGGAGGCGCCAGACGTCGGCGGGCGGGCTCAGGATCAGACGGCGGTTGCGCGCCACGGCGGTCACGGTCCTTCCGGTCGGTGGCCGGGCCGTCGTGCGGCCCGGCCGGCCCACCCCCACGCTCACGCCGCGCACCCGCCGCCGCAGTCCGGCAGACCCGAACGGCTGTCACGGATGCCTGTCACGGATGCCTGTCACGCACGGCTGCACCGGACGCGGCCGGGCCGGCCCCGGAGCCCGACCCCGACCCGTTACCCGGACCCGGAGCCCGACCCGGAGCCGGACCCGGACCCGGAGCCGTCACCCGGACTCCGGGACGAAGGCCGCCCGCAACTCCTCCCGCAGCGACCGCTGGAAGGCCGTCACCAGCGCCTGCACCACCATCGGCTGCATGTGCGCCGACAGCGCCTTCATCGACTCCACCCGCTCCGGGTCGCTCTCGCCCTCGGTGAACGGTCCCCACACCTCGTCCCGGAACAGCGCCGTCAGCTCGTGCGCCGCCGACCGGGTGTGCTCCAGCAGCACCTTGCGCGCCGCCAGGATCGTCTCGTGCGCGATCGGTACGTCGAGCAGCGCCACCCCCAGCCGCAGCAGTCCCAAATCCACCCGGAACCCGTCCCCCGACGGAGCGAGCACGTTCATCGCCGTCAGCCGCCGCACGTCGGTGTCCGACAGGCTCCGCCCCGCCCGTCTCTCCAGTTCCTCCCGGGAGATTTCCTGGGCCGCGTCCGGTGCCCAACTGGCCACCATGGCCCGGTGGATGGCGAGATCGTGCGCACTCAGGTCGTCCGGCAGGGCGTCCAGATAGCGCTCGATGGCGGACAGGGTCATGCCCTGGTGCTGGAGCTCCTCGATCAGGGCCAGCCGCGACAGATGCTCGGGCCCGTAGTGCCCCACCCGACGCGGACCGATCACGGGAGGGGGCAAAAGCCCGCGGGTGCTGTAGAACCGTACCGTGCGCACGGTGACGCCCGCCCGGGCCGCCAGCTCGTCGACGGTGAGCATCGGCTCGGGTGCCCGGTCGGCCATCGTCTGCGCCTCGCTCTCTGCTCCACAGCTTGGGTTCAACAGTATTGCTGTCGCACCAACGATGTGAAACGGCCAGGAGCTGCCCATGACCACGAACCTGCGACTGCCCGGACGACCCGAAGAGATCACCTTCTCCGCCCTGCTGGCCCGCAACGCCGCCGAGTACGGGGATCTCCCCGCCCTCTCCTGGCGCGACGGGCCCGACGCGGCCGGGTGGACGACGCTCACCTGGAGCGAGGTCCGTCACAGGGTCGCCGTCCTCGCCGCCGGCTACGCGGCCCTCGGTGTCGAGCGCGGCGAGCACGTCCTGCTGATGATGGGCAACCGCCCGGAGCACTGGCTCAGCGACCTCGCCCTCTTCCACCTGGGCGCCGTGCCCGTCACCGTGTACGGGACCTCCGCGCCCGAGCAGATCGCGCACATCGCCCGGCACAGCCGGGCCCGGGTCGCCGTCGTCGAGGGCGCCCGTGAACTCGTCCGGTGGGAACCCCTGCTGGCCGCGGCCGACGTCCCCCTGGAGCGCCTGGTCGTCGCTGAGGCCGCCGAGGCCGGCCGGCACGGCACGTACGCGTCCCTGTACGCGAGCGGTGCCCGGATCCACCGCGCCGACGCCTTCGAGAAGGCCTGGCAGGAGAGCCACCCCGAGGACCCGCTCACCGTCGTCTACACCTCGGGCACCACCGGCGACCCCAAGGGCGTGCGCCTGACCCACCGCAACCTGATCCTGCAGGCGGTCCGCCTCGACGGGCGGGTGGACCTGCCCGAGCACGCCCAGCACATCTGCTACCTGCCCTTCGCGCACATCGCCGAGCGGGTCCTCGGCATCTACCTGCCGCTGCTGAGGGCCGCGCACGTCATGCTCTGCGCCGACCCCACCGCCGTGTCCGCGGCCGTCCGCGAGCTGCGTCCGGTGCAGTTCTTCGGCGTGCCCCGGGTCTGGGAGAAGCTCGCCGCCTCCGTCCGCGCGGTCCTCGCGCAGCTCCCCGAGGAGCAGCGCCACGCCATCGAGGAGGCCAACGACCTCGCCCGCGCCCGGGCCGGCCACCACGAGCGGGGCGAGGAGGTGCCCGCCGGACTCGAAGCCTCGTACGCCTCCGCCAAGGCGCGGACCCTGGATCCGCTGCTGCGCCTGGCGGGCATGGACCGGCTCGCCTGGACGGCCAGCGCCACCGCGCCGATGCCCATCGACGTCGTCCGCTTCTGGGCCGGCTGGGGCATCACGATCATGGACGCCTGGGGGCTCACCGAGACGGCCGGGGTGTGCACGCTCAACAGCGCCGACGGCTTCCGGCTGGGTTCGGTGGGCCGTCCGATCGAAGGGCTGGAGCTGCGGATCGCCGAGGACGGGGAGGTCCTCACCCGCGGTGCGACCGTCTTCGGCGGCTACCTGCGCCCGGACGGGTCGGTGGAGAGCGCCTCCGACCCGGAGGGCTGGTTCCCCACCGGGGACGTCGGCCGGATCGACGAGGACGGCTACCTCTGGATCACCGACCGCAAGAAAGAACTGATCATCACGTCCAACGGGAAGAACGTCTCGCCGGCGCTGGTGGAGAACACGGTCAAGGAACACCCCCTGATCGGCCAGGCGCTGGTGCACGGCGACGGCCGCTCCTACCTCGTCGCCCTGCTCGTCCTGGACGCCGAGCTGGCCCCGGTCTGGGCGGCCGCCCGCGGCATCGAGGCCGCCTCACCGGGCGCGCTCGCCGAACACCCCGCGGTCCGGGAGGAAATCGCCCGCGCGGTCGACGCGGCCAACGCCCGCCTCAACCGGACCGAGCAGATCAAGCGCTACCGGCTGCTCACCGAGGAATGGGGCCCCGAGACCGGAGAGCTCACGCCCTCCCTCAAGCTCCGCCGCCGCATCGTCCGCGACAAGTACGGCGCGCTCATCGACGGCCTGTACGAGGAGCCGTACGACGCGGTGTGACCCGAGGCCGCCGACCGGTCGGCGGACAGTGGTGGCACGCCTCTCAACGTGACGCATGCACAGGGTCCGGTGACTGCGGCGACGTCCCGACCAGGGTCTTTGTGGAGACAAGGGTCGGGGCGTCGCACGCCCGGGCGTGGGTGGGGCGGCCTCAGATCAGCGCGTGACAATGAACCCGCGCCCGGCCCGCTGCGCACGCGCGGCGGCAACCCCGGCGAGGACGGCAGTCGTCACGTCCCGGCCGTCCGCATCGAGAACGATCCACGTGCTCGCCGGATCGTCCGGCGTCACGGGGACGACGGTCCCCGCAATGCCGTGCTGACGCATTGCGGCGTACACCTCGAAGGCTGTGTCCGTGTTCATGTCCTCGCCTCTCTGCCGTACGGGGCGCCGAGCCTATTCCAGGATGGTGGCGCGGACATCGTTGAACGGTTGGACAGCACCGAGCCCTCTACGCGCGCGCCGAGAACTCGAAGGCATCCGTACGCAATCCGCCTCGCAGAGGCGTCAAGTGCGGGCTGGTGGATGGCGGGCGTCAAGCAGCCCGAGAGCGTCGCCGAACACTCCTGGCGTACGTCGCTCATCGCATCGATCACCGCGAAGCTGGAGGCGCCGATCCGGCGCGGGCCGCCTTCCTCGCGGTGTGGCACGACACCCAGGAGACCCGCACGGGAGTGCCGGCGCGCAACGGTGGATCGACAACAGCCGGGCCCGGCTCACGACCGAGACCGGTCAGAGGCTGGCGGAGGAGCTGCTGGGGCAGGGCCCTCTTGACTGGCTGCGGGCCGCCTTGGGAGAGAAGGGCTGAGCCCGGACGCACGGAAAACGCCCCCTCCCGACCCCGAAGGGCCGGAAAGGGGGCATCGTCGGCCTCGCTGATCTCGCCTGGTCGCCCAACGGTCGGGGACGTCAGCGGCCGATGACCGGGTAGTGGTCGGAGAGGTTGGTGTAGGTGTAGGAGGTGCCCCAGCTGGAGACCGTCCAGGGCGCCGACTCCTCCTTGACCACGTTGTTCTCCCAGCCCGCCGGGCGGGCGTGGCCCTTGCGGTGCAGGACGTAGTCCAGGTCCTCGCGCGGGTCCGTCGGGTAGCGGTACTTCGCTATGGAGTTCAGCGCGGTGTCGAAGGAGTACGGGTGGCCCGTGCGGGAGTCGGTGCCGGCGAGGTCGGCGTTGGCGAGGAGGCTCGCGTACTCGGGGGTGCGCGAGTCGACGTTGAGGTCGCCCGCCACGAGAACCTGCTCGTTCGCCGGGATGTTCTTGCCGTCGAGGAAGGCGTCGATGGCACGGAACTGGCGGGCGCGCATCTCCGCCGCCTCGCCCGCGCCGCAGCCCGGGTCGGTGGACTGCGCGTGCGTGCCGACCACGTGCACCTTCGCGCCGTTCACGTTCAGCACGACGTAGGCGAAGCCCTTGTTGGACCACCAGTCGGCGCCGCAGGCGTCCTTGAAGACGTACTGCTCCTTGCGGAGGATCGGCCACTTGCTGAGGATCGTGACGCCGCCGTCCTCCGGGGTCGTGGAGGAGTAGGCGCCGCCCGTGGCGTCCCAGCCCGTCCTGCTGCGGCCGACGACCGGGGTCTGGTACGGGTACTGCGCCGCGGAGTTGGCCTTCAGCGCGTCCGAGGAGGAGTTGTCGAAGGCCTCCTGGAGCACGACCAGGTCGTGGCTCTGGTAGAAGGAGGTCCTGGGGATCTCCGCGGCCCGGTGGTCCTGTCCCCAGTTCGGGTAGAGGTTCTTGCTCATCAGGAACACGTTGTACGACAGCACGCTGAGCCGCGGGGTGGCGGTGTTCTCCGCGGCGGCGGCGGCCGGCGCGGTGGTCACGGCCAGGGCGCCGGCGGCGATCGCCGCGACGGCCGCCGCGGCGGCGCGGTGACGGCGGTGGGAGCTGAGCAGCATGGGGGTCTCCATCGTTCCTGCGCGGGAAGATCGGCTCCGCCATCCAAGCAGCCGCGGTTACCTCTGGGTAACACCCGTGCAGCGACTTTCTGTCCGGACCGCGACGATCACGCGGCGGGCCCGCCGTCACTCCTCGGGAGGGGTCCAGGTGAAGCCGGCGAGACCTCCCGCAGCCTCCTCCCGGACCGTTCGGCGGCGGCGCCTCAGCACCAGGCGCAACACGACGACGATGCCCGCGGCGACCGCGAAGACGAAGGCGGCGGTCACCGAGGCGACCGCGAGCAGGGACGGCAGGAGAGCTTCCCACCACGCCGAGGGAGACAGGTCCATCGCCGCAGGATGGCGTGCGGACCGGCCCGCCGGAAGGGCTTCGGCGCAGGTCATACTGGGAAGCGGGAAAGATCGACTGCTTGGGGGCGCGCATGACCGGGAACGACCGACGGGCCGGGGTGGGGACACCGGGGACCCCCGCCGCCCGGACCGATCCGCAGCCGCCGCCGCCCGGCGGGGTGCTGTGGACCATCGCCGGTGACGTCCGCGCGCTGCTGATGCTGCCCGCCGCCTTCACGATGCAGGTCGCGCACCCGGCCATCGCCGCCGGCGTCGACGAGTACTCCGTCTTCCGCACCGACCCCTGGGGCCGCGGCGAACGCTCCCTGCGCTCGGTCCAGCTGTGGGTGTACGGCGGGGAGGACGCTGCCGAGGAGGGCCGCCGGGTCCGCCGCCTGCACAAAGACATCCAGGGCACCGACACCCGCGGCCGGCGCTACCACTCCCTCGACCCCGCCTGCTACGCGTGGGTCCACGCCACCGGCTTCCCGGTCTACCTGTACGCCGGGCGCTACCTGCTGCGCCGCTTCACCCCGGCCCAGGAGCGGCAGCTCTACCGCGAGTGGCTCCAGGTCGGCCGGATCCTCGGCCTGCGCGACCGGGACATGCCGCAGACCATCGAGGAATACTGGACGTACTGGGGCCGGATGCTGGCCGAGGAGATCGAGCCGACCGCGGTCGCCCGCGAGCTGGTCGCCACCGACGTGCCGCTGCCCCGGCCCGAGGGCGGGCCGCTCCCCGTACGGCTGCTGCTGCGGCTGACCTGGCCGGTACTGCGGGCGGCGTTCCTGCGGCTGCGGGCCTTCGTCACCGCCGGATACATGCCGCCCGAGGCGCGTGCCGCGATCGGGCTGGAGTGGAGCCCGGCGCAGGAGCGCCGGCTGCGCCGCTTCAGCACGGCCGTACGGCTCCTCGTACCGCTGCTGCCCGAACGGCTCCGGTACCTGCCGATCGCCTACCGGGCCCGCGCCGCCTGGCACGCGGGGCGCGGCTGACCGTACGTACGCCGGACCCGCGGCCCCCGCCGGACGCGGGGGCCGCGGGCCGGGCGCGGGCTCAGTGCCGGTGACCGGGACCGGAGCCGTGCCCGGCGCCGTTCCCGGTGCCGTGCCCCGTGCCGTGCCCGGTGTCGTGGACGGTGTTGGTCTCCGCGATCTTCTTCCAGGACTTCGGCTCGGCGGCCGGCTTGGCCGGGGCGGACTGCTGCGCCGACCGGGCCGCGGTCTTGGCGGCCGCCGGGTTGAGCGCCGACGCGTCGGGCTTGCCCGGGGTGTAGAGCCAGGTCTCGAACAGCTGGGCCAGGGGCTTGCCGGAGGCCTTCTCGGCGTACCGGACGAAGTCCCCGACCTTGGCGTTGCCGTAGGCCCGCTCGGTCGGCCAGCCCTTGAGGATCCGGAAGAACGCCTCGTCGCCGATCTCGTTGCGCAGCGCCTGCAGGGCGATGGCGCCGCGGTCGTACACGGCCCCGTGGAACTGGTTCTCCGGACCGGGGTCACCCGGCTTGACCTGCCAGAAGGCGTCCTCCGCGGGGCGCAGGGAGTAGGCCCAGTCGGCGAGCTCCTGCGCCGTGCCCTCACCCTCCTTCTCCGACCACAGCCACTGGCTGTAGCGGGCGAAGCCCTCGTTGATCCAGATGTCCTTCCAGCCCTCCACGGACACGCTGTCGCCGTACCACTGGTGCGCCAGCTCGTGCACGACCACCGAGACGTTCGCACCGTTCTGGAACTGGCGCGGACCGTAGAACGGCCGGGTCTGGGTCTCCAGGGCGAAGCCGGCGTTCACGTTCGGCACGTAGCCGCCCAGCGCGTTGAAGGGGTACGGCCCGAAGACCCCCTCCAGCCACTCGGTGACCTCGCCGGTGCGCTCCACGCTCGCCCGCGCCGCGCCCGCGGTGTCGCCGAGGTCCTTGCTGTACGCGTTGACGATCGGCAGCCCGCTCGCCGTCCTGTCGGTGGTGATGTCGAACTTGCCGACGGCGAGGGTGGCCAGATAGGTGGCCTGCGGCTTGTTGGAGCGCCAGTTGTACCGGGTCCAGCCGAGCCGCGAAGTCTGCGACTGGAGCACGCCGTTGCTGATGGCCTGGGTGCCGTCGGGCACGTTGACCGAGACGTCGAAGGTGGCCTTGTCCAGCGGGTGGTCGTTGCTGGGGAACCACCAGACGGCCGAGTCGGGCTCCTGCGCCGCCACGCCGCCGTCCGGGGTGCGCTGCCAGGCCGTCCAGCCGTCGACCTTCAGCTCGGACGGCTTGCCGGCGTAACGGACGACGACGGTCAGCGGGGTGTTGCGTGCCAGCGGCTTCGCCGGGGTGACTTCCACCTCGTGCGCGCCGGACGTGGCGAACTTAGCCTTCGCGCCGTTGACCCGGATCTCGCTGACCTTCAGGCCGAAGTCGAGGTTGAAACGGGACAGGTCCTGCTTGGCGGTGGCGATCAGGGTCGCGGTGCCCTCCAGCAGGTCCGTCGTCGGCTGGTACTTCAGGCGCAGGTCGTAGTGCGACACGTCGTATCCGCCGTTGCCGCTGGCCGGGTAGTAGGGATCGCCGATACCCGGGGCGCCCGGACCGGAACTCGCCGCCGACGCCGGGATCACCAGCAGAAGGGAAGCGGCGAGCACGCTCGGGACGATGACTTTGCGGTGCACGAATGGCTCCAAGTGGTAGGGGAGACAGCTCGGTTCAAGGTCGTCGCTCGACCGTATTCACCCCTGGCCCCTCAGGTCATGTCCATGGCCGCTGCCGTCACACGATCGCCATTCGGCCGTCACGCGTCCGCACGGGAAACGCTCCCCGTCCGGCCGCACGGGCGCCCCTCGCCCTGCCGTACCCGCCCCGGCCTGCGCCGCGACCACCGGACACCCCACCCCCGCCACCCCCGCCGCCGCCCCGGCCCCGCCCGAGGGAACGGCCGGATCGAACCACCGGCCCCGGCCCCCGGCCCGGGTCCGGCGCTTCACGCAGGTTCCGTGATCCGAGGCCGTGACCGCCGGTGCCTGCCCGGGGACCTCATGGGCAGGGCCTGACGGGCAGGGCTCCCGCCGTCCGTCGCGACCACCTGCCACAATTGGCAGCCTTCCAGTGCAAACGAAGGCAGGCGGGACCCGATCGTGACGATGTCCATCGAAGGCAGGATCGCCGAGGAGCTCGGCGTACGGGAGCGGCAGGTCAAGGCCGCCGTCGAGCTGCTCGACGGCGGCTCCACCGTGCCGTTCATCGCGCGCTACCGCAAGGAAGCGACCGAGATGCTCGACGATGCCCAGCTGCGCACCCTCGAGGAGCGGCTGAGGTATCTGCGCGAGCTGGAGGACCGGCGCGCTGCGATCCTCGACTCCGTACGGGAGCAGGGCAAGCTCGACGCCGAGCTGGAGACCCGGATCAACGCGGCCGACACCAAGGCGCGCCTGGAGGACATCTACCTCCCCTTCAAGCCCAAGCGCCGCACCAAGGCGCAGATCGCGCGCGAGGCCGGCCTGGAACCGCTCGCGGACGGCCTGCTGGCCGACCCGTCGGTGGACCCGGCCGCGGCGGCGGCGGCGTTCGTCGACGCCGGCAAGGGCGTCGCCGATCCGGCGGCCGCCCTGGAGGGCGCCCGTGCCATCCTCACCGAGCGGTTCGCCGAGGACGCCGACCTGATCGGCGAGCTCCGCGAGCGCATGTGGGGCCGCGGCCGGCTCGCCGCGAAGGTCCGCGAGGGCAAGGAGGAGGCCGGCGCCAAGTTCGCCGACTACTTCGACTTCGCCGAGCCGTTCACCGCGCTGCCCTCGCACCGCGTGCTCGCCATGCTCCGCGGCGAGAAGGAGGACGTCCTCGACCTCAGCCTGGAGCCCGAGGCCCCCGAGGACGCCGGCACCCCCGGTCCCTCCACCTACGAGGGCATGATCGCGCGCCGGTTCGGCGTCGCGGATCGCGGCCGTCCCGGGGACAAGTGGCTCGCGGACACCGTCCGCTGGTGCTGGCGCACCAAGGTCCAGGTGCACCTCGGCATCGACCTGCGGATGCGGCTGCGCCAGGCTGCCGAGGACGAGGCCGTACGCGTCTTCGCGTCGAACCTGCGCGACCTGCTGCTCGCGGCGCCCGCCGGCACCCGCGCCACCCTCGGCCTCGACCCGGGTTTCCGTACCGGTGTGAAGGTGGCCGTCGTGGACGCCACCGGCAAGGTCGTGGCCACCGACGTCATCCACCCGCACGTGCCCGCCAACCGGTGGGACGAGTCCCTCGCCAAGCTGGCCCGCCTCGCGAAGGAGCACGCGGTCGAGCTGGTCGCCATCGGCAACGGCACCGCCTCCCGCGAGACCGACAAGCTGGCCGGGGACCTGATCACCCGCCACCCGGAACTCGGGCTCACCAAGGTGATGGTCTCGGAGGCGGGCGCCTCCGTGTACTCGGCCTCCGCCTTCGCCTCGCAGGAACTGCCCGGCATGGACGTGTCGCTGCGCGGCGCCGTCTCCATCGCCCGCCGCCTGCAGGACCCGCTGGCCGAACTGGTCAAGATCGACCCGAAGTCGATCGGCGTCGGCCAGTACCAGCACGACCTGTCCGAGGTGAAGCTGTCCCGCTCCCTCGACGCGGTGGTCGAGGACTGTGTGAACGGCGTCGGCGTCGACGTCAACACCGCCTCCGCGCCGCTGCTGTCGCGCGTGTCCGGCATCAGCGGGACCCTCGCCGAGAACATCGTCGCCCACCGCGACGCCCACGGCCCCTTCCGCAACCGCAAGGGCCTCAAGGACGTGGCCCGCCTCGGCCCCAAGGCGTACGAGCAGTGCGCGGGCTTCCTGCGCATCCGCGGCGGCGACGACCCGCTGGACGCCTCGGCCGTGCACCCGGAGGCGTACCCGGTGGTGCGGGCGATGGGGAAGACAGCGGGCGGCGAGGTGGCCGCGCTGATCGGCAACACCGGGGTGCTGCGCTCGCTGCGGCCCGAGCAGTTCGTCACCGAGGCCTTCGGCCTGCCCACGGTCACCGACATCCTGCGCGAGCTGGAGAAGCCGGGCCGCGACCCGCGACCCGCCTTCAGGACGGCGACCTTCAAGGAGGGCGTCGAGAAGATCGGCGACCTGGCCCCCGGGATGATCCTGGAGGGGGTGGTCACCAATGTGGCCGCCTTCGGCGCCTTCATCGACATCGGTGTCCACCAGGACGGTCTGGCGCACGTCTCGGCGCTGTCGAAGAACTTCGTCAAGGACCCCCGGGACGTGGTCAAGCCGGGTGACATCGTCCGGGTCAAGGTCATGGACGTGGACATCCCGCGCAAGCGGATCTCGCTCACCCTGCGGCTGGAGGACGAGGCCGGAGCCGAGCGCGGTGCCCCGCGCCAGCGCGAGGAGCGGCGCGGCGGCGGCCGTCCGCCGCAGCAGCGCGGCGGAGCCGGCGGCCAGGGCGGCAGCCGGAACCAGGCCGAGCGCGGCCGGAGCGAGCGCGGCCAGGGCCAGGGCGGCGGCCAGGGCCGCCGGCAGGGCGCCGGAGCCCCCGCGCCCGCGAACAGCGCCATGGCCGACGCCCTGCGGCGGGCCGGCCTGACCGGCCCCGAGGAGCGCCGCAAGCGGTGACCCGAAGCGTCGGGGGCGTGCGGGAGGAGTTCCGTACGCCCAGGGGCGGCCCCCGGCCACCCGGCGCGTGAGGATCTTCGTACGTGATGGCCGAATAGGTTCCCCACCTGGGGACTTTCCTTGCCAACTCCCGTACAAGATCTGTAGGCATGGTGGAACGCCCGTTCGTCATCCGGCGGACGGGCTTCCGCGTTTCCTCCCTCAGGACTGCATTCCCCGAGGCCGCCTTGAAGGCACAGGACGTCATGCCCATGCCCACACACGCCTACCGACGCTGCCCCGGAAAGGCTCCGAAGAGGGATCACATGCCCCACCGGCAACTCAGCATTCGTAAAAGGTGCGAGAACATTCTCGGCCATCTGGATCTGACCCATCCGTTCTCGCTCGACGCCCTGTGCGGGCGGATGGCCGAGCAGCGCGGCCGCCCCATCCGGCTCCACCCCCTCCCCAAGGAGGCGGCGGAATCCGGGGTCTGCGGACTGTGGGTGGGCACGGCCAGCGTCGACTACGTCTTCTACGAGGCGCAGACCACCCCGCTGCACCGGGAGCACATCGTCCTCCACGAGCTCGGCCACATCCTCTTCGGACACAACTCGCTGGAGGGCGAGGAGACCGACGACGGCGCCCCGGTCGTACTGGGCCGCACCAACTACACCACCCGCCAGGAACAGGAGGCGGAGATGCTCGCCAGCATGATCCGCATCCGTACCGCGAACGCCGGCCCGCGCACCCCCGCCCGGCACCGGGGCACCCTCGCCCGCCTGGAGTCCGCCATGGGGTACGAGCGGGGCACCGATGGCGGCTGACCTGACCGACTTCGGCAACTGGCTGGCCGTCCCGAGCGTGGTCCTCCTGTGGGCCGCCGTCCTGCTGCGCGCCCCGGGCGCCCTGCGCTCGCCCCAGCAGCGCGGCCTGTGGCTGGCCGTCGCGACCGCCGCCGCCGCGATGACCCTGAACCTGCCCGACGTCGTCTCCTACGCCATGAGCCGCGGCGCGGCCTACGCCCACTCCATCGGCCTCGTCCGCAACCTCATCGGGGTGCTGTCGGCGGGCGCCGTGCTCTACTTCGTCGCCGCCACCACCCGCGGCCGCCGCCTCCGGCTCGGCTCCTGCGCCGCCACCGTGGCCTGGCTGACCGCCCTCGTGGCCCTGGACGCCGCCGCCCCCGCCCACGGCACCCACACCATGCCCCCGGTGGGCGACCCGGTGCCCTCCCTCGCGTACTGGCTCGTGCTGATCTCCGCCCACGTGATCGCCAACACCGTCTGCGTCTGCCTGTGCTGGCGCTACAGCCGGCGCACCGAGAGCCGGGGGCTGGCCGCCGGCCTGCTCCTCTTCGGCCTCGGCACCGCGCTCGCCGGACTGTTCTGGCTCGCCTACCTGGTCAAGGCACTGTTCGCCAACACCTGGGCGATGCCCGCGCTCCCGCTGCTGATGAACCTGCACGGCATGCTGCGCGCCGCCGCGATCCTCGTGCCCACCCTGTTCATCCTCCGGCGCACCCTCGCCGACATCGCCACCGCCTGGCGGCTGTGGCCGCTGTGGCGCGACCTCGTCGACGCCGTCCCGCACGTCGCCCTCAACAAGCCGCGCTCGGGCCGGGTGGCCGAGTTGCTGTGGCCGCCGGTCCCGCGCAACCTGCTGGTCTACCGCAAGGTCATCGAGACACGCGACGCCATCCTGATCCTGGGGGAGTACGTCGGGCCGGGCGCCCTGGAGCAGGCCCGCGGCCGGGCCGCCGACCACGGGATCCCCGAGCAGCGGCGCACCGCGGCCGCGCTGGCCCGCGTACTGAAGGACGCACGGCGGGCCAAGCTCGCCGGGCTGCCCGGGCGGCCGGGCGAGGCGGCCGCGCTGGAACTGCCCGCAGCCATCCAGAGTTCGAACGAAGGCGGGGACCTGGCGGACGAGGCGCGGTTCCTCGTCGACGTCGCCGAGGCCTACACCTCGCCGGCCACCACCGAGGAAGTGAACGCGCCGTGACCACCGTACTGATCACCGGAGCCAGCGCCGGACTGGGCGCCGCCTTCGCCCGGGGATTCGCCGCCAAGGGCTGCGACCTGGTCCTCGTCGCCCGCGACAAGGACCGGCTGGGCGACGTCGCCGACGCGCTGGCCCGCGAGTACGGCACCGCCTGCGAGGTGCTGCCCGCAGACCTGCTGGACCCGGCGGACCTCGACCAGGTCGCCGGGCGGCTCGCCGACCGCACCCGGCCCGTGGACATCCTGGTCAACAACGCGGGCTTCGGGCTCCCCGCACCCTTCCCGTACAGCCCGGTCGAGGACGAGGAGCGGATGCTCGACCTCCTCGTCAAGGTCCCGCTGCGGCTCACCCATGCCGCCCTGCCCGGTCTGCGCGAGCGCCGCCGCGGGGGCGTCGTCAACGTCTCCTCGGTGGCCGGACTGCTGCCCACGGGCACCTACGGGGCCGCCAAGGCCTGGGTCACCGCGTTCAGCGAGTCCCTCCGGGTGGACATGGAGCCGTACAACGTCCGGGTGCTGGCCGTCCTCCCCGGATTCACCCGCACCGAGTTCCAGGAACGCGCCGGAATGGACGTCAGCGCGCTGCGTGACGCGGTCTGGCTGGAACCGGAGGCCGTCGTCGAGCAGGCGCTGAAAGACCTCGCCCTGCGCCGTCCGGTCAGCATCACCGGCCGTCGCTACCAGGCCTACGCCCTGGCCGTCCGCCACCTCCCGCGTGCCTTCGTCGCCCGGAAGATGGCCCGCAAGCGCCGGGCCCCCGCCGGACCGGACGCATGACCGGGCCCGCGGACCGCGCCCGCCAGGCCCTGGCATCGGGTCTGCCGCCCGCCGAGGTGTACGCCGCACTCGCGGTCGGTGCCGGCTTCCGGGACACCGCCCTGGCGGTGTGCGACGCGCTCGGCATTCCCCGCGCGGACGCGGAGCACCGGCTGCGCGGCACCGAGGAACTGTGGGGCGACTTCGCCCCCGGCGACGAGGAGTTGGCGGGGGAACTCCTCGACCTCGCCGCGGTGTTCGACGTCCACGTGACGCTGGACGAGCCCGGCGAGCAGGTCCGCCGCCTTCTGGGCCGGTCCATGGGCGCACTGGGCGGCATCGGCAGCGGGGCGGCCTTCAGCATCAGCCGGAAGCTGGCCACCGGCCGCCTGCCCGAGGCGTACACCGTCCTCGTCGGCCTGCCGGTACGCGACCGCGGGGACCCGGCCCGCTACCGGGCGGAGCTGATCGCGGCCGGTGAACTGCTCGCCGACTGGCTGCCGCCCGACGACCAGGAGGCCGCCGGGCGGGTGCGCGAGGCACGCGAACGCTGCGCCCGGCGGGACCCCTAGCCGGTAGCGCCGGTCAGGCCCGCGGTGTCCGGTGCCGTGGGGTCTCCCCAGGCCCGGAGGGCCGAGGGGCAGCATCACCGGGCGGACGGGCGCGACGAGTACGGGACGTACTCGGGCGCCCCGGCACCGCGGCGAGGTGCGGCGGCGGGCACCGCGGGCCGGACGGGACTTCGGCGACAGGGCCTCAACTTGATCTTTAACCTGTGCGGCGTGGGCGAGGAGTCGTTGGCTTTTTCGTTTTCGGTTTCGTGGTGTCGGGTTTGCGGACTGTGTGCACGTCGTGTCGTGGGGTGGGCCGAGTGTTCTTGCGGCCTGGTGGCCTGCCGGGGCCGGGGCGGGAGGGTTTCGGTGCACCGGCCGGGCAGGTGGTCTTCGGGCGGATGTGCCGGAAGTCTCGGCGGACGCGGGCGGGCGTGAGGCGTTCGACGGGTGCGGGCTTCTCCCAGGGCCGACGCAGGTCGGCTGCCAGTGGCCGGGCGAGACGGAGCTGGGTGTAGGCGGCGAGGACCAGCCAGGTCCACCGGTCCCCCGCCTCGGGGGTGCGGATCTTCGGAGAGGTCCAGCCGAGGGTCTGCTTGAACAGGCGGAAGGTGTGCTCGATGTCGAAACGCCGCAGGTATGCCTGCCAGAGGCGGTCGACGTCAGCTGCCTCCGCGTCGGTGCCGGACCACCACAGCCAGACCGGCTTGGGGGTTGCTCCGCTGGGCAGGTGGTCGATGTCCAGACGGATCACCGTCCCCTCGACGATCGGGAGGGTGCCGTCTGCTCCGGCCCAGGAAGATCGGTGGGTCAGCTTGGGGTGGAGCCGGTCCCAGCATCGGGCGTTGGCGGTGCCGTATAGGCGCGTGTCGGTGACGGACTCGGCGTCCGGGGTGCCCCAGGTGTCGGGCTGCCCGAAGACGAACTCGCTGCCGTGCCGGGGAGGGCGCCCCATGATGTGGGGCTGTCGTGGTGGGGCGGCTCTGCGCAGGACACGGTCCGAGCGCATCCGTGCCAGGACCTGGACCGGCAGGTCCCGCAGGAGGTGGGCCAGGCGGGGCGCGTCGTATCCGGCGTCCGCGACGACGAGGACTTCCGGGTCACCGACCTGCCACTGGCCTGCGGTGATCAGCCGCTCGATCAGCTCGCGCAACTGTCGGGCGGTGATGGTGGCCGTGTCGTCCCCGGGTGCCAGACGCAACGCGTCCAGCGGGGCGGTCCACGAGCTGCGGCCGGGCTCCAGCGCGCAGATGATCGAGTACGGCCAGCCGGGGACGGGAATGTGCTGGTCTTTGCCCCGTCCGTAGGTGTGGCACAGGATCCGCTGGGGTGAGGTGTGGGCGTCGGGCCGCAGCCAGCAGGTCACGTCCACGGCCAGTACCAGCCGCCCGTCGGCGGCCCGCGGAAGCGGCACCGAGGCCAGGACCTGCCGCATCCGGTCCGCGTCGAGCCGGCCCTGGGCGAGCGCGGCATAAAGCCCTCCGTGACCGCGCCGGTGTTCACCTACCAGTGACAGCTCGGCCAGTGATCGCACCGGCCCGTCGCCGCACAGAACCGCGTCGGCCAACTCGAACAGCGCGTCCGAACGAGCGGTGAGACAGGAGTAGAACTCGCCCCGGAAGCGTGACAGTTCCGCCAACGGCTCCCGCCGGCCATCACGATGCAGCAGACTCATCCCCACGGCCTTCGCGCTGGACATGTGTGTTCCTTGGTCGGAACACATGATCCAGACGAAGGCCGCTTCCGCGTACGGCGGTTACCGAACCGAGTGATCAAGTACGAGGCATCGTTCGACCTCGGACGTTAAAGATCAAGCTCAAAGCTCGGTGACCTTGCCGCCGGAGACTTCCAGGCGGCGGGTGACCTGTACCGCGTCGAGCATCCGGCGGTCGTGCGTGACCAGCAGGAGGGTGCCCTCGTACGCCTCCAGCGCGGACTCCAGCTGCTCGATCGCCGGCAGGTCGAGGTGGTTGGTCGGCTCGTCCAGCACCAGCAGGTTCACCCCGCGGCCCTGGAGCAGCGCGAGCGCGGCGCGGGTGCGCTCACCGGGGGAGAGGGTCGCGGCCGGGCGCAGCACGTGGGCCGCCCTGAGGCCGAACTTGGCCAGCAGAGTGCGCACTTCGGCGGGCTCGGTGTCGGGGACGGCCGCGCAGAACGCCTCCAGCAGCGGTTCGTCGCCGAGGAACAGTCCGCGGGCCTGGTCGACCTCACCGACCAGCACGCCGGAGCCGAGGGTGGCGGAGCCGGAGTCCGGGGCCAGCCGGCCCAGGAGCACGGCGAGGAGGGTGGACTTGCCGGCGCCGTTCGCCCCGGTGATCGCCACCCGGTCCGCCCAGTCGATCTGCAGGCTCGCCGGGCCGAAGGCGAAGTCCCCCCGCTTGACGGCCGCCTCGCGCAGGGTGGCCACCACGGAGCCCGAGCGCGGGGCCGCCGCGATCTCCATCCGCAGCTCCCACTCCTTGCGCGGCTCCTCGACGACCTCCAGCCGCTCGATCGCGCGCTGCGTCTGGCGGGCCTTCGCGGCCTGCTTCTCGCTGGACTCGCCGCGCAGCGCCTTGCCGATCTTGTCGTTGTCGGTGGACTTGCGGCGGGCGTTGCGCACGCCCTTGTCCATCCAGTTGCGCTGCATCTGGGCCCGGCCCTCCAGTGCGGCCTTCTTGTCCGCGTACTCCTCGTACTCCTCGCGCGCGTGGCTGCGGGACCGGGCCCGCTCCTCCAGGTAGGAGTCGTAGCCGCCGCCGTAGAGGTTGATCTGCTGCTGCGCCAGGTCGAGTTCGAGGACCTTGGTGACGGTCCGGGTCAGGAACTCGCGGTCGTGGCTGATCACGACGGTGCCGGCGCGCAGCCCCTTGACGAACCGCTCCAGCCGCTCCAGACCGTCCAGGTCCAGGTCGTTGGTCGGCTCGTCGAGCAGGAAGACGTCGTAGCGCGAGAGGAGGAGCGAGGCCAGGCCCGCACGGGCCGCCTGGCCGCCGGAGAGCGCCGTCATCGGCAGGTCGAGGCCGACCGAGAGGCCGAGGTCGTCGGCGACCTCCTCGGCGCGCTCGTCGAGGTCCGCGCCGCCGAGGTCCAGCCACCGGTCGAGCGCGGTCGCGTACGCGTCGTCGGCACCCGGCGTGCCGTCCACCAGGCCCTGCGTCGCCTCGTCGAGCTCCGCCTGGGCGGCGGCCACGCCCGTACGCCGGGCCAGGAACTCCCGGACCGACTCCTCCGGCCGGCGCTCCGGCTCCTGCGGGAGGTGGCCGACGGCGGCGGTGGGCGGGGAGAGCCGCAGCTCCCCGGTCTCGGGAGTGTCCAGTCCGGCGAGCAGCCGCAGCAGGGTCGACTTCCCGGCGCCGTTCACGCCGACGAGGCCGATGACGTCGCCGGGTGCGACGACGAGGTCGAGATCGGCGAACAGCGTGCGCTCGCCGTGCGCGGCGGTGAGCTTCTTGGCGACGAGGGTGGCAGTCATGATGGGCCGATTCTATCGGCGTGCGCGCCGGACCCCGGGCGTGGCCGGATAGGTGGGAAGCACGTCATTGCGGCCACCGGCGGAGGCGGCACACCATGAGGCCATGGGGTCATCGCCGCGCAACGTCCTCGTCCTCCTCTACGACGGGGTCCAGAGCCTCGACGTGACAGGCCCGGTGGAGGTGTTCGCCGCGCTCGCCCACTTTTCCGGGCGGGCGGGGTACGCGATCCGGACGGTGTCGCCGGGCGGGGAGCCCGTTCGCACCGGCAGCGGGCTGACGCTGGTGCCCGACGGGGAGCTGGAGTGCGCCCGGCCGGGCCCCGGGACGACGGTGCTCGTGCCCGGGGGACGGTTCACGGCGGACTTCGAGCCCGGGCTGACCGACTGGCTCCGCACCCACGGGGGTGGAGCGGAGCGGCTGGTCTCCGTGTGCACGGGGGGACTGCTGCTGGCCGAGGCCGGACTGCTGGACGGGCGGCGCGCGACGACGCACTGGAACGCCTGCGAGCGGATGGCGCAGGACTATCCGGCCGTCGCCGTCGAGCCGGACCCCATCTACGTGCGGGACGGGCCGGTGGCCACCTCGGCCGGGGTGACGGCGGGCATCGACCTCGCGCTGGCGCTGGTGGAGGAGGACCACGGGCAGGACGTCGCCCTGACGATCGCCCGGCACCTGGTGGTCTTCCTGCGCAGGCCCGGCAACCAGGCGCAGTTCAGCGCGCAGCTCGCGGCCCAGACGGCCCGGCGGGACCCGCTGCGGGACGTGCAGCAGTGGATCACCGAGCACCCGGGGGAGGACCTGGGCGTCGAGCACCTCGCCGCCCGCGCCAGGCTGTCGCCGCGGCACTTCGCACGGGCCTTCCGGGCGGAGACCGGCGTCACGCCCGGCCGGTACGTCGAACGGGTGCGGGTGGACCATGCCCGGCGGCTGCTCGAGGAGAGCGGGGAAGGGATCGCCCAGATCGCCCGGGCCTGCGGGTACGGCAACCCGGAGGCGTTGCGCCGGGCCTTCGTGCGCACCCTCGGCCAGCCGCCCGCCGAGTACCGCCGCCGTTTCGGCACGTCCCGCGACTGAGGGCGGAACCCGCCCACCAGCAGGAAGAGCCGCCCCGCCGGGGCGGAGCCGTGTTCCGACCGACGCTCCCGGAGGAGCCATGCAGATCGCCGTCCTTCTCTACGACCACTTCACCGCCCTCGACGCCATCGGCCCCTTCGACACCCTCGGCCGGCTGTCCGGCGCCGAGGTCGTGTTCGTCTCGGAGCGGCCGGGGCCCGTACGGACCGACAACGGCTCGCTCGCACTCGTCGCGGACCAGGGGCTCGACGAGGTGACCCGGCCCGACATCGTCATCGTGCCCGGCGGGCCGCACCCCGATGTGGAGATGGCCAACCCCGTGGTCATGGACTGGCTGCGTACGGTCGACGCCACCACCACCTGGACCACCTCGGTGTGCACCGGATCCCTGCTGCTGGCCTCCGCCGGACTGCTGCGCGGGCGGCGGGCGACCAGCCACTGGCTGTACCTGGACCGGCTGCCGAAGCTGGGGGCCGAGCCGACCGGCGAGCGTGTGGTGTTCGACGGCAAGTACGTCACCGCGGCCGGGGTGTCCTCCGGGATCGACATGGGGCTCACCCTCCTCGGCCGGATCGCCGGTGACGAGTTCGCCCAGGCCGTACAGCTGATGACCGAGTACGACCCCCAGCCGCCCTACGACGCGGGCTCGCCCGAGAAGGCCCCGGCCGGCATCGTCGCGATGCTGCGCGGGAACAACGCGCCCGGCTGACGGGCTGACCGGCTGACCGGCTGACCGGGCCGGCCGGCTGTCACGGCGTCCAGGTGAAGCGGGGCGCCCGCCGCTCCAGGAACGCGGCGACCCCCTCGGCGGTGTCGTCGCTCCCGGCCGCCTGCTCCTCCCAGTGCCGGTCCCGGTCCGTGCGGCCGTCGGCGAACTCCTTCGCCGCCGCCTGCGTCAGCTGCGAGCGGGCGGCCAGGACACGGGTGAACTCGGCGACCCGCTTGTCCAGCCCGCCGGCCGGCAGCAGCTCGTTCAGGAACCCGGCGCGCAGCGCCTGTTCCGCCCCGACCAGCTCCGCGGAGAAGAGCAGGTACTTGGCCCAGGCCGGGCCGACCAGGGAGGTGAGCCTGCGGGTCGAGGACGCCGGGTAGACGATGCCCAGCTTCGCCGGAGTCACCCCGAAGGACGCCCCCTCCTCGGCGAAGCGCAGGTCGCAGGCGGCCGCCAGCTGGCTGCCGCCGCCCACGCAGAACCCGCGGATCGCGGCCAGCGTCGGCTTCGGGAAGGCCGCCAGGGCCTCCTCCGCCGCCACGGCGAGGGCCCGCGGGTCGTCGTCCCCGGTGAGGGAGGAGATGTCGGCGCCCGCGCAGAAGGTCGGTCCGGCCCCGGTGAGGACGAGCACCCGTACGGCCGGGTCGCCCGCGAGCCCGTCCAGCAGCCCGGGAAGCGCCCGCCACATCGAGGCGGTCATGGCGTTGCGCTTGGCGGGGTGCGAGACGACGACGGTGGCGACCCCGTCGGCGACCGTGTGCAGAAGGGTTGCGTCCAGGGCTGCGTCCATGCGCCGGATGCTATCCCGGGCGGTGCATCATGTGATCGGAGCATCCTACGAGGGGGCGCTTCGCGGGGCCTTCGGCGCGCCGCCGGGCTCCTGTTCCTTTCCGACCGGCCCGGCAACAGTCCGGCTGCGCGCCGCCATCCTGGGGTTGGTCAGGGAGGACGAGGCGGCGGCGGACGACGCCGGCGCGCGGGCGATGTGTGAGGCGGCCGAGAAGCGTCCGGCAGAAGATCAGGAACAGACCAACAACTGACTCCGTCATACGCCAGTGGTCAGAAAGTGTCCGAATGACGCTGACTTCTGGTCAGCAGTCCGGGCCGGACCCACCCCTTCACCACTCTTGTCGCGTGGAGACGATCGAGCGTGAAGACGGGGGCCGGAAGATGGACGCCAGCGGGAGGGGCCCACGGGCCGGGGAAGGGGGGCCGCCGGCCCCGGCCGGCCCCCTCGCCTACGAGGGCGTGTGGAGGTTCACCGCTCCCGCAGTAGAAGAATCCGTTCCGCAGGCCCGCCGGGCCGTCCGGGACCTGCTCGGGCGCCAGGGGGTGCCGGCCCATCAGGACCTCGTGTACTCCCTGCTCCTGATCGTCTCCGAACTGGTGACGAACTCGGTCCGGCATGCCGCCCTGCTCTCGCCCGAGGTCGCGGTCGAGGTCGCCATCGGCCGCGAGTGGGTACGGGTGGCCGTCGAGGACAACCACCCCTACCGCCCCAAGGCGCTGGAGGCAGACTTCGGCCAGACCGGCGGCCGGGGCCTGCTGCTCGTCCGCGAGATCACCCTGCAGTCCGGCGGGGTCTGCGACGTCGAGCACACCTCCACCGGCGGCAAGGTCATCTGGGCGGCCCTCCCCCTCGCCACCCCGCCGGCCGCACGCTGAGTCGAGGACGACGGGGGAGCAGACGAGGTCGAGGACGGCGCAGGGGACTACCAGCCCGCCGCGTCGCCGGTCAGCTCGCGGATCGCGGGCCGCGCCGCGTCCAGCACGGTCATGAACCAGGCCGAGAACGGCACTTCCGCGTGCCGCTTCGCCAGCTCCTCGGCGGTCACGAAGGCGGTGGCCTCGACCTCCTCCGGATCCGGCCGCACGGCGGCCTGCGCGAGTCCCACGAACAGGTGATTGAACTCCTGCTCCACGAGGCCCGACGCGGGGTCCGGGTGGTTGTAGCGCACCGTTCCCGCCTGCGCGAGCAGCGACGGCGACAGCCCCAGCTCCTCGTGGGTCCGCCGGGCCGCGGCCGCGAACGGCGACTCCCCGGGATACGGGTGACCGCAGCAGGTGTTCGACCAGACGCCCGGCGAGTGGTACTTCCCGAGGGCCCGCTGCTGGAGCAGCAGACGACCCTGCTCGTCGAACAGGAACACGGAGAACGCCCGGTGCAGCTGCCCGGGAGCCTGATGGGCGGAGAGCTTCTCCGCCGTGCCGATGGTGTTGCCGGACTCGTCGACCAGTTCGAGCATGATCGGTTCTTGAGTACCGGTGCCGTTGGACGCGCTGTTCGCGGCGGTGGCTGGTGTGGTCGGCATACCCATCCTTCGCTTCGGACTTCGGCCTTCAGTCTGCCGTACAAAAGAGGCTTGTCCCCACTTCGGACATCCGCGCATGTCCGCCCCCCACCACGTGTTAGGGGGCGGATCACGTCACTCACCACGCCCGCGCGCCGGACCCCGCCCGGGCGGGCCGGTCAGGCGTCGCCGTCGCCGGCCTCCACCGGACGCAGGACATAGCCGGTGTAGCCGTACTCGTGCCCGTGGCGGGCCCGTACGTCCAGTTCCTCGCGGGTGGCGGCCACCGCCCACGCCATCGCGGGGGAGTCCTCGCCGGTCCGGTCGCGGACACGCTCGGCGAGCGGGCCGTAGTACTCGTCCCAGTCGGAGTCGGGCAGCCGGTGCACGCCGAGCACCCGGTAGCCGGCGGCCCGGGCGGCCGCGACGTTGCCGGCCGTGGAGCGCAGCGGGTACTGCGGGTCCCAGAAGGCGCGCGCTCCGGCGGACGGTTCCGCGGTCGTCCACTCGCATTCGGTCAGCACGAGCGTGCCGCCGGGGGCGAGCAGCCGCTTCCACCGCGCCAGCGCGGTGTCGAAGCCCACGATGTAGGCGGAGCCCTCCGCCCAGACGAGGTCGAAGGAGCCGTCCCCGGCCTCCTGCGCGGGGAGCGCGTTCATGTCCGCCTCCACGGTGCGGACCCGGTCGGCGAGCCCGCGGGCCGCGGCGGCGGTGCGCAGTTCGTCGAGGAAGGGGGCGTGCAGGTCGACGGCGGTCACCTCGGCGCCGCCCGGTCCGGTGCCGCCCGCCTCGGCGGCGAGCAGCAGCGCGCTGCGGCCGGGGCCGCAGCCCAGGTCGAGGACGCGGGGCCGCTCGGGCAGCGGTCCGCACAGGGACAGCAGCCGGCGGGTGCTCGCGTCCGAGCCCGGAGCCTGCCGCGGCAGCCCATGGTGAAGAGTGAGAAAAGCCTCGAAAGCGGTGTGGGTGTTGTCGGTCAACGTGAACCCTTGAAAAGGGGCTCCGGCCGATCTGGAGGTCCCCCGGTGAAAGTCCGGGAGAACGGTGGATCAGGCCCGGCCGGTCGCCCGGGGGAAATGGGGGATGCACCGGAGTTCGCAGCGCTCGGCCGCGACCACTGCGACGGTCATCGACCCACCTCGTTCCACTCGACACCTTCAGGGGCGTGTCCACCGTAACACCGACGCCGTTTGTGGTACCGCGTCGTGATCACCGATGATGATCGCGACCCGGCCCGAAGCCCGGATATCGGCTTATCGGGGCGTAAACGGGTGATGAAACCCTGCTTCCCTTCATCCGATAGCCTCTGCCGACGTGCCGCCGCCCCACGGGCGCGCCCGTTCGGAATCCGTTACAAGGAGTGAGTTCGTCTGCCGACCGTCATCCTCACCGGCCTGCCGGTCCCCGGATCGCCGCTCGCGGACGAGCTCCGCTCCCTCGGCTTCGAGGTCCGCCCGGCCGCCGGTCCCCAGGACGCCGCCGCCGCACTGGCCGGCGTACCCGCCGACCAGCGGGTGGCCGTCGTCGACACCGCCTTCGTCGGGCACGTGCACGCGCTGCGGCTCGCGCTGACCGACCCCCGCTTCGACGCCTGCGCCGTCACCGGCGCCCTCTCCGTACAGGCGGGTGCCCGCGAGGCCCTCGACAAGGCCGTCGTCACCGAGGGCGCCGACGGGTCCGGCCCCTACGCCGACCGGCTCGCCGCCGCGGTCGAGGCCGCCGGCACCACCGTCCAGCGGCCCGAGCTCGGCAGCCTGGTCGCCGTGGTGCCCGCCGACGCGGACGAGCGCGCGGCGGCCTCCGCCGCCGTCGCCGCCGTGGACGAGGAGGCCGTCCGGCTGCGCTCCGCCGTGAAGTCCCGCGACGGGTTCTTCACCACCTTCTGCATCAGCCCGTACTCGCGTTACATCGCCCGCTGGTGCGCGCGCCGCGGCCTCACCCCGAACCAGGTCACCACCGCCTCGCTGATCACCGCGCTGATCGCGGCGGGCTGCGCGGCCACGGGCGAGCGCTGGGGCTACGTCGCGGCCGGTGTCCTGCTGATCGTCTCCTTCGTCCTGGACTGCACCGACGGGCAGCTCGCCCGCTACTCCCTGCAGTACTCGACGATGGGCGCCTGGCTCGACGCGACCTTCGACCGGGCCAAGGAGTACTCCTTCTACGCCGGCCTCGCGCTCGGCGCGGCCCGGAACGGGGACGACGTCTGGGGCCTGGCCCTCGGCGCGATGATCCTGATGACCTGCCGGCACGTCGTGGACTTCTCCTTCAACGAGGCCAACCACGACGCCACCGCCAACACCAGCCCGACGGCCGCCCTCTCCGACCGGCTCGACAGCGTCGGCTGGACGGTCTGGGTCCGCCGGATGATCATCCTGCCGATCGGCGAGCGCTGGGCGATGATCGCGGTCCTGACCGCCTTCACCACCCCCCGGATCGTCTTCTACGCACTGATCGCCGGCTGTGCCTTCGGTGCCCTCTACACCACGGCGGGCCGCGTCCTGCGGTCCCTGACCCGCAAGGCCCGGCGCACCGACCGCGCCGCCCAGGCGCTCGCCGACCTCGCCGACTCCGGTCCGCTCGCCGAGCTGCAGGCCCGGCTGCTGCGCGGCCGCGCCGGCTCCTTCGGGTCCGTCTACGTCGCCGCCCTCGGCACCGTGCTGATGGTCGGTGCCGCCCTGTACCTCCCCTTCGGCGACCCGCGTCTGATCGCCGTCGCCGTGATCTGCACCATGACGGCCGGGCTCGCCGTCGCCGCCCCCCTGGGGGGCGCACTCGACTGGCTGATCCCGCCGCTGTTCCGCGCGGGCGAATACGTGACGGTCCTCGCGCTCGCCGCCAAGGCGGACGTCCCCGGGGCCCTCCCGGCGGCATTCGGCCTGATCGCGGCGGTCGCCTACCATCACTACGACACGGTGTACCGCATTCGCGGTGGCACCGGCGCGCCCCCGCACTGGCTGGTGCGGACCATCGGCGGCCACGAGGGCCGGGTCCTGCTGACCACGGTCCTCGCCGCCGTCCTCGTGGACCGCGCATCGGACTTCCCCGTCGCGCTCACGGCCCTGGCCGTGTTCGTGGCACTCGTGGTGCTCGTGGAGAGCATCCGCTTCTGGGTCTCCTCCGGGGCACCCGCCGTACATGACGAAGGAGAACCAGCATGATCGGCCTTGTCCTCGCTGCCGGTGCGGGACGCCGCCTGCGCCCCTACACCGACACCCTGCCCAAGGCCCTCGTGCCCGTCGGCCCCGAGGGTGACGAGGAGAGCCTGACGGTCCTCGACCTGACCCTCGGCAACTTCGCCGCGGTCGGTCTCACCGAGGTCGCCATCGTCGTCGGCTACCGCAAGGAGGCCGTCTACGCGCGCCAGGCCGCACTGGAGGCCAAGTACGGGCTGAAGATCACGCTGATCGACAACGACAAGGCCGAGGAGTGGAACAACGCCTACTCCCTGTGGTGCGCCCGTGAGGTCCTGGGGCGCGGTGTGATCCTCGCCAACGGCGACACCGTCCACCCGGTCTCCGTCGAGGAGACCCTCCTCGCCGCCCGCGGCAACGGCCAGAAGATCATCCTCGCCCTCGACACGGTCAAGAGCCTGGCCGACGAGGAGATGAAGGTCGTCGTCGACGGCGACCGGGGCGTCCGGAAGATCACCAAGCTCATGGACCCCGCCGACGCCACCGGCGAGTACATCGGCGTCACGCTGATCGAGGCCGAGGCCGCCGAGGCCCTCGCCGAGGCGCTGAAGACCACCTTCGAGCGCGACCCCGACCTCTACTACGAGGACGGCTACCAGCAGCTCGTCAACGACGGCTTCGTGGTCGACGTGGCCCCCATCGGCGACGTCAGGTGGGTCGAGATCGACAACCACGACGACCTCGCCAAGGGCCGGACGATCGCATGCCAGTACTGACGAGGCTCATCCCCTCGCCCGTCGTCGTCGACATCAGCCGCGGGGCGATGGACGACCTGGCCGGCGTCCTGGCCGACCAGCGGATCTCCGCCTCCGGCAAGCTCGCCATCGCGATCAGCGGGGGCTCCGGCGTGGCGCTGCGCGCCAGGCTGGAGCCCGTGCTCCCGCACGCCGACTGGTACGCCGTCGTCGACGGCACCATCGACTCCGCGGTCAAGCTCGCCGACGACATAAAGGGCCGCCGCTACGACGCCGTCGTGGGCCTGGGCGGCGGCAAGATCATCGACGTGGCCAAGTACGCCGCGGCGCGGGTCGGGCTGCCCATGGTGGCCGTCGCCACCAACCTCTCGCACGACGGCATCTGCTCGCCCGTGTCCATCCTGGACAACGACAACGGCCGCGGCTCCTACGGCGTCCCCACCCCGATCGCCATGGTGATCGACCTCGACGTCATCAAGGACGCCCCGGTCCGGTTCATCCGCGCCGGCATCGGCGACGCGATCTCCAACATCTCGGCGATCGCCGACTGGGAGCTCTCGCACGAGACCACCGGCGAGCCCGTCGACGGCCTGGCCGCCGCCATGGCCCGTACCGCCGGCGAGTCCGTGCTGCGCCACCCCGGCGGCTGCGGCGACGACGAGTTCCTCACCGTGCTCTCCGAGGCGCTCGTGCTCTCCGGCATCGCCATGTCGATCAGCGGGGACTCCCGCCCGTCCTCCGGCGCGTGCCACGAGATCAGCCACGCCTTCGACCTGCTCTACCCGGGGCGCTCCGCGCTCCACGGCGAGCAGGTCGGCATCGGCGCGGCCTTCGCGATGCACCTGCGCGGGGCGGCGGACGCCGCCGGCCACTTCGTCGAGGTGCTGCGCCGGCACGACCTGCCGGTCGGGCCCGAGGAGATCGGCTTCAGCGTCGACGAGTTCGTCGCGGCCGTCGAGTACGCCCCCCAGACCCGCCCGGGACGCTTCACGATCCTGGAGCACCTCAACCTGTCCGCCGCCGAGATCAGGGACGCTTACGCCGACTATGCCAAGACCATCCGTAGCTGAACTCCGGCCCGTCGTTCACCCCGCGGGCGTGAAGGACCGGGTCAGCGGCGAGCACTGGGGCGGGCGCCTCTACATGCGCGAGATCTCCCTGCGCATCACCCGCCTCCTGGTCACCACCAAGGTCACGCCCAACCAGCTGACCTACCTGATGACCCTCGCCGGCGTCCTCGCCCTGCCCGCACTCCTGGTGCCGGGCATCCTCGGCGCCGTCCTCGGCGTGGTCGCGGTCCAGATGTACCTGCTGCTCGACTGCGTCGACGGCGAGGTCGCCCGCTGGAAGAAGCAGTATTCGCTCTCCGGGGTCTACCTGGACCGGGTCGGCGCCTACCTGTGCGACGCGGCGGTCCTGGTCGGCTTCGGCCTGCGCGCCGCCGACCTGTGGGGCACCGGCGGGGCCGACTGGCTGTGGGCCTTCCTCGGCACGCTCGCCGCGCTCGGCGCCATCCTGATCAAGGCCGAGACCGACCTGGTCGGCGTCGCCCGCCACCAGGCCGGCAAGCCCGTGGTCAAGGACGCGGCCGCCGAGCCGCGCGCCAAGGGCATGGCCCTCGCCCGGCGGGCCGCCGCCGCGCTGAAGTTCCACCGCCTGATCCTCGGCATCGAGGCCTCGCTGCTCATCCTGTTCCTGGCCGTCCTGGACCAGATGCGCGGCGACCTGTACTGGTCCCGCGTAGGAGTCGCCGTGCTCGCGGCCATCGCGATGCTCCAGACCGTGCTGCACCTGGTGTCCATCCTCGCCTCCAGCAGGCTCAAGTGACCGCCCCGATGCGGCTGGGCGCCGTGATCATCACCATGGGCAACCGGCCCGACGAGCTCAAGGCCCTCCTGGACTCGGTGGCCCGCCAGGACGGCGACCCGATCGAGGTCGTCGTCGTCGGACAGGGCGTACGGGTCGCCGAGGTGGCCGACCTGCCGCCGGGGGTCCGCTCCGTCGACCTGCCCGAGAACCTGGGCATCCCGGGCGGCCGCAACGTCGGCATCGAGGCATTCGGCCCCGGCGGCCGCGACGTGGACGTACTGCTCTTCCTCGACGACGACGGACTGCTGGAGCGCACCGACACCGCCGAGCTGTGCCGGCGGGCCTTCGCCGAGGACCCCGAGCTCGGGATCATCAGCTTCCGGATCGCCGATCCCGACACCGGCCGGACCCAGCGCCGCCACGTACCGCGGCTGCGGGCCTCGGACCCGATGCGGTCCTCGCGCGTGACCACCTTCCTGGGTGGTGCCAACGCCGTCCGCACAACGGTGTTCGAGCAGGTCGGCGCCCTTCCGGGGGAGTTCTTCTACGCTCACGAGGAGACCGATCTGGCCTGGCGCGCGCTCGACGCGGGGTGGCTGATCGACTACCGAGCGGACATGGTGCTGCTGCACCCGACGACCGCCCCCTCCCGGCACGCGGTCTACCACCGTATGGTGGCCCGTAACCGGGTGTGGCTCGCCCGCCGCAACCTGCCCGCACCGCTGGTACCGGTCTACCTGGGCGTCTGGCTCCTGCTGACGCTTCTACGGAAGCCCTCGGGACCCGCGCTGAAGGCCTGGTTCGGCGGGTTCCGCGAGGGGTGGACCACTCCTTGCGGACCGCGCCGCCCGATGAGATGGCGCACGGTCTGGCGGTTGACCCGCCTGGGCCGACCTCCTGTCATCTGACCAGCCCGCGTCTGGGAACATGACGCGATCACGGGCTTCGAGCCACCAGCCTGATGCCCACCTGGCCGCATCTTGAAGACGAAAGTTTCAACTTGTGAGTGACACAACCCACGACGGCGCCCTCGCCACGAGCAGGCCGCCGTCCGCAGACGCGGGGCTCAGCGCCGCGGAGCTGGCCAGGAAGTACGGCCTCTCGGTCAGCGGCGCCCGGCCCGGCCTGGGCGAGTACGTGCGGCAGCTCTGGGGCCGGCGCCACTTCATCATGGCCTTCTCCCGGGCCAAGCTGGTCGCGCAGTACAGCCAGGCGAAGCTCGGCCAGGTCTGGCAGGTGGCGACCCCGCTGCTGAACGCGCTGGTCTACTGGCTGATCTTCGGCCTGATCCTCCAGGCGGGCAAGGAGATGCCCAAGGACGTCTACGTCCCGTTCCTGGTGATGGGCATCTTCGTCTTCACCTTCACGCAGAGCTCCGTGATGGCGGGCGTCCGCGCGATCTCGGGGAACCTCGGGCTGGTGCGCGCGCTGCACTTCCCGCGCGCCTCCCTGCCGGTGTCCTTCTCGCTCCAGCAGCTCCAGCAGCTGCTGTACTCGATGGTCGTCGTCTTCGTGATCGCCGTCATGTTCGGCAACTACCCGCGGCTCTCCTGGCTGCTGGTGATCCCGACGCTGGCGCTGCAGTTCGTCTTCAACACCGGCCTCGCCATGATCTTCGCGCGGATGGGTTCCAAGACCCCCGACCTCGCGCAGCTGATGCCGTTCGTGATGCGCACCTGGATGTACGCCTCCGGCGTCATGTTCCCGATCGCGGTCTACCTCAAGGACCAGCCGCAGTGGATCAGCGACGTCCTGCTGTGGAACCCGGTCGCGATCTACATGGACCTGATCCGGTTCGCGCTGATCGACGACTACACCGCCGCCAACCTGCCCCCGCACGTGTGGGCCTTCGCCGTGGGCTGGGCCGTGCTGATCGGCCTCGGCGGCTTCGTGTACTTCTGGAAGTCTGAGGAGCGTTACGGCCGTGGCTGACAACACCCAGGGGCGCGTTCCCACCGTGATCGCGGACGGCGTCCACATCGTCTACCGCGTCAACACCGGCAGCAGCGGCAAGGGTGCGGCCACCGCCGCGCTCAGCAAGATCGTGCGCCGGAGGAAGGGCGACGCCCCGGGCGTCCGCCGGGTCCACGCCGTGCGCGGGGTCTCCTTCACCGCGTACCGCGGCGAGGCCATCGGCCTCATCGGCTCCAACGGCTCCGGCAAGTCCACCCTGCTGCGCGCCATCGCCGGCCTGCTGCCCTGCGAGGAGGGCAAGGTCTACACCGACGGCCAGCCCTCGCTGCTGGGCGTGAACGCCGCGCTGATGAACGACCTCACCGGTGAGCGCAACATCGTCCTCGGCGGTCTCGCGATGGGGATGAGCCGCGAGCAGATCAAGGAGCGTTACCAGAGCATCGTCGACTTCTCGGGCATCAATGAGAAGGGCGATTTCGTCTCCCTGCCGATGCGCACCTACTCCTCCGGCATGGCGGCCCGACTGCGCTTCTCCATCGCGGCGGCCAAGGACCACGACGTCCTGATGATCGACGAGGCCCTGGCCACCGGTGACCGCGCCTTCCAGGTGCGTTCGGAGAACCGAATCAAGGAACTCCGGGAGAAGGCCGGCACGGTCTTCCTCGTCAGCCACAACAACAAGTCCATCCGCGACACGTGCGACCGGGTGCTGTGGCTGGAGAAGGGCGAACTCCTGATGGACGGGCCCACCGAGGAAGTCGTCTCGGCCTACGAGAAGGCCACCAACGGCTGACCTCCGGGTCGCGCGGCGCCGCCGCCGCGTCCGTCCGCTTCCCCTGAAGGCCCCTGCCGCTCAGCGCGGCGGGGGCTTTGAGCGTGCACCCGCAATACGCCGCGTGCGCGTTCTCGTATTGGGCGGCGACATTCGGTGGCGCGGCGAATACCCGAGCGGCCCCCGTGACGTTGTACAGCGTAAGCTGAAGCGGTCCTGAATCGCGGCAAGAGGGGACGATTCCCCGCAGGTGAACGGCCCTGGGACAGCCCCGGGAAAACCCCGGCGGCGTGTCCGAAATGGGATGTATTGGGTCGGCAGTGTAGAACGGGAGATGTGACGGCAATGGCTACGGGAATTCTCCGGCCCCCAGGGACGGCGGCCGTCCCCGCCCCGGGCGGCGGGCGGTGAACCCGGGGCACGGCACCCGACCCCTGTCCGACACGGTCCATGTGAGCGCCACCCTCGACAAGGCGACGGCGGAGAACTTCCCCGTCGCCCCCGCCTTCCTGCCCCGCGCCTGGCGCGACGGGCTGACGGCCGTCTACGGCTACGCCCGCCTCGTCGACGACATCGGCGACGGCGACCTCGCCCCCGGCGGGCGCGACGCCGTGCTCCTCGGTCTCGACCCGGCCGCGGCGGACGACCGGCTCGCCATGCTCGACGCCCTCGAGGCCGACCTGCTGCGCGTGTTCGGCTCCGCGGGCGGCCCACCGCGCCACCCCCTGCTGCTCGCCCTGCGGCCCGTGGCGCGCGCCCACGCCCTGACCCCCGAGCCCTTCCTCGGGCTCATCGAGGCCAACCGGCAGGACCAGCGGGTCAGGCGCTACGAGACCTACGGGGACCTCGTCGCGTACTGCGAGCTGTCCGCCAACCCGGTCGGCCGGCTCGTGCTGTCCCTCACCGGCACCAGCACGCCCGAGCGGATCCGGCTCTCCGACGCCGTCTGCACCGCCCTGCAGATCGTCGAGCACGTCCAGGACGTCGCCGAGGACCTGGGCCGCGACCGGATCTACCTGCCCGCCGAGGACATGCGGCGCTTCCACGTGTCCGAGGCCGACCTGGCGGCCCCGACCGCCGGCGCCTCCGTGCGCGCCCTGGTCGCCTTCGAGTCCGAGCGCGCACGCGCCCTGCTGGACGAAGGCCTCCCGCTCGTGGGCAGCGTGCACGGCAGGCTCCGGCTGCTGCTCGCGGGCTTCGTGGGAGGGGGGCGCGCCGCCCTGCGAGCCGTCACTGCCACGGGCTTCGACGTACTCCCCGGCCCGCCCGAACCCACCAAGAGCGGCCTGCTCCGCGAGGTTGCCGCCGTCCTGCGCACAGCGCCGAGAAAGAGGTGAGCCCGACCGTGGAGGGCCCCACACACGCGTCCGTACAGACTGCGATGTCCGCACCGGTCTCGGCGGCCTACAGCTACTGCGAGGCCGTCACCGGCGCGCAGGCGCGCAACTTCGCGTACGGCATCCGGCTGCTGCCCACCGACAAGCGCCACGCGATGTCCGCGCTCTACGCCTTCTCCCGCCGAGTCGACGACATCGGCGACGGCACGCTGCCCGCCGGGGCCAAGCTCGCGCGCCTGGAGGAGACCCGGGCCGTCCTCGCACGGATCCGGGCCGGCGAGGTCGACGAGGACGACACCGACCCGGTCGCCGTCGCGCTGGCGCACGCCGCCCGCCGCTTCCCGATCCCGCTCGGCGGCCTCGACGAACTCATCGACGGCGTACTGATGGACGTCCGCGGCGAGACGTACGAGACCTGGGACGACCTCAAGGTCTACTGCCGCTGCGTGGCAGGTGCCATCGGACGGCTCTCGCTCGGCGTCTTCGGCACGGTGAACGCACCGGGCCGGGGCGCGCCCGAGGCCGCGCGCGCCGCCGAGTACGCCGACACCCTCGGCCTCGCCCTGCAACTCACCAACATCCTCCGCGACGTTCGCGAGGACGCGGGCAACGGCCGCACCTACCTGCCCGCCGAGGACCTCGCCAAGTTCGGCTGCTCGGAAGGGTTCCAGGCCGGCCGGCTGTCCGCCGGAGCCGACTTCGCCGGACTGGTCCACCACGAAGTCCGGCGCGCCCGCGCCCTGTTCGCCGAGGGCTACCGGCTGCTGCCGATGCTCGACCGGCGCAGCGGCGCCTGCGTGGCCGCCATGGCCGGCATCTACCGGCGCCTCCTCGACCGCATCGAGCGGGAGCCGGAGGCGGTCCTGCGCGGCCGTGTCTCCCTGCCGCCGCACGAGAAGGCGTACGTCGCCGTCCGCGGCCTGTCCGGCCTCGACGCCCGCACCGTCACCCGCCAGGCCGTCCGGAGGCGGATGTGACGCCCCCGACGAAGGCGGCCCCGCCACGCGCCGCCGCGCCCGGCGTTCACCCGGCGTGCGCCGGCGGGGCCCGGCGTACGGGACCGGCGCGCCGCCCCGGGCATGCGCCGGGCCGGGCAACCACGCCGACGGCGGGCGCGTCTCTCCCCGCGGACCGCGGCGGCCGGGCCGCGCGGAACCCGCAGGCCGGCCCGGAGGGCGAGCGCACCACGGGGGAGGGCGCATGACCGGCACCGACCAGCACGCCGTCGTCGTCGGCGGCGGACTCGCAGGGGTCACGACCGCCCTCGAACTCGCCGACGCCGGACTACGCGTCACCCTGCTCGAAGGCCGTCCCCGGCTCGGCGGGCTCGCCTTCTCCTTCAAGCGCGGCGACCTCCACGTCGACAACGGCCAGCACGTCTACCTGCGCTGCTGCACCGCCTACCGGTGGTTCCTCGACCGCGTCGACGGCGCCGCCCTCGCCCCGCTCCAGGACCGGCTCGACGTACCCGTCCTCGACGTCGCCCACCCCCGCGGGCCGCGCCTGGGACGGCTGCGCCGCGGCGGCCTGCCCGTACCCCTGCACCTCGCCGGAGCCCTGGCCCGCTACCCGCACATGTCCCTCGCCGAGCGCGCGGGCGTCGCCCGCGCCGCCCTCGCCCTGCGCCGCCTCGACCCGGCGGACCCGGCGCTGGACGGCCTGGACTTCGCCACCTGGCTCGGCCGCTACGGACAGTCCGCCCGCACCATCGAGGCCCTGTGGGACCTCGTCGGCATCGCCACCCTCAACGCCACCGCCGCGCACTCCTCGCTGGGTCTGGCCGCCATGGTCTTCAAGACCGGCCTGCTCTCCGACAAGAGCGCGGCCGACATCGGCTGGGCCCACGTACCGCTCGGCGACCTGCACGACACCCTCGCCCGGGGCCAGCTCGACGCGGCCGGGGTACGGACCGAACTGCGCACCCGCGTCACCGCCGTCACCCGCACCCCCGAGGGGGCCTGGCGGGTGGACACCGAGCAGGAGTCGCTCGAAGCGGGCACCGTCGTCCTCGCCGTCCCGCAGCGCGAGGCGCACGGGCTGCTGCCCGCCGGCGCCCTCGCCGACCCCGACAAGCTCCTCGACATCGGCACCGCACCGATCCTGAACGTCCACGTCGTCTACGACCGCAAGGTGCTCAAGCAGCCCTTCTTCGCCGCACTCGGATCCCCTGTGCAGTGGGTCTTCGACCGCACCGACTCCTCCGGACTCCCCGACGGCGGCCAGTACCTGGCGCTGTCCCAGTCCGCCGCCCAGGACGACATCGACGAGCCCGTCTCGGCGCTGCGCGCCAAGTACCTGCCCGAGCTGGAGCGGCTGCTGCCCGCCGCACGCGGCGCCAAGGTACGGGACTTCTTCGTCACCAGGGAGCGGACGGCGACCTTCGCACCCACCCCCGGCGTCGGCCGGCTGCGCCCCGGGGCGCGGACCGACACGCCGGGGCTCTACCTGGCCGGTGCGTGGACTGCCACGGGTTGGCCCGCGACCATGGAGGGCGCCGTCCGGAGCGGACTGAGCGCGGCGCAGGCCGCACTCGCCGCACTCGGCCGCCACCGCGAACACCCTCTGCAGGAGGCGGCATGACGACCACCACCGGGACTACCGGCACCACCAGCACCACGAGCACAGCACGTACAGGAACAAGAGGAGAGCCAGTGAACCCGGGGAACCCGGCTGTCGAGAACACGGATGCCACTGTGGGCGCAGCCGGAAGGGGAGTGGAGAAGGCGGACACCGTCGCCCTCCTGGAACGCGGCCGGACGATGTCGACCCCCGCGCTCCGCGCGGCCGTCGACCGGCTCGCCGCGCCCATGGACACCGTCGCCGCCTACCACTTCGGCTGGATCGACGCCCAGGGCAACGCCGCCGACGGTGACGGCGGCAAGGCCGTGCGCCCCGCCCTCGCCCTGCTCTCCGCCGAGGCCGCGGGCGCCGCACCGGAGGTCGGTATCCCCGGCGCCGTCGCCGTGGAACTCGTGCACAACTTCTCGCTGCTCCACGACGACCTGATGGACGGCGACGAGCAGCGCCGCCACCGCGACACCGTCTGGAAGGTCCACGGACCGGCCCTCGCCATCCTGGTCGGCGACGCCCTCTTCGCCCTCGCCAATGAGGTCCTGCTGGAACTGGGCACCGTCGAGGCGGGCCGCGCCACGCGCCGCCTGACCACCGCCAGCCGCAAGCTCATCGACGGCCAGGCGCAGGACATCTCCTACGAGCACCGCGAGCGCGTCAGCGTCGAGGAGTGCCTGGAGATGGAGGGCAACAAGACCGGCGCCCTCCTCGCCTGCGCCGTCTCCATCGGCGCCGTGCTCGGTGGCGCGGACGACCGTACGGCCGACAAGCTGGAGGAGTACGGCTACCACCTCGGCCTCGCCTTCCAGGCCGTCGACGACCTCCTCGGCATCTGGGGCGACCCGGAGTCCACCGGCAAGCAGACCTGGAGCGACCTGCGCCAGCGCAAGAAGTCCCTCCCGGTGGTCGCCGCCCTCGCCGCCGGCGGCCCGGCCTCCGAGCGGCTCGCCGAACTGCTCGCCGCCGACGCCAAGAGCAGCGACTTCGAGAACTTCTCCGAAGAGGAGTTCGCGGCCCGCGCCGCCCTCATCGAGGAGGCCGGCGGCCGGCAGTGGACCGCGGACGAGGCGCGCCGCCAGCACGCCGTCGCGATCCGGGCCCTGGACGACGTCGACATGCCGCAGCGGGTGCGCGAACAGCTCGTGGACCTCGCCGACTTCGTCGTCGTACGCAAGAGGTGACCGCCACCCGGCAGCGGATATGAATCGCGAGTCGCCGGCCGGCGCCGCCACCTGAGCGTGGCGCGCACCGGCCGACGGCGGACCCCAGCACAGCACAGGACACTGTTCTAAGGGGAAGCCATGACAGCGACGACCGACGGCAGCGCGGAGAGCGCCGGCGCCGGCAGCGAATCCACCCCGGGCGCCCCGCCGCCCGGCCCCGCCGGGGCGGCCGCCCCGCGGACCGAATACGGGCTCGCGGGCCCGTCCGACCCCGCCGTCGGACCCGGGACCTCGGCCGGCGCCGGGCCCTGCGTGCCGGTGGCGCTCACCGAGCGGGTCGCCGCGCCGCCCGGACCGGTCCGGCGGCCCGGCCCGCCGGCCACCTACCGGCAGCCGGGCGAACCCGGCACCGGACGGACCGCGGCGGACCTGCCCCCGCCGCCGGACGGCAGCCCGAGGGAGGTGTACGAGGCCGCCGCGCGCGCGACCCGGCACCTCCTTGAGCGCCAGGACCCCGCGGGCTGGTGGAAGGGCGACCTGGAGACCAACGTCACCATGGACGCCGAGGACCTCCTGCTGCGGCAGTTCCTCGGCATCCGGGACGAGGCCACCACGTACGCCGCCGCCCTGTTCATCCGCGGCGAGCAGCGCGAGGACGGCACCTGGGCCACCTTCCACGGCGGACCGCCCGAACTGTCCGCCACCATCGAGGCGTACGTCGCGCTGCGCCTCGCCGGGGACCGGCCGGACGCCCCGCACATGAGCCGCGCCTCGGCCTGGATCCGGGCCCACGGCGGGATCGCCGCCGCCCGCGTCTTCACCCGGATCTGGCTCGCCCTCTTCGGCTGGTGGAGCTGGGACCACCTGCCCGAACTCCCGCCCGAGCTGGTCTTCCTGCCGCCCTGGGTGCCCCTGAACATCTACGACTTCGGCTGCTGGGCCCGCCAGACCATCGTCCCGCTCACCGTGGTCTCCGCGCTGCGCCCGGTCCGCCCGGCACCCTTCGCCCTCGACGAACTCCACACCGACGCGCGGACCCCGTACCCCGCCATCCCCCTGGCACCGCTGACCACCTGGGACGGCGCCTTCCAGCGGATGGACAGGGCCCTGCACGTCTACCGGCGGTTCGCTCCACGCCGCCTGCGCAAGGCGGCCATGGACACCGCCGCCCGCTGGATCGTCGAACGCCAGGAGAACGACGGCTGCTGGGGCGGGATCCAGCCGCCCGCCGTGTACTCCGTCATCGCGCTGCACCTGCTCGGCTACGACCTCGGGCACCCGGTGATGCGCGCCGGACTGGAGTCCCTGGACCGCTTCGCGGTGCGGCGCGAGGACGGCGCCCGGATGATCGAGGCCTGCCAGTCCCCGGTGTGGGACACCTGCCTCGCCGCGATCGCCCTGGCCGACGCCGGTGTGCGCCCCGACCATCCGGCACTGGTCAAGGCCGCGGACTGGATGCTCGGCGAGGAGATCACCCGCACCGGCGACTGGGCGGTGCGCCGGCCCGGCCTCGCCCCGGGCGGCTGGGCGTTCGAGTTCCACAACGACACCTACCCCGACATCGACGACACCGCCGAGGTCGTCCTCGCCCTGCGCCGGATCAGACACCCGGACCCGGTCCGGCTCGACGCGGCCATCGCCCGCGGCGTCTCCTGGACCCTCGGCATGCAGTCGAAGGACGGCGCGTGGGGCGCCTTCGACGCCGACAACACCAGCCCCTTCCCGAACCGGCTGCCCTTCTGCGACTTCGGCGAGGTCATCGACCCGCCGTCGGCCGACGTCACCGCCCACGTGGTGGAGATGCTCGCCTTCGAGGGCCGGGCGGGCGACGCCCGGACCCGGCGCGGCATCACCTGGCTCCTCGACGCACAGGAGCCGGACGGCAGCTGGTTCGGGCGCTGGGGCACCAACTACGTCTACGGCACCGGGTCGGTGGTGCCCGCCCTCACCGCGGCCGGCATCGCCCCGGGCCACCCCGCGGTCAGGCGGGCCGTGCGCTGGCTGGAATCCGTGCAGAACGAGGACGGCGGCTGGGGGGAGGACCAGCGCTCCTACCAGGACCGGTCGTGGGCCGGGAAGGGCGCCTCCACCGCCTCGCAGACCGCGTGGGCGCTGATGGCCCTGCTGGCGGCCGGGGAACGCGACGGCGAGGCCGTCGCACGCGGCATCGCCCACCTGGTCCGGACCCAGCACGAGGACGGCTCCTGGGACGAGCCGTACTTCACCGGCACCGGCTTCCCCTGGGACTTCTCCATCAACTACCACCTGTACCGGCAGGTGTTCCCGCTGACCGCGCTGGGCCGCTACCTGTACGGGGAACCGTCCGCCCCGGCGGGCTCACCCGGCCGGGGCCTGTGATGTCCCCCGCCGCGGGGGACCGCACCGCGCGGGGCGGCCCGCTGCTGGTCGCCTGCGCCCTGCGCATCGAGCAGATGGCGCTGCGCAGCGCGGGGCGCGGCTCCCCGCGCGGCACCGACGCGCACGGTGGGGCGCACGGCGGGGCGTACACCCTCCTGCGTACCGGGATGGGACCGTGCGCGGCCGAACGGGCCGTCCTCGGGGCCCTTCACGGGCCCGGCACGGACCGGGCCGCCCTCCTCGCCACCGGGTTCTGCGCCGGGCTCGTCCCCGGCATGAGCCCCGGCGACCTCGTCGTCGCCGAGGAGACCCGCGACCCGCGGGGGACCGTCCCCTGCACCGGGGTCGCGCTGCTCGCCGAGGCGCTGGCCCGGGCCGTCCCCGGCCGGACCGTGCACATCGGCCCGCTGACCGGGTCCGACCACGTCGTCCGCGGCCGGGAGCGCGCGCGGCTGCGCGCCACGGGCGCGGTCGCGGTCGACATGGAGTCCGCGGCGACCCTCCGGGCCGCGGTCCGCGACGGGGAACGCCCCGTTGCGGCCGTCCGGGTGATCGTGGACGCTCCGGAGCACGAGCTCGTCCGAATCGGCACGGTGCGCGGGGGAATATCGGCCTTCCGTGTCCTGCGTGCCGTACTGCCCGCGTTTTACGAATGGCACCGTTCTTCGCTGCTCCCCAGGAGGTGAGCCAGATGGCCATGCCGCTGCGCCAGACCATCAGGGTCGGGACCTATCTGCTCGAACAGAAGCTCCGCAAGCGGGACAAGTTCCCGCTGATCGTGGAGCTGGAGCCGCTCTACGCGTGCAACCTGGCCTGTGAGGGCTGCGGGAAGATCCAGCACCCGGCGGGCGTGCTCAAGCAGCGCATGCCGGTCGCCCAGGCGGTCGGGGCGGTGCTGGAGTCCGGTGCGCCGATGGTGTCCATCGCGGGCGGCGAGCCCTTGATGCACCCGCAGATCCACGAGATCGTGCGGCAATTGGTGGCCCGGCGGAAGTACGTGTTCCTGTGCACCAACGCGCTGCTGCTGCGCAAGAAGATCGAGAAGTTCACGCCCTCCCCGTACTTCGCCTTCGCGGTGCACATCGACGGCCTGCGCGAGCGCCATGACGAGTCGGTGGCCAAGGAGGGCGTCTTCGACGAGGCGGTCGAGGCCATCAAGGAGGCGAAGCGCCGGGGATTCCGGGTGACGACGAACTCCACCTTCTTCAACACCGACACCCCGCAGACGATCATCGAGGTGCTGAACTTCCTCAATGACGACCTGCAGGTGGACGAAATGATGATCTCGCCCGCGTACGCCTACGAAAAGGCACCGGACCAGGAGCATTTCCTCGGCGTCGACCAGACCCGCGATCTCTTCCGGAAGGCTTTCGCGGGCGGCAACCGGCGGCGCTGGCGGCTCAACCACTCCCCGCTCTTCCTCGACTTCCTGGAAGGAAAGGCCGACTTCCCCTGCACGGCCTGGGCCATTCCGAATTACTCCCTCTTCGGCTGGCAGCGCCCCTGCTATCTGATGAGCGACGGCTATGTGCCGACGTACCGGGAACTCGTGGAGGACACCGACTGGGACAAGTACGGCCGCGGAAAGGACCCGCGCTGCGCGAACTGCATGGCGCACTGCGGCTACGAGCCCACCGCCGTCCTCGCCACCATGGGCTCCCTGAAGGAATCCCTGCGGGCCGCCCGGGAGACGGTCGGCGGCAACCGGGACAGGTCGGCATGAGTCCGGCGGAAGAGGGACGGGACGGCGGTTTCGACCTCCGCGCCCTGCTCACCGCGCGCGGGGCGGAGCGGTACGAGCTGCACGCCCGCCACCTGAACCACCAACTGCCCCGGATGCTCCGCACCATCGGCTTCGACAAGGTCTACGAGCGGGCCGAGGGAGCCCACTTCTGGGACGCCGAGGGCAACGACCACCTCGACATGCTCGCCGGGTTCGGGGTGATGGGCCTGGGCCGCCACCACCCCGTCGTCCGCCGGGCCCTGCACGACGTGCTGGACGCCCAGCTCGCCGACCTCACCCGCTTCGACTGCCAGCCGCTGCCCGGGCTGCTGGCCGAGAAGCTCCTGTCGTACAGCCCGCACCTGGACCGGGTCTTCTTCGGCAACAGCGGCACCGAGGCGGTGGAGACGGCCCTGAAGTTCGCCCGGTACGCCACCGGGCGGCCCAGGGTCCTCTACTGCGACCACGCCTTCCACGGGCTGACCGCCGGCTCCCTCTCGGTGAACGGCGAGGGAGGCTTCCGCGACGGTTTCGCGCCGCTGCTGCCCGACACCCGGGTCGCGCTGGGCGATCTGGCCGCCCTGGAGCGGGAGCTGAAGCGCGGCGACGTCGCCGCTTTCGTCGTGGAGCCGATCCAGGGCAAAGGGGTCCTCGCCGCCCCGCCCGGGTTCCTGCTCGCCGCGCAGGAGCTGCTGCACCGGCACAAGGCGCTGCTGATCGCGGACGAGGTGCAGACCGGCCTGGGACGTACCGGCGACTTCTACGCGTACCAGCACGAGCCGGGTGTCGAGCCCGACCTGGTGTGCGTGGCCAAGGCGCTGTCCGGCGGTTACGTGCCGGTCGGCGCGACCCTCGGCAAGGACTGGATCTTCAAGAAGGTCTACTCGTCGATGGACCGGGTGCTCGTGCACTCCGCGAGCTTCGGGTCCAACGCGCAGGCGATGGCGGCCGGGCTGGCGGTGCTGTCCGTCATGGAGGACGAGCACCTCGTGGCCCGCGCGCGGGCCACGGGCGACCTGCTGCGCGGGCGGCTCGCGGCCATGGTGGACGAGTACGAGCTGCTGCACGAGGTCCGCGGGCGCGGCCTGATGATCGGCATCGAGTTCGGGCGGCCCTCCTCGCTGGGGCTGCGCAGCCGGTGGACGATGCTCCAGGCGGCCCGCAAGGGTCTCTTCGCGCAGATGGTCGTGGTGCCGCTGCTCCAGAGGCACCGGATCCTCACCCAGGTGTCCGGGGACCATCTGGAGGTGATCAAGCTGATCCCGCCGCTGGTGCTGGACGAGGAGGACGTCGACCGGTTCGTCGGCGCCTTCCGCGAGGTCATGGACGACGCCCACGGGGGGTCCGCACTGATGTGGGACTTCGGCAGGACGCTGGTGAAGCAGGCCGTCGCCGCGCGCTGACGGCCCGCGTCCCCGGGTGGTCCTCCCGGATCAGGCCAACAGCCGGTCGCGGAGTCGGTCGAGGGTCTCGGGCTCCAGCCCGAGGCCCCCCGACAGGTAGCGCTCCACCCCGCCCCAGACCTCGTCGATCGTGTCGAAGGCGGCGATCAGGTATTCGGCGCGGGCGTCGAAGAGCGGCGCGAGCAGTTCCATCACCTCGGGCGAGCGGGCCTCGGCCGAGGCGGAGCTGCGACGCACCCGGTACCGGCGGTGCGGGGCGTTGGACTCCAGGTAGTCCGCCACGATCGCCTCCCGCTCGACGCCCAGCGCGAGCAGGGTGACGGCGACGGAGAGGCCGGCCCGGTCCTTGCCGGCCGCGCAGTGCAGGAGGGCGGGCACGCTGTCCTCGGCGAGGGCGTGGACGACCCGGCTGTGCTCGGCGGTGCGGGTGCGGATGATCCCGCGGTAGGAGTTCGCCATCCGGGCCGCCGCCTTGCCCTCGCCCAGGATCGAGCGGAGCTGGTCGAGGTCGCCGTCGCGGACCAGCCGCCAGAACTCCCGGCCGTCGGCCGGGTCCGACAGAGGGATGCTGACGTTCCGTACGCCGGGCAGTTCGACGTCCGGCCCCTCCAGGGCGTGGTCGGCGCCGTTGCGGAAGTCGAAGATGGTGTGGAGGCCGAGCGAGGCGAGGAATTCTGCATCGGTTTCGGTGGCATGTGCGAGATGTCCGCTTCGGAATAGTCGTCCCGTCGCGACCCTTCGGCCATCGGAAGTCGGCAATCCGCCCACATCGCGGAAATTGCGCACTCCGGTCAGCTCCGGCTCCTGTATCTGCTGGGTCACGGTAACTCCTCCGCCTTCTCATGGGGCGTCTGTCCGAATTGAGCTACTTGGCGCCAACTTGCCATACCCGGAGGCGAGATCGGGCACGTCCCCGTGAGCCAGATCATACGGTGACCGTGAGTGCCTGATCGTCGAAGCCGAATGGCCCGGCGCAGGCGGCTGTTGGCGCGGCGGAATGGACGGAGGGTGACCGGAATTCCGGCACGCCCTCATGCCTGTGAATCCGTCAGGGAATTCACGGCTTGTTCGGCGTGCCGACAAGGGATTACCTTCGCGATCGATCCGGGTGGATCGCCGAATCCTGCCGCCACCCGGAAACCGCAACCGAACCATTTCGCGCGGCAGGAGCGGGGGAACCAGGTAAGCCGCTGTGCCGGAGATCTTTTCTCCGGAACGGCTCGGGGTGAAGCCGTTCATGTCCCGTACATGTACGGCCGGACATCTCCAGTCCGAACCCGACAGCTCACCTCGCAGGCGCCGGAGAGGAATGCGCCATGCCTGCAAAGGGTAAGCACCGCCGTCCCAAGTCCCTTTTCTTTTCCCGCGGATTCGCGGTCGCAGGCACCGGTGGCGCGGCCCTCGCCCTGCCGCTGACGGTCGCCGCCGGCGCCCACGCGGCCGGCCCGCAGACGGCGCCCGCCGCCGCACCGGCCGTCGCCCCCGCCGTGGCCCAGCAGGTCCCCGCCGCGCTCCAGGCCGCCCCTGCGGCCGCCGTGCAGTCCGCCCCGGCCGTCTACACGGTCGTCCCGGGCGACTGCCTCTCGGTGATCGCTGCGGAGCACAGCCTGGACGGCGGCTGGCAGCGGCTGTACGAGCGGAACCGCGAGGCGGTCGGCAGCGACCCGTCGCTGATCCACCCCGGCCTGAAGCTGACCCTCGGCGGCCGTGGCGAGGCCGCCCCGCTCGACACCGTCCCCGCCCCGCGGACCGCCCCCGAGGCCGCCCCGAAGGCCGCTCCGAAGGCGGCCCCCAAGGCGGCCCCCAAGGCAGCCCCCGAGGCCGAGGCCGAGTCCGAGCCGGCCGGGCAGGCCGCCGCCCCGCGGGCGCAGCGGGCCGCCGCCCCCGAGGCCCGGGCCGAGGCCCCCGCCGCCCAGCCGGCCGCCGCCGGATTCGTCGCCCCGGTCGGCGGTGGCGTCTCCACCCAGTACAAGGTCGCCGGTGCCATGTGGTCCTCCGGCTACCACACGGGCGTCGACTTCATCGCCCCCATGGGCACCAGCGTCAAGGCCGTCGGCGCCGGCACCGTGGTCTCCGCGGGCTGGAGCGGCTCGTACGGCAACGAGGTCGTCATCCGGCACGCGGACGGCAAGTACTCCCAGTACGCCCACCTGTCCCAGCTCTCCGTCTCCTCCGGCCAGAGCGTCACCGCCGGCCAGAGCATCGGTCTCTCCGGCTCCACCGGCAATTCGACCGGCCCGCACCTGCACTTCGAGATCCGTACGAGCCCGTCCTACGGCTCGGACATGGACCCGATCGCCTACCTCCGCTCGAAGGGCGCCTCCCTCTGACGGCACCCGCCGACGGAGCACCGACACGCGTGGGGCCGGGACCCGAGGGGGGCCCCGGCCCCACGTGTACTTATTCCTTACATCGCGCGTGGTACAGATCACGGCCCGTCAACCCCTCATTACGTTGGCGTAGGTTGGTTACGGGAGTGAAGGATGGGTTCTCGTGGCAGCGACGACGACGAAACTCAAGACCATCGGCTCGTACGCGGCGATCGGGGACAGCTTCACAGAGGGCGTGGGGGACCCGGGGCCCGGAGATTCTTTTCTCGGCTGGGCGGACCGGCTCGCCGTGCTCCTGGCAGATCGGCGCGAAGAGCACGACTTCCGTTATGCGAATCTCGCGGTACGCGGGAAGCTCCTCGACCAGATCGTGGCCGACCAGGTGCCGAGGGCCAAGGCCCTCGCCCCGGACCTGGTCACCTTCTGCGCCGGCGGCAACGACATCATCCGGCCCGGCAGCGACCCGGACGACGTGGCGGAACGCTTCGAGGCGGCCGTCGCCGACCTCACCGGAGCCGTCGGCCACGTCATGATCACCACCGGGTTCGACACCCGGGGCGTGCCCGTCCTCAAGCACATCCGGGGGAAGGTTGCGACGTATAGCGCGCACGTGCGCGCCATCGCCGACCGGTACGACTGCCCCGTGCTCGACCTCTGGTCGCTGAAGTCCGTACAGGACCGGCGCGCCTGGGACGCGGACCGGCTGCACCTCTCGCCCGAGGGCCACACCCGCGTCGCACTGCGGGCCGCGCAGGTCCTCGGCCTGGACGTGCCCGCCGACCCCGACCAGCCCTGGCCGCAGCTGCGCCCGCGCGGCTCGGTGGACGTGACCCGCGACAACATCCAGTGGGCCCGCGAGTACCTGGTGCCCTGGATCGGCCGCCGCCTGCGCGGCGAATCCTCCGGCGACCACATCGAGGCGAAGCGGCCGGACCTCCTGCCGCTGTAGCCGCCGGACGACGGGCGGGCAGGGCCTGCAGGAGGGGCGGGCAGGAGGGGCGGGCGGAATCCTTCGGGGCCGGTGTGCGTTGGGATGGTCGTAGCGATACGACCGCACCGACGACCCCACCCTCCCTGGAGGCGCTTTGACCGGCTCCCGTCCCCTCCGCCCGCGGCTGCGCGCCCTGCGGCCCGAAGCCTTCGGCGCGGACCCGTCCGGCGCCAGGCTGGAGCGGATCCGCCGCTCGCCGAACTTCGCCGACGGCGTCTTCCAGAACCCGGTCGGAGCCCGGAACAGGCCCTCGGGGTCGATGACCGAGTTCGCGAAGATCTACTTCCACCGTGAGCAGCGCGTCAGGCGAAGCCCCGCGGCGGCGATCCCGGTGCACCCGACCACCCTCGCCGACCTGGCGAAGCCGCCCACGAGCGGTCTGCGCCTGACCTGGATGGGGCACTCCAGCGTGCTCGCGGAGATCGACGGGCACCGGGTGCTGTTCGACCCGGTGTGGGGCGAGCGCTGCTCCCCCTTCCCGTTCGCCGGCCCCAAGCGGCTGCACCCGGTGCCGGTCCCGCTGGCCGCGCTCGGCGAGGTCGACGTCGTGGTCATCTCGCACGACCACTACGACCACCTCGACCTGCCGACGATCAAGGCGCTGGCCGGCACGGACACGCTCTTCGCCGTCCCGCTCGGTGTCGGCGCGCACCTGGAGCGCTGGGGCGTGGCGGCCGACCGGCTGCGCGAGCTCGACTGGAACGAGACCACCCGGATCGGCGGCCTGTCGCTGACGGCGACGCCCGCCCGGCACTTCTGCGGCCGCGGCTTGCGCAACCAGCAGCACACCCTGTGGGCCTCCTGGGTGGTCGCGGGCGACGAGCACCGGATCTACCACAGCGGTGACACCGGCTACTTCCCCGGCTTCGCGGAGATCGGCGCCGCGCACGGGCCCTTCGACGCCACGATGATCCAGATCGGGGCCTACTCGGAGTACTGGCCCGACATCCACATGACCCCCGAGGAGGGCATGCGCGCCCACCTCGACCTCCAGGGCGGCACCGCGCACGGCACGATGCTGCCGATCCACTGGGGCACCTTCAACCTGGCCCTGCACCCGTGGGACGAGCCGGGCGAGGGCACCCTGGCCGCCGCCGAGGGCGCCGGAGCGGCCGTCGCGCTGCCGATTCCGGGCCAGCCGTTCGAGCCCGGGGCCGAGGGTGCGCCGGCCCAGCCGTGGTGGCGGCCGTTCGCGGCCGGGGCGGCGGCGGGCGGAGCCGTGGACGGGCCTGCGGCCGTGCCCTCGCACCAGGCCGGCGGAGCGGCGGCGACAACGGCCCGCGTGGTGTCGACGGCCGTGAGCGAGCAGGAGAAGCCGGAGTCCGTAGGGTCGTAGCGAACGCCCCGGGCGGTACGCACCCACGGCCCCCGGCGCCGGGGGTGCCGCCGGGCGGCCGCAGCGGCCTGACCGGCGCATTCGGGCTGCTGTGCGAGCGCTCCATCGGGAGCGGGAAGCACCCCCGTGAAGTTCACCGACTCGCGGTCCGGCGCGGGATTGCGGGGTCTAGCGTGGGTATTCGGTGATCAACACCGGGCCCCGGGAACGACGGGGGCCGGGCCCCACGTACCGAGGACGCCGATGTCCGGACCCCGCGCCGCACGCCACGCCCCGTCGAGACACACCGTCACCGGTCCCGGCCGGCAGTTACGCCCCCAGTTGGTACGGGCGGCCCTCCTGCCCACGCTGGCCGCCGCGCTCAGCGGCGCGGCCGCGGTGATCTTCACCCTCCAGCTCGGCGGCGGCGCCGGCGACCGCGACGCCCGGCTCTGGCCGGTGCTCACCGGCTGCGCCCTGCTCGCGGCCGGCTCCCTCGCCGCGGCCCTGCTCGGCGCGCAACGCGCGGCCAAGGCCGTCCGGGACCGGTGCGAGGCGCTGCGCCGCTCCAGCGTCCGGGGCCGCCAGGAACTGCGGACGGCCGCCGACCGGCTGGAGCGGGGCGAGACCCCGCAGCGACCGGTCCGCGGCGGGCCGAACACACCGCTCACCGGGAGCGACCCGGCGGGCGTGGACGAGTTCTGGCTGCTCTCCCAGGAACTGCGCGGCGCCCGCGAGCAGGCCCACACCACCCTCGTACGGCTGGCCGCGCCGGCCGCCCCGACCGACAGCGAGCGCAAGGTCGAGGTCTTCGTCAACCTCGCGCGCCGGCTCCAGTCCCTGGTCCACCGCGAGATCTCGCTGCTGGACGACCTGGAGGACACGGTCGAGGACCCGGACCTGCTCCGGGACCTCTTCCACGTCGACCACCTGGCCACCCGGATCCGCCGCCACGCCGAGAACCTCGCGGTGCTGGGCGGTGCGGCCTCCCGCCGCCAGTGGACCCGGCCGATCGACCTGAGCGAGGTGCTCCGCTCCTCGGTCGCGGAGGTCGAGCAGTACACCAGGGTCAAGGTCGTGCCGCCGGCGGGCGGCAGCGTACGCGGCCACGCCGTCGCCGACGTGGTGCACCTGCTGGCCGAACTCGTGGAGAACGCCACCGTGTTCTCCGCCCCCGACACCGATGTGGTGCTGCGGGCCGAGCGGGTCACCGCCGGGATCGCGGTCGAGGTGGAGGACCGGGGACTGGGCATGCCGGCCGAGGAGCAGCACCGGATGAACGCCCTGCTCGCCGACCCCGACCAGGTGAGCGTCCGGACTCTGCTCGCGGACGGGCGGATCGGCCTGTACGTCGTCTCGGCGCTGGCCCGCCGGCACGGGATCGCAGTCGAACTCAAGTCGAACATCTACGGCGGCGTCCTCGCGGTGCTGGTGCTTCCGCAGGAACTGCTGGGGGCGGCGGACGCGGGTGACGCGGCCGGGGGCTCGCGGGTGACGCCGCCGCTGGAACCGGCACGCATGCCGCTGCCCCGCCGGGCGGACACCCCCACGATCCCCGCCCCCCGCCCCGAACCCACGGCCCCGGTGGGGCAGGCGGGTGCGATCGAGGACGCGGCCCGGGCGGAGCCCGGGGAGGGGCCGCCCGCGGCGTCGGCAGCCGGATGCGCGCCCCCGCCGTGGCCCGCCTCCACGGCGGGCGCCGCGCCGGTACCCGGCAGCGTGCCCTCGGCCCGACCCGGCCCCGCGGCGGACGCCCGGCCCGTGCCGGGGCCGGTGGCGCAGGCCTGGTCCGCTCCCGGCGGGGGGCCGGTGGGGCAGGCGGGGCAGGCGGGGCAGGTGGGGCAGGCGGGGCAGGCGGGGGAACGGCCGACGTTGCCCCGGCGCCGGGCGCAGGAGCACCTCGCGCCCCAGCTGCGCGACGCACCCGCACCGCGGCGTCCCGCGGACGCCGAGCAGCCCGTGCACGACCCCGGCCTCATGGCCGCCTTCCGGCGCGGCTTCGGCCTCGCGCAGTCGGAGAACCAGGCATGACCCCCAGCAACCTCGGCAAGGAGCGCACCACCATGGGCGGCGAAATGGCGACGAAGACCGGCGGCCGGCTCTCGGACCTCGACTGGCTGCTCAGCGGCCTGGTCCAACGCGTCCCGTACACCCGCAGCGCCGTCCTGCTCACCGCGGACGGGCTCGTGACCTGCGTACACGGCCTCGATCCCGACAGCGCCGACCACATGGCGGCCCTCGCCTGCGGCCTCCACTCGCTCGGCCGCAGCGCCGGGGCCCGTTTCGGCGACGGGGCCGACGTACGGCAGGTCGTGGTCGAGCTCGACACCGCGCTCCTCTTCGTCTCCGCGGCCGGATCCGGCACCTGCCTGGCCGTCCTCGCCGACCGGGACGCCGACGCCGGCGTCCTCGGCTACGAAATGGCGATGCTGGTCAAGAGCGTCCGCCCGTACCTCGCGGCCGCACCCCGGCGGCCCGCCGCGAACGTGGAGCGATGAGGGCCCACGGCAGGGGGGCGTACGGGAAGGGGCGGGACACACCGTGGGTCGACGACTCGGCGGGGCGCGTGCTGCGCCCGTACACCGCCAGCGGCGGTCGGACCAGGCCGGGCATCGCGCTCGACCTGCTGTCGCGGATGACCGCGACCGGCGTACGCCCGCGCGTTGCGCTGGGGGCCGAGCACACCCTCGCGCTGCGGTTGTGCGCCGGTGCCGCGGCGCTCACCGTCGCCGAGCTGGCGGGCCAGTTGCGGCTCCCGGCCGCGGTGGTCAAGGTGCTGCTGTCCGATCTCATGGAATACGGGGCCGTCATGGCGCAGGCGCCCCATTACCCGGGCGGCGGGTCGTTCGCCGCCGACGACCGGTCCCTCCTCCTGGCGGTGCTCGATGGCCTACGCAGACGGCTGTGACGCCCCCGCGACGCTGAAGGTCCTGGTGGCGGGGGGTTTCGGAGCGGGCAAGACCACCTTCGTGGGGGCGGTCAGCGAGATCGAACCGCTGTGCACGGAGGAACTGCTCAGCGACCTCGGCGCGGGCGCCGACCCGCTGCACGGGGTCGAGGCCAAGACCACGACCACCGTCGCGCTCGACTGCGGACGGATCACCCTGGACGACCGTCACGTGCTCTACCTCTTCGGCACGCCCGGCCAGCACCGCTTCTGGTTCCTGTGGGAGGAGCTGTGCGCGGGCGCGCTCGGGGCCGTGGTGCTCGCGGACACCCGCCGCCTCGCGGACTGCTTCCCCGCCGTGGACTTCTTCGAGCGGCGCGGGATCGGCTTCATCGTCGCCCTCAACGAGTTCGACGGCTGCCACCGCTACACGGCGGACGAGGTCCGGGACGCGGTCGGCCTGGGGCCCGAGGTGTCCGTCGTACGGTGCGACGCGCGCCTGGCCGGATCGGGGACGGTGACGCTGGCCGCCCTGGTCCGTCACCTGCTGTGCGCGTCCACAGCCCCTACATCGCCGTCGCCGTCGCCGTCGCCATGGCCGTCGCCATCGACCACAACGCCATCGTCACCGGAGTCGGGGGAAACATGATGCTGTACTACGAATCGACCGGACACCTGCTGCTCACGCCCGTGGACCGGGAGGCGCCCGCACGCGCTGTCCGGCTGCGCGAACTGGGGCTGGGGGAGCGGGTGGACGGCGAACTGGACGCCTTCGCGCGGCGCGTGGCGGACGTCCTCGGCGCCCCGCACGCGGGGGTGAACTTCGTCGGCGAGGAACGCCAGTTCTTCGCGGGCCTGCACCACGCGCCCGACGCCCCCGAGAGCGGCTACCCCGCCCGGGTCCTGCCCCGCGACCACGGCTACTGCCCGCACGTAGTGGTCCGCAGGCGCGCGCTGGTACTGGAGGACGTACGGGACTTCGCCCGGTTCGCCGGCAACGCGGTGGTGGACGGGAGCGGGGTCCGGTCCTACCTCGGGGCGCCGCTGACCGACCGGCGCGGCATCGTCCTCGGCACGGTGTGCGCGGTGGACGTGGCGCCGCGGCGGTGGGGGACGGAGGGGCTCGCCACGGCGAAGGAGCTGGCCGCGGAGGTGGTGGCCCTGCTCCACGAGCGGGAGGACCGGCGCGCGTGAGAGCGGTTGTCGGTGGCGGGGGCTACGGTCGTCGGACGGGGATCCACACGCGCCGACGTCCGGAGAGGAGTCCCGGGGATGGCCACCACCGTGCGGGACGTCCGCCTGATCGCACTGTCCCTCCCGGACAGCACCGAGAAACCGGCCTGGGGCATGCCGACCTTCAGGGTGGGCGGGAAGATCTTCGCCGCGATCGCCGACGACGACACTTCGATCGGGGTGAAATGCCCCAAGGAGGACCGGGCCGAGCTGATCGCGGCCGAACCGGAGAAGTTCTTCCTGCGGGCCGGCCACGACGACAACTACGCGTGGATCCGGGTCCGCCTGGCCGCCGTGCGGGACGAGGCCGAGCTGCGCTCGATCCTCACGGACTCCTGGCGCCAGGCGGCCCCGAAACGCCTGGTCGCGGCCCATCCGGAGCTGACCGGCGGCGCCGGCTGACCTGATCGCGAACCGGTCGCGGAAAGGCGCGCGCGACCACCCGTGGAAATGCGGTATCGTTCTCATGCGCGTTCGGCCAGGGGAAACCCCAGGTCAGCGGGTATCGGGACGTGGCGCAGCTTGGTAGCGCACTTGACTGGGGGTCAAGGGGTCGCAGGTTCAAATCCTGTCGTCCCGACCATGCTTTCAGCAGGTCGGAGGCCGTTCTCTCATCCGTGAGAGGGCGGCCTTTTCCGTGCCCGCAATGCTGGTGGTCGCAGTGTGGTCGCACGCCCGCTTTGGGGCTGGTTCGCCATGGTATTGAACGCGGACGGGACGGGGGAGCGGAGCCGGTTGAGGGCTTCGCGGAGGTGCTGGATGTGGTCGCGTGGTGGTCGCAGCCGTTCCAGCCAGGCCCGTCGGTCGTTTCGTTTCTGGGCTCGGGCGAGGGTGTGGTCGATGGTGTCGACGGCTTCGCGGGCGGCTTGTTGGGTGAGGTGGCTGTAGATGTTGGCGGTGGTCGACAGGGTGGAGTGCCGCAGGGTCTTGGATACGACGGTGAGTGGGACGCCGGCGGTGATGGTGATGGTGGCGGCGAGGTGTCGCAGGTCGTGAACGGTCACCCGCGGTACACCGGCTTCTTGGGACAGCTGCCGGAGCCGGTCGAGGACGGTGTGGGGCCGTAGGGGTCGGCCGTCGGGTCCGCAGAAGACGAGTCCGGTGAATGGATCGCTTGGGTCGCTGTGGGGGCGAGCCCTTGACCGGGCCCGGTGTTGGAGTGCGGTGGCGACGCGGGGTGAGATGGCGACCCAGCTCTTGCTGGTACGGGTCTTCGGGCTGGTGATGACGAGGTGGTTGTTGTCGATCGCCGAGAGCGTGCACCGCACGTAGAGGACGCGCTCTCTTAGATGGACGTCGTCCCAGTGCAGACCGAGCGCTTCGCCTTTGCGCATGCCGGTGCCGATGAGGAACTCGAACAGGTCGGCCATGTCCGGGTCGGTGTGGTGGCAGTGCTGGAGGAAGCGGACGGCCTCGTCGGCGGTCCAGATCCGCCGCTCCGGCGAAGGCGGCCGGTGCAGAGCTGGGGGACTGGCAGGGTTGTGGGCGAGACGGTGCTGGCGGACGGCGTCGCCGAGCGCGCTGGAGAGGGTGGCAAGACACCGGTAGAGGGTGATCTTGCCGCGTCCGGCGGCGAGCTCGCCAGTGACGAACGCTGCGATGTGCCGGTGCCCGAGCTCGTCCAGCTTCAGGGTCCCGAATGTTGGGGCAAGATCGTTGTGGACGTAGTCCCGGTATCGCGCCATGGTGGTTGGCTTGAGCACGAGCGCCTTGGCGGCGAGCCAGGCGGTCAGGTAGTCGTCGACGGTCTGGTTCGGGTCGGCGTTGAAGCCGCCGGCCTCACCCTCCAGGAACTTCCGCAGCGCGACCTCGGCCGCATCATGGCTGACGAAGCCGCCCCTGCGGACGGTCGTCCGGTGGTGGCGCGGGGCGGGGACGTCGACGGCGAAGGTCCACGTCCCGTGGTGACCATCAGTGAGCAGGTGCGGGCAGTGCGTTCCGAGCTGGTGACGCAGTGTGTCCCGGCAGCCGCATCTGCGGTAGATGCGGCCGCGGTCGGCGGTGGTACGCATGGGAATCGCCTCCAAGAGGCGCAGGGAGGGCCGACACCTCCAGTCTCGTGCGACCACATGCGACCATCGCGACCGTGACACCTGCCGTGACCAGCGGCGTTCCCTTGGCCGGGCGCCAAGGGCAGCGCTTTGACACCTCGGCTCCGCAGACGCCCAGCAGATTCTTCGTCTGCTGGCGGTACACGGACTGAGGACGGTTCCGACTAGGTGGCGCACCCGCAGGCCGAGTGGGCCGGGTAGTGGTCATCGGGTCTGGTCCCGCTACTGGGTGGGGCCCTCATTCAGACTCAGGTCGTCCCACGTCCAGCGCCCGGCAGGGCTGCCGTCGAGATCGCAGCCCCACGCGCTGTCGGCTGGGCCGAGGGGCGTCTCGTCGTTGTCCTGAACCGGGACACGACTGAGCAGCATCCCGGCGGCTTCGTCCTGACCGACCTCTTGCAGGTACTCCACCAGCCATGCGACGCCGTCCGGGTCGGTGGCATCGGCATCGGCTGCGGCACGTTGCGCAAGCAGGCCTACCGCCTGGCCCTGGTCCATCTCCTTGAGGACGACCAGCAGCCGCCCGACGCCTTCGTGATCGTGAACATCGGTGTGACGAGAGACATCGCGGTCGAGCAGAGTGGCCAATTCGGCTTCCATGCCGAGTTGATGCAGGAACTCGAGCAGCTCCGCGATGGACCCCGGGTGGGAGATGTCGGTCTCGCTTGCCGCGCGGGCGGCCACTGCCATGACGTCCGTCGACTGTTCGTACTCCATCAGAAGGCTGAGCAGCGCGGGCACGCTGTCCGGGTCGGTGAGGTCTGCGTGGCCCGCGAGGTCCCGGTCGACGAGAGTGCGAACAGCCTGAGTCTGTTCGAGTTCCTCCAGGGTTTCGATGAGCCGGACGACTGCCTCGGGGTCACTGAGGTCGACATGCGTCTCGGGGGCGCGGCGCAGCAGGCCGGTCACTGAGTCCCGCAGGTCCAGATCTTTGAATGCGTCAAGCAGATTCGTCACGTCATTGGCGTCACGGATGTCGATTTCCGCTATGGCGCGCGCAGCCAGCACAGTGGCGTCAGCGGGACTGTGAGCGGTCAGCTCGGCCAACAGCGCCGGTGAGAATGCAGCCTCCGTCGCATCGGCTTCGCGGGAAGCGCGAACCGCCAGCACTCGGTATGCGCGGTCGTATCCCAGGTCGCGCAGCGCCTCCAACAGATCGACGATGGATCCGGGGTCAGTTGCGTCTGCACCGCCCGCTGCCCGTGCGGCGAGCTCGGCTGCCGCCGCGTGGAGATCGGCCGCGGAAAGGCTCTCGAGGAGGTAGGCGATCGACTCCGCGTCATCGCAGTCGACATGGGTCTCAGGATGCCTTTGCATCAGTACGTCGATCGCCGCGGACCGCTGCGTCTGGTGGAGGACGTCCAACAGGTTGCGTACACCATCCGGGTCGTGCAGGACGGCGTGGCCAGCGACCCACAGACTGCCGTGTTGATGGGGATCGTTGGCTTCGTCCAGAAGTTCGGCCAGGACGTAGCCGCTGGTGGGGTGGCCGGCCAGGACCGCCTTGCGCCAGAGGAGGGCTGCCTGTCGCAAGTAGCCGTGGTTCGCCGCCGATGTCCCGAGCTCGACGAGGTCGTCCGCGTCCGTGGTGTGCTGCACCAGGGCGCGCCATAGCGAGGGGGCCCCTGGCCGGTCGGCGCGCTGGTGACCGACATGCTGGACGAGATAGTCGGCCGGTTCGTAGACGGCTTGGTCGCCGGAGCGCGAGAGTGGTGTGTGCATCGCGGTCAGAGTGTGGCGGATGTCGGTACGCCGGCCGTCGCCTCGTTCACCTGTGCTCAAGGCCTTCAAGACATCCTCGGCCCAGGTCTCACCGCTCGGGCGCCGACGCGGGTGCAGTGCGCCGTCCGCAGCGTCTGCGAGCAGTTCCCCCGGAAGCGGGCTCCGGTGTCCGAGGCGCCTGGCGTCGAGGGCTGCTCCGAGTATGGCGTGCTCCACGTGGTTGAAGTGGCTTCCCGGTCCGCTTCGATACGCAGCGAGAAGCGCGGGACCTCCGCTGAGGTGCTGTACGACGCTGCCGTCGGCGGCTCCTGCCCTGAGGGCATCGATGAGGCGCCGGTCACCGTGCTCCTCCTCGGCATGTGCCGTGGTGCGCCATTGTCGGAGTTCGGCATCAGAAAGGTGATCGGGCACCATGATGCGGCGGGTTGCGGAACAGTCGAGCAGTCCCCGGACCTGCCCGTGGGGATCTCCCGCACGACCGGGGCGTGTGAGTTCCTCCCAGTACGGGTCGGTCCACAAGGTACCCACGGCCACGAGACGTGAGGTCGTGACCAGAAGCCGACGTAGCTCCGCGGCTGTCTGCTCGGCATCGTGACCGTAGAAGAAGCGCTGCGACTCATTGAGCCACAGCACCGTGTCGGGTTCGAAGCGGCCTTCCAGCAGGATGGAGAGTAGGTCACCCGACGTGGAGGGCCGTAAGAGCCTCCGATGTGGCGCGACCTCGCCCAGGGCCTCGTACAGGGCGCGGGTTTTCCCGGTGGCCGAGTCTCCTGTCAGCATCACCAGCACCGATACCCCGCCCTGCAGCGCCGACTTGAGATATGAGCGCAGCTCGGCATCGTGAGCTCTGCTCAGGTAGGTGGGAAGGAAGGGATAGCCACCAGGATCGGGGGCAGCCAGCACCGCCGGGTGCACTTCGAGGGCCTGCGGGTCGATGTCTGCAATGAGCTGGTCACCGATGGCGGTCCGCGGCCGCACCACATGCTGCTGTGAACGGGGTGCCGACGGCTGGGCTTCCTTCCACAGCTCGTGCAGCGCATCGATCACGCTGGGAGCAGCCTTCATCGCCTTTGCAAGCGCGGCAACCGTCACCCATGACGGGCAGGACGCGCCGTCGTTCAGGGCCTGACTGACCGTTGTGCGCCCGAGCCGCGAGCGTACGTGAAGGTCGGACATCGTCAGCCCGGCTCGCCCGCGCAGATCTCTGAGCTGCTCCCGCAACGCTGCCAGCTTCGCATCGGCTGTCACGCCGCTCTCCACGTGTGGTCCTCCACCGGGCTCTGTCGGCGCGAGGGCGCCGTTCGCTGCCGTTCATTCTCGTTCAGCCGAACCACGATGAACACGGATATCGCCAGAGTCTGTTGTGCAGGCAGATCCGCACTGACGAAGGAGTTCCCGATGTCCCCTGCGTTCCTAGCCACCTTGACCATCGTGGCGGTAACCGTATCCATGGTTCTCGCTGTGCTGGCAGGCGCGGTGGCGGCCCTCCTCGCTCGCTCGGACGGGGCGACGACAGCCGCTGCCCTCACCCGTGCGGGCGTTGCGTTCGGAGGCACTCTCACCTTGCTCGCGGTGCTCGTCACCATGGCCCGTGCGCTGATGGTCTGAGCTCCGTGCCATGCGGCGCTCTCCCGAGGTGGCGGCGATGACGCCCGCCGCCACCTGTCAGGCCCTAAGCGGCCGCATCTGCTGCTGCGGCTTGCTGCCGAGGTGGCCGAGCAGGAGGGACTTCAGTTCATCTCCACCTTCGACTCGGACAAGCTCCAGCGGGCGCAATTCGCTGTCTACATCGCCGACCCGACCAGGGTTCTGCACAGCGTGCAGAACCAGCAGCGCATCGCGCGGCGCCGGGCCACCTTGACGGCCGCTCCGCTTCTGCAACGGCCTGGAGCGCGCTCGCTGCTCGGTGGTGGTAGCCACCCGGCGGTGCCCCGCCAGCCCCGCCAGACGGTCAGGGGAACAGCCAGAGCCTGTCCACCCAGGCGATCTGGATGAAGCGCCCCTTCTCTGCGAGCCAGGGATAGGGGGTGCGGAACCGCGTTAGGTTCTCCATCGATACCACCGGTGCGTTGAGTTGCCCCGCGACGTTGAGTACCGCATGCGAGGACGTCGAGGAAACGGCGATTACGTTCCCTTGGGCGATGGCCTGATCCAGTAGGTCCCGTTCGTGGTGCTCGACCGCCTCGGACACATCCGTGCCGATGACCGTGACAATGCGCCGGTCAGGGAAGCGCTGTCCGATCGCTGCGAGTGCGGAGGTGAGCAGCCTATAGCTTGGCGGTCGCCGTGATGCCGGGGTGCGCCCTGCCGTCATGACTCCTCTGCCGTCGACGACGAGAGCCGCAGTAGCCGGCCTGGGTTCTTCCACCTGTGGTTCGGCGTCCGCCTGGGACCCACCGGCCTTCCTCGCGTTGCTGTCGGGAGCCGGCTCTGTGATCCGTCGGAGCAGCCGTTCCAACTCACGGTCGAGGCCCTGCTCGATGGGCGTTCCGTCGGGTCCGAAGCAGTCGAGTTCCTCGTTGAGGATCTCGCGGCCCCCGTGCCGAAGAACGGCTCGGACCTTGAGGATTCCATCGCGGTCGTACCGGTAGTCGACGTCGAAGAGATTGGTTGAGGGATCGGCCGCGGGCTGGGGTACGGGCAGTTCGAGCCGTGCGAGCGGGAACGTGCGCTCGTCATCGGCGGCACGGGCGCTGTCGCCCTCGACGATTTCAAGGACGACTCTTGATGCACCGCGAACGGCGGGCATTGCACTGCGGCTGCCGCGTGCGGGCAGGGTGGAGTAGCGCGGGATCAACGTGGCGAATCCGCGACGGCCGCCAGCCTGGAAGGCGAGCCCCAGATCATGGCTGGCGGCCACCGAGATGGTGGTCCCCGGGACCAGGCCGTCGATCTCGGCTGCTGTGATCGCGGCTCCGCGGGCGACTGCCGTCATGGGGTTGCATAGACGCGCGTCGACGACATCCCGGACCAGTGCCGCCTCGACCTCGCGCCGGACCATCGGGATCTGCGAAGTTCCACCGATCATCAGCACGGCGTCGAGCGCGCCGGGGGAGAGCCCCACGTCGTTGAGGCACTCCTCCAGCGGCACCAGAGCTCGCCGTACAAGAGGTTCGACGGCCTGCTCGAACTCCTCGCGGTGGATGACCACGGCGCGGCCGCCGCCGGGCGGCTCGAAGAGGACCTCCGTGGTGCCTGGCTGGGACAGTGCGATCTTGGTGAGCTCTACATGACGGCGCCAGCGAAGGGCTTCGGCGCGCGTGAGGTGCTCAGGCCTCGTACCGAGCTTGGGCAGCACGAGCTTCACCAGCGCCTCGTCGAATTCGAGTCCGCCGAGGGCCGTGATCCCTCGTGAGGCGATCTCGTCGAAAATGCCGTCGTAGTGCTCGAGAACCGTGATGTCGATGGTGCCGCCGCCCCAGTCGAAGACGAGGAAGCATCCTTCGCCGGGGTAGTCGTGGGCGTAGCTGATGGCCGCCGCGGTGGGCTCGTTGATGAGAGCCTTCACCTTGATGCCGGCCAGGCGGGCTGCGGCCCGGGTTCGGTAGCGGGCCGCGCCGGTCGCATTGGCGGGGACAGTGACGACGGCCTCGTCCATCTCCCGAAGATTACGGCGGACCCCGGCCCGCATCTGGTCGAACAGGGAAGCCGCTACCGTCGTACTCCGATAGGGCTCGTCGCCCAGCCAGACGTTGTGTTCTTCCGGCACGGAGAGGCGTGCGCTCTCGTCTTCTTCGGAGGAGGCCCTCGGCCTGGAAGCGAGCATGCGCTTGACCGCGTCCTGTGGTGTTGCCGTACTGCACTTCGCGGCCCATCCGAAGCACAGTGTTCGCGGCACGTCGCGAATGGAGACCACTGAGGGGAACAGCTCGTCGAACCCAGGGCGGTTCCACTCGGCGGGCAGGCCCCCGCTGTCCACCCGGATCACCTCAGTGCCGTGCCCCGTCCAGCGTGCGACGACCGAGTTGCTGGTGCCGAAGTCGATCCCGAACGTCATCCTCTGCCCTTCGACTCGCCAGTGCCGTCTGCCGGCAGCCGCCGTACTGCGCCGCGCTGGACGACGCGGCCAGTCACCGTCTCGACGTACGCCGGTGACAGAACCTCGTAGCTGGCGGCGTGGTTGTGCTCCTCCGAGTCCACGACGTCGAACGGCGTCAGGTTGGTTGGCGTCGTCAGGCGAGTGAGTCCCGCCCGCTTCATCTCGGCGTCGACGCGCAGGCGCACAGCTGCGATGTCGTCGGTGCCCCATACGGTGCGATCGATGAGCGCGAGTTGCGCGAGCTGTTGGTCGCGGACGCGAGTGGCGTCGAGCACAGCGGTCCGCAGTGTGTCGTCCACCGCTGCCTGGACAGCTTGACGCACCAGTGTGCCCACCTTGTCGGCGGTGGACATGGCCACGCGGATGGCGTCGTCGAGCTCTTCGGTGAGCTTGCGGGACAGCTCCTGTGATGCTTTCAGTCCGGCCTTGGAGGCTGCCTTGTCCACCTGAGAGGCCAACTTCACGGTCAGCTTCTCGAAGAGCGCGCCGGGGTCGGCGAGTGTGTCGCCCACCACGGGAGTGAGTCCGTCGTGTTCCTCCGCAACGTCACGGTCCCGGTTCCTGAAGGTCTGTTGCGTGGCCGTGTCCGTCCTGGCGTCGGATGCGGCTCGTCGGCCCGGCGACTGGGGCTGTTGCCCGTGCGCCTTCGGCTGGTCCCGGGCGACACCGGGCCTGGGACGGGAGCGCACTCCCTGGAATTCGGGGATGGGGTTGAGGGGTTGCTTGTTGTTTCTGCTGCCCATCAGTGGTCTTTCCTCATGTTTTGCTGCGGCTGATGATGTCCCGAGCTGCTTCGGATGCGGTCCAGTTCCGTTCTTCGGATGTGCTTGGGTCCGTGCGGCGTTCCATGGGGCGCATCCGCGGTTGGAGTACGGGTGAGTGGACGCGCGGGATCCACAGGAATTGTTCGTCCAGGGGAAGCTCGTACAGAATCTCAGCCTCCCTGCCCATTCGCCCGGCCATCTCGCGTCGCTGGACTCGGTCCTTGGCGTTGTTGATGTACTCCAACTGCTCGGCGGGGACTTGACCGCGCAGATTTCGCCAGCCGTGGCGCCACTCGGACGAACCGTGCTCGACGGAGAGGGCCAGATACGGGTTGAGGACGTCGTGAGGTCTCGACTTCTGACGCAGAGCCTGCAGCAGATCGCTGAGCAGGATCATGCGTCGGCGAGCCTGAGGGTCCACGCCTCCGCGACGCCGAGTACCGCGTATGAGTACCTCTTCCAGGAGCCCGACAGCCCGGTCCAGTCTGTCCCGGTCTCCCGGACGAGCAGTCAGGAAGTAGACATACGCCAACACCGCGCGTGCTTCCCGGTCCGCTTTGCCGGCTCCTGCTCCCTCTTTCTCGTTGCGTAGAGCGATCGCCTGCTCCACCACGCTGCGCAGGACGTCCGGTGCAATGTCGGGTTCAGCTGCCATGGCCCAATGAGCCTCGTCGAGTAGCCGGTACAGGCGCCGCGTGCCGGCCCAGTAGTGGAACTTGGACGAGCCGGACACCAGGCGATCATGCGGGAGACAGTCCTCCAGTAGGAAGAACAGTCCCGGTTCATGTCCCAGCTCTGGTCCCACGGCAGCTCCGCGGCGTACGGCCTGAAGCGAGCGGACCAGCCGGGACAGATCTGGTGGGAATTGCGTGTCGCCGAGCGGCCCGACCTTGTCGAGCGCATTGACGTCACCGGTGAGCAGTGCCGCACGCAGACTCCACTCGTCGTGCCGCCCATCGATGGGAAGGACCTCGGCCCCCTCCACCACGGCGCGCCGTCGCTGCTCACTCGTCCATGCGAGGGCGTTGATGTCGGAGGCGTCGAGTGCGCCCGGCGACACGCGGGCCGTTACATAGCGGGAGCGGTCGTCGCGGTCCGGCCAGCTGGCCAGGTCGGCCCGTGCGTCGAGCTTCCCGGAGTCGATGAGGTCGTCTACAACGGCCAGTGGCAGCGTATGCACGACGCGGCGCCACGCCCCTTTGGAGAGGACGGCACGGGTACCCGCCTCGTGAGCCTCCAGGAGCAGCTGCCATGAGTCCGGCTTGGAGGGATCCACCGGGGGAGCGGGAAGGCGGCCGGTGAGAATGGCTTCCGCCCGCAGCGATTCGTCGTCGCTGAACACAGGCATCCCCGCCGTCGTGAGATCGGCAAGATGGGCGAGGGCACCGAGGGCCGGGAAGGCGGCGGAGATTCTTTCCCGTACGGCGTTGGCGACGTACTCCATCGGATCGCGCAGGCCGCCGGCTTGCATGAGTACGTCGTGGAACATGTCCGCAACCCCGGCCTCTCCGCCGACACGATCCAGGATCGTGACGAGGCGCGCGGGCAGCACCAACGGTGCAGGCGGGGCATCCGGTGTAGCACCTGTCACGCCGAGATCGCTGGGATTGACTACTCTGCGACGAGCTCGAAGAGCAGGTACCTCGCCTCTCTCCCGGGCGAGCCGTCGCTGTCGGCGCTTCTCCCGCTCAATCTGGCGAAGCTCCTCGGTACTGGCCTCGTCAACAGATTCCAACGACATCTGATGTGTCCCCTCGGCGAATACGACCTGTAACCAGCCCCACGTCACAGGTGTTTCGATTCGGATCGTATGCCAGGTTGGAGGGCCCCGACATAGCCATTCCAAAAGGTGATCACCGAAGGGATTTGGGGCTGGCTGCCCATGTCGGTGGGAGGCCGATCGCGTACAGCCTCTGGGGGCTACGGCAGACTTGTCGTACCCCGCTCTTATGCTCGCCCGATGACGTCTTACGAAGGCACCCACCCCACCGTTCGCGTCCGGGTGGGCGATCGGCACGCAGAGATCGACGAGCAGCTCGCATCCACGATCCAGGCGATGTGGGAGTGCGGGTTCGACACCTTCACCTGCTGCCAGGACGTGGGCGAGAGCAACGCGGACTGGCCGGAGAAGCTGCCGCACATGGCGGAGTGGGTGGAGTCCAGGCGCGGCTGGATGCTCATCGACTTTCTGGTCGACAGTGGCCTCGCCTTCCTCTCGGCCGTGGCGAACGCCGGCCCGCGGGACGCGTTCTACGTGCGGATGACGCACTGGGCGGCTCCGGACGCGTGGGACGTGACGGTCAAACCGATGGACGTGGCGATGTTCCAGGAGGAGCTGCCATCGCAGTTCCGCCTACAGCTGCTCCAGGTGAGCTTCCCGGCGTACGACCTGCCGGAACTGACCCGCCGCCTCCGCGAGCACGCCGCAGGCCGCTCGGTGCCGCCCGCCCCCGCCGACTGGAGCACCGTCGGCCGGTAGGCCGACGCGGGGGTGCCTTGTCGAGGGCCGCCCCGCCGGTCCCGTACCCGGAAACCGTATCCGTGGGCTGCCGCAACGCGATTGGTCCATGCAGCCTCGCTTCGCCGAGTCCCTGATGACCGAACAGAGCTGGGCGGATGGGGGCCACACGGTGTGCGCGATGGCACTGGGGGATCACGGGGGCGCAGGTTCAAATCCTGTCGTCCCGACCAACGTTTACGCAGGTCGGAGGCCGTTCCCTCATCCATGGGAGGACGGCCTCCTTCGTGCCCGGAATGCTGGTGGTCGCAGTGTGGTCGCACGCCCGCTTCGGGGTTGCTCCGTGGTGGGGTAGAAGCCGGTCGGGGTGGGGGAGCGAAGCTGGTTGAGGGCTTCGTGGAGGCGCTGGATGTAGTCGCGTGGCGGTCGCAGCCGTTCCAGCCGGGCCCGTCAGTCGTTTCGCTTCTGGGCCCGGGTGAGGGTGTGGTTGGAGGGCGGTGGCGACACGGGGTGAGATGGCGACCCAGTTCTTGCTGGTAGGGGTTTTCGGACTGGTGCGTCACATCCTGGTGTCGGCTGCTGTTGGTGTCCACAGCAGTACGGCGTGGTCGGCGCCGCTGCTGGTTAGTAGGGTGCGTCCGGAACTGTCAGGCACCGCACAGAGGGCATGCACCCAGTCGGTGTGGCCGATGAGGAGCTCACCAACCGGGTCTCCGGAGCTCGGATCCCACAAACACACGGCCAGGGAGATGGCGCTGGCCAGCAGCGTGCGTCCAGTGCCGTCGGGCACTGCGCACAACGCACGCACCGCCAGGCTGTAGCCTGTCAAGAGCTCACAAACCCGGTTCCCCGTGCTCGGATCCCACAGCCACACTTCACCTTCGCTGGCCGTTGCCAGCAGTGTGCGTCCAGCATCATCGCGAATCGCACAAATTGCATTTACCGCTCTGGCGTGGCCTGTGAGCGGCATACCGACCAGGCGGCTAGTTGCCACATCCCACAGACGCACTGTCTTGTCATCACTGGCGGTAGCCAGGAGGGTGCGTCCACTGGAGTCGGGTACCGAGCACATCGCGCTCACCCCCCATGTGTGGCCAGTAGCAAGCTCAGCCACGAGGTGCCCGGTGGCTGGATCCCACAGGCGCACTGCGTGATCCCGGCCCCCGCTGACCAGCAGCGTGCGGCCAGTACCATCGGGCACCGCGCACAGCGCGAACACTGCGCCGGAACTAGCCGGGAGGGGTTCTCCCACCTCGTTACCTGTGGCCGGATCCCACAAACGCACGGTTCCGTCTCGGCTGCCGCTGGCAAGGAGAGTCCCCCCGCTGCCGTCGGGCACTTCGCACACGGCGGATACCGCGTCGGTATGGCCCGCGAGGGGCTCTCCGACCAGACAGCCCATGGTTGGGTCCCACAATCGGACCGTCCCGTCTCCGCTCGCGGTGGCCAACAGGGTGCGTCCAGCGCGATCGGTCACAGCACACGCCGCGTACACGGAGTCGCTGTGACCGTGGGGTTCGCCTGTTGGGGCTGCGGCGTTGACATCCCACAACCGCACAGTGCGGTCGCCGACGCTGGCCAGGAGGGTACGTCCGTTGCCGTCAAGAACCGCACAGAGTCCTTGCACTGAGTTGGTGTGACCCGTGAAGGGCTCTCCGATCGGATCCCCGGTCGCAGGGTCCCACAATTGCACGGAGGTGTCTCTGCCGCCAGTGACCAGGAGCGCGCGCCCACTTCCGTCGCGTACCGAGCACAACGCGAACACCATGTCGCGAGAGGTCGGAGGCGTACCCACGAGCGCTCCGGTTGCTGGATCCCATAGGCGTACGGTCTGATCCCGGCCGGCGCTGGCCAGCAGCGTGCGCCCAGCACCATCGGGAACCGCGCACAACTGGCTCACCCCCCAGGTGTGGCCCGTCACGAACGCACTAAGGAGGTCTCCGGTTGCTGGATCCCATAGGCGTACGGTCTGATCCGGGCCGGCGCTGGCCAGCAGGGTGCGCCCAGCACCATCGGGAACCGCGCACAAGGCGAACACCGAGTCGGTGTGACCGCTCAGGGGCTCTCCAACTTGCGCTCCGGTTGCTGGATCCCATAGGCGTACGGTCTGATCCGGGCCGGCGCTGGCCAGCAGGGTGCGCCCAGCACCATCGGGAACCGCGCACAACGCAGAAACCGAGTGGTGACATGCGATGGGTTCCCCGACAGGCGCTCCAGTGGTGGGGTCCCACAGGCACACTGTCTCATCCCCTGCAACCGCCAGGAGATTGCGCCCAGTAGCGTCGGGCACCACGCACACCGCGATCAACCCGTACGTATGTCCGTCCAGGGTCCGGTGGCTGGTGCCGACCCAGATCGCGGCGTGTAGGCGCCATGACCAGTCCTGGCCGATCGCCGCGGCGGTTGCCAGCGTGTGGCAGCGGACCTTGTGTGCCCATACGTGCAGCCACCACAGACGCCGGTCGTCACTCGACTCCTGAGCCCAGTTCCTGAACGCGAGTTCGTAGGCGGCGATGCCCGCCAGTGCCTGTGGGGATGCCACGGTGGGCCTTTGGCGAAGCAGGGCTGACGGGTCGGTAATGAGCAGGAAGCCTGGGTCAGTGATCAACTCGTCCAGTACGCCGGCAGAAGCGGCATGCCAGGCCAGCGAGGTCCGGCAGTACGGGCCTGCCGAAGCCCAGTCACGGTTCCCAACGGACCCGGCTGGGACCAGGCCACTCGTAATGCGTACGTGAGACGCGATAAGCGCCTCGTGCAGGGCTTCACGCATTCCAGCGTCGCGCTCGTCGAGATGAGGCGGAGCCTCAAGAAGGTCTCGGAAGCTCTGATGGCGAATCGCGTACAGTCGACCCTGCGCGGTGTCGCGAGTCACGCTAAGGAACGGCCGTAGCAGGTTGTCCAACCAGGGGCGCAGCCCTTCCCTATCGTTCACCCCGGCAAGTTCCGCCAGCTCGGCTCGCGTGACCGGTCGCTGAATTGCGGCTAGCGTGGCCAGGACCGCCTGTCCGACGCCGGCCCAGTCGCACGCGCCTTCCTGCCAATCCTGGATCTGCTCCAGGTAGTAGGCTGCGACGTCGTCGGGCAGATTGTCCAGGTCGCCTGGTTTCCGTCTACGGCTGATGATGTCGTCGAGCACATACCGCAGATAGATCCATACTCCGGCACACCGCTGAACGAGCGCGTCGACAAACAAGTCCGTCGGAACCTTGTTCTCGGCCAGGACGTCGACAAGCTGCTCTTGAGCCCGAGGCCCCCTAGCCGCGTCGGAGATGTAGCTGCGCATGTCAGCGAGGTTATCCGGGCCATCAACAAGGATCTCGTGCCACGCGACCCGGCCGCGCAGCGCGGAGAGGGGCACTCCGAACCGGCTTGTGGCCACGATGTACACCCCCTTCGGAAGGTGCTCAGGCCGGGGCAGTCCCAGGGGAACACCTGTGTCCTGACCAGGGGCTGGAGGGTCAGCCTCGTCCAGGCCGTCGACCACAATCACCAAAGGGACATCGGGCTGCTGCTCGTCGCGCTTCGCCGCTGCCATGCGCAGCACCTTGCCCAGCCAGTCGGGACGGTCGGCGCCTTGCGGGAACATGTCGCCTGGGCACAGCTCTGCGGCCAGACCCCACCACCCGATCAGTTGGGCCGCGATGCTGCGCCGCGCCTGTACGGGGGACCGAGCGCCCTCTATCCGGGTGAAGTGATACGCGCACGGCCGGGTCCATACCAGACGAGCGGCCAGGCTGCTCTTCCCGACGCCGGCCTCGGCCTGAACCACGATGTATCCGCGGTCCTGCGTAGCGATTGCCTGATCGATCTGCGTGATCAACCAGTTGCGTCCCGTGAAGTGAGCAAGGTCGAGCGCCTCCGCCAATGGAGACACGTCGAAGACCGAGTCCGCCAGCCGGTCGAACGATCCGTTGACGATCGTGATGGTGACCGGCCCCTTGATGTCACGACCGACCTGCACGGACCCGGCTTCTGACGGGCTGCCATGCTCTCCTCCGGACGGCACGCCCGAGACGGTCGTCGACACCGACCCCTTGATGTCACGACCTGCCTTGACCGCCCCCGGCCCCATGGCCCACGCCCGGTTCACTCGGCGGGCCCCGACAACTCACCGGGCGCGAACCGCGTCCGAGACGTGACATCGCCTTCGATGTCACGGCCCGCTTCTACCGCACCGGCTCCTGACGGGCTGCCATGCTCTCCTCCGGACGGCACGCCCGAGACGGTCGTCGACACCGACCCCTTGATGTCACGACCTGCCTTGACCGCCCCCGGCCCCAACACCGTCGATGGCCCCGATGAATGCCATGCCAACCAGCCAGAGACCGCGGCCGAACTGAGCACAGCCAACCCGGCAGCCACCCACCATGGCCAGCCCCCATGCAGCTCATTGATCACAGCAGCTGTAATTCCTGCCAGCACTGCGGTCGCAGCTGCACCCCAGCAAGCAATAGCACGCCCACTCATCAGGCCGCCTCTCACGTTGCATCTCCAACGCGCACCTTGGACTTGCACGATAGCCCGTCGGCAACACCCTGCGAACCCCGTGCAGTTGGCAATGGGCAGCGCGGGGATGCTGCATCGACAGGCTCACGGCGTGCAGGTACCTGAGCCGATGAACCGGCGTCCGTTCGTGTACGCGTCGTAGACGGCGACGGTCCAGCGGGTGTAGTTCCAGCTCTTGTTGCTGTTGAACTCTGCCCTGAGTTTGCGGCAGACGGCCTCTTCCACGGCGCCTTTGAGGTTGGATTGAGCAGCGCGGTTGGCGAAACGGTTGTTGGGGTCGTCGGTCCATACGTACGCGGCGTTTTCGACGGGGTCGAAGCCCAGGTTGATGCCGTCGCCTGTGCTGAGGGGGGCTTCGTTTGTCTCTGGGGTGTTGGCGTTCCAGGCGGCGGTGATGGCTTTGACCGTGGCGTCGGCGACGCGGATCTCTACCTTGTCGCTGCTGGGGAGTTCCGCGGTCGCCATGCCGGATTCGTCGCCGTGCCATTGGCCGGCGATCTCGGTGAAGCAGCCGTTGGTGGCCTCTCCGTAGCCGAGGGCGGCTGCCTCGGTGTCAGCGTCGGATGTCTTCCAGTGGATGGAGAAGCGGCCGTAGGGCCAGGTGGTGGGGCTGTCCTTGAGTCGGTGGGCGAGGGCCGTGCAGGCGGCCATGTGCCCGACCCGGCGGAATACGTCCTGGTAGTTCTCGGGAAGTTGGGGGACTGGTCCGCCGGTCACGATCACCGTCTGAGCGCGTTGGTTGAACGTGATCGTCGGCTTCATGAAGTCCATGTCCTTGGTGGCCAGCATGGATGTCATGTGGTCGCGGATCGCCTGCTCAGCGGCCTGTTCCTGGGGAGAGCTGGCGCGCGTGCTGGTCCGCCATGCGTCGGGGTGCGGCTGGGACTCGTCACCGGCTCGGGTGTAGGCGGGGTGGGGCACTCCTGCCAGTGGATCCATGGGGACCTTGATGGTTCGTGGATCGACCGGAGGCGCGGTCCCGATTACTCTCGGGGTGGAGGAAGCCGTGGCTGCGGCAGGTCCGCTGGAGGGAGCCGCAGAGCTGACCGTAGCTTTTGAATTGGCGTCCGGGTCAACCTGGCCCTTGGAGTCGAAGGCGACGATGCCGCCCGCGACGGCAGCGCCGGCGGCCGCCGCGGCGGCGAGGACGATGAGCGTGCGCTTGCGGGCCGACGCGGCAGGGGCCTGCCAGGCGGGGTCCTCCGCGCCGGGCACGTGCCACTCGGTGGCCACGAAGTCGCGGACCGTGGTCGGTTCCAGCCCTGAGTCGACGATAAGTACCTGGGTTGCCTGAGTGGAGAGGAGGTGGGCACACTCCTCCGCTGCCGAGTGGGAGTTGATCCGCTCGCCGGGGTTTTTCGTGAGTGCTTTCTCCACGGTTCCGCGCAGTCCCTCGGGGAGGCCGTCGAGGTCTGGTTCGGCGGACATGATGCGGTAGGCGACCACGTCGGGGGATCCTGTGCCGAACGGCAGGCGGCCGGTGGCGGCGTATGCGACGAGAGCTCCCCAGGCGAACACGTCGCCTTCGGGGCCAGCGGTGCCGGTGCGGTAGTGCTCGGGGCTGATCCATCCAGGGGTGCCGGTCATCACGCCGGTTCGGGTGACGGACGTGCCGTCAGCGGCGTGAGCGATGCCGAAGTCCAGTACGCGGGGCCCCACGGGGTTGAGGATGACGTTCTGCGGTTTGACGTCCCGGTGGACGACACCGGCGGCGTGGATGGCCGCGAGGGCCTGGGCGGTGCCAGTGGCGAAGGCGTAGAGGGTACCGCCGGTGAGCGGACCGTGGGCGGTCAGGTGCTGGTTGAGGGTCGGGCCTGGGATGTAGGTCGTGGCCAGCCACGGGGTCTCGGCGTCAGGGTCGGCCGAGAGCAGGGGTACGAGGCACGGTCCTTGGACGCGGGCGGAGAGCTGGACCTCACGGCGAAAGCGGGCGCGGAACTCGGGGTCCTCGGCCTGCGCGGCGTTGACGACCTTGACGGCGACCCGCAGTCCAATCGGATCGAGGCCCGCGTGAACCGTACCCATGCCGCCCGAGCCAAGGCGGCCGATGATCCGGTAAGGGCCGACCCGCTTAGGGTCACCAGAACGAGCAGGCTGCACCCGCCCGCCAGCGCGAGCACTGCTCACAGGACGTCCGTTCCTCTTCTGCGATGGAGCGCGATGAGGCTGGACGCACCCATCAGAAGAGTCCCCCAAGCCTGGAAACTGGATGGTCTCTGCAGACCGCCGCAACGAGGGGTGGCAGCTCGAGGATTGGTCGAGGCGGCTACGGCTCACCGACCGTCTGACGGTGGAGCGCGGCCAGGTCGGTGGGGACCAGTTGAGGACCACGCAGGGTATGCCCGGCGTTGTGCGTGGTGACGTGGCGTTCTCGCCGTTCACCTACGCCGACGACGTGCAGACCTATGGCCCCGCGGAGGCCGTCCCAGCTTCGAAGGCGTGGAAGGTGGCCAGGGGGCCGTGCGTGGCCAAGGTCGACGGAACCCTGGTCAAGCTGCCCGTCGCCCTCCGGGCTGATCTTTGGCCCACCACAGGAACGCGGCGGCGTGCTGTCGGTTGGCGAAGCCCTCGCCGGCGAGGTCGAGAAGGAGGTCGTTGCTCCACAGGATGAGCCGGCCGCGGGTCCAGTTCACCGACTCGGGGGACGGCAGCTCCAGGCCGTAGACCATCCTCGCGATCTCGCGTTTGCCGCCGGCCTCGGTCGTGTATTTCAGGATCGTCAGGAAGCGGTCGGGGTACGTCACGCAGAGGACCCTCGTGAGGAGGGCTTCCTTGAAGCCGGTCATGGCGAACGGCTTGGTGCCGGACAGCAGGTGCTCAAGCCGGTCTTCGAGCGGCACGTCGGAAGGTCCGTGCAGGAGGTATTCGATCGTCTGGCGGGTCGCCTCCCCAGCCGCGGCGTCGCCCATGTCGTTCCACGCGGAGTTGAAAGTGGCCTGATTGCCGGGGCGGGCTCCGACCTCGGAGTTGGCGAAGTCCTTCAGGGCTCTGGGGTCGCAGGTCCACAGCCCGTCGGGGGAGAAGATCTGCTGGTACTTCGCCCAGTAGGCCGCCACGTCAGGGTCGAGGTCCGGTTTGACGGCGAGGTACTGCTCCTTCAGCCGGGTCACGCGCTCCAACTGCTCGCGATCGACATCCTCGGCGTTCGGGAAACGGGCCTTGAGGTCTTGGAAGGAGCGGAGCGGCTCCCTATGCGGGACGGTGGGCTCCCTGTGCTCCCATTCATAACCGCACCCGTGCTTCACGAGCCGACGTCCGCCGTCGAACGTGCGGACCACCACGATGTCCTCATCGTCGCTGCACAGTGGACACATGGCCAACGCCATGGCGACCCCCGCTTTGTCGGTGCTTGTGCCCCACTTTGAGCCAATGCACTCTCCGGCCAAGAGCCGCATTCTCGCATCCAGGCAGGGCAGGTGGGGTGCGATCTCCAGCACACGGGCGGATCTCGACTTTACTGGCCTGGACGGCAACTCCGCGCCGCAACGCCTGGTGTCCGGTTCGTACAACGAGGTGGCAACGCACGGCGCGTGGGCTTCGGAGGACACCTTGGTGGTGAAGCCGAAACCGACGCGGTACCCGGCACCGATCAGTCGGTCAGCCGGCACACCCTGTTGTCATCCGTCACCTCGTAGACGCCGATGCGCAGGAGCTGTCGGACGTGGGCCGGGACGCGTGCGGCGGCCTTGAGGGAGGAGGACGGCACGACGAGGGCGTAGCGCGTGTGCGGGTCCTGGCTCGTCATGCGGCGCAGCAGTTGGCCATAGGCGATGTCGGCGTCGATGCCTTTCTCGCTGGTGCGGCCCTTGGCCTCGCAGATCAGCCGTTCCCAGCCGCGTAGGGCTTCCAGGTCGGTCCACCGGTCCGTGGGATCGACGGGTGTCCAGCCTTCGGCCAGCAGCCAGGTGCGGAAGGCGTCGGTAACCCGGTCCTCGTCACTGGCGCGGGCGAGGATCTTCTTCAGTGCCGCCAGGTCGGCCGCTTCGTTGCGGCGCAGTCGTCCGCGGCCGTCCGCATCCAGGTCGGCGGGGCGGATGAGGACCAGGCGCAGCCCGTGCGCGGGGATCTGCTCATCGCGCCGGGCGTCGTACAGGGCGCGCTGCTCGCCGCGGTGGACGCCGCTGACGGTGAGGCGGTTCGGCTTGTCAAAGTGGGGCATCGGCTGGTCGTGCTGCAGTTCGCGGTACTCGACCACCAGCTGATGGCCCGGCCAGTAGGCGTCGACCGGCGGTTGGACTCGTTGGCCGCCTGATCCGGGATCCCCGAGCAGCCAGTCGAACCTGTGCTGTGTCAGGGCGTTCTCCCCGAGGATCCGCTCGCACAACCCAACGACGTACGCCTCATCGCTGCCATCTCTCGTTGCCATGACCGAGCATCCTGCCACCACCCATGGACCAGCAGCACCGGGCTGGCGAAACCCAGAGCCTCGCCGTGCAGAAGACCGGCAACGACAAGCACCCGGGCGCCGTCCGTGACGGGGGGCGGGCCCGAGGGCCGAGTGGCGCTCCTTGGGGACCAGTTGGGGACCAGCGCCCACGTTGGTGGGCGCACGGCCGGTACGTATGTGCACGCTGTGCGCCCCCAGATTGAGGCATATGTTGCGAAATTTCCTCCGACCCATCGATCTGGGGGTCAAGGGGTCGCAGGTTCAAATCCTGTCGTCCCGACTCGAGAGAGTCGCAGGTCAGGGGCCGTTTCAGAGAAATCTGGAACGGCCCCTGACGCGTGTGCGGGCCGGGTGTCAGGCCGTGGCGGGGGAGTCGGGGATCCAGGAGCCGTGGAGGCCCGCCGCGACGCGGTGCGGGAGATGCACGGTGGCGATCCTGCCGAGGCCGGTGGCGTCGAGGACGAGAAGCTGCGAGGCGTCCTGCTTGAGGTCGGAGACGACGGTGAGGAGGTAGCCGTCGTCCTCGTTGGTGGCGCCGGCGGCGGGGACGAACACGGCCTCGCCGGGCAGGCGGGCGTCGCCGACCTGGTGCATGCGGCGGGCACCGGTGGTGCGGTCGTACTTCACGAGGCCGTAGCCGCCGAGGCCGTTCTCGTCGGGGAAGGCGATGGCGTACTGGTAGCGGTTCTCGGCGCCGAGGTACTCCTCGTTGAGGGTGGGGAACTCGACCGGCAGGTCGTCGATGATGTGCTCGTCGACGGTGCCGGCGGTCTGGTCGATGGTCCAGCGGCGGGTGTAGGAGCGGGCGACCGGTTCGGTGCCGCGGCCGGGGGCGCCGGTCCACCAGTTCCAGGAGAGCCGGAAGCCCTCGCGGTCGACGGTGGGGCCTTCGAGGACGATGCGGCCCTGGCCGTCCTCGTAGGCGTTGGAGACGTGGAGCATGTTGCCGGGCTCGATGGAGTACCAGCGGATGTGGTGGTGTCCGTCGGTGCCGCGGGGCATGACGCCGATGCGGGAGGGCTGGTGGTCGCTCCAGCCGTAGGGGATGCCGGAGTGTTCGGTGGGGTCGAAGGTGACGTTGCCCTCGATGAAGACGATGTGGCGGCGGGTGAGGGCGAAGTCGTGCTTGAGGGCGGCGGTGGCCGTGGGGACCTCGGCGGTGTGGACGAGGGCGCCGGTGGCGTCGGCGACGTGGTAGGTCAGATACGGGGGGAAGGGGGACGAGGCGAAGAAGTGGAGTTCGCCGGTGACCGGGTCCTCCTTGGGGTGGGCGGTCATGGCGGTACGGAGTTTGCCGTCGAAGTCGTAGGCGCCGACGGTGCGGAGTTCGCCGTCGAGTTCGAAGGGGAGGTTGGCTTCGCACAGGGCGAGAAGCCGGCCGGCGTGTTCGATGACGTGGGTGCCGGCGGCGCTGGCGGTGAGGTCGGGGCCCTTGTCGGTCATGTAGGGGGCGCCGTCGAGGGCGGGGGTGTGGACCCAGCGGTTGCGGTACCACTCGGCGCGGCCGTCGCGCAGGCGGATGCCGTGCACCATGCCGCTGCCCTTGAACCAGTGGGTGGGGGTGATGCCGGGCTTCGGGTTGTGGCCGTTGCGCAGCAGGCGGCCGGACAGCTCCGGCGGGAGAGTGCCCTCGACGGTCAGGCCGGTGGCCGTGACCTCCTCCACGACAGGAGTGAAATGGCCGGTCAGGTAGGGCGGGTTGGCAGTGGTCATGACGACATCTCTTTCGATGGATGTGCGGGGCGGTGGTTGGCTTCGAGGCGAATCAGCGGTGAGGATCCGGCGCCGGGTCGCGGCCGGGCGGATGCGGGGCCGGGCGCAGGGGGCCGGTCCGGAGGGGCCGCCGGCCGACGGCGGCCCGGGCGGAGCCCAGCGGCCGGACGTCCGGCAGGCTGTTGCCGGCTGCGCCGCCCGGCCGGACTCCGCCCGTACCTCCCGGGCCGGAGACCGGCCGCGCTTCCGGCCTGCGGGCCGGGGCGGCCGCCCGGGCTTGCCGGCCGCGTCCTGTGTTCATGGCGCACAGACTCACGCCGACCGGTGTCCACTCTCCAGGCCCGCCCGGGACGGGGTGTGTCCACTGCTGTCCGCACCTGTCCATCGGGGCCTGACCAGGGGCTGTGTCCGAAGGAGAGCCGGCCTAAGGGCTGTCCCGTAATCCCCGGTGGATCAGCGCGCGGCGTCAGATGCGGTGCATCGCAAGGCGGAGGGGCGTCCTCATACTGGGCGTATTCGGGCGTTCCGACAACGCAGCGAGGTGCCGTAGCTGTCGTCGTGCGCCCGCCGGGGATTACGGGACAGCCCTTAGCGCGGGCCCTGCAGTTCCTGCTGCCACAGGGCCTCGCAGAGCAGGTCCAGGCCCTGGCGCAGGTGGCGGCGGTAGGTGCCGTACGGGAGGCCCAGGCGGCGGGCCGCGCCCTCCTGGGTCGGCACGCCGGAGAAGTACCCCGCCGTCAGGGCCTCGCGGGCACGCACCCCGCGCGGGTCACCGGCGAGGTCGTCCACGGCCCGGCGCAGCAGGGCCCGCAACTCCTCGACCGGCTCGCCGAGATCGGCCGCCAGCCGGGTACGCATCAGGACGCAGGCGGCGAAGGCGCTCGGGTCGCGCCAGTGCGCCAGCGCCTCGCGCACGGCCTGGTCGAAGGCGGTGCGCGAGACGGCCGACGGCGCGGCCGGGACCGGTGCGTCGGGGGCCGATATGAAGTGGAAGAGCCATCTCTCCACCGGGACCTCGCGCCAGTCGACGCCGAACAGCCCGTACGTGTGCTCGCCCACCCGGGGCCGCGCCCCGGTGTCGCACAGGGTGCCCCTGACGCGCTCGGCCCACGTCTCGGCGTCCTGGAAGACGGCGAAGCCGAAGGCGCGGCCGCGGGCCCGGGCCGCCTCCGCCTGGGCCCGGGAGCTGCTCAGGTCGATGACCCGCGAGGGCACCTGGTAGCGCTCGGGGTAGACCGAGAAGCGGCTGATCCCGATGTGCTCGCCGGGGCGCACCGGGGCGGTGGCATCGGTGTACCGCCACGCCGCGGCGACCACGGGGTCGGTGGCGAGGTCCTCGGGGTCGGGCGGGGACGGCAGGACGAGGCGGGCCGTGAAGGCGGCGATCCGGCCCGTGCCCACGAGACGGTAGACGCTGAAGGCCTGGGGCTGGCGCCGAGCCCAGTAGCGGACCAGCTCCGCCGAGGCCGGCCCCTCGGTCTCCTCGGCCATCCGCAGCACGACGTCCAGGTCCTCCGGGTGCAGAGGACGGTCGTGCATCTCGTCCTCGCGGGACCAGGTGCGCAGCCGGGACAGGGTCTCGCCCTCCCGGAAGAGGTAGAAGAGCTCGTCGGTCACGGTCCACACCCGTTCCTCGGGTGCCTCGCGCAGGAGGCGCAGGTATTCGTCCGCCAGCCGTCGGCGGATCGCCTCGAACGCGTTGGGGGCACGCCAGCGCAGGTCGGCGGCCAGGGTTTCCCGGGCGGCGTCGTGCGGGTGCAGTCCCCGGTGCGTGGACTCCATGAACGGCAGGTCCCGCAGCCAGGAGAACAGCAGATGGGCGTCCTCTCCGGGCAGTACGCCGGCCAGCAGTTCCTCGGACGTCGAATGGGCCTGCGCCGCGACCTCCAGGGCGCGGCGGTGGGAGGCCGTGGGGACCTCGCCGATCAGCCCCGCCAGCAGGGTGCGCAGGACATCGGCCGACGGGGCCCAGATCTCCTCCCGGGCGCAGCCCGCCGATCCCGCCGCGGCGGCGAGGGACAGCGCCAGCGGGTTGCCGCCGGCGAAGCGGAGCACCCGGTCGCGCAGTTCGGGCCGGATCTCCGCCGCGACCAGCAGGCTCAGGGCCTGTTCCGCGGAGAACGGCTCCAGTTCGGTCACGTGCAGGAGGCGGGACCAGGCCGGGTCGGCGGTCCACTGTGGCTGCGGAGCGCGCCGTCCGGCCAGCACGACGAGGGTGTCGTCCGCGGCACGGGGCAGGAAGTGGTGCCACAGCCAGCTCTCCAGCCACTGGCAGTGGTCGAAGGAGTCCACGAACAGGACCGTGCCCGGCACGTCGAGGAACGGCCCTGCGGCGTGCTCGAAATCTGCCGGATCCCGGCTGACGAACCGGCCGTCGAGTTCGACGAGCAGCCGGCCCGCCGTACGGGCGTGGTCGGCCAGCCGCCGCAGCAGCGTGGACTTCCCGATGCCGCCCGGCCCGCACACGTAGAACGCGAAGGGCGCCCGGACGTCTCCGTCCAACGCCCTTGCGAAGAGCTCGAGTTCCTCGTCACGGCCGATGAAGGCCCGCACTCGGGCCCTGCTGAGTCTTTCTCCCACGGACACCATGTTGTTTTCGTCCTCCTTGCTCCGGCACCGGCGCTCTCCGCGTCGTCGGCGGCGTGGAGAGCGCTCTCATGAGTGGTCGGTGTTCTCCGTCAAAGCCCTGACCAGGCCCCTGTGCACGTCACTTGAGGCTGCCGAGGTTCCTGTCGTCGGGGTGGCCGGTGACCAGGAGGGTGGTCTCCTCGACGGACTGGAAACGGCCGTCGGGGGCCATCCGGGCGAAGAGGTAGACCTCGGTGCGGGAGGTGCGTCCGTTGTGCTGGGTGAGGGTGACGGTGTGGCGGTCGGCGTAGCGCGGCCCGTCGCGCAGTTCGTCGTGGACCTCGATGGTTCCGCTGCGGACCAGGGTGCGCAGACGCGTCATGTGCTGGACGAAGGAGGCCCGGTCGCTCCACACGCCGTCGGTGCGCTGCCGGTAGTCGGGGGCGAAATGCCGGTCCACGGCTTCCGTGAGGTCGAGACCGGGGGTGAACAGCAGGTCGTTGAGGGCTCTGGTGATGTCGGTCGATGTCATGGTCGTCTTCGCCTATGGGGGTGGGGGGTGGTCCGTAACCGGCCTGCGGGGCCGGGGGGAGTACGGGGCGTGGCCGGTTCCGGCCGCTGCCGTCGTGCAAGAGGGGCGCCGGCCGCGGCAGGTTCCCTTTCAGGGGACGGGAGTGAAGTCCAGCGACAGGGAGACCGGGCCCCGCGTGTACAGGCCGGTCTCCCGGTAGCGGAAGCCGGGGCTGTAGCGGACCTTGTCCAGCAGGGGCAGGAGCATCGCGGCGACGGTCTCGATCTCGGCTCGTGCGAAGGCCGCGCCGACGCACTGGTGGAGCCCGGTCCCGAACGCCATGTGCTGGGCGGCCGCGGTGAAGGAACGGGCCGTGCCCAGGTCGGTGCGGTGGATGTCGAAGGTGTCCGGGGCGCCGAACGCGGCCGGATCGCGGTTGGCCGCACCGATCATGCAGAAGACGGTGGCGCCGGCGGGGAGGGTGGTGCCCGCGATCACGGTGCTCTCCTCCGCCCGGCGGGGGACGAGCTGGACGGGCGGGGTGAAGCGCAGGGTCTCGGCGATCGCGGCGCCCAGCAGGTCCGGGTCCCGGCGGACCTGCGCCAGCTGCTCGGGGTGGTCGATGAGATGCTTGAACAGCAGCGCGATCGTCTTGTCCGCGGGCTCGGCGGCGGCGATGAGCACGTTGAGGATCAGCGCGGTGACATCGCGGTCGCTCATGCCGACGCCTTCGAACTCGGCGGTGCACAGCGTCGATATCAGGTCCTCGCCGGGGCGGCTGCGCCGTTCCCGGATGACGGGGACGAGGTAGGCCTCCAACTGCTCGGCGCAGTTCAGGCAGTGCCGGCGGCGCTCGGGGGTGAGGGCCAGGCTGGTGACGAACTCGGCGACCCCGCCGTACCAGTCGGCCACCCGCCGCCAGTCCGATCTGTCGAGGCCGAGCACGTCCAGGGCCGCATGGACGGCGAACGGCCTGCCGAAGTCGTTGACCAGGTCCATCCGGCCCCGGCGGAGGAACGGGGCCATGAGGTCGGCGGCGTTGGCGCGGATGGCGCGCATCTGCTGCTGGAGGGCCGCTCCGGTGAACCCGCGTACGACGATCTTCCGTTTGGCGGTGTGTTCGGCTCCGCTCATCTGGGCGAGGACCCGGCCGCGCATCACCGGCTCGGCGCGCTCCTGGAACACCTCGGTGGTGAACGCCTCGTGGTCGGTCAGGATCCGTTTCACGTCCTGGTACCGGGAGACGAAGTAGCTGTCGATCGCCGGCTCGTGGTGTACCGGAGCCCGCTCCCTGAGCGGGGCGAAGAAGCGGTGGGGAGCGGCGGCGAATGCATCGGACAGCACGCTGAAGGGAAGGGACACGGGCATGTCGGAACCTCTCGAAAAGCGCGCTTCGCGCGGAAGTTCGAGGGATACTACCGACGTCGAACAAGTCGTCGGCCGGCGTTCCCGCCGGGCGGGGGCCGCCGTCACCCGTGGCACTGTGGTCCCATGACCATGGAAGTCCGCCCCGCGTCGGTCTTCGAGGACGTCCCTACCCTGCTCGGTCCGAAGTCCCCCGACGCGAACGTCTGCTGGTGCCTCAGCTACCGCATCCCTTCGAAACTCAACCATGAGCTGCGTGGTCCGGCCCGGGGCGAGTACGTCGCCGGGCTGTGCCGCGGCGGCACCCCTCCGGGAGTCGTCGCCTACGAGGACGGCGAGCCCGTAGGCTGGGCCGCCGTCGCTCCGCGCGCGGACACCTCCTTCGCCCGCAGCCGCACGATCCCGCACGTCGACGAGCTGCCGGTCTGGTCGCTGTGGTGCATCCGGGTACGCCCGGGCCACCGGAAGAAGGGTGTCTCGCACGCCCTCATCGCCGGTGCGGTCGACTTCGCCCGCGACCACGGCGCACCCGCGATCGAGGCGTATCCCCTCGACAACGGCGACGCGCGGGTCGACCAGACGATGGCGTACGCGGGCCTGCGCGAGAACTTCGAACGCGCCGGCTTCGTGCACGCCGCCGACACCACCTCGGTCCTGGCCGGTCACCCCCGGGTCCTGATGCGCCTCGACCTGCGCTGAACCGGTGTGCCGGTGGGGGACGGCCTCCGCCTCCCCCACCGGCCGGCGTGCTAATGCCCCCGGGCCATCACGGCGTGCGGGGGCCGGTCGGCCGCGGTCCGGGCGTGCTCCCACTCGCGGCGGGGCCGGGCGGCGGGAGCCGGCAGCCTGCTCAGGTTGGCGCTCACCATCGACGCCGTACGGACCACCGCCTCACCCAGCACCGCGATCTGCCTGCCGTCCAGCGCGGTGGCCGCCACGGCCGCGACCACGTGCCCCGCCTCCGAATACACCGGCGCCGCCACGCACGACAGCGCACTCACGCACTGCCCGTACTGGAAGGCCATGCCCTGCTCCCTGGCCCGCGCCGCCTCCCGCGACCACGCGGCCCGCGACCAGCCCCGCGGCGGTCCCGCCTCCGGAGTGGACGCCGTGAGAATCAGCTCCGCCGCGTTCCCGGGCGGCAGGACCACACCGGGATGCAGCGAGAAGACGTCGTCCACTTCGCTGCGCGAACTCCCGACCACGACGGCGTGCCCCGCCTCGGGCACCGACAGGCTCACGCCCAACCTGTTGCCCGCGGAGGCGAGTTCCCGCATGGGCCGGGCCGACGCGGCCCGCAGCGCCCGCGCCGGATGCCACGCCTGCCCCAGCCGGAACGTCCTCGGGCCCAGCCGGTAGCGGCCCGCGGAGCTCTGTACGGCGCCCAGCGCGACCAGTTGCCCGAGCAGCCGGTGCGCCGTCGCCTTCGGCAGCTCGGCGTCCGCAGCGAGCCTGGTCAGGCCCACCTCGTCGCCGTGCGCGAGCACTTCCATGAGGGCGAACGCACCCTCCAGTACACCCCGCCCCTCAGTGCCGGATCTGGCCATGAGCGGTCCCCCTTCCGTAACGCACCCCATCGGTCGGATGGTGTCCGTAACTCCCCGTTCGTCCCGGCTCATCTGCGAGAACGGTGGTGACGCCCTCCGCTTCCGCCGGTCCGTTGAACGGACCCGATCATTGCCCGGGGCACCGCGATCGCGCCAGGGTGTTGTCACCCAGGGATGCGCGGACCGGCCCCTCGCCGGGCACGGAACACGCGTCCACCAGGAGCGACACAAGGAGGATCCGATGAGCGCGATCAAGACCAGCGCCAAGCAGTTCAAGTACGTCATGGGCGCCATGACGGCCGTCTTCTTCGGTTCTTGCTCTGCCAGCTGACGCAGATTCGGGGGGTGGGGGCGGCGCGTCGCCCCCACCCCCTTTTCTTTCCCCCGAGAGGAGGCACGCGTGCTGGAGACCGGTGTCCGGCAGGTCCGGGTGGCGATGGCCATGGTGTTCGGCCGGAAACTGAACGTACGGGCCGTGGAGCGGCTGGTCGCCGACGCCCTCGCCACGCTGGAGGAGTTCGGCTCGCTCGGCGACGACGTCGACGAACTGGCCGACGGACCGTTCGCCGACCCGGACGAGCGGCGCGACCTGCAGAACCGCGCGCTCCAGCGGACCGTGCGCAGACTCGCCCGGCTCTCGCCCTTCTACCGGGAGCGGCTCGCCGGCATCGACCTCGACGGGCTGACCACCGAGACGCTCACCCGGATCCCGGTGACCCGCAAGGCCGACCTGATCGAGCGCCCCGCCGACTTCCTGTGCAGCGCCCCCTACCTCGCGACCCAGACGACCGGCACCACCGGCCGCCCCGTGCAGATGTGGCTCTCCCGCTACGAGATGGAACTCTGGCCCGCCCTGATCGCCCTGTCCGTGGTGCTGCGCGGCGACATCCGCCCCGGCGACCGGATGCAGATCAACCTCAGCTCCCGGGCGACGGCCGCCGTACAGGAGGACGTCGAGGTCTGCCGGCTCGTGGGCGCCTCCTGCCACGTGGTCGGCCAGATCCCGCCCGAGGAGTCCGTCGAGCACCTCCTCGGCAGCAACGGCACCCGCCCCACCCTGCTCACCGGCAACCCCAGCTACCTGGCCCGGATGCTCACCGCGGCCCGCCGGCGCGGCTACGGACCGGACGACTTCGGCCTCCGGTCGATCTACGCCGGCGGCGAGATCGTGTCCCCGGCCCTGGTGCGGGCCCTGCGCGAGACCTTCGGCGCCGAGACCGTCGGCGACAACTTCGGCATGACCGAACTGCTGCCGGTCGGTGGCCGCACCTGCAGCAAGCACCACCTCCACATCGACCCCAACATGGGCTACACCGAGGTCCTCGACCTGGACACGGGCGAGCCCGTCGCCCCCGGACAGCTCGGCGAACTGACCGTCACGCCGTACTACCCCTACCGGGAGTGCATGCCGGTCCTGCGGTACAACACCGGCGACGTGGTTCGCACCCTGGACGGCGAACCGGACTGCGAACTGGCCGCCGTGCCCGCCGTCTCGCAGATCCTCGGCAAAGCGGGCACCCTGCTGCGCACCGCCGGTTCGGTCGTCACCCCCCGCGACATCGTGGAGGCCCTCGACGGCACCCCGGGCATGCCATGGCCGCTGCGCCACAAGGCGGAGACCGGCCCCGACGGCCGCCTCCACGTGGAGGTCGCCTCGCGGACCGCGACCACGGCCGAGGTGACCGGGCGGCTCCTGGACCGGGGCATCGACGCGTGCGTCACCGTCCTGCCGCTCGACGAAGAGGAGGCCGCGCGCCGCTTCCCCCTCCGCTGCGACCTGTTGGAGCACACCTTCACCCGGAGCCAGGCATGAGCGTCTTCTTCCAGCTCGCGGTCACCGCGGCCCTCGCGCTGGCGGTCGTCGTCGGCACCATCGCGTACTTCCGGGCCGTCCGCACCGCCCGGCCGCCCGTCGGCGTCTTCAACGGCCGTGACATCTTCATGATGATGGGCTTCGTGCTCGCGCTGCCGTACGTCTACCTCGCGCTGCCGGGCGCCGTCCTTCCGGTCGTGCTCGCCCTGGTCTTCGCCGGTGGACTGTCCGTCGGCTACCAGCCCCTCATCGCGAACGGCCGGCTGCGCTGGGCGCTGATCACCGCGCTGATCGCGAGTGTCCTCGTCACGCACCTGGCCTTCGGTGAGACCGCGCCGCCGTACTGGGTGGCGAACAGCTGCGTCGTCGGCCTGGTCGTGGTCTCCGCCACCAACCTCAACGTCCAGGGCGGCATGCGGCTGAAGAACGTGGCGTGGTTCCTGCTCGCGCTCGCCGCCTACGACGCCTTCTTCGCCTGGGTCGTCCCGCTGACCCAGGAACTCGCCGACGCGGTCCAGGGCTATCCGTACGCACCGGCCGCGGGCCTGCGCATCGGCGAGGACCTCGGCGCCGTCGTCGGCATGGGCGACCTGCTGGCCTACGCCCTCTTCACCACCACCGCCTACAAGGCGTACGGGAAGCCCGGGCTGCGGACCGGGATCGCGCTGGTGGTGCTCTTCGGGGCGGCGGCGCCCGTGGCCGCCCTGCACCTGATCGCGGCCGCCACCGGGGACGCCCCCGGCATCATCCCCGCCCAGGTCTTCTTCGGCCCGGCCGCCTTCGTCGCCTACCAGGTCCTGCGCCGCCGCGGGCCGGAGCGCCGGATGGCCGACATCGTCTTCCGCCGGGACCGGGAGCAGGCGCCGCGGCAGAGCCCGGTGCGCGCCGAGGCCCGCCCGGTGGCCTGAGCCGGCCGGCCCGCGGGGGAGAGCGTCAACCGCGTCGCCAGATCCTCTCGTACGCCTCCTGGTAGCCCCGGGGGTCCCACGAGGTGGCCCCGCCGCTGTTGTCGGCGGTGACGATGTGCACGGGGGCGACGTAGCCGCTGGCGGGACGGCCGGCGAAGGCCCGGTTGAACTCGTCGGCGATCTGCCAGCCCTGCTGCGCCAGAGGCTCGGGGACGGTGGCGGCCTGGTACTGCCTGCTGTTGATGCGCTGGAAGGCGGACGGATCGCCGTCGCCGGCACCGACGTTGGCGGGCGGCCCGCCGCCGGGCTTCCCGGCGGCGCGCAGGGCCGGGGCGGCATCGGCGAAGTAGAGGTCGTTGATGGCGACCGAGTGGGTCCACTTCTTCCCGAAGCGGGACAGGAGGGAGGAGACCTCCTGCGGGGTGCGCCGGCTCGCGTCCGGGATCGGGATGTTCGCGTACGCCAGGAGCTGAACGCCGGGGCAGTCGGCGAGCCGCCGCTCGATCAGGTCGGCCTTCGTCCGGGCGAAGGGGATCGAGTCGTCGGTGAAGAGGACGACGCCGGCCCCGCCGTCGGACCGGGCGATGACCCAGTCCGCGCTGATCCTCGCCACGTCCTGCACCTTCGTGGTGATGTTGGTGAAGAGCGGCGGGTTCGTGCTCGGGCCGGGGGCGTCGACCGCGTGCCAGCCGATGAGCGGGATGCCGGCGGCCCGGGCCCGCGCCACCTGCTGCGACGTCAGGCGGGGATCGAACCCGCCGATGACGATGCCCGAGGGCCTGAGGGTGACGGCCTGGCTCAGTGCCGCCTGGATCCCGGCGGGGCTGCCCTCCCCGTCGATCACCCGGACCTCCCAGCCGATGGCCTTCGCGGCCCGCTGCAGTCCCTGGGCGACTCCCGCGACGCCCGGATTGGTCATGGTCTGCGCGACGTAGACGATGCTCTTGCCGGGCACCGCGGCCGGGCCGGTCGTGGGCCCGGTCCACGCGCTGTCGGTGCTCTCGGCCTTCGTCACCGCCTCCCGCGCCGCCTGCAGGACGGCCGGGCAGCCGGCCGCCGACTGCCCGGTGGTGCCCGCCCCGCCGCCGCATCCGGCGACGGCCGCCGTGAGCAGGGCTGCGGCCGCGAGAAGGGTCATGCGGTGGGGGTACACGGTGCTCCTGACGGTCTGTGCGCGGCGAGGTGGTTTTTCAGGGTGCGTCCTGCCGGCCGTGCCGGGCCCGCTCGGCCCCTGGGGCCGTGAGGGCGCCTGTGCGCAGCCGTCGGCGGGCGGAGTAGCCGGCCAGGCCGACCGCGATCAGCAGGGTGGCGCCGTTGAACAGCGGGGTCGCCCAGAACTGTGCGCCGAGCTGGCCGATCCCGGCGAGTCCCACGGCGAGGACGGCCACGGCGACGAGCGTGCCCAGGGCGTTGGCCCGGCCCGGTTTGATCGCGGTGGAACCGAGCAGCGCGCCGACGAAGGCGGGCAGCAGGTACTCCAGGCCGACGCTCGGGTTGCCGATCTGCTGCTGCGCCGCGAGCAGGACCCCGGCGCAACCGACGATCAGGCCCGACGCGGCGAAGGCGACGACGGAGATGCGGTGCGTGGGGATGCCGAGGACCGAGGCGGCCCGGGGGTTGGAGCCGATGACGTACAGGTACCGGCCGAGCGGCAGCCGTTCCAGCAGCACCCAGAGGGCGGCGCCGAGGGCCAGCACGTAGAAGGCGGGGAGCGGCAGCCCGAGGAAGGTGGAGTCGTACAGGGCGGTGAAGGCGGGCGGGAGCCCCTCGGGGCCCGGCACGATGCGGCCCCCGTCGGTGATCCAGCCGGTGGCGGCGTACATCATGCTGCCGGTGCCGAGCGTGGCGATGAGGGAGTCGATCCGCGCGAACTCGACGATGATCCCGTTGGCGATGCCGGCCAGCCCCCCTCCGACGACGACCGTGAGACAGGCGAGCTGCCAGGGCCAGTGCTCGTCGACGATCAGGTGCAGCACCATGACGTGGGCCAGCCCCAGGCCGTAGCCGATGGACAGGTCGAACCGGCCGGCCGCGATGGGGACCGTGACGCCGAGGGCGAGGATGGCGGGGATCGACTGGTTGGACAGGATCGAGGAGATGTTGTCCATCGTCGGGAAGGTGTCCGGCAGGACGAGGGAGAAGACCAGGAAGAGCAGGACCGTCAGGGTCAGCAGGCCGTAGGTGCCGACGAAGTGGGCGCGGCGGCGGATCACCGGCCCATACCGTTTCCGGTGATCGCGGGGAGCGCCGAGGCGGTGCGCGTGAGCTCGGTGACGTTCAGGTGCGCGCCCGCCAGCTCGGCCGTCACGCTCCCGCGGCCGAAGACGAGCGCACGGTGGCAGAGGTCGGCGACCTCCTCGAAGTCGGTGGAGATGAGGAGGACCGCGAGGCCCGCCCCGGCCGCGGCGTCGAGGATGCGGTGGATCGCCGCCTTGGCCCCGACGTCCACGCTGGCGGTCGGCTCCTCCAGGATCAGCAGGCGCAGGTTCCCGCGCAGCCACCGGCCGACGACCACCTTCTGCTGGTTGCCGCCGGACAGGGTAGCGATGGGCAGCTCGCTGTCGCGGGGGTGCACCGAGAACCGTTCGATCAGGGCGCGGGCCTCGGCGCGTTCGCGCCGCGGACCGGTCCAGCGCCACCAGGGCACGCCGGCCGCGCGCGGGTTGGCCAGGAAGTTCTCCCGGACGGTCAGATCGGCGGCGCAGCCCTCCTCCTGACGGTTGCCGGCCACGAAACCGACGCCGGAGCGGAGGGCCTCGGCGACCGTGTGCGGCCGGTACGGGCGGCCGTCGAGCAGCGCCCGGCCGCCGAGGAGCGGCAGCGCGCCGGCGAGGGCCCGGCCCAGGTGCATGTGGCCGGCGCCGGTCAGGCCCACCATGCCGAGGATCTCGCCCTCGCGCAGGTCGAGGGCGACGGGCCCGGTGCGGGCGGTCGACACGCCGTCGAGGCGCAGGACGGACGGGCGGCCCTCCGCGGACGGGGCCGCGGTGGGGGACCCGGTCGCGGCCGTGGCGCTGTCCGGGGAGCCGTCCGCGGGCGTCGGGGGTCTGCGGCGGGCCGGTTCGTGCCCCACGATGTCGCGCACCAGGCGGGCGGGGGAGTAGGGGGCGAGGGGGCCGTGGCTGACGAGGCGGCCGTCGCGCAGGACGGCGAAGGTGTCGGCGACCTCGTAGACCTCGTCGAGCCGGTGGCTGACGTAGAGGATGCCGTGCCCGCGGTCGCGCAGGGTGTGCAGCACGTCGAAGAGCCGGGCGCAGTCGGCGGCGGGAAGGGTGGCGGTCGGCTCGTCGAGGACGAAGAGCCGGGCCTGTTTCGCCAGGGCGCGGGCGATGGCGACGAGGGACCGCTCGGCGGGGGCGAGGTCGGCGATCCGGGCGTCGGCGTCGAGGTGCCCGGCGACGATCCGCAGGGCCCCGTCGCAGCGCTCGCGGGTCCGCCGCCACGAGATCAGGCCGCGGCGCAGGGGGTAGCCGGTGCCCAGGGCGATGTTCTCGGCGACCGTCATCCACTCGACGAGACCGAGGTCCTGGTGGATGAAGGACATGTGGCGGGAGGCGGCCTCGGAGGGGACCGGATGCCCGGCCACCGTCACCTCGCCCGCGTCGGGGTGGTGGACCCCGGCGAGCACTTTGATCAGCGTGGATTTGCCGGCCCCGTTGGGCCCGAGGAGGGCGAGGACGCTGCCGCCGTGGATGTCGAGATGGACCGAGTCCAGGGCGACGGTGCCGCCGAACCGCTTGCCGAGACCTCGTACCCGGACGAGGGGCTCCCCGCCGGAGGGCGGGGGCGGGCTCGTCGAGGTGACGGGAGTGTCATGCACGGACGTCTCCGGGGCCGCCTGGGGGAGGTCTTGCTGCGATGCGGAACAGTCAGGATGCTACTTGGAGCTATCGGTATATGTCCGACATTGCCGTCATGCCGCGTCCAGGGCGCACTCGGCCCAGATGACCTTGCCGTGGGGGGTGTACCGGGCGCCCCAGGCCTGCGAGAGCTGCGCGACCAGGAACAGGCCGCGTCCGCCCTCGTCCGTCGAGGCGGCCCGCCGCAGGTGCGGAGCGGTGCTGCTGCCGTCGGAGACCTCGCAGATCAGGGACGACCGGTCGTGGATCAGGCGCACCTGGATGGGCTCGCTGCCGTAGCGGACCGCGTTCGTGACCAGCTCGCTGAGCATCAGCTCGGCGGCGAAGGAGAGTTCCTCCAGCCCCCACTCGGCGAGCCGGCGCGTCGCGGCGCTGCGGATGTCGGCGACGAGGGAGGGGTCCGGGGGCAGGTCCCAGGTGGCGATCCGGTCCGCGGGCACGGTACGGGTGCGGGCGACGAGCAGCGCGATGTCGTCGCCGGGGTGTTCGGGCGCCACGGCCTCGATGACGGCCCGGCAGGTGTCCTCCGGCCTCCGGTCCGGGTGGGCGAGTGCGTCGCGCAGCTGGTCGAGCGCCACGTCGATGTCGCGGTGGCGGTCGGCGACGAGACCGTCGGTGTAGAGGACCAGCGTGCTGTGCTCCGGGAGCCGGATCTCGGCGGTCTCGAAGGGCAGGCCGCCCAGGCCCAGGGGCGGTCCGGGGGGCAGGTCGGGGAAGGTCACGCGGCCGTCGGGATCGACCAGTGCGGGCGGAGGGTGGCCGGCGCGGGCCATCGTGCACACCTGCGAGGTGGGGTCGTAGACGGCGTACAGGCAGGTGGCGCCGACGATGCCGTTGCTGCCGGTGGCGCTCGCGTCCTCCTCCTCCCGGTCCAGACGTACCAGGAGGTTGTCCAGATGGGTGAGCAGCTCGTCCGGGGCCAGCTCCAGCTCGGCGAAGTTGCGGGCGGCGATGCGCAGCCGGCCCATGGTCGCGGCGGCGTGCAGCCCGTGTCCGACGACGTCTCCCACCAGCAGGGCGACGCGGGTGCCGGACAGGGGGATGACGTCGAACCAGTCGCCGCCCACCCCGGACTCCGCGGGCAGGTAGTGGTGGGCGACCTCCACGGCGCCCTGCTCGGGCAGACCGCGCGGCAGCAGGCTGCGCTGCAGGGCCAGGGCGAGGGTGTGCTCGCGGGTGTAGCGGCGGGCGTTGTCGATGCAGAGGGCGGCGCGGGCCGCGAGTTCCTGGGCCAGCCGGGTGTCGTCGTCCCCGAAGGGGGCGGGGTCCTGTGAGCGGTAGAAGGTGGCGATGCCGAGCAGCACGCCGCGGGCCAGCAGCGGGACGCAGATCATGGAGTGCACGTCGTGCGCGAGGATCCCCCGGGCGTGGTCGAGGCCCGGGACCATCCAGGCCGGAGTGGTGGCCTGGAGGTCGGTCTCCAGTACGGCGGGCTCGCCCTCCAGGCAGCGCATGTGCGGGGTGCCCGGGTCCAGCCGCACCTGGTGGCCGACCGGGTAGAAGGGGCAGTCGTCGCGGATGCCGTGGACCACCGTGCGGCGCAGGTCGGCCTGCGGGTCGGCGGACTCCTCACCGCGCAGCACGGCTCCGGGCAGGTCGACCGTGACGTAGTCGGCCAGGCGCGGCACGGCGGTCTCGGCGAGTTCCCAGGCGGTGCGGCTGACGTCCAGGGTGGTGCCGATCCGGGTGCTGGCCTCGGCCAGCAGCTCCAGGCGGCGGCGCGCGGCGACGGCGTACTTGCCCACCTCGGGCTCGCCCACCAGCACCAGGCCCCGGACCGCGCCGGGGGCGTCGGCCGCACGGTGCGCGGCGCTGTCGGCGAGGTGCCAGGGCAGCGATTCGGCGTGTTCCGTGGCGGCGAGCGAGAGCGCGCCGAGGGCGGAGGCGGTGTGCTTCGAGGCGGCGAGGTGGTGCGCCGGCGGGGACTCCCCGGTGAGCACCGCCTCGACGACGACGCCCTCCACCCCCGAAAGGCTCGTGACCGGGCTGCTCAGGAGGGTGACCCCCCGCCCGTGGGAGAGGGACACCTCCACCGCGGCCCGCTGCGGGGAGCAGATGAGTTCGGTGGCCCTGGCCTTGAGGATCATCTGGTCCTGCCGGTCCAGCCCGCCGTCGGTGAGCTCGTCCAGTCCGATCAGCTGCCCGTCGTCGCCGGTCTCCCCGCCGCGGGCGCGGTGCCGGGCGTCGAGGTAGGTCCGCAGCAGGGCGCGCTCGCGCGCCGAACTCTGCTCCATGATCCGCCGCTCGATGGACTCCGCCGCCCGGCGGACCAGGACGGGCAGGGACGGGTCCTCGTAGCCGCGCGGATACCCGAAGCAGAGGACGCCGACGATGTGGCCGCTGAACTGGTCGCGGATGGGGATGGCGGAGCATGCGTTGGCCTGTGACCGCTCGGCGAAGTGCTCGGCGCCGTAGACCTGGCACAGCCGCCGCTCGGCGAGCGCGAGCCCGATGCCGTTGGTGCCCGCGTAGCGCTCGGCGAAGACGAATCCGGGGACGCTCTGGATGGGCGGCAGCCGGCCGGCCAGGGCCGGTTCCCCGAAGCGGCGCTGGAGCACGGTGCCGTTCCCGTCGGCGAGCGAGATGTTCATCTGGCTGCCCGAGAACCGCGTCTGGAGCTGGTCGAGGACCGGGGCGGCCGCCCGGACGAGCCGGCTGTCGGGGTCAAAGTCGTCCGTGTAGGGGAGGTCCGTCTGCTCCGGTGAGAGCCCCAGCATCCTGCTGCGCATCCACGAGTTCAGGATGGGACCGCGGACGCTGCCCTCCACCGATTCGCCCAGCAGGAAACGCTCACGGGAGCGTACGGGGCTGATCTGGCCTCCCGTGACCCCCATCTGCACCACTTCCCCTTGCCGTGCTGCCTGTGAGCGCCTTCCGAGTATATTCCTCCGCTTTTAAATCAATATGACCGAAAGGGGTCGTTCTTGCAGTGTTGCCCGTGCGTCACAGGACCGCATCACAGGACCGCAGCACAGGACCGCATCACAGGATCGCGACCGGATTGACCGGGGAGCCCGTGCCGCCGGGCACCCTGAGCGGCGACACGACGACCATGAATTCGTACCGCCGTGCCGCGGCGCACGCGGCGGACAGCGCCTCCAGGTCCAGGTTGTCCAGCAGCGGCACCCCCATGGCGGCGACGGCCAGCGCGTGGACGGGCGAGTGCACGCCCTCGACCGGCGAGGGGCGTACGTCGCTGTCCCCGTCCCCGCCGAGCAGCGCGATCGCGCGCCCGGCGAGCAGCGGTACGGCGTCCACGTGGAGGCCGGCCCCGGCCGCGTCGGCGTCCCAGGGCCCGAGCTCCCGCCGCCGCCGGAACCGGCCGGAGCGCAGCAGCACCGCGCAGCCCTCGTCGATCGTCACCCCGAGGGCCCGTTCCGCGGCGGCGACGTCCGTTGCGCGGACCGCGTGGCCGGGCTCCAGCCAGTCGGTCCCGAGGACGGCCGGCAGGTCGAGGAGCACGCCCTTGGTGACCAGGGGGCCGAGGGCCTCCACCGAACCGAAGCGGGCGCCCCCGGCGTCGACGTACTCCCGGGCCGGGCGGCCGTCGTAGAGCCGGCCCCGGTAGGCCACGTGGGACAGCGCGTCGAGGTGGCTCACGGCCTTGCCGTGGTAGTCGGCGGCGATGAAGTCCTTGTGCGTGGTGGGCTCGGGCGCCTCCACGTCACCGAGGTCGGTCATGTGGTGCAGGGCCGGTCTGCTGTTGTCCGGACCGGCACGGGTGTTCCACGGCAGGCCGAGCTGGACCGTCGTACCGGACCGCACCAGGGCGGCGGCCCGCCGCACATGGTCCGTGGTGACCCGGTTCCAGGCGCCGCGGTCGGCCGGGGACCAACGCCCCCACGTGCTGACCGAGGCGAAGACGGAGTCGAACTCGGCACGCGACACCGCGGGCCCGCTCCCGGCCGCCTCCGTCCCCGTATCCGTATCCGTATCCGTATCCGTCTCCGCCGTGGTGCCGGGGACGGGCCGGGCGGCCGGGTCGTCCGCGGGGCCGCCGCTCACCTGGTGCTCACCTGTCGCTCCTCCACGGCTCGTACGGCTGCGGCGCTCCCCGGTCCGGGACCCGGCCCCGGTGTGCGCACGCAAGCACATGCCCGCGGCCCCGCGGCCCTACGCCGGGAACGCCGCAAGGTCGGCCGTACGGAGGTGCGACCGGCCGACCTTGGCCGGCGGGCAGCGGCCACCGGAGAGCGGCCTCCGAGGCCCCCGAACGGCGGCGAGTGGCGGTGACGAGCCCTGACGGCGCAGGCTGTAAGCATGCGGGCGCCCAGCCGCCCCTCTTCCCGACCGGGAGGCGGCGGCCACCACCAGGTCCTTTTCGTCCTCGCGGAGTGTGTGCCCTTCGCGATCGCGCTCCTGGTGCTTGCCATCGAGTTCACGCCCGCACACGTCCTGTACACCGGGCCCCTCCTGGTGGCCACGCCGGCGCTGGCCGCGGTGACCATGGGCCCCAAGGGCACCATCGCGGCGGCGGGCCTGGCCGTGGCGGTGAGCGTGGCCACCGCCACGTACAACCAGGCGTGGGGCAACCAGCAGGTCTACAGCAACTTCCTCGCCCTCTTCCTGGTGTCGGTGGCCAGCGTGACGACCAGCCGCATGGCCCGTGCGCGCAGCGCGAGCGAGCTGAACCAGGTCCGCCGGATCGCCTCGGCGGCGCAGAAGGTCCTGCTGCGGCCCGTGCCCGAACGGCTGGGCCCGCTCCGCGCGGCCAGCCTGTACCTGGCGGCCGAGAAGGGCGCCCAGATCGGCGGGGACCTCTACGAGGCCATGGAGACCCGGTACGGGATCCGGATGATCGTGGGGGACGTCCGCGGCAAGGGGCTGCCCGCCGTCCGCACGGCCGCGGCGGTGCTGGGGGCCTTCCGGGAGGCCGTCTACTACGAGGACGACCTGGTGGACGTCGTCCGGCACTGCGAGGCGGCCATGCGCCGGGACGCCGCGGTGCCCGGCGCGGTCGACGAGGAGGCGCTCGTGGAGGGCTTCGTCACCGCGGTGGTGGCCCAGGTGCCGGACGGTCACGTGGTCGAGGTGGTCAACCGCGGCCACCCGCCGCCGCTGCTGCTGCGCGACGGGAAGGTCCAGGCCCTGATGCCCGGCTCCCCGCTGCCGCCGCTCGGCCTCGGGGAGTTCATCGCGGGCCCGCCCGGCAGGCGCGAGCGCTACCCCTTCCTGCCGGGCGACCGCCTGCTGCTGCACACCGACGGCGTCAACGAGGCCCGCGACCGCGGCAACACCTTCTTCGACCTGCCGGAGGCCATGGAGGACATGGAGGACCGGGAGGCCAAGCGCGCCGTGGAAGCGGCGGCGGCGACCATGCCGGACCGCGGGCCCCGGGAGTTCCTCGACCGGCTGTGCCGGGCCCTGGTCCGCCACACCGAGGGCCGGCTGGCGGACGACGTGGCGATGATCCTCGTCGAACGGCTCGACGACGCGGGAGGGCCGGTCCGATGACTCGCGTGCGATGGCTCCTGGTGCGCGGCGAACGCGGCAACCCGGCGACCCGCCTGGACGACCGGCGCCCGGACGGCGCCGCCTGGTCCTGGGGCAACGAGGCACGGCCGCTGGTCCACGGCGCCTCGTACTTCGCCGAGCTCCTCGCGGGCGTCGAGGCGATGCGCGAGGGCGACCTGCTCCTGTTCACCGACTGGCGCGGCGACCCCGACGAGCGGCTCGACGGGCCCGGCACCGAGATCGGCACGGTCCTGTGCCGGGCGGCCGGACGCGGCGTCATGGTCAAGGGCCTGCTGTGGCGCTCCCACCTGGACGGCCTCCGCTTCAGCCTGGAGGAGAACCTCCGCTTCGGCCAGGAGCTCGCCCGGGCCGGCGGCGAGTGCCTGCTCGACATGCGGGTCCGGCCCGGCGGCTCCCACCACCAGAAGCTGGTGGTGCTGCGCCACCGCGACCGCCCCGAGCGGGACGTCGCGTACGTCGGCGGCATCGACCTCTGCCACAACCGCAACGACGACGCCCGGCACCGCGGCGACCGCCAGTCGCTGCCCATGGCCGCCGCCTACGGGCCGCATCCGCCGTGGCACGACGTCCAGCTCGCCCTGCGCGGACCGGTCGTCGGCGACGTCGAGGCCGTCTTCCGCGAACGCTGGGAGGACCCGGCGCCGCTCAGCCGCAGCCCCCTCACCCGGCTGCGGGAGCACCTGCACCGGGAGGACATCAGCGCGGACCCGCTGCCGCCGCAGACCCCCGACCCGGAACCCTGCGGCACCCACACCGTCCAGCTGCTGCGGACCTACCCGAACCGGCTGCTGCTCGGCTACCCCTTCGCCCCGGACGGCGAGCGCAGCATCGCCCGCGGCTACCTCAAGGCGCTGCGGCGGGCCCGGGCGCTGATCTACCTGGAGGACCAGTACCTGTGGTCGCCCCGGGTCGTGGCCGGATTCGCCGAGGCGCTGCGCCGGCAGCCGGGGCTGCGGATGATCGGCGTCGTCCCCACCTTCCCCGACCAGGACGGCGGGCTCACCCTGCCGATGAACCTGATCGGGCGGATCAACGCGCTGGCCGAGCTGCGCCGCGCCGGCGGGGACCGGGTCGCGGTGTACGGCCTGGAGAACCATGCCGGAACCCCCGTCTACGTCCACGCCAAGGTGTGCGTGATCGACGACGTGTGGGCCTCCGTCGGCTCCGACAACATCAACCTCCGCTCGTGGACCCACGACTCCGAACTCGGCTGCGCCGTCCACGACGAGAGCAGGGACTTGCGGGACCCGCTCGACCCGGGCGGCCTGGGCGACGGCGCCCGCGTGTTCGCCCGCGACCTGCGCCTGGAGCTCATGCACGAGCACCTGGACCTCGCCGATGCCGATGCGGATGCCGATGCGGACCCGGACCCGTACGCGGACCCGGATGCGGACCCGGACGCCGACCCCGCCCCGGACGCCGCCCCGGACGCCGACGCCGACGCCGGTTCGCGGTCCGCGCGGGAGGCCGCGTCCGCGCTCTGCGACCCCGCGGCGGCCTTCCGGGCCTTCGAGGAGGCCGCCGCGGCGCTCGACGCCTGGTACGAGGGCGGCCGCCGCGGCCCGCGCCCGCCCGGCCGGCTGCGCCGCTACCTCCCCCCGGACATCCCCACCGGGCAGCGGCTGCCGGCCCGGCTGCTGCACCGCGTCCTGGTCGACCCCGACGGCCGCCCGATGGGGCTGAGGTTGCGCAGGAGGTTCTGAACGGAGCCGCATACCGGCGCTGACCGGGGCAAACCCGGGCGGCGCGCGGTGTGACGGGTACCCCTTAAGCGGCCAATGAGTCGTGGGGTTAGCATATGAGCGCCGCCTAGCTCGAAAGATAAAGCCTGTGACTGTCAACGAGGACTCGTTCACCAACTGGAACCACCGCGAGGAGATCGCGGAGGCGATGATCCCGATCATCGGGAAGCTGCACCGGGAGCGGGACGTCAACATCCTGCTCCACAGCCGCTCCCTGGTGAACAAATCGGTGGTCAGCATCCTCAAGACCCACCGCTTCGCCCGGCAGATCGACGGCGAGGAGCTGTCGGTCACCGAGACCATGCCGTTCCTGCAGGCGCTCACCGCGCTGGACCTCGGTCCCTCCCAGATCGACCTCGGCATGCTCGCCGCCACCTACAAGGCCGACGACCGCGGCCTGTCGGTGGACGAGTTCACCGCCCAGGCCGTCTCCGGCGCCACGGGCGAGAACAAGCTGGAGCGCAGCGAGGGCCGCGACGTCGTCCTGTACGGCTTCGGCCGCATCGGCCGCCTGGTCGCCCGTCTGCTCATCGAGAAGGCCGGTTCCGGCAAGGGCCTGCGCCTGCGGGCCATCGTCGTCCGCGGCGGCGGCGACCAGGATCTGGTCAAGCGCGCCTCGCTGCTGCGCCGCGACTCGATCCACGGCCAGTTCCAGGGCACGATCACCGTGGACGAGGCCAACAGCACCATCGTCGCCAACGGCAACGCGATCAAGGTGATCTACGCCAACGACCCCTCCGAGGTCGACTACACGGCGTACGGCATCAAGGACGCCATCCTCATCGACAACACGGGCAAGTGGCGCGACCGCGAGGGCCTGTCCAAGCACCTGCGCCCCGGCATCGACAAGGTCGTCCTGACCGCCCCGGGCAAGGGCGACGTCCCGAACATCGTCCACGGCGTCAACCACGACACCGTCAAGCCGGACGAGCGGATCCTGTCCTGCGCGTCCTGCACCACCAACGCGATCGTCCCGCCGCTGAAGGCCATGGACGACGAGTACGGTGTGCTGCGCGGCCACGTCGAGACCGTCCACTCGTTCACGAACGACCAGAACCTGCTGGACAACTACCACAAGGCCGACCGCCGCGGCCGCTCCGCGCCGCTGAACATGGTCATCACCGAGACCGGCGCCGCCTCCGCCGTCGCCAAGGCGCTGCCCGACCTCAAGGCGCCCATCACCGGCAGCTCGATCCGCGTCCCCGTCCCGGACGTCTCGATCGCCATCCTCAGCCTGCGTCTGGGCCGCGAGACCACCCGCGAGGAGGTCCTCGACCACCTGCGTGACGTCTCGCTGAACTCGCCGCTGAAGCGCCAGATCGACTTCACCACCGCGCCCGACGCCGTCTCCATGGACTTCGTCGGCTCGCGCCACGCATCCATCGTCGACGCCGGCGCGACCAAGGTCGACGGCGACAACGCGATCCTCTACCTCTGGTACGACAACGAGTTCGGCTACTCGTGCCAGGTCATCCGCGTGGTCCAGCACGTCTCCGGCGTGGAGTACCCGACCTACCCGGCCCCGGCGGTCTGATCCCGCCCGGACCCCTGCCGACGCCGCCGCCCCGCCGCTCCGCGCCGCGGGGCGGCGGTGTTCCCGCCCCCGCCCCGGCCCCCGCATCCGCCCCCGCCCCCGTCACCGCCCGTACCCGCGGTCACGCGTCGGCGGGCACCGGCCGCCGCAGCAGGTACACGGCGGCGGCACCGACCAGGGCGGCCATGCACGTGATGAACGCCAGCCCGGCGCCCTCCAGGCCGATCGGGTCCACGAGCAGCCCCACGCCGATCACCGGTACGGAGATGCCCGCGTAGGCCACGACGAACAGCGTCGAGATCACAGCCGCGCGCCGGTCCGGCGGCGAGGCCGCGGCCACCGCCGACAGGGCCCCGCGGAACGCCAGCCCCTGCCCGACCCCGCCGACCAGTGCGCTCGCCACCACCAGCGCCAGCAGGTCCCACACCAGGGCGCCCGCGAGCAGCGCCAGCCCGGCGAGCAGCCCCGCGCAGCCCAGCGGCAGCGACCGCCGCACCCCGACCCGGCCGACCGCCAGCTGCCCGGCGGTCGAGGCGAAGAACGCCAGCGCGACCACCAGCCCGCTGACGGCGTGGTCGTGCACATCGAGGGACTGCGCGAGGAAGGCCGGGCTGACCGAGGTGAACACCCCGAACAGCGCGAAGCCGACGAACGCGGCGATCGCCGCGGGCCCGAACACCGGCCGCACCGGCGGGGGTACACCCGGCCGCTGCGGCCGCACCGTGCCCAGCGGCCGCCGCTCGCGCACCGTCTCGTCCAGCCCCAGCAGGACGGCGGCCGACACGGCCACCAGGAACAGGTGCACCACGAACGGCAGGTACAGCGGCCAGGGGGCGTACTGCGCGAGCACCCCGGCCAGCAGCGGGCCGCAGCCCAGCCCGCCCATGTTGGCGGCCGTCGCCACGAACGTGGCCCGCGAGGCCCCGCCGGCCGGCGCCAGTTCCATGACGTAGACCGTCGCCGCCCCGGTGAACAGCCCGGCGGACAGCCCCGACAGCAGCCGTCCCGCGTACAGCCAGCCCAGCGCGGTGGCGCCCAGGAAGCAGACGGCGCTGGCCGCGGAGAATCCCAGGCCCGCCAGCAGCACCGGCCGCCGGCCGACGGCGTCCGAGGCGTTGCCCGCCAGCAGGAGCACGCCGATGACCCCGAAGGCGTACACGGCGTACACGACGGTCACCACGAGTTCGGAGAACCCGAACTTCTCCTGGTACAGGGGGTAGAGCGGGGTCGGCAGGGTGGTGCCGGCCATGCACACGGCGAACACCGCCCCGGCGAGCAAGCACTGGCGCCACCCGCGGCGGCGATCACCGTCCATGCCGCCGACGGTAACCCGGGCACGGGGGCTCCGCAGAGCGGGTCAGGGGCGGCCCTCGTGGAGTTCCAGCGGGCCGGTGCCGCGGGCCCGGGCCGCGAGGCAGGCGGTGATCTGGCGCCGCAGGGCACCCTTGACCAGGGTGCGGAGCTCCTCGCGCGGGACGGTCCGCCACTGCAGGAGCTCGGTCGGGTTCAGCCGGATGCGGGCCAGTGCGGGGCCGTCGAGGACGCCGCCGTCGTAGAGGAAACGGATCCGGGCCGGACGGCCCGGCTTGTGCGACCAGTTCACGGCGAGCAGACGGCCCGGGGCCAGGTCGAGGCCGAGCTCCTCACGGACCTCCCGCCGGGCGGCGGCGCGCGGGATCTCGCCGAGATCGCTGTCGATGCCGCCGCCCGGCAGGTTCCAGCGGTCCGTGCGGCCGTACGCGGGCTGCACCAGCAGGATCCGGCCGTCGGTGGCGGTGAACAGCACGCTCGCCGCGGTCAGGGCCTTCGGCCGGCTGGCCCGGTGGCTGGCGGCGTCGAGTCCGCCCGCGTGCTCCAGGGCCGCGCGCCGCGCCGGATCCAGGCCGGCCGGGGAGCCCGGCTGGGGCACGCCGTCGGCCAGATGGGCGAAGGAGCCGGTGTGCAGCGCGGCCAGCGCGGCCCGCAGCCGGGGCGCGACCCGGGCCGGCAGGACCGCGCAGGCCTCCTCCGGCCCCAGCCAGTGCGCCGCGGCGGTCGCGCGGCCGGTGCGGGAGACCGCCGCGGCCTCCTGCGGCGGGAGCGGCCCGACGAGGTGGACGTGCACGATCAGCGAGCGGCCGAGCGGTCCGGGCGGCCGCGAGTCCACCGCCAGCAGCCGGCCGACCGGCGCGCCCAGCGCCAGTTCCCCCCGCAGCTCGCGCGCCAGCGCCTGCTCCGGCGTCTCGGTCTCCTCGACCGCGCCGCCCGGCAGCTGCGGGTCCGCCCCGTCCGAGCCGGTCAGTACGAGGACCTGCCCGCTGGTGTCGAGGACGATCCCGGTGGCGGCCACGAGCGGCGCCGGCCGGGCTGCGTCGGGGGAGGGACGGTCGGGCACGGCGCGCTCCTGGGACTCGGGTCGTCGGCAAGCACTATGCCCCTTTCGCCGGCCGGTCCCCACCGCCGACATGCGCTTCCCCCGCCCTGCCTGACACCCCTCCGGCCCCGGCCCCGGCCCTGATCCGCCGGCCCCCTACGCGCGGGCCAGGAGGAGGCCGCCCATCGTGACCATGGTCGCCGCGACGAGGCCGTCCATGACGCGCCAGGCCGAGGGCCGGGCGAGGAGGCCGCTCAGCAGCCGGGCCCCGTAGCCCAGACTCGTGAACCAGGTCAGGCTGGCCAGGCCCGCCCCGATGCCGAAGGCCCAGCGCAGGTCGCCGCGGTCGGCGGCGAGGGAGCCCACGAGCAGCACCGTGTCCAGGTAGACGTGCGGGTTCAGCCAGGTCATCGCCAGGCAGGTCAGCACGGCCCGGCGGGCGGACCCCGAGGACGCTCCCTCCGTGGTGAGGGCGGCGCCGGGAGTGGGCCGCAGCACCCGGCGCGCGGCCAGGATCCCGTAGCAGACGAGGAACGCGCCCCCGGCCAGGCCCACGACGGTCAGTGCGGCGGGCCACGCGGTCACGAAGGCGCCGACCCCGGCGACGCCGAGGGCGATGAGGAGCGCGTCGGAGACGGCGCAGATGGCGACCACGGCGAGGACCGCGTGCCGGCGCACGCCCTGACGGAGAACGAAGGCGTTCTGCGCGCCGATGGCGACGATGAGGGAGAGTCCGGTGCCGAAGCCCGCCAGGGCCGCGGTGATGATGCCGTGTGTCATGGCTCCGACCGTAGGCAGCCTGCAGCTTTCAGTACAGCTAAAGATTTTTACGTACCATTAGCGCTTGTGATGGACGAGCTTCCCCTGGACCAGGTGCGCACGCTGCTCGCCGTGGTGGACGAGGGCACCTTCGACGCGGCGGCCGCCGCCCTGCACGTGACGCCCTCCGCGGTCAGCCAGCGGGTCAAGGCCCTCGAACAGCGCACCGGGCGGGTCCTGCTGATGCGGACGAAACCGGTGCGGGCCACGGAGTCCGGGGAGGTCGTGGTCCGCTTCGCCCGGCAGCTGGCCCGGCTGGAGCGGGACGCGCGCGCCGAGCTCGGCATGGCCGACGACAGCGGCCCGGTACGGCTGCCGATCGCGGTCAACGCGGACTCCCTCGCGACCTGGTTCCTGCCGGCCCTGACGAGGCTCCCGCAGGATCCGCCGGTCTGCATCGAGCTCCACCGCGAGGACGAGTCGCACACGACGGCCCTGCTGCGCGAGGGCCAGGTGATGGCCGCGGTGACCTCCTCCCCGGACCCGGTCGCCGGGTGCAGCGTACGGATGCTGGGACGGGCGCGGTACCTGCCGACGGCCAGCCCCGCCTTCGCCGCCCGGTACCTGACGGGTACGCCGGAGCGGGACCTGCGGGAGGCGCCGACGATCGTCTTCGACCGCAAGGACGACCTCCAGGACGCCTTCGTCCGCTCGCTGACCGGCGACGCGTCGGCCGGGGCGGGCCCGGTGCGCCACCACGTGCCGACGTCGGAGGGCTTCCGCGACGCGGTCGTCGCCGGTCTGGGGTGGGGGCTGGTGCCCGAGCAGCAGGCGGGCCCGCTCGTGCGCACGGGCGAGCTGGTACTGCTGGTGCCCCGGCGGCCGCTGGACGTACCGCTGTACTGGCAGCAGTGGAAGCTGGACTCGCCCGCCCTCTCGACGGTCGCGGACGTGGTCGCGGCGGCGGCCGCGGAGGCACTGCGCAGCCCTGCGGCGTGACCGCCGGGCCACGGCACGGGCATAGGCTTGCCGGCCATGGAGTCCTACACGATCGGCCAGGCGGCCCGGCTGCTCGGCGTGAGCGTCGACACGGCCCGGCGCTGGGCGGACGCCGAACGTTTCCCCACCCGGCGCGAGGGCACCCGCAGGATGGTGGACGGGCCGGACCTGGCCGCGTTCTGCGTCGAGGCCGCACAGGAGGGCGCCGAGGGCGAGGAGCCCGCGTACACCTCGGCGCGCAACGCCTTCCCGGGCATCGTCACCGGGGTGAAGCTCGGCACGGTCGACGCGCAGGTGGAGATCCAGGCCGGTCCGCACCGCATCGTGTCGCTGCTGACGCGGGAGGCGGTCGAGGAACTCGGCCTGGAGGTGGGCGCGCGGGCCACGGCCCGCGTGAAGTCGACCAGCGTGTTCATCGACCGGGTCTGAGCCCGCCCGCCTGGCGGCGGCCCCCGGCCGGGCTCACCGCCCGGGGGTGAGCCCGGCCGGGGGCCGCCCGGAGACGATGGCAGACTGGCCGCTGATCCGCCGAAGGGGAGTACGCCGTTGTCCATGTTCAGCAACCTGCGCCGGGCCGTGCGCCGCGGCTACCGGCGGGCCGTCGACCTCAGCCACCCCGCACGCTCCCCGCTCGGCAGCGCGGTGGTCAACTGCCTCGTCTACCGGGACGGGGTACGGCAGGAGGACTGCTCGGAGGTCGAGGAGGCGCTGTACCGGGTCCGCAAGACGGGCGACGGCTTCGTCTGGATCGGCCTGCACGAGCCCGAGCAGTCGGAGCTGGCCGGGCTCGCGGAGCTGTTCGGCCTGCACCCCCTCGCCGTCGAGGACGCCGTGCACGCGCACCAGCGGCCCAAGGTGGAACGCTACGGCGACACGCTGTTCTCCGTCTTCAAGACCGTGCGCTACGTGGAGCACGAGGAGCTGACCGCGACCAGCGAGGTCGTGGAGACCGGCGAACTGATGGCCTTCACCGGCCAGGACTTCGTCATCACCATCCGGCATGGCGGCCGCGGCACCCTCGGCCCGGTGCGCGAGGAGCTGGAGAGCGCCCCGGACCAGCTGCTCAAGGGGCCGGCGGCGGTCCTGCACGCCATCGCCGACCACGTGGTCGACGACTACATGGCCGTCACGGACGCCGTGCAGAACGACATCGACGCGGTCGAGACCGCGGTGTTCAGCGAGAACGGCGGGCGCGGCGACGCAGGCCGGATCTACCAGCTCAAGCGCGAACTCCTGGAACTGCGCAGGGCGGTGGCGCCGCTGGGCCGCCCGCTCGAGCAGCTGGCCACGCAGCCCATACCGGCCATCCCGCCGGAGATCCGCGCGTACTTCCGGGACGTGGCCGATCACGTGACCCGGGCCACCGACCAGATCGGCGCCTACGACAACCTCCTGGACTCCATCCTCCAGGCCCACCTCGCGCAGGTGACGGTCGCCCAGAACGAGGACATGCGCAAGATCACGGCCTGGGCGGCGATCGTGGCCGTCCCCACCATGGTCTGCGGCGTTTACGGCATGAACTTCGACCACATGCCGGAACTGCACTGGACGTACGGCTACCCGCTCGTCCTCGGCGTCATGGTGCTCGCCTGCTTCATCATCCACCGCGGCTTCCGCCGCAACGGCTGGCTCTGACATGGCCCCAGGCTTACGGACCACGGCCCTCCTGGCCGCCGTCGCCGCCCTGTCCCTCGTGGGATGCGCGGGAGGCGAGAGCGGCGCCGCCCCGGCGGGGGAGGCCGTTTCCGGCGGGGCCGGGCTGATCCCGCTGGCCCGGCTGGCAGGGATCCACGTCGACGGCGGCCTCCCGGCCGACGTCGAGGGCCCGTCGTCCGTCCTGGCCGAACTCCGCTACGGGCACGGTCGCCTGATCGCCTACGTGCAGGGCGACTCCTGCGGAATCGTCGCCACCCCTGAAGGGGAAGGCGACGCGGGAGCGGTTCCGATCCGGCTCGTCGCGAAGAGGCCCGGCGCGGGAGGGGGGAGCAGCCGCCTTCCGGTGGGCCCCTACAACAGCGCCTCCGTCGCCGGAGGACCGCGGACGTGGGCGTCCCTCCTCTGTGGAGAGAACGCCATGGTGATCGAATACTCCTCCGTCGGGGAGGGCGTCCCGCGGCAGGTCCGGGGGCCCGTCACCGTCACGCGGACGGGCGGCCGTCCGGCCGTCTCGAGGATCATCGTCGGCGACCCCGCGGCACGCGGGCTGATCGAGGAGCGGACCGGCACTGGATAGGGTCCGCCCGTGACGAACGATCAGAACGTGGCGGACGGGGCGGACATGGGATCGACGACGGGGGACCCGGGGGACCGGTCGGCCGGCGGGCCGCAGGACGCGCTCGTCGGAGAGCGCGTCCGGCTGGAGCCGCTCACGCACCGGCACCACGACGGGCTGTGCGAAGCGGTCCAGGACGGGAAGCTGTGGGAACTCCCGGTGACGATCGTCCCGCACCCCGACGAGGTGCGCGGTTTCATCGACGACGCGCTGGCGGCACGGGCCGCCGGTACGCAGATCCCGTACGCGACGGTGGACGCCGCGACGGGCCGGATCGCCGGGTCGACCCGGCTGATGGCGATCAGCACCCCCTTCCGGCGGCTGGAGATCGGCTTCACCTTCCTCGGCGCGTCCCGGCAGGGCACCGGCCTGAACACCGAGGCCAAACTGCTCATGCTCACCCACGCCTTCGAGGCCATGTCCATGAACCGGGTCGAGTTTCTCACCGACGTGCGCAACGCGAGGTCGCGGGCGGCGATAGCCGGGCTGGGCGCCACGCACGAGGGGGTCCTGCGCCACCACATGGTCATGCGCGACGGCTGGATCCGCGACACCGCGGTCTACAGCATCACACGCCCCGAATGGCCCGCTGCCAAACGGCAGTTGACGGCGCGGCTCGCCGCCCGGGGCTGACCGGACGAAGGAATTCCCGGCGCGCGTATGGGTATTGAGGTGCCCTCAGCTCTGGTAGTAAAGTTTCCTAACGAAACCGGGACGCCTCAACACCCCCATGGAGGCCTTGTGTTCACCTCTCCTCGCACGCTGCCGGCGGCCGGAGCCCTGCTCGGCAGCGCACTCCTCGCCGTCCCCGTCGCCGCCCACGCCACCGCCGCCCCGGATGCCGCCCCCGCGGCGCCGGCCGCGGCGCCGGCGGTGGCGGCGGCCACCGGGCTCGACGATCCGGCGAAGAAGGAGATCGCCATGAAGATCGTCTCCAGCGCGGAGAATTCCTCGCTGGACTGGAAGGCGCAGTACAAGTACATCGAGGACATAGGCGACGGACGCGGCTACACCGCCGGCATCATCGGCTTCTGTTCCGGCACCGGCGACATGCTCGACCTCGTCGAGTACTACACGCAGGTCAAGCCGGGCAACGTCCTCGCCGGGTACCTGCCCGCCTTGCGTGAGGTCGACGGCAGCGACTCGCACGCCGGACTCGACCCGCACTTCACCGGGGACTGGGCGAAGGCCGCCCAGGACGCGGAGTTCCGCAGGGCCCAGGACCACGAGCGCGACCGGGTCTACTTCAACCCGTCCGTGAAGCAGGGCAAGTCGGACGGGCTGGGCGTGCTCGGTCAGTTCATCTACTACGACGCCATCGTCATGCACGGGGACGGCGGCGACCCCACCAGCTTCCGCAACATCCGCAAGCGTGCGCTGGCCAAGGCCAAGCCTCCGTCCCAGGGCGGCAACGAGACCGCGTACCTGAACGCCTTCCTCGACGCCCGGGTCTGGGCGATGAAGCAGGAGGAGGCGCACAGCGACACCAGCCGGGTCGACACCGCCCAGCGCGTCTTCCTCGGGAAGGGCAACCTGAACCTGAACACGCCGCTCGACTGGAAGGTCTACGGCGACTCCTTCCACATCGGCTGACGCCCGCCGGGGCCCGGTCCGGCGGAGGCCGGAGCCCTCCTTCCGGCGTCCCGGGCCGCGGTGTCGCAGAGCGGTAACGATGTGGGTAACGATCGGGGTGGCCATCGGGGTGTCAAGTAGGCCCCCGGCGGGGACGTTTCGGACTTCCCCGGACACGACGCCACGCCAGTGCCCGGCAGTCGCATGTTCGGCGCCGGAAATCCTGCCGTGTGGCCGATTTGCCGTCACGACAACTGGCTTGACCGCGACGTAAGGGGGGCATAAGTTCTGCCCCGGCTTGCTCCAGCAGGACGGGCCGAACCAACCGTCCTCTGGGGGGACCCTCATGAACCACTACACCGACGTCCTGAAGAAGTACGCCACCTTCTCCGGCCGCGCGCGCCGCCAGGAGTACTGGATGTTCTTCCTCTTCCAGATGGCCGTCGTGATCGTCCTCGCGATCCTGGACGCCGTCATCGGCGCCGGCTCCCTCATCGTCGGCCTGTACGCCCTCGCCACCCTCGTGCCGACCCTGGCCCTCACCGTCCGTCGTCTGCACGACCTCGGCAAGTCCGGCGCCTGGTACTTCATCGCCTTCGTCCCCCTGATCGGCGGCATCTGGCTGCTCGTCCTGACCGCCACCGCCGGTCAGCCGCAGCCGAACCAGTACGGCCCGGACCCGAAGGCCCTCGCCGCCTGATGCGACGTACGGGCCTGATCGGGGCCCGTACACCTGAGCGCCGCCCCCGGCCGGGAACAGCCGCGGGCGGCGCTCTCGCCTTTTCCGGGGTCCGCCGGGGCCCGCGTGACACGCGTCTCGCGGACTGGCGGCCGGGGGCTGTGCTGACCGGCCCGATCACGAGATATCTTGATGTCGAGCAATGTTGCAGACGAGAGACGCAGACTGTGGAGCGGAGCATCCGGTGACTGACTCGACCATCATCTACACGCACACTGACGAGGCCCCGGCCCTCGCGACGTATTCCTTCCTGCCTGTGATCCAGGCGTACGCGTCGACGGCCGGTGTGAATGTCGAGACCCGTGACATCTCCCTGGCCGGTCGGATCATCGCCGTGTTCCCCGAGTACCTCGAGGAGAGCCAGCGGATCGCCGACGCCCTCGCCGAGCTCGGCGAGCTGGCGAAGACCCCGGAAGCCAACATCATCAAGCTTCCGAACATCTCGGCCTCGATCCCGCAGCTGAAGGCCGCGGTCGCCGAACTCCAGGCCCAGGGCTACGCCCTCCCGGACTACCCGGACGACCCGAAGACCGACGAGGAGCGCGACATCCGCGCCCGCTACGACAAGGTCAAGGGCAGCGCCGTCAACCCGGTCCTGCGCGAGGGCAACTCCGACCGCCGCGCCCCCGGCTCGGTCAAGAACTACGCCAAGACCCACCCGCACCGCATGGGCGCCTGGACCCCCGAGTCGAAGACGAACGTCGCCACCATGGGCGAGAACGACTTCCGCTCCACCGAGAAGTCCGCCGTCATCGCCGAGGCCGGCACCCTGCGCATCGAGCACGTCGCCGCCGACGGCGCCGTCACCGTGCTGCGCGAGTCCGTACCGGTCCTCGCCGGCGAGGTCGTCGACGCGTCCGTCATGCACGTCGACGCGCTGCGCACCTTCCTCAACGACCAGATCGAGCGTGCCAAGGCCGAGGACGTCCTGTTCTCCGTGCACCTCAAGGCCACGATGATGAAGGTCTCCGACCCGATCGTCTTCGGCCACGTGGTCCGCGCCTTCCTGCCGAAGACCTTCGCCCGCTACGGCGAGACCCTCGCCGCCGCCGGCCTGTCGCCCAACGACGGCCTCGGCGCGATCCTGAACGGCCTGGGCTCCCTGCCCGACGGCGACGCGATCAAGGCCTCCATCGACGCCGAGATCGCCGAGGGCCCGGCCCTCGCCATGGTCGACTCCGACAAGGGCATCACCAACCTGCACGTGCCGTCCGACGTGATCGTCGACGCCTCCATGCCGGCCATGATCCGCACCTCGGGTCACATGTGGGGCCCCGACGGCAACGAGGCCGACACCCTCGCCGTCCTCCCGGACAGCAGCTACGCCGGTGTCTACCAGGCCGTCGTCGACGACTGCCGCGCCCACGGCGCCTTCGACCCCGCCACCATGGGCTCCGTGCCGAACGTCGGCCTCATGGCGCAGAAGGCCGAGGAGTACGGCAGCCACGACAAGACCTTCGAGATCGCCGCCGCGGGCACCGTCCGCGTCGTCGACGCCGCGGGCAACACGGTCCTGGAGCAGGAGGTCGCCGCCGGCGACATCTTCCGCGCCTGCCAGACCAAGGACCTGCCCATCCAGGACTGGGTCAAGCTCGCCGTCACCCGTGCCCGCGCCACCGGCGCCCCGGCCGTCTTCTGGCTGGACGAGACCCGCGCCCACGACGCGCAGCTGATCGCCAAGGTCAAGACGTACCTGGCCGACCACGACACCGAGGGTCTCACCATCGAGATCCTCTCCCCGGTCGAGGCCACGAAGTTCTCCCTGGAGCGCATCCGCCGCGGCGAGGACACCATCTCGGTGACCGGCAACGTGCTGCGCGACTACCTGACCGACCTCTTCCCGATCCTGGAGCTGGGCACCAGCGCCAAGATGCTGTCGGTCGTCCCGCTCATGAACGGCGGCGGTCTCTTCGAGACGGGCGCCGGCGGCTCCGCCCCGAAGCACGTGCAGCAGCTGGTCAAGGAGAACTACCTGCGCTGGGACAGCCTGGGCGAGTTCTTCGCGCTGGCGGCCAGCTTCGAGCACCTCGCCGCCACCACCGGCAACGCCCGCGCCCAGGTGCTGGCCGACACCCTGGACCGCGCGACCGGCACCTTCCTCAACGAGGACAAGTCGCCGAGCCGCAAGCTGGGCGGCATCGACAACCGCGGCAGCCACTTCTACCTCGCCCTGTACTGGGCGCAGGAGCTGTCGCGCCAGATCGACGACCCGAAGCTGGCCGCGGCCTTCGAGCCGCTCGCCAAGACCCTGGCCGAGCGCGAGGAGGCCATCGTCGCCGAGCTCATCGCGGTGCAGGGCTCCCCGGCCGATATCGGCGGCTACTACCAGCCCGACCCGGCCAAGGCCGCGGCGATCATGCGCCCGTCCGCGACCCTGAACGAGGCGCTCGGCCTGCTCGGCTGACACTCGTCGACGCGTTCCGCCCCGGCCGGCCCCGCGCCCGGCCGGGGCGGACCCGTATGCGGGGCCGGGCCGGGAGGTCAGAGGCGGTGGATGCGCTCCTGCTCGAAAGCGAGCGGGGAGCGTCCGGCGGCCAGGATCCGCAGCCCCGGGGCCACGGCCAGCAGTCTGCGCAGCCAGGCCAGGGCGTCCTGGCCGAGCTGCTCGGTGCCGTCCAGGACGAGCAGCATGTCCCGCTCGGCCAGCCACGACGCGGCGTACGTCGTCGTCCCGCAGGGTGGTGCGGACACGCCGGGTACGGAGCCCAGCTCGGCCGTCAGTTCGCGGACGCCGTAGCCGCCCTCGAGCGGGTCGAGGTCCACGACGGCCACCCCGTCGTAGAAATTGGACGCGAGCCGCCGCGCGATCTCCCGCACCAGCAGGCTCCGCGGCTCGCGGAACCCGCCCGCGACGGTGAGCACCCGCCCCCGGCGGACGGCGGTGAGCAGCCGGGACATCTCGGCGGACGTCGCCGGGAGCCTTCCGGTCGACCCTGATTCCCCCATCGGCACGATGCCCCCCATCGCATGCGTGACCCCGTACGGCCGCGCCCGCAGGGATCTTTCGGCCGTGTGACGTCGATTATGCGCCACTTGTGCCGTATCGCTAGGGGAATGTCGCATTCCGATCGGCGGGTCCGCTCGCGCCCAGGTCAGGGCCGTTCCACGCCCGCACGATCTGACGACGCGTGGAATACGGGGCTCCGCGGGGCGGCGCAGCCCCCGCGGGATGGTGGCGCGGAGGCTGCGCCGGGCCCGGCTCCGACTGACCGCTCGGTCTGCGTAGTTCCCGTCGTGCGTGTGACGTACGTGCCGGCGCCCCGCCCCTGGGAACGGTTGTCCGGGAGCCGGTAATGGGCTCTACTGCTGTCCAGCCCCCACCGGGGCGCCATCGCGGGAGGGGCCAGCATGACAGCGGACCGGCGTACGGACCGGCGAGCACGACGAAGAACGCGCGGCGGGGACCGGACGGCCCGGCCCGTGTCGCACCGGCGCCGGCCCGCCGTACGGGGAGCCCGGCCGCTCCTGGCCATGGCGCTCTCCGCGTTCCTCCTCGTCGGCGTCTGCGCGGCCACCGGCATCGCCTGGGACCCGCTCAGCGGGGCCCCCGCCCAGAACGCCACGGCACACGGCGCCGCCGCCCCGCAGGCGGCCGGGCCCGCCCCCGCCCCGGACACCGGCACGGCCGCGCCGCAGCCGGAGCAGAGCCCGGCGCCCACCAAGGGCGCGGCGGCCAAGGGCAATCCCGAGGGAGCGGTGGACTCCGGTGCCGGGCGCCCGGCCGGCGCCCTGCCCTTCGACATGCCCCAGCCGGCCGCCCTGCGCTCCGGCGAAGCGGGCAGGAAGCTGGTGTTCGCCCACTACTTCACCCCGTACCCGCTCTCCCTCGACAACGCGGCCGCGGACAACGACTACTACACGCGCAACTACCTCAATCCCGACGGCGAGAGCGGCAAACACGGCAGGTACGGCGGCCTGCTGCGCGACCGGCCGCTGCCGGTGACGCCCAAGAGCGGCGACTGGGAGTACGCCAACCTCCAGCAGGAGGTGCGTACGGCGCGGGCGGCCGGCATCGACGGCTTCACCCTCGACCTGCTCTCCCTCTCCGGCAAGAACTGGGACCGCTCCAACCTCCTCATGGCGGCGGCCCGTTCCGTGGACCCGTCCTTCAAGATCATGCTGATGCCGGACATGACCTCGCTGAAGACCGACGACCCGCGCGTGCTCGCCGGGGCCATCGCCACGCTCGCCGACGCCTCCGCCGCGCACCGGCTCCCCGACGGCCGGCTCGTCGTCTCCCCCTTCAAGGCGGAGGCGAAGAACGTGGCCTGGTGGACGGAGGTCATCAGCATCCTCAAGACCGATCACGGCATCCGCACCGCCTTCGTCCCGCTCTTCCTCGATTTCGGCGCCCACAGCGGCGACTTCGCCCCGATCAGCCACGGGTTCTCCGAATGGGGCAGCCGCAGCTACGTCGGCCAGGAGAGCTCCACGCGCGACGTCCAGCGGGCCCACGGCATGGGCAAGATCTGGATGCAGCCCGTGTCCGTGCAGGACGCACGCCCCAACCAGGGCATCTACGACGAGGCCGGCAACACCGCGACGCTGCGCGCCACATGGACGCGCGCCATCGAGGACGGCGCCGACTGGGTCCAGCTCACCACCTGGAACGACTACTCTGAGGGCAGCCAGTTCGCACCGTCGCTGCACAACGGCCACGCCTACCTCGACCTGACCTCGTACTACCTGACCCGGTTCAAGACCGGCGGCTGGCCGAAGATCGTCCGGGACACCCTGTACCTCTCGGCGCGCACGCAGTTCGCGGACGCCGACCCCACGGGCGACCAGTCGCTGGTGATGTCGCTGCGCAAGGGGAGCGCTCCCGCCCGCGACACGGTGGAGGTGCTCAGCTTCCTGACGGAAGCCGCGTCCGTCCGCACGACCGTCGGTACGGCCCAGGGCGGCCACGACGCCCCGGCCGGGATCCATGCCAAGCTGCTGCCGCTCAAGCCGGGCACCAGCGCGGCCCATGTCGTCCGGGACGGGAAGGCATCGGCGAAGGTCGATCTGCCGTTCCGTGTCGACCACACGGTGGAGGTCCAGGACCTCCAGTACTACGCGGCCACCAGCGGCCGCGAGCCGTAGCCCTTGCCCTCCGCGGCGTCCCCGGGCCGGGCGGCGGCAGGGCGGCCCGGCCGAAGCCGGTCCGCACGGCCGGGTGCCGTCACGCCGGGCCGGCCCGCGGCGTGCAGGGCGCGGCGCGCGAAGGCCCCGCGCGCGAAGGCCCCGCGCGCGAAGGCCCCGCGCGCCGCGACGAGACGGACGGCCGCCGGGGCGCAGACCGTCCGGTTCCGGCCCGGCAGCAGCCGGTGGTCTTCCGGCCCCGGAGGGCGGCGGGAGATGATCCGGGCGACAGCCGCGCCGCACCCCGGAGGTCCTGTGACCGAGACGACCCGCCCCGCCGACCGCCCCGCCGAGCCCCCCGCAGGGGAACGGCCCGGCGAATTCCCCGGCGGGCCCGCCCTCTTCCGCCTCGACCCGCGCGTCTCCCACCTCAACCACGGCTCCTTCGGCGCGGTCCCCGTGCCCGTCCAGGAGGCCCAGGCCGCGCTCCGGGCCGAGGTCCACGCCGACCCCGACGCCTTCTTCGTCGCCCTGCCGGACCGCCTCGAACAGGCCCGCACCCGGATCGCCGCGCACCTCGGCGCCGACCCCGACGGCCTCGCCTTCATCTCCAACGCCACCGAAGGCGCCAACCTCGCCCTCGACGCCGTCCCGCTCTCCGACGGCGACGAGATCCTCGTGACCGACCACGGCTACGGCACCGTCACCGCGGCCGCCGCCCGCCGCGCCCCGGTCACCACGGTCGCACTGGATCCCGGCCTGCCCGACGAGGACGCCGTCCGCGAGACCGTCCTGGCCGCGCTGACCCCCCGTACCCGGGTCGCCGTACTCGACCACGTCAGCTCGCCCACCGCGCGGCTCATCGCCTCGCCCCGGCTCCTCGCCGAACTGCGCGAGCGCGGCATCACCACCGTCGTCGACGGCGCCCACGCCCCCGGCATGCTCGCCGACCCGCTCGCCGGCGGCGCCGACTTCTGGTTCGGCAACCTCCACAAGTGGGGCTACGCCCCGTCCGGCACCGCCCTGCTCGCCGTCGCCCCGCAGCACCGCCACCGCGTCCGGGCCCTCGTACCGTCCTGGGAGGACGGCCACGGCTTCCCGCGCTCCGTCGAGAACCGCGCCACCGCGGACTACACCGGCTGGCTCGCCGCCCCCGAAGGGCTCGACCTGATCGAGGCCCTCGACGCGGCCAAGGTCCGGGCCCACAACAGCGCCCTCGCCGCCCACGGCGCGGCGCTGCTCGCCGAGATCCCGGGGCTGACACCCCTCCCGTACACCGAAGGCCTCGCCATGCGCTCCCTGCGGCTGCCGCCCGGCGTCGCCGAGACCCCGGACGAGGCCCGCGAGCTGCGCGAGGAGATCGCGGCGCGGCTGCGCATCAGGGTGCTGATCTGGCCCTGGCCGGGCGGCGGCGGCCTCCGGATCTGCGGGCAGATCTACAACCGGCCCGAGGAGTACGCACGCCTCGCGGCCGCCGTGCCGACGTACCTGGCGTGACAGCACCGCCGCCCCCGGCGGAAGCCGGGGGCGGCGCGTCCGCGAGACCCACGGGACCTCGCGGACACGTCCTGCTGCTGAGCCCTGCGCACTGCGTACTGCGTACCGAGTCCTGCGTGCTACGGGCGCCGGAGCAGGTAGGTGTCCATGATCCAGCCTTTGCGGGCGCGGGCTTCGGTCCGCAGCTCCTCGATCCGGCCCGCGACCTCCGCCAGCTTGCCCTGCACCAGGATCTCGTCCGGGGTGCCCACGTAGGCCCCCCAGTAGATGTACAGGTCCTGGTCCAGGTGGGCGGTGAAGGCGTGCCGCGCGTCCAGCATCACCACCACGTCGTCCACGTCGGCCGGCCAGCCCTCGGCCAGCCGCCGCCCGGTGGTGATCTGAACCGGCCGTCCGACCCGGTTCAGATTGGTCCGGTGCCGTGCCAGCAGCGCGGAGATGCTGCTGATGCCGGGCACGACCTCGTGCTCGAAGGCCACCCGGCCGCGCTCCAGCACCTCGTCGAGGATCGCGAGGGTGGAGTCGTAGAGCGACGGGTCGCCCCACACCAGGAACGCCCCGGTCTCGCCGTCCGCCAGGTCCTCCGCGATGAACCGCTCGAAGAGCTCGGCCCGCGCGCTGCGCCAGCCGTCCACCGTCGGGGTGTAGTCGGCGGGCGTCCGGTCCCGGTCCGGGTCGCGGCCCTCCACCAGCCGGTGGCCGGGGCGGGCGTGCGCGTCGAGCATCGCGCGCCGCAGCCCGGTCAGGTCCGCCTTCTCCTCGCCCTTCTCCAGGATGAGGAATGCGTCCGCCGCGCCGATCGCCCTGACCGCCTGGAGGGTCAGGTGGTCCGGGTCGCCCGCGCCTATGCCGATCACTGAGAACTTCTTCACCGGGCTATTGTGCCCACCATGCGTGTCGCCCTGTTCGTCACCTGCGTCAACGACGCGTTGTACCCGCGGACCGGCATCGCCGTCGTACGTCTCCTGGAGCGGCTCGGCGTCGCCGTGGACTTCCCGGCGGACCAGAGCTGCTGCGGGCAGCCCCAGTACAACACGGGCTACCGGCGCGAGACCGAGCCGCTGCTGCGGCGCACCGCGGCGGCCTTCGCCGGCTACGAGTACGTGGTCACCCCGTCCGGCTCCTGCGCCGCGATGCTGCGCGAGCACTACCCGCGCATCGGCCGGAAGGCGGAGCGGGAGGGGCGCGGCACGGAGCTGACGGACGCGGCGGCGGAGCTCGCGCCGCGCGTGTACGAGCTCACGGAGTTCCTGGTCGACGTGCTCGGGGTGACCGACGTGGGCGCGTACTTCCCGCACACCGTCACCTACCACCCGTCCTGCCACGGCCTGCGCGGCCTGGAGCTGGGGGACCGCCCGCGGCGGCTGCTGGCCGCGGTGAAGGGCCTGGAACTGGTCGAGCTGCCGGGCGCGGAGGAGTGCTGCGGCTTCGGTGGCACCTTCGCCGTCAAGAACCCGGACGTCTCCGCCGCCATGGGCACCGACAAGATCGCCTCCGCGGCCGCCACCGGCGCCGAGGTCCTGTGCGGCGCCGACAACTCCTGCCTGGCCCACCTGGACGGCCTCCTACGCCGAGCGTCCGCACCGGGCCCCCATGCGGCCGCGTCACCGGGCGCCCGCGGCGAGGCACGACCGGGCACCCGAGCCGGGGCACCGCCGGGCACCGGGGCCGGGGCAGCACCGCGCGCCCAAGGGGCCGCACCGGGTACCCGCGGCGGGGCGTCGCCGCGCACGCTGCACCTTGCCGAGATCCTTGCCGCGACCGAGGAGGAAGCACCGGCATGACCACCGCCCACCTCGGGATGCCCTCCTTCCCCGCCGCCGCGCGCGAGGCCGTACGGGACGGCGTGCTGCGTGCCAACCTCCGGCACGCCACGCACACCATCCGCGACAAGCGGGCGCGGGCCGTCGCCGAACTGGCGGACTGGGACCGTCTGCGCGCGGCCGGCGCGGCCGTCAAGGACCACACCCTGCGCCATCTCGACCACTACCTCCTCCAGCTGGAGGCGGCCGTCACGGCCGCCGGCGGCACCGTCCACTGGGCCGTCGACGCGGACGAGGCCAACCGGATCGTCACGGAACTCGTCCGCGCCACCGGCGAGCGCGAGGTCGTCAAGGTCAAGTCGATGGCCACCCAGGAGATCGGGCTCAACGAGGCCCTGAAGGCCGCCGGGATCACCGCCTACGAGACCGACCTCGCCGAACTCATCGTCCAGCTCGGCCACGACCGCCCCTCCCACATCCTGGTTCCCGCCATCCACCGCAACCGGGCCGAGATCCGCGACATCTTCCGCACCGAGATGGGCCGCTGGGGCCGCCCCGCCCCCGACGGGCTCGGCGACGACCCGCGCGAACTCGCCGAGGCGGCACGCCTGCACCTGCGCGAGAAGTTCCTGCGCGCCAAGGTCGCCGTCTCCGGCGCCAACTTCATGGTCGCCGAGACGGGCACGATGGTCGTCCTCGAGTCCGAGGGCAACGGCCGGATGTGCCTGACCCTTCCCGAGACCCTGATCTCGGTCGTGGGCATCGAGAAGGTCGTCCCCACCTTCCGCGACCTGGAGATCTTCCTCCAGACCCTGCCGCGCTCCTCCACGGCCGAGCGGATGAACCCGTACACGACGATGTGGACCGGACTGGGCCCGGCGCGCGGGGCGGACGGCGACGGACCCGCCGCCTTCCACCTCGTCCTCCTCGACAACGGCCGCACCGACACCCTCGCCGACGAGACCGGCCGCCAGGCCCTGCGCTGCATCCGCTGCTCCGCCTGCCTCAACGTCTGCCCGGTCTACGAGCGCGCCGGCGGCCATGCCTACGGATCGGTCTACCCGGGCCCCATCGGCGCCGTCCTCAGCCCCCAACTGCGCGGCACCGGCAGCGAGATCGACGCCTCGCTGCCCTACGCCTCCACCCTGTGCGGGGCCTGCTACGAGGTCTGCCCGGTCGCCATCGACATCCCCGAGATCCTCGTCCACCTGCGGGAACGGGTCGCCCAGGGCGGCCCGGTGACCCGGGACGGCATCCGCGTGCGGATCCGCCCCACGCACGGGCACACCGCCGAACGCGCCGCCATGCGTGCCGCCCGGCTGCTCCTGGACCGCCCCGCGGCCCTGCGCGCGGGGGAGCGCCTGCTGGCCCGCGCCCGCAGGCTGGCGCCGCGCCGGCTGCCCGGCCCCGGCCGCGCCTGGACCGACACCCGCGACCTGCCCGACGTACCCGCCGAGTCGTTCCGCGACTGGTGGACCCGAGAACGGGGAACCCCGCAGTGACCAGCAGGGACCGCATCCTGGCCCGGATCCGCCGGGCCGTACCGCCGCCGGCCCCGGACACACGGCCCGGCCCGGGTCCCTGCCCCGGCCCGGATCCCGGCGCCGGCATCCCGCGGGACTACCTGCGCGTGCACGGCACCCGCACCCCGCACGAGCGCGTCGACCTGCTCGCCGCGAACCTCACCGAATACCGGGCGAAGGTCCACCGCACCGACGAGGACGGCCTGCCGCCGCTCCTGACGCGGCTGCTGGCCGAACGCGGCTCCCGTACCGTCCTCGTCCCGCCCGGCCTGCCCCCGTACTGGCTGTCCGCGGCCGGCCGGACCCGCGTCCACGACCGGCGGGCCGCCACCGCGCAGGAACTGGACCGGGTCGACAGCGTGGTCACCGGCTGCGCCCTGGCCGTCGCCGAGACCGGCACGATCGTCCTCGACGGCGCCCGCGACCAGGGCCGGCGCCGCATCACCCTGATCCCGGACCACCACGTCTGCGTGATCCGCGTACCGGACCAGGTGGTGGACTCCGTACCGCAGGCACTGGACCGGCTCGACCCCGCCCGGACCCTGACCTGGATCTCCGGCCCCTCCGCCACCAGCGACATCGAACTGGACCGGGTGGAAGGCGTGCACGGGCCCCGCACCCTGGAGGTCGTACTCCTCGGAGCACAATGAGGGCATGTCATCCCACATCGCCCTGACCGCCCTCGTGGTCCACGACTACGACGAGGCCATCGACTTCTACAGGCGCGCCCTCGGCTTCGACCTGGCCGAGGACACCCCCCGCCCGGACGGCTCCCGCTGGGTGGTCGTCCGCCCGCCCGGCGCCACCGAATCCGCCCTCCTGCTCGCCCGTGCCAAGGACGACGCCCAGCGCTCCCGCGTCGGCGACCAGACCGGCGGCCGCGTCGGCTTCTTCCTCCACACCGACGACTTCGCCCGCGACCACGCCCGGATGACCGCCGAGGGCGTCCGCTTCCTGGAGGACCCGCGCCACGAACCGTACGGATCCGTCGCCGTCTTCGAGGACCTGTACGGCAATCGCTGGGACCTACTCCAGCCCGCCGGCTAGCCGCGGCGCCTCCCGCACGGCGTCGACGGCCGGGCCGGGCCCCTCCACCCGGCCCGCCAGCTCCCCGGCCCACCGGACCAGGCCCGGCACGTCGATCCCGTACGGGGCTCCGTCCAGCCCCTCGATCGCGTCGGCCCCGCGCCGCAGCAGCCGCGCCCCGCCCACCGCGTTCCCGCGGGCGGCGTGCGTCAGCCCGACGGCGAGCTGCGCCAGCCCGCGCCACAACGGGGCCGAGGCCTCGGGGCCCGACTTCCAGGCGTCCTCGAACACCTCGTGCGCGTGGAAGGGCATGCCCGCGTCCAGCAGCCGCTGCGCCTCCCGCACCGTCTCGGCGGGCGAGCGCACCACCCCCTCGGGCTGCCGCTCCACGCCGGGCGCACCATAGGGCAGCGGCCGCCCCAGCCCATCCCTCGGCCGGGCGTTCCTCGCCCGCCCTTCCCCGTCCCGGTCCCGTGTGTTCACCACCCCATCCTCCCCCTCGCCGATTACCCGTGCATGCACACCCCTCGGCGTGGGGTAATGTTCTGCATGTGCCGCCGAGCACGGGGAAACCCGCAGGTCGAAGGTACATCGGGACGTGGCGCAGCTTGGTAGCGCACTTGACTGGGGGTCAAGGGGTCGCAGGTTCAAATCCTGTCGTCCCGACTTTTCGAAGTCGTAGATCGAAGGATCGCTTCAGAGTAATCCGAAGCGATCCTTTGATCGTTTCAGGGGCCGTGGCGTCGGCTGCCGACGGCACCGGGGAGCGGCCGGGAGGCCGTGTCCGGCGATCCTGCGGCGCGGGTCGGAGGCCGGGGGCGCCCACCGAGGCGGCCCGTCGGAGTTCGTGCCGTACCGCCTGGTGGCGGTCCGCCTGTCATGTTTTACGATCCGTCCCATGACTGACGGTACGGATCGCCCGAGCACGCCCCCGCCGGACCCCGCTGGGGGGCAGGCGGGCTATGGCTACCCCCAAGGGACGCCCGGCGGTTACGGTTTCCCGCAGGCCTGGCAGCCCAATCCGTACCAGCAGCCGCTGTCCCAGCCGGGCCCTGCCGCAGAGCCGCCGCACCACCCTCAGGCATACCCCACGCAGCAGCCGCCCCTGGAGCCCCAGCCGGAGCCGCAGTCGGCCGGATTCACGCCCCCTCCCCAGCCCGACTGGCAGGCGATGGCGGACCGTTCGGAGTCGCAGCAGCGCAGACGCAAGCGGATGTGGATGGCCGGCATCACGGTCGCGGCGTGCACCCTCGGCATCGGCGCCGGGCTCTTCATCCTGGACAGGGGCGACGCGAAGGGGAAGGCTCCGGGCCCCGGCGGCGCTTCGCAGTCGGCGACCGCCGCGCCCGGCCAGGACCCCGACGCGCCCACCGTCCCCGGCGAGCCGAACCTGCTGCGCGACCGCTCCGGCCAGGTCAACATCGCGCTCAGCCCCGACGCGGTACTCGGCAAGGTGGACAACGGCAACGTGCTGCGCCTGCGCAGCAACGGCAACTCGTACGCGCAGGCCGCCGAGCCGGTCGTCGACGCGTCCAAGAGCTTCACCGTCTCCGCCTGGGTCTACAACGAGGCCGACGGGGGTTCGCGGTTCGCCATCAGCCAGGGCGACGGCACCTCGTTCTCGTTCGAGTTGGGCCGCGAGGACAGCAACGGCAAGAAGTCCTGGGTGTTTCGGATGCAGACCGACGAGAAGGGCGCGGCCTCCACCGCCGTGGCCGCCACCTCGGACGGTCTCAACACGGTCCGCACCTGGGCCCTGCTGACCGGGGTGTACGACGCGCAGGGCAAGACGCTGACGCTGTACGTCGACGGCAAGGAGGCCGGCCGCGCCCCGGTGGCGGCCGCCTGGTCGGGCCAGGGGCCGCTGCAGCTGGGCCGCTCCCGCCACCACGGGATCTGGAGCGGACCCTGGGCCGGCGTCATCGGACACGTACTCGTGTGGGACAAGCCGCTGACCGCGGATCAGGTTCTCGCGCTGAAGGGCGGCAAGCTCGACAAGGAGATCAAGCCTGTCGGTTCGTGGCTGGTCGGTTGATCCCTTTTCCGGCCGAATTCGCCGCAATTTGATCATTGTCGGTGGCCACCCTGGTGGATCGGCGTCTCACGCGTCGGATAGGGTCACCGCTGGCCCGGATGCCGGGTTGACGTCCACAGCAGAAGCACCCAGCAGACCGCCCGGCTCGACGTGTGCGGCCGAGACTCCACGATGTGAAGGCCCTCAGTTGCCGCGGCGCTCGCACGGCCGCCGTTCTGGTCCGGTACCGGGGGATGAATTGAATACGCTTTCCGTCGTGATTCCGGCGCTCAACGAAGCGCCCAACCTACCCACCGTCGTCAACTCGGTGCCCACGAGCGCGCTCCGCGCTCTGGGCTGGGAGACCGAGGTCATCATCGTCGACAACGCTTCCACCGACGACACCGCCGCGGTGGCCGCCGCGCTCGGCGCCACCGTCGTCTCCCAGCCGGAGCGGGGGTACGGCAACGCCTACCACGCCGGGTTCCGCGCGGCCAAGGGCGATGTCATAGCGACCGGCGACGCCGACTGCACCTATCCCTTCGACTCCCTGCCCGAACTGCTGGGCACCTTGGCGGAGGCCGACGTCGAGTTCATGACGACCAACCGGCTCCGCCGCGAGAACCGCTCGGCGATGAAGCGGTCCCACACCGTCGCCAACTACGCGCTGAGCGCCCTGAGCCGGGCCCTGTTCCGCAACGGCCTGCGCGACTCGCAGTCCGGCATGTGGGTCTTCCGGCGCTACGTCTGGGACGGCGTGGACGTGAAGTCGACGGGCATGGCCTTCTCCCAGGAGATCAAGAACGCCGCGACCCAGGCCGGCTACCGGTACCTCGAAGTGCCCATCGAGTACCGCAACCGCCAGGGCGAGGTGAAGCTCAACGCGCTGCCCGACGGGATGGCCAACCTGCGCCAGCTCTTCGAGCACCGTTTCCGCCGGCCCGCCGCGGAGCGCCCCGCGCGCTACGAACGGCGGCACACCCCGGCATGAGGAAGCGTCTGATCCGAGCGGCCCTGGCGTTCGTGGTGGCGGCCGGCCTGTGCGCCGCGGCCTGGTCGCTGCCGCCCGTGCGGACGGTCCTGCTGGACTCGTTCACCCGCCGGCAAGCCGCCTACATCGAGCTCTACTTCACCGAGAATCCGCGCTTCGACGGAGCGAGCGTCCTCGTTCCCTTCGCGGTGAACGACCACGGCTCCGGCTCCCGGTCGCTGGTCGCGACGCTCACCGTGGAGGCCGCGAACGGCAACGTGCTGGCTACCGAGACCTACCCCGTCGAACCCCACCAGGGCGCCGCGGTCCCGGTCACGGCGCGGATCCGCGCCAAGGGGACCGACGTCGCCCTGGTCCGGGTCTCGCTCACCGGGCACCCTCAGACCCTTCACTTCCGCTTCGGCCGGCCCCCGGAACTCTGATGCGCACCGTTCTCCAGATCACTCCGTACTACCCCCCGCACCTCGGCGGCCTCGAACGCGTCGTGCTGCACCTGTCGCGCTGCCTCGCCCCACGCCACGACGTCCGCGTCGTCACCACCACGCTCGGCTCCGGCGGCGCGCCGCGGCGGGCCCGGGAGGACGGCGTCACCGTGCGCAGGCACCGCGCCACCGAGTTCGCCCACACCGCCATCGCGCCCGGGCTCCTCGGCTCGCTCCTGGCCGCGCCGCGCGGCGCCGTACTGCACGCGCACTGCGCGCACGCCCTCCTGCCGGAGACCGTCGCACTCGCCGCCCGGCTGCGCCGGCAGCCGTTCGTCCTCCACTTCCACCTCGACGTGGACGCCAGCGGGCGCCTCGGCGGACTCCTGCCCGCCTACAAAAAGCACGTCTTCGGACGCGTCGCCCGCGCCGCCGCCGCGGTCATCGTGCTGACCGAGCAGCAGGCCCGCTTCGTCGAGGAGGCCTACCGGGTGCCGCCCGCGCGCGTGCACGTGGTGCCCAACGGAGTCGGTCCGGAGTTCTTCCGTCCCGCGCCCGCGCCTGCCACCGCCCCCGTCGGCGCGGCCACCGCGACCGCCACCCCCCGGCCCCTGCGGCTGCTCTACGTCGGCCGCCTCAGCGCCCAGAAGAACATCGCGCGCCTGCTCGACGCGATCAGCCTGGCCGAATCCCCGCTCAGGCTCCGCGTCGTCGGCGGCGGCGAACTCGACGCCGACCTGCGGGCCCGGGCCGCCGCACTCGGCCTCGGCGAGCGCGTCGAGTTCACCGGGCCCCTGTACGACGAGGACCTCCTCGCCGCCTACGCGGACGCCGACGCCTTCGTCCTGCCCTCCGACCGCGAGGGCATGCCCCTCGCCGCGCTGGAGGCCATGGCCGCCGCCCTGCCCGTCCTGGCCACCGATGTCCCCGGCAACACGGAACTGCTGCGCGGCGTCGGCCTGCTGGCCGCACCGGACCCGGCCTCGCTCGCCGCGGCCATGGACCGCCTCGCGTCCGACCCCGCCCTGCGCGGCCGGCTGGCCGGCCGCAGCGCCGAGCGGGCCCGCCGCCACACCTGGGAGGAAGTCACCCGGCAGGTGGAGCTCGTGTACCGGAAGGCAGGGATATGAAGGCGCCCACCTGGCTGCGTGGACGGCTCGGCGTCCTGCTGAGCCTCGGTCCCGCCTGCGCCGTCGAGACGCTGCCCGGCGTCCCCGCCCTCCTCCTCGCGCCGGTCGGCCTGTGGCTGCTCTTCGCCGCGCCCGTCCTGCTGCTGCGCGGCTTCACCGACAAAGTGGTCTCCACCCGCAGCGGCTCCCTCCTGCTGGCGGCCGGCCTCGCCGTGCTCCTCGACGTCCTCGTGGCGCTGGGCGTCAACACCGTGCTTCCGCCGCTCGGCGTCGAACGGCCCCTGACCCGACTGGTGCTTGCCTCGGCGACCACCCTCGTGCTGCTCGTCCTCGGAATCCTCGCCCCCCAGTCACCACGGCCCCTCCTGCGCGGCGCACCCCTGAGCGGCGCCCGCCCGGTGGCCTGGGTGGCCGGAGTCGCGCTGCTGCTCTCCGTGGCCGGCCCGATCAGGCTCAACAACGGCCTGGGCGGCGCCGTCAGCACGGCCGCCCTGGTCGTCGTCACGGCGCTGATCGTCCTCCTGCTGCTTCGCCACGGACGCTGCTCCCCGATCGTCCTGGAGGCCGGCATCTACGCCGCCTCCGCCACCCTGCTGCTGCTCACCTCCCTGCGCGGCTGGTACATCACCGGGCACGACATCCAGCGCGAGTACCTCTACTTCCGCCTCACCCTCGGCGGCGGTTTCTGGGACATCTCCGCCTACACCGACCCGTACAACGCCTGCCTGAGCATCACCCTGCTCCCGGTGAGCATCTTCCGGCTCACAGGCATCGAGGACATCTACGTCTTCAAGGCCGTCCTGCCGCTGCTCTTCGCCCTGACCCCGGTGCTGGTCCACCGCGCGGTGCGCAATGTGGCGTCCCCGCTCGTGGCGCTGCTCTCCGCCGTGTTCTTCATGGCGTTCCCGACCTTCTTCACCGACATGCCGTTCCTGGGCCGGCAGGCCATCGCCTTCCTGCTCCTGGCCTGCGCGATGCTCGTCCTGACCGATTCCCGGCGCCCGCTGCCCCTGCGGCGCGCGGTGTTCACCGTGCTCCTCGCCGGAGTGGTCCTGTCCCACTACTCGACGATCTACGTGATCGTCGGCACCCTGGCGACCGCGTTCGCCGTGGACAAGGTCTGGCGGCTGGCCTCCCGGCCGGGCCGCGCCCGTGCGCACCGCGCCGTCGGCAAGGGCCGGACGCGGACGTTCCTGACCTGGTGGACCGTGGCCGTACCGGCCGTTCTCGCCCTGCTCTGGGCCGGCCCCCTCACCCACACCGGCGGCCAGCTCGAAAGCACACTGCGCGTCGTCGCGAGCGACCTGTTCGGGTCCGGCGACGCCCGCGGAGGCTCCTCCGACACCCGCTACAGCCTCTTCGGCGGGGCCGGGGTCACCCCCGAGGCGCGGCTCGCCGAATACCGCGAGGACACCATCGGCTACACCGGGGCCGACCGGGCAGAGGGCAAGTACCTGCCGCTGGACGCCCTCGCGAAGTACCCCACGCCCGTGGCCGAGAAGGAGAACCTGCCGCTCACCCCCGTCGGCCGGGCGCTGGACACCGCCGGCCTGAGCGTGCCCGCCCTCAACGGGGTGCTCCGGCAGGCCGCCGCCCTGCTGCTCCAGGTCCTGGTCCTGGTCGGGTTCGTGATCGCCCTGCGCGGACGCGGCAGCCCGTTCACTCCCGTCCGCGACCAGATCACCCTCACGGTGGGCGCCCTCGCGATGATGGGCCTGTTCACCCTGGTGCCGCAGCTGTCGGTCGACTACAGCGTGCTCCGCGCCTTCCAGCAGGGCCTGTTGTTCTTCGCCCCGTTCATCGCCGCCGGCGCCCTGTGGGCGGTGCGCCGGGCCGGCCGCCGCGCCCTCCCCGTGCTGTGCGTCCTCGTCGCCGGGCTGCTGCTCGACCTGACCGGAGCCGTCCCCAAGGCACTCGGCGGCTACCCCGCGCAGCTCGCCCTCAGCAATTCCGGTCCTGCCTACGACATCTACTACCCGCACGCCGAGGACCGCCGGGCCGCCATGTGGCTCAACCAGCGGGCTGCGGGCGACGACCTCGTCGTACAGACCGACCGGTACTCCTTCAGCCGGCTGCAGACCCTCTTCACCGTCCGCACGCAGGACAGCGTCCACCCCACGCTGCTGCGGTCCCAGTCCTACGTCCTGCTCGGGTCCACGCCGACCCGCAAGGACGAGGTCACCGTGTTCTTCCGGGGCGACCTCGTGACGTACCGGTACCCGCGCAACCTCCTCGACACCACACGCAACCTGATCTACAGCAACGAAGGGGCGGTGGTCTACCGATGAACCACGTCCGGCGCCGGCCCCGGGTCCTGCTCGTCAGCCACTACTACCCGCCGCACCTGGGCGGGATCGAGAACGTCGTCCGCAACGAAGCGCTCCACCTCGCCCGGCACGGCGCCGAGGTCACCGTTCTCACCAGCGGCGACCACGCCGGGATCCACCACGAGGACGGCGTCCGCGTCGTCCGCGTCGCCGCGTCCAACGTGGTGGAGCGCCGGTCGGGCGTCCCCTTCCCGTTGTTCTCCCCGGCCCTGCTGCCCGCAGCCCTGCGCTGGGCCCGCCGCGCCGACGTCGTCCACGTCCACGACTGCCTCTACGCCTCCTCCTGGGCGGCCGGACTCGCCGCGGCCGCCACCCGCACCCCCACCGTGGTGACCCAGCACGTCGGCATGGTGGCGCACCCCTCGGCCCTCGTCCGCGCCGTCCAGCGGGCCGTCTACGCCGTCGCGGGCCGGCCCCAGCTCCGCCGCGCCCGCCGGGTGCTCACCGTCAACGCCGACGTCGCCGCGTTCGTCCAACGGCTCGGCGCCCGCGCCGAGGCCCGCCACCACCTCGCCAACGGCGTGGACACCGGCCTGTTCCGGCCGCCCGCCGACCCCGCGGAGCGCGCCGCGGCCCGGGCGCGGCTCGGCCTGCCGGCCGGACGCACCCTCGTGCTCTTCGCGGGCCGGCTCGTCCCCAAGAAGGGGTACGACCTCCTCCTCGACGCCCACGCCGGCGACGCCGCATACGACCTCGTCTTCGCCGGTGACGGGGACGCCGCGGCCCTCGCCGGACGCTCCGGCGTCCACCACCTCGGCTCCCTGTCCGCCGAGGACCTCGCCGACGCCTACCGGGCCTGCGACGTGTTCGCCCTGCCCTCCACCGCCGAGGGCTTCCCGCTCACCGTCCAGGAGGCCATGGCCTCGGGGCTGCCCGTCGTCACGACCGACGACCCCGGATACGCCCCGTACGGCCTGGACCGCGACGTCGCCCTGCTCGTGCCCCGTAGCGTCCCCGCGCTGCGCTCCGCGCTCGACGGCCTGGTCGCGGACCCCGCCCGGCGGGCGGCGACGGGAGCCGCCGCCCGCGCGTTCGCCGAGGCGTCCTTCGGCTGGGACCGGCACGTGACCGAGCTGCTCCGGCACTACGGGGACGCCGGCCGTGGGTAGGCACGCCCGGCCCGCGGACCAGATGTTCCGGAGCTCGTTCTTCCTGCTGGCGTCCACGGTCACGACCGCCGGGCTGAGCTTCCTCTTCTGGGTGGTCGTGGCCCGCTTCTACCCGCCCGAGCAGGTCGGGCTGGCCACCTCGCTGATCTCCGCGACCTCGCTGCTCTCCTACCTCAGCATGCTCGGCCTCAACAGCACCCTGATCCGCTTCCCCGCCGAGGGCAGGGCCCGCAACGGCCAGATCACCCAGTCCACCGCCCTGGTGCTGATGGTCTCCTGCGCCGCCGCCGGGATCTACCTGCTGGGGCTGCCCTGGTACGGGCACAAGCTGCTGTTCGTCCGAGACCACGCGTACCTCGCCGCACTCTTCGTCCTGTCCTGCGCCTGTGCCTCGCTGAACCTCCTGGCCAAGTCGGTCTTCATCAGCGCCCGCATGGCGCAGTACAACGTGCTGTCCGACGGGATCCTCCAAGGCCTCGCCAAACTCGCCGCGCCCGTCGCCCTGGCCGGGTTCGGCGCGGCCGGAATCCTCGGCTCGGCGGGCATCGGCTACGCGGTCGCCGGCGCCGCGGCCCTGCTGCTGCTCCGGCGCCGCCTCGGCTTCCGCTTCGACTTCCGCTCCCGGGGCACCCGGCTGCGCGAGCAACTGCGCTTCTCCGTCGCCAGTTACGTCTCCAGCCTGATCAACCTGGCGCCCGTCCTGGTCACTCCGCTGATCGTGCTCCAGAAGCTGGGCGCCGCCGAAGCGGGATACTATTTCGTCGCCTTCCAGATCGCCGCCCTCCTGAACTCCGTCTCCACCGCCGTGGGCGAGGCCGTCTTCGCCGAGGTCTCCTCCGAACCGTCCCGGTTCGGTGAACTCCTGCGCCGCTCCGCGAAGATCATCGCCGCGGTGCAGGTCCCCGCCGTCGCCGTCGTCGCGGCCGGCAGCGGGCTGCTCCTGCTGGTGTTCGGCGGCGGCTACACCGAGGCCGCGAGCGGACTGCTCAGGGTGCTGGCCCTCGCCGCCCTCCCCGTCGCCCTCAACACCTGGGCGTGTTTCGGGCTGAAGCTGGCCCGGCGGATGAAGCGGCTCATCGCCGCCAACACCGTCCTCGCGTGCACCACCATCGGCCTGGCCGCGTGGTGGGCGCCACACGGGCTGGTCTGGGTCGGCTGCGCCTGGGGCATCGGCAACCTGGCGGCCGGACTGTTCGCCACCGTCGCCCTGCTGCGCGGCCGGCCCTCCGCGCCCCGCCCGCCGGAGCCGGACCTCGACCCCGGACCGGGCTGGTTCCCCGTCGACACCCTCCAACTGCGCGCCGTGCGCCTGCCCGGGCCGACGGCCCCGGATCCGCCGTACCCCGCCGCGCCGTCCGCCGCCACACCTGCCGAGAGGTACCGCCCGTGAAGATCGTGGTGATCAACGCCTACGTACGGGAGAACGCGGGCGATGCCGCGCTGCTCTCCGTCTGCCTGCAACAGGTCCGCGAGGCGTTCCCCGGCGCCGACGTCCGCGTCGCCGGCATGGAGGACCCCGCCGTCCACCCCGCATTCGAGGACGCCCCGAACCTCGGCTCGATCCGCCGCCACGTCGCCGACGGCACCGCTTCGCGTTCCCGCCGGATCCTGCGGAAGGTGTACGTCGGCGCTGCCTGCGCGGGCCTCCTCCTGCTGCCCCGGTCCGCGGCCGCGCTCCTGCGCGGGGTCCTGCCCGCCGAGGCCCGGCGCGAGGCGGACGCCCTGGCCGGCGCCGACCTGGTGGTGTCCACCGGAGGCGGATACGTCCTGGCCCGCCCCGGGCTCGACGGCCACCAGAACGTCTTCTTCGTCCTGTTGCCGGTGCTGCTCGCCCAGCGCGCCGGCGTGCCCGTCGTCTTCGCCCCGCAGTCCTACGGCCCGTTCCCCTCCTCCCTCCAGCGGCGCCTGGTCGCCCGCGCCCTCGGCCGGTCCCCGCTCGTCCTGGCCCGCGAGGACGTCAGCGTGGCCCAGCTGCGCGGCTGCGGCCTGCCCGAGGAGGCCGTCACCCGGGGCGTCGACTCGGGCTTCGCGTTCGACCCGCCGCCGTCCTGCGACTGGCGGGCCCGGCTCGGCATCGCACCGCAGCAGCGGCTGGTCGGGGTCACGGCCAGGCGCTGGCTGGCCCCGGCCGCCCAGGACGCCTACGAACGGGCCCTGGCCGCGACGATCGACGCCGTCCAGGCCACCGGCGCCCGTGTCGTGCTGATCCCGCAGGTCAGCACCGACTACCTGAGCGACGACGACCGCATAGTGGAACGCCGGATCGCCGCCCACTGCACCGCGGCGCCCCTGCTGATCGAGGACCGGGTGGACTACCGCGATCTCAAGGGCGTCTACCGCGAGTGCGCCCTGCTGATCGGCACCCGCTTCCATTCGGTGATCTTCTCCCTGACCAGCGGAGTGCCCTGCGTGGCCATCGAGTACGAGCACAAGACCCGCGGCATCATGGCCGACCTCGGCCTCGGCGCCCACGTGCTGGCCATCGAGGACGTCACCCACCCCCGGCTCTGGGCACTGGTCGCACCCCTGCTCCAGGACGACTCCGGCTACCGCGAGCAGCTGCGACGCCGCCTGCCGGGTTACATCGCCGAGGCAGAAGGCTTCCCCGGCCTGCTGCGGGCGGCCCTGTGAACCCCCGCACGGTGGCCGTGGTCACCCCCTACTACCCGCCGCACCTCGGGGGCGTCGAGCAGTACGCGGCCCGGGTCGCCCGAGCCGTGCACGAAGCGCCCGGCCTCGACGCCGTCGTCCTCACCAGCCGGCCCGGACTGCGCACCCGTACCTCCCTGGAGGACGGCGTGCGGGTCGTCCGGCTCGGCTCCTGGCTCCGGCTCTCCAACACCCCCCTGAGCCCCCTGTGGCCGCTGCAGCTGCGGTACTGGCTGCGCCGTACGGGCGCCGACGTGGTCCACGCCCACGCCCCCGTTCCGGGGCTCGGCGACCTCGCCGTGGCCGTGGCGGGCCGCCGCCCGGCCGTGCTCACCTACCACGCCGGTTCGATGCTCAAGGGCGGCCCCGGCACCGGCGCCGCGGACCGCCTCATCGGCCTCTACGAACGCCGGGTCCTGCCCCGGGTGTTCGGCCGGGCCCGGGCCCTGGTCGCCGTGTCCCCCGTCTCCCTGGCCGCCGGGCGGCCCGGAGCCCTGGAGATCAGCCCCGGCGTCGACACCGGCCGTTTCACGCCGGGCCCGCCGCCCTCCACCCGCCCGCCGACGCTCCTCTACGTCGGCCGCATCGACCGGTCCTCGGCCTGGAAGGGGGTCGACGTCCTCGTCCGCTCCCTGGCCGAAGTACCCGGTGCCCGGCTGCGCCTGGTCGGCGGCGGCGACGCGGTCGCCGACCAGCTCGCCCTGGCCGCGTCCCTCGGCCTCGCGGACCGGGTCACCGCGTCCGGCGAACTGACCGGCTCCGCCCTCGTCCGGGCGGTCCGCGAGGCGGCGGTGCTGGTCCTGCCCTCCGTCACCGAGGCCGAGTCGTTCGGCATGGTGCTCGTCGAGGCGATGGCCTGCGGCACGCCGGTGGTGGGCTCGCGGGTAGGCGGCATCCCATACGTCGTCGAGGACGGGCGGACCGGTCTGCTGGTGCCGCCCGGCGACCCCGGAGCTCTGGCGGGCGCCTGCCGGCGGCTCCTCCAGGACGGTGCGCTGGCGGACCGGCTGGGCGAGGCGGGGCTGCGCACCGCGCGTGAGCGGTTCGCCTGGGACGGCCTCCTGGCCCGGTACGTGGACCTGTTCCGCTCGCTGTGACCGCCGGCCGGCCTCCCGTACGGCACGCCGCTATCGGGGCTGCTTCTTCGCGTACTCCTCGATGGCGGCCCGGAGCGCGGCGAACGCGGGCTTCGCGGAACCGTCGTAGCGGCGCAGCCCGTAGTACTTGGAATGGCTCTTGTCGTTACCGGTGGCCGTGTCCTGATGGGCGAACCAGAAGGCCGCGGCCACGTACTTGTCCTTCGCGGCGGTCGGCACGGTGTCGGTGGCGATCCGCGCCTGGAACTCCTCGCTGACGTGCGTGATGTTCTCCGCCCGGGACTTCTCGTCGGCGGCGGGGTTGCCCGGACCGTTGGTCGGCGCGCCCGTCTCCGTCAGCCACACCGGCATGCCGGGCGTCCCGTGCCGCTCGGCGACGCCGACCAGGTTCTCCCCGGCGCTGCTGATCTCCGTGAACACCTTGCCGTCGTGCGGGAGCTGGGGCCAGGCGTAGGGGTGGTAGCTGAGCGCGTCCACCACCTTGTTGCCGCCGAGCCGGCAGACCTGTTCCAGGAAGTCCAGGTGGGAGACGTACTTGATGGATTCCCAGGTGCCGACGGCGGCCAGGCCGCCCATGAGCACGTACGCCGTCGGGTCGGCTTCGCGCAGCGAGGCGGCGGTGGAGCCGAGGAGGGTGGTGTACGCCTTCGCGTCGGGCTTGGGGTACCAGAACTGGGGGAGGTTGGGCTCGTTCCAGATCTCCCACGTGTGCACGCCCTGGGGCGCGTAGCGCAGGGCGGCGAGCTTCGCGAACGCGGCGAACTTCTTGGGGTCGGCCGGCGGACACGTGGGACGGTGCCCCGTGCAGGACTCGGCCCGCGCCCATGCGGGGGTGTAGGCGACCGTGGCGAGGACGTCGAGGTTGCGTTCGCGGGCCGCCTTCACGATCCGGTCGAAGCGCTGCCACTGGTAGGTGCGCGGGCTGTCCGGCTGGATGTTGTTCCAGGACAGGTCCACCCGGATCCAGGTGGTGCCCAGCCCGACCGCGTCGTTGAGGGCGGCGGCCAGGCCGTCGTCCGACTTCCAGGTGAGGGTGTCGCCGTAGGAGACGCCGAGTCGCAGATCGTGCTTCTTGGGCGGCTCGGGCGGCCGCTGGAACCCCCCGGCGGCCCGGGCGCCGGCGTCCGACGCAGGACCTGTCGACGACGCCGCCGCCACGACCGTCGCGGCGGTCGCCAGGACGAAGGAGACGAAGGCGACGACGAGCCGCTGCCGTGTACTCGAGTGCCCCACCATGAGGCCACCCTAAGGCAAGGGTGCGGCGGCTCCTTGTCCCACCCCGGGTGGTGATCCGCCGTTGACCGGCGGAACTCGACCACGACCCGGTGGCCTTGGCCGAGGTGGGCACCGCCTCGGCCTGCCGGCCCTTCGAGCCCGCCGAGACCGCCGCCGCCGCACTCACCGCACTCGCCGCCCTCCACCGCTGGGACGCCCTGTGCCGATGCCGGGGGAATTCCGTATTCCGCCCGGCACGCCCTCAGTCCCCTCGGTTTCCCGGATGTGGCCTTCCTTACTTTCCCGAACCGGCTCACCAGCTCCGCTAACATGTTCGAGCGAACAATGATCAGGTTGAAATATGAACATCGGCTGAAAAATAGATATCTGCGGTAAAGCGAGTGTTTTCGCGAAAGGGCGGCGGAGCCGAGTCCGCCGGACGGCGCCGGCCACGCGTCATTCTGTGGGTCGCGGCGAGCGCCGTGACCCTCGGATTCCTCGTCGCCCTGGAGATCGCCGCGCGCGGCTACGGCGTACCGGGGCCGATCACCGACCAGGCGCGGGAAGTGGTGTTCGCACCCAAGTCGGGCACGGTGCTCTACGCCAGCATGGCCCTGATGCTGGTGGTGCTCACCTGGCGGCAGCGGTTCATCGCGCTCGGCGCCGCGGTCGGCATCGACCTCGTCTTCTGGCTCGTGCGCTGGGCGGTCGGCGCCGAGATGATGTACGGCAACGGCGCGCTCCTGGTCACCCTGGGCTGCGCGGTCATCGCACTCACCCGCCGCACCGGCCGTGAGCGGACCCTGCTGCTCCAGGGCGTCGGACTGGCCCTGCTGCTGGTGACCGGCCGCAAGACCGGCTACACCTGGCTGCTGATCACGTCGAAGACCCGCCCGACGGTGCTCGACCAGTACGTGGCCACCGCCGACCAGGCGCTGGGCAACCCGTCGTGGGTGGCGGGCCGGATCGTCGAGGCCACCGGGGTCGTCGGCTTCCGCGTCCTCGAATTCGTCTACATCCAGCTCGCCGTGATGGCGGTCATCGTCGCGCTCTACCAGCTGCGCCACGTGGCGGCCGAGCGCCGCTTCCCGCGCCACCACCTGGTGCGCACCTTCCTGGCCATCGGGCTGCTCGGCCCGGGCATCTACATGGTCTTCCCGGTGGTCGGGCCGATCTTCGCGTACGGCGCCGACGGCGGGCAGTGGGCGCTGGCCGAGCTCTGGCCGAACACGCCGCCGCCGGTCACCACCCCGCAGCCGATGCTCTTCGACGAGTTCACCCCGCGCAATTGCATGCCCAGCCTGCACACGGCCTGGGCCACCGCGATCTTCATCCATTCCCGCAGGGCCCCCCGGGCCCTCCGCTGGGCGGGAACGTTCTGGCTGATCGCGACGCTCGGCGCGACCCTCGGATTCGGTTACCACTACGGTGCGGACATCGTCGCCGGTGTGGTGTTCACCCTCACCATCGATGCCGCGCTGCGCACCCTCGACCACGGAGGGGACCGCAAGGGCGTCCGGTTCGTCGCCTACGGCACCGCGGTCTTCCTCGCGCTGCTGCTGTCGTACCGCTTCCTGCCGATGGAGATGGCGGCGCTCCCGTGGGTGTACGGCCCGCTCGTCGTCCTGTCGATGGTCTCGGTGATCTACGGCTACGTCCGGCTCACCCAGCGCTGGGACCGCCGGGCCGAGTCGGTGACGCTGCCGCAGCAGCGGCGCGAGCCGCAGCCCGAACTGGTCTGAACGCACCGCGCGCGCCCCGGTGCGGCGGGGCGCGCGCGCGGACCGTCGGGCCGTCGGGCCGACGGAAAGACAGACAGACAGGCGGACGGTCGGCCTGCCGGCCGGTCGACTCAGACGATGCCCTCGGCGATCTCGGCCTGCTCCCGGGCGTTGCCGTAGGCCGACGGCGTTCCGTACGAGCGCCGGGCGGCGTACCACCAGGCGCTGGCCAGGACGAGGACCACGGCCAGCGCGATCACCGCGTAGTTCATGGAGTCGATGGTCACCGGTGACTTCTGCGGCAGGCAGAACAGCACGGTGACGACGGCCACCCACACCACGGCGGTCCAGCCGATCGGCTTGCTCCACCGGCCCAGGTTCCACGGCCCGGGCTGGAAGCGGTTCCCGGCGCGCAGCCGCAGGTAGATCGGGATCGCGTAGGCCGGCGTGATGCCGATGACGTTGATGGCGGTCACGGCCCCGTAGGCGGTGGCGGAGTAGAGCGACGGGAGCGCCAGCACGGCCGCGACGGCGACGGAGAGCCACACGGCCGGGACCGGGGTCTGCGTACGGCTGCTCACCTTGCGCCACAGCGCGGAGCCGGGCAGCGCGTTGTCGCGGCTGAAGGCGAAGACCATCCGGCTCGCGGCGGCGACCTCGGCGTTGCCGCAGAAGAGCTGCGCGACGATCACGACGAGGAGCAGGGCGGTGGCGCCGCCGGAGCCCAGCGCGTCGAGGAAGATCTGGGCCGGCGGGACCCCGGTGGCGGTGCCCTGCACGGCCGCGTAGTCCTGGATGGCGAAGGTGAGGCCCGCGAGCAGCGCGAAGCCGGCGATCCAGGAGACCCAGATGGCCCGGACGATGCCCCGGGCGGCGGAGACCGAGGCGTTGGAGGTCTCCTCCGACAGGTGCGCGGAGGCGTCGTACCCGGAGAAGGTGTACTGGGCGAGCAGCAGGCCGACCGCGGCCACGTAGAACGGGTTGGCCCAGCCGGTGTCGTTGACGAACTCGGTGAAGACGAACGAGGGCGACTGGTGCTGGTCGGGTATGAAGGCCAGGGCACCCACGATCACGGCGACGCCGCCCAGGTGCCACCAGACGCTGACGGAGTTGAGCACGCTGACGAGGCGGACGCCGAAGAGGTTGAGCGCGGCGTGCAGCAGCAGGATGCACAGGAAGATCACGAACGTCAGGCCGGGGGTGGGCTCGATGCCGTACTGGAGGTTGAGGAAGGCACCGGTGAACAGGGCGGCGCCGTAGTCGATGCCGGCGATGGCGCCGAGCAGACCGAGCAGGTTCAGCCAGCCGGTGTACCAGCCCCAGCGGCGCCCGCCGAGCCGGTCGGCCATGTAGTAGAGCGCTCCCGAGGTGGGGTACGCGCTCGTGACCTCGGCCAGGGCGAGTCCCACGCAGAGCACGAACAGGCCGACGCCGGCCCAGCCCCACAGCATCACGGCCGGACCGCCCGTGCCCAGCCCGAAGCCGTAGAGCGTCATGCAGCCGGACAGGACGGAGATGACCGAGAAGCTGATGGCGAAGTTGCCGAAGCCGCCCATCCGGCGGGCGAGGACCGGCTGGTAGCCGAGCTCTCTGAGCCGTTCCTCCTCGTCCCGCCGGGGCGGGGCCTTGCTGTCCTGGCGGACGGTCGGCGCGGTGCGGGACATGGGGGAGTACCTCCGGGGGTGGTGAGGATCGGGGACGGGGGTGGGGCGGTGGAGACAGGTGGGGCGGTGGAGACGGGGGTGAAGCGGTGGAGACGGGGGTGAAGCGGTGGAGACGGGGGTGGAGCGGGGGAGTACGGGGGCACCGCGGGCAGGGGGCCGCGGAGTCAGCCCCGGGCCGCCAGGCTGCGGGTCCTGGCCCGCAGGAAGACCTCCATGGCCAGTTCCTGGTCGGCGGGGTCCCGGGTCCGGTGGGCCCAGGGCAGCGTGGTCCAGTACCGGTCGATCGTGTCGAAGACCTGTGCCGCCTCGTCGAACCGGTGGGCCCCCCACAGCGCGTGGGCGAGGTGGTTCAGGTCGAGCGGGGAGGCACGGCGCAGGTCGCTGTGGCGGAACCAGGTGTCGAGGGCGTGCCCGGCGTCGCGGACGGCGTCCTCGGCGACCCAGTGGAGGTCGAGCGCCTTCTCCTGGCCGCGTTCGCGGCGGTACCGCTCGATGCTCAGATAGAGCGGCAGGAGATGCACGGCGGACGCGGCCGGGGCCGAACCGGACGCCCAGTGCACGAAGTTGGCGGCCTCGGTCAGCGGCCCGGGCGTACCGGCGCACACGAACTGCAGCATCCGGTGGTACGCCTCGCGGTTGTGCGGGTCGCGCTTGTCGGCCTGGGCGAGGATGCCCCAGGGACCACGGGGCAGCATCAGGGCGGGCGGTTGCTGCCGGTGCTCGTCCATCGAGCGGTGCTCGTCGAGCAGGGCCAGTGCGAGCAGGCAGACCCAGGGGACGGGGTCGGCGGGGCTGGCCTCCGAGGCGTCGCGGCAGGCGGCCCACGCCTCCTGCCACAGCTCGCGTGTGCGGGGGTGGCGCGCCCGGTGGGCGCGGACGGCGCGTTCCACGGCGACTCGTGTGTGCATGACGGACGCGGCGACGCTGCGCGGTTCCTCGGACCGCCATGCCTGGACCACGTCGGATCCGGCGGCGACCGCGGCGAGCACCTGGGTGCGCTGGGTCCACAGCCCCCAGCCGTCCGTCCGGTCCAGTAACTGCGCCATCGCCACCCAGCGGCCGGTGCGCAGGTCCTGCACGGCCACCCGGAGGTCGTTGTCGTGGCCAGCGGGGTGGTAGACGGGCCGGAAGTCGCTGCCCGCCATCACCTCGCCCCGGTCGACGGGTAGCCGGGACGGGCGCGTCTAGCGGTCGTCGTCGTCATCGGTCCTCGCATCGCATGGCCTTCGCGCCGGGTGATCGGCGATCACTATAGAGTGACTATGAGCGTTCGAGGCGTGAAACTTTTTCGAATGCAAGTATCAAGCCACATACAAGATGTGAATTCGCGTCAGACGCCCGTGGCCCGCGCGGATGGATCTTGACGGGTCGGCGTCCGCTGGTGAAGTCTTCCGGCAGACGATCGCGCATGCCGACACCAGGGACGGAGTGGTGATGACGGGCCCGGTGCTCGCTGTGGACCAGGGCACCTCGGGAACCAAGGCCCTCGTCGTCTGCCCCGCACGAGGGGTCATCGGCTCCGCCTCCGCCCCCGTACGGCCCCGGTACCTGCCGGGCGGCCGCGTGGAGGTGGACCCCCGCGAGCTGCTGGATTCGGTCGTCGACGCGGGACGCGCCGCCCTCGCGGCGGCCGGCGAACCGGTCGCCGCGGTGGGCCTGGCCAACCAGGGCGAGACCGTCCTCGCCTGGGATCCGGCGAGCGGTGAGCCGCTGACCGACGCGATCGTCTGGCAGGACCGCCGCGCCGAGTTGATCTGCACCGAACTGGCCCCGCGCGCGGCGTCGTTGCTGGACCGGACGGGACTGCCCCTCGACCCGTATTTCGCCGCGCCGAAGATGGCCTGGATACGCCGTCACCTCACCCGCCGCGGCGTGGTGACGACCAGCGACGCATGGCTGGTGCACCGCCTCACCGGCGCCTTCGTCACCGACGCGGCGACCGCCGGCCGCACCCAGCTGCTCGACCTCGACACCGTCGACTGGTCACCGGCGGCACTGGACGCCTTCGGCCTCACCGGCGAGGCCCTGCCCGACATCGTCGACGCGGACACCCGCGTCGGCACCACCACCGCCTTCGGACCCCCGCTGCCGCTGACCGGGCTGCTCGTCGACCAGCAGGCCGCACTGCTCGCCCAGCGCGTCACCGAACCCGGAACCGCCAAGTGCACCTACGGCACCGGCGCGTTCCTCCTCGCGCAGAGCGGACCGCGCCCCCTCCGCAGCACCTCCGGACTCGTCGGCTGCGTCGCCTGGCGGCTCGCCGGCCGGACCAGCTACTGCCTCGACGGGCAGGTCTACACCGCCGCGTCCGCCGTCCGCTGGCTCACCGACCTCGGCGTGATCTCCGGCGCCCACGACCTCGACACCGTGGGCGGGACCGCCCCCGACGCCGGCGGCGTCACCTTCGTCCCCGCGCTCGCCGGCCTCGCCGCCCCCTGGTGGCGCGGCGACCTGCGCGGCTCGGTCACCGGCCTCGGCCTCGACACCACCGCCGGACACCTCGTACGGGCCCTGTGCGACGGCATAGCCGCCCAGGTCGCCGAACTCGCCGACGCCGTCGCCACCGACCTCGGCACACCTCTGGCCGCCCTGCGCGTCGACGGCGGCCTCACCCGCTCCGCCCTGCTCATGCAGGCCCAGGCCGACCTGCTCCAGATCCCCGTCGAGGTGTCCGCCCTCCCGGACGCCACCGCCCTCGGCGTCGCAGCCGTCGCCCGGCTCGGCCTCGACCCCTCCCTCACCGTGCACGAGGCCGTCCCCGAGTGGAAGCCGTCCGCCGTCTACGAGCCGAAGGCCCGGGCCGGCCACGCCGCCGAGCGCCGCGCACGGTTCCGGACGGCGGTGTCCGCCCTGCTCGACACACCGGCATGACCCTGACCCGGCGCGGCCCGCTGCCCGGCGGCGACCCGTACGACGTGACGGTCGTCGGCGCCGGTGTGGTGGGCTCGGCCATCGCCCGGGAACTGTCCCGCCTCCCCCTGCGGACCGCCCTGATCGACGCCTCCGACGACGTCGGCAACGGCACCTCGAAGGCCAACACCGCCATCCTGCACACCGGTTTCGACGCCTCGCCCGGCTCCCTGGAATCCCGGCTCGTCCGCGACGGGCAACGGCTGCTCGCCGCCTACGCGGCCGACACCGGCATCCCGGTGGAACCGGTCGGAGCCCTGCTCGTCGCCTGGAACGAGGAACAGCTCGCGGCCCTGCCGGTGCTCGCCGACAAGGCCGTGCACAACGGCTACCGCTCCGCCCGGATCCTCCCGGCCCACGAGGTACGGGCCCGCGAACCGGAACTGGGGCCCGGAGTGCTGGGCGCGCTCCACGTACCGGACGAGTCCCTCATCTGCCCCTGGACGACCACCCTCGCCTACGCGACCCAGGCCGTGCGGGCCGGCGTCGACCTCCACCTCAACTGCCCCGTACGCTCGGTCACCCCGGGCGAACCGCACACCCTCGCCACCGGCCGGGGCCCGCTGCGCACCCGGCACCTGGTCAACGCGGCCGGCCTGCACGCCGACGAGATCGACCGGTTCCTCGGCCACACGGACCTCACCGTCACCCCCCGGCGCGGCCAGCTGATCGTCTTCGACGAACTCGCCCGCGGTCTCGTCCGCCACATCCTGCTGCCGGTGCCCGACGCCCGCGGCAAGGGAGTGCTGGTCACGCCGACCGTGTACGGGAACGTCATGCTCGGGCCGACCGCCGAGGACCTGGACGACAAGACGGCCACCGGCTCGACCGCCGACGGGCTCGCCCTGCTGCGGGAGAAGGGCCGACGGATCCTCCCCGCGCTCCTCGACGAGGAGGTCACCGCCGTCTACGCGGGGCTGCGGGCCGCCACCGGGCAGGAGGACTACGCCGTGCGGGCGCATCCCGCCCAGCGCTACGTGACCGTGGGCGGGATCCGTTCCACCGGCCTGACCGCCTCGATGGCGATCGCCGCACACGTGGTCGGGCTGCTCGGCGAAGGCGGTCTGCCCCTGACCGGCGCCCGCGACCCGGAACCGGTGCGGATGCCGAACCTCGGCGAGGCCTTCCCCCGCCCGTACCGCGACGCGGCGATGATCGCGGCGGACCCGGAGTACGGCCGGATCGTCTGCCACTGCGAGCGCGTCACCCGCGGCGAGATCCGCGATGCGCTCGCCGCGACCGTACCGCCCGCCTCGCCGGACGGCCTGCGGCGGCGTACCCGCGCCCGCGGCGGCCGCTGCCAGGGCTTCCACTGCGGGGCCGCCGTCCGCGCCCTGTTCGAGGAGGCCCGCCCGTGAACCGCACCGACAGGCGCGTCGACGTCCTCGTCGTCGGCGCCGGCCCCGCCGGACTGGCCCTGGCAGCCCGGCTCGCCCGGGCCGGCGCCGGCCGCGTCGAGGTGCTCGAACGCGAACCGGAACCGGGCGGGATGCCGCGCCACCTCCACCACGGAGGCTTCGGCCGGGCCCCGCTGCCCTGGCTGCGGGGCCCCGCGTACACACGACGGTGGGCGCGGGCGGCGGCCGCCGCCGGGGCCGCCGTCCGCACCGGTGTCACCGCCACCGGCTGGGCCGGCCCGCTCCGCCTGGAGACCACGAGCCCGGCGGGCCTGGAACGGATCACGGCCCGGGCCGTCGTACTCGCCACCGGCGCCCGCGAACGCCCGCGCAGTGCCCGGCTCGTTCCCGGCTCACGCCCGTCCGGGGTGCTGACCACCGGGGAGCTGTTCCGCTCGGTCCACGAGCACGGCCTGCCCGTCGGCCGGCGGGCCGTGGTGGTCGGCGCCGAGCCCGTCGCCCGCCGCGCCGCGGCCACACTCCGGCAGGCGGGCACGGACGTGGCGGCGATGGTCACCGAGCAGCCGCGCGCCGCCGCCGTGCCGGGGATCCCGCTGCTCACGGCGACCACGGTCGGCGAACTGCGCGGCCGGAGCCGGCTCACGGGCGTGACCGTCCGCCACCGGGACGGCCGTACGGGCCTCCTCGCCTGCGACACGGTGGTCTTCACCGGCGACTGGATCCCCGACCACGAACTGGCCCGCCGCGGCCGCGTCCCCCTGGACCCCGGCACCCGGGGCCCCTGCGTGGACGCCGCCTTCCGCACGGCGGCCCCCGGCGTCTTCGCCGTGGGCAACGCCCTCCACGGAATCGAGAGCGCGGCCACCGCCGCCGAGGAGGGAGCCGCCGCGGCGGCCTCCGTACTCGCCCACCTCGCGGGCGCCCCCTGGCCCGAGCCCGGCCCTCCGCTGCACGTCCGGGCCCCGCTCCTGTGGGTGACGCCCAACCGGATCACCGGCATCGCCCGGCGGCCGCTGCTGCTGCGCTCCGCGGAAGCGGTGACCACCCCGGTGGTGACGGCGGCCCAGGACGGCCGGACACTGTGGCGGCGCCGGTTCCCGCTCCCGGCGTCCCCGTCCCGCTCCCTCAGGCTCCCACCGGACTGGACCGCCCGCGTCGACCCCACGGGCGGACCGGTCGTGCTGGCCCTCGGCTGACGTCGCCGGGCCCGGCGCACGGCCGCCACGGACAGCCCGACGGCGGCACCCGATTCCTGTCGTTTCCTCCGAAAGTCACCTCGACCCCGGATGGGGTGCCGCGCGGCGGGCAGGCGCCCACTGCCGTCACCTGCCGCGCATCGGCCCCGCGGACCCCACGCGAATCCGGAGGTACATGGTGTCCCCTACGGCACTGCTCCCGGGCCCACCGGCTCCGGGCCTGATCGCCCTCCCCGGTGTGTACCGGCCACAGGCGGACACCCGGTTCCTCGCCGAGGCCCTCGACCACGAGGACCTGGGACCCGGCCGGGACGTGCTGGAGATCGGCACGGGCACCGGTGCCCTCGCCCTGCACGCCGCGGACCGCGGCGCCCGCGTCACGGCGGTCGACGTCTCCTGGGCCGCCGTGCTCACGGCCCGGCTGAACGCCCTGCGCCGACGCCTGCCCCTGCGCCTCCTGCACGGCGATTTCGCGATGCGCACCGCCGGCCGCCGCTTCGACCTGGTCTTCGCCAACCCGCCGTACGTCCCCGCCCCCGGGGACCGCCCGCCGGCGCACGGGCCCGAGCGGGCCTGGGACGCCGGCCCCGACGGCCGCGCCGTCATCGACCGGATCTGCGCCGGGGCCCCGGCGCTGCTGCGGGCCGGCGGTTCCCTGCTCATGGTGCATTCGGGGATGTGCGGAGCCCAGGAGACCGTGGACCGGCTGTCCGCGGCGGGCCTGACCGCCGGGATCACGGCGCGGACCGCCGTGCCGTGGGGCCCCGTCCTGCGCGGGCGGCGCGCCTGGCTGGAGCGGCGGGCGCTGGCGTCCCCGTACGAGGAGTGGGAAGAGCTGGTGATCATCCGTGCCGTGTCCGTCTGACAGCGCCGCGACCCCCGCCCGGCGGGTGTCCGTGGACCCCCGGGGCCCCGTACTCGTCGAGGGCCCGGTCGAGGTCGTCCTCGACGACGGGACCGTCGTGCGGTCCGACCGCTTCGTCGTCGCGGTGTGCACCTGCCGTCGCAGCCGCACGTACCCGTGGTGCGACACCAGCCACCGCCCCAGACAACGAGCCGTGCCGTCGACCGAGGACGGGAACCCGCGATGACAGGTCACGACCGCAACATCCCCACGGCTACTGCTACTGCCACTGCCACTGCCACTGCTACGGGTACGGCGGGGGTGGAGACGGCTGCGGCGGCCGGACCCGGCCTGGTCGAGGCGCGCGGCGAGCTGTCCCGGGCCGTGACCCGGGCCCTGCGCTCGGACGCCGCCCCGGCCTGCACCCCCGGAGCCGTGCTGCGGGCCGACCCCTGGGGCGAGGACCTGCAGCTCGCCCTCTACCTGCTCTACGAACTGCACTACGCGGGCTTCGACGGCGTCCACGACGAACGGGAATGGGACCCCGACCTGCTGCGGCTGCGCCGGGCGATGGAGGACCGGTTCCTGCACGCCCTGCGCAGCGAACTGGCCGACGGCCCCCGCTCGGTCGAGGACGCCTTCGCCCCGCTCCTCGTCGAGCCCGTCGACCTCTCGGACAGCCTCAGCCACTACCTGGAAACGGAGGGCGAGCTCTGGCAGCTGCGCGAGTACGCGGCCCTGCGCTCCCTCTACCACCTCAAGGAGGCCGATCCGCACGTCTGGGTCATCCCCCGGCTGACCGGCCGCGCCAAGGCCGCGATGGTCGCCATCGAGTACGACGAGTTCGGCGCCGGCCGCGCCGACCGCGTCCACGCGCGGCTCTTCGCCGCCCTCATGGCCGACCTCCGGCTGGACCCCGCCTACGGCCGGTATCTGGACCGGGCGCCCGCGCCCCTGCTGGCCACCGTGAACCTGATGTCCCTGTTCGGCCTGCACCGGGCGCTGCGCGGCGCGCTCGTCGGGCACTTCGCGTGCGTCGAGGTCACCTCCTCACCCGGCTCCCGCCGCATGGCCCGGGCCATGCGGCGGTGCGGGGCGGGCCCGGCCGCGGAACGCTTCTACACCGAGCACGTGGAGGCCGACGCCGTCCACGAACAGGTCGTACGCCACGAGGTGATCGGAGGCCTGCTGGCCGACGAGCCGGACCTGGAGGCGGACGTCGCCTTCGGCTGCGCGGCGACCGTCCTGCTGGAGGACCGGCTGGCGACGCACATCCGCAGCGCCTGGACCCGCGGCGACAGCGCCCTGCGCACCCCGCTGAGGCTGCCGTGAGGCGTCGCGAGCCCGCCGGGACACGCCTTCGGCGGGCCCGCCGGGACACGCCTTCGGCCGCCGACCGGGAACGGTCGGCGGCCGCTGCGCGTTCCGGCGCGAACCGGTCGGCGGGTCAGCCCTTGAAGGTGTCCTTGATCTTCTCCTTGGCCTGCCGGGCGTTGCCCTTGGTCTTCTCGGCGCGACCCTCGGCGGTCAGGCGTTCGTTGCCCACCGTGCGACCGGCGGTCTCCTTGATCTTGCCCTTGATCTGTTCGGCCTTGGCCCGGCTCTTCTTCTTGTCGGACACGGCTGATCACTCCCTGGAGATCGGGGTGGAGATGCGTCGTACAAGGGGCTTCTGACCGCGATCCCGGGCGGCAAACGCCGCGAAGCGACCACCCGGTCGGGCAGTGGGAGGATGGGCGGAGGCGGGGCTGGAGGGGCTGGAGGGGCCGGAGACCGAGGGCCGAGGGCCGGAAGGTGAGGGGCACGTGGCCGGACTGGACGCGTTCACCGACGTACTCGACTACCCGATGTACGTGGTGACGGCGGCGGACGGGGACGGGGACGGGGACGGGGGCCGGCGGGCCGGCTGCCTGGTGGGCTTCGCCTCCCAGTGCTCCATCGACCCGCCCCGCTTCATGGTGTGGCTCTCCCGGGCCAATCACACGTACACGGTCGCCCGGACGGCCACCCACCTCGCGGTGCACGCCCTTCGGGACGACCAGAAGCGCACGGCCGAGCTCTTCGGCAGCCGGACCGGTGACGACACCGACAAGTTCGAACACCTCGCCTGGAGCCGGTCGCCCCACGCTCCCGCACCGGTCCTGGACGACGCCGCCGCCTGGTTCCTCGGCCGTATCGAAGGACAGGCCGACGGCGGGGACCACGTCGGATTCCTGCTCGCGCCCGTCGACGGCAGCCGCCCCGGCGGCCCCGAGCGGCCGCCGCTGCTGCTTCTGAGCGACGTACTGGACCTGACACCCGGCCACCCGGCCTGACCGGCGGCCACGCCACCCGCCCGAACCACCCCTGATTGCGGCCCGCACCGACCGCGCCGAGACTGGATCCGCGTGTGACCGGCAGCCGTGTGTGAGCGGCATCCACGCGTGATCAGCCAAGCAGCGAACGGACGATGGGAGCAGACATGTCTGGATACGAGAACGGATTCGCCTGCACAGCCGGTGCTCAGGACTTCACCGCCACGGCCCACCGGTACGGCAAGGGCAGGCGCACGGTCACGGTGAAGGGCACCTGCCAGTGCCGGACCCCCGGCTTCGAACTCAAGCTGGTGCCGGCGTCCCCACCGATCGTCAAGGTCCCCGAGGAACTCCGCCTGGACCTGAAGGAGGTCCCGCCGAACGACACCGTCGCGCAGGTCATCACACCCACCGACGTGGAGGGCGAGTTCGAGGTCGACGACGAGGTCGAACGGGTCTTCATCAACAACCGGAACATCACCGTGCTGGTCAAGGAAGGCTGACGACGGCCGACCGGACCGCCGTGCCGCCTCACCGCTGACATCCGGTCAGACGGGAGCACCACCATGCCGCGCCGGCTTCCGAATTCACCCGCACGGGTGAAAATGGGGGCCGGTCACGGACGTGTGTGGGGGGCGCCATGCCGGTGTTGCTCGTACGGGAGAACAGCCGCGGGCGCGGCTGGCCGGCCTACGTCGGGGCCGTCGGCCTGGGCGCCGCCGCCCTGGCCCTGGCCTCGCTGTGGACCAGCGGGGCGTGGGCCACGGGAATCGGAGCCGCCGTCACCACGTTCTCCGGGCTGGTCGCCGAGCGGCTGCGGCCGCGGCGCGGTGCGGCAGGAGACGGGGACACCGTCCCGGCCGGAGCAGCCGCCCTGCTGCGCACGGCGGCGGGCCGGATCCCCGCACTGCGGCAGGTCGACCGCCCCGAGTCGGCCGGCGCCCATTCCGCGGACGGGCACCCCGCGGACGGGCACCCCGCGGACGGACACCCCGGGGACGGACACCCCGCGGACGGCGGCCGGACCCCCGGCGCGCCTCCCGCGTACATCCGCCGCGACGTGGAGCCCCGGCTGCGCGAGGCCCTCGGCCGGGCCGGGTTCGTCCTGCTGGTGGGGGAGTCCACCGCCGGCAAGTCCCGGCTGGCGTACGAGACGGCCCGTGCGCTCTTCCCCCGTCACGCCTTCGTCCGCCCGCTGGGCAGGGCCGCGCTCCCGCAGGCGCTGCGCGTGGCCGGCACCCGGCGGCGGGCCGTGCTGTGGCTGGACGACCTCGAGGAGTTCCTCGGCGCGGGAGGGCTCACGACCGCGATGCTGGCCGCCCTGTCGGGTCCGACGCCCGGGCGCCGGGTGGTCCTGGCGACCATGCGCACCCAGGAGTACCGGCGTTTCGAAGCCCGCGAGGAGAGCCGTCTGACGGGCTCCGACCGGGACGCCTGGCGCACCCAGCGGGACGTGCTCCGGCAGGCGGAGGTGGTACGGCTGGCCCGGCACTGGTCGGCCGGGGAGCGGCGACGGGCCGCCGCCCACATGCAGGACCCGCGGATCGTCGCGGCGTTACGGGCGGGTGAGCGCTTCGGTGTCGCGGAAGTCCTCGCGGCCGGACCGGAGTTGCTCGCCTCCTGGCACAACGCCTGGACACCCGGCGCCCATCCGCGTGGCGCGGCCGTGGTCGCGGCCGCCGTGGACTGCCGGCGCGCGGGACTGCGCAGCCCGGTCGGCCGGGACCGGCTGCGCGAACTGCACCGGCCGTACCTGGTGGAGCGGGGCGGCGGCGACCTCCGGCCGGAACCCTTCGACGAGGCGATGACCTGGGCCTGCGCGACGGTCCACGCCACCAGCGGCCTGCTCATCGGCAACCGCACCCAGGGTTACAACGCCTTCGACTACCTCCTCGACGCGCCGGGCCTGGCCCCCGTACCGGAGCACCTGTGGCAGGGGCTCGTCGGCCGGGTCACACCGGCCGAGGCCTACGACATGGGTCTGCTGGCCCACCAGGAAGGACGGCCGAGGCGGGCCGCCGAGGCGCTGGCCCGGGCCCGGCTCGGCGGCGTCCCCGGCGCGGACTTCCTGCTGGCCATCACGATCGGCGACGCCGGGCGGCCGCGCCGGGCCGCAGCCGACCTCGCCGGGATCACCCGGCGGCGCCAGGACCGGCTGGGCCCCGGCCACCCCGACACCCTCGCCGCCCGCCACCAACTGGCCTTCTTCACCGGCGAGGCAGGCAACCCGCACGCCGCGGCCGGCCGGTTCGCCGCCCTGGCCGCCGACGCGGCGACCGTCCTCGGTGCCGGCCACCCCGACACGCTGGCCGCCCGACACGAACTGGCCTACTTCACCGGCGAGTCGGGTGCCCCGGCCGAAGCCGCCAGGCAGCTGGCCCGGCTGCTCGCCGACCGGCTGCGGGTGCAGGGCCCGGACGACCCCCAGGTACTGGCCACCCGGCGCAGCCTGATCTGGTACCGGGCCGGTGAACCTGCCGGCACCGAGGAGCGGTTGGCCGAACTGCAGGCCGACGCGGAACGCTGCCTCGGCCCCGACGACCCGCACACCCTCGCCGTCCGCAGCAGCCGCGCCGCCGTCGCGGCCCGGGCGGGCCGGACCGCCGAGGCCGTGACGGCCTGGGAGTCGCTGGTGGCCGACCGCACCCGCGTCATGGGCCCCGACCACCCGCACACGATCTACGCCCGGCTGGAATGGGCCCGGGCGCTGGCTTCCTCGGCCCGCACCGAGGAGGCCCGCTCCCTGCTGACCCGGACCCTCGGCGACGCCCGCACCCTGCTGGAGCCGGGCCACCGCCATCTGCGCCTGGCCCGGGAGCTGCTGGCCGGCCTCCCCCCGGCCGGACGGCACCCGGTGTGACCCGGGGCCGCCCGTACCGGGGGAGAGGGCCGGTCAGGCGGAGGCCGGCTCCGCCCGCTCGGTACGTACGGGAGGCGCGAGGCGGCCACTGCCGTGCAGCCACCGCAGCGCGACGGCGCACAGCAGGCCCAGGGCCGCCAGGGACAGCCACGGCAGGACGGGCGCACCCGCCGCCCGGGCCGCGTCGAGGGCCGCGCCCGTGAGCAGGTTGCCGACCGTGATACCGATCCCGCAGACCGTGTTGTAGAGCCCGTAGTGGGTCGCGACGAGACGGTCCCCGGAGAGCCGGACGACGGTGTCCATCTCGAACGGGTAGGCGATCATGGTGCCGGCGGCGAGCAGCAGCGCCGCCAGCGCCGGCGGCCCGGCCGCGAGGAACCACCGGCCCGCACCCCCGTCCGGCACCGGCACGGCCGCCGCCAGGAGCAGCGGCAGGAACGCGCCGCCCATCACCAGCAGACCCCAGGTCAGTGCCCGACCCGGATCCGTGCGCGCCCTGCACCACGCGGTCACCCGCGTCTGGAACAGGACGGTGCTCAGCCCCGACACGGCGAACAGCCCGGCCGTCGCCGCGGCCCCGAAGGCCCCGTCGCCGCCGAGGCGCCGGACCTCCAGCGGCAGCGCCAGGTACACCTGGAAGGTCAGCACGTACGAGCCGGTCATCGCGGCGGCGAAGAGCAGGAACGGCCTGTTCGCGAGGATCCCCCGCCACTGGGCGAACACCGTCTCCCGCTCCCCGCCCGGCCCCCGGCGCGCCCCGTCCGGCCGGAGCGAAGGCAGACCGCGGATCTGCACCAGGCCCAGCAGCGCGAAGATCCCGGCAGCCGTCAGGCAGGTGACCCGGAACCCGGACCCGGTGAGGACCATCCCCACCAGCGGCCCGAGCAGGATGCCGGCCTGGTAGAAGACGTTGAACAGCGCGAACGCCTCCACCCGGCGATCGCCCGCGTCCGCGGCCAGGTACGCCCGGGTCGCCGGGTTGAACAGCGCCCCCGCCAGCCCGGTCGCGGCGGACGCCGCCAGCAGGGCGGGCACGGAGTCGACGAGCCCGAGGGCCGCGAAGCCGGCGACGCGCAGCGCCAGTCCCGCGATGATCATGGGCTTGCAGCCGAGCCGGTCGGCCAGGGTGCCGCCGATCAGGAACATGCCCTGCTGGCTGAAGTTGCGTACGCCGAGGACCAGTCCGACGAGCCAGCCGGCCAGCCCCAGCGAGCCGGACAGGTGCGCGGCGAGGTACGGCATCAGCATGTAGAAGCCGAGGTTGATGGTGAACTGGTTCACCATCAGCAGCCGGACGCCGCGGTCGTAGGAACGGAACTGAGCGAGCGTGTCCCTCACCGGCTTGACCCCTCCGCCCCTCGGGGCGATCCGGCGGCGCCCTCCGTGAGGGTCAGCGGGTCGACGACGGCGGCGCACCGGGTCCAGCGGGTCACCTCCTTCTCGTCGGCCCGGCCGACGACCTCCGGTTCGGCGGCCGGCGGGCCGTCGAGCAGCCCGTGGGCCGCGCAGTAGTCGTCGTCGTAGACGGTGCCCAGGTACCGCTGGGGGCCGTCGGGGAAGACCGCGGCGATACGGACGTCCGCGGGCCGTGTGCGGGCCAGCCAGCCGGCGACCAGGGCGACGGCGCCGACGCTCCAGCCGCCCGTGGCGTAGTGCGAGGCGGCGAGCTGCCGGCAGGCCCACACCGCCTCGGACGGCGCCACCCAGTGCACCTCGCCGAAGTCCCCGTAGGCGACGTTGCGGGGGTAGATGCTCGATCCCAGCCCGCGCATCAGACGGGGCCGGGCGGGCTGGCCGAAGATCGTCGAGCCGATCGTGTCCACGCCGACCAGCTCCAGTTGGGGGTAGAGCTGCCGCAGTACGCGGGAGACGCCGGCGGAGTGCCCTCCGGTGCCCACACTGCACACCAGCACGTCGATGTGGCCCAGCTCGGTGGCGAGTTCGAGGGCGAGCGGCGTGTAGGCGCCGGTGTTGTCGGGGTTGTTGTACTGGTCGGGGCACCAGGATCCGGGATCCCGGGCCATCAGCTGCCGTACCCGCTCGCGGCGGGCCTCCTGCCATCCCCCGGCGGGGTGGGGCTCGGCCACGACGTTGACCTGGGCGCCGTAGGCGGTCAGCAGCCTCGTCATGGACGGCTCCAGACCCGGGTCGGTGACCAGCGTCACCGGATGCCCGTGGACCATCCCGGCCAGGGCGAGCCCCAGGCCGAGGGTGCCGCTGGTGGACTCGATGATCCGGGCGCCCGGCAGCAGGTCGCCCCGGGCACGGGCCCGTTCGACCATGTGCAGGCCCGGCCGGTCCTTGATGCCACCGGGGTTGAAGCCCTCCAGCTTGGCCCAGAAGCCGTGGCCTCCGGGAGCGAAGGGCTCGGACACGCGCAGGAGCGGGGTGTTGCCGACGAGCCCGGACAGGGCGGCGCCGCGGGCGGACGGGTTGGTCCGCGTGGACGGAGAGGACATTTTCCTCGGCTCTCGTTCGTGGACGGCTGGGTGCGTGCGCGTCTCGTCCGCCGCCGTCGCGCGGGGCGTTCGCCCGTACGACGGCGGTGGACGGCGGCCTCGGGGGCGAGGCCGCACGAACGGCTCCTAGATCCGCCAGCAGCAGATCCGCGTCCTGGTTCTGCGTCCCGCGGCCGCTGTCCCGGGCCGGGCGGAGGCATGGCGCCCCACCCGGCCGCAAGACACGGCGACGAGCAGCGCGAGGAACGCCACGAGGAGCACCGGCGACCCGGCCGGGCGCGGCGCCGCGGCCTCCTGGGCCCCCCGGGGCGCCAGGTGGAGGACGCACGGGTCGTCCGGGTGGGGGACGCCCGGTGAGCCGTGGGCGGCGGGCTCGTGATGGTGGGCCGGGGCGGACTGCGCGAGGACCGGCCGCGAGTGCGGCCGGGCCTCGTGGGCCAGGCAGCCGACGAGCGCCGCGGTGAAGGCGGACAGCACGAGGAGCGCGAACAGCGCGCGCAGCGGCCGAACGCTGACACCCGTTCGGCGGGGGACGGCGCAGGGGTGGAACGACACGGCTCCTCCGGGGAGGTGCTTTCGGACCGTGGGCAGGGCCCGGTGCGGGCGGTCGGACGGGGCCGCGGGACATGCGGAGTGTTCCGCCGATGTCAGGGGCGGCCGATCGGCGCGGCCCCCGAACGCCCGGGACGGGTGAACCGCGTGCGCCACGTGGCCCACCGGGCCGCAGGGGCGCCCGGCGACCCCCTAGATCCGCAGTACCCCGGCTACGGGCCGGGTGGGTGTGCCGCAGTTCTGCGGGGCCGTGCCCGGCGTCGGGGGCCCGTCCGTACGCAGGGCGGGTGTGGCCGGCCCCGCGACCGCCTGCGGGTGACTCGCGGGAGCGGTACCGCGGTCGGAGCGGCCGGGTACGCACTGCTCGGACGGATGGTCGGAGCTGTCCGCCCCGAACACGGGCGCCTGCGACGAGGCGGCGACGGCCGTGGCGGAGGAGACGGCCGCGGGGGAGGAGACGGCCGCGGGGGAGGAGACGGCCGCGGTGTGGTGCGCGCCGCCGCGCTCCGTGCCGATCCCGTGCACGTCGAGGAGACCGATCAGGAGCAGGGCCAGCCACAGGAGCACCAGCGGACTCCGGCTCCCCCGGATCCGCGGCACGCCGGTGGACGACCGAGCCGTGATCATGCCGTGATCCTAGCCACCGCTTCGGCGGCGACGGCGGGCCGCGTCACGGAATGGCTCGAAAGAGGCAGGGACTCGTCCGCGTGCGCCCAGGACTCGTCCGCGCGCGGAGGGCCGTACGATGATCCCGTGATCGACCACACCTGCCGCCCGACGCACCGGCGCCCCTCGGCGCGCGGTGCGGCGCTGCTGGTGTTGGTCCTGGCGGTGCTGGCCGGGATTCTCGGCATGCACGCCCTCGGTCCGGCCCCGGCCCGTGCCGCCATGCCCGCGGGCGCCCACCATGCGACGGCCGGGCACCACGGCGCTCCCGCCGCCGGGCAGGCGGGCGAGGACTGCTCGCACCCCGCCGGCGGCTCGGGCCACTCCGAACACGCGGACGCCACCTGCGCCGCCACCGGAATCGCCTCGTCGTACGCGCCCCCCGCACTCGCGGAGGCGCTCGGCGGCCTCCCCGCGGTGTCCCGGGCGGACGCCGCCGAACCGGTCGCCGCGGTCGGCGCCCGCGCTCCCCCCGATCTGGCCGAACTGCAGCTGCTGCGGATCTAGAGCCGCCCGCGCGGCCCGTCCCACCCGGCGCCCGCCGGGCGGCCGGCCGTGCTCCGGGCCTCCCTCTCCATCCGTTCTTCCCGCACGCCCGGAAACGGGCCGCGGATCAAGGAGCAGCACCATCATGACCAGCACGCGTTCCCTCTTCCGTCGCACCGCCGTCCTCGTCTCGGCAAGCGCGGCCGCCCTCGTGCTCGCCGCCTGCGGTGGCGGCGACACCACGAGCGAGCACGACGGCCACGCCGCCCCGTCCGCCTCGGCGTCCCCGTCCGCCCCGGCCTCGGCCCCGGCCGGCCAGGGGCAGCACAACGCGGCGGACGCCGCCTTCGCCAAGGGGATGATCCCCCACCACCGCCAGGCCGTGGAGATGGCCGATCTGGCCCCCTCCCGCGCCCGGTCGGCGGAGGTGAAGAAGCTCGCCGAGGACATCAGGAAGGCACAGGACCCGGAGATCAGGACCATGTCCGGGTGGCTGACCTCGTGGGGCGAGCAGGTGCCCGCCGAGGGCGCCATGGACCACTCCGCGCACGGCATGGCCGGGATGATGACCGCGGAGCAGATGGACAAGCTGAAGAACGCCTCGGGCGCGGCGTTCGACACCGCCTTCATGGAGCTGATGATCGAGCACCACGAAGGCGCGGTGGCGATGGCGAAGACGGAACAGGCACAGGGCGCCTTCCCCGCCGCCAAGACCATGGCCGAGGCGATCATCACCTCCCAGACGGCGGAGATCGCCCAGATGAACAAGCTCCTCGGCAAGAGCTGACCCCTCCGCGGCCGACCGGGCCGGGGCGCGCACGAGCGCCCCGGCCCGGTCCTGGCCCGTACCGCGTGTTCTTCCCGCAACCAATCGTTCCGATGGGGGTACGGCACACATGCAATCGAAACCGAACAGGATCCTGGTCGTCGGCGGATACGGCGCCGTCGGCGCGACGGTGGTCTCCGCCCTCGACGGCTGGTTCCCCGGACGGGTCGTCGTCGCCGGACGCGACGAGGCCCGGGCACGCAGGCTCGGCGGGGTGCGCGCCGACGTTGCCGATCCGGACGCCTTCCGGCGCACGCTCGCGGAACTGGGCGACATCGCGGCCGTCGTCCTGTGCGTGGAGCCGCCGGACACCCGCGTCGCACGCGTCTGTCTGGAACGCGGCGTGCACCTCGTCGACATCGGTGCCACCAGGCGGCTGCTCGACGGGGTGGCGGACCTGCACGGCCTGGCGGCCGGCTCCGGGGCCACGGCCGTCCTCAGCGTGGGCGTCGCCCCGGGCCTGACCAACCTCCTCGCCCGCCGGGCCCACGAGGCCGTGGGCGGCGCCGAGCACATCGACCTCACCGTGCTGCTGGGCGCCGGTGAGCGGCACGGCGCCGACGCCGTGCGCTGGACGGTCGAGGGCCTGGCCGAAAAGCCGCCCGGGGCTCCGCTGCGGACCACCCTGCCCGGCCACGGCCTGCGCACCGCGCACCCGTTCCCCTTCCCCGACCAGCACACGCTGCCCGGCACGCTCGGCGTGAAGCGGGTGACCACCCGGCTGTGCCTGGACTCCAAGCCGCTGACCGCTGCCCTGTTCGGGCTGCGGGCGGCCGCCCGCAGGCCCGCCGTGCGGCGCACCCTGACGGCCGCCTTCAGCCGCGTCCACCTCGGCGGCGACGGCTTCGCCGTCCGGGCCGACGCCCGACGCGGCGACCTCCACGCCGCCTGCGCCGTCACCGGACGGGAGCAGAGCCGGGTCACCGCGCTGGTCGCCTCCTACGTCACCCGGGAACTGCTCACCGGCTCCGTGCCGCCGGGGGTCCACCACATCGAGCAGTTGCCTTCCCTGGCCGGCCTCCCGGAGACCCTCGCCGCCCACGGCCTGTCCGTCTGGCAGCGCGCGGACACCCCCCGCCCCTGATCGCCGGCACGCCTCCGGCTCCGCGCACGCGGCCGGAGGCGGGCTGTCGCCCCGTGCATCGGCTCCCCTACAGTGCGTGATGCCGAAACCGGTCCGTGACGACGCACAGCCGCCGAACAGGAGCAGACCCGTGGCCACCCACGCCCGACGCCCCGGCCCCCTCCCGATCCCGTCCCGCACGGCCCGGCCCGTCCCCGAGCTGGAGCCCGCACTCGTACGGGACTGGCAGGCCGGGGAGGGCGAGCTCATCGACCTGTTCGCCCAGGCGCACGCACGGCTCGGCGGCGTCGCCGCCCTCCGGATCGGCCCGCACCCCACCGTCCTGGTCACCGCCCCCGAAGCCGTCCAGCACGTCCTCGCACTGCGGCCCGACCTGTACGTCAAGCGCTCGCACCGCGCCCGGCTGCTGATCGGCGACGGGGTCCTGGCCGCGACCGGCGATGCCTGGCAACGCCAACGGCGTCTGCTCCAGGCCCAGTTCACGGGGCGCGGCATGCGCCGCTGGGAACGGCGGATCACCGAGGCCGCCCGGACCACCGCGGCGCGCTGGGCCGCGTGCGCCCGCGACGGACAGGTCCTCGACGTCGGCGAGGAGATGCGCCGCTTCGCCCTGGACGCCATCTGGCGGTCCCTGACCGGACATCCCCTGGACCCGGGCACGGAGGAGGAACTGGCCGCCGTGCCGGCCGTGGTGGCCGCGCTGCCCAGCCTGCCCGCCGACGGCGTCGCCGCGCGGGGGGCCGTCGCCGGTGAACTGGCCCGGATCGACGCCCTGTCGCGCCACGCCATCGCCGCCGCCCGCTCCGCCGGGGCGGGACCCGACGGCCCCGGTCTGCTGCACGTCCTGCTGGAGGCGGCCGAAGCCTCCCCCGAGTACACCGACCGGCTGATCCGCGACGAGCTCGTGACCCTGCTGGTCGCCGGGCACGAGACCACCGCGGTCACGCTGACCTGGCTCCACCTCCTGCTCGACCGTCACCCGCACGCGAGGGAACGGGCTCTCGCCGCCGGCCCGGACGGCTCCCCCGAACGGCGCGCGGCGGTGCAGGCCCTCGTCCACGAAACCCTGCGCTTCTACCCGTCCGCCTGGATCCTGCCCCGCCACGCCGCCGCCGACGACGTCCTCACCGGCTACGCGATCGAGGCCGGCACCGACGTCCTGGTCTGCCCCTACCTCACCCACCGGGACCCGGGGACCTGGGAGGACCCCGCCCGCTTCGACCCGGACCGCTTCCTGACCCCGGGACGGCGGCCCACCCGACCGGGCAGCTACGCCCCCTTCGGCCTGGGCCCCCGTGCCTGCCTGGGCCTGCAGTTCGCCCTCCGGGAGTCGACCGCCCTCCTCGAACTCCTGCTGCCCGCCCACGTCCCGCACTTCCACAGCGTCCCGGCCGGTGCCGCCTACGGCATCACGGTCCGCCCGGACGGCCCGACCCCCGCGAGCCTGGCGGAGCGGTGATGCCCCGCCGGGCCTCGACCCCCGCCGGTCAGGCGGCCAGGTGCTCGGGCGCTCAGCAGACCGGCACGCCCGGCACCTGGTTCTCCGGCACGCTGAGATAGATGTTGGTCATGTAGCCGCCGTACTGCGGCAGGTGGGCCCACCAGTCGTTGACGTAGGGCGGCTGGCTGACCTGCTGCCCGCGCTTCTGGCAGCCGACCAGGACCTCGACCCCGGCGGGCAGCGTGGTGATCGCACCGGAGGTCGTTGTCGCCTGGGTGCGGACCCGGACCCCACTGCCCCAGGTGCCGACCCACGTACCGGCGGGGCGGACGGCGCCGGGGACGTTCAGCGAACGGGTCAGCCGCCCGATGTCCGTGTACGCCTTGCCGTAGGACGTTCCGCCGGGGTGCAGGGTGAAGACCGCCACGATGGACCGGTCACCCTCGCCCACCAGACCCGTCGTGTGCAGTGCCGGACGGGAGAGGTCCACGGCATCGGCGCCCGCCGGCGTGCGGGCATCCGCTGCCGCCGGTTCCCCGGCGGCCTCGGCGGCTCCGGTGTCCTTCGCGGCCGCGGTGTTCGGAGCCGTGCAGCCGCCCGAACTGAAGCCCGACCAGCCCTGTTTGACGGCCCAGGGGCGGTTGAAGGAGCCGGCGATGCCGAAGTGCTGGTCGTATCCGTCGGTGGCGCACCGGGTGGACTGCCGCAGGCCGCCGAGGAGGAAGTCGCGTGTCGCCGCCGGGGCGGACTCCAGCAGATGCCGGTAGATCTTAACGGTGTCACGGGCCGAGAGAGCGGTGTAGCCCCAGTAGCCGGGGTGGGTGGACGGCGGCCGGGCGGTGTCCGTCAGGCCGAGCCGGGTGACCATCCGGTCGACGATCGCCCCCGAGCCGTTGTTCGACCAGAAGGTGCTCGCGGCCGCGTCGTCGCTGCCCCGCAGCATGGTGTCGATCCGGGCCCGGTCGGTGGCCGACAGGGCATCGGGGCTGCGGTTCCAGAGCACGTCCAGGGCGATCAGCAGCTTCACCACCGACGCGGACCTGAACTGCGCGGAGGTGTTCAGCTGTTCGGTGAAGGTGCCGGTACGGCGGTCGAAGACGGCGACGCCCGCCGTCACCCCGGCGGGCACATCGGCCTGAACCGCCGCCGGGCGGGCCGCGGGGGATTCGGCGGAGGCGACGGATCGGGCGTTCGCGGGGGTGCACAGGAGCGCGGCGAGGGCGGCGGTCAGCACACCCGCCCGCACCCCGCTCCGGGCGCTGCTCAAGGTCATCATGGTCGTCCTCGGGATCGGTGGAGAAGGAGGGGGTGAGGCGGCGGTGGAGCCGGCGGTGCGGCGCCGGATGCCCCCGGGACCGGCGTGGTCCCGGGGGGCATCCGGTGGTGCGGGCCGTCGTTCAGGAGGTCGGCAGCCCCGAGTCCGGCTCGTCGTCGCCGCCTCCGGCGAGGAGGATCTCGCTCATGTACGCGGACCGGGCCGTGCCCACCGCCGGGGTCCTGACCCACCAGGTGTGCCAGTGGTCGCCGTACGTCGCACGACCCGCCCTTGGCCTGGCACTCCACCCCGAGCACGCCACCGGTGGGCGACGTGGAGCGACGGTCAGCATGTACCGACGCCCGGCAGCCAGGCGGCGGGGTGGTCGATGTAGATGTTGGAGACGTAACCGCCGAGCGCCGGGATGTAGGACCAGGCGTCGTTGGTGTACCCCTCGGCGGTGACGGAGTCGCCGCGCTTCTGGCACTGCACGTACACCGGCGTCGGGCCGGTCAGCGTGCGCACGACCGCCGCGCTGAGCCGGGCGTCGGCGCGCACCCGGACCGACGTGCCCCAGGTGGTGAAGTTGGTGCCGGGCGTTCCGCTGCCCGGGGTGCACGGCAGGCTCACACCGCGCTCGGCCAGATAGGCGACGGGGTCCATGCCCCGGGTGCTGGCCGTGGAGGAGTGCGCCTCGAAGTGCAGGTGCGGACCGGTGGACTGGCCCTCGGAGCCCATGCGCGCGATCAGCTGACCGCTGCTCACCCGCTGGTTCACGGAGACGAGACGCTCGTACATGTGGCCGTACTCGGTGACGGTGCCGTCGTCGTGCTTGATGCGGATCCACTGTCCGTAGCCGCTGGCGGTGCCGGAGACGATGACGGTGCCGGGCCCGGTGGAGTGGATCGGCGTACCGCGGTTGTTGGCGATGTCGACGCCGTCGTGGCCGGAGTGCCACCCCTGCGTCACCGTGCCGGCGGTCGGGCAGGAACCGGCGTAGCCGGCGGCCTTGGCGGGCGGGGCGGCGGCGGCCTGGCCGGCGGCGAGCGGGACCAGCCCGGCCGCGGTGACCGTGGCGACGAGCAGGCCGACGGACTTGGTGCGCTTGAGTGTGCGCATGGTGGAGTCTCCTCTGTGAGCGGTGTGAGCGGTGTGGGTGAGGTCAGGGATGTGAGCGGCGTGGGGGGAGCGGTGAGTCAGCAGTTGGGAACCCCGGGGAGCCAGGCCGCCGCGTCGTCGATGTAGATGTTGGAGATCCACGCCTTGTACTTGGGCAGGTACGACCAGGCGTCGTTGGTGTAGCCCTCGGCGGTGACGCGCTCCCCGTGCACCTGGCAGAGCACGTCCACGGCCGTGGGGCCGGGCAGTCGGCCCACGGGAGGCCGCTGGGTGCCGGGGTCGGGGCGCAGGCTCACCTGGGTGCCCCAGGTCATGAAGCGCTTGGTGTTCGCGGGCGGCTGCTCGCTGCCGGAGATGCGCAGGGCGCCCGCGTACTGGGAGTTCAGCCGTACGTCGCTGACCATCACGAGCGTCCCGGACTCCCGGGCCTCGACCATCCTGCCGTTGCCGAGATAGATGGCGATGTGGTGGACGCTGCCGAGGTTGGCCGGGTCCGACCCCCACAGCAGCAGATCGCCCGGCTGCAGCGGGGCGATCCCCTGGGCGGGGGTGAACCGGGCGGTGGCGCCGCTCCACCGGGCCTGGTTCCACGTCCCCTCGGGCAGGGCGATGCCCGCTCCCTGCCAGGCCGCGTACTGCACCAGGTGCGAGCAGTCGAAGCCCTTCACCTGGCTGTCGTGGGCGCCGGGGCCGCCACCGGGATAGTCCTGACCGTACGTCGGCCCGTGGACGGAACCGCCGCCCCATGAGTACGGCACCCCGATCTGTGAGCACGCGGCATTGACGATCGCCTGCGCCTGGGCCGGCGCGTTCGCCAGGGGACGGCAGTCCGCGGCGGTCACGGCGGCCGAGGAGACCGCCGACGGTGCGGCCATCGCCGTACCGGTACAGGTCAATGCGGTGGCGAGCAGCAGCCCTCCCGCCGTCGCGAGTGTGCGGTTGGCGCGGTGCATGGTTCCCCCTCGGGTGGTCGGTGCGATGTGCGCAGGTGCTGTACGGGTCTTCGGTGGCCGGTGGCCGGTGGCCGGTGGGGCCGGTCGCGGTGGCCGACCTGGCCGGCCGCTCCTATGCGGCGAGCGCGGCGCGGATCTTGGCGAGGCCGCGCATACGGTTGCGCTGCACGGTGCCGCGGTGCGCGCCGAGCCGTTCCCCCGCCATGTCGTGGGTCAGGCCCTCGATGTCGACCAGGATCACGGCCGCCGCCTCCTTGGGGGACAGCCCACGCAGCAGCGCGGCCGCCACCGCCTCGGCCTCCCTCCCGGCGAAGCCGCCGTCCCAGCCGTGTTCCGGCAGCCGGTCGGTGCACCGCTCCTGGCGCGAGGGGTGCCGCCACAGGTCGCGCAGCAGGTTCAGCGCCGCCGCGCAGGTGTAGGCGTAGGGCTGCTGCTGACGCGTCAGGCTGTGGGCGCGTGCCCGGCGGGAGAGTCTCAGGTACGTCTCCTGCAGCAGGTCGTCGGCGTCGTGCGGATTGCCGGTCAGGGCCAGCAGCCGGCGCCGCAGCCTCGGCATCACGGCGGTGAACGCCTCGTCGAACTCGGCGGCGGTCATGTGGTCGGTGAATGCCGTCGTGCCCGTGCCCGTGCTCGTGCTTGCGCTCGTGCCCGTGCTCGTGCCCGTGCTCGTGCTCGGCGTCGTGATGCAGGTGTTCTCCACGGTGTTCCCCCGGGGTCCGGCTGTCTCAGGCTGTCGTCGGGCTCAGGGAGGCGGGACCGTACTTGGCCGCCGGCGCGTCGGTCAGGAGCGCCCAGTACCGGTCCCCGTACGACCAATGCCACCACTCGGTCGGGTAGTTGACGAACCCGGCGGCGGTCATCGCCCGGCCCATCGCCGCCCGGTGGGCCCGGGCTTCGGCACCGACGTTGAGCGCGGCGGTGCGGCAGCCCCCCTCGCTCTCCTCGGGGGTGGCGTTGACCTCCGTACCGAGCGGCAGTTCGGCACCGTCGGCGGTGCACAGCGTCAGATCCACCGCACCGCCGCTGACGTGCGGGGCGACCTCCGGGGGCGAGATGTACGCGCTGGCCAGCTCGCGGATCCGGTCCGGTCCGGCGCCCGGATGCGCCGTGCGCAGCGTCGCCGCGTACTCGTCGAAGTAGCGGCGCTGCAGCGCCGGCGGCCGGAAGCCCTCCACCATCAGCAGGCGGATACCCGCGGGCAGTGCCTCCTGTGCGAGCAGGAGCCGGCGCAGCACGTCCGCCCGCAGATGTGCGTACGAGCCGTCGTGGTCGGTCTGCCGCCTGTCGACCCGTAGTGCGGCGACCCCCCGGGCGTCGACCAGGGGTTCACCGTTCTCGGTGACACGCGTGGCGGCGACCCGGGGGTCCGAGAGCAGGATGATGTCCGTCACGCTCACAGCGTCGAGGCGGGCGGTGCAGGATCGATGCAGATCCGCTGCAGGACGCCTGCACCGCCTGCACCGCCGGGAACGGGCCACCCGCATCGCCGGACCGGACGGGTTTCGGTCACCCCTGCGCCACATCGGGCATCCGTGAAACCGGAGGCCCGGTGCCGGACGTACACCTCAATGGGGGCCGACGCGTTGTCCCCGGATGCGGAACGTGAAATCGGGGGACGCGGTGGACGTTTGCCTTCTGGGTCCGGTCGAGGTGTTGAGCGGGGGACACCGGATCGCGCTGAAGGGCGCCAAGCCGACCGCGATCCTCGCGGCCCTCGTCGTCCATCTCGGTGAGGTGCTGTCCGCCGGGCGGCTGGTCGATCTGGTCTGGGAGGAGGAGCCGCCCGCCACCGCGCGGGCGCTCGTCGCGTCGCACGTCTCCGGACTGCGCCGGGCCCTGGCCGGTACGGAGGGCGCGGAGGCCATCCGTACCCGCACCCCGGGGTACGTCGCCGAGTTCCCGCCCGCCGCCGTGGATGTCCGTCGTTTCGAGAAGGCGTTCGCGGCCGGCCGGAGGGCGGCCGTCGAGGGGCGGGCCGAGGAGGCCGTCGAGACCCTGCAGGCGGCGTCGCGGCTGTGGCGCGGCCGGGACGCCCTGGAAGGGCTCGGTCAGTCCTTCGCCCGGGTGGAGGCCCTACGCCTGACGGAACTCCGCCTGGAGGCGCAGGAGTTCCGTTTCTCCGCCGAACTGGATCTGGACCGCCGTACGGATCTCGTCTCCGAACTCGTCGCCCATGTCGCCGCCCACCCCCTCAGGGAGCGCCCGCGCGGCCAGCTGATGACCGCCCTGTTCCGCACCGGCCGGATGCCCGACGCGTTGCGCTGCTACGAGGAGGGCCGCCGGCTGCTCCGTACGGAACTGGGCGCGGACCCCGGCCCGGAACTGCGCGCGCTGCACCAGGCCCTGCTCCGGGCGGACACCACGGTGCTGGGAGCGCCGGCCGCCCGAAGGGCCGCGCCCGCCGGGAAGAGACCCGGGCCGGCACCGGCCGCGGCTGCCCCGGGCCCCGGCGAGGGCACTCCGGCAGCCCGCCGTGCCGAACGGCCCCACCACGGCACCGGTCAGCCGGTGCCCACCCAACTCCCGCCCGACGCATCGGACTTCATAGGCCGCACCGAACAGACGGCCTGGGCGACCGCCCTGCTGGAGAACGTGCGCGACCCGCTGCGCACCGCGCCGCCCATCGGGGTGATCTCCGGCCGGTCGGGCACCGGCAAGACCGCCCTGGCCGTCCACGTGGGCCATCGCACCGCCGCGCTCTTCCCCGACGGACAGCTGTTCGTGGACCTGCGCGCCTCGGACTCCGAGCCGGTACGGACCGTGGACGCCCTGGCCAGACTGCTGCGTGCCCTCGGAGTCGACCCGGAGACCCCGGCGCGCGACGAGGACCTCCTCGGGCTGTACCGCACGCACATCGCGCGCCGCCGGGTCCTGCTCGTCCTCGACAACGCTGTCAGCGAGGCCCTGCTGCGCCCGCTGCTGCCGCCGGGCGGCGGCTCGGCCGTGCTGATCACCGCCCGCCGCCGGCTCGTCGCGCTGGAGGGCGCAGCCCACCTCGATCTGGGGGTGCCGTCCGAAACGGAGGCGCTCGACCTGCTGGCCCGCGTGGCCGGTCCGACCCGGCCCGCGCTGGATCCGGACCGCGCCGCCGAGATCGTCGCGCTGTGCGGCCGGCTGCCGCTCGCCGTCCGGATCGCCGGTGCCCGTCTCGCCGCCCGGCCCCACTGGACACCGGCGCGGCTCGTGTCGCGCCTGGGGGACGAGCGCCGTCGGCTGGACGAGCTGCAGGCGGGCGACCTGGAGGTGCGCGCGAGCCTCGGCATGGGCTATGCGGACCTGGCCGAGCAGGAGCAGCGCGCCCTGCGGCGTCTGGCTCTGATGGATCTGCCCGACTTCGCCGCGTGGGTCGCCGGGCCGCTCCTGGAGGTGAGCGAGGACGACGCGGAGGACGCGGTCGAACAACTCGTGGACTGCCACTTCGTGGAGGTCGTGGGCACCGACGAGACGGGCAGAACGCGTTACCGGATCCACGACCTGGCGCGCGAGTACGCCCGGGAGCGCTGCCTGGCCGACGAGCTGCGGGAGGACCGGGAGACGGCGGTGCGCAGACTGGTCGACCGCTGGCTGACCATGGCCCGTATCGCGGCGGCCCACGGCCCGGGCGGCGCGTCACGGCTCCTCCCCGTCCCCGCCACGGACGGGCCGGCACGGGCCTCGGGCGGGCCGGCACGGGCCTCGGGCGGGCCGGCAGTGGCCTCGGGCGGGTCGGCACGGGCATCGGGCGAGCCGGTCCCGCCGACGGACGTATCGGCCCACCTGACGGACGAGCCGGCCGCGTGGTTCGCCGCCGAGCAGCCGTGCCTGCTGGCCGCCGTCATCCACTGCGCGGACCACGGAATGTTCGACTCCGCCCGCGAACTCGCCGCCACCCTCATGGCCGCCTCCGCGGCCCTCTACAACCAGTTCGACGCCTGGTCCCGTTCCCACGAGGCGGCCCTGGCGGCGGTACGCCGGGGCGGGGACGTCGAGGGCGAGGCCTGGCTGCTGAACGGCCTGGGCCAACTCCGCCTGGAGCAGGACCGCTTCGACGAGGCCTACGAGTTCTTCGCACGGGCGCTGCGCCTGTTCGAGGAGCGGTCCGTACGCACCGGCAGCGCGGGCGCGCGGGCCGGCATGGGCGCCGCCCGCCGCGAACAGGCCCGATTCGACGAGGCGCTGCCCCTGCTGACCTCGGCGCTCGAACGGTACCGGGAGCCGGAGGACATCTCGTCCATGGCCCATGTGCTGTACGGCATCGGCTACGTCCACCGGGAGCAGGGCCGCGACGACGAGGCGTGGGAGGCGCTCTCCGACGCCCACCGCCTGTACGTCACCGCCCAGGACCGGCACGGCGAGGCGCTCGCGCTGCGCTCACTGGGCCTGTGCCACCGGGCGCGGGGTGACATGGCCGGTGCGGAGGCCCTGCTGCGGGAGTCCCTCGCCATCTTCGAGGAGACGGACGACGTCTACGGCGTCATGTACGCGAGCCTGTCGCTGGCCAAGGCCGAGTTCCGGCAGGGCCGGATGACCGAGCCCCGGCAGCGGCTCGACCGGTGCCTGGAGATCACCCGCAAACGCCAGGACATGTTCGGCGAGGCCCTCGTCCTGCGCACCCTCGGTGAGTGGCATCTCGCGGCTTCCGACTGGGAGACGGCGACCGAGACCCTGCGGCAGTCCCTCGGGCTGTGGGACAAGCTGCAACTGCCGCTGTGGCGCGCCCGCACCCTGCGGGACCTGGCCCGCGCCGCACGGGCCCAGGGCGGGACCGGCACGGCCCGCGAGTGCGAACAGGAGGCGTACGAGGTGTTCCGCCGGCTCGGCACCCGCGAAGCCCTGGAACCCCCGGAGCCGCGGGACCCCCGGGGGCGCTGAGGCGGCCACCGGCACTCATACGGCTCCTGGTCACACCTGGTCGTTCCCGGACCAGGCGGTCGGGATCAGTGGGCCCAGGGGAGTCGGAGGGCCTCGATCTCCCTGTCGTTCAGGAGGGCCTCGATGAGCGGGGCGGGACCCACGACCTTGGTGGCCCAGAGGTCGTAGTCCGTGCAGAGGGCCCAGGAGCGGTCCTGGGCCCAGAGGTTGGACGGGGTCCAACCGTCCTCGTCCGGGTGGTCGTACAGTGCCTTGGCATCCGCGAGCGTGCCGGCCCGGACATGCAGGTTGCCGAAGTCCTCGGCCCTCTGCAACAGCGGGTTGTAGTAGGCCATGCAGCGGGTCTCCGGCCCCTGCGGGCTGTGCTCGGTGAGGATGTCGACCAGGCGGTTCCAGTCGGTACGGTCCAGACTGCCCTCGGACGGCCCCGCGATACCGACCGGCCAGCCGCTCGGTTCCCGGAGCGAGGGGAAGGAGCGGTAGCAGGGCAGCCGCCCCTCGGGCGCCACGGGATCACCGGTCCGCTTCGAGAGTTCCGCCCAGCGCAGCCGGCGCCAACGGGGGCCCGGGGGCTCGCCCGGCGTTCCCCCGAACACGTCCGCGGGGTCGAGGCCCGGGATGACCTCGGGCCCGCCGCCATTCAGTACAGCTCGTTGATACGCGGCATAGGACATATCGGTGGGCCCGAGTTCGTGTTCGTACATGGTGTGGAGCACCCAGGCGGCGTCGGGCAGTGCCGGCGGCATGAAGCCGGTCAGCCCGTCATCGTCGGCGAGCTCCCGCAGCCAGTCGGTCTCCCCAGCCGCGGTCAGCGGCCACCGGGCCGTCGCCAGAGCAGCGGATGTCTCGTTCATCCGTTCAGGATCTCACCCGCTGCGGCGAGCGCCGGGATCGACCCCGAGCTGCTCCTGGAACAGGTGCACGCAGGTCCGCAAGGGCCTGCCCGGCGGATCCCGCCGGACAGGCCCACGGCCCCGGGGGAGGGTCAGCGCTTGAGCGTGAAGGTGAAGTCCCCGGAAAGCTTGCCGCTCAGCCGGACCGCCGAGACGAGCTTCCCGTCCGTGATCAGTCTCTCGACCGCGGCCCGCGAAAGACCGCACCCCTCCGAGATCAGTCGCACCGGCCGGACAGGGATGCGTGCTGCGAAGCGGACCGAGACGTCGATCACCTCGCGGTCCAGGTGATCCGAACCGCCGGTGTCGAGGCGCCAGGCGCCGTGCCAGTCGAGGGCGATGTGGTTGCGGCGCCGCACGACCGGGTCCTGGAGCAGTTCGGCTGCCAGGCCCGGGTCGTTGTCATGCAGTCGGTCCAGCAGCCCGGGTCGTACGGAGCGCACGTGCACCCGCTCCAGGACTGTGAGTTTTGCCGTGTCCCCGCAAGCGGTGCAGAGGGCGAGGAGCCAGGCGTCGAGGAGCTTGTGGTTGGCGTTGACGCGGAATTTGCCGTTCGCCCGGAAGCGCTCGGACGTGCACGTGTGGCATCGGCGGAGAACGAGGGGCAGGCAGGTGGGAGCGACCACCCAGGTATTGAGCACAGAAGTACACCGGTTCCAGTGAGAAGACCGCAGCAGAAAGGAGCGCGGCGCGGATGCGCGACGCGCGACGAGTCAGCAGTCGGGGGGTCTCACAGGGTGTACAACGGAACGCCTTTGCCTGGACGACTTGTTCGGCAGCACGGTAACGGCGCACAGCGAGGCGGCTCCACTGATTTGTGGTGCCGCCCCCTTCCCCCCTTGCCGTACAGGCCTGTCGGCCCCGATGCGCCCCCGGCCCGCGGTATGGGCGGTGCGGGCCCCGGTCGCGGTGACCTGCTCGAACCGGTGAGCGGCGCGGAGTGTCCGAGCCGCTGGTGGACGAACGTGATGTCACCGAGCGGCATGTGGGGCTGGGTGAACTTCTCCGAACTACCGGGGTGTCCCATGGTCAGGTGACAGGACGATCAGTCCTGCGGGGAAGGGCCAGGTATGAGGCCGATGAACTGCTCTGAACGGCGCGGGTGTTAGCTTCCTTCCCGTGTTGAAACACCAGGACGAGACCGGGGCGGCCTACGACGGGGTCGTCGAACTGTATGCGTCGATGTTCGCCAATCGGTTGGAGACGCAGCCGTTCGCGCGGAACATGATCGGCACCTTCGCCGAGCTCGTGCGTGGCACGGGGAACCTACGGGCAGCCGATGTCGGGTGCGGACCCGGCCACTTGACGGCCATGCTGCACGACTTGGGGTTGGACTCCTTCGGGCTTGACCTCTCTCCGGCTATGGTCGCCCATGCCCGGCGGGCCCATCCGGGGCTGCGGTTCGACGAAGCACGAATGGAGGCCCTGCCGGTCGAGGACGGCGCGCTCGGCGGAGTGCTGGCCCACTACTCGATGATCCATACCCCACCTGAAGAATTGCCCGCGCTGCTCGCTGAGCAGGCGCCTGTCCTGGCACCAGGGGGCCTGCTCCTGGCGTCCTTCTTCGGAACCGAGGGGCCGGAGCCTGTCCGCTTCGACCATAAGGTGGCGCCTGCCTATAGCTGGCCGGCGGACCAGTTTGCCGAGTTGCTGACCGGGGCCGGACTCGTAACGGTAGCTCGGTTGCTCCACGACCCAGCGTCCGAACGGGGCTTCCTCGACACCCACCTACTGGCCCGCCGCCCGTAGAACTGGCCGGTGGCCGGGCCCCGGGGAGGCGTAGATCATCCGTGGCTGAAGCCCGTCCAAGCGCCGCGCGCTGCGGCGGTGTCCGCTGAGACGCCGGAGTAAAGCCATTCAGTCACGCAGGCCCCGGCGGGGTGGCCACCGCACTGGTACGAGCAGCGATCTCTCGGAAGGTAGGAATTCCCAGGTCGACAGACTCCTGCTTCCGGGAGATCTGGGCGTCGAGTTGGGCAAGCTTCTCCTCGGCGTGGGTCAGGCTGCTCTGCAGCCCTTCGATCTCGCCGAGCCAGCCTTCCCGTTCGGCTTCCAAGACGAACGTGGCGTCAACGGCGAACTGTCCCTCGCCATCAGCTCCTTGAGGTAGAGCGCAGCGGGCTCGACCGGCCTCCCGAGACCATCCAGCACCCTGTACGGCTCCCAGGATCTCCCGTCTTCAGGAACTGGCCTAACTCAGACAGGACAAAGTTCCTCAGGTCCCTTCCGGACCGCTGCTCATCAAGCACATCGGGAAGCTAGCAGATACCCGGTCTGACCTGCGAAGACAGCTCAGTTGGTTCGGTTGACAGGCCACCGTGTACATCACGGGGGACGAGCGCCTGGCACACGTCAGCGACTGCACGTTCCGACAGGAAGAAAACGCGTGGACCGCCCCGGCGCCCGTACGGGACACTCCGACTCCTGTCCTGCTGGTCCGACAACACAGGGTTTGGGATGGGTTCGCCAAAATCGCACGAGAACATGCCGAGCAGGGGTTCGGTTCTCCTCGCACTTCGCTACTACGGACGGGAACTGGCGCGCCTGCGCCGGTTCACCGGTCCGGCCATGCTGCTCCCGGCGCTGGGCAACATCGGCATCTTCTACATCGCGCCACTGATCGTCGCGAAGCTCGTCGGCCGGGTCGCCGGGGGCGGTTCCGCCGGCTTCGACGCCATGCTGCCCTACGTCCTCGGCTTCGCCGGGGTGCTGCTGTTCGGCGAGACGCTCTGGCGGGTGGGGCTGCACTGCCTGAACCGCCTCGACGCCCACGGCATCGAGCACCTCTACATCATCGGCATGGACGAACTGTTCGCGAAGGACGCGGCGTTCTTCCACGACAACTTCGCCGGGTCGCTGACCAAGCGGGTCCTCAGCTTCGCCTCCCGCTTCGAGGAGTTCGTCGACACGCTGGCCTTCTCGGTCATGGGCAGCTTCGTACCGCTGCTCTTCGCATCGGTGGTGCTGTGGCAGTACGACCCGATGCTCGTGGCCGGCCTCCTGACGCTGATCACCCTGACGGCGGTGTGCGCCGCGCCCCTCATCCGCCGCCGCCAGATCCTGGTCGCCCGGCGCGAGGAGGCGATCGCCCGGGTCTCGGGGCACGTCGCCGACAGCCTGATGAACATGGACACGGTCCGGGCGTTCGCCGCCGAGGACCGTGAGGCGGCCGAACACCGGTCGCGCGTCGCGCAGTCGCGGCGGCTGATGCTGCGTTCGTGGGACTACGGCAACCTGCGCATCGACACGCTGGTCGCGCCCCTGTCCGTACTGACCAACGTGCTGGGCCTGGTGCTCGCCGTCGCCCTCGGCGCGGGGGAGCACGGGGTGGAGACGATCATCGTCGCTTTCACCTACTACGCCAACGCGACCCGCATCATGTTCGAGTTCAACCAGATCTACCGCCGTCTGGAGAGCTCGATGACCGAGGCCGCGCAGTTCACCGAACTGCTGCTGCAGCCGCCCACGGTGCTCGACCCGGAGACGCCGGAACCGCTGCGGACCGAGGGCTCGGGCGTCCGGTTCGAGCAGGTGAACTTCACCCACGGTGGAGGGCGGCCGCTCTTCGAGGGGCTGGAACTGGATGTGCCCAGCGGGTCGAAGATCGGTCTCGTGGGCCGCTCCGGCGGTGGCAAGACCACCCTCACCCGGCTGCTGCTGCGGATGACGGACGTCGACGGCGGCCGCATCCTGATCGGAGGTCAGGACATCAGCCGTCTGAGCCAGGCGGACCTGCGCAGCCGGCTCGCCTACGTCCCGCAGGACCCGGCGATGTTCCACCGTACGCTGCGGGACAACATCGCGTTCGCCCGGCCGGGCGCCACCGAGGCCGAGATCCGGCGTGCGGCGGAGGCCGCGCACGTCACCGAGTTCGCCGACGCGCTCCCGGACGGATTCGACACCATGGTGGGTGAACGCGGCGTCAAACTGTCCGGCGGGCAGCGCCAACGGGTCGCCCTCGCCCGGGCCGTCCTGCGCGACGCGCCGATCCTGCTGCTCGACGAGGCGACCAGTGCGCTGGACTCCGAGAGCGAGATCCTCGTCCAGGAGGCGCTGTGGCGGCTCATGGAGGGCCGGACGGCCCTGGTGGTGGCGCACCGGCTGAGCACGGTGGCCGGCATGGACCGGCTGGTCGTCCTCGACCGCGGCCGGATCGTGGAACAGGGCTCGCACCAGGAGCTCCTCACGGCCGAGGGCGCCTACGCGAAGCTGTGGAAGCACCAGTCGGGAGGCTTCCTGCACGACAGCGACCGCGACGGCGACCGCGACAGCGACCGCGACGGCGACCGCGACAGCGACCGCGACGGCGACACCGGCAGCGACACGGGTGTCCTGCCGAATCAGGCGAGGAACAATGCATAGTTTGTCCCGATGTGAGTGTCGAAGCTGAAGGTCGAGAGCTCCCGGGGCGGCGTCGGCTGGCCCGGGCGGTGCTGACGGGCGTGGCCGCCGTCGGGGCCGGGCTGGTCGCCGGCTCCTCCCACGTGCCCATGGCCACACCGCCGGGGGGAGGGGCCGGATCGCGGCCCACCACCCCCGAAGCGGCGCTCCGCGAACTGGTGACGGGGAACGGGCGCTGGCGGACCTACCACGAGCGGCACCCCGACCAGACGCGGACCGTGCGGCGCACGCTGGTCGCCGGCCAGCATCCGTTCGCCGTCGTCCTCGGCTGCGTCGACTCCCGGGTTCCGCCGGAGCTGGTCTTCGACCAGGGTCTCGGTGATCTGCTGACCGTGCGCTCGGCGGGCGAGGTCCTGGACGAGGCGGTCCTCGGGAGCATCGCCTACGGGGTCCTGGAGCTGCGCATCCCGCTCGTGGTGATCCTGGGGCACCAGTCGTGCGGGGCCGTCGGCGCGGCCGTGCGGGCGGCGGAGGGCGGGCCGCGCCTCCCGGGGCACATGCAGTACCTGGTCGACCAGATCCGCCCCGCCATCGACCGCCGGCTGCGGGGAGCCGCGCGGACCGATGCCGCGATCACCGCGAACGTACGGCTGGTACGGGGCAGGCTGGCCGCGGAGCCCGAGATGGCCGCCCGGGTCGCCGCGGGGACGCTGGCCGTGGTGGGCGCCCGGTACGAACTCACCAGCCAGCGGGTGCGGCTGGTGCGCTGAGCGCACGCCGGCGTACGAATGCCCGTACGTCAGCGCCGTGCACGCCGGACCGCACGTCCGGGTGATCATTTACGGGCGGGGCGGCTTTCGGCGTCCGAGGCACCCGAGGGCCCGGGAGAGTGGCTCCATGATCATCGACTCTTCCCCGATGCCCGACCCCGGCGCCGGCCCCGGCCGCGACCCGGGCAGCGACCCCGGCGCCGGCCCCGACTCCGGGCCCGCGGCGGACCCCGCCCGCCGGCCCTCCCGTCGCACGGTCATCGCAGGCGCCGGAGCGGCCGTGGCCGCGGGAGCCGGCGCCCTCACGGTCGCCACCGCGTCCGCCGGCACCCCGCAGGTGCCGTCCGGATCCGCGCGCCCCGACTGGGAGACCTGCCTCACCGTCGCGCGGGCCGTCCTCGTACGGGGTGACGACGACGAGCCCCTGGTGCCCGGTTACGCGGACATCCTCCTCAGGAACGGCCTGCCGCGCTCCCGCATGCCCCGCCGGAAGGTACTGGTCGTCGGCGCCGGGCCGGCCGGCCTGACCGCCGCCCACCTGCTGCGCGGGGCCGGGCACGAGGTCACCGTCATCGAGGCCAACGGCAACCGCGTCGGCGGCCGGATCAAGACCTTCCGCACCGGCGGGCACGAGAAGTCCCCCGCCGCCTTCGCCGACCCCAAGCAGTACGCCGAGGCCGGCGCCATGCGGATCCCCGACAGCCATCCCCTGGTCACCGGCCTGATCGACAGCCTCGGCCTGAAGCGCAGGCGCTTCCACCTGGTCGACGTCGACGGCTCCGGCCGTCCCGCCTACCGCACCTGGATCTTCGTCAACGGCGTCCGCGTCCGCCGCGCCGACTACGCGCGCGCCCCGCAGACCCTGAACCGCTCCTTCGGGGTGCCGGCGGCGTACGAGGCGGTCCCCGCCGCGCAGATCGTCCGGAACGCCTTCGCCCCCGTGCGCAAGGAGATCGAGGGCAAGAAGGACAAGGCGCTCGTGGAGGGCTGGGCCCGCATCATCCAGCGCTACGGCCACATGTCGATGTACCGCTACCTCACCGAGGAAGCGAAGCTCGACGAGCGCACCATCGACCTGATCGGAACCGTCGAGAACCTCACCTCCCGGCTCCATCTCGCCTTCGTGCACAGCTTCATCGGGGCCTCGCTCATCAGCCCCGACACCGCCTTCTTCGAACTGCCCGGCGGCACCGCCACCCTGGCCGACGCGCTCTACGCCCGGGTCGAGGACATCGTGCGGCTCGACCGCCGCGCCACCCGGATCACCCACGGGGAGGGCCGGGTCACCGTCGACACCGTCTCCGAGGGCCGCGGCGGCCGCCCCGTGCAGCGGGAGACCTTCACCGCCGACGCCGCGATCATCACCGTCCCGTTCTCCGGACTGCGTCACATCCCGGTCACCCCCGCGCTCTCCTACGGCAAGCGGCGCGCGATCACCGAACTGCACTACGACGCGGCCACCAAGGTGCTGCTGGAGTTCAGCCGCCGCTGGTGGGAGTTCGACGAGGCCGACTGGAAGCGCGAACTGGAAGCCGTACGGCCCGGCCTGTACCGCGCGTACCAGCTCGGGCGGACACCGGAGGACGGCGCGCTGCTGGGCGCGCACTCCTCCGTACCGCGCAGCGGAATCTCCGGCGCGCAGCGGGCGCACTACGCGGCCTGCCGAAGCCTCGGCCGGGACCAGCCCGAGGCCGCCGGAGTCATCGGCGGCGGCTCCGCCACCGACAACCCCAACCGCTTCATGTTCCAGCCGTCCTACCCCGTCGAGGGCAGCCCGGGCGGGGTCGTGCTCGCCTCCTACAGCTGGTCGGACGACGCCCTGAAGTGGGACTCCCTCGACGACGACGAGCGCTACCCCCGTGCCCTCGCGGGCGTCCAGGAGGTGTTCGGGCAGCGGATCGAGGTGTTCTACACCGGCGTCGGCCGCACCCAGTCCTGGATGCGTGACCCGTACGCCTACGGCGAGGCCTCCGTACTGCTGCCGGGCCAGCACACCGAGCTCTTCCCGCACGTGCGCGGCGCCGAGGGGAACCTGCACTTCGCCGGCTGCCACACCTCCGTCAAGCCGGCGTGGATCGAGGGAGCGCTGGAGTCCGCGGTGCGCACCGCGCTGGAGGTCCACACCTCGGGGTGAGCGCCGGCCCGGGCCCCGGGCCGGTGTCTCAGCTCTCGGCGAGCACGATCACCCAGTCGTGCTCGCCGAAGCGGACCCGCTGCCGCTTGTCGGGATTGAGCCGCACCCCGTAGGAGGGGGCGGTGGTGGCCTCCGCCCGCAGGCGGTAGCCGACCGCGCACTCCCGGCGGCGGCGCGCCGACTCCACCAGCGTGGCGAACGCGACCTCCCGGTCGGTCCGTACATAGTCCGCCACGGGCCTCAGATAGAACTCGCTGCCCTCCGCCCTGAACAACTCCTCGAAGACGGCGGCGAGATACCCGCTCTCCGAGATCTGTGTCATCAGCAGGCTGATCAGGCGGCCGCTGACGATGAAGTCGGCGCCGGCCCGCGCGGGAGCGAGCAGGCGGTTGGCGTCGTCCGACATCTCGGTGGTCAGCGGGATCTCGCGGCCCGCGGCCTCCCCGATGGCCCGCAGGTGCAGCAGCGTCACCAGCGTCCGGTCGTCGTCCGTGCCGCGCCCGGACTCCGGGGCGAAGGCGGGCGGGACCGCCTCGGGCGGCGCGGCCGGGGCGGCGCTCTCGCGGTCCGGCTCGCCGATCACGATCACGCTGTCGTACGCGGGCACGTCCAGCTTGGCCAGGACGTCCGGGTCGGTGATGTCCCCGCTGTGGAAGGCCACGTCGAGACGGCTGCGGGCCGCCGCGATCTCGGCGGCGGCCCGCAGCGTCGCCTCGTCGCCGAGGGCCACGACGTCCAGCGTGGTGCCGGCGCTGACGAATTCGTCGAGCTGCTCCACGACGAGCGGGGCGCGCCGGTTCCAGCCGAGGAGGAGCAGGCGTTCGGCGAAACGGTGCCGGGGGCGGGCGGTGACGATCGCGTCCTCGTCGACCCAGGGGCCCGCCGGCTCCGGCACGGCCGTGTCGTCGTCCTCGGAGACCAGGACGATCCGGTCGCCCGCGCCGATCTTTGTACCGGGGTCCGGATTGAGCGCGACACGGCCGTCGGGGTGCAGGAGACCGACCACCGAGGACGTGGTGAACGCCAGCAGGGCCTCCCCGAAGGTGCCTCCGGCGAGTCCCGCGGCGGCCACGGTGTAGAACTCGTCCCCGGCGAAGTCCAGCAGGTCCTGGTAGACGAGGGAGAGCCCGGGCTGCCGGGCGGTCTGGACGAGGAGCCGGGCGATGATCTCGTCGGCGCACAGCACGTGCCCGCCGGGACCGGCCGCCAGCCGGGCCGTGAAGTGGTTGCGGGTGTCGCGGACCGCGGCGACCACCACCGCGTCGCGCGGACGGGGGAGCGCGGCGTCGAGGGCGAGCAGGGTCTTCACGACCTGGGCGTCGCCGCGGTCCCCGTCGGGCGGCAGCACGAGGACGGCCTTCGCCGTCTGCGGGCTCACCCGGGCCAGTACGGTCGGGTCGGTGGTGGGGCCGCTGCGGCAGATGATCCGGGTGGCGCCCGCGCCCGTCCGGGTTCCCGTGTCGTCGAGGCCGGTGGCGATCTCGTCCTCCATGTCCACCTTGTCCTTGGGGGCGAGGACGGCGATGGCGGACCGGCGCTGGTTGGCGTTGGCCGCGACGAGCTCGGCCACCACCGGGAAGATCTGGTCGGACCAGCCCAGGACGACCGTGTGCCCCGCCTCCAGCACTGTGGAGTGCCCGCGCCGCAGCGACATGAGGCGCTGGTTGATACCGGTGGTGATCAGACCGACCAGCGTCGACACGAACAGCAGGGCGACCAGGGCGAGCGTCACCGAGGCCAGCACGTACAGCGGCGAGCCGACCGCACCCCCGAGCTTCAGGGTCTGCCCGACGGTGACCCATACGGCCGTGAGCCGCCCCGGCAGGGTCGCCGGGGCGGCCCGGTCGGCCCAGACGAGCACCGCGCTCGCCGGGACCACGACGGCGAGGCAGCCGAGTGCCAGCCATCCGATGAGCGGGGCGGTTCCGCCCGCCACCAGGGTGTCGAACCGGTACCGCAGGCGCAGCCGCAGGGACGTCGTGTGCTGCTGTGCCATGCGTACTCCCTCGTCGCCCGCGCTGATAACCGGCGGGAGCCCCCGCGGTTACGGCCTGACGCCCCCGCGCGCTCCCGTCCACGGGACCGGGTGGCCCGTGCGTCCGGTCGCGTGCGGGCGGGTCCGGGCGGGCGGTCAGGGGCGCAGGGCGGCGATGACCTCGTCGGTGGTGCTCACCTTGCCGATGCGCGGGAAGATCTTGCCGAAGGTGTGGGCGTGGGAATCGGGGTCGGTGTCGGCGGTCGCGTCCTCGGGGAAGACCAGGTCGTAGCTGAGCTCCCACGCCGTACGGGCGGTGGACTCGACCCCGGCGCTGGTGGAGATGCCGGCCAGCACGATGCGGTGGATGCCGCGCCGCCGCAGCTGCAGGTCCAGCTCGGTCCCGGTGAAGGCGCCCCAGTGGCGCTTGGTGACGACCACGTCCCCGAGGGCGGCCAGCTCGGCGGGGATCTCGGAGAACGCGGCGGGCGGGGCGGCGGCCCGGCCCGGGCGGTCCACGTTCGCGGTGGGGAGGTCACCGCCGTCCGGCGACCAGGCCACCTTGACCAGCACCACGGGCAGCCGCCGCGCGCGGAACGCCTCGGCGAGCGCGATGCCCCGCCCCAGGACTTCGGGGGAGGGCCGGGTGGTGGGCAGGGCCAGGATGCCGGACTGCAGGTCGATGAGGACCAGGGCCGTGTCCTCGCCGAGGACGAGGCCGTTCGGGTCGGCGGGCATGCGCTCTCCTTCGGAGCCGGGTGCGGTGGGGCCGCTCCGGGCGCTCGGTCGGAGAGGAAAGCCTGTCAGACGGGGCCGGACGCACCGCGGCTGCGCACCCGCATGTCGCGCACGACGTCGAGGACCCGGACGGACCCGGCAGGGCCCGGCAGGAGCTGCGAACCCCCTAGAATGCGAACATGAGTACGAATGCGGGGGAGGTCCGCCCCCTCCTGTCGACGGCGCTGACCGGGGCCGAACTGCTGCGCTGGTACTGGACCCTGGCCGAACTGACCGTACTGGCACGGCAGATGGGCGTACCGGTCCGGGGCGGGAAGGCCGCCGTCACCGCCCGCCTCGCCGCCGCGCTCGACGGCCTGCCCGTGCCGGTGCCCCCGGCGGCCGCCGCGCCCCGCCGTGCGGCGGGACGCGGGCTCGCCGCACCCGTCGACGGCACGACGGTGATCCCGCAGGGGCAGCGCTGCAGCCAGGTGCTGCGGGAGTACTTCGTCCGCGAGATCGGCCCCGGCTTCCGCTTCGACGCCTTCATGCGCGAGTACATCGCCGGACACGCGGGACACACCCTCGCCGAGGCGGTGGAGCACTGGCATGCGACCCGGGCCCGGGCGGCCGAACCCCAGGAGGTCGGAGCCCAGTTCGAGTTCAACCGCTTCCTGCGTGACTGGTACGCCCGGCACCCCGGCGGGGCCCGCCCGGACGCCCTGGCCGCCTGGCGCGCCCACCGGTCCCGGCCCCGCGACCAGGGGGTGTCCGGGGCACCCGGGCCGGCGCCCGGCGTCGCGGACATACTGATCGCCGTGAAGACCGTATCCGAGACCGCCGCCCCCGACCCTTCCGCCGACGACACCGTCCTGTTCCGCGTCGAGGGCCGGACCGGCGTGGTCACCCTCAACCGGCCACGGGCCCTCAACGCCCTCACCCACCCCATGGTGCTCCGGATCGCCGAGGCCCTCGACGCGTGGGCGGACGACCCCGCCGTGCAGCAGGTCCTCATCCGCGGATCCGGCGAGCGCGGGCTGTGCGCGGGCGGCGACATCCGGGCCATCCACGACGACGCCAAGGCCGGGAACACCGCCTCGGCCGGCTTCTGGCGCGACGAGTACCGGCTCAACGCGCGCATCGCCCGCTACCCCAAGCCCTACGTCGCCCTCATGGACGGCATCGTCATGGGCGGCGGCGTCGGCGTCTCCTCCCACGGCAGCGTCCGCGTCGTCACCGAACGCTCCCGCGTCGCCATGCCGGAGACCGGCATCGGCTTCGTCCCGGACGTCGGCGGGACCTGGCTCCTCGGCCGCGCCCCCGGCCGGCTCGGCACCCATCTCGCCCTCACGGGCACCGCCGTGGGCGCCGCGGACGCGCTGCTGTGCGGGCTCGCCGACCACTTCGTACCCGCCGAACGCCTCCCGGAGCTGACCGCCGCGCTCGCCGGGGCCCCCGCCCAGGAGGTGCTGCCGCGGTACGCCGTCACGCCCGCCCCCGGGGTACTCGCGGGCCGGCGCTCCTGGATCGACCACTGCTACGCGGCCGACACGGTCGAGGAGATCGTGGAACGGCTGCTCGGCCAGGGCGAGCCGGAGGCGAAGGAGGCTGCCGAGACGATCCTGGCCAAGTCCCCGACCGCGCTGAAGACCACCCTCGCCGCCGTGCGCCGGGCCGCGGCCCTCGAAACGCTGGAACAGGCGCTGGCCCAGGAGTTCAGGGTCTCCTGCAACGCGCTCACCTCGCCCGACCTGGTGGAGGGCATCCGGGCCCAGGTCGTCGACAAGGACCGCGCCCCCCGCTGGTGCCCGCCGACACTCGCCGAGGTCACCGGGGCCGACGTGGAACGGTTCTTCGCCCCGCTCGGCGAGGACCGCGAACTGCGCCTGCCGTAGCCCCCCGGGGGCGGGAGGGGCGGCCCCGGCCGGAACGGGCCCGCCCCGCAGAGAGCGCGGCGGGCGCCGCCCCGCACCGCCCTATGCGTTGCTGCCCACGTACTCCCGCAGGTGGCGGGCGGTCAGGGTGTCCCCGTCGGCCACCAGGGCCGCCGGGGTGCCCTCGAAGACGACCTGGCCGCCGGAGTGCCCGCCGCCGGGACCGATGTCGATCAGCCAGTCGGCGTGTGCCATCACCGCCTGGTGGTGCTCGATGACGATCACCGAGTTGCCGTCGTCGACGAGCCGGTCCAGCAGGGCCAGCAGCTTGTCGACATCGGCCATGTGCAGTCCGGTCGTCGGCTCGTCCAGGATGTAGGTGGAGGACTTCTCCGCCATGCTGATCGCGAGCTTCAGCCGCTGCCGCTCACCGCCCGACAGGGTGTTGAGCGGCTGGCCGAGCCGTACGTACGACAGGCCCACGTCCGCCAGTCGCCCGAGGACGGTCCGGGCCTGGCCGGTGGCGAAGAACTCGTGCGCCTCCGCCACCGGCATGTTCAGCACCTCGCTGATGTTCTTGCCGCGCAGCCGGTACGTCAGCACCTCCGGGGTGAAGCGCTTGCCCTCGCACTCCTCGCACACCGTGGCCACCCCGGCCATCATCGCCAGGTCCGTGTAGACGAGCCCGAGGCCGTTGCACTTCGGGCAGGCTCCTTCCGAATTCGCGCTGAACAGCGCGGCCTTGACGCCGTTGGCCTTGGCGAAGGCGGTCCGGATCGGCCCCAGCAGCCCGGTGTAGGTGGCCGGATTGGACCGGCGCGAGCCGCGGATCGGCGACTGGTCGGCCACCACCACCCCTTCGCGCCCGGCCAGGTAGCCGTGGATCAGCGAGCTCTTGCCGGAGCCGGCGACACCGGTCACCACCGTCAGCACGCCGAGCGGCACCTCCACGCTGACGTCCTTGAGGTTGTGCAGGTCGGCGCCCTTGACCGACAGGTGGCCGCGCGGGCCGCGCACCGACTCCTTCAGGCGCGCCCGGTGTCCGAGATGGCGTCCGGTGAGGGTGCCGGAGGTGCGCAGCCCGGCCACGTCCCCGCTGTAGCAGAGCTGTCCGCCCGCAGTGCCCGCGCCCGGGCCGAGGTCGACGACGTGGTCGGCTATCGCGATGACCTCGGGCTTGTGCTCCACGACCAGCACGGTGTTGCCCTTGTCGCGCAGCCGCAGCAGGAGGTCGTTCATCCGCTGGATGTCGTGCGGGTGCAGGCCGGTGGTCGGCTCGTCGAAGACGTACGTGACGTCGGTGAGGGAGGAGCCCAGGTGCCGCACCATCTTCACGCGCTGGGCCTCGCCGCCGGACAGCGTGCCGGAGGGGCGGTCCAGGCTGAGGTAGCCCAGGCCGATCTCGACGAGGGAGTCGAGCAGGCCCCGGAGGTTGGCCAGCATCGGCGCCACCGAGGGATCCTCGATCCGGCGTACGAACCCGGCCAGTTCGCTGATCTGCATCGACGAGCACTCGGCGATGTTCACGCCGTGGATGCGCGAGGACAGCGCGGCCGCGGAGAGGCGGGCACCGCCGCAGTCCGGACAGGCGGTGAAGATGACCGCACGGTCCACGAAGGCCCGGATGTGCGGCTGCATGGACTCGCGGTCCTTGGCCAGGTAGAGGCGGGTGATCTTGGTGATCAGGCCCTCGTAGGTGAAGCCGTTCGAGCCCGACTTCACCTTCACCGAGCCCTTGTGGAGGAAGTCGGCCCATTCCTGGTCGGTGAAGTCCTTGAGCTTGGTGTCGGGGGAGTAGAAACCGGAGTTCGCCATGTTCTGCCAGTACCAGGAGTCCACGGCGAAGCCCGGGACGGTGATCGCGCCCTCGTTGAGCGAGAGTTCGCGGTCGACGAGCTGGTCCACGTCGATGTCGGATACCTCGCCGACGCCCTCGCAGCGGGGGCACATCCCGTCGGGGTTGTTGAAGCTGAACGCGCTGGACGTGCCGATGTGGGGCGTACCGACACGGGAGTAGATGATGCGCAGCATGGTGTAGGCGTCGGTGGCGGTACCCACGGTGGAGCGGGAACCCGCCCCCATCCGCTCCTGGTCGACCACGATGGCGGCGCTGAGGTTGTGCAGTCCGTCCACGTCCGGCCGGCCGAGGGTCGGCATGAAGGACTGGACGAAGGCGGTGTAGGTCTCGTTGATCATCCGCTGCGACTCGGCTGCGATGGTGCCGAAGACGAGGGAGGACTTCCCGGATCCGGAGACGCCGGTGAAGACCGTCAGACGACGCTTGGGGATGTCCAGCGAGATGTCGGCGAGGTTGTTCTCGCGGGCTCCTCGTACCTGGATGACCTGGTGGTTGTCGGCGGCGATGTGCACGGAACTCCTCGAGGTGCGGCGTCTCGGCTTACTCTCTGCGCTTTACTCTATACGTTGTACTCTATACGGTGTAGCCAATTAACGGTGAATGCTCGGAGGCCGCGACATGGTGAAGGACCGGAGCGGGGCGGGAGACCCCGTCCGCACGCTGGAGCTGCTGTGGCGCGAGCCCGGCCGGCCGGTGCAGGCCGGGCGGCGCGGCCCCCGGCAGGGCCTCAGCGTGGACGCCGTGGTGCGGGCCGCGACCGTCCTCGCCGACGAGGAGGGGCTGGCCGCTCTGACCATGCGGGCGCTGGCGCAGCGCCTCGGCGTTACCCCGATGACCGTCTACACGTACGTCCCCGGCAAGGCCGAACTGCTCGACCTGATGCTCGACGACGCGTACCTGCACATGGAACGCCGGCCCGTGGACCAGGGCGAGCCCTGGCAGGTCCACGTCACCCGGATCGCCGAGGACAACCGGGACCTGATGCTGCGCCACCCCTGGATCGCGGACCTGGCCGTCACCCGCCCGCCGCTGGGCCCCGGAGTGATCGGGAAGTACGAGTACGAACTGGCGGCCTTCGACGGCATCGGCCTCACCGACACCGAGATGGACGCCGCCCTCACGCACCTGCTCGGCTTCGTGCACGCCAACGCGCTGGCCGCCGCCGACGACGCCGACCACAACAGCCGCCAGAGCCAGGAGGACTGGTGGGCCGTCAGCGCCCCGCTGCTGGAACGCGCCCTGGACCCCGACCGCTACCCGCTCGCCGGCCGCGTCGGCACCGCCGTCGCCGGCTACCACCCCGGAACGATCTGGACCTTCGGCCTCCAATGCGTCCTGGACGGCCTCACCCACCGCCTCGCCGCCCGCCCGGAGGACACCCCCTAGCGGTAGCCGGTGGGGTCGGCCGGGTGGCCGGGGTCCTGGACTTCGACCAGGTAGCGCCAGGCGTCCGGGCGGCTGCCGTCCAGGTCGGTGAAGTCGTAGACCCGGGCCAGCTGCCCGCTGGAGAGGGACCGGCCGTTCCAGCGGGACACCTCCGGGTCCGCGGCGAGGGCCGCGACCGCGCGGCCCACGTACGCCGGGGTCTCGGAGATCGCGAAGTGCGGGACCGCGGTCAGCGCGTCCCGCCAGTTCTCCTCCGTCACACCGAAGGCGTCGAGCATCATCTCCGACCGCAGCCAGCCCGGGGTCAGCGCCACGGCCGTGGCGCCGCGCGGGCCCAGCTCGTGCCCCAGCGCGAACGCCATCCGCAGCACCGCCGACTTGGCGATGTCGTAGAAGAAGGAGACCCGGTAGCGGGTCGCGTTGTAGTCGGCGGTGCCGTCCGTCATCTCCACCACCAGACCGCCCGGCTCGCGCAGCAGCAGCGGTAGCGCGCAATGGCTCGTGATGGCGTGCGTGTCCACCGCCAGCCGCAGCAGCCGCAGCCCCTTGTCCAGGTCGTGTTCCCAGACCGTGCTGTCCCACTCGAAGAGCAGCTCACCGCCCCAGATGTCGTTCACCAGGACGTCCAGCCGGCCCTCTTCCGAGTCGATCCGCCCGACCAGCGCCTCGACCTCCGCCGGCACCAGATGGTCGGCGGCCACCGCGATCCCCCGGCCACCCGCCGCCGTGACCAGCTCGGCGGTCTCCTCGATCGTCTCGGGCCGGTCGTACTCCGACCGCCGGCCCCGCGTGCTGCGCCCCGACACGTACACGGTCGCGCCCTGCGCGCCCAACTCCACCGCGATGCCCCGCCCCGCCCCGCGCGTCGCCCCCGCGACGAGGGCCACCCTGCCTTCGAGAGTCATACGCCGACCCTACGACGGTTCGCCCGCCCGCAGCCCGCCGGACACGGTGACCGCGCCGCCCGGGCGTTCATCGCGCAGGCCGGGCACAAGGCTCCGGTCCGGGAACCGGTGCGCTGACGCCGCGCCGTCATCACCCCCGTCCCGGGGCGTCAGGGGTACGGGCTTGTCAACCCGGCTCCCGCATCGCACTGTTGACCGAGTTGCGTCCATCAGATCAGGAGATCCGGCTTGTCGTCGCACACCACACCCGTCCCGCACACCCCCGCCGGCCCGGGCACCCCGTACGTGATCGACCCCGCCGGCGGCTGCCCCCACGCCCTCAACGCCCGGCTGCGCGCCGCGCACGGCGCGGTCGCACAGGTCGTGCTCCCCGGCGGGGTGCCCGGAGCGGTCGTCCTCGGCCACGACGCGCTGAAGGAGTTCCTCGCCCATCCCGAAGTGGCCAAGGACGCCCGGCACTTCCCCGGCCTGCACGACGGCAGCATCCCCCGTGACTGGCCGCTGCGGGCCTTCGCCAACGCCCAGGGCATGCACACCGCCGACGGGGACGACCACCGCCGGCTGCGGGCCCTGGTCGGCAAGGCCTTCACGGCCCGCCAGGTGGAACGCCTGCGCCCGCGCGTCGAGGAACTCACCGCCGAACTCCTCGACGGCCTGGACCGGGCCGCGGCCGGATCCCCCGACGGGGTCGCCGACCTGCGCGAGCACTTCGCACTCCCGCTCCCGATGAGCGTCATCTGCGAGCTGCTCGGCGTCGACCCCGAGCACCGGGGCCGCCTGCACCACCTGTCCCACAAGGTGATCATCGCCACCGACACCACCCCGGCCGAGGCGATGGCAGCCGTACGCGAGCTCGTCGAGCTGATGGGCACGATCGCCGCGACCCGGCGGGCGGTCCCCGGCGAGGACCTCACCAGTGCCCTGATCGCCGCCCGCGAGGACGACGGCGACCGCCTCAGCGAGGCTGAACTCGTCGGCACCATGCGCCTGATGCTCGTCGCGGGCCACGAGACCACCCTCAACCTCATCAGCAACGCCGTCCGTGCCCTGTGCACGCACCGGGACCAGCTGGCCCTCGTCCTGGACGGGAAGGCGACCTGGTCGGACGTCGTGGACGAGACGCTGCGCTGGGACGGCCCCGTCAGCTGGTTCCCCTTCCGGTACCCCACCCGCGACCTGACCGTCGGCGGCACCGTCATCGCGCGGGGCACCCCGGTCCTCGCCGGTTACACCGCGGCCGGCCGGGACGAGGGCTTCCACGGCCCTGACGCCGACCGCTTCCACATCACCCGGCCCACGGCCTCCCGCAGCCTCTCCTTCGGGCACGGGGCCCACTACTGCGTGGGCGCCCCGCTCGCCCGCCTGGAGGCCTCCACCGCCCTGGAGCGGCTGTTCACCCGCTTCCCCGACCTCGACCTCGCCACCCCCGAGGCCGGACTCCCGCACCAGCGCAGCTTCATCGGCAACAGCGTCGAGACCCTGCCGGTCCGCCTGCACCGCCCCTGATCCCTTTCGCCCCCGTCCCGCGCCCGCCGCCGATCCGGTCCCGGCGGGCGCGGGGCGGCTCAGCCCAGGGTGAGCGGGCGCTCCGGCGCCAGGTGGGCGGCGATCGCCTGGAGCACGTTCGAGCTGGCGTTCTGGATGGTGCTGCCGAGGCCCTGGGTCGCCACCGTCGCGATGGCGAGCTTCCGGGACGGCAGATAGGCGACCGTGCCCGCGTACCCCGCGAACGACGGGTTCTGGACGATCCAGGTGTTCTCCACCGGCAGCCCCAGGGCGAACCAGGCGTTGTCCTTGATCTTGACGACCGGCGTGACCTGGAGCCGGTGCGACTCGGGCGTCAGCAGCTTTCCCTCGCCGATCGCCGTGAAGGACTTCGCCATGTCCTCCAGCGTCGCGGTCATCACCGCCCCCTCCGCGACCGTCCACGACGGATTCCAGTAGGTGGAGTCCTCGAACACGCCGCGCTCGTTGTCGAAGCCGTGCAGTACCGGCGCGGGGATCTCGGCCCTGGACGAGATGGCGGTGTGGGTCAGGCCCATCGGTTCGAGGACGTTCTCGCGCATCACCTCGCCCAGGGGCCGCTGCTCCACCCGGGAGATGATGTCGCCCAGGAGCACCCAGTTGGCGTGCGAGTAGGCGAATCCCGAACCGGGCGGCCGGGCCATGGGCCGGGAGACCGCGATCCGCACCAGCTCCTCCCCGGTCCAGTGCCGGAAGGGGTCCTTGTAGAGGGCGGCGATGAAGGCCTTGTCCGTGACGTAGTCCGCGTATCCGGAGGAGGCGGATGCCAGCATCTTCAGCGTGATCGCGTCCGCGTGCGGCAGGTCCGGGCGCCAGCGCGAGAGCTTGTCGTCGAGCGTGACCCTGCCCTGGTCGACCAGCCTGAGCAGCTCGGTCGTCAGGTAGGGGATCGCCACCGAGCCGATGCGGAACCGCATGTCCGTCGTCGCGGGGAAGCCGGTCACCGTCTCCCCGGCTGCGGCGGCCGTGACGCGTTCGCCGTCGACCCACACCCCGGCCATCGCCGCGGTCAGCTTGTACTTCGCCAGCGCGTCCGTGACCTGCCGCGCGGTGAACTCCTCCGTGTCACCCGGCAGGCACGTACCGCCCTTCGAGATCTGGCCCGCCGGGCACTGCCGCGCGGCGCTCCGGGCGTCCGCGGACGGATGGCCGCCCGCGAGCGTGGAGCCCAGCAGCAGGGCGCCCAGACAGGTCAGGGCGGAGGTCCTGGAGTGGCGCACGGCGTGCCTCCATGCGGGTCGAAAGGCGAAGTCCCCCGCCTCGCGAGGGCAGGCCTCGTCCCGGCAGGCTAACCAGCTGCCCCACCCCTCGCACGCGGGAGGCGTTCCACGGGTGACGCCGACGGCGGCCCCGCGCGCACGCCGCCACTGCACCACCCGCCGCCGCCCCGGCGCCGGGGCTCAGCCCAGCGCCCGGACCTGCACCCGCACCGTGTGCCACCCCGTCGCCCCGTCCGGCACGGTGCCGCGGCGGACCCCCGTCTGGACGGTGCCCGGCCCGTCCGTGGCGCGGACCTCCAGCGTGTGCGGTCCGGCGGTCGCCTCCCAGTGCCACACCCACTGCCGCCACGTGTCCACACCGTCCGCGTCACCGAGCCGCGCCTCCTGCCACGGGCCGCCGTCCACCCGTACCTCCACCCGCCGGATCCCCCGGTGCTGCGCCCACGCCACCCCCGCCACGGCCACCCGGCCCGGCCGCAGGGCCGCGTACGGGCGCGGTGTGTCGATCCTCGACTGGGTCTTGACGGGGGCCTGCCGCGCCCAGGACCTGCGCACCCAGTAGGCGTCGTATGCGGCGAAGGTCGTCAGCCGCAGCTCGGCGAGCCACTTGCAGGCGGAGACGTAGCCGTACAGCCCCGGTACGACCATCCGGACGGGGAAGCCGTGCGCGAACGGGAGCGGTTCACCGTTCATGCCGACGGCCAGCAGTGCCGCCCGGCCGTCCATGACCGTCTCGACGGGGGTGCCCAGCGTCATGCCGTCGACGGACCGGGCCACGAGCTGGTCGGCCGGGCCGCCCCGGGACGGCGGCCGCACCCCGGCCTCGCGGAGCAGGTCCGCGAGGGGCACCCCGAGCCAGCGGGCGTTGCCCGCGTACGGGCCCCCGACCTCGTTCGACACGCAGGTCAGGGTGATGTCGTGCTCGACCAGCGGCCGGGCGAGCAGCTCCCGCAGGCCGAGGGTGAGGGGCCGGGCCACCCCCTCGCCGTGGATGCGCAGCCGCCAGGTCCCGGCGTCCACCCGGGGTACGACCAGGGCGGTGTCCACCCGGTAGAAGTCCCGGACGGGGGTGACGAAGGGGGAGAGCCCGGGCACCCGCAGGTCCGCGCCGGACGGTACCGGCGGCGCGGGGACGGCGGGCCGGGGAAGGACGAGGCCGGCCCGGGAGGCGGTCGCTCCGGCCGAGCCGTGGGCACCCAGACGCCGTCCGGCCAGACCGGCGGCGGACGACACCGCCAGGACGCCGACGACCAGCCGGCCGAATCCGCGCCGGTCCAGCGCCCAGGCACCTCCGGACGGTGACCCGGCGGGCCGGGGCCGCCCGGCCACCGTGACCAGCAGCCCCAGCACCGCGGCCGCGGTCAGGCCCCCGGCGAGCGACGGCAGCGCGTCCTGCCAGGACGCCTCCGGCCGGCTGAGCGCGGCCACCGCCCCCAGCAGCCCGAACCCGCCCGCGACCGCGGTCCCCGCGGCCGGGCGGCGTACGGCGAGCAGCCCCGCCCCGGCGGCGACCGCGGCCAGCACGACGAGGATGCCGAGCGTCAGTACCGCCTTGTCGGCGGTGCCGAACAGGCCGATGGCCCACTCCCGGACGGCCACCGGCGTCAGGTCGACGGCCGCCGCACCGACGGCGGTGACCGGGGAGGACTCGGGCCGGACCGCGGCCGTGACCAGCTCCGCCACCGCCAGCCCGGCGAAGGCGGCGACGACTCCGCAGACGGCGCCCACCGCTCGCCGCGGCCTCCCGGAACCGCTCGGGTCTGCCCTCACACCGCCAGTGTGCCCCGCGCCCCCGGGCGGTGCGTCGTCGCCACGGGGGAGCGGCGCCGGTCAGTGCACGGGCGCCGGCGGCACCCAGCGCCCGGTGCGCGGCGGCTTCACCCCGTAGTCGCTCTTCAGCTCCGCGGGGATGGCGTGGTGCATCACCCGGCCCCGGGTGAGGGAGGCCAGCTCGAAGCCGGAGAGCAGCGAGCCCGCCTTGTCGAGCGCCCACTCCGCGTACGGGCTGCTGTCCTCGATCGTCTCCAGCAGCCCCAGGAACACCGGCACCGCCTTGGCCGCCGTGTCCCAGGCGGTGCGCGGGATCTCCAGCCAGTCGCCGATGGTGTCGCCGACGAGGAACCGGACGGTGGCGGGGACCATCGGGTCGAAGAAGGTGCCCGGGACCACGTCCTCGTACATGCGCATCAGCTGGGCGTTGAGGCGGACGCCCTCGGGGGAGGGGCCGAGGTTGCGCAGGAGGTAGAGGTCGCAGTAGTCGCGGGCCTCGGTGAGGTTCTCCGGCACGGCCGACATGTCGCAGCCGAGCATGGCGCCCACGACGCGCCAGGCGTAGAAGTAGGCCTCGGCGCCGTCCTCGCTCATGTGGATGCCGAGCCGGTGCATGGCGTCGAGGACCAGCAGGGAGAAGCAGATCTGACCTCCGATCATGTCCTCCTGGCAGATCGGCACTCCGTCCTGCTCGACGTCCCAGTGGCCGCCGTGGCGCAGGTGGTGGCGGACCGCCGCGTGCAGCAGCCGCACCTTCTGCGCGGCCGGGATGAACTTGCTGCCCTCCGCGAAGGAGTTGGTCTGCATCAGATAGGTGACGAACTGCCCGGTGTTCGCCATCCGCCGGGAGGGGTACGCCATGGAGTGCGTCGAGGCGAGCAGCCGGGAGAGCCGTGGGACGGCGTAGGTCGCGGGCATGGCCGCGAAGGACAGGCCGGTGTTGATGTGGGCCGCGTTGTCCATGAAGAACAGCCTGGCCCGTTCCATCACGTCCCAGTCCACCCAGCTCGGGGGCATGGATGTGGCCTCGAAGTAGGCGCGTGCGGAGGCCGGGAGCTGCTCGGGGAGCTTGTCACCGGTGGTGGTGAAGAACCGCATGAGCGTGTTGAGGTCGCCGACCTCCCCGCGGCGGAACATCTCGGCGACGGTCTCGTCGGCGAGCGGATCACCCTGCGTGCTCAGGGCGTCGAGGGCGGCGTGGTCGTAACGGGTGCGCGCTGGTGCGGTCTTGGTGGCGTTGGCGTTCACGGCGGGCGTCCTTGTCGTGTCGTGGGGTGCGGGGCGGCCGGGGCCGGCCGGGCCGGGGCGGCCGCGGGGGCAGGCGGGGCAGGGGCGGCTACAGGGAGCGGTCGGCGGCCGTCGCGGCCAGCCCGCTCAGCGCGGACCGGGCCTCCGCGGGCATCGCGGCGAGGTCCAGGGCGGCCCCGGCCCGGCCGATGCGTTCGCGGATCATGTCCTCGACCTGCTGTCTGGCCCCGCACCGCTCCATCAGCTCGCGGACCGAGGAGGCCTCCTCCTCGCCCAGCTCCGGGTTCCCCACCAGCTTCGTCAGCAGCCGGCGCTCGTCCGGCCCGGCGGCCGCCACGGTCAGCGCGAGCAGCGCCGTGGGCTTGGCGTCCCGCAGGTCGTCCAGGTTCGACTTGCCGGTCCGTGCGGGGTCGCCGAAGGTCCCCAGCAGGTCGTCGCGCAGCTGGAAGGCCTCGCCGAGCGGGAGGCCGTAGCCGGAGAAGGCCTCCAGCAGGGCGCGGGAGCCGCCGCCGAGGGTGGCGCCCAGGTGCAGCGGCCGCTCCACTGTGTACTTGGCCGTCTTGAAGCGGGCGACCTCCAGGGACTCCGCCACCAGCGGTGTCCGGTCGGCTCTCGCCTCGGTGCGCAGCACCTCCAGGAACTCGCCCGCCATCGTCTCGCGGAGCAGGGTGGACCACAGGGGGACGGTCCGGGCCAGGTAGGCCCCGGGCAGCCCGCAGGAGGTGAAGACGTGCCCGGCGTAGCCCATCAGCAGGTCGCCGAGGATCATGGCGAGGGCGGTGGAGCGCTGCCCGTTCGCGGCGAAGGCGGCGTGCGCGGTGAGCTGCCCGTGCCGCATCCGGCTGTCGTCGATGATGTCGTCGTGGGTGCAGGCTGCCGCGTGGACGAGTTCCATCGCGGCCGCGGCCCGGATCACCCCCTCGCAGTCCGGCTGGCCCGCCGCCCGCCAGCCCCAGTACAGGAACGCGGCCCGGATCCGCTTGCCGCACGCCAGGGACCGGCGTAACTGCTCGGAGAGCGGGCTGAGTTCCGCGTGCAGGCCGAGCAGGGCCCGCTCCTCCTCGTCGGCCAGCCGGATGAGCACCTCGTCGATGCGCTCCTTGAAGCCGGTGTGGTCATGCACAGGGCCGTCCCTCGGCCGTGTGCTGTGCCGCGGCGCGCCGGGCCATGGTCTCCAGGTAGTTCTCCTCGCCCATGCCCGCCCGGCGGGTGGCGAGTTCGCCGCGCTTGCGCAGCTCCACCACCCCGTCGGTGAGCAGTTCGCGCAGGTCGGCCCGGCGCAGTGCGTCCTGCGCGCGGTCGGCGGTCTGCCGCAGCTGGTCGAGGGCCAGGTCGGCCACTCCCGCGGCGAGCAGGGTCAGCAGTTCCAGGGACGCGGCGGCGGAGCCGGCCCCCGGGGATCGCTCCTGCCGTTCCTGTTCCCGCTGGTAGGGGGGCTGGTCGTGTTCGGTCTGGGACATGCTCGGTGCACTCCTGGTCGCGTCGCGCCGCATGGCATCGCCAAGGGGCGGCCACCGGATCGCTCCGGTGGCCGCCCCTGGTCTCTTCCGGGCCAGTCAACCCAGTGCCGTTCCCGTGCGGCCATCCGCGGCCGGTGATCTCCCCCGCACGAGCGCCGACTTTCCACCGGGAGGGTGATCGTCCCCGCGAGGGGCGATCCCGCCGCCACCGGTGGTGTAGGCCGTGCCCCGGTCAGCGGGCCGGTGCCGCCGGGAGGGCCGCCGCGACCGCCGTGGCCAGCCGGTACGGGTCCCCGCCCGGCCGGTCCGGGTGCCGGGTGGTCCGCCGGGCCCACTCCTCCTCGAAGGCGTGCCAGTCGATCTCCCGCGGGGCGGCCCCGCTGACCAGCGCCTCGTCCAGCGCGGCGAAGTGGGCGCTCCACCGCCGGGCGTACAACTCCGAGATCAGACCGCTCCATTCGCGGTTCGCGTAGTCGTGCAGGAAGCCCCCCTCGCTGGTGCTGTGCCGGCCCCACACGCTCAGCAGCGAGCGGGCGTCGTACTCGTACCGGTCCTGCTCGGCCCGGTCGGCGCCCCAGGACCGGGCCCGGGACAGCCAGGTGCCGAGGAGGAGGTTCGGGTCGGCTCCGGTCACCTGGTCCAACAGCCGCATCCCGTCCTGCCATTCGGCAGTCAGCGCGCGGAACCGGGTCAGGTCCTTCGCCTCGTACGCCGCCCTGATCTTCGGCAGCAGGACCCGCGAATGGTTGGCGAGGGCCTGCCGGGCGGTGTCCACCAGGTCGAAGCGGTAGGCGCTGGAGCCGCGCAGCGCCGGTTGCACCTTCAGGAGGTGGTCCAGGGCCCGGCGCACCGAACCGGCCGGATAGCGCATCGACTTGGGGCTCCAGTACGCGGCTCCCGTCGCGGTCAGGCTGGGCCGGGCACTGAACAGGCTGTCCTGGGACTCCGACCACAGCCCCGAGGAGGTGCTGTACGGCCCCTTGCGGAGCTCCTCCCAGGCCGCGGCCGCCTCGGCGTCGGGCCGGCCGTAGCGGCGGGCCGCGAAACCGGCGAACCAGGTGCGCTGGTCGATCGGCCCGGGATCCCAGGCGAGGTCGGTGAAGAGGTCGAACGCCGCCGGGTTGGTCCCGGTGGCCTCCGGCAGGTAGGCGATGCCCGCGAGCGCGCTGTTGCTCTTCGCGCGCCAGGGGCCGAAGCGTTCGAGCCACACCGAGGTGTTCGCACCGATCGTGGTGTGCCCGCCGAAGTTGTAGATGGTGCCCATCGCGTACGGGGTGCCGCCCCAGCGGGTCTCGCGGTCCAGCCGGTTGTACCGGTCGGACAGTCCGTCCAGGATCAGCAGCTTCGAGGTGTCCACCCCGGCCAGCAGTTCCGCGGTCGGATCGTCCTGCCAGCCCAGTACGGCCCACAGCGCGCCGGGGTGGGCGGCGTGCAGGGCGTCCTGGACGGCGCCCGCCGCGGCGCGGACGTCGACGGAGCCGGTCTGCCCGCCCTCGTGCAGCGGGCTCATCCGGTACATCGTGCTGTCCCCGAACACCGCGCGCTGCTCCGCGTAGTAGGCGGCGGCCAGTTTCGCGAAGACGGGGGAGGCGGGATCCAGCCAGTCGGGGCGGTCGAAGCCCGCCCAGTCGCCCTGCGCGACCGTGGCCGCCCCCGGGTTGCGGGCGGCGAAGCCGGGCGGCACGGTGCCGAAGTAGCCGGGCAGCACCGGCGTCATGCCGAGCCCGCGCAGCTGGTCGGCGATCCGCCCGCCGAGCTCGGCGCGTTCGCGCATCAGCCGTTCGGAGACCGGGCCGCCGAAGCCGCTGAGGTTCTGCAGCAGCCACCAGCTCTGGTGACCGGGGCCGGGGATCCAGGCCCGCAGCTCCTCGGCGGAGTACCCGAACCGCTGGAGCGCCCGGTGGTACGGGTACTCCGCCCCGACCTGCACGAACACCTCGTTGATGCCGTGCAGGGCGAGCAGGTCGATCTGCCGTTGGTGCTCCTCGAAGGTGCGGTACGGGCCCGAGTACCCGTCGTCGGTGTCGTTGAGCGCGTACCGGTGCGGGACCTGCGCGCGGCGGGTGACCGGTGCCGGTACGGCCGGCAGCCGGGCGGGCAGCATGCCGATGCTGTCGCCGGGCCAGCCGATGTCGGCCCCGGCGACGTGCTGCAGGTACCAGCCGACGCCCGTGAGCAGGGTGGCACCGGTGCTGCCGCGCACGGTGATCGCGCCGGCGGTCCCGGACACCGTGAAGGTGTCGGCCCCGGCGGCCGGGTCGGGCACCAGGGTGAACTGCCCGGCGTGCCGCGGGAGCAGCCGTTGCAGGGCGGCCCGCGCGGGTGCGGTGTCGAAGGTCGCGGCGCGGGGCGCGCCGGGGTCCGCGGACGTCCGTTCCAGGGGCCGTACGGCGGCGGGTGCGGGCGACCCCGCGCCCGGGGCGGTGGCCCCGGGCGCGGGTCCCGCGCAGATCACGGCCAGCAGCGCCGCGGGAAGCGCGGCGAGGGCGGCCGGGCGGGTGGCGGGCAGGCGGCGCCCGCGGCGTGGCATCGGGGTCGGGTTCCTCATCCGTTCGGTCCGGCCTCAGACCGGCAGGGACCAGGCCTGGTCGACCCGGTGGTCGCCGCACGGGCTCAGCCGGAGCCGCTCGGCCGGGGCATCGGGGGTGGCTGCCGCGGCGGGCGCGGTCAGGCACAGGCCGCTGACCTCCTCGACGAGGGCCCCGTCACGGCGGTGGGACCAGCTCTGGCCGGGCTGCTCGCTCGGCCGCGGCGCGCAGTCGGCCAGTTCGACGAGGCCGTCCTCGCCCGCCGACAGGCATTCGCCGGCGAGCCGCAGGCGGGAATCGTCGCCGAGGAACCACCGCTGGTCGGGGGCTCCGGTGCAGCCGGCCATCACGACGGCGCCGACCCCGCTGGTGTTCGCGCCGTCGGCGCACCGGGCGCCGTCACCGACGATCTGCCCGGTCGGCACGGCCTCGGCGCAGCCGCGCGGGCTCAGCCGCCACACGGCGGTGTCGTGGCCGGCCAGCTTGCCGGTCAGCGCGTCGGAGACCTCGCTGCGGGCGCCGCTCCACAGGTCCTGGGCGTCGGCCGTGCACGCGTTCAGACCGATTTCGTCGAGCGGGACCCTGATGTCGCGGGTGCCGGCCGAGCGGTTCAGGACGGCCACCGCCCGGTCGCCGTTCGCGAGGGGGCGGACCAGGATCTCGAAGGTGGCGTTGGAGGAGACCACGGCGCCCTGACGGCCCATCGGGTCTTGGTCCAGCGCGATCATCCGGGTGTTGCCGAGGGCGGCGAGACCCGCCTGGTTCAGCTTCGAGACGTCGGACGACAGGATGAAGGGGGCCGCCATCATGGCCCAGAGGGCCACCTGGCTGCGGCTCTCGGCGGCCGTGAGGCCGGGGGCGCCCGCGAGCAGGAAGTCGGGGTCGTTCCAGTTGCCGGGGCCCGCGTACCGGCCGAGCCAGCGGTTGTAGCCGTAGTTGCCCAGCACCGAACTCCACCGCGAGGTGGCGGGCGCGGCCGGGTTGTAGACCTTGATGTCCTTGCCCTCGCGCCACAGCTGGCCGGTCTCGCCGACCCAGCCGAGCACCTTGTGCCAGTCGGAGCCGCCCCACTCGCCCTGCTGGAAGTAGGCGGGCGCGGAGGCCGACAGGACCATGTCCCGGCCGCTCTCGCGCAGGGCCTTGGCGACGGCGTTGTAGGCGTCCCGGTAGGCCTGCTCCTTGGTGCGGCCCTCCGGCACCCACAGGTTGCAGCCGTCCATCTTGACGTAGTCCACCTTCCAGGAGGCGAACTGCCGCGCGTCCCGGGCGTAGTGGTCGGCCCCGCCGCCCTGGGGGGCGCCGCTGCCGGGGTACTTCTCGCAGGTGAGGTAGCCGGCGTCCTGGTAGATGCCGAACTTCAGGCCCTTGGCGTGCAGGTACTCGCCGAGCCAGGCCATGCCGTGCGGGAACTTCGCGGTGTCGACCACCAGATTGCCCCGCGCGTCCCGGCTCCTGGTCATCCAGCAGTCGTCGACGGTCACCGTGTCGTAGCCCTTGGCGGCGAGCCCCGTCGAGACGAGCGCGTCGGCGTTGGCGACGACCTTGGCCTCGTCGATGTCGCACATGTAGTGCGCCCAGTTGTTCCAGCCCATCGGAGGGGTGAGCGCGAGCGGGGTGTCCGAGGTCGCCCGGGGCTCGGCCGCCACCGGGGCGGGGGAGAGCGCGAGGGCGAACAGGGCGGCCGCGGTCAGACAGGGGAGCGATGCGCGCAGGCGAGGCGGCACGGGGTCTCCTTGGCGTGGGGACAGTCGTGCGCCCAGTGCAGCGAGGTGACTACTCAGTGTCAACGCAAGTCGCTGATTGTCGGCCGATGACCAGCAATATGGCTGCAACGACCGTCACACGAAAGAGGAGATACGTCGTATGATACGTTGTATCTCATGCCGAGGAGATCAGACGCACTGGACCGCGCCACCCCGGAGGCCATCGCCGTCGCCGCCCTGCGGATCCTCGACGAGGAGGGGCCGCAGGGCCTCAGCTTCCGCACCCTCGCCGACCGGCTCGACGTCTCCCACGCCACCGTCCAGCGCCGCTGCGTGGACCTCGCCGGACTCCTCGACCTGTGCACCGAGCACCTGGCCGCGCAGCTCCCCGAGATCCCCGCCGGCACCGACTGGGCCGAGGCCACCGAACAGCGGTTCCGTGCGCTGTACCGGCTGCTCACCGCCCACCCCGGACTGCTCGTGCTGCGCGGCGGCCGGCCCTGGCTCGGCCGGCAGCTGCTGGCCCGGCTGGTCGAGCCGGCCCTCGCCGACAGCGTGGCCGCGGGGATGACCGTCGCCGAGGCGATCACCGCGTACCGCCGTATGTACCTGCTCACCCTGGGCAGCGCGGCCTTCGTGGACCACCGGGACCCGGCCGGCGCCACGGCCGCCTCGCGCGCCGCCCTGGCCGCGCTCGATCCCGAGGAGTTCCCCGTACTGTCCGGCGGAATGCCCGAGGTGCTGCCGGTCCTGACGGACCACGAGGTGTACCACGGCGCCCTGCGCCAGCTGATCGAGGCCGCCCGGCCCGCCACCTGATGGGGAGACCGACCATGGAACGTCCGCAGCACCCGCAGCACCCGCAGCACCTGCGGCACGAGCAGCGCCCGCAGCGTCCGCATCCGGCGCCGCAGCGGCTCGACTACGCCGCCGTGCGGGCCGCCGCCGCGCGGATCGCCGGGGGTGTACGGCCCGTCACGGTGGCGCCCGCCGGGGACGGCGTCTGGTACGCGCTGGAATACCTCCAGCACACCGGCACCTTCAAGGCGCGCGGCGCCCGCAACTTCCTCGCCGCCCACCACGAGGCCGGCGCCCTTCCGGCCGCGGGCGTCACCATCGCCTCCGGCGGCAACGCCGGGCTCGCCTGCGCCTGGGCGGCCCGCGCACTGTCCGTGCCCGCGACGGTCTTCGTGCCCGCCAACGCCCCGCGCGTGAAGGTGGAACGGCTGCGCGGCTACGGGGCCGACGTCCGGCTCGTCGGCGACCGGTACGCCGAAGCGCTCACCGCCTGCCGCGAGTTCGCCGCCGGGAGCGGGGCGCTGAGCAGCCACGCGTACGACCATCCGCTCATCGCGGCCGGCGCCGGGACCCTGCTCGACGAGATCCGCGACGCCCTGCCCGGGCTGGACACCGTGGTCGTCGCAGTCGGCGGCGGCGGCCTGTTCGCGGGAGTGGCCACCGCAGCGCGCGAACACGGCGTACGGGTCGTCGCGGTCGAACCGGAGAACTGCCGGGCCCTGAACGCGGCCCTGGAGGCGGGCCGGCCCGTCGACGTGAGCGTGGACTCCGTGGCCGCCGACTCCCTGGGGGCCACCCGGGTCTCGGCCGACGCGCTGGCGGCCGCGCAGGAGAAGAACGTGACGTCGGTCCTCGTCCCCGACGAGGCGATCACGGCGGCCCGGCGAGCCGTCTGGGAGGAGCACCGGATCGTGGTCGAGGCGGGCGCGGCCACCGCCCTGGCGGCCGTGCGCGAAGCCGCGGAACCGCTGGGGAAGCGCGTCGCCGTCGTCCTGTGCGGGGCCAACACCGACCCGAGGGACCTGATGGAGCCGACGGCCTGAGGCGGCCGGTCGCCGGGCGTCAGGCGCCGTTCCCGCTGTCGCCCGCCCCCTCGTCCTCGTCCTCGTTCTCGTTCTCGCGAACGAGCACCACCGTGCCTGCGGAGTACTGCACGACCTGCTGGCTGACCGACCCCAGCAACGCACCCTTGAAGCCGCCGTACCCCCGGGTCCCGACCACCGTCAGATCCGCCTCCTTCGAGGCGTCCACCAGGACCTGGGCCGGCGACCCCTGTTCGACGCGGCGGAAGACCGGCACGCCGGGGGAGGCGCCGACGGCCGCGGTGACGGTGTCCGCCAGCTTCCGGCGGGCCGCCTCCTCGGCCGTCACCGCCTCCTGCTCGGCGAACCGGGCCTCCGCCATACCGAGGGCGAAGGGGTTGCGGTTCCAGTCCCACGCCATCACGGCGTGCACCCGTCCGCCCATCAGCCGGGCCTGCTGCACGGCCCAGCGCACCGCCTCCACGGAATGGCGGGAACCGTCCACGCCGACGACGATCAGGGGCTCGATGGCGGGCTCGCTCATGGTGGGTTCCTCTCGCTCTGCCCGGAAGGTCGGTCTTCTCCCTGTATACACCGCACGCCGGGTCGACCCCGAACGACGATCGTTGCGGCGGGTGACGACTTTCGAGGACAGCCCGCGACCCCCGGGCCTTGCGAGGGTGTGAGCGTCCAGGCGATCACCGCCGGACACGAACCGAGTTGGAGGAACGGGCGTGGCTCAGCGCAAGGGTTGTCTGATCGGCTGCGGCGTGGCACTGGTGCTGGGCATAGGCGTCGTCATCGCGGTCGTCCTCGGCGTGGGGAAGATCGCCGACATGGCGGACAAGAGCCTGCTCGACCCCTCGGTCTACGAGGGCGTGAAGACCGGTGACGCGGAGAGCGACGTCCGTGCGAAGCTCCCGTCGGGTGAGAGCTTCGTCAAGAGCGCCCTCAAGGAGGGCGGGCCGGTCGAGCCCGAAGGCAGCACCTGCGCCTGGTACATCTCCACCGACGACACCGATCTGGGCACGGAGACGGTGCTGCGCTTCTGCTTCAAGGACGGCAAGCTCGCGGAGAAGACCAAGTACCCCATGAAGTAGCCGATTCGGCCGCCGGGGCGTCGGGCGTCGGGCGTCGGCCGCGGGTGGCGTCGGCCGCCCGGAGTGTCAGCCGCCCGGGGCCGCGGGCGCCGCGAGGCCGGCCGCGGTACGGATGTCGCGGGGCGCCCGCCCGTCCCAGCGCCGCACCGCGCGCCGCAGCGCGCGCATGTCGCTGTAGCCGACCCGGGCCGCGATCACCTGGAGCGGCAGATCGGTGGTGCGCAGCAGTTCCATGGTCCGCTCCTGGCGCACGGACTCGACCTCCTCGCGCCAGGTCGTGCCGAGTTCCCGCAGGCGTCGTTGCAGGGTGCGCGGGCTCATCGCCAGCCGTCCCGCCACGTGCTCCAGGTACACGGTGTCCTCCCGGAAGGCGTCGGCGAGGACCATCCGGAAGCTGTCCTGCCAGAGCATCACCGGCTGGGCGGCCGCCAGCGTCAGCCGGGCCTGGTGCGCCAGCAGGAGGTCCAGCCCCGGCTGCGCCTTGGGCAACGGAGCCCGTACGTCGTCGTCGTGGAAGGTGATCGAGTTGTACGGCGCCTCGAAGTCGACACGGGTGGTGCCGAAGAAGTCCGCCAGCCGCCGGTACCCGCCGGGCGCCCCGTGCGTCACGGTGATGCGCAGCGGGACCAGGGGCCGCCCGGTGGCGGCGCGCGCCCGGGTCAGGAACATCGCCAGCGCGAACCAGTCGATCGCCTCCACCACGTCCGGCCCCCAACTCCCCGTGGCGTGACGGACGGTCAGACCGCGTGCGTCCTCCTCGACGAGGAGCTTCTCGTTGGCCGGGTCGCCGATGACGGCGCTGTACTCCACCACCTGCTTCAGGGACTCCCGGAGACTGGGGCCGCTGGTGATCAGGTAGTCCCACAGGCCGAACGTGCCGATCGGCGCCTCGGCGGTGAGCAGCGCGCCGGCCGCCGTGCCCGGCTCGGTGAGCGTCAGCTCCGCCCACACGGCCAGCGCCGACGGGGTCGAGACCCGGGCCAGGTCGTTGCCCAGCACCTCGGGGCCGAGGTCGTGGAACCGGGCGAACCTGGCCATGTCACCGCCCGACCGGCGCAGGGCGTCGAGGATGAACCGCGCGAGGTGCACGGAGACGGTTCCGTGGGCGTGGGTGGGCTGCATAGACAGGGTGACGTTACCAGCCGGTCGGGTGAACCTCCCCGTACGGTGCGCGGCTTGGCGCCCGGACGCCGCTGCGCGGCGCGAAACGCGCCCTCCCGGCGCGCCGCCGTTCCCCGGTGGCGCCGACGGTTCCCTCACTGACGCGCGAAGGTCCTTATGGACGTCCGCGGCACCGGCCTACGGTGGCGGCGATCACGGGTATGCGGACCGACGACCGCCTGCGCTCACGTGCCGTGATCCGTACGAGACCACCGAGTCGAAGGATCCGACGTGACGTTCTCCCCTGCCCATTGGCAGAGCCGCCTCGACGCGTTGCGCGCCGCCCACCACGTTCCCGGCGCCGTCCTCGCGGTCTTCACCGACGGGCGGATCCACGAGCTCGCCAGCGGCCTGCTGCACCGCGGAACAGGGGTGGAGGTCACCACGGACTCCGTGTTCCAGCTCGGTTCGATAGCCAAGATCTACACGGCCACGCTGGTCATGCAGCTCGTCGACAGCGGCGGGCTGGACCTGGACACGCCCGTCGCCGCGCTGCTCCCCGAGTTCTCCCCGGCCGGCGCCCGCGGCGCGGACAGGGAGATCACCGTACGCCGGCTCCTCAGCCACACCAGCGGCCTCACCGGTGAGTTCACCCACGACAGCGGGCGCGGCGACGACTGCCTGGCCGCCTACGTGCGGGCGGCCCGGAACGTGGCGCTCGACTGTCCGCCCGGCACGGCCGTGTCGTACAGCAGCGTCGGCTACACCCTCCTCGGCCGCATCGTCGAGGTCGTCACCGGACGCACCTGGGACCAGGTGCTGAAGGAGCGGATCGTCGCCCCCCTGGGCCTGAACCGCACCATGACCCTGCCCGAGGAGGCCCTGGCCTTCCGCACGGCGATGGGCCACCTCCCGGGCGACGGGCCCGACCCCGAACCGGCGCCGGCCTGGGACATGATGCCCCGTTCGGCAGGACCGCACGGGCGGGTCCTGGCCAGCGCCGCCGACGTGCTGCGCCTGGCCAAGATGCACCTGGACGGCGGTGCCACCGCGGACGGCACCCAGGTCCTGGGCGCCCGCTCCGTCGCGGCGATGCAGCGCTGGGAGGTCGACGTCCCCGACCGGTGGACGGTGAGCGCCGACGGCTGGGGGCTGGGCTGGTCCCTCTACGACTGGAACGGCGTCCCCGGGTACGGCCACGACGGCGCCGCCCTCGGCCAGTACGGCTACCTGCGGGTCGTTCCCGGCGCCGACGCCATCGTCGTCCTCCTCACCAACGGCGGCGGCGCCCGCCACCTGTACGCCGACCTGTTCCGCGAACTCCTCGCGGACCTCGCCGAGGTCCGTATGCCGCCGCCCTTCGCGCCGCCCGCGTACCCGCCGGCCGTCGACATGACCCCGCTGCTCGGCACCTACCGCCGCGAGGGGGTCGTCATCACGGTCAGCGCCCCCGACGGCACCCCGCACCTGCGCTACGAGTTCGCCGACGCCATGCGGGACTTCTCACCGCCCCTGGAGACGGACCTCACCCCGCTCAGCGCGACGGTCTTCGCCGCAGCCGGCGCGGCGGGCACCCCGTTCGGCGAGGCCTGGACCCCGGTCGTCTTCGCCGCCCTCGTCGACGGCACCCCCTGCTGCTACATCAACATGCGCTGCGCCCCCCGCACCACCCCGGGTGGGAAGGGAGTTTCGCGGGGTGGAGGTAAAGCGCATTAGTACGGCCCCGAGGAAAGGGGCGACAAGGAGTCAACATGGGGGTGCCTGACATTCGGGTGTGGTGTCGGGGGCGGCAGGGGAGGGCTTTGCACTAAAGCGCATCAGTCGAGTTCAGAGGCACGGGGCGGGGACTCGTCGGCATTTCCCGGGCGGTGGCGTGCGATGCGGCACCCGTGCGTCATCGGCCAGCTTCGAATCGGCCTCATTGACGCTGACTTGCTTTCCGGTAACGGTGGGCACCGCCTCCGGCGACGAGGCCGGACTTCTGTGGAGGCGGCGACGATGACCCGTTCGAACCCGACCCGTAAGGCCCTTGTCGTGCTGGTGTCCGGCGCCCTCCTGTCGACCGCCGCGTGCGGTCTCGGCGGCGCGGGTGCCGGGGACACCGAGGAGGCGGAGAGAACGGGCAGGGTGGCCGGCGAGATCACCTTCCGGACCCTGCAGCTGAAGCCCGCCTTCACCGGCTATGTACAGGCCGTCATCGACGCCTTCGAGAAGGAACACCCCGAGGTGAAGGTCAACTGGGAGGACGTGCCGGGGGAGGGCTACAACGAGAAACTGGTCGCCGACGCCCAGGCCGGCGCCCTCCCGGACGTGGTCAACCTCTCCACCGACTCCTTCCAGCTTCTCGGCGACCGGGGCATGCTCGCCGACGTGGCCAAGCTCGACGGGGACTCGGCCGGGGAGTACGTACCGGGCGCCTGGGAGCAGTTCAAGCTGCCCGGCAAGGGCGACAGCGTCTACGCCTACCCCTGGTACGTGACCCCGGAGATCCTCACCTACAACAGGGAGCTCTTCGAGAAGTCCGGCCTGGACCCGGCCGCTCCGCCCACCAGCGTGGAGCAGTTCTTCGACTACGCCGAGCAGATCGCCGCCCGGTCCGGCGGCCAGTACACGGCCTTCATGGCCGACCCCAAGGGGCGGCTGCCCGGTGACTGGCAGAAGATGGGCGTTCCCGTCCTCAACGCCCAAAAGGACCGGTTCACCTTCGACACGGACAAGGCCGTCGAGTGGGTGGAACGCATGAAGGACCTGTACGACAAGGGCGCCATGCCCAAGGAGTCCCTGCTCAAGTCCGACGACATCAACCAGCTCTACGGCGGCGGCAAACTCGTCTTCGGCCCCGGCTCCCCGGGATTCGTCAAGGACATCAAGCAGAACGCCCCGCAGGTCTACGCCAAGACCCGGGTGGCGGGAGCCGTCACCGGCCGGCTCGGGCACATCGGTGTCTACGCCCAGTCGCTCGGCATCAGGAAGGACACCAAGCACCTGGACGCGGCCGCCGCGTTCGCGAAATGGGTCACCAACGGCCCCAACCAGGTGGAGTTCTCGCGGAAGGCCACCATCTACCCCTCCAACGCCCGGGGCCTCGCCGACCCGTTCTTCTCCGACCGGGGTGACGGTGGCGACGCCGAGACCCTCGCCCGTGCGGTGGGCGCCGACCAGCTGAAGACCGCCGCCCTCGACGCCAACACCCCGGTGCAGTGGACCAGCCAGGTCGGGGACGCCGTCGTACGCGAGGTGCAGAAGGCCATCAAGGGCGAGCAGGACGCCCGGACGGCGGTGAAGAAGGCCGAGGAAGCGGCGAACAGGCTGCTCGCCGACGCGGCCCGCGGATGACCGCCGTCGGCGCAGGCCGGCCCGCCGCCACCGGACACCCGCCGCCGCACCGGCCCGGAGACCCGCCGCCGCACCGGCCCGGAGACCCCTCGGCTCACCCGCCCGTGCCGCCGGACCGGCGCCGTCGCAGGGCGGCGCTGCGCGCCATGGAGGGCGACACCGGGCTGCCCCACCGAGCCTGGTGGACCCCGTACCTCTTCCTCGCCCCCGGCCTGGTGATGGTGGTGCTGTTCAGCCTCTGGCCGTTCGTCAACACCGTCATCCTCTCCTTCACCGACGCCCGGATCCTGCGCGGCGGCGGCTTCGTCGGCCTCGACAACTACCGGCGCGCCGTCGCCGACCCCGACTTCTGGGCCGCGACCGGCAACAGCGTGCTCTACCTCCTCGTCGTCGTCCCCTGCCTGGTGTTCCTGCCGCTGGCCCTCGCCGTCCTCGTCCGGGCGAAGATCCCGGGCATCGGCTTCTTCCGTTCCGCCTTCTACACCCCGGTGATCGCCTCCGCCGTGGTCGTCGGGCTGATCTGGCAGTGGGTCCTGCGCAGCGACGGCCTGGTCAACACCGTCTTCCGCCGGCTCCACCTGGTCTCCGAGCCGGTCCCGTTCCTGACGGACAGCACGATGCTGCTGGTCTCCGCGATGATCGTGACCGTGTGGAAGGGCCTCGGCTACTACATGGTCTTCTACCTCGCGGCCCTCGGGAACGTCCCCGCCTCCCTCCACGAGGCCGCCGCCATCGACGGCGCAGGGCCCGTCCGCCGCTTCCTCAGCATCACCGTCCCCCAGGTGAAGCCGATGATGCTGCTGGTCGGAACGCTCTCCGCCATCTCGGCCCTGCGTGTCTTCACCGAGATCTACATCCTCGGCGGGGAGAGCGGCGGGCCCGGCGGCGGCGCCCGCACCCTGCCCTTCCTCATCCGCCAGGTCGGCCTCGGCTTCGCCGGTGAGACCGGCTACGCCTGCGCCATCTCGATCCTGCTGTTCCTCCTCACGCTGGGGTTCAGCCTGCTGGGCCGCCGCCTGACGAAGGGGGACGAGGGATGAGCACCACACCCGCCGGCGAAACCGACCGGGCAGACCGCAGCGGCCGTGCGCGCCGCCGGCTCGGCCTGGCCGCCCGGTACGGCACGCTGCTGCTCATGCTCGTGGTCATGCTGGGCCCGATCGTCTGGCAGTTCCTGACGTCGATCCGCGGCCGCACCGAGAACGTGTACGACGGCGTGCTGCCCACGCAGCCCACCCTCGACAACTACGTCCGGGTCGCCGAGTCCTTCCCGCTCCCGCAGTACGTCGGCAACACCCTCGTCGTCGCCGTCCTCGCGGTCACCTCGAACATGGTGTTCGCCGCGATGGGCGGGTACGCCCTCTCCCGCGCCGCCTGGAAGGGCCGCGAGGTGGTCTTCACCGTCCTCGTCGCGACCCTGATGTTCCCCTTCGAGTCCGTGATGATCTCGATGTTCCTCACGGTCCGCGGGATGGGCCTGGTCGACACCCTCGTCGGCGTGTGGCTGCCCGGAGCGGTCTCCGTCCTCAACATCATGATCATGAGGGCGGCCTTCCTCGCCGTGCCCAAGGAGGTCGAGGAGGCCGCCGTCCTCGACGGCGCGGGCGAGTGGACCCGCTTCACCCGGGTCTTCGTCCCCTCCGCCAGGGGCGCCCTGGCCGTCGTCTGCATCACCAGCTTCATGGGCGCCTGGGACGACTTCCTGTGGCCGCTGCTGGTCCTCACCGACAGCGACCACTACACCCTCCAGCTCGGCCTGAAGACCCTCGCCGGCGCCACCACCGTCAACGACCAGCGGCTCATCGCCGCCGGCGCGACGGCCGCGCTCCTGCCGATGATGCTCCTCTTCTTCGCCCTCCAGCGCTTCTTCTTCAGGGGCGTGGGCGAGGGCGCCGTCAAGTTCTGAGCCGGACCGTCCGACGAACCGACCCGCAGGCCCCCGTACCGACCCGCAGCCCCCGTACCGACCCGCAGGCCCCGCACCGACCGACCACCACCTCCGGGAGCAGCTGTCATGCATGACGACCGCAGCATCACCGAACACCGCCTCCGCCGGGTGCTCCACGAGCGCATCAAGCCCGCCGTCCACTCCAGCCCGCTCCCGCTGACCGTCGAGCGCTGGGACGCCCCCGGCGAGCCCGTCCCCGTCGCCGAGGGCCTGGCGGCGCCCTACGAGCCCTGCGCGCCCGGCGACCCGTGGGGCCCGGCCTGGGGCACCACCTGGTTCAGGGTCACCGGAACCGTCCCCGCCGGGTGGGCCGGGCGGACCGTGGAAGCCGTCCTCGACCTGGGCTTCGACCGGATGATGCCCGGCTTCCAGTGCGAGGGCCTGGTCCACCGGGCCGACGGCGGCGAGATCAAGGCCCTCAACCCGTACAACGACTGGGTGCGCGTGGCCGACCGCGCCGAGGGCGGCGAGCGGATCGAATGGTACGTCGAGGCCGCCTCCAACCCCGTCCTCGTCGACCACCGCCCCACCTACGAGGGCGACGCGCGCACCTGCGGCGACCAGCCCCTCTACCGCCTCGCCCGGATGGACCTCACCGTCTTCGAGACCGAGGTCTGGGAGCTGGTCCAGGATCTCGACGTGCTCTACGAGCTGATGACACAGCTCGGCACCGAGGACGCCCGCCGGTACGGGATCCTGCGCGCCCTCGGCGCCGCCCTGGACGCCGTCGACCTCACCGACGTGCCCGGCACGGCGGCCGCCGCCCGTGCCCGCCTCGCCGGGGTCCTCGCCGCCCCCGCCAACGCCTCCGCGCACCGCATCAGCGCGGTCGGCCACGCCCACATCGACTCCGCGTGGCTGTGGCCGTTGCGCGAGACGGTGCGCAAGGTCGCCCGTACCACGTCCAACATGGTCAATCTCATGGACGACCACCCCGAGTTCGTCTTCGCCATGTCGCAGGCGCAGCAGCTCGACTGGATCAGGACCCACCGGCCCGAGCTCTTCGAACGGGTCAAGAAGAAGGTCGCGGACGGACAGTTCGTGCCGGTCGGCGGCATGTGGGTGGAGTCCGACACCAACATGGTCGGCGGGGAGGCGATGGTCCGACAGTTCCTCTACGGCAAGAAGTTCTTCCTCGACGAGTTCGGCATCGACACCCACAACGTCTGGCTGCCCGACTCCTTCGGCTACACCGCCGCCCTGCCGCAGATCGTCAAGCTGACCGGCTCCCGGTGGTTCCTGACCCAGAAGATCTGCTGGTCGCAGGTGAACGCCTTCCCGCACCACACCTTCTGGTGGGAGGGCATCGACGGCACCCGCGTCTTCACCCACTTCCCGCCCGTCGACACCTACAACTCCGACCTCGGCGGCGCCCAGATGGCCCACGCCGCCCGCAACTACCGCGAGAAGGGCCGTGGTTCACGCTCCCTGACGCCCTTCGGCTGGGGCGACGGCGGCGGCGGCCCCACCCGTGAGCACCTCGCCCGTGCCCGGCGCCAGCGCGACCTCGAAGGCTCCCCGCGCATCGAGATCGAGCGGCCCGACGCCTTCTTCGAGAAGGCCCGCGCCGAGTACGAGGACGCGCCCGTCTGGGCCGGCGAGCTCTACCTGGAGCTGCACCGCGGCACCTACACCTCCCAGGCCAGGACCAAGCAGGGCAACCGGCGCAGCGAATCGCTGCTGCGCGAGGCCGAGCTGTGGGCGGCGACCGCCGCCGTGCGGGTGGCGGGGTACGCGTACCCGTACGAGGACCTGGAGCGGATCTGGAAGACGGTGCTGCTCCACCAGTTCCACGACATCCTGCCCGGGTCCTCCATCGCCTGGGTGCACCGCGAGGCCCGCGAGACGTACGCGAGGGTGGCCGAGGAGCTCCGGGGCATCACCCTCGCCGCGCAGCGGGCGCTGGCGGGGGAGGGCGCCGAGGAACTGGTCTTCAACTGCGCCCCGTACGCCCGCCGCGGCGTCCCGGCGGGCGGTGCGGCCCGCCCGGCGCAGCCGCGGGAGCCCGTCACGGTGGAGGAGCGGCACGGCGGCGGGCATGTCCTGGCCAACGGCCGGCTGCTGGTGGAGGTGGACGGCCGCGGCCTGATCGTCTCCGTCTACGACCTGGAGGCGCGCCGGGAGTGCGTCGCCCCGGGGGCCGCCGCGAACCTGCTCCAGATCCACCCCGACTTCCCCAACATGTGGGACGCCTGGGACGTGGACGAGTTCTACCGCAACAACGTCACCGACCTCGTCGGCCTGGACGCCCTGGAGGTCGCCGAGAGCGGACCCCGGTCGGCGACGGTCCGGGTGACCCGCTCCTTCGGGAGGTCCAGGGCGGTCCAGTGGATCACCCTGCGAGCCGGGGCCAAGACGGTCGACATCGTCACGGACGTCGACTGGCACGAGACGGAGAAGTTCCTCAAGGCGGCCTTCCCGCTGGACGTGAAAGCCGAACGGACCGCGTCCGAGACGCAGTTCGGGCACGTCTTCCGGGCCACCCACACCAACACCTCCTGGGAGGCGGCCAAGTTCGAGATCTGCGCCCACCGCTGGATCCACGCGGAGGAGCCCGGCTGGGGGGTCGCCCTGCTCAACGACTCCACGTACGGGCACGACGTGACCCGTGACGTACGGGCCGACGGCGGCCAGACCACCACCGTACGGCTCTCCCTGCTGCGGGCCCCGCGCTACCCGGACCCGGAGACCGACCAGGGCAGCCACACCCTGCGCTACTCGCTGGCGCCCGGCGCGGGCATCGGGGACGCGGTCCGCGAGGGCCACGCGCTGAACCTGCCCGAGCGCACCCTCACCGGCGCCGGCCCGGTCGCCCCGCTGCTGGCGGTCGACGAGGACGCGGTGGTGGTCGAGGCGGTCAAGCTCGCCGAGGACCGCAGCGGTGACGTGGTCGTCCGCCTCTACGAGTCCCGCGGCGGCCGCGCCCGCGCCGTCCTCACGGCGGACTTCCCGGTCGCGGAGGCCGTGGAGAGCGACCTGCTGGAGCGGGCCCTCGCGGGCACGGCCGTCGCCGGCCCGGCGGCGGACGGCACGGTCGCCCTGACCCTGCGCCCCTTCCAGATCCTCACGGTCCGCCTCCGCCGCGCCTGACGACCGCCCGCACGGCCCCCGGCCCGGCCGCCCGCCGGGCCGGGGGCCGTGCGGCGCCGGCGGCGTGAACTGCGCCACAGGGGCGCGCGGGCCGGGCCCCAGGAACAGGGGAACGCGGGCCGATGGCCCCCGACCCGGTTATGCACCTAGTTGCAAAACATGCCCCGCCTCGCTAGAACAGGTTCATCACCCCCGTGCGAGGAGGCACACCCGATGAGTCCGCAGAGTTCCCAGAGCCGGTACCCGCACCTGCTGAGCCCCCTGGACCTCGGCTTCACCACCCTGCCGAACCGCGTGATCATGGGGTCGATGCACACCGGCCTGGAAGAGCACCAGGGCGGCTTCGAGCGCCTCGCCGCCTTCTACGCCGAACGCGCCCGCGGCGGCGCCGGCCTGATCGTCACCGGCGGCATCGCCCCCAACGACGCCGGCCGCCCCTTCGAGGGAGGATCCCGCCTCACCACCGAGGAGGAGGCCGCCGAGCACCGGGTGATCACCGACGCCGTGCACGCCGAGGGCGGGAAGATCGCGATGCAGATCCTCCACTTCGGCCGCTACGCCTACCACAAGGACCTGGTCGCGCCCAGCGCCATCCAGGCGCCCATCAGCCCCTTCGTTCCGAACGAGCTCTCCGGCGACGAGGTCGAGCAGACGGTGGAGGACTTCGTCCGGGCCGCCCGGCTCGCCCGGCTCGCCGGCTACGACGGCGTCGAGATCATGGGCTCCGAGGGCTACCTGATCAACGAGTTCATCGCCGCCGCGACCAACAGGCGCACCGACCGCTGGGGCGGCGCCTACGAGAACCGCGTCCGCTTCCCGCTGGAGATCGTCCGGCGCACCCGCGAGGCCGTCGGCGAGGACTTCATCCTCGTCTACCGCCTCTCCATGCTCGACCTGATCCCCGGCGGCTCCACCCTCGACGAGGTGGTCCACCTCGCCAAGGAGATCGAGGCGGCCGGCGCCACCATCATCAACACCGGCATCGGCTGGCACGAGGCCCGCATCCCCACCATCGCCACCTCCGTCCCGCGCGGCGCCTACACCTGGGTCACGAAGCGGCTGATGGGCGCGGTCTCCGTCCCGCTCGTCACCAGCAACCGCATCAACACCCCGGAGATCGCCGAGGAGCTGCTCGCCGACGGCCGCGCCGACCTCGTCTCCCTCGCCCGCCCCTTCCTGGCCGACGCCGACTTCGTCGCCAAGGCCGCGGCCGGCCGCCCCGAGACGATCAACACCTGCATCGGCTGCAACCAGGCCTGCCTCGACCACACCTTCAGCGGCAAGATCACCAGCTGCCTGGTCAACCCGCGCGCCTGCCACGAGACCGAGCTCGTGCTCTCGCCCACGAAGCTGAAAAAGCGTGTCGCCGTCGTCGGCGCCGGCCCGGCCGGCCTCGCCTGCGCGGTCTCCGCCGCCGAACGCGGCCACACCGTCACCCTCTTCGAGGCCTCCGGTCACATCGGCGGCCAGCTCGACATCGCCCGCCGCATCCCGGGCAAGGAGGAGTTCGAGGAGACCATCCGCTACTTCGGCACCCAGCTCGCCGCCCACGGCATCGACGTCCGCCTGGACACCCGCGCCGACGTCGAGACCCTCCAGGGCTACGACGAGGTCGTCGTCGCCACGGGCGTCACCCCCCGCACCCCCGACATCGAGGGCGTGGACCACGCCAGCGTCGTCAGCTACCTCGACGTGCTGCGCGACGGCGCCCCCGTCGGCGAGCGCGTCGCCGTCGTCGGCGCCGGCGGCATCGGCTTCGACGTCGCCGAGTACCTCACCGACAGCGGCGAGGGCGCCTCCCAGGACCCGGACGTCTACTTCCGCCACTGGGGCGTCGACACCGAGTACGCCGGTCCCGGCGGGCTCACCGCACCCGAGCGCCCCGCGCCGCCGCGCCAGGTCCACCTGCTCCAGCGCAAGGCCACCAAGGTCGGCGCCGGTCTCGGCACCACCACCGGCTGGATCCACCGTGCCGAGCTCAAGCACCGCGGTGTCGTCTCCGTCGCCGGAGCCGCGTACGACCGCATCGACGACGAGGGCCTGCACATCACCGTCGACGGCGAGCAGCGCCTCGTAGCCGCGGACACGGTCGTCCTGTGCACCGGCCAGGAGCCGCGCCGGGACCTGTACGAGGCGCTGCGCGCGGCCGGCGTCGAGGCCCACCTGATCGGCGGCGCCGACGTGGCGGCCGAGCTCGACGCCAAGCGGGCCATCCGCCAGGGAACGGAGCTCGCCGCGAAGCTCTGACCGAAAGGGGATTGTGGCGGTCCGGGCGGGCCGCCACAATCTCCCGGTGACGTTCTCTCCCGCAGACGCAGACAAGATCCTCGCCGACAACTTCGCGCCCTGGGTGCTCGCCCTCGGACTCACCGTCCAGGAGACCGGCGAGCGGCACGCCGTCCTGCGCCTGCCGTGGTCCGAAGGCCTCGCGCGGGACGGCGGCGGCCTCTCCGGACAGGCCATGATGGCCGCCGCGGACACCGCCACCGTCATCGCGATCTCCGCCGCGCGCGGCGGGTACGGCCCGATGACCACCGTCCAGCAGTCGACCAGCTTCCAGCGGCCGGTGATCGGCGCCGACGTGCTCGTCCACGTACGGGTCACCAAGCTCGGCAAGCGTATGGCCTTCGCCGACATCACCCTGACCCCCGAGGGCGCCGACGAGCCGGCCGCCACCGCCTCCACCGTCTACGCCCTGCTCGGCTGACCGCCGCCGCGCGCGTCGGGGGCCGGTCTGGGAGCATGGCACGGGTAGTCGCACCGAGGAGCGGTCATGAGCGGACAGTTCGAGGCGAGCGTCGAGATCGACCGGCCCGTCGAGCGGGTCTTCGCCTACCTCGCCGACGGACGCAACGACCCCGACTTCAGCCCGCGCGTCCAGCGGATCACCAGGACCCCCGACGGCCCCACCGCGCTCGGCACGGTCTTCCGCAGCACGGTCAAGGACGCCGGGATGAAGACCGCCCGTGAGTTCCGCGTCACCGGCTTCGACCCGCCGTACCTGATCCGCTGGACCGAGCAGAGCCGCAACCTCGTCACCGCGGAGGGCGGCTACGACCTCGAATCCCTCCCCGGTGGGCGCACCCGGATCCGGATCTTCAACACCCTCGAAGGGCACGGCTTCGGCAAGCTCCTCGTCGGCCTCGCGCTGAAGGCCGCACGCAAGGACGCCCCCGACTTCGGCCGCCGGATCAAGGCGGCCGCGGAGGCGTCCCTCACGAACTGAACCGACCGGCCGGGTCAGAACCGCCCGGGCGCCCCGGGGAAGGGCACCGGCTTCGCCGGCGCGGCCCCGCGCTCCTCGGCACCGGCCGGAGGGTTCTGGCAGGTCACGTCCCGGGCGGGCAGCCTGCCCGTGGCCAGGTACTCGTTGACCGGGGCATTGGCGCACGAGGCGGTGTCGAAGAGGTACACGCCGTGGCCCTCAGCGCCGGCCGCCAGCACCATCCGCGAGCCCTTGAGCGCGCGGTGCAGGCCCTCGCCGCTGGTGAGCGGGGTCTGCGAGTCCCACTCGTTCTGCACCGTCAGCACGTTCGCCCTCTTGTGCATCGGCGTGGCCGCCTCCACCGGCCGGTCCCAGAAGGCGCACGGTTTGATGTTGGACGCGAAGTCCCCGTACAGCGGGTACTTCACCTTGTCCTTGGCCGCGTCCCGCTCGTACTGCTCGGTGTAGCGGGGCCAGCTGCCGGTGTCCCCGCAGGCCACGGCCCAGAAGACGGCCGTGCTGTTGTCCGTGGGGAGCTGCTCGGCGGTCCGGCCCGTCAGCTGCAGCTTCAGCTCCTTCGGGTCCGCGCCGGCCGGCTGCGGACGGCCCTCGGCGGCGGCCTTCAGGGCCGAGACCAGCGGTGTGGCCTGCGCCGGGTGGAAGAACACCGCGCGCGCGGCCCGGATCATGTCTCCGTCGACCTTCATGCCCTCGAAGTCGATGGGCTCCCGGTCGGCGCGCTCCACCAGCCCCCAGAAGGTGTCGGAGACCGCGCCGGGGGTCTCGCCGAGCCCGTACTCGGCCGAGCGCTGCGCCGCCCACTGCGTCCACCGCGCGAACGCGGGCTCGGCCCCGGTGGCCCACACCTGGATCATCCCGCGCCAGATCCGCTGCGGGTCCACACCGCTGTCGAGCACGAAGCGGTCGGTGCGCTCCGGGTACATCTGCGAGTACACCGCGCCGAGATAGGTCCCGTAGGAGTAGCCCAGGTAGGACATCTTCCGCTCGCCGAGGACGGCGCGGATGGTGTCCATGTCGCGGGCCGTGTTGCGGGTGGTGATGTGCGGCAGCACGTCACCCGCCTTCTCACGGCACTTGTCGGCGACCGTACGGGCCCACGTGACGTCGGAGGAGAAGGTCTCCGGGCGGTAGGCGCGCTCGAAGCGCTGCTCGGCGTCGTTCAGCCCGCAGGTGATGGGGCTGCTGGCACCGACCCCGCGCGGGTCAAAGCCGATCAGGTCGTAGCCGTCCCGGACGTTCTTGGGCATCAGCCCGTTCATCAGCAGTGGCAGGTCGAGCCCCGAACCGCCGGGGCCACCGGGGTTCAGCAGCAGGACGCCCTGCCGTTCGGCGGGGTTCTCGCTCTTCATTCTGGATATCGCGATGTCGATGGTGCGGCCGTCGGGACGCCGGTAGTCGAGCGGGACCTTCAGCGTGGCGCACTCGTACGAGGCCGGCTGCTCGGGGTCGCACCGATGCCAGGCGGGCTTCTGGCGCAGATGGTCGGCCGTGGGAGCCGCGGCGGCCTGCGTCGAGGTCAGCAGGGGCACGGTGGTGGCGATGAGTCCGGCGGTGGCGAGCAGCGGTGCGAGGCGTTTCAGGCGCAAGGAGCCGACCCTTTCGGTGAAGTCGCGTACGCGTCCACCTTGTTGCACGCGCGGCCCCGGCCGAATCATCCCGGAGGGCAGTGCCGTGTGCTCCTCACGAATGAGCCGATATCAGGACACTGGCCGACACGCCGCCGCCGCGCCGGCCCGCCTGGCTCAGCTTCCCGCAGGGGGAGCCGAATGGCCGGAGTGCTCGGAGGAGTCGGCGGGCGCGGAGGGTGCCGCCCCGCCGGAGGGTGCGGCGGGCGCGGAGGGGTCCGTGTGACCGGACGAGGGCCCGTTGTGCGCGGTGCCGGTCTCCACGGAACCGCCGAGCCGTCCGCGGAGCGCGTTCAGGGCGTCCGCGGACTGGGTGGTGACGACCCAGCGGTCACCGACCAGATAGACCCCGCCGTAGGCGCGGGCCTCGTCCAGCCAGGCGCTCAGCCCCTTCTGGGCGGCGAAGGTGACCATGCGGTAGGCGCCCTGCTCGGTCTGGCAGCCGCCCTGCCGCAACTCTTCGGCCTCCATGCTCACTTCGGCCGAGCAGCCGATGGCCGTCGCGATCTCCTCGATCGAGGTCGTGGGCTCGGCGGCCTCGTCCGCGGAGGCTGCCGGCGTGGCCGCGTGCCCGGCGCATCCTCCGCACAGCAGCACGGTGACGCACGCCGCGGCGACGGCCGCGAGCGACGGGCGGATCCGGAGGGCGGGGCGGGCGGTGGACGGCATCGGGACCTCACGGGCTGATCGGGGAAAAAAAGGGGTCGTGGTGCCCGGGAGGGGAGGGGCCCGGGCACCACGCGTTGAGGGGGTGTGGTGCTCTGTGGTGCTGTGTCGTGCTGTGCGCAGCGGGTGAAGCCCTTGGGGGTGGGCTCCCCGGCCTCAGCCGGTGGCCGTCACCTTCTTGCCCTTGTCGGAGACCGCGAACCAGACGCCCTTGTTGCCCTGTCCGTTGATGTCACCCGGTTCCTTGTCGCCGGTGAAGGTGTACAGCGGCCAGCAGTCGATCGTGAGCTGTTCGGTTCCGTCGGGCCGCTTGAACGTGCCCACCAATTCGGCGGGAATTCCCTTCACCAATTCCTTGTCGACGGCCTTGGCGGGCTTCCACGTGTTCAGGCAGGCATCGAGGCAATTGGTCTTCATCGGCCAGGCGCTGTCCTTGTCGAACCGGTAGAGCGTGCGGCCTTCCGCATCCGTGAGGATGGCGCCGAGCTTCGTGTCCCGGTTGACGCCGATCGGGTCGGCCTGCGCCTTCCCCTGCCCGCCGGCCTCGCCCGCACCGGCACCCGCACCCGCACCGGCGTCCGCGCCGCCACCCGCGCTCGGGTCGGCGCCGGCCCCGGAGCCCGCGTTGTTGCCGGCCTTCGCCGGCTTGCCGTCGGGCGCCAGCACGTGCCAGGTCCCGCCGACGCCCTCGCCGAGGGTGTCGCCCGCCTTGGTGTCCTTCGCGTAGCGGTACACCGGCCAGCCGTCCAGGGTCAACTGCTTGGTGCCGTCGGCCCGTTCGACCGACCCGAGCAGGCTCTTTTCGATGCCCGCCCCGGCCGACGCGTCGTCCGCGGAGACCGCCGGCCAGACCTTGGCGCAGTCGCCCTCACAGTTGGACTTCGGGGGCTTCGGCGTGTCCTTGTCGAACCGGTAGAGCGTGAATCCCGCGCTGTCGGTGACCGTGTTCCCGAGCTCCGTGGTGGCCCTCACCTTGAGCTCTCCGGCCGGGCCGGACTTCACGGTGTCGGCCGCCGGGACGGCGCCCGATCCGCCTCCGTAGCCGTCGTAGCCGGACCCCGCCTGTTTGCTGTCGCCCACCGGCTGGACCGAATCACTCTTTCCCGCGGAATTGTCGCCGCTGCCGCATGCGGCGGTCAGCATCAATACCGCGACGGCCGACCCGGCGAATACTCCACGACGCATTTTCTTCACGATCTCTCCTTCAGGTCAGGATTCGCGTTCTCGTGCCTTGGGTAATTTCTACGGGGCCGGTGGCGGAGAATGCCGATCTCCTTCAGAATTTGTCAGATCGCGCCAACATTGAACCCGGGGGAGCTGGTTCAGTCCTGGATGCGCAGCGCGAGGGCGGGGCAGCGGCGCACCGCGCGCTGCGCCTTCTGCCGCAGTTGCGCGGGCACGGGCATGGACGCCTGGGACGGGTATCCGTCCGCGTCGAGCCGTACGACGTCCGGGAGGATGTCCACGCACAGCCCGTGGCCCCGGCACAGCGTCCAGTCCACCAGCAGGCGTTCCTCGGGGGTTTCGTCCTTCGGCAGGGGCAGCGCCCCCACCACCCGCCGGCCGCAGCCGCTGCCGAGGGCGTGGTCGCGGAACTCGTCCGGGAATGCCGCGAGCGCCGACGCCACAAAGGCCGCGGTGCCGTCCGGATGGCTGCACGCGCCGCGGCGCCGTACCACCTTCATCCGGGCTTCGATGGTTTCCAGCGCGCTTCTGCCGCCGCCCCTGACCGCGTCCTCCACCACGTCGGCCAGCGCGGGCAGGCCCCGGAAACAGGGGCCGCACTGGCCGGCCGTCTCGTCCGCCATCCACCGGGTCACCTTCGCCACCTCGCCGGCCGGGCAGGTGTCGTGCGGCAGGGGCAGGACCGCTCCCGCACCCAGCACCGCGTCGAAGGCCGCGAGGGATCCCCGGGACAGGTCGGCGATGCGCGCCGACCCCGGATCCAGCCATTTGCCGTGGTAGCCGCCCACCAGTACGCCCTGGCCGGGATCGAGGCCGCACAGCTCCAGTACGTACGCCAGTGAGGTACCCAGGGGTGCCTCGACGACCGTGGAGCCGGCGATGGTCAGCATCACGGTGCCGGGCTCGGACGGCAGGCCGACGGAACGGTAGTCCAGCGCGCCGAGGCGTGCCGCCACGGCGAGCTGGGCGTAGGTCTCGGTGTTGGAGAACAGGGTGGGCATGCCGCCCAGACCCCGCTCGCTGGTCCGGATCTTCTGCCCCGAGGGCAGCGTCGGCCCGCCGTTCAGGCCGTTGACCATGGAGGTGCTCTCCCCGGTGACGAACCGTTCGGGCAGAGCCTGCACGCGTACCTGGCGGCCCGCGGGTCCGCGTTCGGCGACTGCCGCGCGCAGCGACTGCTCCACGTCGGGCCGGGTGACGCCGATGACGACGTCGTCCGCGCCGACCGCGGCGGCCGCCAGCAGGGCTCCGTCGAGCACCAGGTGCGGGACGTGCAGCAGCAGCGCCTTGTCCTTGAGGCAACTGGGTTCGCCCTCACTGGCGTTCACCACGACCGCGGTCCCCGTGTCGCGCCCCTCGCTCGCGCGCATGACGGCGCGCAGCTTCCTGGCGAAGGGGAACCCGGCCCCGCCGCGCCCGCGCAGGTCGATGTTCTCGGCGAGGTCGACGAGTTCGTCCGGCCGGTAGCGCGGCAGTTGGCCGTGCGTGGTCAGATGGGCGACGCGGTCGAGCCGGGGAGCCTGGTCGAGTCCGGCCAGGAGTCTGGGAGCGCCCACGCAGCCGAGGCTGGGGCGCGGGAAGCCGCTCACAGCCGCCACTCACGGGTGGCGTACTGGTCGCCGTCCATGCCCGCGGCGGTGCCCATGCCCAGGCCGGCGTCCATGTAGGAGCCGGCCGGGTCGGCCGCGTACACGGCCTTGAGAGCGGGTTGGTCGTCCATGGGTGGCGCGGCCGGTCCGGTGAATTTCTCCCGGCTCGAGGCCCGGCCGCCGGCGGCCCGGCTGCCGGCGGCCCGGGCGCGCGACTCCCGCCGCTGCCGGGGTACGCCGGCCACGATGGGCGGCTCCGGAACGTTCGTCGGTCCGGGGGAACCGGACGCCGACTCGTCCATCCTGGCCTTGAGCCGGAACGCGAGCATGCCGGCGACACCGATCAGGCACAGGGCGTACGACACGGTGACGTAGAGGTCGGCGGCGCGTCCCGCCTTGAGGCCGTGGACCAGTGAGGCGCCCCACGCCGGATAGGCGGCGAAGTGCAGGGCCCGCCACCACAGGGACCGGCCGTTCTTGGCGAACACGCTGCGGACCGCGCCGGAGACCGCGACCGCGACGAAGAGGTACCCGGCGAGACTGCCGAGCCCGATCAGCAGGGGCCGGCCGGCATCCGTGAACGGCACCGCCGCCGCGGACGCGGTCGTCCGCTGCTCGGCGACCTTGACCCATATGTGCAGGGCCAGGAAGCCGAGCCCCGACACGGCCAGGCCGCGGTGCACGCCCTGGGCCAGCAGCCGGTGACCCGATTTCAGCAACAGCCGGTCGGTGGAGATCAGCCCCCACAGGACGGTTGAGGTGAGCGAGACGAGCGAGAGGACGCCCGCCCCGAAGTCGAGGAAGTCCCAGAGTTGCGAGAAGGCGCCCGCGCGGGCGGCCACGGTGATGGAGAGGATGGCCGCGCCGATGGCGCTGAGCGTGCCCGGACTCATCCGTCCGGGCGTCGGCAGCAGGGAGGGCCGCCGGACGGCCCTCCGTCCTGCGGCCGGAGCCGATGCCGCGTGTCGGCTCTTACGGCGCGCCCTGTGCGGGCGAGGCATGTGCGGCTGGGGCAAGGGCATCCAGGTCTCCTGTGCGCCTGGGCTCCGAGCGCTCCACCTCGCGCTCGGCACCCAGGGGGTCGTTGTCGTCTGTGCCCGGCCGCGCTGTGAAACTCCGCGCCGGCCGAGGGAACTTGGGGCCGGAGTGCAGCAGCATCGTGGAGCGTCACATCTGCTCCACAGGATTTATCGAAACGTGATAATTTCTCGCAGCGCGTCTCCGGCGCATCGAACAACACCGGAAGATTCCCCTCCAGCGGAGGTTGCGACAGGCCACCGCACCCGCCCGTCACCTACGCGTCCCGGACGGCAAAAAGAAAGCAAAGTCCCGGGACCGTGGGTGGTCGGACCTCTCCAGGAGGGAGTACGAGGGCCGCAACTCCCATGTCGGACACAGCTGTTGGCACGGGAGGCAACCTCGGCGGGCTTGCCGCTCTTCCCCGGGCAAGCCTCACCCCAGCACGAACGAGGAAAACGATGTGCGAACTTCTGAACCGCATCTGGTCCCGCCCCCGAGGCGAGTGGACGCGCGTCCTGCGCAGGGAACTCCCCGCACTGGCCGCCGAGATAGTGGAGGAGCTTCTGCATGGAATTCCGGAATTTTCCGCTCTTGTCGATGACAACGATGCCATTGATGGAGAGTTGCTCCGGCAGTGCGTGGAAGAGGCTCTTCTCACCACCCTCGGCTACCAGGAGCGCCCCCGGGAACAAGCACCGGACGAGGACCAGGACCAGGCAGAGACCCAGGCCGAAATCGTCGGAACCGAGCACGACACCGACACCGCGGGCCGGGGGACGGCCGGCAGTAAGGAGGCGACCAGCACGGACGAGTGCGATATCACGCACGAGGGCCGGCGCGACTATATCCGCGAAGCCGCCCGCCCAGGGTCCCGCGACGGGATCCGTGAACCGGCGCGCATGCGCATCCGGGCGAACACCCCGGACGTGACCGAGGAGGAGAACGGTGCAGGCAGCCGCCCGGGCGAGCGGGCCCGCCAGGAACTGTTCAGGACCCTCACCGACGACCGTGTCGCGTCCGACAGCTCCCTCACCGAGCTGGCCGAGGCGGCCGGATGGACCCTCCCGCTGGCCGTACGGGCCATTGTGCCGGCCACGCCCGGCGAGGCGCAGCAGCTGGCGGGCGTTCTGGAGGACGCCCTCGTCGGGGTGTTCGCCGGCCGGCCGTGCCTGCTGGTCCCGAGCGCGGACCCCGATGTCCGCATACCGCTGGAGCACCTGTTGCGCGGCCGGTTCGCGGCCGTGGGCCACGCCGTCCCGCTCCGGGACACCGCCTCTTCCCTGCGCTGGGCCCTGCGCCTGGCGGCGCTGACCCCCAGTCGGCCGGGTATGGAGGCGAGGGCCGTCTTCGTCGACGACCACCTCTCGACCCTGCTCCTGCTCCAGGACGAACCTCTGGCCCACGCTCTGGCCGCCCGGTGGCTGCGGCCCCTCGCGGACCTGACCCCGCGGCAGAGCGAGCGCCTGGAGGTGACACTCCTCGCCTGGCTGGAGGGTGGCGGTGCCCCCGAGGCCGCGAAGGCCCTCAGCGTGCACCCGCAGACCGTGCGGTACCGCATGCGGCAGCTGGAGAAGCTCTTCGGAACCGGACTGCGTGACCCGCGGACCCGGTTCGAGCTGGAGATGGCCCTGCGCAGCCGCCGCCTGATGGCCCAGGTGCGGCGCCAGCACTCCCGCGTGACCCGCAGGACGGCCCGCGTGATCCAGGCGGACTTCACCCCCGTCGTCGTCGGCCGCATGGCCCGCGTCAACGGCCTCTGAGTCACACCCCCGACCTCACACCCCTTGACCTCACACCCCTGAACCCAACCCACACCCCTCGACCCGAACTCCCCTGAACCCACACCCCTGACCACACCCCTGACCACACCCCTCCGAACCACAACAGCCCGGCCCGGCCCCGTCGTCACGGGGCCGGGCCGGGCTTTCGTGTGCCCACGTACACCGCCGGGCGTCCACGGGCCGGGGCGCCTGCGGTCGCGCACGGCGTCCGCCGCCACCGGACCGGTGTGGGTGCGGTCGTGCGCGGCGTCCGCCGTCACCGGACCCCGGCGTCGCCGCGCCCACGCACACCGTCCGCTGCCGCCGGCCGGGCGCCGGTGCGGCCCACGCACACCGTCCGCCCGTCACCGCCGGAGCGCGTACGTGCCCGCGGTCCCGCCCTCCGTGACGGGGCCGGGGGACTGGCACACAAAAGGGTGTTGGTCCGAAGCGGGCTTCGGACCAACACCTGTCCCGGGGCGGGCGCGGGGTGAGGATGGGGGGAGCGCCCGCCCCGGGGGCTGTAAGGGGGCAGAGCCCCGGCAGTGAGCGTCAGCGGCAGCGACGCCCCTCGTTGATGCAGTTCACGGCCTTGTTCATCAGGCCGTTCGACATCACGTTGATGAAGTCGCCGTGGTCGGTCACCGGCTTGTGGAGCTGCTCGGGGAAGCTGTCCACCGCGAAGCGGGCGCCGGGCGACACCCCGTAGACGATGCGCTGGACCAGCTGCGGAATGGGCTTGAAGCCGTTCTTGCAGCGGCCGTTGTTGTCCGCGAAGGCCACGTGGGTCCGGTGGTTGGCGCTGTCGGCGTTCCGGCCGTCCCAGCAGCTCTGGAAGGTGAAGGTGCGCACCACGTCACTGCCCTTGGGGCAGATCGGGTACTTGTCCTTCAGCTGGCGGTCCTCGAAGCCGGTGCAGCTCCAGGAGGCGTTGGCATTGGCGTTGCCGTTGGAGAAGGCCTTGGCGTCACCGGTGATGATGCGCAGGAAGCGGGGCATGGCCGTGACCTTGCCGGTGGGGTTCCCCTTGAAGTCGATGGTCACCTGCTTGGGCTGCAGGATCGTGCCGACGTTGCCGTCCTGGCCGCCGCCGGGGGCCTTCGCGTCCCGCTCGGCCTTGCCGTCGCGCAGTCGCAGCACCGGCCAGTAATAGGTGGACTGGTCGCCGTTGTTGCACGTGGTGCCGGCCCTGGCGAGGCTGTCGTTGGTGGAGAAGGCGTCGGTGGACACGTTGCCCACGTAGTCGTGCATGTGGTGGGCGCCGTTGGAGACGCCGGGCGCGACGATGACGTTGTCCGGGTTGAAGTGCTTGTTCTCGTTACGGCCGCACTGGACGCTGAAGGTACCGTTGGAGGCGCCGCCCTGGGCCTTGGGCTTGCGGACGTTGGGACGGACCTTGGTGATGTTCACGAAGTCGTTCTTCGACGGACCGCTCTTGCTGCCGGCCGCGGCGGACTTGGCGTCGGCCCCGGCCTGCAGCGCCGCGGCGCCGGCCGCGCCGTCCTCCTCGGCCGGAGCCTTCTTCATCTCGCAGGAGGCCAGTGAGGCGATCTCCTTCGGGGGCTCGGCCACCCGGTCGATCGCGTCGGACACGCCCTTGATGGTCTGCTCACGCTTGGCCTTGAGCTCGCCGAGCAGGGCATTGCCCTGGGCCTCGCCGGCGGCGAGCCGCCGGTAGGCGTCCGCCACCTGGTCGTCCAGCTTGGCCAGGTTCGCGTCGACCTCGGCCTTGGCCTGCTCGGGTACCGCGGTGAGCTTGTCTCCCACGTCGGGGCAGTCGATCGTGGTCATCAACTGCCCCTTGCGGTTGTCGTCCTGGCCCGCGGAGGCGTTGCCGGCGATGACGGCGACACCGCCGCCGCCCAGCACGAGCGCGGAGACCACTCCCACGAGCTTGGTCGACAACCGGGGGCGCTTGTGGCCCTTTTGACTCATGCGATCACTTCACTTCGTCGGTGGGACATTGTCGGAGAGCCCGTCGAAGTCGACCAGCCCGGTGTCCTCGAGGACCGTGATGTGGTCCAGCACCGTGGCGTTGGCGGACGTGGCGAGGGCTCGCACCATGGAGTTGCGCGTCTGTGCCCGGATCCCGGCCAGCAGGCCGAACACCTTGCCGTGCGCTCGACGCAGCAGCTGGGTGAACAGTCGTTCGTATTCGTCTCCCTTGGCGCGGTTCATCTGGCCCAGCCAGTCCTGCTGTTGAGCGGAGGGCTGGTTGGGCAGGTCGATGCCGAGGGCCTGGCCGACCTGGATGACCTGACGGTCCAGTTCGGTGTGGCCGTCCACGAGGTGATCGCCGGCCGTGCGGATCGCGGGGCGCGTCCCGCGCTGCTGGGCCTGCCGCCCGGCGGGCAGCTCCCACAGCCCGGCGAGACGGACCTTGCGCACGAAGTCCCGGTCCGCGGCCGTCAGTGGACCGTACGCCGTGCTCACCGTTCCCAGGCCGTCGTCGTCGCCCGCTGCCGGAGCCGCGACGGCGGCCGAGGCTCGGCCGCCGAACTTGTCCACGGGGACCAGCAGGGCGATCAGGGTGAGCGCGAGCGCGGTGATGACGACGCCGCTCGCGATCGAGTACCGGGTGGCCATCGACCAGCCTCGGCTGCTTCTCCGCCGCAATGACAGCAATGTGCCTCCTTGCTCCGTGGGGCCGGGAGGTGGCGGGGCAGGGAGTTTCCGCAAGCGTGGTGCGGTGCAACACCCGCATTCCCGGGGGTGTGACGGGACGGTAGTGCCCGGGGTGACGCGCCCACCGGAGGACATCACCATCGGATAAACACTCCGGCGAGTCCTGGAAAGGCTGATATCTTGCGCGCGCACCCCCTGATGCGGGCCGACGCGGCTCGTGCCGGGTGTCCCGCCCTGTGCGCCGTGCCCTGTGCGCCCTCTGCGTGCCGTGTCCTGCGTGCCGTGCCGTGCCCTGCGTGCTGTGTCCTGTGTCCCGCTCGACGCGGGAGACGGCTGCTCGGGGGACGGCGCCGCGTAGCGCGCGGTGGCCGCCACCGCGCGCTCGTGCGGGGATGCGCGCAACCACCGCGGGGCGGGTGGACCTCCGCGCTCGGGGCCCGCTGCCACAGCGCCCACTCGGCGTGCCGCGCGTCCTGCAAGGCGACTTCCAGCCGCAGCCGGCCGTCCGCGTCGGTCTCCTCGGCGAGGACGGCCGGCGCGCTGCCCGCCGGATCCTCCCGCCGCGCCGGGTCCACCCGTACCAGCACGGTGACCTGCTCGCCGCCGGTCCGGAACCGCCTGCTGCGGTCACGCCAGGCCTCGTCCGGATCGACCCGTTCCGGCCGGCGCGCCGGTTCGGCGAGTTCCTTGGCCGCGAGGACCCGGGGCAGCCGGTAGGTGCGGTCCGCGCCGGCCCGTACGGCCGGCAGGTCCGGAAACCGGGCAGGGTGAAACCGCCGTGCCGGCGGCGTACCTCCGGGGCACCCCGCGACTGCCGCTCGGCCTCGGCTTCCACACCGACGCCCCGCCCGAGCCGAACCGCGCCCGGCTACAGCCAGGGGACCGCGTCCTCCTCTACGGCGAAGGTGTCACGGAAGCCCGCTCCCCCGAAGGGGTCCTCTTCGGCGCACAGCGCCTGGGCGAAGCCGTCATCCGCTCGCCGGCGGCGGCAGGACAACGCCCCCGAGGCCCTGCGCGGCACCGCTCCTGAGCCCTGCCGTGCGGCACGGCAGGGCCCACGGGGACGCCGCGGCTGGCACCGCGGGAGCGGTGCCACCCGCGATCGGGCGGTCAGTTGCCGCCCAGGGCCCCGAGGTCGTGCGCGTAGCGGCCGGCCGCATCGGCGATGACGTCGATGTTGACGTCGAAGGAACGCATGTCGATGTTGGCGAGGTCGTCGCCGGGCTTGTGGTGGTTCACGTCGTACGCGGTGCCCGCCCGGCCGCCGAACCTGGCCGCCTGGGCCTCGGTCTTGAGACCGTCGGAGCCGGTGAAGGTGCCTCCCGAGGGGATGCCTGCGGCGAGGAAGGGCGCGTAGTCAGACAGGCCGATGAAGTCGGTGCCCTCGTGCGGGACGCCCTTCGCGTCGAGGAAGTCGGTGATGCCCTTCTCGAGCTGGGCGGAGCCCTCCGGGCCGGGGCCCGCGCCGACGCGGTCGGAGTCGTCCCCGTCGCTGACGAAGAACGCGCCGTTCGGCGAGGCGATCGTCTCGAAGTTCAGGTAGAGCCGGACCTGCGCGCGCTGCTCCGGCGTCAGGGCGGAGAGGTAGGCATGCGAGCCCGCGATGCCGAACTCGTGCCCCGACCACCAGGCGAACCGCACCTTGTTGCCCACCTTGTCCTGGGACCTGGCGAGTTTCAGCGCGACCTGGAGGAGCCCGGCCGAGCCGGAGCCGTTGCCGTTGATGCCGGGGGTGCCGTGCTGCGAGTCGAGGTAGGAGCCCAGGAGGACCGTGTTGGCGGCGTCCCCGCCGCGGGTCTCCGCGACCACGTTGAAGCTCCGGCGGTTCTCGCGCAGTTCGTGGATGTCGAGGGTGACCGTCACCGGCCCGGCGGCGGCCTCCGCGGTCAGCGCCGCGCCGTCCTCCTGGCTGATCCCGCCGGTGGGGATGCGGGCGAGGGAGGAGTCCCCGATGGTCCCGTTGATCTTGCCGGAGGTGTTGTTGTAGACGATCGCGCCGAGCGCGCCCGCCGCGTGGGCGTTGCCCTGCTTGACGGCGAAGGAGCAGCCGCCGCGCTTGACCAGGGCGATCCTGCCGGTGAACGCGCCCGCCGCGAAGTCGCCCGGCTCGCAGCCGTGGGTGTTGTCGGCGTCGACGGGGACCACGGCCAGCTCCCCGGTGACCCCGCCCTCGGGGCTGCGGGCGGTGAACGCCATCAGCTGGACGGTGACCTCACGCGGGGTGGGCGAGTCGACGGTGAGGGACTCGGCGAGGTCCTCGGTGTAGACGAAGTCGAACTCCTGGCGGGAGGTCCGGTAGCCGGCGTTGCGCAGCACCCCCTCCACGTACGCGGCCGAGGCCTCGTGGCCCTTCGAACTCGCGACCCTGTCACCGCCGTTGTAGTCGGCGGCCGACTGGAACGCCCGCAGGTGCCGGAGGGCGTCCTTCGCCGTGGACTCCCGGACGAGTTGCGCCGCCAGGGCCGCGCCGCGGGCGGCGGCCCGGCCCGGGTCTTCGGCGCCCGCGGCGGCGGGGCCGGCGAGGAGCAGCGGGGAGACGAGTGCGGCGGCGGCCAGGGCGGCGGTCGCCGCGGCGGTACGACGTGCGGACATGGCTGGGTGCCCTCTCACGGCAGGTCGAACGGACCGGTCGGCAGGGCCGTGGTCGGCGGTCGACGATCGGGAAGTACGTGCGTGTCGGGAGGAGATCGAGGCACGCTAACCCTGCGGCGGGCCCCTGCCAAGGAGAAGGTCCGAGCCGGGCCGGGCGCCCCGATGATTGGCCGAGATGCGGTGGGCATACGACTGAGGGCGGCTGCCGGTTAAAAATTCATCTATTTTCATTGGACTTTGGCTGGTTCGTGCCCCTGACACCCTCTCGCGTGATCCCGTATCCATTGTCGTGAGCGCCGGTGAGCCCCACCGCGTGCCGACAGGACAGTGCGCCCGAGGGCGCCGGTAGCGCGGGGGTGGCAGACCAGTGCTGGCCAGAACCGAAAGATCCTCGTCAGATCCCGTCCACGGCCTTCCGGCGGACCCCGACTTACCCGGTTGTCCCGGGCCCGCCCCGGACCCGACCGGCGGGGGCGGGCCGGCCGACGGGCCGACGTACCGGATCCTGGGGCCCCTGGAGGTCCGCCGGGGCGGGGTGCCGTGCACGCCCAGCTCCCTGAAGCGGCGCGCCCTGCTGACGCTGCTGCTGCTGCACGCCAACCGCCGTTTCCCGATCTGCTCCCTGATCGGCGAGTTGTGGGACGACCGGCCGCCGCGCTCGGCAGTGGCGACCGTGCAGATGTACGTGTCCGGGCTGCGGCGTGTGCTCGCCCCTGAGCACAGCCGCGGGGGTGGCGACCCCCGCAGGCATCCGTTGCTGCTCACCTCCGGCAACGGCTACCTGCTGCGCGTACAGCCGGGTGAGCTGGACCTCGACCGGTTCCGCACGCTGGCCGCGCGCGGCCGCGAACTGCGGGCCGCGGGCCACTGCACCACCGCGGCAGAATCGTTTCATCGGGCCCTGACCCTCTGGCGGGGCACCCCCTTCGGGGACCTCGGACCGGCCTGCCTGCCCGCGCACTACACCGTCCGGCTCGAAGAGGAGCGGCTCGCCCTCGTCCACGACCGGATCGGCGCCGACATCTGCAGCGGCCGGGCCCGCGAGGTCGTCGGTGAGCTGGAGGAACTGTGCGCGCGCCACCCGCTGCGCGAGGACTTCCACGAGCAGCTGATGCTCGCCCTGGCCGCCGCGGGCCGCCGCGCCGAGGCCCTGCACGCCTACACCCGGGCCCGGCGCGCCGTGGTGGAGGACACCGGGATCGAACCCGGACCGGGCCTGCGCGCGGCCCAGCAGGCCCTGCTCAGCGGGGCCCGGCCCGACGACACCCGGCACGACGGCTGCCGCCCGGCGGGCGCACTCCACCCCGCGGCGCTCGGCGGCTGAGGGCCGCACGGCCGCGCATCCCCAGGGCCACGGGTACCTACGGCTGCGGGTTCGCACGACCGTCACCGCACCCAGCCGTACACCAGCTCGCGCAGACAGCAGTACGCCGGTACGCGCGCTCCGCGTACCGGCGTACGCACCCTGCTGACCCGCCCACCCCGCTCAGCCCCCGAGGCTCCAGTCGAGCCGCCGCCGGAAGTACACGAGGGGGTCGTCCTCCGCCACCGTGCAGCCGACCACCTCGCCCACCACGATGACGTGGTCGCCGTGCGGGAGCACCGCCCCCGCACGGCACTTCGCGTACACCGGGACGCCCGCCAGCCGCGGCACCGTCCCGTCCCAGTCCCAGAGCACGTCGGCGAACTTGTCCCGGGAACTGCCCGCGAAGGTCCTCGCCAGCGCCGCGTGGCTGCGGGCCAGCAGGTGGACACCGAAGTACGCGTCCGGCCCCGCCGTGATCTCCCGGCAGGTCCGGGAGGTGCGCGCCAGCGCGACGAGCACCGACGGCGGGGCCGCGCTGTACGAGCAGACGGAGGAGACGAGCAGCCCCGAGGGCCGGCCGTCGCCCCGCCGGGCGGAGACCACCGCCACCCCCGAGACCAGCCGCGACATGGCCTCGGTGAACACGGACCCGGAGACGGCCCCGCCGGTCCCGCGCTCCCGCTGCATCTCCCGCTGGCGCTCCTGCTGCTTCTCCTGCCGACGGAGGTCCATCCCGGCCCCTACGGGTGCGCCCGCTCGGCCGCGCGCAGGCAGGTCTCCCGGCGGCTGCGGGCCTCTTCGTCGTCGGTGACGGCGAGGACCGCGTCGAAGTCGGCCACCGCCTGGACCAGGCTGCCCGCCGCCTCGTGGACCACCCCCCGGTTGAACCGGAACTCGGGCCGGGCCTCCAGCTCCACCGCCCGGTTGAAATCGGCCAGTGCGGCGGTCAGGTCTCCTTCCACATAGGCGAGTTCGCCTTTGATCGCCCAGGCCTCGGCCAGCTCCGGATCGTGACGCAGGGCCGCGTCGAGGGAGCCGCGGGCCTCGGCCGTACGGCCCTCCTCGCCCCACAACCGGCCCCGGAGGCACAGCAGATGGGGGTGCTCGGCATCGACCAGCAGCCCGGCCTCGACATCGGCCAGGGCCGCCTTGGCCTCGCCCTGGTCGGCCAGCAGGCCCGCACGGGCGAGGAGGGCCTCCAGGTTGCCCGGCTCCAGTTCGAGGGCCCGGTCGAAGTCGGCCAGCGCGCCGTCGAGGTCGCCGAGTTCGCGCCGGGCCTCGCCGCGGTTGTAGTGCACCTCGGGGAAGGGCGATTCCAGAGTGATGGCCCGCTCGTAGTCGGCGATGGCCTCCTCGATGCGGCCGAGCCGGCGGAGCATGCTTCCGCGGTTGAAGTAGTGGTCGGCGAAGTCGTGGTCCAGGTCCATGATGGAGGCGTAGTCCTCCAGGGCGTCCTCCAGCCGGCCGCTCATGCCGTTGACCTGGGCGCGGTTGTAGCGCAGGCCGACGCGGTGCCAGGTCCGCTCGCCGATGCCGAGCTCTCGGTCGAGCCGCTCGATGCCCTCGTCCAGCAGCCGCAGGGCCTCGTCGGGGCGGCCGGCGCGGACCTCGACCAGGGCGAGGCCGTTGCGGTTGAACACGGAGAAGAAGGCGCGTTCCTTCAGGTCCGGCAGCAGGTCCGCGATCGCGATGGCCTGGTTGACGTACGCGCGGGCCCTGCGCTCGTCGCGCAGCTCCGGCGGGAAGTGGCGGGCGTACAGCATGCCCGTCTCGTAGGCGAGGCTCATGTGGTGCTTGGGCATGGTGGTCTGCGAGCGTGCCTCCTCCTGGACGGCGGCGGACTCCTCCGGCCGTCCGGCGGCAGCCAGGCACACGCCCGTCTCGCGGGTGAAAGGCCACCACAGGTCGGGCCGGACGTCGGGGCCCGTACGGTGGCGGCCCTCCTCGCCCATCTCGGCCGCCGCGTGATAGAAGCCCAGGTACTTGCAGCGGAGCTGGGCCCAGCGCAGGGCGTCGAGTCCGGCGCCGTCGCCGTCGCTGCCGCGCAGCAGGTGGTAGGGAAGGGTGCCCAGCCGGAGCGAGGGCTCCTCCTCGGCGCGGGCGGCGACCTCCTCGGCCCGGCGGTCGTGCAGGGCGGCGCGCTCGGGGCCGGTGAGGGCCTCGTACGCGGCGCGCAGTGGGGGCTCGTCGCTGATGCAGTCGCCGGCCACGTACAGGGCGGCGGCCTCGGCCAGGCTGCCGGACCCGGCGCCGTCGGGGGCCGGCCCGTCGGGCTCGGCGCCCGCGGGGGGCCCGGGGTGGTGGACGCGGGTGGTGCGCACGGCGAGTTCCGCGGGCAGGGACACGGAGACCATGCCCGGCGGATCTTCGAGCTCCGCGGTGTCGGTGGCGACGACGAGGGTCAGCAGCTCGGCGGGGATCCGGCGCAGGGCGGCGGCGAGGAACTCGTGGTCGGTGACGTCGGCGTGCTGCACGTTCTCCACGACGAGGGTGCGCGGGCCGTCCCCGGATCCGGGGAGGGCCGCGAGCAGGAAGTCCACGATCCCGTGCGAGACGCGCAGCGAGTGCAGCCGGGCCGGGTAGCGGCTGGCCTCGCCGGGGGCATCGGCCACCTTCTCCAGGGCGCGGATCCTCTGCGGTACCAGGGGCGCCAGTTCCGGGGTGCTCTCCTGGAGCTCGATGTAGTGGCGGGCGGCCAGTTCGGGCATGCGGCGCAGCGCCTCGGGGGCGACCTGGCGCAGCAGGGCGCCCGCCGCGGAGTAGGGTCCGCGCAGCCGGCGGTGCGCGTCGACCACGGCCAGGGGGGCGGGCAGGCCGAGTCCGGCCCGCAGACGGTCGCGTTCGCGGCGCAGGGGCGCCGCGATCCAGTAGTGGCCGGTCATCAGGACTCCTTCGTGGATACCGCGGCCTTCGGGCCGGGGAGGATACGGAGCTCCCGCGTTGCGGGACAGGGGGAGCCGGTTCGCCTGCTGGGCGAAGCGGCGTTGTCGGTGGCGGCCGGTAGCCTGCCTGTGGGCATGTGCGGTACTCGTTCCGTATCGATCCCACGCCGGGTCGGCGCAGCGCGCCGGCCCGTACGGTCGGCCGCACACGGGTGGCCTGCAACGACGCGCGCCGGCCGCCCGGAAGGCGGCGTGGCAGGCGGACCGGTCGAGGATCGCGGCCGGAGTCCTGGCGAAGCGGGCGGTCACCGACGCGGAGCGAACGCCCGGACGGGCGTGGCTCGTCGCGGTGGGGGCCGGGCCGACAGGGGCGCCCTTCAGCCGATGACGTGGTGGGTGCGGGAGGTGCGGCGGCGCAGGCGCTCGCGGGCGGCGATCCAGATCGTGAGGGCGGTCTGCCAGAAAGCCATGATGAGGAAGGCCGAGGAGTCCAGCAGCTCGACCCAGCTGGAGCCCTCACCGCCGAAGCGGCTGACGGCTCCGGTGACCATCTCCACGAAGACGGGGGCGAGGGCCAGCAGGAAGGTGCTGAGGCTGAAGGTGTAGCCGGCCACGATCAGCCAGGAGTACCAGCGGGCGGCCCGGCGGTCGACGGGGTGCCACAGGGATTCGTCCGCCAGCCCCTCGGTGCGCCCGCGCAGCCGCAGGAAGCGGTTGCGCAGCAGGCGTACGGACGTGGTGTGCAGGTCCACGCAGCCGAGCATGGTGGTGATCAGCACGTATACGTCGGTGCGGAGGTAGAGGAAGAACTGCCACAGGACCCGCAGCACGGCGGCGAAGGCCACCGCGAGGCAGACGCGGCTGGCGGTGGTTTCGGCACCGCCGGGGCCGCGGGCGGCGTCGGCGACGGTGATGAGGAGGGAGACGAGGACGACGTCGACGACCATCCCGGCGACGATCGGCAGGTAGCGCTTGCGGCGTTCCACGGCGACGAGCCCGTCCAGTGCCGTTTCGACCACGAGGAAGTAGAAGCGGTTCGACAGCCTGGTCCTGGAGCCGATGCCCAGACGCCGGGCGGCCAAGGCGTGGAAGGCCTCGTGGATGGCGATCAGGGGTACCGCGGCGACCAGCATGACCAGGCTGATGACGGCGTAGTACTCGCTGAACAGCAGGTCTTCCGCGGCCGGTACGAGGTCCGGGGAGCGGATCACGCGCCACAGCGCCCAGGCGGTGATCAGCCCGTAGCAGATCCAGGCGGGCGGGGAGAACAGGGCGCGGCCGAGCCGCTGCCAGCGCACCGGGCTCGTCTGCGCGGGCTCCTCGCCCTCCTCGCGGACGAAGCCGAGTTCGCGCAGGGCACCGATGATGTCGTCGATGTCGACCTGTTCGCCGTACTCGGCGGAGTACCAGTCGGCGGCCTGCGACGGGGTGGCGCCGGCCTCGAGGCGGCGCACGAGGTGGGCGCCGTCGACCGGGAAGACCCCGTAGGAGTCCGTGTCGGGCCGCCCGATGGTGACCTCTTCGCCGTCCTCCAGGTAGACCAGCGGATGGAACGGCAGGGGTGTGTCTGCCTCACTGCGGATGCCGTGCTCCGGCATGGGGCCTCCCTCGGCTTGCGGTCCGGACCGGCTGCGGGCGGGCGCCGCCCGGGAGGCACCGTCGTGCCGGCGGACGGCCCGAGTCGCCTCGGGCGGTCCGGGGCACGACGGCGCCGGGCCCCGGCTGATCAGATGCCGGGGCTCAACTGAGCCAGGATCAGTTGGGGTTGGTGTAGACCTGGCACGCCGAGGAGGTGAGGCGGACCGGACCGGCCTTGCGGACCTGGATCTTCTTCATGGGAATCTCCTTCACATCAGTGGGTGATGCGGACGTGTCCATCCTGGCGAGGGCCGCCATCGTTTCCCCAAATCTCCGCCAAACGGTTCACGGGGCGCGCACTGCGGGCCCGCGACGGCCCGCGCCACCGGACCGTCCCGGCTCAGGCGGGCGCGGACCGTACCGGATCAGGCGGGCGAAGCCGTGAGTACCGCCTCGCGCGTGCGCCGCGGGGCGCGCTCGCCCCGCGCGGCCGGGGCCTGTGGCGCCGGCGCGGCCGTGGGGGTGTCGGTCAGCAGCGCGACGAGGGAGGTCCGGGCCCGGGCCACGCGGGAGCGGACCGTGCCGATCGGGCATCCGACGGCCTCGGCCGCCTCCGCGTAGGGGAGGCCGAGCAACTGCGTGAGGACGAAGGCCTCCCGCCGTTCGGCCGGGATCGCGGCCAGCAGCTCCGCCAGCGCGATGCCGTCCTCGAAGCCCGGTACGTCGTACGGCTGGGCCTGCTCGGCGGCCGTCTGCCAGTCGCAGCGGTCCGACAGTCTGGGCCGGGCGGCGGCGTGGCGCAGGCTGTCCACGACGGTGCGCCGCGCTATGGACAGCAGCCAGGTACGTGCGGAGGAGCGGCCCTCGAACCGGTGGAGGCTCGCGAGCGCCCGCAGGAACACGTCCTGGGTGAGGTCGTCGGCGGCCTGGGTGTCGGCGCTCAGGTAGGCGACGTAGCGCCAGACGTCGCGGTGGAGGGCGCGCACGAAGCGGTCCGTCTTCGCGCGGTCGCCGTCGCGGGCGGCGAGCGCCAGCCGGGTCACCGCCGCGTCGGAGGCCTCGGTGTGCCGGGCGGGACGCTCGCCGGTGGTACAGGACTGGGGGGTCGTCAGGGCAGGAGTCATCGCCGAAGGTCCTTATGTGCAAGGGGAGTCCGGCGCCGCGCGAAGGGCGGGGCCGGTGAGGGCACGGCCTGCCCGAGGGCACGGCCGAGGGCCCGAGGCACGGCATCCACGGGACACATGCGGTGCACGCGGTACGTCGGGGACGCATCAGGTGCACGTGAGGCATGCGAGGTGCGCGAGGTGCGCGAGGTGCGCGAGGTGCGCGAGGTCGCGAGGTGCGCGAGGTGTGCGCAGGAGCAGTCGCGTACGCGGATGCGGCTCGGGTGACCAGCTGTCAGAGGACAGCGGCCGGCCTCGGCGGACCCCGGGTGGTGATGGCGTGGACGAGGAACAGCTGGCGCGGCGCGCGTGTCCGGCGCCGCCGGCGCACTCGCGGGCGCGGTCGGTGCGCCGGCGCGACGGCGTGGAGCAGCAGGCGCAGCGGCGCCCGCAGTCGGGCGGCCACGGCGCGCACCACCCGGAAGAGGCCGCGCTCGCCGTGGGCGAGCCACAGTCCGCACAGCACGGCCGCCAGCAGGTGGGCGACCACCATCCCGGCCGGTGACATCAACAGCACAGGCATGGCCGAGGCCTCGTGCCCGGCGCCCGCCAGGTGCCCGCCGCCGGCCATGTGCACGGCGGCCGGGGCGGACACGGCCGCCGCCGTCGCGTGCAGGGCGTGATGCGTGTGGCCGGCGGCTTCCGCTCCCGCCGTTCCGGCCGGCGACGCCGACAGCGCCGTCACGGCCGGCCCGGCAGGCGGCACCAGGGACTGCGCCAGGGAGAACCCCGAGTGGAGCACCGTCTGGACGGCGACGGCGGTCACCGTGACGGCGAGGACCCCGCGCTCACGGCCGGCGAGGGACCAGGCCGTCCCCGCGGTCGCCGCGAACCCGAAGGACAGCGCCCACCAGGGCACCGCCGCACCCGACATGAGCATGTGTCCGGTCGCCGCGAGCAGCACACAGAGGGCTGCGAACATCGCAGCCCGTAGGGCGCGTAAACAGCGGACCGGCTCCATGGCGGGGCTCATCCTCGCACCGGCCTCCCGAGCCGCACACCGGGGTACGCACTTCCGGACAAGATTCCGCGGACCCACCATGTCACAGCAGGGCCGCATACCTCATGTGGTGCAGGGCACAGCGGAACGCGGGAACCTGCCCGCCGTTCCACCCGACTGCTTACCCGGTCCATCGAGCGGTTCAACGTCCCGGGAAGGGAGACTTCGTGGCGTCGGAGGGAACGGCGACGGCATCGCCGACGGAGAAGAAGGACGGCGGTGCGGGCCGGGGGCTGACGGTGCTCCTCACCGGCGCCATGGCGTTCTCGATGCTGCAACTGTTCCTGCTCGGGGCGCTCGGTCCGCGGCTCGTGACCGAACTGGGCCTCTCACCCGCCCTGTTGGGGCTGACCACCACGATCGGATTCGGGACGGCCGCCGCGCTGTCCCCGGCCGGGGGCCGGATCGTCGACCGGATCGGGCCCCGGCGCTCGCTGGCCGCCCTGCTGCTGCTCTCCGCCGCGGCGCTCGCCCTGATCGGCGCCGCCCCCGGCGCCGGCCTGCTGCTGGCCGCCGTCGCACTGGGCGGCGTACCGCAGGCGCTCGCCAACCCGGCCACCAACAAGGCCGTGCTGCGGGCCGTTCCGCCCGCGCGGCGGGGCGCCGTCACGGGCCTGAAGCAGTCCGGCGTCCAGCTCGGAGCCTTCGCGGCCGGAGCGCCACTGGCGGCCCTCGCGGGCGGGATCGGCTGGCGGGGCGCGGTGTGGACGGCCGCCGCGGCGGCCCTGCTCACCGGCCTGTGGGCGCTGCGGGTGCTCCCGGCGGACCCTCCGGCTCCGCCGGCCGGCCCCCGTACGGAACTCGTCCCGCGCGGGATGGTGGCCTGGCTGGCCGCCTTCTCGCTGTTCCTCGGCGCGGGAATCGCCTCCGTCAACACCTACCTCGCCCTCTTCGGCGCGCAGCGCCTCGGCATGGGGCCTACGGCCGCGGGCGCGCTGGTCGCCGTACTGGGGGTGGCCGGGATCGCCGGCCGGGTGGGCTGGTCCAAGGCGGCCCGTCCGGGGCGTGCCGAATGGCTCCCCGGCTGGCTCGCGTGCGGTGCGCTGGGCGCGGCCGCCCTGCTGGGCGCCGCCCTCGTGGCGGGACCGCTGGTGTGGGTCGGCGCGGTCGCCGTCGGGGTGTTCGCCGTGTCCGGCAACGCCGTCTCGATGGTGCTGGTCCTCCAGCGGGCCGCCCCCGGCCGGGCCGGCCAGGACTCCGCGCTGGTCGCGGCCGGGTTCTTCGCCGGATTCGCCCTGGGGCCGGTGCTGTTCGGCCTGCTCGCGCAGAGCGGACGGTACGGGCCGGGGTGGCTGCTGGTGGCGGCGGAGTTCGCGGCGGCCGCCGCCGTCGCGTTCCTCTGGGCGGTATGCGACCGGCGGCGAGGCACGGAGCGGGCGGCGTGAGCGGGGTGTGTGGCGAGGGCGGCGTGAGCGGGCCGACGGGGCGGGCGCTGGCCGCGGTGATGGCGCGGGTGGCGGTGACCGCGGCCGAGGTGGGCCCGCGCTTCCCGCTGTACGCCGACCCCGCCGACGGGCGGTGGACCACGACCGGCCGCGGCTCGTGGACCGGCGGATTCTGGGCCGGACTGCTCTGGTTCCGGGCCCGGTACACCGGAGCCGAGCACGACCGGCGGGCCGCCTCCGCGTGCACGGCCCGGCTCGCACCGTGGACCGCGGCCGACACCGCCACGCGCGGGCTCATCCTCTGGTACGGGAGCGCCGCGGCCGGTGACGACGCCGCAGCCGCGGCCCTCCGGGCCCGGGCGGCCCGGGCCTGCCTGTCGGCCTGGGACCCGGAGCTCGGGATCCTGCCCTGGGGCGACGCCCTGGGCGGCCCCCGCCTGCTGGCCCGGGTGGACGCCGTACCCGGCACGGTGCCGCTCCTGGCGGCCGCCGGGCCCGGCGGGGCGGCCGCGGCGGCCGCCCATCTCCACCGGCACCTGGACCTCTGTCTCGACGGGACCGGCGACGCGTGGTTCCGGCCCGCCCTGATCCACGATGCAGCCACCGGCGGCTGGCGGCCCTGCGAGGACCCGCCGCCCGGCTGGAGCCGCGGGCGGGCCTGGCTGCTCCTGGCGGTCGCCGACGCGATGCTCCGACCGGAGCTCAGCGCGGGGGAGTTCGCCCGCCTCTCCGAGGCGGCCACCCTGCTGACCACGCGCGGCGGGGTGCTGACCGGCCCTCCGGTCCCGCCCGCCGACACCGCCTGCCCGGACGGCCCTTCCGACACCTCGGCCGCCGCGATCACGGCGGTGGCCCTGCTGAAACTGGCCCGCACGCCCGGCCCCCGCGCGGAGCAGTACGCGCTCCGCGCCGCGGAGGTCCTCGACCACCTCACCCGCGACCACCTCACCGCCGAGGGCGGCCCCCGCCCGCCCGGCATGCTGCTGGACGGCTGCTACGACGCGGCGAAGGGCCTGGCCGTCCGCCACGAACTCGTCTGGGGCGACTTCTTCCTGGCCCTCGCCCTCACCGCCCTCCACGGCCTCGTCGACATCACCCGTATATAGGGGGTGCCTGCGGGTCCGGCCGGCCGGAATCCGGGGGTGCGGAGCTGACGGGGCGGCAGGATCACAGCTCCGTGTCCGACCGGAAAACGGAAGGGGAGCGTCCCTTCTGTGTGGCCGATGTCGCGCTCGCGCAGCAGCTCTGCACGGAGCCCGTCAAGAACTGACGCCCTGCCCGGCCGGGCCGTAGGCGCGCAGCACGCGGCGGGCCACCGCGGTGATGTGGAGCTCGTCCGGGCCGTCGAGGATGCGGGCGGCGCGGCCGGTGCGGAAGAGGGCCGGGAGCGGGGTGTCCGGGCCGAGGCCGGCGGCGCCGTGGACCTGGATCGCGCAGTCCGCGACCTGCTGGAGCATGCGCGCCGCGGCGACCTTGGCGAGCCCGACCTCCGTACGCGCGTCCCGTCCGGCGGCGACGAGCGCCACCGCCTCCCGGACCAGGGGGCGGGTGGTGCGCAGCGCGAGCAGGGCGTCGAAGACGTGTGCCTGCACCAGCTGTTGCTCGGCGAGCGGGCCGCGCGAGCCGCCGTGGGTCGCGGCCCGCCCGCACATCAGGTCGAAGGCCCGCTGCGCCTGGCCGAGCCACCGCAGGCAGCGCAGCGTACGGCCGAGCGCGAGCCGTTCCCCGGCGATGGCCAGGGCCCCGCCGGGCTCGCCGAGGAGGTGGTCGGCGGGGATCCGTACCCCGTCGAGGGCGATCTCGTACTGGCCCGTGGCGCCCAGCACGGGGAGTTCACGCACCACGCGGAAGCCGGCCGCGCAGGTGGGCACGAGCAGCAGGGACAGCCCCTCGCGGTCCCCGTCCGCGCCGGAGGTGCGGGCCATCACGGTCACCAGATCGGCACCCGCCGCACCCGAGGTGAACCATTTGCGGCCGGTGACCAGCCAGCCGCCGTCGGGGTGCCGTTCGGCGCGGGTCGCGGTCCGGAACGGGTCGGTGCCGGGCACCCCGGGCTCGGTCATGGCGTAACAGGTACGGATCTCCCCGGCGACCAGCCGCTTCAGGTACGCCTCGCGGACGCCGGACCGCCCGTACCGCGCCAGCATCGTCACGTCGAGCAGCGGGGCCGACCCCAGCGCGGCCGGACCGTGGTCACTGGCCCCCTCGGCCTCGGCCAGCTCGGCGTAGGCTTCGAAGGAGAGCCCGCCGCCGCCCAGTTCGGCGGGGAGCGGCAGGGCCCAGAGTCCCTCGGCCCGCGCCTCGGCACGCAGCGCGGCCAGCACCTCGGCGGCCGCGGGCCCGCCTCCGTCCAGCACGGACTCCCGGGGAAACACCCGCTCCCGGACGAACCGGCCGACCCGCTCCCGCAGCGCCACCGCCTCCGGCTCCCGCCCCGCGCCCCCCGCGCCCGCGCCCCCCGCGCCCCCGCCCCCGGCGGCCCCGGTTCCGGCGTCGGCCAAGGCACCGGCACCGGCACCGCCCACGGCGTCGGCCAAGGCGCGGCCCACGGCACCGGCTTCGGCATCGGCCCTGTTCGTGCGGGGATCTTTCACTGCTCGCCTCCTCTTTCCCGGGAACTTCCGGGACTCGCGCGGACTTCCGGAAAGTTTCGGGAGCCTCCGCGAACTCGCGGGAACTCGCACGAACGGCCGACCGACTGTCTGTTCGTGGAACTGGTCGGGCGCGGACGCTCCCGGGTTCCCGCATTCCGCAAGACCCGGGCTGCGGCCACCGCCGCGCCAGGAGAGGAGAGGCATGGCGTCACCAGCCACCACGCAGACGGTCCGGCCGCTCGACACACTGCGCTTCGACGTCTCGGGGCCGCCCCGTATCACGGGCGTCGTCACCGATCACCTGCGCCTGCTCGGCGCACGGACGGACCGCCGCGGCCACTGGGACGCGCCCGCCTGCGGCACCACGCTCACCGGCGGCGGCTTCGCACCGGCGCACGCGACCGCCACCTGGGCCGATCCCGCGAGCGGGCTCGCCGACGAGGCCACCGTGCAGGCCGCCACCGGCATCATGTCCGTGCACGGACGGCGGGACGGCAGCCCCCGCGGCCTGGCCGTCGACTACGCCGCCACCGCCACCGCCGTCCTCACGGTGCAGGGGCTCCTGGCGAACCTCGTGGGCCAGGCCCGCGGCGCGGCCGCCGCCCCCGTCACCACCAGCGCCGACCGGGCCGGGCTCCTCGCCGTGTCCCAGTACCTCGCGGCCGCCGGCGCCGACGAGGGCGAGGCGGCGGAAATCGCCGCCGGCGGACCGCCGTTCACCTCCGCCGACGGGATCCTCTTCGAACTGGAAACCCTCGACCCGGGAGCCTGGGCCGCCTTCTGGAAGGCGCTGGAGGCACCCGCGGACGCACTGCGGACCGGCTGGCGGCCCTTCCAGTTCCGCTACGCCACCGCCTGCGCGCCCCTGCCGGCCGCCCTCCACGCCACCGCGCGATCCCACGGCTGGGACCGGATCCGCCGGGCCGCGGACCTCTCCGGTGCCGAAGTGTGCGCGCTGCGCCTCCTCGCCGACCGGGCCGCGGAACACGACGGCGCCGCCCCCTGGTCCCTGACCCCGTCGGTCCACGGCGCCGATGCCGCCGCCGACGGGCCGGCGCCGGCGCCGACTCCGCTGCCGGGGCCCCGCCACGGGTCCGGCGGGCGGGCGGTCTCCGCAGTACCGGCCGCCGGACCTCTGGCCGGGCTGACCGTGCTGGAGGCCGGCCGCCGCATCCAGGCGCCGCTCGCCGCGCACCTGCTCGGGCTGCTCGGCGCCGACGTGATCCGCATCGAACCGCCGGGCGGCGACCCCTTGCGCGGCATGCCCCCCGCCTGTTCCGGGATCTCCGCCCGCTGGCTCGCCCTCAACCGCGGCAAGCGGGCCGTCGAGATCGACATCAAGGCGGAGGCTGACCGCGGGCGGCTGCGGGACATGGCGGCGCACGCCGACGTCTTCCTGCACAACTGGGCGCCGGGCAAGGCCGCCGCCCTCGGCCTCGACGCCGACGACCTCGCCCGCGTCAATCCCACGCTCGTCCACGCGTACACCAGCGGCTGGGCCGGCCGCCTCCACGACGCCCCGATGGGCACCGACTTCATGGTCCAGGCCCGTACCGGGGTCGGCGAGGCCGCCCGCCCCGAGGGCGAGAGCCCCGCGCCCTCGCTGATGACCCTCCTCGACGTCATGGGCGGACTTCTGGGCGCCGAGGCCGTCCTCGCCGGGCTGCTGCTGCGCGAACGCACGGGCCGCGGCGTGCGGGTCGACTCCTCGCTGCTCGGCGCGGCCGACACGCTGACCGGCCCCGCCCTGCGCCGGGCGGCCCGCGGCGAGAACCCCCGCCGGCCCGCCGGATTCCGCCACCCGCTGGCCACCGCCGACGGCTGGATCGCACCCGCCGACGACGACGCCCGCACCGCCGCCGGCCACGACCTGCGCGGCCTGCCCACGGCGGAGGCCCTGGCCCGGCTGCGCGAGCACGGCCTGACGGCCACCGCCGTCACCACCGACCTGTCCGACCTGCACCACGACCCGCGCTTCGCCGGTTCGATCAGCCGCGACGCGCACGGCGCCCCCGCAGTCCCCGACCCCTGGAGCTTCGCATGACCGCCGACAGGCTCGAACTGCGCGACCTGCTGCCCGCCGAACTCCGCCGCGCCTGGGTGGTCGACGGCACCTGCCCCGACCTCGACCTCTACAGCCTCTTCCGCGCCCGCCAGATCGCCGACCTGCACCGTACCGCCGTCATCGACGCCAAGGGCAAGCTCTGCTACACCGCCCTCGACCGCAAGGTGCGCGCTCTGGCCACCGGCCTGCGGGACCTCGGGATCGGCCCGGGCGACGTCGTCGGCGTCCAACTGCCCGACGGCCGGGCCTCCGTCATCGCCGATCTGGCGCTGGCCGCCCTCGGTGCGGTCTCCCTCCCCTTCCCCGTCGGCCGGGGCGTCCTGGAGGCCGAGTGCCTGCTGCGCCGCGCCGAGGCCGTCGCCGTCATCGCCGCGACCGAACACCGGGCGTTCCGGCACGCGGCCGACCTGCACACACTCTCCGGGTCCCTCCCGCGCCTGCGCCACGTCATCGCCGCGGGGCGGCCGGGCACCCTCCCCGACGGAACGATTCCGCTGGCGCAGCTGCTGCGCGGTGACCCCGGCGGGTTCGTCCCCGCCCGGCCCGACCCCGACAGCGCCGCCCGCATCCTCGTCTCCTCCGGCTCCGAGGCCGAGCCCAAGATGATCGCCTACTCGCACAACGCGCTGGCCGGCGGACGAGGCAACTTCCTGGCCTCGCTCATCCCCGACGGGACCCCGCCGCGCTGTCTCTTCCTCGTCCCGCTGGCCTCCGCCTTCGGCTCCAACGGCACCGCGGTCACCCTCGCCCGGCACGGCGGCACCCTGGTCCTGCTCGACCACTTCACCGCGGACGGCGCGCTGGCAGCGGTGCGCGAGCACCGGCCGACGCACGTCCTCGGTGTGCCCACCATGGTCCGCATGATGCTCGAACGCCTCGACGGCAGCGGCGCGGAACTGCCGCCGCCCACCGCCCTCGTCCTCGGCGGGGCGCCCCTCGACGAGACCACGGCGGCCGCCGCGGCGCAGGCCTTCGGCTGCCCCGTCGTCAACCTCTACGGCTCCGCAGACGGCGTCAACTGCCATACGGGACTGGGCAGTTCGGTGCCACCCACCGACGGTTCCGGTGTCGTCGCCGGACACCCCGACCCCCGGGTCGCGGAGATCCGCATCGCCGACCCCGAGACGCACGAGCAGCTCCCCGACGGCGCCGTCGGGGAGATCATCTCCCGCGGCCCGATGACCCCCCTGTGCTACGTCGGCGCGCCCGAGCTGGACGCCCGCTACCGTACGCCCGACGGCTGGGTCCGCACCGGTGACCTCGGCTACCTCGACGCCGAGAGCGTCCTGCACGTCGTCGGCCGGCTCAAGGACATCGTCATCCGGGGCGGCGCCAACATCAGTCCGGCCGAGGTGGAGCGCGAGCTCACCGCGCACCCCCAGGTGCGGGACGTGGCCTGCGTCGGCGTCCCCGACCCGCTGATGGGGGAGCGGCTCGCGGCCTGCGTCGTGGCCCGGGGACCACAGGCCCCCACTCTCGCTTCCCTCGGCGAACACCTGACGGGGCGCGGCCTGGAGCGGCGCAAGCATCCCGAGCGGCTGCTCGTCGTCGCGGAACTGCCCCTGACCGCCGCCGGCAAGCCCGACCGCGCGGCCCTCCGCAGGCGGCTGACCGAGAGCAGTGCTCTCCTATAGGACGGGCCGTTGTCCGACCCGGGCGGCGCGGCCCTCCCGGCCGGTTCAACGGACCTTCCGCTGCCCGCCGACGGCGTGCTCGCGTTCTTCGCGTCCGCCCCGCCGGCCGAGGGCCGGGTCCTGCACATCCCCGCCGGAGTGCCGGGCGCTGTCCGCCCGGCACCGCCCGGCGCGGCGGTGTTCCCCGCCGTGCGCCTGATCGCCCGGCCCGGGTGCACGGCGCCGTTCCCCGACCACCCCCGGGTGCGCGAGACCTTCGGCCTCCACACACCGCAGGACCTCTACGACCACCCGGTGTACGGACAGTCCTTCCTCGACGAACTCGCCGAGTACGGGCACCGCTTCGAGCACCGCGTGGGCGGCTACGCCGCGGTCTCCGGCGTGGCCGAGTACCGGGCGGCGGCCGGACCGGCCGGAAGCCCAGCGGTGACGGACCCGGCCGCGGCGACCGCGCGGGACATCGCCCGAGCCCTGGAATGGATGCCGCTGGCGCAGTTCCACCACGAGCCCGCCGAGGCAATGCCGGGCCACCCCGACGACCCCGCACCGGCCGGCCGCCGGCGCGGAGCCCTCGTCTGGCTGATCCGCGAGGAGGACCTCACCCGGGGCGAGTTCGACGCCGCCCTCCTCGTACCCGGGTTGTGACGGAACACCTCCCGGGGCGCGTCAGGCGTCGACCGCCGCCAGCCGGATCTGCATCTCCACGTCGCCGTCGCCGTCGCCGTCGCCGTCGCCGGTGACCACCCACGCCTGGAGGAGCAGCAGGCGGCCGCCCACCCTGCCAGGTGACGGCCGCCGCCGGGGCTCCGGGTTCAGGAAGAGCCCATGGCCTTCTTCAGCTCCGCCGCCGCGTTGCGGTAGACCGGCAGCAGATCGAGGTCGTCCCCGGGGTAGTTGACGATCTTCACCTGCTTGGCGCCCGAGTCCGGCAGGACCGCTCCGGTGGACATGTGGGCGTTGTCCAGCACCAGCGACGGCTTCTTCGCGGCGAGTTCGGCGAGCTGCGCCGGAGTCACCGCCTCCGGCCCGTACGTGCCCACCGTGGTGGCGCCCGCGAGCTTCGCCGACCACGCGGTGAAGACCTGGGTCACGACGGACGGACTGCGGCCTCCCGGCCAGCCGGCCTGGAGCTCCTTGTTCAGCTTCGTGTACTCGGCGTCGAAGCCGGTCTTCCACTGCGCCGCGGCGTCCGCCGTGCCGAACAGCCCCGCCAGCCGGCCGACTTCGGCGGACAGCTTGTCGGGATCGTTGTCGAGCTCCACCTCGACGAGCTGCGCCCCGGACCCCGCGGCCTCCTTGATCTTCGCGGCGTACGGCTCGAAGGGCGCGTACAGCACGAAGTCGGCCTTGGCCACGGCGGCGAGGTCCGAGGGCCTGGGGTCGTAGTCGGGCGCGTGGTGGACGGACTGCGGCACGATGACCTTGATGTCCTCCGCGCCGGCGGCCTTCGCGAGGGCGCCCTCCCAGGTGGTCGTGACCACCACGGACGGCTTGCCGGTGCGCGGCTGCCCCTTGTCCCCGCCGGATGCGGACGAGGGGTCGTTCCCGCAGCCGGCGGTCAGGAAGAGGGCCGCGCTCAGTGCGAGGACGGCAGGGATACGGACGCGGGTGCGCGCCATGAGCTGATTCTCCGTTCGGGTAGGGAATGCACCGCGAGGACCACCGCCCCCGCGGTCAGGACGAGGACCGGGCCGGGCGGCCAGTCCAGCCACAGGGCCAGGAGGAACCCCGTCAGGTTCACCGTGACGCCGATGCCGACCGCCCACAGGGTGATCGACTTCAGTGAGCTGCCCAGGCGGCGCGCGGCGAGCGCGGGCAGCAGGGTCAGCGCGTCGACGAGCAGCGCGCCGGTGAGTTTGATGGCCCCGGCGACCGCGACGGCGACCAGGACCAGGAGCGCGGCCGTCAGCACCCGCACCGGGACGCCGGAGCACAGGGCGAGCTCGCGGTCGTACAGGAGCAGGCCGATCTCGCGCCGCCGCCACCAGAACAGGCCGGGCACGGCGACGGCCAGGACGCCGAGGACGACGAGGTCGGGCGTGCCGACGGACAGGATCGACCCCCACAGCAGGGCGAAGGCGCCGGAGGCGTTGACCCCCGACACGGCCAGCACCAGCAGGGCCGCCGCGATGGCCAGACTCATCAGCAGCCCCATCGCCCCCGAGAGGCCGTCGGGCGTGCGGGCGAGCGGGGCCACGCCCGCACCGGCCAGCGCGCAGGCGACCAGCGCGCACAGCATCGGGTCGAGCCCCGTGAGCAGGCCCACCGCGATGCCCAGCAGGGCCACGTGCATCATCGCGAACCGGACCGGCATGATGTCGAGCCCGACGATGACGACACCGATGACGGGCAGTCCGACGGCGGCCAGCAGCAGGGCCGCTCCGGCCCGTTGCACCGGTAACAGCTGGAGGAGTTCACCGAGGTCCGCGGTGGCCAGGGTCGTCACCGGACCTCCCGCAGCCGGCCCGCGGCCATCTCCAGTACGCGGTCGCATCGGTCCGCCAGGGCCCGGTCGTGCGTCACCACGATCAGGGTCACCGGCAGTGCGGTGAGCACGTCGGCCGCCTCCGCCTGTCCGTCGAAGTCGAGGGCGGCGGTCGGCTCGTCCGCCAGGAGCAGTTCGGCGCCCGCGGCCACGCATCCGATCGCCCGGGCCAGGTACATGCGCTGCAGCTGGCCGCCGGAGAGGGTGTGCAGGGGCCGGCCGGTCAGCGCGCCCACCCCGAGCCGGTCCGCCGCCTCGGCCGCCTCCGCCGGAGCGTTGCTGCCGGCCAGCAGTTCGGTGCCGAGCAGCGGGAAGCGCCCGGCGGCCGGCTTCTGCGGGATCCACGCACAGGCCCGGCGCCGCCACGCCCACTCGGCGGGCGAGCGGCCCTCCCGGCCACCGACCAGGATCGAGCCCGCCGTCCGGGGGTGCAGGCCGAGGACGGCGCGCAGCAGGGTGGACTTCCCCGAGCCGTTGGTCCCGGTCAGCGCCACGCGCTGGCCGGCGGCGATCTCCAGGTCCACGCCGGCGACGGCCTCCACCCGGCCGTGCCGGCAGACGACCCCCCGCATGCGCACGTCCAGTCCGCCCATCCCACGCCCCTCGATCGTCCTCGGTCTCGCGGGACGGCTCGGCTGCGCCTCCCACGTGCCAGTAGTCGGATGCGCCGGGTCCGGGGTTCCCGCCGGTCCCGAACCGGTGGCGCCGGACCGGTGGGGCGCGGGGGAGCCGGGCCGTTCCGGCGCGGGCCGCCGGGGTTCGAGGGGTGCCCCCAATGGGTCTGCCGCCCGCGCGCCGGTTCGATCACGGCATGTGCTTTCGATACGTTTCCTCCCGGTTTTCCGACGGAAGGCGGACATGATGGGCAGCCCTCAGCAGGTGGCGCACGTACGCAGGAACGTATGGACCCTCCCGCCCGGCGACCTGACACTCGCCCACTACGCGGCGGCCGTCGCCGAGATGAAGAAGCGCGAACCCGACGATCCCACCGGCTGGACCTACCAGGCGGCCCTCCACGGGACGAGCACGACGCCCGCCATGCCGCTGTGGAACGGCTGCAAGCACGGCTCCTGGTACTTCCTCGCCTGGCACCGCATGTACCTCTGGTACTTCGAGCGGATCGTCCGCGCGACGGTCGTGCAGCTCGGCGGCCCGGCCGACTGGGCCCTGCCGTTCTGGGACTACGACGCCGACCGGGAACAGGCCCGGATCCCCCCGGCCTTCCGCGACGAGGAGGGCGGCTCCAACCCGCTGTTCGCCGACCGGGCGAACCTCGTCAACGAGGGCGAACCCCTGCCCGTCGAGATCACCTCCCCGGCCTACGCGATGGGGCGCACCCTGTTCGTCGGCGAGACCGAGTTCGGCGGGGGCATCACGCCGAACGGCAGCACCTTCTGGAACCGCAAGGGCGCTCTGGAGGACACGCCCCACAACGTCGTGCACAGCTACATCGGCCGCTGGATGGGCAGGACGACCACGGCCGCGCTCGATCCGGTCTTCTGGCTCCACCACGCCAACATCGACCGCCTGTGGTCCGTATGGGCGAGCCGGGCCGGGCACGACAACCCGGACGACCCGCGCTGGATCAGTCAGGAGTACAGCTTCTTCGACGCGGACGGGCGCCGGCAGAGCCTCGCGGCCTCGGACATCCTGGACACCTCCGACCGGCTGGGCTACACGTACGAGGAGCCCGTGCCGATCTCCCCTCCGGTTCCGCTGCCGCCGTCCGTGAGGAGGCCCCCCGTGCCCGAGTCGACGAGCGGTCCGAGTGCCCCGGGGCCGACCCCGCCCGGCCGACGGGAGATGGCGGGCTCCTCCGAGGAGCCCCTGCGCCTCGTCGGCCGTGCCGCGAGCGTCGCCGTACCGATCGACCGGCGGACCACCCTGCCGCTGGGCGAGGCGCTCGGCGTCGACGAACCCGAGACCGACCGGCACGTCTTCCTGAGCGTCGAGGACATCGAGGGCGAGACGAACCCCGACACGGTCTACGGCATCTACGTCAACCTCCCCGAGGGAGCCTCCCGGGAGCGGGCGGAGGGACACCGGGTCGGCAACCTGTCCTTCTTCGGCATCGAGCGGGCCCAGGACCCCCGGGGCGACGAGCACCCCCACGGCCTGCGGGTCAGCGTCGAGATCACCCCGCTCGTGCGCCGGCTCCAGGCCGAAAACGCCTGGGACGAAGCCCGGCTGCGTGTGACGTTCCTCCCCCTCGGACCGGCGGCCGCGGAGAGCAGGGAGGGAGTGGCGGACGAGGACCCGCCGGTCGAGATCGGGCGCGTCAGCCTCAGCTACTCCTGATGGCCCTGGAGGACGCGGGGCGGACGCGGACGGCGCCCGCGTCGCGGTGGCCGCGGCCGCGCGTCACCCTCGGGTACGAGCTGGCGGCCGTCGCCGCCTGGAGCGCCGTGATCGCGCTGACCGTGACCGGGGCGGTGCACGGCCTCCACCCGGCGGCTCCGGCGACCGCCCCCGCCGGCGAGGTGGCCCACCACCACATGCCCCCGGCGCACCCGCCCCCCGGCGCACCCGGCCCCGGCACCGCCGGCTTCGGGAGCCTCGCGATGTGGACGCTGATGTGCGTGGCGATGATGCTGCCCGCAGCGCTCCCGGCCCTCGCCCACGTGGGCGACAACAGCCTGCGCCGGCACCGCCGGCGCGCGATGGCCGGCTTCGCCGCGGTCTACCTCACGGTGTGGACCGGCTACGGCGCACTGCTCCTCGCGGCGGCCCCGCTGTGGTCCCGGCCGCCCGGCCACGCCGTGGCGGCCGGCGCGCTCGCGCTCGCCGCCGCCTGGCAGCTGACGGTCCACAAGCGGCGCGCCCTGCGCGACTGCCACCGCTCCTCCCCGCTGCCGCTGAGCGGCCCGCGCGCCGCGACGGGCGCCGTCCGCTTCGGGCTGCGCCACGGCGGCGCCTGCCTGCGGTCGTGCTGGGCGCTGATGGCGGTGATGGCCGTGGCCGGCGGGGGCGCCGCCATGCTCGCCTGGATGGCGCTGCTCACCGGGATCGTCATGGCGGAACGGTTCGCCTCCGGGCCGGGGCGCGTCACGCGGCTCGCCGCCGGTGTCCTCGCGGCGGCGGCGCCGGCGGTCGCTCTCATCCCTGCCGCGGTCTGAGGAGGTTCAGGCCGGCAGGTCCTGGAGGTTCAGCTGCCAGGACACGCCGAAGCGGTCGTTCACCCAGCCGAAGCGGGCGCTGAAGCCGTACGAGCCCACGGGCATCAGCTCCTTGCCCTGCTCGGCGAGGGCCGCGTAGAGGCGGTCGAGCTCCTCGCAGGAGGCGCACTCCACGAAGAGCGAGACCGACGGGGTGAAGCCGAACTCGTGCGTGACGTAGCTGTCGATGCACATGAACCGCTGTCCGGCGAGCGCGAACGTGGCGCGGAGCACGGTCCCCTCCTTGCCGGGGCCGTCGGCGCCGTAGCGGGTGATGTCGATGACCTCGGAGTCCTCGAACAGGGAGGTGTAGAAGGTCAGCGCCTCCTCCGCCCTGCCCTCGAACATCAGGAACGTGGTGATCTTCTGCGGTGCCGAGGCCATGGAACGTCCTCCGGGTGACGGGGCGGGAGCTTGGGGGCCGGGGCCGGGGCCGGGGCCGACGCCAGGACACGGCAGCGGCACTGCGGTGCAGGACAGGGAGGCGGCCTACACCGGGTGCCCGTCGGCGTCCGTGTGGTCCTTCTGGGTGGAGAACTTGTTCAGGAACACGTCGTACTTGCCGTCGGGGCGGCGGGTCAGGGTGGCCCCGTCCTGCCAGATGCCGTTCTCGGGCCACCACTGGCTGCCGAAGGGGTCGCCCTGGTTCTGGTGGATGTTGTGCACGCCGAGGCCCGCGTTGAAGGGTTCGCCGAAGACCAGGACCGGCCGTCCGACGACGAGCATCGGCTCGAAGGCGAGTGCGGCGTCGAGATTGGTTCCCGACGTCCACGGCCGGGAGGTCCTCAGCAGCCGGCCGAGCAGCCCCCGCAGCCGGTCGGGCAGCCACGAGGGCCAGGCCGGGCCGCCCCGCAGCGCCGGATGCCGGATGTAGTCGAGGGCGCCGGACCCGGCCGTGCGGGCGAGCTGGTGGAACCCCGGCGCCAGTGCGGCCACCGGACCGAGTGCGGCGGCGTCCACCGTGAACACCTTCCACTGCACCCCCGTCGCCGAGTCGTGACTGTCCATGTCGACCGCGCACTTGTGGCGTCCGTCCGGCGCGTCGACCCGGAGGTTGACGTGGAACCACGCGCCTTCCGTGTCGGGGGTGTCCCGGAAGTGCTGGTGCAGGGTCCCGGACAGGACCCCGTAGCGGGCGAAGGGCATGGTCCCCAGTGAAGCACCGGGCCGGCCGCGGTGGGGCCCGCGACGCGCGACGCGGCAGGGGCCAGCCAGGAGGGTGGTTCCGGTTGGCGGATGAGAGGGGTCCGGAGCGAACCCGGACGAACGACCCTACTGTCGATCACGCCCGGGTCCGTCCGGACCGAGCACCGTGTTCACCGTTCACACAAGAGGTCGAAGCTTCATGAGTCTCAGCATCCGCAACCAGCTCGCGGGCACCGTCGGTGCCGTCACCGTCGGCGAGGCCATGGCGGCGGTCAAGGTCCGTCTGGACGGGGGCCAGGACATCACCGCGGCCATCACCGCCGACGCCGTCAAGGACCTCGGCATCGCCGCCGGTTCCGCGGTCACGGCGCTGGTCAAGGCCACCGAGGTGGCCCTCGCCACCGGTACGGTCGAGAACATCTCCATCCGCAACCAGCTCGCCGGGACGGTCGTCGACGTGGCCGCCGGCCCGGCCATGGCCGCGGTCCGCGTGGACGTGAACGGCGGCGGTCTGACCGCGGCCGTCACCGCCGACGCCGTCGAGGCGCTGGGCCTGGCCGCCGGCTCGCCCGTCGTGGCGCTGATCAAGTCGACCGAGATCTCCCTCGCCACCGCCTGATCCGCTCTCAGCCGGCCGGCGCGGCCGGCGCGCCGAACCATACGTGGGTGACCGCGCTGACGTGCCGTCGCCGCCGCTGACCGCGAGGCGCGTCATCCCGCGGGCAGCGAATCGCCGCACGGCTCCGGGACGGTCAGGACGCCCGTGCGGCCGTCCGGGTCGGTCAGGGTGTGCCGGCCGGGCGGCCGTCCTCCCGCGCCGTGCGGCGGCGCCGTCAGGCCGAGGCGCAGGTAGCCGGTCTCCGGGCGGCGCGTCGCCGGGTACAGCTCCAGGACCCCGCCGTCGGCGAAGGTCGCGGCGTAGTGGTCGGGTCCGTCGCCGTGCTGCTCCGGTACGAGGTCGAGGCCGAGACCGGCGTAGAAGTCGCGGCACGCCTCCAGCCGTGTCGTGTGGATCACGAGCAGACCGATGGACGTGGGCATCCGTTCCCTTCCGCCGACGCGGCCTGTCCCGACCGCACTTGTCGCCGCCATTCTCACCCGCGGCCGGGAGCCATGTCGTAGGTGACCCACATCGTGCGGGTGGCCACCTGGTCGTACTTCGCCCTCGCGCGGTGGTTGTCGTCCGCCGTGATCCAGCGGACCACGCTCCAGCCCCGTTCCGCCGCGAGCCCGCGCAGCGCGCCGAGCAGCAGGTCGGCCGCGCCCGAGCCGCGGTGCTCCGGTGCCACGAACAGGTCGTCGAGGAAGCAGCCGACCGTCGCGGAGAGCGGCCGGGCGAAGGGGCGGTAGTGAGCCAGGCCGAGCAGCCGGCCCGCGGTGTCCTCGGCCACCAGGGCGCTCACCTCGTGGGCGGGATCGGTGACCCACGACCACACCGTGGCCGCCGCCTCCTCGGTCTGTTCCACCCGGTAGAAGTCGGCGTAGCCGCGGTAAAGGGCGCGCCACTGCGCGAAGTCCCCGGACCGAACGGCGCGCACGGTGATGTCGGACATGGGGCTGGACTCCTGTGATCGAAGGGGTGCGGAGAATCGATCATGCGGGACTCCGGCCGCCGGCGCGGGTGCCGCGGTGTCGAAACGGGGACGGCCACGGCGCCACCGTGGACGGTGGCGCCGTGGCCCTCCACGGTCGCCGGCGTCCCGGTCAGCCCTCCGAGGTGTTGATGTTGACGAGCCAGGTGATGCCGAAGCGGTCCGTGCACATACCGAAGACATCGCCCCACATCTGCTTCTCCAGCGGTACCGAGACCGTCCCGCTGCCGGAGAGCCGGTCCCAGTAGCCGCGCAGCTCGGCGGCATCCTCCCCGCTGACGCTCACCGAGATGTTGGTGCCGGGATTGTGCTGCGTCCCCGGAGGGTTGTCGGCCCCCATGAGCGTGAAGCCGCTCGTGGTCTCCAGCATGCCGTGCATGATCCGGTCCGTGGCGTCGCCGGCCTCCTCCCCGCCGAAGTCGCCGTACGTGTTCAGCGACAGGGTGCCGCCGAAGACCTCCTGGTAGAACTCCATGGCCTGCCGGGCGTCCCCGTCGAAGCTGATGTACGGGTTGAGGCGAGAAGGCATTGTACGTTCCCTTTCTGATGCTCTGTCTGGAATGGCAGGGTAGGTGAGGCGGGCGCGGCGCGCCGGGAACCGTGGTGGACTCGGCAACGGACCGTCACCAAGCTGTGAAGCTTCGGCGGGATCCTGGTCCCAGGCCACCGGCACCGGCCCGGTCGCCCGGCCCCGCGCGTGTCGCGCCTCACTTGGGGGAACACCATGAGCACCGTCAGCAGAACCGCCCTCGCCCTCGCCGCCCTGTCCGCACTCGCCCTGACCGCCTGCGGGCCCACCGGGGACGACGCGGCGGGCGGAACCGGCACGCCGTCCGCGAGCGCGGGCGCGACCGCGGGTCCCTCCCCGTCCGGCTCCGCCGCCCCGGCGAAGTCCGCGACACCGACGGCGAAGCCGGCCAAGCCGACGAAGCCCGCTCCCGGCGCGGGCGCGCCGACCGACCCCGACTTCGACGTCTTCCCGTGCAGTACCTTCGACGTGACCTTCACCGCGAGCCTGGCGGAGCCCACGACCAGCAGCTACCTCCTGAAGATCACCAACAAGGGGACGAAGGCGTGCCGGGTGCTCGGGCACCCCGTCGTGACCTTCGGCGCTCTCGACGGCCAGGCCACCGAGCGGGGCACCGCCCCCGGCATCGAGGACGCGATCAGGCTCGAACCGGGCAAGTCGGCCTACGCCGGGCTCATGGGCGGCGCCGTCGACGGCACCGGCAAGACCGTCGACTCGATCGCGATGACCATGAACACCGAGTCCGACCTGGCGCAGACGCCGCTCAAGGCGTCGACCCCCGGACTGCACGTCTCCTCCACCAAGAACTCCGTGACCCCCTGGATGGACAACGCCGAGGACGCCCTGAGCTTGTAGCCCCGACGGGTGACCGTGGCCGTGCTGCGGCGGGTCGTGGACGGAAGCCGCGGGGGACCGTCAGGAGACTTCCGGGGCAAGTGGGCCGCCCACGACGCAGAAGGAGCACTTCATGCTGGAAAGACAGCGTCGCAAGAACACCACCGCCGTCACCTTCGTGCTGCCGGGCGGAGACCCGCCCGGCCCTGTCAGTGTGGTGGGCACCTTCAACGGCTGGCAGCCGGGCACCCACGTACTCGAACCCCGGCCCGACGGCATGCGGGCCGTCACGGTCGCGCTGCCCGCGAAGGCCACGCACGCCTTCCGCTACCTCGCGGCCGGGGACTACTGGTTCAACGACGCCGGCGCCGACGGACAGGACGGACCCAACAGCCGTCTGAACACCTGACGTCCGCCCGCCGAGCCGCACGCTCCGCACCGGCCCGCCCGCCGCTGCGGAGCGTTCGCGCGCCGCGGCCCCGCGGAGCCCGTACGAGGTCAACGCGCCGCGCGGCCGGAGTCCCCCCATCGGGGGATCCGCTCCCCGGCGCCCGCGTGTGCGCGCCGGCCGCCCGTCCGCAGGTGCTATACAGCGGCATTCACCTGGACCGGACCCGAGGAGCGGACGGATGATTCAGAGCCCGGCGGCCGGCAGCCGCACCGAAGGCGACGTCACCGCGACCGACGGGGACACGGACCCGGACGGTGCCGCGGGCGGAGCCGCCCTCGCCACCGCGACCGGCATGGTGATGGCCCTGGTGCCCTGCACCGCGGAGAGCGCCCGGCGCGTCCTCGGCGACGCGGCCCGGGCGGCGGGCGTCACGCTCCGGTACATGGCGCGCACGGTCGTCGCCACGCGCGCCTGCCCCGCCGAGGCGGACCCGGACTGCGAACGGGCGCTGCGCACCGCGATCGGGCACGCCCGCATTCCGCAGTTCCCGTCGCAGCCCGCAGCGGGAACGGTCCTGCCCGCCCCGGAGGTGCTGCGCCGCCACCTGGAGCACCTGCGGGCCGTACGCCGCCGTACGCTGGCCGCGCCCGACGACCCGGCGCTGCGCGCCGTGCTGGAGGACGCCGCGTACACGCTGTGCGTCCTGATGGGGCAGCGCCACGCCCACGGCGCGCTGCTCGCCGCCGAGGAGCGGGTGGCCGCTCACCGGCTTCCCCCGTCCCCGCCGCCCGGGGCACCGTCCCCGGCCCCGCCCGGGGTACCGTCCCCGTCCGTGCCCCTTTCCGCGTTCCCGGCGTGGGTGCCCGGCGGCCCGGCCTGAGCCGTGCCCCCGCCGCCCAGGGTCGCGACGGCCGCCACCAGCCGGTCCCAGAACGGTCCGGCCCGCAGCCCGACGGCGACGCGGGCGTTCGCCGGCCGCCCCAGGGTGCCGTGCAGGTCCACCACGGTCGCCCCGCGGGTGTGCCGGCCGTGGAGTTCCACGGCCACGTACGCGTCCACACAGGTGACCAGCCCGGGGTCGATGACCCGGGCGACCGCGACCGGATCGTGGACCGGGGGAGCGGGGAACCCCCACAGCTGCCGGTAGGTGCCCGCGAAGAAGCCCAGCAGCTCGGCGCAGATCCGCCCGAGACCGGTGTCCAGGGCTTCGAAGCGGGCGACGACCTCGGGCGTCGCGAGGGCCTGGTGGGTGACGTTCAGCCCGCACATGGTCACCGGTACGCCGCTGCGGAAGACGATGTCCGCGGCCTCCGGATCGGTGTGGATGTTGAACTCGGCGGCCGGGGTCCGGTTCCCCCGGTCCGTGGAGCCGCCCATCAGCACGATCTCCCTGATCCGGCCCGTCAGCTCGGGGTACCGGGTCAGCAGCAGCGCGATGTTCGTCAGGGGCGCCGTCGGCACCAGGGTCACCGGCTCCGGGTGCCCGGACAGGACCCGCCGCAGCAGCTCCACCGCGTGCTCGGGCTCGGCCGCCAGGGAGGGCTCGGGGAAGCGGGGGCCGTCCAGCCCCGACACCCCGTGCACGTCCTCGGCGACCCGCAACGGCTCCACGAGCGGTCCCGCGCAGCCGGCGGCGACCGGTACCCCGGTGATGCCGGCGACCGTGCACACCCGCAGGGCGTTCAGGGTGGTCTTCTCCAGGGTCTGGTTGCCCGCCACCGTCGTGACGGCCAGCAGATCGACCCCCGGGTCGCCGGCGGCCAGGAGGATCGCGAGGGCATCGTCGTGCCCCGGATCGCAGTCGATGACGATCGGAACGGGGGCGGGAACGGGGGCGGGGTCGGGATCGGGGGCGGGGTCGGGAACGTTCAAGGCAGGACACCTCTCCTCGGTTCGCGGCCGCAGCCGCGACGCGGGCCACCGGGTCCAGTGTGCGTGTGCGCGCCGGAAGACGGGGATGGCCCGTTTCATCCGTTTGTGTGAGGAGTGGGCCGGGTGGGCATCCGCCTTGCGGCGGGTCCGGATGCCGGTGCGGCGATCGGAGGAGCGGTGCGATGACCACGAACAGCCGTGACGTGTTCGGTGTGCCCTGCTGGGTCAACCTCACGGCGCCCGGCCTCGCGGAGGCGGAGGAGTTCTACGCCGGGGTGCTGGGCTGGACGTTCCGAGCCACCCGGCTCGGCGAGAACTTCCGCATCGCCCTGCTGGACGGCCGGCCCGTCGCCTCGGTCGGCGCGCTCGCCCCGCACCTCACCGTGCCGACCGCCTGGACGCCGTACTTCGCGGTCGACGACGCCGAGGTGACCGCCGCCCGCGTCCGTGAACGCGGCGCGACGATGGCGGTGGGGCCGCTCGCCTTCGCCACCGGGAGGGCCGCCCTGGCCGCCGACCCGTCCGGGGCGGTCTTCGGCTTCTGGGAGGGCGAGGTGGTCCAGGAGTGGCACGCCGGGCAGGACGACGGCGCGGCCTGGGTCGAGCTCCGCACCCGCGACGCGTTCGCCGCCGCGGTGTTCTACGGCGAGGTCCTCGACTGGGCCTGCGAGCGGCCCGGCTGCTGCGACGTGGCCTACGAGCACGACCACGTGGTGGTGCGCAGGGGCGGCCGGACCGTCGCGCGGATCGACGCCGGAGCCGTGGAGAACGCCCCCGACCCGCAGGTCCGGCCCCGCTGGCACGTCCATTTCGCCGTGGCCGACCTCGACGGCACGGTCGACCGGGCGGCCCGGCACGGGGGCGGGGCGGTGACCCCCGTACGGTCCTCCCCGACGGACCGCCGGGTCACCCTGCGCGACCGGAGCGGGGCCCTGTTCACCGTCAGCGAGGCAACCGGCTGAACCGGACCCAGGGGCCGAGGAACCCCGACCTGCCCCCGGGCAGGGTCAACGGGCCGGGCCAACGGGCCGGGGCCGGCTCCCGAACGCCCTGCCGGACCAGGCCGACCGGTCCGACGGTGACCGCCGCCCGGACGGCCAGGCCCGCTGCCAGGTCGGTGAGTTCGCGGCCGCTCGTGCGGGTCGGCCGCCTCGGGCGCCTCGGAGGACGCCGTCCGGCGCCGTCCGGGCGGGCCGCCCGGACGGACAGTGTCAGTGGTGTGCGTCACAGTTGAGGGAAGTGTCGGTACGTACCTTCCGTCCGGGGTGATCTCCATGCAGTACGCGATCCGGGCCGACGGCCTGGCGAAGCGGTTCAAGCAGACCCGCGCACTGGCCGGAGTGGACCTCCGGGTGCCCGTCGGCAGCGTCCTCGGCCTGCTCGGGCCCAACGGCGCGGGCAAGACCACCGCCGTCCGCATCTTCGCCACCCTCCTCCGGCCGGACGAGGGCCGCGCGGAGGTCGCCGGGTACGACGTCGTCCGGCAGGCCGGCCGGGTGCGTTCGATGATCGGGCTCACCGGCCAGTACGCCGCCGTCGACGAGAACCTGACCGGCACCGAGAACCTGCTGATGATCGGGCGGCTGCTCGGTATGCCGCGCGGCGCGGCCCGGGCCCGGGCCGTCGAGCTGCTCGACCGCTTCCGGCTGGAGGAGGCGGCGGGGCGGGCCGCCAAGACGTACTCGGGCGGCATGCGACGGCGCCTCGACCTCGCGGCGAGCCTGGTGGGGCGGCCGCAGATCCTCTTCCTGGACGAGCCGACCACCGGACTCGACCCGCACAGCCGCGGTGAGGTGTGGGACATGCTGCGCGTTCTCGTCGCCGAGGGCGTCACGGTGCTGCTGACCACGCAGTATCTGGACGAGGCGGACCGGCTGGCCGACAACATCGTCGTGATCGACCAGGGCAGGGTCATCGCCGACGGCACCCCCGACGGGCTGAAGGCACAGGTCGGCGGCCAGGTGCTGCAGCTGCGGCCGGCCCGGGCCACGGATCTCGCCACGGCGCACGCCCTGCTCACCGAGGCCGCGGGCCCCCTGGCCAAGATCGAGGGGGACGAGATCACCGTGCCCGTCAAGGACCCGGAGCTCATGCCGAGCGTGGTCCGCCGGCTGGACCAGGCCGGCATCGCGGTGGCCGAGCTGACCCTGCGGCGCTCCTCCCTCGACGAGGTGTTCATGGTCCTGACCGGCCACCGGGCGCAGCCGCAGACCACGGCGGACGACGACGAAGGCGACGACGAGCAGTACGCGACCGCGGGGAGCCTGTCATGACCACCGCCTCCACACCCGTGACCGGCGCCCTCGGCGGCAGCGGCCGCGTACAGCCCCTGGCGGCCCTGCGGCAGACCACGACGCTCGCCTGGCGCAGCCTGGTCTCCGTCAAGCACAATCCGCTGGAGCTCGTCGACTACAGCATCTCGCCGATCATGTTCGTCTTCCTGTTCACCTTCGTCTTCGGCGGCCAGATGGCCGGATCCCCGGAGGCGTACCTCCAGTACGCACTCGCCGGGATCATCGTCCAGAACACGCTCTTCATGAGCATGTACACGGCCATGGCGTTGAACACCGACCTCACCAAGGGAGTCTTCGACCGCCTCCGCAGCCTGCCCATCGCCCGCTCGGCGCCGCTCCTCGGGCGCATCACGGCCGACCTGGCCAAACAGCTCTGGGCGATGCTCCTGATGCTCGCCCTGGGCACGGTGCTGGGCTTCGACATCACCGGCGGTGTCGCCGGCTTCCTCGGCGGGCTGCTGCTGCTCCTGATCTTCGCCGCGGCCATGTCCTGGACGGCCGTACTGATCGGGATGCTGGCCGGGGACGCGGAGAAGGTGCAGGTCTTCGCCTTCACGCTGATCTTCCCGATCACTTTCACGAGCAGCGCGTTCGTGATGGTCGACACGATGCCCGGCTGGCTCCAGGCCTGGGTGAACGTCAACCCGGTCACCCAGCTGTCGGACGCCTTCCGCGGGCTGCTGCTCGGCACCCCCGCCGGCGAGCCGGTCATGTGGTCCCTGATCTGGGCGGCGGGCATCGCCCTCGTCTTCGCACCCCTGGCGATGCGGGCCTACCGCCACCGGGTCTGACCGGCATCCCCGGCATCCCCGGCCGGCCCGCCGGTCGGCCGGTCCGCCGGTCCGCCGGGTCAGTCCGACGACGGGGCCAGCACCACGAAGTCCGCGCCCGCCGGGTCGAGGCAGACGGCCAGCCGTCCGACGCCCTCGGCGTCCTCCGGCCCCATCTGCAGGCTGCCGCCGTTCCCGGTGACCGCGGCGACCGCCTCGTCGCAGTCGGTGACGGCGAAGACGGGATGCCAGTACGGCCGCCCGCCCGCCAGGGCCAGGTGCTCGGCGGGCAGCTCCATCACGCCGCCGTGCATGCGCTCCGCGGGCTGCCCGGCGGGCGTCACCAGGGCGTACGTGCCCCCGCCGCCCGGCAGCTCCATGTCGCTGTACCACCACCCGAAGACCCCGCCGTAGAAGTCCTTGGCCGCCGCCGCGTCGGTCGTGTACAGCTCCGTCCACGACAGCGAACCAGGCTGGTCCACCAGCTCCACGCCCTTGCTCGTGCCGGGCTGCCAGACGGCGAACTGGCCGCCCAGCGGGTCGCTGTACTGGGCCATCCGTCCCCACTCGTCGAGGTCCCGCGGCGCCACCCGCACCGTGCCCCCGGCGCGCTCGACGGCCTCGGTGACGGCGTCCGCGTCGGGGACGCTGTAGTAGATCATCCAGGCCGGGCGGGCGCCCTCCTCGGTGAGCTTGCCGAGCCCGGCGACGATCTTCCCGTCCTTCCGGAACATCCCGCCCTCCATGTCCTCCCCCTCGCCCATGGACTCGTACTCCCAGCCGAGCACGGCGCCGTAGAACGCCGCCGCGGCGGGCACGTCGGGAACGCCGAGGTCGATCCAGCAGGGCGCGCCCGCGGCGAAATCAGTGGTGATCATGAGGTTCCCTTCGCGGGGCGCGTCAGCGGAGCTGGGACAGGTCGACGGAGTCGGCGGGCGCGGGGGGCTGGGGGCGGACGGGCTCGTCGAAGGCGGAGAAGGTGGCCTCCACGCGCTCCCCGGACGCCTTGGCTCCCTGGATGCGCAGGAGGTACGGCTCGTCCTGCGTCGACACCAGGTAGGTGCCCGTGTCGCCGCCGCGCTTGCCGGTCACCGTGATGGCCGGACGGCCGTCGACGGTGGTGCGGGCCCCCTTCTGCAGCTGCTCGTTCGCCGGCTTCGAGGAGAACTCCCGCTTGAAGTAGTCGAGATCGCAGAACTGGGCGAAGTCGCGCAGCATGATGTTGTCCGTGGTGCCGTGCAGGTAGCGGCCGTTGATGAGCGCGATCGCGTCCTCGGCCGCGGGGCCCGGCACCTGGGCGCGGAGCAGTTCGTCGTCGAGCTTCATCCACACGTCGGTGCCGCGTTTGATGACGTCGGCCTTGCCGGAGCCGCCGGGAGGCGTGACGGTGCCGACGCAGTTGCCCGCCTCGTCGAACCGGATGTCCAGGCCGGTGGTGCCCGCCTTCTCGGTCACCTTGGCCACCATGCGCATGGACGTGACCTCGGACATCGCCTTGCGGGAGGCATCGGCGACGGCCTGCGCGCTCTTGTCGGCCATGCCGTTGTCGTCGGCCAGGGCGGCGCCGGTGCCGGCGCTCGCGAACACGATCAGACAGACGGTTCCCGCAGCCGCGCGGCGGGCCGCGGCTGCTGCCCGGGGTGCGGACATCGGGCGTCACCTCCCTCGGGCCGCCGCCGGACGGCGGCAGGTGGCACCCTGCCCTCCGGCGCAGCCGGTCACCGGTTCAGCGTAGGTCCGCGCCGCGGCCGCCGCAGCCCGGGCGGCCACGGCGGGCATCCGGCCGGGCCACCACCGGTCCTGACCGGACGCTCCGTACGATCCGTACGATCCGGCCCGCTCCTCAGGGCGAGACGGCCTTCTCCCAGGTACGGTCGACGGTCCTCGCCGCCTTCTCCTGCTGCGCCTCCGTCGGGAACGTGGGCGTGCCCTCGACCGTCGGCAGTTTCTCCGCCGCCCTCTTGTCGAGGGTGCCGTTCTCCTCCATCGCCTCCATGAGGACGGGGCGCGCGTAGGCCGCGAGCCGGAGGTTCTGGCCCTCCGGGCTGAAGAGGTACTCCTGCCACAGCCGCGCCGCGGCCGGGTGCGGGGCGTTCTTGTTGATCCCCTGCGCGTAGTACTGGGCGAAACTCCCGTCGAAGGGGATCGCGGTCCGCCAGTCCACATCCGCGCCCTTCGTGCGGAACTCCTCGGCGTACCCGAGGTTGAGGAAGTCCCAGTCGATGCTGATCGGGGTCTGCCCCTTCTCGATCGTGGCCGGTGTCGATTCGACGGCGATGAAGTTGCCGCTCTCGCTGAGGCCGGCGAAGAAGTCGATGCCGGGCCGGATGTCGTCGAAGGAGCCCCCGTTCGCCAGGGCCGCCGCGTACACCCCGGCGAAGGCGGAGCCCGACTTCGTCGGGTTGCCGTTGAGGGAGACCTGGCCCTTGTACTCGGGCCTGCGCAGATCGGCGAAGGTCGACGGGCAGGTCGTGACGCGGCGTGCGTCGCAGCCGATCGAGACGTAGCCGCCGTAGTTGTTGTACCAGCGGGCCCGCGGGTCCTTCTGGTCCTCGGGGATGTCGTCGTACGGGACGACCTCGTACGGGGCGAGCAGGTTCTGCCGGGCCGCGGACGGTGCGAAGGTGCCGCCCACGTCGATCACGTCGGGGGCGCTGCCGTCGCGCCGGTGCTCCTTGAGGGCGTTGACCTCGTCCTGGCTGGTGCCGTCCGGGTTCTCCACCGTGACCTCGATCCCGTACTTCTTCTCGAAGCCGTCGATCAGCGCGCCGTAGCCCGCCCAGTCCCTCGGGAGCGCGATGGTATTGAGCGCCCCCTCCTTCCTGGCGGCCTCGGTCAGCGCCGCCATACCGCCCGCGTCCGCGGCCGACGTGGCCACCGCGGGCGGCCTGGGTGCGGCGGGGGGCCTGTCTCCGCAGGCGCCGAGGAGCCCCGCGGCGAGGGCGAGGCAGGCGGCGACGGCGGCTGTCCGGAGACGAGGTGCGGGCACAAAGGCTCCATAACGGGCGGCACGTACTGATCCGATGCCAGCGTACGTGCGGCAGCCGCGACAACGCAGTCCCAGCGGTGCGCGCCCACCACCTGTCCTCCGGCCGAGCTACCGGCGCGACTCAGAACGCCTCGTCGTCCCAGGCGGCGAGGAGCGCCGCCCCCAGGTCCTCCCCGGCCGCCGAGGGCTCGGCGTGGAGGGCCTGCTCACTCCAGATGATCTTGCCGCGGGCGGTGTAGCGGGTGCCCCACCGCTCGGCGAACTGGGCGACGAGGAACAGACCGCGTCCTCCCTCGTCGGTGGCCTCGGCCCGGCGCAGGTGCGGGGAGGTGCTGGACCCGTCGGACACCTCGCAGACCAGACTGCGGTCGTACAGCAGCCTCACCCGGATGGGCTGCGTCCCGTAGCGGACGGCGTTGGTGATCAGCTCGCTCAGGATGAGCTCCGTGGTGAAGGCGATGTCCTCCAGACCCCATTCCGCCAGCCGGCGGGCACAGGCGTTGCGCACCGGGGACACCGCCGCCGGATCGGACGCCACGTCCCACTCGGCGATCCGCTCGGGATCCAGCCGGCGCGTGCGGGCCACCAGCAGCGCGATGTCGTCGCTCTGCCCGCTGGGCAGCATCGCGTCGATCACCGCGGCGCAGGTCTCCTCCGGCGACCCGGCCGGCCCCGCCAGGGCGGCGCCCAGCACCGCCAGACCCGCGTCGACGTCGCGGTCGCGGCTCTCCAGCAGCCCGTCGGTGAACAGCACCAGCTGGGCGCCCTCGGGAACGGTCAGCGACGCGGTCTCCATGGGCATGCCGGCGCCCAGGCCCAGCGGCGGCGAGACCGGCAGCTCCGGGAACGACACCGTGCCGTCGGGGTGGACGACGGCCAGGCCCGGGTGGCCCGCGGTCGCGGCGGTCACCTGCCCCGAGACGGAGTCGTACACGGCGCACAGGCAGGTGGCGCCGGTGAGGCCCTGCCACTCCTGCTCACCGGCGCCCTCGTCGGTGTCGATATGGGCGACCAGCTCGTCCAGATGGCTCAGGAGCTCGTCGGCGGGCAGGTCGAGCGTGGAGAAGTTGTGCATCGCGGTGCGCAGCCGGCCCATGGTGGCGGCGGCATGCAGCCCGTGCCCGACGACGTCGCCGACCACCAGCGCGACCCGCGCGCCGGGCAGCGGGAGCACGTCGAACCAGTCCCCGCCCACCCCCGCCTGCGCCGGCAGGTAACGGTGGGCGACCTCGACCGCGGACTGGTCCGGTACGCCGCGGGGCAGCAGGCTGCGCTGCAGCGTGACGGCCATGGTGTGCTCACGCGTGAAGCGGCGGGCGTTGTCGATGGACAGCGCCGCCCGTGCGGTCAGCTCCTCGGCGAAGGACACGTCCTCCTCCTCGAAGGCCGGCGAGGGGTCCACCCGCCAGAAGCCCGCCATCCCCAGCAGCACACCGCGGGCCCGCAGCGGGACGGCGATCACCGAATGGACGCCCTGCTCCAGCATGCGCCGGGACCGGACCGGGTCCTGGGCCATCCACTCCCGGGTGACCCGCAGGTCCGCCACCCGCACCGAGTGCTCGCCGGCCACCCCGATCGCCATGGGGCTGGTCGGGACGAACCTGATCAGCTCGCCGACCTGGTACAGGGGATGCGGCTCCTGAGCGGCGACGACGGCGGTGCGGCGCATCTCGGTGCCCGGCTCGGGAGGCTCGTCGCCGTGCAGCACCGGGTCCAGCAGGTCCACCGAGGCGATGTCGGCGAACCTCGGGACCGCCACCTCCGCCAGTTCCCCGGCGGTGCGGCTCACGTCCAGCGTCGTACCGATGCGCACCCCCGCGTCGTAGAGCAGCTTCAGCCGCTCGTGGGCCACCTCGGCCCGCCCGGAGAGCGCCCGCAGCTCGGTCGTGTCGCGCAGGGTGACCACGGTCCCCGCCTGCCCGAAGGGGGCCGTGGGCCGGATGTTGACCGCCAGCAGCCGATCGGCCGCCACATGCAGCTCGTCGGTCGCGGAACGGCCCGAGGCGATCGACGCGGCGATCTCCTCCTCCAGGCCCAGCTCCGTGACGGGGCGCCCCTCCGCGTCCGCCGGCAGGTCCAGCAGCCGCCGCGCCTCGTCGTTGGCCAGCAGCAGGCGCCCGCCACCACCGATGATCAGTACGCCCTCCCGGACCGCGTGCAGCACGGCGTCGTGGTGCTCGTACATCCTCGTCATCTCCGCCGGCCCCAGACCGTGGGTCCGGCGCAGCAGCCGCCGGCTCACCAGGGCCGTGCCGCCCGCCGACAGGGCCAGCACCAGGGCCGCCGTGCCGATGACGACCGGCAGCTGCCGGTTCACCATGCTCTGCACGTTCTGGACCGTGACCGGGGAGGCCACGACGGCGATGACCCGGTCCTCGGAGTCCTTCACCGGAACCGCCGAGACCACCGACTGCCCGAGGGACCCCTCGAAGGTCTCGGTGAAGGACGTGCCGGCCGCGGCTTTCGAGAACGGGCCGACGACGTGCTTGCCGATCTGGCGCGGGTCGCTGTGGGTGATCGTGAGACCGTCGAGCGTGTAGACGTTGATGCCGTCCACCCCGGCGATCTTCCGGGCCGCCTGGGCACTCGGCTGCAGCAGCGCGCTCGGGTTGGGGCTGCGCAGGGCGGCGACGATCCCGGGGGACTCGGCGAACGTGCCGGCGGCGGCGAGCGTACGGTGCCGGGCGTCCAGCATGGCGTCACTGCGGGCCTGCACCACGAGCGCCACCACCGCGGCCGCCACGAGCAGCACCACGACGACGAGCTGGAGGAGGAACACCTCGCCGGCCACGCTGCGCGCGCTCAGCAGCGAGGACAGCCGCTGCGGCCGCCGGGCCCTGCCCGCCCGGGACCGGGCGGGCTCCCGGTGCTCCTGATGGTCTTCCGAGCGGGGACCTCCGGAGCCTGCGGAGGAGCGCTTGGCCGAGCCGGGCAGCACACGCCGCAGATGTCCCAGGAAGACGCTCATAATCCATCTTCTAACCTCTCCGGCCCGTCGGCAGCGGGGAGCGGCACGCACCGACCCCCGTCCGCCGCGTCCCCGGCAGCCGTCCGCGCAGGTCAGACCCATGGCGGGGTCCGGGTCCGGGCCACGGCGTCGAGGCAGCGGGTGGCCTGGGCGCGCAGGGCCTCGGCGAGGCCGGGCGGGGCGTCGGTGAGGGTGAAGTCGGTGTCGACCGAGGTGATCATCCAGGCCAGGTCGCGGCAGCTGTCGGCTCCCAGGTGCAGCACACACCGGTCGTCGTCCACCGGCTCCACCACCCCCATGCCGGGCCAGAGGCGGTCCGCGACCGAGGCGGCGGATTCGTGCAGCGTGACGGTCGCCTGGAACGGCCAGGTCTGCGCCGACAGACGGCGGGCCAGGTAGGCGGCCGCGTCGTCGCCCGGAAGCGCGCGGGGCGTGAACCGCGGACCGGCCGGAGTGCGCGGGACGAGCCGGTCGACGCGGAAGGTGCGCCAGCCGTCGCGGTCGGTGTCCCAGGCGACCAGGTACCAGTGGCGGTCGAAGCTGACCAGGCTGTGCGGCTCGACCGTGCGGACACTGGGGCCGAGCCGGGGGCTGGTGTAGTCGAAGCGCAGCCGCTCGTGCCGGCGGCACGCCTCGGCGATGACCAGGAGCGTGTCCGCGGACACCTTGGGGGCCGGAGCCGCGCCGGCCCGGACGGTGGCGGTGTGCAGGGTGGTGACCCGGTGCCGCAACCGTGACGGAAGGACCTGCTCCAGCTTGGTCAGGGCCCGCAGAGCGGACTCCTCGATCCCGAGGACCGACCCGTCGGCTCCGGTGCGCAGGCTGATGGCGACGGCCACGGCCTCCTCGTCGTCGAGCAGCAGCGGTGGCAGCTTGCCACCGGGGCCGAGCCGGTAGCCGGCGGCGCCCTGGGTCGCGTGGACCGGGTAGCCGAGGTCGCGCAGCCGCTGCACGTCGCGGCGCAGCGTACGGCGGCTGACGCCGAGGCGTTCGGCGAGCTCGGCCCCGGACCACTCGCGCGGGGTCTGCAGCAGGGACAGCAGTTTCAGCAGCCGTCCGGCGGTGTCCAGCATGGCACCAGAGTGCCGCACGCTTAGGAAGGGAACCGGCCTAAGCGATCCGTAGCGTCACGGTCATGACGAACACGATTCCCCAGATCCCCGACATTCCCGGCGTCCCCTCGTTCCGTGTCGATGTCCCCGGGAGCCGGCTGGACGACCTCCGCTCCCGGCTCGCCGCCACCCGCTGGCCGGCGGAACTGCCCGGTGTCGGCTGGAGCCGCGGCGTACCGGTGGCCTATCTGAAGGAGCTGGCCGATCACTGGCGCAACGCCTACGACTGGCGAGCGCACGAGGCGGCGCTGAACACCCACCCCCAGTACCTGGCCGACATCGACGGGCAGAACATCCACTTCCTGCACGTACGGTCCCCCGAGCCCGGTGCCACGCCGCTGATGCTGTTGCACGGCTGGCCGGGCTCGGTGGCCGACTTCCTCGACGTCATCGGTCCGTTGACCGATCCCCGGGCGTACGGCGGAGATCCGGCGGACGCCTTCCACCTGGTCGTTCCCTCACTGCCGGGATTCGGCTTCTCCACCCCGCTCGCCGGGCCCGGAATGGGCGCGGCCCGCATGGCGTCGGTGCTCACCGCACTGATGTCCCGTCTCGGCTACGCGCGATACGGCGTTCACGGCTACGACACCGGCTCCTGGGTCGCACCCCGGATGGGCACGCAGGCTCCGGAGCAGGTCATCGGCGTCCACGTCAACGCCCTGCTCACCTTCCCGGTCGGGACGGAGGGCGAGACGGACGGCCTCAGCGAGGCCGACCAGGAACGCTGGCAGGCCATGCAGAACGTCAACGACGGCTATCTGCAGTGCAATTCCAAGCGCCCCCAGACGATCGCCTACGCCCTCACGGACTCCCCGGTCGGCCAGCTCGCCTGGATCGTGGAGAAGTTCAAGGAGCTCACCGCCCCGGCGGACGGGCTGCCCGAGGACAGCATCGACCGGGACCGCATCCTGACCGCGGTTTCGCTGTACTGGCTGATCGGTACCGCCGCCTCGGCCGCGCAGATCTACTACGAGGAGGTCTCCGCCGCCGAGTGGGGCGAGCCGGAGCGGGGGACCGTCCCGACCGCGGTCCTGCTCTCCGCCCACGACGTGACCGTCCGCCGCTGGGCCGAACGCGACCACAACGTCGTGCGCTGGACCGAACTCGGCCGCGGGGGCCATTTCCTCGCGATGGAGGAGCCGGAAGCACTCGTGGACGACGTCCGCCGCTTCTTCCGCGAACTGGTCCGGCCCGTCCCTGTTCCCGAGTAGAGGCGGCAGACGCGCAGGCCGCCGGCGCCCCGGCCGGGCGCCCCACGGGCCCGGTCCGACGCGTCTCAGGGCGCCAGGCGGTGGTACGCGGACCGGGCGTGGGCGAGCCGGGCGAGAACGGTGCCCGTGCCCGCGGCCGCGAGGAGGCAGACGATCCGGCCCAGGTCGTACGGCGCCTCCCAGGTGAGCGCACCGATGGGGGCGGTGGCGAAGACATTGAGCACGAGCCAGCACAGCAGGGCGGTACCCGGCGCCGCGGTGAGGCGCGCTCCCGTACTGACCACCGCCACGGTGACGGAGATCGCGACCAGATCGAGGGTGGGGTCCCCCTGTCCGTCGAGAAAGTTGGACACGGCGACCAGGGCGAAGGCGATGAGGGCCGCGACGGCCCAGATCCTCGACGTCGCGGCCGGAGCGGGCACGGGACGGATGCCGGAGCGGATCTGCTTCCATTCGAGCATGCAAAGCCTCCTTCGCGCGGTTCCCGCCCCCTTGCGGTCGAACCGACTGACGCCGTCGCTACTGTAACGGCGCCCGTGGGGTGCCGATTTCATCCGGGATGGGAGCCATTTGTCCTCAGATGAAGTCCGCCACCCTCCGTGGTCCGTTCCTGCCCCGGAGCGTCAGCCCTGCCTCAGCCAACGCTCGTTGTGCGTGACGGCCCAGGCCTCCAGCGCCGTTTCCTCGGCGTGGCGGTCGCCCAGTTCCCGGAAGAGGGTGGCGGCCCCGGCGTGGGCGCTGATGGCTTCCCCGAAGCGCCGCACCTGCCTCAAGGCGATGCCGAGTTTGCTTCGCTCCTTCCCCTCGCTGTGGCGGTCGCCCAGTTCCCGGAAGACGGTGGCGGCCCGGGTGTGGGCGGTGACGGCTTCCTCGAACCGCCCCACCAGCATCAAGGCGGCGCCGAGGTTGCCCAGTGCCTGCCCTTCGCCGTGGCGGCTGTCGAGTTCCCGGTAGATGGTGATGGCCTGGGTGTGGGCGTCGATGGCCTCTTCGAACCGCCGCACCCGCTGCAGGGCGCTGCCGAGGTTGTTCAGCGCCGTTCCTTCGAGGTGACGGTCACCGAATTCCCGGCAGACGCCGGCGGCCCGAGTCTGGGTGTCGACGGCTTCTTCGAACCGCTGCACCTGCACCAGGGCGCCACCGAGGTTGAGCAACGCCGTTCCTTCGAGGTGGCGGTCGCCCAGGTCCCGGTAAATGGCGCCGGCGTGGGTGTGGGCGTGGACGGCCTCCTCGAACCGCCGAACCTGCTGCAGGGTGACGCCGAGGTTGTTCAGCGCCTGGCCTTCGCCGTGCCGGTCGCCGAGTTCCCGGAAGACGGTCGCGGCGTCGGTGTGGGCGCGGATGGCCTCTTCGAACCGCCGTGCCTCCCCCAGGGCGTTGCCGAGGTTGTTCAGCGCCCGGCTTTCGCGGTGCCGGTCGCCGAGTTGGTGGTAAACCGCGGTGGCCCGGGTGTGGATCTCGATCGCCTCCTCGAACCGCCGAACCTCCCCCAGGGCGTTGCCGAGGTTGTTCAGCGCCTGGCCTTCGCCGTGCCGGTCGCCGAGTCCCCGGCAGATGGCCAGGGCCGAGGTGGCAAGGGTGATCGCGTCGACGAAGGAGCGGCGGAGGCCGAGGAACCGGGCGAGGGAAAAGGCCAGGGAGACGGTGGTGGAGGGGTGGCCGAGGGCTGGAGCGGCGATGGCCGTGGCCGTCAGGTTGGGGTGCTCGGCATCCAGCCAGTGCAGGGCAGCGGCGCGATCGGGGAAGCCGCGCGGGCGGGGGCCGGGCAGGGTGTCCAAGTGGGCGTCGGCGGCTCGGGCGGAGTCCTGGTAGTGGGTGAACAGGCGGGCGCGGGCGCCGTCGCGTCGGTCGGGGACGGCGTGGGTACGGCCGCGTTCGTCGGCGTAGAGGCGGACCAGGTCGTGCATGCGCCAGCGCCCCCAGGACGAGCCGGGTTCGATCAGGTGGGCGTCGGCGAGTTGCTGCAGGAGTTCCGCGGCCCGGTCGGGACCGGTGTCGGCGAGGTGGGCGGCGGACTCGGTGGCCAGGTCGGGGCCGGGGTTGAGGGGCAGCAGCCGGAACAGCCGGGCCTGACCGGGGGTGAGGTGCTCGTAGGACAGGTCGAAGGCGGCCCGTACGGCGCGATCGGGGCGGGCGAGTTTGTCCAGCCGGCCGTGTTCGGCCTGCAGCGCGGCGGCCAGGTCTGAGGCGGGACGGCCGGGCGAGGCGGCCAGGACGGCGGAGGCGATGCGCAGCGCGAGCGGCAGGCCCGCGCACAGCCCGGCGATCACGGTGGCCGCTTCGGCTTCGTCGGTGAAGCGGGTGTCGTCATCGCCGCGGGCATGGCGCAGTGCCCGGTCGAGCACGGCGAGGGAGGCGGCGGTGTCGAGGGTGTCGAGGTCGTGGAGGCGGGCATCGAGGCCGTCGAGGGTGTGACGGGAGGTGACCAGGGCCGCGGTGGCCCCGTCGGTGGGCAGCAGCGGGCCGGCCTGTCCGGCGGTGGAGGCGTTGTCGACGATGACGAGGATGCGCCGGCCTTCGCGGGCGTAGGCGGCCAGCACACTGCGGTACAGGCGTTGCCGGTCCTCCAGGCCATCCGGGATGTGCTCGCCGGGAACGGCCAGGGCACGCAGCAGTCCTTCCAGGGCCCGTTCCGGGGACAGGCTGCGGCCGGGGTCGTAGCCGAACAGGTCGACGAAGAGCACCCCGCCGGGGAACCAGCCCGGCTCCCCGAGAGCCCGGGTGGCGGTCTGGACGGCGAGTTCGGTTTTGCCGATGCCGGCCAGCCCCGACACCGCGCTCACCAGCACCGTGCGCCGCCCACCCGTGCCCGCGCCCCCGGTGGCGGGGGCCAGATCCGCCAGCAGCCGCTCGACCTGCTGGTCGCGGCCGGTGAAGGCGGAGGCCGGGGCAGGCAGCCCGGACAGCGCCGGAGTGATCGCCGGCGGTAACTGCACGCTGATGTCCCGGCCCTGAACGACCGCGTGGAAGAAGATCCCGCCCGTGATCGTATTGCTGGTCGCACCGCCCTCGCGGGCGGTGTCCAGGCCGGTCAACGCGTCGAGTCCGGCGCGCCGTCCCCGACGCCACCGGAGGCGGACGGAGGCGCGGGCGCGGGTGCGGGCGCGGCGGTGAAGGTGACGTGGGTGAAATCCCTGCCCTGGAGGACCGGCCCGTGCTGGATACCGCCACTGACGTGACTCGTCACCGCCCCGTCCCCGGCCCGCACCACGGCGGCCTGCTCCTGCCAAGCAGCGAGACCGGCACGGAATTCCTCGTCCACCGCCGCCCGCACCGCCAACGCCGTACTCAGCGCCTGCGCCCGGCCCTCATCGCCCGGCTCCGCGGCGAGACGCGTCAGTTCCGCCTCCCCGGAACCGATGGCCGGGTCCTGCCCGCCCTCGCGGCCCGGCGGGCGCCTCACCAGCGCGCTCAGCCCCACCCAGGCCTGCCGGCCGACCTCGCCGGCGGCCCCACCGGCCAGCGCCACCAGCAGCCCCACCGATACCGGATCCATCCCCCACCAACCTCACGTCGAGAAATCAGACACTTCTACCGAGTTACGAAGGGAGGAGGCAAGTGGTTCCCGTCACACCCCTTGACCGGCCCGCGTCGCCCCGACCACGGGCCATACGATCGGCGTGGACCGGGCGGGGCGGGGAACGCGGACGCCGTGCCGGGCGTTGGTGCCCTACGAGAGGACGATGGCGGAGCCGCTTCCGCCGACCTTGATGGGGAGGATTCATGAGTACGGCCAAGGACCTGTTCATCATCGCCGTGGACCAGGAGCCGGACCGCCCCGTCGGACAGGGTGACCTGTCGCTGGCACTCGCGGGCGCCGAGCTGATCGACCTCCTCGGAGCGGAGGCCGCGGCCCTGGACGGCGACCGCATCGTGCCGGGCGCCGAGACCGAGCCGCACGACCCCCTCCTGGTCGAGGCGGCGGCGACGCTCGCCCGGCAGGTGCCGTACGAGCGGGTCGAGGACTGGCTGTGGCGCCGCGGCCGGGACCTCGCGGCGACGTACCAGGCCGCCCTGGAGGAGGCCGGCCAGCTGACGCGGGGGCGCCGTGGCCTGCTGCCCTTCGGCAACGACCGGCTGGAGCCGGCCGATACGCCCGTCCGGCGCCGGGCCCACGGGCGGTGGGAGGAGGGCGAGCCCGTCCTCGCCGCCCTCGGCTCCGCCGTCGGAATCGGCGACGCCGGAGCCGAAGCCGGAACCGGCGCCGAAGACCGGAGCGAGCCAGGCCTCCCTGACGAGGCGGTGACGACCGTCCTGGCCGTCGTCAACGACGCGGTGACGGAACTCGCGGCCGTACAGCAACGGCGCTCCATCGAGAACGCCGCCTTCGCCAACCTCTGGCGCGTCCCGTGAGGTGACCTCGGTGCCGGTGCCGGTGCCGGTGCCGGTGCCGGCCGCCCGGGCCGACCGGAGCCTGCCGGGGCCCCTGCCGTGCCACCGACGCGGCGGGCAGATCCGAGGCGCCGGGGAAGAGCGCTGAGGCGGGATCCTCAGGTCCAGGGCAGAGTGCGCCACGGGCCGGCCGGGTCCGTGGTCAGGGCGCGGTGGGTCGCGAGGACCGTCTCGTACCACTCGCCGAACTCCTCCTCGTCGAAGTGGAGGCAGCGGCCCAGGACGTAGGCGGCCGAGAAGTCCTCCCACGAGCGGTAGTTGAGCTGGACGAGACGGCCGGCCCGCACCACGGCCGTCTCCGCCTCCTGCAGGGAGCACAGGCGGGCGGCGAGTCCCCAGCGGGCCATGGCGGAGGCCCGGCCGTAGTCCCAGGCCTCGACGCTCCGTACGAAGCCCGCCTCGGGCAGCAGGCCGTCGGCGCGGAACCGCGCCTCGTAGCGGGCGATGCGGCCGATCAGCCGCTGAACGCCGCTCACTTGGCCTTCCAGCTCCGCGGCGCCCACGGTGCGGCCGGGGGCGACGCCGTCCGCGGTCAGGCGGGGTTCGGCGGCGGCCTCGACGCGCCGGCGCACCACGTTCCCCGCGGCCTGGCGCCAGTGGTCGACGTCGACGGGGCCCGCGAAGTCCAGGGCCATGGAGCGGCGAAGTTGCAGGACGAACTCCCAGACCTCGCTGACCATTCCGGCACGCAGCAGCTGTTCCTGCGTGTCCTGCCACTCCGCGCGGGTGGTGACGCCCCACCAGCGTTCCAGCGTGCGCTTCTCTGCGCGGTAGCCGCAGCCGTGGTAGGCCATCGAGTTCCAGTAGCGCCCGTTGCGTACGTTGATGTGCGCGCCGGCCGCGAGCCCGCAGGCGACGGGACCGGTGAGGGGGCCGCCCACCTCCAGGGTGTGGACGACGTCCTGGGCCAGCCCCGGGCGTTCCACCGGGGCGGAGTGACGCTGCCACAGGGCGCGGCCCTCCGGCCCGGCCGGCAGGACGCCCTCGCAGGGGCTGCCCGGATTGACGACGAGGAAGGGCGGGTCGTTCTGGGTCCAGACCTTCGCGAACCAGCCCAGGTCGTAGCAGTTGTAGACCGGATCGGCGACGGGCGGCGGCAGCATGCCGCCGGTGTAGACGGCCAGGCACATGGTCCGGGTCTGCGGGTTCCAGTACGGGTGGAAGCGGGTGTTGTCCGCGTTCGCGTCGGCGTACGCCCGCGACTGCATCATGTACAGGTCGGCCCGTGCGACGAGGTCGTAGTACGCGGGCCAGTCGCCGCGCACCTTCGCCTCGTACAGCCCGCGCTCGACCGCACTCGGCGCCTGCCAGCCCGCCGCCGATGCCGTCGGACCGGGCCGGGCTCCCCCCTCGTGACCTGCTGTCAAGCTCATGGGTCAACCCTAAAGGCTTGTTCGGCGCGGCCGGCGTGCCGGTCCCGCCGGGCGGGGTCGACCGGGGAGCGGCAGGGGAGCGGCAGGGGAGCGGCATGGGTGCGCCGCGGCCCGGCCGGCCGGCCGTGCTCAGCCCCTGGGCGACGGCGTCACGCGCGGTCCGGTCGCGGCACCGGCGGTTCGCTGTACTGGGCGGCGTACTCCTCGCTGGGCGGGACGACGGTGATGACGTCGATCAGCACGCCGTCGGGCGCGGCGACGACGAAGTGGCGCTGTCCGAACTCCTCGGTGCGCAGCGGCAGTACGGCGGGCAGGCCGGCCTCCGCCACGAGCCGCCGGTACTCGCGGTCCACGTCGTCCACCTCGAAGTTCAGCAGCAGGCCGCCCTCGATCGCCGACCGGTGGCCCTCGGGGACGCTCGGGTGGGTGTGGTCGAGAAGGGCCAGCTCGTACTGCGGTGCGTCGGGGCGGCGCAGGCTGATGTACCAGTCGGCCTCGAAGGTCACCTCGAACCCGAGGTGGCGGGTGTAGAAGTCACGGGAGGCGGAGACATCGCGTGTGGCGAGCACCGGATAGAAGCCGCCGAGCCCGACGGTGGCGGGTGCGGTGGTCGGTTCGTTCGTCATGGCGGGACCTCCGGATCCATTTCGCATACCCAAGGTATGTGAACTATGGAGTTAGCATACCCCGGGTACGCGAAATGGGAAGGGCGGTAGCGCGATGGCGGTCAACCGGGCGGAGCAGCGAGCGGCCACGCGCCGGGCGCTGCTCGCCGAAGGACAGCGGCGGTTCGCCGCCGACGGCTACCACCACGTGGTGCTGGCCGAGGTGGCCCGGGCCGCCGGGGTCACCAAGGGCGCCGCCTACCACCATTTCGACAGCAAGGCCGGGCTCTTCCGGGCCGTCGTCGCCCAGGTCCAGCAGGAGCTGGGCGAACGGGTCGCGACCGCCGCCGAGCGGCACGAGGACCTCTGGGAACAGCTCCGGGCCGGCTGCCGGGCCTTCCTCGCCGCGGGGACCGACCCGGCCGTCCGGCAGATCCTGCTGGTCGACGCGCCGACCGTGCTCGGATGGGACGAGTGGCGGACCCTGGACGAGGAGTCCTCCGCCCGGCACCTCGCCGAGGCCCTGTCGGCGCTCGCCGCGGCCGGGATCATCGCCGACCAGCCGGTGGAGCCCCTGGCCCGGCTGCTCTCCGGGGCGATGAACGAGGCCGCGCTGTGGATCGCGCGGGGCGGCGACCCGCAGGGCGCGGAACAGGCACTCGACCGGCTCCTGACGGGGCTGCGCACCCCCGCCTGACCCGTCGGCGACGGATCTGCGACGAGGAGCCTCCCGGCGGATATGACCGACCGACTGCGCGACGCCTCCGGGCTCGCAGACCCTGTGCACGCACCCACGGCGGCCGACGGTCGGCGGCCGACGGTCGGCGGCCGGCGGCCGACGGCCGCAACGACGCCACGGACCGGCGGTGACAGTCGGCGCGGTCTGCCGAACCGGGCGAGCCCCGCCCTCGGCCTCGGCCACACCGGCGAGGTCCCTCGTCTCGGCCGTGAGCCTGCCGCCTCGCGGCGGCGGCAACGGTCACGAGAAGGTCGTGCTGCCCGAACGCCGGAGCCTCCGCAAGCCCGTCGACGGCCACCGGGACACCGAGGAAGCCGGTGACGGGAGCGCGGGAAGCGCGGGCAGCGCCCTCATCAGGCGGTTCGCACCGGCCGCGTACGCGATGCCGAAGACGAGCGCGGCGAGGAAGGCCAGGTGCCGGGAGAATCCGTCGATGAGCGGGAAGATCTGCCAGTGGGTCAGGTAGATGTAGAGCGAGCTGGTGGCCAGCAGGCCCGCCAGCCGGTTGAGGCGCTCCCGGCTGGGCAGCGTGGGCACCCACACCAGCAGGGAGATGCCCGCCATGATGATCACTTCTCTGCCGGGGTCGCCGGGGAAGAACCCCGGCACCGTGGCCAGGGTCACCGCCGTGACCAGCAGGCGCTCGCGCACGGTGCCCGCCTTCGCCGCGGCCCAGCCGAGCGCGAATAGCCAGAACACGGTGACGGCATCGGGCATTTCGGTGCGGCTCGGAAGACCGACGAGGTCGTAGCGGGTGAGGAGCCCGAGGGCGGCGAGGCCCATGGGCAGGGCGTAGGGGAAGCGGCGCTCGATCCGGTCCGTGAGGGGGAGGCCGAGGAACGCGACCGCCGCGATCAGGATGTGGACGAGCGCTTCGACGAACCAGAAGTGCATGCCGGTCCTGAGGTCTTCCGGCCCGATCGCGCTGTCCAGCAGGAAGAGATTGGCGAGCGTGTAGTCGTCGTTGAGAAGGAGGATGAAGCCGATCCACATCATGCTCGGCACCGCCACGCGGGCGATGCTGTTCCCCATGCGGCGTACGCGTACGCGCCGGTCGGCGTCGGTGAGGTGGAAGCGGGCGAAGTTGTACCCGGCGACGGCGAGCAGGATGTGCGCCCCGCCCTTGATGCCGAACACGTGGATGTGCGAGCCCACGATGCAGAAGATCGCCAGGGCGCGGAGCGCGACGCTGGTCTCCAGCCTGCGTGAGCCGGAGGGGCGCGGGGGCTGCCCGGATGCCCGGAGATCCCTGATCGGTGTCGTGTGCCAGTTGGCCGGCAGGTGGCCGAGCCGCTTCTCGAGGTGGAGCGACATCTCGACGTACGAGAGCGAGTCGCCGCCCAGGCCGACGAAGGAGCTGTCCTCCGTCACGTCGGCCGTGTCCAGTACCTCGGCGTACAGCCGGCACAGGTCCTCCCGGCTGTTGCCCGGGGGGAGGGGCCGGTCGGCCCGGGATGCGGCCACGGGCCGGCTCAGCGTGCGTACGGCCCGGTAGTCGGGCTTGCCCGTGGGCAGGCGGGGAAGATCCGCCACGAGGTGGACGTGGACCGCGCGCGCAGGCAGGCCGCATTCGTCGGCGACGAGCCTGCGCAGCCGACCGGCCTGGGAGTCGTCGGTGCCCACGGCGGCAATGGACAGTTTCTCGTCGTCACCGGTACACAGGGCGGTGACGCCCTCCCGTGCGAGCCTCGCCTCGATCTGCTGGGGGTCGATGCGCAGGCCGAGGATCTTGGTGAACCGGCCCAGCCTGCCGGTGATTTCGTACAGCCCGTCCGGCGTGCGGCGCGCGGTGTCGCCGGTGTGGAGCTCGTGCACGGTCCGGCCCAGCCGGAGGTCGTCCGGCGTATGGGCGTAGCCGAGCATGACGTTGGGGCCGCTGTAGATCAACTCGCCGGTGGTCTCGTCGGGTTGGTCTGGTTGGTCGGGTTGGCCGGGTTCGGCCGGCAGCGGCCGGAGCCTGAAGGAGCCGCCGGGTATGGGGATGCCGGTCGCCTCGGGGCGGGTCTCGGCGAGCTCCGGGGGCAGATAGGCCATGCGCGCGGTCGCCTCGGTCTGCCCGTACATCACGAACAGCTCCCAGCCGGCGGTGCGGCCCAGCGCGGCGTACCGCTCGACCCGGTCGGGGGCGAGCCGGCCGCCCGCCTGGGTCACGTACCGCAGGTGCGGCAGTTCCATCGAGGCGAAGCCGACCCGGTCCAGCAGGTCGAAGGTGTACGGGACGCCCGCGAAAGCCGTGCCGCGGGCGGTACGGAACAGGTCCCAGAAGCAGCCGTCGGCGACCGACAGGTCGGTCAGGATCAGTCCCGCGCCGCGCAGCAGGTGGCTGTGGATGACGGAAAGGCCGTAGCAGTAGTGCATGGGCAGGGTGGTGGCGGCCCGGTCCGTGTGCCGGATGCCGAGGTACTGGGCGATCGACTCGGCGTTGGACTGCAGGTTCTCGTGCGACAGCCGTACGAGCTTGGGCGACCCGGTGGAGCCTGAGGTGCTGAGCAGCAGCGCGAGGTCGGGGTGCAGGGTGTGCGCGGAGCCCTGGCGGCGCTCGTCGAGCACCCACGCTCCGCCGTCCTGGTGTGCCACCACGTCGGGGTCGTACGCGTCGATCAGCGACCGTACGGCCTCGGGGTGGTCGCCGGGCACGAGCAGAACGGGATGCCCCGCCGACAGCGCCGCCAGGTGGACCACGAGTGCGTCGGGGGTGTTGACCCCGCACAGGAGCACCAGACGGCGTTCCCGGCCGAGGCGACGGGCCGTGGCGTCCACCCGTGCGGCGAGCTCGCCGTAGGTCACGGGTCCGTCGGCGGTGATGACCGCGATGCGATCGCCGTGGGCCGCGAGGGCATGGGCGAACGGGACGGTCCGGGTGCCTGGAAGCAGATCGGGAATAACGCTCACGGGCGCATCTTAGGAAAGCCTTACCTCGCCGGATAGTCACAGGAAAGTCACGGGAGGCCCAATGAAGATCCATAAGAAAGTGCGAGGTAGGGTCGGCTCCGCCGATGCCCCGGCGGAGCCGAATTGTTGTGTGCGTCACCTTGACCTTTAGGTTAGCTTTACCTTACTTATGGTGCGTTCCGTTTCTCTGCTGCACCCGCAGGAAGGCTCCCGATGCGACGCCCCTTGGCCCAACGCCTGACCGTGCTCTTCGCGGCGGCCCTCCTCCTTCCCACGGTCGCCGCCTGTGGTGTCGACGAGGACGATGCGGGGCTCGTCATCTACTCGGGACGCAACGAGAAGCTGGTCAAGCCGCTCCTGGACGACCTGGAGAAGGCCGTCGGCACCTCGGTCGCCGTCCGGTACGGCGAAAGCGCCGAGCTGGCCGCCCAGATCCAGGAAGAGGGCGACAAGACCAAGGCGCATCTGTTCTTCTCCCAGGACGCCGGAGCCCTCGGCGCCCTGTCCACCAAGGGCCTGCTGGAGAAACTGCCCCAGCCCTCGCTCGACAAGGTCGACCCGGCCTTCCGTGGGGCCGCGGGCGACTGGGTGGGCACCTCCGGGCGCGTCCGCGTCATCGCGTACAACCCGGAGAAGGTCTCCAAGGCGCCCGACAGCGTGCACGACCTGGTCAAGCCGGAATGGAAGGGCAAGATCGGTTACGTCCCGACCAACGCCTCCTTCCAGGCATTCGTCACCGGAATGCGCGTCCTGGAAGGCGACGACGCCACCCGCGCCTGGCTGAAGGGCCTCAAGGCGAATGATCCGAAGGTCTACGACAACAACCTGAAGGTGCTCGAAGGCGTAGGAAAGGGCGAGGTCTCGCTCGGCCTCGTCAATCACTACTACTGGTACGAACAGGTCGCCGAGAAGGGCGAGTCCAAGGTCAAGTCGAAGATCCACTTCCTGTCGGGCGGCGACCCGGGCGGACTCGTCAACGCCGCCGGAGTCGGCATCGTCAAGAAGGGCGCCCAGAACCCCGCGGCCCAGAAGGCCGTCGATTTCCTGCTCTCCGAAAAGGCGCAGAAGTACTTCGCCGACGACACCAAGGAATACCCTCTGGCCGCCGGCGTCACCAGTTCGGTCGACGGCCTGCCGCCGCTGGCCTCCCTCGACGCACCGAAGATCGACCTCGGCAAGCTCGAATCACTTCAGGAGACCCTGAAGATGCTGCAGGAAGCCGGGATGGTCTGAGCCGGCATGACCCCCACGGATCCCGTCCCGCGGACGGATCCGGCCACCCGTCCGGCCGACGTCACCACGTCGGCCGGACGGTCGCGCGCCGGAGCCCGCCCGCCTGCCGTCCTTCTGCTCCCCGCGGCCGTCGCGGCCGTGTTCGCGCTCCTGCCCCTCGGCTACCTCGCCGTCCGCTCCCTCGAACGCGGACCCGCCTTCGCCTGGGACGTCGTCGCCGACGAACGCACGGCCCAGCTCCTCGGACGCAGCCTCGCACTGGCTGCCGTGGTCGTCCTGGCCTGCCTGCTCCTGGGCGTCTCGCTGGCCTGGCTCACCGTACGGACCGATCTGCCCGGCGCCCGGGCCTGGTCGGTGCTGGTCACGCTGCCGCTGGCCGTGCCCAGCTACGTCGCCGCGTTCGCCTGGCTCTCCGCCTTCCCCGGCCTCGAAGGGTTCGCCGGAGCCGCCGTCGCCCTGACGCTGGTGAGCTTCCCGTACGTGTACCTCCCGGTCACCGCCGCCCTGCGCGGCACCGACCCGGCACAGGAGGAGGTCTCCCGCTCGCTCGGCCACGGGCCGCTCACCACCTTCCTCCGCGTCACCCTGCCGCAGTTGCGCCCCGCGGCCGCCGGCGGAGCCGTGCTCGTCGCGCTGTACGTGCTCTCCGACTTCGGAGCCGTCTCGCTGATGCGCTACGACACCTTCACCCGCGGCATCTACACCTCCTACCGGGCCAGCTTCGACCGCACCCCGGCCGCCGCCCTCAGCATCGTCCTCGTCGTGATGACGATCGCCCTGGTCGCGGCCGAGGCACGGACCCGCGGCCGCGCGGGCCATGCCCGCACGGGCACCGGCACCGCACGCCCCGCCGTCCCCGCGGCGCTCGGCCCGTGGCGCACCCCCGCCCTCGCCTGGTGCGGCGCGGTGACCGCGATCTCCGTCCTGACCCCGCTGGCCACCCTCGGCTACTGGCTCGCCGTGGGGAACTCCGCTACCTGGGATCCCGGCTCACTCCTCGACACCGCCGGCACCACCCTCGCCGTCGCCGCCGCGGGCGCCGCACTCACCACCCTCCTCGCCCTGCCGGTCGGAGTGATCGCCGCCCGCCACCGCGGCCGCACCGCCACCCTGCTGGAGCAGTCGGCCTACGCGGGCCACGCCCTCCCCGGCATCACCGTCGCCCTGTCCCTGGTCTTCTTCGCCGTCCGGTACGCCGAACCGATCTACCAGGAACTCCCCCTGCTCGTCTGCGCGTACGCGGTGCTGTTCCTGCCCGTCGCCGTCGCCGGCACCCGCGCCGCCGTGCTCCAGTCCCCGCCGGTCCTGGAGGACCTCGCCCGCTCACTCGGGCGGAGCCCGCTGAGAGTGCTGCGCGAGGTCACCGTGCCGCTGGCAGCCCCGGGTGTGGCCGCCGGAGCCGCCCTCACCTTCGTGGTCTGCATGAAGGAACTCCCCGCGACCCTCCTGCTGCGCCCCACCGGCATGGACACCCTGGCCACCCGCCTCTGGACCGAGACCGGCACCGGATCCTTCGCCGCCGCCGCGCCCTACGCCGCCGCCCTGATCCTGCTGGCCGCCATCCCGTCCTACCTCCTCGGAAGGCACCGCACATGACCGACCTGCAGATCACCGGCCTGGTCAAGGCGTACGGCCCCGGTGCGCCGGTCCTCGACGGCCTCGATCTCACCGTGCCCGCGGGCTCCCTGGCGGCCGTCCTCGGACCGTCCGGCTGCGGCAAGACCACCCTGCTGAGGATCGTCGCCGGATTCCTGCGCGCCGACACCGGCACCGTCACCATCGGAGGGCGCACGCTCAGCGGTCCCGGCCTGCACCTCCCGCCCGAGCGCCGCCGCATCGGCATCGTCCCCCAGGAAGGCGCGCTCTTCCCGCACCTGAGCGTGGCCCGCAACGTCGCCTTCGGGCTCACCGGCCTCGACCGCCCCACCCGCCGCCGGCGCACCGAGGAGATGCTCGAACTCGTCGGCCTCGCCGGCTACGGCGACCGCATGCCGCACGAGCTCTCCGGCGGCCAGCAGCAGCGCATCGCGCTGGCCCGGGCCCTGGCCCCGGAACCGGCCCTCGTCCTGCTCGACGAGCCGTTCAACGCACTCGACAGCGCCCTGCGCACCGGCGTGCGAGCCGATGTGTGCGCGGCACTGCGGGCCACCGGCGCCACCGCCCTGCTGGTCACCCACGACCAGCAGGAAGCCCTCTCGACCGCCGACCTCGTCGCTGTCGTCCGCGGCGGCCGTGTCGCCCAGTGCGGCACACCGCACGAGGTGTACCGCAGGCCCGCCGACCCCTGGGTCGCCGCGTTCGTCGGAGACGCGGTCCTGCTCCCCGGTACCGCCGACCACGGCGCGGCGGCCACCGCCCTGGGGCGCATCCCGCTGGCGGTGGCGCCCGACCCGGTCCGCGAGGGTGTGGTGCTGCTCAGGCCTGAGCAGCTCCGGCTCACCGACCCCGATGCGGCCGAAGCCAGTGGCACGGTGACCGACGTACGCTTCTACGGGCACGACGCCATGGTCACCGTCGCGGTCGACGGCATCGACCGGGCGATCGGCGTCCGCGTCCCGGGCCCGACCTCCGCCACCCCCGGCGAGCGGACCGGCATCGAGGTGACGGGGGAGACCACCCTGCACCCCACCGCCGTCTGACCCGCCGGCAGCCGTCCGCTCGGTGAGCGCCGGAAGATCCGGGCGCACCGGGCAGCCGGCGTCGGGATCGCCCGCCCGCTCGGTGAGCGCCGGAAGATCCGGGCGCACCGGGCAGCCGGCGCACAGCTGCCGGCAGTCGCGCATGTTGCCGGCGCAGGGGGCTCGTCGGTGCGTCGTGACGACCTCTGTCACGTGCAGTACGCACGGGACGACGAGGGCAGCGACAGAGTTGGACCCTGGCCAGTCGGTGTGTTGAAAGGTTGTGGTACCCGCCGTCGGGTGGGTCAGGTACGACGGGCAGCGGCGTCATCGGGGCGGCGTCCGCCAGGCCGAGCAGACCGTGTGTGATGGCGATCCGCAGACGGCGTGGACAGGACAGCGCGAGGTGGAGCCCATAGCGGTACGGCACGGCAGGGAAGCCGCTGCGCCGTCACGGCCGATCCCGCACCGGAACCGTCCGGTACGGGACCTGCGCGACCGTGTGGCGGGTGATGCCCCGTGTCTGCCTAGGGACCGCGCTCGGTGCTGTCCGCGGCCACGCGGAAGCCTATGTTGCCGGTGGAGCTGTCCGGAGTGTTCGAGCTGCGGGCAGCGACGCGGTAGCGGTTGCAGTACGAGTCGTGGCAGAGGTAGGAGCCGCCGCGCATCACGCGGCTGATGTCCGGTGCGAACCAGTCGGCGCACCATTCCCATACGTTGCCGACGACGTTGTAGAGGCCGAAGCCGTTGGGGCGGAAGGACTTCGCCGACGCCGTGGACTCGTAGCCGTCCTCCGCGGTGTTCAGGGTGGGGAAGTCGCCCCGCCAGATGTTGCACATGTGCCGGCCGCCCGGCGCGAGTTCGTCGCCCCACGGGTAGCGCCGCTGCTCCAGCCCGCCGCGGGCCGCGTATTCCCATTCGGCCTCGGTGGGCAGTCGTGTGCCGGACCAGGCGCAGTACGCCTGGGCGTCGTTCCACGAGATGTGGACGACCGGGTGGTTCTGGCGTCCCGTGACGGATGAGCCAGCCCCCTCGGGGTGGCGCCAGCTCGCGCCGGGGACTGCCCGCCACCAGGGGACTGCGGCCACGGGCCGGGACACGGCGGCGACGTCCTCGGGGAGGAAGCCGCCGAAGACGAAGGAGAAGCCGAAGCGTTCGGCTTCGGTGACGTGGCCGGTGGCTTTGACGAAGGTGGCGAACTGGGCGTTGGTCACCGTCGTGGGGGCGATGCGGAACGGGTCGACGGCGACCTTGCGCACCGGTCCTTCGCCGTCGGCGGGGAAGGCATCCGGGTCGTCCGTGCCCATGAGGAAGCGCCCCCCGGGCAGGTCGATCAACCCTCGGGCGGCCGCCCGCTGGACGGCGGAGGCAGCCGGCCGTGGTGCCAGGGAGAGCGTGACGGTCGTGGCGTCACCGTGTCCGGGGGTGCAGCAGGAACGCATGGCGGCTCCGTCGGTGTGGGTGGGGGGGGAACGGGTGCCTCGCGGGCGATGCCGCGGGGCACCCGGCCGGGTGGTGCTACGCGGTGCGGTCCTCGGAGAGTCGAGCCGCCAGGGCGGGGATGCCCAGGTTCTGCTCGTCCTGCGGGGTGGCCTGGTACAGCTTGTACGTCAGCTGGTACGGGTCATCCGCGAGGTCGTAGTACTCCGTGTACTGCTTGTTCTTGGCGACGTACGACGACCAGGTGGGCGGGCCGCCGGCGTACGTGCCCTGCTCCCACCACTCGACGAGAAGGTGGTCACGGCTGTACGAGGACAGCGGGGACTTGCCGTCCACCGAGTGGGCTGGGGCGATCCGGCCGCGTCGAGGACAGTGGGCGCGATGTCGATGTTGGCGGTGATGCGGTTGTCCACAGTTCCCGCGCCCAGGCCGCCGGTCGGACAGGAGAGGTAGAACGGCACCTCGTGTGCCTACGCGAACCAGGGCCGGGTGTCGTTCGCCGCCTTGTCGAGGAAGTTCAGGGTGCTTGGGCTGGTCGTCGGTGACGGTGAGCAGGATGTTGGGGCGGGTCGCGGCGGCGGCGGGACCGGCGGCCGCCGTACCGGCGAGGAAGCCGCGGCGGCTCACCCGCGGTCTGGTGCTGTCGCTCATGGGTTGTCTTCTCCTGGTTCCGCGGCTCGTACGGGTACGGCAGATCGACTGCCGTGAACGGGTTGAAGAGTGACCTCGCGGCGGGCCGGTGCACGCGTAATTACCGTCGCGCCCGGATGAACGGACACTGCGTGCTCGCCGGCCTGCCCGGACGAGGTGGCGGCGAACAGCGGGAAGGCTTCCTGCTGCCATGCCTCCGAGGCTAGGGGCGGGGGAGAGGCCGGTCCATGTACGGCCTGTGAAATACGGAGCTCCGGTTGGATGGACACCGGTGGGGCGGTGGTCCGCACGGCGCGGCGGCCCGGCTCCTCCCCGTGGTGGTCAGGAGGCCGTGCGCGACGCGTAGGCGCGGATGTCGGCGTCCGGGTCGGCAGCGGCCGCGGCCAGGGCGGTGCGGGCTTCGGGTACGGAGCGGTGGGAGAGGAGGGAGAGGACGGCGGCCTTGCGGACATCCGCGTTCGGGTCGTCCACGGTCCCGGCGAGGGCGGGGACCGCCTCGGCGGACGGGGCCGCGCGGAGGGCGGTGGCGGCTCCTGCCCGGACCTGCCACGCGGGGTCGGCGAGTGCCGCCACGGCCCGAGCGGCATACTCGGGCGGGCATCCGGTGGTGGCCAGTGCGCCCAGGGCGGCGGCCCGGACCAGTGGGTCGGGGTCGGTGATCAGCGGGTCGAGTGGCTCCGGGGCCGGGGCGTGCACTGCCGCGAGGCCGCGGGCCGCTGCGACCCGGACCTCGCGGGCCGGGTCGGCGGCCGCCGCGGCCAGTTCCGGCACCGCGTCCACGGAGACCAGGCCCCGGACGGCGCTGGTCCGGACTTCGACCGCGGTGTCGCGGAGCGCGGCGACGTACACACCGGCGTCGCCCAGCCGAAGCGTCCGCAGCACGTCGAGCGCGGCGGCCCGGACGGTCGCGTCGCCGACGCCCAGCGCCGCTCGAAGCCCGTTCTCCAGTTCTGCTTCGGCGGGCAGGACTTCCACCAGCTCGCGCAGGGCGGCCGCGGCGGCCGAGCGTACGCGGGGTGCGGCGTCCAGCAGGCACGCGGCGAGCGCGGGCCCGGTGCCGGCCGGTGTCGTCTCGCCGAGGGCTGCCACGGCCGCCGCCCGCACCGCGGGATCGGCGTCCGCCAGGTAGGGGCGGAGCGCGTCCAGGTCGGGAGACTCCTCGGTGAGGGAGAGGAGGCGGAGCAGGGCGGGGTCGGGTGCTGAGAGGTCCGGAGTGCCAGGCGGCGCGAGCGCCGCCGGTGCGGGCGCGGCTGCGGCAGGGCGTGCGGCCGGCGCGGCGTACCGGGGACCGGCAGTGGCCACCGGCACCAGCGCGACCTCGCCCAGCGGGTGCTCCGGCCCCGGTGCCGGTACGAACCCGGGCACCGGGACCGCGTACGGTTCGACGGGCCGCGCGGTGAACTCCATGGCTCCGGTGGGTGATTTGCGCAGGTCGAGGTGGTGCAGCCAGTCGGCGTCGTCGCGCTCCGGGTGGTCCAGCCGCTCGTGGTACAGGCCCCATCGGGACTCGGTGCGGGCCAGCGAGGCCCGGGCTGCCATCTCCGCGCAGTCCCGGATGAAGGACACCTCGGCGCACCGCATCAGCTCGTGCGCGGTGCGCGCCCCCATCCCGGCGATCTCGCCGGACATCCGGGTGAACGCCTCCACAGCCAGGGACAGCTTCGCGCCCGTTTTCGGCGGCGCCACGTAGTCGTTGACGAACCGCCGCAGCTTGTACTCCACCTGGGGCTGCGGCGGCCCGTCGGAATGGCGCAGTGGCCGGTAGACGAGCTCGTGCGCGGCGGCCAGCTGCTCCTGCGGCAGTTCCCCCTCGTACGTGCGGTACCGTGCGGCGTCCTCGCCGGCGAGGTCCCCGTACACGAAGGCGCCGATCATGTAGTTGTGCGGTACGCAGGCCAGGTCGCCGGCCGCGTAGAGCCGGGGCACGGTGGTGCGGGCGTGTGCGTCCACCCGCACCCCCGAGGCGGAGTGGCCTCCGCACAGCCCGATCTCCGAGATGTGCATCTCGATGTCGTGGGTGCGGTAGTCGTGGCCGCGGCCTTCGTGGAACGTGCCGCGGGTGGGCCGTTCCGTCGTATGCAGGATCGACTCGACGGCGGCGACCGTCTCCTCGGGCAGGTGGCTGAGCTTGAGGTACACCGGGCCCCGGTCCGAGGCCAGTTCGGCGGCGAACTCGGCCATCATCTGCCCGGACCAGTAGTCCGACTCCACGAACCGCTCGCCGTGCCGGTTCACCTGGTAGCCGCCGAACGGGTTGGCGACGTAGGCGCAGGCCGGCCCGTTGTAGTCCTTGATCAGCGGGTTGACCTGGAAGCATTCGATCCCGGTGAGCGCGGCCCCCGCGTGGTAGGCCATCGAGTAGCCGTCACCGGCGTTCGTCGGGTTCTCGTACGTCCCGTACAGGTAGCCGGAGGCGGGCAGTCCGAGCCGGCCGCAGGGCCCGGTGGCCAGGATCACCGCGCCTGCCCGCACGGTGACGAACTCCCCGGTGCGGGTGTTGAACCCGGCCGCGCCGATCGCCCGGCCGTCGTCCGGGTGGGTGAGCACCCGCACCGGCATCACCCGGTTCTCGATGCGGATCCGCTCGCGCATCTCGCGGCGCCGCAGCTGCCGGTAGAGGACCTTCTTGACGTCCTTGCCCTCCGGCATGGGCAGCACGTACGAGCCGGACCGGTGGACCTGGCGGACGGCGTACTCGCCGTGCTCGTCCTTCTCGAACTTCACCCCGTACGACTCCAGGCGCTGGACCATGGCGAAGCCGCGGGTGGCGGTCTGGCGGACGGTGGACTGGTCGACGATGCCGTCGTTGGCGCGGGTGATCTCGGCGACGTAGTCGTCGGGCTCGGCCCGGCCCGGGATGACCGCGTTGTTGACCCCGTCCATGCCCATGGCCAGCGCGCCCGAGTGCCGTACGTGTGCCTTCTCCAGCAGGAGTACCCGGGCACCGCGCTCGGCTGCGGTCAGCGCGGCCATGGTGCCGGCGGTTCCGCCGCCGATGACGAGGACGTCGCAGGACAGCTCGGTCGCGTCGGCGAGGGCGGGGATGGTCAGGGGAGCGTCCACCAGGGTGTCCACGGGGGATGCCTTTCGGATGGGTTCTAGAGGGATTCGAGGATGCGGCGGCGCAGCTCGGTGGTGCCCGGGTCGTGGCGCGCGTCGCGATCGCGCGGGTGCGGTACGTCCAGCACCTCGCCGGTGCCCGGGAGGAAGACCCGGTCTCCGAGGTGCAGGGCCTCGTCCACGTCGTGGGTGACGAAGACGACGGTCGCGCCCGTCCCCCGCAGGATGTCCACCAGCAGGTCCTGCATCCCGGCGCGGGTGTGCGCGTCGAGCGCGCCGAAGGGCTCGTCCATCAGGACCGCCCGCGGTCGGCCGGCCAGGGCACGGGCGAGCTGGACGCGCTGGCGCTGCCCGCCGGACAGCTGCCGCGGCAGTTTGTGGGCGTGCTCGGCCAGCCCCACGCGGTCCAGCCAGTCGCCCGAGGACCGCCGCCGTTCGGCGCGGGGGATCCGGCGGATCGCCAGCGGCAGCTCCACGTTGGCGCGGACCGTGCGCCAGGGCAGCAAGGCGTCCTCCTGGAAGACCAGTGCCCGGTCGGCCGCGGGGCCGCCGATCGATTCGTCGTCCTGGGCTACCTGCCCGTCCAGGGGGGGCAGCAGACCGGCGAGGGTGCGCAGCAGGGTGGACTTCCCGCAGCCGGAGGGCCCGACCACGGTCAGGAGTTCGCCCGGTGCGACGCGCAGCGTGACGGTGCCCGGCAGAGCCACGCCGTCGGCATGGCCGAGCCTTACGTCCTGGAGGGTGAGTACGGCCCCGGTGGCCGGGGGCGCGGTCGGCAGGGTCACGGTGCTCATGGAACCGGCTCCTTAAGGGGATCGGCGGCGGGCGCCGCAGGGTGTGTGACGGCGAGCTCCCTGCCGCTGGGAGCGGAGGGAGGACCGCCGCTGCGCACCGCAGCCGTACGCGTTGCCCTGGAGGCCGCCCGCCCGGCCGGGCGGGGCAGCCATGCGGTGGCCCGACGGCCCACCAGCTCCACCGCGGTCGAGGTGAGCCACCCCAGGGCTCCGATGGTGACCATGCCGACGAAGACCCCCGGGAAATCCACGATGGTGTAGTCCTGCCAGGTCCGGTAGCCGACCCCGTACTCGCCGGAGATCATCTCCGCGGAGATCACACAGATCCACGAGACACCGATGCCCACCGACAGGCCGCCGAAGATGCCCGGCAGCGCGCCGGGCAGCACCACCGAGAACAACACCCGCAGCCGGCCGCCCCCCAAGGTCAGCACGGCCTCCTCCCACACCGGGCTCAGCGCCCGGACCGCGTGCCGCGCAGACACCACCACCGGGAAGAAGGCGGCGGCGAAGGTGATGAACACGATGCCCTGCTCGTTCGTCGGCAGGAGCAGGATCGCCACCGGAACCAGCGCGATGGCCGGCACCGGCCGCACCACCTCCACCACCGGACCCAGCAGGTCTGAGGCCCACCGTGACCGGGCGATCGCCGTGCCCACCGCCACACCCAGCACCGCAGCCAGCAGGAAGCCCACGATGATCCGGCGCAGGCTGTGGCCCAGGTCCTCCCAGTACGCGGCCGTCCCGAGCCTGTCGGCCAGCGCAGAACCCACCTCGCCCACCGTCGGGAACTGCTCGAACCGCAGCCACAGATTGACGTCCCACACAGTCAGCAGCTGCCACAGCCCGAGCGCCGCGCCCAGCGAGGCGACGCGCAGCAGCCGGCGCCCCGGCGTCATGACGCGAGCCCTACGGCATCCTCGTAACGGATGACCCGTGCCCCTGCATGGCCGTCGACGTACCGCTGGGCACTGGCCGGTGTGACGAAGGCGCGCAGCTCGGCCCCGTCCGCCACCCACACCGCCTTGTCGGCGAACCACAGGGTGCCGGTCAACGCGTCCGGCACGTACGCCGCCCGTACCTGCGCACCTTTGGCGGCCTTCAGCAGCTCCTTGGGATTCTCGAACGTACGCGTGGTGGTCTGGCCCTTCAGCCACAGTTCGGGCTTGACCGCACTCGCCGGCGGGTAGGGCGGGGCCTGCACGGCGCGCTTCAGCGGTGCCGGGTCGACGAAGGCGTCCACGTCGACGTCGCCCACCAGCGCGGCCGCCTTGAGCACCGGTACGTCCTGCTTGAGCGCGGCGATCAGCTCCGGTCGGAGCTCCGGGTCGAAGGTGGCGATGCCGTTGGCCCCGTTGTAGAGGTAGACCACTTCCGCCGGCAGGCCGGTCTCCTTGGCGACCGACTCGGCGGCTGCAACCGGCTGCTCGCGGAGGTGGTCCGTGGCCCGCCGCTGCGCCTTGAGGAAATCGCTGAGGACCCCGGCCCGTTCCTCGGCGAACTTCTGCCTGACCGTGACTCCGTGGAAAGTCGGCAAGTTCAGTTCCGCTCCGTCGTACAGAGCCGTGGCGCGCCCCTCGAAGGCCAGCTGGCCGGGCCAGGCGACGAACTGGGAGAGTGCGTCGACGCTGCCTGCGGTCAGGGCCGAAGCCCCGACGCTGGGCTGCTGGTTGAGCTTCCTGATGTCCTTCTCGGCGTCGATTCCCGCTCGTTGGAGGGCGCGGACCAGGGTGCCGTCGGCGGCCGAACCCACACTGGTGGAGATCTTCTTGCCGCGCAGGTCGGCCAGCGACCTCAGCGGCGACCCGGGGGCGGTGACCACCGTGTTCAGGCCGCCGCGCAGGTTGTAGCCGGTGACGGCGACCAGCCGGGTCGGCTGCTTGAGCTCCTTGCCGCGGGCTGCGTTGATCAGCAGCGGAAAATCGCCCATGGAACCGATGTCGATCTTCCCGGCTGTCATCTGTGCGGTGATCGGAGCGCCGGTCGCGTAGTCCTGCCACTCGACCTTGTAGGTGGTGCCGTCCCTCTTCCCGCGGGCTGTGAGCTCCTCCTCGAAGTAGCCGAGGGAGCGCAGCAGCGTGCCGGCGGTGACGGTGTTGATGGTTTTCGACTGGTAGCCGATGGTCACCGTGACCGTCTCGGGGCCCGCCGTGCCGTTTGCCTCGGACGACGTGCCGCAGGCGGTGGCCAGCGGCAGCAACAGGGCGAGCGTGAGGAGCGGAAGTATTCTGCTGTTCATGCGAGTCGGGCCTTTCACCGGAGCAGGTAGGGCATGTTGACGGTGACCGCGCCGGTGGGGCAGCGGGCCGCGCACGGGCCGCAGTACCAGCACTCGTCCACGTGCATGTACGCCTTGCCGTCGTCCTCGCGGATCGCGAGCGAGTCGAGTGGACACATGTCGACGCAGAGCGTGCACCCCTGGATGCACTTGGATTCGTCGATGGTCACGGGTACGTCGGAGCGGTGCGGAACAAGGGGCATGGCGGTCTCCAAGGGCCCGACAGGGCAAGGAACACGATGAGGGGAAGGGGAGCGGACCTCGAGAACCCAGGACCCCGGCAACTCGTGGATCCAGCGGTCCGAGGACTCAGCGGGAGCGGTGCAGGACACCGCTCATGGTGATGCGGTCGCCGCGGAACCGGATGAATTCCAGGTCCACCGGTCGCCCGTCGGGCAGCCGGGTCAGCCGCTCCAGCATCAGTACGGCGGCTCCGCGCGGAGCCTGGAGCACCGCGGCGGAATGGGCGTCGGCGTTGACGGCCTCCAGCGTGATCTCGGCATGGCCCAGAGGGCCTCCGGTCAGTGACTCCAGGAGCCGGAACACGTCCGTGTTCTCGAGGTCGCAGTCGAGCAGTTTGCTGCCCACGTCCATGGGCAGGTAGGAGAGGTCCAGGGACAGCGGCAGTCCGTTGAGTCGGCGCAGCCGCTCGATACAGAGGACATCGCTGTGCTCGGGCAGGCCGAGCCTGTGGGCAACAGGGCCCGAGGCGGTGATGGGACCGACGGTACGGACCTCGTTCGTCACCCGGCCGTGCTCGTGCAGCGTTTCGGCCAGGCCCTGGAGCCGGTCCAGGCCGTGCGGGTACTTCTCGCAGACCACCACGGTGCCCACCCCGGGCTGGCGTTCGATGAGCTGTTCACCGCGCAGCAGGTCCAGTGCCTGCCGGACCGTGTTGCGGCTGGTGCGGTAGTCGGCGGCGATGGTGTTCTCCAGTGGCAGGACGCCGCCGGGGAAGCTGCCCGCAAGGATCTGGTGGCGCAGCAGGTCGGCGAGTTGCCGGGCCTGGTCCGCACGCAGCCGTCGGCGTCGCGCGGCGGCGACCGGTCGGGCGGCGGGGGCGGGTTCGGCTGGCATGGAAGGGAACGTACCGGCCGGGTGAGCCCGATGGTGTTGCCGCAGTATTGCGCCACCAATCGCGCCCTGTGTACCGCTCTGAACTGCGCTTTTATGTGAAGAGTGGCGAGATCCGCCACCGTGTCGCCCAGATGTTGGACAACGATGTGACCACGGTACGAGCCGGTGCCCGCCTGGACCCGTGAGTCTCGGAACATCTCCTTCCGAACACAGCAGCGCCGGCTCCGCGGAGCCGGCGCTACTGTGTTCGGGACAGTGCCTTCCCGGGTACGGCGAAGGTCGGAAGGGCAGCCCAGGAGCGACGCTCCGGAAACGGCCTCTCCCGCTCTGTGTGCAGGCGGGTTCACCCCACCGTGACGTGGGCCAGGGCCCAGGAAGTGTGGTCGAAGGAAGTGCGGTTGTCGGCGTCCTCGACCACGAGGCGCAGGACACGTACTCCGCGGACATCCAGATCGACACGGACCGGGCCGGTGGCCGCAGTGAGTGTGGGGGTGGTCAGCAGCAGGCGGTCGTCGCCGTAGACCTTGGCGCGGGTGGCTCCCACGCTGCTCTGCTTGGCGGAGAAGTCGTCGATGCCGACGAGGGAGGTGAACCGGAGGCCGGCGGCGCCGAGGTGGTAGGCGATGTCGCTGGGTGCGTGGACGCCCAGGCCCTTGGGGTACGTCGTACCGCCGAAGGAGATCAGGGGGCCGTCGCCGGCGGCGCTCCTGCCGTTGGAGGTGTCGCGCTCCACCGGCCCCCAGCCGTTGGTGGCGCTGATCCAGGTGAGGTCGGAGAGGTACGAGTCGCGGACGGGAGCGGCGGGCGGGGTCGCAACGGTGCCCGTCGCCGGGTAGCGGACCCGCCCGGACGGGGCGTCGGCGGTGCCTTCCGCGACGAGCGCCCACGTGGTTGCCGGAGCGGTGTTCGCGGGCGGGGTCACCCGCCAGGAGGCGGTGAGACGGCCCCCGGCGGCGAGCTGGTCCGCCGTGGCCGGGGAGACGGGGGTCGCGGTCCAGCCGGTGGGCGCGCGCAGGGCGAGAACGGCATCGGCCCAGGGCCGTGCGGAGCCGTTGTCCAGCGTGGCGGTCACGGTGAACGCCTCACCGGGGACGGCCAGCCGGGGCAGGGTCAGCCGCGTGCCGAACGGCTTGCGCGGATAGGCGTCCTTCCAGGAGGAGCGCATCAGCGCCACGAGTTCGCGGCCCTTGGCCGCGTGCCTGTCGATGACGTTGCGGCTCTCGCCGGGATCGGCGGCCAGATCGTACAGCTCGACCTGCCACTTGTCGTCGGGGAGGTTGTGGTCACGTTCGGGAGCGAAGCGGACGGCCTTCCAGTCGTCCTGGCGCACCGCCTCGGCCAGCCATGTGGCGCGCTTGTTGTCCTGTGCGTTGGCCCGGCTGGTGACGCCCCATTCGTCGCGGAACCAGTACAGGTGTCCATGACGGGCCGAGTCGGCGCTGCCGGCGAGCAGGGGAGCGGCCGACAGCCCGTCCACATCGCTGGGAGACGGGGCGCCGCCGAGCTCGGCCAGGGTGGGGAGCACATCGGTCAACGGGGTCGGACGGTCGCTGGTGCCCTGGCTTACGCGGCCGGGCCCCCAGGCGATGAGGGGCACCCGTACGCCGCCCTCGTAGAGGTTGCGCTTGTATCCGCGCAGCGGGCCGTTCGCGTCGAACAGGTCCGGGTTGACCCCGCCCTCCTCGTGGGGGCCGTTGTCGCTGGTGACGAGGACGACCGTGTCCTGCTCCAGCCCGTGGGCGCGGAGCCGGTCGACCACTTTGCCGACCAGCGAGTTGAGGTGGCTGACCTGGCCGCGTGGCCCGTGTTCGCGGCGCTCCAGCCGCGGTCGGCGTACGCGCTGGTGTCCGGTACGTCGCTGGGTGCGTGCGGCACGTTCGGCGTGAGCAGCAGCAGGAACGGCTCATCGGCGTGGGTATCGATGAACTCCAGGGCGCGCTGCTCCAGCAGGTCCGGGGCGTAGACGGCCTTCGCACCGCCGGCGTTGGCCGGGATGGACTCCTTGGCATTGTTGTGCCACAGGTACTCGGGGTAGTACTCGTGCGCGTGGCCGTGGGTGATGTAGCCGTAGAACTCCTCGAACCCGCGCGCGGCCGGATGGCTTTCCTGGCCCGCCGTCTCCGGTCCGAAGCCCCACTTGCCGATCACAGCCGTCCGGTAGCCGCGGGCGCGCAGTACCTGGGCGAACGTGGTGTCCGTCGCGGTGAGCGATCCCTGCCCGCCGGCGGAGGGGTTGGCGCGCACCGTGGAGTGGCCGGTGTGCAGTCCGGTCAGCAGGGAGCAGCGAGAGGGTGCGCACACGGCGGCGGTGGAGTAGGCGTCGGTGAAGCGCATTCCCTCGGCGGCGAGCCGGTCCAGACGGGGCGTGCTGATCAACTTCTGTCCGTAAGAGCCGAGTTCGCCGTACCCGAGGTCGTCGGCAAGGACGACGACGAAGCTCGGCGGCCTGCCGGCCTCGGTGTCGCCCGCCTTCGGGGCCGCCACCGAGGCCGCTGCCTGGCCCGACCCGGCAACCGCGGCGGTGATGGCGGGCAGGCCGAGCACGGCGGTCGAACCGGTCAGGAAGGTACGGCGGCTGGACATGGGCGACTGCTCCTCGATGGCGGGTGCGGGCGTGCGCTGATCATGGATCGAGGAACCACGCGCGGACCATGCACAGGACATGAAGAGCATGTGACGGCGCTCGGTCAGGAGAGACCGCCGGCGGGGGTCGCGAGGGGCGGGGGCCCCGCTACGTGACTCCCGGCGGCGGTCGGAGCCGAACGCCGCCCGGTATGGGCGCTGTACCGAGCAGCGGGTCCGGCGCGGCGCTGGGCCCTGGCGGCGTCGCTTGCGACGGAGTTCGCGGGCCGAACGCGGTGCTCAAGGCGCGGCAGTGCGTCGTAGGTACAGGCAGGTACGGCGCGCCCGAGCCGGTTCGGACCGAGCGGGGGCCGGTCTGTCACATGGCCCTGGGGGGCGGGCCGTGCGCGAACGGGAGCGGTGCGCACCACCGTCCGTCGCTCAGGCCCGGGTGTAGCCGCCGTCGGCGAAGAGTTCGGCGCCGGTGATGAACGAGGAGGCGTCCGAAGCCAGGAAGAGGGCGGCTTCGGCGATTTCCGCAGGGTCCGCCAGCCGCCCCAGGGGCACGACGGCTTCGGCGAACTGCTCGACGTCCGGGCCCGCGGCGCCCAGCAGGCCGGAGGTCCGCGTGGGTCCCGGGCTGAGCACGTTGACTCGGAATCGGCGCTCCCGTGACTGCCGGGCCCAGTTGTGGACGAGGTTGCTGAGAGCCGCCTTCGAGGCGCTGTACACCTCGAGCTGCTCATTGGGCCGGGCGCTGTTGCTCGAGCCGACGACCAGGATGGAGGCGTTCTCCGCCAGCAGCGGAAGCGCCTTCTGAACGGTGAACAGCGGGCCCTTGACGTTCACGGCGAGCGTCAGGTCGACGTTTGCCTCGGTGTGGGCGCCGAGCGAGGCGTCCGCGACGATCGCCGCGTTGGCCACCAGCACGTCGATGCGTGCGGTCTCCTCGCGGACTCGCGCGTAGAGCGCGTCCAGGTCGGCCAGGACCGAGACGTCGGATCGTACGCCGGTGGCCGAAGGGCCCAGCTCCTCGACCGCTGCTTCGAGGCGGTCGACGTCCCGGCCGGTCACGAAGACCCGTGCGCCCTCCCGGACGAAACGGTGAGCGATGGCAAGCCCGATCCCGCTGGTCCCTCCGGTGATCACAGCCACCTTCTCCTGCAGCACGCCTGGCATGGTGAACCCCTTCAGTTATGGAATGGATCGTCCATAACGTAGGCAGTAATGGACGATCGAGTCAAGAATGGGTACGGTGAGGCCATGGCGAGACCACGCGCATTCGACGAACACCAGGTCCTGGACCGGGCCCGGGAACAGTTCTGGACGACCGGCTACGCAGGAACCCGGATGGACGACATCGCCCGGGCGACCGGCCTGGGCAAAGGCAGCCTGTACGGCGCGTTCGGCGACAAGGGCAAGCTGTTCCATCGCGTGTACGGCGACTGGTGCACCGCCGTCGTCGAGGTGGCCGAAGGGCAGCTGGCAGGCGGCCCGGACGCAGAGGCCATGGCCCGGCTGTCGGGGTACGTGCACCTCATGGCGGAGAACACCGCCTCCGACACCGAACGCCGCGGGTGCCTGCTGGCCAAGGGCGCGGCGGAACTGGCCCAGCACGATCCGACGGTCGCCGGACAGTCGGCCGAGACCATGACGAAACTGCAGGCCCTGCTGCGGGCGGAGATCAGCGCCGCCCAGCGCCACGGCGACATCGACAGCGCCGTGGATCCGCAGCAGTTGGCTGCACTGCTGCTGACGGTGGTCCGCGGTATCGAGGCGGTGGGCAAGGCAGGCCTGGACCCGGAGACGCTCCGGAACATTGCGGACACCGCGCTGGCGGTCCTGCCCCTCCCCGAAGGGCAGGAACGCCGCGCAAGCGGGCGCAGCCCGGCCCGCGAGGACCCACTCGGTGCCATCACGGCACACGACCCCCCGGACACGGCCTGACACCGGATGCGGCCCAGCGATCTACCCGCGCGGCCGTGACAGCCCGGACGGTGACGGTGTGTCCCCGTCGCCGCCCGGCGATGTCCAGCACCACCGGGCCGGGCTCCCGTGTCCGGGCGCGCCCCGTCGCGGCCCCCCTCCGGGACGACGGGTGCCCGGTTGCCGTTGTCCGCGTGCGCTGCGCTTTCCGTCCTGAGGGGAGGAGGAACTGGAGGTGGCCGCGGACCGGGGCCGGCGGCCGCCGCGGGGTGACCGCGGAGGCGCGGCCGGAGGTCGGCGACGGGCGGCGGAGGCTGCTGTAGCGCAGGTCGGAGGTCTCGACGAATCAGCGTCGGGTGTCCGGTGCCTTGCCCCGAAGGTGAGGGTGGGACGTAGCCGGACGGCCCGCATTCCGGAGAGGATGCCCGCCATGAGCACTGACCAGGCCTTCCATCCGCTCCGTACCCGCTCCGTGCCGGTGGTGTTCGGCGCGGGAGCGGTCATCGGTGTGCTGGGCGGGATGATCGGGCTGGGCGGTGCGGAGTTCCGCCTGCCGCTGCTGATCGGCCTGTTCGGGTTCGCCGCGCTCTCGGCGGTGATCCTGAACAAGGCGATGAGCCTGGTCGTGGTCCTGGTCGCGCTGCCCGCCCGCCTCGCGGCGGTCCCGGCCGCCGAGGTCGCCGCCCGATGGCCTGCCGCGGTCAACCTGCTGGCCGGCAGCCTGCTCGGGGCCTGGGCGGGTGCGTCCTGGGCCGTGCGGATGCGCTCCACCACCCTCTACAGGGTGCTGGCCGCGCTGATGGTCCTCATGGCCGCCGCCCTGGTCCTCACCCACACGACCACCCTGGGCGCCCTCGACCTGCCGCCCGCGGCCCGGATCCCCGCCGGTGTCGCTGCCGGGTTCGGCATCGGCGTCGTCGCCGCGATCATGGGCGTGGCCGGCGGCGAGCTGCTGATCCCGACGATCGTCTTGCTGTTCGGCGAGGACATCAAGACCGCCGGGAGCCTGTCCCTGCTGGTCTCCCTGCCCACGATGCTCGTCGCGTTCGCGCGCTACAGCCGCGACGGCAGCTTCGCCGTCCTCGGAGCCACCCTTCGCTTCACCGCCACCATGGCCGCGGGCTCCATCACCGGCGCCGTCCTCGGCGGGCTGCTCCTCGGTGTCTTCCCGGACGTGGTGCTCATTCCGGCGCTGGCCGTGATCCTCCTCGTCTCCGCACTCAAGCTCGCCCGGCACGACTGAGCTGCCGGACGCCTCCCCACCCCCGCACCCCCCACCCCCGTGCGGGACGGTCGGTGTACGCAACCGTCCGCAACCAGCTCGACGGGGGAGGACATCCCCGTGCACGAGCGGAGGCGCCGCTGAACGCGCGAGCTTCGCGCGACACGACGTTCGCTCAGATCCTCGCTGCCACCGGGCGCCAGCCGCGCATCTGGAGATCTTTCCGCAGCCGCCCGCCACAGCTTGGTCACGCTGTCATGGTTCCGCAGCGCACGGGCAACACGGGGCCGGGACGAGGAGGGGGTGTCCGCCCGGCGGTCGGGGTCCGCCGGGCGGACGCGCCCGTGGCCGGCCCCGTGCGCGTCTTCCGTCACTCGAAGGCGGCGGCGGCCTCCTTCAGCGCGCGGGCCACGACCGCCGGGTCGCAGGGCGCCTGCGGTCCCGGGGTGTAGGTCACCGAGCGCAGGCGGCCGGTGTAGCGGAAGCTGCGGTGGCGTTCGTAGACCGGCCAGGAGACCGGGGACTTGCGGTCCACGCCCACGCTGATGCCTTGCAGGGGCGCCATGCCTATGAGCTGGTGGACGCTGTCCGACCGGCCGGTCTCCACACCGTCGATCAAGATGCGGAACTCCCAGCGCAGGCCCTCCACCGCAGCGGCCGAGAGCGTGACCGTCCGCCGGCCCGCGGGCAGCGGGCCGGCGTCGGTCTCGTGCAGGTCGCCGTACTCGTTGTAGGCGAACCGGACCCGCCCGTCCTCCACGTACAGGCTGTAGCCGCCGCCCTGGTCGCCGTGCGAGACGAATACGCCCTGGTCCGACGCGGCGTGCTCGTCGAGCTCGACGGTGACGTCGAAGGAGCGGAACGAGATGAGCCGGGAGGAGCGGTAGCGCTCCAGTTCGGGTGTGCCCGCCAGCAGGGTCAGGGGGCGGTGGAACCGCTCCTCGGCCGGATTGCGGCGGGCCAGCGCGCCGCTGCCGTCGGCGAGGGGGAAGACGCCGTTGCGCCAGGCCGCCGCCTCCCAGGCCGCGGCCTGGCGCAACGGCGTCTTTGACTGGACGCCGTGCTCGTCGCCGCCCGGGTCGCACCGCTGACCCGGCACATCGGCCTTGTGCCGACCGTGGTCGCGACCCACACCGAGCCGTTCCACATCTCCAAGGCGATCGCCACCCTGGACTACGTCAGCGGCGGCCGCGCGGGCCTGCGCGTCCAGGTGACGGCACGACCGATCGAGGCCGCGCACTTCGGCCGCCGCACCTTCCCGCCCCTCCGCATCGAGGACCGGGACACCCCGGCCGGCCGGGACCTGATCGCCGAAGTCTTCGAGGAGGCCGCCGACCACATCGAGGTGGTGCGCCGCCTGTGGGACAGCTGGGAGGACGACGCGGAGATCCGTGACGTCGCCACCGGGCGCTTCATCGACCGCGACAAGCTGCACTACATCGACTTCGAGGGCAAGCACTTCAGCGTCAAGGGCCCCTCGATCACCCCTCGGCCCCCGCAGGGCCAGCCCCTCGTCAGCGCACTCGCGCACGACAGCGTGCCGTACCAACTCGTCGGCCGTTCCGCCGACATCGGGTACGTCACTCCACCTGACACCGACCAGGCCCGCGCCATCGTCACCACGATCCGTGCCGCCCAGGCCGCCGCAGGACGGGCGGAGGAACGACTGCACATCTTCGGCGACCTGGTCGTGTTCCTGGACGACGATCCCACGGCGGCGGAGAACCACAAGGCACGCCTGGACGACCTGGCGGGCTACACCTGCACCAGCGACGCCGAGGTGTTCACGGGCACGCCCGGGCAACTGGCAGATCGGCTCCTTGAGCTGCGCCAGGCGGGCCTGAGCGGCTTCCGGTTGCGCCCCGGAGTGATCGGGCACGACCTGGCACAGATCACACGGGGCCTGGTGCCCGAACTCCAACGCCGAGGCGCCTTCCGGCACGCCTACGAGGCGGACACCCTCCGGGGGCTGCTCGGACTCGCCCGCCCCGCGAACCGCTACGCCGCCGCCGTCTGAGCCGCAGGAGCCGTACCACCATGACGAAGCCGCCCACCGGCAAGCCCCTGAAGCAGATCCATCTCGCGGCCCACTTCCCCGGCGTCAACAACACCACTGTGTGGGGCGACCCCCGGGCCGGCAGCCACATCGAGTTCAGCTCGTTCGCGCACTTCGCGCGCACCGCCGAACGCGCCAAGTTCGACTTCCTGTTCCTCGCCGAGGGACTGCGACTGCGCGAACAGGGCGGCCGGATATACGACCTGGACGTGGTGGGGCGGCCCGACACCTTCACCGTCCTGTCCGCGCTCGCCGCCGTCACCGAGCATCTCGGCCTGACCGGCACCATCAACTCCACCTTCAACGAGCCCTACGAGGTCGCCCGCCAGTTCGCCAGCCTGGACCATCTGTCGGGCGGACGCGCCGCCTGGAACGTCGTCACCTCCTGGGACGCCTTCACCGGCGAGAACTTCCGGCGGGGCGGCTTCCTCCCGGAGGGCCAGCGCTACTCCCGGGCCAGGGAGTTCCTCTCCACCGCCACCGAGCTGTTCGACTCCTGGCACGGCGACGAGATCGTCGCCGACCGGGAATCCGGCCTCTTCCTCAACGACGCGCAAGCCGGAGCCTTCGTCCACCAGGGGCAGCACTTCGACATCGCCGGCCGGTTCAACGTCCCGCGCAGCCCGCAGGGCCGCCCGGTGATCTTCCAGGCGGGCGACTCCGACGAGGGCCGCGAGTTCGCCGCCGCCGAGGCCGACGCCATCTTCAGCCGGCACAGCACGCTGGAAGCCGGCCAGGCCTTCTACACCGACGTCAAGGGACGCCTGGCCTGCCACGGCCGAAGCCACGACCAGCTCCTGATCCTGCCCGCGGCCACCTTCGTACTCGGCGACACCGACGCCGAGGCGCAGGAGCTGGCCCGCGAGGTACGCCGCCAACAGGTCAGCGGTCAGACCGCGATCACCTACCTCGAACACATCTGGAACCGGGACCTCTCCGCGTACGACCCGGACGGCCCGCTCCCCGATATCGACCCGGACCCCGGCGAGAACACCATCGCGCGCGGACGCGCCAGCGTCCGGATGTTCCGCGACCCTCTCGCCTTGGCCAGGCAGTGGCGCGAGCGCGCGGCCGCGGAGAACCTGTCGATCCGTGAACTGGTCATCGAGACCACCGGCCGCCAGTCGTTCATCGGCTCCCCGGCCACCGTCGCCGACACCATCGACCACTTCGTCCAGACGGACGCCGCCGACGGCTTCATCCTGGTTCCGCACCTCACCCCCGGCGGCCTCGACGAGTTCGCCGACACCGTCGTCCCGCTGCTCCAGGAACGCGGAGTGTTCCGCCACGACTACACGGGCACCACGCTCCGCGACCACCTCGGCCTCGCCCACCCCGACGCCCGCGCGGAACGGCCGGAGATCCGGCGGGTGGCGTCGTGAAGTTCCTGGCCATCACCCTCATCGTGCACGCCCCGGACCCGGTGACCGGCGTACAGAAGTCCACCCACGAGCGCTTCCGCGAGGTGGTCGACAACGCGCTGCTGGCCGAGGAGCTCGGATTCGACGGCTTCGGCGTCGGCGAACGCCACGAGCGGCCGTTCATCTCCTCCTCGCCGCCGGTCGTGCTCAGTCACATCGCCGCGCTCACCTCCCGGATCCGCCTCTTCACCGCCGTCACCACGCTCAGCCTGCTCGACCCGGTGCGCGCCTACGAGGACTACGCGACCCTGGACCACCTGTCCGCCGGCCGCCTCGACCTGATCATCGGCAAGGGCAAGGGCAACGGCACCGCCCAGCGCGAGCTGTTCCACGTCACGCCCGAGGACCAGTGGGAGCGCAACGCCGAGAGCTACGAGCTGTTCCGCCGCATCTGGCGGCAGGAGAAGGTGAGCGCCTCCCCGCGCTTCCGGCCCGAGTTGACCGACGCCGAGGTGTGGCCGAGACCCCTTCAGCAGCCCGTCCGGGTCTGGCACGGCAGCGCGACCAGCCGGGAGTCGGTCGACCTCGCCGCACGTTGCGGAGATCCGCTCTTCTCGGCCAACGTCACCCACCCGATCGAGCCGTACGCCGAACTCATCCGCCACTACCGGGAGCGCTGGGAGCACTACGGCCGCGACCCGGCCCGGGCCGTCGTCGGCGCGGGCACGGCCGGCTACTACGCTGCCCGCACCTCACAGGAAGCCGTCGCCGCGTACCGGCCGGTGTTCGAGGGGCAGCTCGCGTTCCAGAAGAGCCAGGGCCTGGAGCCGGTGTTCACCACCCTGGAGGACTTCGTCGAACGCAGCTCGGCGCTGATCGGCAGCCCGCAGCAGATCATCGACAAGGTGCACCGCTACCACGAGCGGTTCGGACACAGCGTGCTCCACCTGCAGGCTGACGCCGGCGGTCTCACCCACGCCCAGCACCGGGCCTCACTCGAACTCTTCCAGTCCGCGATCGCACCGGTGCTGCGACGCGACATCCCCGACCCGCCGTTCCCCTGGGCCCCGGTCACGGCGGCACCCGAACCCGAACTCATATCCGTACCAGCGCCCGCGCCCACCGACCGCTGAGGAGCCCCCCGACCATGTCCGGCATCCCCTCGGAGTCCTCGACCTCGTCCCGATCCCGTCCGACTCCAGCGCCGCCCAGGCGCTGCGCAACACCATCGACCTGGCCCAGCAGACCGAGCGGTTCGGCTACACCCGCTACTGGTTCGCCGAGCACCACCTCAACCCGGGCGTGGCCGGATCCTCTCCCGCCGTCGTGCTGGCCCTGACCGCCTCCGCGACCTCCACCATCAGAATCGGCTCCGGTGCCGTACAGCTCGGGCACCGCACCGCCCTTTCCACCGTCGAGGAGTTCGGCCTGATCGACGCCCTGCATCCCGGGCGACTCGATCTGGGTCTCGGCCGCTCCGGCGGACGACCCGCCGGGCAGACGGCGGACCCCCGGCCGACCGCCACCCCCGTCGTCGACGGGCGCGCGCCCAACGGCCTGAAGATCCCACCCCGGTTCTCCTTCGAGCACCTGCTCGATTCCCCCCGCTTCCAGCTCCAGCAACAACTGCTCCACCAGCCCGGCGCCCGCCCCCAAGACTACGGCGAGCAGGTCGACGACATCCTCGCGCTCCTGCGCGGCGACTACCGCTCCGCGGACGGGACCGAGGCGCACGCCGTCCCCGGCGAGGGCGCGGACGTGGAGGTATGGATCCTCGGCAGCAGCGGCGGACAGAGTGCCGACGTCGCCGGCCGCAACGGCCTGCGCTTCGCCGCCAACTACCACGTCAGCCCGGCCACCGTACTGGAGGCGGCCGACGGCTACCGCGTCGCGTTCCAGCCCTCCGACCACCTCGACAAGCCCTACGTCAGCGTCTCTGCCGACGTCGTCGTCGCCGAGGACGACGCGACCGCCCGCGAACTGGCCACCGGTTACGGCCCGTGGGTCCGCAGCATCCGTACGGCCGAGGGCGCCATACCCTTCCCGACCCCGGACGAGGCCCGCGCCCACGCCTGGACCGAAGCGGACCGGGCCCTGGTCGCCGACCGCGTCGACACCCAGTTCGTCGGCTCACCCGGGCAGGTTGCGGACCAGCTTGAGCAATTGCAGGAGGCCACCGGCGCCGACGAACTGATCATCACGACCATCACCCACGACCACGCCGACCGGGTCCGCTCCTACCGACTCCTGGCAGAGGAGTGGCAGCGGCGATGAGCCGATCGCGGTCCGGTCCCTGATGCCGTGCAGCGGAAGGCGTGTTGGCGGACGGCGTCGCCGAGGGCGCTGGAGAGGGTGGCCAGGCAGCGGTAGAAGGTGGTTCTGCCTCGTCCGGCGGTGAGCTGGCTGGCGACGAAGGCGAGATGTGCCAGTGGGCGAGCTGGTCGAGCCCGAGGGTGCCGAAGGCCGGGGTGAGGTCGTTTCGGACGCAGTCGCGGTAGCGGACCATCGTGGTCGGCCTCAGCATCAACGCGGGCATGGGCGCCGCCAGGCGGGAGATTTCGTCGGCGACGGCGCCCGCTCCGAGGTGACGGTGACGCCCGCCACGGCGTCGAGGCCGGCGTGCGTGCCGACGCGTACCGCGTGTCGGGCGTTGAACAGCATGCCCAGGTCGTTGATGTCGTTGCCGAAAGCGGCGTACTCGCTGATGCCCAGATCGCTCAGTGCCTCCCACTCCGGCGTGGAGCCCGGGGGCGAAGTCGATGACGGCTTCGTCGAGGTGGCGTGACGTCTGGTCGGCGGCTTCAGAGGAGCCTGGTCGACACGGAAGCGCAGGCTGCGAGGGTGCTCGGCAGAGAGGGCGATGTTCCTTTTTCATCGTCGTCTCAAAGGGCGTCCGTGTAGAGTGCGTAGCGCCCTTGACCTGCAGAAAGCAGGCAGGGAGCCGTCTTACAGGAGACCAACATGATGCGCACCATGTTCAAGTCCAAGATTCACCGGGCCACCGTCACCCAGGCCGACCTGCACTATGTCGGGTCCGTGACCGTCGACGCCGATCTGCTGGACGCCGCCGACCTGCTCCCCGGGGAGCTCGTCCACATCGTGGACATCACCAACGGGGCGCGGCTGGAGACCTACGTCATCGAGGGCGAGCGCGGCTCCGGCGTGATCGGGATCAACGGGGCCGCCGCGCACCTGGTGCACCCCGGGGACCTCGTCATTCTCATCAGCTACGCACAGGTCGAGGACGCCGAGGCGCGGGCGCTGAAGCCGCGTGTCGTGCACGTCGACGCCGACAACCGGATCATCGAACTGGGCGCGGATCCCTCCGCCCCCGTACCGGGCACGGACCAGGAGCGCAGCCCCCACGCCGTGGCCGCCAGCTGAGTCCGAGAAGGAGCCGGGGCCCATGCCCGACAGCACGAACATGTCGATCGAGTACCGGGACGAGCGCAAGGCCGGACGGCTGCTCGCCGTCGAGGACGGGACGGCGGTCGGCCACATCGCCTACTTCGTGCTCGCCGGGCCGCCCCACGCCCTGGTGGCGGTGCACACGATCGTCGAGCCGGGCCACGAGGGCCGGGGCATCGCCGGAGGGCTGGTCAGGACCTTCTACGGACTCGCCGAGGCCGAAGGCGTGCCCGTGGTCCCGCTCTGCCCGTACGCGGCGAGCTGGGCCGCCAAACACCCCGACGAGGCGCCCGTCCCGCCCGCCGAGGTGACCGCGGCGGCCAAGGCGCAGCTGGCGGCCGACTCCGACCTGTGGTGACGGCCTGCTCCGCGGCCCGCGGCCTGACCCTGCTGCACACCTCGCCCGCGCACGTCCCCGTCTTCGACGCGCTGCGCGACCGGCACCACCCCGGGGCCGCCCTGCGGCACCTGGTGGCGCCGGAGCTGCTGGACCGGGCCCGTGCGAACGGGCCGCGGTCCGTCGCCCCGGCTCTGCTGGAGCTGCTCGCCGGAGCCGGGCCGGGCCCCGTACTGGTCACCTGCTCCACGATCGGGGCGACCGCCGAGGCTCTGGCTCCGGCCCTCGGCGCCCCGGTGCTGCGCGTGGACCGGCCGATGGCAGCCGCTGCCGTGCGCACCGGCCCGCGCATCGCCGTCCTGGCCGCGCTCGGATCGACGCTCGCCCCGACCACGGAGCTGATCGCCCAGGAGGCCGACGGGCACGGGCTCCCGGTGTCGGTCACCACCCACCTCGTCGCCGGAGCCTGGGAGAGCTTCGAGGCGGGCGACACCGCCCGCTGCCTCGCCCGGGTCGCCGAGGCCGCCGACGCCGTGACCGGCGCCGACGTCATCGTCCTGGCCCAGGCCTCCATGGCGGGCGCGGCCGGGCTGACCACGACCGGGATCCCGGTGCTGGCCAGCCCCGCTCCGGGCCTGGCCGCCGCCCTCGCCCTGACGGCCGAGCCGTAGGGGGTGGGCCTGCCGGTCGGGCCGGTCAGGCCGGGTTCGCGTGCTCCGGCGCCGGGCTCCGCTCCCTCAGTCGGCCGACCGGCAGGGCACCCCGGGGGCGTACGAGCCGCGTTCGCGGGAAAGTGCCGTATATGGTGCGAAAACTCATGGTGCGAAAACTCGAAGACACACAGCCGCCGCCCCCCGAGCCCGATCCGACGCCGGCGCCCAACCCCTTCCCGGACCCCGAGCCGATCCCGCGCCCCGTGCCGCCCGTACCCGGCCCCGTCCCGGAGCCGGACCCGGTGCCCCCGCCCCCGGGACCCGCGCCGGTTCCCCAGCCCGGGCCCTGGAGCAGGGCGCAGGAGTCGTAGGAGTCGCAGGGGTCAGTCCGTGCGGATCTCGGAGCGGTCGCCGCTCCAGAGGGTGTGGAAGGAGCCCTCACGGTCGGTCCGCCGGTAGGTGTGCGCCCCGAAGAAGTCCCGCTGGCCCTGGGTGAGGGCCGCCGGGAGCCGCTCCGCGCGCAGCGCGTCGTAGTAGGCCAGTGACGCCGCGAAGGCTGGCACCGGAATACCCGCGCCCACCGCGGCCGCGATCACCGATCGCCAGCCCTCCTGCGCCGCCCCGATCTCCTCGGCGAAACGCTCGTCCGCCAGCAGGCTCGGCAGGTCGGGCCGCGCGTCGTAGGCCGCGCGGATCCGGTCGAGGAACGCCGCCCGGATGATGCAGCCGCCGCGCCACAGGGAGGCCACCGCGCCCAGGTCCACGCTCCAGCCGTACTCCTCGCTGCCGGCCCGGATCTGGTGGAACCCCTGCGTGTACGAGACGATCTTCGACGCGTACAGCGCCTCCTCCACCTGCGCGGCGAACGCGTCCGCCGCCTCCGGCGCCAGCGCGGCCGGCGCCGGACCCGCGAGTCCGCGAGCGGCCGTACGCAGGTCCGCGTGGCCCGAGACGGCGCGGGCGAACACCGCCTCGGCGATCCCCGACACCGGCACCCCGAGGTCCAGGGCGATCTGCACGGTCCAGCGACCGGTGCCCTTCTGCTCGGCCGCGTCCGTCACGACGTCGACGAACGGGCGCCCGGTCGCGGCGTCCGTGTGGGCCAGCACCTCCGCCGTGATCTCGATCAGGTAGGAGTCCAGGCGCCCCCGGTTCCAGTCCCGGAAGGTGTCCGCGATCTTCGCGGGAGAGTAGCCGGCGACGTCGCGCAGCAGGTGGTAGGCCTCGGCGATGAGCTGCATGTCGGCGTACTCGATGCCGTTGTGGACCATCTTGACGAAGTGTCCGGCGCCGTCGGGACCCACGTGGGAGGTGCACGGCGTACCGTCGGCGGCCTTCGCCGCGATCTTCTCCAGCAGCGGGCCGAGGGACTCGTACGACTCCTTCGAGCCGCCCGGCATGATGCTCGGGCCGAGCAGCGCCCCCTCCTCGCCGCCGGAGATGCCCACGCCCACGAAGTGGATCCCCTGCTCGCGCAGTTCGCGCTCGCGACGACGGGTGTCCTCGAAGTGGGCGTTCCCACCGTCGATGATGACGTCGCCCTCCTCCAGCAGCGGGGCGAACTCGCGGATCACGGCATCGGTCGGCTCCCCGGCCTTCACCATGATGACGATGCGTCGGGGGCGCTCCAGCGCGTCGACGAACTCCTTGGCCGACTCGGCGGCCACGAACGCGCCCTCGTGACCGAACTCCTCCACCAGCGCCGTCGTCCTGGCGGCGGTGCGGTTGTGGACGGCCACGGTGAATCCGTTGCGGGCGAAGTTGCGGGCCAGGTTGCTGCCCATGACTGCGAGGCCGGTGACGCCGATCTGGGCCGTGCTGGTGCTCATCTGTGCGCTCCTGCGTGCTTCGGTGTGCGGGCTGTGCCGACGCTACCCCGCCGTCGGTCCCGCGGCGCCGCGGCCCGTCGGGGGATTGTCAAGTTCCGCTGAAGAGCGCCCCGTTGCTCCCTTGCCGTGCAATGATCCCGACGTTACGTTGTGCGATTCCTGATGACTCGAATGGGGGGCTCCCATGGGCGTACGGGGCCGGCACCGCCGGTATCAGCCGAGCAGCATCAACCGGGCCTCGCTGGCCGTCACCGCGGGAGGGGCCGGGATCGCGCTCCCCTTCATGGGCGCCGGAGTGGCCGAAGCCGCCTCCGTGGACACGTGGAACAAGGTCGCCGCCTGTGAGTCGACCAACAACTGGCGCATCAACACCGGCAACGGCTATTACGGCGGACTCCAGTTCAGCCAGAGCACCTGGCGGGCCTTCGGCGGTACCACCTACGCCCCGCGCGCCGACCTGGCCACCAAGGAGCAGCAGATCGCGGTCGCCGAGAAGGTGCTCAACGGGCAGGGGCCCGGGGCCTGGCCCCACTGCGGGAAGGGGGCCGGGCTCACCCGGGGCGGCCCGTCGCCGGCCCTCGCCGCGCAGGTCCCCGCGCAGCCCGAGGCGCGCACGCAGCAGCGGGCGCCGGAGGTGCGGACGGCCTCGGCGCAGGGCACCGCGCCCCGCCCGACCGGAACCTCGGTCCTGCCCAGCCCGTATGTCGTCGCGCCGGGCGACTCGCTCTCCGCGATCGCCACCGAGCAGCGGGTCGAGGGCGGCTGGCAGGCGCTCTACGAGACCAACCGGGCCGTCGTGGGCGACAACCCGAACCTGATCTTCCCGGGTCAGCGGCTCACGATGCGGGTCACCACCGCCCCGCCGGCCCCGCCCGCGCAGAACCCGGAGAAGCCGCCGCGGACGGCCGAACCGGTCAAGCCCGGGGAGCCAGCCGCGCAGAAGCCGGCGGAGCAGCCCGCGCCGAAGCCCGTGGAGAAGCAGGCGCCGAAGGAGGCGTCGAAGCCGGCTCCGAAACCGGCCGAGAAGCCCGCCGAGAAGCCTGCGGCGAAGCCCGACACCCAGCCCGCCTCAGCGCAGCAGAAGCCCGCCGCGGGCGGCTTCTCCGCTCCCGTCGACGCCGCCCTCGGCACCGCCTACCGCGTCTCGGGATCCTCCTGGTCCAGCGGCTACCACACGGGCGTCGACTTCCCCGTGGCCACCGGCACGACCGTCAAGTCCGTCGGACCAGGGCAGGTCGTATCCGCCGGCTGGGCCGGCGCCTACGGCTACCAGGTCATCATCCGGCACACCGACGGCCGGTACTCCCAGTACGCCCACCTCTCGGCCCTCGGCGTGAAGTCCGGCCAGCAGGTCTCCGGCGGCCAGCGGATCGGCCGCTCCGGCTCGACCGGCAACAGCACCGGCCCGCACCTGCACTTCGAGATCCGCACGGGCCCCGGCTACGGCTCCGACATCGACCCGCTGAAGTACCTGCGGGGCCACGGGGTCCGCATCTGATCCGGGGACGGGATCCGGCCCGGGGACGGGATCCGGCCCGGGAACGAGATCCGGGCCGAGGACGAGATCCGTACCAGGGACGCGCTCCGGCCCGGGGACCTGATCTGACCCGCGCACGTGCGGCGGCACGGCCGTGAGCAGGACCAGGCCGGCCGCCGCCAGCACGGCGCTGGCCAGCGCCGCCGCCGTGCCGGCCGCCCCGTGACGGAAGCCCTCGCCGAACAGCGTGATGCCGACCGTCGCCGCGACCACCGGATTGACCACGGTCACCGTGGCCAGCGGCGCGGTCAGCCCGGCGCCCCGGTAGGCCGCCTGGGACAGCAGCAGCCCGCCCGACGCCAGCACCGCGATCGCCGCCAGGTCCGGCCACATGGCGGCCGGCGCCCCCGACCCGACGGCCTCGGCCACCGACTTGGTGAACACCGAGGCCATGCCGAAGGCCGTACCGGCCGCCGCGGCCAGCAGCACGCTGTGCAGCACCACCCGGTGCATCCGGTGCGCCGCCAGGAACAGCGCCGCCACCGCCGCCCCGGTCACCACGAGCAGCAGGCTCCGCTCGTCGCCCCCCAGGGTTTGCGCCGTCCGCCCGTTCCCGCCGGTCAGCGCCAGCAGCCCGGCGAGTCCGACCGCGGTCAGCACCGCCCCGCGCCAGGCCGCCGCGCCCGCCCGGCGCCCTACGAAGACTGCCGCCATCGGCAGCGCGAAGACGATGGTCAGCGCGCCCAGCGGCTGCACCAGGCTCAGCGGCCCGTACGCGAGCGCCACCACGTGCAGCAGCGCCCCGAGGCCGTTCAGCCCGACCGCCACCCACCAGGCGGCCCGGCGCAGCGGCGCGTACCGCCGGTCCGGCGTGTTCACCGCGACCCTCTCCTGGACGATCGCGCCACCCGCGTACGCCACGGCGGACACGAGGCAGAGCAGGACCGACAGCGCCAGTGCACTCATAAGGTCCACAATGCCGGACCCACCTGCGCTATTCCTCCGCCCACAGGCGGTCACGAGTCATACTCCCGACGTAGTACGGGAGTACGCGGCGTGTTCCTTCCGCCAGCGCGGCGCCACCCCGGCGGCGTCCCTTTCGATCACCGACCGGACCCGTACGGTGACGGCCTGTTCGCGGTGCGTGAGGCTCCTGCGGACGGGTTTGGCTCGGGGCGCGTGGGATCCGTACAGTTTCCCTTTTGAGGACCTCCGCAGCAGGCGGATGCGGACGAGTGATCAAGGAACGGCAGCGGCCATGACGGTGACCGAAGACAGCCACGACCAGGTGCAGGCCTACGGACCGGGCATCGACCCCGAACGGCTGGCGCTCTGCCTCGACGTGCTCGCCGAGCTCGACGGGATCGACGTGGACCACCCGGACGCCATCGCCGTGCGCCGCGCCACCGCGGGCGTCTACCGCACGGTCAAGCAGCGCCGCCGTCAGGAGCGCCGCGCCGCCAAGACCGCCAACGACAAGGCCGTCACCGAGGCGACCGCGACCGGCTCCGCCGAACGCATCGACGACGAGACCGAGGGCATCCTGCCCTCCTCGGTCACGGAGGCCGGCCGGATCGCCGGGATACTCCAGCGCCCGCGCTCCTGCTACGTCTGCAAGACGCGGTACGTCGAGGTCGACTACTTCTACCACCAGCTCTGCCCGGGCTGCGCCGTCGAGAACCGGGCCAGGCGCGAGGCCCGCGCCGACCTCGCCGGCAAGCGCGCGCTGCTCACCGGCGGCCGCGCCAAGATCGGCATGTACATCGCGCTGCGGCTGCTGCGCGACGGCGCCCACACCACGATCACCACCCGCTTCCCCAAGGACGCCATCCGCCGCTTCAAGGCGATGGAGGACTCGGCGGACTGGATGCACCGCCTGGAGGTCGTCGGCATCGACCTGCGCGACCCGGCCCAGGCCGTGGCCCTCGCCGACCAGGTCGCCGAGGCCGGCCCGCTCGACATCCTGATCAACAACGCGACGCAGACCGTGCGCCGCCTGCCCACCGCCTACGCGGCGCTGGTCGAGGGGGAGTCCGCCCCGCTGCCCGCCGGTGAGCTCCCCGCCCACCACGTCATCGGCGCCTTCAACTCCGGCGCGGTCGACGGCCTGGCCGCACTGCCCGTCGGAGTGAGCGGCCTGGAGGCGCAGAAGGTCGCGGACCTCGCCCTGGTCGCGGGCAACGCCAGCCTGGAGCGGCACCTCGCCGGCACCGCCATCGACGCGGGCGGCCTGCTGCCCGACGTGGTCGAGAGCAACACCTGGGTGCAGACCATCGACCAGATCTCCCCGGTCGAGCTGCTCGAAACCCAGCTGTGCAACTACACGTCGCCGTTCATCCTGATCAGCGCGCTCCGGCCGGCCATGGCGGCGGCCGCCCGGCAGGCGTCCAGCGGGCGGGCGTACGTCGTCAACGTCTCGGCGATGGAGGGCGTCTTCAGCCGTGGCTACAAGGGCGCCGGGCACCCGAACACCAACGCCGCCAAGGCCGCGATGAACATGGTGACGCGGACCAGCGGCCAGGAGATGTTCCAGACCGACCGCATCCTGATGACGTCCGTCGACACCGGCTGGATCACCGACGAGCGTCCGCACTTCGACAAGCTGCGCCTCGCCGAGGAGGGCTTCCACGCCCCGCTCGACCTGGTCGACGGCGCGGCCCGGGTCTACGACCCGATCGTGCGCGGCGAGGCCGGCGAGGACCTGTTCGGTGTCTTCCTGAAGGACTACGCCCCGGCGAACTGGTAGCCCCTGAGGCCCCCGGGCCTACCCCGTACGCGTGATCGACCCCCTCGGCGGACCGAGGGGGTCGATCGCGTTCGCGGCCCGGCAGGACCCGGCCGCGACCAGCTCCAGCAGCGGACGCCAGTCCTCCAGCATGCCGGCGTCCGGGCCGGAGGCGCCCGCCGCCTCGCGGGCCCGGCGCAGGGTCGCCACCGCCTCGGCGTCGTCCGGCCCGCCGGTCCCGCCGGCCGTACCGGCCGTACCCGTCGCGCCGGCCGCTCGTACGAGCCGGGCCACCCGGTCGCCCAGCAGGGAGCGCAGTGCCTGCGCTGCGAGTACGGCGTGTCGCGCTCCGTCACCCGGACGGAGCATCCGGCCGACGTCCTGGAGCAGGCCCGCGAGCTGCAGTTCCTTGTCCGCGGGATGGGAGCGCCGGAGCAGCGCCGCGGTCCGCAGGGCGCGGTCGTCGGGGCTGCCGCGCAACAGCTCCATCAGCTCAACCACACTGGTGAAGCACGGCAGTTCGGCCTCCGGCACTCCGGACCCCGACATCGCCGACCCCCTCCCTCGCGCCGCCCGTATCCCGGGTCCGAGCACACCACTTCCGGCGTACCCGTCGGCCGACGACTTGCTGAACTCGCGGCGAAACTGAGAGGGCGCAGCGGATTTTGCCTTCCTATCGAGCGGAGGTCCGCTCATATGTGTACCCTGGGGCATCAAGACGGCCCCCATCCGGGCCGCGCTCCACTAAGGCGCCACCGCGTCCGGAACCCTTGATCCCTTGCCCGGCCCGCGGTCTGCCTGCCGGGTTACGCGACACAGAGGAGTGCGCGGTGACTGAAAAGACGAAGCCCGAACCGAAGTTGCTGGAGCGGACGGGATCGCGTGCCAAGACGCGGTCCGACGAACTCGGAAGCCTGGAGGTCTGGGCGCGCTCAGCCCCGATCCGGCTGGCCGGGTACGAGGACGACCTGGCGGAGGCGCACATCCTGCCCGGCATCGACTAGTCGGCCGGTCGGCGGACCGGCGTGCCGGCCCGCGACGCGGTGACAAGCGCCCCCACGTGCCCACCCGCACCGGGGGCGCTGCTCTGCCCGGCGGTGCATCGCCCCGCATCGCCGTGCTACGCCCTGAGCGTCATCGCCCAGAGCGATCACCGCTTCCGCGGTCCGGCCGGCCGATCCAGGATGATCGCATGAAGCTGCTGATGCTGGGTGGAACCGAATTCGTCGGACGCGCGATCACCGAGGACGCCCTCGCCCGGGGCTGGGAGGTGACCGTCTTCCACCGCGGCCGCCACGCACCTGCACCGGGCACCCGCGCCCTGCACGGGGACCGCACCGCTCCCGGAGGCCTGGCCGCCCTCTCCGAGGGCCGGTGGGACCTCGTCGTCGACACCTGGGGCGGCGCCCCCACGGCCGTGCGCGACAGCGCCCGCCTGCTGGGCGGCCGGGCCGGGAGGTACGTGTACATCTCCAGCCGCTCGGTGTACGCCTACCCCGCCCCCGCCGGGCAGACGGAGGACGGCCTCCTCGTCGACGGCTCCGCGGACGCCGCCTCGACCGCCTACGCCGAGGACAAGAGGGGCGGCGAACTCGCCGCGCTGGACGCCTTCGCCGACCGGGCCCTGCTGGTCCGCGCCGGGCTGATCCTCGGCCCCTACGAGAACGTCGGCCGGCTGCCGTGGTGGCTCAACCGCATCGCGCGCGGCGGTCCGGTGCTCGCCCCCGGCCCGCGGGACCTCCCGATCCAGTACATCGACGTACGCGACCTCGCGCGCTGGACCCTGGACGCCGCCGGGGCCGGCCTCGGCGGCCCGTACAACCTGGTCGCCCCGGTCGGGCACGCCACCATGGGCACGCTCCTCGATGCCTGCGCCGCGGTCACCGGCGGGGCCGCCGACCTGCGCTGGACCGACCCGGCGGCCATCCTGGCGGCCGGCGTCGAGCCCTGGACCGAGCTGCCGGTCTGGCTCCCCGGGGACGAGTCGTACGACCACATGTTCGGCGGGGACGTGACCAGGGCCCTGGAGACCGGCCTGCGGTGCCGCCCCGTGGCGGAGACCGTCGCCGACACCTGGGCCTGGCTGTGCTCCCTCGGCGGCCGGGCTCCGCAGCGGCCGGACCGGCCCGCCCCCGGACTCGACGCCGAGCGGGAGGCCGCGCTACTCGGGCTCTGACAGCCGGGCGTCCGCGAGCCGGGTCGGCGGCAGGTACTCCCGCACCAGCGTGCGGTGCCACCAGTCCCCGGTCTCGCGCAGCTCCCGCCAGGTGGTGAAGCGGTACCGGTAGAGCAGGGCGCGGACGTGGACGGGCGGGGCGTCCGGGAAGGGGTTGTGGCGCAGCAGCCGCAGCGTGTCCCGGTCGCCCGCCAGCAGCCGCTCCACGAACGGCCCGAACCAGTCGCGCGCATAGCCGGGGGAGATCGCCGCGAACCACATCAGCCAGTCCAGCCGCAGGTGGTACGGGGCGAACTGGCGCGGCAGCCTGTGCGGATCGCCCGGTTTGCCCCTGAAGCCGTACTCCTTCCAGTCGCCGTCCTCGCGCGGCACGCGGTCCGCGGTACCCTCCACCGCCACCTCCATGCGGACCCGGCCGACCGAGCCGAAGGCCCCGTAGGTGTTGACCAGGTGCAGCGCGTCGAAGGAGCGGTTCATCACCTGGCGGCGCGAGATCATGTTGAGCACCGGATGGCGGCTGAGGAACAGGACCAGGGCGGTCACCGCGCAGACCAGCACCACGAACCACAGGGGGCCCTCCTGCGAGGCGGCGGCCGGGGGCGGACCGGCGAGGCCGGTGAAGTCCACCGCCGACACGGCGAGGGTGATCGTCAGCCAGTTCAGCCAGGCGAAGTTGCCCGACAGCACGAGCCACAGCTGGGTCGCGACGACGGCCCCGGCCGCGTACGAGGCCACCGGCTGCGGGGTGAACAGGAGCACCGGGACGACCAGCTGCGTCACGTGGTTGGCGGCGCACTCCACCCGGTGGAGCGGCTTCGGCAGGTGGTGGAAGAACCAGCTCAGCGGTCCCGCCATCGGCTGCGTCTCGTGGTGGAAGTAGAGACAGGTGAGCCCCCGCCAGCAGGGGTCCCCGCGCATCTTGATCAGCCCGGCCCCGAATTCGACGCGGAAGAGCAGCCAGCGCAGCAGCCACAGCACGAGCACGGGCGGCCCGGTCCGGGCGTTGCCGAGGAACACCGCGAGGAAGCCGGCCTCCAGCAGCAGTGACTCCCAGCCGAAGGAGTACCAGGTCTGGCCCACGTTCACGATGGAGAGGTACAGCAGCCACAGGGCCGCCCACATCGCCATGGCCGCGGCCAGCGGCACCTCGTCCCCGGCTCCGGCGGCCAGGGCCGCGGCCAGGGCGGCCCCGGTCCAGGCGCAGCCCGCGAAGAGCCGGTCCGAGTAACGCAGTTGGAACAGGCTCGGGGCGCGCCGGAAGGGCACGTACCGTACATAGCGCGGCACGGGCAGCATGCCGTGCGCCCCGATCAGGGCCCGGAACTGCAGGGCGGCCCCGATGAAGGCGACGAGGTAGACGCCGGCAAGGGCCCGCTGGAAGACCAGCCGGGCCAGCCAGTAGTCGGGCGCCGTGAACCAGTCCATCACCTCCAGTATCCGGCCGTCCGGGCGACACCGACACCGGCCGGTGCGCGGCGGGCGGTGGGCGGTACGGCGAGCCGGTCCGGCGGCCCGGTCCGGCGGCCCGGTCCGGCCGCCCGATGTTTTGAACGCGTTCGGTTCGATGGCCGGGCCCGTGCGGCCTCTCGGGCGCGTTCGACGTGCACTCCGGTTGCGGCTTCCGCGCGGATGCGGCAGACAAGAGGGAGCAATCGGGGCGAAAAGGGAGAAATTCGTGAACGGACCGTCACTTCCGACACCTCGTCAGGCGTCGCGTCGTCAGGCACCGGCCGGCGCCGCCCTCTTCGCCCTGCTCGGCCTGTTCGCCGTGGCCTGCGGCGGGCAGGAGGAGCCGACCAGCGCGGCCGGACCCGAGAGCCAGGAGGTCTACCTCCAGCCGGTGGCCAGCGCCGGCCCCGACCCCTTCACCGCCTCCTCGGCCACCGGCGAGTCGGCACCCGTCCAGCCCCCGCTGCCCAACCCCACCGGACAGGGCATCCGTACGGTCAACGCGGCCACCCCCGGCCTCTACGGCGGCACCCAGCGGCTCGGCAGCTGCGACGTGGAACAGCAGGTGCAGCACCTGACGGACGACAGCGGCAAGGCCCGCGCCTTCGCCGAGGCGTCCGGGATCGAAGTGGCCAGGATCCCCGATTTCCTGCGCGGGCTCACCCCCGTGGTGCTGCGCGCCGACACCCGCGTCACCAACCACGGCTTCCGCGGCGGCCGCGCCGACGGCTACCAGTCCGTCCTCCAGGCGGGCACCGCCGTCCTCGTCGACGACCACGGCATGCCACGGGTCAGGTGCGGCTGCGGCAACCCGCTCGGCTCCCCGCGCGCGGCCAAGGGGAGCCCGGTGCACAAGGGCGACCCGTGGAACGGCTACCAGCCCAACCAGGTCGTCGTCATCGAACCCACCACCCACGTGATCAACAACCTGGTGATCGTCAACGTCGCGGACAACACCTGGATCGAGCGCAAGCGCGGCGACGACGGCGCCCAGGACCGGACCCCGCAGGCCCTGCCCCCCTACGACCCGGCCGACGGCATCCCGAGCGGCCCGGCCGACCCCTCCGGCGCCGCCTCCGCAGCGCCCTGCCCGAGCACCCCCGGGGCCGGGCAGACGGACTGCACCCCGTACCCGTCGGACCAGGCGGCTCCGCAGTCACCGGGCGCGAACCAGCCGCAGAGCCCCGCAGCGCCGCTGAACCCCTCCACCCGGCCCCGGCAGCCCCAGCAGCCCCAGAAACGGCCGCCGTCGGACCTCCCGTCCGACCCGCTGACGCAGGACCCCGCCGACCCGGCGCTCCCGCCGTACCCCGACGGATCGACGACTCAGCCCGGCGATCCCCAGGACCCGTACGCCGATCCCTACGCAGACTCCTACACGGATCCGTACGCCGACCCGTACACGGATCCCTCCACCGACCCGTACACCGATCCCTACACCGACCCGGACCTCCAGCCGGCCGCCGACCAGGACCACCCGCTGGAGAGCGCCTGACCGGCCCGTGTGTCATGGTGGACCGGTGCCGACCACCGTATCGCTGCCGGACGACTGGCCCGCACACCCGGACCGGTCGCTCTCGCTCAACCGCATGGGAAGTTTCGACTGGGACCTGGTCACCGGTCTCATGCACATGGACGAAGCCGCCCTCGACGTCTTCGACCTGACCCCCGCGGAATACGGCGGCCGGCCCGAGTCCCTCTCCCCGCGCGTGCCGCCCGCCGAGTCGGCCCGGCTCGACGCCATGGTCTCCTCCGCCCTCAAGAGCGAGGTGGACAGCTACGGCGCCTACTTCCGCATCCGCTGCCGGGACGGGCGGCTGCGCTGGACCCACACCCAGGGCCGCGTCATGCGCGGCGGGGACGGGCGCCCCCACCGGATCATCGGCATCGTCCGGGACGCCACGGAGGAACTCAGCCACTCGGCGGAACGCCTCGGACTCGACGAGGAACGGCGCCGGCAGACCTCGGTGGTCGAGTCCACCACCGCCGCGCTCGCGCACGCCCGCACCGTCCAGGACGTCATCGACGCGCTCGGCGACGCCCACGGCCTGGAGCGGCTGGGCTCCATGGGCATGGTGATGGGCCTGGTCGAAGCCGGCCGGATCCACCTGGTGGCTGAAGGCCCCGACGGCAGCTTCGTCCCCGGGACCCGCTACACCCGCATCGACGAGCAGTACCCGATGAGCGAGGTGGTCCGCTCCCTCCAGCCGCGCTTCCTCGACTCGGCGGAGGAGTTCGCCCAGGGCTACCCGGCGCTCTGGGCGAAGATCTCGTACATGCGGATCTCGGCCGCCGCCTACCTGCCGCTCATCGCCCAGGCCCGCCCGATCGGCGCCATCGGACTGCTCTACCAGGACAAGGACGGCTTCACCCAGGAGGAGCGCAACCTGCTCGTCGCCCTCGGCAGCAGCATCGCCCAGAGCCTCCAGCGGGCCATGCTGCTGGAGCAGGAGCACGACCTGGCCGAAGGCCTCCAGCAGGCCATGCTGCCCCGGCGGATCCCCGCCGTCCCCGGCGGGGAGATCGCCGTACGGTACCGCTCCGCCCGCATGGGCCAGGACATCGGCGGCGACTGGTACGACGTCATTCCGCTGCCGGGCGGCCGGGTCGGCGCGGTCATCGGCGACGTCCAGGGCCACGACACCCACGCGGCCGCGGTCATGGGCCAGCTGCGCATCGTCCTGCGCGCGTACGCCGCCGAAGGGCACTCGCCCGGCACGGTCATGGCCCGCGCCTCCGTCTTCCTGCACGAGCTGGACACCGAGCGCTTCGCGACCTGCACCTATGTGGAGGCCGACCTCTCCACCGGAGTGCTCCAGGTGGTCCGCGCCGGCCACATCGATCCCCTGCTGCGCACCCGCGACGGGGACTGCCACCGGCTCCCGGTGGGCGGCGGCATGCCGCTCGGCCTCTCGGCGGAGTTCGGCCGGCTCGAGTACCCGGTGACCACTGTGGAACTGGATCCGGGAGAAACGCTCCTGCTGTGCACGGACGGCCTGGTCGAACACCCCGGGGCCGACCTCGACGACGGAATACACCTGCTGGCCTCCCACATCCGCGGCGGCCCCGCCGACCTGCAGCTCCTCGCCGACCGGCTGTGCGAGATCGCCACCGAGCGCGGCGGCAACGACGACATGGCCCTCCTGCTGCTGCGCCGCCGCCCCGCCCCCGCCCCGCCCGGCGGCGGCCGGCTCCAGCAGCACGTGGCACCGGGCGACCCGGAGGCCCTGGTGGCCGCCCGCCACATGATCGGCGCGGCGGTGCGCGCCTGGGGCGCGCGGGAACGGGCCGACGAGATCGAGCTGGTCGCGGACGAGCTGATCGTGAACGCGCTCATGCACACGGACGGACCCGCCATCGTGACCCTGCGCATCCTGGCGGGCCACGAACGCCGGCTGCGCGTGGAGGTCGCCGACCGCTCCAGCGCGCTCCCGCGCCGGCGCGAGGCGGGCGATTCGGGGGTGTCGGGCCGCGGCCTCATGCTCGTGGACCGGCTGGCGGACGTCTGGGGCGTGGAACCGCGCGGCAGCGGCAAATGCGTGTGGTGCGAGTTCGTCATGGGCTGAGGGCCGCGCCCGGCCGCCGGGCCTGAGGGCGCCGGGCCGCCCGGGCCTGAGGGCCGCGCCGGGCCGCCGGGCCTGAGGGCCGCGCCCGGCCACCGGGCCCGCGGAAAGTCCGTTGCGGCGAGCGGCAGCGGTCCCCGAGGATCGGTGGCGATGACCGACACCATGGACGAAGTACGCCGTTTGCTGCAGCAGGACGATCTGCCCGGAGCGGTCCGGTCCCTGCGACCACATGCCGAGACGGCACCGATCGCCGAGCTGGCCCGGGCCACCGCGGCCCTGGCCGACAAGGCCGGGTTCACCGATCTGGCCGACGCCGCCCGCACGGCTGCCGCGCGGCCCCACGAACCGCAGGCCCTCTACGACTTCGGGTACGCCTGCGTCGAACGCGGCATCCCCTTCCTCGCCGTCGCACCGCTGCGTGAGGCGCTCGGGCTGCTCCCCGACTCGCGCCCGCTCCTCACCGAGCTGGTCGCCGCCCTGGAGGACGAGCGCCGGCACGCCGAGGCCGCCGCGCTGCTGGCAGGCCGCGGCGACCGGCTGCCCGCCTGGCCCGAGACCTACCTCCTCGTGCACAACACCCTCTTCGCCGGGGACCTGGACACCGCCGAGGCGCTGCTGCCCACTCTTCCCGCGCCCGAGGACCCGCAGTGGGCGCCCGCCCGGGACCGCCAGGCGCACCAGGTCCGGCGCAGCGGCCGGGCCCGCCACGCCCAGCGCGGAGCCGGACACCCCGACCCGCTCGGCCCGGCCGACCTGCGCGGCTGGCACCACGGCCTCACCGGCGGGCTCCTCGGCACCCTGTCCCCGTACGGCTGGGACGCCGGGATGACCGGCCGGTACGCCTACCTCGGGGACACCTTCGGGCAGTGCCGCCACGGCCTGGCCCGACTCGGGATCGCCCTGGAGGCCGCCGGGCGCCGCCCCGCGAGCGTCTCGCTGCTGCCGGGCCGGTCCGACCGGATCCTCGGCCTCGCCGCCGCCGCGGTGCTCGGGCTGCCCGCCGTACCGTACGAGCCCGGCCGCACCGACACCCTCGTCGTCGCCTACGACCTGAACCGGTGCGACCCGGACCTCGTCCGCACGCTGCACGCCCGCGCCGACGGCCAGATCCTGTCCGAGCACGCCACCTGCTGGACCGACCCGCCCGCGGTGAGCGCCGACTTCAGCACGCTGCTGTGCCAGTTCGTCGCCCCGCCCTGGCAGGACGACGACCGGTCCGAGGAGGAGATCGCCCGGGACATCGCCGCGGCGGACCCCGCCCCGGACGGCGGCGACGGAGCGGCCCCGCCCGATCCGGACGAGGCGTTCCGCGCCTTCGTGGCCGGCGTCGCCCCCGGCTGGCTCGCGGCCCCCCGGGACCGCGTCGCCTCGCCCGGCCCCGTACCCAGCTCGCGCTTCGCCTGAGACGGCGGCAGGCTGGGACCATGCCGGAGCTGCCCGAGGTCGAGGCCCTGCGCGAGTACCTCGACGAGCACCTCACCGGGCGGGTGGTCGAGCGCGTCCTCCCGCTCGCGGTGAGCGTGCTCAAGACGTACGACCCGCCGCTGACCGCCCTCGAAGGCCGGCCGGCCGGGGCCGTCGCCCGCCACGGGAAGTTTCTCGACCTGCGGATCGGCGAACTCCACCTCGTCACCCACCTGGCCCGGGCCGGCTGGCTGCGCTGGCAGGACACCCTGCCCGCGCAGCCGCCGCGGCCCGGAAAGGGGCCGCTGGCCCTGCGCGTCGCCCTCGACGGCGGCGGCGGCTTCGACCTCACCGAGGCCGGGACCCAGAAGCGGCTCGCCGTGTACGTGGTCCGCGACCCGCAGGAGGTCCCCGGTATCGCCCGGCTCGGCCCCGATCCGCTCGCCGACGGCTTCGGCCGGGACGCCTTCGCCGCACTGCTCGCGGGGGAGCGGCGTCAGATCAAGGGCGTCCTGCGGGACCAGAGCGTGATCGCGGGGATCGGCAACGCCTACAGCGACGAGATCCTGCACGCCGCCCGTGTGTCGCCGTTCAAGCTCGCCTCCTCCTTCGGCGAGGAGCAGATCACTCAGCTGTACGCCGCGGTCCAGGACACCCTGCGCGAAGCGGTCGGCCGGGCGCACGGCGTCGCCGCGGGGAAGCTCAAGGCCGAGAAGAAGAGCGGTCTGCGCGTGCACGGCCGGGCCGGCGAGCCGTGCCCGGTGTGCGGGGACACGATCCGGTCGGTGTCCTTCGCCGACTCCTCGCTGGAGTACTGCCCCACCTGCCAGACCGGCGGGAAACCGCTCGCCGACCGGCGGCTTTCGCGCCTCCTCAAATAGCGGGGCGCTGCGTAGACTCCGGCACCATGCCCGAGGAACAGCAGCCGTCGCCCCGGCGCGAGGTCGTCACCGGGGTGCCCCGGGGTGCCCGCCGCCGGGCGCCCGCCCACACCCCGGCCCGTTCGGAGATCTCCGAGCAGACCAGCCTCGGGGCCACCTACGTACGGGCCCTGATGCGCAGCCAGCTGCGCGCGGGCCTCGGGGCGCTGGCCGCGCTGGCCTGCCTGGTCGGGGCCCTTCCGCTGGTGTTCGCGGTGCCCAGGGCCAGGTCGGGGCCGCTCGTCTGGCTGGTGCTGGGTCTGCTGGTGTATCCGGTGATGTGGCTGATCGCCCGGTGGTACGTCCGCCGGGCGGAGCGCAACGAGGCCGATTTCACGGGCCTGGTGATGGATCCGGCCGACCGGTCCGGCTAGCCGGACCGGCTGCGCCGCCCGTCAGAACAGGTGCATCGCCAGGTGGCCCAGGGGCAGCCCGAGCTGCCAGGCCGGGGTCCACACCCGCGCGTTCTCGTCCAGTCCCGGCGGGGTGTCGGTGTGGCCGTGGTGCCCCGGGTCGAGATTGGTCGCGAACAGTTCGGTGCCGTCCAGCCAGCGCCATGCCGCCCGGGCCAGTTCCAGGTCGGGGTCCTCGCCGCTGCCGCTCTCCCGGGCCGCCTCGCCCAGGTCGAGGAAGCGGGTGTGCACCCAGTCGCGCCAGGGGTGGCCGTACGCCGTCAGCGACAGCCACTCGTCGAGCTGGGAGACCACGCGGATCCCGGAGAGCTCGCCGGCCGCGTCGGAGAGGTAGATGGTCAGGGCGAGCGTGTCCCGTCCGGCCCTGAACTCCAGCGTGCTGACCGGGATCAGCCGGCCCGTGCGCAGCAGTTCGTCGGCGATGTACTCGGCGTAGAGCCAGGCCATGGGCACCGCGAGCCCACCGTCACTGGTGCCGTTCGTACCCTCGGGCTGCACCGTCCCACCTTCTCCCGCGCGTCGAGCGTCCCGTCGTCAGCCCCGAGCCTTCACCGAGCGGCTGACGGCGCGGGGGATGTTTACTCAACTTGGACGGTCTTATGTCGAATTCGATGCGCTTTTTGTCCGGTCCGCATCCCTTCACGCCGTTCCGGGATCCGTTCCCGGGTGGGCGCGGGTGTCAGGCGCCGAGTCCGTAGCCGTAGCCCTGGAGGCCCTTCCTCAGGGCGCGCAGGGCGTAGTACGTACGGGACTTGACCGTTCCGGCCGGAATGCCGAGCTCGGCGGCGGCCTCCGCCACCGACCGGTCGCGGAAGTAGACCTGGAGCAGCACCTCACGGTGCTCCTGCCCCAGGGACCCCACGGCCCGCCGTACGTCGATGGCCGTGACCGACCCGGCCACCGCGTCCTCGGGCGCGGCTGCCTGCTCCAGCCCCTCGGGGTCCACCTCCAGCGGCCGTGACAGCCGGGCCCGCCGGGCGTCGATCGCGAGCCGCCGGGCCACGGTGAACAGCCAGGGCCGCATGGATTCGTGCCCGCTGGCCAGGGCCTCCGGGTGCTGCCAGACCCGTACCAGGGTCTCCTGAACGAGGTCCTCCGCGCGCTGGGCGTCTCCGGCGGTGAGGCCGACCAGGAATCCGAACAGGGCCCGCCCGTGGTCGCGCTGGAGTTCGGCCAGCGCCTCGGAATCCGTACGCGGGAGGGTGGGGGAGAGCGGCACGTGTGGCTCCTTCCGGGGTGCGGGTGGGGGCATGGGGGCGGCGCCCCGTCCACCCTGACCTGCGCGGAGCCGACCCGGAACCGTCCTGCCCCGGCGTTGCGCCCAAGCAACCGGGTGGTCCGACGGGCGGCCGTGCCGGGCGGTGAACGGTCGAACGGCGCGGCGAACGGCAGGCGGCGTGCGGTGTCCGCCGTCGGGGTGGGCTCGTCGGCCGGACGCGGTCCCGGTCCTTGACTTACTGCGTGTTGTTATGTGGATTGCAGATGATGACATGTCAGATAGTCGTATAAATGGGAGCCGATTGATGACCACGCGCACCCGGCCCAGAGCGGTAGCCCTGCTCTCCGCCCTCCTGCTGTCCGCGGCGGCGGGATGCTCGGCCGCCGGGGACACCGCCCCGGCCCGCCTCGGGGAATCCGGCCCACCGGCTCCCTCCAGCGCCGCCGGTGTGCCCGCCGCCAAGGGCTTCACCCTGGTCGCGAGCGGCGACGTACTGCCGCACACCTCGGTCATCCGGCACGCGGCGGACGACGCGGAGGGCGAGGGCCACGACTTCCGGCCGATGTTCTCCGGCGTCAAGGCCATGGTCTCGGGAGCCGATCTGGCCCTCTGCCACATGGAGACGATCTACGGCGAGGAGGGCGGGCCCTTCTCCGGCTACCCCGCCTTCAAATCCCCGCCGGAGGTCGCCGACGGCCTGAAGGACGCCGGCTACGACGGCTGCTCCACCGCCTCGAACCACACCCTCGACGACGGGGCCGCCGGGCTGCGCCGCACACTGGACCGCTTCGACAAGGTCGGCCTGCGGCACGCCGGGTCGGCCCGTACCGCGGCCGAGGCGGCCGCGGTCACCACGTACACGGCGGGCTCGGCCAAGGTGGCACACCTCGCGTACACCTACGACACCAACGGCTACCCGCTGCCCGACGGCCAACCATGGGCGGTCAACCTGATGAAACAGGACAGGATCGTCGCGGACGCCCGGGCCGCCCGGAAGGCGGGCGCGGACGTGGTGCTCGTCAGCGTCCACTGGGGCACGGAGTGGCAGACCGAACCGGACGAGACCCAGCTCTCGCTGGGCAGGGCGCTGACCGCCTCCCGGACCGGCGACCGGCCCGACATCGATCTGATCCTGGGCACGCACGCACACATTCCCCAGCCCTACGAGAAGGTCAACGGGACCTGGATCGTCTACGGCATGGGCGACCAGGTTGCGGGCGAGATGTTCAACCACAGCGGCGCCCGGGACATGCGCGGCAACTACGGCTCGATCGGCCGCTTCACCTTCGCCCCGCCGGCCGGGGCGGGGCAGCGCTGGCAGGTCACCAAGGCCGAGTTCGTGCCGCAGATGATGGACCTGTCCGCCGGCCGGGTCGTCCACCTCCCCGACGCCCTCGCGAAGGACCCGGGCCGCCAGGACTACGAGGCCGCCCGGGATGCGATCACCGAGGCCGTCCTCAGCCGCGGCGCCGCCAAGGACGGCCTGGTGGTTGCCCCGTAGGGGCTCGGTTCGGGGGAGGTCAGGGGACCACGGTCACCGGCCAGCGGCCCGCCTTGACCAGACGGATCGCCACCGAGCCGACGATGCGGTGCCCCGCCTGCTCCGAGGCGCCGACCACCACCGCGTCCGCCATCAGCTCCTGCGCCGCGCTCACCAGACCGGCGTAGGGGTCGCCGCGGAAGGTGTGGAACTCCCAGCGCACCTCGTAGATGCCCTTGAGCCGCTCCGCCGACGCGCGGATCTCGGCCACCAGCCCCTCCGCGATCTCCCCGGTGGTGTCCGCCACGGGCGCGCCGAGCGCCGCCCCGGCCGGTACCACCGGCTGGACGTACACCAGCGCCAGCAGGGCGTTCTGCCGCCGGGCCAGGCCGGCCGCGTAGGCCGCCGCCCGCAGTGAGGACTCCGAACCGTCCACCCCGGCCACGATCACCTTCGGGCCGTCGGTACCGCGTTCGAACCCCGAGTCCGTGTGCTCCGTCACCCTGCGAGGATAGGCCGTGCCGTGCGCGGAGCCCCCACCCGCTCGGCGCGCGCACCGGCGCACCCCTCCCTACAGTGCGAACCATGAGTGCCACCGCGCAGGAGACGCAACGCACCCGCAGCCGCTTCCTGAACCGGGTGCCCGACGGGTTCGGCGCGTTCTTCGGGACGATCGGCCTGCTGTGCGCGCTGCTGTCGCTCTCCCCGACACTGCGGCGCCTCCTGCGGCACATCGTGCGCTTCCTCGACCTGATCGTCGTACCGGTCAGCGCGAACCTCGCCTACGCCGTCTTCCTCTTCCTCTTCGCGGCGGCCCTCGGGACCCGCAAGAAGGTCGCCTGGTGGATGGTCATCACCTATCTGGCCCTGCTGATCGTCGACGACCTGCTGGACATCGCGGTCGGCGACTACTGGATCGGCATCTCGTCCATGGTCCTGGCCGTCGCCGCCATGGCCGTACTGATCGCCGCCCGCAAGGAGTTCTACGCCGCGTCCCGGCCCGGGGCGCTGTGGCACGCCCTGATCGTGCTCGGCCTCGGCATGTTCGCCGCGGTCCTCCTCGGCTGGGCCCTCGTCGCCCTCTTCCCCGGTTCCCTGCCCCGCGGCCAGTGGCTGGACTGGGCCGCCAAGCAGGTCTTCGGCGGCCTCTTCTCGGCCCGGCAGTTCGACGGCCGCCCGCCCCGGCCGCTGTACTTCCTCCTCGGCCTCTTCGGCGCCGTCGCCCTGCTCAACGCGGCCGCCACCCTCTTCCGCTCCCAGCGGCTGACCGCGGCCCTGCACGGCGACGAGGAACCCCGCATCAGAGCCCTCCTCGGCGCGTACGGACGGGCCGACTCGCTCGGCTACTTCGCCACCCGGCGCGACAAGGCCGTCGTCTTCGCCCCCAACGGCCGGGCCGGCGTCACCTACCGCGTCGAAGCCGGTGTCTGCCTCGCCAGCGGCGACCCGGTGGGCGACCCCGCCGCCTGGTCCGCCGCCATCGACGCCTGGCTGGCCGTGGCCCGCCGCCACGGCTGGCAGCCCGCCGTGATGGGCGCGTCCGAGGACGGCGCCACCGCCTTCGCACGGTCCGGGCTGAGCGCCCTCCAACTGGGCGACGAGGCCATCCTGCACGTCGCCCACTTCGACCTCGACGGCCGGGACATGCGCGTCACCCGCCAGGCCGTCAACCGCGTCAAGCGAGCCGGCGCGACCACCGTCATCCGCCGCCACTCGGCCCTCTCCGAGGAGGAGATGCGGACCATCATCGACCGCGCGGACCGCTGGCGGGACACCGAGACCGAACGGGGCTTCTCCATGGCCCTGGACCGGCTCGGCGACCCCGCCGACGGGGACTGCCTGCTGGTCGAGGCCTTCGACGCCGAGGGCGAGCTGATCGCCCTGCTCTCCTTCGTCCCCTGGGGCGGCGACGGCATCTCCCTCGACCTGATGCGCCGCGACCGCACCGCACCCAACGGGGTCATGGAGTTCATGGTCGCCGAACTGTGCGCCGCCGCCCCCGGCCTCGGCGTGCGCCGCATCTCCCTCAACTTCGCCGTCTTCCGGTCCGCCTTCGAGGAGGGCGGCCGCATCGGCGCCGGCCCCGTCCTGAAGGTGTGGCGCAGACTGCTGCTCTTCTTCTCCCGCTGGTGGCAGCTGGAGGCGCTGTACCGCTCGAACGTCAAGTACGGCCCCGAGTGGTACCCGCGGTTCCTCTGCTACCAGGACGCCGGCTCGCTCGCCCGGGTCAGCCTCGCCTCCGGCATCGCCGAGGGCTTCGTCTCCGTACCCAGCCTGCGCACCCTGTGGGGCAACGCCCACCCCAAGGGCGTCACCGCCCCCGCCACCACCGAGGGGCTGCCCCCCATCGAATCCCTGGGCCTGGAGACGGTGGGGGAGGAGCTCCCCGGCGTGCCCGTGGAGCGGCTGCCCGAACAGGTACGCGTACGGCATGCCAAACTCGACCGCATCAGGGCCGCGGGCACCGACCCCTACCCGGTGGGGATCCGCCTGCGCACCCACACCGTCGCCCAGCTCAAGGCGGCCCACCCGGGCCACCCGCCCGGCGCCCGGACCACCGCGACCGCCACCCTCGCCGGGCGCGTGATGGTCGTACGCGACCTCGGCGGCGTGGTCTTCGCCGTCCTGCGCGACTGGTCCGGTGACATACAGCTGATGCTCACCCGCGACGAGGCGGGCCCCGAGGTGCTCGACTCCTTCACCTCCCAGGTCGACTTCGGCGACCACGTCCTCGTGACCGGCGAGCCCGGCGCCAGCCGGACCGGCGAGCTCTCCCTCGTCGTCCGCTCCTGGCAGCTCACCGGCAAGTGCCTGCGGCCCCTCCCCGACAAGCGCAAGGGTCTCGCCGACCCGGAGGCCCGGGTCCGCCGCCGTTACCTCGACCTGGTCGCCAGCCCCGAGGCCCGCGACGTCGTACGGGCCCGCTCCAGCGCCGTCCAGGCGCTGCGCCAGGGGCTGCTCGACCGCGGCTACCTGGAGGTCGAGACCCCGATGCTCCAGCAGATCCACGGCGGCGCCAACGCCCGCCCCTTCCGCACCCACATCAACGCCTACGACCTCGACCTGTATCTGCGGATCGCGCCCGAGCTGTACCTCAAACGGCTCTGCGTCGGCGGGATGGAGAAGGTCTTCGAGATGGGCCGCACCTTCCGCAACGAGGGCGTCTCCTACAAGCACAACCCCGAGTTCACGATGCTGGAGGCCTATCAGGCCTTCGCCGACTACGACGTCATGCTCGACCTCACCCGGGAACTGATCCAGGGGGCCGCCACCGCCGCCTACGGCTCACCGATCGCACACAAGGCCGGCGCCGACGGGAAGCTCGTCGTCCACGACATCTCCGGAACCTGGCCGGTCAAGACCATGTACGGGGCCATCAGCGAGGCCCTCGGCGAGGAGGTCGACGCCGACACCGAGGAGAGCGTCCTGCGCAGGCTGTGCGACCGGGCCAAGGTCCCCCACGGACCCGAGGACACCCGCGGCGACGTGGTCCTGGAGATGTACGAACGGCTGGTGGAGGAACGGACGAAACTCCCCACCTTCTACAAGGACTTCCCCACCGACGTCTCCCCGCTCACCCGCCAGCACCGCCGGGACCCGCGGCTCGCCGAGCGCTGGGACCTCGTCGCCTTCGGCACCGAACTGGGCACCGCCTACTCGGAGCTGACCGACCCCGTCGAACAGCGGCGCAGGCTCACCGCCCAGTCCCTGCTCGCGGCCGGCGGCGATCCCGAGGCCATGGAACTCGACAACGACTTCCTCGACGCCCTCGAATACGCGATGCCGCCGACCGGCGGCCTCGGCATCGGCGTGGACCGCCTCGTCATGTTCCTCACGGGCCTGACGATCCGCGAGACCCTCCCGTTCCCCCTGGTACGGCGCGGCTGACGGGCCGCCGCCGCGGGGGCCGACCGCCCGGCTGGTCCGCACGGGTGAGCGGGGCGGGGCGCGTCCGCGCCTCTCGACATCTGCGGGGACGTCGTTGATACGTAGTAATAATGAAAAAAGACGAGCCGACAGTAGGGCGGCGCGTGCTCCTGCGCACCGCCGTCCTCCTCGGAGTCGCAGCCGCCGGACTGATCACCGCGCGCAACGGCATCGAGGGCGCAGCGCCCGCGACACCGGGCGTACCGGGGCCCGCCTCCGGGCCCGGCCCGAACCCCGCGGCGGGCGCGCCCGGCGCGCTCCCCGGGGCCCTGCCCGAGAAGGCCTACCGGCTGCGCCCCATGACGGCGGACGCCCCCGCCCGGCCGGCCGCGGTCAGACCGGCCGTGCGCAGCCGGCCCATCCTGGAACTCCCGGCCGGCGCACACACCGACAGCTCCATGGTCCTCACCTTCGACGACGGACCGGACCCCCGCTACACCCCGGCCATCCTCGACACCCTCGGCCGCTACGGCGTGCGCGCCATGTTCTTCGTCTGCGGGGAGATGGCCGCGGAGAACAAGGGCCTGCTGCGCCGTATGGCCGACGAGGGGCACGTCATCGGCAACCACACCTGGACCCACCCGCACATCCCCAGGCTGAGCAGGCCGGCCCTCGCCGCCGAGATCGGCCGCACCAGCGAGGTCGTCCAGCAGGCCGTGGGCGAGGCGCCCCAGTGGTTCCGGGCGCCCTACGGCGAGTGGAACCGGGCCGCCTTCGAGATCGGGGCCGAGCTGGGCATGGAGCCGCTCGCCTGGACCGTGGACAGCCTGGACTGGGAGGAGCCCGGCGTCACCACCATCGTCTCCCGGGTCCTGCGGGGTGCCGGGCCCCGCGCGATCGTGCTGTCGCACGACGCCGGCGGCAACCGGTCGCAGAGCGTCCGGGCCATCGACTCGTACCTGCCCCAACTGCTGGCCCGGGGCTACCGGATGACGCTGCCGACCCTGTCCGCCGTGGCGTCGCACTGACAACGGTGCGGGGCCGGGACGTCCCCCGGCCCCCCGGCCCCCCGGTTCAGCGGGCCTCCACCATCCGGGCGAAGACGACCACGTTGCCGTCGTACCCGCGCGCCTTGGAGTATCCGCCGCCGCAGGTGATCACCCGGAGTTCCGCGTGCCCGGTGTCCCCGTACACACGTGCCCCGGGGAAGGCCTCCTTGGAGAACACCTCCACGCCGTACACCTCGAACACCGCCGTGCGCCCGTCGTACCGCTCCACCTCGATCCGGTTGCCCGGCTTGACCGAGCCCAGGCCGTAGAAGACCGCCGGGCCCTGCGCGTTGTCCACGTGGCCCACGACCACCGCCGAGCCCCGCTGCCCCGGCGAGATGCCGTTGAGGTACCAGCCCGCCAGGTTGCGCTCCTGCGGCGGTGGCGCGTCGATCCAGCCCTCCGCGTCCAGCCCGACCGTCATCACCGGCGCGTCCACGTTGATCGTGGGAATCCGGATGCGCTGCACCGACGAGTGGTCCAGCAGCTCCATGTCCGCGGGTGGCTTCGGCGGATTCGCCGGCAACTGGTCGGCCGTCACCGCGACGGCCGAGGCCGCGGTGGGCTGGGGCGGTCCGTCGTCGATGTTCACGCCGTTCCGCACCATGGCGAGGCCGCTGAGCATGACCAGGGCGAGTACGCCCCACGGCGAGCGTTTGCGCGAGTGCCCTGTCTCGTCCTCGCCCATCGTTCTCCCTTCCCGACGCGGGGGTCCCGACCCGCGTTCCCTTCCCACCCCTGTACGCCCTGCTTCACGCACGCTAAGGCCGGGGCGGCAGGTCGGCGAGAGGGGAGGGGCGAACGGGTGGCCGCGGCCGCGGAGGGGGCCGAAGGGGCCGGAAGGGATGCGCCCATCCAGGTAATCGTCACATAAATGCCTGACGGGTCGTGACCTGCGGATCCGTCGGCCCGGGCGTCCGCGCTTCGGCGTGTCGCTCAACCGGGCGGCCCAAAGCCGGACATGCGCGGATTGCGGGACGACCGGAGGGTTCGACGTGGGACGCGTTCTCGTCGATCATCCGGGGCCGACGCTCCGGGGCGCTTCCCGCTGGAGGTTCCACCATGCGTGTCTTGCGCGCTCTTACCGTGACGGCGGCAGCATGTGCCGCGCTCGGCCTCAGTGCCCCGCTCGCCTCCGCGAACCAGGACCCCGGGGGCCGGGGTGGGAATGGGGGTGGGAACGGCCCCAGCAACATCTCGGTGAACCCGTACGCCGTGCACCAGGGGTCCACGATGCAGGTCAGCGCGGCGGGCTGCGGTCACGGCGGTACCGTCACCTCGCACGGAAACTTTCCGCCGGCGAACCTGTCCGCCGGATCGATCGGGTTCGCGACCGTGCGGGTCTTCAACCACGCCTCGCCGGGCACCCACACGCTGGCGGTCAAGTGCAACGACAGCAACCTGGTCGCCACGGCCCGGTTCCGGATCCTCGAGGGCAACCCCTCGCAGGGCGGCATCGGAGGGTCCTTCGGCCCGTCCACCGCCGAGACGGCCATCGGCGCGGGCCTCGTCGGCGCCTCCGCCCTGGGCGCGGGTGCCCACGTGCTGCGCCGTCGCCGTCCGCTCCGCGGCCGGAGCTGACCGGAAGGCCCTCCCGGTCGGTCACCGCCCGCTCCGCCGGTCGCCCCGCGTCCTCCCCGAGGACCCGGGGCGACCGGCGGTGGAGGGGACACGGGGGACTCGCGGCGGATTCGCGGGGCTTCGCGGGCTTCGCGGGGGCCTCGCGGACCTCGCGGGGATTCAATGACCGCGGCCGGAGCCCCTGCGGCGCAGGGCGTACACCGTGCCGCCCGCGGCGGCGAGGAAGAGGCCGGCGCCGGCGCCGAGTTCCACCGGGTCCATCCCGGCCACGCTGCCGCCGAGGCCACCGCGGACACCGCGGGCGGAGGTGGTGGTGACGGGGGCCACGGCGGGGTTCGTCACCTGGCCCGTGGCGGGGGCCGTCCTCGTGGAACTCGTCGTGGGCCTGGTGGTGCCGCCGGCGATCGTCAGATCCGCCGAGCCGGTCTCCCCGTTGCACGTGAAGGAGACGGAGTACACGGCACCGGGCCGGGCGTCCCGGTCGACGGTGGCGCGTACGCTCTGGCCGCGCGCGATGCTCACGGTGTCGAACACACCGGAGGAGGCCGTGGAGTAGGCGGCGTTGCAGCCGCTGACCGCGAGCACCACCTGGCCGCCGGGAGCGACGGTCGAGGGGGTGAGGGTGAAACCGAACGAAGTGACCCGCCGGGCCTGTCCGTCCGCGGGCTTCTCGGCCCGGGGCACGGCCCGGGCGTCGGCCCGTGCCTCGGCCGCGGACGCGGCGGGCGCGCCGAGGGCTGCGAGCGCGAGTACGGCGGACGTGGCGCCGGCACTCAGCAGGGCGGTGACGCAGGGACGTATCGCACCCATGTTGATTCTCCGGATCCCCGAGGAGCAGCCGCGGAACGGTTTCCGCACGTGGGGGGTCGTGCGCCTCGATGTCCGCCACGCTAGGCGCGGGCGCCGGGCCCCGCGATCAGGAACGGGCGAATGGGGCATGGCTGTAGGCCGAACCGGGGACGGGAGGCCCGTCCCCGGTTTGCCGGGCGGCGTCAGCCGCCGAGATCCAGGTGGGAGAACTGCGTCAGGAACGGTTCGGCGGTGGCCGAGATGCCCCGACCGAACGGCGCGTCGAAGTTCCAGATCAGGAACAGCAGGAAGGCGATCAGCGCGCTGAACAGCCCGGCCAGCAGCAACTCCCGGAACGAGCGCCGGATCTGCAGGGTGAAGATCAGCCCCACCGTGATCAGCGCTCCGGCGATCAGCCCGAACCAGACCACACCCGGCATGGTGGCCCCGGCGCTCGCGCCGCGTGCGCTGCGGGCGTCGTCGGCCATCGCCACCTGGTCGACGAGCGGCTGGTAGGCCTGGCCCTCGTGGTCGGTCCGCGGCTCGTAGTCGGTGACGTCCCGGCGGATGCGTTCCAGCAGCTCCCCGCCGCGGTCCGTGAGTTCGCCGTCGTCCGCCATGGCCTGCCACTCCGTGTCCACCACGAAGGTCACGTACGCGTCGACGTCGGCCCGGATCCTCGTGCGGACCTCGGCCGGGTAGACCTGCGAGCGGACGCTGATCTCGTGCAGGGCCTGTGCTTCCTGGCGTACGTATTCCTGGGCGGCTCCGCGCCCCTCCCAGACGCCCGCGATCGCCAGGCCCAGCACGATCGCGTAGATCACCCCGATCATCATCGTCATGTACTCGATGACGTCCGGGGTCTCGTTCGGATCGTCGTCCTCGCCGATCCTGCGGTGATTGAAGAAGGCGATGGACAGCACCACGGCACAGGCCGCGGCCATCGCGAGGGACAGGACGAGCCATTCCGACAAGATGACTCCAGATCGTTTGACTTCGGGCGGTTTACCGCGGGCGCAGCGCGACGATCGCGAGCACCGCGGGAGCCGCGGTCAGCAGGGTGAAGGTGACCGGCGAGATGTGGTGCTCGGCCGGTTTACGGGTCGCCGCGGTGTACGCCGGGCGGGCCACCGGTTTCGGCGGGGGCGCGGCCACCGTGGGGGGCGGCGGCGAAGGCGGTGCGGGTGGCTGCGCGGCCCGGGGCGGGGCGGGCTTCGGCTTCGGCGGGACCGGTGCGGGCAGGACGGGCTTCGGTACGGGTCGGGGCGCGGCCCCGGGCGGTGCGGGCACGGGCTTCGGGGGCGGAGGCGGTGGGGTCGGCACCGGGCTCGGCGTGGGCTTCGGAGGAGGCGGCGGAGTGGGTTTCGGCTCGGGCGGCGGGGTGGGCTTCGGGGGCGGCTTCGGCGGACACGGCGGGGGTGGCGGCGGTGGGCAGTGGGGGCGGCCGTGGTGCCCCCCGCCGCGGCCGTCACCACGGTGTCTTCCGTGGTCGGAGCGGTGGTCGTCACCGTGATGTCCACCACCCCGGCCGCGTCCGCGGCCGTCGCCGGAGGCCGCCGCGACCACGGCGGCGACGTTCACGCCGTCACCGGAGTCGGTCGTCGCGTAGGCGCTGCTATCAGCCACGGCCGGCGTGACGGACAGCGCCGCCCACAGCAGGACCGGGACCGCCAGCAGGCGCCTGGCACAGGCTCTGTTCACCCGGGGAGCATGGAGCCGTGCGCCCCCGCGCACGCGAGGCTCGGCCCTGGTTCGCCTGAACGGGTGGAGTGCCCACCGGATGGGTTTGAGCCAGCCGCGGAGCGGTTGCGGTGCAGTCCGATCACCCACCGGTCAATTCTCAAAAGGGATTTGTCGGTACCGGTCTTTTGCTCCGTCGGGCCGCCGGGCGCCTTTGGTGTGTGACGAAGAACGGATCGCCAATTTCCGCTTTTGCTCGCCCTGTTGGTCAATGATCAGTACATTCGGCTCGGACAGGAGTCCGACCCCGCGCGGACCGCCGCCGGAACAACGCTTGGAGATCCCGATGGAGCGCCCCGCCTGGGCCCCGCCAGGCATCGACATATCGGTGCCGAGCGTGTCCCGCATCTACGATTACTACCTCGGCGGGTCCCACAATTTCGAGGTCGACCGCCAGGCGGCCCGACGCGCCATGGAATTCATGCCGGGCCTGCCCAAGATCATGCAGGCCAACCGGGCGTTCATGCGCCGCGCCGTCCGGCACGCCGTCGCCGAGGGCGTCACGCAGTTCCTCGACATCGGCTCCGGCATCCCCACCTTCGGCAACGTCCACGAGATCGCCCGAGCCGCCAGCCCCGCCGCCCGCGTCGTCTACGTCGACCACGACCCGGTGGCCGTGGCGCACAGCCATGCCGTCCTCGTGGACGACGAGCACACCGGCGTCGTCGCCGCGGACCTCCGCAAGCCCAAGGAGATCCTGGCCGCCCCCGAGGTCGCACAGCTCCTCGACCTCGACCGCCCGGTCGCCCTGCTGCTCGTCGCCGTCCTGCACTTCCTCGAGGACACGGACCGCCCGTACGACGCCGTGGCCGAACTGCGCGACGCGCTGGCCCCCGGCAGCCTGCTGATCCTCACGCACGCCTCGTACGACGGCATCCCGCTCACGCAGGAGGTGGCGGGCGGCGCCGTCGGCGTCTACCGGGACATCCGCAACCCCCTGGTCATGCGGACCGGGGACCAGATCAGCGGCTTCTTCGAAGGGTTCGAGATGGTGGAGCCCGGGCTGGTCTCCATGCCCGACTGGCGCCCGGACCGCGCCGAGGGCGGGGAGGACGGCGAGGACGGCGAGGCGCCGGAGGATCCCTACGCGTTCTCGGGCTACGCAGGTGTGGGACGCAAGGCGTGAGACTTCCGGCACAGACGGCGGGCGCGCCGAACACCGTCGCGGCGCCCGCAGCCGCGCCCGCACCGCACGCGCAACCCGCGGCGGGGCCCGACGGCGGCATCGAGGACCGGATCGCCCGCTTCGCGACGATCTGGGGCCGGGCGATCTTCCCGGTCACCGCGACCTCGCTGACCCGGCCGGAGTTCGAACGGCACCTGGTGCCGCTCACCCGGACGCTCACCGAGGCGCTGCACGCCCGGCCCTTCGACGCCGCCGTCGCCCAGCGGGTGGGGGCGGAGCTGGTCGCCGTGCACTGCACCGACCCCGAGGCCCTCGCCGGCACCCTCGGCGTGATCGAGTCCTACCTGGTCCTCTACTGCGGACCGGACGGACTCGAGGGCTCCGGCGTGGAGGCCACCGCCGAATACCACGCGCGCTGCGCCCGGCTCCAGCACGCGATCGCCGCCGGGTACGCCCGGGCCCTGCGCGAGCGAACCCTCAGCGAGCAGGAGGCCATCGCGCGCTCCGCGCTGACCGCCCGCACCGACGCCCAGCAGGCCCTGCACGCCAGCGAGGAACGCTTCCGGGCGGTCTTCGAGGGCGCGGCCGTCGGCATCGGCATCGCCGACCTCGACGGGAACGTCCTGGAGGTCAACGACACGCTGCTGCAGATGTTCGGCGGCCTGGAGGGGCACGTCCGCAGCCGCAACGTCAGCGAGTGGGGCCACCCCGACGACACCCCGCACGTGTGGCGGATGTACGGCGAGCTGGTGCGCGGCGAGCGCGAGAGCTACCGCGTGGAGAAGCCGTACTACCGCCATGACGGGACCGTGCTCTGGACCAACCTCACGGTGTCGCTGCTGCGCGACGCCGAGGGCAAGCCGCAGTACCAGCTGGCGCTGATGGAGGACACCACCGAACGCCGGCTGCTGAACCTGCGCCTGCGCTACGAGGCCACCCACGACGCCCTCACCGGACTGCCCAACCGGACGCTGTTCTTCGAGCGCCTGGAGAAGGCCCTGAGCGGGTCCGGGGGCGACCGCTACGGCCTGTGCTACCTGGACCTCGACGGCTTCAAGGCGGTCAACGACAGCCTCGGGCACTCGGCGGGGGACCGGCTCCTGGTGGAGGTCGCCGACCGGCTGCAGAGCTGCGCGACCGGCCCCGGCGAGGTCGTCGCCCGGCTCGGCGGCGACGAGTTCGTCGCACTGACCACCGGCCCCGACACCGAGCAGCAGGTCACCGACCTCGCGGTCCGCATCCTGACCGCCCTGTCGACGCCTATCCGGCTGGAGGGCCGGGAGCTGTCGGTCCGGGGCAGCATCGGCATCGTCGAGGGCCGGGCCAAGGAGCGCACCCCGGCCGAGGTCCTGCGCAGCGCCGACATCACGATGTACCGGGCCAAGGCGGCGGGCGGCAACCGCTTCGAGTTCGCCGACGCCGAGGCCGACGCCCGCGCGATCACCCGGCACGGCCTGACCAACGCCCTGCCGGCGGCGCTGGAGCGCGGCGAGTTCTTCATCGAGTACCAGCCGCTGGTCCACATGCGCGACGGCACCGTGCACGGTGCCGAGGCACTGGTGCGCTGGTCCCACCCGCAGTACGGGGTGCTCGGCCCCGACCGCTTCATCCCGCTCGCCGAACGGACCGGGCTGATCGTGCCCCTCGGCCGGTGGGTCCTCGAGGAGGCCGTCCGCCAGGCCCGCGCCTGGCAGCGCGAGCACGGAGGCGCGGCCCTGCGGATCAACGTCAACCTCTCGCCGACCCAGCTGCATCACCCGGGCCTGGTCGCCGACACCGTGGCGGTGCTGGAGAAGTCCGGCCTCGCCCCGGGCGCGCTGTGCCTGGAGGTCACCGAATCGGCCCTGATAGGCGCGGACGACGAACTGCTGGAGCCGCTGCGCCGCCTGGCCGAACTCGGCGTGGACATCGCTCTCGACGATTTCGGCACCGGCTACTCCAACCTGGCCAATCTGCGGCGCCTGCCGGTCAGCGTCCTCAAGCTCGACCGCTCCTTCACCCGGGGGATGCAGCAGCAGCCCGCGGACCCGGTCGACGTGAAGATCGTGGAGGGGATCGTCGCGCTGGCCCACAGCCTCGAACTCGCCGTCACCGTCGAGGGAGTGGAGACCGGGGCACAGGCCGCCCAGCTGCGCGCGCTCGGCTGCGACACCGCCCAGGGCTGGTACTACGCCCGCCCCGGGGCCCCGGACCGCATCCACGCCCTGTCCCTCTCGGACGCGGTGCCCACCCCTTCCTGACGGCCGCCCGGGCCCGTGGCGGCCCGGGCCGCCACGGCCCGGTGGCGCCCGCCTCCGGCGCGCGGTGCCGGGTCAGTCCAGTCCGGCCTCCGTCCCGCGGCCGGGGGTCCGGACCGCCTCCACGACCCGCTCGTACCGCTCGGCGGTGTCGGCCAGGACCCCCGCGGCCACCGACAGCCGCTCCGCCTCGTAGGCGGTCAGGGCCGCGTCCGCCTCCGGCCCGGCGAGGGCGGCGGACAGTGCCCGGCCGAGCGCCGCCGCGTCCGCTATGCCGGTGTTCATGCCCAGCCCGCCGGCTATCGGGTGCACATGCGCGGCGTCCCCCGCGAGCAGGACCCGGCCCTCCCGGATCCGGGTGGCCATGCGGACATTGACCCGCCAGGAGGAGAGCCAGGTGGGGTCCTCCAGCCGGATGTCCGGCATGCCGGCGCACCGGTCGAAGATCCGCTGGAAGCTCTCCAGGGAGGGCGGCAGCGGGTCGCCGTGCTCGTCCTGCTCGGGTGAGGCCTGGAGCTGGAAGGTGTCCGTCCCCGGCATCGGGCAGAGGAGCATTCCGCAGCCCTCCGAGGTGAACCACTGGTGCCAGACGTCCCGGCCGAGCCCCGGCGCCCTGACGTCACCGATGACCATCGCCGGCTCCGTCTCGCCTTTCCCCTCGAAGGGGATGCCCAGCAGCTTGCGGGTGGTGCTGCGGCCGCCGTCGCAGCCGGCGAGATAGCGGGCCGCGATCACGCTGCCGTCCGCCAGCTCGGCGCGCACCCCGGATCCGTCCTGGGTGACGCCGACGAGCTCCGCCCCGTACTCGACGTGCACGCCCAGTCCGGCGAGCCGGTCGCGCAGCGCTTCCTCGATCTGCCACTGCCCGATCAGCAGGCCGGCGTCCGCCGGGGTGGGGGTGTCGTTGATGTGCTCGCCGTCGAAGTACTTGCGCAGGACGATTCCCGCGGTGCCGACGGCGATCAGCGGTTCGGCGGTGCCGAGCTCCTGGAGGATCGCGAGGCTGCCGGCCCGGAGCCCCTTGCCGCGGGACTCGCGGTGCGGTGCGGTGCGCCGCTCGATGACGCGGACGGCGAAGCCGCGCAGGGCGAGGTCACAGGCGAGCGTCAGGCCGGTGGGGCCGGAGCCGGCGATCAGTACATCGGTGTCGTGCATCGGAAGTCCTCTCCTCATCGGTCTCTCCAGGAAAGCGGCTCATGACAGAAAAAGCAACCCGGTTAAAAAAATTACTCGGTCTCTCATTCGTGCTACGCTGTGTGCATGGAGAACACGACGGGTCTGCGCGAGAGCAAGAAGCTCCGTACGCGCCGCCAGCTGGCGGCCACGGCGCTGGAACTTTTCCTGGAACGGGGCTTCGACGCCGTGTCGGTGGCGGATGTCGCCGCGGCTGCCGAGGTGTCCAAGCCCACCCTCTTCCGGTACTTCCCGACCAAGGAGGACCTGCTCCTCGACCGGTTCGCCGACCATCAGGACGAGGTGGCGCGCGTCGTCCGCGAGCGGCCCGCCGGCCGGACGCCGGTAGGGGCCGTGCACGCGCATTTCCTGACGGCTCTCGCCGAGCGGGATCCGATCACCGGGCTCTGCGATCACCCGGAGGTTCTCGCCTTCCAGCGGCTGCTCTACACCACCGCCAGCCTGGAGTCGCGCCTCTCCCACTACACCGACCGCGAGGTCGAGCTGCTCGCCGCAGGTCTGGAGGCGGAATCGGTGGCGCCGCTCGCCGCCCGGCTGGCGGCCGTTCACCTGGTGGCGGTCCGCCACGAGCTGGGGCGGGGGAACTGGCTGCGGCTCGATGCGGGACAGAGCGCCGACGAGGCCCACCCGGCCGCCGTGGCCGACGCCGACCTGGCCTTCGGCATGCTCGCCGACGGCCTCGACCGGACCCTGCCCACCCCCGCCTGAGGCTCCAGCGCACCTGCGCCTGCGGGCCCGGTCCGTGGCGCACCCGGCCCGACGTTCCACCCGCCCCCGCCTGCGGGCCCCGGGGTGTGGCGCCCCGGGGCCCGGTCATGCCGTCAGCATCCGCTGCAGCTCGCGCGCCGCGCGCGGGGGAGCCACATCGGTGCGGTGGGCCAGCGCGATCGTCCTGCGCAGCGGCGAGCCGGCCAGCGGGGTCGTCCGCAGCCCCGGGCCCGCACCGGCCACCACCATCGCCGGGACCACCGCGACGCCCAGCCCCGCCCGAGCGAAGCCGAGCACCGCGTCCATCTCGCCGCCCTCCACGGTGAAGGCCGGCTCGAAGCCCTCCGCCCGACAGGCGGCCACGGTCAGCTCCCGCAGGTCGTAGCCGTGCCGGAACATCACCATCGGCTCGTCGCGCAGCCCCGCGATGGTCAGCTCCCGGCCCCCGCCGGGCGCCGGAAGCCTGGTCGAGGACACCACCACCAGGTCCTCGGTCAGCAGCTCCACCGTCGTGAGCGCCGGCGCCGAGGGCGGCAGCGGCAGGGCGATCAGCGCCAGGTCCAGCGCCCCGCGCGCCAGTTCCCGTACCAGGTCGAGCGAACCGCTCTCCTCGATCAGCAGCTCGATTCCCGGGTGCGCCGTGTGGAAGGCGCGCAGCACGCCCGGCAGCAGGCCGGTGCACACGCTCGGGGTCGCCCCCAGCCGGATCCGCCCGCGCCGCAGCTGCGCCAGTTCCTGCACCTCCAGCCGTGCCGTGTCCGCGTCCGCCAGGATCCGCCGGGCCAGCGGCAGCAGCGCCTCACCCGCGTCCGTCAGCGTGATGTTGCCGCGGGCGCGGCTGAAGAGCTCGGCGCCGAGTTCCCGCTCCAGCGCTTTGATCTGCTGGGAGAGCGATGGCTGGGCCACGTGCACCCGCTCCGCGGCCCGGGTGAAGTGCCGGGTCTCGGCGACGGCGACGAAGTAGAGGAGCTGCTGGAACTGCATAGGCCATGTCTATCAAGATGACCGGCATCATGTCTTGGACCTTTCGGGTCCTCCGTCCCTACCGTCGATGCCATGGCTCTGGCAACGCGCACCCGGACGAGTGCCCCCTCGCACGGCCCCCACGGCTCCCGCAGCCCCTCGTTCTGGGGCTCCACCATCGGAAAGAAGACCGTCATGGCGGTCTCCGGGCTGATCATGCTCGGATACCTCGTCGTGCACATGCTCGGCAACCTCAAGATCTTCTTCGGGGCGGACGAGTTCAACGGCTACGCCCACTGGCTGCGCACCCTCGGCTCGCCCTTCCTCCACTACGAGTGGGCCCTCTGGCTCGTCCGCGCGGTCCTCCTCGCCGCCGTCGTCGCCCACGCCGTCTCCGCCTACCAGCTCAGCCGGCTCGACATCAGGGCCCGCCCGGTCAAGTACGTCCACAAGCGCCGCCGTGCGAGCTACGCCACCCGCACCATGCGCTGGGGCGGCATCATCCTCGGCCTGTTCATCGTCTGGCACCTGCTCGACCTCACCACGCTCACCGTCAACGAGCGTGCCTGGGCCGGCCACCCGTACGAGAACGTCCTCGCCACCTTCTCCACCTGGTACGGGAACACCGTCTACCTCGTGGCGATGGCCGCACTCGGCCTGCACGTCCGGCACGGCTTCTGGAGCGCCGCCCAGACCCTCGGCGTGGGCAGCGCCCGTCGCGAGCGGACGCTGAAGGCCTTCGCGAACGGCCTGGCCCTCGTCCTCTTCGCGGGCTTCGTGTCCGTCCCCGTCGCCGTCATGACCGGAATGGTGAACTGACCGTGAGCAGCTACGCGCACCACACCACCGGCGAGCCCATCGCCGACACCAAGGCCCCGGAGGGCCCCGTCGCGGACCGCTGGGACCGGCGCCGCTTCGAGGCGAAGCTCGTCAATCCGGCCAACCGCCGCAAGCACACCGTCATCGTCGTCGGTACCGGCCTGGCGGGCGGATCGGCCGGCGCGACCCTCGCCGAGCAGGGCTACCACGTCGTCCAGTTCTGCTTCTCCGACTCCCCGCGCCGGGCCCACTCCATCGCCGCGCAGGGCGGCATCAACGCCGCCAAGAACTACCGCAACGACGGCGACTCGGTGCACCGCCTCTTCTACGACACCGTCAAGGGCGGCGACTTCCGCGCCCGCGAGTCCAACGTGCACCGCCTCGCCCAGATCTCCGTCGAGATCATCGACCAGTGCGTGGCCCAGGGCGTCCCCTTCGCCCGCGAGTACGGCGGCCTCCTCGACACCCGTTCCTTCGGCGGCGTCCAGGTCTCCCGCACCTTCTACGCCCGCGGCCAGACCGGACAGCAGCTCCTCCTCGGCGCCTACCAGGCCCTCTCCCGGCAGATCGCCGCGGGCAACGTCGAGATGCACGCCCGCACCGAGATGCTCGACCTGATCGTGGTCGACGGCGTCGCCCGCGGCATCGTCGCCCGCGACCTGATCACCGGCGAGCTCTCCACCCACTACGCCGACGCCGTCGTCCTGGCGAGCGGCGGCTACGGCAACGTCTTCTACCTCTCCACCAACGCCATGAACTCCAACGCGACCGCCGTCTGGCGGGCGCACCGGCGCGGCGCCTACTTCGCCAACCCCTGCTTCACCCAGATCCACCCCACCTGCATCCCGCGCACCGGCGAGCACCAGTCCAAGCTCACCCTGATGAGCGAGTCCCTGCGCAACGACGGCCGCATCTGGGTCCCCAGGGCCAAGGGCGACACCCGCCCCGCCGCCGACATCCCCGAGGCGGAGCGCGACTACTACCTGGAGCGGATCTACCCCTCCTTCGGCAACCTCGTGCCCCGCGACATCGCCTCCCGCGCCGCCAAGAACGTCTGCGACGAGGGCCGCGGCGTCGGCCCCGGCGGGCAGGGCGTCTACCTCGACTTCGCCGACGCCATCCGCCGCATGGGCCGTGACAAGGTCGCCGAGAAGTACGGCAACCTCTTCGAGATGTACGAGCGGATCACCGCGGAGAACCCGTACGAGGTCCCCATGCGGATCTACCCCGCCGTGCACTACACGATGGGCGGGCTGTGGGTCGACTACGACCTCCAGACCACCGTGCCCGGCCTGTTCGCGATCGGCGAGGCCAACTTCTCCGACCACGGTGCCAACCGCCTCGGCGCCTCCGCCCTCATGCAGGGCCTCGCCGACGGCTACTTCGTGCTCCCCTCCACCATCAACGACTACCTGGCCCGCCACCCGCACCGCGACACCGTCGACGACACCCACCCCGAGGCGGAGGCCGTGGTACGCGAGACCCGCGAGCGGCTGGAGAGGCTGCTCGCCGTCGACGGCGACCGCACCCCCGACTCCTTCCACCGCGAGATCGGCGAACTCATGTGGGAGTACTGCGGGATGGCCCGCAGCGAGCAGGGCCTGCGCAAGGCGCTGGACCGCATCCCGCAGATCCGCGACGAGTTCTGGCGCCGCATCAAGGTCCCCGGCACCGGCGACGAGTTCAACCAGTCGCTGGAGAAGGCCAACCGCATCGTCGACTACCTCGAACTCGCCGAACTGATGTGTCTCGACGCGCTCCACCGCGCCGAGTCCTGCGGCGGTCACTTCCGCGAGGAGTCCCAGACCCCGGACGGCGAGGCCGCCCGCCAGGACGAGGCCTTCGCCTACGCCGCGGCCTGGGAGTTCACCGCCACCGGCACCGCCCCCGTCCTGCACAAGGAAGACCTCGTCTTCGAGTACGTCCACCCCACCCAGCGGAGCTACGCATGAAGCTCACCCTGCGCGTCTGGCGCCAGCGCGGCGCCGACGCCCCCGGCCACATGGCCTCGTACGAGGTCGACGGGATCTCCGAGGACATGTCCTTCCTGGAGATGCTCGACACCCTCAACGAGGACCTCATCCTGCGCGGCGAGGACCCGGTCGCCTTCGACCACGACTGCCGCGAGGGCATCTGCGGCGCCTGCAGCCTCGTCATCAACGGCGACGCCCACGGCCCCGAGCGCACCACCACCTGCCAGCTCCACATGCGGACCTTCGACGACGGCGACACCATCGACGTCGAGCCCTGGCGGGCCGCGGCCTTCCCCGTCGTCAAGGACCTGGTCGTCGACCGGGGCGCCTTCGACCGGATCATCCAGGCCGGCGGCTACATCACCGCACCCACCGGTTCGGCCCCCGAGGCGCACGCCACCGCCGTACCCAAGGCCGACGCCGACTTCGCCTTCGAGCACGCCGAGTGCATCGGCTGCGGCGCCTGCGTGGCCGCCTGCCCCAACGGCTCGGCGATGCTCTTCACCTCCGCCAAGGTCAACCACCTCAATGTCCTCCCGCAGGGCTCGCCCGAGCGTGAGACCCGCGTGCTCGACATGGTGGCCCGCATGGACGAGGAGGGCTTCGGCGGCTGCACCCTGACCGGCGAATGCGCCACGGCCTGCCCGAAGGGCATCCCGCTGCCGTCGATCGCCGCGATGAACAAGGAATGGCTGCGGGCGGTCCGCAAGGGCCCCCGCTGACCCGCCTGCCGCACAGCCTTTGCGGCACAGCCCGTGGCACAGCCGGCGGCACAGCCCGGCGCAGGGGCCCCGCCGTCCCGGGGGCTCCTGCGCCGATCGGCTGACCGGCCCCGCCGCCGCCGTGCCGCGCCCCGGCGGCGCCCGGGCCATGGGAGACAGTGGCCCCATGCCAGCACTCCCCACCGGGACCGGACCACGCCGCCGAGCCGTACTGGCCGCCGCCCTCGCGCCCCTGGCCGCGGCGGGCTGCTCCGGCGGGGAAGAGCCCCGACCGCCGGCGCCCGGGCAGCAGCCCGCCGCCGAGGACGCCCTGATCATGGTGATCCGGCACGCGGAGAAGCCGTACGCCGGGGACACCGGCTGGGACGAGGACGGCGAGGACGACCCCGGCTCGCTCGCCGGGCGTGGCTGGCGCCGGGCCGAGGAACTCCCGCGGCTCTTCCCGCCGGCGAAACGGTCCTCCCTGCCCCGCCCCGCCGCCGTGTTCGCCGCCGGCGGCAGGGCCCCCGCCCCCGCCCGGTGCCGCCAGACCGTGAAAGCCCTGGCCACCGCCCTGCGCACGCCGGTCCGCGCCGAGTTCGCCGTCGGCGCCGAACCGGCCCTCGCACACGCCCTGCTCGCCGGGCCCATGCCCGTACTCGTCTGCTGGGAGCACACCGGGATCCCCCGCCTCGTGCGCGCCCTCGGCGCCGACCGGGTCCTCGGCCTCCCCGCGGCCTGGCCGGACCGCTACGACCTGGTCTGGCAGTTCACACGCCGCGGCGGGCAGTGGAGCTTCCGCGAACTGCCCCAGCAGCTCCTGTCCGGCGACGCCTGAGCCTCACGGGTACCGGTACAGCTCGTTCCCGGCGGCATCCAGGAGCAGGACCAGATCGCCGTACGGCCAGACCACGAGCATGTCCGCGAGGTACTGCAGCTCGAACGGCTCATCGGGCACGCTCGTCCCCGTCCAGGGCCGGTCCGTGTCCGTCCGGCCCACGGTCACCACCGTGACCTCCGCGCCAGGCTCCAGCCATTCGCTCCAGCAGTGCGGTTCGACGAAAAGCTCCAGTCGGCGCAGGCCGTCGTTCCTGATCGGCAGCCGGGCAACCGGCGCCGCCGGGTCCCAGGGCGCCGGCGGACGGGCTCCCGCGTCCGCCACCGGCACGGCGCCCGGCGCAGCGTCAGCCGCCGCGCCCCCGTCCGCTTCCGGGGTCCCCAGTCGTCTCCAGAACACGCACGCACCCTATCCGGCCGCCGCGGGGCCGCTCGCGAGAGCCCGGGCCAGATACGGCGCCGTACGGCTGACCGGCGACCCGGCCACCTCCTCCGGCGTGCCCGCGGCCACGATCCGGCCGCCCTCCGCACCCCCGCCCGGACCCAGGTCGATCACCCAGTCCGCGCCCGCCACCACGTCCATGTCGTGCTCGACGACCACCACCGAGTGCCCGGCGTCCACCAGCCCGTGCAACTGCCGCAGCAGCACCCGCACATCGGCCGGGTGCAGACCCGTCGTCGGCTCGTCCAGCAGGTACAGCGTGTGGTCCCGGCGCACCCGCTGCAGCTCCGTCGCCAGCTTGATCCGCTGCGCCTCCCCGCCCGACAGCTCGGTGGCCGGCTGCCCCAGCCGCAGGTAGCCCAGCCCGATCTCCTCCAGAGCCCGCAGGCTGCGGGCCGCCGCCGGGACGTCCGCGAAGAACCGGGCCGCGGACTCCACCGTCAGCGCCAGCACCTCCGCGATGTCCAGGCCCCGGTACCGGACCTCCAGCGTCTCGGCGTTGTACCGCGCTCCGCCGCAGTCCGGGCACGGCGCGTACGTACTGGGCAGGAACAGCAGCTCCACCGAGACGAAGCCCTCGCCCTGGCACGTCTCGCACCGGCCGCCCGCCACGTTGAAGGAGAACCGGCCCGCCTTCCAGCCGCGCGCCCGCGCCTCCGGAGCCTGTGTGAAGAGCCTTCGCACCACGTCGAACAGCCCCGTATACGTCGCCAGGTTGGACCGGGGCGTCCGGCCGATCGGCTTCTGGTCCACCTCCACGAGCCGCCGTACGGGGAATCCCGGGCCGGCGATCCCCTCGTCCACCTGCCGGGCGAGCACCTGACCCACCAGCGTGGACTTTCCCGACCCGGACACTCCGGTGACCGCGGTGAACACCCCGAGCGGGAACCGTGCGTCGAGATCCCGCAGGTTGTGCCGGTCCACCCCGCTCAGATGCACCTCCCCGGCCGGTGTGCGTACCGTCCGGGCGGGGCCCGCCGGCTCCCGCGGCGCGAACAGGTGCCGGGCCGTCGCCGAGTCCGCGACATCGGCCAGGGCCGCGGGCGGCCCGCTGTGCAGCACCCGCCCGCCGCGCTCGCCGGCCAGCGGCCCCACGTCCACCAGCCAGTCCGCGTGCCGCACCACGTCCAGATGGTGCTCGACGACGAAGACGGTGTTCCCGGCCTCCTTCAGCCGGTCCAGCACGCCGAGCAGCGCCTCGGTGTCGGCCGGATGCAGCCCCGCCGACGGCTCGTCCAGCACGTACACCACTCCGAACAGCCCCGAGCGCAGCTGCGTCGCCAGCCGCAGCCGCTGCAGCTCGCCCGTGGACAGGGTCGGCGCGGTCCGGTCCAGGCTCAGGTAGCCGAGCCCCAGCTCCGTGACGGGCGCGATCCGCGCACGCAGGTCGTCGGCGAGGACCCGTGCCGCCTCACCGTCCGGGGGAGTGGCGGCGAGTACGGCGTCCAGGTCCGTCAGCGCCAGCGCCGCGAGCTCCGCGACGGTCCGCCCGGCGAAGGTGACGGCGAGGGCCTCGGGGCGCAGCCGGCGCCCCTCGCACACCGGGCACGGCGCATCGGCGAGGAACTTCTCGGCGCGCGCCCGCAGGGTCGCGCTCTTGCTGTCGGAGAACGTCCGCATCACGTAGCGGTGGGCGCTCATGTACGTGCCCTGGTACGGCCGTTGGATCCGGTCCGCGTCCCGTACCGGGTGCACGGTGACGACCGGCTGTTCCTCGGTGAACAGGATCCACTCGCGGTCCTTCGCGGGCAGCTCCCGCCACGGCCGGTCCACGTCGTGGCCGAGCGTCTCCAGGATGTCCCGCAGGTTCTTGCCCTGCCAGGCGCCCGGCCAGGCGGCGATCGCGCCCTCGCGGACCGACAGACCCGGGTCGGGGACAAGGAGTTCCTCGCTGGTGCGGTGGATGCGGCCGAGTCCGTGACAGGAAGGGCAGGCGCCCGCGGCGGTGTTGGGTGAGAAGGCGTCCGAATCCAGCCGCGGTGCGCCCGGCGGATACGTGCCGGCCCGGGAGAACAGCATGCGCAGGGAGTTGGACAGCAGGGTCACCGTGCCGACCGAGGAGCGCGAGCCGGGGGAGGAGCGCCGCTGCTCCAGCGAGACCGCCGGCGGCAGACCGGTGACGGAATCCACCTTCGGTGCGCCGACCTGGTGGATCAGACGGCGGGCGTACGGGGCCACCGACTCGAAGTAGCGGCGCTGGGCCTCGGCGTACAGCGTGCCGAAGGCGAGGGAGCTCTTCCCGGAACCGGACACTCCGGTGAACACGGTGAGCGCGTCGCGCGGGATGTCCACGTCCACACCGCGCAGATTGTGCTCGCGGGCGCCGCGCACCCGTACGTAGGGGTCGTGGCCGTGGCCGTGGCCGTGGTCGGTCCGGGGCTCGGTGGACTGGTGCATTCGTCCCACTTTACGGCCCGCCGTGGGCCCTCCTCACGGCCGCAGGCCCGTGATCCGGCCACCTGTTCCTCCGTCCCGTGGATGTGGCCCGTGAAGGCGCCCTCGTGCAGTTCCCGCTCCTTCGGGCTCATCTCCAGGGCCTCGGCCTCCCCGGCCGGGCGTCGCCGGCGTCCCGGCCCGGCGCCCGGCACGGCGACACCGGGCGCCCGTGGGGTGTTTCGGGCCCGGCCGCTCGGGCAGAAGCCGACTGCCGTGCGGTGGGTCGCTCAGGGAACCCACCGAAGAACCTACGAACGGCATCCACGGCTTCAAGGTGGCTGTCATGGACGCGGACGCGTGCGCGGAGGCTGATTCGGCCGCTGACAGCGGTCAGGGGTACGACGCCACGCCCTACCTGCCCTCGCGTGGCGGCCTGCCGGCTCTGCGCCGGGCGGCGGCCGGCTGCCACGGGTGCCCGCTCTTCCTCGATGCGACGCAGACGGTCTTCGGCACGGGCCCGGCCGGGGCCCGGCTGATGCTGGTGGGGGAGCAGCCGGGCGACCAGGAGGACGTGAAGGGGGAGCCCTTTGTCGGCCCGGCGGGGCAGCTGCTGCGCCGGGCGCTTGAGGAGGCCGGGCTGGGGGACGAGAAGGCGTACTTCACCAATGTGGTCAAACACTTCAAGTTCACACCGGCCCCGCGCGGCAAGCGGCGGATCCACAAGTCTCCGAGCCTGCGGGAGATGACCGCCTGCAGGCCCTGGCTGGTGGAGGAACTGAAACGCGTCGCACCCGAGGTGCTGGTGGTGTTGGGAGGCACGGCGGGCAAGGCGTTGCTCGGGTCCTCGTTCCGGGTGGGCGAGCGGCGTGGTGTCCTGTTGCCCATGCCGGACCCCTTCGCTGAGCAGCGCAGAGCTGCTCCTGGCCGGTTGCTGGCCACAGTCCATCCCTCCGCCGTTCTGCGGGCCGACGACCGGGAAGCGGCCTTCGGGGGACTCGTGGCCGACCTGTCCGTGGCCGCCCGGGTGCTGCAGTAGGAGCACGGACGGGCTTCGCGGAATGCGCAGGCACGCCGGATGCGGCCCTCGCGCCGCCTGGTGGCCTAATCCCGCGCGCCGGGTGCCCGGTCCCTGCCCACAGTAGGTCGCACGAGACGCGACGGCGCCCGGCCCCTCTACCCGAGGGCGGGCGGCGTCGGGCGGTGGAACCCAGGAAAGGCAAGGCACAGCATGAACAGCGCGGTACAGGTCGACCTGTCGGGCAAGCAGGCTCTGGTCACCGGCGGGGCCCGGGGCCTGGGCGCCGCCATCGCGCGGCGGCTCGCAGCGGCCGGCGCCTCTGTCCTCGGGCTCGACCGCCTCCGCCTCCGCGACCGCGTCCGGGCCGGTGTCGGTGCGCGGCCCTAGGCTGGCCGGATGAGTGAGAAGCACACCTCGCGGCCGCCGCTGGCCGTCTTCGACATCGACAACACCTTGTCCGACACGGCCCACCGCCAGCACTTCCTGGAGCGCCGCCCCAGGGACTGGGCGGGATTCTTCGGCGCGGCGCCGGCCGATCCGCCGCTCGCCCGTGGGATCGCCCTGGCGGTGGAGAGCTCGGCCGACTGCGAGGTGGTGTATCTGACCGGGCGGCCCGAGCGGTGCCGGGCGGACACGGTGGAGTGGCTCACCCGGCACGGCCTGCCCGAGGGGCGGTTGTGGATGCGCGGCAACCAGGACCGGAGGCCGGCCCGGACGACCAAGCTGGAGGTGCTGGGCCGGATCGCCAGGGGCCGGGAGGTGCGCATGCTCGTGGACGACGACGAGCTGGTCTGCCAGGCCGCGCGGGCGGCCGGTTTCCGGGTCGTCGTCGCCGACTGGGCGGCGGACGCGCCCGAACTCATGTCCGGCCAGGAGGTCGAGGGCCGGACCTGAGCGCTTCGCGACCCGGGCCCGAGCGCACCCGGCACCGGTCCCGTGCGGATCCGGCCCCCGCGCCGCGCGGATCCGGTCCCCGCGCGGATGCGGTTTCCGGGCGGATGTGGCTCCTGACGGTTCCGGGACGGGGGCCCGGTTTCCGCCCCGGTGTCAGTCCTCGCCCTCCAGCCGGAAGCCGACCTTCAGTCCCACCTGGTAGTGGGCGATCTCCCCGTTCTCGAGGTGGCCGCGGATCTGGACCACCTCGAACCAGTCCAGGTTCCGTACGGTCTGGCCCGCCCGGGCGATCCCGTTACGGATGGCCTGATCGATGCCCTCTTGGGAGGTGCCGACGATCTCGGTCACCCGGTACGTGTGGTTGGACATGGAGTCTCCCGACAGTGGGTCGCTTTTGCCTGGTTCTACGGTGCCCCAGTAAGTCCTGCTCCGCGAACTTTGCGCCAACAATCCCGAGCGAAAGACCCTTGACCGGCCTATTGGTCTATGCCAATTTCGAGCCATCTGAGACCGAGCCCCTGAAGGTGACCTCTTGAAGATGCGCTTCCTCGCCGTGTGCACGGCGCTCGCGGCCGCGACCGCCCTGACGGGCTGCAGCCAGTTGGCCGATCAGGCCGCGGGGCGGCAGAAGGTGACGCTGTGGCTGATGAAGGGCAGCGCCTCCGAGGACTTCATCGACAGGTTCACCACGTCGTTCGAGCAGGAGCATCCCGACCTCGATCTGGACGTCAGGATCCAGGAGTGGACGGGCATCGGCGACAAGGTCAACGCCGTCCTGGACGGCACGAGCAAGGAACCCGCCGACGTCATCGAGGTCGGCAACACCCAGGTCGCGCAGTACATCGAGACCGGAGGCCTCTCCGAACTCACCCTCGAAGGACTGCGCGAGTGGGGCAGCCGGGACTGGCTCAAGGGTCTCGCCGAGCCGGGCAGCGTCAACGGCGCCCAGTACGGCGTTCCCTGGTACGCCGCCAACCGCGTGGTCGTCTACAACAAGGACCTCTTCGCGAACGCCGGGATCAAGACCCCGCCCAGGAACCGCCAGGAATGGATCCAGGCCACCCAGAAGCTCGACAAGGGCGACCAGCAGGGCATCTACCTCGCGGGCCAGAACTGGTACGTCCTCGCCGGCTTCGTCTGGGACGAAGGCGGGGAACTCGCCGTCGAGACGGGCGGCAAGTGGGTCGGCACCCTCGACGACGACAAGGCCCTGGCCGGGATGGAGTTCTACAAGCAGCTCCAGGCCCTCGGCGACGGTCCCAAGGCCGCCGACGAGGAGACACCCCCGCAGTCACAGGTCTTCGCCCGCGGCCAGGTCGCCCAGATCATCGCCCCGCCCGGCCAGGCCGCCGAGATCGAGGCGGCCAACCCCGCGCTCAAGGGCAGACTCGGCTTCTTCCCCATCCCCGGCAAGACCTCCGACAAGGCCGGCTCCGTCTTCACCGGCGGCTCCGACCTGATCATCCCGGAGCGGACCGGGCACCGGAAGGGCGCGGTGTCCGTGATCACGGCCCTGGTCAGCGAGAAGTGGCAGACCGAACTCGCCCGCACCATGAGCTACGTACCCAACAAGAGCACCCTCGCCCACCTCGTCGAGGGCAACGAGGGCGCCGCCGCCATGGCCCCCGGCGCCGCCCAGGGCCGGGCCACCCCCGCCTCCGCCCGCTGGGCCGAGGTCGAGGCGAAGAACCCGATCAAGCCCTACATGACGGCCGTGCTCACCGGACAGGACCCCAAGCAGGCCGCGCGGGCGGCCTCCGAGGAGATCGGCCGGGTGCTCAGCTCCGACCGCTGACACCCCCGCCGGCCCCGAAAGGGGACGGGGGCACCGGCGAGTTCGCCGTCCGCACACCCGCGGGCCGCAGAGCGGTCATGTCGAATCCAGCCGGTCACGGAAGAAGTAGAGGAGCCGGGCCGGCACCTGCCGGCCTGGCCATCCGTGTCCGGATCAGGAGCCGCCATGACCATCGCACCCCTGTCCCCGTCCCCCTCCACGGCCCCCGCCCCCGCCACCGCCTCCCCCCTCCTCGCCCCCGCGCCCACCCCCGCCAAGGCCGCCGCCCCCGGGCCCCACTACACCGTGCGCCTCGCCCGTGACGAGAACGAGGTACGGGCCGCCCAGCGCCTGCGCCACCAGGTCTTCGCCGGCGAACTCGGCGCCCGCCTCGACGGCCCCGAGCCCGGCCTCGACGCCGACGCCTTCGACGCCCACTGCGACCACCTCCTCGTCATCGACGAGGAGACCGGACAGGTCGTCGGCACCTACCGGCTGCTGCCCCCGGAGCGCGCCGCCGTCGCGGGCCGCCTGTACTCCGAGGGCGAGTTCGACCTCTCCGCGCTCGCCCCCATCCGCCCCGACCTCGTCGAGGTCGGCCGCTCCTGCGTCCACCCCGACCACCGCAACGGCGCCGTCATCGCCCTCATCTGGGCAGGCCTCGCCCACTACATGGAGCGCACCGGCCACAACTGGCTCGCCGGCTGCTGCTCGATACCCCTCGCCGACGGCGGCGCCCTCGCCGCGGCCACCCGCGAGCGCGCCCTGACCCGCAGCCTGGCACCCGAGGAGTACCGGGTCACCCCGCACATCCCCTGGAACCCCGAAGGCATCGACTTCCCCGCCGGCATGGAACTGCCCCCGCTGCTGCGCGGCTACCTGCGCCTGGGCGCCTGGGTCTGCGGAGAGCCCGCCCTCGACGCCGAGTTCGGCTGCGCCGACCTGTACGTGCTGCTCTCCCTGCGCCGGACCAACCCGCGCTACCTGAAGCACTTCCGCGCGCTCATCCCGGGCGCATGAGCGTCTGGCTGCCCACCTCGCCCTGTACCCCCGTGGCCTGCTCCGGCCACGAGGGGCGCACCGCGAGCGTCCCCCACGCGGTCCTGCGGCTCACCGGCGCCGTCGCCCTGATCCTGCTCGGGATCCTCGGTGCCCCACCGGTCCGGCTGCTGCCGGCCGGCCCCCGGCACGCGGTGGTACGGGCCTGGTCGGCCGCGCTGGTACGCGCCTTCGGCCTGCGGATCACCGTGCACGGCAGCCCGGGCCCGTCCGGCGGCCGCCTGCTCGTCGCCAACCACATCTCCTGGCTCGACATCCCGCTCGTCGCCGCCGTCCTGCCCAGCCGGATGCTCGCCAAGAGCGACATCCGCGCCTGGCCCGTCCTCGGCCGCCTCGCCGCACGGGCCGGAACCCTGTTCATCGAGCGCGACCGGATCCGCGCCCTGCCCGCCACCGTCACCGCGATGACCCGCGCCCTGCTCGCCGGCCACCGGGTCACCGTCTTCCCCGAGGGCTCCACCTGGTGCGGGCGCGCCCGGGGCACCTTCCGCAGGGCCGCCTTCCAGTCCGCGCTGGACGCGCGGGTCCCCGTACAGCCCCTGCACCTGGCGTACCTGCGGGCCGACGGGGAAACGGCCGGGGCACCGGCCTTCGTCGGGGACGACCCGCTGACCGCCTCGCTGTGGCGGATCGCCCGGGCCCGCGGGATACGGGCCGAGGTCACGCTGCTGCCGCGGATCCCGCCGGGCCGGTACACGAACCGGCGGGACCTCGCGGCCGCCGCGCAGCGGGCCGTGACCGACCGCGCGTCGGAGCGGACGACGCGGCCGGCCCGTCCGATCAGCCCACCGGGCCCTCGGCGACCGACAGGGACAGCGCGAAACGGCCCGCCGTGTCCGTCCACCACCGGGTCAGCTCCAGCCCGGCCGCGGCCAGCTCCTTCCGTACGCCCTCCTGACGGAACTTCGCGGACACCTCCGTCAGGATCTCCTCACCCTCCGCGAACGGCACCACCAGGTCCAGGGCCCGGACCTTCACCGTCAGCTCGGACCGGGCCCGCAGCCGCATCTCGATCCACTCCTGCTCCCTGTTCCACACCGCCACGTGCTCGAAGTCGGCGGTGTGGAAGTCGGCGTCCAGCTCCCGGTTGATGACGGCCAGTACGTTCTTGTTGAACTCGGCCGTCACGCCCCGGGCGTCGTCGTACGCCGCCACCAGCACGGCCTCGTCCTTCACCAGGTCCGTGCCCATCAGCAGCGCGTCCCCGGGCGACAGCATCGACCGTACGGCCGCCAGGAACACCGCCCGCTCCGGCGGCAGCAGGTTCCCGATCGTGCCGCCCAGGAACACCACCAGCCGGGGACCGGGGGAGTCCGGCAGCTCCAGCGCCCGCGTGAAGTCGGCCAGCAGGGCGTGCACCCGCAGCCCCGGATGGTCGGCGAGCAGCGCGGTGGCCGCTCCCCGCAGGGCGCTCTCGCTCACGTCCACCGGCACGTACGTATCCAGCGCCGGCATCGCCTCGATCAGATGGCGGGTCTTCTCCGAGGAACCGGAACCCAGCTCCACCAGGGTGCGGGCGCCGCTCACCGCGGCGATCTCCCGCGCCCGCTCCAGCAGGATCTCCCGCTCCGCCCGCGTCGGGTAGTACTCGGGCAGCCGGGTGATCTCCTCGAAGAGTTCACTGCCCCGAGCGTCGTAGAACCACTTGGGCGGCAGCACCTTGGGCGTGTGCGTCAGCCCGTGCAGCACGTCGGCACGCAGGGCGGTCTCCGCCGCGTCCTCGTCGAGGGTCCGGGTCAACTGAAAGCTGGTCACGTGCGGTTCTCCTTGAGCGGGGTCAGACGGACCCGTGTACGGGTGGCGGTCAGCAGGGTCCGGTCGGGCACTTCGCACCACCGGGTGTCGTCGTCGTACGGCTCGGACGCCACCACGGTGCGCCCGCCCCCGGGATCGGTCAGGTACCAGAGGGAATCGCCCCAGGCGGTCGCGGCGATCGCCGCGCCGTCCGTGAGCAGCAGGTTCAGCCGGGAGCCGGGCGCGGCCGAGGACAGCTCCCGCACGGGCTCGGCGAGCGCCGTGCCCAGGTCGTCCCCGGCCCGCAGCCTGCGCCGTACCAGCGCCCAGACCAGCGCCGAATCGGTACGGGCCGCCAGTTGCAGCAGGTCCTTGGGCGGCAGCGCCGCCGCGAGGGGTGCCGCCGACTCCGGCCAGTTGCGCACCGCGCCGTTGTGGCTGAACAGCCACGGCCCGTCCGTGAAGGGTGCGGCCGCGGCCTCGCCGTCGGCCCCGGCGAGCGTGGCGTCCCGTACGGCGGCCAGCACGGCCCCGCTGCGCACCACGCGGGCGAGATCCGTGAAGGTCAGGTCGCCCCAGATCGGCCCGGCGCGACGGTAGCGGGCGGGGACCGGGTCGCCCTCGGCGTACCAGCCGATGCCGAAGCCGTCGGCGTTGACCGTGCCGTGCTGCTGGCGGCGCGGCTCCCAGGACTGGCGCACCAGCGAGTGCTCGGGCTCGCTCAGCAGCCTCCCAAGCGTCACCTCCGGTCCCACATAAGCGAGATGACGGCACATCAGACATCCCTCGCCGTGCGGAAGCCGGAGAAGATCTGCCGCCGCACCGGAAGGTCCCAGTTGCGGAAAGTGCCCCGGCAGGCCACCGGGTCCACCGCGAAGGAACCGCCCCGCAGCACCTTGTGCTCCGGTCCGAAGAACACCTCCGAGTACTCCCGGTAGGGGAAGGCCCGGAAGCCCGGGTACGGCAGGAAGTCGGACGCCGTCCACTCCCACACGTCGCCGATCAGCTGGCGCACCCCGAGCGGGGACGCCCCGGCCGGGTAGCTGCCCGCGCGGGACGGGCGCAGGTGCCGCTGCCCCAGGTTGGCGTGGGCGGGCGTCGGGTCCGCGTCGCCCCACGGGTAGCGGGCCGAGCGGCCGGTCGCGGGATCGAAGCGGGCGGCCTTCTCCCATTCGGTTTCCGTGGGCAGCCGCCGCCCCGCCCAGCGGGCGTAGGCGTCCGCCTCGTACCAACTGACGTGCAGAACCGGTTCTTCATCGGGGACCGGCTCGGTCACTCCGAAGCGGCGGCGCAGCCACTCGCCGCCCTCCCGGTGCCAGAACAGCGGCGCCTCGATCGAGTGCCGGCGGATCTGGTCCCAGCCGGCCGCCGCCCACCAGCGCGGTTCGTGGTAGCCGCCGTCGGCGATGAAGGCACGGTACGCGGCGTTCGTCACCGGCAGCGTGTCCATCCAGAACGCCGTGGTGTCCCGCTGGTGCGCCGGCCGTTCGTTGTCCAGCGACCACGGCTCGGTGGAGGTGCCCATGGTGAACGGGCCCGCAGGTATGAGGACTTCGGGGGCGCCCGGCGGATCGTAGGGAGCGTCCGGCTCCGGCGCGGTCAGCACGGGAGCGCCGCGCCGCAGCTGATGGGTGATCAGCATGGTCTCGTCGTGCTGCTGCTCGTGCTGGGCGATCATCCCGAAGGCGAAGCCGTCGTCCAGGAGCGCACTGCCCTCCAGCGGGGTCTTCTCGAGGAGGTCGAAGACCCGGCCGCGGACCTCGGCGGCGTACCGGCGGGCTTCCTCCGGCCCCAGCAGCGGCAGCTTCGGACGCTCGGCACGCGGGTGCTCGAAGGCGTCGTAGAGGGGGTCGATCTCGGGGTGCATCGACTCGCGTCCGGCGACCCGGCGGAGCAGCCAGAGCTCCTCCTGGTTGCCGATGTGTGCCAGGTCCCAGACCAGCGGGGACATCAGGGGGGAATGCTGGGCGGTGAGGTCGGCGTCGGTCACCGCGTCGGTGAGCGCTGCCGTCCGGGCCCGCGCGGCGGTCAGTGCCGCCGCCGCCCGTTCCCGCAGCCCGGGGTGGGATTCGGTGGTCATCGCAGGGCCTCCTTCCCCTCGGGCCGCAGCTGCGGCGGTTCGTCACCCGGACATCGGCCGCGCAGGACGAAGCGCTCGGTGAACGCGCCGACCGTGTCCCGGACGTGCGTGGTCGCACCGAGCCGGGGCAGGGCCTCCGCAGCCGCCCGGAAGCAGGTCTTGGCGGCCGCCCGTAGTTCGGGATCGGTCAGACCGTGACGGGCGGCGGACCGCCAGAGCGGATTGCGCGGCGCGGGCTGAGCGCCGTAGGCGTCGGCCAGGGCCTTGGTGACCCGGTAAGCGGTCTCGGCGGCCTCCGGGTCGTCGAACAGCGCGTGCACGACGGCCACCGGGACCAGCCAGCCGTCGTCGCCGGGCTGCGCGTCGATCATGCGCAACTCCATGTGGCCGCGCGGCCGCACGGGCGGGAACAGCGTCGTGAGGTGGTAGTCCAGGTCCTCGGCGGTGGGCGCCCGCAGGGCCTGCCCGTCGTCCCCCGCGCGCAGCCAGTCGCGGAAGGTCGTACCGCGCGGGACGTTCCACGCCTCGCCCTCGTACGACCGTACGCACATCACCTCGGTGTCCAGTGCCTGGCGGACCCAGCCGTCCCGCGGCCCCGCGTCCAGCGGCGGGGCGAGGGTGCGCCGGGCGTCCAGGTCGTCCCAGATCCCCTGGCGGGAGCACCGCCAGCCGGCGTACGCCCCCTCGTCCGCGGGGGAGTTGGCGAAGGCGGCGACCAGGACCGCACCGAGCAGGTGGGCGAGGCGCCAGCGCCGGCCGTGGCCGAGCACGCCCGGCTCCTCGTACCCGGCGTCCACGCAGACCTGCACGGAGGCGGAGGCGCACATCATGGCGCGGCCGGCCGGGCCGGTGCGGTCGAAGTAGGCCTCCATCGCGTCGTAGCGCGGGCTGTTGAGCAGCCGGCGGTAGGGGAGGCGGGGATCACGGCCGAGGCCGCGCAGGACCAGTCCCTGCTCGCGCAGGGCGGCGCGGACGGCGGTCAGGTCGTCCTGGAGCCCGTCCACGCAGCCGGTGAGGGAGGTGGCCGGAGCCGAACTGAGTTCGAGCTGTCCCCCCGGTTCGACGGTCACCCGGGAGTGCAGGGGCAGCGCGCGGGCCGCGGCGTGCGCCGCCCGGAGCCGCTCGGGGGTCACGGCCAGTCCGGGCCGCTCGGCGTCCACGACCAGCCATTCGAGTTCGGCACCGAGAAGGCGGGGCGGGCCGGTCTTGAAACAGATCCCGTGGATCAGATGCTCCGCCTGTGTCTCGCTGATCGCGGGGGAGGGCGGGGCGTCACCGGCGGGAGCGGCGGAGGCGGGAGCGTCCGGCGCGGGAGCGTCCGGCGCAGGCGGGGGAATGGGTGGGGGAACGGGTGGGTCGAGGGGCATGACCGGGTCCTCTTCTCCTGTCGTCGGCCGGGACATCACCCGTGCCTACCCTTCCCTCGGGCACAAAATCCTTTGCCGCCGGGAAAGGAGGTGCGCAGGATGGCGGCGTGAGCAGCAGATTGCGCGAGATCGCGCGGGAGAACGCGGAGATCCTGGCGGCCGGGGGGTACCGGACGCGATCGGGACGGCAGGTGTCCCTTGCCGCCGCCCTGGCGGACGCCAAGGCAGGAACTAGAATATATGGGCCAAACCAGGTCATTCCAGGCGAGCGACCCGTGGGTGGGGGGCGTACGACGGTCGTCGAGGTCACGGGGGAGAGCAGCACGGTCGCTGCCCGTAGGCTCGCGGCGGACCCTTCTGCGGAGGAGGGAGTGGGTCCGGCGGGGACGTCGGTGGCGGTCCTGAACTTCGCCTCGGCCCGGAATCCCGGGGGCGGCTACGTCCGCGGTGCCAAGGCGCAGGAGGAGGCCCTGTGCCGCGCCTCCGCCCTGTACGAGACGCTGCTGGAGGCTCGGGAATACTACGAGGTGCACCGTTCGGAAGTCAGCACCTTCTACACCGACCGGGTGATTCACTCGCCCGGGGTGCCGGTTTTCCGTGACGACCGGGGCGAGCTGATGGAGTCGCCGTTCCGGGCCGGTTTCCTGACCTCGCCCGCGCCGAACGCGGGCACGATCCTGCGGCTGGAACCGGAGCGGGCCGCGGAGATCCCGGGGGCGCTGGCCCGGCGCGCGGAGCTGGTCCTGGAGGTGGCGGCGCTGCACGAGTACCGGCAGCTGGTGCTGGGGGCCTGGGGGTGCGGGGTGTTCCGCAACGACCCGGCGGTGGTGGCCGAGGTCTTCCGGGCCCTGCTGGCGACCCGCTTCGCGGGCACCTTCGAGCGAGTGGTCTTCGCGATCCTGGACCCCGACCCCCACCCCCGCCAGGCCTTCGAACGCACCTTCACCACCCCCACCCCCTGACCCTGCCCCGCCGGGCGGCTCGGGCGGGGGCGGTCAGTGCCAGCCGTAGCGTTCGCGGAGGCGGTCGACCACCAGAGCGAAGCGTCCCCGGTCCAGCGCGCAGGCCTCGCGCCGCATCCCCGACTCGTGGACCCGCAGTACGCGGTCGACGCCCACCCACGACTCCCGGCCCGCGCTGTCCCACGGGCCCGTCCCGATCGGCACCCATTCGCGGTCGTGATCGTGCCGCTTGCTGGACAGCTGTACCGCGAGCAGCGTCCGGCCCCCCGGCTCGCGGGCGACGACCAGCACCGGACGGTCCTTGCCGCGGCCGTCGTTCTCCTCGAAGGGGACCCAGGTCCACACGATCTCGCCGGGGTCCGGGTCGCCGTCGGGATCGGGCGCGTACTCGGTCCGCACCGGGCCGATCGTGCGTGGATCGGCCTGCGTGGTCGCGGTGTCGCCGTCGCGGCCCGGTTGCCCGGTGCAGTCGCTGCTGTGCTGCGAAAGTGCCGTCATTGGCGGGAGATTACCGGGTTTCCGCCACGCACCGCTTCAGTGCCTGTTGAAGGGTGCTCCGCGGGTCAGGTCATGTCCGCCTCGTGGTGCGCGCCCGTGCACAGGGCCCAGATGACCACGATGTTGACGGCGATGAGCACCAGCGCCCACAAAGGGTAGTACGGCAGCCACAGGAAGTTGGCGAAGGCACCCAGTCCGGCGACGGTGATGCCCAGATAACGCGCCCACAGGGCGCCGCTGAAGAGGACGGCGCAGCCGGCGGCGACCAGGACGATGCCCAGGATCAGGTGGACCCAGCCCCAGCCGGTCAGGCTGAACTCGAAGACGTAGTGGCGCGTCATGACGAACAGGTCGTCGCTGGCGAGGGCGGCTACCCCTTCGAAGAACGCCATCGCGCCACCGAAGATCATCAGGACTGCCGCCATGACGGTTCTGCCCGACGTGGCCGCGTGCCACGGGTCCGGGTGCGTGCGGGCTGCCTGGGGCCTGCCGGCGTCTGTGGCCATTTCGGTCTCCTTGGGTGGCAGGGCCGGCCGGGCGGGGCCGGGACCGGCGAGATCCCCCGTTCAGCGTGTCACGGGGGCCAACCCTCGGCATTCCGGCCTGCCCGCCGGCCGCACAGCCCGGGCATTCCCGCCTCTGCCCGGGCGCCGGGCCGCCCAGCCCTCGACCGCCTCCATCTGGGCCGCCAGCCCCAGCAGCAACGGCTCCGAGTCCGCGGGCCCGAGCAACTGGGCCCCCATCGGCAGCCCGTCGTCCGTCAGCCCGGCCGGGACGTTCACTCCGGGCCAGCCCAGGACGTTCCACGTCCAGGCGTACGGGCAGGCGGCGATCATCGCCCGGTCCGTGGCCATCGCCCCCAGCCCCGCCAGCGCCCCGACGCGCAGCGGCGGAGTGGCCGTCGTCGGGGTCAGGACCACGTCGTAGCGGCCGAAGATCTCGCCGACCCGCCGGCGCAGCAGAGCCTCCGCCCGGCGGGACATCCGCAGCGGCAGGCCTCCCAGCAGCCGGCCCGTCCGTACGGCCTCGTGCGTCCGGGGGTCCAGCAGCGCCGGATCCGGCATCCGCGCCGCCCAGTCCCGTACGCCGCTGGTCGCGCGGGGCACGAAGGTCAGGCCGATCGGGCCGTAGCGGGGGTCCTCCGGGATCACCTCGTGCCCCAGCGACTCCAGCCGGGCCGCCAGCCGCTCCACCGCGGAACGCACCTCGGGGTCGAGCGACTTGGGTGTCGCGGTGAACGCCATCCCGAAGGACAGCGCGATCCGCAGCCGGCGCGGGGTGCGCCGGGCCGCCTCGACCGCGCAGATGCGCGCCGGGCGGTGCAGGTCCTCGGGGTGCGGACCGCTCGCCGCGTCCAGCAGGAGCGCCGCGTCGGCCACGGTCCGGGCGAGCACTCCGTTGACCGTGAGCCCGTTGAAGGCCTCAGGCTCCGGCCAGGTGGAGATGCGTCCGCGCTGCGGTTTCACCCCGACCAGATGGGTCCAGGCGGCGGGGATCCGCACCGACCCGGCGCCGTCCGAACCGAGCGCGGCCGGGACCAGGCCCGCCGCCACGGCGGCCGCCGAGCCGCCGGAGGAACCACCCGGTGTGTAGGACCGGTTCCACGGGTTGCGGGTCTCACCGAAGGCTCCGCCCTCGGTGAAGGGCCACTGGCCCAGCTCCGGCGTCTGGGTCTTGCCGACGATCACCGCGCCGGCCGCCCGCAGCCGGCGTACCGCCTCGCTGTCGGCGGTCTTCGGGGCGAAGGATCCGGCGCAGCCGAACGCCGTCGGCTCCCCGGCCACGTCCATGTCGTCCTTCACCGCGAGCGGCACGCCCAGCAGGGGCAGCCGCTCGCCCGCGGCGAGCCTGCGGTCGGCCGCGTCCGCCTCGGCGAGCGCGGCTTCGGCGCGCACGGTCCGGAAGGCGTTCAGCCCGGGCTGCGCCGCCGCGATCCGGCGCAACGCCTGCTCGGTCAACTGCCGCGCCGAAACGCTTCCTTCGGCGAGCGCGGCGGCCATCGCGACCAGTCCGCCGGCCGCCGCCGACTCCGCCGCCGACTTCGCCGCGGACTCGGTCGCCGACCCCGCCGCGGACCGAGCCGGGACCGCTGCCGTGGCAGCATCCGAGGACTCCGACATCGTGAACCACTCCCCCCATTACCGACCGGTAGGCAGACGGTAACGGGGAGGGGGGAGCCGCGTCATCCGTCAGAGCAGATGCGAAACCTCCTCGCCCCAGGACGCCAGAGTGTCGAGGGCGCGCAGACGGTGGGGACCCTCGCGGAGGGCGGCGGCGCGGACGCGGTCCCGGTGGCCCGGTATCCGGTCGGCGAGGGCGGGCAGCCGGAGCACGGCCAGGACGAGGCCCAGAGCCGCCGCGCGGACCTCGGCCGGGCCGGCATCGAGGAAGGGCAGGGCGGCCGCGTGGAACTCCGGGGCGAGGCCGAGGAACGCCTCGAGGTCCTCAGCTTCGCCGTAGGGCCACTCGCGCTGGGCGATCGCCTCGACGACCGAATCCCCCAGCCAGGCCAGCAGACCGGCCCTCAGGAGGAACGGTGGCTGCGGACCGAACTCGACCTCCTCCTGCGCGACACGGTCGGTGACCGGCGCGAGCGTCCGCGGATCCCCCAGAACGGCGGCCACGAACCGGGCGGCGGGAGCCGTGGCCGTGTAGAACACCTGCTGGCGCGTGTGCGCCTCGACCAGCGCCCGGAAGGCCCAGCCCTGGACACCGGGGTCGTCGTCCAGCAGTTCCAGCAGCAGCACGGGCGTGGCCGGCGCCACGTCGGGGCAGCAGTGCTCCACCGCGTTCCAGTCGGTCCGCAGCAGCAGGTCCCGCGCGTCCACCCGGCCCTCGTCCACTCTCTCGTCGCTCATCGAGCCAGTGTCGCAACCACCACTGACACCGGCCCGAACGTGCCACGCCCCACCCAACGGGTCTGCGGGCCGGCCGAGTTCCGCGCACAGCGCGGGGCCGCCACCGGGTTCGGTGGCGGCCCCGCGCTGAGCTGCGGCGGCGGCCGGGGTCAGGAGCCCGTGGCGCGGGCCGAGCCGGTGCTGGCGCCGCTGGTGTCGCCCAGGAAGCAGGTGACCTCGCGGTCGCCGAGGGCCCAGGTGGTGGCCTGCGGGAAGTAGTAGAAGACTTCGAGCTTTTCCGAAAGCTTGGGGTTCTTGCCCACGTAGTCCGTCAGCAGCGTGCCGGAGCACTTCTCCTCGGCGAGCGCGGTGACCTTCTCCGTGCCCGGGTACGCCCCGTCGTCCAGGTTGAAGACCGCGTACGCCTCGCCCTCGTGCGGCTGGTCGCAGGGCAGCACGCGCACCGAGAAGGAGGCCTGGCCGCCGTCCTCGTCCTGGTACTCCGCCAGGTCCCCGCCCGTGTTGAAGCAGTCGCCCTTGCGGATGTCGCTCACCTTGCGGGAACCCGAGTCGGTGACCTGGCCACCGGCGTCGCGCTTCGGCGACGGGCCGTCGTCCAGCGCGCCGGAGAGGCCGAGGACCAGGAGGATCCCGTAGAAGGCGATCGTCACGCAGTGGATGACGATCGCCGCCACGGCGAGGCCCTTGCCCTTCTCGCCGCGCTTGCGGATCTGGGAGAGGGCCACGATGCCGAGGACCAGGGGGACCAGCGGCAGGGCGCACGCGAGCGACATGACGAACGCGACGATGGCCAGCGCGTTGTTCTTCTGCGGCGCCGGCGGCACGTACCAGCCCTGCGGGCCGCCGTACGGCGCGGGCTGCCCCGGCTGTCCGTACGGTCCCGGCTGCGGGTACGGCTCGGGGGACGACGGGGGACCGGGCGGTATGGACATGCTGGGGGAGCTCCTTGCTCAGAGGGTGAGCTCGATGGTCGCACGGGGCACCGACAGCCCGAGCCCCGGTATCCCCACCCCCCCAAGGGGGTGTCCTGTCGATCAGGCCGTCGCGGTGGACGGTGGGGCCGGCGCCCGCGACCGAACGCATCTCGAAACCGCGGCCCTTGACCGTCCGCGCACGCTCAGGGGTGATGAGGACGCTCGGGTCCGGGCCGAGGCCCTGCTCGGGGGCCGCCAGGTGCCGGGCGGCCGCCGCGGCCGTTCGCCCCTTTCCGGCCATCCGCCGGACCTGGGGTGCACGCGTTCTGGAAAGATGCCACGGCAATGTCTGAGTCATCGAAGTCGCCGAAGCCGCTGCCGCTCCCCGTCCCGACCAGCGCGGACGTGGCCCGGCGCGCGGGCGTGTCCCGCGCGACGGTCTCGTACGTGCTGAACAACGCCGAGGCCGTCCGGATCAGCGAGCCCACCCGCCGCAGGGTCCGCGAGGCCGCCGAAGAACTGGGGTACGTCCCGCATGCCGCCGCCCGCAGTCTGCGCGCCGGACACACCAGGATCGTGCTGCTGCCCACCCCGCACGTGCCGATCGGGCCCCTGTACAGCACCTTCCTCAACGAACTCCAGTGGGCGCTGCGCCGACTCGACTACACCGTCGTGCAGTACGGCAGCCTCGGACTCGGCGGGGACGAGGCCGTGCGGGCATGGGCGGAACTGCGTCCCGTGGCGGTCATATCCCTCGGTGGGACCACGCTCTCCTCCCACAACGTCGCCACCCTGAAACGGGCCGGTGCCCGCGCCGTGATCACCATGGGGCCGGTCGGCGTTCCCGGGGCGCACGCCCTGGTCATGGACCAGCAGGAGGTCGGCGCCCGGGCCGCCGCGCACCTGGTCGGGCGGGGCCGCCGCAGGATCGGCGTGGTGGTTCCCAGGGAGGAGGGCATGGAACTGTTCTCCGCACCCCGGCTGGCGGGTGCCCGGCGGGTGGAGGGCGCGGAGGTCGAGGCCCTCCCGCTGGCCTACTCGGAGGAGTCGGCGGCGGAACTCGCCGCCCGATGGCGTGGACTGCGGCTGGACGCGGCGTTCGGGTACAACGACGAGTACGCGATGCTGCTGATGCGGGCCTTGCAGGACGAGGGGTTGCGCGTTCCCGAGGAGGTCGCCGTGATCGGTGCCGACGACCTGCTTCTCGGACGGCTGCTGCGGCCCCGGCTGAGCACGGTGCGGATCGAGATGCCGACGGGCGACCACCTGGCATCGCTGGTGGACCGTGCGGTGCGCGAGCCGTCGGAGGTCACCGAGCGGCACGACCTCATGACCGCCGAGGCCGTCCACCGCGAGTCGACCTGACGCCACCCAGGTCCCCCCCGCGCCCCACACCCTGATCCGCCCTGGTCCGATCCGCCCCCGCGCCGCGCACCCCGGCCCGCCCTGGTCCGATCCGCCCTCGCGTCGCACACCCCGGCCCGCCCTGGTCCGATCCGCCCTGGTCCGATCCGCCCTCGCGTCGCACACCCCGGCCCGCCCTGGTCCGATCCGCCCCCGGGCCTGCTGCCGCCCGGCCGGGCCGGTCGTGCGGGGTCCTCGGGCGGCCCGCATCCCCAGGGGGCCGTTGACAGGCGGTGACCTGCGGACGGAGACTGCGGGCGCGCCCCACCGGGCGTGCCCGGTGGCGTGCCCCGGTGCCGACACCGGCACCGATGCGCCGGCGCCCGTACGGATCCGCCCAGGAGAGACCCCATGAGCATCCGCACCGTCCGCGACGTCTACGTCGTCGACGCCGTCCGCACCCCGATCGGCAAGTTCGGCGGCGCCCTCGCCGGGGTCCGGCCGGACGACCTGGCCGCGCACGTGGTGCGCGCGCTGGTGGACCGTACGCCCGACCTCGATCCGGCCCGTATCGACGACGTCGTCTTCGGCGACGCCAACGGCGCGGGCGAGGACAACCGCGACGTGGCCCGCATGGCGGTACTGCTCGCGGGTCTGCCCGTCACCGTCCCCGGGGTCACCGTCAACCGGCTCTGCGGATCCGGCCTGGAGGCCGTGATCCAGGCCGCCCGGGCCATTGCGCTCGGCGACGCCTCGGTGGCCATCGCCGGCGGCGTCGAGTCGATGAGCCGCGCCCCCTGGGTGGTCCAGAAGCCCGAGCGGGCCTTCCCCGCCGGGCACCAGCAGATGTGGTCCACGACGCTGGGCTGGCGGATGACGAACCCGCGGATGCCCGCCGAGTGGACCGCCTCCCTCGGTGAGGGCGCCGAACTGATCGCCGACAAGTACGCCGTCACCCGCGAGGCGCAGGACGCCTTCGCGCTGGAGAGCCACGGCAAGGCCGCTGCCGCCTGGGCCGCCGGTCTGTACGACGGGGAGGTCGTGCCCTACGAGGGCGTGGACCTCGCCCGGGACGAGTGCATCCGCGAGGGCTCCACGCCCGAGGCGCTGGCCAGGCTCAAGCCCGCCTTCCGGACGGACGGCCGGGGCACGGTCACGGCGGGCAACGCCTCCCCGCTCAACGACGGCGCGGCCGCCCTGCTGCTGACCGACGAGGCGGGCCTGGCCGCCACCGGCCGGGAGCCGCTCGCCCGGATCAGTGTCTCCGCCGTCACCGGCATCGAGCCCCAGCTCTTCGGCCTCGGCCCGGTGGAGGCGGTGCAGCGCGCCCTCGACAAGGCCGGACGCGGCTTCGGCGACCTCTCCGTCCTCGAACTCAACGAGGCTTTCGCGGCGCAGGCGTTGGGCTGTCTGGCGGCCTGGCCCGAGCTGGACCCGGCCGTGGTCAACCCGCGTGGCGGCGCCATCGCGATCGGCCACCCGCTCGGGGCGTCGGGCGCCCGGCTGGCCGGCTCGGTCGCGCACCAGCTGGCCGCGGCGGGCTCCGGTACGGGCATGGCGGCACTGTGCATCGGCGTCGGGCAGGGCATCGCGCTCGTCCTGGAGCGCTGAGCCGGCCCCCACCAGGGCGTCGATCGTTTCCGGTCAGCGTTCGTCGTCAACTGCCCAATAACTGAACAGAAGTGGCGCCTCCGGTCTGGCACGATGGCGCGTGCTGCCGCCCCCGCCGGCATCCCGCCCATCCCCACCCGGAGGCCCCGCGCCATGCCGCTCCTCGACCCGACGCTCTGGCAGGACGGACCCACACTCACCGGCGGCGCGGCCCCGGTCGTCGAACCGGCGACCGGCCGCACCCTCGCCACCCTCGACCTGGCCGCGCCCGCCGACGTCGCGGAGGCCGCCCTGCGCGCCCGGGCGGCGCAGCGCGACTGGGCGCGCAGCACCCACCCGGAGCGGGCGGCCGTGCTGCGCCGCGCCGGGGACCTCTTCACCGCCCACGCCGACGAGCTGCGGCAATGGCTGGTGCGCGAGTCCGGGTCGATACCCGGCAAGGCCGACTTCGAGCTGCACGTCGCCGCGCAGGAGTGCTACGAGGCCGCCGCGCTGGCCTCGCGCCCGAGCGGCCAGGTGTTGCCGAGCGAGGCCCCGCGGCTGTCGTTCACCCGCCGGGTACCGGCCGGTGTCGTCGGTGTCGTGGCCCCCTTCAACGCCCCGCTCATCCTGGCGATCCGCTCGGTCGCGCCGGCGCTGGCGCTCGGCAACGCGGTGCTGCTCAAGCCGGACCGGCGTACCGCGGTCTGCGGCGGCCTCGCGATCGCCGCGGTCCTCGCCGCCGCCGGACTGCCGGACGGGCTGCTGCACGTCCTGCCCGGCGGCCCCGCGACGGGCGCCGCGGTCGTCGCCGACCCGCTGGTGCGGGTGGTGTCCTTCACCGGATCCACCGCCGCCGGGCGTACCGTCGGAGAACTGGCCGGTCGCCACCTGAAGCGCGCACACCTGGAGTTGGGCGGCAACTCGGCTCTCGTGGTGCTCCGCGACGCCGACGTCGGGGCCGCCGTCGCCCAGGCCTCCTGGGGCTCCTTCTTCCACCAGGGCCAGATCTGCATGACGGCCGGCCGCCACCTGGTGCACGCCTCGCTCTACGACGAGTACGTCGAGCGGCTCGCCGCCCGCGCGGAGGAACTGGCCGTGGGGGACCCGTACCGCGAGCAGGTCCACCTGGGCCCGCTGATCGACCGCGCCCAGGTGGACCGCGTGCACGGCCTGGTGGAGGCCAGCACCGCGACGGGCGCCAAGCTCGTCGCGGGCGGCACGCACCGGGACCTCTTCTACCGGCCGACCGTGCTGGCGGGCGTCGCCGACGACACCCCCGCCTACGCCGAGGAGGTCTTCGGCCCGGTCGCGCCGGTACGGTCCTTCGCGACGGAGGACGAGGCGGTGGAACTCGCCTCGGCGGGACCGTACGGCCTGTCCCTCGGGATCGTGACCCGCGACATGGGGCGCGGCCTCGACCTGGCCGAGCGCATCCCGACCGGGATCGCCCACGTCAACGACCAGACGGTGGGCGACGAGGCGGTCGCCCCGTTCGGCGGTGTCGGCGCCTCCGGCACCGGCGCCCGTTTCGGCGGGGAGGCCAACCTGGACGCTTTCACGGAACTGCGCTGGACCACGGCCCGCAGCACCCCGGCGGGCCACCCGTTCTGAGGGCCGGGCCCGCCGGTCCGTCCGGCGCCCGCCGCACGCCCCGGACGCACGCGCCGGACGAAGCCGCGGAATGCCGGGGGCAGGTCGTTCGTTCCATCAGCAGACGCCAGACATCAGGAGGTCCGGACACCGTGGCTACAGTCGAGCTCACCAAGGAAAACTTCGACCGGACGGTCAGCGAGAACCCGTTCGTGCTGATCGACTTCTGGGCGGGCTGGTGCCGGCCGTGCCTGCAGTTCGCGCCGGTCTACGAGCGGGCCTCGGAGGCCCACCCCGACCTGGTCTTCGCCAAGGTGGACACCGAGGCCCAGCAGGAGCTGGCCGGCGCCTTCCAGATCACCTCGATCCCGACGCTGATGATCGTCCGGGACCAGGTGGCCATCTTCGCCCAGCCCGGCGCCCTGCCCGAGGCGGCCCTGACCGACCTCATCGGGCAGGCCCGTGCCCTCGACATGGACGAGGTACGCGCCAAGATCGCCGCCTCGCAGCAGGGCGCGCAGGACGCCGGCGGCCAGGGCACCGGCACGCCGGAGACCTGAGTGCGTGACGCGGCCGCCGATCACCGGTGAGACTGGGCCGCATGACTGAAGCCGTGGAGTACGACGTCGTGGTGCTCGGCGGGGGACCGGCCGGCGAGAACATCGTCGACCGGACCCGCGCCGCCGGGCTGAGCACGGCCCTCGTGGAGAACGAACTGGTCGGCGGTGAGTGCTCGTACTGGGCCTGCGTCCCCAGCAAGGCACTGCTGCGCCCGGTGCTGGCCCGGGCCGACGCCCGCCGGGTGCCGGGTCTGGCGGGCGCCGTGGACGGCCCCCTGGACACAGCGGCGGTGTACGCCCACCGCGACTACTGGACGGGCGACTGGAAGGACCAGGGCCAGATCGACTGGCTCGACTCCATCGGTGCCGACATCCACCGCGGCCACGGCCGCCTCGTCGGGGACCGCACGGTGGCGGTCACCGGCTCCGACGGCGAGCAGCGCACGCTGTCGGCCCGGCACGCGGTGGTCGTCGCGACCGGGACCCGGGCCGTGGTCCCCGACGTCCCGGGGATCGCGGGAGCCCGCCCGTGGACGAGCCGGGAGGCGACCTCCGCGCGGCAGGCGCCCGGCCGGCTGGTCATCGTGGGCGGTTCCGTCGTGGCGTCCGAGATGGCCACGGCCTGGCAGGGACTCGGATCGCAGGTGACCGTCCTGGTGCGCGGCTCCCGGCTGCTGCCGCGGATGGAGCCCTTCGCGGGGGAGTTCGTCGCCGACGCCCTGCGCGAGGCCGGGGCGGACGTCCGTACGGGTGTGGCCGTCGAGTCGGTCGTACGGGAGAACCCGGCCGGGCCGGTCCGCGTGGTGCTGGAGGGCGGGGAGGTCGTGGAGGGCGACGAACTGCTGATGGCGACGGGCCGGGCGCCGCGGACCGAGGACATCGGGCTGGACGCGGTCGGACTGACCCCCGGCGGCTGGATCGGGGTCGACGAGACCTGCCGGGTGCCGGGCTTCGACTGGCTGTACGCGGTCGGGGACGTCAACCACCGGGCTCTTCTCACCCATCAGGGGAAGTACCAGGCCCGTATCGCGGGCGCCGCCATCGCCGCCCGTGCGGCGGGCACCCCGCTGGACACCGCGCCCTGGGGTGCTCACACGGCCACCGCCGACACCCGCGCCCTGCCGCAGGCCGTCTTCACCGACCCGGAGGCGGCCGCGGTGGGCCTGACCCTGGCCGAGGCCGAACGGGCGGGCCACCGGGTGCGCGCCGTCGACCACGACCTGGGCCGGGTCTCCGGTGCCGGGCTGTACGCCGACGGCTACCGAGGCCGGGCCCGGATGATCGTCGACCTCGACCGGGAGGTCCTGCTGGGAGCCACCTTCGTCGGTCCCGGCGCCGCCGAGCTGGTGCACGCGGCCACCATCGCCGTCGCCGGGGAGGTCCCGGTCGCGCGCCTGTGGCACGCCGTACCGGCCTTCCCGACCGTCAGCGAGATCTGGCTGCGCCTGCTGGAGGCCTACCGCGACCAGGGGTAGCCCGCGGGCCGTCCCGGCCGGCGGCGTCCGGCCTCATTCGGCGATCTCGGTGCGTTCCCACCACTCGTAGACCGGGAGCGGTCCTTCGGGGCCCTCCTGGGTCCGCGAAGTGCTCCGGAAGTGCTCGTATCCGCCGCGGTGCGCAATCTTGAGGTCTTCGCCGGGAGGGGCGGCCTCGACGATCCGTTCCTGCAGATCGTCCGGGCCGCCCTCCAGGGCTGCCTTGTTCGCCATGTCCCCCAGTGTTCCCATCCGCGCGCTCGCCCGCATCAGGAGAGAGCCGCCCGCGTTGGTCCGTGACCTGTTCCGACGGGTGGTCACGTGGCGTGAATCAGCCGTACAGCCTTGATCGAAATTAGGTTAGCCTTACCTCAATTCCGCTGATTCAACGCACCCGAAAGGTGTTCCCGTGATGCGTGCTGCCTCCCTGCCCCGAACCGCCGCCCGCGCGGCCGTCGCCGCCTCCGCCGCCGTCGCGCTCGCCGTCGGCACGGCCGGCTCTGCCGCGGCCGCCACCTCGACGCGTACGGTCACCGACGGCTCGACCACCTACAACCTCAGCCTCACGGCGCCCTCCTCGGCCGCCGCGGCCGGACAGAACGTCACCGTCAGCGGCAGCGGTTTCAACACCGGCAGGGGCATATACGTAGGCCTCTGCGCGGTGAACGGGGCGCAGGGCGCGAGCAAGCCCACCCCCTGCCTCGGTGGTTCGGACCAGGCCGGCACCACCGGCGCCTCGCACTGGATCAACAACATCTTCGGCGGCACCCTCGCCAACACCTCGAAGTTCGGTCCGGGCGGCACCTTCAGCGTCACCATCCACGTCAAGGCCGACCTGGGCGGCGGCCAGATCTGCGGCGAGACGGTCGAGTGTGCCGTCGTCACCCGCGCCGACCACTTCAACTCCTCGAACCGCGCGTACGACGTCCACGTCCCGGTGACCTTCAACTGACGCCCCCGCGAGTCCCGTTCGTTCCGCAGCCGGTCTTCGTTCCGCAGCCGGTCCGCCCGTCGACGAGGAAGCCATGACACACCGACACCCCCTCACCCCCGGCCGCGCCGGAGCCGCCTCCGCGGTGCTCGCGCTGGTGCTGGCCTCGGCCGCCGCCGGCGGCCCCGTCCAGGCCGCCGGGGGTGAGGGGGGCGACGTGCCGCAGGGCGCCGTCGTGTACCGGGCGACCGCGCAGTTCGCGACGGCTGGCCGGGTCCGTGACCTCCTCCTGCACCCCGACTCCGAGAAGCTGTACGTCGGTTCGGACGACCTGCCCGAAACCACCGGGTCCGACGAGAGCGGCCTGCACGTCCTCGAACCCGCCGACGGCACGGTACGCAGCACCATCAGCCAGGCCCCGGGCCCCACGGGCACGGTCGGCCGCCGGGCCGTGCGGCAGCTCGTCGCACCCCTGCCCGGGGACGGGGCCGTCTTCGTCTATCCGCTGCGCGGTATCGGCACCGCCAAGGACGGGGACGCCGCGGCGGCCGGGGCCTGGGTGCCGGGCGGGCCCGTCACCGACGCGGCTGCGGGCCCCGGCCCCTCGACGGTGCTGGTGGCGCAGGGCTCCGTCCTGTCGGAGATCGACCTCGCCACCGCGGCCGTCAGGCGTTCCGTCACCCTGGAGGGCGGCAACCGGTTCGCGTACGACCGGGCGCGCGGCACGGTGTGGTTCACCGACCTCGGCAACCGCCGGATGTACCGCGTGGACCTCGCCGCCTTCCAGGTGGTGGCGACCGTCGAACTCCCGGCGGGCGACGGCTTCGGGGGCTTCACCGAGGTCGATCCGGAGACCGGTGCCGTGTGGGTCGGACTGGACACCTCCGTCGTCGTCCACGACGCGGCCGGCCGGCGGATGGGTGTCATCGAGGGCGGCGGGGCGGACATGCCCCGCGCGGCCGGGTTCGACGCCGCCACGCACGAGGCCTTCGTGGTGTGGCAGGACTCCGGGGACACCTCCCAGCCGGGCAGCGACGACAACGGCGCGCTCACCGTCCACCGCACGCGCGACCTCGAGGAGGCCGCGAAGCCCGTCGTACTTCCCGGCAACCATGCCCAGTTGGGCAGTGCCGCCGTCGCCGTCCAGCCCGGTGGCGCCGCCGTCTTCGTGTCGGACCCGGCCGCCGGCCGGATCACCCGGCTGGAGCGCTCCATGTCCCCCCGGATCACCCGGAGCCCCGGGGACCGGACCGTCGCCGCGGGAGCCGAGGTCTTGCTGACCGCGCAGGCCGAGGGGACCCCGGCGCCCACCGTCGTCTGGCAGGTCAGCACGGACACCGGCCGGACCTGGCAGGCCGTGCCGGGAGCGACCTCGGCCACGTACGCCTTCAAGGCCGCGACCGCCGACAACGGCCGCCGCTACCGGGCGGAGTTCACCAACGACGCCGGTACCGGCCGCACCGACCCGGCCGTGCTCACCGTCACCGCCGCGGACGCCACGACGGGTGGCGGCGGTACGGCGGGCACCTCGAACGGGGCCGGCGGCTCCGGCGGCGCCGGTGGCCCGGCCGCCTCGGCAGGTCCGGACGGAGCCGCGGCCACCGGCGGCGGGGCCGGTGCGGCGAGCGGTTCGACCGGGGGGCCGGTCGGCGGTTCGGCCGGCGGGGCATCCGGCGCCACGGTCGGCGGTTCGGCCGGCGGGGCATCCGGCGCCACGGTCGGCGGTAAGGGCACCACCTCCGCCGGCGGCGCGCTCGCCTCCACCGGAACGGCCGTGGCCTCCTTCGCGGGCGCCGCACTCGTGCTCACGGCGGCGGGGTGGGTACTGGTACGCCGCACCCGCCCGAGCCGTACAGGCTGACACCTCCGCGGCGGGAACGCCCGGGCGGTCAGCTCTCGTCGAAGGTGTCGATTACACGGTGGTCGTCGACCGCCGGTAGCTGCGGCCGTCGCGGGTCCGTGTGAGCAGGCCCGAGGTGATCAGGTAGCGCCGCAGCGCCGAGCAGTCCTCGTGCACGGTGCGCAGGGCCTCGTTCACCTCGGGCTCCGTGTACGTGTGGTCCGCAGGGAAGAGGGTCTGCGCCAGGTGGACGAGCAGCTGCTCGCGTCGGGCGGCCTTGCGCGGGATCGCGACGAGGCGGCCGCCGGAGAAGAGGTCGGAGACGTCCCGGCGGACCGGGCGCGGTTCGGACTGCTGCCGGTCGGACTGCTGCCGGTCGGACTGCTTGGAGGTTTCGGTGCTCTGCGACATGCCGTCGACCCTCTCGCGGCCGATGACGTCGGGCAACGCAATTTCCCGCCCGGCCCCGGAGCGCTCCGGGGCCGGACGGGCCTGTTCTTGTACGGGCCTGTGCTACGGGCCTGTTCTCGTACGGGAGGGGCGCGGTCAGGGGCCGACGGTGATGTCCTGCGCCGGGTCGGTGACGTCGGAGACCTTGTAGACGGCGTTGAAGACGGACGCGGTCGCGCTCGTCGGGCAGCCGAACCCACCGGTGACCTTGACCGGTACGGAGGCGTTGGTGAAGGTCAGGCTCGACGGACTGCCGTTCGCCCAGGTACCGGCGACACTCGCCGGGGCCGTGGGCGCCGCCGTGACCGTACAGGAGGCGAGCCCGGTCGTCTTGAGCACCAGCCCGCCGGCCGGCACGGTCATGGTGGCCGTGATCGGCGTGCCGTCCTGCATGGACACCGCCCACGCACCACTGGTGGTGACGGTCGGGGTCACCCCCGGCATGCTGGAGGTGCAGGAGCTGTACGTCGGCGGCGAGATCGGCGAGGACACCGGTCCGGCCGGGTTGCTGTTGCCGGGAGCGGCCGGCACCGTTCCGGTGGAGGCGGAGACCGTGCAGGTCACCGTGACCGAACCGGCCTTGAGGGTGGCCTTCCCGCTCAGGACGGCCTTGAAGTCGTGGCCGGCCGGGGTGACCGTGGTCGACCCGGCCACGGGCACGGGAGCGGCGGAGGCGGTGACCGAGGCGAGCGCTATGGCTCCGGCGGCGGCCGTCCCGAGGGCGAGCGCGGTGCGCGTGCGGCTCATGGCTGTGCTCCTTGGGGATCGGAGTGCGGGGTGGGGGGAGTGGTCGCGCTCCGGGGCGGGGCCGGAGCGGGGACCGGGGTGAGAGCGGGGGAGGGGGCAGGAGAAAGGGCGGGTTCCGTCCCGTCTCCGTCCGGGGAATCGGCCCCGTCCGGGGTATCGGCCCCGTCCGGGGTATCGGCCCCGCCCGAGGCGCCGGCTGCGTCCGCACCCCCGGCGCGCCGGGCGGCGTACGGCTGCCAGGCGAACATCAGGCCGCCGCCGAGGATGCCGAGGAGGGTGCCGATCAGGAACCCGCCCAGGTTCGACAGGACCAGCGCGGCCGTGGCGATCACGGTGGTGAGGACACCGGCGAGGCCGCGCTGGGGCGGCGAGAACCAGGCGGTGAGACCGAGGACGACCATCACGATGCCCATCAGGACGGACGGGATCCCCGCCACCCCCTGCTGGAGCATGATCTTCAACGGCGCCAGTGGGAGGACGCAGATCCACGCCCCGGCCAGGATCGCGAACAGCCCGCCCCAGAAGGGCCTGCTGCGCCGCCACCGACGCCACCGCTGACGGCGGCTCAGAAGCATTCCTTCTTGCCCTTGCTGACGTACATGCTGAGGCCGGAGAGCTTGAAGGTGCCGGCGTTCGTCGCCCACGCCGTCTGCTGGAGGCCGGTGATGCGGACCGTGTCGGCCTGCTGGGCGAAGAGGTCCTGCATGCCCTGCGCGTCGGCCGGCCCCTTGTCGAGGGTGGAGGCGTCGCGCCCGATCTCGATGTTGCTGAACACGGCGTCGCCGGCGAGCTGGGTCGCGTCGACGAAGAGGTTGCTCGCCTCCACGGGGGTCTTCTTGCCCGCGGTGAGGTTGAGCGAGATGTCCCCGATCACCGGGAGCGTGGTGACCACGGACTGGCAGAGGTTGCTGAGTTTCGCCTCCCGGATGGCGGTGACGGCCACCGGGATGAGCTCCTCGCGGGCGTTGACGTCGACGCCGCCGTACTGGGCGAAGCCCTCGCCCTCCAAGCTGCTCGCCGACACCTTGAACTGCTGTCCCGACACGGCGAACGAGGCGGCCAGCGCGCCCTGGGCGAGGGCGATGCCGAGGCCCGCGGTCACCGCGACGGCGGGGACGGTCAGGACGGCGAACCGGCGCCAGCGGACGCGGCCGGAATCGCTGCGATCGTCGGATAAGTGGGGGGAACCGGTCATGGGATCGTCCCTTGTTTTCGGCTGTGCACCGTTGTTACCGACGAGTTGAATGTAAGAGTGCCAATGGTGGTTGGCAAGGTTGTGCGAGTGCACCCTTTGAGCCGTCTCCTACTGCTCCGTACGCAGCAGTTCGGCGACCTCCGCGTCCACCCGCCGGGCCATCGCCCGGGCGAACTCCGTGGCCACGACCTCGCCCGCCACCGGCCGCAGGGCCGTCACCGCCGCCGTGACGTGCTGGATCTGGGTGGCCGAAAGCAACTCCAGTCCCTCCGCACCGATCACATGCCGCCGGAACAGTCCGACGAACCGGTCGGCGAGCGCGGACGCCTGCGCCTGGACGAACTCCCCGGCGTCCAGGATCTCCGTCAGCGGCACCCCCTGCCGCACCAGCGCCAGCGTCGCCTCCAGCAGCCGCCGGCTCGGGTAGGTGACCAGCTCCCCGTCGACCGTGACGTAGCCGAGCTCCGCGGCCCGCCGGGTGTCCGCCGCCGTGGCTGTCGGGCCGAACAGCTCGCGCAGCTCGGCCCGGGTCAGTGTCACCGGCTCCTCCTGCACCCAGTCGCGGGTCATCTCCCGCTCCAGGCCCAGAAGTTGGGACAGTCCGCCGCCTTCCTCCCACGCGTTCAGCAGCTCCGCGATGCCGTTGACCGTGTAGCCGCGGCCCAGCAGGTCGCTGATCAGCCGCAGCCGGGTCAGGTGGTCGTCGGAGTACCAGGCGATCCGGCCCTCCCGGCGCGGCGGCGGCAGCAGCCCGCGCTCCTGGTAGTAGCGCAGGTTGCGCACCTTGACGCCGGCCGCCCGCGCCACGTCCTCCCGGCGGTAGCGCCCGCCACCGCTCGCGTCGCCCACCTGACCGCTTCCGTCCCCCACCTGGCTGCTCACGCGCCAGAGTGTAGGACGTACCGGCAGGTCACATAGGGCGTGTGCCGCGCGGACGATCCTGCTTGACCGCCCGCAGGACCACGAACTTCGGCTCGCTGGCGACGACTTCGCTGTTGCCGAAGAGCCGGCGCAGGTGGGTGTGGTAGCCCATGTGCCGGTTGGCGACCACCCACAGCTCGCCGTGGGGCCGCAGCGCCTTGCGGGACTGGGCGAACATGCGCAGCGCCGTGGCGTCCGTCGTGGCCTGGTGGGAGTGGAAGGGCGGGTTGCACAGGATCAGGTCGACCGAGCCCGGGTCCAGCATCGCGACGCCGTCGCCCACGAGGAAGTCGGCCCGCTCGCGCTCGCGGTGCACGTTGGCGCGGAACGTGGCCTTCGCCGAGGCGACCGCCTGGTACGACTCGTCGGTGAACACGACCTCCGCGCGCGGGTCCGCGACGGCGACGGCGGTGCCGACGATGCCGTTGCCGCACCCCAGGTCCACGACCCGGGCGCCGTTCGTGTTGGTCGGGATGCTCTGCAGGAAGAAGCGCGTACCGACGTCGAGCCGGTCCGCGCAGAAGATCCCGGCGTGGTTGACGGCGGTCAGCCCGGCGCCCGAGCCCGCCTCCTGGTCCAGCTTGTACGTCACCGGCCACGGGTCCTCGCCCTCGCTCCGCGCCGCGGTGGCGGCGCCGGGCGTGCAGAAGATCAGCCGGGCCTTCTTCTCGGCGAGCGAGGTCCTGGTCGGGCCGAGGATCTTCTCGAAGAGGTTCAGCGTGGAGGTGTGGATCTCCTTGACCATGCCCGTGCCGACGATGACGGTGCCCGCGTGCACGTGCGGGGCCAGCCGGTACAGCTGGTCCTCCAGCAGCGCCAGGCTCTTGGGCACCCGTACGAGGAGTACGTCGATCCGCTCGGGCGGCGGGTCCTGCGTGGTCAGGAGCCGCACCGTCGACTTGGCCGTACCGATCCCGGCCCGGTCCAGATTGGCCGCGGTGCCGGCCCGGGAGAGGTACGAATCGGTGATCTGGGTCGGGTGGTAGGCGGCCAGTGCCGTCGTCAGCGCACCCCAGCGGTCACCGAGGATGGTGATCTGCCCGGCGCCGGCCAGATCCACCGGGCCGCGTTCCCCCGTACCGGAGTCGAGGTGGCGCAGCAGGTACTCGTCGGCGGCGTCCCAGGCGCGGAGCCGGTCGCGCGGGTCCTCGGGGAAGCGGGTGAGCTCGTAGGAGCCGAAAGGCGTGGTCAGACGGTTCATCGTGCCCCCAGGCTAACCGAGGCGGCCGCCCGGCCCGCACACGCGCGGCTACTCGGGGAACTCGCCCGCCATCGCGGCCGCCATCCGCAGATGGGGGCGGGCCTCGTCGGACCGTCCCAGGCGCTCCAGGGTGCGGCCGAGCATCAGCCGGGCGTAGTCCTCCACCGGCCAGCGCTCCAGCACGGAGCGTAGCTCGCGCTCGGCGCGGGAGAGCTGCGCGGAGTGGTAGTAGGCGCGGGCCAGCAGCAGCCGCGGAGCCAGCTGCTCGGGGACCTCACCGGCCAGCGGCTCCAGGATCCGGGCGGCCGTCGCGTACTCCCGAGCCTCGAAGAAGAGCTGGGCACGCGCCCAGCGCTCGGCCGCCGTCCCGTGCTCGTAGTACTCCGTCGGCGCGTTCATCGCGTCCCTTCCGCCGTTCAGGTGGTCCGTTCGCTGCTCCAACACGCGTGACCGCCGGAACATTCCACTCAACACGACCGCCCCCTCGCGGCTAGGTTGTGCGCATGAGCAATCTCGATCGCCAGCCCGCTCTCTCCGCCTGCGGCGGCCGCGGATTCGTCGTGGCCGAACCGGTGCGCGAGCTCCTCAGCCCGCGCACGGTCAAGCTGGGGGAGTCCACCGAGGTACGCCGCCTCCTGCCGAACCTGGGCCGCCGCATGGTGGGCGCCTGGTGCTTCGTGGACCACTACGGTCCGGACGACATCGCCGACGAGCCCGGCATGCAGGTCGCGCCGCATCCCCACTCCGGACTCCAGACGGTGAGCTGGCTCCACGAGGGCGAGGTGCTGCACCGCGACAGCGTCGGCAGCCTGGAGACGATCCGGCCGCGCGAGCTGGGCCTGATGACCTCCGGCCGGGGCATCAGCCACTCCGAGGAGAGCCCGCGCCCGCACGCGCGCTTCCTGCACGGCGCCCAGCTGTGGGTGGCCCTGCCGGACGCCCACCGGAACGTGGAACCGCACTTCCAGCACCACGCCGACCTGCCGACCGTGACGGCCCCGGGCCTGACGGCGACGGTCATCCTGGGCACCCTGGACACGGCGACCTCGCCCGGCACGGCGTACACCCCGATCGTGGGTGCGGACCTGGCCCTGGCGGCGGGCACCGAGACCCGGCTCCCGCTCGACCCGGACTTCGAGTACGCCGTCCTGTCCATGTCCGGCGAGGCCCACGTCGACGGCGTCCCGGTCCTCCCGGGCTCGATGCTCTACCTGGGCTGCGGCCGCACGGAACTCCCCCTGCGCGCGGCCTCGGACGCGGGCCTGATGCTCCTGGGCGGCGAACCGTTCGAGGAGGAGATCGTGATGTTCTGGAACTGGATCGGCCGCTCCCACGAGGAGATCGCCCAGGCCCGCGAGGACTGGATGAACGGGTCACGCTACGGCGAGGTGAAGGGCTACGACGGCCCTCCGATTCCCGCCCCCGAACTCCCGCCCACGCACCTGAAAGCCAGGGGAAGGGTTCGTTGACCTGCTGCTCTGTGCGGGGCGAGGGTCGGGAGCGGTGATCGCTCCCGACCCTCCGCTTCTGACTTGGCGGGGGAGGCCGCGAGACCCGGTGCGAGAACCTCCGGCGCCGACGGTCGAGTCTCAGGTGTTGCAGGCTGTCACCGAGTTTGGTCGGACGAATGCTGACCTTTCGCCGACCTTGCTGAGTGGTAGTCAGATTTGGCGGTCGGTCAGACAAGCCCTCTTGCCTGCGAAGGGCAGTGGAGGCCGCCGCTGCGCCGCCGCACTCCTACAGCCTTCAGCTGCGGGTGAGGTGGGTGAGAGTGACCCCGTTGGGGAAGGCGGTGCGCTCGGCGACGTTGAAGACGGTCGGGTCGAAGGCGCCGTCGAATACCGAAATGCCCGCACCGGCAATGACCGGATAGGTCTTGATCAGCAGCTCGTCGATCTCGGGCAACAGGGTGCCCGCGAGCCGGCCGCCCCCGCAGAGCCAGATGTCCAGGCCCGCGCCCGTCTCACCCTTCAGCTCACGGACGAAGGAGAGCGGGGCGCTCGGCACGACAGTGACGGCTGGGTCGGTATCCGGCTTGAGCGTGCTGGAGACGACGTACTGGCGCAGGTGCGCGTACGGGCTGGTGATCCCGTTGTCGAAGGCCGGGCGGTAGGTGCCGAGTCCCATGATGACGGTGTCGAAACGCCTGTTGGGCGCCTCGGCGACTCCGGCGGCCGCACGGTAGGCGGTCGGGATGGTCTCCGGATACAGCGCGTTCACCCAGGTCGAGTAGGCGGCTGCCTGCACTTCGTCCCCCTGCGGGAAGAAGTCGAACTCACCGTCGGGGCCGGCGATGCGGCCGTCGAGCGATACGCCGATGTAGTACACGAGCTTGCGCAAGATGATCCCCCCATGCGTAGTACTATGACTGAAGTGATTTAAACGTAGTACTACATGCGGAGTGGTGTCAATGGTGAGAAGGAACGACCAGCGGCGCGCGGCCCTCGTCGACGCGGCGATCGAGGTGCTGGCCCGCGAAGGCGCACGAGGCATGACCTTCCGGGCCGTGGATGCCGAGGCCGCCGTTCCCGCCGGCACGGCGTCCAACTACTTCGCCAGCCGCGACGACCTGTTCACTCAGGCCGGCGCACGGGTCTACGAGCGGCTCCAGCCCGACGAGGCCACGATCTCCCGCCAGCGGGAGGCCGACCGCGACCGGGAGACCTACGCTGCCTTGATGCGCGAACTCGTCGGCCGCATCGCTTCCTTCCGCACTGGTTACCTCGCACTGCTGGAACTTCGTCTTGAAGCCACCCGCCGCCCCGAACTGCGCAAGGTCCTCACCGACCGGGTCCGAGCCGACATCGACGCCAACGTCGACTACCACGAGGCTTCCGGCCTCCCCGGGGACGCCACCGCCGTCAAGCTGCTCATGCTGACGCTCAACTGGCTGATCGTCGAACAGCTCACGCTGCCGGACGTCTTCACAGAGGAAGAACGGGAACAACTGGTGACGGCCGCTGTGGAGCGCATCGTGGCAGTGAAGTAGACGCCTCGGGCCCCACGGATGAGGTCGCCCGCAGCGGAAGGCGGAGTTCGTCAGCCTCGCAGGGCGGCGTCGGGCTCCGCGGGCCGGGGGCGGTCGGCACCGGCTTGGCGGCGCACGAGTGCGCGTACGGCGCTGAGCTCGACACCCCGGTACGGGTCCGGAGCCGCGCCGCGATCGCCCTCGGCCACGAAGGCGCCGCCCTCCCCGGGAACTGTCCGGCACAACGACTACGGGGCAGGTGGCCTGTTTCACCCGTCAGCACAGGACGAATGCGATTCACTAAGGATACGAGCATGTGCACTGAGTGACGGAGGCTTTGATGTCCGACCCGATGGCGGTCCTGGCCATGACGGGAGCCACTACTGTCGTGGCCGCGATGGCCACCAGTGTGTGGGAAGGCACCCGGGACCGCGTTGTGGACCTGTTCCGGCGCCGTGACGAAGACCGGAGTGCGGTGGTGCGCGCCCAGTTGGACGGTGACGCCGAACTCGTCCTGGGCGAGGGGGATGACACCGACGGTGTCCGCGATGACTTGGTACGCCCCTGGGCGCGCCGGCTTGCCGCACTCCTGCGGGACCACCCCGAAGCCGCCGAGGAGCTGCGGGCCCTGGTCGAGGACGCCACCGCGCCTCGGGACGGGGACACGTGGTCCCAGCACGTCATCGCTCGCGCGGGCGGCGCCGCGTTCGGGGCACAAGGCCCCGGCAGCAGCGTCCACGTCCACCACCACCAGCCGGCCTCCGGGGACGCCCCGGCGTGAGCGGTCGGGACCCTTCCGCACGCCAGCACGTCAGCGCCGAGGGCGGCTTCGCGTACGCGGTGGTCGACGGTGACATCCATGTCTACGTGGACGGACTGCCTGTCTACGTCCTGGAGAACTGGCGCGCTGTCCCGGAAGCGGATCCGGAGTGGCTGCGCGAGCTGCCCAGCCGTATGCTCAGCGCCCGGCACGAGATCGTGCCGTTCACGGGGCGGGCCGAGGAGCTCGCCGATCTGCGTGCCTGGCGCGACTCGGCGCGCAGACTGGCTGTCCGGTGGCTGCAGGGTCCCGGAGGGCAGGGCAAGAGCCGTCTCGCGGCCGCCTTCGCGCGGGAGGCCCTCGCCGACGGCTGGAAGGTGGTCAGGGCGGTCCACGGAATCGGCAACGTGCTGGCTCCGCCGACCGCCGACGAGAGCGTCGACCTGCGGACCGACGGCGCCACCGGGCTCCTCCTCGTCGTCGACTACGCCGACCACTGGCCCCTGCCGCACCTGACCTGGCTGTTGAGCAACCGGTTGCTTCACCGGCCGGCTCTGCCGACTCGTGTGCTGATGCTCGCCCGTTCCTCCGACATGTGGCCGGCCGTGCAGGCCACGCTCAGCGACGTACAGGCCGCCACCTCCACCCAGCTCCTCGGTCCGCTGCCGGGCGGGTACGGCAGCGAACTCCGGGCGGAGATGTTCCGCGCCGCCCGGGACGCCTTCGCCGCCGTCCACGAACCGGAGCATGGTCCGGCATTCGCCGCGCGGGTCCCGCCGCCGATGCCCCTGGAGGACGACGACTTCGGACTGACGCTCAGCATCCACATGGCCGCCCTGGTGGCGGTCGACGCGCTGGTGAGAGACGAAGTCCCGCCCACGGAGGCCGCGTTCCTGGTCACGTACCTCCTCAACCGGGAGAGGGCGCACTGGACCCGGCTCCACACCCAGGACGCGGGCCGCCGCTCGGCCGCGGTCGGGCGAGTCTGGGCCACTGCGCCCGAGGTGATGAACCGGACGGTGTTCGCCGCCACCCTCACCGGACCGCTCCCCTCGCAGACCGCTCTCGACGTCGTCAGCCGCGTGGCCGCGAACGCTCCGGCCGTGACGCACCCCGCCGAGCGGACCGTCGCGGACCACACCATCTGCTACCCGCCTGCCGATGCCCACCGGGGCACCGTCTTCGAGCCGCTGCTGCCCGACCGGCTCGCCGAGGACTTCCTCGCCCTCACCCTCCCCGGGCACACCGCGGAGACCGCCTACCCGTCCGCGCCGTGGGCCCCGGCGGTCCTCGGCATGCTGCTGCCACACGGCCTGCACGAGCGGCCGGCGCCGTGGGCACCGCGGGCCCTGACCTTCCTGGCCGCCTCGGCCGCGCGCTGGCCGCACCTGCGCCGCGGCCATTTGTACCCGCTGTTGCGGCAGGCACCCTGGCTCGCCGTGGCCGCCGGGGGTCCGGCGCTCAGCACCCTGCTGGCCCTCGACGACATCGAAACCGAGCTGCTGGAGGACATCGAGGCCAAGCTGCCCAAGCACGAGAGCGCCGAGTTCGACCCGCCCCGTACCGTCCTCGTGGAACGACTGTTCCCCCAATGGATGGCCACCTCCGACGACCCGGACCGGCACGCCGCGGCGTACGAGTCGCTCGCGTTCGCGCTGACGGGGTCCGGACGGCTGCTGGAGGCGCTCGCCGCCACCGAGAAGGCCGTCGCCCTGTACGAGACCCTCGCGGCGCGGCATCCGGAGGTGTTCACGCCGGACCTCGCGCGGGCGCTGAGAAACCTGTGCGCGTCCCTCAACCAGCTCGACCGGCTGCCGGAGGCGGAGGAGGCGGGCCGACGCGCGGTCGAGCTCAGGCGTCGGCGGACGCGGATCCACCACCCGGACGATCAGCGTTATTGGTTGTCCGGCGCCCTTGCCGACCACGCGGCCGTCCTGCGCCAGTGCGGCCGGGACATGGAGGCACTGCGCGCGCAGACCGAAGCGCTGGAACTGGTCACCGAACTCAACCGTGAGCATCCCGGGGCCTACGAGGACACCCTGGGCCTCCAGTTCCTCAACGTCGGCGTCACCCTGATGGCAGCGTTGAGGGAGCCGGCCGCCCTCGCTGCGACGCACGCAGCGGTCCTCCTCCTCGACCGCAAAACCCGCAAGGGGCTTCCGGTACGCGAGGGCCCTTTGTCGACCGCTCTGACCAACCTGGCGCGTTTCTTGCTGAGGATGAGCCCGGAAATGCTGTCCGGGGTCGATTGGCGTAGGTGGGCGCTGGGGGCGAGTGCCCGGGCGGTGGACATCAACCGGCGGCGGGCAGAAGCGAATCCGTTCCCGCTGACGGATGACCTCGTCCAGTCGCTGCGTGTCCACGCCGCCGCGCTCGAGGCGGCGGGCCGTCACGCGGCCGCCCGTACGGTACAGGACGAGGTGGACCAGCTCGCCTACGCGCCGTCTGCCTCCAGCCGCCATCTCCCTCACGTCGAGTACGACCGTCAGGAGTGGGAGGAGGTCGTGGACGCCGTGGAACTGGCGGTGTTCCGTCACATGGCCCGTCACGACGCGCGTGGATACGGCGCACATCTCCTGCCTCGCCTCGAAGCTGCCCTGCGGCGGGACGGCGCGGCTGAAGTCCCCTTGCTGGAGGAGATCGCCGATCTGCACCGGCGCATGATCCCCTATGGCAAAGGGCACCGGTACCTGCTGAGCAACACCTACGTGTTGATCGGTCTGGCGCATTGGCGGGCGGACCGACGGATGGAGGCCATCGGAGCGTTCGAGCGCGCCGTGGAGGTCGACCGGCAACTCGCGGAATCGGACCCCGGACGGTACCGCGATCACCTCATCGACCGCCTCTACATGCTGGCCGCCCGCCAAAAAGCGGCCGGCCTGCGCCGAGAGGCGCGGGCCGGCCGACGTGAGGCCCGACGTCTCCGCTGGGGCCTGCGCAGGCGGACAGCAGTGCTGTGAGCCGAGGGTGGTGACGGCCGGCTCGACGAGGGCGCGGATCTTTGCGGGCGCCCAGGAGCCGCCTGCCCGCAGACCTGCCGGCCCGTCAGTTACCGTTCGCAGCCCGGTTCGCCGGCTCGTCGCCCGGGGTTGCCCCGGCCAGCTTGGAGTGGCGGTAGGAGTAGGCGAAGTAGATGACCAGTCCGATGAGGAACCACACCGCGAAGCGGATCCACGTCTCCGCCCGCAGATAGGTGATGAGCCAGATGGAGGCCACCACCCCGAGGGCCGGGGTGAACGGCATGAGCGGGGTGCGGAAGGTGCGCGGCAGGTCGGGACGCCGGTAGCGCAGCACGATCACTGCCGTGCACACGACGGCGAAGGCGAGGAGGATGCCGATGTTGGTCAGCTCCGCAGCCTCCCCGATCGGCACGAGCCCGGCGATCGCCGCGGACGCCACACCGGCGATCCACGTGACACGGGTCGGCACGTGCCGGGTCGGGTGCGTCTTGGCGAACCAGCGGGGCAGCAGCCCGTCGCGGCTCATGGAGAACCACACGCGCGTCACGCCCAGCATGAACGTGAACATCACGGTGAGGATGCCGATGATCGCCCCGACCGCGATGATGTCCGCGACCGCGTCCAGCCCGACGGCCTTGAACGCGCTGGAGAAACCACTCTCCGGGTCGATTTCCGTGTACTTCTGCATACCCGTCAGGACCAGGCAGGCGAGCACGTACAGGACCATGGCGATGGCCAGGGAGTACATGATCGCCCGCGGCATGTGACGCTGGGCGTCCTTGGACTCCTCGGCCGCCGTGCTCATGGCGTCGTAGCCGAAGACCGCGAAGAAGACCGTTGCCGCGCCCGTGAAGGCACCCCCCACGCCATAGGGGAAGAAGGGAACGTAGTTGGAGGTGTCGATGTGGAAGAAGCCGACGACGATGACCAGGAGCACGACCAGCACCTTCAAGACGACGACAACCGTCTCGAACCGTGCGGCGCTCTTGATGCCCAGGTTCAGCAGGTAGGCGGTGAACAGGCACAGCACGGCGGCGATCAGGTCGAAACGATGGCCGTCACCAGTACCCGGCGCCCCGAGCATCCAGGTGGGCAGTGCCGCGCCCGTCTCGACCAGGAGGAAGTTGAAGTAGCCCGAGATGCCGATGCCGACGACCGCCACGATGGCCGTGTATTCCAGCAGCAGGTCCCACCCGATGAACCAGCCCACCAGTTCGCCCAGGACGGCGTAGCCGTAGGTGTAGGCGGAACCCGCCTTCGGGATGAGCCCGGCGAACTCCGCGTAGGAGAACGCGGCCGCGGCGCTGGCCACACCGGCGATGAGGAAGGAAACCAGCACGGCGGGTCCGGCGACGCCGTTGGCGACCGTCCCGGCCAGGGTGAAGATCCCGGCGCCGATGATGCCGCCGACCCCGATCGCGGTGAGCTGCCACAGGCCGAGGGAACGCGTGAGCTGCTCGCTGAGGGCCCCTTCCGGTTCCTCGATCTGTTCGATCGGTTTGCGGCGCATTACTCCTCGACCCGTGCCCAAGCTGGCCATGTGCGTCCTTTCCGCGAAGGTGGTGACGGCACGTCATCATTACGGTGTGAACAGGCCTACGGAACGAGGCGCCCCGGCGGGCGGAGCCGCTGCGCGCCGGTTACGCCGGAGGGACGGTTCCACGCCCCGCCGGCCGGGGTCGGCGCGGTCGCCGGTGCCCGGCAGGTCCTTGGCGAGCCGGCCTGCGAGTGCGCTCTCCGCGCATCGACCGGGTGAGGACGCCGAGTGTGAGCAGAGCGAGCGCCGGCAGCACGGCGACGATGATTCCCATCGGCAAGGCGTCGGTGGCGCCACCCGCGCCGGCCAGCGGAGCAAGTGCCCCGCCGAACACGAACTGGCTGAAGCCGAGCAGAGCGGCTGCCGACCCGGCGTGTCCGCCGTGGTCGGCCATGGCCTGGGCCGCGGCGTTCGGCATGACCAGGCCCACGCTGGAGACCAGGACGAACAGGCCGATCAGGAGCACGGGCAGGGGTGCCCGTGTCAGCACCGCGGCCAGGACCGTGGTGCCACCGGCCGTCGCGCCCAGCAGACCGGCGAGCAGCAGCACGCGGGCGCCGACCCGGGCCACCAGCCGGCCGTTGATCTGGGCGGCCGCAACGAGTCCGGCGGCGTTGACGGCGAACACGGCGCTGTACTGCTGCGGTGACAGGCCGTGGATGTCCTGCAGGACGAACGGCGAGCCGGAGATGTAGGCGAACATCGCCGCGAAGACCAGGCCGTTGGCCAGGACGTACCCGGTGAAGACCCGGTCGCCGAGCAGCTGCCCGACGACGGCCAGCAGCGGCTGGCGTGACGCGGAGGACCGGGTCTCCGGCAGTCCTGCGGCGGAGGCCGCCAGCATCACGGCGCCGAGTACGGCCAGGCCGACGAAGATCCCCGGCCAGGCCGTGACGCGCAGTAGCTGGCCGCCGAGGACCGGCGCGAACACCGGCGCCAGGCCGGTGACCAAGGTCAGTGCGGAGAAGAGACGTGCGGTGCGGGTTCCGGAGGTGCGGTCGCGGACCATGGCGTTGGCGATGACGATGCCGAACGCCCCGCCGATGCCCTGGACCAGGCGTAGGCCGATGAGCGTCCGGGCGTCGGGTGCCACCGCGCAGAGCGCGCTGGCGATCGTGTAGAGGGCGAGGCCCGCCAGCAACGGACGCCGCCGGCCGTAGGTGTCGCTCAGCGGCCCGGCGATCAGCTGCCCGATGGCCAGCCCGGCCAGGCAGGCGGTGATGGTGAGCTGGGTGGCCGCTGCGCTGGCGCGCAGGTCGTCGGCGAGGTCCGGCAGTCCGGGCAGGTAGCCGTCGATGGACAGTGGTCCCAGGGCCACGAGCGCTGCGAGCAGGACGATGAATCGGGTTTGCCGGCCGGCGGCGTCCTTGCTCATGGCTCAGTACGCCACGGTGATGCGGCGGCGGATCGCGGTGCCGCCCTCGATCGTGTCGGCCAGGGCGATCGCGTAGTCGGCGTACGAGATGCGGCTGTTGCCGTCGTCGTCGGTGAGCAGGGTGTCCCCGGCGCTGCGGTAGGCCCCGGTCCGCTCGCCCGCTGCGATGACCGCGGCGGGTGACACGTACGTCCAGTCGAGGTCGTGCACGCCCCGGTAGAGGTCGAGCGCCTCGGCCTGCGCCTCGGCGTTGGCCTTCCACAGCGGGGGGAAGTCCGGGTCGTCCATGACGCGGGCGCCGGTCGGCGTGCGCAGGCTACCGGCGCCGCCGATGGTGACCAGGCGGGTGACGCCGGCTCGGCGGAGTCCGTCGATCAGCGCACGGGCGGCACCGACGATCGTGGCGCGGTCGTCCTCCTGGCCTATCCGGGGGCCGACGGCCGACAGTACGGCGTCGTGGGAGGCGGCGAGGCCGGCGACCGCGGCGGCGTCGGTGACGTCACCGGTGGTCACGGTCAGGGCCTTGTGCCCCAGTCCGTCGACGTGCCCGGCTCGGGTGACCGCGGTGACGGTGTGGCCGCGACGCAGTAGTTCCTCGGTGGTGGGCCGGCCGATGTTTCCGCTGGCACCGAACAGGACGATCTTCATGTGGTGCTCCTTGTTTCTGATGGTCAGAGGACGGGCTGGCCGTCGGCGACGATGGCCGCGGTGATGCCGCGCTCGTCGGCGGCGTGCTGGAAGCGCTGCTCGATGTCGGGTTGTTCGGTGTAGAACGGCGGGTTGTGGAACAGGCCGTAGTGCATGGCGCAGACGGTGCCGGCGCCGAGTGCGACGGCGGCCTCGACGCCCTGCTCGGGGGTCATGGTCGCCGGGACGTTGGCCGCGTAGCCCTCGAAGTGGGCGATGACGCCGTTGACCGGGACGAACGCGACGTCGAACGGGCCGTGGTCGCGGGCGATCTGCCACCAGCTGCCGTGCCACTGGGTGTCGCCGCAGTGGATGACCCGCCGGCCGGCGCCTTCGACGACCCAGGCGACCTGGTCACAGTCGTTGCCGCGCCAGTCCAGCGAGGTCACCGGGGTGACGGTCAGCTTTCCGATGCGGCGTGACCGGCCCAGGTCCTGGGCGACGGGGGTGATGCCCACCTCGTGCAGCGCCGCCGCGCTCGGGGTGTGGCAGCCGATCGTGCCGATGGCCGCGATCCGGGCGATCAGGTCGTGGTCGTAGTGGTCGGGGTGCAAGTGGGTGATGAGGGCGTGGGTGCCGGGTGGGGTCTCGACCGGGTCGACCGGCCGGTGCGGCGGCCCCATCACCGGCGCCAGCGGAGCGACGTTCTCGAGCGGGTCGATCAACAGGCGGGTGTCGCCGAGACGAATCTCGACGCCGGCCCAGGCCAGCCGACGCACGGAAAGGGTGGGGGTCATGGGCAGCGACGCTAGACCGACCTTGTTGAGAAAGTCAACAAGACAGTTTTGAATCTCAACGCCGCGATGTAGGGTGGTGGCATGCGCACCTACGGGCAGTACTGCGGTATCGCGAAAGCACTGGACACCATCGGCGACCGATGGACCCTGCTGATCGTCCGGGAACTGTTCGCCCTGGGCCCGTGCCGGCACACCGACCTGCGCAACGGACTGCCCGGGATCGCCAGCAACCTGCTGGTCGACCGGCTCCGCGAACTCGAGGAAGCCGGCCTGGTCCTCCGCGAGGCCGCCCCACCGCCGGTGGCCACCACCCTGTTCTCCCTCACCGAGCGTGGCCGCGAGCTGGAGCCGGTGCTGCGGGAGCTGAGCCGGTGGGGCGTGCCGCTGTTGCGTGGGCAGGGCGGCAGCGACACCTTCCGCACCCACTGGCTGGACATGCCCGCCCGTGCGCTGACCGACCACCGCCCCGACCAGCCGGCAATCGCCCTGCAACTGCGCGCCGACGGCAATGAGGACCTGGTCATCGAGGTCAAGGACGGCTCGGTGCACACACACGTCGGCCGGGTCGACCACCCCACCGCGTCACTGACCGGACCGTCGCACCTGCTCGCCGCGACCCTGCTCGGCGACCTCGATCTGAGCGCCGCGGTACAGCAAGGCCTGCGGCTCAGCGGCGAACGCGAGGCAGTACTGCGCATCCTGCCCCGCTGATCCGGGTGCGAGTGGTTGCCGTACAGAAAGTGCCGCCCGGCGGCAGCATCTGCCGGTAGTACGAGGCGGCGCCCACCGCCGGGTCCGAGGCTGCCACGGCCGCGGCCGATTCCGCGCCGGCCTCGTGCCGACGCTGACGACAGGTGGCCAGCAGGCGGTCGAAGCCCTACAGCGCCACGCCCTGCTGAGCGAACTGCGCGCGGATGACCTCCATCGTTTCCACCACGTCCGCGACGGACTCATCCACGTACGCGGTGGCGGCCCCGGCTCTCCCGCTCCACTTCGGCGCCGAGCTGCCGCGCGTGCCCGGCACCCGTGACAGCCCGGCTCGGGTGGCGCTGGCGTCGGGCCCGAACACCCCGGTCGGTCTGGAAGGGTTGACCCGGCGCAAAACTGTGCCAGAACGCGTACCACCTCCGTCGACCAGGAGAGAAGCATGACCATCAAGGACATCGGGCCCGAACCTCAGAGTTTCGACCTCGAGCAGGCGACGCTGGAGAACACCGACTACCGCTCGGTCGCCTGGTCCGGGAAGTACCTCCAGCTGACCCTCATGTCGATCCCGGTGGGCGAGGACATCGGCTTGGAGGCGCACCCGGAGACCGACCAGTTCCTCCGGCTCGACGCGGGCCGCGGCCGCGTTCAGATGGGCAGCGCGAAGGACCGCCTCGACTTCGATCAGGAGGTCGAGGACGGCTGGGCGGTCTTCGTACCCGCCGGCACGTGGCACAACGTCACCAACACCGGGGACGAGCCCATGCAGCTCTACGCCGTCTACGCCCCGGTCCACCACGCCCCGGGCAAGATCCACGCAACCTTCGCCGACGCGGAAAGCGACGAAGAGTCGGGCAACGACGAACCCCCGACCTGGTCGGTCCAGCCCCCTCGCCACCCCGCGGACAAGCACGCCTGACCACCAGCGGGAGCCTGGAGAACAGCCGAGCACCAGGTCGCTGACCTGGGGCTCGGCTGTGGGGCGGGTGCCGGACCCGGATCGGCTTCGGCACACGATCCGCTGACCCGGTCCGGTCTCGGTCCGGTCCCGGTCAGGGACGGGCCGGGCCGGTTCCCGCGAGCACCTCGGGGCGCAGCAGGGAGGTGAGCCGCTCGGCCGGCAGCAGCCCCCGTTCCAGGACCAGCTCGGCCACACCCCGGCCGGTGGCGAGGGCCTCCTTGGCGATGTCGGTGGCGGCGGTGTATCCGATGTGCGGGTTCAGGGCGGTCACCAGGCCGATGGAGTTCTCGACGGTGGCGCGCAGCATCTCGGTGTTGGCGGTGATGCCGCTCACGCAGCGTTCCGCGAGGGTGAGGCAGGCCGCGCGCAGGTGGGTGACGGACTTGGACAGCGAGTGCAGGATGACCGGCTCGAAGGCGTTGAGCTGGAGCTGTCCGGCTTCGGCGGCCATGGTGATGGTGATGTCGTTGCCGATGACCTCGAAGGCGACCTGGTTGACGACCTCGGGGATCACCGGGTTGACCTTTCCCGGCATGATGCTGGAACCGGCCTGGACCGGGGGCAGGTTGATCTCGCCGAGTCCGGCGCGGGGCCCGGAGGACAGCAGGCGCAGGTCGTTGCAGGTCTTCGACAGCTTGACGGCGATGCGCTTGAGGACGCCGGACATCTGGACGAAGGCGCCGCAGTCCTGAGTGGCTTCCACCAGGTCGGGAGCGGTGACCAGGGGCAGGCCCGTGATGCCGGCGAGGTGGCGGCGGGCGGCCTCGGCATACCCGGCCGGGGCGTTGAGACCGGTGCCGATGGCGGTGGCGCCGAGGTTGATCTCGTGGATGAGTCCGAGGGCTTCCGCGAGCCGGCTGCGGTCCTCGTCCAGCATGACGGCGAAGGCGGAGAACTCCTGTCCGAGCGTCATCGGCACGGCGTCCTGGAGCTGGGTGCGGCCCATCTTCAGGACATCGTGGAACTCGGCGGCCTTGCGGGCGAAGGCGTTCTGCAGGACGGCCATGGCGTCGAGGAGACCGCGCACGGCGAAGACGGTCGCGATCCGCACGGCGGTCGGGTAGACGTCGTTGGTGGACTGGCCGAGGTTGACGTCCTCGTTGGGGTGCAGGTGTCCGTACTCGCCCCTGGAGTGGCCCAGCAACTCCAGCGCCCGGTTGGCGATGACCTCGTTGGCGTTCATGTTGGTCGAGGTGCCGGCGCCGCCCTGGATGACGTCGACGACGAACTGGTCGTGGAGCTCGCCGCCGCGGATCTCCTGGCAGGCCGCGACGATGACGGCGGCCTTCGCGGGCTCCAGCAGGCCGAGTTCCCCGTTGGCGAGGGCCGCGGCCTCTTTGACGGCGGCGAGGGCATCGATCAGGTGCGGGTAGGTGGAGATCGGCGTGCCGGTGATGGGGAAGTTCTCGGTGGCGCGCAGGGTGTGGACGCCCCAGTAGGCGTCGGCGGGGACGTCGCGGTCTCCGAGCAGGTCGTGTTCAGTGCGGCTGGAGGCGGTCAAGGCGGTCAAGGCGGTCACGGGTGTGCGGATCCTCTTCCTGAGGTGGGCGGATCAAAGGTGGTGAAGGGGAGGCAGGCGGGTGTCAGGCGGTTGCGGTGACGGGGACGCCGGGCGGGTCCAGGGCCGCTACCGGCCGGATGCCGCCGACGGTCCGGCCGCCACCGGTCACCGGCTCGCCCGTGAACCCGGCGAGCAGCCGGGGCTCGACTCCCGCACGTGCGAGAGCGGCGGCCGTCACGGCCGTACGCGCGCGATCGGCCCCGTCGGCGATCTTCACGGCGACGGCCCGGCCGTCGGGCAGCGCGGCGACCTGGACGCCCTCGAAGCCGTCCTTGGCCAGCAGCCCGGGCACCGCGCGCATCAGCGCGGCGGTGTCCCGCCCGGTACCGGAGGCCATCTCCGGGTGGCGGCGCAGTGCGTGCGCCACGCGGTGCTCGGCGGTGTCCGGGGCGGCCGTGGCGATGCGGGCGGCGGCGCGGGCCAGGCCGTGCAGGGACACCGCGAACAGCGGGGATCCGCAGCCGTCGACGGTGACGTTCGCGATGCGCCGGCCGGTGAGCTCCTCGACGACCTCGGCGATCGCCCGCTGGAGCGGGTGGTCCGCGTCGAGGTAGCTTTCCAGGGGCCACCCGGACAGCTTGCACAGGTACAGCATCGCCGCGTGCTTGCCGGAACAGTTCTGGGCGAGCCGGGACGGCCCACGGCCCTCGCGCAGCCAGGCGTCCCGGACGGCCGGGCCGTAGGGCAGGTCGGGGACGTTGCGCAGGTCGGCCTCGGTGAGACCGGCCCGCTCCAGGACCAGCCGGACAGCCGCCAGGTGGTGTTCCTCGCCGGAGTGACTGCCCATCGCGAGGGCGAGCAGAGCTCCGTCGAGCGGCAGGCCGGCCCGCACCATGGCGACGGCCTGGACCGGCTTGAGCGCCGAGCGCGGATAGCAGGCGGCCTCGATGTCCCCGATGCTCGTCCGGACCTCGCCCTCGCCGTCGAGGACGGCGACGGAACCGTAGTGGACCCCCTCGATCATCCCGCCCCGCATGACGTGGGCGACGGGTGCGTGCCGGGGCTCGCGGATCGCGGGCGCGTCCGCGGGGAAACTGCTGCGCATCACTGCCTCGTTCTGTGGTGGGTCGCTGCTGACCGGGGGTGGCGACCGCCACCCCCGGGCGCAGGCGCGGGCGGACGGGCGGGTGTCCGGCTCAGCCGTCGCTCCGGGCGGCGGCGCGCGCCACGCGGCCGCGGACCGCGTACCAGCCGGCGACCAGTGCCGCGGCGATCAGCGGTACGCACAGCACGGTGGTGCGCCCCGCGCCTCCGTCGGCGTACATGAGGACCAGGACGGAGGCGAGGAAGGCCAGCGTCACGAGTTCGGTCCAGGGGGAGCCGGGCAGGCGGTAGGAGGGGCGGGTGAGTTCGCCGTTGCGGGTCTTCCGCCAGAAGAGGAGGTGGCAGACCATGATCATGCCCCAGGTGGCGAGGATGCCGATCGCGGCGAGGTTGAGAACGATCTCGAACGCGTCCGCAGGCACCACGAAGTTGAGCCCGACGCCCAGGACGCACATGCCGCTGGTGAGGAGGATGCCGCCGTAGGGGACCTGGGTGCGGCTGAGCCGTGCGGTGAACTGGGGGGCGGAGCCGTTGACGGCCATCGAGCGCAGGATGCGGCCGGTGGAGTAGAGGCCGGAGTTGAGCGAGGACATGGCCGCGGTGAGGACGACCAGGTTCATCACGTCGGCTGCCGCCGGGACGCCGATGTGGGAGAGCACGGTCACGAACGGGCTCTGGCCCGCGCTGTAGCTGCTCCAGGGCATCAGCATCGACAGCAGGACGACCGAGCCGACGTAGAAGAGGCCCACGCGCCACATGATCGAGTTGATCGCCTTCGGCATGATCTCCTCGGGCTTCTCGGTCTCGCCGGCCGTGACGCCGACCAGTTCGACGGAGGCGTAGGCGAAGACGACGCCCTGGATGATCAGCAGCATGGGGAGCAGACCGTTGGGGAAGATCCCGCCGTTGTCGGTGATCAGGGCAGGACCGGGGACGGCGCCGTCGACGGGGTGCCGGGTCGCCAGGAGGAAGATCGCGATCCCCATGAAGACGACCAGGGCGCCGACCTTGACGATGGCGAACCAGAACTCCAGTTCGCCGAAGATTCGCACCGAGATGAGGTTCACGGTGAGGACCACGGCCAGGGCTATGAGGGCGATCACCCACTGGGGGACATCGGAGAACAGGTGCCAGTAGTGGGTGTACGTGGCGACGGCGGTGATGTCGGCTATGCCGGTGGTCGCCCAGTTGAGGAAGTACATCCAGCCCGCGGTGTACGCGCCCTTCTCCCCCATGAACTCACGGGCGTAGGAGACGAAGGCGCCGGATGACGGCCGGTACAGGACCAGCTCGCCGAGCGCGCGCACCACGAGGAACGCGAAGATCCCGCAGACGGCGTAGGCGATGAACAGGGAGGGCCCGGCGTTGGCGAGGCGTCCGCCCGCGCCAAGGAAGAGCCCGGTACCGATCGCGCCGCCGATGGCGATCATGTTGACGTGGCGGGGTTTCAAGGACTTGCTGTAGCCGGTGTCACCGGCGTCGACGTGACGGGTCGTGGGGCGCTTCTCGTCTTTGAGGAACTGCTCGCTCACGCCTCGGGTCTGCCTTCTGTAGGGGCGGTCGTGCGCGGGGAACGCACGATGTCGGTAAGGGTCGTCTCGACCCGGAGCAGGTGGTGGGACATGGCCTCCACCGCGTCGTGCTCGCTGCCGTCGACCAGCGCCTCCAGGATGGCCCGGTGCTCGCAGTTGGACTGCTCGCGCCGGCCGCCCAGTTCGTTGAGGAAGGTCGACTGACGCGCCAGTGCGTCGCGGATCTCCTCGATGACGCGTCGGAAGACGGGGTTGCGGGAGGCCTCGGCCACGGCCAGGTGGAACACGGTGTCCATCGCCACCCACGCGGTGGTGTCGGTCTCCTGCTCCATCCTGTCCAGCAGATGGCGCAGGTGGTCCAGGTCCTCGGGGGTGCGGCGCAGGGCGGCGTACCCGGCGACCGGGATCTCGACGTGGCGGCGCACTTCCAGCAGGTCGCTGGCGGCGTAGTCGCCGAAGGTGGGCTCCTCGACCGTGTTCGCCAGGACGAACGTGCCCTTGCCGCTCTTGGACACGGTCAACCCCATGGCCTGCAGGGCCCGGAGTGCCTCCCGCAGTACGGGCCGGCTGACCTCCAGGGTGCGGCACAACTCGGCTTCGGAGGGGAGCTTGTCGCCCACGGCGTACTCACCGCGCTCGATGGCGCTGCGCAGGTGGCCGAAGACCGCTTCCATGGCACTGACGCGCCGGGGAAGGGGGCCACCTGTCTGGCTGTCTGACAGGTTCACGCTGTGATCCTGGGGGGTTCGCCCCGGGGTGTCAAGGCACCTGTGCCGGGAAAGTCCGGCCCGGCACGCTTCGCACCGTACGCGCGTTCCGTGCGGTCGTCCGCGCCGGAGCGGTACCTCCTGCGGAGCCCGCGGCAGCCACCAGGGCCCGCACGACCGGCGCGTCGGCGCCCATCTCCGGGTGCCACTGGACACCCACGGCGAAGCGGTGCCGGGCGCTCTCGACGGCCTCGACGGTGCCGTCCGCCGCACGGGCGGCGACGACCAGTCCCGCGCCGAGGCGGTCCACCGCCTGATGATGGTGCGTGGCGACGTGGTGCGTCCCCGGCAGCAGGGCGCCGATCCGGGTCCCGGGCGCGGTGGTCACGGAGTGGGAGCAGAAGTGACCCCGGTAGGGGTTGTGGCCGTCGTGACCCACCCGGTCGGGCAGGTGCTGGATCAGGGTGCCGCCCTCGTGTACGTTCATCAGCTGCATCCCCCGGCACACCCCGAGCACGGGTATGTCGCGGGCGAGGCCGGCGGCCAGTACGGCCCGCTCCCATGCGTCGCGTTCGCGCACCGGCGGCCCGGTACGCGGATGGCGCACGGCCCCGTACAGGGCGGGATCCAGATCCTCGCCTCCCGCCAGGAGGATCGCGTCCAGACGCTCGACCACGTCGGCCGCGGCCCCCGGCGTGTCCGGCGGCAGCAGCACGGCGCGGCCGCCGGCCGCCCGGACGCAGTCCGCGTAGGCCGCAGGCAGCACTGCGGCGGGCAGGCCCCACTCACCCCACTGCGCGTGGGCGAGGTAGGTGGTGATTCCGATGAGCGGTGGCTGGGGCATACCACTTCCTTTCGGGGCATGAGGGGTGACCGTCGAGAGCCGCAGCCGCAGCCGCAGCCGCAGCCGAACCGGCCGCCACCGCCACGACAGGCGGCGGCGGGTGGCGAGGTGGTACGGGCGGAGGCCACCGTGACGGCGGGGGAGGGGTGTTCGCGGTTGCGGAGCGCAGGCTTGCGTTTTTCTTGCCGCGAGCAAGAATCCTGCTGGCGTTCATCTCCAATCACAAGAAAACACATCTTCGCGACAGATAAGTGAGCCTTAACTCCGTGCACGGACTCGACCCCCGCCTGCTCGCCACCCTCGAAGCCGTCGTGCGGCACGGCTCCTTCAGCGCCGCCGCACGCGAACTCGGCTACAGCGCGCCCGCCGTCTCCCAGCAGATCGCCGAACTCGAACGCCGCGCCGGCCTCAGGGTGCTGGAGCGGCGACCCGTTCGCGTCACACCGGCCGGCGAAGTCCTCCTCGGCGCGGAGCAGGGCGTCCGCAGCGCGCTGGCGGCGGCGTCGGTCGAACTCGGCGCCATGCGCGCCGGTACGGCCGGACGGATCCGGCTCGGCGCCTTCGCCTCGGCCGCCACCGGCATCGTTCCGCAGGCGCTGGCCCGGCTCCACGCGGCCTACCCCCACGTGCAGGTCAGCCTCAGCCAGCTGGAGCCCGAGGCCGGCTACAACCGGCTCAAGCGGGGGGACATGGACCTCGCGCTCAGCTACGACTACGACTTCATCCCCGTCCCGCCGCCGCGGATGCTGCGCCGGACGCTGGTCGCACGGGATCCGGTGGTGGCCGTCGTCCCGGCGCGCCACCGCCTGGCCGACCGGGAGGTCATCGACCTGGCCAGCCTCGCCTCCGAGACGTGGATCGCCGCTCCGGAGGCCGCGCTGCGCCTGGAACTGCTCTCGCAGATGGCCAACACCCCCGGCTTCCAGGCCCGTCTGCAATACGAGGGAGACGACTTCAACACGGTGCTCGGGTTCGTGGCCGCGGGCCTGTGCGTGGCCGTCATGCCGCGACTCGCCCTGCCCCGCACACACACCCAGGTGGTGGCCCGCCCCCTGGCCGAGCCGCAGTTGACGCGCTTCATCTACGCCGTCCGCATCGACACCCGGCACGCCCCGCGCGCCGTCCTGGACCTGGAAGAGATGCTCGCCGCCCAGGCGCTGGCCGCGCTCGCGTAAGGCGCACGGCGTCCCAGGGCCGCGCGGGTGAACGGATCGTCGGGGAACGTGAAAAGCGGCCAACTTGACGGCCGTCGCACGCGCGTAGACCTCACCGGCACGCCGGACTTCCCGCCGTGTCCGACTACCGGACACTGTGGCTGAAAGTTAAACTATTGTGTGACGGGCACACTACGTTTGCCGCGGTTGACGTTCCACCGAGAGGAAACCCCTCATGACCGCAGCCGACAACGCGCCGGGAACGGCGCGCGTCCTCACCGGTTACCGCCCCGAGGACGGCTTCATGGCCGCAGAGCTGGACCCGCCCCCGGCCGAGTACGTATGGCACGACGAGAACGCCGAGCAGCAGGACCAGCGTTACGGCCCGGGAGTCGGCTACCAGCAGTGGCTGGCGGTGGACGCCCGCGACGGCGCCGTGTGGTTCGGCGACACCGACTGGCGGGCCCCGCAGGAGTCCCACGGCAGCCGGCTCCCCGGCATCCCCCGCAGGGCACTCGGCGACGGGAACGTCCCCGACCCCGGCATCATGGTGCAGTTGCTCGGCCACCTGAGCCACGACGAACAGCGCGGCTGCACCTGGCGCTTCTTCGACGCCGAGGAACTGCACGCGCTCGCGGTGCGCGTCCTGCCCGCCGTGCAGCGGCTCGTGGACTCGATCCACCGGATCGGGCCCGAAGGCGAGCTCGAGTGGTCGGCCGAGGCAGCCACCGCATGGGACGACATCGAACGGGCTGCGACCCCCGCCTTCGATCCCTCCGGGGAACTCCTCTGGCCCAGACCGCGCACCACACCGGTCCCGGCCTGGCGCATCGAGGTCGGCGCCTTCCTGGCCGCCAACCCGGAGCTGTGCGACCCCTCCTGGGACCTGGCCACGGACGCGGAACTCGACAACTACGCCGACTACAGCCCGCCGAACGGCTATGGCGGCGTACCGGGCCGGATCTGCCGCGACGCCGACCGGCAGATAGCGGACGGCTTCACCTTCTACGGCCACCGCGCCGCCCTGTACGCCCACCGGGCACGGGCCTGCGGCGACCGTACTCCGACAGACGCCCGCGTCTGGCTGGAGACGACGGAGGCCGGGCGGGACACCTGGGAGGCGGCCAAGCCCCTCGGAGCCACCCTCGCCGACGTCTCCGACTGCGTGCTGGTGTCCCTGGCCGAAACGTTTCAGAACGCCGCGCACGAACACGGGCTGGCCCTGACGGGCCTGACCGCCCATCTCCGGCGGCTGCGCGGCGCGGAACGCACCGCCGTCGACCGGCAACTCGTCCACGAGGGCGAGGAGGTCGAACGCCTCGAAAACATGCTCAAGGACTTCCGCGCCGCACGTAACCGCACCGTGACGCGGATCCTGGCCTGGTCCGACGGACGCGGGGACGCGGAGATCGCCCGCCTGGCCTCCATGCCCGACGCATACGTCAGTGACTGGAGGGCCCGCCTCACCGACGAACAGACCACCACGACCCCCGGACCGTGAGGCACCCGCGGCCACTGCCAGAGCGTCAGGTTCCGGCCTTGCGTCAACGCTGACCTGGTAAAACGGCCCTGCGCAAGGCTCTTGGGTGTGGGCTGGTCCGGATATGGTCCGGATGATGGCGCCCTCGGCGCCGGGGGGCAGGCCGGCCAGGGCGGCGATCTGCCCGGCGAGCCGGCGCAGGTCGGCGGCGTTGTCGCGGGCCCAGGCGTCCACGCTGCGGTCGGCGGCCCGGCAATCGCGGGTGGCTTGGACGCGTTCTCGGGCGGGCCCATGGGCCGGCGTCGCCGTCCCGGCGTTGCTCCTGTCATCACCGGCTGACCCGTCCACGTGGACGGTGGCAGGCTGCTGCACTGAGACCGTCAACAAGCAAGGAGACAGACCGAAATGATCGAACGAGTCCGCGCCGTCCTCGTCACCGCTGACGACACGATGCTGGTCATCCGTCGCACCAGGCCCGGCATCCCGGTGTACTGGGTCCTGCCCGGCGGTGGTGTCGAACCCGGCGACGAGTCCCGGGAGGCCGCCCTTCACCGGGAGATCCACGAGGAGATCGCGGGGAAGGCCGACATCGTCCAGCTTCTCCACACGATGGAGTCCGACGAGGAGCGTCAGCTCTTCTACCTCGCCCGCATCGCCACCTGGTCCTTCGACGACCGCACCGGTCCCGAGTTCAGCACCGAGGGCCGCGGCGAGTACGCGCTGGAGGAGATCCCGCTGACCGTGGAGGGGCTCGACGGCATCGACCTCAAGCCCGAGGAGATCGCCCACCTCCTCCGGGGCGCCATCGGCGCCGGCGCCCTTCGGGCAGAGGCTGCGAAGTAGCCGTCCGTCTTTGTGGATGTGCGGTCGGGACCAACGCCGAGGTGTCGGGGGCGACGATCCACGGCACCGGCGGTGACGACACGATCCGCGACGGGGAAGGCGTCGTGCGCGGTACGTCCGTCGAAGCCGGGGCCTGCGGCGTCGTATCGTGCGCCCGTGCAGCCTCTGCTCTGCCGTTTCGTCGGCGGTTACTCGCCGTCCGGCGGCCAGGTGGCGTGGTCGCGGAGGTGGTGGAACTCCGTCAGCTCGCGGGCGAGGACGTCGAAGTGCGGGAGCGGGGCCCACAGGCTGCGCTCGCCGATGACGTAGAGGCGGCGTTTGGCGCGGCTCGCGGCGACGTTGAGCAGGTGCGGGGTGCCGGCCGCCCACTCGCGGGCGCCGGGCCGGCCGCCGCCGAGCACGAGGACGACGACGTCGGCTTCCTTGCCCTGGGCCCGGTGGACGGTGGCGCAGCGCTCCTCGATCAGTTCGGACGTCCAGCCGTCACGACCGCGGCAGATCTTCTGGCATTCGGCGACGAGGGCCCGGAAGGGGGCGATGACGCGCACGCGCTCGACGGTGACGCCGTGCCGGTGCAAGTGGTCGAGGACGAACTCAAAGGCCCGGCGGTCGCGTTCGCCCCACGGGGCCTCGGACGGGCGGTTCGGGTCGTCGGTGTTGAGCCAGCGGCTGGGCAGCAGGCCGTACCGTTCCGTATCGGGGAACGCCTTGGGTTCGGTGCCGTAGACCATGAGGCCGCCGTAGGCGACCTCGTTGCTGACCGTGAACATCGGCTCTTCGCAGCGGCGGTGCACGCGCAGCGGAGAGCCCACCCAGACGAGCTCGTCGTCGGTGTCCGGGGCCGGCAGGTAGGTGCCGTAGCGGTTGGTCCGGTCGGCGACGGCCTGGGCCGAGGTGGCCGAGGGCAGCCAGTGCTCGTCGACTCCGTAGGCGTTCATCAGCCGGCGCTGCAGGGCCGTGGGCATGGTGACGACGGGTTCGAGCTGGAGCGGATCGCCGACCAGAACGGCGCGGCGGGCGCGCCACAGCGCACCGGCGGCGGCCTGCGGGGTGGCCTGCCCGGCCTCGTCGACGAGGACCCAGCCGATCGACTCCCGGCCGAGGCGGGCGAACATGCTGCCGATGGAGGAGAAGGTGGTCGAGACGACGGGCACCAGGAGGAAGAGTGTCCGCCACGCGTGCTCGACCTCCTCGTCGGGGACGGGCCCGTTGGTGCCGGCCATCAGCTCCATGAGGACCTGGAGGTTGCCGCGGACCTGCTTCGCCGCCCCGGCGGCGAAGGCGCGGTGCAGGTCGAGGGCGCGCAGGAACAGGTCGCTGCGCGCGGTGGACCACACGTCGTCGGACCAGGGGGAGCCGAGTTCCTGGTCGGCTTCGGCGAGGTGCGACCAGCCGAGCGGCAGGGACGGCAGCGTCCGGGCCGCCTCCCGCAGTTCGCGGTGGCAGCCGTCGAGTTCGGCCACGGCGGCCCGCAGGTCGCGGCGGGCCGCGTCTGCGATGTGCCGGGCGTGTCGGAGGGCGGCGGCTGCCACGGCTTCCCGCGCGCTCGCGGCCCGTTCGTGGTCGAGGGCCGCGGCGAGGCCGACGGCGGCCTCGTCGACGACGGTGCCGGACCGGGTGTGCCGGTCGGCGGCCAGGGACTCGGCGCGCACGGCCGCGGCGACCTGCTCCAGGGAGTCCTCGAGCGCGGTGCGCTGCTGGACGAGCAGGTACGCGATCTCGGCCCGGGTGTGCTCCTGCTGCCGTTCGGCGGCCTGCCGGTCGGCCGCGCTCCGCAGCAGGCGGCGCAGCCCGCCGCGCAGGCCCCGCTCGACGGCCGGGGGCGCGTCGTGACGGTCGGACAGCGCGGCCACGTACTCGCGGTGGTGCGCGGCCAGTTCACGGGCAGCCGACAGGTCCGCGCGGGCGGTGGCCAGCTCCTGGCGGGCCCGCGGTACATGCTCGGAGGCCGTGTCGTATCCGGCCTGGGCCACCGCCGTGGCCGTCCGGGCGGTGGCCGAGGCGGCGGCGGCCCGGTCCAGTACCGCCGTGGCGGCGGTGACCTGCTGGTCGGCCCGGGAGACGGCGGCTTCCAGGTCCGCGATCCGCTGCCCGGCCGACGGGGACTCGACGGCCGCCAGGGCCCCGGCCAGCCGGGCGCGTCCGGCGCGCAGCCGCTCCACCTCGGCCTGGGCGGTACGGAACGCAGCGACGGCGGCGGTCCACGACGGCGCGGGCTGGGCGGGCCCCGCCGCCGCGGCGGCAGCCGGGTCCGCCGGGGTGACGGGACCCCGGCCGCCGGGCGGGGGCTTCGGCGGAAGCCAGTCGCGCAGGATCTCCTGCATGCCGCGCAGCGGCGGCAGTCCCGCAGCGGTGCGAGCCCGGGTCTCCTTCTCGGGCAGCCGGCCCCACCAGAACCGGTTTCCGAACTCCTTGCGGTTGGTTTTGTTGCCGAGCACCGCCGCGACCAGACCCCAGGCCGGCCCGCCGAGGAGCGCGGAGGCGAGGTCGGAGAAGTGGTCGGGGCCGCCGTGCCAGTGCTCGCCGAGCGCGCCGATGCCGGGCAGTTCGGCGGTGATGTTCTCCACGGCGCCGTTGTTGGAGGAGGTGACCACGATCTCGAACCCGGTCAGCCGCGGGTCGAGCCGTGACACGGTGCGGGGGTAGGTGCCCTGGCGGTCCCTGCCCTGCCAGGCCGGACCGGTGAACGCCTTCTCGGGCCGGTCGAACGTGGCCAGCACCGCGGCTCGCTCGACGACCAGGGCGGCGACCAGGTCGCGCAGCATCGTGGTCTTGCCCGTGCCCGGCGGGCCGTTCACCGAGAACATCCCGCCCTCGGTTCCCGCACGGTCGGCGAGCATGCGGTCGACCGCGAACTGCTGGCTCAGGGCGAGCGGGAACCGTGCCGGTGCCGGCCAGCGCCCGGCCGGAACAAGGTCCGGAGCCACCCCTTCCAGGACGATCCCGCGCTCCCGGCGCACATCCGTCCGCGCCCCCACGGCGACGTCGTCGAGCTCGGTCAGGTAGGCCTCCAGCGCCGGGCCGAACCCCTTCTCGATGGCCGCGGACACCCGGGCCAGATCAGGGGGAAGCAGACTGTTCAAGAACGGCGCGACGGCGGCGACCTTCGCCTGCGGGTCCCGCGGCCGGTGCACCAGCCTGCTGCGCACCCGGATCACCTGCGGTCGCAGGTGGTCCCGTACCCCGCACAGGTCGGCGATCTGCGCGGTCAGGGCGACCAGATCGGCGAACCCGAGTGCACGGGCACCGGCGCCGGCCCCGCAGTCCGCCTCGGTCGACATGTCAGGACCGTCGGCCGACGACCCCTCGGGGATGCCCCGGGTGCCGTCCGGCCGCCCGGACTGCACCTGCTCCTCGGCGGGGCGGCGGGCGGCGACCCAGTCCGCGGTGCGGCGCACCAGGGGTTCCGCCGCACCCTGCAGGGCGGCGCCGGCGACCTCGCCGAACAGGGCCCCGACCGCGCCGACGGCAGCGCCGCCCAGGATCTCGGCGAGCAGCCGCTGCCAGCCGCCGGCCGTGCCCGGCGCTCCCGCCGTACCCTCGGAGCCGGGCCACCGCGCGTACGCTGCTTCGGCGGCCGGTGCGGTGGGACCGTAAGGGATCGTGGTGGCCGTGAGTGCGTCGATCGCCCCGCCGAATGCTTCGTCGAGTTCCTCGAACCCGTCCAGCCACCCCGGTGCGGACGGCCCGGGATCGAACAGGCGGCCGGTCGCCCAGGCGCACGCAGAGATCACGGACGTGTCTTCGAGCGGTCGGCCCTCGTCGTCCAGGACCAGCGCGAACATCGCGCTCTGGCCCGACAGCACCAGCTCGGTCTGCGGCACGCCGGGGTCGGGATCGGTCCCCGCGGGCAGTACGGAGATCATCGCCTGGCGGAGCAGTTCCAGGTCGAAGACCCCGCAGTAGACCTCGTGCCGCCACATGCGGCCGTTCGGTGCCCGCCGCGCCCCCGTCTCCGGATGGTCCGCAGCCCACGGCAGGAGCGGTGGTACCCGGCCCGGCTCCGGAGTCAGGTCGACCACGTACTCGTCCCCAGCCCCCGAGCGCGCGGCGGGGCGCCGGCGAGGCAGTGCCGGGATGGTTGGCGGACTGAACAGTTCGATCGCGCGCCAGCACTCCAGCAGGGCCTTCCGTCGACGGTCCTGCGCGTGTCCGCTCCGCACCCACTGCCCCCGTGTCGAACACGCGGCATGTTGCCGCTCCCTTGAAGATCAGCCGTATCGCTGAATCTACCGGACCGTCAGCGGCCGAGTCCCGGCCGGCCTTGGACCGCTTTCGTCCGTGCCAGGGCCTCCCGTGCCTCGCGGTGACGCCGGGCGGGCCGGCCGCGTCCGCCGTTGGTACATTTGGCCGATCATGATGCAGGTGGGAGTTCTCGGGCCGCTCGATGTCCGGGTCGGCGGGCGGCCGGTGACGGTCGGGCGCCGGCATGCGCGGACCGTCCTGGGAGTCCTCCTTGCGGCGCGGGGGCGAAACGTCCCCGTCGACCGGCTCGTCGACGTGCTCTGGACGCAGCGGACGCCTGCCAAACCCACCACTTCTCTGCACTCCTATGTCTCCAACCTTCGCGGCATCCTGGAGCCGGACCGGCCCGCCCGTACCCCGTCCCGGATCCTCGTCAGCAGTCCGGAGGGGTACGCGCTGCGGCTTGACGACGACGCCGTGGACGCACGGCGCTTCGAATCGGCGGTGCGCCACGCCAGGGCGGTGTCCTGCGCCGAGGCCGGTCCGCTGCTGGACGAGGCGCTCGGCCTGTGGCGCGGAGAGGCCTACGGAGAGTGGGGGCCCGGCTCATGGGCGGGGGCGGAGATCGCGCGGCTCGACGAACTGCGGCTCATGGCGCATGAGCTGGCGATGGCGAGCAGCCTCGGGGCGGGGCGGCCGCACGAGGTGGTGCCGGCCGCGGAGGCGCACGTACGCCGCCATCCGCTGCGCGAAGAGGGATGGCGGCTGCTGGCCCTGAGTCTGTGGGCGACCGGGCGTCAGGGCGACGCGCTCGCGGCGCTGCGGCGCGCGGCCGCCGTGTGCGCCGAGGAACTCGGGCTGGACCTGGGGGCCCGGCTGGTCGACCTGGAGGCGGCGATCCTCCGCGGCGACCTGGATGTCCTGTCGGCCGCGGTACCGCCCCGGGTCACCCCGCGCGCGTCCGTCGCGCTGGTCGAACCGTCATCCTCGAGAACCGTGCCCGTATCCGGCGTGGCCGGTGAGTCAGGCGTACCCGCGGCTGTCGGCAGCGGAGCGGCGCCCGCTTCCCCGGCGCCCTTCGTCGGGCGGCGGCGCGAACTGGAGGTGCTGGAACGGGCGGCAGGGGCGGGCCTCGGGGGCGGAGCGGTCGCGCTGGTCGCGGGTGAAGGCGGTGCGGGGAAGACCGCACTCCTGGCCCGTTTCGCCGATTCGCTGCGGGCGCGGGGCTGGACGGTGGTGGCGGGCCGGTGTCCGGACGACGCGGGCGTCCCGGCGGCATGGGCCTGGGCGGAGGCGCTGGGTGAACTGGCGCGCCTTCTGCCGCCGGAGCACGTGGGGCCGCTGTCCACGCTGATCGACCCGCTGGGCGCCACGGTTCCGCCGCACGGCGACGCCACGGCCGGCCGGTTCCGGCTGCACACCGCAGTCGCACGATGGCTGGCTTCGGCAGCGGCGCGCTGCCCGCTCGCCGTGATCATCGACGACGTCCACGAGGCCGACGAGGAGACGCTGGCCCTGCTGGGCCGGGCGGCCGGCGTCGAGGGTGTCCCGCTGCTGGTCGTGGCCGCCTACAGGCCGGGGCATGCCGACAGCCGTCTCGCACCGACGATGGCCGCACTCGCCCGGCGTGATCCCTTCCGCGTCGCACTGACCGGACTCGCCGTCACCGAAATCCGTACGCTCGTGCACTCGCTCTGCGGCCGGGAGGTGGACGCCGAGGTGGTAGCCGTCCTGGCGGAACGCACGGGCGGGAACCCCTTCTTCGTCGGTGAGAGCGCCCGGCTGCTGACCGTCGGCGACGCCGAGCAGGCAGTCGCCCGCGTGCCTGACGGTATCCGCGACGTCGTACGCCAGCGGCTCGCCCGACTGCCCCGGGAAGCCGCCGATGTCGTACGGCTGGCCGCCGTCGCAGGCAGCGAAACCCACGTCGCGGTGCTGCGCGAAGCCTCCGGCCTGTCACCGGCCGCGGTCGTGGGCGCACTGGAGCTCTGCATCGCGGACGGACTGCTGACCGAACGGACCCCCGGCCACGTCTCGTTCACCCATCCGCTGCTGCGCGACACCGTCTACGGCGACCTCACCGGACTGCGGCGCGGCCTGTTGCACGGACGACTGGCCGACACGCTCGCCCGTCTGAGACCGGACGACCTGCCCGCGCTCGCCGTGCACTTCACCCGGGCGGGCGACCCGGCGAAGGCCCGGCAGGCGGTGGGATTCGCGCTGCGGGCGGCCGAACTCGCCGAGCACCGCTACGCCCACGACGTGAGCGTCGACCTGCTTCACCAGGCCCTTGACGCCGCCGAGCTGATACCGGCCCGCGCCGACGAACGGGCCGAGCGCGCCGTCGGCCTGCTCGGCGCCCTGCTGCGTGCCCACGTCCGGGCCGGGTCCGGGGACGCGGCCATCACCACGCGTCACCGTGCCCTCGAGGTCGCCGAACGGGCCGGTCGTGAGGACCTCGCCGTCGCCGCGTTCACGGCGTGGACCGAACCCACCCCCTGGCTGACCCGGAGCCACCAGGGGATGGACCTGCACGTGGTCGACACCCTGGACAGGCTGATCGTCAGGCCGGGCCTGGCGCCCGCCGAGCTCGCCCGGCTGCTGCAGGCGCGGGTGGACGAACTGCCCGAGGACACCGGCGGAAGGGCTCGGGAAGCGGCCGAGCGGCAGCTCGGTCTCGCCCGCAGGGCAGGGGACCCGAACCTGCTCGCGGCCGCCCTCACCACGATGACGAAGCTCCTGCCCCACGAAACGCAGGCCGCCCGGTGCATCCCCGTGGTCGCCGAGTTGCGGGCACTGACCAAGAGGCACGACCTGCCCGCCTACCGATGGGTGTGCGAGCAGGTGGACGCGATGATCTCCGCCATCGGCAACGATGCGGAGGCCGTCGAGCGCCATGCCCGCCTGGGTCTGGCCGTCGCACGCCGGTACCGCATGCCGGAGGCCGAGGCGGCCAGCCTCTCCACGCTGGCCATGCTCGCCCACGCCCGGGGGCACTTCGCACAGGCGGAGGACCTGTACGGGCAGGTCCGGGAGCGGCTGGTCCGGCACAACGCCCCGCGCGCCGCCGACCTCCACGCCCGGGGCTTGATCACCATCCGGCTGAGCCAGGGCCGGGTCGCGGAGATCGAACCGCTGGCCCGTACGGTGGCCGCCGCCTGGGGCACGCGCGGCGGAGAGGCCCTGGCGCTGGTCTTCGCGCTCCAGGGCAGGTTCGAGGAGGCGCGCGCGGTCCGCTTCGTTCCGGATCCCGTGAAGGACCACTTCTACGGGGTACGCCTCGGAGCCCGCGCCCGACTGGCGTGTCTGCTCGGCGACACCGAGGCGGCGGCCGCGCTCGTCCCCCTGCTGCATGCCGTGCGGAACCAGCTCGGTTCGGCCGCCACCACCGCCTTCTGTACCCGCCCCCTGGCCCTCGCGCTGGGCGAGCTGCATGCTCTGCTCGGTGACGTGCCCGCCGCGCGCTCGGCCTTCCGGGAAGGCGGCGAAGTGGCCGCGATGTGGGGGTCGGAGCACTGCGGAGCGGCTGCCGCGGAAGGCATCAGGTCCCTGGCGCAGGCGCACGCGGTCTGACCGGACCAGGCGCTTGGCAATCCCCGGGCAGGGGCGGCCGGGGCTGGTGCCAAGCGGATGCCCAGCCGATGCCAATGCCCGAGCGCCAGCATGGTGACAACACGGATTCGGCTGTGCCGCACACCCCTTGTGGACCGTTCCCGGCGTCATCGCCGGAGCCGCAGGCCCGGCACTTCCGCGCCGCTCCGCATCCCCGTCTCAAGGAGAGTTCCACGATGGCCCTCATCTGCGGTCACGACGCGCCTGCCTACGGTCTGCCCCTGTGCGAGCACATCCGGACCGCCACCGCGGTCCCGCTCGACCACTACGTCCACTACACCGGTCGGGGCGTGGAGCGGCAGCGCATCTGTGGAATCTGCCGCCACGAGGCCGCTACGGCGGTATCCGCAGCGGTTTGCGAGGTGTGCTTCGACGCGACCGAGGGCAGTTCCCTCGGCGTCCTCGGCCGCCCGCAGGCCATCGACGCGTCCCGGCCGGTTCCCGGCATGGTGCAGACCACGCAGCTGCCCGCCGAGGCCGGCCCGGTGCTGGACATCGCGCCGACGGAGCACGGCTTCCTGCTCCTGTGCGACGACGGGCGGATCCTGCGCTGGGACACGGACGCGCAAACGTGCGCCGAGGCCGCCCGCAGCACTGTCACCGTGCCGGCCGACGCCAAGCCCTGGGGCGGTCATGAACAGGGCCTGCGGCTGCACGCCTCCCGCGACGGTGCCTTCGCCGCCGTCGTCGTCGACCACGGCCGCACGGGAGAGGTCATCGACCTGTCCACCGGAGCCGTCACCCTCTCCCTGGAGAACGACGGGTACTACAGCCACACTGTGCCGTTCTCCCTGGCGTTCGTCGAGCACGCCGGACGCACCGTGGTTCTGCACCGGAAGGTATGGAGTGTCATCGAGGCAGTGGACGCGGCGACGGGCGCCCAAGTGTCCCGGATACCGATGACCGAAGCCCACACGGCCTGGGCGGGCTACTTCCACGGGGCGCTGCACCTCAGCCCCGCAGGTACCAGGATCGCGTCGGACGCCTGGTGGTGGCAACCCGTCGGCCGACCCTTCGCGTGGAGCCTGGAGCGGTGGCTCACGCAAGGTGAAGACGCCTGGACCGAGGGCACCGACCGGTGGGAGCTGCCGGGCTGCGACGACCACTGGAACCGTCCGGTCGCCTGGCTGGACGAGGAGCACCTCGTCCTCGGTGGTCTGGGCGACGACGAGCAGGAACTGGTCCCGGGTGCCCGGGTCTTCCTCCTCGGCCGTGAGTCCGGCGAGAGCACACTCAGGGAGATCGCGACGTTCGGCGGACCGGACGGCCGCTTCTTCGCCTCGGACGGCCTGCTGTTCTCCTCCTCGCAGGCCGGCCTGGAGATCTGGGACCCGACCAGCGGCTCCCGCCTCGGCAGGCTCGCCGGTTTCCGGCCCACCCACCACGACCTGGCCCGCCGCGAACTCGTCGAACTCTCCGCCATCGGGCTGCGGCGCTGGAGCACGGCCCATGTCGAACGCTGACACCCGGTTTCGGACGCGTCGGTCGAGAGCGCCTCAGCCATGGCGTCCGACAACTCTGGTGCGCTTCAGCCGGATCCTCCCAGCACGATCTTCCACACTCGGGTCGCCACCTGGAGATTGAGCCGGTCTTCGACGTTCGTGAGGTCGTTGCCGCTGATCTCACGGATGCGCTGCAGCCTGTAGCGCAGCGTGCTGCGGTGGATCGCGAGGGACGCGGCGGCCTCGTCGTAGTTGCCGCCGCAGTCGAAGTACCGGGAGAGGGTCTCCACCATGGTTGCGTGATGCCGGGAGTCGTAGTCGATGAGTTGCCCGAGCCACTCGTGGACGAACATCTCCAGTTCCTGGTGATCGGCGCCAGATCCCAGAATGCGGTACAGGCCGAGCTCGTCGAAGAAGGTCGTGCCGTACCGCTCGCGGGAATTGAGGCGCACTTCGAGGGCGCGCTGCGCCTCCCGGTAACGGTGGGGAATGTCGGGCACGGAGTCGGAGGGGGCGCTCACTCCGATCGTCCCGGATCGCGTTCCGGTCTCCCGGGCGAGCGCCTCGTGCAGTGCGTGAGCGTGCGGCCTGTCGTCAGCGACCAGGACTACGTGGCCGGAGCGTCGGGTCAGCAGCGAGCGCATGCCGACGGCAGAGGCCGCCCGGCCCACGGTACGGGCGAACGAATCGTCTGCGGCCCGGTTCGACCACTCCACGACGACGACATAGTGGCTGCGGTGCAGGTCGTGTCCGACGGCCTCGGACCGGGCGTAGGCACTCGCGGCGTCCGTCCCTGCCAGGAGGTCGTCGACCAGCTCACGGTGCAGCCTCAGCTCCACCTCGGCCAGATTGCGCAGGTGCGCCAGCTCCAGGGCGAGCGACGCGGCGGCGTGTTCCAGCACGAACACGGTGCGTTCGTCGGCCTCACCCAGGGCGTCCACCACCGCCAGCACGCCCAGGATCTCACCGTGTGGACGGACCAGAGCGATCAGCCGGTCCCTTATCCGTACGGGCCCGACCTCCCGGGCGACCGCGTGCAGCACGTCGTCCTGGCGGGCGGGGTCCGGTTCCGGGTAGGGGTCGGGCCGACCGGGACCCGACCAGGCCTTGAGCCGTCCGAAGCGGTCTTCGACCAGCGCCGGAAGTCCGGTGAGCTGATGCAGTGCGCGGGTGACGGCCTCCTCACCGCCGCCCGAAGCGGCGATGTCGGCCATGAGCGAGTGAACGGCCCGCTGGTTCCCCAACTCGGCCACCACGGAGATCAGCTGCTGCTGGAGAGTGGCACGTTCCTCCCTGACCCTGTAGAGCTCCAGCGCGTCCTCGCGTTGGCGGCGCTGCGCGAAGGCGACTGACAGAGCAGCAGCGGTGTGCCAGACGAGCGTGGCGAGCAGGGACCGCTGGGCCCCCGTGGGCTGGGTTCGGGAGGTCACCACCAGGTACCCGTGAAGTCTCTCCACCCCGCGTAGTCCCAAGGCCCAGCCCCAGGCCCAGTGGGGGACGGTCACAGGCCCGTCCTGCCCCTCCAGTTCCCGGACCCTCCGGTCCACGGATGCGGCATGGGCGTGCGCGTTCCTCGGGCTGGGGACCAGGTCGCCGTCGACCTGAAGGTATCCGGCTTCGGCACGGTACGGCCCGGCGGCGGCTATGTGGTGCATGGCCAGGCGCAGGATCTCGCCTTCGCTCGGGGCTTCGAACAGGGCGCGGGAGAGCTCCATCATGTCGCGGAGGGCATGGGCGGCCGGGCCCGCAGGGGACGGGCGCAGCTGTTCCCGCGCATCCGGGGGGCGCCGCCCGGCGCTCTCCGGCGGAAGGCCGCCCTCCGCGTCGGAGCAGCGGACAGACACGTTGTGTGACCGGCTGTCGGCCATGGGACAACTCCGTTCTCCCCAGAAGTCCGGGGAGGCGATCGTCTCTGCATCTACCCACGCGTGGCCGGCTCATCCGAGATGTCGGTTCTTCCCTCTCGTGCTCGTGGGGCTACCGGACCCGCGCACTTCTGACTCGTCAGGAGCAGGCGCGAAGGCACCATGCCAGCCATTCTGGGCAGGGTCTGGCAGCCTCTGCGGGCGCCGGCAGGAAGGACCGGGCGATGACCGGACGATCTCACAGGCCGGATGCCTCGTACAGGACGTACGAAGTAGCCGAAGGCGCTGTTGACCATCTCTCTGACCAGGGGTTTCCCAGGGAGGGCCGCGGGATCGTGACGGTCGCCGACGAGGCCGTGCGGCTGCTCGGCGGGCCGCGTACCACCGGCGGACATCCCACTCGTACCTGAACGAACGTGAGGCGGAGAGCCGGAGCAGGACCGCCGCACCGGGAGGAGACTTCTCATGGCCAAGGCAGTGGGTATCGACCTGGGTACCACGAACTCAGTGATCGCTGTGTGGGAGGGCGGCGAGCCGTCCGTGGTGCCCAACAGTGAGGGCAACCGCACGACACCGTCCGTAGTGGGCTTCACCGACACCGGTGAGCGACTGGTGGGCCAGCTGGCCCGGCGCCAGGCGATCCTCAATCCCAAGGGGACCATCTACTCGGCCAAGCGGTTCGTCGGCCGGCATTTCGACGAGATCTCCGACGAGGCCAGGGCAGTGGCCTACGACGTCGTCGAGGGCGACGGCGGCGCGGCCCGCTTCAAGGTGCGCGACAAGCTGTACGCACCTGAAGAGATCAGCGCCCAGGTGCTGCGCAAACTCGCCGACGACGCCTCCAAGCAGCTGGGGGAGCGGGTCACGGAGGCGGTCATCACGGTGCCCGCCTACTTCAACGACGCCCAGCGCACCGCCACCAAGGACGCCGGACGGATCGCGGGACTCGAAGTGCTGCGGATCATCAACGAGCCGACCGCGGCGGCCCTCGCGTACGGCATGGACAAGAAGCAGCACGAGACCGTCCTCGTCTTCGACCTGGGCGGTGGCACCTTCGACGTGAGCATCCTCGACGTCGGCGACGGCGTGGTGGAGGTGCGCTCCACCGCCGGTGACAGCCACCTGGGCGGCGACGACTTCGACCGGCGTCTGGTGGACTACCTGGCGGACGACTTCCAGAAGGAGAACGGCATCGACCTGCGCAAGGACCCGCAGGCGTTGCAACGCCTCTTCGAGGCGGCGGAGAAGGCCAAGACCGAGCTGAGTTCGGTGACCCAGACGCAGGTCAGCCTGCCGTTCGTCACGGCCGATGCCTCAGGCCCCAAGCACCTCACCGACTCGATCATGCGGTCCACGTTCGAGCAGATCACCGCCGACCTGGTGGAGCGGTGCCTGGGACCGGTCCAGCAGGCCATGGCCGACGCCAAGGTCGGCGAGAGCGACATCGACGAGGTCATTCTCGTCGGCGGTTCCACCCGCATCCCCGCCGTCCAGGCCCTCGTGCGCCGGCTGACCGGCGGCAAGGAACCCAACATGAGCGTCAACCCCGATGAGGTCGTGGCCCTGGGCGCCGCGATCCAGGCCGGGGTGCTCAAGGGCGAGGTCAAGGACGTCCTGCTGCTCGATGTCACGCCCCTGTCGCTCGGTGTGGAGACGCGCGGCGGCGTGATGACGAAGATCATCGAGCGGAACACCACCATCCCGGTGCGCCGCTCCGAGACCTTCTCCACTGCCGAGGACAACCAGCCGGCGGTCGATGTGGTGGTCCTCCAGGGCGAGCGCGAGCGGGCCGCGGACAACCGGGTGCTCGGCCGGTTCCAGCTCACCGACATCCGGCAGGCGCCGCGGGGCGAGCCGCAGATCGAGGTCACCTTCGACGTCGACGCCAACGGCATTCTCGAGGTCAAGGCCCGGGACCGGGACACCGGCAAGGAACAGGGCATCACCATCAGCGAGAGCTCCAACCTGGACCGCAGCGAGGTCGAACGCATGGTCCAGGAGGCGGAGAGCAACCGTGGCCAGGACCAGGCGCTGCGCGAGGCCGTCGATGCCCGCAACGAGCTCGACGCCGTTGCGTACCAGGTCGAGAAGCGCCTCGCCGAGCTGGGCGACGCCGCACCCGCGCACGAGAAGGCACGCGCCGAGATGCTCGTGTCGGATGCCCGGGCGGCGGTCAAGGAGGAGGCGGGCGCGGAGCGGGTGCGGCCCCTGACCTCCGAACTCCAGCAGGTCCTGGCCGGGCTGGTGGCGCATCAGGGCGGTGCCGCCACGGGAGGTGCCGCCACGGGCGGTCCGGGCCAGGACACCACCCAGGGCGGTGCGACCGGCGGTGGCGGTGACGACGACGTCATCGACGCCGAGTTCGCAAAGGACTGAGGACCCGTCATGCCGATCCACTCCAGGGAACCCGACCCGGCCGTGCAGGACCGGACCGGCCCGGCTCCGGAGGGCACCGAACGCCCTCCCCGCGGGGACCTTCCGCCCTCGGGCCCGCCGGCAGGGCCGGGGTCTGTCACGGACGAGGAACCCGGCCCCGACGCGGCCGGCGGCCCCCCGCCGTCCGAGGACGCGCACACCACGGCGATCCGGGAGCTGGAGGACCGCTGGCGGCGCGCACTCGCCGACCTCGACAACCTCCGCAAGCGTCATGCCAGGGAGCTGGAACGGGAGCGGACCGCTGAGCGTTCCCGTACGGCCGCCGCCTTCCTGCCCGTCCTGGACAACCTCGAACTCGCCCTGGCCCACGCCGGAGCGGACTCCGGCGCGATCGTGGAGGGCGTACGGGCCGTACGCGATCAGGCGGTGAACGTCCTGGAACTGCTCGGCTACCCGCGGCACGCGGAGACCGGCATCGCCTTCGACCCGGCCCGGCACGAGGTCGTCGCCGTCGTCGAGGACCCCGACGCGGAACCGGGGACAGTCGTCGAGGTGCTGCGCCCGGGCTACGGGGCCGGCGAGCGGCAGCTCAGGCCGGCCGCCGTGACGGTCGCGAAACGGGAGTGACCGGTCATGGCACGGGACTTCTACGACGTGCTGGGCGTGTCGCGGACCGCGAGCCAGGACGAGATCCAGCAGGCATATCGCAAACTCGCCCGCAAGAACCACCCCGACGTCAACAAGGACCCGGGGGCGGAGGAACGCTTCAAGGACCTCAACGAGGCGTACAGCGTCCTGTCGGATCCGAAGACCCGGGCCCGCTACGACCGCTTCGGCGAGGACTTCCGAAAGATCCCCGAGGACTTCGACGAACGGGCCGCGGCCGGCGCGGGCGGCTTCCGTGCCCGGCGGACCGCAGGCGGAGAAGGCCCCCGCGTCCGGTACGCCACCGGCTTCGGCGACGGCTTCGGGGCGGACGGTGTCGACATCGAGGACCTGCTCGGCTCGATGTTCGGAGCAGGCGCCGCACGCGGCGGTGTACCGGGAGCCGACCAGGAGGCCGAGCTGCCGCTCACCGTGGAGGAGGCGTTCACGGGCGGCCCTCGCACCGTCACGCTCGCCGGTCCCGCCGGTCAGCCGCGGCGGTACGAGGTCAACGTGCCGCCGGGCGTCACCGACGGGCAGCGCATCCGGCTGGCGGGGGAGGGTGGCCTGGGAAGTGGTGACGCCCCCGGAGGTGACCTGTACCTGCGGGTGCGTATCCGGCCCCACCCACAGTTCCGGCTGGACGGCCGCGATGTCCACGTCCAGGTACCGGTCACTCCCTGGGAGGCGGCCCTGGGCGCGACCGTACCGGTGCCCACCCCTGGCGGTGGCACGGCCAAGGTCGCAGTGCCGGCGGGCTCGTCCAGCGGCCGGCGACTGCGGCTGCGCGGCGAGGGCATGCCCAACCCGCGCGGCGCCGAAGGCGACCTGTACGCCGAACTCCGTGTCATGGTGCCGCCCACCCTGGGCGACCGGGAGCGCGAACTGTTCGAGGAGCTGGCCGCCACCTCCTCGTTCGATCCCAGGAGGACGCGATGAACGAACGACCGTCGGGAGCGGCAGGCACCGGCCGGGCCGGCGTGGGCGACCGTCCGGTACGAACGGGCGTTGGCATCACCGCCTCGACGGCCGTCCGGTACGCGCTCGTGCCCGTCCACAGACTCTCCCTGGACGCCGTGGCCCGTCTCTCGGGCCTCCACCCCGACCTGATCCGCCGGTTCGTCGCCCTCGGACTGGTCGATGCCGACCGCGACGCGGCGGGGCACCTGGTGTTCGACCCCACGGCCCCGGCGGTGCTCGCCCGCATTCAGCGGCTGCGCTCCGGACTCTGCCTCAACTACGCCTCGATCGGCCTGGTGCTCGACCTGCTCGATCGCATCAGCCTGCTCGAAGCCGCCCTGCGCGGCCGCGGCCCGAGGAGTGATACACCCCCATGGACATGAATCGTCTCACCCAGAAGTCCCAGGTAGCCCTCCAGGAAGCCCAGACCGCAGCCGTCGGCATGGGGCAGACCGAGGTCGACGGGGAACACCTGCTGCTCGCACTCCTCGATCAGGAGGACGGTCTGATCCCGCGGTTGCTGCAGCAGGCCGGCAAGGAGCCGAGCGCACTGCGCGAGGCCGTGCGTGAGGAACTCTCCCGTCGTCCGAAGGTCACCGGCCCCGGAGCCTCACCCGGCCAGGTCTTCGTCACCCAGCGCCTCGCCCGCCTGCTCGACGCCGCCGAACGGGAGGCCAAACGCCTCAAGGACGAGTACGTGTCCGTGGAGCACCTCCTGCTCGCCCTGGCGGAAGAGGGCTCCTCGACCAAGGCCGGGCGTCTGCTCAAGGAGGCCGGCATCACCAGGGACTCGTTCCTGAGCGCGCTCACCCAGGTCCGCGGCAACCAGCGCGTCACCTCCGCCAACCCCGAAGTCGCCTACGAAGCCCTGGAGAAGTACGGCCGAGACCTGGTCGTGGAGGCCAGGGCCGGCAGCCTCGACCCGGTCATCGGCCGGGACGCCGAGATCCGCCGCGTCACCCAGATCCTCAGCCGCAAGTCCAAGAACAACCCCGTCCTCATCGGCGACCCGGGCGTCGGCAAGACCGCCATAGTCGAGGGCCTCGCCCAGCGCATCGTCCGCGGCGACGTGCCCGAAGGACTCCGCGACAAGATCGTGTTCGCCCTGGACATGGGCTCCCTGGTCGCCGGGGCCAAGTACCGCGGCGAGTTCGAGGAACGCCTCAAGGCCGTGCTCAGCGAGGTCAAGGCCGCCCAGGGAGGCATCCTGCTCTTCGTCGACGAACTGCACACCGTCGTGGGCGCGGGCGCCGCCGAAGGAGCCATGGACGCGGGCAACATGCTCAAGCCGATGCTCGCGCGCGGAGAACTCCACATGATAGGCGCCACCACCCTCGACGAGTACCGCAAGCACATCGAGAAGGACGCCGCCCTCGAACGCCGCTTCCAGCAGGTGGTGGTCGACGAGCCGAGCGTGGAGGACACCATCTCCATCCTGCGAGGACTGCGCGAGCGGCTGGAGGTCTTCCACGGAGTGAAGATCCAGGACACCGCGCTGGTCTCCGCGGCCACCCTCAGCCACCGCTACATCACCGACCGGTTCCTGCCCGACAAGGCCATCGACCTCGTGGACGAGGCGTGCGCCCGGCTGCGTACCGAGATCGACTCCATGCCCGCCGAACTCGACGAGATCACCCGCCGCGTCACCCGCCTGGAGATCGAGGACGCCGCCCTCTCGAAGGAGACCGATCCCGCCAGTGAGGCCCGCCTGGGGGAGCTGCGCAGGGAACTGGCCGACCTGCGCGCCGAGGCCGACGCCAAGCACGCCCAGTGGGAGGCCGAGCGGCAGGCGATCCGCCGCGTGCAGGAACTGCGCCAGGAACTGGAACAGGTCCGCCACGAGGCGGAGGAGGCCGAACGCGCCTACGACCTCAACCGTGCCGCCGAACTCCGCTACGGCCGCCTCCGGGACCTGGAGCGCCGACTTGCCGCGGAGGAGGAGCAACTGGCCGCCAAACAAGGGCAGAACCGGCTGCTGCGCGAGGTCGTCACCGAGGAGGAGATCGCCGAGATCGTCGCCGCCTGGACCGGCGTCCCCGTCGCCCGCCTCCAGGAAGGCGAACGCGAGAAGCTGCTGCGCCTCGACGAGATCCTGCGCGAGCGCGTCATCGGCCAGGACGAGGCCGTCAAGCTCGTCGCCGACGCCATCATCCGCGCCCGCTCCGGCATCCGCGACCCTCGCCGCCCCATCGGCTCGTTCATCTTCCTCGGCCCCACCGGCGTCGGTAAGACCGAGTTGGCCAAGACCCTCGCCCGGGCGCTGTTCGACTCCGAGGAGAACATGGTCCGGCTCGACATGAGTGAGTACCAGGAGCGGCACACCGTCAGCCGGCTCATGGGCGCACCGCCCGGATACGTCGGCTACGAGGAGGGCGGGCAGCTCACCGAGGCCGTACGCCGCAAGCCGTACTCGGTCGTGCTGTTCGACGAGATCGAGAAGGCGCACACCGATGTCTTCAACACTCTGCTGCAGATCCTCGATGACGGCCGCATCACCGATGCTCAGGGCCGCACCGTCGACTTCCGCAACACCGTGATCATCATGACGTCCAACATCGGCTCCGAGCACCTCCTCGACGGCGCCACCGCCGAGGGTGAGATCAAGCCCGACGCCCGTGCGCTGGTGATGGGCGAGCTGCGCGGACACTTCCGCCCGGAGTTCCTCAACCGCGTCGACGACATCGTGCTGTTCAAGCCGCTCGGTGAGCGGCAGATCGAGCGGATCGTGGAGCTGCAGTTCGGCGAGCTGCGGCAACGGCTCGCCGAGCGTCGCATTTCCGTGGAACTCACGGACACGGCACGGGAGCTGATCGCGCACCAGGGCTACGACCCGGTGTACGGGGCCCGGCCGCTGCGGCGCTACATCTCCCACGAGGTCGAGACGCTGGTCGGTCGCGCTCTGCTGCGCGGCGATGTCCAGGACGGCGCGACGGTGCGTGTCGACGCCGAGCACGGAGAGCTGGTGGTCACTTACGACCAGCAGGAGGAGGCTTGGGAAGCGAGGGCGGCGTGAACACCACCCGGACGACGACGGTGACCTGCCCGAACTGCGGGCGTGGCAACCGGATTCCCGTGGCCGCCGAGGGACGGCCCAGGTGCGGCCACTGCAAGCAGCCGCTGCCCTGGCTCGTGGACGCCGGCGATGACGACTTCGCCGAGGTCGTGGAGCGGGCATCCGTGCCTGTGGTCGTCGACCTCTGGGCCACCTGGTGCGGCCCCTGCCGCATGGTCAGCCCCGCCCTCGAACAGGTCGCCCGCGACCTCGCCGGACGGATCAAGCTCGTCAAGGTCGATGTCGACAGGAACCCACAGCTCAGCCGTCGGTTCGAAGTGCAGGCCGTTCCGACCCTCCTCGTCCTGAACAAGGGCGAGACGATCGCCCGGCAGGCCGGCGCGGCACCCGCACACGTTCTGCGCGCATGGGTCGAGCAGGCGATGGCGGCCCGACAGACCACTGCAGGAGGGTGAGGACGACGGTGCGGTCACGTCACCTTGAGAGCCCCACGACCGCAATGCCGACATCGACCGGAAGGAGAACCCTCATGGCTACGATCCCCGACCCGCACTTGGCGATGGTGCGACCGGTCACGCCGCGTACCCCCGAGGCCTGCGAGGAGTGCCTCAAGGAGCACTCCCCGTGGGTGCACCTGCGCCTGTGTCTCACCTGCGGACACGTCGGCTGCTGCGACTCCTCGCCCCTCAAGCACGCCAGGCGGCACGCGGGGAGCGCCGGTCACCCCATCGTGCGGTCCTTCCAGCCGGGGGAGGACTGGCGCTGGTGCTTCGTTCACGAGGCCCTGGTCTGATGAGCACGACCGAGCACAACCATGGTGCGGTCCGCGAGACACCTGACCGGTACGGGGCGTTTCCGCGTCTGACACCGGAGCAGCTTCAGGACCTGACCGCGCACGGTGAACGCCGCAGGGTCGCCGAGGGCGAGGTGCTGTACCGCGAGGGTGAGCCGTTCCGGGAATTCCTCGCGATCCTCAGCGGGAGCGTCGAGATCCTCCACGACCACGGTGGGCCCGAGGAGCGCACGGTGGCCGTGCACGGGCCCGGCAGGTTCCTCGGTGAACTCGGGCTGCTGGAGGGCCAGGCCGCGTTCGACACCGCAGTGATGCGCCAGACCGGCGAGGTCCTGGCTGTGACGGTGGAGCGGCAGCGCGCGCTGGTCGATCGCGAGCCCGTCCTCGGCGACCTGATCCTCCGTGCCTATCTGGGCCGCAGGTATCTGCTCATCGGCCTCGGCGCAGGCTTCCGGATCCTGGGGTCGTGCTATTCACCGGACACGTTGCGGCTGCGTGAGTTCGCCGCCCGTAACCGGCTCCCCCACCGATGGGTGGATCTGGAGAAGGACAAGGAGGCCGATGCGCTGCTGCGCCGGTTCTCGATCCGCCCCGAGGAGACCCCGGTGGTCCTCTGGAAGGGGGAGCGGGTGCTGCGCAATCCGAGCAACGCCGAACTCGCCCGGCTCATCGGTCTGCCCGCCCCCTCGCCGGAGGCTGCGCGGTGCGACGTGATGGTGGTGGGGGCGGGCCCCGCGGGACTCGCCGCCTCGGTGTACGGCGCCTCCGACGGCCTCACCACGGTCACCGTCGACGCGGTGGCCACCGGAGGCCAGGCCGCCACCTCGTCCCGCATCGAGAACTACCTCGGCTTCCCGTCGGGCATTTCCGGGGGCGAGCTCATCGAACGCGCGGTGCTCCAAGCCCACAAGTTCGGCGCCCGCCTCATGGTGCCGGCCCAGGTCACGGGGCTCACCCCGCAGGATGACGAGTACGTCGTCACCTTCACAGACGGGTCCCGGGTGCGGGCGGGCGCCGTGGTGCTCGCCTCGGGTGTGTGGTACCGCAGGCTCGAGGTCCCGGACATCGACCGCCTGGAGGGCGTCAGCGTCTACTACGCGGCGACCGTCCACGAGGCCAGTCTCTGCCGGGCGGATCCGGTCGGCGTGGTGGGTGGCGGCAACTCCGCCGGGCAGGCATCGCTGTTCCTCGCGGACCACGCGTCCAGGGTCCATCTCCTCGTCCGGGGCGGCGACCTCAACGCCGACATGTCGCGTTACTTGGTGGATCAGGTGGAACGGCATCCGAAGATCGAGGTCCTGCTCCACACCGAAGTCCGGGGCGTCTCCGGGGAGGAGGGGCTGGAGTCGTTGGTCGTGGAGGACAACGCAAGCGGTGAGCGCCGCGAGCTGCGGGCCGCAGCGCTGTTCGTGTTCATCGGGGCCCGGCCACGCACGGATTGGCTCAAAGGCGTACTGGCCCTGGACGAGAAGGGTTTCGTCCTCACCGGCGCCGACGCCCGGGCGGCGGCCGACGCGTCCCGGTGGGACTCGCTGGGCCGCGGTCCGCTGCTGCTGGAGACGACCCTTCCGGGGGTTTTCGCAGTCGGCGATGTCAGGAGCGGTTCGGTCAAGCGAGTGGCCTCGGCCGCCGGTGAGGGGGCCATGGCTATTCGCTTCGTGCACGAGCACCGGGAGGTGACGGGCAATCTGGTCCGCTCCGCAGGCTCTGAAGGGTCTCGGCCGGCGACGGGTCGGCCGGTGGCCTGACGGTGACCGCCCCTGACGGCCCCGACAGGCGGCCCGAAGGCAGCCTGGGGGCACCTGCGATCGTGGAGGTAGCCGACGAGAAGGGTCGGGTCATGCATATGTCGCCTCAGGACGTCACGGTCGTAGCCCTTCTGGCGGATCCGGACGCGCCGACGGAGATCGCGGAGCGCATGGCCCGGGCCCTTTCCGCTCGGCTCGCCGAAAGGTCCGGCCAGGGGCGGCGGTTCGACGTCAAGGTGATCAGTGAGCCCTTCACCGCGGGGACCGAGGATCCGCACACCTTGATGCGCCGGATCAAGGACCGCGGAAGTGCGGAGGACTGGGACATCGTCGTGGCCCTCACTGACCTTCCGCTGCACTCACACGGGCGCAGGCTCGCTGTGGACCTGAGTCACGAACACGGGTTGGCGCTGCTTTCACTTCCTTCTCTGGGAGGTTTGCGCCTGCAGACGAGGGCCCGGCGGGCCGTGGAGGAAGCCGTGCTGGGCTTGGCGGGGCTGCGGGACACCGGTGCTGAGGGGCGACCGCGAAGTCAACGGCATCCGGGACCGCCTGCCGTTCGTCTCACGGCCCTTCCTCCGGGCCAGGCCGGTGAGGAGGGGACTGCCGATCTGCGGTACGTCGTCAGCGGGCCACGCGGCTACCTGCGGGTGCTCGCCGGTATGGTCCGTGCCAACCGGCCTTGGCGCTTGGTCCCGGGCCTGTCGAAAGCTCTGGCGGCCGCGCTCGCCACGGGAGCGGTCGCCACCGTGAACTCCACCGTCTGGAGTCTGGCCGAGGCCCTGAGTGCACCGCGCCTCGTGATCGCCATGGTCGGCTCCGTCGCGCTCATGATCGGCTGGCTGATCGTGGACGCGGAGCTGTGGCATCGCCCACCTGAGGGTTCGCCGGAGGCGAGCCAGCGGGCGCGGCTCTACAACGCGTCGACGGTCCTGACGGTAGGCATCGGGGTGCTCGTCTGCTATGTGGGTCTGCTGCTCATCAACGTCGTGTGGGCGCTGTTCATCCTCAATGACCAGGTGTTCGCTGCGATGACACGGGAACCGCTGGACGCAGCGGAGTACTGGACGTTGTCATGGTTCGTCGCTTCGACTGCGACAGTGGGCGGTGCGCTGGGCTCCGGCTTGGAGAGCGACGAGGCCATCCGGGCAGCCGCCTACTCCAAGCGGGAGCAGGAACGACGCCAGATGGCAAGGGACGACCACGGTGACCAGCGGGTGACCTGAACCCACACCGGCGCGGGCTCACCTCGCCGGCCCGGCCTGTTCACCCTCTGCGGTCGTCGGCCCGCGCCAGTCCAGGCACAGGACGGTGGCGTCGTCCTTGGGCGGCCGGCCCCCGTAGGCGTCGGTGACCGCGCCGACCAGAGTGCGTACGACCTCGCGTGGATGCTCGGCCGCGGTCTTGCGCAAAAGGGCCGGCAGGTTCACGCTCACGGCGTCGCGTTCCTGCATGCCGTCCGTGTGCAGCAGGAGGCGGTCGCCGGGGCGCAGGTCGAGGTCTTGGACCTGGTAGGTGCCCTGCGAGGGGAGGCCGAAAGGCAGGTTGACGGCCAGGGGCAGTTCGGTGACGGTGCCGTCGCGCAGGAGGTAGGGCCAGGGGTGGCCGGCGTTGACGAGCTGGGCGCGGGTGCCGTCCAGGGCGACGCGCAGGAGTTGTCCGGTGGCGATGCTGTGGAGGCCGTGGTCGACGAGGGCCTGGTGGGTCCGGCGGGCCTGTTCTGCGAGGGCGCATCCGGCGCGGCGGGCGCCGCGGGAGGCGTTGACGAGGAGCGTGGCCATGAGCGAGGCGGCCACGTCGTGGCCCATGGCGTCGGTGATGGACAGGTGCAGGGTGTGGCTGTCGAGGCTGTAGTCGTAGGTGTCGCCCGCGATGTCGGAGGCGGGGACCAGGGCGCCGGCCAGGGTGAACTCGGGGGCTTCGCAGCAGGAGGCGGAGGGCAGGAGCTGGCGCTGGATCTCCGCGGAGAGGCTGACCGGTCCGGTGCGGTTGCCCCAGTGGTAGAGGTCGGTGAAGCGGCGGTCGGTCACGATGATGTACGCGAGCGCGTGTGCGGCCTCCTGGACCTGGAGACGTACTTCTGGTGGGGCCTGGGCGAGGAACAGTTCCAGGACGCCGATGGTGTCGCCGCGGTTGGTGACCGGGGCGAGCACCCGGTACCCGTCCTGGCCGTCCGTGGCCACCACGAGGACCTGGCTGCGCAGCACGTCGTCGTAGACGCTGCTGCCCGCGAGAGGGACCTGTTCGGCCGGCTGCTGCCCGGGCTCGGCGGCTGTGTCGTGGACCCGTAGCAGGCGCCGGCCGACGATGTCGACGAACAGGAACGACACGTACCTGGCGTCGAACCGGTCGCGCAGATTGCGGGCCACCACGTCGAGAGAGTGCACGGGCGCGCCGCTCTCGGCCGCCGCCAGCACCTGGCCCAGCCCGATCCGATCACGCGGCGCAGTCGCCTCCCCGGATGTGGACACGACCTCATTTTTTCCGGGGGGCGGGGGCCAGGTGGGGACGGTCAGCATGTGCTGGACCCCGCTCAGGCGCAGGAGGCGGGCCACCGGCCGGCTGAGGGCGGTCAGCACCAGCGTTTTCCCGGTCTCCAGGGCCAGCTGGTCCAGGTCCAGCAGGATGTGCAGGCCGGTGGTGTCGCAGAAGGTGACGGCGGACAGGTCGACGTCGAGGCCGTCGCGGCTGGAGTTCATGGCTGCGATGAGGTCGGCGCGCAGACCGTTGCCGTCGTGCACGTCGATCTCGCCGCGCACACGGGCCAGCACCCGGTGCGTCCCCGGCACGAGAACCACACCGGCGACGGAAGGGGGCAGGGTGCCGCTGATGTGCTGCGCCGCAGTGACCGGCACTCGGTCGGGGAAGGAGGTCATGCCCTGCTCCTTCACACCCCGATACCTCGGGAAGAAGGCCTGGCAGGGGGCGGTGGCACGGCGGGCGCGGGTCCCGCGCGCGTTTGCGGGTCAGCCGTGTTGTTCGCGCTCACGGTATTCACCGTCCGTGGAAGGGTGGCCGGTCGCTCCGGCCCGGGGGTCGAGGCCGACCAGCAGGTGCAGGAGGTTCGCGATCTCGTGGCGGCCCTCGGCCGGATGGCGGAAGAGGGTCCCGGGCGTGACCTGGTAGTGGTTGCGGCGGCCGCGGCGTACCCGGGTGAGGTATCCGGCGGTCTCCAGGTCCCGGACGATGGCCCCGGCCGCCCGTTCCGTGAGCCCGCAGCTGCCGGCCAGATCACGAAGCCGGATCTCCGGATCGCGCAGGATCATGGCGAGGATCCGGGCGTGGTTCGTGACGAACGTCCAGCTGGTGCGGGCCTCCACCGACTCCATGTCCGAAATTATACGATTTGCGATTCCGGTTTCGCCAGTCCCGAACCCGAAATCGTGCGACGCGCTCACATCGGTGCCGCCTACGACGCTGCCGGGGTCGGCGGTCTTCGCTCCTGAGGCGGAGCGGCTCGCCGAGGCGCCGGGATGGTTGACGGCTTCCGCGACGCTCAGTGGCGTGCCTCCTGGGGTGAGAAGTAGTCTCCCGGCCGGGTCGAGCGCCGCCACACGTACACCGCTGTCGCCATGACGAGGATCAGCCCCGTGAGGATGAGCAGTTCGATCCCTTCGACTTCCCACCGGAAGGACTTCTCCGCCTCGGCCGTCACGATGAGCACCTTGCGGACGCCGGCGATCAGGCCGACGACGAGGAACGGCTCCGCGTCGAGGGTCTGGTTCCTGATGGTGAGGCGGACGGTGTGGAGCAGCTCGGCCACGATGAAGAGCACCAGGCTGCTGTCCAGGGCGGAGAGAACGATCGTCTCCTCACGGTACGGCCCCTGGATCGCCTTGACGACGTCCTGCACGACCCCGACGGTCAGGAGCCCCGCGAGCAGTACCAGGAGCGCCGCGACGACGAGGTGAATGCCGTCCTCGATGAGCTGTAGGAGGCTCTGTACCCGGTCGCCCTCGTTCTTCGGGAGAGTGGATCGCACAGTCCCCATGCTAGGGGCGGGCCGGTCCGCGGGCGCGGCGTGCTGCCGAATGTGCGGGCGGGTGGATCCCGCACTGTTGGGGGCGTGCCGGCCGCGCCCCGGCGCGGCTCCGCCGGGTCACAGGGCGCCGTGCCGGAAGGCGTAGGCCACCGCCTGGGTGCGGTTGCGCAGGCCCAGCCGACCCGTCACCCCGCTGATCACCTGCTTGATCGTACGCTCGGAGTAGTTCAGCCGGCGCCCGATGTCCGCGGTGTCCAGGCCCTCCGCGAGCAGCCGCAGCACCTCCACCTCCCTGGTCCCCAGCCCCGAGAAGGTGAGCCCGGCGGGTTCCAGCACGCTGCTACGCAGGCCGAGCACCTGGTCGATGAGTGTTCCTTGGAGCCCGGACGGCAGTACGGCGTTGCCCCGGGCCGTCTCCCGGACGGCCTCGGCCACCGCGTCGAATCCCGCTGCGGTGCGTGCCACCACGCTGCGCAGCCCGTGTTGCACGGCGGGCAGGACATACCGGTCGGGGACCTCGCCGGTCACCAGCACTGCCCCGGCTCCCGGTTCGTGCGCGTCGGCGGCCAGCGAACGCAGGAGATCCAGGGTGGCGCCGGTGAACCGGTCCGCGAAGACGAGGTGAACATCGGCCCGGTGCCGCTCCGCAGCAGGCAGGGGCCGCAGCCCGGCATAGTCGCGCAGCCGCGCCCGCGCGCCCTCTGCCGTCAAGGCGTCCTCGGCGGTCACCAACACGCCCACCGGCCCGCCCCGGGGGCTACCGTGCCGCGAGACGTCGGGCGCGGACCTGCGGCTGCGCGGGGGCACTGCCGCTCCTACGCCGTCGGCGGGAACGGATGAGGCGGCCGGAGCCTGGACGGGGAGGGTGAGGAGCACGGGGGTGCACCGCCGATCTGGTGTCCGGGCCGACGGCCGGTACCGGGCCCGCGGGAGGGGTTGTTGCGGCCGCGCGGCCGGCCTGCGCGGCGAACCACCACGGCCGCCGCCGCGGTCTCTCCCACCCTGCCCCGTTCCACCTGGCATCGGCTTGGCATCCGCTTGGCGTCTGCCTGCCGCGACGGGAACTGCCTCGTCCGAGCGTGCGGTTCCCCTCTGCGCCCGGCTCTGCCCGAACGGACACGGGAGGGTGTCCGATCAGGCCCCGCACGCCGCACCGAGCCGGAATCGAATATTCCGTCGGATGGAATGGGGCGACCGGTGACCGGTGACCGGCGGCCGACCAGGCGGCCATCGGCCCGCAACACCACTTCGAGGAGACACCACCATGGCACTCGCCTGCGGCCACGACGCCCCCGCCTACGGCCTCCCGGTCTGCGAGCACATCCGGACCGCGACCGACGAGGTCGACTTCTCCCTCCATTACACCGGGCACGGCAACGAGCACCAGCGGATATGCGCCCTTTGTCGCGAAGAAGCCGAGCACGGTCGGCCGGTCGCCGCCGGCCGCATCTGTGAGGACTGTTCGGACACCTCGTACGGGAGCGTGGTCGACGCCGTCGGGCGACCTGAGATCATCGACGCCTCCCGCCCCGTCCCGGGGGCCGGACCTCTGGTCCCGTTCCCCGCGGGAACGGGTACGGTCCTGGACCTCGCTCCCACGGAGCGGGGACTGCTGCTGCTCGCGGCCGACGGGCGGATTCTGCTGTGGGACGCCGAGGCGGGCTGCTGCACGCATCTGGCCACCACCGGTGTCACCGTGCCGGCCGATGCGAAGCCATGGAGCGGGCACGACAAGGCCCTGCGGCTGCACGCCTCCCGCAACGGCCGGTTCGCCGCCGTCGTCGTCGACTTCGGCCGCACCGGCGAGGTGATCGACCTGACCACCGGAGCGGTCACCACGGTCCTGGAGAACGACGGGTACCACAGCGAGACCGTCCCCTACTCCCTCCTGTTCACCGAGCACGCCGGCCGCGACGTCGTCCTGCACCGCACCCGGTGGAACCGGATCGCGGGCACGGACCCGGCGACCGGCGAGCCCGTCCTGCCGATGCCGAAGTCCGAGAAGGAGGCCGCCTGGGCGCACAGTTTCCACGGCGCGCTCCACCTCAGCCCGGGCGGCACCCGCCTGGCTTCGGACACCTGGGTGTGGCACCCGCTGGGCCAGCCCGTCACCTGGAACCTCGCCCGGTGGTTCGCCGACGGAGAGGCGGCGTGGAACGGCGAGCAGCCCGCCGTCGAATTCCTGCGGCTGCCTCCTTGCGAGTACCACTGGAACCGGCCCATGGTCTGGCTGGACGAGGCGCGGATCGTCCTCGGCGGGCTCGGAGACGACGACGAGGCAGTGGTCCCCGGCGCCCGCGTCTTCGACGTCACCCGCATGGTCGACCTCGGAGTCCACGGCTCATTGCCCGACGAGACGGCGACGTTCGGAGGCCCGGAAGGCCGCTTCTTCGCCGCCGACGGCCTGCTGTACTCGGCAGGCGGACCCGGCCTGGAGATCTGGGACCCCACCTCCGGCGCCCGCATCGGTTCCGTCCCCGGTTTCCACCCCACCCACCACGACGCCGTCCGCCGCGAACTCGTCCAGCTCACCGCGGACGGCGTCCGCCGCCGCCCGACGACCGAAAGCCTGCCCACCGGCTGATGGACGGAGGCCCGTGTGCTGGCGGACAGCCACCCTCCTGGGTCCGCTTCCACGGTCGGCGGCTCAGATACCGGGGAGCCCGGCCAGGGCGGCACCCGGCCCGGAGCACGCCCCGGCCGGTTGGCCGGGGCGTGCCGGGTGGGGCCGACCGGCCGGGTTCAGGCAGCCGGCTGGGGCTGGCGCAGTTCGGCCTGGCCGAAGAGGAGCGCGTAGCCGCCCGGGAGCCCGCGAAGGATGCGGCCGAGCAGGTCGGGGCCGGCGAGGCGGGAAACGACGGCGAGTACCGCGCCGGTGTCCCAGCGGGCGACGGCCGGGGTCGTGCCGGCGCGGGCGGCCATCTCTTTGACGAAGCCCCATCCGGTGAGTTGTTCGGTGTCGGGGACCTGGGCGGTCAGGGTGAGGGCGGCTTCGACGGGCAGGGCCTGGGCGAGGTCGACGCGTTCGTCTCCGACGAGCTGGCGGCCGAGGGCGGCGAGGACCGTGCGGACGGCTTCTTCGGCGCGTTCGCGGGTGGGGTAGGCGCCTTCGTAGCGCACTCGTTCCAGCATCTGATCGAACGTCATGGCCGCGAAGGACGGGTTCGGTTGAGGCTGGGCGTACATGGTGCTGCGGTTGCCTTTCTCTTCGAAGGTTCGTTCCGGCCGGTGCCGGCGGTCAGGTGGGCTGGGGGTGGCCGAAGAGGAGGTCGTAGCCGGGCGGGAGCTGGAGCAGGACGTCGTGCATGAGGGTGTCTCCGGCGGCTGCGGCCACGGTGGAGAGGACGGCGCCGATGTCCCACAGGGCCGTTTTCTCGGTGGCGCCTTCGATCCAGGCAGCGGTCGCGCGGACGAAGCGTTCGGGGGAGAGCGGCTCCGCGGCCTGCAGGGGGTTGAGAAGGATCAGGGCGTAGGTCTCGGGGAGCCGGGCGGCGAGCTCGGCCCGCACGGTGCCGACGAGGTGTGCGCCCAGCAGGGCCAGGACGACGCGGGCAGCGCGTTCCGCTTCTTCCCGGGTCCGGTACTCGCCGCGTTCCTGGACGTGTTCCAGGAACGCTTCCCGGCGCATCGACATCTCACGTCACCTCCAGGGGAGGGGGTGAAAGGGGGGAAGGGGTGCGGAGGACGGGGGTGCCGGAGGGGGATCGGGTCCCCCGTCCTCCGCCGCCGGTGCAGGCCTGGTCAGCCGGAGATCTGCTTGCGGCCGGACTCGCCGCCGATGGCGATCTTCCGCGGCTTGGCGCGCTCGGCGATCGGGATCCGCAGGGTCAGGACACCCGCGTCGTAGTCGGCCTCGATGTGCTCGGTGTCGAGGGTGTCGGCCAGCATGACCTGGCGGGAGAAGACGCCCAGGGGCCGCTCGGAGAGTTCCATCTGCACGCCGTCGGACTTCCCCGCGGGCCGGCGTTCGGCCTTCACCGTGAGCATGTTCCGTTCGACGTCGATGTCGATCGCCTCGGTGCTGACTCCGGGGAGGTCGAAGGCGATCACGTACGTGTCGCCCTGGCGGTAGGCGTCCATCGGCATCACGGACGGCTTCGACCAGGTCCCGGACGTGCCGGACAGCTGCTGGACGATGCGGTCCATCTCGCGGAACGGGTCGGTGCGCATCAACATCGCGAAACACCTCCAGTTGGTTCAGGCAGAAACTGCCAATGCGCTTCAACGTGCTTCCGTTGTAACATGTCATCGAAGTGATGACAAGCAGGGAGTCATCGATTGGATGACATATGACGGAGAGTGTCATGAACGAGGCCGCACAACCCCGCGCACAGATCCCCTTCCTTGCCGCCGCCACGGCGCTGGAGGCCATTGCCCAGGCCGTAAGGGATGCGCAACAGCCTCCCGCGGGCGCATCGACGGGCGAAGCGGCGCACGCACCGGACTCGGGGCCGGACCCGGCTCTGGCCGCGCTGCTGATGCTCCGCGAGGTCCGTGAGCAGCTCGCCGGCTGGGAGAGCGGGCTGATCGAAACCGCCCGGGGGCAGGGCGCGAGCTGGGCCGACCTCGCCGGCCCCCTCGGGGTGGCCAGTCGCCAGGCCGCCGAACGCCGCTACCTGCGCCTACGCCCCGGCGCTGCCGGAAGCACCGGCGAGCAGCGGGTCCAGGCCACCCGCGACACCCGCGCCGCCGACCGCACCGTGAAGGGCTGGGCCCGTGACAACGCGGCCGACCTGCGTCGGCTCGCAGGCCAGGTCACCGCCCTCACCGGTCTCCCCGCCAGCGCCGATTCCGCCGTCGGCGACCTGAACTCGGCTCTCGCCGACAACGACGCTTCCCGCCTCGTGCGCCCGCTGGCCGACACCCGGCCTCATCTGCGGCCGGAGGATGCCGAGCTCGCCGAACGCATCGACGTACTGACCCGGCACGCCGACCAGCTCCGCCAGGACACGCACGACCAGCGCAGCATGTGATCCGCACCCGAACCCTCGGCCGGCGTCGGGACCAGGCCCGTCGGCCCAAGGAGTGATCCACCATGCCCGAACACCCTCCCCGGGAGGCCGGCGGGAACGGCATCGCCGTGGACGACCTGGACCACATGGTCGCGGTCCGGCCCGTCGGAGAGATCGACATCGAGACGGCACCCTCCCTCCGGCTCGCCCTCGCCGAAGCTCTCGCCCACGCCTCGTCGGCCAAGCCCGTGGTGGTCGACTGCAGCCGCCTCACCTTCTGCGACTCCTCGGCACTCAACGCACTTCTCGCCGAGCGACGGGCAGCCCAGGAGACCGGCACCGTGATCCGCCTGGCAGCCCCCAACCGCCAGCTCCGGCGCCTCCTGGAGATGACCGGCGCCCTGCCCCTGTTCCCCGTGGACGCCGACCCGCCGGCCAACGGCCGCATTCCGACCGGACACCCCGACGCCATGCGGTAGGCAGGACCCCACCACGCAGCCGGTCCCGGCACCCACAGGGGTGCCGGGACCGGCTGCGTGGTGGGGGATCGGGATCAGGCGGGGCGGCCGCCGAAGGGAGCGCCGGTGCCGTAGTACGTGCCCAGCTCCTCCCGGTATCCGGTGTCGCCGAGGTGCTTGTCCCGGTGGAACTCGGGGGCGTTCTTGATCTGTTCCTTGGTGCGGTCGACGAAGACCTTCTGGTCGTCCGTGTCGATCCTGACGACCGTGCCGGCCGGGAGCAGGACCTCCTTGCCGAAGATCCATACGCCGGTGTCCACCACGAGGTAGGCGTCACCGACCTCGTCGGAGTGCTTGTCGACCTTGCCGATGCTGCCGTCGGTCGCCTCGACCTTGTAGCCGGTCAGATCGGTACCGGCCAGGCGGCCCGCGGTCGGCTGGTAGCTCCACACATGCTCAGTCACGCGAAAAACAACTCCTCCGGTCGACGGGAGGCGGCGCAGTGGCGAACTCTCCACCGCTCCTCCCTGTTCCGTACGTCGTGTTCGGCGGTTGTGCTGCATTCCGCCCGGACTCCGCCTTCCCTGCCGTTGCGGCTTCACGCACCCGCATCGAAAGATGGGACCGGGCGGCCGTCGGTCATGGGAGTGGAGCAGGTTCCCGGTACTGCGCTTCGCCTAACGGATACTGGCGATACCCGAGGACGCCACCGCCGTTGGATGTCCGTTTTCGCCGACGGCCTCGGGGCAGGCGCGAGACATGGACCAGTCGAAGGCCCCGGTACTCGATGCGTTGGCCGCCTACCACGAAAGCCGTCAGACCCCGTTCACGCCCCCGGGACACAAACAGGGCCGGGGCGCCGACCCCAGGGTGCGGGCCGTGCTCGGCGAAGCGGTGTTCCGGTCCGATGTGCTCGCCACCAGCGGCCTGGACGACCGCACGTCGTCCAACGGCGTCCTGGAGGAAGCCCAAGCGCTGATGGCGGACGCCGTCGGGGCGGACCACGCGTTCTTCTCGACTTGCGGCAGCTCACTGTCGGTGAAGTCGGCCATGCTGTCGGTCGCCGGGCCGCACGAGAAGCTGTTGGTCGGCCGGGACGCGCACAAATCCGTGGTGTCAGGCCTGATCCTCTCGGGCATACGGCCCGTCTGGGTGGATCCGCAGTGGGAGGCCGAGCTCCACCTCGCCCACCCGCCGACCGCCGGGGCATTCGAGGCGGCCTTCGCCGAGCACCCCGACGCCCGCGGCGCACTGGTGACCACACCGACCCCCTACGGCACCTGCTCGGACCTGGCCGCCATTGCCGAAATCTGCCACCGTAGGGGCCGGCCCCTGATCGTCGACGAGGCATGGGGCGCCCATCTGCCCTTCCACCCCTGCCTTCCCACGTGGGCCATGGACGCCGGCGCCGACGTGTGCGTCACCTCCGTCCACAAGATGGGCTCCGGTCTCGAACAGAGCTCCGTCTTCCACCTCCAGGGCGACCTGATCCGGCCGGAGGTGCTCAAGAGCCGTGAGGACCTCCTGGGGACCACCAGCCCCTCGTCGCTCGTCTATGCGGCGCTGGACGGCTGGCGCCGGCAGATGGTCGAACAGGGCGAGGCCCTCTACGACCACGCTCTCGCCCTCGCTCAGAAGACCCGCGAGCGGATCTCCCGTATCGACGGGATGCACGTGCACGGCCGTGACGACTTCTGCGGGCCTGGCCGGGCGGCGGACATGGACCCCCTCCAGATCATCATCGACATCAGCGCGTGGGAGGTCACCGGCTACCGCGCGGCCGACTGGCTGCGGGACAGGCACCGCATCAACCTCCACGTCGCCGACCACCGCCGTATCAGCGCACAGCTCACCCACGCCGACGACAGCGACACGGTGGAGGCGCTTCTGGCGGCCCTGACCGACCTGGCCGCGCACGCTGCCGAGCTCCGGACCGGACAGCCCGTGGAGGTCCCGCCGCCGTCGCGGCTCAGGCTGGAGCAGGCGGTGCTGCCCCGTGACGCCTTCTTCGGCCGGACGGAGCAGGTGCCCTGGCAGGAGGCGGACGGTCGGGTCGCGGCCGAAATGCTGACGCCGTACCCCCCGGGCATTCCGGCGGCCCTGCCTGGCGAGCGCCTCACCGGAGATGTTCTGCGCTACCTGCGGACCGGCGTGCAGGCCGGGATGGTTGTGCCGGACGCGGTCGACACGGAGGTCACGAGCGTCCGCGTGCTCCGCGAAGAGTGACCACGGCGCGGACGGGACAAGTGATGCGGCGCCGGCTCCTTCCGGCGCGCGGGTCGACAGGAGGGCGGTGGGCACGCACCACCGCTCCGCTGTCGGCGCAGATGCCCGGAAGGCAGCTGAGGCGGGTGAGAAGCACCTGGCCGCAGTTTGGGAGCGGGTGCATTCCGGTCATGGCTCAAGCGTTCAGCAGCTCACCCCTTGGAGACACAGGATGACGACGAAGCACAGCCCTGCCGCCTCGGAGCCGGACGGGGACGGCGTGCCGGGCAAGCCGGGGCCGGTGTCCCCGGCCGTGGCCGAGCCGGCACAGCCCTCGGAGCCCCTCCCGCCCAAAGCGGACCAGGAAGGGCCGGAGACCGTGAGCCCCACCGGGCAGGCCACCGGGGCGGAACAGGCACGCATGGCGCAGAGCGGCGCCTACCTCACCACCGCCCAAGGGGCCCGGCTCTACGACACCGATCACTCTCTGAAGGCCGGACCCCGGGGGCCGGTCCTTCTCCAGGACCACCATCTGCGCGAGAAGATCACGCATTTCGACCACGAGCGGATCCCGGAACGAGTGGTGCACGCGCGCGGCGCCGCCGCGCACGGGGTCTTCCGGGGCTACGGAACCGCAGGCGAAGTCACGCGTGCCGCCTTCCTGGCGAAGGACGTGGAGACACCCGTGTTCGTGAGGTTCTCCACCGTCCTCGGCTCACGCGGATCGGCCGACACGGTGCGCGACACCCGCGGGTTCGCGACGAAGTTCTACACCGAGGAAGGCACCTTCGACCTGGTCGGCAACAACATCCCGGTCTTCTTCATTCAGGACGCAGTCAAGTTCCCCGACATCATCCACGCCGGCAAGCCGCATCCCGACCGGGAGATCCCGCAGGCGCAGAGCGCCCACGACACCTTCTGGGACTTCGTCTCGCTCCACACCGAAGCAACGCACCACACCCTGTGGAACATGTCCGACCGCGGTATCCCGCGGTCCTTCCGGATGATGGAGGGCTTCGGCGTCCATACGTTCCGCCTGGTCAACGCGGCCGACGAGAGCGTGCTGGTGAAGTTCCACTGGAAGCCGAAGCTCGGCGTGCACTCCTTGGTCTGGGAGGAAGCGCAGCTGATCAACGGGATGGACCCCGACTACCACCGCCGGGACCTCTTCGACGCCATCGAATCCGGCGCGTACCCGCAGTGGGAGCTCGGCATCCAGGTTTTCCCCGACACCCCGGAGCAGACGTTCGAAGGCATCGACCTCCTCGATCCGACGAAGATCGTCCCGGAGGAGCTCGCGCCGGTCCAGCCCATCGGGTTGATGACCCTGAACGCGAACACCAGGAACTACTTCGCCGAGACGGAGCAAGTCGCCTTCCACCCGGGACACCTGGTTCCCGGCATCGACGTCACCGACGACCCGCTGCTCGCCGGCCGCCTCTTCTCGTACCTCGACACCCAGATCAGCCGGCTCGGCGGCCCCAACTTCGGGCAGATCCCGATCAATCGGCCGCACGCCCCCGTCAACGACATGCTCCGCGACGGCATGCACCAGAGCGCCGTCCACACCGGCGTCGCCCCCTATCACCCCAACAGCCTCGACGGCGGCTGCCCCTTCTTCGCCGGAGCCGACACGGGAGCCTTCATCGAAACCCCGGTGAAGCTCCCGGCGGCGAGCAAGGTCCGTGAGGCGCCCGCCTCGTTCGCGGACCACTTCACCCAGCCGCGGCTGTTCTGGCTCAGCATGACCCCGCCCGAACGCGAGCACATCATCGCCGCATACACCTTCGAACTGAACAAGTGCTACGAACAGGCCGTCAAGGAACGCACCCTCCAGGTCCTCGCGAACATCGACCCGCAGCTGTGTGAACAGGTCGCCACCGGCCTCGGTCTGCCGGCTCCCGCGGCCACCGAGCCGCTCGCCGGACCCGACCCCAGCCCGGCCCTTTCCCAGATGGGCGGTACCTGGCCCACCGACGGCCGTGTCATCGGCATCATCACCGACGCCGAGGCCGACCTGGACGGGGTACGGAGCGCCCGGCAAGCCATCCTCGACACAGGCATGGTGCCCCTCGTCATCGCCCCGACCGGCGGCACACTCGACCCCGACGGCGATCCGATCACCGTCCGGCGGACCTACGCCACCGCCCGCTCCACCGAATTCGACGCCGTCCTGCTCGCCGGCGTACCTCAGGCCGGCGCGGACGCGTACGGTGCCCGCGACGCCAAGGCCGGCACCGCCCGGCCCCCGCAAGCCGCCGACCCGCGCGTGCTCCTGCTCGTCACCGAGGCGTACCGGCACGGCAAGGCCATCGGCGGCTGGAACGGCGCCGACCGGCTCCTCGAGGCCGCCGGCATCACCCCCGGCGAGCCGGGCATCGCCCTGGAGGAGGACGCTACGGCCGTCGTGGAGGCCGTTGCCGCAGCCCTGGCCGAGCACCGGGCCTGGGACAGGTTCCCGCCGGCCGTCTGAAAGGGCCTGAGGGCAAGGAGTGAGGGCGGGCGGGAACGGGTTCACCGCGGAGGTCACGGGGGCCCGTTCTCCCCGTTTCCCGCCGGCCGCCCGCACCCCACCGCGCAGCCCGCCCCGTTCGGGCTCGGTCGGTCACCTGGTGCGCTCGGCGTTCCGGCTGCGGGCGCATGGAATGGGGCCGGTGAGGCATGCGCGGGTGATGGAATGTGTCATGTACGACCAGGACTCGGGCCGGTCGAAGCAGGTGGAGTGCGAGCTGCCGGACGACGCATGCCGGCGCGTCCTCAAGCGGCTGAGGGGCCTGGACGAAGGCGAGTTCGCCTGGGTCCGGCTGGCAGGCCCCTCGGAAGACGAACTGGTGGAGCTGGCCGAGGAACTGGGCCTTCACCCCCTGGCTGTCGAGGACGCGCTCCACGGGCGACAGCGCCCGAAGCGCGAGCGCTTCGGCGACATCCTGGCCGTTGCGCTGAAGACCCTTCGGTATGTGGAAGAGGAATCGGCGGTGGAGACCGGCGACATCATGATCTTCGTGGGGCCTCGCAGCGTACTCACCGTGAGCCACGGACCGATCGATCCCTGCGCCGAGGCTGCCCGCCGTCTGGACACCGCTCCGGACATGCTGCGCCATGGCCCCAGGGCCGTGCTGCACGCCGTGCTGGACGTCGCCGTCGACGCGTACAGCGACGCAGCCCGAAGGGTGCGGGCCACGCTCAACCGGCTGGAGGACGAGGTGTTTTCAACCACCCGCGTCGACCACACCGAGAACATCTACTCCCTCAAGCGCGAGGTCCGGGAATTCCGTGATGCCGTGCAGCCACTCGTACCGGTGGTTCAAGGCCTCCTGTCCGGCGACCCGGGTGAGAAGGACCACCATGCGGAGATCGCCCCTTACATCCGTGACGTCGCCGATCATTTGCACCGTGCGGACATCGAGGTGCGGACCCTGGACGAACTGCTGGACTCGGTCCTCGGCGCGCAACAGGCCCGCGTGGGCACCTGGCAGAACGACGACATGCGGCGCATCTCCGCATGGGCGGCGATCTTCGCGGTCCCCACGATGGTCGCCGGCGTGTACGGCATGAACTTCGAACACATGCCGGAACTCGGCTGGACCTACGGCTACCCGCTGGCCGTCCTCCTCATGGCGCTCGCGGCAGGCGCCCTCTACCGTGCCTTCCGCCGCAACGGCTGGTTGTGAAACCTTCACCGGGGGCCGCACCGGCCCCATGGGCGCCCTGTGCGGTCACGTGGTACCGGAGCGCAGAAGCTGCAGGACGGCGCGTTCAACACGGCCGTGGGTTGCCGGTTCACCGAAGGTGCCGTTCTCACCCAGCTTGCCGAGGGCGGCAGCGATGGTCTCGCCTTCCTCGTAGAGCTCGATGATGCGGGGATGGATGTAGGAAGCCCGGCACACGGCGGGTGTGTTCCCCAGGTAGTCGCTGACCTCGCGCACGGCGCGTGCCACCACCTTCCCGCGGCGCGCACGGGATGCGTCGGGGGTGGTCTCGGACACGGCCAGGGCGACCGCTGCCAGCACGGTGGCGTACCAGGTCCTGAAGTCCTTGGCCGTCACGTCCCGGCCCGACCGATCTTTCAGGTAGGAGTTGAGATCCTCGGCGTGGACCTCATGCCATGCGCCGTGTTCCCAGTAGGAGAAGAGCCTTTCTCCGTCGTCCCTGCGCCCCAGCAGCGCCCGGATCACGGTGTGGGCCTGCTCGTCGACGAGCGAGCGCTCGACCTCCTTGCCGGACTTGGCGGGGAAATGCAGCCGGATCTCGCCACTGTGGCAGCTGGCGTGTTCCCGCAGCAGGGTGGTGAGCCCGAAACTTCCGTTGTCGCGGGCGTAGCGTTCACCGCCGATGCGGAGGAAGCCGAGGTCGAGGAGGCGGGTCAGGCAGGCCAGAACGCGCAGGCGGGTCAGCCCGCGCCCGGCGAGGTCCTGGGTCACGTGTTCTCGCAGGCGGGGCAGCGAGCGGGCGACGCGCTGGACGTGCTCGTGTTTGGCTACGTCCTGTTGCTCACGGAAGTACGGGTGGTAGAAGTACTGACGGCGCCCGGCGGCGTCCGTCCCCACCGCCTGGATGTGACCGTTCGGCCACGGGCACACCCATACGTCCTGCCAGGCCGGGGGTATCACCAGGGCACAGACCCGTTCACGGTCCGCAGCCGACAGGGCCTGGCCGGTGTTGTCGAGGTAGCGGAACCCGCGTCCGTGGGGCACACGGCGCCATCCCGGCACCTGGGGGTCGCTGGTTCGCAGCCGCACGGCCGCGGTCAGTCCGTGTCGGGGTGGGCCTGCGTGCGCAGGGTCCATGCCTGGCCTGCGCAGTCGTAGGGCAGGGGAGGGAAGCGGTGCCCGCGGACGTCGGTGCGCTTGCTCCACTGGTGCTTCTTGCCGCAGTCACAGGCGTAGATGCCACTGCTCGGCACGATTTCTCCTGGTTTCCATTCTTCTGTCTGATTCATGCCGACGCCTACCCCGCATGTGCCGGCGCACGCCGAAGCGCCGGCCGTGGTCTGCACGGCCTCGGGCGACGGGTCGTGCCGGTGATGAACATCGGCCGGACGTCCTGCGGCAGAGCAGCACGCGGGCCGGGGCTTCAGGCGGCGAACGGGTTGGAGTGGCCCGGCAGCTGCTGCCCGGGGCGCAGGAACCGTCGGCTGCCCTGTTCGTCGCGCACCGAGAAGAACCCGGCGGCCGTCAGCCGCTGGGCGATCTTCCTGCGGCGGATCGCGCCCACCTCGAACGCCACGGTGAGGAGCAGCGCGACCGCCCCGCCGGAGGCGACCGCTTCGATCGGCGTTTTGTCGATGAGCAGGATGACGGTCAGGACCGCGCAGGCGAGGTAGCCCATCACCTTCTGGCTCCGGTCGGCGATGTACAGGGCCATGACGTCGAAGGTGATGAGGTCCTTCAGCACGGCCACGGCCCCGGCCGCTTCGGGAAGTGGCTTCAGCGAGCCCTGCGCCAGCCCGGGCACCGTCCCGCCGTTGCCCGCCTGCGGATGGGCGGTGATCGTGGCCGCCTCGCGGACGCGCGCGTCGGGCCGCGGGTCCCGGTACATCCGGACCTGGACGAGCGAGTTCCTGAACCCGGTCCTGTACGCCGTGCCGAACGTGTAGCCGTACTGCTCCGCCACCTGCGCCAGGGCGGCTGCCTTCGCCGTGGAGCCCTGGGGAGCGATCTCGACGATGTCCTGCTGACGGGCGATCTGCTGGAGCAGCCCCGCTATGTGACGTTCGACGGACATCCTGGCTTCCTGCCCTCCGGGACCCCGTGCCGGGTCCGACCTGCGCACAGCCTAAGGGCTGTCCCGTACTCCCCGGTGGGTCGGCGCACGGCGTCAGATGCGGTGCACCGCAAGGCGGAGGAGCGCATTGACCCTGGACGTATTCGGGCGTTCCGACAACGCAGCGAGGTGCCGTAGCAGACGTCGGGCGCCCGCCGCCTGATCCGGTCCGCCGGACGCGCACCGCCCGCCCACGCAGGTACCCTCCGGCGCCCCCCGTCGCGGCCCATGGAAGGCAGCGGTCCGGCGCCGCCCGGGCGGACGACGCCGGACCGGGCCCCTCAGACGCCGGGTATCTCGCGGGCCGCGAAGGCGGCGCGGACCTGCTGCGCGGTCGCAGCGCCGTACATCCGCCCGGCGGTCGCGATCGTCGTCCGGGCCGCGTCCGCGAAGCCGGTGCCGGGGGCGAACCCGAACTGCGCGTTCACGATGATCCGGTCCGCGGTACGGGCACCGAGCGCGCCACGGATGTCGAACAGGGCCCGGGACCAGATCTCGCCGTCCGCGTGGACCTCTCCGACGCGGTCCGCGTAGACCTTGGAGCCGTCGATCCGGCGCAGGCAGTGCGGGGCCGCGCTGTAGCCCGTCGAGTCCCAGTCGGCGACGCAGGCCACCTCGGTCCGGCGGGTCCATCCGTACCGGGTGCCGGCGTGCTCCCCGACCGCGACGGCCAGATAGTCACCGAAGGCCTCGCCGATCGCACCGGCCTCGGGCGAGGCACCGAACCCGGGTACCTGGGCCTCGTGCACCGCGTGGCCGTACTCGTGGATGATCACCTCGGCGTCCTCGGCGTCGTCGACCCCGCCCTTGCCGAAGCGGATCTCGTCCTTCTTGTCGGTGAAGAAGGAGTTGTCCGCACCCCACTGGTTGATGCGTACGGGCTGCACCCGGTCGTTGGCGCCCGGCAGCTCCGTGCCGAAGCCCAGCCACTGGAGGTACTCCTGCGCCTCGTTGACCCAGAAGTAGGCCATGACCTGCTCGAACCGGTCGTCGTGCCGGGTGTACCCGGCGGCCTCGCCGGTCCTGGCCGAGGGGCCGGTGTCCGAGCGCACGGAGGCCCAGCGGCCGTGGAGCCCGCCGCCACCGTCCAGGTTGCGCAGCGCGGCCAGCGCGTACGCGGTGGTGGGGACGGCGGAATCGGCGTCCTTGCCGTCGGTGAGTGCCTGGTCGCCCGTGGCCTGGACGGGGTTGACCATGAAGATCCGGCCCTGCGGCGTCGTGGAGCCGGCCGTCGGGGCCGAGGACTGCGCGGAGGCCGGGCCGGCGAGCGAGAAGAGCGCCGCGGTGGCGGTGGCCGCGGCGAGCATGCCGCGGGGTGTGCGGCGGGTCATGGACATCCTCCGGGGGTGGGAAGGCGCGGTGGGGAAGGCAATGGGTGGGGCGGCCGTGATCCTCGCCCACCGGCCCCTCACTTGAACAGACCCTGACAAGGTCCAGATCGGCCCACGCCCGCCGGGCCGCCCGCCGCGCCGGCCGTCCACCAGCTCGCCGACGGCGTACGAACGGCTCCTGATGCCCCGACAACTCGTCGGCCCCACAGCCTCATTACCGGACCGCATGCCGATTGTGGGCTGCGCCACGCACCGCCAGAGTGGCCCGCCTCACGTCGGGAAACGCAGCACGAGCGGAAGAGGACGACATGTCCAACGGTTCCACCGGCACCCCCCGATCCACCCGGGCGGCCCGCCCCGCAGGCGAGGTCCAGCGACTCAAGGCCAACTCCGTCGGCCTGGTCGGCGTCGTCTTCATGGCCGTCGCCACCGCCGCCCCCATCACCGCCATGACCGGCAACCTCCCCATCGCGGTCGGCTTCGGCAACGGAACCGGCGCCCCCGCCGGGTACCTCTTCGCCACCGTCGTTCTCACCGTCTTCGCGGTCGGCTACGTGGCCATGGCCAAGCGCATCACCGCCGCGGGCGCCTTCTACGGGTACATCTCCCATGGACTCGGCCGGATCGCCGGTATGGCCTCCGGCATGCTCGCCGTCCTCGCGTACGTCGTCTTCGAGGCCTCGATCGTCGGAGTCTTCTCCTACTTCGCCCGCACCACGGTGCACGACCAGCTCGGGGTCGACCTCCCCTGGGTGCTGTACGCCGCCGGGATGCTCGCCGTCACCGCCGGCCTCGCGCACTTCGACATCAACCTGACCGCCAAGGCCCTCGGCGTGATGCTGGTCGCCGAGATCACGGTCCTGTTCGCGGTCGCCACCGCCGTACTGATCGCCGGCGGCGGCCCCGACGGGATCCCCGTCGAGCCGGTCGACCCCCGCAACGCCTTCACCGGTACCTCCGCCGGCCTCGGCCTCTTCTTCGCCTTCTGGTCCTGGGTCGGCTTCGAGTCCACCGCCATGTACGGAGAGGAGTCCCGCGACCCCAAGCGGGTCATTCCCAAGGCCACGCTCATCTCCGTCGTCGGCGTCGGCCTCTTCTACATCTACGTCTCCTGGATGACCATCGCCGGCAACGGTCTGACCGGGTCCGTGGGACTGTCCGCCTCCGCCAACCCCCTCGACCTCTTCCTCGCCCCCACCCGGCACTTCATCGGCGCCTGGGCCGTGGACGCCTTCCAGTGGCTGCTGCTCACCGGCTCGTTCGCCTGCGGGATGGCCTTCCACCAGTGCGCCGCCCGCTACCTGTACGCCATCGGCCGCGAGCGTTTCCTGCACCCGGCGCTCGGCCGGACCCACGCGCGCCACGGCTCCCCGCACATCGCCTCCGTCGTCCAGACCGTCATCGCCGTCGCCCTGGTCGCGGGCTTCTGGCTCACCGGCCAGGACCCGTACCTGCACCTGTACACGCTGCTGGCGATCCTGGGCACCATGGCGATCCTGATCGTCCAGACCCTGTGCTCCTTCGCCGTCATCGGCTACTTCCGCCGCAACCACCCCGAGGACCGGCACTGGTTCAGGACGCTCACCGCGCCCCTGCTCGGCGGGATCGGGATGACCGCCGTCGTGGTCCTGCTCGTCGTCAACATGGAGACCGCGGCCGGAGCCGCCGCCGGCTCCGTCTTCTTCAAGCTGATCCCCTGGATCGTCGGCACCGTCTTCTTCGGCGGACTGGGCCTCGGCCTGTGGCTCAGAGCCAAGGCCCCCGAGCGCTACGAGGTCATCGGCCGCATCGTCCTGGAGGACGCCGCCGAGCGTGCCGACGACGGCACCGGCCCCGGTTCCGACGGCACCACCGGCCTGTCCCCGTCCCCCGCCAACGCCTGATCCCCGTAGACCCGATCCCCGCACACCTCGTCCACGTACGCCCGGCCCGCAGCCGCCCGCCCCGCGAAGGAGCCCCGCCATGGCCCGTACGCCCCTCATGCACGCACTCCGCCGGCTCACCGCCGAACACGCCGCCGCCCACCGCCTGCGCCTGCCCGTCGCCGACGTGCGCGGCCTCGGCCGCCGGGAGCTGATGCGGCGGGCGGCCGCCCTCGGCCTCGGCACCGCCGTGGCGGGGGTCGCCGCCGCCCCGGCCCGCGCCGCCGCCCCCGCGCCCGCCCCCGACGGCAAGAGGCCCCGGCCGGCCCGCGTCGCGGTGGTCGGTGCGGGCATCGCAGGCCTCACCGCCGCCCTCACCCTGCAGGACGCGGGCATCCCGTGCACCGTCCACGAAGCCGACCCCGACCGTGTCGGCGGCCGGATATGGACGCAGCGCGACCACTGGGCGTACGGGCAGACCTCCGAGATAGGCGGCGAACTGATCGACACCAGCCACAAGAAGATGCTGGAGCTCTGCCGCCGCTTCGGCCTGCGGACCGAGGACTTCCTCGGCGGCGGTCCCAACGGGGCCGAGGAGGTCCTGTGGTTCAACGGCACCTACTACAGCCGCACCCAGGCCGACGAGGACTTCAAGGCCGTCTACCAGCAGCTGCGCCGTGACCTCCAGGACTCCGGCGAGGTGTCCTGGAACTCCACCACCCCCACCGGCACGGCTCTGGACAACATGACCCTCCACGAGTGGATCGAGAGCCGGGTCCCCGGCGGGCACGCCTCGCCGCTCGGCCGCTTCATCGACGTGGCCTACAACGTCGAGTACGGGGCCGACACCACCGACCAGTCCGCCCTCGCCCTGGTCCTGCTGATGGGCTACCAGCCCAACCCCGGGAACTTCAACGTCTGGGGCCTGTCCAACGAGCGATACCACATCGTCGGCGGCAACGACCGGCTGCCGAACGCCATCGCCGCGGCCCTGCCCTCCGGTTCGATCGTCATGGGCCGCCGACTGGTCGCCGTGCGGGCCGGCGCCGACGGCACCCAGACCCTCACCTTCGAAGACTCCGGCGCCACCCGCACGGTCGTGGCCGACCACACCGTGCTGTGCCTGCCGCTGCCGGTCCTCCAGGGCATCGACACCTCGGCGGCCGGTTTCGACCCCCTCATGAAGAACCTGCTGCGCGATGCCCGGATGGGCGCCTGCACCAAGCTCAACATGCAGTTCACCGGCCGACCGTGGCGCGGCACCGGCCCGTGGCCCGGGGTGTCGGCGGGCGACTGCTTCACCGACTCCGAGGTCCAGCAGACCTGGGACACCACCAAGCTCCAGCCCGGCACCGGCGGCATCCTGCTCCAGTACGGCGCCGGGACCCTGGCACGAGCCCTGACCCCCGCCACACCGTTCGCCACCGAATCCGACCCCTATGTGCGGCGGCTCGCCGAGCGCATGCTGACCGGGGTCGACGCGTTCTTCCCCGGTACCGAGGCCGCGTGGACGGGGCGCGCCCAGCTCTCCGCCTGGCACCGCAACCCCTGCTCGCTGGGCGCGTACTCGTACTGGCCGACCGGCTACCTGCACCGGTACGCGAAGTACGAGGGCACCGCCCAGGGCAACATCCACCTCTCCGGCGAGCACTGCAGCTACGACTTCCAGGGCTTCATGGAGGGCGGCGCCACCGAGGGCGAACGGGCGGCACGGGAGGTGATCGCCGCCCTCACCTGAGGCGGCGGGCCGCGGGACGGGGAGCCGGCCGGGTCCGTCCGGAGCGAGGTCAGAAGACGGTGACCGTGAAGGGGTTGTCCACGTAGCTGCCGGTGAGGTCGTACGTGTAGACGGTGACCGCGTCGGGGCCGCAGACGGCGTTGGGCGTGGTGCTGAAGCTGCGACGGTTGGAATTGGGCAGCTCCACGTGGACCACGCTGAACGCGAGGTTCACCTGCTCGCTGACGTTCACGCAGTACCGGCCGGTGTTGACGTGTCGCACCCAGTCGACGTTTTTCGCCCGCAGCAACGCCCCGGAGCCGGAGACGTCCGCCGCGGCCTGGACGTAGGGGGAGGTGATCGGTCTCGGGTCGGCCGCCGTGGCGTTCGCGGGGGCCGCGAGCGCCCCTGTCATGACGACGGCGGCCGGCAGGACGATGGAGAAGCGGATCATATGACTTCACTCCGGACTGTGGCGTGATGCGGCGAGGTGTGGGTGGTCGCCTCATACTCGGCCGGTACGCACGACGATGCGTTCGCCGCGCCGAGCCGCATCGGCCCAACGGGGCCGAAAGCTACCCGTGCGGCCCACGAGCGTGAGCCGGCCGGTCGCGCCGCCGGGGCCCGGGCTCCGGCGGCGCGACCGGTGCCGGGGACGCCGCCATGAGGAAGGCAGCCGTACAGGAGGCGGGCGGGACCCGGTGCGTGCGCCGACAGCCGCCAGGGCTGAGCAGCCCGGCGGGGGCGGCTGAAAGGCGCCCTTACCGGGGCAGCCCGGCCATAGTGTCGTGCCATGACCACGATCAATGACACGACGTACGAGTACCGCATCGCACGCCCCGAGGACACCGAGGCCATCGAGGCCATCGACGGGTCCTTCAGCACCAGCACGGTTTTCGAAGTGGCCGTGACCGGCGACGGGTTCGCCCTCCGCGAGGTCCCGGTGGACCCGCCACTGGTCAAGGTGTTTCCCGACGACGACGGCGGCGACGAGGGGGACGACGCGGAGACGGACGACGAGGGCGACGACAGCCGCACCTTCGTGGCGGTCGGGCCCGCCCGGGCGCTCGTCGGCTTCGCCGCCGTCTCCTACTCCCCGTGGAACCGGCGGCTGACCATCGAGGACATCGAGGTCGCCGCCGACCACCGGGGCCGGGGTGTCGGCCGCGCGTTGATGGGACACGTGCTGGACTTCGCCCGGGAGCGGGGCGCCGGGCACGTCTGGCTGGAAGTGACCAACGTCAACGCCCCGGCCATCCATGCCTACCGGCGGATGGGTTTCTCCCTCTGCGGCCTGGACACCGCCCTGTACCTGGGCACCGAATCCGAGGGCGAACAGGCGCTCTACATGAGCATGCCCTGCCCCTGAGCAGCCAGCAGGCGGCGCACGGCGGGGCCGGAGCCGTCGGCGGGCGCGACGGTGACGGTCAGCAGCCAGCCGGCGCCCCCGTCCGGCCCGGCCGTCGGTGCGTACCACTCCACGCGCGCGTCCAGCAGCCGGTCCCCGGCCTCGCGGCGTGCGGCGTACCAGGTCCGGAACGGCCCGGTCCGCCACACCGTCAGCGGTACCGCCCGCTCGCCACCGCTGCGCGTGTGGCCCGGCCCGACCGCTCGCAGGGCAGCCTCGGCCGCGCCCGTCGGCGTACGCTCCACCGGCACCCCCAGGGCGTCCGCGAAGTGGAGCAGGTAGGCCATGCGTTCGGCCTCCGGCGGCGCACCGAGCACGGCGCGGCCCGAGTCGCACCAGGAGCCCCACTTGATGTTGGACACCAGGCCGGGCAGCGTGGCCATGTCGCGGGGGATCCAGAAGAGGATCACGTCGGACCGGCGCATGGCGTCCCCCTCCCATGCGATCTGGTCCCCGTACGCGGGATAGTCGCCGCCGGGGACCGGTTCGGGCAGGAACACCACCAGCCGTCCGGCACCGGACCACGCGGACCGCAGTGCGTCGACGGCGCCCGGACGCCACGACGGTTCGGCGGGGTCGACGGGGGTCGGGCCGCACAGGTACACGGCCGCGGCCCAGGAGTCCGGCGGCTCCTGGCCGACGTGGACGACCTCGACCTCTGAGGTGACAAGGATGTGGGGCTCAAGGGGCATGGGACACTCCGGGGTCGGTCGGGGCCAGGGTGGTGAGGAAGTCCAGCAGGAGGGCGTTGAAGGCGTCGGGCCGTTCCAGGAAACCGAGGTGGCCGGCGTCGGCCAGCTCCGCGTAGCGGGCGCCGGGGATCGCGGCGGCGACCTCGCGGCCCAGCGGGGCGGGTGCCAGGACGTCGTCGGCGAAGCCGACCACCAGGACCGGGACGGGGATCCGGCCGTAGTCGGCCGGCCGGTGGCCGAGCGGCGGAAGCGGGCGGTCCGCCGTCGCCGACTCGCCGGTCAGCGCGGCGAGTTCGAACAAGTCGAGCCATTCTGCGGCCGCGCCCTCGTCGGCCAGGGTGCGGGGGGAGAGGTTCATGACGAGGCGGACGAACGCCTCGTACGCCGGTGGCGGCCGGGTGCCCGCGTACGCTGCCGCGGTCTCCGCGCGGGCCAGGGCCTCGGCCAGCACGTCGGACCGGCCGCGGGTCGCCGCCAGCAGCGCCCCGCTCACCCGGTGCGCGTCGGTCAGCAGCAGCTCCTGCACGGCGAGGGCGCCCAGCGAGTGCCCGACCAGCGGGCAGGGAGGCAGGTCGAGGGCGGCCAGCAACTCGACGGTCCGGGCGGCCAGCGCCCCAGGGCCTGCGGCGTCCGCGCCGTAGGCCGCCCTTCCGACCGTCTCCCGTCCGGCCGTGCCCGGCTCCGCTGCCTCCGGCCCGTGGTCGAAAGTGATCACCCGGTGGCCCGCCGCCGTCAGGGCCGGGACCTGGTGGTGTTCCCAGACGCGGCCTGTGCCGCCCGCACCTGCTATCAGGACCACCGGGTGGGGGCCCGTGCCGTGGACGGTGTACGGCGTGCCGGACGGTGTCCGGCCCGTTGTGCGCGCCGTGTCGCGGGGGCCGCTCATGGCGCCATCCTGCGCAGTGCCGTCTCCACCCAGGCGCGGCGGCCCGTGTCCAGGCCGCGCAGGGCCACGTGGACCCACAGGAAGGAGGCGCGGGCCAGGATGTGGGCGCGCATGCCCTCGCGCACCTCGCCGCCCGCCGCCCGGTAGGCGTCCAGGAGGCGGTCCAGGACGGCGGGGCCGCCCGCGTACAGCATGTCGACGAAGTCGACCGCGGGATCGCCCACATCGGCATTGGCCCAGTCCAGCAGCCCCGACAGCACCGGGGGGCCGGAGCGCGGGCGCTCCACCAGGGTGTGCCCGGGGTGGACGTCGCCGTGGACGAGGGTCAGCCGGCCGGGCCACAGCCGGTCCTCGTCCAGCCAGGCCCGCCAGCGGCGCACCCCGGCCTCCGGCAGCGGGAGTTCGGCCCGGGCCCGGTCGAGCCGGTCCGCGATCCGGGTGCGTACGGTCCCGGCGTCCGCCCGCCCCCGGGCCGCCAGGGCGGGGAAGTCGTCCGGCGGGGTCGTGTGCACCGCGACCAGGGCCCGGGCCAGCGGCTCCAGGTACTGGCCGGGGTGGGCCAGCGGGTCGATGGACCAGCCGTACACCAGGGTGCCGGGATCCTCCGTGCCCGCCGCCTCGCCGGGCAGCCGGGGGTAGGCGACCAGGTCCGGGTCGTGCAGCCGCCAGTCGGGCACCGGTACGGGCGTCCGGTCCCGTACGGAGGCCAGTACGGCTCCCTCGAAGGCCAGTTGCTCCGCGGCTTCGGGCCGGCGGGGCCGGCGCAGGATCCACCAGGCGCCGTCGGCGGCCCGGATGTGGACGACCCGGAAGTCCCAGCCGGTGTCGTCGGCGCGGGCCGTGGCCGGATCGAGGGCGAGGCCCAGCCGCCGGGAGGCATGCGCGGCGAGCGCGGCGAGGGAGGTGAGGGAGTCCGGGCCGGCCCCGGAGGGCGCCCCGTCGCGGGTCGCGGCGGTCATCGGGCCGCCTCCGCCGTCGCCAGGTACCGGTCCCGGGTGGCCTCGCGGTCCACCTTGCCGGTGTGGGTGCGGGCCAGCTCCGTGAGCGGCACCAGCAGGCTCGGCACCAGGTGCGGGGCCGCCGTACCGGCCAGCCGGGTACGCACGTGCGCCGCGACCTCGCGCGGGTCGTGGCCCGGCAGCGGCACGAAGAAGGCGGCCAGGGTGCTGTGTTCGGCCCCCTCCACCCGGGCGGCCGCCACCTCGCGCACCCCGTCGCAGCTGCCGACCAGGGACTCCACATGGACCAGGTCCACCCGGTGCCCGCGGATCTTGACCTGGTGGTCGGAGCGGGCATGGAACACCAGGGCCCCGCCGGGCCCTTCGGAGACCAGGTCCCCGGTGCGGTACCAGCGGGTCCCGCCCTGCTCGCCGAACCGGGCCGCCGTGGCCTCCGGGGCGGCGTGGTAGCCGAGGGCCAGCCCGGGCCCGGACACGTACAGCTCGCCCGTGTCGTCGATGCGCTGGCCGACATGGGGCAGGGGAAGCCCGATGGGCAGATCACCTCCGGTGGGAGGCAGTTCGGGCGCGTCCGGCCCGGCCAGCTGCACCGCGTGGGTGACCAGGGCCGTCTCGGTGGATCCGTAGGTGTTGAGCAGCCGTACCCCCTCGGCGCCCAGCTTCCGCCAGCGGTCCAGCATGTCGGCGCGTACCGCCTCCCCGCCGATGACCACGGTCCGCAGGGAGGACGGCAGTCCGGCGCCCTGGTGCAGCAGGTCACCGGTGAGGCTGTGCCAGAAACCGGTCGGCAGCACCGCGACGGAGACCTCCTGGTCCTCGGCCACCTGGGCGAACGCCTCGCGCGCCGCGTCGTCTACGACGAGCGTGGCACCGCCGGTCAGGGTCGGCAGGATCTCCTCCAGGCTGGTGTCCCCGCCGGCACCGTGGAAGTGCAGCACGGTGGAGCGCGGACCGATCCCGTACAGCTCGCGCAGCGGCGGCACCACGGCCGCCAGCGCCCGGTGCGGCACCACGACCCCCTTGGGCCGGCCGGTGGAGCCGGAGGTGAAGAGCACGTACGCCGGATCCTCGGGCCGTACCCCGCTGCCGGGGAGCGCCGGGGGCACCGGCACCCGCACCGGAGGGGAAGCCGCCCAGCGGGGGCGGACCACCCGCTCCACGGCCGGCTGCCAGCCGGTGTCCGCGGTGGCCACGGCCTCCCGGACCTCCAGCCGGTCCAGTACGGCCTCCAGCACGGCCGCGGGATGGCCGGCTTCCAGCGGTACGTAGGCCCGCCCCGCCGCGAGGACGCCCAGGAGGGCCGCGACGTCACGGGCCGAGTGGTGCACGACCACCCCGACGGGCGGCTGGGGCGCGTCCGTGCGCGGTGCGACCTCGCCCGCCACCTCCAGCACCCAGGCGGCGAGAGTGCCGTAGCCGATGACGAGCCCGTTGTCGACGACGGCCGGGCGCGCCGGATCCGTACGCGCGGTTTCGAAGAACGGTTCCAGGAAATTGATATCTCCGGCCCTGCTCTGCATTGTCATTTCCCTCGTCCTGATGGAATATGGGCGGGTGCGAATTGTTGTGGAACACGATCTGAAAATACCCATGCGTGATGGCGCCTTATTGAATGCCGACCTGTATCGCCCGGATACCGGCGGCCCCTTTCCCGTCCTCGTGCGCCGTACCCCCTACGGGAAGTCGGGCAGCCCGGGCGGGGCCTCCGTCGACGGACTGCGGCTGGTCCGCGCCGGGTACGCGCTGCTGGTGCAGGACGTGCGCGGACGGTTCGGCTCCGGCGGCACCTTCGAGCCGTACTGGCACGAGGCGGCGGACGGCGCGGACACCGTCGCCTGGGCGGTGGAGCAGCCATGGTGCGACGGCTCGGCCGGGCTGTTCGGCCGCTCGTACGAGGCGATGGCCGCACTGCTCGCCGCGGCCGAACGCCCGCCCGGCCTCGGCGCGATCGCCCCGCACGTGGCCGGATCGGGCTTCGACGAGGGGTGGACCCGGCAGGGCGGCGCCTTCCAGCTGGGCTTCGTCCTGTACTGGGTGCTCTACGACCTGCTGCTGGAGGGGGCCGGGCTGGCCGGGCCCGAGCTGGCCGAGGTGGCCCGTGCCGTCGACCGGATCGACGAGCTCTACCGGGACCCGGAGGCTGCCGCGGAGCTGCTGGACCGGCCGGCCCCGTACTACCGGCAGTGGCGCGAGCACCCGGCCGGGGACCCGTACTGGCGGCGCGCCGCCCCGCGCGAGTCCTATGCGGCGATCGACGTCCCGGTGCTTCACCTCACCGGCTGGTACGACATTTTCCTCGCCGGCGCCCTGGAGAATTACCGGGGAATTCGCGACTGTGGAACGCCGTCGCAGCTGGTGGTCGGGCCGTGGTCCCATTGCGTCACCGGCGGGATATTTCCGCAGAGGCGTTACGGGCTGGCAGCCGATGAACGCAGCATCGATGTCACCGGACTCCATCTGGACCATTTCGACCGGCATCTGCGACGGCGTACCGATGCCCCGGAAACCGACCCGGTACGGCTGTTCGTCACGGGCGCCGACGAATGGCGCGTCTTCCCCGACTGGCCCGTCCCCGGAACCGGGGACCTCGTCCTGCACCTCGACGGCCGTGCCCTGACCCCCGGCCCCGCCCCGGCGGCCCCCGGCGCCGACCGGATCCGCCACGACCCGGCCGACCCCGTGCCCACCACCGGCGGCGCCACCGCCCTGCCCGGCCAGTTCACCGGCGGCGACTGCGGTCCGCTGGACCAGCGCGGCGTGGAGGAGCGCCCCGACGTGCTGTGCTTCACGGGCGAGCCGCTGACCGCACCGCTGACCGTCGTCGGCGACACCGTCCTGACCGTGTACGTGACCCCGGACGCGGCGGGCGCCGACGTGACCGGCAAGCTCGTCGATGTGCACCCCGACGGCCGGGCCGAGTTGCTGTGCGACAGCGTGCGCCGCCTGGCCCCGGGGGCGGACACGGCATCCGCCCCCGGGGAGCCGGCCGAGGTCACCGTCGCGCTGGGCTCGGTCGGTCACGTGTTCCGCGCGGGCCACCGGATCCGTCTGGAGATCGCGGCGAGCAACGCGCCACGCTTCGACGTTCACCCGCGGGTCCTCGCCCACCACACCGTCCATCACGGCGGCGACCACCCGTCACGGCTGCTGCTGCCGTGCCTGCCCGGCAGCTGACGGACCGGCAGGGCCGGCGGCGTCCGGATGGAAGACCGACAGGTCGGCCACCTTCTCGATCCGCCGGCCCGCCTCCCAGTGCGAGCGCCGCAGGCGCCGCAGCTGGGCGCCGCTCAGCTTGGTGCTGTGCTGCGGGATCGACCACACCATCCGCGCCCGTTTCGCCGAGGCGGGGTAGCGGTCCCGCACCCGGTAGGGGTCGTTGAGCAGGTGGTGGGCGGTGCCGACGTGGAAGGCGGCCTTCAGCAGCGCGTAGTAGGCCGCCGCGCCCACCCCCTTGTCCCGGGCGCAGTGCACCAGCGTCCGCGACGCCTCGAACAGCCGCCACACCACCGGCACCGCCGGCGTGGTGAACACACCGGTCTCCTGGGCGATGCCCTCACCCACGCCGTAGCGGAAGTAGCTGCGCATGTTGCCGAAGCCGTGCTGCGCGTCGTGGAAGATCCGTGCCTCCGGCAGGTACACCACGGGGATGCCCGCCAGCTGGAGCCGGAAGTCGAACTCCCGGTCCTCGCACCAGTGGATCAGCTCGTCGAAGTGGTAGCCGCCGATGTGGTCGACGATGTCCCGGTTGTAGATCAGCGGCGGGGACAGCGCGCTGACGTAGTCGCCCTCGTCGAACTCCCGTACACGGGCGGTCAGCTTGCTCAGCGTCCCGTCGGACTCCCCGTACACCACCTGCCCCTTGACGACCGGGTCGGTGAGCACCGCGCGGACCATCGCGCGGACCACGCCGGGGGCGAAGGTGCAGTCGGAGTCCATCAGCAGCAGGTACTGCCGGTCGGTGACGGCGGCGCCGGCGTTGTAGGCGGCGCCCAGGTTGCCGACGTCCTCGATCTCGGTGACGGTCAGCGGGCGGGGATGCTCCGCGATCAGTTTCAGAACGGCGTCGCTCGGCCCGTTGAGCGCGAGGACGATCTCGACGTCCTCGTCGATCGACGCAATGCAGTCCGCGATCCGCAGATCGTCGCGCAGGGCGATGATCACACTGGTCCGGGCGATGCCCTTGTCGACCGACGCCTCGTCCACCAGGTCGGTGGCCATCTCAGTTCTCCCTCGTCGAACTCGTGTGCCTACGGTGGGCCCGTCGTACGGGCTCGGTCACGGGGACCCGGCCTTGAACCGCAGGGGCAGGGCGTTCAGGGCGCGTTCCGCGATGGCCTCCGCCTCCGCGGTTTCGGGTGCGTGGGCGATCACCCCGGCCAGTACGTCGGCGCCGCCGCGGTACGACGGCACCACGGCGCCCGGCTGCAGGTCCAGGCCCCAGAACACGTCGTGCACCCCCACCCGGCGAGCGACGTCCCGCGGGTCGCCGACCCACTCGATCACGCCGCCGTCCGCCGGCAGGAACCGCTGGACCGCCGCCCGGCTGTGCCGCGGGACCAGCTCCGCCGGCTCCAGGGGCCGGCCCAGCGCCAGCCGCACCACATTGGGCAGCGGGTCCACACCCGTCGCCAGCCGCATCACCTCGGTGGCGATCCGGGCGCCCGTCAGCCGGCAGGTGATCTCCAGCAGGATCACCCGGCCGTCGTGCGTGCGCAGGATGTCGGTGTTGATCACTGCCGGGTCCAGGCGCAGCGCCTGCGCGCCCCGCCGCACCACGTCGGTCACCTCGTCGATCTGCTCCGCCGTCAGCCGGCTGGGAAGGGTGTCCCCGCCCTCGAAGAAGTGCGGGGCGAACTCCTCCTTGCGCCCGTACTCCCGGTCGGCGAAGCCGAAGCGGTGCAGCTCTCCGTCGACCATGAAGGCCGCGAGGGTGTGCTCGGTCCCCTCCAGGAACTCCTCCACCACGATCCGCCCGCCGGGGCTGAGCCGCAGCGCCTCCTCCGCCAGCCCGCGCACCTGCCCGGCCGTCTCCACCTTCAGCACGCCCAGCGACCCGGTCTGGTCGCTGGGCTTGAGGACCGCCGGCAGGCCGATGTCCGCGACCGCCCGCACCGCCTCGCCGACGCTCTCCGCGGTGGCGAACCGGGGCAGGTCCAGCCCGGCGGCGCGCAAAATGCGCAGCCGCCGGTCCTTGAGCGTGCAGTCCAGGGCCGTCTCCAGCGGCAGCCCCGGGCAGCCGAAGCGCCGTGCGAGGGTGCTGATCACCGGCGGGTTGTCCGCGCCCAGCGAGAACACCCCGTCGATCCGGTCGATCCCGGCCGCCGACAGCTCCGTCAGGACCGCCACGGCGTCGTTCGGATCGCACACGATCAGCACGTCGGCGGCGGCCCGCGCCCGGTCGGTCGGCTGGTCGGTGACCACCACGAGTTCCCGCCGGGGCGAGCGCAGCTCGGTCAGGGACCGGTCCATGCCCGAGCCGAGCCCGCAGACCAGCAGCCGGTCAGTCATGGCCGCCACCGGCCCGGAGTCCGGCGGGCGGCGCGCCCAGGCTCAGCACCTGGAACACCTCCGCGTGCCCGGAACCGGCCGAGACCGCGCCCCGGTAGCGGGCCAGACCGCGGATGCCCTCGTCCCACGCGGCGTGCCGCAGCTGGGAAGCGTACGCCCGCATCGCCTCGACCTTGGTCTCGATCTGCCCGTCGATGTCCTCGGCGTACTGGAAGCGCGCCATCGGCGCCCACACCTCGTAGCCGAGCACCAGCTGCGGAGCGGGCATCGCCCGGCCGCCCGTCTCCTGGAAGAACTCCGACTGCGCCATCCACAGCGCCTCGGTGGTCAGCTGGTGCACCATCCGGTGCTCGACGTCGTCGTCGTTGTCGTGCGGCAGGTACACCACCTGGGGCCGCACCTCGCGCATGACCCGGACCAGGTCCAGGTGCACCCGCCGGGAGAGGGCGAAGTCCCGCGACGGCTCCTCGAAGCGCACGCAGCGGTGCACACCCAGCGCCTTCGCGGCGTTCTCCGTCTCCGCGGCGAACTCGGCGTCGCTCACCGCGTCGTCGAGGGCGCTGCGCTCGCGGCCGATGACGATGACCACCGTCACCCGGGCCCCGTCGCGCACGTGCTTGGCGATGGAGCCACCGCAGCCGATGACGTCGTCGTCGGGGTGCGGCGCCACCACCAGGACGTCGGTGATGCCCGTCATGCGCCCGCCTCCGGCGCTTCCCCGGCCCAGCGGGCCCACTGCCCGGTCAGTGCCGCACCCTCGGCGAACGGCACGCGCGCCGTGTGACCCAGGATCCGGCGGGCCTTGTCGTAGCCGGCGCGGGCCGTCGCCCGGTACAGCTCCAGCTCCCAGTCGGCGACCGGCTCCCCTGCGGGCTCGCCCGCGGTGTCCAGCGGGCCGCGCAGCGCGCGGATCCCGTCGAAGAAGGTGCCCCAGCCCAGCTCCTCGGGGTGGCCCACGAGGAACCGCTCGCCCGCAGCGGCCTCGGTGTCCGCGGCCAGGAGCACCGCGTCGGCCAGGTCGTCCACGTACACGGCATTGCATACGCCGCCCTCGCCGCCCGCCGGGAGCTGCCCGAAGTCACCCGCCGGACGGCGGAGCTGGGCGGTGGTCCACTGGCCGCCCCACGGGCCGTACACCACGCCCGGCTGGAGCACGACCGTCTCCAGGCCCTCGCCGTGCGCCTCCAGGACCAGCCGCTCGGCGGCCAGCTTCTGCTGCTCGTACTCGCGGTCGGCGGGGTCGGCCGGCCGCGCGGGGGAGTCCTCGGTGAGGGCGCCGGTCACGGCCGGGTCGTAGACGTCGACGGTGCTCAGGTGCACCACACGGCGTACGCTCGCGGCGCGCGCCGCGGCCAGGACGTGCGCGGTGCCCTCGACGGAGGCGGCCCAGCGGCCGGCCTCGTCACCGGCGCTGCCGAACGCGCAGTGCACCACGGTGTCGCAGCCCTCGAAGGCCGCGCGCAGCGTCTCGGGGTCCAGCAGATCGCCCTGGCGGAACTCCAGCCGGTCCTGCGGCAGGACCGACAGCCGCGCCGCCCGGCCGAAGCCGCGCACCACCGGCCGGACCCTGGCCTCGGTGCCGAGGACCAGCCGCTCGACGATCCGGCCGCCGATGAACCCGCTCGCGCCGGTCACGGCCACGGTGCGCCCGGCCAGAACGGGGCCTGCCGGCGCTTCACCGTCCCGTACCGTCCACGGCTGCGCGGCCCGCTGGTGGCCGGGGCCGCCGTAGCACTCCTGGATCAGCTCGACGACGCGGACGCCGTCCTGCGGGGAGGAGTGGACGGCCGCGGAGCCGCGCACGGCGGCCGCGAAGTTGCCCAGCTGCTCGGTGAAGAGCAGTTCCCACTCGCCCTGCGCGGGGGCGACGGCGTCCACGTCGCCGCGGTGCAGTTCCACCCCGTCCGCAGTGATCAGCGTGCACTCGCCGGCCGGGAAGTCGGTGCCGATGGTCACGGTCGCCCGGGTGCCGGTGACCTTGCAGCTGATGCCGAGGTCGCGCAGGCGGCTGAACTCGCAGTGCACGTCGGCGGTGCCGAAGCGCAGGTGGGCGGAGGAGTCGGTCTCCACGCCGCCGAGGGAGTTGTCCTCGTAGCGGACCACCTCCACCTCGGGGCCGAGCCACCACAGCAGGGTGTCGAAGACGTGCGAGGCGGTGTCGGTGAGCACGCCGCCGCCCGCCAGGCGCCGGTCGAACATCGACCAGGAGACCGGCTCGTGGGCGTAGGGGTGGCCCTCCGACCAGTCGACCCGCACCACGTCGCCGAGCTCGCCGCCGTCGATGAGCCGCTTGACCCAGGCGTAGGCAGGGAAGAGCCGGCGCGGATGGGCCATCGCGAGCACCGGGGCGCCCTCGGCGGCGGCGGTGGCGGCCAGCGCCTTCGCGTCCTCCACCGAAGTGGTCATCGGCTTCTCCAGCAGGACGTGCTTGCCGGCCGTCAGCAGCGCCTGGACGATCGGCGCGTGCAGGGTGTGCGGCGCCACGACCACCGCAGCGTCGAAGGCGTCGGCGGCCTCGGCCGGGTCGGTGGCGAGCACCACCCGGTCGGCGTCGGTGCCGCCGAGCTCCCGGTAGAGGGCGAGGGCGTCCTCGGCCTGGCGCGGGTCGCGGTCGATGAGTGCGGTCAGCTGTACGTCGCCCTTGAGCGCGGGCAGGGCGGGAAGGTGGCAGCCGCGGGCGGCGGCGCCGCACCCGACGATGGCGAGGCGTACGGGAGGCATGGTTCTCTCCAGGGTAGGTCGAAGATCGGGGGTGGGGTGGAGCGGCCGGGCGCGCGGCCCGGAGCCGGTCACGGTGCGGCGGGGCCGGCGGGGTGGTGCACCCAGACGTTGGGTTCCGTATAGGTGCCGTGGTCGTCCGCGGTGACCCGCAGCGGGACGAGGGCCCCGGGCAGGAGGTGCTCGCCCGGGCCGGGCAGCGGGTGCCCCAGGAACTCCGCCCATCGGGCAACCGGCTGACGGATCACCAGGGAGGCGCGGGCGATACCGAGTTGGCGGGCCCCCAGCTCCAGGTGGGTGCGCAGCCAGGGGTCGAAGCAGCGCCCGTCGGGCCGCCGCCAGGCCGCGTACTCGTCGATCGGGATCAGCGGGTAGAGCGGCTTGCGGGTGGGCCGGACCGGGATGATCACCCCGCGCGGGGCGTGCCGGGCGGCCCGCCGCCGGACCTCGGTGAGCAGCCGTTCGGCGTGGCCGGCCGCCCGGTGCACGGGGTCCACGGACACCGACAGCATGCACACGGCGTCCGGGCGGTCCGGCGGGGGCCGGTCGACGCCCCGCACCAGGACCTCGTCGCTGCCGGACGGCAGCGACGAGGTCGTGCCGTCCCAGTGCACCGGCAGCCCGTTGGCGGCGGCGACCAGGCGCCCGGCGCCGTCCACCAGGCACAGCTGGTGCTCGGCGTACCGGTCGTACATGCCGTGCCAGCGCCAGTTGCCGGGGGACTCCCAGCTCATGAACGCGGGCATGTTGGCCCCGATCAGGGCGTCGACCTCCGGCAGCAGCCACGGGTCACGGGACAGGTCGGTGAGGGTGAGGGCCACCGGCGTGTCAGCCCAGGAGCCGGGTGGCGGCCGTGGCCCGCATCTCGCGGGAGCGGCGCAGGTCCGTCGTCACGCAGACCCGCTTCAGCCAGCGGTCGGTGCCGTCGTAGCGGGCCTGGAACGGCAGCCGGCCGTGCACGGCCCGGTGGTTGTCGATGAAGAGCACGTCGCCCTGGTCCGCGACCACCTCCCGCATCCCGGCGTCGACCACCTTGAACAGTGCGTCGTACGCCCGGCGCGCCTCGGTGTCGTCCTCCGGTACGGAGGTGAAGTACGGGTCCAGGCGCATGTACGGGTCCAGGCGCGAGCCGTAGAGCAGCGCGCCCAGCGGCCGCTCGTCGATCATCCGCTGGATGGTGGCGAACCGGGCCGCCTCCTCCTCGGAGGCGATCGTGTTGTTCTTCGGCAGGTGCGACTCGTCGGGCGCGATGTAGAAGCGCGGCTCGAAGAGGATGTCGATGTCCTCGGCCGACAGGGAGGACAGATCCAGCTCACCGACCGTCGTGGGCACGTGGTCGGGATTGCGCAGCGCGCCGAGGATCAGATAGTCGCTGCGGTAGGGGTGGAAGGCGTCCTCGGTGTGCCAGGTCAGCAGTTCCTTGCTGCCCATGCCGAGCTGGTCGTTCTCGTGCTGGCGGATCGGGAAGATGTCGTGCACGAGGTGCCCGTCCTGCTGCGTGGCCCAGCCGAAGGGCTCGCCGAGCAGCGCCGAGTACAGCATCAGCAGCAGCTCTTCGGGGAACTCCGGGCCGGGACGGCCGCGGCCGCGCCAGTGGTCGGGGGTGGGCCCGATGCGCCGCTGGTCGAAATCGTGCCCGCGGATCACGGTGTGGCCGTGGCGGTCGCCGAGTTTGAACTCGCGCAGGAAGCCCTGCACGCCTTCGGGCAGCCGGGCCGCGAGCCGCGGCAGGTCGTGCAGCAGCTCGGGGTCGCCGAAGGAGGGGTAGGAGGCCGCCAGTTCGAGGCCGAGCTCCGCTGTGGCGGAGGCCTCGTCGGCGGTCAGGGTGTAGCCGGGCGTGGACTGGTCGGTGAGGTTCGACATGCCAACTCTCGCTGAGTGGTCGGGGAATGGGTGCTGCTCGCGGCCGGCCGGAGCCGGGCCGCGGGCCCTCGGGTGGTGCGGATGTGCGGGGCGGGGCCGGATGCGGCCCCGCCCCGGGAACGCGTTGGTCAGGGGCGGGCGACCGCGCGGCCGGCGAGCACGTCGGCGAACAGCCGCGGCGTCGGGGCCGTGAAGAGCGCGCTCGCGCGCAGTCCGGCCGCGTCGGGCCGGGACTCGCGCAGCCGCGCGAGCAGGCGCAGGGCCAGCAGGGACTGGCCGCCATGGTCGAAGAAGTTGTCGTCGGGGCCGAGGGCGGGGGCGTCCAGGACCTCACGGAAGAGGGCCAGCACGGTGCCCAGCGGCTCCTGCTCGGTGCCTGCGGCTTCCGCGACCGGTGCCGCTTCCGCGACCGGTGCCGCTTCCGCGACCGGTGCCGCTTCCGCGACCGGTCCCGCTGCCGAGGCCGGCGCCCCGGAGGCGGCGGAGACCGCGGCCGCCCAGGTGGCCAGCCGCCGCTTGTCGACCTTGCCGTGCGGGTTCTTCGGCAGGACGGACACCCGGTACAGCACCCGCGGCACCGCCCAGTCGGGCAGCTGCGCCTCCAGCGGGGCCACCAGGGCGTCCCGGTCGGCGCCCGTGAGCCGGACGGCCTCGCCGGGCAGCGGCGCCGCCGCGGGGTCGGCCGGCACGGTGAACGCCCACAGCACGGTGCCGGTCTCGGGGTCGGGGAAGACCACGGCCTGGCCGACCCCGGTCACCTCGCACAGGGCGCGCTCCACCCGGGCGGGCTCCAGCCGGTGGCCGCGGATCTTGACCTGGTCGTCGACCCGGCCGAGGAAGACCAGCTGCCCGTCCGCGTCGATCCGGCCCAGGTCACCCGTGCGGTACACACGGCCGCCCGGGGTGCTCGCGTACGGGTCGGGCACGAAGCGGCGGGCGGTGGCCTCCTCGTCGTCGAGGAAGCCGCGGGCCAGCAGCGGGCCGCCGATGTGGATCTCCCCGGTCCCACCGTCCGGGACCGGGCGGCCGTCCTGCCGGATGCTGATCTCCACGTCCTGCAGGGCGGTGCCGAGCGGCACCTCCTCGGCGTCGGAGGGCAGCAGCCCGGTGTAGAAGGTGGAGCTGACGGTGCATTCGGTCAGCCCGTAGACGTGGGCGAGGGCCGCGGGCTGCCGGGCCTGCCAGCGCCGGTAGGGACCCGGGTCCATCCGCTCGCCGCCCACCACCACGGTGCGCAGGGTCTCCGGCGTGGCCGTGCCGCTCCCGTCCAGCCAGCGGGCGTACTCCAGCCAGTACTGGGTGGACAGTTCGACCACGGTGGTCCGGGTCCGGGCCAGGGCGATGTGCAGTTCCTCGGCGTCCAGCGCCCGGGTGTCCTCGCGGCACACCACGGCCGCGCCCGCGGCGAACGCGGGGAAGACCTCCTCGATCAGCACGTCGAAGCCCAGCGACGCCACCTGGAGCCAGCGGTCCTGCGCGGTCAGCTCCAGCCGGTTCGCGACCGCGGCCGCGAAGCGGCGCAGCGCGTCCCGCTCGACGACCGTGCCCTTGGGCCGGCCGGTGGATCCGGAGGTGAACAGTACGTACGCCGTATCGGACCCGCCGGCCCGGCGCACCGGACGGGCCGGTTCAGTGGCGTCCGCGTCCTCGGCGGGGCCGTGCGGCACGCAGGCCCCCTCGGGCGCGTGCGCCCCGTCGCCCAGCCACACCACGGCGCCGGTGCGGGCCACCAGCGCCGTACGGGCGGCGGGCGGCAGCCGGTCGTCCAGGACGGTGAACCCGGCGCCGGCCTTGAGCGCCGCCAGCATGCCGAGCACCGTACGGGCGGGGTCGCCGAAGGCGAGGCCCACCAGCTCTCCCGGACCCGCGCCGCGCTCCGCGAGGAAGGCGGCCCAGGCGTCGGTGAGCCGGTCCGCGTCCCGGTAGGTCAGCACCCGGTGCGGCGTCACGAGCGCGGGCCCGTCGGCGTGCTCGCGGACCGAGTGCTCCCACAGGTCGAGCACGTCGGGTTCGGTCAGGTCGGGTTCGGCCAGGTCGGGTTCGTTCACGGCGGGCTCGCTGACGTCGGGCCCGGTCGCACCAGGCCCGGTCACATCCCGCCCGGTCACGGCGGTCACCGTCCGGCCTTCCGCGCCAGCAGGAACTCCGACAGCCCTTCGAGACCGGCCCGGAAGCCCTCCTCCGGGCCGCCGAAGCCGAGCCGGGCGCCGTGCGGCGCGCCGAAGGCGGTGCCGGGCACCAGCAGGGTGCGGTGGCGGGCGAGCAGTTCCAGACAGAACCGTTCCACCGCCTCCGGTCCGGCCGCCGCCTCCTCCAGCTCGCGGAAGACGGGCAGGGCGCACACGCCGCCCTCCGGCGGGGTCCAGCGGACCAGCTCCTCGTGCTCGGCCATCCACTCGGTCAGGTGCGCGAGGTTGCGCCGGGCCTCGGCCGCCCGGCGGCCGATGAGCTCGTCGGCGTGCCGCATCGCCCGCTCGGCGACCAGCTCGACCAGGGGGGAGAGGAAGAGGGTGGTCCGGTCGCGCAGCGGGAAGGTGGCGGTGATCAGCTCCTTCGGCGCGACGGCCCAGCCCACCCGCAGGCCGGGCAGGCCGAAGGTCTTGGAGAAGGTGCCGTAGGACACCGTGTCGCCGCCCTCGGCGCCGGGGTCCGGCAGCACCTCCCAGCGGTGCGCGATCTCGGCGGTGGCGGCGTCCCACACGAGCACGGCGCCGGTGGCCGCGGTGCGCCCGGTCAGTGCCTTGAGGCCCGGCTGGGACAGCGTGACGCCGCTGGGGTTGTGCGGGAAGTTGACGATCACCGCGGCGGTGCCGGGGGTGATCAGCTCGTCCAGCACCTCGGGGTCGATCTCGCCGTCGCGCACGGCCCGGGCCGGCAGTTCGACGACGTCGCAGCCGGCCGCCCGCGGGTAGTGGCCCAGCGAGTGGTAGATACCCTCCTGGACGACGACCCGGTCGCCCGGGTGCAGCAGGGCGCTCAGCGTCAGCGCGATGGCCTCGCTGGACCCGTGCGTGATCAGGACCCGGTCGGCGTCGCCGCCGGCGTAGCGGTCGGCGACGGCCCGGCGGATGCCGGCCCCGCCCTGGGAGACGCTGTCGTCCATGACGATCTCGTCGAGATCGGCCACCGGGATGCGGCACAGGTCGCGTATCTCGGCGAAGGTGTACGGGTGGACGCCGCTGGAGCTGATGTCGTGGATGTCCGGGCCGAGGTGCCGGCGGTACCACTCCTCCAGCACCGGAGGGTCTTCACGCCGTGGACGGAGACTGCTCATGCTGTGCAACTGTCCCTTCTCTACCCCTGACGGGCTTCGCGCCACCAGCGCTGCCCGGAGAGCGGGAGCGTGTCGATGGGGTCGTAGTACTGGTAGGAGCCGCTGTGGGCGTCCGGGTCCGCCGCCTCCAGCGGTGTGAGGAAGCTCTTGCTCCAGTGCGACACCCCGAGCTCGCGGTCGTAGGAGTCGGCCTGGTCCACCCACCGTTTGCCGGCCATCGGTACGTCGCAGACGATGCGCGGGGTGGAGAATCCCGGGAGGTAGCCCAATATCTGATGCTGAATCAGCTGGGCGCGGTGCAGCGGTACGCGCCAGTGCTCGGCGTTCGGGATCATGTCGCACATGTAGAAGTAGTACGGAGTGATGCCGGCGTGATCGATGAGCGCGAAACAGAGGTCGAGCAGGTCGTGGGCGTTGTCGTTGATCCCGCGCATCAGCACGCCCTGGTTGCGTACGTCGTGCAGACCGGCACCCAGGAGGGCCCAGGAGGCCCGTGCCACCCCGGGCGTCACCTGCTGCGCGGCGTTGGCGTGCGTGTGCAGCGCGACGCGCACCCCGCGGGAGCGGGCCTTGCGGGCGATGCGCTCGACTCCCTGGAGCACCGGCGCGGAGTTCCAGTGCTGGGGCAGTCCGATCAGCCCCTTGCTGGCGAGCCGGATGTCGCGGATCGACTCGATGTCCAGCAGCCCGTCCACGAAGCGCTCCAGCCGCGGCCAGGGCAGGTTGGCCAGGTCGCCGCCCGAAACCACCACGTCCCGGATGCCGGGGGAGACGCGCAGGTGCTCCAGGATCCGGTCGGCCCGGTCGACAGGCTTGAGCTGGAGCTTGTTCTTGGTGACCTGGGGCGTGGAGTTGCCCACCAGGTCCATGCGGGTGCAGTGCCCGCAGTACTGCGGGCAGGTCGACAGCAGTTCGGCCAGCACCTTGGTGGGGTAGCGGTGGGTCAGCCCCTCCACCACCCACATGTCCTGTTCGTGCAGTGAGTCCCGGCTGGCCATCGGGTGCGAGGGCCACTCCGGGTGCCGGTCGGAGAACACCGGCAGCATGTAGCGGCGTACGGGGTCGTCGTAGAAAGCCTTGGTCAGCTCGCCCGGGCGGGCCGCGGCGGCCTCCGGGGCGATGGTGTTGAGCATCTGGGGCGGCAGGAGCACCGACATGGTGGCGCGGTGCTGCCTGTCCTGTTCCCAGTCCTCGTAGAACGCCTCGTCGAGCAGATCGCCGACGACCGCGCGCAGTCCTTTCGCGTCCTTGACGCAGTGGGCGCGCTGCCACTGCGGATCCGCCCATTCCGTCTCGGTGACTTCCCGCCATCCGGGGAAGCGCTTCCAGTCCGGTTCCACGAGGGGGCTGTTCCGGTACTCGTAGACGCCTTCGAGCGCTGCTGATTCCGTCTGGCTGCGTGCTGTGTCCACCAACCCGCCACCCATTCCCGTCGGTTTCGGCCGTATCGCCTGACAGCAACCGATCTTGCAGAGCCCCGGCGTTGTACACGAGAGCCGGTTGTACGGGGCAATCGGCCCGAGTGCCCCTGTACAAAGGACCGCCGAAGGCGGATGGTTGTGCGGGCAACGAACAGTCGCGCACTTGCACGGGGCGACGTCCCGGGGCGGGAAGAGGAACGTCGGGGGAACGCTTCCGGACGGGCGTTGCAACGGTGTTGATCCGAGGAGTCTCATTCGGCCGAACCGCCCTCCGCGTGGCCGGAAGCGTCGATTGCCGATTGATGGATATGTCAGTGGCATGTACCAATGTCCGAGAGATCCGGTGCGACGGTTTCCGGTCGCGTACCGAGCGTCGGACCGGTTCTCGCGTCGGTGCCGTACGCCGTTGACCGGGTTGTACGGCACGGGAGAGCCGACGCTTCACTCGACAACACCGTCGATCATTCAGGGGAGAGGCATGCCCAGGCCAGAGCGGTTGTTAGACCCCACAGCCGGACCGCTGGAGGAGTTCGCCCACGCATTGCGCGCTCTACGCAAGCAGGCCGGGAACCCCTCCTACCGGACCATGGCGAAACGAGCCCACTACTCCGTGGCCACCCTCGCGGAGGCGGCCCGCGGACTGCACAAGCCCTCCTTGAAGGTGACGCTCGCCTACGTGGCCGCCTGCGAGGGCGATCCGGAAGCGTGGACCCGCCGCTGGTACCGCCTCAGCACGGCCCTGGAGGGACACGATGTCCCCGCCCGGGGCCAGCCGACCGGAAACGGCCGGGTCCCCACCCAGCCGCCGGCCGCCGGCCGCCGCCCCGGAACGGGCGCCTCCGCCGCCCCTGTCCGGCGGACCGAGCCGGGCGCCGCGGCCCGCGCCGTCGCCCCGCCCGTCGCCGCCGCGCGCCGGCCCGCCCAGGACGCGCTGACCGCCGACGAGCGGGCCGAACTGCGGCGGCTGCGCAACGAGGTCGAGCAGCTGCGGCACGCCAACGCGGTGCTGAAGGCGGCATCCGCGATATTCGCCGCGGATCTCCGCACAAACTCACAGGTCGTGTACAACCCGGCGGACCGACAAGATCCGTTGGCGTGACCGGACGCCGAGCGCCCCACGGGCCCGAGGCGGATCCGGCGGATGCCGACCGACCTTTGGGGACTGAACATGCGTGTGCTCGGAGTCAACGGCTGGCCCGGCGCCAGCCACGACGGTGCGGCCTGCCTCGTCGTGGACGGTGAGGTCATCGCCCTCGCCGAGGAGGAACGCTTCACCCGCAACAAGCACGCCTACGGTGAAGCGCCCCTCCACGCCGCCGCCTACTGCCTGGCGGAGGGCGGTCTCACCCTGGACGACATCGACGTGGTCGCCCACGGCTGGGACCTGCCCACCCTCTTCGCGGACCGCGGCCTCGACTGGTTCGACAGCGACGCGGCCGCCCTCGAACACCTGCTGCCCAAGGCACTGTTCCCGCGGACCCGCGATCCCCGGCTGACCTTCGTCAACCACCACATCGCGCACGCCGCCAGCGCCTACCACCTCTCCGGGCGCGACCGGGGCGCGATCCTCGTCCTCGACGGCCAGGGCGAGAACGAGAGCACCACCCTCGCCGTCGGAATCGACGGCGAGATCAAGACACTGCGCGCGCACACCCCCGGCTGGTCGCTGGGCTACTTCTACGCCGCCGTCTGCGAGTACGCCGGCCTCGGCGCGGACGCGGCGGGCAAGATGATGGGCCTGGCCTCCTACGGCACCCCCGGCGACCTGAGCTTCGGCGGCGCCTTCGGCTTCACCGACGAGGACTTCACCATCGGCGTCGTCCCGCCCGACCTGCGCTCCACGGGCACCACGGACGAGGAGACGGCCACCATCCGGTACTGGATGGAGCACCTGGAGAAGACCCTCCCCGAGGCGCCCAACCGCGGGGTGCGCCGCTTCGACCCCCGCACCGGCCGCTACGGCAAGGTCACCGACCGGGACCCCTTCGAGTACCGCGACCTCGCCGCCACCGCGCAGGCCGCGCTGGAGCGCGCCGTCATGGGCCTGGTTCGCGGCCTGCTCCGGGAGACCGGCGAGACCACGCTGCTGATCGCCGGCGGCGTCGGCTTCAACGCCACCCTCAACGGCAAGATCATGCGGATGCCCGAGGTCCAGGACCTCTTCGTGCAGCCCCTCGCCGGCGACCAGGGCGTCTCGCTCGGCGCCGCGGTCTGGGTCGCCGCCCGGGAAGGCGACCGCATCCGGCCCATGGACGGCTCGGTCGCCTGGGGCCCGCAGTGGTCCCCCGACGAGATCCGCCGCATCCTGGACGCCTCCGGCACCCCCTACACCGAGCCCGCCGACATCGCCGCCGCCACCGCCGGCGTACTGGCCGCGGGCGGGGTCTCGGGCTGGTTCCAGGGCCGCGCCGAGGGCGGCCCGCGCGCGCTGGGACACCGCAGCCTGGTCGCCGTACCCGACCCGGAGTCCACCCGCGACCGGGTCAACGTACGCATCAAGGACCGCGAGGCGTGGCGGCCGTTCGCGCCGAGCATGCAGGAGGAGGCCGCCGAGGCCCTGATCGGCACCGCCACCCCGCTGCCCTACATGATCGTCACCACGCCCGTCACCGAGGCCGGCGCCGCGGCCATGCCCGCCGTCGTCCACAGCGACCGCACCACCCGGCCGCAGACCGTCTCTGCCGCGGTCGATCCGCTCTACCACCGCCTCATCGGCGCGGTCGGCGGGCACACCGGGACCCCCGTCATCATGAACACCTCCTTCAACGGCCGTGACGAGCCCGTCGTGTGCAGCCCGCGCGACGCCCTCGCCACCTTCCACCGGCTGCCCCTGGACGCCCTCGCCCTCGGCCCGTTCCTGATACGCCGCCCCGCCGGGTTCCCCGGGGAGGCCGGCGCGTGACCGCCCCGGTACGGCAGGAGAGCGCTCCCGAGGCCGACGCCTCCGAGACCGACGCCCCCGACGCCCTCGGGGCCGGCGCCCCCGGCGCCCCGCCCCAGGAGGAGATCCACGCCCGGCTCGCGAGCTGGCTCGCCGAGGCGGTGCTCGACCCCGACGCCGACCTCACCGGCCCGCTGGTCGACTTCGGCGTGGACTCCCTCGACCTGATCCGCACCGCCCGCCGCATCGAGGCGTCCTTCGGCGTACGGGTGCAGCTGCGCGAGATGTTCGCCCCCGGGCTGACCACCGCCGCTCTCGCCGCGCTCGTCGCCGGGCGGGCCGCCCTGCGCGGCGGGGCCGAGGCCGCCCCGCCCGGCACCGCCCACGGGCCCGTCGTCCTCACCCCCTCCCAGGAGCAGGCGTGGGAGGAGCAGGCCGGTGAGCGCGGCCAGTGGAACCAGGCCCTGCTCTTCACCACCAGACCGGGCATCGACCCCGGCCTGTTCGCCGAGGCCGTCCGCCGGCTCGTCGCCGGCCACGCCTCGCTCCGGCTGGCCGTCGAGGACCGCCCGGCCCGCCGCCCCCGGCAGCAGACCGCCGCCCTGGACACCGACGGCCCGCCCGGCGCCGCCCTCGGAGCGGCGCTCGACACCGTCGACGTCTCCGAGCTGGCCGACGCCGACCTCTCGGCCGCCGTCGCCCTGCGCTGCGCCGTCGAACAGCGCTCCCTGGACCCGCAGCGGGGCCGCGTGGCCCGCTTCGTCCGCTTCGACGCCGGCCCCGCCCGGCCCGGCCGGCTGCTGATCGTCGTCCACCAGATCGCGATCGACATGGTGTCTTGGTCCGTCCTGCTCGCCGACCTGGAGGAGGTGTACACCGCGCTGGAGGAGGGCCGCCACGACGTGTGGCCCGCCGAGGGAACCTCCTACCCGGAGTGGGCGCAGGCCCTCGCGGCCCACGCCCGCACCCCCGAGGCGGAGGAGCAGGCGGAGTGGTGGACCGAGGTGGTCCGCACCCCCGCCACCCTGCCTCCGGACCACCCCGTGGCCGACCCGCGGGCCGTGAACACCGCCGCCACCGCGGCCACCCACCGCGAGGAGTTCCCCGCCGAGCTCACCGCCCGCCTTCACACGGCGGCCCGCGCCCACCGCGCCCATGCCGGCGACCTCGTCCTGCACGCCCTGGGCGAGGCCCTGGCCGAACGGCTCGGCGAGTCCGCGGTCCGCGTGGACGTACTGCGCCACGGCCGCGAGGAGACCGTCGGGGACACCCATCTGGCCCGCACCACCGGCTGGTTCACCACCACCGTCCCCGTCCGCCTGGACCTGGCCGCCGCCACCCCGGCCGAACGCCTGGCCACGACCGTGGGCCATCTCGCCGCCCTGCCCGGCGGCGGCGTGGGCCACGGCGCGCTCACCCGGCACGGACGGCCGCGGATCGCGGCCGTCCTGCGCGCCGCCCCGCCCAGCGACGTCTCCTACGACTTCGAGGGCGACGACGCCGACAGCCTGCCCCTGGGCACCCTCCTGCCGGACGTGGCCCCGGAACCGGTCGGCGACATCACCGCCCCGCACTGGACCCGCCCGCACGCCGTCGAGGTCATCGCCACCACGGAGGACGGGACCCTGCGCGTCGAGTGGTGGTACTCCACCGCCCTGCACCAGGAGGCGACCGTACGCACGCTCGCCGCCCGCCACCGGCATGCCCTCGTCACCCTCCTGGACGCCCTGGCCGGCCCCGGCGTGCCGGGCGCCGGGGCCCCCACCCGCTGACCGCCGCACGGACGGACCGGAAGAGACCTGCCATGACCCTGCCCAGCATGCTGGACCCCTTCTTCGCCATCGCCCGCTCGGAACCGGACCGGCCCGCCGTGGTCGACAACGGTGTGACCGTCGGATACGGCCAGCTGGCCCGCTGGGCAGGGGCCGTCGCCGACCTCGTGGCCACCCGCGGCCCGGCGGCCGGACGCCCGGTGGTGGCCGTCCAGACGCACCACAGCGTCCGCGACATCGCGGCGATCCTCGGCGTCCTGGCCGCCGGCCGAGGCTACGTCCCCCTCGCCGACGAACCGCTCGACCACACCCAGGCGGCCCTGCGCGCCCTCGGCTGCCGGGAGCTCGTCGCCACCGCCGAGACCGGCCGGCTGCCCGCCGTCGACCGCGTCCTGCGGCCCAACTGGGGCCGCTCCAAAGCCCCCCTGCCCGAGACGGGCGAGCCGGTCCGGCCTGAGGACCCGGCCTACGTCCTGTTCACCTCCGGCTCCACCGGCGCCCCCAAGGCGGCCGTGGTCCCGCACGGCGCCCTGCATGCCGTTCTGCCGCACCTGGGCCGGCAGTACGGCGTCGGGCCCGGCACCGTCGCCCTCAACTTCCACCGGGCGGACGGCGACACCAGCCTGGAGGAGATCCTGCCGACCCTGCTGGCCGGCGGGCTCGTCGTCCTCGACGAGGACAGCGAGGCCGACCTCGACCGGGTCCTGACCGATCACGAGGTCACCCTCGTCAACCTGCCCGTCGACTACTGGCACCTCTACACCGGCCATCTGCTCGACACCGGCCGCCCACTGCCCGGCTCCGTCGAGACCGTCGTGATCGGCGGTGAGGCCGTCCGGCCCGACATGCTGGAGCGCTGGCGGCGGCTCGGCGCCGACCACGTCGTCCTGCTCAACACCTACGGGTCCACCGAAACCGCACTGGTCACCCACAGCGCCGTCCTCGCCGGCCCGGGTGCGGCCGCGGCCTTCCCGGACGGGGTGCCCATCGGCCGCCCGCTGCCCTCCGTACGGCAGACCGTGCTGCCCCGGCCCGACGCGCCGGACGGCCCCGGGGAACTCCTCGTGGCAGGGCCCCAGTTGAGCAACGGCTACCTCGACGCCCCCGAGCGCACCGCCGCCCGCTTCGTCGAGGCCGACCACGGCGGCGGCACCGAGCGCTGGTACCACACCGGCGACCTCGTCACCGAGGACGCCGCGGGCTCGCTCGTCTTCCACGGCCGCATAGACCACCAGGTCAAGATCCGCGGGCACCGCGTGGACCTGCTCGACGTCGAAGGGGCCGTGGGCCGGCTCCCGGAGGTGACGGCCGTCGCCGCCGCGGCGCACGACAAGGGCGAACACACCGTCCTGCTCGCCTTCGTGACCCTCGCGCCCGGAGCGGCCGAGGCCACCGACACGGCCCTGCGCGAACGGCTCCGGGCCGCCGTCCCCGGCCCCCTCGTCCCCGACCGGATCGTCGCCGTGCCCGAACTGGTGCACACCCGCACCGGAAAGGTCGACCGCGCGCGTACCCGGGACCGGTACCTGTGAGCAACCGACTCTTCGACGCCTCCGTCGCCCCCGCCTCCGTCCCCGAGGCGGAGGCCTCGGGCCCCTGGGCCTACCTGTGGTGGCTGGCCCGGATCCGCCCCCGGCCGCTGCTGCTCGCCGCCCTGCTCGGCGTGCTGTGGATGGTCCCCCTGGCACTGATCCCGCTGGTCCTCGGACGGGCCATCGACGAGGCCGGGGCGGCCACCGGCCAGGCCGGCCTCTACCTGTGGTCGCTGGCCGCCCTGGGCCTCGGCCTGCTCCAGGCCGTCGCCGGCGCCGGCCTCATCCAGGCCGCCGTCGGCGCCGAGGCCCACGCCCTGTCCGTCACCCACCGTGTCCTCGTACGCCAGGTCGTGCGGCTCGGCGCCACCCTGCGCGGCAAGGCCCGCTCGGGCGACGTGGCCGCCTCCGCCTCCGCCGACGTGGACAGCATCGGCAACGCCTTCGAGGTCGTCGGCCGCACCATCGGCGCCGTCGTCGCCGCCGTCCTGGTCGCCGTCGCCCTCACCCTCACCTCGCCCGTGCTCGGGCTCGCCGTGCTCATCGGCGTCCCCGCCGCCGTCCTCGGCATCGGCCCCCTGCTGCGCCCCCTCCAGGAACGCGACGAGGCCCAGCGCGAGCAGATGGGCATCGCCACCTCCCAGGCCGGCGACATCGTGGCGGGCCTGCGCATCCTGCGCGGCATCGGCGGCGAGGCCCGCTTCGCCGAGCGTTTCCGCCGCACCAGCCAGCAGGTCCGCCGGGCCGGCGAATCCGCCGGCCGGATGGAGGCCTGGCTCCAGGCCGCCGGGGTCTTCCTGCCCGGGCTGGTCACCGTCGGCATCGTCTGGCTCGGCGCCCGGCTCGCCCTGAACGGCACCATCACCGCCGGTGAACTCGTCGCCTTCTACGGGGCCTCCGCCTTCCTCACCCTGCCCGTCAGCACGGCCACCGAGGCCGCGGAGACCCTGAGCCTCGCCAAGGTCGCCGCCGGCCGCGTCTGCACCCTGCTGCGGCTGACCCCCGAGACCGTCCGCCCCGAGGATCCCGCCCCGCTGCCGGCCGGCGCCCTCGCCCTGGCCGACGCCGACACCGGCGTACAGGCCGCCGCCGGCCGCCTCACCGTGATCACCGCACCCGCCGACCGTGTCGGCGACCTCGCCGACCGGCTCAGCCGCCCCGGAGCCCACCCCGGCCCCTGCGCCGTCCGCATCGGCGGCGTCCCCCTGGACCGGGCCGACCCGGACGAGCTGTCCGCGCGGCTGCTGCGCTCCGGACCCGCCGACATCCTCTTCAGCGGCACCGTCCGCGAGGAGCTGACCGGCGCCTCCGCCCGACCGCCCGGAGCCCTGGACCGGGCCCTGTCCGCCGCCGACGCCACCGACGTCGTCGAGGCCCTGCCCGGCGGCCTCGACGCCTGGCTGGACGAGGGGGGCCGCGCCCTGTCCGGGGGACAGCGCCAGCGGCTGGTCCTCGCCCGCGCCCTGCTCGCCGCCCCCGACCTGCTGATCCTGGAGGACCCCACCGCCTCGGTCGACGCCCACACCGAAGCCCGCATCGTGGAACGGGTCGCCGCCCTGCGCGCCGGCCGGACCACGGTGGTCCTCACGGACAGCCCGCTGTGGCGGGCCGCCGCCGACCACGTGGTCCGCCTCGACGCGGAGCCCGCCCCCGGCGCCACCGACCGCTCCGCAGGAGTCCCCTCATGACCACCACCCCCACCCGGGCCACCGCCCCGGCCCCCGGCGCCGACGCGGCCGCCCCGGACCCGGCACCCGCCGAAGCCCCCGGGGCCGGCCGGCTGCCGCTCGCCGGGCGGGCCGAGGTCCGCGCCTGGACCGCTGTCTTCCTGCGCGGCGAGGCCCCCCGGCTGGCCCTGACCTTCGGCCTGTTCGCCGCGGCACTCGCGGCCGGTCTGGTCGGCCCCCGACTGCTCGGCCACCTCGTCGAATCGGTCAAGGACGGCACCACCACCGGCCACGTGGACGTGCTCGCCCTCGCCTTCGTCGCCATCCTCGTCGGCCACGCCCTCCTCGCCCGCGCCGCCCGGACCCAGGCCACCCTGCTCGGCGAACGCGTCCTCGCCCGCACCCGCGAGAACTTCGTCAGCAGGGTGCTGCGGCTGCCCCTCTCCGAGGTCGAGGCCGTCGGGACGGGCGACCTGCTCAGCCGCGCCACGACCGACGCCGACCGGCTGAACGAGAGCATCCGGCAGGCCGTCCCGCGCATCGCGCTGGCCGCCGTCACCCTCATCTTCACCTTCGCGGCCATCCTGCTCACCTCGCCGCTGCTCGCCCTCGGGCTGCTGGCCGGCGTACCGTTCGCCGTCCTCTCCACCTGGTGGTACCGGCCCCGCGCCACCCGCGCGTACGAGCGCCTGCTCGCCGAGGAGGCCGACGTCCTGGCCGTCACCCACGAGACCACGCGCGGCGCCGCCACCGTCGAGGCCCTGGGGCTGGGCCCGCGCCAGCTCCGCCGCCACGGAGCGGCCGTGGACCGGGTGGTGCGCACCCGCCGGCGCACCACCTGGCTCCAGACCATCTGGTTCCCCAGCCTGGACCTGGCCACGATGGTCCCGATGGCGCTCACCCTCCTCATCGGCGGACTCGCCTACCAGCGCGGCGAGGTGGGACTGGCCGAGCTGACCGCGGTCGTGCTCTACGTACAGGCCCTCGGCGAGCCCCTGAACGACCTGCTGACCTGGACCGACGAACTCCAGATCGGCAACGCCGCGCTGCGCCGCATCCTCGGCGTCGAACGCCTGCCCCGCGAGGAGCCGGTCACGCCGCCGCCCTCCGACGGGCACGCCATCCGCCTCGAAGGGGTCCACTTCGGCTACGGGCCGGGTCCGAGCCGCGAGGTGCTCACCGGCGTCGACCTCGACATCGCGGAGGGCGAGCGGCTGGTGGTCGTCGGCGCCTCCGGTGCGGGCAAGTCCACCCTCGGCAAACTCCTCGCGGGCGTGCACCACGCCACCCGGGGGACCGTGCGCATCGGCGGCGCCGACGTGGCCGGCCTGCCGGTGGACCGGCTGCGGCGGGAGATCGTACTGGTCACCCAGGAACAGCACGTGTTCACCGGCACGGTCCGGGACAACCTGCTGCTGGCCGTCGGCGCCGCCCACGAGGAGAAGGGCGAGGACCGGGGCGGCGCGGCGGACCCGAGGCTGTGGGAGGCCCTGGACACCGTCCTGCTCGCCGACTGGGTACGCTCCCTGCCCCACGGCCTGGACAGCGAGATCGGCCACGGCGCGGCCCTGGTGTCCCCCTCGCACGCCCAGCAACTGGCCCTGGCCCGGCTGCTGCTGTCGGACCCGCACGCGCTGGTCCTCGACGAGGCCACCGCGCTGCTGGACTCCACCGCCTCGCGCCGGGTCGAGCGCTCGCTGGCCGCGCTGATCGAGGGGCGCACGGTCATCTCGATCGTGCACCGCCTGGACTCGGTCCGCGACGCGGACCGCATCGCGGTCATGGACGCGGGCCGGATCGTCGAACTGGGCAGCCACGAAGAACTCCTGTCCGCCGCAGGCGCCTACGCGGCCCTCTGGCACTCCTGGGATGCGGCACGCCGAGGCTGAGCTGAGCGCCTTGCGGCTTGAGCGCTGCCCGGTGGTCCAGGTCCTCCCCCGCCGCCCCGGAGGCGCGGCCGGGGAGGACATTCCATGCCCCACGCCGTAGGAAGACCGCATTACCGGGTGATCACGCTTCGCGGTGCGCACCGAGCCCGGTGACGCGGCGGAAACGGCATGCCGTCCGCCGGATTGGGACAGGTATCGGTAGGGCAAAATGCCAGCGGGCAGGGGGAGGGATGGCGAAAATGCGCGTGTTCGCGAGAGGCAAGATCCACCCGGGGGTGGGATGACCGGCAGTACCCGTTTGGCAGCGCGTCTGGTGTGGGGGAGGCGCAGCCTGCAGGTGTTCTGCTCACATGCGCTGGCAGCCTTCGGGCTGCTCGCGGGCCTGCTGCAGTTGGTCGCCGCCGTGTTCTCCCTGACCTTCTCCGCACCGGTGGCCGTCATCGTGGCGACCGCCGCCGCCAGTGTCGTCTGGGGCGCCGTGCAGGCATTCCCGCCGGCGTCCGCGGAGCGTACGTTCGACCACCCGAGGACACGGGTGCGCGTGATCGCCGGCGATCTGTTCGACCAGCCGGGGCACCTCGTCATCGGATTCACCGACACCTTCGACACGTCGGTCACGGACGACCTCGTGATCAGCCGTTCCAGCGTCCAGGGGCAGCTGCTGGAGCGCTGGTACTCGGGGGTCCAGGACGATCTCGACCATGCGCTGACCGAAGCCCTGGCACGATACGCGCCCGCATCGGTCGAGTCGCGCGAGGACAAACCCCACGGCAAACTGGACCGCTATCCCATCGGCACCGTCGCCATCATGTCGAGGGACGACCGCAAGCTCTTCGGCCTGGCCTACAGCCGGCTGACCAACGACCTGGTCGCGGAGTCCAACCCCGAAAGGGTCTGGGTGAGCCTGTGCCGCCTGTGGGAATCCGTCTACGCGCACGGACACCGCGAGCCGCTCACCATCCCGGTCATCGGCAGCGCCCTCGGCCGGATCGACACCCTGAGCCACGAGAACCTGCTGAAGATGATCCTGCTCTCCTTCGTCGCGGCCTCCCGGGACCGGCTGATCACGCGTGAACTCACCGTCATCGTGCGGCCGCAGGACCTGAAGGAGATCAACATTCTGGAGATCCGGCAGTTCCTGATGACGCTGTAGAGCCCGGAACACACCGAAGGGGAACGGTAGTGACGAAGGCGAAGGCATTCCTCAGCTGGTCCACGCGGGACCCGCGGATCGAACCACTGGCCCAACTCTTCAAGCAATGGCTCGGCTCACTGCTCAGCGGCCGCGTGGACTACTTCTTCTCCCGGGAGATCGATCCCGGAGAACACACCGTGCCGAGCATCTACCGGGCACTCAACGAGGCCGATTTCGGATTCATTTTCCTCTCCCAGCGCACCGCGCGCAGTCCCTGGGTCATCTACGAGAGCGGATGCCTGAACCCTTCCCTGCGGGCCGGCCGGGTCTTCCCGCTGCTGTTCGACCTCTCCCCGAGGGAACTGCGGGAGCTGTGTCCCCCGCTGGCCGACTTCCAGGCCGTGTCGCTGCGCGACGTTCAGGACGTGCGGAGGCTGACCGAGAAACTCGCCCGGATGGTAGGGCTCGACGACACCGGCATGCTCGCGTTCCGGGAGCAGTTCCAGAGGACGTACCCCCAGCTGGAGCGGGCGATCGCCGACACCGTGGACAGCAGGCGGCTACTGCCCGACCGGTTCACGGGAACCGTCACCTACAACGAGAACATCACCGGTTCCCGGAACTTCCAGATGCCGCAGATCTTCACTCAGTACCAGCGCGAGCTGTTTCTGGTCGGCAACAACCTCAACTTCCTGCTCAATCTGCACAACAACACCGAGATGTTCGGCGCGCTGCTGGACTCCCTCGTCCAGGATCCGTCGAAGACCGTCCGCATCCTCGTCGCCGACCTGTGGGACGAGAAGATCCTGTACACCTTCAACAAAATCATCTTCGGCACCGCCATGTCGGAGTTCGCGGGCCTGGACGACGTACTCACCAACCCGGAGTCGAGTCTGTACCTCGACCGATTCATCGCCGGCCGGGTCGACGAAGAAGTCCACCAGCGCCTGCGCAGGCAACTCACGATCAAGAAACTGGGCCTGCTGTTCGACACCTTCTGGTTCGTCGATCCGGACAGCACGACCCACTCCGGCGACCTCCTCTTCGCCCTCATGACAGCCGTCACGGGCAGGGAACGCCCGGTCTTCTACGTGAACCAGACGGAGAACCCGAGTCTGTACTCCAAACACTTCGACATGTGCCGGGCCGCCTTCGACCTGAGCTCGGAAGTCCTCTGGCCCGTCGCGGGGCCGCCCCACTGACACCGCCGGTCAGCCGGGCTCGCCCCGCCGCCGCCCGGTCGATCGGGCGGTGGTTCCGCCGCTCAGCCGCGGGTGGCGGTCCGCACCTGTGAGCGGAGGGACCGGGCCACCTCCACGTCGAAGGGCTCGGTGCTGGGGGTGAGCATCGCCGCGGCGGCCGTGGCCACGCCCAGCGCGCAGGCGCTGACGGGGTCCTCGCCGGCCGCCAGCCGCGTGGTGAGGGCGGCGACCATGCTGTCCCCGGCCCCGGCATCGCTCAGGGGCTCACCCGGCAGCGGCGGCGCGTGGAGCTCGGTGTGGCCGTGCACGGTCGAGCACAGCGCGCCCAGTGCTCCGAGGGTGGTGACGGCGATCTCGGCGGCCCCCGTGGTGAGCAGGCGCTCGTTGAGGGCCCGGGCGTCGTCGAAGCCGCTGACGGGGCGGCCGGTCAGGCTCTCGGCCTCGGTCCGGTTGCACCTGAACAGGAACACGCCCGCGGCGAGCGCGGCCGGGAGCGCCGCCCCGGAGGTGTCGAGGACCAGCCGGGATCCGGCCTCCCTGACCCGGCGGGCGACGGCCGCGTAGTAGTCGTCCGGCAGACCGGCGGGCAGGCTGCCGCTGGCGACGACGTACGAGCGGTGGCCGGCCAGCAACCGCTCCAGCAGGTCCAGGCACCGCTCGCCCTCGTGCGGGTGCAGGCGCGGGCCGGGCGGCACGATGTGGAAACTGCGGCGCGATCCCGTCTCGAAGAGCACGAGCGCTTCGCGGGTGTCGTCGGCGATGTCGACGGCGAGGTGGTCGATGCCCTCTTCGTCCAGCAGCCGGTTGAGGCGCAGGCCGACCTCGCCTCCCGCGGTGTGGACGGCGGTGGCCCGTCCCGCGAACCGTACGACGTGGCGGGCGACGTTGATCCCTCCGCCCCCGACAGCCACCGACCTGACCCGCGCACGGTTCTTGCCGATGGCTTCCAGACGGTCTACCTCCCAGCAGAGATCGATCGTGGGATTCATCGTCAGGGTGACGACCGGCGGACCGGCGGTACGCGACGGGGTGGAGGTCATGGCCGGATCCTCAGCGTGCGTGCGTGCGTGCGTGCGCGGGCGGACGGATGCCGATATCCACCATCGCACCGGACGGGACACCGGGAAGGGTCCGACCGGTCCTCGTGAGGGGCCCGGACGGCCCAAGCGCGGCGGACGGCCGCGGAGACAGGCTGGGACTGCCGCCCTCGCAGCGCAGAAGGATGTCCGTGCCCGCTCAGGAGCAGTGATCACGATGAACAGGACCCCGCCCATCCAGCCCGAGACCACCACGGGGACGTCCCGGCGCACCGACCTGGGCCGCCGCCTGGCAGCCCGCCGTGAGGCACTCGGCCTGAGCCGCGCCGAGCTGGGCCGCAGGTGCGGTGCCGACGGCAACTACATCGCCTACCTGGAGGAGCACGCGGCCTCGCCCTCCATCGGCACCCTGGTGCGGCTCGCCGATGTCCTCGGCGTCAGCGTGGACGACCTGACCGGAGCGAGCGCCGGACGGGCCCCCGGCCGTTCCACGGCCCGTCGCGGCACCACCCTGGTGCCGCTGGGCGAGTCCGAGTGCCGGGACCTGCTGGGCACCCATGGGGTGGGCCGCATCGCGGTCTTCACCTCCGAAGGACCGGTGGTCCTGCCCGTCAATTATTTGATGGCGGGAACCGACATAGCCTTCCGCACCTCCGCGGTGTCCGTCGTCGGGAGGTCCGCGGGGGCGGAAGCCGCATTCGAGATCGACCACATCGACGACGTGACCGCGAGCGGCTGGAGCGTCCTGGCCGTCGGCGCGCTGGAAGGGGTCGCCGACCCGGACGTACTCCGGCATCTGAACGCGACCGCCCGTTCCAGCCCCTGGGCCGGCGGGGTCCGCGATCAGTGGATGCGGCTCACCCCCGCCCGGGTCACCGGCCGTCGTGTGGCCCACGACTGGTGAGTGACGTGACCGGTGATGTACGTGACCGGTGACGTACGTGCTCAGTGAGTACGTGCGGTGAGACGTGCATGCGGTGTGACATGCATGCGGTGTGGTGCGGGTGGTGTCACAGGAAGCTTCCGCTGCCGTACGGCGCGTACAGGTCGAGCAGGCGGGTCCGGGTGGCCTGCAGCCGGTGCGCGAGGACCTGCCCGACCCAGTGGCCGACGGCGGAACCGAAGACGGGATCGGAATCCATCAGCATCCGGACGCTCCCGGCATCGAACTCGTACGCGCGCACAGGAGTCATCGCCTCCGCGCCCAGACGCCAGGCGTACGGCCTGAACAGCCAGGAACAGCCGACGAGTTCGCCGGGACCGAGGCTTTCGACGACCGCCGCGCGCCGACCGGGCACGTGGACGTCCAGGGTGACGGTGCCGGACCGGACGATCCAGAACCTGTCGGCGTGGCCGCCCTCGCGGAACAGGCGCGTCCCTTCGTCGAAGTTGACCTCCTGGGCCATCTCCATCAGGCGGGTGCGGCAGTCCGCGGGCAGTGCCATGGCAATGCGGGTGGGTGACGGGGTGCTCATCGACGACCTCCGATGCGAGTCCGCCCCCAGTCTCGGCGTGCCGGTACGCCCCGCGCATGGGCCCTGTGGTCCCCACCCGGGCCCGAACGGCCCTGGCTGCACGGGACCGGCCCGCGCACGTGGCGGACCCGGCCGGCTCAACCCCCCGTTTCGGGCCGTACGTCGACGACCCCCTCGACGGCCCTGATGGCACGAGCCAGGAGGGGGACCGGAGCCCGCTCGGGCACAGGGTCCCGGAGCGTGACGACGCCGTCCTGCACCGAGAAGTCGAGGGACGCCGTGCCCGGCGCGAGGTCGGTCAGTACGGCCTGCCGGATCTCCTCCGCCAGCTCCTCGTCGGGCCGGAGGAAGACCTTCAGCAGGTCGCTGCGGCTGACGACGCCCTCCAGCATGCCCAGCCGGTTCACGACCGGCAGGCGCTTCACGTGCTGGTGGGCCATGATGCGGGCGGCCTCGGCCGTGGTGGCGTCCGGGTGGATGGTGATGGCGGGAGCCGACATCAGGTCCTCGGCCAGTACGCCGCCGGCCTTGGAGGCCTCGTCCAGCTGCTCCGGGAGGCGCGGCTCCTCGCGCCGGAACTCCTCCTTGGGCAGGAGGTCGGCCTCCGAGACGACGCCCACCACGCGGCCTTCGCCTTCCAGGACCGGGACGGCGCTGACCTTCCACTCGTGCAGAAGCTCGACGATCTCCTTGTACGACGCCTCCCGGCCGATGGCGATGGCCGTGTGTGTCATGACGTCACTGACGGTGTAGCGAGATGCGGGCATGACCGGCTCCTTCGCCGTGTTCGGTCATGGATCCTGTACGCCGCCCCCGGGGGCACGACGCACAGCGGGGCCCTGACCCTGCTTCCATCGGAGCACCGGGACCGCGCGCACGGGCAGGGCCCTGTGGGTCACGGCGAAGGTCCGATCGGCCCTCGGCCGGCCTCGATCATCGCGATGACGCCGGCGAGCTGCCCCTGGGCGCGGCGCAGCCGGTTGAGGACCGAGCCGACCGCGTCGTCGTCGAGCGACGGTACGGGTACGGGTGCGGTCGGGCAGGTGGGCCGGGCGCGTGTCGGCGGTGGCGGCGTTGAAACCAGCTCGCGCGCCCGTACGTGCGCCCGCGCGCCTCCGCACGCCCCCGCGGGAGGTGATGACCGCGGGGTCTCGCGCCCCCACCATGACCGTCACCACCACGGTCCGAAAGCGGCTCAACTGTCACGGGGGAACGATGGGACGACGACGCTGGCTGGTCACCGGATGCTCCTCCGGGCTCGGGTACGCGCTGGCCACGGCCGCGGCGCGGGCCGGGCACGAGGTGGCGGTCACCGCACGCAAGACCGCCGACCTGGAGGACCTCGCCGCCGCATGGCCGGGCCGCGTCGTGCCGATCCCGCTCGAACTGCGGGACGCCGCCTCCTGCGAAGAAGCCGTGCGGCGCGCGGCCGACCGCCTGGGCGGCATCGACATCCTCGTCAACAACGCCGGTGTCGGGCTGTTCGGCGCGGTGGAGGAGGTCTCGGACGCCGAGCTGCGCGACCAGTTGGAGACCCTGGTGGTGGGCCCGTGGCGGCTCGCCCGGCTCGTCCTGCCGCTGATGCGGGCCCAGGGCCACGGCCACATCGTCAACGTCTCCTCCGTGGTCGGCCGCATGGCGTTCCCGGGTCTGGCCGCGTACGTCGCCGGCAAGCACGCCCTGGAGGGCATGAGCCAGGCCCTGGCTGTCGAGGGTGCCCCGCACGGCATCCGCGTGACGGTGGTCGAGCCCGGCATGTTCGCCACGCGCTACGGCGTGTCCATGATGCAGGCGCAGCGGCGGATCCCGGCCTACGACGTGACCAACCGCGAGATGCTCGACGGCGCGCGGGGCCTGGCGGACAACCCGGAGACCGGTCGCCCCGAGGACTTCGCCGCGCGGGTCCTGGGTGTCGTCGAGGCCGAGGGCCCCACTCCGCTGCGGGTCCCGGTCGGCGAGGACGCGTACGGCTACCTGGAGGTGGCCGACGAGGCCTGGCACGAGGAGTTCGCCGCGGCCCGGATCCTCACCCAGGAACCTGCTCCGCCGCCGGCGTGAACGGCGAGCCACGAAAAACCGGTTGGGCGGGACGGGGGAGTGCTGACACTGTCTGGCCGTGACCATGATCAAAAACGATGCGGCGGTTGTCCCCTTGGCCGACGGCCTTGTCCTGCGTCAGGCGAGGCCCGCAGATCTCGACCAGATCGGCGCACTCCTGTCTGCGCGCGGGGAGCCGGACGACGCCGTCGACCACCGGCTGGTCGTCACCGACCCCGACGCGGGCCTGTCCGCCTGCGCCGTGGTCGCCGACGGCGACCGGGTGGTGTCCACCGCGACGCTCCTCGACGAGGAGGTGTGCATCGGAGGAGTCCGCCTGCCCGCCGGCCAGGTGGAACTGGTCGCCACCGAGGCGGAGTACGAGGGACGCGGGCTCGTCAGGGCCTTGATGCACTGGGCCCACGAGCGTTCCGCGGCCCGTGGCCACGTGGTTCAGGCGATGATCGGAATCCCCTACTTCTACCGGCTGTTCGGCTACGAGTACGCCGTCGACATACCGCAGGCGCTGAACGTGAACGCCCTGCCGCCGCCCCTGCCGCAGCCCGGTGACGGAAACGCCACGCTGCGGGCCGCCCGGCCCTCCGACATCCCGGCCATGGCCGCCCTGCAGGCCTCGGCGCAGGGCGGGATCGACGTGACCATGCCGCACTCGGCGGCGTGCTGGCGCTGGCTCCTGGACCACGAGTCGAGCAACCTCGTGGTTCTCGAGCAGGCCGGCACGGTCATCGCGACCGCGCGCACCACACCTCCCGGGGAGGAGATGCTCCTGGCCGAGGCCGCGGCACGCGACGAGTCGGCGGCGCGGGAGCTGCTGAGCGCAGTCGGCGCCCTGGCAGCGGGGGAGGGGCTACAGGTCGTCCATCGGGCCGGTACCGTGACCGGCAACGCCTGGCAGGAATTCATCGACCACGAACCCAGGCGGAGCGCAGAGCAGTACTACATCCGCATCCCGGACGTCGCGGTGCTGCTCGACCGGCTGCGTCCGCTGTTCTGGCAGCGTCTGACCGCTGCCGGGATCGACCGGACCGGCCGGGACATCGTCATCTCCACCTTCGGCGCCCACCATCGGATTCCGGTTCTGGCCGACGGGCTCGGTGAGGTCGTCACCGGCGGCGCGATGCAGTCGCCGGGGGTCGCGGGAGGTGCAGGGGTGGCCCCCGATCACCTGGCCCCTCTGTTGTTCGGCCCGCACGGATTCGAGGGCCTGACCCGGATCCGCCCCGACGTCTACGCCGCGGACGAGGACCTGTTCCGGACGCTCTTCCCCCGCCTCACGGCCGACGTACTCAGCTACTACCTTCCGTACTAGCTGATCACTTCGGAATGCGGTTCGGAGTCGTCCCCAGCAGACGGTGCTGCAGGCGAGTCGGAGCAGCTGCCAAGTCGTCTGTTCCGGATCGGCCCGGAGGGCGAGGGGAGGCATCGTAAGGCGGAGAGGCTCCCGTGTACTGGACGACTCGGGTGCCTCGACGACGCGGCGAGGTACGGTGCCGGGCGGCGCGGGTCAGGCAGGATCCGAAGAGACGGCCTGACCGGGCCGTCCGGCGGAGAGGGTGTTGAGGAGTGCCGCGCCTCGTTCGGCGTCGTCGACGCTCACGGCGAACTCGGCTCCCTTGCGGGGGCGGATGACCAGGCACTCGCCGGACCGGAGCATCACGGTGGTGCCCAGACCGCTCAGCCGGTACCCCCAGCCGCCGACCTGGGCCGGAGTCCGCGACTCGGCGCGGGAGGACTCGATGTCCTGCGGCGCCCAGCTGCGCGTCGGCCGGCCGAGAGGGCCGAAGGCCACCTCCAGGCCCTTCTCCGTCACCCGTGCCTGTACGGAGGAGAAGGCCAGGGTCAGGACCGAGGCGAGCGCGAAGGGGGCGACGACCGCCCACTGCGTGCCCGTGAGCAGGCCGCCGGCGGCGGCGAGGGCGGCGGCCAGCGCCGCGACGCCGGTGACGGCCGCGACGAGGTGCAGCCAGGGGTTGGTGGTTCGGGAGAGCCACACGTCGTGCTGTCCCGCCGGTATCTCCAGGGATGCGCCCGCTGCGGCGGCGGGGTAACGGAGTTCCCCGCGGCGCCCGGTGATCCAGCCGAGCGCGCCGGCGGTCAGGGCGGCCACGAAGGTCAGGGCGATGCCCAGGCCCGCGGCGCCCGCCTCCCGCCAGTCGGCGCGGTCCAGGTTCGCGCGGACGATCGACGCCTGGGTACCCGCCATGAAGATGCCCGTGAACGCCAGTGCCGCCCCGGCCCATGAGGGGGCCGGGGCGTGCGTGCGCCGCGCCATCAGGATCGTGCAGAGCGCCGGTACGGCCCATATGAGGGCCGGGAACACGGAAGCCGCCCACACCGGCATCGAACCGTCGGGCGCCGCCCCGCCCCAGTGCGTGGCCACCCGCTCGGGCAGCCGGCCGCTCGCGGCCAGGGGCAGTGCGGTCAGCAGGGCGAAGACACCTGCCACCCCCACGGCCGCCCCCCACGCGCCGCCGCCCGGACGCTTCATACGGTCAGTCATGAAAGCCCCCTGATCATTTCCCTGAGGTCGGTCTTGCTGTTGCCCCATCGCGCCGCGTCGGCCACCAACCTCCGTGCGCCAGGCATCCGCCATCCGGTACACTTGCAGGATTATGCAATTTGCAAAGCCTGAGTCGAATCGCTCCCCGTCCGACCAGTCGGACGAGTTGAACCAGGAGAGGTGGAAGCAGAAGGGCGTCGCGCTGCGCGCCTTCTTCTACATCTTCGGCACGCACGTGTTCGCGGGCTTCGTCTGGCTGCTGTTCCACCTGGGCCAGCACGCGCAGAAGTGATCCGGCCGGCACGCCTCCCCAGTCCTCCCCCAGCTGGCGTGACCTGCAGCGGAACCCACTTCCCCGCCCATCCTCCGGCCGCCGGACAGCGGTTGTCCATCCGTGCCCGCACCCATATTTCCAGGATGCGCACACCGTCTACGGGGTGGGGCGGCTCGCGCGGAGGTCTGCCAGGAGTTCGGCCTGGCCCTCCAGGACGCCGGAAAGGATGCTGCGGGCGACGCTCAGCAGTTCGGCGATCTGCGAGTCGATGAGCGAGTAGTACACGTTGGAGCCCTCCCGGCGGGTGACCACCAGGTTGGCCCGGCGCAGGACGGCCAACTGCTGGGAGAGGCTCGCGGCCTCCACCCCGACCTCCGGCAGCATCTCGGCGACCGCGTGTTCGCGTACGGACAGGAGTTCCAGGACGCGGATGCGGACCGGGTGCCCCAGCGTCTTGAAGAACTCCGACTTCAGCTGGTACAGCGGCGTGCTCGCTTGCGTGGCCTTGCCGTGTCTGTCCATCTCGTCCACCCGGAACCGCTCCTCCGTAGGGGCTTCCGTTCGCCCCTCCTCACACCTGTGACCTCAACAATTGCAGATCCCTGCAACTCGCGGGACGCGCAGGCCGCCCCGCGGGGCGTTCGGCCCCGCCGACATGGGCCGGCCGGGTATCGTCCCGGCCCGCACCTGTCGTACGGGCCGGGAGCCCATCCGGGCAGGGTGCGCCGGTAGTGGGCGGCCTCGTCCGGGTCCGGGACGACGTCCGCCGGGCCGGGGCGCTGACCGTCCGGCCCGTCCCGGCCGTACCGAGGTCCTGGCAGGGGCTGCGACCCATCGCCATGAAGTCGGCGCGGGCCGGGAGCATGGACCGTACCCGATCGAGCGCGGAGGCCAGAAAAGCGTTCACGGTCACGAGGCCACCCTCGCGACTCGCGACGCGCCGCTCCGAAGGCCGCTCAGCGGCGTTCGGCGAGCAGCCGCTTGCGATGTCCTCTGCGGCGGAGGGCGGTGACGAGGACGATGACGGCACCGATGCCGAGTCCGAGCACCGCCAGGAGGACGGCCAGTATCAGCCGGCCCGCCAACGTGACGAGGCCCCCGGAATCCCCGACGGCGTACCGGGAGAGTGCCTGGGAGGAGCAAGTGATCCGGTAGTCGCCTGCCTGCGGCGCGTCGATGGTGTGGAGCGGCGTCCAGGTCTCGTCACGGGTCAGGAACACGTCGGCGCCCGGATCGTCGAGCCTCGGAGCGCCAGGTCCGGTGATGTCGCAGGCCGGGCCGGGTGACTCGCCCGGGTACTTGACCCAGACGGTCTTCTCGCTCCCCGGTTCCAGCCGAAGGGTGAGGGTGTCGCCGTTGGCGAACTGACGGCCGGTGTCCACCGAGCCGAGCACGTTGTTCAACTGGTGGACACCGATGGCCGCGCCGATCGCGATCAGGACGACCGCGATCGTGGCTGCTGTGGCGTACCAGTGACGGCCCGGCCGGAGTTCGTTCGCGGGTATCTGAGGTGGTGGGAAGTGCTGCACCGACACACCGTAGATCGTTCCGCCCGGCGGCGAGCAGCGGGGCGCTGCGTGGCTCGGTCATGAGGCGCTGCCGGACGGCCGGCCCGCCGACCGCGTCCGAACCCCTGGCCCGCCTGACGCGGCTCGGCGCCCGGTAACCCGGCCAGGCATGCCGGCGCGCCCTGCTCGGGCCGCCTCCCCGCCCCAGGTCCAGAGCCCGGGAGCCGCCCCCGGTGGTGTCCGCTGCGCGGGCACCACCGGGGGCGTTTTACCATGAAAAGCGACTTTTTCTCGATCCCGCGCAGCTACCCGCGTCTACTCGCGGCCAGACGGTAGGGGCGGTAGGGAGGCCGGTATGGACCTCGCGAACGGATTCGCGAACGGATCCGGGAACGGACTCAGCGGCGACGTGAACGGCTCCCGCTATCTGCCGATCTCCGAGCACGGCCTGATCGGCGATCTCCGGACCGCCGCGCTCGTGGGCACGAACGGCACGATCGACTGGTACTGCTGTCCGCGCTTCGACGCCCCGAGCGTGTTCGCGTCGATCCTCGACGCCGACCGGGGCGGATCGTGGGAGCTGGCCGCCGAGGTGCCGGCGCGGACGCGGCAGTTCTACTTCCCCGACACCAACGTGCTGATCACCCGGTTCTACGCGGCCGACGGGGTCGCCGAGATCCAGGACTTCATGCCGGTCGTGGACGAGTCGCGCGCAGCGGCCCGGCACCGGCTGATCCGGCGGGTGGTCTGCGTACGCGGCACCCTTCCGTTCCGAGCGAGGGTCGCTCCCCGTTTCGGCTACGGCACCGAAGCGCACACCGTGCACGCGCAGGCCCACGAGGCCGTTTTCACGTGCCGGTCGATCTCCCTGGCGCTGACCTCCACCGCGCCGCTCGAATCCGACGGCACGGACGTGTGGTCGCACTTCAAACTCCTCGAAGGCGAGTCCGTGGTGTTCGCCCTCGACCAGATCAGTGACGGCGTGCGCCCGCAGGCCTGTCCGCGTGCCGAGGCGCAGGAGCAGTTCGAGGCGACTGTCCGGTTCTGGTCGCGCTGGCTGAGCCGTTCCCGGTACCGCGGCCGGTGGCGGGAGATGGTGAACCGTTCCGCCCTGACGCTGAAGCTGCTCACCTACGTGCCGACCGGTGCGATCGTCGCCGCACCGACGACGAGCCTTCCCGAGCGGGTCGGCGGTGAACGCAACTGGGACTACCGGTACGTGTGGGTCCGCGACGCGGCCTTCTGCGTCTACGCCATGCTCCGGCTCGGCTTCACCTCGGAGGCCGAGGCGTTCATGGGCTTCCTGTCCGAACGGTGCATCGCCCCGGGCGCCGGCCCCGCCGGCCCGCTGCAGATCATGTACGGCATCGACGGGCGCAGTGACCTGCCCGAGGTCGAGCTGTCCCACCTGGAGGGGTACCTCGGATCCGCTCCGGTGCGGGTCGGCAACGCCGCCACCGGCCAGCTCCAACTGGACATCTACGGAGCGCTGATCGACTCCGTCTACCTGTACGACAAGTGGGGGCGGCCCATCAGCAGCGACCACTGGGACGAGGTCGGCGTCGTGGTGGACTGGCTCTGCGACAACTGGGACCAGCCCGACGAGGGCGTCTGGGAGACCAGGGGAGGCCGGAAGGACTTCGTCTACTCACGCCTGATGTGCTGGGTGGCGATCGAACGGGCCATCCGGATGGCCAACCGGCGCGGCCTGCCCGCCGATCTGCCGCGCTGGCAGCAGAGCCGGGACGCGATCTACCGGAAGATCATGCGGGAAGGCTGGTCGGCCGAGCGCGGAGCGTTCGTCCAGGGACTGGGCGACGACGTGCTCGACGCCTCTGTACTGATGATGCCGATGGCCAAGTTCATCGCGCCCACCGACCCCAAGTGGCTCTCGACCCTCGACGCGCTGACCACCGAACTGGTCTCCGACTCGCTGGTCTACCGCTACGACCCAGGGGCGAGCCCGGACGGTCTGCGCGGCTCCGAAGGCACGTTCTCGATCTGCTCCTTCTGGTACGTCGAGGCACTCACCCGCGCCGGACGCCTGGAGGAAGCCCGGCTGGCCTTCGAGAAGATGCTCACCTACGCCAATCACGTAGGCCTCTACGCGGAGGAGATCGGCCGCAGCGGGGAGCAACTCGGCAACTTCCCGCAGGCGTTCACCCACCTCTCGCTGATCAGCGCCGCCTTCAACCTCGACCGCGCCCTGGGCTGAGTCGCGCGTGCACGCGGAACCGGACGGCGCACGAACTCACCCGCCCGCCCGCCCGCCCGCCCGCCCGCCCCGCCTGCCCCACCCGGCCCGCTCTCTCACCGCGTCGGGGCGAGGTGCGCTCCCAGGCTGCCGGGGGTCGGGTAGACGCGCTCCGTGGGCAGGAGGCGCTGGGCCTGGGCGGTGCGTCCGCCGCGGACGAGCGCCGCGGCCTTGCGGACCTGCGGGGTGAGGTCCGTGATGCCGACGACCCAGTCCTCGGCGAACGTGCGGATCAGGTGCCGGCCGATGCCGACCTGGATGCTGTAGTGGTTCAGGGCCGCGCCGCGCACCGAGCGCTCGGGATCCCACTGGAGGTGCACGGCCGCCTGGGCCACCGCCCTCGGGTCCGCGGTCGTCCGTACGGACCGGGCAAGAGCCTCTTCCCAGCCCTCTCGCGTCATCCGCACGGCGAGGACACGCTCCTGCCCCGGCTTGTGCGCCCAGTTGCTGCGGTGCATCAGCCACAGGAAAGAGGGCTTGATCCACGTCATCCGCCGGAACGAGAACGGCGGGACGAAACGTCCCGCGCACAGCGCGGCATCGGCGATCGCGTCCGCATACGCCTGGTAGACCACGATGGTGCGGGCATCGTAGTCGGCGCGGATCTGGTACTGCGGCGTCATGCACCGCACCTTGTCACCCGCCCGGCCGGTGCCGCCAACGGTTTCCCGCGGGCCGGGGCGCCCGAACGGCCGGGGCAGCCGCGGCGGCTACGTGATGCTGACGGTCCCGTGCACGGTGACCTGGTCGATCTCGGTCGTGCGCACCACGATGTCGAGATTCCACTCGCCAGCCATCGGCAGCCGCAGGTCGTAGGCGGCCCAATACCCCTTCTGGTTCTTCAGCTTGGCGTCGAGGGGGCCGATGCCCGACTCCCGCTGGGTGAGCGTGAGGCGAAGCTCGGGGACGGTCGCGAGGCCGCCGTCCTCGCTGAACACCACGGCCTCCACCGTGTTCTCACCGACGCGGCCGGGAGCCAGCGTGATCTGGACCTGGCCGCGGCGATTGGCCGCCCCCATGTCGAACGGTACGGTGACCACCTTGGCCTGCGGCTCCTGCCCGACGGCGACCGAGGCGGACTCGGAGACCGCGGCGCGGCTGGGCTGGGTACCCGTGAGCAGGGTCGTGATCGCCAGGACCACCACACCGAGTACGGCTTCGGCCGCGACGGTGCGGCGCAGGCCGCGCCGGTACCGCTCGGACTCCGCTGCGGGCGAAGGCCCGGCACTGTCGCCGCCGCCATCACCACCACCGTCGCCGCCATCACCATCACCACCACGGTCGCCGTCGCCATGGCCGCCGGCACCGTCCGTCCGGCCTTCCGCGGCGGTATCGGGGCCGCCGCTCCCGCCCGTCGCCTCCCGGGAGCCGGACGCGCCGACCGACTGCGCCACGCGCACCGCTTCGGGCTCGGGCGTCCGCTGCGCCTCGTCGGCGGGTACGGGCTCCTCGAGGAGGCGGGCTGCCGCCCGGCGGGAGTACGACGCCACGTACAGCACGAGGACCACGGCGGCGCCCTTCGCGACGAGGGTCCTGCCGTACGAGGTACCGGTCAGCGCCTCCCACGAACCGACCTGCCGCCAGGACTGGTAGAGCCCGGTGCCGACCAGCACGGCGACCGCGCGGAATGCCAGCGTCGCGAAGCGGCCCACCGCGGACGCCGGGAGCGCGAGGCCGCCCGGCCCCCGGTCCCGCAGGGCGATCACCAGGGTGATCAGGCCGCCCAACCAGACGCCCATGGCCACCAGATGGAGCGCGGCCACCGGCATGGCCAGCGGCACCTGCAGCCCGGCGGAGGCGTGTTCGGCAGTGGCCCAGGTGAGGGCCAGGCCCAGGGCGAGCGCCGTCGCGGCCAGCCTGAACCGGACGCCGAAGTCCGGGGGTCGGGATCCGTCGCCCTCGCGGAAGGGCCGCACGGCCGGGTGCCGGCGCATCACGGCGGCGGCCGCGAGCAACAGGGCGAGCCGGACGAGGAACGCGGTTCCGGGCTTCCCGGTGGCGGTCCGGGCCAGCCGGGCCGGGTCGAACGCCGATGCCAGCGAGCCCGCCGCCTCGTACGGGCCGCGGAGCAGGAGCAGGGCCACGGTGGCCACCGCCAGAGCCGCCCACCCGGCGACGAGCAGCCGCCGTACCGGGCGCAGCGCGACCGCCGCCGGCCAGCACAGGAGGATGAACGCGGCCGCTCCCACGAGGAGGGCGAGGCCGCTGTAGGCGAGGTAGCGGAAGAAGCCGTAGAGGCGGCCGACCGCCGTGTCGTCCGGCGAGTCGGTGGTCACCGTGGCGGCGGTCTCGGAGGGCTTGCCGATGGAGAAGGTGAACGCGCCGGAGATCGGGTGGCCGTCTGCGGAGATGACCCGCCAGGCCACCGTGTAGGTGCCCTCGGGCAGTTCGCCGGACAGCTCCACGCGGGCCGTGTTCGCCTTGCCGTCGGCGTGCTGCGCCGGGCGGGGGTTGACGCGTTCGTTCGCCGGTGACAGTACCCTCAGTGCCTCGTCGGGGAAGCTGATGGACTCGGTGAAGGTGAGCGTGACCTGGCGGGGCGGTGTCTGCAGGACGCTGCCGTCGGCGGGATCGGAGCCGCTGAGCGCGGTGTGCGCGAGGGCGGGGGCGGCCCCGCCCAACAGCAGGGCCAGTACGGCGGCGACCAGTACCAGGACGGTCAGCGGCCTCCTGGACGGCGGTGATCCGGGTGATGCCGGTGATCCTGTGTGCATGACGGGCGGTCTCCGGGGTGGCGGTCGTGAGCGGGCGGCCATCGCCACCAGGGACTCGGCGCCGGCAGGGCGGGGACCGACGACGGGATGTGGACGATAGTGCTGCCGGACGGGGCACCGGGGCGGGTGCGCAACTTCGGCTAAAGCCGGGAAACGGGAGACCCGGTTCGGGCGTTCTCCCTGTACATTGCACCCGCCCCGCCCCGCCCCGCTGCTGAGGACAGGCGGTCAGGCGGTCAGACCTGGCCCCGGCTCTGACTGCGGCGCAGCCACCAGAAGGCGCCGAGGGCCGCCACCACCAGGACGGCCGCGACCACACCGAGGGCTGTTCCCGTGACGCTGCCCGCCTTCTCCGCGTCCGTGGTCTCCGCGTTCGGAGCTGCGGCGAGAGCGGTCGGGTCCGCCGCCGACGGCTGTTCGGACGGGATCGTGCTCGGCGTCGTCGCAGGTGTCGCCGAAGGCGTCGGCGTCGCCGAGGGGGGCGGGGCGATCGGCTTGGCCCCGGGGGCCGCCGCCTTCAGTTCGAGCACGGGCGCCGGGTTGTCGACCTTCTCGCCGCCCGTGGGAACCTCGATCCAGCGGGAGACCTTGCCGTCGCCGTACGTCTCAAGGGTCTTGAACACCAGGGACTTCTCGTCGGGCAGCTGGCGCACGATGATGCTGTACTCGGCATCGGTACCGGTGGCCAGGGCCGTGCCACCGATGCTGTACCCGTCCGGGGTGGCCGTCAGCTTCCACCCCTCGGGGGCGTCCTGCAGCGTCACGGCGTCCGGGGCGATGCCCTTCGGAAGCACGACCCGCAGCTCCGCGATTCCCGCGGAGTCCGACTCCGCCTCAGATGTGAAGGAGAGCGTGACGTTCTCGGCGAGGGCGCGCGGGTCGGAGGCGGTGACCCCGGCGTGCGCGGCGGCCGGACCGGCGCTGACGCCGAGGACCACCAGGGCGCCGAGGGCGGCCAGTCCCAGACCGCGCGGCCGCGGACGCGGGCGGGGGCGGGGAAGGGGGAGGGGAAGGCTGTGTGTTCCGGTCATGAGGAAGAGCAACCTCTCGGTACGAGGGGATCGGGGGACCGTCTCCTGCGTACGCGGCCGGAGGCCCCCGCCGCACCACCGAGTGACAGAGCGTCGTCGCGACCGCCTGCCGGGCGGCCGGCCCCCCGCACGGCGCGGGCGCGGTCCGAGGCAACGGCCCCGCCCACGGCCGGTGGAGGGCGCCGAAGCCCGCGGCGGCGGCCGCGACGGCCCGCTGGATCCACCGGCCCACCGTCGCCGGCAGCCGGCTGAGCACCTGATCCGCCCGGTGCATGAGCAGCGCCATCGCGCAGGTGGCCACGCCATGGGCCGCCGTCATCGTCCACGTACCGTGGTGTGCGGCGGCCCGTACGATCTGCCGCCCCGGGCCGTGGGCCTCGGCCTGCGCGTCGAACGCGGGATGCCGTACGGACAGGGCCCGGTGCAGCACGAGTTGGGCCGCGCCGGTCCCCGCGACCATGTGCCACCGGGGCCGGGACCGCGGCCGGGACGTTCGCGTGACGAGCCACGACAGGGCGAAGGCGGCCGCCGCTCCGCCCGGCACCCGTTGCCAGGGAACCGGTCCCTCAGCCGCCAGTTGATGGCCCGCGACGGCCAGTACCGAACTGAGCAGGGTGAACACGGCAGCCCGCAGCCACCGTCCGCCCTGCCGCCCGGGCCGCGGACACGGACGCGTCCTTGCACGGGCTCCGGCCATGTCCGGTCATCATCACCCGGCATCACCGCCGGCAGGCTCCAACTGTCAATTGTGGAGCAGCTTTCCGCAGCGGCGCCCGCTCGACCCCGCGTGGTTCCCCTTCGATGCCCGGTCGATGCCCGGTCGATCCCGTTCGACGCGCGTTCGTGCCCGTGGTGCAGGCCCGGGTCAGGCCTTGGGGATGGTGTTGATGCGGTGGGTGCCGGCGTTGTAGAAGCCGTCCACCGTCCTCTGGACGTCGGCCGGGGACACGGCCTCGTCGGCCTTGTGGTAGACCCAGTTGACCTTCATCTCCCAGGTGCGCGCGCCGCCGGCGAAGGGGAGGTCGATGAACCAGTTGCTGAAGTGGATGTCCATCTTCTCGCGCGGGACGTACTTGCCGGAGCTGGTGAATATCTCCTTGCCGTCCAGGGAGTACGTGACCTTGCCGTCCATGGCCGTGATCATCAGGGTGTGCCAGCCCCCGAGACGCTGCTTGAGGGTGTTGTTGACCCGGTCCGGCGGATCGGCCTTGTACCAGCTGACATTGTCGAGCCGCGGCCCGGTCGAGCCCCAGCCGCCGTTCGGCAGGTACTCGAAGTCGAGTTCGCTGTACTTGTCCGAGGCGTCGGAGGGCGAGATCGGGAAGAAGGTCTGCACGACGTGGTCGCCGTTGCGGCCGCTCGTGGGCTTGTCGCTGAAGTGGACCCGGGCGGCGTACGTGCCCGTGAAGAGGTTCTTGCCGGTGCCCTGGAACTCGACCTGCTGGGTGCCCTGCTTGGTGCCGTCGGTGGAGGACCGCAGCTGCAGGACCCTGCCGCCCTGGGCGGTCGCGTCGGCGGGGAAGGCGGCGCCGGCGGCGGACCAGCTGTCCTTGATCCCCGGACCGCCCCCGCCCGTACGGATCTCCCAGCCCTGGGCGGCGAGCGCGGGGTCGTCCGCGCCGTTGTACTGGAAATCGTCGAACAGGGTTCCCGGCGGTCCGGACGGCGTCGGCGAGGCACTGCCGCGCGGCGCGGCGTCATCGGCGGCGGGGCCGCCGGAACACGCCGCGAGGACGCACAGGAGGGCGGGCAGTGTGAGCGCGGTCCACGCGCGGCGACGAGAGGGGCGGCGGGGCTGGCGGCTCACACGGGCTCCTTGGGGGCGTAGAGGCGGTATTCGGACACGCCCTCTTGCGTGGGGATCAGCAGCTGATCCGATGAGGGCGTCATCCTAAGGCTCCGCGCGGGGGTCGGAGCGACCGCCGTGGCGGCCCCTCGCGCCACCCGGACTCCACGGTTCCGGCGAAACGTTTTGGCTGAAACACGCTCCCGTCTGCACTCGGCGACCGTAGGGGTCGGTCTACCGGTCGGTACGACCAATTGGCGTTTCGATCCGATTACGACCCATGGATAGATCGGGTCAAATAAGTGCATCAAGGTCAAGTCGCTTCGGCTCGGTGCACTAGCGTTCGCCCTGCGATCCAGCGGTCCCGGTCTACGTACCCTGCAATGAAAGGCCTCGCAAGGTGCGCCCTACAGCCAATTCCAGCCAGCGTGGATCGGTGTACCCGACCGGCTTCGACAGGTCCGAGTCGGACGTCGAGGTGCCTGCCCCCGCACCCGTGTTCGTCGACCAGTCGGGTCTGCGCGGCCGTCTGCTGCGCGGCTTGGGCTGGCCGGTTTCCGTCGTCGGCGCGATCCTGGCGGTCGCGATGGCCAGCAGCCTGATCGGTGTGCAGGCGGACGCCCCGGCGATGGGGATACCCGCGCAGCCCGCCCGGACGCCCGTCCCGCCGCACACCCCCGCACCGTCGCTGTCGCCCGGCCCGTCGTCCGCGTCGACCGCCTCGTCCGCACCCCGGACGGTCGCGCGGTCCGCGACACCGCAGCCGAAGAACCCGGCCGCCACCTCGAAGAACGCCCTCACCACCTCGAAGAACGCGGCCACCACGTCGAAGACGGGGGCGACCCCGAAGCCCGGCGCCACCGTGCCGCGCGGGCCGAAGCCCTCGGGCCAGCCGGTCAAACAGCCCTGACCGCCCGCACCGCCGTCGCCCGGCCGCGCAGCCCCGACACCAGCACCAGCACCACCAGCACCAGCGCCAGCGCCAGCATCCGCACCACCATCTCCAGGAGCGTCATTGTCCCGCCACCAGCGCCGCCGGCAGTCCCTGCTGAGGCCGCGCCGACTGGCCGCGCCACCGCTGCGCTTCTTCATGCCGCTCTCCCTGCTGGCCTGCCTGCTCGCCCTCCTCGTCCTGCGCGGCCTCGCCACGAACGAGGCGTTCCACGACTCCCGGATCGCGATCTCGGTCGACAAGACGACCGTGCCGAACCACCTGCTCAAGGGCGGCCCGGTCATCGACGCGCGCGGAGCGAAGAACGAGAACCCCGTCAGCTACCACATCCCCGACCGGACCGCGGTGCTGAGTTTCGACGACGGTCCCTCGCCGGAGTGGACGCCGAAGATCCTCGAGGTGCTCGCCGCCCGCAACGTCAAGGCCGACTTCTTCGTGACCGGTGCGATGACCACCCGCAACCCGGACCTCATCCGCCAGATCGTCGCGGGCGGCCACGAGCTCGGCGTACACACCTTCACCCACCCCGACCTGGTGTACCAGTCCCACGCCCGGATCAGCTGGGAGCTGGCACAGACCCAGCTCGCGCTGGCCGGCGTCGCGGGCGTTCACTCCGCGCTGTTCCGTCCGCCGTACTCCTCCGACGCCACGGCGATGGACGACTGGAACTACCCGGTGATCAAGTACGTCGGCGCGCGCGGCTACCTCACCGCGTTCATCGACCGCGACACCGACGACTGGAAGCGCCCCGGCGTGGACGCGATCGTCAAGGCGGCGATGCCGGCCAAGCCCGGCGCGGGCGCGCTGATCCTGCTGCACGACGCCGGTGGCGACCGTAGCCAGACCCTTGCCGCGCTCGTCCAGATCATCGACAAGCTGCAGGCCGAGGGCTACCGCTTCACCACGATCTCCGACGCCCTCGGCGCCTCCAGCGCGACCGTCCCGGTGGACGGATTCCAGCTGTGGGCGGGCAAGGGATTCATCTGGGCCACCCAGGCCGCCGTGCACACCCTGCCGGTGCTCGTCGGGCTGCTGGCCCTGGTCGGCTTCCTCAACTTCGGCCGCTTCGCCCTGATGCTCGTCCTCGCACCGATCCACGCCCGTCGCTCCAAACGGCGGGACGTCTGGGGAGCGCCCGTCACCGAACGGGTCACCGTACTGGTCCCCGCCTACAACGAACGCGAGTGCATAGCCAACACCCTGCACTCCCTGGCCGTGAGCGACCATCCGATCGAGGTGATCGTCATCGACGACGGCTCCACGGACGGCACCGCGGACATCGTCGAGGAGATGAACCTGCCGTTCGTGCGGTTGATCCGCCAGGTCAACGGCGGCAAGTCCAGCGCGCTCAACACCGGAATCGCGGCCGCCTCGCACGACATCATCGTGATGATGGACGGCGACACCGTCTTCGAGCCGTCCACCGTGCGCGAGCTGGTCCAGCCCTTCGGGGACCCGACGATCGGCGCGGTCGCCGGCAACGCCAAGGTAGGCAACCGCGACAGCCTGATCGGCGCCTGGCAGCACATCGAGTACGTCCTCGGCCACAACCTGGACCGCCGGATGTACGACATGCTCGGCGTCATCCCGACCATCCCCGGCGCGGTCGGCGCCTTCCGCAAGGAGGCCCTGCGGCGGGTCGGCGGCATGAGCGACGACACCCTCGCCGAGGACACCGACATCACCATCGCGGTGCTCTGCGACGGCTGGCGGATCGTCTACGCCGAGTACGCCCGCGCCTGGACCGAGGCCCCCGCCAGCCTTCAGCAGCTCTGGTCCCAGCGGTACCGCTGGAGCTACGGCAGCATGCAGGCGATGTGGAAGCACCGCCGCGCCGTGACCTCCCGCGGCCCGGCGGGGCGCTTCGGCCGGCTCGGGCTGCCGCTCATCGTGCTCTTCGGCGTGGTCGCCCCGCTGCTCGCGCCGCTGGTCGACATGTTCCTGCTGTACGGCGTGCTGTTCGGGGACGCCCCGATCACCCTCACCAGCTGGGGCGGCTTCATCCTGCTCCAGGCCGTGCTGTCGTGGTACGCCTTCCGGCTCGACCGCGAGAAGCCCTGGCACCTGATCAGCCTGCCGATCCAGCAACTGGTCTACCGCCAGCTCATGTACATCGTCCTGTTGCAGTCCGCGATCACGGCGATGACCGGTGGCCGGCTGCGCTGGCAGAAGCTCCGGCGCACCGGCGAGGTCGCTGTTCCGGTGGAGGCCTCACCGTGACCGCACCCATCGACCTCGGGCGCGACCGGGGCACCTGGAACGCTTTCGGTACCCGAGACGCCCGTGACGCCCGTGACGCCCGTGACGCCCGGGATGCCCGTGACGCCCGGGACGTCCGGGACTTTCGGGATCCCCGGGACACCATGCAGTTGAGGGTCCCCGCCGCACTGCGGGCCCGGCCGGAGCACGAGCCGCAGCCGGTCCCGGATCCGGTCCCGGATCCGGTCCCGGATCCGGGGTGGGAGCCGGAGCCGGAGCCGGAGCGGGATCCTGAGGCCGCGGAGGCCCGGAGCAAGGGCGGCCGGGACCGCTACTTCGACCTGCTGCGCGCGCTGGCGCTGGGCCGCGTGGTGCTCTACCACAACTTCGGCTGGTTCTGGCTTCCCCTCGTCTTCCCGTCGATGGGCGTGATGTTCGCCCTGGCCGGCTCGCTGATGGCGCGTTCGCTCAGCCGGCCCGCCTTCGGCGTGATCCGCGGCCGACTGCGCCGGCTCCTGCCGCCGATGTGGCTGTTCGGCGCCGCCATGATCGCCCTCCAGATCGTCGCCGGCTGGGGCCCCCAGTCCGACGGGCACCCCACCTGGTGGTGGTCCAAGCTTGCCTTCTGGGTCCTGCCGCTGAGCACCCCGCCGTACGCGGACGAACTGTCCGACTTCGGACTCGTGGAAACCACCTGGGCGGCGCAGATCATCGTCCCGCTCTGGTACCTCCGGGCCTACCTCTGGTACGTCCTGTTCTCGCCGCTGCTGCTGCGGGCCCTGCGACGCTTCCCGGTGGTGACGCTGTTCGCGCCCCTGGCGATGGTGATCGTCATGAACGTGTTCTTCGTCGACCAGGAATTCATCTACGGCCGGGTCTGGGAGAACGCCAACGACTTCGCCACCTTCGGCGCGTGCTGGATCCTCGGCATGGCCCACCGGGAGGGGCTGCTCAAGAAGATCCCGCAGTACGTGCTGCCGTCCGTCGCGCCGCTGATCATGGTGGCCGGCCTCTGGTACATGCACACCCGGCCGGTCGACCCGACCGTGCCGACCGACATCGAGTCCTGGCCCGTCGCCCAGGCCCTCTGGTCCTTCGGCTTCGTCGCCATGCTGCTCCACGTCAGCCCGTCCTGGGACCGGTGGCCCAGACCGCTGGAACGCTGGAACGGCCTGATCAGTCTGCTCAACGCGCGCGCCGTCAGCTTCTACCTGTGGCACCAGGTCGCCCTGGTCGTCGCCATCCCGCTGATCGATCCGCTCTGGAGCGTCCCGTTCGTCTACGCGAACTTCCAGTGGCTGCTGGCCAGCCAGTGGTTCACGCTGCTGGTGGCGATTCCGCTGCTCGCACTGCTGGTGCTGACCTTCGGCTGGGTCGAGGACGTGGCCGCCAAACGCCCGCCGCGCCTCCTGCCGTACCCGCGCCGCCAACGAGGCAGACGCCGCGCCGACTGACCCACCCACCGGCCAGCCCGCCCGCGCGCCCGCCGGGTGTGGTGTCACTGGCGGTGCGCATACGCTCTCTTCGAAGGATCTCCTCGGCGAGCCGGCGGCGATCCGTGCGGAGGGGACCCCGGCCGGTTCGAAGGCCTGCTGCTGGGCCGCGCGACGCGCACGCTCTCGATGCGGCTTCCGAGCAGGGCGACGATCAGCGCCGCCGCGCCGGTCCCGTTCTGGGTCACGAAGACGGCGAGTGCCCCCAGGTCGGAGGACGCCGTACCCGGAACGGCCGTGAGCGTACGCAGGGTGGGTGTGAACCAGAGGGCTGTGGGCCTTTCGCTCCGCCGAGAGCGGCACGGCCGTGATCAATAAGCACAGAATGGGCGTCCGGCAGTCCGAAGCAGGCCACTACGCCGGCGGTGGCATGCCGCTGACCATCACACCGCTGGCCGAAGAAGGCCGCCGTCGGGCCCCTGGGGTGGAGACTGACACCATCCGCACCGCACCAACGGGAGCCAGAATGAGACGTACCACTCCGCCGCGCCCGATCGACGTCACCGCGGCCTTTCCTCAACTGGCCCCGTTGGCACGCCCGGCGATCCGGTTACACCCCCGTCCCGGGTCTCCGACACCGCTGGACAGCTCGGTCGGCGGGCCGCTGCTGTGGCCCGTCGGCGAGCCGTGGCCGTACTGCGACGAGCTGCACGAGTGGCACGACAGTGAGCTCGACGAGTGGCGGGAGGGGCCGAACGCCATGCTGCCCGTGGCCCAGTTGTACGTGCGCGACGTGCCCGTGCTGCGACCGCCGGCGCATGCCGATCTGCTCCAGCTCCTGTGGTGCCCGTTCGAGCACGAGCCGGATTACAAGCCGCCGACCAAGCTGTTCTGGCGATCGGCCGCCGAGGTCACCGACGTCCTCGCTGTGCCGCCCGTGACGTCCGCCGTGGAGTACGACGAGTACGTGCCGGAGCCGTGCGTAATAGCTCCGGAAGAAGTCACCGAATTCCCCCATTCCCTGCAGCTGGAAACTGAGTTGCGGCAGCAGCTGGAGGACTGGAACGACGGGCAGGAGTCCGGAGCCGCGTTCTACAAGCACGAACTGTCCCTTGCTCCCGGCTGGAAGGCCGGGGGCTGGCCCCCGTGGGGACTGACTGATCCCGTCGCCCGGAACTGCGCCGTCTGCGGTGCCGGCATGGCCCCTTTGCTCACCATCGCCTCGAAGGAATGGCATTCCCGCCAGCGCAGCTGGGTCCCCTACGAGGACCGGGATATCGCCGCAGTCGCCGGCTCCGGTATGGAGAACTCGCCCGGGGTGCAGATTTCAGGTGGCAACCACCTGCAGCTCTACGTCTGCCCGGAGTCCCCGGAACACCCGCACGTCGGCCTGATCCAGTGACCTCGTCCGTCCGCGGCTGAGGACTGTCCCGTAATCCCCGGCGGGCGCACGACGACAGCTATGGCACCTCGCCGCGTTGCCGGAACGCGCGAATACGCCCAGCATGAGGACGCCCTCCGCCCTCCGCCCTCTGTCTTGCGATGCACCGCATCTGACGCCGCGCGCTGATCCACCGGGGATTACGGGACAGTCCATAGCTTGGAGCGGCTCATCGCCGCAGGTTCGTCATGGCCACGTGCGCCTTGGTCGGAGCACATGATCAGACGGAGGCCGCCCCCACGTCCGGCGAATGCCCAGGTGAGCGGCCCAGTTCGACGGACAATTCGAACGCAAGATGAGGCGCGGTATCCCTACACTTCGGGCTCCTGCTCGGCTCGTAGGTACCGACCCCAGATCTGGGCCTTGCGATAGGGACCAGCCCCGTCGCAGTCGTACTGCGACTCGTCGAAGGTCACCCAATACAGCAGCTCGCCCCTGAGCGCCTGGGCATGTGTGTTGGGTTCGGGTGCACCCATGGCATCGATCGTTCCGAGAAACTCGACCTGCCAAGGGCCGTCCCAGTCCTGGTCGCGAACGACCGTGACCCGGCTGCCCGGTGCCAGTGCACCCGCCGGCCATGCCTGGCTCAAGGGGCGACCGAGGATGTGCTCTATCGCCTGGCGGTCGCCCATATCCTCAGGAACAGGGCCGGAGCTGTCTGTCATGCCCCCCAACTCTGCCCGCACCACTTCAGGAGCGCCAGAATTTAAAGAACAAGTTCAGCGGAAGTGCCTTCCGCGGGCCGCGGTGAGGATTTCTCCTGTCTGGGCGGAGCGGAGGGGGCCGGGGCAGGCGTGGCCGCCCCAGGCTCGGCCGCCCATGCTGTGGATGCCGAGGCCCCGGCCCAGCGGGGTGGGGGCGGGGGCCAGGGGCCAGCCGTGCTGGGCCATGCCCCAGGCGTAGATCCGTGCCACGGCGTCCACCTGTTGCGCGGTCAGCGGCCGGCTCGCGAAGCCCGAGGTCTCCACCGAGAGCCACGACGGGTTGCCGGTGCCCTGGGCCCAGGCCCGGTCGTGCGCGGAGACGTACTGCTCGATCTCGCCGGACTGCGAGACCCAGAAGTGCGCGGAGGACCTCACCGCCGGGTCGCTGAAGCGGTCGTGGAGCGAGTTCTCGCCCTCCTGCACGTGCAGGACCAGACCCCGCACCTCCCGGAGCCCGCCCGGAGTGAAGTTCACCGACAGCGGCCGGAGGGTGGCCTCCGGCATCCACGGCTGAGCGGGTACGGCAGCCGCCTCGACGGGTGGCGGCGGCCCCGCCCCGCCCTCGTCCTCTGCCTCCATCGGGCCGGCACCGGGGCGCCCGCCGTGGTCGGCGACGACGCCGAAGGCGGTGGCGATGAGTCCGCTGCTGGCACAGACCATCGCGTTGCGGCGCGTCACGACCCGCGGTTTCGGCTTCGGTTTGCGGTGGGTCACGCGCGCGGCGCCCTGGCTGCGGCTCGTCGGGAACGGAGCATCGGAGGGTCCCTTGCTGGACTGACGTTCTCCAGCGGAATGCTTACCGACCATTAGTGTCGGAATGAGACCGGATGATGACCGTTTCGTGACAGCCGTGCCGCTTCCCTACGTCAGGGTTGCCGCCCCGAAGGAGACGTCGAAGCGGTCGCACCAGATGGTGACGCTGCTGTAGTCCGCCAGGTTCACGCCGGCCGGAATCTCGTAGTTCTGGTCGCCCTTGTTGCCCTTGAGCTTGCCCAGGCTCACGTACTTGCCGTCGTCGAAGACGCGCCAACCGGCGACACCCTCCTTCACCGGGGCATCGGTCAGCCAGACGCGCAGGTCCGGGCCGTTGCTGGTGTCGAGGTTCTCCAGACGGAGGGTGTGCGATCCGTCGGCGAGGCGGATCAGCTTCGCCTTGCCCGTCGTGGTGTGCTCATGGCTGATCAGCGTGCCCTGGGCGAGGGTCTGCGGGCCTGCGGCCGGGGCGCCGGAGGCCGCTCCGGATGCGGCTCCGGAGGGCTGCTTCGGAGCGGCCGCCCCCGGCAGCGCCTCGCTGACGGTCTCGTCGCGCCACAGCTTCCACGGCTGGAACCAGTACGAGCCGATGCCCAGCACCACCACCGCCGCGATCAGCGCTCCGGCCCATACCCGACCGCGCCGCTTCATACCCGTCACTGCCGTTCCCACTGTCGTCCCCATCGTCCTACCCACTTCCTCCCCGGCCGCTCACCGGCCCGTTCGCCGCAATTGAAACGCGGCGGAGGGCCGTGGTGCCATCTCCGGCCGGATGGCGAAGCTTTCACGAAAGGGTGACAGGGTCTGTCGGTCCGGGCCCCGGAGAGATGGACGCATGACAGACGAGGACATGACCCTTCGCCACGGCAGGTCCAGGGGCGACAAGTCCTTCCGCAGCCCCGGCCAGGTGCCGGGGCCACGTGAGGGGGGCACGGTTCGGGGCCGTCCCCCGGCAAGGGCAGATGTCTCCGACTGGTGCGACCCCCACCCACGTTCCACGGTAACCGCACCCGGTGCCCGCCCGTCAGCGAAGTTCCCGTCCGGATGAATGTGCTCCTGCCCCTTGACCGACGACCGTCCCTCGACCGAGGCCCGCCCCCTCACCGACGACGCCGTAGGACCGGGCGAGGGCGCCCACCGTGTCGGCCATGGCCCGGCGCAGTTCCGCCGGCGCGAGCACCTCCACGTCCGCGCCGAGCCGCAGCAGTTCACCGCAGGCGTGCGCGGTGCTCTCGGTCGGGACGACGGCCTCCACCCACCCGTCCGCGCCGGCGGCCGTCGCGGTGGCGTCGACCGACCGCACCACCTCCGGTGCCACGTTGTCGGGCAGTCGACGGCGCCCCTGCGGGGACAGGCGGATGGTGGCCGTGCCCGTGTAGCGGCGTGCCCGGAAGTCCGCGAGGTAGGAGGTCCAGTAGGCGCCCAGCTCGAAGTCCCGCGGGCGGTCGAAGCGTTCGTCGCTCAGCACCGCTTCGAGGACTTGCCCGACCCGGTAGGTCGCCGTCCCGCTCTCCGTGGCGGCCACGACGTACCAGACACCGGATTTGAGAACCAGACCGTAGGGGCGAAGGCGGCGGGACACCTCACGCGGCGCGCCCCATCGGCGGTAACGCACCTCCACGACCCGCTGCGTGAGCGTCGCATCGACGAACAGCGGCAGATGCGGGGCCCGTTCGGGTTCCCGGTACCAGCCCGGAGCGTCCACGTGGAACACCGCGGCGGTCCGCGCCGCCTCCTCCCGCGGCCCGGCCGGCAGCGCGGCCAGCAACTTCAGCCGCGCCGCCGCCACCTCCGCCGCCAGCCCCAGGTCGGCGGCGGCCCCCGGCAGCCCCGCGAAGAGCAGCGCCCGCGCCTCGCCCTCGCTCATGCCGGTCAGACGGGTCCGATAGCCGTCGAGCAACCGGTAGCCGCCACCACGGCCCGGCTCCGCGCAGACCGGAACGCCGGCTGCCTGCAACCGCTCCACGTCGCGGTAGGCCGTACGCACCGACACACCGAGTTCCTCGGCCATCGCCCGCGCGGACATGCGGCCCCGCGATTGCAGCAACAGCAGGACGGACAGCAGACGGCCGGCGGACATGCGCCCATTCTCCCCGGAAACCCTGACAGCCCCTGGCACGGCCGACACCTACCGTCGGTCAGCACCCGTACAACGGACCGGAAGAGGAGCCTGCCGTGCCACCCGTACCCACCGACCCCGCCCGCGAACTCGCCGTGATCGAGCTCCGCCAGTACACACTGCGCCCCGGCCGGCGCGACGACCTCATCGAACTCTTCGACCGGGAACTGGTCGAGACCCAGGAGGAGACCGGCATGGCCGTCCTCGGCCAGTTCCGCGACCTCGACGACCCGGACCGCTTCGTCTGGCTGCGCGGATTCCCCGACATGGCGGCGCGACGCGACGCGCTGACCGCCTTCTACGGCGGTCCTGTCTGGAAACGGCACGGCCCTCAGGCCAACGCCACCATGAGCGACTCCGACGACGTACTCCTGCTGCGCCCCCTGACGCACGACGGCTCCTTCCGCGCCGCGCCGCCTGCGAGGCCGCGTCCCGGCACACCGGCTCCCGAACGGTTCGTGTCCGCGACACTCTGGTCCTTCCCGCCGGGCCGGGACGAGGGGATCGCCCTGGTCAGGGACGGTCTCCTGCCGTTGCTGCGCGATACGGGAGCCGCGCCGCTCGCCGCGTTCGCCACGGAGACGGCGCCCAACACCTTCCCCCGGCTCCCGGTCCGCAGCGGGGAGAACGTCGCGGTGGTCCTTACCTCCCACCCCGACGAGAACGCCCACCAGCGGCACCTGACCGCGCTGCGCGCCCACCCCGTCGCACGGGACGAGGTCCTGCCCGGCATCGAACGGGAAGAGACAGCGGCCCCGGTGACCCTGCGCCTGGCGCCCACAGGCCGCTCGCTCATGACCTGACGTGTCCCGAGGAGGCCCACGGCCCACGGACGTCACGCTTATTGCACATATATTGCAGCTGCTGGAACAGTGCAGAAGTGAAGAAGTGCAGAAGTGCAGAAGGAGTGGGTGCCGTGAGCGGACCGGTGGTGCTGGGGATCGAGTCGTCGTGCGACGAGACCGGGGCGGGCATCGTGCGGGACGGCAGACTCCTCGCCCACGTGGTGGCGTCGAGCATGGACGAACACGCCCGCTTCGGCGGCGTGGTGCCGGAGATCGCCGCCCGAGCCCACCTGCACGCCTTCAACCCGGTGGTCCAGCAGGCCCTCGACCGGGCCGGGCTGCGGATCGGGCAGATCGACGCGGTCGCGGTCACCACCGGTCCCGGACTCTCCGGGGCCCTCCAGGTGGGGCTGGCCGGGGCGAAGTCCCTGGCCTACGCGGCCGGGGCGCCGCTGTACGGCGTCCACCACCTGGCCGGTCACGTCGCCGCCGACACCCTCGAACACGGCCCGCTTCCCCGGCCGTGCGTGGTGCTGATCGTCTCCGGCGGGCACACCTCGCTGCTGCTCGTACGGGACCTCGTGCGCGAGCCGATCGTTCACCTCGGCGACACCCTCGACGACGCGGCGGGGGAGTGCTTCGACAAGGTCGCCCGGATCCTGGGCCTGCCGTACCCGGGTGGCCCCGCCATCGACCGGGCCGCCCGGGACGGCGATCCGAAGGCCGTGGCGTTCCCGCGCCCGCTGACCCGCCCCGGCGACGACCCGTACGCGTTCTCCTTCTCGGGCCTCAAGACGGCCGCCGCCCGCTGGGTCGAACGGCACCTCCAGCGCGGCGAGGACGTCCCCGTCGCCGACGGGGCGGCCGCCCTCCAGGAGGCCGTGGCCGACGTGCTCACCCGCAAGGCCCTCGCGGCCTGCCGCGCCCACGACGTGCGGACGCTGATCGTGGTCGGGGGAGTGGCCGCGAACTCCCGCGTCCGCGCCCTGGCGGAGAAGCGGTGCGCCTCCGCCGGGATCGAGCTGCGCGTCCCGCCGCTGACGCTGTGCACCGACAACGGCGCGATGATCGCCGCGGTCGGCGACCTCCTGGTGCGGTCCGGTGCCGAACCGGCGCCCCTGGACGTGTCGATCGACCCGTCAGCACCGCTGGAGTACGCCGCCCTGACCCCGCTCGCCCGCCCGACGGCCCGCGTCGCCTGACGCCGGTCGGCCCACCAGCCCACCAGCCGACCAGGCCGACCCGCCGACCAGGCCGACCCGCCGACGAGCCGACCAGGCCGACCGGCCCACCAGCCCCCCGGTCGGCCGGTCGGCTAACCGCGGGGGCCGGGGCGTTCGGTGAGGGCGCCGTAGATTTCCGGGCGGCGGGTGCGCATGAGGCCGAAGTCGAGCCAGTCGCGGCGCTGGTCGAGATCGAGGTCGGCGACGAGGACGGCGGGGGTGTCGCGGGGGGCGCGGAGCATCACGCGGCCGTAGGGGTCGGAGATGAACGAGGAGCCGTAGAAGGTGGAACGGCCCTCCGTGCCGACGCGGTTGGGCACGATCATGAAGAGGGCGTTGGCGAGGCCGTTGGCGCTGATGGCGTGTTCCCACATGGGCCGGGTGTCAAAGTCCGGCAGGTCCACCTCGGACCCGATGGCGGTGGGGTGCACCAGGATCTCCGCGCCGGCGAGGGAGTAGGCGCGCGCCAGTTCCGGGAACCACTCGTCCCAGCAGGTGGGGAAGCCGAAGCGGGCGCCGGCGTGGGCGACGACGGGGAATCCGCTGTCGCCGGGACGGAAGCACAGGTCCTCGCGGTAGCCGGGGAAGGCCGGGATGTGGTTCTTGCGCGTCCGGGCGATGAGCCGGCCGCCGGCGTCCACGCACACGGCGGTGTTGTAGCCGAGCCCGCCGTCACCGGCGCGCTCGTACAGCGACGCGTGCACCGTGATGCCCAGGCCGGTGGCCAGTTCGGCGGCGAGGGCGACGGTGGGGCCGCCCTCCACGTCCTCCAGCCAGCGCGCGGCGCCGTCGGCCATCGGGTCGTCGGTGTTGCAGAAGTACGGGCTGCGCGTCAGCTCGGGCAGGCACACCACCTGCGCGCCCTGCGCGGCGGCCAGGGCGACTCCCTCGCGCAGCCGGTCGTCGTGCTCCGCGGGGTCGGCGTACCAGCGCATCTGGACGAGCCCGACCCGCAGCGGTTCGCGTTCGCCGGGCTGGGTGCGGCCCGGCGAGCCGAGCGGCGAGTCGTAGGAGGTGAGGAGTGCGTACGAGGTCACGGGCGTTCTGCCTTCGGGTCGTGGATGCATCGTGGTGGAGACCCATCCGATCTGACTGAACTTTCAGTCAGAGTCGGTGGGGTGAAAAGGCCCGACCGGAGGTACGGCCGGGCGACGGGGCCGTGCGGGGGTCCTGGCCGGGCCTCAGGTGGTGGCGGTCAGCGGCGTGTAGGCGTCGGGACGGCGGGTGGCCAGGAAGGGAAAGAGCTCCAGCCAGTCGCGGCGGGCGTCGAGGTCGAGGTCGGCCACCAGGACGGCGGCCTCGTCCCGGGGGGCCTGCGCCAGGACGCGCCCGTACGGATCGGCGATGAAGGAGCTGCCGTAGAAGGTCAGGCCGTTCTCGGAGCCGATGCGGTTGGGGACGACCATGAACGTGGCGTTGGCGGCGGCGTTGCCGGTGATCACCCGCTGCCAGATCGGCTGGGTGTCGAACCCCGGATGCCCCGGCTCGGAGCCGATCGCCGTGGGGTAGACGAGGATGTCGGCGCCGGCCAGGGAGTAGGCGCGGGCCAGCTCCGGGAACCACTGGTCCCAGCAGGTCGGCAGCCCGAAACGGGCCTCGTCCACCGTCACCACGGGGAAGGCGTCGTCGCCCGCCGGGCCCGGGCGGAACCAGCGGTCCTCGTGGTAGCCCTCGGTCACCGGGATGTGCGTCTTGCGGGTGCGCAGGGCGAGCGTGCCGTCCGGGGCGACCAGTACGGCCGTGTTGTAGCCCAGCCCGTCGTCGGTGCCGTCCGGGGCGGGCGCCGCCTCGTACAGGGAGGCGTGCACGTACAGGCCGTGGGCGCGGGCGGCCTCGGCGGCGAAGGCGAAGGTCGGGCCGGTCAGCAGGTCCTCCGGCTCGGCGGGCTGCAGGTGGTCGGCCTTGGGTACCACGGCGAAGTACGGCGACAGGGTCAGTTCCTGCAGGCACACCACGCGCGCGCCCTCGGCCGCGGCCAGGGCGATGCCCTCCAGGAGGGCGGCGCGGTGCTCGGCGGGGTCGCGGTGCCAGCGCTGCTGGACGGCGGCGACGCGCAGGGCGGACCGTTCGGCGGGCCGGGTGCGGGACGGTGAGGCGGGCGGGTCGTACGCGGTGATCAGACGCATGGGAGATCCAGACGGGCGTGGAAGGGCACGCAACGGGGTCGCGTTCGGTCGTGCCGGAACGTTCCGGCACGACCGAACGTAGAGCATGCCGGAACGTTCCGGCAAGGCTCTCCGTATCCCTTGCCGGAACGTTCCGGCCCGGACGGTGGGCCACCCGGCCACCCCTTAGAATCCGGAAGCGTGAACGCCCGTACCGTGACCCTCCTCGACGTCGCCCGCGCCGCCGGAGTCTCCAAGAGCACCGTCTCCGATGCCCTGCAGGGCTCCGGGCGGGTCGCGGAAGCCACCCGCGACCGGGTCCACGAGGTCGCCGAACGCCTGGGCTACCGGCCCAACAGCGCGGCACGCCGACTGCGCCGCGCCAGTACCGGCGCCGTCGGGCTGTACCTGCCCCAGACCGCGACCAGGCTCGACTACTACATGAACCTGGCCTTCGGCGCCGTCGCCCGAGCCCAGGAAGAGGGCCTCGACGTGGTCCTGCTCGCCGCCGCGGCCGGCGGCCCCGGCCGGTTCGCCTCACGGGTCGACGGCCTCCTCGTCATCGATCCGGAGGTCGGCGACCCCGCGGTGCCCGCCCTGCTCGACGCCGGCGTCCCCGTCGTGACCGGCGAGCGCTACCTCGGTCCCGCACCCGCCCCGACCGGCGCCGTCGTCTGCGACAACTCCGCCTCGCTGACCGCGCTCCTCGACCACGTACGGGCCCGCGGCGCCCGCCGGCCAGCCCTGCTGGCCCCCGCCGACACCTCGGCCTGGGCCGCGGCCCTGCACGCGACCGCCGGGAGCTGGGGTGCGGAGCACGGCACCCCGGTGGCGATCCACCCGGTCCCCTTCGCCGCCACGGCCGACGAGGCCGAGCGGGCCGCCCTGGCACTGCTTGCGGCCGAACCCGCGACCGACGCCGTCATCTGCGCCCCCGACGGCGCGGCGCCGGGCGTCCTGCGCGCGGCCGCCGTCCTGGGGCGCACCGTCGGCGCGGACTTCCTCGTCGCCTCCTGCGTCGACGGCACCGCCACCCGCAGCAGCAGCCCGCCCATCACCGCCGTCGACCTGCGCCCCGCCGCATACGGCCGGGCCTGCGTGGACCTCCTGTGCGACATCCTCGCCGGCCGCACCCCGGCCGACACGGTCCGCCGGCACGAGTGGACCCTGCGGACGCGCGCCTCGACGCTGCGCGAGGGGTGATCCCGGCCCGTGCCGGCTCCCCCGCCCTCACCCGGAGGCGGGCGCGGAGGGTGAGGGCGCGTCGTCCGGCGGGGGCGTGTTGACCACCCCGAACGGCACGTGGACGCTGGGAGTGGCCAGCGCCGTTCCGTTCAGGTGCGAGACCTGGTCGTCGAAGAAGATGTGCGGATCGAGGACGCTCATCACGGCGGACTTGTCGATCCCGCCGAGGAAGAACGCGTCGTTGACCCGCAGGCCCCACCGCTTGAGGCTGCGCACGGCACGTTCGTGCGCGGGGGCGTCCCGGGCGGTGACCAGGGAGACCCGCAGCCGCAGCCGGTACGCGGGGTCCTCGCGGCGCCTGTCCTCCTCCCGGCACTGGATGCGGTTGATCCCCGCGAGGAACTCGCTCAAGGGGCCCGGGTCGTGCGGGGTGGTCGCGTTGAGGACCTCGTGCGCGCGGAAGCCGTCGATGCCGGCGTCCTGGAAGACCCGCTCGGAGGAGTCGCTCGCCAGCACGCCGTCGAAGTCGAAGGCGATGCGGAGTTCCTGGTCGTCCTCGTCGTCGACGCGTGCCGTCTGCAGCACGTGCCCCGCGGGCAGCCCGTCCGCCACCGCTTCACGGACGTCGGCCCCGTCGGCCGAGAGGAACAAGGACATGTTCAGGGCGCGCATGAAGCGGTGTGCCGACCGGCCCTGCCGGAAGACGGCCCGGCTGATGGGCAGACCGTGGGCGGCGACCGAACGCATGACGCGCAGACCGCTGTCCGGGTCGTTGCGCGACAGCACGATCACCTCGACCAGCGGATCCGACGGCTCCGCGAGGTCGTTCAGCGACAGCAGGCGACGGACGAAGGGGAAGGCCACACCCTTGGCCAGGACATCGTCCACATGGGCCTCCTGGTGGGCCCGGTAGGCGTCCTCACCCTGCTCCCGGAACACCGCGTCGCAGTCGGCCAGGTCGAACAGGGCGCTGGAGGCGATCCCGATCACCAGACGGTCGGACAGGTCGTACCTCATGACGCCCCCTGCTGGCACCCGCGCGACATCGCCGATGACCGCCGCTCCTGCATACCTGCCGAACATACATGCCCACATGCCCTGCTCCCGTCGCCACCGGCCACCACACCCGGTGCGCATACGGCGAGGGGCCGGGTCGTCGACCGACGACCCGGCCCCTCGGGCGGACCCTGCGGGTCACTGCCAGTCTTCGTCCCAGGGCGGCGGGTCCATCTCGTCCAGGTCGAAGGGCGGCTCGTCGAGCTCGGGCGGCGCGGACCGGGCCGGGCGGGCGGCCGCCGGGGCGGGGGCGGCCGGCGCGACGGTCTCGGCCGGGGGCGCGGCGGCGGGGGCGGGCACGGCGGCACCGCACTGCGCCAGGGTGGCCAGCACGCCCTCCGCGTACTTGGCGAGCTTCGCCTCGCCGACGCCGCCGATACCGCCCAGCTCCTCCACCGTGGCGGGCACGCGCGTCGCGATCTCCCGCAGCGTCGCGTCGTGGAACACGACGTACGCCGGCACGCCCTGCTCCTTCGCCGTCTCGGCCCGCCAGGCACGCAGCGCCAGGAAGACCGGCTCGGCCGCGGCCGGCAGGTCGACCGGCACGCGGGCACCCTTCCCCGAGCGCGCCCCGGACTCCTTGCGGGAAGCGGCCGCCGGCGCCTTCTCCTTCCGCATCGGGACCTTGCGGCGGCCCCCCAGCACCTCGCCGCTGTCGTCCGTCAGCACCAGCGTCCCGTAGTCGCCCTCCACCGCCAGCAGCCGCTGCGCCAGCAGCTGGCGCACGACGCCCCGCCACTCCGCCGTGCCCAGATCGGCCCCGACGCCGAACACCGAGAGCGCGTCATGGTCGAACTGGATGACCTTGGCCGTCTTCTTGCCCTGGAGGATGTCGATGATCTGGCCCGCGCCGAACTTCTGCCGCCGCTCCTTCGCCAGCCGCCACACGGTGGACAGCAGCTTCTGCGCGGCGACCGTCCCGTCCCAGGACTCGCCCGGGGTCAGGCACGTGTCGCAGTTGCCGCAGGGGGTGCCCGTCTGCCCGAAGTACGCCAGCAGTCGCACCCGCCGGCACTCGACCGTCTCGCACAGCGCCAGCATGGCGTCCAGGTGCATGCTCAAGGAGCGGCGGTGCGCCTCGTCGCCCTCGGAACCCTCGATCAGCTTGCGCTGCTGGACCACGTCCTGCAGGCCGTACGCCAGCCAGGCCGTGGCGGGCTCGCCGTCGCGGCCGGCGCGGCCGGTCTCCTGGTAATAGCCCTCGACCGACTTCGGCAGGTCCAGGTGCGCCACGAAACGCACGTCCGGCTTGTCGATGCCCATGCCGAACGCGATGGTGGCCACCACCACGACCCCCTCCTCCCGCAGGAAGCGCGCCTGGTTCGCCGCGCGGGCCCGGGCGTCCATCCCGGCGTGGTAGGCCACGGCGTCGATGCCCTGCTCCACCAGGGAGGCCGCGGTCTTCTCCACCGAGGCCCGGGAGAGGCAGTAGACGACGCCGGCGTCCCCGGCGTGCTCGGTCCGGATCAGCTCCAGCAGCTGCTTGAGCGGATTGTTCTTCGGGACGATGCGGTACTGGATGTTCGGCCGGTCGAAGCTGGCGACGAAGTGCCGGGCGTCCTCCAGCCCGAGCCGCGCCACGATCTCGGCATGGGTGGCCTCGGTGGCCGTCGCCGTCAGCGCGATCCGCGGCACCTTCGGCCAGCGCTCGTGCAGCATGGACAGCGCCAGGTAGTCGGGCCGGAAGTCGTGACCCCACTGGGCGACGCAGTGCGCCTCGTCGATCGCGAAGACCGACACCTTGCCCCGGTCGAGCAGCCGCTGGGCGCTCTCGGTGCGCAGCCGCTCGGGGGCCAGGTACAGCAGGTCCAACTCGTCGGCGAGGAAGGCCTGCTCGACGGCCTGCCGCTCGTACGGGTCCTGCGTCGAGTTGAGGAATCCGGCCCGCACCCCGAGCGCGTTGAGCGCGTTCACCTGGTCCTGCATCAGGGCGATCAGCGGCGAGATCACGACACCGGTGCCCTCCCTGACCAGCGCCGGGATCTGGTAGCAGAGCGACTTGCCGCCGCCGGTCGGCATCAGCACGAGGGCGTCGCCGCCGCTGATCACCTGCTCGATGATCTCCTGCTGCTCACCGCGGAAGGAGCTGTATCCGAACACACGGTGCAGGACCTGCAGAGCGTCGGAGGTATCGGGGGAAGTGTCCGGAAGGGCCATCCACGAAGCCTATCGGCACCCGCCGACAGCCCGGGTCCGCCCGCCGGAACCGGCGGGCGGGGGAGCGGACCGCCAAGGCCCCCGACGGGTGTCAGTGCACCGCCGACCTGGCGTCCCGGGCGTCACCGAAGTCCCACAGGCAGACCACGGAACGGTCGCCGCCCGTGGACCGGACCGGGACGTTCACCTCGGACAGGAACGAGGTCAGGTACGGCTGCCGGCCCGCCCACCGGGCGGCGAACCACGGGCCGGCGTCCTCGCGCAGCAGCAGCTCCGCCATCGGCGGACTGCACACCGCGAGGACGTCGCCGGGCAGCGTGGCCAGCCGTGCCCAGCCGACCCGCGCCGCGTGCGCGGGCAGCCGCAGGGCGCGGTCGAGCGCCGATTCCCCGGGTGTGAAGACCACGCTCCACTCCCCGTCCCGCAGTCGCAGCAGCGCGCCGTCGCCGACGCCGAAGGCGAGGTGCTCACGTTCCCGGCCGTCGCCCAGCCGGGTCAGCAGCGCGGTCAGCGACACCTCGATCGCGGCGTCGTCGGCCTCGCCGTCCGGGCCCTCGCCCCGGGTCACCAGCCGCATCGAGTGCGCGACGCCCTGCAGCGCCGTACGCAGCAGGGCGCCCAGGGCGCCGTCGTCGCCCTCGGGTCCGTACAGCTCGCGCCCCAGGCCCTCGCCGTACCGGCCGACCTGCGTGGCCAGGCTCCGGCAGGCCCGGTCGGCCCCCGACTGCGACCACCGGCCGCGCGGGGCGCCCGCCGCCACCACGCTGAGCAGCGTCGGCGAGGGGATCTCCTCGGCGAAGCGCAGGAGCACCGCGTCACGCCGGTGCTCACCGTCGTGCCGCGCGCGGTCGCCGCGCGCCGACGCGGCCCGTACCACCACCGGCCCGAGGTCGGCGCCGTCCACGCTGCTGTCGGTGGTCGTGTCGCGGCCGACCGGCAACTGCCGGGGGATCGCCGGGGAGACCGGCTCGGGTCCGAGCGGGCCGTCGACGCGGGCGTCGGCGTCCGCCAGGCGCCGCTCCAGCTCGTGGATCCGGGCCAGGGCCTGGGTCTGGGCGTCGTCGCGTTCGCGTGAACGCCGCCGCAGCTCCTCCTCCAGCTCGCGCAGCCGCGCCAGGAGCTCCTCCCGTTCCTTGCCCAGCGCGAGGGTCTCCTCCGCGGCGGCGGCCGCGTCGGCCGCCTGGGCCCGGGTCTGCTCGAGCAGCCCGCGGACCCGGCCCAGTTCGAGATCGCGGCCCTGTATCAGCCCCGCCGCGTGGTCCGCGGCCCGCCGGGCCTGCTCCAGTTCCTGGCGCGTGCTCTCCAGTTCGCGCAGGGTGTGCGGCGATTCGGTCACCACGGTGGCCGGGGGCAGGGGCTGGGGCCTGCGCCGCCGGGCGGTCAGCTGCGCCGTGAGCGCGACGTTCGCGACGACGGACAGCACCAGGAGGACGATCAGCCAGGTCGTGGTGGTCATGGCGAAGCAGCTCCCCGGGAGTCGGACGGATCCTGGACATCGGCATCGGCATCGGCATCGGCATCGGTGGCGGCGCCGGAGGCGGTGGCGCTGGGCGGGGCACCGGAGGAGGTCCGTACGCCGGACGCTGCGAAGCGTCGTACCGCCCGCTCCGCCAGCGGCCCCGCCGCGAAGGCCTCCAGCTCGTCCCACAGGCGCTCGGCGTCGTCCTCCCCGGCCGGGGCCGGCCGCGCGCCGGCCGGACGGCGGTGGTCGAGCCGCACGCCGTGGAGCGCCGCACGGAAGCGCCGCAGCGTCAGCTCCCCTCCGGTCCGGGCCACCCGGTCCAGCGCGGGCGTCAGCACCCCGTCGCACAACTCCGGCATCCCGGACATCTCCCAGTCCGCCCGGGCCTGTTCCAGCGCCGCGGCGGGCCGGCCCTGCGGGCGGCGCAGGATCCGCAGTGCCTGTTCGGCCTCCACCACCGCGACGGCGTACACGGGCAGGTCCCGCGCCGCGGGCCCGACCGTCACCGGGGCCCGGCCGCGCAGCCGGGCGCCCAGCGCGGCCGTCGCGCCGGGGCCGCGCCGCCCGGCGGTCGTCGCGACGAGCACCACCTCGGCCCGGTCCCCGCCCGGACGGGTCCGCTCCAGCAGGCGGCGGAAGGCGGCGGGCAGTGGCTCCCGGCCCGCCAGCGCCGTGGCCGGGGCGGCGGCCAGTACCAGGTGCGCGGCGTCCAGGACCTCCATCAGGTGTGCCGCCGGCCCGCCGCCCGCCGGTACGGGCAGGTCGGTCACCTCGATGCGCCCGCGGCCGTCGGCGCCACCGCCCGTGGCCGGCCAGGGCAGCGGATCACCGTGGAAGAGGAAGGGGTGGCGCACCGGGACGTCCAGCACCGCACCGACCGCACCGACCGCACCGACCGCCCCGGGAGCCGCTCCCAGGCCCGCCGCGGTGACGTCCTGGATCCGCCGCCAGGCCCGCTCCACCTCTTCCTGGCCCGCGTACCGGGGCCGGAAGAACGCCCGCCGCCGCTGCGCCGCCCGTACGCGCAGCCAGGCGGCCGTGCCGTCCCGGGCCAGCGCCGCCACGCCCAGGTGCTCCGGCCCGGCCAGCGTCCCGGCCAGCGTCCCGGCCAGCCGGTTCAGCGCGCGCACCTGCGCCCCGCTGAGCCGCAGCTGCGGCAGGTCGGCAGGTTCGTGCACGTAGGTGAGCGGTACGACGTCCTCCGCGCCGGGCGGTCCCGGTGGGCGGACCCCGGTCAGCAGCGGTGCCAGGCGCTGGGCGGAACCCGGACCGATGTGTGCGCGCAGCACGGCCACGCGCACCGTGACGGGCGACCCGCCGGTGCCGTCGCAGGCGTCCGCGAGGTCGGCCACGAGCTGCGGCGAGAGCCCGTTGGCACGGCCCGTCGCGGACGCGGCGAGCAGCTCGCCGACCCGCCGGGCCCGGTGGGTCGTGCCGGACCGCGCCGCCCCGTCGGCGTTCACGGGGTGGTGTGTCATCGGTAGCCCTTCGGAGGACGGATGACGACCCGGCCCCGGTGCTCGTTCCGGGCGGCCTTGTCCCTGGGCCGCAACGGCGTCCACACCACCCACTGCACCAGCGGCTCCTCGATCGCGCCGACACCGGGGATGGTCTTGCCGGCGTAGGCCTCGACGTGCGACGGCTGCCACTTGGCCAGGGGAATGCGCACGCGTTCGTATCCGGCGCTGTCCGCCAGGGGATCGAGGATCTCCGAGACGCCGTCGCGCCACCGCGCCCACCAGCTGTCCGGGGCGGCGGGCCGCTTGTGCATCAGCCCGCCGAGAACCATGTCGAGCGAGTGGGCCGCCCCGAGGCGGCTGTCGGCCGACCACTCGCCCTCACCCGCCACGGCCGAGGCCGCGCCCTCCAGTGTGCTGTTCAGGCGCTGCCGGTAGCTCATCCGTACCGTCTGCGACTCCAGGCCGGCCGGCCTGGAGTCGGGGAACACAGCCACCTGTAGTTCGGGGTCCAGGTCCACCAGGCGGAGCGCCTGCTCGGCCCGCACGGCCCACGCCAGCCGAGGATCCGCGGCCGGCAGCTCCATCACGGCTTCGGGTGAGATGCCGAGCCTCTCGTGGATCTCCCTGGCGACGGATTTGGCGGCCATCCGGGGAGCGGGAAGGGCGAGTCGTACCCGCTGGGCGACGTAGAGGCCCTGCGGCAGCCCGGGAACGATCACGTTGGGATCCGACGCTTCCTCGGCGGGGACGGCGAGACCGGCGGCCGCGGCGACTTCGCGGGCCTGTGCGCGCCATTCGTCGCAGGGGTGGGTGGGCAGCCGGAGCAGTGCCATGTGCACGCGCTGCCAGGTGGCCGCGATGCGTTCGGCGGCGGTGACCGCGGGGCGGACGGCGGCGGACTGCGTCGTGGGGGGCAGGAAGCGGATCTGCTCGGCGAGGAGCTTCCTTTCGAGAGCGCCGAGGGCGTCGGCGAAGCCGGCCAGCGGGTCGGCGGCGGGCTCCGCCCCGGCCTCGGCCCCGGCCTCGGCCCCGGCCCCGGCACTGGTCTCGGCCCCGGCACTGGTCTCGGCCTCGGCACCGGAGGATGACGGCTGGTCGCCGGTCGGGCCCGTCACGGAGGAGCCCGCCGGGTGGTCCGGCCCCGACCCGTCGGCCGCCGCGCCGGTTCGGTCCTCACTCCCCTCCGCGCCGGTCCCGCCCGCGCCGTCGCCGTCGGGCGCCACCTGTCCCGGGGCGACGTGACCGTCGTCGGGCGGCGACTGCGTTGCGGATGCGGGCCCCTCCTCCGAGGCGTCCGCCTCGAACGGGGCCGGCTCCGGCCCGGCGTGCTCCTGCCCGGTGCGGTCCTCTCCGCCGTGGTCCTGCTCGCCGTGGTCCTGGGCGCTGCGGTCCTGTGCGCTGCGGTCCCGATTCCCGAGGTCCCGATTCCCGAGGTACTCCGGCGCCGCCGCAACACCCGCCGCCCACAGCCCGCGCTCCAGCGAGGCCCTCGCCGAGTCGAAGCGGTCGTAGACCTCCGCGGGGTCGTTCGCGTACGGGTGGAGGTGGCGGCCCACCCAGCGCAGCTCGTCCCAGCACCGGCTCAGCGCGTCGAGCACCACCTCACGGCACTCCGACGGGGTGCCGAGCACCTCGGCCGCCGCCTCCGCGAACTCGCCCAGGCACACGGTCAGCGCGTCGGCCCGTACGCCGTCGTCCGTGCCGCTCATCAGTGCCTCCCGCTGTTCGGGTCCCAGTGGTGGTTGAAGTCGCTGACCGGCGGATCCATCCGCCGCCCCAGCACCCGCCCGGGATACCGCTGCACCTCACGCAGCGTCTCGGCGGGCACGTACGGCACCACGCCGCGGTGCACCCGCAGCCGGCCCCGGGCGTCGAGGGTGGCGTGGTGCCGGCCCTGCTGCGCGGCGCTCAGCCGGCCCAGGAACACCGGGTCACCCTCGTCCCGCTCCAGGTAGAACTCGTACGTGTAGGTGTGGTTGGCCTCCAGCGGCGGGACGGGGATCGCCGCGACCCGGCCCGGCAGGGGGAGTTCGTCGGCGTCGGCGCTCTCGTGGAAGGACTCCGGCAGATAGCCGGCGGCCGCCGCCTGCAGGCCTTCGCCGCCGGTGGGGCCGGCCGGCTCCGTCGCCGGGAACACCTCGGCCAACTGCCGTACGCCGTTGTGGTCCACGCCCGTCGCGACACAGATCCGGCCGGGCACCGAGCACCCCGGCAGGTCGGGGTCGAAGGACAGGCCGGGCACGAGTCCGTCGAGTTCCAGCCCCAGCCCGGCCACCAGCAGATGAGCCGGCCCGTTGCACAGCAGGATCGACGCGACCAGCCGGTGGTCCATCTCGATCTGGTAGTTGACCCCGCGGCCGCTGCCGCCCGGCGGGCGCCACACCGATTCGAGCGGAGTGAAGTTCTCCGCCCTCGCCGTCAGCGCGAGATCGAACACGCCCCACTGGATGGAGTCGCCGGATCCGATGTCGCGGTGGAGCTCGACGACGCGGCTCAGCGGGTTCCAGCCGGTCCGCACGCCCAGCCGGCCCGAGGAGTCCAGCTCGATGAACGGATCGCCCGCCCACAGCAGCGGATTGACCCGCCCCATCTGACCGACCGGCCCGAAGTGGCAGGGCAGACTGGAGAAGAGGCCCTGCAGCCTGATGTCCAGATCGCTCATCCGGATGGAACCTCCGGTGCGTCCGCCCGTATCGCGCGTGCGGTCGATCTGCCCGGACCGGTTGCGGATCGAGTGCGCCCACGCCGCGCCGAGGGAGGTGGCCTGTTTGGCGAACTCCCGCTCGACGGACAGTTCCGTGGCCTCGTGCCAGCCCAGCCCCGTCCTGCCGTCCGACTCGTCCTGGCGCAGCGCCGAGACGACCTGCTCCTGGAGCTGTTCCAGAGCGCTGGTGCGTCCCGACAGCACCACCTGGTCGAGCACCGGCTCGGGCAGCGGGTCCAGTCCCTGCTCCACGCGCCGCGCGTTCTCCTCGTGGATCCGCCGGAACGAGCCGCGCACCAGATCCGCGCCCAGTTTCGCCGCCCGCCGCAGCACGGGCCGCATCAGCTTGCGGAACTCGCCCGCGTCGAGGGTGATCGGACCGCTCACCGTGCCCAGCGTGTGCGGCGCGGCCCGCAGGACCGCGTCGACGTCCTCGTGCTTGAGGACGGCGTCCACGGCACCCGCCTCGCCCAGTTCCCGCTTCTTGCGCTCGGCGAGCCGCCACAGCAGCCTGAAGCGGGTGTAGCGGGCCTCCCGTTCGGCCGGGTCGCCGACCCCGGCCCAGTCCGTGGGCAGGCAGTCGGACAGGATCTGCCGGATGCCGTCGGAGACGATGGTGTCCAGCTGGTCCGCGGCCTGCTCGGCGACGGCCTCGGCGAGCGCGCGCCGCTCCACGCGCGGACCGGCGCCCACCGCCGGATCGACCCCGTCCCGCGGGTCGTCGTCCTCCCGGCCGGGGGAGCGCAGCTCGTCCACCAGCCGGGCTTTGATCCAGTACAGCACCTGGAGCGTCAGCAGGTCCCCGCCCAGCCGTTCGTGGCCCGTCGAACCGAGCAGTTCGGGCTCCAGCCGGTAGGTGCGGCCAGCGACGAACTCCTGTTCCTCGGTCAGCTCGGGGGTCTGGTCGACCAGCGTCAGCCGCAGCAGCGCGATGTCGGTGGTGCCGCCCCCGATGTCGATCACCAGCATGATGCGGTGCCAGGTCGGCGGAGCGTCCCCGACCCGGCGGCACCGCGCCCGCAGGGCCTCCAGCCCCGCGTTGAGGTCGTCGGTCAGGTCCCGCATCAGGAAGTACAGCCCGGCGGCCAGGCCCTCGTCGTAGTCCATGACGGTCATCGGGCCGCCCAGAGCACGGCTGACCAGCACCTTCAGCCGCTCCTTGACCTCGGGCAGGATCGTGGTCGGATACGTCACCACGACGGTGGGCACCCTGCTGACCGTGCCCAGCATCCCGTTGTACGTGGCCTCCTCGGCGCCCTCCACCAGCAGCAGGTACATGTGCTGCGCGAGGTGGTCGGCGGACAGGTCGCTGCCCGCCACCGGCTCGGGCTTGAGCTGCAGAGCGGCCCGCTTGATGCCCGTCAGACCGCGGGTGTCGTCTCCGCACAGCTCGAAGCGCCGCGCCTTCGGGTCCTCGGGCACCACCGCGCCCGGATACTCCACCTCCAGCATCGCGCTGGCCGGGGCGTGGGTGCGCCGTCCGGTGCCGTCCGGGTACTCGACCGGCTGGATCCCGTGCCGTTCCAGCGGAGGGGTGCCGATCACCGCCGCGTAGCCGGCGTGCAGCCGCCGGTTGAGCCACCGCCGCAGCTCCGGTTCGGCCTGCTGGCGGATGCTCTCCACGCGCAGCATCAGCGCGTCGGCGGCCGCGGGCTCCGCCACCCGTGCCAGGACCGTGCCCCCCGTCGTCCCGGTGTCGTCCTCGCGCGGCAGCGTGACGGTACCGGCGAGCAGCGCCTTCACCTCCTCGCGCCAGGCGGGCGGCGCGTCGGCGGGCGGCCCCAGCAGGTCCGCCAGCATCGCGGACAGGGAGGCCGCCTGCGCCCGGTCCACCAGCCGCTGCTTGACCTTCTTCTCGTCGTGCAGGGTCGCCGTCGACGCGGTCGTACCGAAGTCCACGACGACGAACTCGTGCTGATGGCTGGTGCCCGCAAGGTCGCGCAGTCGGAGGTGGTCGTCCTCCTCCGGCGCCTGCGGGACCGGCCCGGGCTGTTCGCCGGGCGGGGCGAACTCCAGCATGACCGCCCCGTGCGCCGTCTCGGCACCCTGCGAGCCGGCGTAGTCGACGCTCCAGTAGACGTCCAGCCGCAGGGGTTCGCCGTCCGGGGTGACCGCCGGCCCCGTTTCGGGATGCACCAGGGACGTCGGCAGCAGAGCCTCGGACGACAGGGTCCGCGGCCCGTCCACGGTGATCGGGGCGAACTCCTGCGGCACCCAGCAGGCCTGGAGCGCATAGGCCAGCTGGGCGGGGATCAGACTCCCGCTCTCGGCCCGTACCTCGATCCGGGCGGGCAGGTGGACGGTGACGACCGCGGGGCCGCCGCCCTCCTCGTCCTGTTCCAGGACCACCTCGGGCAGCGGAATGCCGTCCGGGCCCGCGTACAGACGGAAGTGCCTGCGCCCCAGCGCGACCACGCCCGAGGCGGCGCCGGTGTGCGGGGCACGGAAGGAGATGTTCAGTGCGGCGCTCATGTCAGTCGGTGCTCCAGGCTCGGATGAGGACGTCGATGGGCTGATCGGGCTCGGAGTCCGCAGCGCCGTCGTGGGCCGCGGAGGCGGACGGGAAGGACGGGCGCGGTGGCCGCACCTCCGTCTCCGTGGGCAGGTACTCGTTCGCCTTCGTGTACAGGGCGACGAGGTCCTTCTCGATCCGGGCGAGGGCGCGTCCCAGGTACTCGGTGACCAGCCGGGCGGCGGCGTCCGCCGTGTTCTGGCGCAGCTGCACCACCGACCGCGGGTGCCGCTCGCGTTCCTCGGACTGCGGGTCGAGCAGCGGCATCCGGTGGTGCCACGGCAGGGCGTGCGGGGACCGGGCCGGGAACCGGGCCTCCTGCTCCTCGGCGCTGGGCCCGGGCGCGGACAGCAGCTCGGTGATCCGCTCCGTCGCCGTGACCGGATCCAGCGCCGTCCACAGGTGGTTCAGCTGATGGTCGGCCTTCTGCGCGCTGCCGCGCAGCCGCGTGAACAACTCGGTGAGCACGGCGTCGGTGGCCTCGTCCTCCATCCAGGCACGCAGCGGCCCGAACTCCTCGCGCCAGTACGCCACCCAGTTCTCGAACCAGGCGCGGAGCTGGTCGCGGCCCTCGTCCGTACGGCGCTCGATCAGCGAACGGAACTTGTCCAGGAAGGCCTCGGTGGAGTCCGCCGAGGCGCCGTCGCCGCCGCTACCGGAGCCCGCCGCCGTGCGCGCGGCCGCCGCCGCGCGGCCCGGACGCAGGCCGATCCGGATGCCCTGGCTGGACGGCGGCTCGCTGCGGGGCACCAGGTGGTGCCGGTCCCGCTCGGCCCGCCCCAGCAGTTCCTGCCACTCCCGCCAGTCGAACACCTCGTCGCGCACCGCCTCCGCGGTCTCACCGCGCCGTGGCGGCCGGCCGCCCGCCTCCTGCGTGTCGGGCCCGCCGTCCGGTCCGCCCGGCAGGCCGTCGGCGCGCAGCGCGTGCAGGGCCGGCAGCATGCGGTCGAGCAGCCTGCGGAACTCCGTCAGCTTCTGCGACAGTTCCCGGTACTCCTCGGTGCGGCCGCCGCCCGCGCGCCGCACGTGGCCGCGCAGCACGGCGAGTTCGCGGGCGAGCTTGTGGTGGGAGCTCTGCGCCCGCTCCAGCTTCTGGGCGACCCCGTGGCGTCGTACGTGCTGCACGATCAGGGTGCGCAGGCGCGTGATGCCGCCGTCGTCGTCGTACGCGCGCAGCCGCGGCGTCCACGCGTTGCCCGGGTCGGCCGCCGCCAGCCGGGCCGCGATCGGCTCCCACCGCCGGGTGCCCGGCGGATCCAGGTCGTTCAGCGCCGCCCGGATCCGGTCGTGGGTCTCGGCGGAGGTCCGGGTGTAGGACAGCTTGTGCGCGCGGATGGCGTTGATCGAGGACACCGCGACGATGCCGTCCTCGCGCTGCGCCACGAACTTGTTGCCGTAGACGTGGATCCCGTTGACCTCGGCGGCGTGGGGCAGCAGCTTCTCCAGCGGCAGCGGCCCCTCCGGGTACTGGCTGAGGGCCGGGGGCTTGGCCAGGTCGAAGGCGTTGGCGGCGACCAGCGCGGCGTTGGCCAGCGCCTGCGGCTGCCGCCCGTCCTCGGTGAGCATGTCCCAGAACGCCGAGGCACCCTTGGACTCCGCCCGCGAGGCGCTGAGCACCAGCAGGATCGTGTGGACGTTCACGAGCTCGCGGCGGCTGAGGAAGGTGTCCCGTCCGTAGGACCCCGCCGCCCCGATGCCGGGGAAGTCCAGCAGCCGGACGGTGTGCTCCTCGGCGGTCAGCCCGCCGATGTCCCAGTGGTCCGGGGACAGGGTGACCGCTTGCGTCACCCGCTCGATCAGCGGGAAGGCCCGCCGCAGCGCGTCCGGCGCGGTCTTCTCCTGCTTCAGCTGCGCCATGTCGAAGGGCTGTACGTTGCGCTTGGGAGCCGTCGGCGGGGTGCGCCGGGCCGCCTCCAGCACCAGGGCCGCGCGGATCGACTCCGTCGCCACCCCGATGGGCTTGCCCAGCAGGTCCTGCTGGCCGAGCGCGGCGTCCCGGATCCGGCACAGCTCGGTGACGGCGTCGCGGTGCGCCGCCGAGATCGTCTCGAAGGCGACCGGACCGGTGCCCGACGGCCACAGCCGCGGGTACCAGGCCTCGAAAGGCGCCCAGCCGCGCGGGTCGGTGACCGGGTTGTAGCCGCCGAGCATCTCGCGCGCGCCGAGCTGCGGGTGCCTGGCGTCCACGGTGGCGACGAGCTCGCCGAGGATGGCGCCCACGCAGGCGGCGAGCCGGCCCTCGTCGAGGAAGGTGATGTCGGTGGTCGAGGAGACGGTCGTCCGACGGCCCGGCGCGCCGCGCGTCAGCTCCAGCACCGTGATGTTGCCGGTGCTGGGGGCGGCCTCGACCGGCAGCAGGTCGGGCCGGCCGAGCAGGGTGCCGAGGAGGAGGGACTTGCCCACCGAGTACTCCCCGACCACGCCGATGGTCACCGGCGCGTCGAGCCGGGAGGCGAGTTCGCCGGCCAGGGCCTGGACGCGGTCCCGTGACGCGTGCGCCTCGGGTGTGTCGGGGACGTCCTGCTCGCTGAGCATCGTCAGGGTCTGCTGGGCGAAGAGCCGGAGGTCGGCGAGGCTCAGGTCGTTCGTCGTGGAGGTCACAGCGATCCACACTCCGTCGAGGCTGTCGGGCCGCCCAACTGTCCGCCGCTGAGGGGGCGTCCGGTCAGGACAGCAGGAAGAAGAGCTCGATCCGCGCGGTGCCGGAGGCGATGCCCGCGCCGCTGTCGTGGTAGCCGCGGATGATCTTCTCCGAGTACGGGGGGAAGAACCGCGGGGCGGCCTGGGGAAGTTGTCGTGCCACCGCGGTGGCGTACGCATCACTGCGCCCGTTGTCGACGGAGCCGCCGGAGCGGACGGTGCCGAACACCATCACGAAGGCCGCGGTGCGGCCCGCGTAGCGCTTGATCTCCTCGTTGACCTGCCGGGCGAGCTCGGCGGTCTCGGAGGGGCTGCCCGCGATCAGGGCGTCGGGGTCGAGGCGGATGCCGACCGAGACGGTGACCGGGTCGAGGCCGCCGGGCCGGGAGGTGTCCGAGGGGGTGGGGGAGGGGCTCCGCGACGGATCGGGTGTGGCCGTAACCGGGGCCGGGGCCGTGGCCGTCGGTGTCGGTGTCGGGGGCGGATCCGGTGCGGCCGCCGGCATCTCGCTGCCGAGCACCACGAGCACGATCACCAGCAGCAGGTCCGCGAACAGCCACCCGGCGAGGTAGGTGCCGGCCGGGCGTCCGGAGTCCCGGCTCACCGCACCTCCTCCCGGTCGTCTCCGGTACGCGCGTCGCCGTGCCCGCCGCGGCCGGCGGCCGGAGGACCGGCAGGGCCCCGGCCGGGGGCCGACGGGTCGCTGCGGTCCTGGCGGCGGTCTGCGGCGCCGGGTGCGTCCGGTGCGGGGCCTGCGGGAGTGTGCAGGTTCCGGACGGGGGCGTCGTCCGCGCCGGCCCGCGGTCCGTCCCCGGCGGGCCGGGCGGCCCGGTGCCGCGCGCCGTCGGTGACCGCGGGGCCCGCCTCCCGCAGCGCCTTGGTCAGTGCGCGCACCGTGTCGTGGAACTCCGCCACCGCTGCGCCCAGTTGGGCCTCGTAGGGGGTGCGCCCGGCCCGCAGGTCCTGCTCCGCCGTCTGCCGGCCCGCCACTGCCTCCCGCAACTCCTCGATGCGGTCGCCCAGTTCGGCCGACACGGCGCGGACCTCCTGCCGCAGGGAGGCGGAGAGGGCGGCGACCGCGAGCTCGTAGGCCATGCCGATCCGCTCGGCCCCCTCGGACGCGGAGGACTCCAGCGAGGAGGGGAGCGTGGTCAGCGAACGGTCCAGGCCGTTCACGGCCGAGCCCAGGAGCTGCGTCGACTCGGCGAAGGACCCCCGGGCCGCGGCCAGCGCGTCGCGGACCTCCCGGCCCACCCGGTCCATCGACTCGGCCGCGTGCCCGGCCGCCGCGGATCCCCGTTCGTCGGCCGCCGCCGCGACCGTGTCGAACCGGGACGCGACGGACTCACCGGCCGCGCCGATGAGCCGCGCCGCGTCCCGCCCGGCGGTCACGAAGGATTCCGTGACCGACGTACGCAGGGTGGTGACGGCCGAGTCGACGCTCTCCGCCAGCAGCCGGCTCCCGGCCGCCACCTGCTCCGCCGCCGCGGCGGCGGTCCGCGCCGACGCGCGCATCTGCTGCGTGCCCGAGCGCAGCGCGTCCGCCGCGGAGCCGAGCGCGGCCGTGGCGGCGACGCTGCGACCGGCCGCGCCGTCCGCCTGGACGATCAGGTCCCGGGCGCACTGCTGGACGGTGGCGGCCTGGCCCAGCAGGTCGCGCAGCCGCTCTGCCGCTCCCTGGAGCTCGGCCGTGAACCGTCCGGGGGAGGCCGCGGCGGCGCCGGCCGCCAGTGCCTGGGTCTGCACGAGCGCCCCGGACAGCCGCTGGGACAGCAGTCGGCGTTCGCTCTCGTCCCGCTCCTCCCAGCGGTGCCGCATCAGGGTGGCCGTGGCCAGCGCGGACAGGGCCAGGACCGTCCAGAGCGCCATCATGTCGAAGCGCAGCACCGGCCACAGCCGTCCGTCGAAGCCCTGCTGCCACAGCGTCAGAAACGATCCCTGGGCCGTACTGCCCGAGTCCCGCATCCGCTGGTACGCCCAGGCGGCGGCACCCAGCCCGAACCAGGTGATCAGCAGCGGTACGAACACCAGGACGGTGGGCAGCGCGCCCAGCCTGCGGCCCCGTGCGGCGTCCTCGTCCGGCCCCGGCGCCAGGGCGTCGGGCCCGCCGTACGCCGCGACCAGGCCGCCGCCCGCCCAGACCTCCAGGCCGGAGCCGCGCGCCACCGACTCCGCCAGTTCCCGCAGCGCGGCGCCGTGGGAGCCGGCCCGCGGGTGGGCGGCCAGTTCCCGCAGCTCCGCGGCGAGTGCCTGTGGGTTGCGGTGGGTCGGGCCCGGCACGACGGACGGCCGCGCCGGTTCCTGCTTCTCCCCGGAGCGCCAGGGAGCGCGTCCGAATCTGCGTTGTGTCACCACACCAACCCCCCAAGCGCGTTGGCCGTCGTGACCACTGTCGCCGGAGGATCCTCATGAGAATTGGTCAGGTGACGCCTTTTCGGACACGGCCCGGACCGGTACGGACGGGTACGCGGTACGGACGGATGCGCGGTACGGACGGATACGCGCCGGTGCCGGCCCGGGCGGGGATTCAGCCCGTCTCGGACAGCGAGCCGTCCTCCTCCGGCGGCGCCGCCGGAGCGGGCGCCGGGCCGTGCGCGGCCAGGGGTGGGCCGTAGGGGCCGGTGACCGGTTCGGTACGGGGCGGGCGCGGCCGCAACGGCGGCTGCTTGGGCCGCGGCGGCCGCGGGCCGCGCGGGGTGGGAATCCCCGGGAGCAGGTTCTCCTCGGAGGCCGGCCAGCCGCTCTGCCCGGCGATGGCCCGCAGGATGCCGGGGTCGCGGACGATCACGCCCCGGTACTTGGTGGCCACGGCGCCGGCGGCGCGCAGGCTGCGCAGGGCGCGCTGCACGCTGGCGTCGGAGATCCCGGCGAGGGCGGCGAGGTCCGCGTGGCTCAGCGGTACGTCGATCCGCAGCCCCTCGGGGACGGCGCGCGCGTAGCTGCGGACCAGGTTGTCCAGGGTACGGGCGAGACGGACCGTCGCCGTACCGCTGCTGGAGTTGATGCGGTGACGCGTGGCACCGCGCAGCTTGCCCGCCACCGACCGCTGTACGACCTCCGCCGCGGTCGGGCTCTCGCGTAAGAAGGAGCGGAAGGCGGCGGAGGTCAGGACCCGGGTGGCGGTGGGCCGGACGGCGACCACGGTGGCCGACCGCGGCTGGCCGTCCAGCGCGGAGATCTCACCGACGATCTCGCCGTGCACCCGCAGGGCCAGCAGCACGGTGGCGCCGTCCTCGGCGCCGCCGAAGACCTTCACACAGCCCGCGGTGATCAGCAGGGCCGTGGTCTCGGGGCCTCCTTCCCGTATGAGGGTCTCCCCGACGCCGTAGGTGACGACCCTGCCCAGGCCGATCAGCGTCTCCCGGTCGTCGGCCGCCAGATTGGCCATGAGTGTGCCCTGGGGCCAACGACTCGCCGCGGTCGTGTGGTTCCTGGAGCTGGATGGTGTGTGCATGCGCATGGGAGCCCCCCTCGGCTTTCACGCCCGCTCGTGCACGGGGCGGTGCCAGTGCGAGGAACCTAGCGCACACAGAAGTTGTCCGGGGATCAGATGGACAGACCGGAGAAGGCAATGCTGCGAGCCGGTGGAGCGAGACATTCCCCATCCGCACCACGGACCGCTGCCCGCCCCAACTCGCCTACTCACCAGTCACTTTGCCGGCCCGGCGACTTCCGGCCCGCCCCGACCCGGAGGATTCCCGGCGGGTACCCGCATTACCTCACCTGACCGGATCTCGACGCCGCTGCCGGACCACGATGGGGCTCCCGGTGCGGGGTGTGCCGGGCCAGGGAGCGGGACGACGTCACCCAGGGGGAGTTGTGGCCAACGGCAGGGGCACCGCCCACGCGGGGCGAGGGGAGCGTGAGTGGTCGCTCGCCGTCGACTTCGGCACCTGTTTCACCACGGCGGCCACGTTCGGGGACGAGGCCGCCGGCGGGGGCGTCGCTCCCCGCTCCCTGGAAATCGAGAACAGCCGCTGCCTGCCGGCCCTGGTCTGCCTCGACGACAGCGGCGTCCTCCTCACCGGCCGGGCCGCCCAGCAGCGCGCGGCGCACCATCCCGAACAGGCCGAACGCGCCCCCAAGCGGGCCCTGGCCCGGCAGTCGGCGGTGCTGCTCGGCGGCCGGTCCGTGCCGGCCGCGGAACTGGCCGCCGCGGTCCTGCGCCGCGTGTACGCCGAGGCCCGCGCCACCCACGACGGCCGCGCGCCCGTCCGTACCGTCCTCACCCACCCCGCCCGCTGGGGTACCGCCGAACTCGGCAGGCTCGCCGACGCCGCCGACCGGGCGGGCATCACCGACCCGGGCTTCCTGCCCGAACCGGTGGCGGCCGCCCTGCACCACGGCCAGGTCCACGCCGTGCCCGAGGGGGGCGCCGTCGCCGTCTACGACCTCGGCGGCGGCACCTTCGACACCGCGGTGCTGCGCCGTACCGCCCACGGTTTCGACACCGTCGCCATCGGCGGCGACCCCTACCTCGGCGGCGAGGACCTCGACGAGTGCCTGCGCGACCTGCTCGGCGAACGGACCGCTGACCGCGACCCCGCCCCCTGGTACGACCTCTGGGAGGACCCCGGGCCGCCCGCGGCGGCCCAGCGGGCCGCGCTCGGGCGGGAGCTGACGGTGGCGCGCGAAGCGCTCTCGCAGACCGGCTCGGTGGACATCGCCGTACCCGGCTACCCGCAGCCCTTCCTGATCCGCGCCCACGAGTACCGTGCCGCGGCGGAACCCCTCCTCGCCCGCAGCTACGAGCTGCTGGCGGCCACCGTCTCCGACGCCGGGCTCGGCGACGGGGACGTCCACGAGATCGTCCTGACCGGCGGCGCCAGCCGTACCCCCCGGGTGTCCGACCTGATCGCAGAGCGGACCGGCAGGCTGCCGCTGCTGACCGCCGACCCCAAGTCGGCGGTCGTCCTCGGCGCCCTGGCCGTCCCGCCGCCGACACCGCAGCCCTCCACACCGCAGCCCTCGACGTCGCGGGCCGCGAGGCCGGCGTACGCGTCCGGCGCCGCGGCCCCGGGCGGGCGCGTCCGGCGCTATCTGAACCCGGACGGCGACCTGGGCTTCGGCTTCACCCCGCACCCGCATTCCTGACATCGGCACATCCGCCGACATCCGTTCTCCCCACGACCCACGACCACGACCACGATCCACGACGCCGAGGAGCCCGATGGACATCGTCATGCTGGGCCACAGCGCGGCAGGCAAGACCACCTACGTCTCCCTCATGTACGCCGCGATGCGCGACGGCATCCAGGGCTTCAGCCTGCGCACCGACGACGTGCTCGTCCACGGCGCACTGACCTCCGCCGCCGAGGCCGTGCTGCGCGGCCGCTACCCGAACATGAGCAGCAGGCGCCAGGTCTTCGACTTCATCCTCCAGTACCAGGGCCGCGACGTCCTGCCCTTCCGCTGGCGCGACTACCGCGGCGGGGCCCTGACGGAACGCCAGGCCGACAGCGAACAGGCCGGCCAGCTCCAGCAGGACCTCGTCGCGGCCCAGGGCATCGTCGTGTTCGTCGACGCCCACCGGCTCCTGACCGACGGCGGGTCCGACCGCCACATGCGGCGGATGACCGTCCTGGTCCAGCGGGCCCTGGAGGCCCGGGGGGACCAGCTCACGCCGCTCGTCATCGCGTTCACCAAGAGCGACCTGCTCGACCTGGACCGGTCGGGCCTGCTGGAACGGCTCGTGGAGCCCTTCGACGGCCTCATCGAAGGAGTGGCCCGCACCCAGCACCTGCGCGGCGCTCTGGCGCTGGTGGCCTGCGGCCCCGAACCGGTCAACGTCGCCGTGCCGGTGCTGTGGAGCCTGCACCACGGCATCGTCGGCCGGGGCCTGGCCCTGCACACCTCCATCGAGGAGTCCCTCGCGTCCGCCCGGCGCGCCGCCGCCAACGACACCCCCTGGGACCGGATCTCCAGCTGGTGGAAGGAGGAGGACTCCTGGGCCGAGATCAGGGCCCGCCACGAGCGTGCCGCACAGGCCGAGTACCAGCTGCTGGAACCCCTCTTCGAACCGGCCGAACGACTGGAAGGCCTCCTGCAGGACGTCCTGTGGTTCTGATTCCGAGCCGCCCTCCGCACCCGTGCCCGCCCCGCGCCACCGAAACGGGAGAACTCCGCCCATGAGCGACCACCGGATCACCATGACGATGCTGGGCGCCACCGGCTCCGGCAAGACCACGTACCTGCTCGGCATGTACGCCACCCTGTCGATGGGCCTGCGCGGCTACTTCATGTACGCCACCGACCCGGACACCGACCTCGACCTCGCCGAGGCCTGGGAGAACCTGTGCGCGGACGGCAGTCTGCCCGCGCCGAACAACGAGAAGCCCATCGACTACGAGTTCGTCCTCCGGCACGGCGTGACCTCGCTGGTCGACTTCGACTGCCAGGACTTCCGCGGCGGGGCGGCCACCGAACGCGGCGGAGACGGCGCCCCGGCCGACATCCCCGCCCTGACCGAGCGCCTGGACCGCTCCGACAGCATCTTCCTCGTCCTGGACGGACAGCACGTGGGCCGCTGGGTCGCCGACGACACCCCGGCCCACCTCAACCCCGCCGCCGACCCCATGCGGATCGCCCGCTTCTCCCGGGCCATCTCCAACCTCTGCGACCGGCGCAGGCAGCGGGGCGAGCCCTCGCCTTCGATCGTCGTACTGGTCACCAAGGCCGACCTGATCGGGAAGATCTCCGGACTGCCCACCCCCGAGGCGCTGGAGAAGACCGCGCGCAACCTGTCGAAGCTGGTCAAGGTCATCGACTCCGAAGGCGTCACGGCGATGCTCTGCCCGGTGCAGCTCGGCAGCTTCGGCGACCCCGCGTCCGTCACGGTCGACCCCGCCCTCGTCGACCCGCAGAACCTGCACCACCCCATGATCTTCGCCCTGTTGCACTACCTCGACGAGGGCATCGTCCGCCACGGCGAGGAGCGTGTGCGTGCCGTCGAGCGGCAGCTCGACGAACAGGCGCAGGAGCTGGACGGGCTGCGCAGCGGCGGCGTGATCAAGAACTTCCTCAAGAGGAACGAGATCAGCCGGAGGGACGCCGAGATCGCCGCGGTCCGGGAACAGCACGGCGAGGCGCAGGCACGGGTCAACGCGGCCCGCGTCCGGGCCGAGCAACTGGTGGAGGAGTTGCAGAACATGCCCATCTACCGCTCCGGCAAGCTCCAGATCGGCGGCTGACGGCGATGTCCGGGGAGCAGACGCGAGGACACGGCGGCTGGTCTGCCGTCGTCTACGGCCGCACGTACCGGATCGACCGCTGGTGGCGGGCGCTTCCCGAAGGGGAGACGTCGGGGGGACCGCTCGGACGCACGGTCCTCGCGGTGGTCGCCGGCGGCGCACGGCTCGACGCCGGGCCGCGCTTCGTCCTGTGCCGGGGTGCGCGCGGGGTCCTGGTCGGCGCCGCCTGCCGGATGCCGCTGCTGGGGCCGGCGATGGCGTACGACGAGCACGGCAGGCCGCTGTACGGGTTCGTCGGCTGGCACCACCCGGATCCGTCGGCCGCGCACGACCTGCCCGGCCTCGACGAACTGGAGGCGTCCTTCCCGCAATGGGCGGGCGACACCTACCGGGCCTGGGCCGGGCCGGTCTGGGAGGCCGCCCGGGAACCCGACGCGGTGACACTTCCGAGCACCGCGGAACCGGCCCCCTGGCCGGACCGCGGCCGGCCGGCCGACCCCGCGGCGGCGGGGCGCTGGCCGGCGGCCCACGCCGCGGACGTCCACCTGCTGCCGGCGGCGCAGGCCTCCGGCCTGTGGGACGCCGCGCTCGCCGCCGGACCGATGGCGGACTGCGTCCTGACCACGGGCTGGCAGCAGTCGCGCGACGCCCTCGAGCCGGAACTCACGCACGCCTGCTGCGCGGACGTCACCGAGTACCGCCGGGCTCAGCGCCCGGCCCCGCCGGCCCCGGCCCGCGCCCCCGAGCCGCCCCCGAAGCCGGCGGGGAAGGGGAGGGGGGAGCGGGTGCAGAAGCCGGCGCGCCCTTCCCGGGAGAAGGCGGAAAAGGGCTTCCTGGGGTGGATGGGCGAAGCCCTGCGCCACGTGATCGACGGTGACCGCTCCGACGCCGCACCACCGGCCGGGCGCCCCCGGTCCGCGAAACGGGGCGGCACCCCGCAGCGCCCCGCGCACCTGACGGGCGGCGCGGCGTACGAGCCGGAGCCGCCCGCCCGGACCCTGCTCGGCCGCCCCCGCGAGGTCGACGCCGAAGAGGCCTCGTTCGACGGCTATTTCGGCGCCTTCGGCACCCCGGGTACGACCTCGCCGACCGAGCCCGCACACCCCGCCGAGGGTGCGGGCGTGACGTCGGCCGACCCCTGTCCGGCTTCCGCCCCCGGCGGCTTCGCCCGCCCGGGTACGACCGCGAAGGGCCGGGACGAGACGCCCGCCGACCCCCCAGCGGCCTCCGCCTCCGGCGGTTTCGCCAGGCCGGGTACGACAGCGGACGGTGGGGCCGCCAAGCCCGCCAAGCCCGCCAAGGCCGCCAAGCCCGCCGACTCCCGTCCGGCTCCCGCCTCCGGCGGTTTCGCCCGGCCGGGTACGGCCGCGGAGGGTGGGGGCGCCGCAGCGGTGCCCGGTGCGGGCCGTGACGTCGGGGGCTCGGGCCGGGACCGGGACGGCGTCGAGGACGAGGGGGCGGCTTCCGGCAGCGCCGGGGCGCCCGGGCCCGGGGCCTGGGGGGCGCTCACCCCCGATGCCGATGGGCCGGCCGGCCCCGGCGACCCGTACCGCAGCGACCCAGGAGGCACCGCATGACCGGCATCCGCCACACCCACCCCCGCGCCGCGGACGTACTGCGCCTCGTCGCCGACGCCGCCGTGCTCCTCGACCGCGCCGCCCGCTCCGAGGGGCCGGACGGCCCGCCCGTCTCCCCGGAGGCGGCCGCCACCGTCCGCGCCGAGGCCGCCCGAATCCGTTCCGGCGCCGCCGCCCTCGTCGTCGTCGGTGAGAAGAAGCGCGGCAAGAGCTCCCTGATCAACGCCCTGGTCGGGCACCGCGGCCTGCTGCCCGTCGAGGTCGACGTCGCCACCGGCGTCCACCTCGTCGTCCGGCACGCCGACCGGCCCACCGCCGTCGCCCACCTGACCGGCGACTCCGCCCCGGTCACCGTCGACCCGGCCGACATCGCCGAGTACGCCGCCGTCGACCCCGTCACGCAGACCGCCCGCCGCGACGACGTGCACCACGTCGAGGTGGGCGTCCCCGCCCCCCTGCTCGCCTCCGGGCTGACCCTCGTGGACACCCCCGGCGTCGGCGGGCTCGTCGCCGGCCACGCCCGGATCACCATGGCGACCCTCTCCCAGGCCGACGCCCTCGTCTTCGTCGTCAACGGGTCCAGCGAACTGACCGCCTCCGAACTGCGCTTCCTGGAGCAGGCCACCGAACGCATCGCCGAGGTGGTCTTCGTCCTGACCCAGACCGACAAGTACCGTGAGTGGCCCGCCGTACTGGAGCGCAACCGCGCCCTGCTCGCCGAGCACGCCCCCCGCTACGCCGCCGCCCCCTGGTTCCCCGTCAGCAGCCGCGCCAAGGACGACGCGGACGCGGCGGCCGCCGCCGGCGACCGGGAGACCGCCGCGCGCCGCCTGGAGGCCAGCGGCTTCGGTCCGCTGACCGAGGCACTGTCCGGCCGGATCGCCGAGGAGGCCGCCGGGCTGCGCCTCGCCAACGCCCTGCACGTCACCCTGTCCGTACTCGCCCCGCTCGCCGCCGTACAGGAACGCCGGCTGCGCTCCCTCGCCCAGGACCCCACCCTGCAGGACGAGGTACGCGGCCACCGGGACGCGCTGCGCGCCCTCCAGCGCTCCGACGCCACCTGGCGCGGCAACCTCCGCCAGGCCTCGCGCGAGCTGGAACGCAGGCTCCGCGTGGGCTTCCAGCGCAACGTCAACGACCTGCGCCAGCTCGCCGAGGAGAAGATCGCCGCGTCCTCCGGCCCCGACCTCGCCACCGAACTGCCCCGGGACCTGGAGGCCGGTGTCGAGGCCGTCTGGCTGGACCTGGACAACGCCACCCGGGAGGGGGTGGCCCGGCTCGTCGCCCTCATGGAGCACCAGTGCCGGCTGGACGCCGGTCCCGCCGTCGCCGAACTCGCCCTCGCCCGCCCCGAACGGCTGGACGCGCTCCCCACCCTGGTGAGCACCGGCCACGACAACCGCGGCGCCCTCGCCCTCGTCGAGCGGGTCATGCCGGCCTGGGGCGCGGGCGGTCTCGCCGCCACCGTGACGGCGCTGGCCACCGGCGGGGTCCTGCTGCCGCTCGCCGCCGGATTCGGCATGATCGCGCTGCTGTCCAACCGTCGCAAGCGCCGTACCGACCTCGGCCGGGTGCGCGGCGACGCCATGCGGTACGCGCACCGCCTGGTCGCCGAACTCACCACCGAGATCCCCCCGGAGATCACCCGCACCGTCGACGACGTCAGCGAACGCATCGCCGCCCGCATCACCGACCAGGTCTCCGCCCAGCGCGCGCTCCTGGAGGGCGAACTGGAGGAACTCCAGCGCAATCTCGCGGCCGGCCGGGAACAGCTCGCCAAGGATCGTGAGACCGCCCGGCGCCGCTCGGCGGTCCTGGGCGAGCTGATCGCCAGGGGCCGTGATCTCGCCTCCGCCATCGGCCATCCGGCGGCGGCCGCGGCCGCCGCGGCGGCCGTACCGGAGCCGAAGCCCGAGGCCGAGCCCGAGCCGGAACCGGAACCCGCATGACGGTCGGCCCCACCAGCCACACCAGCCCTACCGGCCCTACCGGTTCCGCCTCCGCGGCGGAACCGGTGGGTGAGCTGTGCGGGCGGGTCGACGCCCTGTGCCGCGCCGCCGTCCCGCACCTGCCGCCCGAGGGGCCCGTGGCCGCCGCACTGGCCGCCGTACGGCAGCGCCTCGCCGAGCCCGGCCTGCGCATCGCCGTGGGCGGCCGGATGAACGCGGGGAAGTCGACGCTCGTCAACGCCCTGCTCGGCCGTCGGCTGGCCGCCACCGGAGCCACTGAATGCACCACGCTGGTCGCCTGGTTCCGCGGCGGCGTGCAGAACCGCCTGGAGGTGCGCCGCACCGACGGCCGCCGCTACCACGTGCCCGGCCGTCCCGGCGGCGGCATCCCCCGTGACCCGGCCCTGCTCGGTTCGACGCGCGAGGAGATCGAGGAGATCGTCGTCGAGACCGCAGGCGGCCAGGATCCGCGCCGCCCGTGGACGCTGGTGGACACCCCCGGCATGGACACCCTCAGCGGACTCGACGGCGTCGCGCTGCGCGCCCTCGGCGCCGCCGACGCCCTGCTGTACGTCATGCCGCACCCCGGCGCCGGAGACGCGGAGGCCCTGGAGTCGCTGCGCCGCCAGGCCCACGACAGGATGACCGCCCTCAACGTGGTCGGCGTCCTCAGCCGCATCGACGAACTCGGCGACGGGACCGGCGACCCCTGGCCCCGGGCCCGCCGGGTCGCCGCCACCTACACCACCCGGCTCACCGGCCTGTTGTCCGCTGTCGTGCCCGTGGCGGGACTGCTCGCCCAGACGGCGCTCGGCGAGGAGTTCACCGAGGCCGACGCCGCCCTGCTGCGACGGCTCGCGACCGCGCCGCGTGACGACCTGGGCAGGGCCCTGTACTCCCCGCAGGAGTTCCTGGACTGGCCGGACGGCCCCCTCGACGCGACCGGCCGGGCCCGGGTGCTGGACCTCCTGGGCTGCTACGGCACCGGCGCCGCGGTGGACGCCGTGCGCACCCTCTCCGATCCCGGCGCGCGGGCACTGCTGACGGCGCTGCGGGCGGCCTCGGGCGTCGACGCGCTCCTGGACGAGATCCGGCAGCGCTTCGTCGTGGCCGCCGACCGACTGCGGGCCGCTGCCGCCCTCGCCCTGATCGACGAGGCCGCGCGCACCGCGCTCGCCGACGACGCCCTGGCCCCGGCGGCCCGCCGCGCCCTCGACGGCCTACGGGCGGGCGCCGCGGCGCTGCGCCGCCATCCCCTGCTGAGACAGACCGAACTGGCCCCGGCACTCGCCGACTTCGCCGCCGGACGCCTGCGCCTGTCCGAGCCGGACACCGCGTCCCTGCTCCGCCTGGCCACCGGCGCCACGACGTCCGCCTGCCTCGGCCTGCCGGAACCGTCCGCCGGTACGACGGCATCGGACGCCACCCGTGCGGCCCGTACGGCGGCCGAGGCGGCGGCCCGGTGGCGTCAGCTGGAATCGGGGCCGTCGCGGGTCCTGCGACGCCATGCCCGGACGGCCCGGGAGCTGTGCGAGGAGCTCTACTTCAGGGCAGCCGCCCCCTGATGACCGCCTTCCGATTTGCTGTGCTCACCACCGGTCGTGGCTGTGGTCGTCGTCCCAGTGCGCCGCGGGGTGCGGGTCGGGCTCGTGGCCGTTCTCGCCGTGCACATAGTCCGAGACCGAGGTGTAGCCGGTCCCGTCGGCCGCCTCGATCACCTCGTTCTCGGTGAGGTGCCCGTCGTCCCAGGTCTGTTCGCCCTCGTGGCCGTCGTGGTCCATGTCCGCGAGCTCCTCACCGATCCGGTCGACGTGTGCCTCGTGCCGGTCGTGCAGTTCATGCGGGTCGTGCCCGCCGTGGCTGCCGTGGCCGTCGTGGCCGTGCGGGTCCGTGGAGTGGTCCCCGGGATCCGGCTGGTGCTGTGCCCGCACCAGGACGTACGACCCGGACACGCCGAGGGCGGCGCCGCCCGCGAGTACCCCGCGGCCGCGCCGCGCCGGGAGGCCGCCCGGCGGGGGTACGGTCACTCCCAGGGGTGCCGTACGCCCGCGGGGCAGCACGCTGATCCACGCGTCGGACGAGAACCGCTTCTCCGGGATGTCCACCCGCACCGGACGGAACGCGGATCCGGTCAGACCGCCCGCGCCGGTCGCGAAGGTGTCCGAGTACAGGTCGGCCGACACGATCAGCGCCATGTCGCTGTCCGCCGACTCCGCGAGCGCGGTACGCAGTTCCACGGAGTCCAGGAGCCGTGACGCCAGCTCCACCGACCAGGCGACGAAGCCCAGCGGTGCCCGCTCCACCGAGCCCTGGGCGAGTGCGGCGCGCAGCCGGATCTGTTCGTCGTCCGCCGCGCGGGCGTTGAGGACGGGCAGCATGTCCCGCAGCCCCCGCACCAGTCCGGGTACGGCCTTCGCCTCGTCCACCCCGGCGGGCAGCAGGAGCAGCTGACCGTCACCGCGGTCCTGGAGGGCGCACCCCTGCCGGCGTACGCCGCCGCGCTCGCAGGCGTAGTCCAGCGCCCGGGCGACGCCGTCCTGCACCCGCATCTGCGCCCGATGGCTGCGCCCGCTGTACTTCTCCACGTCCACGATCAGGCACAGCCGGCGCTGTCTGCCGCCCTGTGCTCCCGTCCCGAGGCCCGCCATCGGCATCCCCCTGCTCCGAGCGTCCGGCCCGCCCAGGCTAGCGTCCCGCCAGGGGCCCGCGGGGGCCTTTCGCACGGGTCGGCGCCATGGCGGGGGAGGGCTCACACATTTCCCCGCCATGGCGCCGTCGGCCCGGCAACGGACCGCCGCAGCAGGTCAGTTCACGCGTTCGATGCGGGCGCGGCGGATGAGGTTCTTGCCGGGTTCGCGGACCTTGTCGAAGGCGGCGTTGTTGAGGAGCACGCAGCTGCCGGAGGGGCCGTTGACGGTGACGGTGGTGGCCTGGTTGTTGTCGAGGTTGGTGACCTTGAGCTTGGTGCCGACGGGGAAGGTGCCGCTGGTCGCCGCCGGCGGCCCGGCCTCACCCGACAGGGTCACGGTCGACCCCGGACACACGACCTCGCCGGTGGCCGGTGCGGCCTGCTGGCCGCCCTGGCCCGGCGCTGCCTGCTGCCCGCCCGCGGCGGCGGGCGGGGCGGCGGGCGGGGTGGCCGCCTGGGCCGGGGCGTCGCCGCCGCCGACGCGTTCGATGCGGGCGCGGCGGATGAGGTTCTTGCCGGGTTCGCGGACCTTGTCGAAGGCGGCGTTGTTGAGGAGCACGCAGCTGCCGGAGGGGCCGTTGACGGTGACGGTGGTGGCCTGGTTGTTGTCGAGGTTGGTGACCTTGAGCTTGGTGCCGACGGGGAAGGTGCCGCTGGTCGCCGCCGGCGGCCCGGCCTCACCCGACAGCGTCACCGTCGACCCCTGACACACCACGTCGGGGGCGGCGGCGTTACCCGTCGCCATCGTGACGATCACCCCGCCGGCCACCAGGGCTCCTGTGGTGACAGAGAGCACGAGCTTCTTCGTAGAACTCATCGTCCGCTTACGGGACATGAACACTCCTCGATCAGATGGTCAATGCCTCCCCGCTTCCTGCATACGCCCGTCGTCACCAGTGGATTCAGTTCTTGTCGCCGTGTTACAAATCCGGCGGGCGCCGGGGATCCGGCTGCTCCGCACGGCCCGCCGGGCCGGCCCGGGGCGTCCGGAAGCCGCCCGAAGGCGCAGGTCGCAGCCCCTGCCACCGAGGCGGACCGACGAGCGCGGCGCCCGCGCCGGTCCTCGGGGGCGCCGCCGGGACGAGCTGGCCGCACGGATCCTTTAAGGCTCAGTTGATCCCGCCTTAATGCTCCGCGAGGTCAGGGGCGGGTCGCCCGGACGATCCAGGTCGCGGAGGCGTAGCGCACGCCGTCACCCGTCTCGTGGGCGGTGAGGGTGGCCCTCAGATCGTCGACGGCACGACGCCGGCCCTCCTCGTCGAGACCGTCGAGCAGCCAGCCGAGCAGGCCCAGTGTGAACCGCTCCGCGTCGGCCGCGTCCGCACCGAACCACATCGCCTCTTCGTGCGGCTCCAGCTCGACGCCGGTGAAGCCGGCGGCGCCCAGTACGTTCCGCACCCGGTCCGGCTCGGCCAGCGAGAACGGCCCGGGAACGCCGGGCGGGGGCCCGGTCGTCGGACGTCCCGCGGCCAGTGCCCCGGTGAACGCGAGGAACCACTCGTTCTCCGCCGCCGCCTGCCACACCAGCTGTACGAGGCGGCCGCCGGGGCGCAGCGCACCACCGATGTTGCGGAACGCGGCCACCGGGTCGGCGAAGAACATCGTCCCCGTCCGGCTCACGGCCACGTCGAACGACGCCGCGGGAAAGGCGTGGTTCTGGGCGTCCGCCTGCACGAACTCGGCGTTGGGCAGGCCCTCGGCCACCGCCCGCCGCCGTGCCTCCCGCAGCATCGCCGCGGACAGGTCCACGCCCACCGCCAGGCCGTCGCTCGCCCGCCGCGCCGCCGCACGGGTCGTCTCGCCTGTGCCGCAGCCGATGTCCAGCACCCGGTCGGAGGCGGACACGTCGGCCGCGGCCAGGAAATGCGGGAGATAGGCGCGTACCGCGCGGTCGAACCGGTCGGCGTGCTCCGCCCAGTACGCACCCTCCTGCCCGTCCCAGGCAGCAGCCTGCTCGGCGTTCGAGGGATCGACCCGAGGAGTGCTGCTCATGGCCACCACCTCCCGTGGTTCCGGGGCGTCGGCCGGCCCCGTCAGGCGTGCGGCAGGGTCTGTTCGGACCACACGGTCTTGCCTCCCATGGTGTATCGGCTGCCCCAGCGGTGCGAGAGCTGGGCGACGATGTACAGGCCCCGACCGCCTTCCTCGGAGTTGCGCGCACGGCGCATCCGGGGCTGGGTGTTGCTGGAGTCGGAGATCTCGCACGTCAGGGTGTCCGCCCGGATCAGGCGGAGCCGGACGGGTCCGCCCGCGTACCGGATGGCGTTGGTGACCAGCTCGCTGACGATGAGCTCCGTGCTGAAGGAGAGCTCGTCGAGGTCCCAGGCGGTCAGCTGGGCGAGGACGAGATGGCGGGCGTCGGCGACGACCGCCGGGTCCGCGTCGAGCAGCCACGTCGCGATGGACGCGGCCTCCACCACCCGGGTGCGGGCCAGCAGCAGGGTGACGTCGTCCCTCAGCCTGCCCGGCGGCAGCCCTTCCACGATGTCGTGCCGGGCCTGGCGCAGCGGCCGGCCGAGTACGTCCGAGCGCAGCAGCCGGTCCGCGAGGTCGCGCATGCCGTGGTCGATGTCCCCCTCCCCGCGTTCGATCAGGCCGTCGGTGTACAGGGCGAGGACGCTCCCCGGCGGCAGCTCGCGCTCGACCGGCTCGAAGGGCCAGCCGCCGACCCCCAGGGGCGGACCGGGGCTCAGCTCGACGTACCACACGGTTCCGTCCGGGCTGACGACGGCCGGGGGCGGGTGCCCGGCGCTGGCCATGGCGCAGGTTCGGGTGACCGGGTCGTACACGGCGTACAGGCAGGTGGCGCCGGCCGGGCCGCCGGGCAGCGGAAGGCCCGCGTCTGTGTCGTCGGGGTCGTCGCTCTCGGCCTCGGAGGCGAACTGCACGACCATGTCGTCCACGTGCGCGAGCAGTTCCTCGGGCTCCAGTTCCAGGTCCGCCATCGCCCGTACGGCGCTGCGCAGGCGTCCCATCATGGCCGTGGCGTGCAGTCCGTGGCCGGCGACGTCCCCGACGACGAGGGCGACACGGGCCGACGACAGCGGGATCACGTCGAACCAGTCGCCGCCCACTCCGCTGTCCGCGTCGGCGGGCAGGTAGAGACCGGCCGCCTCCACCGCGGGCTTCTCCGAGGTGGCGGGCGGCAGGAGGCTGCGCTGCAGGCCCACGGCGGTGCGGCGTTCCTTGGTGTAGCGCCGGGCGTTGTCCACGGCGACGGCGGCACGGGCGGCGATCTCCTCCAGCAGGGCGAGGTCGTCCTCCTCCGGCGCAGCGGCGTCGCCCGTGCGCCAGAGCGTGAGCCGGCCGAACCTGATGCCCCGTGCGCACAGCGGGGCCGTCATCGCCGAGTGCGCGCCCGGCACGGCCGTCGCCCATGCGGGGGCCGCGTCGTCCCCGGAGCCCGCGGAGCCCCCCGAGCCCGCGGGCCGGTCCCCGAGGCCGGTGATCAGCTCCCCCTTGCATTCCCGCCCTTCGGGCCCGTCCGGTCCTGGGGTGGCGAGGGGCGCCGCGAACCGGGCCGTCCCGGTGCGCAGCGCCTCCGATTCCGCTCCGGCGACGGCCATCCGGATCAGGGGCAGGGTGGGCTGCCCGTCGGCGGGGGGTTCACCACCGGTCAGCACGGTCTCCGCGAGGTCGACCGCGGCGCAGTCGCCGAACGCGGGCGCCAGGACCTTCACCAGGTCCTCCACGGTGCGCAGGACGGACAGCGAACCGCCCAGCGCTCCGGTCGCGCGGTACAGCAGGTCCAGGCGTTCGCGCGCCCGTTCGTGGTCGGTGACGTCGGTGAACACGGCCGCCACCCCCATCGGGTGGCCGTCGGGTTCCTGGAGCCGGAACGCCTGGACGGTCACGATCCGGCCGGCTCTCGGGTCGTCGATGGTGTGCACGGTCGTGTTCAGGCCGACCAGGGGGATCCCGCTGTGGACGACGTCCCGCAGCCGGTCGTCGATGATCCGCGCGTCCTCGGCCCACAGGAAGTCGGCCAGCCGCCGCCCGTACAGTTCGACGGGCACCCCGGTGTACGGCAGCAGGTGCGAGTTCGTCCGGAGCAGCCGCAGGTCCCTGTCGAAGACGGCCAGGCCCACCCGGCCCTGCAGGAACAGTTCGTGCGTGAAGGCGTTGTCCTGCCGCCACCGGGCGACCAGTTCCAGGGCCGCCCCGAGCACCAGGAACCGGGCCGCGTTCCCGTGCGCGCCGGTCAGCGGGACGACGCGGAAGCCGATCTCCAGCGCGCGGCCCGAGCCGTGCCGCAGTGAGGCACGGCCCTCCCAGCCCGCCCGGTCCCCCTGCCCGGCACCCTGCGCCAGCACCGCTTCCCAGCTGCCCGGGTCCGCGAGCAGGTCGCGTGCGGGGCGGCCGCACACGTCCGCGGACCGGCGTTCCAGGAGGGTTTCGGCCGCCCGGGTCCAGGCGACGACCGTCCCGGCGCCGTCCAGCAGGGCCGCGGCCGTGTTGGTGACAGCGAAGGGGTAGTCCTGGTTTCTCTCGGTGGCGCGCATGCGTGCCCATCTCGTCCGCCGGTGCCGCTGTCCTCATGCTGGTCGATGTCCGCAACGGCAGCCAGAGGCGTTGCGCCGTCCGGTACCGCTCCGGGCATCAGTCCCAGTGTCCCGCGGACACCCCGCGGGCAGGAGGGCCGCGCGACCGGCGGGCCGCCGTCCGGGTCCAGCGGGTGTCCGACCCTGATCCGCCGGACATCCCCTAGGGGCAGCTGATACGGGCATCGCCCGGGTCGGTGGTGCAGGTGTCGGTGCCGGGGCCGCCGTTCGCGGTGTCGTTGCCGGCCACGGAGTCGACGGTGCCGAGCCGGTCGTTTCCGTAGTTGCCCAGGAGGGTGTCGTTCCCGGCGTTGCCGTTCAGGGTGTCGTCGCCGTGTCCGCCGTCGATGGTGTCGTTGCCCGCACCGCCGTGGACGGTGTCGTTGCCGTAGCCGGGCCGGATCGTGTCGTTGCCGCCGAGTCCGCAGATCACGTCGGTGAAGAAGCCGCCGTTCAGGGTGTCCGCGCCGCTGGTGCCGATGATCGTGCAGCCGCGGGCGTTGTTCACGGCGGTGTTCACGGTGGCCCGGTCGTTGCCGGGGACGGGGTCGGTCTCCGCCGCGTCCGCCGTGGCGGTGTCGGAGAGGGTGCCGGTGCTCCGGGGCTCGGCCACCACGGTCACGGTGGCGGAGGCGCCCGCGGCGAGGGTCCCCAGGGTGCAGTTCGCCCCGGTCGCGGTGGTGGTGCAGCCGCCCTGGCTGGGCGTGGCCGACAGGAGGGAGCCGCCGGCTCCGGTCAGGGTGTCGGCCAGGGTGACGGCCGTCGCGGGGGTGGTGGTGCCGGTGTTGCGCACCGTGACCGTGTACGTCGCCTGGTCGCCGATGCTGACCGTGGCGGGGCCGGACAGGGTGACGGCCAGGTCGACGCCGGCCGGGGGCGGGGGAGTGGTCCCGCCGCCCTCGTACCGGGCGAGCGCGAAGTCCTCGCCGGCCCCGCCGCCGCCCACGGCCACGATCCTGCCGTCGGTGAGCAGCGCCACCGAGCGGGCCAGGTCGGCGCCCCCGAGGTTGGTGCTGACGGCGCCGTCGCCGCCGCCGAAGCCCGTGTCCGGGCTGCCGTCGGTGTGGTACCGGGCCAGCGCGAAGTCGCCGTTCCCACCGCCGGCGGCGACGAGCCTGCCGTCGGACTGCTGGACCACGTCGTGGGCGGAGCCGCCGCCCTGGGGGCCGCCGAGGTCGGTGGTCACCCTGCCGTCGCCGCTGAAGCTCGTGTCGGGGGTGCCGTCGGCGTGGTAGCGGGCCAGGGCGAAGCGACCAGGGCTGGAGCCGCCTGCGGCGACGATCCTGCCGTCGGACTGCACCACCACGTCCTGGGCGGTGTCCATGGAGCCGAAGTCGGTGGTCGTCCGGCCGTCGCCGCTGAAGGTCGTGTCGGGGCTGCCGTCGGCGTTGTAGCGGGCCAGCGCGAAGTCGCGTACGAGGCCCTCGGTGGTGTCGCCGGCGGCGACGATCCTGCCGTCGGGCTGGAGGGCCAGGGCGTACGCCGTGCTGCCCTCCTGGAGGCCTCCGAACTCGGTGAACACCTTGCCGTCGCCGTCGAAGGTGGTGTCGAGGCTGCCGTCGGCGGCGTTGTACCGGGCCAGGGCGAACACCCCGCCGACACCGCCGGCGGCGACGATCTTGCCGTCGGCCTGTACCGCCACGTCGGAGCCCCGGTCGGCGCCACCGCCGCCGAGGTCGGTGACCGCCTTGCCGTCGCCGTCGAAGGTGGTGTCGAGGCTGCCGTCGGGGTTGTACCGGACCACCGTGAACCAGGCGACGCCGCCTTCGAGGTTCTCGCTGACGCCGACGACGACGATCTTGCCGTCGGCCTGGAGGGCCACGCCCTCGGCGCTGTCGGAGCCGCCGGCGATGTCGGTGGACACCGTCCCGCCGTCGCCGAAGGTGGTGTCGAGGCTGCCGTCCGGGTTGTAGCGGACCGCCGCGAAATTGCCGAAGAAGTCCGTCGCGTCGCTGCCGACGGCGACGACCTTGCCGTCGGGCTGCACGACCGTGTCGGCGGCGGCCTCCGCGGCACCGAGGTCGGTGGTCACCACCCCGTCGCCGCCGCCGAACGAGGGGTCCAGGTCGCCCGGGGCGGCCAGCGCGGCCCCGGGCAGGGCCACGGCGAGCGCCAGGGCCAGGGCCACCGCGGTGCCGATCCGGTCCGCGCGGCGCCGGCGGCCTCTGCGTGCGAGTCGTGTCCGGTCCCTGCGCGCACCCCACGTGAACGTCGACATGCAGACCCCTCTGCCGCTGCTCGCCCTGTCTTCGGTCACTCCTCGTGACGGGCCACAGCTTCCGGCCACCACGTCGGCGGGACGGTGGCGGCTCGCCGCACGCGCGCCGCCGTGTACGGCGGTTCCACCCGACCGCCGTACACGATCACCGGGACGGGGACCTGGACACGGAGATAGTTAGCTGCCATATTAGTTTCATGAAGAAGAACGGGATCGACGGCGAGGCGCCCACCCTGGATCAGGCCAGGCGGCAGGTCGAGCACTACGGCCTGGACGCCGATCCGCAGGCGGTGCTGGTCGCCGTGCGGCTGATCTCGGCGGGCGCGAGGGTCGGCCGGGCGGCCGAGGCGCACTTCGCCAGGTTCGGCCTGTCGACTGGCCGCTACCGCCTGCTCGCCGATCTCGAGGACCACGGCGGCGAGAAGTCCCCCTCCCGGCTCGCCGCCGACCTCGACGTCTCCAGGGCCACGGTCACCGGCCTGCTGGACGGTCTGGAAAGGGAAGGGCTCGTCGCCAGGCGGCCGTCCACGGAGGACGGCAGGGGTACCGTCGCCATCCTGACGGCGCGGGGGGCGCAGCGCCTGCGTGACATGGCGCCCGAGCATTTCGGGCGGCTGGAGGCGATGGTGGGCGGGCTCTCCGTGGCGGAGCGCACGGTGTTCCTCGACCTGCTCGCCCGTGTGGTGCGCGGCAGCGAGGCCCTGGCCGACGACTGATCCGCCGCGCGGGCCGCCGTCCGGGCCCGCTGCCCGAGCCGCCGTCCGGGCCGCCGTCCGGCCTGCTTTGTTCCGGCCTGCTTTGTCCGGCTCGTCCGGCCCCGCCCTTTCGGGCCGGGCCTTTTCCTTCCCCCAATAGTTAGCTGCCTAATTATCTCGGCCGGAAGGTCCTGCTCAGTCCGGCCCGCGTGCCCCACCGAATGAGAAAGGGGTCGTCATGACCGCAACGAAGGACAGAACCGGCCGTAGCCGACCGACGCCCCGGCCCTTCGCCCTGTGGCGCGAGGTGCTGACCGCCTACGCCGCCCCCGCCCTGACGGCCGGTGCCGCCGGAATCGCCACCGGGCAGCGGGACCTGGCCGTGGCCGCCGTGACCTCCATCGCCGGCACCTCCGCCGTGGTGGCGTTCCTGGTCGGCGCCTGGCTGCGGAACGGCGGGCATCCCCGGCGCTGGACCAGGTCCACCGGGCTGCCGGGAGCCGCCGTGACCGTCGTCCTGGCCGTCGCGGCCACCGGCGCCGCCGCACTGCTGGGATGGTTCGCCGCCCAGTGGCTGCCCGCCCACACCCCCGTACCCGGCGGTCCCCGGCTGGAGCGCCTGCGGATCGACCTGCCCGTCTCCGCGGCTCTCGCCGCCACGATCGTCACTCTGCGCTGGCGGAGCACCCTCGCGACGCCCCGCAGGTGACCGGCCCCGGGCCGGCGCGCCGCCGACCGGAACTCACCAGGAACCAGGAACCAGGAACCCAGAAACGAGGAAACCAAATGATCGCCGTCATGGGAGCGACCGGAGCGACGGGCAACGCCGTGCTCCACAGCCTCCTCGCGCTCGGTGCACCCGTCCGCGCGTTGACCCGTACCCCGCACGACCCGATACCCGGCACCACCGGCACGCACGGCCCGCGGCCGGAGGTCCGGTACGCGGACGCCGCGGACGCCGGCTCGCTGCGCACTGCCTTCGAGGGCGCGAGCAGGCTCTTCCTCGCCATGGCCAACGGCCCCGCACAGGTCGAACTCGAATCCCGCGCCATCGACATCGCGGCCCGGTCCGGGATCGAACACATCGTCAAGATCTCCGCGCCCGCCGCCGAACCCGACTCCCCGGTCGCCGTCTCCCGCGGACACCATGCCGTGGAGCAGCACCTGCGCACCCTCGGGGTGAGCCACACCGTCCTGCGCCCCTACGCGTTCATGCAGAACCTGCTGCGGTCGGCCCCGGGAATCGCCCGGGGCGTGATCCTCGGTGCGATGGGCGACGCCCCCTGCAACTACGTCGACTGCAGGGACATCGGCGACGTCGCCGCTGCCGCGCTCACCCGGCCCGGCATCGCGACCGGGTCCTACGTCCTCACGGGTCCGGAAGCCGTCTCCCACCCCGAACTCGTCCGGCGCCTGAGCCTGGTGACGGGGCATCGGGTCCGCTACGTGCGTCTCACCCCGGAGGAGTTCCGCGAACACTTCGTCCACCGCGCCCATATGCCCGCGTGGCTCGCCGAGCATGTGACGGAGATCCAGCAACTCGCCGTCGCCCGGCCCGAAATCCCCACCGACACGGTCGCCCGCATCCTCGGCCGCCCGCCCCGGACCCTCGACGCCTTCCTCCACGAGAACCGCCACCATTTCCGCACCCAGGCCGCCGGCCCGGGGCCCCGCCCCGGGGACAGGGCTTGAGCCCGGACACCCCCTAGACGGGGCAGGGGCGGTATTCGAGGGCGAGCTCGCGGTCCACGGCGTAGCTGGTGCGCATGGAAGCGTCGGTGACCTTCTGCCAGGAGCCGTACTTCACGTACAGCTGGTCGGCGGTCGGCCCGAGGGGGTTGCCGTACTTGGCCGTGTTGCGCTCCTCCAGGATCCGGACCTCCTCGGGGGTCATGCCCGCGCGCGTGATCTCCTTGGCCTGATTGCGCATGTCGACGAGCTCCCGGGCGATCTCCTCGTCGGAGGCGCCGGCTTCGCGCATGTCGGCCTCGGTGCGGTGCATGGCTTCCAGCAGGTCGTGGTAGCGGATCCGGGTGCGCTGCGCCTCGACCTTCTCGGCCATGGGCAGGACGCGGATACGGCACACGACCGGATCGGTGCTGGGACAGGGGTCGTCCGCCGGGACGGGCGGGGCCAGCGGTGCGGTGATGATCGAACCGCAGGCCTCAGCGGCGGTGACGGCGGTGGTCCCGCCCGTGGCCAGCAGGGCGACGGCGGCCACGAGGGGGAGGAGGACGCGGCGGGGGAGGGTCGGGGAAAGTCGCATGCGGGCATCCTCGGCCCGGCTCGCCCCGGCCCCGGGCCGACTCCGCCCGCGTACTCCCGGCTCACTCGAACGTGGGCTGACGGACCGTTTCGCCACCCGCCGAACGGGCCCGTACCGGGGTGGGAGCCGGGCGCCGGGAACCGGGCGGTGGGGCGGCCGTCCGTTCTACGCGCGTGGGACCGTTCGGATCATCGTCGGATGCCACAAGGGGCCCGGCCTGCGACTGGATCATCGGCCACACCTGCTCCCGGAGCGGAATCAATCCCTCCAATCCCGGGGGATGATTCCGGCCACCGGGCCGCAGGGCACCCCTGGCTGGGTGCACCGTGCGCGGCGCCATCCAAGCGACACCAGGGGAATACGCTCGTGCGACGAAAGATCTTCGGGCCGGCCGCCACCGCGGTCGTACTCGGCCTCCTGCCGCAACTCTCCGGATGCGGCGCCGCGGACGGCGGCGGGGATGACGGCGGCACGCTCCGGCTGGTGGCCGCCGAATACGGCGACACCCCGGCCACCAGCTCCAAGGCGTACTGGGACAAGGTGACGGGCGCCTTCACCGAGGCCAACCCCGGCATCAAGGTCGAGGTCCGGCTGCTGCCGTGGGCCGACATCGACCGCGAGGTCTCCCGCATGGTCCGCAAGGGCGAGGCACCCGACGTGGCGCTCATGGGCTCCTACTCGGACTTCGCCGCGCAGGGCGAGCTGTACTCCGCGGAAGAGCTCCTCACCGTCGGCGCCGAGGCGAACTTCCTCCAGCCGCTCGCCGAGGCGGGTACCTTCGACAGCCGCCTGTACGGCCTGCCGTTCGTGGCGAGCAGCCGCCTGCTCTTCTACAACGAGGCGCTGTTCGCCAAGGCCGGCGTCAAGGAGGCCCCCAGGACCTGGTCCGACCTGAAGGCAGCCGCCAAGGCGCTCAAGGACAAGGGCGTGAAGTACCCGTACGCGCTGCCGCTCGGACCGGAGGAGGCGCACGCCGAGGCGCTGATCTGGGAGCTGAGCAACGGCGGCGGTTACGCCGACAGCAGCGGCAACTACAGCCTGGACTCCGAGAAGAACGTCCGCACCTGGCAGTGGGTCAGGGACAACCTGGTCACCCCCGGCCTCGTCGGGCCCGTTCCGCCGTCCGGGACGAACCGGGCCGACGCGTTCGCCGCCTTCCTGCGGGGCGAGGTCGGCATGCTCAACGGCTACCCGTCGCTCGCCCACGAGGCGGCGGCGAAGGGCATCGGCGTCGGCACCGTGGCCATGCCGGTCTCGGACTCGCTGGGCCGCGAGGAGAGCCCGCCGACCGTGGGCGTCGCCGACTGGATGGTGGCGTTCAAGCAGAACGGCAAGCGCGAGGAGATCGGCAGGTTCCTGGAGTTCGTCTACCAGGACAAGAACCTGTCGGACTTCGCGAGCCGCTACCACCTGCTGCCGGCCACCGCCTCCGCCGCACGGACCCCGGCCGGCGGCGGTCTCAGCCCGACCGACGAGGACTTCCTGAACGCCCTGCGGACGGCCCGGCTCTATCCGGTGAACGACCCCTCGTGGCTGGCGGTCAGTGACGCGATCAAGCGCAACATCGGCCGCGCCGTGGAGCCGGGCGGTGACCCGAAAGCCGTCCTGGAGGACATAGCCGACAAGGCCGAGGAGGCCGCGGGCGAGAGCTGACCGCCCCGGCCAGCTCACGCACCGGCCGGCCGGCGCACCCGTGTCAGGAAGCCGACAGGAATTCCGCCGGACCCTCGTCATCGAGGGGATCCGGCGGGATTCTCGTCAGGTGACCAGCGACTGGCTTCCCGACCGCGGCATCCGCCGGACCGTACGCGCCCTGGGGGTGGCCGGCCTCGCGGTCACCGCCACCGGCGCCGCCCTCGAAGCGATGTGGCTGCTCGGCCTCGGCGTCTGGGGGATCATCGCCGCGATGGGCATCGAGATCGTCTACCGGCCCTGAGCGCCGGTGCCAGCGCCAGCGCCGGTGCCGGCACCGGTCAGGCCCGGCGCAGTGCGGAGCCGCCCGCGAAGCGGGCCGCGTCCCCCAGTTCCTCCTCGATACGGATCAGCTGGTTGTACTTCGCCGTGCGGTCGGAGCGCGAGAGCGAGCCGGTCTTGATCTGCCCGCAGCCGGTCGCCACCGCCAGATCCGCGATGGTGGTGTCCTCCGTCTCGCCCGAGCGGTGCGACATGACGGCCGTCCAGCCCGCCCGGTGGGCCGTGGCCACGGTGGCCAGCGCCTCGGTCAGGGTCCCGATCTGGTTGACCTTGACCAGCACCGAGTTGCCGACGCCGGTACGGATGCCCTCGCGCAGCAGTGCCTCGTCCGTGCAGAACACGTCGTCGCCGGTGAGCTGGCAGCGGTCGCCGACGCGGGCGGTCAGCTCGCGCCAGCCCTCCCAGTCGTTCTCCGCCATCGGATCCTCGATGGAGACGACCGGGTAGGCGTCGATCAGCCGGGCCAGGTGATCGGCGTGCTCGGCGGGAGTGCGCCGCACTCCCTCGCCGGCGTAGTCGTACACCCCGTCGCGGAAGAACTCCGACGAAGCCGGGTCCATGACCAGGCCGATGTCCGTGCCGGGGCGGTAGCCGGTGCGCTCGATCGCGGCCATCACGAAGTCGAGCGCCTCCTCGGCGGTGCGCAGCGCGGGTGCGAAGCCGCCCTCGTCACCGACGCCCGTGGAGTGTCCGGCGGTCAGCAGGTCGAGGCGCAGCGTGTGGAAGACCTCGCTGCCCATGCGGACGGCCTCGGCGAAGGTGTCCGCGCCCACCGGGGCGATCATGAACTCCTGGAAGTCCAGCGGATTGTCGGCGTGTGCACCGCCGTTGACGATGTTCATCATCGGCAGCGGCAGGAGGTGGGCGTCGGGGCCGCCGAGGTGGCGGTAGAGGGGCAGGCGGTGGGCCGCCGCCGCGGCCTTGGCGGCGGCGAGCGAGACGCCGAGGATCGCGTTGGCGCCGAGCCGGGACTTCGTGGCGGTTCCGTCGAGCGCGATCAGCGCGGCGTCGAGGCCCGCCTGGTCCGCGGCGTCCCGGCCGCGCACCGACGCGGCGATCTCTCCGTTCACGTGGGCGACCGCCCGGTCGACGCCCTTGCCGTGCCAGCGCGTGGGGTCCCCGTCGCGCAGCTCCACGGCCTCCCGGGCGCCCGTGGAGGCGCCGGAAGGAACGGCCGCGCGCCCCAGTGAGCCGTCCGTCAGGACGACGTCGACCTCGACGGTGGGGTTGCCCCGGCTGTCGATGATCCGGCGGGCGGTGACGGTCTCGATGCGGGCGTCGACGGAAGCGGCGGCATGTGCGGACATGGCGGCCTGTGCGGACATGGTGGGGTCCTCCCGTTGTCGTGTGCCGGGACCCCGGCTGCGACAGCACTGGCGCCGGCCCCGGCAACGCAAAACCATACAGCAATGCTGTGCAGTTCTGCTGTACAGCTGTGCTGCGCAGTATTGCTGTACAGTTCAGGTGCACAGCTTTGCTGACCAGCGGGGTAAAGTGCCCTATGCCCTCCTCCGAAGCCGCCGCCATCGCCGCCGAACTGCGCATCGCGACGGGCAGGCTCATCCGGCGCGTCAAGGACGAGGACCGCATCCCGCTGGGCCAGGCCGCCGTGCTCGGCGCCCTCGACCGCAACGGCCCGATGACCACCAGCGACCTCGCGGCCGACCAGCGCGTACGCCCCCAGTCCATGGCCCGGGCGGTGGGCCTGCTCCTGGAACAGGGCCTGGTCACGCGCCGGGCGCACCCCACGGACGGCCGCAAGTCGCTGGTCGAGCTGTCGGACGCGGGCCGGACCGCGCTCGAAGCCGAGCGCGGCCGCCGGGCCGGCTGGCTCGCCCAGGCCATCGCCGCCGAACTGAGCGACGAGGAGCGGGAGTTGCTGGCCCGGAGCATCGTCCTGCTGGAGCGGCTCGCCGCCCGCTAGGGCCCGCACCCCGGATTCAGTCGCCGACGTCCCGGCTGCGGAAGTCCTCCAGGGTCTCGCGCCGGACCAGCAGTCTGGCCGATCCCTCGTGGACCGCGACGACCGCGGGGCGGCCCACGAGGTTGTAGCCGGAGGCCATCGACAGCTGGTAGGCGCCGGCCACCGGTACGGCGAGCAGGTCGCCGGGGCGGACGTCACCCGGCAGTTCCACGTCGGCCGCGAGGATGTCGCCCGCCTCGCAGTGCCGGCCGACGACCGTGGTCGTACGGGGTCCGGCCGTCGGGGCACGGCCGACCAGCCGGGGCGCGTAGCGCACCCCGTACAGCGCGGGCCTCGGATTGTCGCTCATGCCGCCGTCGACGGCGACGAACACCCGCGCCCCCGTCTGCTTGACGGCCAGTACGCGGTACAGGGCGACGCCGGCGGGCCCGACCACCGCCCGCCCGGGTTCGACGAGGAGCCGCGGGACGGGCAGCCGGGCGGCGGCGCATCCCGCGACGAGTTCCGTGCGCAGCCTCCGGGCCAGCGAGGCCGGATCGAGCGCGGGTTCGCCCGGCCGGTAGGCGATTCCGTGCCCGCCGCCCATGTCGAGCTCGGGCAGGACGACTCCGTGCGCGTCGCGGATGCGGGCCATCAGTGCGACCATGCGGCGCAGGGCCACCACATACGGCTTCACCTCGGTGATCTGGGAGCCGATGTGGCAGTGCAGGCCGGTCAGTCCGAGCTGCGGCTGGCCCAGGATCCGGGACACGGCGTGCTGCGCGCCCCCGTCGTCGAGGGACAAGCCGAACTTCTGGTCGTCCGTGCCGGTACGGATCTTGTCGTGCCCCCCGGCCGACACGCCCGGTACCACCCGCACCATGACCTTCTGGTGCCCGTCGGGGCCGACGGCGGCCGCGATCCGGGCGATCTCCGAGGGGCCGTCGATGACGATCCGCCCGACACCCAGCCGCAGCGCGGCCTCCAGGTCGCGGGGCGACTTGGCGTTGCCGTGCAGCACGATGCGCTCGGGCGGGAACCCGGCGGTGACCGCCAGCTCCAGTTCTCCGGCCGAGCAGGTGTCCAGGCCGAGGCCCTCCTCCCGTACCCAGCGGACCATGGCCCGTGACAGGAAGGCCTTGGCCGCGTACAGCACGTCGGCGTCGGGGAAGGCCTCCCGGTACGTCCGGCAGCGGCCGCGCACCTCTCCTTCGTCCAGGACGTAGGCCGGTGTCCCGAACCGGTCCGCCACCTCCGCCAGCGACACCGCGCCGACGGCCAGGCCGCCGTGCGGGAGCCGTCGCGTGGACGCGGGCCACAGGGCCAGGTCCTCCGCGCCGGCGGTTGCCTCGGCGAGCAGGGAAACGGTCATCAAGTGCCCCTCTCAGAGTGCGCGGGCCGCGACGTCGCCGGTCCGCGTCCGGGCCTGCGTCGGCGCCGGGGTGACGGCGGGAGCGGTCAGGGTCGGGTCGATCGTCAGCAGGCACCCGCCGAGCGGCGAGGCCAGGGCGCGGAGCGCGGACTCGGACAGCCGGATCCACGGGTGCCCGGCCCCGAGGGTGGCCGCCAGCAGGTCGGGGCGGGTGAATCCGACGGCGGTGCGCTCACCCAGGGGGGTGCGGAAGATCCGCAGTACCACCTGCGTCGCCGTACCCGGCCGGACGGGCACGTAGAGGGGTCCGGCCGGGCCCTGTTCCTCGGGCTCGGGATCGTCGGCGTACTGGAACAGACACATGGGCCCTCCCTGGGGAACCACGAGTGGCGGCTGAGGCCCCGGATGCGGGGAGGCGGTCCGGGGCACGGCAAGGAAGCTATCCCCGCTCCGGCCGCCCGGAGCCGCTCCGTAACGGGGCCCTGACGGCGACCGGCCGAGTCCATACGCGTCGCTGACGCCGGGCGGGGGCTTGACGGCGGCTCCGGAAAAGATGACACTCGGAGTGCAAGTTGTTTTGTCCTTATTAGTTTATTTGTCTGCTTTTGGTGTGGGAAAGGTGAGCCCATGTCCGTCCTGTACGCATATGCCGCAGCGGGCGCAGCCGTGGGTGCCGTATGGGCCTTCGGCGCGGACATGCCGGCGTGGGAGCACGCACTGCGCGTACTCGTGATCGTGCTCTGCGTCAGCGTGGCCGGACGCCTCATCGCCCCCCGCCTTGCCCGCACCGGCAGGGCCCCGCTCGACCGGGGACTGTTCCTCGGGCTGGTCGCGGCGAAGGTGCTGCTGGTGGCCGTGGCGCTGCTGGTGGACTGGGCCGCCGGACTGTGGTTCTCCGAACCGGCTCTGATCACCGCCGGGTTCCTGTTCGTCCTGGTGACCCTCGGCGGCCCCGTGCTGCACGGCCGGCTGACGAACGGCGTTCCCCGGCCGTCCTGTTGACGGATCCACGACCGTCCGTGGCGCCGTCGGCGACCGGCGCCCGGCGGTGGATAGTCTGCCCCCATGGGCGAGGGGACGAACGGCATGGGTGGGGAACCGGACGGCCGGGAGTGGAGTGCCACGCGCTCCTGGGTGGAGCAGGGGCTGGGCGGGGCGGAACGCATCGACCGGGTCGTACGGCTGCGCGGCGGCTGGACCTCGCAGATGCGGCGCCTGGACCTCAGTGGCCCGGGCGGCCCGCGCTCACTGGTCCTGCGGTCCTTCGTCAAGCCCTTCTACGTCCGGCACGCCGAGGGTCTGCTGACCCGCGAGGCCGCCGTCCTGCGCCTGCTCGACGACACGGACGTACCCGCCGCCTCGCTCGCGGCGGTGGACGCGACCGCGGAGCACTGCGACCACCCCTCCCTGCTGATGTCCCTGCTGCCGGGGACCGTGCGGCTGGGCGACGGGGACGCCGGCGACCGGGACGCCTCCGACCGCGCCGAACTGCTCGCCGGACAGCTGGTGAACATCCATCGGCTGCCCGTGACGGCGCCGCAACGGCCCCGCCCCTACCAGCCCTGGACCTCTCCCGAGCGGGTGACCCCGCCCGCCACCACCGCGCGGCCCGAGCTCTGGCGGCGGGCGATCGACGTGATCCGCCGGGACCCCCCGGCCCATCGGGGCTGCTTCCTGCACCGGGACTTCCATCCCGGCAACGTCCTCTTCACGGGCACCGGCGGTGATCTCCGCATCAGCGGTGTCGTCGACTGGGTGGAGACCTCCTGGGGCCCGGCCGACCTGGACGTGGCCCACTGCTCGACGGCCCTCGCCCTGCTGCACGGAGTACCCGCGGGCCTGCGCTTCGCCGACCGCTACACCGCGGCGGGAGGAACCCTGTCCGACGGCCGTGACCATCTCTACTGGCGGCTGCTCGACGCACTGGCCTTCGCCCCGGACGCCGAGAAGGTCGCCGTCCCCTGGCGCGAGCTGGGCCGCGTCGACCTCACCCCCGAGGTCCTGACCCACAGGCTGGAGGACTACGTCGAAGCCCTCGTCGAGCGCTACGCCTGACCCGTCACACGGCCTCGCGCCGGGCTGCTCCGAGGGTCTCGTCCGCCGTCTCGAAGCGGTGCTCCACCGGCCGCAGCACCTCGTGGAGATGTCCGAAGTACGCCGTCTCCGCCGCACCCGTGAGCACCGCCAGCAGGAAGGCCACGCACTGCGTGTCATGGTGCTCCCACAACGGCCCGCGCCCCTCGTTGTAGAGCACGGTCCACTCGTCCGGGTGCTGCCCGGGCCGTGCCAGCCAGTACAGGAAGGCGCCCGTGCCCTCCTCGTGCGCCCACGGCAGGATCCGGGCGCCCTCCTCCAGCAGGGCCGCCGGCCTCTCCTCGCCCATGCCCCACAGATCGGCCAGGATCTCCTCCCGTTCCGCCTTCTCCGCGTACAGGTCGCACGAGGCGTAGGCGGAGCCGGGGACCAGCAGCCAGACGGTTTCGTCGAAGACGCCGTCGCCGTACGCCTCGACGAGCCGCTTGTAGTCGGCGGGCAGCGCCGTGCCGAGGGTTTCCTCGGCCCGTGCCCAGTCCACCGTCCGCGGCGGATCGGCGGGCGGCGGCGGGCAGAGGCGGACGAGGTCGTCGAAAGCGGTCATGGAACGGACGCTACCGGGCCCCGGAGCACTGCATCGCGTCGATCCGAGCCTCTCCACGACGAGTTGTCGCAGGGCGTCGCCGTCGCGGGGGTCGACGGCGAGTGGGCCCGCCTCCAGGAAGTTCTCGGCGCTGAACACCGAGAGGCAGCTGCCCAGATGGCGGGAGAAGCGCTCCTGCGGACCGAACGCCAGGCGCCGGACCGATGAGTGCAGGCCGTCGGCGCCGACCGTGTGCGAAGCCGACGCGCACCCTGGCCTCGTCCTCGTCGAGCGTGGTGATGCCTGATCGAAGGCCCGGCCCCCGGCACCCCGGAGCCCGCCCGGCGGCTCATGTGACGACCCGCCGGGCGGCTCCTGGACGTCAGTAGAACATCCAGGCCGGGACCAGGTTGCCGTTGAATGTGAACATCACTTCCCCGGACAGACACGGTGGGTCTTCATTCGCCACGGCGGCCGCCTGGAAGGGGTCGCCGTAATTCCCCATCCAGCGCCAGCGTTTGAGTGACCTCTGCGCGGCGATGCGCTGCTTGATCTCGACTCCTTCCGCTACGGAAAGAACCCGGTCGGCAGCGATCTCCTCGTTCTGGTCCCCCATGCGGAGCCTCCTTGCGTGGTAGCTGTGTGTAGTGGACGACTACAGGCTGTGGTCAACCGTACCGATGTGCGGGCCCCGGGACCGGCGTGTCGGGCGGGGAGGCGCAAGGTCCACCGCATTGGCCCTGCGCCCCGCCGCGGCGGCCACCGGTGGTGGAGTGCGGGCCGTCGGCGGCGTTCGGCAGGCGGACGGGAGTGCCGGCCTCCGGGCGACCCCGCCCGTCACCGCCTGGGCCCGGCCGCGGACCCGGCGGCACCGGGAACCCGGTCGCCGGGTACGGGGGCTGTCACATCCGGGAGGTCCGCTCGGTCCACGCTGGGAGAGGCGACGACAGACACCGGAGGGACACCGATGAAGACCCTGCTCGTGTGCACGTCCGTATCCCACGGCAACACCCGCCGCGTGGCACGGGCGATGGCCGAGGTACTCGACGCCCGCGTCGTCGCGCCGCAGGAGGTGACGGCCGAGGAGGTGGCGGGGTGCGACCTGGTGGGCTTCGGTTCCGGTGTCTTCGCGCAGCGGATGCACCCGGACCTGCTCCGGTTCGTGGCGGCTCTGCCGCCCTCGCCGGGGCGGGCCTTCGTGTTCGCGACGAGCGGCCTGCCGGAGCTCGCCTTCGCGCCGTTCACCCGGCCGCTCGTGCGGCTCCTGGCGGGCAGGGGGCGCGCCGTCGAAGCCACCTTCACCTGCCGCGCGTTCGACACGTGGGCGCCGTTCCGGCTGATCGGCGGCATCAACAAACAGCGGCCCGACGCGGACGACCTGAGCGCCGCCCGCGCGTTCGCGCGATGCCTCCTGGCATGAGTCCGCGCCGGCGGCCCGGCAACGGGCCGCCGGCGCGGCGGGCGATGCCGTCAGGCGCGGCAGCGCAGCATCTCGAGCGGCGGGTTGGCGTGGAAGTCCGACCAGAAGTCGGCGTCGAACTCGCGCTCGCCGGCCTCCGACACCGTCAGCGGCACCCAGGTCAGCTCACGGAACCCGGCGGCCCCCAGGCACTTCTCGTACACCTCGCGGCGCGGGAGGTTGGCGGTGAACGACACGGGCGGGTCGAGCAGCGCCGTGGTCCGGACCTGCGGTCCGGTCTCGCCCTGCGCGCCGGTGAGTTCGCTGCGGAAGCCGTACCTCTCCGGGGTGGGCCCGTCGAAGCGGAAGTCGGGCGACTGGTTGAGCAGGAAGAGCTCACCGCCGGGCTTCAGACTGCGGTGCAGGGCCCGGCACATCCGCTCCGTGGTGGCGATGTCCTCCGCGTAGTTGAGCAGCTGGACCGCCAGGGCCACGTCGAAGGGCTGCTCGATGGTTCGCAGATCGGCCACGTCGCCGACCTCGTAGCGCACACCCAGTGGGTCGTCCTTCTCCAACTGCTGTGCCACGGAGATCATTTCACCGGAAATGTCGATGCCCAGCACCTCCGCCGCACCCCGCCGCCTGAACTCCCTGCTGTAGAAGCCGGTTCCGGACGCCAGGTCGAGGACCGACCTGCCGCTCACGTCCCCGACCAGGGCCAGGAAGCTGGGTACCACCACGTACTGTTCGAGGGGCAGGGCCTTGAACCCCTCGTAGGCCTCACCGATTTCGTCGTACTGCTGCTGCGCGCTCATCGTGATGTCCTCCCCGTTGCGGCATGCTCCGGCCGCGGCGTCCCCGTCCCCGGGTGCGGCCGCGGCCACTGCCTGGAAGTCTCTACGGGGCCGGGCGGCCGCCCGTACTGGCAGAACCGACGAAGATCCGGGCACCCTCCCGGTGTCGTGTACGACGGCCGCCCCGAGCCGATCAGTCCGCGCCGTCGGCGGCCCCGCTCCGCCCGGCATCCCGGTGCGGTCCGGCGGCATCCTGTTCGAATCTGCGGAGCAGGTCGGCCGCCACGCTCACCGCGATCGTGGCGGGCTCCTTCCCGGCGATCCCCGGGACCCCGATCGGCGTCCTGATCCGTTCGATGGCGGCGGCGTCATGGCCGCCCTCGGTGGCCAGGCGCTGCCGGAACCGCGCCCACTTCGCCGACGAACCGATGAGACCGATCGAGCCCAGACCGGCGGTACGCAACGCGGCGTCGCACAACGCCGCGTCCTCGGCATGGTCATGCGTCATGATCAGGACGTGGGCGCCGGACGGCAGTTCCGCGAGGACCTCCTCCGGCAGCAGCGGGGTGTGATGCACCCGGACGTGCGCCACCGCGTCCGCGAGCACGCCGAGCCGCTCCTCCGTGAGCATGTCCGGGCGGCTGTCGATCAGGTGCAGGTCCAGTTCGTGGCGCGCCAGGATGCGTGCCAGCTCCAGCCCCACGTGTCCGACGCCGAAGACCGCCACGGCCTGGACCACCGGCAGCGGTTCGAGCAGTACGGTGACGGCTCCGCCGCAGCACTGCACGCCGTGGCGGCCGGTGACCTTGTCGTTGAGGGCGAACTCCATGAGCTCCGGCTCCGGATCGGCCGCGCCGGTCAGCTCGCGGGCCCGGTCGATGGCGACGGCCTCGATGTTGCCGCCGCCGATCGACCCCCAGGCCTCGGTACGTCCCACGACGAGCTTGGCACCGGCCCGGCGGGGCGCGTGGCCGCGCACGGTCGCGACGGTCACGAGCACACCGGGTTCCCGGCGTGCCCGCAACCGCGCGACCGCGGCCACCCAGCTCATCTCAGGCATGGCTCAGCGCGCTCGCCCCGGCGCCGTCCGCGCCGCCGCCGCCCCCCGGATCGCCGTCCGCGCCGCCGCCGTCGTCCGCCGGCTCACCGTCCGCCTGCCCACAGGCCGCCTGCTCGCCGCGGGGCTGTTCGCCATACACCGCGCCGCCGCTGCGCGCCGACTCGACCGCCCAGTACACCGCCTCGGGCGTGGCCGGGGAGGCCAGTTCCACGCAGACCCCCTCGGGTCCGAAGGCCGCCGCGGCCTGCCTCAGCGCCTCCCGTACCGAGAAGGCCAGCATCAGCGGAGGCTCACCCACCGCCTTGGACCCGTAGACCGCGCCCTCCTCCGTGGCGTTCTCCAGCAGCCGGACATTGAACTCCTCGGGCATCTCCGAGAAGCTCGGCAGCTTGTACGTGCTCGCCGCCTGGGTCAGCAGCCGGCCGCGGTGCGGCCCGTCGCCGGCGTCCCACCGCAGGTCCTCCAGGGTCAGCCAGCCCGCGCCCTGCACGAAACCGCCCTCGACCTGACCGACGTCGATCATGGGGGAGAGGCTGTCGCCGACATCGTGCACGATGTCCACCCGCCGGATCCGGTACGCCCCGGTGAACCCGTCCACTTCCACCTCGGCCGCCGCGGCGCCGTAGGAGAAGTACTTGAACGGCGAGCCCTGGAACATCTTCGCGTCCCAGTGCAGCCCCTCGGTCCGGTAGAAACCGGCGGCCGACAGCTGGACCCGCTGGAAGTACGCGGTGCGCACCAGGTCGTCCCAGGCCAGCACCTCCTCGCCGCCGAGGACGCGCGCGACGCCGTCGACGATGCGCACGTCCGAGGCGTTCGCCCCCAGCCGGGTGCCGGCGACCTGGAGCAGCCGCTCGCGGATCTGCTCGCAGGCGTTCTTCACCGCCGCGCCGTTGAGGTCCGCCCCGGCGCTGGCGGCGGTGGCGGAGGTGTTGGGCACCTTGTCCGTGCGGGTCGGCGCCAGCCGCACCTTGTGCAGCGGAATGCCCAGCGTGGTCGCCGCCACCTGCAGCATCTTGGTGTGCAGGCCCTGCCCCATCTCGGTGCCGCCGTGGTTGATCAGGACCGAGCCGTCCTTGTAGACCAGCACCAGCGCGCCGGCCTGGTTGAACGCGGTGAGGTTGAAGGAGATCCCGAACTTGATGCCGGTGACCGCGAGTGCCCGCTTGGTGTGCGGATGCGCGGCGTTGAAGGCCGCGATCTCCGCCCTGCGGTCGGCGACGCGGGCATCGCCCTGGACCTCGCGCCAGACGGCCGAGATCCGTTCGGGGTGCAGGACCCGCTGACCGTACGGGGTCGAGTGGCCCTGCCGGTAGAAGTTGCGTTCGCGCAGCTCCATGGGATCCAGACCGAGCAGCGGTGCGCACCGGCCCATGATGTCCTCGATCACCAGCATGCCCTGCGGTCCGCCGAAGCCGCGGAAAGCGGTGTTGGAGACCTTGTTGGTCCTGGCGATACGGCCGGTGACCCGCGCGTTGGGAATCCAGTACATGTTGTCGATGTGGCACAGGGCGCGCGCCACGACGGGCTCGGACAGATCCAGGCTCCAGCCGCCGTCCGCGGTCAGCGTGGCCTCCAGGGCCTGGATGCGGCCCTCGGCGTCGAAACCGATCCGCCACGCCGCGTGGAAGCCGTGGCGCTTGCCGGACATGGTCAGGTCCTGGGTCCGGTTGAGCCGGACCCGGACGGGCCGGCCGGTCAGCCTGGCGCCGAGCGCGGCGACGGCCGCGAACCCGTGCGGCTGCATCTCCTTGCCACCGAAGCCGCCGCCCATCCGCAGGCACTGCACGGTCACCTCGTGGCTGTGCAGGCCGAGCACGTGCGCGACGATCTCCTGCGTCTCCGAAGGGTGCTGGGTGCTGCTCTGGACGAACATCTGCCCGTTCTCGTCGACGTGGGCCAGCGCCGCGTGCGTCTCGAGATAGAAGTGCTCCTGGTCGGAGAAGTGGAACTCGCCGGTGAACACATGGGCGGAGTCCTCGAAGCCGGCGTCGACGTCGCCGGTCACCATCACCGGCCGGGCGCCGTGGAAGCTCCCGGCCGCCATCGCCTCCCGCAGCGTGATCACGGAGGGCTTCTCGTCCAGCTCCACCTCGACGGCCGCCGCCCCGAGCCGGGCCGCCTCCAGGGTCTCACCGAGCACCCAGGCGACGGCATGCCCGTGGAACATGACGGTGTCGGGGAACAGCGGTTCGTCGTGCTTCATCCCGGCGTCGTTGACGCCGGGCACATCGGCACCGGTCAGTACGCGGACCACACCGGGCACGGCGAGGGCGGGCCCGGTGCGCAGCGCGGTGATCGCGCCGTGGGCCTTCATGACCTGGACCGGGTACGCGTGCAGCACGTCCTTGGTGCGGTGGACCAGGTCGTCGGTGTAGAGGGCGGCGCCGGTGACGTGCAGGCCGGCGCTCTCGTGCGGCAGCGGAAGACCGACCACGGGCTTCTCGGGACGCTGGGACAGATGGCTCATGACGACACCGCCTCGGTGGTTCGCGCGTACAGCTTCAGCAGGCTCTGCTTGAGCATCGCGGAGCGGTACCCGGCGCTCGCGCGGTGATCGTCCATCGGCGTGCCCTCGGTGCTGAGCACCCGGGCGGCGGCCTCGACGCTCTCCGCCGTCCAGGGCCTGCCTTCCAGGGCGGCCTCGGTGGCCAGGGCGCGGACCGGGGTCGCGGCGACGCCGCCCAGGCCGATGCGCGCCGTGCGGACGGTCCCGTCCTCGATGTCGAGGGCGAAGGCGACCGCGACGCTGGAGATGTCGTCGAAGCGCCGCTTGGCGATCTTGTGGAAGGCCGTCACGGGCGCCAGCGGCCGGGGAATGCGCACCGCGCGGATCAGCTCGCCGGGGCGCCGCACGCTCTGCCGGTAGCCGGTGAAGTAGTCGCCGAGGGGGACCTCGCGCTCGCCGTCGGCGCCGGTGAGCACCAACGACGCCTCCAGCGCGAGCAGCACGGGCGGACTGTCGCCGATGGGGGAGCCGGTACCCAGGTTGCCGCCGAGGGTGGCACTGTTGCGGATCAGCCGGGAGGCGAACTGCGGGAACAGCTCCGCCAGCAGGGGGACTTCACCGTCGAGGCGCCGCTCGATCTCCGTGAGGGTCAGCGCCGCACCGATCTCGATGCGCTCGGATCCGACGTGCAGCTCCCGCAGTTCCGGCAGCCGGTCGACGGCGATCACGCAATCCGCTCGACGGGAACGGATGTTGACCTCGACGCCCCAGTCGGTGCTCCCGGCGACGACCGTCGCACCGGGCCGCTCCCGCAGCAGCCGGACGGCGTCGGCCAGGGTGCCCGGCCGCAGGAACGCGCCGTCGTCCCGGACGTATGCGGTGGCGACCGGTTCGGGCGGGGCCTGCTCGCGACGGCGCGCCAGGGGGTCGTCCTGGGCGGGCATGCCGACGGCGAACGCGGCGTCGCGGATCGGACGGTAGCCGGTGCAGCGGCACAGGTTCCCGCTCAGCGCGTGCAGGTCGAAGCCGTTCGGACCGTGCTCGGAGTCGCTCGGGCCGTGCTCGGAGCCGCCGTCCTGACCCGTTCCGTCGGCCGGTTCGACCGGTTGGGCCCGGTCGCTGTGCGCGCACCGGTCGGGACGGTAGTACTCGGAGGCCATGCTGCAGATGAACCCCGGTGTGCAGTAGCCGCATTGGGAGCCGCCGCGGACGGCCATCTCCTGCTGTACGGGGTGCAGCACGGCCGGCGCACCGGATGCGTCGGCGGTGGCGAGGCCCTCGGAGGTGACGACCTCCTGGCCGTCGAGCGCCGCGACCGGCACCAGGCAGGCGTTGACGGCCACCCAGTCGGTGGGCTTCTTCACCCCGGGACGCGCCACCAGGACCGAACAGGCACCGCATTCTCCCTCGGCGCAGCCCTCCTTGGTCCCGGTCAGGCCCCGCTCGCGGAGGAAATCGAGCACCGTGGTGTGGGGTGCCGCCGGTGAAATCGGTGTTTCTTTCCCGTTGACCGTGATCCGCGCCGCTACCACGGCACGTCCCCGTTTCGGCGCACGGTCGATCGGACTGTCCAAGTCGCCATTTTCAGGAGCTTTCTCTTCCGGTGGTCGCAGCCCGGCATACGGAATACCGCAGCGCGACGCATCGGCACGCGACGACGTGCCGTAGGCGGTGACATAGATGAGAGAAGGTGCCGGGGCCGCACACGGGCACGCCGACGAAGGCGCTGCTCAGCAGCCGTGTGCTACGCGACCCGGAGCCCAGGCGATCTGGTGTGCGAGGCGAATCAGCGCGGAGACGGTCGACATCCGGATTTCGCCTCCTTCCAGCAGATCATGAGCGGGTGCCGTCGAAGTTACGTTGCCGCGCCTTCCTAGGTCAAGCACGGTTCGGTGGATTCCATGAAAGCCGGCCACCTCGACCGGCCGGTATTCGTGGGCGACACCAACGGCGCCCGTCACCCATCGCCCTGACCACCCTCACCCGTCACCCGTCACCCGTCACCCCTCACCCGTGGCCGCGGCGTCGGCGGCGTCGAGGAGCGCCTCGGCCACGGACGTACGGGCGTACAGCACGAAGCGCCCGGCCCGGTGTGCGCTGACCAGCCCCGCGTCGCGCAGCGCCGTGAGGCACTGGGACACCCCGGCCGCCGACAGCCCCGTACGGCGCGCGAGTTCGGTCGTGGCGGCCGGGGAATGCAGCTCGGCCAGCAGCAGGGACCGCGAGCGGCCGAGGACGGCGGCCAGGGCGCCGCCCGAGGAGGCCGGCCGGGGCTCCCACAGCGCACCGATACCGCGGGCGGGATAGGCCAGACCCGGCGGATCAGGTGGTGCCACGCGGGTGAACGGGACCGGCCCGGTGAACACCGAGGGAATCAGCAGCAGACCGGTGCCGGCCGCCCTCCGCGACAGCGGTCTGCTCCGGTCGGACAGCTGCAGGGCGCTGTCGTCCCAGCTCACCGAGGCGTGGAGCTCGTTGAAGAGGTGGCCCGCGCCGTGCTCGGCGACCTGCCGCGCCCGGTGGAAGACGTCGGCGTCGAGCACCGCCCTGATCCGCACCCAGTAGGGGGCCAGAGCCACCTCCCAGTAGGCCCGGATCTCCTCCACCAGCCGCTCCAGATGGCGGGGTACGTCGTCGTACAGGCCGCGGAGCGCCGGGCCGGGACGCCCCTGCTCGGCACCCAGCCGGTCGAGCTCCCCGCGGACCCGGTCGGCGGGCGTGGCCCGGATCGCGGCGAGCTCCTCCTCCAGCGTGGGGGTGGGCCCGGCGGGCGCCGGATTGAGGAAGTCGGGAACGTACCCCGAGGGCGGCACCAGTGCGGCGAGCAGCCCGCGGTCGAGACCGGTGGCCGTCAGCCGCGGCCGCACCTGCGCCGTCCACGCGCGGTGCACGGGGTGTTCGCGGCCCGACCGGAGCAGACGCATGCTCGGCCCGACCTCCCACATGGGGGAGACCACGAAGCGCATCCGCGCCAGATCGCCCACCGAGAACGCCAGTTCCGCCCGCATCGGCCGCCCACCCCCGCCTGCCCGCCTGCCTACCCCGAGGATTCACACATGCCTTAATCGCTGGGCCGGCAGCCTACCCGGCACCGATCATCCCGTGCATGACCTCACAGACGAACACAGCGGCGGGCACCTGGAAGCTCGGCGACCGCACGGTCAACCGGATCGGTTTCGGCGCGATGCGCCTGCCCCAGAGCGGCGAGGCCCTCATCGGCGATGCCGTCCCGCGCGACCGCGGCCGGGCGATCGACGTACTGCGCCGCGCCGTGGACCTCGGCGTGAACCACATCGACACCGCGGCGTTCTACTTCTCCCCGCTGCGCTCCGCCAACGAGCTGATCAACCGCGCCCTGGCTCCGTACCCCGAGGACCTGGTGATCGCCACCAAGGTCGGGCCCGGCCGCGACCTCTCGGGTGAATGGCTGCCCCACGCCCGGCCCGAACAACTGCGCGGCCAGGTGGAGGAGAACCTCCGTCAGCTGGGCCGCGACCACCTCGACGTGGTGAACCTGCGGATCGTCGGCACCGATTCGATCGCCGAACGCTTCGGCGCGCTGGCGGAGCTCCGGGAGGCCGGCCTCGTCCGCCACCTGGGCCTGTCGAACGTCCGCCCCCACCACCTGGCCGAGGCCAGGGCCATCGCACCGGTGGTGTGCGTGCAGAACATGTACGGGATCGGCGTACAGCCCGAGCAGGACGAGTTCCTGCGGACGTGCGGCGAGCAGGGCGTCGCGTTCGTGCCGTTCTACTCGATCGCCGGCACCGGACGGCAGGCCGGGGCCGGCGGCGACGACAGCGCCGAGGTGCTGGAGGTCGCCCGGGCGCACGGGGCGAGCGCGGCGCAGGTCCGGCTGGCCTGGACGCTGCAGCGGGGACCGCACGTCCTGGCGATCCCGGGCACGGGCGACCCGGCGCACCTCGCCGCCAACGTGGCCGCCGGCTCCCTGCGGCTCTCGCCGGCCGACCTGGCCCTCCTGGACTCCGTGCACCACGCCCGCCCGAAGCCGGGCGGGCCCGGCCAGGGCCCTGGGAGCGCGGACCGGGGCAGCATCCGGAACGGCACCGAGTGACAGGCGGGGTGGGACCCGCCGGGGTCACACGGTCAGCCGGTGCAGGACGACATCGCTCAGGGCGCCGTCCGCGACGGTGAGGGTCAGCCAGGTGTGGTGGGGCTGACGCCTGCGGTCGGTGGGGGAGCCGGGGTTGAGCAGCCGCAGCCCGGTCGCGGCCGTGGAGTCCCAGGGGATGTGGCTGTGGCCGAAGACCAGGACGTCCGTGTCGGGGAAGCGGGCGGCGCAGCGCTTCTCACGTCCTGCGGCCGGTCCGGTCTCGTGGACGACCGCGAACCGCAGCCCGCCCAGTTCGGCGTGGGCGATCTCGGGCAGCCGGCGGCGCAGCGCGGGCCCGTCGTTGTTGCCGTACACGGCGATCAGCCGCCGCGCCCGCGCCTGGAGCAGGTCGAGGGTGGCCTCGTCGGTCCAGTCCCCGGCATGGATCACCACATCCGCCTCGCCGACGGCCCCCAACAGCTCCTCGGGCAGGCGTTCGGCCCGCGCGGGCACGTGCGTGTCGGAGGTCAGCAGCAGCCTCATGACCCCACCGTAGACGCGGCGCAGCACGCCTGTCCCGTGGCACGCCACCCTGCGTGGCGCAGGTGAATCCGGGCCGGGGCGTGAAGTGCGTCACGGGGGCGTGGAATGTGTCCCTCCTTGTCCGTTCTCCCGGATGAACTGCTCGGTCGGAGCGGTACGTTGCTCCTCCGAACCCGGATCGCCGTGATCCGTCCGTCAGGAGCGCAATGAGGGTGACCGTGTCCGTACGAGCCGTGCCGGCGACCGTCCTGGCAGCGGGCGCGCTCAGTGCCTGCGGCGCCGACGAGGAGGGGGCAACGGGGACACGGGTGAGGGCGGCCGGCGGGTGACCATGCGCGCGCCGGACCCGGCCGAGGCCGCTGCTGCCCCCGACCGGGTTCCGAAGGCACCCGGTGCTCCCGGCTCCAGGACACCGCGGTGAGCCGGGCCGGAAGCCGCCCCACCGACGGGAGCCGCCCGGTGGCGCCGATGCCGCACGCCTCCCGGCGGCTGCCCGTCGGCTGGGCCGTTGCCCTCGCCTTCGACTTCCTCGCCACGGTTCTGACGGCCCTCGTGCTGTGTGCCGTGGGGCTGCTGCTGCCCGGGATCACGGAGGACTACGGTCCCGCCGCCGGGCCCACGTCGCCCAGGGCCGTGGCCTTCTTCCTGGCCGCGCTCGGGCTGGTCGCGTCACTCGGCGGGACGGCGGTCCTCCGCTCGCGGGCCGGGACCGGGCGTTCGCGCGCCCTCGCCCTGTGGCTCTCGGCCGTCCGGCTCGGGCTGATCGTGCTCTCGGCCGCCGCCTTCGTCGTGTACGGCGTCGTCACCGTCGAGCTCGCCTGACACGAGCCCGGCCTACGCCGCGGGTGTCAGGCCGCGGGCGGTGCCGGTCCGTTCGTACGCGTGGCCCGCACGCAGCACCGCGGCCTCGCCGAACGGCCTCCCCATGAGCTGCATGCCGATCGGCAGGCCCTGCGGGTCCAGGCCGACGGGAACGGTCAGTGCCGGGACCCCCGTGACGTTGGCCGGGGCCGACAGCCGTACGTAGGCGTCGGAGACGCTTTCCACCGTGCCGTCGTGCCAGGTCACGGCGGTCTGACCGGCGGCCACGGCGGTGATGGGCACGGTGGGCGCGGCGATCACGTCGACCGTGTCCATCATGTCCAGCCACGCCTGCCGCAGGAGCGTGCGGGCGCGCTGCGCGCGCAGGTGGTCCCCGGCGGTCATCAGCTCCCCCGCCTCCAGCAGGACGCGTACGTCCGCCGAGTACAGCTCGGGCACGGCGCGCAGCGTCCGCTCGTGGTAGGCCGACGCCTCCGGCACCATCAGCCCCCAGTGGGTCGGCCGGATGTAACGCGTCATCGGGATCTCGACGTCGACCAGCCGCGCGCCGAGCTCCGCCAGCCGGGCGATCGCCCGCCGCACCGAGGCCTCGACGTCGGGGTGTACGTGGTCGAAGTAGTAGTTGCCCGGCACGCCGACCCGGAGTCCCGTCAGGTCCGTGCCGGGGCCCGGCCGGTGGTCGACCGGTGGAGCGGCCACCGAGGCCGGGTCGCGAGGGTCATGGCCGACCAGCGCCGCCAGGACCAGAGCGGCGTCCTCCACGGTCCGGGTGATGGGCCCGACGTGGTCGAGCGACCAGGACAGCGAGGTCACGCCGTGCCGGGGGACCAGTCCGTACGTGGGCTTCAGGCCGACCACGCCGTTCAGCGCGGCGGGCACCCGGATCGACCCCCCGGTGTCGGTGCCCAGCGCGAACGTGGCCGCCCGCGCGGCCACGGCCACGGCCGAACCACCACTGGAGCCGCCGGCGACCCGGCCGCGGTCCCAGGCGTTGGCGGTCTGAGGGGTGGTCAGCCCGTAGGCGAACTCGTGCGTGTGGGTCTTGCCGACGAACACCGCCCCGGCCGCGGAGAGCCGCGCGGCGACCGTGCTGTCGCCCGGCGCCCGGTGCCCCTCGCGTACCCGCGAGCTCGCCGAGGTGGCCGTCCCGGCCACGTCGATCAGATCCTTCAGGGCGGCCGGAATCCCGTGGAGGGGGCCCCTGGTCCCGGCGGCGGCGATCTCCTCCGCCGCGCGCCGTGCCGTGTGCCGCGCACGGTCCGCAGTCACCGAGACGTAGGCACCCAGGCGCGGCTGCACCTGCTCGATGCGCTCCAACACCGAGTCCACCAGCCCGACCGGCGACAAGCGACCGGTCCGTATCGCCTCGGAGGCGTCGGTCAGCGTCAGTTCATACGGCTGCATCGTGCTGCTCCCCTCCCGCGCGGTACGCGGCGGACGGCGGTGTGTCCCCGAAGTCCAGTTCCCGCAGGACGGATACGACGGAGTGGATGTGATCGGCGGTGGCTGCCACCGCCGTGTGGCGCTCCGGCGCCAGGGGGAGACCGGAGCGTGCGGCCCAGCGGGCCGCCTCGGAGGGGGTGAGTTCGTCGGTGGACATGGACGTCCTTCCTGAACGGGCCGAGAGGGAGGGGGAGAAGGGAAGGGGGAGGGGCAGAGGGGGCGCGGCGGTCGGGCGCCGACCCTCGCCCGCTAAAAGCTGACAGGTTGCGTTAGCTGACGGCAGGACCTAGCGTACCTAAAAGCAAACCAATCGCGTTTAGGTGGGCCCGCTTGCCCTCCGCCGACGAAGGAAGGCCTCCCCGTGCCCACAGCACCGCCCGCCGACGCCCCCTCCTGGGCGGTCGGTTCAGTCGTCGTCCGGCGCATAGACGAGATCCCCCTGCCGCCGCAGACCGGCCCGTGGCTGCTGCCGGCCGCCACTGCCGAGGTCGTCTCCGAACAGGACTGGCTGCGGCCCGACTTCGCGGACCGGGACGGCGTCCTGCGGCTGGACAGTCACAGCTTCGCGATGGTCGTGGACGGGCTGCGCGTCGTCGTCGACACCGGCATCGGCAACGGCAAGACGCGCGCCAACCCGGCGTGGCACGACCTGCGCACCGACTACCTCGAACGTCTCGCCCGCGCGGGATTCCCGCCGGAAGCGGTCGACCTGGTACTGCTGACCCACCTGCACACCGACCACGTCGGCTGGAACACGCGTGAAGTCGACGGCATGTGGGTCCCGACCTTCCCCCATGCCCGCTACCTCACGTCGAAGGCGGAGTACGACTTCTGGGCCGCCTACGCCATGGACGAGGCGCGCGCGGCCATGTTCCGCGACTCGGTGCACCCGGTCGAGGAGGCGGGACTGCTCGACGTGGTGGACGTGCCGGCCGGGGGTGTGACCGTGGCCGCGGGTCTGGAACTGGTACCGGCTCCGGGGCATACGCCCGGCCACATCGCCGTACGGGTGACCAGCGGCGGTGCCGCGGCCCTGATCACCGGGGACTGCGTCCACCACCCCGTACAGCTGGCGCATCCCGAGATCGGCAGCTGCGTCGACATCGACCCCGAGCGCGCCGAGGCGACCCGCCGCGCGCTGCTCGCCTCGCTCGCCGGTACGGACGCGCTCCTCCTCGGCACGCACTTCCCCCCGCCGACCGCCGGCCGCGTGGTCGCCGACGGGGACACATACCGCCTCGAACCCGTTCCCGGCCGAGCCGCGGCCCCCGCCTCCGCCGGAGTGTGAAGCGGCCCCGGCCCGGTCCCCGGCCCCGGCCCGGTCCCCCCGGCCCCGGCCGGGGACCGGCGGTCAGCGGGTTCCGGGGCCCTCCAGCAACTCCCGTACGAGCCGGTGCGCGTAGGGCGCGGTGAGGTCGCCGGGGCGGAAGAGGATCCGGTACATCATGGGCGCCACGACCCGGTCGAGGACCGTCTCGACGTCGGGAGCGTCCTCGCCGCGCTCCGCCGCCCGGGCGAGCATGACCTCGATCTGCTCCGCCGCGTACGCCGAGCAGCGCGCCGCGTTGTCGCCGTCGGGATGGCCGAGCAGGGCGTCGCGGATGTAGGTGCGGCCGACCGGGGAGGACATCTCCTCGATGAACTGCTCGGCCCAGCCGCGCAGGTCCGCCGACAGGTGGCCGCGGCTCGGCGGTGGCGTGTCCGGCCGCAGGTGCTCCACGGCGACGTCCGACAGGAGCTCCTGCAGGTCGCCCCAGCGCCGGTAGATGGTCGACGGGGTGACGCCCGCGCGGGTCGCCACCAGCGGCACCGTCAGCTCCGACCGGCCCACCTCCTCCTGGAGTTCGCGTACCGCGGTGTGGACCGCCTCCTGGACGCGGGCGCTGCGGCCGCCTGGGCGGACCATCGGTTTGCGGCTCATGCCAGCAGCTTAAAGCAAAGTTCTTGCTTCACGAGGGCCTGCACCCGCACCAAAAGCGAATGGTTTGCTTTAGTCGCGCGACGCGGGATACCGTACTTAAAGCTAAGTATTTGCTTTAAGTGAGGAGCTGTCGATGTCACCGTCGGGGAGACGCCTGCCGTTCGCCCTCCACACCTGCGTCCTGATCGCGCTGTTGGCCGCCTCCAGCGCACCCACCCCCCTCTACCCCGTCTACCAGGACCGATGGGGGCTGTCTGCCCTGACCGTGACGGTGGTCTTCAGCGCCTACGCCCTGGCCCTCCTGGCCGCGCTGCTCACCACCGGCGCCCTGTCCGGCCACCTCGGACGGCGCCCCGTCCTCCTCGGCGCGCTCGCCCTGGAAGCGGCCGCGATGGCGGCCCTCGCGACCGCCGACGGCGCGGACGCCCTCATCGCGGCCCGCGTACTGCAAGGACTCGCGACCGGCGCCGCGACCGGCGCGGCCGGCGCCGCCCTCGTCGACCTCGACCCACCGGGACGCACCGCCCGCTCCGCCCTCACCAACAGCATCGCGCCCGCGGCCGGCATGGCGGCCGGAGTCCTGGCGGCCACCCTGCTCGTCCACCACGTCCCCGGACCGACCGTCACCGTGTACCTCACCTTGATGGTCGTCTTCCTCCTGGAGGCCGCAGCCGTCGCCCTCTCGCCCGAGACGACCCGCCCCCACCCCGGAGCGTGGCGCTCGCTGCGCCCGCGCGCCGCCGTCTCCCCGCCCGCCCGCCGGGCCTTCCTCATCAGCGGTGGAGGCGTCGTCGCGGTCTGGGCGCTCGGCGGCTTCTATTCCTCCCTCGGCCCGGCTTTCGTCCACCTCGTGGCTCCGGAAGCCCCGCAGGCGGCGGGCGGCACGGTCTTCTTCACCCTGAGCCTGTCGGCGGCCGTGACGGTCTGGATCACACGCGCCCTGCGCCCCCTCACCGCCACCCTCCTCGGCTGCGCCGCCGTCCCCGCGGCCGTGGCACTGTCCCTGACCGGCCTGCACCTGGTCAGCCTGCCCGCGGTGTTCGCCGCGGCCCTGCTGGCCGGTGCCGCCTTCGGCGCCGTCACGCGGGGATCGCTCAGCATGGTGCTGGCCCCCGTCCCGCAGCCGGACCGGAGCACGACCCTGGCCGCCTACCACGTGCTCTCGTACGTGGCGATGAGCCTGCCGGCGGTGGGCGCGGGCGTCCTCACGCAGCTGTACGGCCTGCGCGTCGCCGCCCATCTCTACGCCGCCCTCGTCGCCCTGCTCGCGGCGACCGCACTGCTTCCGCTCGCCGCGGCCGCGGCCCGGCCCCGCCGGGGGTCAGCGGGTGGCGACACGCACCGCGAACAGGACCGCGTCGTCCAGTGCCTCCTGCGGCCCGACGGCGTCCAGGAGAGCCCGGAGCAACACGTCCAGCGGAACATCCGGGGGAGCGGCGGCGAGTCGGCGGGCGAGCCGGTCGACGTTGTCCCCGATGTCCTCACCCCGCTCCTCCACCGACCCGTCCGTGTACAGCAGTAGGGTGCTGCCCGGCGGTAGGGAACGGCTGTCGGTGGTACGGGGCCCCGGCGGCAGGGAGTGGTGCAGTAGTACGTCGTGGCGGTCGAGGCTCTCCACCGTGCCGTCGGCGGTGACCAGGAGGGGGGCCGGATGGCCCGCGTTGGTCCACCGCAGGTGCCAGTGGCCGTCGGCCTGCGGAGTGAGGTGGGCGTGCACAGCGGTGCCGCTGGCCGGCAGGTCCAGCCGGCGGCAGGCCCGTTCGAGCGCGCCGAGGGCACGCTCCGGACCATCGCCCGGATGGTCCTGGTCGGCCTGGCGCAGCATGCTGCGTACCTGGCCCATGAGGGCCGCCGCCCGGATGTCGTGTCCGGTGATGTCCCCGACGGTGAGCGCGAGCGCGCCCGTGCCGGGCGGGCCCGCGGCCGTGCCCGGTGCCTTCGGCAGGGGGTAGGCGTCGTACCAGTCGCCGCCGACCATGTCGTCCTGCGCGGCCGGCCGGTACAGGGCGGACAGCTCCAGACCGGGTACGTCGGGGAGGTCGGTGAGCATGGCCAGCTGAAGCCGGCGGGCGACGGTGATGCGCTCGTCGAGGTGGAGGGCCCGCTCGACGGCCTGGGCGGTGTAGCCGGCCAGCGTGGTCAGTACCGCACGTTCGTCCACGCCGATGCCGTACGCGGCGTCCCACCCCAGGACCAGGGCCCCGAGGATGCCGTGCGTACCGCGCAGGGGCAGACAGGCGGCGGTGACGAGGCCAAGGGAGGCGAACGCCGGCGTGGCCGGGGGGCGGGCCACGGCATCGGCGCCGCCCTCCTCCGACGGCCCGTCGACCACGATCATCCGGTTCTCGCGCACCGCTCGCGCGACCGGCCAGTCCGAAGCGAGGGCGAAGGGCTCGGTGCCCCCGCTCCCGGGCGGTTCGCCGTCGAGCGGACTCACGACGGGGTGGAGCATCCCGTGCCGCACCAGAACCAGGTCGATGCAGGCCGGCTTGAGGTCCCCGCTGACCAGGTCCCCGACCCGCTGGCGGACGTCGTCCAGGCCGCTGGTGTCGGCGAGGTCCTCGGACGCCCGCAGGAGCAGTTCGGAGCGGTTGAGCAGCGCGTGCACCCGGACCGCCTCGCCCTCCGCCGCATGCGCCGCGCCCTCCGCAGCCTGGGCCGCGTCCTCCGCAGCCTGGGCCGCGTCCTCGGCCGCCTGCGCCGCGTCCTCCGCGGCCTCGCGCGCCTGGCGGACCGTCGCGGAGCGCATCCGCATCCGCATCTGCGCACTGCACGCCGCGGCGAGGTCCGACAGGTCCCGCAGGTCGTCCTCCCCCCACGCCCGGAGATCGTGGTCCGTGACCGCGAGGACCCCCAGCAACTCGCCGGAGCCGCCCACCAGGGGGACCCCGGCGAAGGCGAAGGCCCCGCTCTCGTCCGCGGCATGCTGCAGGAACCGGGGCCGTCCCTCCTCCGCGACCCGCCGACAGCAGGCCACTACGGCCGGATCGGGGCTCGTCCCGATCGGCCAGCACTCCGACACCGCCCCCGCGGTCTCACCAGCCGGCTTCACCCACACGAGCCCCAGCGGGGCCGCCAGCAGACGCGTGGCGAGCCGGGCGAATCGATTCAACCCGCTTCCTCTCCTGCCGGGGTCCACCGGGCCGAACCCGCACGTGCGATGCCTCCCATGCTAGGCCGAGGCCCCCGCCCCCGCCCCTGCCCCGCCCCCGCCCACCCTGGGCATCCCGGCGGGCTGCCGGGAGAGCGACTCGCCGATGACGTCCTGCGGTACCTGCGCTCCGGGGCCGACGCGGGCATGGTGGTACCGGACGCGGTCGACACCGAGGTCAGGAGCGTCCGGGTGGTCCGCGAGAGGTGAGACCCGACCCGCGAAGGCGATGAGACGACGAGGAGGCTCCGTGCAGACGTTCCTTCCCTTCCCGTCGTTCCAGGACTCGGCCGCGGTGCTCGATGCCCGGCGGCTCGGCAAACAGCGGGTCGAGGCCCTCCAGGTGCTGCGCGGGCTGATCGTCCCGGGCTACGGCTGGCGCAGGCATCCGGCCGTACGCATGTGGGCGGGCTACGAGGAGGCCCTCGTACGGTACGGACTGGACGTCTGCCGGAACTGGACGGCCGAGGGACGCGCCGACACCTGCGCCGCCACCCTGGTCCAGGACTTCCGGGCATGGCTGCCCGGTGGTGGCGAGCCGAGGACGCAGCCGCAGCTGGCGGCCGACGGCGACCTCCCGCCGTGGCTCGGCGCCGTCGACTTCCACCGCAGCCACCAGTCCGCCCTGGTGCGCAAGGACCCCGACTTCTACCGCCCGCACTTCCCCGAGGTCGCGGACGACCTGCCGTACGTCTGGCCCGCCTCCGACCGCGACACCGCGCCCCGCCCACCGTGACCGTCGACCACCGCCGGGGCGGGCGGTCATCGCCGCCCGGGCCTCCCCGAGGGACCGGGCGTCAGCCGGAACCGCGCTTCCTCCGCAGGGCGCCCGGCTTGTGCACGGCCGACCTGCCGGACGCCTCGCTCTCCACCTCGTACTGCGGCTCCTCGGGCGAGGCGTCGACGCTGCGGCCCGCGGCCCGCGTGCGCTCCGTGATCTTCTTCTTCACCCTGCCCTCCACCGTGTGACCGTGGCTCTTCCACGAGACCTCGTCCCCCCGGCTCAGGTCATCGCCGCCCTTGCCGTCCGTGCGGTCCTTGCCGTGCTTGCCGTCCATGGCCCTCCTCCCTTCGGGTCGGGCCGGCTGCCGTCCGGCGGCACGGCCTCGTCCCAGCCTCGGGCAGCCGTACAGCTCGCGCACCTCCTGGACACGTCCCCTGCGACCGGCGGGGCCGTCGGCCGCTCGCCTACAGTGGAAGGTCCATCTCCCGCGGGCTCACCGCCGGGGGACCGCGGCCCACGGGCCCGGAGTCGAGATCCCGCAGGAGACCACCATGCGAGCCCAGCCGCCCGCGGGCCGACCGGGCGACGGAGCGGACGCCCTGTTCGGTCCGGAGGACCTGGACACGGGGCCGGCGTCCCGGCCGTACGAGGGCGCCGGCCCGATGTTCCGGGACTCCCCGGAGGCGCGCCGGATGCTGTCCGTACGGACGGTCTTCGCCGAGCCGGCAGCGGCGGCCTCCCCGCGCGGCCGGCAGGTCCTCGCCCGGTACCCCGACGCCGAGATCGTCCCCGTCGACTCGCACTGGCGGATCCCGGACCTCCACGGCAACGAGGGGAACGTCGACCGCTGGGTCCGGATCAAGACCGAGACCCTGGTGCTGGGGGAGAAGAAGACGCTCACCACCCGGCCCAACGGCCGCTCCGCGGACTGGATCGCCCCGGGCCCCGCCAACGGCTGTGCCATGGCCTGCGCCTACTGCTACGTCCCGCGCCGCAAGGGATACGCCAACCCGGTCACCGTCTTCACCAACATCGAGCGCGCCGTCGCCCACCTCTCCCGGCACATCGCGCGCCTCGGCCCCAAGCCCGAGCCCAACCAGTGCGATCCGGCCGCCTGGGTCTACGACATCGGCGAGAACAGCGACTGCTCCGTCGATGCCCTGATCAGTGACAACGTGGCCGACCTGGTGGACGCCTTCGCGAAGTGGCCCACCGCCAAGGCGTCCTTCGCCACCAAGTTCGTCAACCCCGACCTGCTCCTGCTCCGGCCCCGCGGCCGTACCCGCGTGCGGTTCTCGCTGATGCCGCAGAGCGACTCCAGGCTGCTCGACATCCGCACCAGCCCGGTGGCGAGCCGTATCGCCGCGGCCGCGGACTTCCTGGACGCGGGCTACGAGGTGCACTTCAACCTCTCACCGGTCGTCCTGCGCCCGGGCTGGGAGGGCGACTGGTCCCTCCTGCTGCGGCACATGGACGACGTGCTGCCCGCCCGGGTGAAGCGGCAGGCGGCAGCCGAGGTGATCATGCTGACGCACAACCAGGACCTGCACGAGCTCAATCTGGGCTGGCACCCGCGTGCCGAGGACGTCCTGTGGCGGCCGGGTCTCCAGCAGCCGAAGCGCTCGGAGAACGGCAGTTGGAACGTCCGCTACCGGCACGACGTGAAGGCCGGAGCTGTCGCGACGATGCGCGAACTCGTCGCCGCCCACGCGCCCTGGCTGCGGATCAGGTACGCCTTCTGACCAGACTCCGGAACACCAGTCCCGTTTCGTTCCGTTCCATACCGTTCCGGCGGCGGTCAGGGCGAGGGCGTGGTGCCCGGCACCGGGGTCTCGGCGGACCAGAATTCGGAGCGGACGTTGGGGGTGGGGACGGCGGCTTCGCCCTCGTACGTGGCGCCGTTCCCCACCTTCGTCGGCGCGGCCACCTTCGAGTTCTTCACGCAGGGGCTGGTGACCTCGAAGAAGGCCTGGCCCTGGTGGCCGAAGAGCACGCTGATGCCGAAGCCGTCCGGAGACGTGGCGTAGATCGCCGGCATGTCCTTGCTCGGGTTCACCGTCTTGATCTTGTAGCCGCTCGCCTTCCAGAACCCCTCGACCACACCGAGGAAGTTGCCGCGGCGCTGCGGGGAGACGATCGTCATCACCGTCCAGTAGCGCGTCACGTCGCAACTGCCGGTCGTCGTGGTGTCGTGGACCCACTCGATCTCCGGCTTGATCGCCGCGACCGTCGCGTAGAGCATCGCGTCGGCGCGCTCCGCCGCTCCCTGCATGTCCATGGCTGCCACAGTCCCTCGTTCGTCCTTGGTGCCGCCGGTCGGCCCGCACCCGGCGAGCAGTGCGCCGGCCACGGCCATCGCACCGGCCAGGCGAATGGTCCGCGTGATGCGCTTCATCGATGCTTCTCCCTCACGATGTTCTCAGGGTGGCCGGCGACGATGTTGGCGATGTTGTCCGCCGACACCTGGTCCTTCTCCGGGGTGAAGTACTGGGAGTGGGCGTCGAACCCCCCGCCGTCCATGACCATCCTCGGCCCGTCGTCGACCAGGAAGCGCTGTGCGCCGAAGGCCTTGCTCGCCGGGTCCTTGCCGAAGTACACGTCGTCGTTGTCGATGTCGAAGAGGTCACGTCCGACCGCGACCCCCAGCGGGCCACCGGTCAGCCAGCCGAGCGCCGCCTCGTCCTTCGAGGGCAGGTGCGTGACCGGGTCGTTGTCGGCGGCGCCGACGAACACGTGCTCCTTGCCGACGCCGAGGTCGGTCGCCTTCTGTGCGTCCACGCCGGGGCTGCCGAGCAGGATCACGTCGTCGACGCCGGGGATCCCGCCGGACTGCTTCGCCGCCGTGCCCACGGTGAGCGAGCCGTAGGAGTGCCCGATCGCCGTGACATGCGGGTCCGCGTTCTGGTTCGTCGCCGAGAGGCCCGCCATGAACTGGTTGTACGCCGGGGCGCCCCGCTGCGCGTCGCCCCGCGACATCACGTCCACGTTCTGCGGGGCGTCGTAGCCCAGCCAGATGATCGAGGCGCTGGACGGGTCCACGCGCTGGGCGCCCTTGGCCGTGTCCTGGGCCCGCTTCATCGTGTCCGTGACGAACTCGTCGTTCAGCCTGGTCGAGAGACCGGGGACGTACGCGGAGACGTTCCTGGAGGTGTCGGGGTTGCCGTACGAGACGATCGCCCGCCCGTTGCCCTCGTCGCCGATGCCCAGGAGGAACATGGGCGGACGGCTCGGTTCACCCAGCTTCTCCTGGATCATCCGGAGGGCGTTGAGCTTCGTCTCCGCGTCGTCGCCGCCCCGGCGCCCCAGGTCGTCGATGAGGACCGGCAGGTAGTTGCGGTTCGCCTCGTCGCGGGCCACCGCCGGGATGCCGTCCAGGCTGCCGACCAGGTCCGGCGCGATCTCCAGGTACTCCTGGCGCTGTTCGTCGGTCAGGCCGTCCCACCACTTCTTGCGCTCGGCCGGGCTCTTGTCCTCCGGGACGTTCTCGCCGAGGTACATGCCGGCGGTGGAGCGGACGTCGGAGGTGTCCCGGGCGACGTCCTTCAGCGTGGCCGCGGTGACGTCCAGGCCCTTCTCCGCCTTCAGGCCGGTGAGGGTCTTCGCGTACCGGGCGTCGATCTCGCCCGCGGACCGCACGGCCCGGGCGACACGGTCGGCCACGTCCTGCGCCTTCGCCGCGTTCGGGTTCAGCGGCTTGAAGCCCGAGTAGCCGGGGTACAGGGACGACTGGCCCGGCTGGCCGAGGCCCGGCGGTTCCAGCGGGAGGCGTGAGCTGCCCTGGACCTTGCTGCCCGGCGCCTCCTTCTTCGCGCCGGTCAGGTCCTCGACCTCGGCGGCGGGGTAGCTGACGGACCCGTCGTCGTGGACGGTGAAGTTCAGGGCGGCGGCGTCCGCGAGGGCCTGCTTCAACTGGTTCTGCGGCTCGACGAGATCGCTCGCGAGCCCGTTGAGCGCCGTACGGACCAGCCCGCACTCGCTGTGCAGGTACTGGAAGTTGCGGCTGAGGCGCTGGAGTCTGCCGAGGGCCGCCTCCGCCGACTCGCTCTGCTGGGTCTCACGGAGCTTCGCGGACATCGCGCGGTCGACCCGTACCCGGTCGGAGTCCGCACGGTCCGAGACCTCGTGCCACTTGTCGCCCGCCTCCGTGAACTCGGAGGTCTTGAGGTCGCGCAGCTGCTTCCAGGTGAGGGTTCCGGTCATCGCTTCTCGTCCGCCTTGGATCCGCCGTCGACGCCCTTGAAGGACGCGTCGACCGCGGCATCCGTCTCGCCCATCTCCTTGGCGACCTTCAGCAGGGTGCCCTTGAGCTGCTCGCACTCGTCCCGCACCGACCGCAGACGCTCCTCCCAGGAGGTCAGGACGCTCTCCAGCGCCGCGACGGAGCTGAGGCCGGCGGCTCCCGCCTTGACGCCCTCGTGGCCGGGGCCCAGCGCGGCCCGGCTCGTCTCCGTGGTGGTGCGCAGGTCGCCGGCGGTACCGGAGGCGCTGGTCCAAGGGCCCTTGGTGTGCTGGAGGTTGCCGGTCCCGCCCCCGCCCCCGCCCGTCCCGGGGTCGGGGGCCGTCGAGGCGAGCCTCATCACGGGCCCGTCGTCGGCCGGTCCGAACAGCTCCTGCCAGCGCTCCGAATAGGACACGGCTCCCCCGTCTGCATCTGTGTTCCGTTTCCGCGCCCGCAGAGACTAACGCAGGTCGCGCACGTGTGTGCGATCGGGAACGGAGCGCGCGCACACGGCGCGTACCAGGCGTGTACAAGGGGGTGGATGACGGCGGAAAGCGGTCAGTGGTCGGCGGTCAGTGGTCGTGGCGTGCGCCGTGTTCCAGTGACCGGGGGCGGGCCGTGCCGGCCTCCTGGCCGAAGAGGGGCAGGGGGACCTCTTCACCGGGCCCGGTCGCCGTGAGGGGAATGCCGAGGCTCTGACACATCCGCCGGGCCCGGGCCAGCGCGCTGAAGGTCATGGGGGAGGGGGAACGGCTCGGCAGCTCGACGGTGACCTGTGCGGGGCGGTGCGCATGGACGAGGGATTCGATCTGCAGGGCGGCCGCGGCCCGGTCGGTGACGTGCAGTTCGTGCAGGATCCTCACGTGCAGCGTGCCGTCGGCGAGGTGGTGACTGATGACCATGCCGGGCCTCCCCGCGGCCGCCGGGATCCGGGCGCCCCGCCGTCGGGGGCCCGGATCCCAGTGTGCGGCAGCCGGCCCGCCCGGACGAGTCGGACGCCCCGGACGCCCCGGACGCCCCGGCCGCCTCGGGGCGACCGGTGAGCGGCGCGCCCCGGCCGGCACGTCACGCCTTGAGGGCCCGCCCCGCGACCGTCAGGGCGAGACGGCGGGGGGCCAGCGTGGACGCCGTGGCCGAGAGCCGGTTGCCGAGGCCGACGACGATGCTGGGGGGCGTCCTGTCGCGCTCCAGAGCCCGCCGGGTCGCCGTGACGACCTGCTCCGGGGTGGCCATCCGGCCGACGGCGGCGTCCCGGCTGCCCACGACGTCGAAGAACTCCGTACGGACCGGGCCGGGCGAGACGGCGAGCACTTTCAGCGAGGAGGCGCGCGTCTCGTACGCGACGGCCTCGGTGAAGTTCAGGACGAAGGCCTTGGTGGCCCCGTAGACCGCCATCGCCGGGGTCGGCTGGTAGGCGGCGGCGCTCGCGACGGTGACGAGGGCGCCCAGGCCGCCGGCCGTCAGGTCCGGCAGGAACTGCCTGGTCAGCTCCGTCAGCGCCGTCACGTTGAGCTGGATCATCTCGCTGATCCGGGTGGGGTCCTGGTCCGCGAAGGGGCCGTGACTGCCGAAGCCGGCGTTGTTGATCAGGGTGTGCACGGTGAGCCCGAGTCCGTCGAGCTCCGCGTGCAGCGCGGCCGCGGCACCCGGCCGGGCGAGGTCGGCGGCGACCACGTGGGCCTGCACCCCGTAGCGGCGCCGGAGGTCGGCCGCCACCTCCTCCAGCCGCTCGACGCGGCGAGCGACGAGGACGACGTCGGCCCCGCGCTCCGCCCACTGCCGGGCGAACTCGACGCCGAGTCCGGCGCTCGCCCCGGTGATCAGGGCTGTGGTTCCGCGGTATGTCAGAGACATGGTCGGCGCTCCGTTCCGGTGTTCCGGCCGAGATGGACGATAATGCAAATGTAGGCAGAGTAAACATTGTTGTCAATGACAACATCGAGCGAGGGGAGGCCGTCTTGGCCGACGCCGATTCGCCCTACCACCACGGCAACCTCCGAGAGGCCCTGCTGGCGCGCGCGGAAGCCGTCCTCGCGACGGCGGGGGCGGACAGCCTGTCCCTCCGCGCCCTCGCGCGGGACCTCGGCGTCAGTCACGCGGCGCCGGGCCGCCATTTCCGCGACCGGCAGGCGCTGCTCGACGCGCTCGCCGTGGGCGGCTTCACCCGCCTCAACGAGGGCCTGCGGGCCGCCGTCGAGGAGCCCGGCCCCGTCACCGTCCGGCTCGCCGGCATGGGGCGGGCCTACATCGACTTCGCCGTGGCGAACGCCCCGCTGCTCAGCCTGATGTTCACGGTCAAGCACGCCGACGACTCCAGCGCCGAACTGCGCGAACTCGGCCACCAGAGCCTGCGGATCGCCGCCGGGCTCATCGCCCTGGCCCAACAGGAGGGCGTCGTGCGGGCGGGCGAGCCGGACCGCCTCGCCCAGGTCGCCTTCTCCACCGTGCACGGCCTCGCGGCCCTCGCCGTCGGCTCCCTGCTGGAGGACACCCCGCTGGCCGAGGCGACCGACCTCGCCCTCGACGTCCTGCTCACCGGCCTCGCCGCCCCTCGCGGTGACGCGGCGCGCCCGGGCGCCTGACCGCACGACGCGGTGGCACCTCCCGCGCCGCCGCCCCCGTAGGGGGTGTCCCGCCGATCGGGCCGGACACCCCTTAGGGGTGTCCGGCGGATCAGGGCCGGGCCCGGGCCGCCCGGCACCGCGGCCTGCCGCGTTGTCGTCGGTCGCCGACGCTCCGCGTGGGCTCCCTCCTCCGCCTTGCATCCCACGGCACCGGACGACCCGGGCTGTCCGACCCTGATCCGCCGGACACCCCCTAGCGCATTTCCCTCCGGGGTGCCACTTCGCGGCCGGGCGATAAGGCCGCTGCCGGAGGCGGCGCGGGGGCGAACGCCCGTGCCGCCGGAGGCCCTGCGGGCCGTCGACCTCCCCTTACGCCGCCGCCCGCCGAGCGCCGTCCACCGCCGGGGCCGGAATTCGTCGCCATCGATGGCGCATAACGGTTCCTCCGGTCCGATGAACTCCAACGAAAGCGCACGTGCGGGCAGTTGGGCGTAGTTATGCTCCCGCCCACCGGTCAGAAGGTCACCCTTTTCCGATAATTCGAGGACGCCGATGGAGCAAAGAGACATTCCACCCGAAACGGCCCGCCCGGAGGCGGGAGCAGGCCGGGCGCTGCCCGCGATCGCCTCCCTGGCCGCCGTCTGCATGGTCGGGGCGCTTGTTTCCTCCTCCGAGCCGGTCGGCACCGTCCTGATCGCCGCGGGCGCCCTGTGCGCCGCCGCCGTGTTCGTCGAGGCCCTGCGGCGCGGCCGCGCGCTCGCCGACCGCACCGCCCGGATCGCCGCGCTCCAGCACACCCTGGCCCGCCAGGAGACCGAGGCGGCCCGGCTGTCCGCCGTGGTGCTCCCCGAGGCCATCGACCGGCTGCGCCGCGGCGAGCCGGCCGAGGAGGTGCTCACCTCCCTGGGCGGCCGCGCCGGACCGGGCAACCGCTGGGGCAACGACGACGCCCTCACCCCCCGCTTCCGAACCGCGCTGCAGGACGTCCTGGCCCACGCCGTCGACGCCGTCGACAACGAGGAGAGCCTGCGCGACTCGGCGCAGCGCGCCTTCGTCAACGTCGCCCGCCGCGTGCAGGCGATCGTCCACCAGCAGGCGCACGAGATGCGTGAGATGGAGGACCGGCACGGCCGCAACCCGGACGTCTTCGGCGACCTCCTGCGCCTGGACCACGGCACCGCCCTCATCGGCAGGCTCGCCGACTCCATCTCGGTCCTCGGCGGTGCCCGCCCCGGCCGCCAGTGGAGCAGGGCCGTCACCCTCTACAGCGTCCTGCGCGGCGCGATGTCGCGGATCATCGACTACCAGCGGGTGGAACTCCACTCGGTCACCGAGGTCGCCGTCGTCGGCCCGGTCGTGGAACCGCTGATCCACACCCTCGCGGAGCTGCTCGACAACGCCACCCGCTACTCCCCGCCGCACACCCGGGTCCACCTCACCGCCGTCGAGGTGCAGTCGGGCATCGCCGTGGAGATCGAGGACGGCGGCCTGAGCATGAGCGAGGAGGCCCGCGCACGCGCCGAGAGGATGCTCGCGCAGGCCCAGTCCGGCATCGACCTCAACGACCTCGGCGAGACACCGCGGCTGGGCCTGGCGGTCGTCGGCCGGCTTGCCCAGGCGTACGGGTTCCAGGTGTCCCTGCGCTCCTCCGCGTACGGCGGTGTCCGCGCGGTGGTCATCGTGCCGCAGCACCTGATCACCACCGCGTCCGCGGCGACCGGCCTCGCCCACGGCATCGGCTCCTCCTCCGGGCCCAGGGCGGTGTCCGCCACACCGCGCGAACACCCCGTCGACGCGATGTCGGCCGGGGTGTCCGTGCCCCGGCCCGCGCCGGGTCCGGCGCCCGGGCCGATGCCCGTCGCCGACGGGGCGACCACCGGACGAACTGCGACCGGCCTGCCGCAGCGGCGCCGGAAGGACCGTCTCACCACCACCGAGGTCCGGCCGGCCGCGAGGCCGCAGCCGGCGGACGACAACGGCCCAGGAATGTGGCTGGAGGCGTTCCACAGCGGCCTGTCGGGTGAGCCCGGCAAGGACGCGCCGGGCGCCCAGGACGCGTCGGGTTCAGCGACCAAAGGGGCGTAAACAGTGATGACTCAGCGAAGCAGCATGGACTGGATGCTCAAGGACCTGGCCGCCGGCGTGCCGCAGACGCGGCACGTGATCGTGCTGTCCGCGGACGGGCTCTGCGTGGCGCAGCACGGCGCCGAGACGGACACCGCCGACCGCCTGGCGGCCGCCTGCGCGGGCCTGCAGAGCCTGGCCGGAGCGGTGGCCGCCGAACTGCCCAGCTCCGAGGGCAGAATGCGGCTGGTCGTGATCGAGATGGACGGCGGGTTCTTCTATCTCATGGCAGCCGGAGACGGCTCCTACCTCGCGGTCCTGGCCGACGAGGGCGTCGACGCGGGCCTGATGGGCGCGCAGATGCGCAACCTGGTGACCCGAATGGGGGACCACCTGAGCAGCCCGCCCCGGCACGACGGGCAGCCCGCGTGAAAGAGCCGCCCTCAAGCTGGGAGGACGGCAGTCCCGAACGGCTCTACGTCATCACCGGCGGACGCAGTGGACCCTCCACCTCCGTCCAGCTGGACCTCGTGACCCTGGTGGTGGCCAAGGGGCCTCCCCGGCCCGAGATGCAGCCCGAGCAGGCCTCCATCCTGCGGATGTGCCAGTCACCGCTGTCGGTGGCCGAGATCGCCGCGTACGCCGGCCTGCCCGTGAGCGTGGTCACCGTGCTGGTCGGCGACCTGATGGCCGCCCGGCTCGTGCACGTCCGCCCGCCCATTCCCACCGCGCAGCTACCCGACCTTGCTCTGATCGAGGCAGTGATCGATGGACTTCAGAAGCTCTGACCCGCCCGCCGGGCCGTGCGAGGCGGACGTCCTGCCGCAGTCGGCCGCGGCGGCCGTGAAGGTCGTCATCGTCGGCGGCTTCGGCGTGGGCAAGACGACGCTGGTCGGCGCCGTCAGCGAGATCAAGCCGCTGACGACCGAGGAGACGATGACCCGGGCAGGAGTCGGCGTCGACGACACCTGGGGCGTCGCCCGCAAGATCACCACCACCGTGGCCATGGACTTCGGCCGCATCAGCATCAACGACGAACTCGTGCTGTACCTGTTCGGAACGCCCGGCCAGGAACGCTTCTGGTTCCTGTGGCGCGGGCTCTTCGAGGGCGCGCTCGGCGCCGTCGTGCTCCTCGACACCCGTCGGCTGGAGATCAGCTTCGACGTCATCGGCCGGCTGGAGGAGCGCGGCGTCCCCTTCGTGGTGGCCGTCAACGCCTTCCCCGGAGCCCCCGAGCATCCGCTGGAGGAACTGCGCGAGGCCCTCGACCTGCCGCCCGCCGTCCCCATCCTCGCCTGCGACGCCAGAAGGCGGGAATCGTCCCGCGACGTCCTGCTGACCCTCATGCGCTACCTGCACTCCCAGGCAGCCACCCAGGAGGCAATGTGAGCACCACCCCCACCCCGCCGCCCGAGTGCCCCGCCCACATGGCGGCGACCACGGGAGGCCTGTACCGCCTGCACGGAGCGGAGGCCCAGGCGGACCCGTTCGCCCTGTACGAGAAGCTGCGGGCCGAGCACGGCCCGGTGGCCCCGGTGCTGGTCAGCGGGGACCTCCCGGCGTGGCTGGTCCTCGGCCACCGGGAGAACCTGGACGTCGCGCGCACGACCTCGCGGTTCGCCCGCGATCCGCGGGGCTGGCGCGACATGAGAGAGGGCCGGGTGCCGGCCGACACCCCGCTCGGCCCCATGGTTTCCTGGGTACCGGTCTGCAACTTCACCGACGGCCCCGTCCACGAGCGACTGCGCTCGGCCGTCGTGGAGTCCCTGGAACGCTTCGACAAGCGCGGCATCCGCCGCTACGTCACCCGCTTCGCCAACCACCTCGTCGACCAGATCGCCGCCGAGGGGTACGCGGACCTGGTGCCCGCCTTCTCCGACCAGCTCCCCATGCTGGTCATGACCCAGCTCATCGGCGCGCCCGACGAGCACGGCCCGCTGCTGGTCAACGCGGCCCGCGACATGCTCCAGGGGACTGAGACGGCCCTCCAGAGCGACCGCTACGTCACCACCACGCTGGAGAACCTGGTCGTCGAGCGCAAGGCCAAGCCCGCCCGCGACCTCGCCTCCTGGCTGATCGAGCACCCCGCGGAACTGACCGACACCGAAGTGCTCATGCACCTGCGCGTCGTGCTCATCGCGGCCTACGAGACCACCGCCAACCTGATCGCCAACACGCTGCGCACCGTCCTGACCGACCCGCGCTTCCGGGCGAGCCTCTCCGGAGGCCACATGACCCTGCCCGACGCACTGGAGCAGGTCCTCTGGGACGACCCGCCGATCAACACGATCATCGGTCGCTGGGCCACCGGGGACACCGTGCTCGGCGGCCGGCAGATCAAGGCCGGGGACATGATCCTGCTCGGTCTGGCCGCGGGCAACGCCGACCCCCAGATCCGGCCCGATCCGGCCGCCTCCCTCCACGGCAACCGCTCCCACCTGGCCTTCAGCAGCGGCCCGCACGAATGCCCGGGCCAGGACATCGGGCGGGCCATCGCGGACACCGGCATCGAGGTCCTGCTGGACCGGCTGCCCGACCTCCAGCTGGCGGTCGACGTGAGCGAACTCCAGTGGCGGGGCACCCTCATGTCCCGTCACCTGCTGTCGCTGCCGGTACGGTTCGCCCCGCGCTCCACGGCGCCGCCGGCCCAGGCACCGCAGCTCCCGGTGGAGCACCCGGCCGGGCACCCCGTCCATCCGGTGATCCCGCCGCAGCCGACGGCGCCCCCCGCGCCTGCGGGGTCCGGCGGCGGCCGCAGGCGCCGTGGTGTCAGCTGGTGGCGCCGGCTGCTCGGCCGCCGCTGACCAGGCCCGACGGGCCGACCGGCGCCACACGCCCGAGGTCCCCGGCCGCACCGGCCGGGGACCTCGGCGTACCGCTCAGCCGGGGAGCTGCCGCCACCAGCGCGCCAGGGCCGGTGGCACCGGGGCCTCGGCCCCGGCGGTACTGGGGTGTTCGGCGTACCGGAGGGCGAACCGGGCCTCGGCCACGGGCAGTTCGTACCGGTTGCGCGGACTGGCGTACCGGGGCGCACCGGCCTGCCAGGCGATGGAGCCCGCCACGTAGTGGCCCAGCGCCGCGAGGTGACGGTGCAGTGCGCCGTCCCGGTGGCACGCCTCGTCCGCCAGCCGGGCCCGCAGCCCGGTGAAGAGGACCATCACCCGGTCACGCAGGGCCACGGCGAGCGGTACCGCCTCGGCCGGGGAACAGCCCTCCTGGTGCGCGAGAACGTTGACGAGGTTCACCTCGCGCGGCTCCAGATGGTCGTCCTTGTCGTAGGAGAACAGGTCGTTGTCCGCGCTGACGACGAAACCGGCCGCGTCCGTCAGGGCCGTCAGCGCGGGGGAGCACAGGACGTCCGCCGGCAGCCGGTCCCCGCGGGCGACGTCCGACCAGGTCAGCGAGAAGCGGGTGCCGTTCGCCAGCGGCCCCATGGCGACGAAGTCGTTCAGCCCCGGCATGGACCCCGCCTCGGCGCGGGCGGCCCGCCAGGCCGCCCCGAGCAGCCAGTCCCTGGTCCCCTCGACGAACCTGCGCAGCTCGTAGGGGGTGAGCAGGGCGTGCGTACGGCCCACCAGATCCAGCAGGGCCCGGGTCATCGGCCCGTCGGGCAGTACGGACGCCCCGGGGTCCTCGACGGTCCGCAGCAGCCGTACCCCGTGGTCGACGACGGCCGCCGTGTCGGCGTCGTCGGAACCGGAGTCCTGCCAGTCGTCGACGGCGTTGGCCCAGTAGTTCCACTCGGTGAACAGCAGCACGGCCTCCACGTCCCCGTCGGGGATGATCCGGCAGGAGAAGTCGGCGCTGTGGGTGGCGAGCCCCCAGGCCCGCTCGACCGGATCCGGGTACAGGCCGAAGGCGTCCACCCACTCGACGGCCCGGGCCTCGACCTCCTTCGCCCGGGGATGGACGAGGTCGCGCGGCAGGGGGCAGTAGAAGGGCGGCAGGCCCGGACCGAGGCGCGAGGGCCGTGGCGGCGCGTTCATCGGCCACCGCCGATGCGGAAGCGCAACAGACGTGTCTCCACCGCGTGTTCGCGCCAGAGCCGGAAGAACTTGCTGTGCGCGATCGTCGACTGTTCGAGGCGGTCGGGCGTCCAGGCTCCGGCCTCGGCGCCGGAGCCCGCTCTGAGCCGGTCGAGTTCGGCGGTGTTCCACGCCATCGACTGCATCCAGAACTCCGCCACCGCGTCCGTCACGTCCTCGTCCTGCACCAGTTCGAAGCCGGCCGCCTCGGCCGCGGCCAGGTACTCCTCATGCCGGCCCAGCCGCGTTCTGTAGTAGCCGTCCATGAACTCCCGCCACTCGCAGGCGCCCACGAAGTGTTCCTGGATCCCGAACCATCCGCCGGGCACCAGGGCCTTGGCGACGACCTCGAACAGGCGGGCCCGGTCGGTGTAGCCGCTGCTCTCATTGGCGTAGACGGCGTCGTACGCGTGCGTCTCGTCCAGGTCGTGCACGTCCGCCAGTACCGGTCTCACACGGTCCGCGACCCCGCTGTACAGGGCGAAGTGCCGCACGATGGGCAGGTGTTCGGGAGCGACGGTGAGGCCTGTGACCGACGTTCCGTGCTCCTGGGCCCAGTAGAGCGAGGTGCCGCCGAGCCCGCAGCCGATGTCGAGCAGGCGCCGGGGAGGGGTCTCGTACGCGCCCCAGGTGCGGGCCGCGTGGTCGACTATCCGCTCCTGAGCGGCGAACAGGCCCTGTTTCAGCAGGTTCTGGGGGACGGTTGTCCCAGGTGGGCCGTCCGGGTACAGCCCCACGTGGAAATGGACGCGTGGGCCAGGACCGTACTTGTGCAGTATCTCCTGTGTCTTGCGGCTGTAATAGAGCCGCACCGGGTCGTCCGCGGCCGCACCGGGTCCGCCGCATAAAGTCCGTACGAAGGGTGTAACGCGCATGGGGTGTCCGCCCTTTCGTGGGGTAGGGCTGCCCTCCGGGACGCGTCGCGCCGCTCTCGTAGCGTCCCGAACGGCACACTGTTGAAGCACGGACCATCGTGGCACTTCACAGGCACCACGTCAGCCCGCTGGAGCAGCACGGTACCGTCAAGATCCTTGCGTTGAAGGCTTATTGATGTCCTGCGTGGGCGTGCTCCCGCGCCGGGGACGGCGCCAGCCGGACGAACGCCCGGGCGTCGGTCACGGCCGCCCCGCCCGGGTCGTTGTTGAAGTACGCGAAGACGTCCGCGCTCGCCGGCCAGGTGTCCTCGATCCGGGCCGCCCAGCTGCGCAGGGCCGTCCTGCCGTACCGGGGTGCCGGGTGGGCACGGCCCTCGTGGAACCGTACGTACCCCCAGTCCGCGGTGCGCCACAGCGGTGTCACGGGCCGCGACCCGCGATCGGCCCAGCACAGGGCCGCGCCGCGGCCGGTCAGGACCGAGCGCACCTCCTCCGTCCACCAGGACTCGTGCCGGGGTTCGACCGCGACACGCGTACCGGCGGGAAAGCAGGCCAGACACGCGTCGAGTGCGTCCGGGTCTGCCCGCAGCGTGGGCGGGAGCTGGAGCAGGACCGGTCCGAGCCGGTCGCCGAGGGAGGCGGCGTGCGCCATGAGCCGGTCCACCGGCTCGGCGGGTTCGCGCAGGCGTTTGACGTGCGTCAGGAAGCGGCTGGCCTTGACGGCCATGACGAAACCGGACGGAGTGCGGGCGCGCCACTGGGCGAACGTTTCGGGTGACGGCAGCCGGTAGAAGGCGGCGTTGCTCTCCACGGTGCGGAAATGAGCGGCATACTCCTCCAGCCACAGGCGCTGTGGCCGGTCCGGCGGATACAGGACGCCCGCCCAGTCGCGGTACTGCCAGCCGGACGTGCCGACGTGCACGGTCATGCCGTGCGCCTGCCCGCCGCGCGGTCCGGCACACCTCCGCCTCCGGTTCGAGGAGGAAGGCGCCGGGCCGGCGGAGCCTGCCGCCCCGCGGTCCCGACCGCGGGACGGACCAGGCACCGTGCACGGGGGCGGTGACGGTGCTGGACGACGGACGCGATCCCGAGGCCGTCCCGGCCGCACCCGGCGCCGACGCCGCTGAGCGCTACGACGCCACCCCTGCCTGGGCCACCGGCGCGGGAGGCCTCAGGAGAGGGCTGCCGCCAAAGCGGCGGCGGCCTTCGCCACCAGGGCGTTCTGGCGTGGCGCGGCGGGCTCCGCCATGGTGGTCAGCACCGCGAGCTCCAGGGGCGGCCGGCCCGGAGGCCAGGCGATGCCCACGTTGTTGTTGGTCCCGTACGACCCGGCGCCCGTCTTGTCCCCGATCACCCAGTCGCGGGGCAGGCCGGCACGGAACCGGTCGACGCTCGTCGTGTTGGACACCAGCCAGCGCGTCAGGAGCTCCCGGTGCCGCGGGGCGAGCGCGTCGCCGAGCACGAGCCGCCCGTACGTACGGGCGATGGCCCGGGGGCTGGTCGTGTCGGTCACCCGCGACGGCTCGGCCGAGTTCAGCTCCGGCTCCCAGCGGTCGAGCCGTGTCGTGCGGTCCCCGAGGGAGCGGCAGAACCGGGTGATCGCCGTGGGCCCGCCCAGCTCGCGCAGCAGCAGGTTCGCGGCGCAGTTGTCGCTCTGGGCGATCGCCGCCGAGCACAGCTCGGCCACCGTCAGTCCGCCGGCGATGTTCTCGGGCCGCTCGGTCACCAGGCCGCCGCCCGCGGCAGTGACGTCGCCTTGCGTGTAGTGGATCCGCCGGGAGAGGAACGCGCCGTCACGGTCCAGGTCCCGCAGCACGGCCGCCGCGGCCGGTGTCTTGAACACCGAGCACATGGGGAACAGCTCGTCGGCGCGGTAGCGCACCGTCCGGCCCGTGCCCGTGTCCCGTGCGTACGCCCCCACCCGTGCGCCGTACTCGCGCTCCAGCGCGCGCAGCTGCCGGACGGCCCCGCCCTGCGCACCGGGCGTCTCCGCACGGGCCGCGCCCGCCGGCAGCGCCGCGGTCAGCGCCACCCCCGCTCCCAGCGTCAGTAATGCACGACGGGTCTGCTCCACGTCGCCTCTCCTCTCCCTTTGACGGTCACGTGGCGGCAAAGACGCGAAGAAGATCAATCCGGTTGCGTCCCGTGCTCCGGTCAGTGGGCCGGAGCCGGAGCCGGGGCCGAGGCCGGAGTCGGAGTCGGGGCCGGGGCCGAGGCGTGCGCGGGGCCCTGCTCGCGCACGGCCCAGGGGGAGCCGTACGCCGTCAGCAGGTCGAGGAACGGCAGCGGCGGCAGGGCCTCGGGGCCCAGGACACCGGACCCGGACCACACGCCGGTGGCGAGCAGTTCGAGGGCCACCACCGGGTTGACGGCGGTCTGCCATACGACGGCCTGCGAGCCGTACTCGCGCATGGACCACTGGTTGTCGACCACGTGGTAGAGGTACACCTCGCGCGGCAGGCCGTCCTTGGTGCCCTTGACCCAGGTGCCGGCGCAGGTCTTCCCCGTCATCCGGTCCCCGAGCGTCGCCGGGTCGGGCAGGCAGGCGGCGACCACATCGCGCGGCGAGACCCGGACCTCGGCGCCGTCCTCGCCGCGGACCGGGACCCGGACGGTGGAGTCCAGGCCCAGCGCGTGCAGCGCCTTGAGCTTGCCGATGAAGTCGTCGCCGAGGCCGTACTTGAAGGTGACCCGGCGGGCCCCGACCCAGCGCGGCACGAGAAGGACCTCCTCGTGCTCGACGTTGACGCACTCGACCGGCCCGATGCCCTCGGGGAAGTCGAAGACCTCCGGCTCGCTGAACGGCTCGGTGGTGAACCAGCCGCGCTCGCTCTCGTACACCACCGGCGGGTTCAGGCACTCCTCGATCGTCGTCCAGATGTTGAAGGACGGGGCGAAGTCGTAGCCCTCGACGGTCAGGTTCGCTCCGTCGCGGATGCCGATCTCCTCGATGTCGTCGAAGAGATCGTCGGCCGCGTAGCGGGCGAAGACGTCCGACAGCCCGGGCTCGACACCCATGCCGACGAGCGCCATGCGGCCCGACTTCTCCCACTCCGCGGCCCGTTCGAACTGCTCGTCGCCGAGCTTCACCCCGCACTCGCCGTGCGGGTTGTCCGGGTGCGGGCGGGAGAGGGACATCGCCATGTCGACGTAGTGGCTGCCCGCCGCCAGCGCGGCGTTGAACAGGGGCATCACGAAGCGCGGGTCGGTGGCGTTCATCAGTACGTCGCAGCCGCGTTCGGTGAGCAGCTCCGTCACCGCCGCCTCGTCGGAGGCGTCGACGCGGCACGCGCCGAACCGTTGCCCGTCGGCGCCCAGGGCCGCGACGGCGGCCTCCGCGCGGGCCAGGTCGTAGTCGGCGACGACGAAGTGGTCGAAGAAGCCACGGCGGGCCGCGATCTTGGTGATCGCGCTCCCGACACCGCCGGCACCCACAAGCAGAACACGCATGGCTCGGTCCTTTCTCGGTGAGGCGTCCGCCTCAGGGGGCTGATGGAACCGGGCGCTCCGGGTTAAGGTCAATGGTGTTGGCATAAGCGCGGCGGGTCCCGGAGGAAGGGCGGAGATGGCGAAGGACGTGGTCCCGGAGGAAGCCCGCAGGCGGCGCCGGCCGACGCGGCAGGGGACGGTGCTCTCCGAGAAGCTGATCGTCGAGACGGCGCTGCGGATGGTGCGCGAGCACGGCAGCGCGGGCCTGTCCGCCCGGCGGCTCGGCGCGGCCCTGGGCGCGGATCCCAGCACCCTCTACCGGTACTTCGAGGGCATGGACGGACTCACCCTCGCCATGGGCGAGGAGCTGATCGGCCGGGCGCTCGCCGGCTGGGCCCCCAGCGGACGGTGGCGCGACGACCTGCGCGCCCTGGGCCTGCGCATCCACGGCGCCTACCTCGCCCACCCGCAGGCCGCCCTGCTGACCGCGAGCCGGGTCACCGGCCGCCCGCGGGAGATCGCGGCCGACGAGGCGATCCTGGGCATCCTGCGCGGTGCCGGGTTCGGCGACGAGGACGCGGTGCGGATCTACCACGCCTACATCGACCAGAGTCTGGCCTTCGCCGCCCTCGACGCGGGCCCCCTCGCCCTGACGGACAAGGCACGCGCGTCCGACGAGGAGCGCTGGGAGTCGACGTACGCCCGCCTGCCGGCCGACGACTACCCGAACATCGCGGCCACCGCGGGGCTGCTGGCCGCCCGGATGCCCCACAGCGCCTACCCGGTCGCCCTGGAGATGCTGCTGGAGACGGCGGAGCGGCAGCTGGCGGACGCCGGGGACCGAGCCGGGGCGGGGGCCGAGGACTGAGCCGGGCCGGGGTCCGGGGCCGGCCCGGGGCCGGCCGGGTTCCGGACGGGACCCGGAGGGGACCCGGAGGGGCTTATGCCAACACCATTGACCCTCCGGGCGCCGCGCGGGTTTCCTCATCGCATTCACGCCCCGTTCACACCGCACCGCACCAGTGAGGGACCATGGCCGAAGACACCCCGCGGACGCCTCAGGCCGCCACGCTCAGACCGAACGCGATCGGGTTCGTCGACGCGCTCGCCATCGGGCTCAACGCCACGTCGCCGGCGTACTCCCTGGCCGCGGTGATCGGGCCGATCGTCGCGCTGGTCGGCGTACACGCTCCCGGGGTGATGCTCGCGTCCTTCGTACCGATGGTCCTCATCGCTTCCGCTTTCCACCACCTCAACCGGTCCGATCCCGACTGCGGCACCACCTTCTCCTGGGTGACCCGGGCGCTGGGCCCCACGGCCGGCTGGCTCGGCGGCTGGGCGATCACCATGACCGGCGTCCTGGTCGTCGGCTCGCTCGCCGACGTCGCCGTGAACTTCGGCCTGCTGGCCGTCGGCCTGGACGCCCTCGCCGGCGACACACTGGTCCGGCAGGCGCTGACCGTGCTCGTGATCGTGGTGATGGCGGCGCTGTGCGTACGGGACACGCAGGCGGCGGCCCGGCTGCAGAACGCCCTCGTCCTGCTGCAGACCGCCTGCCTGTTCGTGTTCGCCGCGGTGGCCCTGTACCGGGTCTACGCCGGCACCGCCTCCCTCGACGCCGTCCGCCCGGCCGCCGGCTGGCTCGACCCCTTCGGGGCCGGCGGGACGGCGCTGACCGGAGGGCTGCTCCTCGGGGTCTTCGTGTACTGGGGCTGGGAGTCGGCCGTGAACCTCACCGAGGAGACGAAGGACCCCTCCTCGGCCCCCGGCCGGGCCGGCATCTGGTCGACCGTCGTCCTCCTGGCCACCTACGTCTCGGTGGCCTTCGCGGTCGTCGCCTTCGCCGGCGCCGGCTACCTCGCCGCGCACGCCGACGACGAGGAGGCCGTCTTCGCCTCCCTGGCCCGGGAGGCCCTCGGCGGCTGGGACTGGATCGTCCTCCTCGCCGTGGCCACCTCGGCGCTCGCCTCGACCCAGACGACGATCATCCCGGCCTCGCGCACCGCACTGTCCATGGCCCGCCGGCACGCCCTGCCGAGCCGCTTCGGGCTGATCCACCCCCGGTACCGCACCCCCGCCGTCAGCACCTGGTGGGTCGCCGGTACGGCCACCGTCTGGTACCTGCTCATCCACCGGATCAGCGAGAACGCCCTCGCCGACTCCCTCACGGCCCTGTCCCTGCTGATCGCCTTCTACTACGCCCTCACCGGCATCGCCTGCGCGGTCTACCACCGGCGACGGCTCACCGCCGGGGTGCGCGAGTTCCTGCTCGTCGGGGCCGGTCCCCTGGTCGGTGCGGGGATGCTGGTCTGGCTGCTCGTGGAGGCGGTGGCCGACATGGCGGACCCGGCCAACTCCTCCGGCGGAACCGCCTGGTTCGGCCTCGGCCCACCCCTGGTCATCGCCCTCGGCCTGAGCCTGCTCGGACTCCTGCTGATGCTCGCGCGCCGCGCCGTGTCCGGCGTCTTCTGGACCGAGCGGCCCACCACCTGCCCGGCCCCCTCGCCCGTCCGGGCACCGGACGTCCCGGAGGCCCCGCCGCGGCAGCCGGCCGGTTCCGCCGCACGGGACTGAACCGACGCTGCCGCGGCGGACCGTTCACCTGCGACGCGCGGAGCCCGGTGCACCCGTACCGGTCACCGGCCGCCACCGCCACCCGTCACCAGGTCCCGGGCCCGGTCCACCAGGCCGAGGCCCGGGGCGAGCGGGACGGTGGCCGGCGGGGTGTCGGGCGGGCTCGGCGCGAGCATCTTCGCCCGCCGGATCCTGTCGCCCATGGTCTCCAGCGCCTCCTGGGCGCAGGCCTCCCGCAGCCGCGGGAAGAGGTTCTCCTCCTCTTCCCAGACGTGGGCGGTCACCTCGGCCCGGAGCGCCGCGACGAGCCGGTCAAAATCGGGCCGGTCGGCGTCGAGCCCCTCCAGGTCCTTGAGGATCTTCTCCATCCGGGCGTGATCGGCGATCTCCCGGTCCGCGATGAGATTGCCGTCGGGGAACACCGCCCGGACGACCGGGAAGAGGTGTTGCTCCTCGGCGACCGTGTGCCGGACGAGCTCGACCGTCAGCCGCTCAGCCGCCGTCCGCCGGTCCGCGGCCGGAACGGCCTGGGTGATGATGTCGAACGTCTCGTCCATCTCGCGATGGTCCGCGGTCAGTTCGCTGATGACGTCGACTGGATGTGCCATGGCGAAACTCCGTTTCCGTCGAGGATCGGCGAGCCGGCCGCCCGGCCGGGCACGCACTGCCGGCCCCTTCCGCGTCTGCCCGGCGCCACGCCCGGCTAACGGTGCCCCCCCGGTGCGTTAGCCGGGCGCCGGACCGGGCAGGCGCAAGGGCGGAACGCGGAACAGGACGCGGAACAGAGCATGGAACCGCCCGGGAGGAACCGATGAAGGCCTCGACCGTCGCGTACAAGCCCGTGGGAATGGCCCTCGGCGCCCTCGGAGGCGCGCTGGCCGGCATCGCCTTCAAACAGCTGTGGATGCGGCTCGGCCACGAGGGCGACGCACCGAACGCCACCGACGAGGACCGGTCGTGGCGCGAGATCCTCATCGCCGCGACGCTGCAGGGCGCAGTCTTCGCCCTGGTCAAGGCGGCCATCGACCGCGGCGGCGCCGTGGCCGTCAGGCGCCTCACCGGCACATGGCCGGACTGACCGGCTCCGGCGAGTGCCGCACCGTGCGCCTCGGCGCGGCTCCACTGTGAGTGCCGGCGCGTGCCGACAGTGAGGGCTGCGGGGCTGCGGACCGCGACGCCGCGCACGGGCGTGCGCTACGTGGCCCGCCATGGCCGCCCTCGAACACGTAGTCCGGCCGACCGCCCCCGTCCGGACGCCGGGGAGACCGAACTGAGCTACACCTTCCTCCCGCACGTCTGGGGCCGCGGCTACGCGGCGGAGGCGTGCGCGGCGGCCCTCGACCGGTTCACCGCGGTGTCTCCATGCGCCTCGCGGCGAAGGTCGGCTTCACGGAGGTGGAGCGGTTCGAGGAGTTCGGCGCCGAGCAGCGGTTCGGTGTGCGCTCCCCGGCCGCCCCCTCGGCCCGACCGTTCCGGCAGCCACCGAAGGATCTGCGGTGAGAGCGCTCCCTGTCCGTCGACTCCGCCGAATTCGTCGAACAGCGCACTCCGGTTTATGCTCCGGCGGTGCCGTCCTCCTCCTTGTCCACGGACGGCACCACCGTGCGCGGAACGTTCCAGGAGTTCAGAGTTGATCGGTCGTCAGGAAGAGCGGGCGGCCATCGCCGAAGCGCTCTCACCGCGTGCGACGGCGGCGTCCGTCCTGCTGCTCGGAGAGCCCGGGGTCGGCAAGACCCTGCTGCTGGACACCACGGTCGACGAGGCCCTGCGCGCCGGGACCCGGGTGCTGCGGGTCCGCGGCAACGCCGCCGAGACCGAACTCGCCTTCGCCGGCCTGCACCAGCTGCTGCACCCCGTACTGGACGGGACGGACGCCCTGCCGGTCCGCCAACGCACCGCGCTGCTCGCCGCCTTCGGGCTGGGTGACGACCCCGCGCCGCCCGACCTCATGATGATGAGCCTGGCCGTCCTGACCCTCGCCTCGCAGGTCGCCTCCACCGGCCGGCTGCTCCTCGCCGTGGACGACGCCCAGTGGCTCGACCACGGAAGCCGCCAGGTGCTCGGGTTCCTCGCCCGGCGCCTGGCCGGCGAGTCGATCGCGCTGCTCGTCGCGGTCCGCGGCTCCCACCGCCCCGACTGGCTCGACCCTTCCGTCCCGCAGGTCGTGGTGTCCCCGCTCGCCCCCGCCGAGGCGGAGGAACTGCTCGGCACCCAGCCGGATCCGCCCGTCGGCCCGACCCGGCGCCAGGTGCTCGCCACCGCCGCCGGCAACCCCCTCGCCCTGGTGGAGCTGGCCCGTTCCGTGGCCCGAGACGGCCGGCTGCCCGCCGCGGGACCGGTGCCCGTGCCCGTCACCGACCTGCTGGAGCGGACCTTCGCCGCCCGGGTGGACGAGCTGCCCGCGGCGACGCGCGAGGCCCTGATGGTCGCGGCCGCCGCCGACGGCGCGGGCCTGGCCGGCGTACTGGCCGCGCTGCCGCCCGGCTACGGCACCGAGGTGTGGCTGCCGGCCGAACGGGCCGGGCTGGTACGGCTGCACGCCGACCGCATCGACTTCTGCCACCCCCTGATCCGTTCGGCGGTCTACGGCTCCGCCCCCTTCACCGAGCGGCGCCGCGCCCACCTGGCCCTCGCGGACGCCCTCACCGGTGACCCCGACCGCCGCGCCTGGCAGCTGTCGGCCGCCACCGTGACCCCCGAGGAGCCGGTCGCCCTCGCCCTGGAGGCCGCGGCCGTGCGGGCGCTCGGCCGGGGCGCCGTCGCCGAGGCGCTGGCCGGGCTGGAGCGGGCCGCGGAACTGCACCCGGCCCCGACCGAACGAGCGCGCCTGCAGGCGACCGCGGCGTACGCGGCCGTCGTCGCGGGCGACATCGCCAGGGCCGAGGACCTCGCCGCACGGGCCTCGCGGCTCGACACGGACCCGGACGCACTGCGCTGGATATCGGCCTTCAGCGGGCTCGTCGAAATGCTGATGCTGCGTATGGAGCGGGCGTTCTGCCTGGTCGTACCGGACGAGCTGCCCGGGGCGGCGCAGATCGACGGCGGGGTCTCCACCATCGCGACAGGCATCGTCCACCACTCCGGCATCCCCGCCCAGCGCGAGCGGGTCCGGCCGATGCTGGCCGCCCGCTCCGGCGCCGAAGGCATGGACACGCACCCCTTCCACCTCTGGGACATCGGCGTCACCGACCCCTTCCTGTACGGCGAGGAGGTGCGCGGCCGGCTGCCCGCCGTCACCGCGGCCCCCGGCCTGATCCCCACCCAGAAGCACACCCTCGGGGTCCTGTGCATGCTGCTCGACGAGACCGAGACCGCGGTGAGCCTGCTGGGCGACGTGGTGAACCCGCAGTGGGAGGACGCGGCGGACTTCCACGCCGGAACCACCGCCGCCGACCTGGCCCTGGCCAACCTCGACGGCGGCCGGTGGGCCGACGCCCGCCTCGGCGTCGAACGGCTCGCGGACCGGGCCCTCGCCGGGCAGCACAACCTCGGAACCGTACGCGCGCTCGCCGTCCTGGCGACCCTGTGCGCCCTGACCGGGGAGACCGGGGCCGCCCGGCGGCACGCGGCCGCGGTGCTGGCCGTCACCGAACCGGCCTGCGCGCTGGCCACCACGGTCCGCGCCCGCAGGGCCGCCGCCTTCGCCGCCACGGCCCTCGGCGACCACGCCACCGCCCACCACCACCTGCGGGCGCTCTTCGACGGATCGGGGGAGCCCGCCCACTACCACCTGTCCTGCTACGCCGTCGCGGACCTCGCGGCCGCGGCCGTGCTCACCGGCCGGGCCGACGACGCACACCGTGTCCTGGAACGGGTCGGGGCCGCGGTCGGCGGCGGGGCCTCGCCGCGGCTGCGGCAGATCCTGTTGCGGGCCGGGGCCCTGCTGGCCGGACCGGCCGAAGCCGACGCGTGCTTCCGCGAGGCGCTGCAGGATCCGGCCGGACAGCGGTGGCCGTTCGAACGCGGTCAGATCTGGCTGGAGTACGGCGAGTGGCTGCGCCGGCAGCGGCAGATCGCCGAGGCCCGTGCGGCCCTCACCAAGGCGCGCGAGATCTTCGAAGGGCTGGGCGCCGCGCCCTGGGGCGAGCGGGCCGAGGCCGAGCTGCGGGCGGCCGGCGTGGTCGTCGAGCCGGCCCGCCCCAGCGCTCTGCGGTCCCTGACACCGCAGCGGCAGCGGATCGTCAGGCTGGCGGCGCAGGGCCTGACCAACCGGGAGATCGGCGAGCGGCTCTTCCTCTCGCCCCGGACCGTGGGCACGCACCTCTACCAGGCCTTCCCGGCCCTGGGGGTGACCTCGCGCGGTCAGCTGCGCGACATCGTCGAACGGGAGCCGGGCGACTGAGGCCTACGGCCACCGCACAAGTCATGTGACGGATGGCAGCGGTGCCGCCCGGTCCGAGAGTGGGAAACAGCAACGACCGCACCGCACCCGGAGCCCCACATGCCCGACGTCGTGTCCACCTCGCCGCTGCCGCCCACCGATCGGGCGGAGTACTGGCACACCCTGGTGTCCGGTACCTTCATCCCGCTCGACGTCGCCCTGCACGAACGCGAGCCCTCGGCGGGCACGATCGCCAGCCGGCGGCTCGGACCGCTGCAGATCTCCGTGGTCGAGGCCGGCCCGCAGACGGTGTCGCGCAGCGAGCGCCGGATCGCGCAGGGCGGTGCGGAGTACCTGACCGTCACCCTCCACCAGCGGGGTACCGCCCGGCTCACCCAGGACGGCCGGCAGGCCCTGGTCCGACCGGGCACCTTCACCTGCTCGGACGCCGGGCGGCCCTACCGCAGGGAACAGCCGGACGACTTCCGCTTCACCGCGTTCCGGGTGCCGAAGCAGGGGCTGGGAGTCTCCGAGGACGACCTGAGGGCCGTCACCGGAACCCTGTTCAGCGGCAGTTGCGGCACCTCGGGACTGGTCGCCGGCTACCTGGCCCGGCTGGCCGAGCAGGCCGGGGACTTCGACCCGTACACGGGCCACCAGCTCGCCCTCACCACGGCCGACCTGCTGGCCGTGCTGGTCCGTGAACGCCGGGGACTGCTGGACCCGCAGGCGCCGGAGGCGGCCCGCGGCATGCTGGCCCGCGTCAAGGAGTACGTCCTGTGCCACCTCGGCGACCCCGGGCTCTCGCCGCAGCGGATCGCGGCGGCGCACCACGTATCCGTGCGCTACCTGCACAAGCTGTTCCGCTCCGACGGGACCACGGTGGGCCGCTGGATCCACCGGGAACGGCTGGAGCGGTGCCGGCGCGAGCTGTCCCGCCCCCCGGGCGCCACCGTGCCCGTCTCGGCGGTGGCCCAGCGCTGGGGTTTCGTCAGCCCCTCCCATTTCAGCCGCGCCTTCCGCACCGCCTACGGGATGTCCCCCAGGCAGTGGCAGGCCGACGCCCGGACCCGGAACGGACCGGACCCGGACGCGGCCTGACGGAGGAGAGGCGCTGCCGCCGGCTCACAGGGTGCGGCGCACGCCCGCCTGCCGCTCGACATCGCGCAGCTGCACGGCCAGATCACCCTCCACGGCCCGGTGGGCCGGCCCGCTGCGCCCGATGGGGAGCACCTCCTCGCCGCGCATGTCCTCCAGCATCAGGGCGAACGCCGCGTACCCGGCCACGAGCGCCACCACGAGGCCGAGCGCCCCGGCGGTGGCCGTGAGCCACCCGGCCCCGGTCAGGCCGGACACGCCGGTCGCCGCCCAGCGGGGCAGGGAGGCCACCAGGACGCACCACAGGGCGCGTTTGGGCCGGGTCACCGCCGCCATGAGCGCCCCGAAGCACAGCAGCACCAGGTTGAACACGCCGAGCACCCTCGGCCCGCCGGCCGCTCCGGCGGCCACGACCAGCCCGTACGCCAGCCAGCTGCCGGCGAAGGTGCCCATGAGCGTCGCCGCGATCACGTCCCGGGCCCCGAAGGCCAGGACGCTGACGACCAACTGCAGGACGAAGGCGGGCAGTACGCACAGTGCGACCGCCCGGTGGTCCCGGGCGTCCAGCACCCCGAGCTGCAGACAGCCCGTCAGCGCCGACGCGATCGCCACCGTGAAGAACCCGAGGGGCATCGGCGAGGCGATCGGGTGCAGGTTGATCCGGGTCATCGAGCGGAGGTCCGGTTCGAAGCGGCGCCCGGGCGGCCCGCCGCCTAGGCCGTCGTCGCCGGCGGCGCCGGGGACTGTGTTCATGTGCGGGGTCTCCTGGTCCTTCAGTGCGCGAAGCAGGGGTCGACGGGGTCCGGGGCCGGTCCGGGGACGCCCCCTTCACCCCGGGCGGCGCGCCACCGGCGGTGGCGTTCGGACTCGGCGACGGCCTCCGCCATCGCCTCGGCCTGGCGCGGCCCGCTGCCCGCGTACCCGCCGAAACGGGCCACGGGGCTCCAGGCCGGGGCTACCGGGGGAAGGACCTCGTCGAGGCCCGCGTACTCGGCCTCCGCATGGACGATGCGTCCGCCGACGACGGTGAGCACCGACTCGATGTCGGGGATGGCCGCGTCGGGCACCGTGAAGTAGTCCTGCGACAGAACGGCGAGGTCCGCGTAGAAGCCCTCCCGCAGGATGCCCTTGACGTCCTCCTCGCCGGTGAGCCGTGCCCCGCCCCGGGTGTAGAGGCCGAGGGCCTCCTCTCTCTCGAGGAGGTTCGCCGCCGGGTAGAGGGCCGTACCGCCGACGGTGCGGCCGGTCACCAGCCAGTGCAGCGCGACCCACGGGTTGTACGAGGACACGCGCGTGGCGTCGGTCCCGGCGGCCACGGTCAGCCCGCGCTCCAGCATGGCCCGCACCGGTGGGGTGCGGGCGGTGGCCTCGGCCCCGTACCGGTCGAGGAAGACGGTGCCCTGGAAGGACATCCGGTTCTGCACGGACACGGCCCCGCCGAGGGCGGCGATGCGGTCCAGGCTGTGGTCGGAGACCGTCTCGGCATGGTCGAACAGCCAGCGGCCGCCGCCCGGGAACAGCCCCTCCGCGGCCAGCTTCTCGAAGACCGCCAGATCGCGGCGGACGGTCTCGTCGTAGGTGGCGTGGAGCCGGAAGTCCCAGCCGTGCTCGGTCAGCAGCCGGACGGCCTGCTCGAACTCGGCCTCGTAGCCGTCGGGGAGCGTGGGCCGGGGTTGGGCGAAGTTCTCGAAGTCGGCCGCGGCCCAGGTCAGGTTCTCCCCCGCGCCGGCCAGGCGGAGCCACTCGTCGCCGTCCCCGGGCCGGACCGTCGCGGTCCAGCGCCGGAGGTCGGCGAGCTCCTGGCCGGCCGTCTGCGGGAACAGGTAGTAGGCGATGCGCAGGGAGAGTTCGCCCGCCCGGGCGAGGTCGACGACGGTCGCGTAGTCGTCGGGGAAGTTCTGGAAGCCGCCGGCGGCGTCGAGGGCGGAGGTCAGGCCGAAACGGTTCAGCTCCCGGAGGAAGTGCCGGGTGGAGGTGCGCCGGCCGGCCTCGTCCAGTGCCGGGGCCTTGGCGAGGGTGGAGTAGAGGAGGAGGGCGCCGGGCGCCGCCAGCAGCACCCCGGTCGGCTCGCCGTCCCGGCCGCGGACGATCTGGCCGCCGAGCGGGTCGGGCGTGTCGCGGGTGTATCCGGCGGCCCGGACGGCGGCCCGGTTCATCAGGGCCGACTGGTAGAGGTGCAGGACGAAGACGGGGGTGTCGGGCGCGGCGGCGTTCAGCTCGGCGACGGTCGGCATCCGGCGTTCCGCGAACTGTTCGGCGGTCCAGCCCCCGACGACCCGGATCCACTGGCCGCGCGGCGTCCGGCCGGCCTGCTCGCGCAGCATGGCGAGGGCCTGGCGCAGGCTGCGTACGCCGTCCCAGCGCAGCTCCAGGACGTAGTTCAGGCCGCCGCGGATGACGTGCAGGTGCGAGTCGTTCAGCCCGGGGACGACCCGGCGGCCGAGCGCGTCGACGACCCGGGTGGCGGGGCCGGTGAGCCCGGCGAGCTCGTGCTCGTCGTCGCAGAGGGCCAGGATCCGGCCGTCCTTGACGGCGAGGGCACGGGCCCGGGGCCGGGCCGGGTCCCCCGTGAAGACCTTCGCGTTGCGCAGGACGAGGTCGGCCGCGGAGCCGTCGGGCCGCCGCGGGGCCGGGCGTATGCCGGCCACGGGCATGCCGGGTGCGCCGCTCATGCCAGGGCCTTGCGCAGGGTGTCGACGGCGAGTGCGATGGCGAGCGTCGCGGCCGCGGTCTCGCGCAGGGCGTTCAGCATGACGAAGTCGTGGACGGTGCCCAGCGCGCGCAGCGCGGTGACGGGTACCCCGGCGGCCCGCAGCTTCGCGGCGTACGCCTCGCCCTCGTCGCGCAGCACGTCGGCCTCGGCCGTGATCACCAGGGCCGGCGGCAGCCCGGTGAGCTGCTCGGTGCCGGCCCGCAGCGGGGACGCGGTGATCTCCGTGCGCTGCGCCGGGTCGGTCGTGTACTGGTCCCAGAACCAGCGCATGGCGTCGCGGCGCAGGAAGTAGCCCTCGGCGAACTGCAGGTAGGACTCGCTGTCGAAGGAGGCGTCGGTCACCGGGTAGAAGAGGACCTGCTGGACGAGGCGGACGTCGCCGCGCTCCTTGGCCATCAGGGTGAGGGCGGCGCTCATGTTGCCGCCCACCGAGTCGCCGGCGACGGCGAGGCGGCCGCCGTCGAGTCCGTGCCGGCCGCCCTCGGTGGTGATCCACCGGGCGACGGCGTAGTTCTGCTCGATGGCCACGGGGTAGCGGGCCTCGGGGGAGAGGTCGTACTCGGGGAAGACCACGGCCGCCCCGGCGCCGACGGCGAGTTCGCGCACCAGCCGGTCGTGGGTGCGGGCATTGCCGAAGACCCAGCCGGCGCCGTGGATGTAGAGGATCACGGGCAGCGGGCCGGTGGAGCCGACCGGGCGGACCACGCGGGTGCGGACCTCGCCGGTGGGGCCGCCGGGCACGGCGAGCCATTCCTCCTCCACGGGCGGGAGGACGACGCCGTCGCCGCTCTGGACGTCGTCCACGGCCTTGCGGCCGTCGGCGACGGGGATCTCGTAGAGGAACGGCGGCTGGGCGGTGGCGTCCGCGAAGGCCTGGGCGGCGGGCTCCAGGACGGGGCGGCTGGACATGGTGGAACTCCTTCGGAAGCGAGGAAGCGGGGAAGCGAGGAGGCGGCGGGCGGCCGGCGGACAGGGCGCCCAAGGGTCACGCCGGCGGCCGCTCCCGGTCGGGAGACGGCCACCGGCGCGCCGGAGGGGGATCCGCTCAGCCGAGGAAGGCGAGCAGGGCCGAGTTGACCTCGTCGGCGTGGGTCCACAGCAGGCCGTGCGGGCCGCCGGGGACGGTCACCAGCCGGGCTCCGGCGATGCTGCGCGCCAGCGGGATCGCGGTGGAGTCGATCGGCAGGGTGCGGTCGGCGTCGCCGTGGATGATCAGCGTGGGGACGTCGATGCGGGGGAGGTCCTCGCGGAAGTCGGTCAGCCAGGCCTGTACACAGTCGAGGGTGCCCTTGGCGGAGGCGCCGACGGCCACGTTCCAGCTGGCCCGGACGGCCTCTTCGCTGATCCGCTCGCCGCCCAGGACGTCGACGTTGTAGAAGTCGGCGAGGAAGTCGGTCATGAAGGCGAACCGGTCGGCGCGGACGGCTTCCTCGATGCCCTTGAAGACCTCGCCGTCGACGCCCGCCGGGTTGTCGTCGGTCTTGAGCAGGAAGGGCGGGACGACGCCGATCATGACGGCCTTGGCGATCCGCCCGGAGCCGTGGGTGCCCAGGTACCGGGTGACCTCGCCGGTGCCCATCGAGAAGCCGACGAGTACGGCGTCGCGCAGGTCGAGGGCGGTCAGGACCTCGTTCAGGTCGGCGGCGAAGGTGTCGTAGTCGTAGCCGTCGGCGGGCTGGTCGGAGCGCCCGAAGCCGCGCCGGTCGTAGGTGATGACCCGGTGGCCGGCGGCGAGGAGCGCGGCGGTCTGCTTCTCCCAGGAGGCACCGTCGAGCGGCCAGCCGTGGATCAGCACGACGGGGCGGCCGGCGCCGTGGTCCTCGTAGTAGAGGCGGACGGGGGCGGAGTTGCCTTCCGCGACCTTGACGTAGGGCATGGGTGTGCTCCTGTTCGGGAGGGGGGTACGGGATGTGGGGTGTTGCGGGGCGGGAGGCCCCTACGGCGCGGACGCGCGCGGTGCGGCGGCAGGGGCGGGCGCGGATGCGGGTGTGGGGGCGCGGTGCAGGACGAGCCGGGTGAGCAGCCCGCTGCCGACTCCGGCGGCGAGCACGAGGGCGGTCCACCACAGCGGGTACGGCGTCAGTCCGAGCGCCCGGTCGAGGGACCAGGCCCCGGGGCCGGTGGCGGCCAGGGCGGCGGCGGTGCCGATCAGGACGAGCGGGTACTCGTAGCCGTCGTTCTGCACCCAGAGGCCGTTGTGCCATTTCACGGTGACGGCCACGGTCATGACCCCGATGGCACCTGTCGCGGCGAGCGGGGTCAGCAGGCCGGCGGCGAGCAGCGCTCCGGACCCGATCTGGCCGCCGCCCGCCGCGAGGGCGGTGAGGGTCCCGCCGCGGAACCCGTCGGCGCGGAACTCCCGCGCACCGCCGGCGAGTCCGCGGCCGCCGAGGTGCGAGCTGACCTTCTGGACGCCGTGGCCGGCGATCAGCAGGCCGGCCAGCAGCCGCAGCAGGAGCAGGCCGGTGTCCAGGGACGTCATCCGGCCGCGTGCGCGCCGATGACCGCCTGCGCGTAGACGACACCCAGGCCGTAGGCGCCCGCGTGCTCCTTGACGACCTCCATGACGGCGCCGTAGGACTCCGTACGGGCCCAGTCGCGCTGGAGTTCGAGGAGAACCTGCAGCCAGGTGACGGGGACCGCGCCCGCGGCGGTCATCCGCTGGATGGCGTGCTCGTGGGCGGCCGGGGTCACACCGCCCGAGGCGTCGGTGACCACGTACACCTCGTATCCCTGGGCGAGCGCGGAGAGCGCGGGCAGCACCAGGCAGACCTCGGTCCACAGACCGGAGAGGATGATCTTCCTGCGGCCGGTGGCCCGGACCGCCTCGACCAGTGCCTCGTCCTCCCAGGCGTTCATGCTGGTGCGGTCCACGGCCCGCTGCCCCGGGAACACGGCTGCCAGCTGCGGGAGCAGCGGCCCGGAGAAGGATTCGGCGGCGACGGTGGTCAGGACGGCCGGCACGTCGAACGCGCGGGCCGCCTTCGCGAGGCCCACCGTGCTGTTGATGATCGCGGCCCGGTCCCCGCTCCCCGTGCCGAAGAACATCTGGGGCTGGTGGTCGATGAAGAGCATGACCGAGTTGCCGGGCGTGAGCAGATCCGCGCTCGGGGCGGCATGGACCTGGGAGACGTCGAACACGAGGGATGTCCTCTCGGGAAGGGCGGAAGAAGAAGCGGAAGCAGCCGCCGCGGTGTTCCCGCGGCCTGCTGCCCGGTCACCGTAGGTCCGGGCCGACCGGCCCGGTTGCCCGTCCGCGCCCGGCGATTTGCCCACGAGCGCACCGCCGCATCGGCGCCTTCCGAAAGGCCCGGGGCGCGGGCTCCGCCGCAAGGGCGAGGTCAGGTCGGGGAACGACCCGGCGAACTGCGCCGGGTGCGACGGCGGCGGAGAAGCCGGCCGTCCTCCCCGCTGGCACCGGACGCCCCCGCACCGCCGTCGCAGCCGGCCGCCGGCGCCACCGGGTCCGGGCCGGCCGGGGAGGGCCGGCCGGGGAGATGTCGCTGACCGGTGTCGGGAGTGACCCGGTGTACGGGGATGTGCGCGGTCCGTGGCCGTGGGGGCGGGAACGGGCAACCTGCGGGACGCGTGGAGGGCCGGACGAGTGAAGCGGGAACGGACCGGGCAGGCGTACACCGGAAGCGCAACTCCGGATATGTCCTGGAATGCGACCTTTCTCTATGACTCGGGAGAGCGGGTTCATGCCTCTCCAACTGAGACTGCACCTCGACCTGCAAGGCCGGAGCGCCGCGGCACAGGCCCGGCGCGCGGCCCGCGGGCACCTCGTCATGGCGGCCGAGAGCGACGGTGAGTACCTCCCGCCCCTTGCCCTGGACACGGCGCTCCTGCTGATCAGTGAGCTCGTCACCAACGCCGTCCGCCATACGGGCGGCGGCTGCCTGCTGGAGGTCCGCCTCGCCTCGGAGGGCATCGACATCGAGGTCACCGACACCAGCGACGAGGAGCCGGAACCCAGACGCCCCGACCGGCGCGGCGAGGGCGGCTGGGGATGGCACCTGGTCAACCGGCTGGGAACCGACGTGGCCATCCGCCACCACGCGGCGGGAGGCAAAACGATCCACGTCCGCGTGCCGCGCGAGGGATTTGCCGCGCAGTGACGTCGCCCCCCGGCGGGGCAGGCGGGGCAGGCGGGGCAGGCGCGGCAGGCGGGACGGTGCGGACCCGCGCGAGGGCTCCCCCGAGGGCTCCGCGTCCCGCGTCACGGCCCCGCGTCAGGGCACGGCCCGGGCCCGCAGGACGCGGGCCGGCTGCTGGCCCCCGCTCGTCGCCAGCACCCGTACCTCGCCGCCGCTGCTGATCTCGGCCCGGACGATACCGGTGGCGTCCTCGTACACGGGATGCCCGCCGGGTCCTGCCGCGCTGGTGCGGGTCATCCGGACCACGTCCTCCCCGACGCCGTCCGCCGCGGCGAAGACCACCTCGTAGGCTTCCGCGTCCCCGTGCACCGTACCCATGGCCGGCCCTCCTGCCGTGACATCTGCCGTTCGCCGGCGGTGGCCGACTTCCCACCTGCCACGCTAAGCCCGCCCCGCCGCTCTGTCCTGACGGCCCGCGCGCGACGGCCTCAGCCGGCCGGCCGCACCACGAACGCCACGGCGTCCACCGCTCCGCTGCGCCGGAAGTGCAGGACGAACGGGATGACATCACCCACCCGGTGGCGGGCCTTCACCCGGATCGTCAGGTCCAGGGTGGCCGGTGTCATCACGAGGAAGTCGCCCGCCGGGATGTTCGCCGACGGGACCGCCCGCGCCCGCACCGCGTCGCCCGCCTCCCCGCCGCGCTCGTGGCGGTTCAGCACGATCCCGTCGGCGGCCGGTGAGGTGACCGACACCAACTGGTCGTCGGAGTCACCGGTGTTGGCGATCCGGAAGAAGGCAGCCGTGTGCTCCTTCCCCGCCTGCGGGACCAGGACCCGGCCCACGCCGACGTCGATCCGCGCGGGGCTGCCCGCTGCCCCCGCCTTCGTCCAGGCCGTCAGCCCCACCAGCATCGTCAGACAGGCCATCACGGGAACCAGCACGGGGAGCAGCACGCCGGGCAGTCCGTCGCGCAGGCTCCGACGGCCGGGCATGCGGCCTTCCGCCGCCGTCACGGCCCGGTACACCGCCCGGTGCACGGTCCTGCGCACCGCCCTGTCCATCTTCCGCAGGAGGCCACTCATCGACGGGCAGCCTTCCGGACGGGGGCGGTGAGGCGTTTCGGCGCGGGATGCCAGGTGCGCAGGCGCAGACTGTTGGCCACCACGAGCAGCGAGCTCGCGGACATCGCGGCGGCGGCGAGCATGGGGCCCAGCAGCCCCACGGCCGCCAGCGGGACGGTCACCGCGTTGTAGCCGAACGCCCAGACCAGGTTGAGCCGGATCGTCGCCAGGGTGCGGCGCGCGAGGCGGACCGCGTCGGCGACCGCCTCGATGTCGCCTCGTACGAGAGTCACGTCGGCGGCGCCGATGGCCACGTCCGTACCGCTGCCCATCGCGATCCCGAGATCGGCCTCCGCCAGGGCCGCGGCGTCGTTGACCCCGTCCCCGATCACGGCCACCCGGCGGCCCCCGCCGCGCAGCTCCCGTACCAGCGCCGCCTTGCCCTCCGGCGTGCAGTGGGCGTGGACCCGCGTGATGCCCAGCTCACGGGCGACGGCCCGCGCGGGCGCCTCCCGGTCGCCGGTCGCCAGGACCGGTTCCACGCCGAGGCGCCGCAGCCGGTCCACCGCCCGGTAGCTGCCGGGCCGCAGGACGTCGCCCAGCGCGATGAGCGCCTCGTCGAAGCCGTCCACCCGGACCAGGACCGGGGTGAGCGCGGCGGCCTCCGCCCCGGCCAGCGCCTGCGCCAGCGAGGCGGGCAGACCCTCGCCCGGAGTGCGCACCTCCACGCGCCGGCCCTCCACGATTCCCGTCACGCCGCTGCCGGGCACGGCCAGGAAGCCGACGACCCCCGGCAGCGGGCCCACGGCGGCGCGCTGCGCGTACGAGAGGACCGCCCGGCCCAGCGGGTGCTCGGAGCCCTGCTCCACCGCCCCGGCCAGCCGGACGGCCGCGTCCCGGCCGATCCCTCCGGCCGTCTCCGTGACCCGTACGACGGACATGTGACCGGTGGTGAGGGTGCCCGTCTTGTCCAGGACGATCACGTCGACGTGCCGCAGGGCCTCCAGCGCCTGCGGCCCTCTGACCAGGATCCCGAGGCGGGCACCGCGGCCGGTGGCGGCCATGAGCGCGGTGGGCGTGGCCAGGCCCAGAGCACACGGGCAGGCCACGACGAGGATCGCCACCGCCGCGGTCACGGCCGCCTGGGGGTCGGCTCCGGCGCCGAGCCAGAAGCCGAGCACGGTGACGGCCAGGGACAGCACGGCCGGGACGAATACGCCCGCCACCCGGTCGGCGAGGCGCTGGGCCCGCGCCTTGCCCGCCTGGGCCTCGGTGACCAGGTGCGTGATCCGGGCCAGCCGGGTGTCGGCGCCGACCGCCGTGGCCTGTACGAGCAGCAGCCCGCCCATGTTGACGGCGCCGCCCACCACCGCCCGGCCGGGGCCCACCTCGACGGGGTCGCTCTCCCCGGTGATCAGCGACAGGTCCAGGGCCGAATTGCCGGAGACCACGACGCCGTCGGTGGCGACCCGCTCCCCGGGCCGGACCACGAAACCCTGCCCCGGCACGAGTTCCGCTATGGGCAGGCGGCGTTCCCGGCCGTCCTCGCGCACGGTCACGTCCTTGGCGGCCAGGCCGGCGAGGGAGCGCAGGGCCGCACCCGTGCCGCGCCGGGCGCGTGCCTCCAGATGGCGGCCGGTCAGCACGAAGAGGGGAACGGCGACGGCCGCCTCCAGGTAGATGTGCGCGACCTCCGTTCCGGCCTGCGGGAGGAGGCTGAACGGCATCCGCATGCCGGGATCACCCGCGCCTCCGAGGAACAGCGCGTACAGGGACCAGGCGAAGGACGCCATGACGCCGATCGAGACGAGGGTGTCCATGGTGGCCGCAGCGTGCCGCAGCCCACGGGCCGCCCGTACGTGGAACGGCCAGGCGCTCCAGACGACCACGGGGGCGGCCAGGACGAGGCACAGCCACTGCCAGTTGCGGAACTGCAGGGCGGGCACCATCGACAGGACGAGGACGGGCAGGCAGAGGAGTGTGGTGATCAGCAGGCGTTCGCGGTCCTGGCGTGCCTCCGCACGGGTCGGACCGGCCGGGTCGTCGGGGTCCTCGGGGTCCCGGGGGTCGTCCGGCCCGGTCGGAGTGCCGGGGGCACCGGACGGACCGGGGCCGGTGGCGGCCGGCCGGGCGGTCCGCGAGGCGGGCGGCGGCACCAGCTCCGTCTCGTATCCGGCCCGTTCGACCGCCGCCAGCAGTTCGCCGGGAGTGACCTCCGCCGGGTGGTGGACCCGGGCCCGGCCGGTGGCCAGGTTGACCGAGGCCGTCACCCCGTCGATGCGGGACAGCCGCTTCTCCACCCGGTTCACGCAGGCCGCGCAGGTCATGCCCCGGACGACGAGGTCGGTGGTCACCCCGGCGACCGTGCCGCTCTCCGGTGTCATCGCCCACCGCCGCTCATGCCGCCGCTCATGCCGGTCATGCCGCCCATGCCGCCGCTCATGCCGCCCATGCCGCCGCTCATGCCGCCCATGCCTCCGCGGCCGCCCGGCTCGGCGGAACCCGCGTCGCCGACGGTGCTCCGCATGCCGGGCGCCACCGGACCGGCCGCCGCCCCCACCCCGTACGCGAGGGCGAACATCGCGAGGAGCAGTACCACGAAGCCGGTCAGCGCCGGAGGAGGGCCCCACCGCCCCGTGATCGCGGGCGCCTGGACTGCGGACTGCTGTTCTTCGGCCATCGACATTCCCTGATCCGAGGATTCGCTCACGGAGCCACCGCCCCGCCCGTTCCGCGGAGGTGGTCGGATGCGATCCCCGTCCGGTTCCCGTGGATCCCGGGCCGGTTCCCGGGCGGTCGGTCCGTCCGGCGCACCCCGGCCGTGGCGCTTCGGGGGAGGGTCAGGGGCGGGCTGTCAGGTAGCCGCCCATGGAAGTGAAGTACTCGGTCGCGGGCAGCTCGCGGCCGTCCTCGGTCCGCACCCGGGTGATGGCGAGCCCGTGGTTGCGGCCGGAGCGGGCGTCGGCGCCCGCCACGATGACCACGCCGTCGCCCTCGCGGTAGAAGACGCGGCCGGGCGTGCCGCCGTACCGGCCCTGCGACACGAATGCGGCCAGGACCTCGATCCGCCTGCCGCGGTGGAAGGTGAACGCGCTCGGGTACGGCTCGGACTGGGCGCGCACCAGGCGGTCCAGCTCCTGGGCGGACCAGGTCCAGTCGATGCGGCTGTCCTCGACGGAGCGCTTGTGGAAGAAGCTCGCCTGCGACCGGTCCTGGCGGACGAACTCCCGTCGGCCGGAGGCTATGAGGTCCAGCGCGCCGACGGTGACCGGTGCGATGAGGTCGACGGTGCGGTGGAAGAGGTCGGTGGCGGTGTCCTTCGGCCCCACCGGTACGGCCTCCTGCCGGACGATGTCCCCCGCGTCGAGCTCGTCGTTCATCATGTGGGCGGTGACGCCCACCTCGGTCTCGCCGTTGATCAGCGCCCAGATCAGGGGCGAGAAGCCGGCGTACTTCGGCAGCAGCGAGTCGTGCACGTTCAGGGTGCCGTGGCGCGGGAGGCCGAAGACGCGCGGGGGCAGCCAGGTCCGCCAGTTGTTGGCCACGATGATGTCCGGGTCCGCCTCCTTCAGGCGCGCGAACAGTTCGTCGTCGTCGGGGCGGTTGCGGAGCAGTACCGGGACCCCGTGCTCCTCGGCGAGGTCGGCGACGGAGTCGCTCCAGATCTTTTCGTAGACGTGCTCGCTCTTGGGATGCGTCACGACCAGAACCACGTCGTGCTCGGAATCCAGGAGGGCTTGCAGGGTGCGGTGCCCCCAGGTCTGGTAACCGAACATGACGACCCGCATGGGGTTCCTCCTCAGCGCAGGGGGTTGGTCATGTCGAGTAAAGCAAGGCTTGCCTAAGCCTGCAACGGCCCTTATCTGCAAGGGAGTTGAAGATCACCCGGAAGGGTGACCGCCTGTTTTGCCTCTCGACAGCACCCTCTGGATCAGCTTAGCCTTACCTAAGTCTCATGGTCGTGGCTCTGTCGGCATGCCCTCCTTGCGTGCCGGCCGACACCCGACCGACGGCCGCCCGTCCCCACGGCGGGAAGGCCGCCCTCGCAGGATGGGAGTGACATGGCACAGGTTCGTCCTGGCGAAGCCCCGGTGGTCCACGACCTCATTGGAATCGGCTTCGGGCCGTCCAACGTGGCCATGGCCATCGCGGTCAGCGAGCACAACTTACGCGTCGGCGGGCGGGAAGCGCTCAACGCCCGCTTCTTCGAACAGCAGCCCCGCTTCGGCTGGCACCGCGGCATGCTCATCGACGACGCGACCATGCAGGTGAGCTTCCTCAAGGACCTGGTGACGCTGCGGAACCCGGCGAGCGACTTCAGCTTCCTCTGCTACCTCAAGAGCAAGGGACGGCTGGTCGACTTCATCAACCACAAGAACCTCTTCCCGCTCCGCGTGGAGTTCCACGACTACTTCGAGTGGGCCGCGGACAAGGTCGACGCCATGGTGTCCTACGGGCACGAGGTCGTCGGGATCACCCCCGCGACCCGGGGCGGAGTGGTGGAGCACCTCGACATCACGGTCCGGTCCGGGGAGGGACTCGCACTCCACCGGGCCCGCAACGTCGTCATAGGAACGGGCCTGCGCCCCTTCATGCCCGACGGTGTGGAACGCACCGACCGCGTCTGGCACAACTGCGACCTGCTGACGAAGGTCGACGGCCTGGACGGCGCCGCCGCCGCGCCCTCCCGGTTCATCGTGGTCGGCGCCGGGCAGAGCGCCGCCGAGAACGTCGCCTACCTCCACCGCCGCTTCCCCGGGGCCGAGGTCTGTGCCGTCTTCTCCCGTTACGGCTACAGCCCCGCCGACGACAGCGGTTTCGCCAACCGCATCTTCGACCCGCAGGCCGTGGGCGAGTTCTTCGCGGCGCCGGAGGACGTCAAGCGCCGGCTCATGGACTACCACGGCAACACCAACTACTCCGTGGTCGACATCGACCTGATCGACGACCTCTACCGGCAGATGTACCAGGAGAAGGTCCTGGGCACCGAGCGCCTCCGCTTCCTCAACGTCTCCCGGCTGACCGACGTCCGGGAGACCCCGGCGGGCGTCCACGCCACCGTGCAGTCCCTCGTCACCGGTGAGGAGACCCGCCTCGACGCGGACGTCGTGGTCTTCGCGACCGGATACCGCCCCGCCGACCCCCTCGGCCTCCTCGGCGACGTCGCCGAACGCTGCCTGCGCGACGACGCGGGCCGCGTCCGGGTCGAGCGCGACTACCGCATCGCGACCGATCCCGCCCTGCGCTGCGGCATCTACGTACAGGGCGGTACGGAGCACACGCACGGCATCACCTCGTCCCTGCTGTCCAACACCGCCGTCAGGGTGGGCGAGATCCTCGACTCGCTCCTCGGGCGGGGCCTCACATCCGGTGCCGACGAGGTCCGCACGGTCGCCGGGGGCACCGGCAGCACCGCCGCCCGCTGACGAAGGGATGACGTACGGCGACATGGGCACGCTTGCGCTCGAACGCCCCGTGCCCACGGGCACGACGAGGGCGCGGAAAAGGCGGGTGGTCGGTTCGCTCGCCCTCGTGTTGATCCTCCTGACCGCGATGGTGGTGTCGTTGGGTGTCGGTGCGCGCGGGCTGACTCCGTCCGAGGTCTGGTACGGGCTGACCGCCGGGCCCGGCGGCGCGGACCCCCGGCTCACCGAGATCCGGCTCATCGTCCAGACCGTCCGGATCCCCCGTACGGTGCTCGCCACCGTCGCCGGAGTGGCACTGGGGGTCGGCGGGGCGCTGATCCAGGGCTACACGCGCAACCCGATCGCCGACACCGGCCTGCTCGGCGTCAACGCGGGGGCCTCGTTCGCCGTGGTCTCGGTGATCGCCGTCTTCGGCTTCGCGAACCCGTTCCAGTACGTCTGGTTCGCCTTCGCCGGGGCGGCGGTCGCCGGCGTCGTCGTGTTCGGGCTGGCGAGCATCGGCCGGGGCGCCGGCAACCCGTTGACGCTGGCACTGGCGGGACAGGGGGTCACCGTGTTCCTCGCGGCCATGACCACGGCGGTCGCCCTGTCCGACAAGGCGTCGCTGAACGCACTGCGCTTCTGGAACGCGGGCTCGGTGGCCGGCGTCGGCTTCGGGGTCATCTGGCCGGTGACCGCCTTCGTCGCGGCCGGGCTGGTCCTGGCACTGACCACGCTGCCCGCCGTCAACCTGCTCAACCTCGGCGACGACGTGGCCAGGGGCCTGGGGGTCAACATCGCACTGAACCGGACCGTCGGCATCATCGCCATCACCCTGCTGGCGGGGGCCGCGACGGCGGCGTGCGGCTCCATCGCGTTCCTCGGGCTCATGGTCGCCCACGTGGCCCGCTACCTGACCGGGCCGGACTACCGGTGGCTCGTGCCGTACGCGGGCCTCCTCGGCGCCATCGTCCTGCTGCTCTGCGACATCGCCGGGCGGCTGCTGGTCCGGCCGGGGGAGCTGGACGCGGGTGTCGTCGTGGCCCTCCTGGGCGCCCCCTTCTTCGCGGTGCTGGTGTGGCGCGGAAAGTTCAAGAGCGCATGACCGGGACACAGGTGAAGCCTTCGGTGGCTCCGGGTGTGCGGCTCGGCCGGGTGTCGTTCGTCTGGCGGCCGTGGCTCGTCTGCGTCACCCTCCTGCTGGCGGCGGCGGTGTTCCTCCTCTTCTGCCTGTCCATCGGCGTCGGGGACTTCCCAATCGGCCTTCCCCAGGTGATCGCCACGATTCTGGGCCGGGGCGAGCAGGTGGACGAGTTCGTGATCATGGACCTGCGCATGCCGCGCGCCCTGGCCGGGTGCGTCGTGGGCATCGCGCTGGGCATGTCCGGGGCGATCACCCAGTCCATCGCGCGCAACCCGCTGGCCAGCCCGGACATTCTCGGGATCACCTGGGGCGCCGGTGCGGTCGCGGTGTTCCTGGTGACGGTGTCGGGCGGGACCGCCACGGCGGTCGTCAACTCCGTGGGCCTGTCGGGGGCAGCCCTTGCGGGTGGTCTCGGTACGGGGCTCCTCGTGTACCTCCTGGCGTGGCGGCGCGGGATCGACGGCTTCCGGCTCATCCTCATCGGCCTGTCCGTGAGCGCGGTGATGGAGGCGATCACGACCTGGCTGCTGGTGACGGCCGACATCAGGGACGTGGCCCGGGCGCAGGCCTGGCTCATCGGCTCGCTGGACAACCGCTCGTGGGACGACGTGCGGGTGGCGCTGTGGTGCACGCTCGCCCTGGCGGCGGTCGTCGCGGGCGTCGCCTTCCAGTTCAAGCCGTTGCACCTCGGCGACGACGTGGCCGCGGGCCTGGGGGTCCGCTTCACGGTGGTGCGTGCCGTCCTGCTGCTGTGCGCCGTGCTGCTGGCCGGCGTCGCGGTGAGCGCGGCCGGACCGGTCTCCTTCGTCGCGCTGGTGGCACCGCAGGTCGCGATGCGTCTGGCGAGGTGTCCGACGCCGCCGCTGGTCGCCTCGGGCCTGACCGGGGCCCTGCTGCTGATCGGCGCGGACCTGGTCGCCCGTACGGCGCTGCCGATGACCCTGCCGGTCGGTGTCGTCACCGCCGCGATCGGCGGTCCCTTCCTGGTCCACCTCCTGGTGCGGGCCAATCTTCGTTGATCGACACATGTTCGGGCAGGCACGGACCGAGGGGGAAGCGTGGCCGTTGAGTACGCCGCCGGGAGCGCGGCCGGGGGCGGGGACACCGCACGGCTGGCCGCCAGAGGGGTCACGGTCGGGTACGGGGGCCGGGTCGTCATCGACGACCTGGACGTGGTCGTCCCGCCCCGGGTGATCACCACGATCATCGGCTCCAACGGCTGCGGGAAGTCGACGCTGCTGCGGACCCTGTCGCGGCTGCTCAAACCGGCCAGGGGGACCGTCGTGCTGGACGGCGAGGACATCGCCGGACTCAGGACCCGGGACGTGGCGAGGAAGCTCGGTCTGCTGCCGCAGGCCCCGGTGGCCCCGGAGGGTCTCACGGTGGCCGACCTGGTGGCCAGGGGCCGGCATCCGCACCAGAGCTGGCTGCGGCAGTGGTCGTCGGACGACGCCGCGGTCGTGGAACGCGCGCTGGCCATGACCGGGGTGTCCGACCTGGCGGACCGTCCGGTCGACGCCCTGTCGGGAGGCCAGCGCCAGCGCGTGTGGATCTCCATGACGCTGGCCCAGGGCACCGACCTGTTGCTGCTGGACGAGCCGACCACGTACCTGGACCTGGCGCACGCCATCGACGTGCTCGACCTGGTGGACGACCTCCACGAGTCCGGATGCACCGTGGTCCTCGTGCTCCACGACCTCAATCTGGCCACCCGTTACAGCGACAACCTCATCGTGATGAAGGCGGGAGCCATCCTCGCTCAGGGGCACCCGCGGGACGTGATCACGGCCGAGTTGCTGCACGAGGCCTTCGGGCTGCGTGCCAAGGTGATCGACGACCCGGTGGGGGACAGGCCGCTCATCGTGCCGATCGGCCGCGCCCATGTGAGGCCGGATCAGTTGGACAAAGATACGGTTCAAGTAAGGCTAGGCTAGCCTCACTTGGGCGCGCTACTGTGTGGCTGCCCTCGGCCGGGGGCGCAATGGACAGCACGAAAGCAAGGGATTGCGGATGCTTCTCCATCGAACGTCAGTCACGAACCCCTGGGCGCGGTCCGCGGTGGCGGTGTCCGCCGCGGCGCTCGGGGTCGGCCTCCTGGCCGGATGCGGTTCCGACCCGGCGGACCCGGCCGAGAAGAAGGGCGGTGACGCCCCGGCCGCCGCGGCCGGCACCTTCCCGGTCACCGTGGAGCACGCGTTCGGATCCACGAAGATCGCCAAGGCCCCCCAGCGGGTCGTCTCCGTCGGCTACACCGACGACCAGGCGATCCTCGCCCTCGGCATCAAGCCGGTGGGCATGGTCGACCAGTACCCCAACCCGCCCGGCACAAGCCCCGACATCAACACCCAGTGGCCCTGGACGAAGGACAAATGGGGCGACACCCGCCCCGAGGTCGTCATGAACAACGGTGACGCCGGCCCGAACTTCGAGAAGATCGCCGCCCTGCGCCCGGACCTGATCGTCGCGGTCTACTCCGAGATCGACCAGGCCGCCTACGACAAGCTCTCCAAGATCGCTCCGACAGTGGGCCGGACCAAGGCCGAGAAGGAGCCGTTCAGCGCCCCGTGGCAGGACAACGCGGTCCACATCGCCAAGGCCCTGGGCCAGGAGACCAAGGGCACCGAACTGGTCAAGGGCATCCAGGACAAGCTCGACGCGGCCAAGAAGGCACACCCCGAATTCGCGAACCGGACCGCCGTCGCACTGTCCTGGTACAAGGACTCCGTGGCCCCCTTCACCACCACCGACGTACGCGGCCGGCTGGTGACGGGCATCGGCTACCAGGGCCGGACGGAGATCGACAAGATCGCCGACGGCAAGTTCTACACCACGCTCTCCCCCGAGCGCATGGACCTCGTCGACGTCGACCGCATCTTCGTCATCGCCGACAAGGCGGACCAGGAGGCACTGAGGAAGTTCGAGCTGTTCACCAACCTCAACGCGGTCAAGAACGGCAAGGTCTCCTACCTCCTGGACAGTGAGGGCCCGGCCGTCGGCGCGGCCATGTCCCAGAGCACCCTGCTCTCCCTGCCGTACGCGATCGACGAACTCGTCAAGTCGGCCGGCTGAGTGTGAGCGCCACGGACACGCTCGTCGCCCGGGCCACCCTGCGGACCACCACCGGACGCGAGGCCGCCCGCTGGGTCGCCGCGCACTGCCGGGAGGTGCCCTGGCTGACGGCCGCCACCGCCTTGACGACGGTGGCCGGGGCCGCCCTCCAGGTGCTCCCGCTGCTCCTGCTCGGCCGGGTCGTCGACGGGGTGGTCGCGGGCGGACCGCGCTCGATCCTGGTCACCACGGGCGTGCTGATGGCGGCCGCCGCGCTCCTCGGCGCGGCGGCCACCGCCCTGTCCACCTACCTGGTCGGCCGGCTCGGCGCCGACCTCCTCGCCCGGCTGCGGGAAGGCGCCGTCCGGGCGGTCCTGGGCATGCCGAGCGCCCGGATCGAACAAGTCGGCCGGGGAGACGTGCTCTCCCGCGTCGGCGACGACGTCGCCGTGCTGTCCAGGGGCATCCGCACGGCCGTCCCCACCGTGTTCTCGGCGGGCGTGCTCGTCGTCATCGCCACCCTCGGCATGTTCGGCCTCGACTGGCGGCTCGGCCTGGCCGGAGCCGGCGCACTGCCCGCGTACGCCCTCGCCCTGCGCTGGTACCTGCCCCGCTCCGCCCCGCTCTACAAGCAGCAGCGGGCCGTCCAGGCCGACCGCGCGCAGGCGCTGATCAGCGGACTCAACGGGATCGACACGGTCCGCGCCTACCGTCTGGAGGGCGCCGTCCGGGAGAAGGTCACCACGGAGTCGTGGCGGGTCCGCGAACTCGGCATCGACGTGTTCCGTCTCTTCGGCCGCTTCGTCGGCCGGGAGAACCGGGCCGAGTTCATCGGACTGGTCCTCATCATCCTCGTCGGGTACGCCCTGCTGGAGGCCGACGCCGCCACCCTCGGCGAGGTCTCGGCGGCCCCGCTGCTCTTCCACCGGCTCTTCACCCCGCTGGGCTCCATCATGTTCACCTTCGACGAGGCACAGAAGTCGGGCGCGAGCCTGACCCGGCTCGTCGGGGTCCTCGGCGAGGACGCCCAGGACCGGCTCGTCGGCACCCCGGGCGTCGCACCGGCGGCCGGGGCGCCGTACCCGGTGACGGTCAAGGGATTGACCTTCAGCTACCCCGGTACCGAGCAGCCCGTCCTGAGGGACGTCGACCTGACCATCCCGGCCGGCGGCTCCCTCGCCCTGGTCGGCGCGACCGGCGCCGGCAAGTCGACCCTGGCCGCGCTGATCGCGGGCATCGGGACCCCGCAGGCCGGATCGGTCCGCATCGGACCGACCGACCTCGCCGGTCCGGACGAGGCCGGGGCCCGGGCCCTGGTGAGCATCCTGACCCAGGAGACGCACGTGTTCTCCGGCCCGCTCGCCGACGACCTGCGGCTGGCCGCACCGCAGGCCACCGACGCCGAGCTGACCGAGGCCCTGCGCACGGTCGGCGCGGACGGCTGGGTGGACGCCCTGCCCGACGGCCTGCGGACCGCGGTCGGGGAGGGCGGCGAACGCCTGGACGTCACGAAGGTCGCCCAGATCGCCCTCGCCCGGCTCGTACTGGCCCGCTCACCCGTGGTGGTGCTCGACGAGTCCACGGCCGAGGCGGGCAGCGAGGGCGCGGCCGAACTGGAACGGGCCGTGCTCGCCGCGTGCGCCGGCCGCACCACCCTGTTCGTCGCGCACCGGCTGACCCAGGCCATGGCGGCGGACCGGATCGCCGTCCTCGACGCCGGCCGCGTCGTGGAGCACGGCACGCACGAGGAGTTGGTGGCCCTGGGCGGCCGGTACGCGCGACTGTGGCGCGCCTGGCGCGAGGGAAGCTAGCCCCACCCCGCAACCGGGTGGGACAACCTGCGGACACTGAAGGGGCGTTGAGTCTTCGATGACGGAACCGACCGCTCGTCTCCTGCGGCTTTCTCCCACGCGCCTGGCCGGGGTACGCCGGCGAACGGGCGACTACGGCGACCGGACCATCGCCTCGGCGTGCTCGATCGCCCTGGCGTACTGGGCGACCGGCCGCAGCCCCGACGGCATGGAACTCACCCCCGGCACCCTCTTCGCCGACGTCCTCGGATGGGCCGACAACGGCGGCGGCGGTGCGGCCGGCTGGGACGTCGGCGCGGATGCCCGCAGCATCACCCTCCCGGAAGGCGTCCCGCCGGCCGAGGCGCAGCTCGCCCTCGACGACCTGGCCGACTTCCCCGACCGGCCTCTCGGCACCATCGCCCCCTCCAGCGTGGCGGCGCGCATCGAGACCCTGGCCGAATGGAACGACACCGGCGCCGACCGGGTCCGCCCCACCATCGTGGAGATGTTCCTCGAGCAGGCGCGCACCCACCCCGACGCCGTCGCCGTCGTCGACGAGCGCCGCACCCTGACCTACGGCCGGGTCGCGCAATTATCGAGCCAGCTGGCCCACCACCTCCTCGACCGCGGGATCACCGCCGAACAGGTCGTCGGCATCTCGCTGGACCGCTCCGCCGACATGGTGGTCGCCCTGCTCGGCGTACTCCGGGCCGGCGCCGCGTTCGTCCCGCTCGACCCGCACTGGCCCGCCGCACGCAGGGCCGTCGTCATCGAGGACGCGGGCGTCGTGCTCCAGCTCAACGGCTCGGGCGAGCACCCTCCGGGCGAACCCGGAGCCGTGGCCGTCGACCTCGGCGCCTGGCGCCACGGATCCCACCCCGGCGGGCCCACCGGCATCACCACTCCCGGCGACGCCCTCGCCTACGTGATCTTCACCTCCGGCTCCACCGGCCGCCCCAAGGGCGCGATGATCCGTCACGAGGCGATCAGCGAGCGCCTGCTGTGGCAGGTCGACGAGATCCTGGGCTTCGGCCCCGACGACGCCTCACTGTTCAAGGCGCCGCTCTCCTTCGACATCTCCATCAACGAGATCTTCCTGCCACTGGTGTCCGGCGGCAGGCTGGTCGTCCTGCGGCCCGGCGGCGAACGCGACCCCCACCACCTCCTCGGCGTGATCGCCGAGCACCGCGTCACCTTCACCTACCTGGTGTCGTCGATGCTGGACGTCCTGCTGGAGATCGCGGGCGACTCCGGACGGCTGGACAGCCTGCGGCACGTGTGGTGCGGCGGCGAAGTGCTCACCCCCGAACTGTACGAACGGTTCCGCACCCGGCTCGACATACCCATGTACCACGGCTACGGCCCGGCCGAGACGACGATCGGCGTCTCCCACGTCATCTACCGGGGCGCCGCGGAACGCCTGTCCACCTCGATCGGCCGGGCCAATCCCAACACCCGGCTCTACGTCCTCGACGACGAGCTGCGCCCTGTCCCGGTCGGCGTCGGCGGCGAACTCTACGTGGGCGGCTTCCTCCTGGGCCGCGGCTACGCCGGCGCCCCCGGCCTGACAGCCTCCCGGTTCGTCGCCGACCCCTTCGCCGGGGACGGCTCGCGCCTGTACCGGACCGGCGACCTGGCCCGGTACGCCCCGGACGGATCACTGGACTTCCTGGGCCGCGCGGACAACCAGATCAAGATCCGCGGCATGCGGCTGGAGATCGAGGACGTCGAGGCCGGCCTCGCCGAACACCCGCGCGTACGGCACACCTGCGTCGTCGCCAGGAAGAACACCGCCGGCGGCACCTACCTGGTGGGCTACGTGATCCCCGCCGCCGGAGCCGCGGACCTGCGGGCCGAGGAGGTCCGGGACTGGGCCGCCGCGCACATGGTCGAGTACATGGTGCCCGCCCACATCGTCGTCCTGAAGGAGTTCCCGCTCACCGCCAACGGCAAGCTCGACCGCGCCGCGCTGCCGGAGCCCGCGTCCGGCACCGGCCCGTTCGCCCCGCCCGTCACCGAGAACGAGCGCCTGGTGTGCGCGGCGGTCGCGACGCTCCTGCGGCTGGACCGGGCCGGCGTCGACCAGGACTTCTTCCGGCTCGGCGGCGACAGCCTGCTCGCCATCTCCCTGCTCGGCGCACTGCGCAAGGCCGGCCTGCACCTCACGCCCCGGCAGATCTTCACCCACAGCGTGCTCGGGGCGCTGGCCGCGGTGGCGAGCCCCGTCGACACCGCCGCCGAGGACCACGACGACGTGGCGACCGGGCCCGTCACGGGATCCCCCGTCGTGCGCTGGCTCGGCGGGACCACCGACGCCGTCGACGGCTTCGTACAGGCCGTGGAGCTGAACACCCCCGCGGACCTGACCGCCGTCGCCCTCGACACGATCCTCTCCGCCGTCGTCGAACGGCACGACATGCTGCGCGCCCGGCTCGTACGTGGCGACCACTGGGGATTCGAGGTCCCGGCACCTGCGGACCGCACCGCCGCCGGATGGCAGGAGAGCGACCGGCCGCTCGACGAATGCGTCGCGCTCGCCACCGCCGCACTGGACCCGGCGGGCGGCGTCATGCTGCGCGCGGTCTGGCGCCGCAAGGCCCGCCGGCTCGTCCTCGTCGCCCACCACGTGGTGATCGACGGCGTCTCCTGGCGGATCCTGATGGAGGACCTCGCCACCGCCTGGCGGCAGTACTCCGCCGGCGTCCCGGTCCGGCTGCCGGCGGTGGGGACCTCGTTCCGCCGCTGGACCCAACTACTGGAACAGGCCTCGTTCGACGACGACCGCGCCCACTTCCGCCGCGCCCTGCCGGGGACGGACGCACCCCTGGGCCGGCGCGCCCTCGGCGCGGACGACACCGTCGCACGCGAACGGACCCTGACCGTCCCGGTCGGCCCCGACGTCACCGCCGCCCTGCTCGGTGACGTTCCCGCCCGGTTCCACGCGGGCGTCAACGACGTGCTGCTGACCGCGCTCGCCGTCACCCTCGCCCGGTGGCGCCGCGACCTCGGCCAGGACCAGACCTTCGCCCACATCGAACTGGAGGGCCACGGCCGCGAAGCACGCTTCGTCGCGGACGCCGCCGGCTTCGAACCGGAACTCTCCCGCACCGTCGGCTGGTTCACCACCCTGTTCCCCGTCACCGTGGACCCCGGCGCGGCGGCGGACCTCACCGCTCCCGACTACCTGGCGGCCGCCCTCAAGGCCGTCAAGGAAGACCTCGCCCGCGTCCCGCGGGGCGGCCTCTCCTACGGCGTCCTGCGCCACCTGGCCGGCGCCCGGTTCGGCACACCCGCACCCCAGGTCCTCTTCAACTACCTCGGCCGCTTCCCCGCCGGAGCGTCCGGCGACTGGGAACCGGCCGGGTCCACGGGCCAGTTGGGGGAGCGGCGCGATCCCGCGATGCGCCTGCCGCGCGCCCTGGAGTTCAACGCCATCGCCGAACCCGGCCCCACCGGTGCCCACGAACTGCTCACCACCCTCTCCTGGCCCGACGGGCTGTTCACCGACCAGGACGTCGCGACCATCGGCGCGTACTACCAGGAGACCCTGACCGCGATCGCCGCACTCGACGGCGGAGGCCACACCCCCAGCGACTTCCCCCTGGTCGCCCTCACCCAGGCGGACGTCGACGAACTCGACGGCCCCGCCCTGCGCGACGTCCTGCCGATGACCCCGCTCCAGGAGGGCCTGTACTTCCACTCCGTCTTCGACGACGACTCCTCGGGCCACTACGTCGAGCAGCAGCTGCTCACCCTGGAGGGAGAGGTCGACACCGGCCGGCTCGCGGCCGCGGCCACCCGCCTGCTCGCCCTCCACCCCAACCTCGCCGCCCGCTTCACGCCGCTCGCCGACGGCCGCGTGGTCTGCGTACTGGAGAGCGGCGTACCGGCCCCCTTCACCGTCCTGGACCGCCCGGGCATCAGCGACGAGGAGATCCGCGACCACGCCGAACGGGACCGCTGCGCCGGATTCGACCTGGCCACCGGCCCCCTCATGCGGTACACGCTCATCCGGGCGGGAGCGGGCCGGACCGTTCTGGTGCAGACCGTGCACCACATCATCGCCGACGGCTGGTCGGTGCCGCCGATGCTCCGCGCCCTGCTCGCCGAATACCACGCGCCGGGCACCGTCCACCCGGTCGGCGGCTTCACCGACTACGTACGCCGGCTCGCCGGGCGGGACCATGACGAGAGCGACCGCGTGTGGCGCGAACAGCTCGCCGGCCTCCCCGGACCCTCCCTGGTCGCCGAGGGACACACCCCCTCCGACCGGTTCGCCGACGCGACCTCGGAGCCGGACGGAGAACTCGACGAAACCGCCCGCTCGGCCGGGGTGCCCCTGAGCGTGGCCGTGCACAGCGCCTGGGCGGTGACCCTCGGCGGTCTCCTGCACGGCCGGGACGTCGTCTTCGGCTCCACCGTGTCCGGGCGCGACACGGACGTGCCCGGCATCGAGGACATGGTCGGCCTGTTCATCAACACCATCCCCGTCCGTGCCCGGTGGACCGCCACCAGCACTGCCCGGGACCTGCTCGCCTCGGTCCGCGAGCACCAGAGCGCCGTGCTGGCGCACCAGCACGTGTCGCTGGCCCGCATCGGCCGCCGCGCCGGCGCCGGCCCGCTGTTCGACACCCTGGTGGTCTTCGACGTAGCGACCGATGTCGCGGCCCTGCGCGACCCCGCCCACACCCTGTCCGTCACCGGCATCGTGAACGAGGGGGCCCCGCACTATCCCCTGACCCTCGTGGTGGAACGCGCCCCCGACGGACGGCCCCGCTTCAACCTGATCCACGACGGCGTGCTCCTGCGGGAGAGCGGTGCCCGCGCGATCCTGTCCGCCTTCACCCGCACCCTCACCGGCCTCCTCACCCGGCCGGACGCCCTGGTCGACGACCTGCTCGCCGAAGCGCGGCCGGCCGCGGCCCGGCACCCGGAGCGGACCGCGCCGACCGCCCCGACCGCGCCGACCGCGCCGACCGCCCCGGCCTCAGCGGCCACCCTGGGTGCCCTCTTCGACGCCGCCGCGCGCCGCGACCCGGCCGCCACCGCCGTCACCCAGTGCGCCCTCGACGGCGCGACCCGCTCGCTGACCTACGGCGAACTGGCCACGGCTCGCGACGACGTGGCCGCCACCCTGCGTGCCGCCGGTGTCGGACCGGGAGCGCGCGTCGCCGTCGCCGTACCGCGCTCCCTGGAACAGGTCGTCGCGCTCGTGGCCGTCGTCACCGCCGGCGGAGCCTACGTACCGCTGGACCTCGACTACCCGGACGGACGGCTGGAGTACGTCCTCACCGACGCCGCTCCGCAGGTCGTCCTCGTCGCCCCGGAGCACCGGGACCGCTTCACGCGGCTGCTGGCCCGGGCGGGCGTCCCCGCCCGCGTCCTCGTACCGGGGGAGGAGCGGCTACCGCAGGACACCGCAGGTCCCGCCGCCCCCGCCGCCACTTCCGGCGCCGCGCCGCACGACCCCGCGTACGTCATCTACACCTCCGGCTCCACCGGTCGGCCCAAGGGGGTCGTGGTCCCGCACTCCAGTGTCGTGACCCTGCTCGCCAACACCCGCCCCGGCATGGGCTTCGGCCCGGCCGACGTGTGGGTGCAGTTCCACTCGTACTCCTTCGACTTCGCGGTCTGGGAACTGTGGGGCGCCCTCGTCCACGGCGGCGAGCTGCTGGTGCCGGACTACGCGCTGACCCGCTCCCCGGTCGACTTCCACCGCCTGGTGCGCGAACGCGCCGTCACCGTGCTCAACCAGACCCCCTCCGCCTTCTACCGGTTCATCGAGGCCGACCGGCATGCCGCCGAGCCGCTCCCCGCACTGCGCCGGATCATCTTCGGGGGCGAGGCGCTGGACCTCGGGCGGCTGCGCGGCTGGGTCGAACGGCACGGCACCGCCTCGCCCGAGCTCGTCAACATGTACGGCATCACCGAGACCACCGTCCACGTCACCCACCGGGTCCTGACCGACGAGGACTTCCGCCCCGGTGGCGACGTCAGCCCGATCGGCGGCCCCGTCCCCGGCCTGGTCACCCACCTGCTCGACGACCGGCTCCGGCCGGTGCCGCCGGGCCGGGTGGGCGCCATCTACGTCGCCGGTGACCAGGTGTCCCTCGGCTACCTGGGCCGGCCCGGGCTCACCGCGGGCCGCTTCGTGGCCGATCCGTTCGCCGCCGACGGCTCCCGCATGTACCACACCGGCGACCTCGCCCGCCGCACGCTCGACGGCGAGCTGGAGTTCACCGGCCGCGCCGACGACCAGCTGCAGCTCAAGGGCTTCCGCATCGAGCCCGGCGAGGTGGAGGCCGCGATCAGGGAACTCGACGGCGTCGTCGACGTGGCCGTCACCGCGGCGGACAGCGGCGACCACCTCGTCGCACACCTCGTGGGACGCACGCCGGGCGACTTCTCCGCCGCACTGGCGGCGAAACTGCCCGCGCACATGGTGCCCGCACGGGTGCTGCCGGTCGACGCCCTGCCCCTGACGGTCAACGGCAAGCTGGACCGGCAGACCCTCGCCGAACGTGCCCGGGCGGCGGGCGGGACCGGCCCGGAGGACGACGTGGACAGTGCGGCCGCCGCGCCCGCCGTCCCCGCCGTGCCCGCCGCGCCCGCCGCACCCGCCGTGGCGCACGACAGCGCGCTGACGGCACTGGTCGGCATCTTCACGCAGTCCCTGCCCGGCACCGCCGTGGACGCCGACTGCGACTTCTTCCGGGCCGGCGGCGACAGCATCCTCGCCATCACCGTCGTCAACCGGGCCAGGGCCCTCGGCCTGTCGATCACCCCGCGGGACGTGTTCCTGCTCAGGACACCGCGCGCGCTCGCCGGACATCTGGCGACCGGCGCCCCGCCGACCGGGGCGTCCACGCCCGCCGACGCCACTGCCGCCCCCGGCCCGGCCGCCCCGCAGGACGGCCCGCTGGCGCCGACCCCGATCATCCTGCGCCAACGTCTGCTGGGCGGCTCGCTCGCCCGGTTCGCCCAGGCCCGGGCCGTGACCGCCGCCGAGGACACCGCGTTCGCCGACGTCGAGCGTGCCGCGAACGCCGTCGTGGCCGCGCACCCCGTCCTGCGGCTGCGGCTGCGCACCGAGCACGGCGTATGGGCCCTGCGTACCGAACCAGCGCGCCCGGTGAGCGTCGTCCGCGCGGACACGACCGACCCGGAGGCCGCGGCCGACGAGGCCGCCGGACGGCTCGATCCCGAGGCGGGGGACGTCATCGCGTTCTCGTGGCTGGAGACGAGCCGCACCCTCGTGGTCGCCGTGCACCACCTCGCCGTCGACACGGTGTCCTGGCTGATCCTCCTCGACGACCTGGCCGCGGCCCTGCGCGGAACGCCCTTGGCGCCGCAGACCACCCCCTACGCCGAGTACGCGCGGGCCCTGGCCGATCCCTCGGCCCACCCGGCCGACGGCGGCCTCGGCCACTGGATCGCCACGCTCCAGGCGCCCCCGCTGCTGCCCCGGGTCCGGGCGCCGCACGACGTCACCGTCGTGCTCCCGCCCGACGTCAGCGACCTCGTCACCCGCACCGCACCCGCCGCACTCGGCGTCGGACCCACCGAGCTGCTGTGCGGCGCGCTGCGCACCGCGCTGACCCGCGTCCAGGCCACGCCCACCGACCTCGCGGTCGACCTGGAGCGGCACGGCCGCGAACCGGTGCTGCCCCACCACGACTACACCCGTACCGTCGGCTGGTTCACCTCCATCGCGCCCGTGCGGCTCACCGCCCACACCGACCCCGTAGCGGCGGCCCGCGAGGTCGCCGCGCGCCGCCCCGACGAGCGCGCCCACCTCGCCTACGGCCGGCTGCGCCACCTCGACCCGCAGACGGCCCCGCTGCTGGACGCCCACCCGCAGGTGCTGTTCAACTACCTCGGCCGGGGCGACGAGTCGCGCGCCCTGCACATCACCGGCGGCGACCAGGGCGGCCACAGCCCCTACGCCGTCGAGGTCAACGCCTGGACGGACGCCGCGACCGGCCGCCTGCACGCCGTCTTCACCCTCGCCGACGGTATCCCCGAGGAGATCACCGGGCACTGGCACGACGCGCTGCGGCACATCGCGGAAGTCTCCACCACCGCCGAGCGCACCGCACCGGTCACCCCGCTCCAGCGCGGCCTGTACTTCCAGGCCCAGCTGGCCGGACCGGCCGGCCACTACGTCGCACAGAGCTGGTTCACCTTCGACCGGCGCCTGGACACCGACGCCCTGGCCGAGGCCATGGCCTGGGTGATCGCCCGCCACCCGGCGGTCGGCGCCGGCTTCGCCACCGACGACGGCGGCAACGCCGTGCAGGTCCTCGCGGCCGGCCGCCGCGTCGACGTCCGCACGGTCGACCTCACCACCGACGCCGAGGCCGACGACCTGCTGGCCCGGGACCGCGACACCGGATTCGACACGGGCCGGCCGCCGCTGATCCGGCTGACCGTGGTGCGCCGGCCCGACGGCCGTGACGGCCTGCTGCTCAGCTACCACCTGCTGCTGTGGGACGGCTGGTCCCGGGAGATCGTCCTGCGCGATCTGTTCGACGCCTACGAGGCGGCTCTCGCGGGCACCCTGACGGCCCCGGCCCCGGCCTCCCCGAGCTTCGAGGACCATGCCCGGGCGCTCGCGGCCAAGGACCCGGCCGAGGCGGAACGCTTCTGGGCGCGGCACCTGACCGGCCTGCCCGGCCCCACCCTGCTCGCCGGACCGTCCCCGGTCCTCGCCGACGGCCTGCCCCGTACCCTCGTGCACACGCTCGACCCCGAGCGGTCGCAGCTCCTGCGGGACGCCGCCCGCACCCACGGGGTCACCCTGAACACCGTACTGACCGGCGCCTTCGGGCTCCTGCTGGGCGCCCGCACCGGCCGCGGCGACGCCGTCTTCGGCGTGACCGTCTCCGGCCGCGAGGGCGAGGGCCTGGCCGGCATCGTGGGCGTCCTGCTCAACACCGTCCCCCAGTGGACCCGGGCCCGGCCGGGCGACACCGTCCGGGAGTACCTGTCGGCCGTGCAGGCCGCCCGGGCCGAGGCGATGGAGCACGAGCACATCGGGCTCGGCGAGATCCAGCGGGCCGGCGGACACGACACCCTCTTCGACAACCTGTTCGTCCTCCAGAACTTCCTGGACCTGGACGCCTTCGCCGAGATGAACACCCGCCACGGCATCACCGCCGTACGCGCCGACGACTCCACGCACTACCCGTACACCTGGGTGGTCACCCCCGGCGACCGGCTCACCGTCAAACTCGAGTACCGCGACCACGACACCCCGGCGGCCCGGCGCCTCCTGGACGACTACCTGCGCCTCCTCGACGACCTGGCCCGGGCCACGGGACCGGTGGGCGCCCTCGGCGCCCTCGGACCCCGGCCCCGGACCGCCGGCCGCACCGACATCGGCACGGACACCGTCGTCGACCGGTTCGACCTCGCGGCCGACCGCGACCCCGGGCGGACCGCACTCGTCGCCCACGGACACACCATGACCTTCGCCGGACTCCGGGACCGCAGCCGCGCCGTCGCGGGCGTCCTCGCCGGGCGCGGCATCGGCCCCGAGACCACCGTGGGCATCGCCGTGCCCCGCTCCCTCGACTCGATCGTGGCGCTGTTCGCCGTCCTGCGCACGGGCGCCGCGTACGTGCCGCTGGAGCTGGACCACCCCGACGAGCGGATCGCCGCGATCGTCGCCGACGCCCGCCCCGAGGCCGTTCTCACCGTCAGCGCCGTGTCACCCCGGCTGGGCCTGCCGCCCGGCCACCTGATCGAGCTGGACCGGCCCCTCCCCGCCGCCGGACCCCTGACGACCTTCGCCCCCGACGACCCGCACCGCCTGCGGCACCCCGCCTACACGATCTACACCTCCGGATCGACCGGCAGGCCCAAGGGCGTGGTCACCGAGTACGCGGGCCTGACCAACATGCTGATCAACCACCGGCGCCGGATCTTCGAGCCGGTCCTCGCGGACCACGGCCACCGGGTCTTCCGGATCGCGCACACCGTGTCGTTCGCGTTCGACATGTCGTGGGAGGAGCTGCTGTGGCTCGCGGACGGACACGAGGTGCACATCTGCGACGAGGAGCTGCGCCGCGACGCCCCCCGGCTCGTCGAGTACTGCCTCCGGCACGGGATCGACGTCATCAACGTGACCCCGACCTACGCCCAGCAACTGGTGGCCGAAGGCCTGCTCGACGACCCGGACCGGCGGCCCGCCCTCGTCCTGCTGGGCGGTGAGGCCGTCACGCCCACCCTGTGGCAGCGGCTCGCCGAGACCGAGGGCACAGCCGGATACAACCTGTACGGACCCACCGAATACACCATCAACACCCTCGGCGTCGGCACCTTCGAGTGCGAGGACCCCGTGGTGGGCGTCGCCATCGACAACACCGACGTCCACGTGCTGGACCCGTGGCTGCGCCCCCTGCCGGACGGGGTCCCCGGCGAGCTCTACGTGGCGGGCATCGGCATCGCGCGCGGCTACCTCGGCCAGGCCGCGCAGACCGCGCACCGGTTCGTGGCCTGCCCGTTCGGCGAGCCCGGCGAGCGCATGTACCGCACCGGAGACCTGGTGGCGCGGCGGCCCGACGGCAACCTGACCTACCTGGGCCGCACCGACCAGCAGGTCAAGATCCGCGGACACCGCGTCGAACCGGGCGAGGTGGAGGCCGCGTTCGCCGCGCACCCGCGGGTCCGGTTCGTCGCCGCCGTGGCCCAGCCCGATCCCCAGGTGGACGGCGCGTACCGGCTGGCGGCCTACCTCGTCCTGGACGACGGCGGGGACCTGGCGACGGTCGCCGCCGAAGCGGGCTCCGCACTGCCGGACTTCCTGCGCCCGACCCACTACGCCCGGGTCGACGCCATCCCGCTGACGGTGAACGGGAAGGCCGACACCCGGGCACTGCCCGAGGCCCGGCCGCTGGGCGCGCTGACCACGGCGGGGGAGCGCGGCCCGGAGACGGACACGGAGACCGTCGTCTGCGACTTCTTCGCGGAGGCCCTGGACCTGGACGACGACGAGGTGAGCGCGGTGAGCGACTTCGTGTCCCTCGGCGGACACTCCATGCTGGCGGTGCGGCTGATCGGGCTGCTCCGCCGGGAGTACGGTCCAGTGATCACGATCCGCGATCTGTTCACCCTGCGAACCCCGGAAGCGATTGCCCGCCACCTCGATGACAACTCCTGACACGCAGCGGGCCCGTTCGGGGTCCGGCATCCTGCGCATCGCGCTGCGCCGCAACGTCGGCGCCATGGCCTGGGGCACCGTCCTCATGGGCCTCTACCAGGCCGGCGAGACGGCCTTCCCCATCGCGCTCGGCCTGATCGTCGAGCACACGATGCGGGACCGCGGCCCCGGCGCCCTGGTCCTGTCGATCGGCGCGCTCGCCGTGATCATCACGACGGTGTCGCTGTCGTGGCGCTTCGGCATGCGCATCCTGCAGAAGGCCAACACGACCGAGGCGCACCGCTGGCGGGTGCGCGTCGCGGACTGCGGACTCCAGCCCGTGGCCCGGGACGTCGGCCTCAAATCGGGCGAGGTGCTGACCATCGCCACCGAGGACGCCGACCAGACGGCCGACATCATCGAGGTCGTGCCGCTGCTGATCAGCTCGCTGGTCGCCGTGCTGGTGGCCGCCGTGGCGCTCGGGCTCGCGGACCTCAGGCTCGGCCTGCTGGTGATCGTCGGCACCGTCGCGATCCTGTCGGTACTGTCGGTGATGTCCCGGCGGATCGGCTCCAGTACGCGCGAACAGCAGGCCCGGGTGGCCCGCGCGGGCGCGAAGGTCGCCGACCTGATCACCGGCCTGCGCCCGCTGCACGGCTTCGGCGGCAACCACGCGGCCTTCGGCTCCTACCGGAAGGTCAGCACCGAGGCGAAGCACCAGGCGGTCACCGTGGCCGGGGTGAACGGCGCGTACGCGGGCACGGCCGCCGCCCTCAACGCGGCCCTGGCCGTCGCCGTGACCCTGACGGCAGGCCGGCTCGCCTTCGACGGCCGCATCAGCGTCGGAGAGCTCGTCATGGCCGTGGGGCTGGCGCAGTTCATCATGGAACCGCTGAAGATGTTCTCGGACATGCCCAAGTACGTGATGATGGCGCGGGCGTCGGCCGAGCGGATGGCGCTGGTGCTGACCGCGCCCCCGGTTTCCGTCCCGGGGCCGCGGCGCCCGGCCGCCGGCGGCGACCTGGAGATCGACGGTGTCCGGCACGGCGCCCTGCGCGGCCTGAAGTTCCAGGTCCCGGCGGGCGGTTTCACGGCGATCGCCGCCTACCAGCCGCGGGCCGCCGCCGACCTCGCCGCCGTCCTGGCCGTCAGGGTCCCGCCCCACACGTACGAGGGAGCCGTACGGGTGGGCGGGCAGGAGATCGCCGACCTGTCGGTGGAGGCGGTCCGCGAGCACATGCTGGTCAACCCGTACGACGCGGAGATCTTCGCGGGCACGCTCCGTACCAACATCGACCCGTCCGGCAGCAGCCGGACGGTCCCCGAGGCCGTCGAGGCGTCCATGCTGACCGATGTCGTCGCCCTCCACCGCGAGGGGCTCGACTACGCGGTCCGTGACCGTGGCGCCAACCTGTCCGGCGGCCAGCGTCAACGGCTGTCCCTGGCCAGGGCTCTGGCGGCCGACAGCGACGTCCTCGTCCTGCACGACCCGACGACTGCCGTCGACGCCGTGACCGAACAGCTCATCGCGCGTAACATCGCGCGGCTGCGCCGGGGCCGGACCACCCTCGTGATCACGAGCAGCCCGGCCCTCCTGGACGCCGCCGACCGGGTGCTGGTCCTGGACGACGGCGTGATCACCGCCGAGGACACCCACCGCAATCTGCTCGCCACCGACCGGGACTACTGCCTGGCGGTGGCGAGATGAGCGGACGGGTCAGACTGCGGCGCCGCGGTCGAAGAGGCTCCGGCGGGCGAGCTGCTCGGACTCCATCTGGGCCAGTGCGGACCGGCAGGCGTCGGTGAACTTCCAGAAGTCGGTGTTGGTGCTCTGGGCGCGCCTGGTGGGGCTGGTCGCGTTCGGGGCGCCGCCGAAGTCGGCGAACAGGCTCTTGCGGAGGTCGTAGGTGATCTCCAGCTGGCCGCCGCCCTCCCCGGTCAGGGTGCGGTTGCAGATGTTGTCGGGCAGGTCGCCGTTGAGGTGCTCGGGGTCCCCCGTCGCGATGAGGAAGCCCGCCTTGCCCAGCCGGTCGGCGAGGAGGGCGCGCAGCCGGCCGTTGGCACCGCCGACGACGACGCCCTTGGCCCCGGCCGGCAGGCCGGCCTGAGTGGCCGTACAGCCGTGCAGGCTGAGGACGTTGGCGCTGCCCGCGGCCATCGAACGGGCCACCGGGTCGTCGTTGAGCGTCGAGGTGACGTGCAGGTCGCCGTTGCCGGGCACCGCGCCCGAGGCCCGCAGACCCTCGAACATCCAGTAGTCGTGGAGCGGGGCGCCCGCCGCGACGGGTTCGAGCGTGTCGGGCCGGAAACCGGCGATGGCCAGGCACAGTTCGGAGGTGCCCGGTTCGATCCCGCCACCGTGGATCGCCATGACCGTGCTCAGCCGGGGCCCCGGGGTGGTCGCCCGCTGGGGGTCGAACATCTCGTGGCGCTTGAAGCGGCGGGCGTAGTCCACGCCCTCCACGTTCGCGGGGTCGGCGTAGAGCCCTGAGTTGGTGAGGGTGTCGGCGGCGTGCGCCGGGGCGGCGGAAAGGGCGTTGAGCAGCGGCGCACCCGCGGCGGCGGCCACGAGGCCCGCGAGCAGGGTACGGCGGCTGGCCTGGGACGATGACATGGCGAATCCTTGATCATGGTCGGTGATCGTGTACGGCCGAATCCTCGGTGATCATCAGCAGATCGCCTAGCGGATTTCAGAGCGCGACGCCTCCGTGGACGTGACGCGGGGGTGGCCGGTGACCGGTGCTACCCCAGGGCCCAGGCGACGTCCCTGAGGAGGGCGTGGCGCCAGCCCGCGCGGTCGTGGGCCGACGGCGAGCGTGAGACGCGTACGGTGGCGCCGGCCCGGGCGGCCAGGGACTCGACCAGGGCGCAGTGGGGCAGCATCCGGGTCTCGTGTTCCCCCACGTCGAAGGCGACCCGCAGCCCCGACAGGTCGACGCGCTCGCGCAGCCGCGCCGCTACGGCGCCGCCGAGCGGGCCGCCGAGCGGATCCGGGAGACCGGGGGCGCCCGGCGCCCACCAGAACGACGGGGACTGGCAGGCGACCCGCGACACCAGGTCCGGGAACTCCAGCGCCGCGTACACCGCGCTCAGGCCGCCGAGGCTCTGCCCGGCGACCACCAGCCCGTCCCGGTCCGCGGGCAGGCCCGTCTCCGCCACCAGCGGCAGGAGTTCGTCCCGTACCGCCTCCCACAGCCCGGGCCGGCACCCGAACTCGGCCTCCCGGTCCCTGGCCGGCAGGAAGACGAGGGTGACGGGCGGCATGTCCCCGGCCTCGACGGCCGCGTCGAACGCCGTCATGGCCGGGTGCAGGTACAGCCAGTCGTCCCCGTCGAGCAGCAGGACCACCGGTCCGCCGCCGCCCGCCGGGTGCACCCGTACGGTGCGCCGCCCCCCGAGCCGTTCGCTCGTCCAGCGGATCCGGGTGCGGGGCAGGGGCAGCACCTGCTCGGCGCCGGTGCCGAGGACGGGCCAGTACGGCTGGGCCGGCGCGTCCGGGGTCGCGGCGATGGACCGGTCCCCGCCCGCACCGACCGGGTTGAACGGGTCGGCGAACTCCGCGCCGTCCACGAGGAACCGGTACGTGACCCGCAGCCGCGCGGGCATGCGCACCTGCGCGTACCAGCAGTCCGTGTCGCCCCACCGGTCCAGTGCCACCGGGTCCGACCAGCTCTCGAAGCCGATGCCGGCCGGCGAGCCGCGCCACAGGAACAGGGTCGTCCAGCCGCCGTCCCCCGAGGGGACCGACACGGGTGCTCCGGCCGCCGCCCAGAACGCTTCGGAACCCGGTGCGCCGGGCAGTCCGTACGCGGCGAAGGCGTCCTCGGTCGGGCGCATGCGGGTCTCCTTGTGAGCGGCAAGGGGAGGGTCTAAGCTCGTTTCAATGAGGCGAGCCTAACCTAATCTTGACGTTCCGGGGAGGCAACAACCGTGACCACCAACCCCTTCGACGACGCCGAGGGCCGCTTCCTCGTCCTGGTGAACGACGAGGGCCAGCACTCGCTCTGGCCGTCCTTCGTCGACGTGCCCGGCGGCTGGACGATCGCCCTCGGCGAGACCAGCCGGGAGGCCTGCCTGGACTACGTCGAAGCCAACTGGACCGATCTGCGCCCCCGTTCCCTCGCCCGGTCGATGGACGCCTGACCCTCCACCGCCCAGCACCGCGCACATCCGCGCCGATCCGATCCGGTACGCGGCAGCGACCCCGCCGGCCGACCACCCCTGGGGAACCCGCACGATGCTCTGCACCCGGCTGACCAACGCCCGATTCCTCACCATGGACCCGGACCGTCCCGTCGCCCACGAACTCGGCATCCGGCGGGGCCGGATCGTCGGCCTGGACGGCGCCGTCGCCGCCCTGCCCGCCCGCGAGGTGATCGACCTCCAGGGCGCCACGGTGCTCCCCGGGTTCATCGACTCCCACGTGAACATCGAGGTGGTGGCGACCTGCGTGGCCGGCCGGGAGGCCGGCAAGCCGCAGCCGTGAGCCCCGGCGTGCGGCGGGACCGTCAGCCGGCCGTCACGAGTGCCGTCAACAGGCGCGGACCGGCTTGTGGTTGTGGACGTAGCGCGCCGAGACCCATCCCTTGGCGTTCTGGAGGCGGTACCAGACGGGGTTGCCGTCCACCCACCCGCCGCGCGCCTGGCAGTTGAGGAGCACGCGCTGGCCCGGGCGGAGCGTCCTGACGACGCCGGAGTACACCGTGGGCTTCTGGCGCACGTGGAGGGGCGCGTCCGAGACCACCTCGCCCACCGGGTACGCGACCCGGGACACCGCGGCGGCCGGCGCGGCCCCCTGCTGCGGTGCGGCCCAGCCGGCGCCGCCCGTCGGGCCGAGCACCAGGCCCGTCACCAGCGCGCACATCACTACGGACTTCTTCATCCCGGTCCCGTTCTCCGACGACTTCGGTACGGGCATGCCACGACGGACCGTGGCCGGCCGAGAGCGCCCGGTACGACTATCCGCGCGGAGCCGGGGATTCCCGGGTCGACACGTCCGCCGTTCGCCCTGATGGCGGCAGACCCGGCCCTGACCCCGGCCGGACGTGTGTCCGGATCCGCTGTTTCGGAGGCGGCCGAGCGAGCAGACGCGAGCCATGGCACCCGGCGCCGTCGGTGCCGCCCCGGCCGGACGGCGAGATCCCGGCCCCTGAATCGCCCGCCGCCCCTCCCCGCAGAGACGAGTCGTCATGGACCACCGGCCCCGCGCCCCCGAGCAGCATCCGACGCAGCAGCACCCGACGCAGAATCCGACGGAGCGGAGCCTGACCTGGACGACCGGTATCCACCAGGTGCGGACCCGGCTGCGGTTCCCCCTCCGGGCCACGTTCCACTGGTCGCCCCGCACCCCGCTGGGCGTCGAGGTCACGTTCCACCCGGTCGGCGCGGACCCCGTGACCTGGGTGATCGGCAGGGACCTCCTCGCCAGGGGGCTGCGCACCCTGGCCGGAACGGGGGAGGTACGGGTCCGCCCGGCCGACGGACCCGGCCGCGCGGGCCAGGTGGTGCTGAGGCTGGGGGCGGAGGAGCCGTACGCCCTCTTCGTGCTGGACCGGGCGGGGCTCACCCGGTGGCTGGAGGAGACGTGGGCGCTGGTTCCGGCCGGCGCCGAGGCGGAGCGTCTGGACTGGGAATTCTTCGACAACCTGCTCGCGGACCGCTGAGCGGCGTCGTCACGGCAGGGGCAGGACCCCGTCGTCGGGGCCGCCGTCCGCGGACTCGGCGGCGGGCGGCGGCGTCGTCGGCGTGGCCGGTGGTCCCGAGAGGTAGGCCAGGAGGCCGGCGATCTCACGGCCGGCCTCCGCCGGGTGGCGGAAGCGCGCCCCGGGCGCGATGGCGTAGCGGTTGCGCCGGCCGTCCCGGGTCCGGGTGAGGTATCCGTCCGTCTGGAGGTCCGTGACGATCGCCTGCACGGTGCGTTCGGTGAGGTCGCAGTCCGCGGCGATGTCGCGCAGCCGGGCCCCCGGGTCGCGCGCGATGGCGATCAGGACCCGGGCGTGGTTCGTCAGGAACGTCCAGTGGTTGCGGCGGGATCCCGTCTGCTCATTCTCCACTCCGACATTCTTGAGCGGGGACTCGCGAAAAGCAAATCCAGAAAAGTCTTTCCGGTATAACTTGACGTGTGTCCGGGGGCCCGGCAGGGTGCAGGGAAGCGGAAGGGGACTTCCGCCCGACCGAACGACCGAGCAAGCGACCGAGCAGTCGCGCAACGCGCCGCAAGCACCTGTGCCCAAGGAGCGAAGACGATGACCATCACGGCCACGACCGAGGCCACGACCTCGACGACGCCCCCCGCGACGGCCACCACCCCCGCCGGTGGCGCCGCAGCGGCCCCCGCACTCGGCGGGCTGCCCGAGGTGCCCTGCCCGCGGGAACTCTCCACCTGCGATGCCCGGCAGCTGACCAGGGTGTTCTTCGAACGGCTGCGGAGCCTGGAAGAGGGCACCCGTGAGTACCAGTACGTGCGCGGCACGCTGATCGAGATGAACATCTCACTCGTGAACTTCGTGGCCCGCCCGTTCCGCGACCGGCCCGGCGGCCCCGAGAACGAGGACATCGTCCAGGTCGGCATCATCGGCCTGATCAAGGCCATCGACCGGTACGACCCCGAGCGCAACACCCAGTTCACCACGCTCGCCGTGCCCTACATCACAGGTGAGATCAAGCGCCACTTCCGGGACACCACCTGGGCCGTGCGCGTCCCGCGCCGGCTCCAGGAGCAGCGCCTGCTGCTGGCGAGGGCGACGGAGGAGCTGACCTCCGAGACCGACCACGCCCCCACCCCGGCAGAACTGGCTACCCACCTCGGCCTCACCGAGGACGAGGTCCGCGAGGGCCTGGTCGCCGCCAACGGCTACTCCTCCCAGTCCCTCGACGCGCCCCAGGCCGACGCCGGCGGCAGCGGCACCACCCCCGCGAACGGACAGCCCGCACGCTCCCTGGCCGAGACCGTCGGCGACCTCGACCCCGCCCTGGCGGCCGTCGAGGACCGGCAGGCCCTCGCACCGCTGCTCGCCGGCCTGGACGAGCGCAGCACCCGCATCCTTCAGCTCCGCTTCGGCCAGGAGATGACCCAGGCGGAGATCGGTGAGGAGGTCGGGCTCTCCCAGATGCACGTCTCGCGCCTGCTCGCCCGCACGCTGGAGAACCTGCGCGAGGAGCTGCTGCACGACTGACCCGCGGTCCGAGGACCTCTGGGAGCCGGGCGCCGCCGTGCGCCCGGCCGCCCCGACCCGTTCCCGAGACCTGACACCGGGGAGTCATGAACAGTTTCGTCCGACTGCTGGCCGTCCTGGGCGGCTCCGTCGTGCTCACCCTCGTCGTGGGCCGCCTCAGCGACCTGCTGCTGCGGCGGGCCGACGCCCGTCACCCCGAGACACCGCTGTGGAACATGCTGCGCCGCTGCGGACCGTCGCTGCGCGTGCTGCTGTTCACCGCGGTGCTGCGCGGGGCGTACCGCCAGATCGCCTGGCAGCCGCTGCGCGACCACGAGGCCGCCGTGGGCCGGACCCTGACGCTCGTCCTGATCGGGGCGGGCGCCTGGTGCGTCGTCGGCGTCGCCTCCGCCGTGGTCGAATCCTCCTACGCCCGCTATGCGCTGGGCACGCGCGACCCCTCACGCGTGCGCCGCGTCCGTACCCAGGTGACGCTCATCCGGAGGATCGTCACCGCCGTCGTCGCGGTGGTCGCGGCGGCCGCGATGCTCCTCACCTTCCCCGCCTTCCGGGCCGTCGGCACGTCCGTCCTGGCCTCGGCGGGCATCATCGGCATCGTCGCGGGTGTGGCGGCCCAGTCCACTCTCGGCAACGTCTTCGCCGGCTTCCAGATCGCCTTCGGCGACATGGTACGCATCGGCGACACCGTCGTCGTCGACGGGGAGTGGGGTGTGGTCGAGGAGGTGACCCTCACCCTGATCGCCGTGCGCACCTGGGACGAGCGCCGGATCACCATGCCCGTCTCGTACTTCACCTCGCGGCCCTTCGAGAACTGGTCGCGCGGCGGCATCCAGATGACCGGCACGGTGTTCGTCCACTGCGACCACACGGCCCCCGTCGCCCTCATGCGGGAGAAGCTGAAGGAGATCCTCGACGGCTGCGAGGCCTGGGACGGCCGGGGCTGGGACCTGGCCGTCACCGAGGCCACCCCCACCACCATCGTGGTACGGGCGATCGTCACCGCCAAGGACCCGGACCTGCTGTGGACCGCCCGCTGCGAGGTCCGCGAGCAACTGGTGGCCTGGCTGGCCGAGAAGCACCCGTACGCCCTGCCGCGCGTCGCCACGGCCGCCGCCGTGCCCCCGCCCCGTACGGAGGCCCGTACGGAGGCCCGCACGGAGGCCCGTACGGAGGTCCGCACCGGCGTCAGGCCGCCAGCGGGCTGAACGGGTACAGCCCGTCCGCGCCCGCCCGAACGACGCCGTAGCTGCTCTCCGGCACCTCGTTCCACGCGCCCGGCAGGTCGCCGAGCGGCTCGGACACCACCAGGCGGGTCTCGTCGGACGCCTCCTGGAGAAAGCGGATGTCGGGGTGCAGCCTGCGCAGGGTGTCCACCCGGCTGCTGTAGAACAGCGACCGGGAGGTGCCCTGGCTGGAGTAGCGGAAGGCCCACACGCTGGTTCCGTCGGTGACGGCCACCGTCATCTGCATCGGGAACTCCACGCCGTGCTCGTGGCCGACCCGCTCCACCACGCCCACCATCCGGGCGACCGCGGCCGGCGGGTCCTCCTCCAGGCCGAAGGTGAGCGCCAGGTAGAACATGACCTCGGAGTCCGTCGTGCCCTCGATCTCTCCGAACAGCGCGGGGTCGACGAGCAGCGCGAGGTCCCTGCGCATCGCGTGGAAGCCGGAGATGGCCCCGTTGTGCATCCACATCCAGCGGCCGTGCCGGAACGGGTGACAGTTCGTCTGCTGCACGGCCGTACCCGTCGACGCCCGGATGTGGGCGAAGAAGACGGGGGAGGTGACGTGGTCCGCGAGCTCCCGCAGGTTGCGGTTGTTCCAGGCGGGCCCGACGTCCTTCATCAGGGCGGGCGTGCCGTCGCCGCTGCCGCCGACCGGATACCAGCCGATGCCGAAGCCGTCGCCGTTGGTCGTCTCCACGCCCAGCTTCGAGTGGAGGCTCTGGTCGATCAGTGAGTGGGCGGGTTTGTACAGGATGGTGTCGAGCAGCACGGGGGTTCCCGAATACGCAAGCCACCGGCACATGAGCGATCACCTGACTCGTCCGCCCCGTGCGGGTTGACCGTGCCGCGGGCCGGCCGGGGCCGTAACCGCCCGCGTGGGCGCCCCGCCGCCCATGTCATTCTCCCGCCGCCCGACGGGCGCCGCACGCGGGACGCCGCGAGGCCGCCCACCCGGACGGTGCGGCCGCTACCAGCCGAAACGGCGGTCGACCACGGCCGCGAACTCCTCGAAGCTCAGCACCCGGTCTCCGTTCTGGTCCGCCGCGTCGAAGAGCGCCGAGGAGTCCTCGGTGTCCCCCACCCCCCAGAAGGGGATCGCCCCCTGCGCGGCGAGGGTCGGTCCCTTGGAGCGCAGGGCGCCGATGACCTCGGCGCGGGTCAGGGTGCCGTCCTGGTCGAGGTCGAGGGCGTCGAACAGCCGCCGGGCCTTCTCACTCATCACATGTCCTCTCCGCGGTGCACGCGCCGTCCGGGCCGGCGGGTCCTGCCAGGAAGGACGCGACGCGCCCCCGCGAGGTTGCCTCCGGCCCCGGATCCGCGCCCCGATGACGACCGGCTCCGGGCGGCCGTGCTGCTCCCTCGTCACCAGGTCACGTGCAGTGCCTCCGGCGAGCGGTGGATCAGGGTGGGCCGCATCCGGGGCCGCGGACGGCCCGGGTCCAGCCGCAGCCCCGGCAGACGGCTCGTCAGCAGCTCGAGCGTGAGGCGGAGTTGCTCGCGCGCGAGCCGGGAGCCGGGGCAGCCGTGCGGCCCGATCCCGAACGCGAGGTGGTGCCGGTTCACGGGCCGGGTGATGTCGAACTCGCCCGGCCGCTCGTACCGGTCCGGGTCCCGGTTGGCCGCGCCGTACGCCACCAGGAGCGCGGCCCCGGCGGGCAGCTCCGTCCCGCCGAGCGCCACCGGCCGGGTGGTGGTCCGCCGGAAGGCCTGGATGGCGGTGTCGTGACGGGCGGTCTCCTCCACCGCCGCCGGGATCAGCGAGGGATCGGCGCAGAGCATCCGCCACTGCCGCCGGTCGTCGTCGAGCAGGTGCAGCAGCGTCGTGCCGATCAGGGCTCCGGCGGTGAGGAACCCGGCGATCAGCAGGTTCTGCAGGCTCGTCACCAGCTCGTGGCGCTGCTCCAGGGTGAGCTCGCCCGTGCCGGGGGCGAGGGCGGCCACCATGCCCGAGCACAGGTCCTCCCGGGGGTGGGCGCGCCGGTCGCGCACGTACCCGTCCAGCAGGTGCTGCAGCGCGACCACGTCCTCGGCGGCGGCCGCCTGTTCCTGCGGCGGCAGCGGCCGGAACAGCAGCTCCTCGGCCCGGTAGCCGCCGTGCACGGCCGCGGGCACATCGGCGGGGTCCAGCCCGATCAGCCGTCCGACCACCATGCCGGGCAGCCGCTGCGCGTAGGCCGCGACGAGGTCGGCGGAGCCGCCCGCCGCGAAGCCGTCCACCAGCTCCGCGGCGCACGTCCGCACGTACGGGACCAGCGCCGCCACCCGCGCGGCCGACAGCCCCCGGTTCAGGGGGGCCCGGTGCCGGCGGTGGGCGGCGCCGTCCGAGGACACGACCGTGGGCCGCGGTCCGAACCCGCGCGGCAGGACCCCGAGCGCCGCCTCGGAGAGCCGGATGTCCGGCAGCAGGGCGTTCGCGGAGGAGAACTCCTCCGCACGCAGGAGCACCTCCCGCACGTCGCGGTCCCGCGCGACGAGCCACGCGTCGAACTCGGGTACGTACGTCAGCCCCTCGGCGCGGCGGGCGCGGTCGTACAGCGGGTACGGGTCGCGGTACAGCTCGTCCCGCCGGGCCTGGTCGTCGTGCCACGTCAAAGGGGACCTCCGGATCGCGTGCGGGGCCGGGCGGGACGCCGCTGGTGACCTGCGGTGCGCCGGGTCATCCTGCCCGAACCCGGCCCGCCCCGGTAGGGCGCGAGGTCCGCTCTAGCGGCGCGCGCCGAGCTCGGCGACGATCGACGCGGGGGAGTGGCCGCTGCTGTCGGACAGGCGGTGGAAGTCGACCGAGACGAAGTTCGGGTCGCGGCCCCCGGCCGCGGGCCGGCACTGCTCGGCGATGCGGTTGCGCAGCTTCGCGCCGTTGTCCAGAGCCGCCGTCAGCACGGTGGGCACGTTGCGGTGGTGGCTCATCGTGAACAGGCGCCGGAAGCCGGGCTCCTGCCGGTCCAGGGGCACGTCCGACCAGCGGCTGACGCACGTCAGGTCGTTGCCCAGGTCCCCGAGGCTCCAGAAGTTGCTCACCGTCCAGGACCTGTCGTACATGACGCCCAGGTACTCGCGGTCGGACCGGTCGGAGAAGATCAGCAGCCGCTTGCCGGAGGTCACGAGGTCGGCGACCTTCGGCCATCCGTTCTGCCGTACGCCCCACTCGTCGGGCCGGAAGACCATGTCGGACAGCCCCCGGACCCGGCCGAGGGACTGCCGCAGCTGCTCGGCGCTCACGTAGTCCTCCAGGAAGACCGTCACGACCTCCTGGGGGTGAGCGGCGAGGAAGTCCACCACGGTCTGCATCGTGCCGTGGAAGGACTGGCGCGGCAGGGCGTACGTGGCACCGGCGAAGGTCTTGCAGTCGCCGTGGCACAGGTACACGTCACTGGGGTAGCAGTCGCTGCCGAAGCTGATGACGCACAGCCAGGTGCTGCGCTCGTACCAGTGGGTGTCCAGGCTCAGGCCGCGAACGCCGCCTTCGAGCTGGGCGCGCACCGATTCGGACTGGTTCACCGAAGTCCAGCGTGAGTCCTGGTAGTTGGTGAAGGCGTTGTGGGTGGTCAGGAAGGAGACCTCGTCGAGGCGCCGGTCACCCCAGCGGGCGTCCGCCGCGGCCTCCGTCGCGGCGGACGGTGTGCCGGCGGGTGTGCCGGCGGATGTGCCGGACGGCGCGGCTGCGGGTGGGCGGGCGGCCGGGGCGGAGGCGGTGGCCGCGGTCCCCGGCAGCGCCAGCAGGAGGAGGCACACCAGGGTGAGGGTGCGGAGGGCGCGTCCGCTCCGAGGCGCACGGCGCGGACGGCCGCGGAACGGCCCCGCTTGCTTCATGTCCATGTCAACCATGGCGGGAGGGTAGCGCGCGGCCCGCCGCCCCGTCCCCCTCCGGACACGGACGGCCGGCCGGCGCCGCGGCGGTTCAGTAGCGCAGGGCCGTGCCGGTCTGCGCCGTCACGGTGCCGGACAGCTTGTGCGTGCTGCGAGCCGTACCCTGCCCGGTGCCCTTCCCCGCGACGTCGGAGACCGTCACCACCACGGTGTCGACGAGACTGCCGCTCTCGTCCTTGAACTCGACCTGCACCGCGAAGGACTTGGTGGCGTCGTCGGTGTTCCGTACGGTCACGGGAACCGTCGTGTACCCGTCGGTGGCGGTGGTCACTGTCCCCAGGGTCACCTGGTCCTTGGCGTCGACGCCGTTCTTGACGTCGGCGAGCTTGTCCTTCGCGACCGCGGCCGCGGACTCGGCGGCCTTCGCGGCCTCGGAGGCGGCCGACGAAACGGCCTCGCCGGCCGACCTCACCGCCGAAGCGGCGCTGGAGACGGCCCCGGACGGGGTGCCGTCGCCGCCCGAGCAGGCCGCGGCGCCGAGCGCCACCGCCGACAGCACCGCACCTGCCGCACCACGCGTCCACGCGACCTTCGCCACCACGCCTCCAAGGATGTTCCGGGCCTCCCAGTCAACGGCCCGGCGGCCCGGATGCCCACTGCACGGGGCATCCGGGTGAGGCGCGGCGGGCGGCCCCGGGGGCGTGCGCCGGCAAGGTCGCCCGCGGCGGTCAGGCGCTGCCCGTGGACGCGCCGACCGTGAGGATCCTCATGTGCGGGTGCCTTTCGCGTGAGCGAGGGGGGTGCCGTCCACGGGAGTCCGCGGGTTTCGAGGGGTGCGCGGCGCGTACCGGGAGACCGCCACGCCGGCCAGGCACAGCACCCCGCCGAGGAGCGTCAGCCAGCCCGGTACCTCGGCCAGCAGGGCCCAGCTCAGCAGGACGACGATGGCCGGGACCGCGTACGTCGTCGCACCGAGCCGGCCGGCGGGCATCCGCGCCAGCGCGTACGTCCACGTGGTGAAGGCCAGGGCGGTGGGGACCACGCCCAGGTAGACCATGTTCAGGGTTGCCGAGAGCGGCGCCCGGGGCAGTTCGTCGAGCAGCCGGCCGGTGAAGGGCAGGCAGACCGCGGCGCCCGTCATGCAGCTGTACGCCGTGATCTGGAGGGGTGTTCCGTAGGAGAGGGCGGGCTTCTGCGCGATGACACCGGTCGCGTACGCCACCGCCGCGAGCAGGCAGAGGGCGACGCCGAGGAGCGAGGTCGAGCCGCCGTCCCCGGACGACATCGACAGGCCCACGACCACCGCGCCGACGAAGGAGACGGCCATGCCCGCCAGCAGGCGCGGCGGGAGCGCCTCGCCCAGCAGGCGGGCCGCGAGCAGCGCCATGAGGATGGGCCCGGTGTTCACGAGCAGGGCGGCCGTACCGGCGTCGACCAGCCGCTCACCCCAGTTCAGCGCGACCGTGTAGCCGCAGAACCACACGACGCCGGAGACCAGGATCCCCCGCCAGGCCTCACGGGGCGGCAGGCCCTGGCGGCCGACCAGGAGCAGGACGCCCAGCACCAGCGAGGCGGCCAGCAGCCGGCCGAGGGCCAGCGCGCCCGGGGAGTACGCGGCGCCCGCGCTGCGGATGGAGACGAAGGCGGATGCCCAGGCGAACACGGTGAAGGTGACGGCGCCGACCGTGAGCACGCCGGGCGGGATCTGACTCGAGCGGAGGGTCATGCCGCCACTCTACGACTGCAACATTTCGGCATCGACCGAAATATCGCTCCAGGGTCCCGGCGGGGACGGACCGCCCCGCGCCCACCGCGACGCGGACTCCTCAGGCCCAGGCCCGCGCGCTGATCCCCAGCAGGGCGCCGAAGGCCCGTTCGCCCGCCGCGGTGACCTCCAGCGCGCGCCCGCCGCCCGGCGGGCGCACCACCCACCCCTCCTCCAGCGACCGCGCGCACAGCCGCGCCCCGGCCAGGCCGCCCAGATGACGGCGCCGTTCGGTCCAGTCCAGGCAGGAGCTCGCCGCCGCCCGCCTGCGCCCCCCGCCGTCGAGGCCGATACCGGCCTCGGCGCACCAGAGCCGGCCCGCTTCCGTGAGCTCGAACACGCCGTCCGTGCGCAGCAGGCCGCGCCGCTCCATCGCGTCGGTCACCGCCATGCCCAGCCGGCCGGCGAAGTGGTCGTAGCAGGTACGGGCCCGGGCCAGCGGGTCCGGCGCGCCGACCACCGGTACGGCGTGCGGGGCGTCCCGGTCCGGGACCACGTGAGAGGCGAGCTCGTCGAGCAGGCGGGCGGTCGCCGCATCGGCGACGCGCACGTAGCTGTGGCGGCCCTGGCGCTCGGTCACGCAGATCCCGGCATCGAGCAGCCGGGTCAGGTGGCCGGAGACGGTGGAGGGTGCCACGCCGGTGATCCGGGCCAGCTCGCCGGCGGTCCAGGCACGCCCCTCCAGCAGCGTCATGCAGATCGCGGCCCGAGTCTCGTCGGCCAGGGCGGCGGCGAAGGCCGCCAAACGGGCCGCGGGGGCCGGGGCGTCCATGGAGCCCGGGGCCCCCGCCGGGGCCGGGGTGCTCGCGGGCGGCCCGGGATGCAACTCGTTCATACGTCCAGGATGCCCCATCGCTTCGGTATATGACGAACTGTTCACCGCGCACCGCTCAGTGGCCCGCCGCGGCCTTCACCAGGGCCACGGCCAGGCCGATCGCCGCGTCGAGCGCGCCGGCGAGCAGGGCGACGGCCACGCCGCTGCCCATGCGGACGCTGCCGTACCAGCCCCACCCGAAAAGGCCGGCGACACTCACACCGGCCGATGCGTACAGGGCCGTGCGCAGGTCCATCACCCCCAGGGCGGAGGAGGCGATGAGGATCAGCGGGCCGATGGCGGACAGCAGCAGCGGACTGCCGATCCACAGCATGTGCCGCAGCTCGGCTCCGGTGGCGAGCCGTCCGTGGACCACCCGGTGGGCCACCTGATCGGAGACGAGGGCGGCCAGCCACAGTCCGACGGCGGCGGTCAGCACCGTGGCCGCGGCCCCGGCGGCGGTGGCGTGCTCCGACGCGACCAGGCCGATCACCACGGAGATCATGGTGATCGTGGCGTAGAGCCGCTCCTTCAGCCGGGCCGCGGCGGCGGCCGCCACGTCTGCGGGTGCGTCGGCGGGTGCGTCGGCGGCGTGATCCATACGGTCAGCCTAGGGCGCCGCGGCCTGCGGGGCGGGACCGCCGAGGGCCGGGCGTGCCCTCTGTCGTGACGGGGTTTCACCGGCCACACTGATGGCCCAGGGGCGCAACGCCCCCGTCCCGAGGAGGCGGTGGCGTGGTGCCGGAAGACCCCGTGGAAGACCCCGTGGAAGACCCCGTGGGACGACCCGCTCCGTTCGTACGGCCCCAGGTGTGGGAGACGTACGGACCGGCCGACCTCAGCACCGTGCCGGTGTTCGCCGGAGGGTTCATCAACTTCGGCTACTGGCACCGCGTCGACCTCGAAGGACCGCTGTCGCAGGACGACCGGATCCGCAGCGAGCAGGACCTCTACCGGCACGTGCTCGACGCCGTCGCCCCCACCGGCGGCCGGGCCGTGGAGGTCGGCTGCGGCCTCGGCCTCGGATGCGCGCTGGCCCTCGACGAGTACGGACCCGCAAGCATCACCGGGGTGGACATCCACCCTCAGCAGCTCCGGCGGGCCCGCGAAGCGAACTCCCCGCTCCTCGCCGCCCGGCCGCAGCGGCTGCGCTTCCTGCTCGGGGCGGCCGAGAGCCTGCCGCTGGGCGACGCGGAGTTCGACTGCCTCTACAGCGTCGAGGCCGTCCAGCACTTCCCGGACCTGCCGGCGTTCGCCCGCGAGGCGGCGCGGGTCCTGCGCCCGGGCGGCCGGGTGGCTGTCGCCGGTTTCTTCACCGTCGACGGCGCGCCCGCGCCCGAGGAGCGGCTCGCGGGGCTGCTGGAGACGTTCGCCGGCGGACTCGACATCGCCCGGCCCGTCTCCCGGCTGGCGGACGCCCTGGCCGAGGCGGGCTTCGCCGGCGTACGGGCGGACTCGATCGGCCCGCAGGTCTGGCCCGGCTGGGACCGCTGGCTCGCCCGCTTCTGGGCGCCCGGCACCTGGCCGCGGAACTTCATGGCCGCCTGGGAGCAGCGGATCCTGGACTACTACCTGATCACCGCCAGGACCGGGCCGCACGGGCCCGGTGACGGATCGTCAGGGTGACGGCGGGGCCTCCTGGAGGTAGGCGGCGATCATGGCGAGGTCATTGGCGATCGCGACGACGTCCTGGGTGTTCGGGCCTGGTGTGGAGGCGCCGTTGACGCCCGCGTAGAAGGGGTCGAAACGGCCGTCGCCCCGGTCCAGGTACCCGGCGATGGTGATCGCTCCGACGGCCAGCCGGTCGTTGAGCGAGTCCCCGCCGACCGCCGCTCCGGTCTTGGCGAACACCTTTCCGCGGGCCGGGCAGTCACGGCAGTTCTCCGCCAGCAGCCCGTCGACGCCGAGGATGGGCAGGGACTCGCGGAAGAGCTTCGCGTCGGGGGTGCCCTGCCAGTACGCCAGCATCTGCACCAGCACCTCGGGCGTGGCCCGGTCGGCGGGGTTGCCGCCCCGGCCGTCCATCAGCTGGAGCTGTCCGCGGTCGACGCCCGCCTCGTCCAGGAAGTCGGCGAGCACCGGGAAGCCGTCCTCGCACTGGCGGCTGCCGGTCGTGACGGCCATCAGGCAGATGCCCAGGTTGGCGCCCAGATTGTGGCTGACCTTGAGGATCAGCTTCGCGTACTGGGCGTAGGGAGGCGACGTGTACGCGGCCACCCGCGGCCGGCCGTCGTAGTCGCGGGGCAGCCGGCCGACCGGATTGGGGCCCGTCGGATCCGCGGTGACCCGGACCCCGGCCCGCTCCAGTGCCTCGATCAGCGCGGTGCGCCCGAAGGCGGCGGGGTCGGTGACGGGGGAGGTGCGCAGCAGGGGCTCGGCGTCCGCCGCGATCGTTCCCGACAGCCGGATGCGCGTGCCGCCGTCGGTGGCCGTCACCGTGATGTCGGTCGGCCCGCCGGCCGCGACCGTCTTCACCGTGGAAGCGACCTGGTACGGGGCGACCTTCGGCCGCCAGTCCAGCCGGGCGGCGGCGCCCGCGCGGTCCCCCGGGGTGGTCATGAGGTCGATCAGGTTGTCGTTGATGATCAGCGGCGTGGGGGTCGGGTCGAGGACGGGATCGGGCGCGAACAGCCGGCTGTCCACGATCACGTCCCCGTCCACGCGGGTGATGCCGGAGGCGCGGACCTGGCGGGCGAGCTCGTCGATCCCGGCGAGGGGGTTCTCCGGGGTCAGGGTCGCCCCCGTGAAGTCGTTGGCGTAGGTGTGGTCGAGGTCCGTGTACGCCACCGTGCCGTCGGGGCGGGTCCTGCCGCCCATGGTGAGGTCGCCCTGTGCGACGAGGTCGAGGTCGCCGGTCAGGGTGGCGCCCCTGCGCTCACCGACCGCGTAGACCGGGGTCACGAAGCGGTGGTCGGAGCCGAGGGTGTGCCACGGACCCGAGACGCTGACCAGCTTGGCGGTCGACCCGGGGATGAAGAACTGCTCGGGGAACATGCTGTGCACCACGCGGCCGCCGTCCGGTCCGGTCTGCAGCAGGCCCCACTGGGCGTTGCGGTACTCCGGCCCCCGCATGATCTCCGTGATGCGCGGGTCGAGCCCGCCGGCGGGGGACGGCGTGGGAGTGGGGGAGGGCGTCGGAGCGGGCGTCGGGGCCGGGGCCGCGCCGGTGGCCGTACCGGAGGTCAGCGCCAGGAACAGCAGCGCGGCGCAGGTGGCGGCCAGGCCGCGGCGCAGCGGGGCGGCGGGATACCAACCGTTCACAGCGCGCTCCGTTCGTCGCGGCTGCCTTCCCCGAGTGCTGCAACCAGCGTGGCACGGCCGGTTCGGGGGTGCATGTGGTTCGGGAGTGCATGTCACCACCGGCCGCACCCACCCAGGTCATGGGGGGTGACTCCCGCCGGGCAAGATCGTTCCCAGGGCATGCGACTGAATGTACGAACCGCCGCCCTCGCCCTGGCCCTCGCGGGCTCCGCCCTCACGGCCGCCACCTCCGCCCACGCCGCGATGCCCGCCGCCGGCCCGGGCGCGCCCACCCGGGCGTCGGCACCGGCCGACGGCCCCGTCGACGAGCTCTCGGACGACCTGACCGACGACCTCGGCGACGTGGTCGAGGAACTCGGCCTGACCGGCGAGGACTGAGGTCGGCCGGACACCTCTGCCACGCGCACGTACCGGCCGGCCCCGCCTGAGCGGGGCCGGCCGGCCGTTTTTTGCCGCCTCGTCGCCTCGTCGCCTGTCCGTCCGGCCGTCAGCCGTTCCCGCCGTCGCCGGGGCGCACCGCGTCGACGAGGGTGGCGAGCACCTCGACGGCGCTGCCGTCGTGGTCACTGCCCGCCGTCCCGCTCCCGCTCTGGAGATTGGCCGCGCGGTCGACCTCGATGACGGAGTCGGAGTGCGAATTGTCGATGACGGTGATCAGGCTGCCGCTCGCGGCGGCCGGCGCCGCGCCGCCACCGATGAGGGCCACCGCGAGCGCGGCCGCGGCCCGGATGCGCGCGCCGGTCACACCTTCACGCTCTCACGTGCCACCGGTACGGGGCGGTGGCGCGAGATGTTCTTGGTCAGCAGCCTCGTGGACTCGCCGACCCCGACCTCCTCGCCCCCGTCGGCCGCGGGCAGCCGCCCGTCGGCGAGCCGCAGTTCGGCGAGGGCGGTGTCCATCGCCTTGTGCGCGGCGAACAGGCACGGGGTGCTGTAGATGGCCAGGTCGACACCGAGGTCGGTCAGCTCGGTGAGCGAGAGCCGCGGTGACTTGCCGCCGGCGATCTGGTTGAACAGCAGCGGCTTGCCGCCGACGGCCTCACGGATCCGCTCGATCCACTCCACGCTGCGGACCCCGTCGACGAGGACGACGTCCGCGTCGGTCGCCGCCAGGGCCTGCGCGCGGTGGATGATGTCGGCCTCCTCCGTCGCGTCGGTCCGGGCCACGACGACCAGGTCCTTGCGGGTCGCCAGCACCATCTCCAGCTTCTCCAGGTACTCCGTCAGCGGCAGCACCTGCTTGCCGTCGGCGTGACCGCAGCGCCGCGGGCGCTTCTGGTCCTCCAGGATCACGCCGGAGGCGCCCATCCGTTCCAGGCCCTCCACGACGTGGCAGGCCACTTCGGGGTCGACGTAGCCGTCGTCGATGTCGACGAGCAGGTGGTGACGGGGGAAGGCGCCGCGCAGTCGCTGGACGAAGGCCACCATGTCGGGCCAGGCGATGAATCCGATGTCGGGCAGCCCGTAGTAGGAGGCGGCGAACCCGAATCCGGAGACGAACATCCCGTCGTAGTGCGCGGCCGCCACCGAGGCCGAGTACATGTCGTACACCCCGATGAGCGGCGTGGTGCCCGGCTCGGCGATCTGTTCCCGCAGCTTGTTCCCGTAAGTCATCGTTCTGTTCCTCCGAGGAGCGCATCGGCACAGGAAGGGCAGAGAGCCGCGCCACCAGGGCTCTTTACCTAAAACAGATCCTTCCTTGGTGAAGAGCGGAACTTTCGCGGATGAAGCCTTTACTCACCCCGACGGCCTAGCCGGTTCACCACAGAAACGTCACTGGAAGCGAGCCCGGCCCCCGGCGGGCAGCCGGCAGCCGTGCGGACCGCCCCGGCGTCCGGGTCCTCGGCGGGCACGCCCAGAACCCGCCCGGGCGCCGGACCGCGCCGCGCGCAGGGCGGTCGGCGTGCCCCTGCCGGAAGGTCAGGCGGGGGTGAACGCGTCCGCGCGCGCGTCGTCGAGGACGAAGCCGTTGTCGAGGCGGACGCGGACCGTCACGCGCGGGCCGTGCTCCCGGTGGGCCGTCCACGCGGGTTCGAGAGAAGTCACCTGCTCCTCCAGCTGCCGCCTGCTCGCCGGGGGCATCTGATGACCGAAGTCGTCCAGGAGCGCCTTGAGCCGTACGTACTCGCGCACCTCGTGGCTCTGCTCCCGCTCCCGGGGCGCGTCCACCCGCTCCACGGTGCCCGCGGTGCCCGAAGCGAGGGACAGCGAACCGACGACGGTGTCCTCGTCCGCCGGGCCGTCCTGAGCCGTGCGCACTGTCCCGGCGAGCCGAAGGTCTGCCGCCAGCCTGACCCGCTGGCCTTCCTGGAGCGTCATCGGTCCTTCACTTCTCCGGTCGGGACGGGGCAAAGACACCCCCTATCCTCCCACCATGTCAGTCAACATCGATCTTGCATTCACCGTCACCGGCGTCGCCGACGAGCCGCAGGCCCGGGAGATCGTCGGCGCCCTCGAGGAACTGATGCGCGAGGAGTCCATGGACGGCTACGTCCGTATCACGGTCTCCGCCGACGCCGACGCCGACGGTGCGTGCCGCGTCCTGGGCAAAAGCCGCTTCCCGCTCTCCATCTCGGGCTTCCACCGGTGGCAGCCGCACTTCGAATCGCTCTTCGCGACGACCGTCGCCGACGTGACCGCCGCCGCCAGGGCGGAGATCGACTGGGGCTACCCGGACGAGGAGTCCTGACCCGCGGGGTACTGAGCCGCGCGGCCAGGAGCCGGCGGCAGCGCCCAGCGGATCGCCCGGGTCACGACGTGGCCGCCCGCGCGGGCGGCCACGCCCGGCATCCGCTCGGCAGCGGCCCCCGAACCGGCGGTGACCGCCGTCCTCGCCCAGCCCGGCAGCAGGTCCACGGCCGCCGCCGCGAGCAGCGCGTACGGCAGCCGGGCGGCCCCCGGCAGCGGCGGATCGGTGAGCAGGAAACGGGCCGTGTCCCGGGAGGCGTCCGTCGGCCGCAGGACGGGCCGGTATTCGGCCATCCGCACCGCCAGCTCCCGCACGTCCCGCGGCGGCCGGTCCGCGCCCAGCGCCCGGGCCACCCGCGCCGTGTCGGCGAGGTACGCGTCGCAGCCGGCCGGATCCAGCGGTGCTCTGCCGTACCGCTGGTGGGCCCGCAGGAAGCAGTCCGCCTCGGCTACGTGCACCCAGCCCAGCAGCTCCGGGTCGTCGGCCCGGTACGGCACGCCGTCGGCCGTCCGGCCCCGGACCCGGGCGTGCACCGCCCGGACACACGCCACGGCCGCCTCGGCGTCGGCGCTCGTACCGAAGGTGGTGACCGCCAGGAAGGTGCTGGTCCGGTGCAGGCGGCCCCACGGGTCACCGCGGTAACCGGAGTGCGCCGCCACCGCGGCCATCGCGACGGGGTGCAGGGACTGGAGCAGCAGGGCGGCGAGACCGCCGACGAACATCGACGCGTCCCCGTGCACCCGCCCGACCGGCCGGTCCGGCGCGAACCAGCGCGGTCCGGGAGTCGCGTGGATCCGCTCCCGGTTGCGGGCTCCGTCGGGCCCGGCGACACGCTGGAAGACCGCCTCGCCGGCCTGCCGCCGGAGCCGCCGGACGGCGGTCGTCGGGCTCGCCATGCGCCCAGTATGCGCTCGGCGCCGCTCCGCGGTCCCATGGACGGGAGGACGGTTGAGAGATACCGCCCCGGGCAGGTGCCTCATGTACGAGGAGGTACGTCATGGCTGCCGAGGACGCGCCCGTTCCGGAAGCCGCCGCCGACACCGGCTTCCGCGATCCCTACGATCCCTACGTGGTGCCGGTGAGCGGCGACATGGACCTGGATCATGCGGGCGAACTGCGGGAGACACTCGCCGCAGCCCTCTCGCAGGCCCCCGAGGGCGCCGACATCATCGTCGACCTGCGGAATTCGTCCTTCTGCGATTCCGCGGGCCTCAACACGCTGCTGGACGCCCGGCGGCAGGCTGTCCGGACCGGACACGTCCTGCGCCTGGCCGCGCCCAGCCACCAGTTGCTGCGACTGCTCGAACTCACCGGTGCGAGCAGTTCCTTCCCGCTGGACGCCTCCGTGCCCGGCTGAGCACACCGGGACCGGTGTGCCCCCGCCGGCGGCACGCCGACCCGACCGATCGGAGAACCCGATGAGCAGCGCCGACGAAGCCTACGGCGACGATGTCTACCAGCCGCAGGAGAGCGACGAGGCCGCCGAGGCCCAACCCGACCTGGAGAACACCCTCGACGAGCCGGGCCTCGACGAGACGCTCGACACCGCCTATGTGCCCCTGGACCGCCCGCTCGCGGTGGACGACAGGGGCACGACCGCCGCCGAAGCGCGTACCGGGGAGACGCTGGAAGAGCGCCTCGCCCGGGAGCAGCCCGAGGTGTCCGACGAGGACGAGGCCTCCGACGAGGCCGGCGACGCCCTGCTGGCCGGATCGGACCGCGCGGGCCGGCTGGCCGCGGTGGACGACTCCGCCCCGCAGCGCCACATCTCCGTCCTGGCCCGTGACGTCGGGATCGACGGCGGAGCGGCGTCGGCCGAGGAGGCAGCGGTGCACGTCGTCGATGAACTGCCGCCCGCGGAGGACCTGGACGTCTGAGCCGCAGCTCCGCCGCTTCTGCGTCGCCTCGGCCTCCGCGTACTCCTCGGCGCACGTCCTGCGCGTCCCCCCGGTGCCCGCGTCGTCCTGCGCCCCGGCGGTCAGATGATGTGGATGCGTTCCAGGGCGCCGGCGGTGTCACGGATCATCAGGTCGTTGCCCTTGGCGCGCTCGCGCTCGATGAAGCCGAGCAGGAGCACGGCCCGGTTGATCACATCGGACTTGCTCACGCCGGACGCCGCCGTCAGCTCCGAGACGATCGTGACCGCGGGCGGGCACAGGGTCACGGAGTACCGCTCGGTGTCGGGGTGCGGGGGAAGCTGTTCCATGGTGGCGTCCTTCCTGAGGGCCGGATGATGCACCATCGTTGCATCAATCCTGCGTACAGGCGCACCAATTTCGTGCACAAGTGATGCTCGGAGCCCCCAGGTGGACCAGCCTCCAGCGGCCCGGTCAATGAGACGGGGACCACATGGCGGTCAGACGCCCCTTGCCGGGGCTCAGGTCCCCCCAGCCGCCCGCGAGGTCCACCACCACGACGCCCGAGGTCGGGAAGCCGTCCTTCAACTGTTCCAGCAGCTCCGCCGGGCCACTGCCGCACAGCGCGGTGGCCAGCTCGTGGATGCCCGTGTTGTGGCCGACCAGCGCCACACAGCCGAGCCCCGACCCGCGTTCGGTCAGCACGGTGACCAGCGCGTTCGGCGCCGCGTTGTAGAGCCGGTCGTCATAGACGGCGTCCGGCGGGTCCGCCAGGGCGGGGACCATCAGTTGCCAGGTCTGGCGCGTCCTGCGCGAAGGAGAGCACAGCACGAGGTCCGGCCGGTACCGGCTCTCCGCCAGCCAGCGCCCCGTACGGGGCGCGTCGGCCCTGCCGCGCTCGCCCAGGCCGCGCTCGAAGTCCTCGGCGGGATCGCCCTTCGGCACCGCCTTGGCGTGCCGAACCAGCAGCAGGCGACTCGTGTGCGGCGCGGGGTCCGGGGACATGGGCGCTCTCCCTTCCGGCTGGTGCTCCTACGGATACAGGCTCATGGTGCGGTGGGTCCCGGAGGCGCGCACCCGCACCCGGCTGCCGCGACGCACTACGCTGCGAGGGATGGAACGCGCAGACGTACTCAGGCGAGTGATCGGCATCCTCACCGAGGCCCAGGACATCCGCCGGGCCGCCGAGGCCGGGGAGGACCCCGAGGCCCCGGACGGGACGGCCGGCGTGGCCACCCAGCTCCTGAACGAGATGCTGCCCTCGATCAGCGTGCCGGCCGACGCGTCGCCGCAGCAGGTGGCGACGCTGGTGGCCGAGGCCCTGGGCCCGGCCCTGCACACGATGGTCTCCGGCTTCAGCCTCGCGTTCACCAGCCTCGCGATCGCCCATGACGAAGGGCGCACGGGCGTCTCCTCCATCGAGGTCCTCCAGGAACTCGCCCTGGAGGTCGAGGCCGGCACCTACGACGAAGGCCCCTGAGTGCCCTGACCCGTCCGTGGCGCGGAAGCCGTCAACCGGCGTCCTCGTCGTCCGGGTGGGACATCTTCCGCTCCTGGCGCATCCGCAGCTCCTCCGGGGTCTTGCCGGCGACCGGCTTGCTGGCCTCGGGGTGTACGGGGTCCGGCCCGGGGTGTTCCTGCGCGTGCTCCTCACGGCCTCCGGCCGGCCGCTGCCGCTTGTCCTCCGTACCCTTCATGGCTCTCGCTCCCTCGCAGATCCGATCGACGCTGACTACGGACTACCCCCACCTACCCCACCGGTCACTCCTGACACGATCGCGACACGAACGGCCTTGACCACTGTGGCACGTGTCATCGCACACGGCCTGGGAAGATGCGCAGTCATGCCGGAAACGATCAGCAGCATCGCCACCCGTGTCGTACGACGCCACCGCGAGCCGGTAGCCGTCCAGGCCCTGCGCTCCACCGCCGCGGCCGTCATCAGCTACGTCGTCGCGCTCCGCCTGAGCAGCGAGCCCAACCCGCTGACTGCCCCGCTGACGGCCCTGCTCGTCGTCCAGGTCACGCTCTACTCCACGCTGACCACCAGCATCCGGCGGGTCAACTCGGTGGTCGTCGGCGTCCTGATCGCCATCGGGTTCAGCGCGCTGGTCGGTCTCACCTGGTGGAGCCTGGGCCTGCTGATCCTGGCCTCCCTGGTGGTGGGCCACCTCGTGCGCGTGGACGAGTTCGTCCCCGAGGTCGCGATCAGCGCGATGCTCGTCCTCGGCGTCACCCAGGTGGCGGACACCGCCTGGGACCGGGTACTGGAGACCCTCATCGGCGCGGTGGTCGGACTGCTGGTCAACCTCCTGCTGGCGCCACCTCTGTGGATCGGCCCGGCGGGCGCCGCGATCACCGACCTCGCCCTGCGCATGAGCCGGCTGCTCGACCACCTCGGCGAGGAACCCCAGGGCCCGGGCAAGGTCGAACAGGCCGCCGCCCGGCTGCACGAGGCGCGCCGCCTCGACAACGACATCGCCCAGGTCGACACCGCCCTGCGGCAGGCCGAGGACAGCCTCCGGCTCAATCCGCGGGTCAAGGAGGGCCTGATCTTCCGGCTGGTGCTGCGCACCGGTCTGGACACCCTGGAGATCTGCGCGGTGGTGCTCCGCGTGGCCTGCCGGACCCTGACCGACCTGGCCAAGGTCCGCCCCGACGCCCCGCTCTTCGAGCCCGCCACCGGCGCGGCGCTGCGCGAGGTGCTGCGGCACACCGCGATCGCCGTGGAGAGCTTCGCCCAGCTGATCACCGCCCAGGTGAGCGCCAACGCGGAGGAGGCCGAAGCCCGGCTGTCCGGCGAGCTGGCGGTGGCCCGGGCCCACCGGGACCGGCTCGCGGACCTGCTGCTGGCCTCCGCCAGGGAGGAGCCCGAGCATTGGCAGTTGCACGGCGCGCTGCTCACCGAGATCGACCGGGTCCTGGACGAGCTGGGCGTGGAGAAGCGCTCGGAGCGACTGCTGGAGGAACTCGACCGGCACACCCGCAGCCGGCGCACCGAAGGGGTGCGCGGAAGGCTGCGGGGGTGGAGCCGCCGGAGCCGGGGTGCGGAGCGGTCCGGCTGACGAGGTCCGGGTGACGGAGGGCGCGCGGTGCGCGAAGGTGGGGCCATGGTGCACGTACTGGGCAGCAGGATCCTGCTGCGACCGACGGACCCCGAGCGCTCGCGCGCGTTCTACGGCGAGACCCTCGGCCTCGCCGTGTACCGCGAGTTCGGCACGGGGCCGGACCGCGGCACGGTGTACTTCCTGGGGGGCGGCTTCCTCGAGGTGTCGGGACGGGCCGAGGCGCCGCCCGCGCCGGGCCTGCGGCTGTGGCTCCAGGTCGCCGATGTGCAGGCGGCGTACGAGGAGCTGCACAGCCGCGGCGCCGAAGTGCTGCGGTCTCCGCTGCGTGAACCGTGGGGGCTGGTCGAGATGTGGATCGCCGACCCCGACGGCGTGCGGATCGCTGTCGTGGAGGTCCCGGAGGACCATCCACTGCGCTTCCGCCCCTGAGGGGCAGGAGGGCGCCTGGCGTCAGTAGTAGTGCTTGCGGCCTCCCACGGCGTGCCCGACCGCGCCCAGTACCCAGAGCACCAGGCCGATGATGACGAGGATCAGGCCGATCGTCCAGAGGATCGAGATTCCCGTGACGAAGCCGATGATCAGCAGGATGACGCCCAGAATGATCATGACTACCTCCTGGTTCCTGTCGAACCGGTATGCAGGGCGTCTACCACGGTTGGGCGTCCTTATGCCTCTTTCATCCGTTTCTTGCTGCCGGGTGCCGCCGGTGGTGTCGGATGGTCAGTCGACCCGGGGCGGCAGCCCCGCGAGGCCCGTGTCGCGCAGGATGAGGCCGATCGTCCCGGCGAGGGTGCTGTCGGCCCCGATGACGGTCTCGGCGCCGCCGGGGAGGAGGTCGCGCTCGCGGTACCAGTCGCGCAGGTGCAGCTCGGTCACCTGGGCCAGGTAGTCGGGATCCGCCTTCGAGGCATGGCGGATCAGCGTCTCCTCGATCGGGACGTCGAGGTAGTAGCAGCGCGAGACGCCGCGATGGTCTCCGACCAGGCCCGCGAGCATGTCGCCGTACCGGTCGGCGTACAGGATGCCCTCGACCACCACGTGGTAGCCGGCGTCCAGCGCGTACCGGGCGACCGTGTCGATCAGCCCGATGTTGGCACCGCCGGGCACGTCACGCTCCCTCAGCACGGTCCGTCTGAGGTTGTCCTGGCCGACCAGGGCCAGGCCGCGGCCGAACCGGTCGCGGATCCCCGTCGCCACCGAGGACTTGCCGGACGCCGAGTTGCCCCGGACGACGACGAGCCGGGTCTCTTCGCTTCCCACCATCATGCCGGGCACGCTACCGGCCCCCTTGTGCGCCGGTCGCCCGGCCGGCGAGGAACTCGGTGCGGCCGGGATCCGGTTGGCCGTCCCGTCATGGCCGGCGCGGGGGCAGTCGGAGAAGGCATGTTCCGGCCGCCGGGGACACGGCACTCCCCGTCCGTTCAGGACACGAGCGTCTGCTCCTGCAGTTCGGTGAGCTTGACGGTGCACAGGCCGCCGCGCTCCGCCTTCACCTCCGTGACCTTGAGCTGCGTACCGGGCGGGAGGATGTACTCCTCCTCGTCGGTGAAGGCGGAGAAGCTGCGGATGCCCACCGCGCGGACGGGGGTCACCTCGAAGAGGGTCCGCTTCCCGCGCCCGCCGAGGAACGCGCGCGCCACGCCGAGCTTCGACGTGCACGAGGACACGCCCCACCAGGTCACCGTCCGGCCGAGCGGGTACTGGGCGCGCAGGTCCAGGGACACCCCGCGCCACAGGGGCTCCGTACGGGCGGGGAGCCGGGACACGGCCGAGAACAGCAGGCGCAGGTAGGGGATGTACGGGACGAGCCGGGCGCGGTCCGGGGATCGGAGCACGGCGTTGATCTCCCGGTAGAACGCGGACTCGCAGGTGTAGAGGTGGAGGGCGGCGATCGCGTCGGCGGACAGGCGGCCCGAGGCGGCGTCGTCCGCGCGCCTCTTGCCGAACTCGTGGGACGTCCTGATGTGCCGGTCGAGGCCGGACAGCACGGCGCCCACCGGGCCGACGGCTTCCTCGAAGCCCATCAGCGGAGTGTCGAACACGCCGGTGATCGCGGGCAGGACGAGGCCCTCGTCCTTGACGCTCGCGAGGCGTTCCAGGTACAGCTGGTGAAGTTCCATGGTGGACGCGATGAAGGCGCCCATGCGTTCCGCGACGTCCCCGCCCGCCGTGCCCGCCGTGCCCGCCGCGCCGGCGCCGTCCGCGTGCGCGGCCGCCGTGTTCCACCCCTTGCTCGGCAGCCAGTCGATCCCGTCGGAGCCCAGCGAGGCGAGGGCCTCGTTGACCATCGCGAAGTGATCACCCTCACAGAAGATGTCGCCCTGCGCCGCCGGGTTGGGGTGGTCGATGTGGCGGACCTCGACCCCGGGGTACTTCTGCTGGAGCCGTAGGACGACCTTCTTCAGGTTCCGGGCGTGCGCCCCCCACCACGCGAAGACGACGCCGCGGTCCTCCTCGTCGGCGTCCTGCTTGGCCTTGAGGATCTCCTCGACGATCCGCTCGGCGACGGGACGCCAGAACGCGGTGTGCCGGTCGGTGCCCGTCGCTCCGTCGCTGCTGGCGGTGAGGGCGGCGTTCAGCAGCAGCACGCCCTGCGTGAGCATCGCCTGGAACCACTCGGGCGGCTGGACGGTCTCCCGTTCCTTCAGGAGCGCGCGCACGTCGGCGATGGGCGTCTTCTTGGGAATTCCGTACTTCCACATGGCGGCGGCCTTGATGATGCAGCGGATGCTGACAACGCGGCCGAACTGGCTGTCCTTCCAGTCGTGGAAGGTGTTGTCGAACATGGCTATGCCGGTGGCGCTTTCGGGGCGCGGATAGGGATTCTGTCCGAAGACCACGACCTTCCATTTGTGCGGCGGGTGAGGCTTGAGCGCCTGGAAGGTCAGTTCACGGACGGGCACCACTTCCGGGCTGCGTCCCGCACCGATGAAAGAGGCCGCATCGGGCTGCGCCTCGATGACGGGACGCAGAAGCGGAAGCCAGGGTTCGCCGCCTCCTTTGAAGATTTCGGCCAGACCCAGCGGGTCATTCGCATCGGGCTCGGCCGGGATATTGACATCGTTGACATCGCTCATGGTTGCGGAACTCCGAAAGGTCGGACCGTGCCGATGCGGCAGGGCGTAAAGGGGCGTTGGCGTGCGGACGAAGAGGGAGGCGGGTGGGGTGGGGGAGCACCCGGGGCGTCGTGCGGGGGACCTGGCCGGGCTGACGCCGGAAGTCCTGGGCGGCGACGGTCTGTGGGGCCGGACCTGCGCAGATGTGGCGGCAGGCTAGCACCGGGTCGACGCCCTGGCAATCGTGACGACGCGTCACGGCGCTGGCGGCGCAGGCCCGTTGTCAGTGGGGCGCGGTAGCGTCGTGAGGGATGGAAGGGCCGTCCCCCGATTGGAGTGGATCATGACCGTGAAGCGTGCGCAGTCGCCCCTCGAAGTGGTGCTGACCGACATCAACGCCGAAGTGGTGGAGGCGTGGCGGGCGGCATTCGCCGACACCCCCGGAATCGAGATCCGGAAGGGATCCATTCTGGACGAGAAGGTCGACGCCTGGGTCACGCCCACCAACTCCCGCGGCAGAATGGACGGCGGGGTCGACGCGGCCATCAAGCGGTATCTCGGGGCGGGAATACAGCTGCGCGTGCAGCGGGCGATCCGTGACGGGTTCGCGGGAAGCCTTCCGGTGGGCAGCGCGGTCTGTGTCCCGTCGGGAGCGGTGAATCCGAAGTTCCTGATATCGACACCGACCATGGAAACGTCGTCGCAGAGCGTCCGGGAAACGCTGAACGTGGCGCTGGCGTGCGCCGCCGCATTCCAGGCGATCCACCGGCAGAACGACGACGTGCCGGGCAGTATCCGGTCGGTGGCGCTGGTGGGCATGGGGGCCCGTACCGGCCGGGTGCCGGCGAGGGTGTGCGCCAACCTCATGTGGACCGGCTACACGCTCTTCCAGGACCACTCCTTCGAGGACGACGACGAGCTCCGCGCCACGATCACCGCACAGCTCGACGACATCGAGAAGGCGCCCGAGGGGGAGCGCGTACGTATCGCGCCGCCGCCGGGGCGGAGCCGCTCGCGTCGCTGACGCCGACCTCCCGCCCATCCCGGCCCACGAGCGCAAGGACCCGTGGGTGCCGGCTGCGGACCGGGAGCTGCTGCTTCGCTGTACTGTCCGGCCCTCGCCCGTACCGGGAGCCCATCCCTCCATGGTGGCCGCCGAGGTCGAGGCGTTGCTGACCGACCGCGGGCAGCTCGGCGACCACGTCACCCCCGAAGAGGTGGCGGCCGGCCGCACGCACGCCCGGACCGGTGCGCTGCCCAGGCCGGCGGCCGGCCGGTACCCGCTGATCGTGCTCTCCCGGGCTTCACGATGCCGCGCGCCTCGCTGACCGGCCTGGCGGTGGACCGCGCCGGCCGCGGGTACGTCGTTGCCGCGGTGGACCACGCGTACGCGTCGGACGGTACGACTCTCCCCGGCGGGTGCGTCCTCACCTGCAAGGCCTGGGAGCAGGTCTTCCCCGACCGGTCGCAGCGCCGGGTCTCCGACGGCCGGGGCCGGGACATTCCGTTCGTTGGGACGCCGGGGTGAACGTGAACGGCACCTTCTTCACGCCGGTACCCCAGGGCGGCCTCGGCGGACGCCCCTTCCTGATGCGGCCGGCGACCGGCCCTGCTGCCGCCCCGGGTTCCCCGAGACCTCCTGGGAGGACAACTGGTCCGGGCTGGACGGCTGGAAGTGTCGGCTGACCGTCACGGGGGCGGGCCATCCGGCCTTCACCGACCGGCCCGTGCTGGGTGACGCCGTCGGCTACCAGATCACGCGGGAGTGCGTCGGCGCGTTCTTCGAGCTCCACCTGTGCGGGAAGCAGGCGCCCCGGCTGGACGGTCCGACCGCGTCCGCCCCCGAGGTGCGCTTCCACCGGGGCTGACACGCCACGGACCGCGGGCCGGGCGGCTGAGGGCGGTGCCGGTGCCGGTGCCGGTTTCGTGGGCCGGATGCCGGTGCGTCAGCCCTGGGGCGGGGATGCGAGCCAGCGGTCGTCCTCGAACGCTTCGGGAACCTCGTCCTCCCACGGATCGATGCCGCGGCGTTCCAGTTCGTCGAACCACCGGTCCCGCTGGGACTCGGGGAGACCCTGTCCGCACCAGGGGCAATAGGCGATCCTGATGCTCGATGTGCCGCCGTCATGGATGATCAGACCGTACTCCTGGAACTTGGCGCTGAACCGGATCAGCGCGTCCGGGCAGGCGAACGGGTCGTCGTGCTGGTCGCAGACCGCGTTCACCTTGCGGTCCATCGCCTCGCAGCAGTGGGTGGTCATGGCCTCGGCTTCTCGTCGTCGCATCTACGCCGAGAAGTAGATCATGTTGTGTGGTCATCGGCGGACCGCCCGTGGCGGAAGCTCCAGGCCTCGATGTCGCGGTAGTGGATCGGACCGGGACCGCGGCCGATGTTGCTGCCGACCAGGTGCAGGCGTGCCGTCGGCCACCGGCGGCCGGAGAACGCGGCGAGCCCGGCGGCGGCCTCCACCACGCACGCGGGATCGTTTCGGCGGGTCCGGGCCAGGGTGAGGTGGGGGCGCAGTGGCCGGTCCTCGAAGGGAACGCCGCACTCCTTGACCACCGCGCGTACCTCGGAGGCCAGCAGGTGCAGGCCTTCGAGGTCGCCGTCGACACCGCTCCACAGCACCCGCTCGTCGAAGTGCCCGCCGCCGCGCAGCGCCAGTTCCAGGGGCCGGCGGGCCGCCGCCAGGTCCGCGAGCGGCGGCCGCAGGAGCGGGACGGTCCCGACCGGGAGCTCCCCGAGGAACGCCAGGGTGATGTGCCAGTCCTCGATGCGGTTCCAGCGCATGCCCGGGTACGCCGCGTAGGCGGGCCGCAACGCCCGCGCGAGCTCCTCCTTGGCGTCGTCGGGCGGGGCGAGTGCTATGAACACGCGAACGGTCGAGGGCTGGATCTGTTCCTTCACAGGCCCTTCGTACCGTACGCCGCACGCCCCGGTCATCTTTCCGGCCCGCCCGCCGGCCCGCCGCCTCGGTGCGCCCGTCGGTCCGCCCGCGCCGCGCGCCGGCGGCTCAGCCGATCAGCACACCCGGGTTGAGGATGCCCCGCGGGTCGAGGGCGTCCTTCGCGGCGCGCAGCGCGAGGGCGAAGGGGGCGGGGCGCTGGCGGTCGTATCCCGGGCGGTGGTCCCGGCCGACGGCGTGGTGGTGGGTGATCGTGGCCCGGTGCCGGTGCAGTACGTCGCTCGCCACGGCCTTGAGGTCGTCCCAGAAGGCCACCTCGTCGCCCGGCCGGCCCGCGGCGAGGACGGTGAAGTACGGCGCCGCACCGTCGGGATAGACGTGGGTGAGACGGCAGTTGACGGTCGCCGGGTGGCCGGATCCCTTGAGCGCGGCCTCCCCGACCTCCCTGCGGACCGCTTCGATCAGGCCGGGGATCCGGTCCCAGGTGGCCGCGGTCTCGAAGGTCTCCGCGACGGCCCCCATCCTGGCCAGGCCGTCACGCAGGTACGGCATCCGCAGGAAGGCCGACCGCCAGGCGCTCACGGCCGCGTCGGCGCCCGCGCCACCCGCGCCACCCGCGCCACCCGCGCCACCCGTGCCGCCCGCCGCCCCGGCGGCCCCGCCGCGGCCGCCGTGGGACCGGGCCAGGTCGACGGCCTGTGCGAGCCGGGCGTCCACCGGTCCGTCCGCGGACTCGAACCCCAGGACGAGCACGGCGGAGCCGTCGTGGGAGGCGCCCGACAGCGCGGCCTCGCCGGCGTCGAGCAGCCGGCAGTTGGCGGGGGAGAGGTCCGACTGCGCGAGGGCGCGCACCGCGTCCAGTGCCGCCTGGAAGTCGGTGAAGGCGAGGGAGGCGGACGCCTTGTGGGACGGGCGTGGCTGCAGCCGAACCCAGGCCTCGGTGATGACGCCGAGGGCTCCCTCGGAGCCGAGGAACAGCCGGTCGGGGGAGGGGCCCGCGCCGGAGGCGGGCAGCCGCCACGAGGCACTGGTGCCGGCCGGGGTGACCACGCGCAGGGACTGGACGAAGTCGTCGATGTGTGTGCGTCCGGTGGCGTAGTGCCCGCCGGCCCGCGTGGCGAGCCAGCCGCCCAGCGTGGAGAACTCGAAGCTCTGCGGGAAGTGCCGCAGGGTCAGCCCGTGGGGCCGCAGCTGGTCCTCCAGGCTCGGACCGAGGGTGCCGGCCTGGATGCGCGCCGCCCGGCCGGCGGTGTCGACCTCCAGGACGCGGCCCATGGCGGTCAGGTCGAGGGACAGTACGGCGCGGTGGGCGTCGCCGCGGTACTCGACACCGCCCGAGACGGAGGAGCCGCCGCCGTACGGGAGGACCGCCACCTGCCGCTCACCGGCCCAGTCCAGCAGGTCGGCCACCTCCCGCTCGTCCGTCGGGCGGGCCACCAGGTCGGGGATGCGGCCGGGGCGTCCGCGCAGGGCGCGCACGACGTCGCGGTACGCCTTGCCCATGGCGTGGGCGGCGCGGTCCCCGGGCCCGGTGGCGACCAGGTGCGCCAGGCTCGCCGGGGGCTCGACGGCCGGGCGTCCGATGTCGAGGTCGCGGACGCGCGGTACGGGGACGGGGTGGGCGAGGGTGCCCGGTACCAGGGCGCCCATCGCCGCGCACTCGGCGTCGTCGGGGTGCGCGTCCGCCCACCCCCACCCCCACCAGGACCGGGTGCGCGGGGCAGGGGTCGGCTGTGGCGTCGTACCGGGCACGGGGCCGCTCCAGAGGTCACGGGACAGAACTTACCTTGCGGTAAATTACTTACTGATAATATCCGTTCATGGCAACCCCTCACTCGAAGGCCGGCACCAAGGGAGTCCCGCGGCAGCACCGCCAGCAGCAGATCCTGGCGGCCGCCACGCAGGAGTTCGGCACCCGCGGCTACGCGGCCGCCTCCCTCCCCGCCATCGCCGAACGTGTCGGCGTCACCAAGACCCTGCTGCACCAGTACTTCGGCACCAAGGAGGACCTGTACCTCGCCTGCCTGGTGCCCGTCGGGGACCGCGTGCTCGACACCGTCCGCACCGCGATGGGCCGGGACGGCGCCACCGCGCACACGCCCCTGCGGGTGCTCGAGAGCATCTTCACCGCCCTGGAGGGGCAGCGGGAGGCGTGGTTCGTGCTCTACGACACCTCCCTGCCGGCCGACGGCGCGGCCGCCCGCCGCGCCGCGGAGTACTGGTCCGCCATCGACGACCTCGCGGCCGGCGGGACCGCCGACCTGCTGCGCGCGACCGGATCCGCCGACCCGCTGGACGCGGACGCGCTTCTGTACGTCTGGCGGGGCCTGGTCGCCACCCTCGTCCGCTGGTGGGTCAAGCACCCCGACGAGTCCCCGGAAGCCATGACCCGACGCTGCGCCCGCCTCTTCGCGGCCGCCGCGGCCCTCACCCCCGCCCCGGCGGATCCGCTCGGCTGACCCGCGTCACCACCGGTGCCGACGGCCCGGCCCCGTCAGACGCCGGGGAACGCCGGGTCGACGGCCAGGGTGGGGGCGATGGTTCGCCAGATCGTGGCGCGGGCCGTCGCCAGGTCCACCCGCGGGTCGTCGAGCATCAGCCGGATCCCCAGCCCGTCGCACAGGGCCAGCACGAGGGTGCTCACGGCCGCGACGTCGCAGTCGGCGAACTCGCCCGACCTGATGCCGCGTTCCACTGCCCCGCCCACCCAGGCGTGCAGCTGGTCGTACAGGTCGACGGCCAGGTGACGGGCCGCCGCGTCGCGCTGGGCGCGCACCCACAGCTCCTGCCACAGCTTCCAGTCCTGGCGCAGTTCGGCGTCGCTGGGCAGCATGCTCCGCAGGATGCGGGCCAGGACGACGGAGGAGGGCACCGAGTCGGCGACGCCCTCGGTGTCCGTGCCGGTCTGTGCGAAGGAGTGCGTCATCGCCTCCGCGAAGAGCTTCTCGCGGGTGTCGAAGTGGTAGTGCAGCAGGGCCTTCGACACCCCCGCGTGCTCGGCGACCTTGCGCATGCTGACGTTCTCGAAGCCGATGTCGGCGATGACTTCGCACGCGGCCGTGAGGATGCGCTCACGCGTCTCCAGTGCGCGATCGGCCTTGGTCACGTCGTCTGCTCCCCGTCTCGACGCCCGCCCGCCGGGCGGGTGGGCCCGGCTGCCGTGGCCACCACACCCTCATCCTCGCGCATCGCACCGCCCCCGCGGGCCCCGTAGGTGTGGAACCCCCGGCCCGTCTTGCGGCCCAGCCGCCCCGCGTCGACCATCCGGGCCAGCAGCGGCGGCGGCGCGTACGACGGCTCCCGGTACTCCGCGTACAGCGACCGGGCGATGGCCTGCACCGTGTCCAGCCCGATCAGGTCGGCCAGGGCGAGCGGACCCAGGGGGTGCGCACACCCCAGCGTCATGCCCCCGGTCGATGTCCTCGGCCGACGCCCGCCCGTGCTCGGCCATCCGCACGGCGGCCAGCAGGTACGGCACCAGCAGCGCGTTCACCACGAACCCGGCCCGGTCCCGGGCCCGGACCACCTCCTTGCCCAGGACCTCGGAGGCGAACGCGTGCGCCCGCCGGACGGTTTCCGTACCGGTGAGCAGGGACGGCACCAGCTCGACCAGCGGGAGCACCGGTACCGGGTTGAAGAAGTGCAGGCCGACGACCTGCTCCGGCCGCGAGACGGCGGCAGCCAGCCGGATGACGGGCAGGGAGGAGGTGTTCGTCGCCAGGACGGCGTCGCGGCGCTCCACGACCTGGTCGAGCAGGGCGAAGACCTCCAGCTTCGCCCGTTCGTCCTCCGCCACCGCCTCGACGACGAGGTCCCGGTCCGCGAGCCGCGCAGGGTCCGCCGTCACCGAGATCCGGCCCAGGGCGGCGTCCCGGTCGGCCGCCGTCAGCCGTCCGGACGCCACCGCCCGTCCCAGGGAGCCCGCGATCCGCTCCCGTCCGGCGGACGCCGCCGCACGGGTCGCCTCCACCACCACGACGTCCCGTCCGGCCCGCGCGCAGACCTCCGCGATGCCGGACCCCATCAGCCCGCAGCCCACGACCCCGACGCGTGCGACATCGGTCATCGATCCGTACTCCCTCCTTCGTGTGCCCGTCCGTTCGAGAGCCGTGCCGTGGTCCGGGGCGGCATCCGCGGGCGCCGCCCCGGACCACGGGGAGCGCTCACCCCGCGGACGGCATCCGCAGAACGCCCGTACCGCGCTTGACGAGTTCACCCGCGACGATCAGGCGCTGGATCTCGGAGGTGCCCTCCCAGATGCGGTCGACGCGCAGCTCCCGGTACATCCGCTCCACCGGGTACGAGCGGTCGTAGCCGCGGCCTCCGAAGACCTGCAGGCACCGGTCCACCACCCGGCCCGAGGCCTCGCTCGCCGCCAGCTTCGCGATGGCGGCCTTCGCGTGCAGCGTCTTGCGGTCGGCCACGCCCGCGTCGACCTCCCAGGCGACCTGGTGGGTGTAGGCGCGGTTGACGGCGATGTCGACGGCGCAGTCGGCGAGCATGCCCTGGACGAGCTGGAAGTCCGCGATGGGGGAGCCGAACTGGCGGCGTTCGACGGCCCAGTCCCGGGCCAGCTCCAGGGCCCGCTCCGCCGCGCCGACGGTACGGGCGGCGATCATCAGCCGTTCCTCGGTGAACCAGGAACGCGTGATGTCGTAGCCCTGGCCCACCTCACCGAGCACCGCGTCCTGCGGCACGAACACGTCGGTGAAGGTGAACTCGGGGTGCTCGTAGACGAAGGTGTGCATCCAGCGCGGCACCCGGGTCATCTCGACGCCCGGCGTGTCCTTGTCGACGAGGAAGAGCGTCGGTGCGCCCTCCTCCCCGGCGGCGGCCAGCACGATCATGAAGTCGGCGTGGTCCCCGACGGTGACGAACCACTTCTCGCCGTTCAGCACCCAGCCGCCGTCGGCCCGCGTCGCCGTCGTCCGGATGCTCTGCGGGTCGGAGCCCGCCTCGGGCTCGCTCACCGCATAGCAGTCCCGGCGGCGGCCCCGGATCACGGGCACGAGGTAGCGCTCGCGCTGCTCGGGCGTGCAGAAGGACAGGGCGTTGGCCGGCCGCCACACCATGTCCCACAGTGCGCCGGTGAGCCGTCCGAGCTCCGCCTGGACGGTGACCTGCTCCAGGATGGTGAGGCCGGCGCCGCCCCACTCCACCGGCATGTTGACCGCCTGCAGCCCGCTGGCGAGGACGGCGTCGCGGATCTCGGTGTGCGCCCTCGGCGGCAGGCCGTTGTTCTCCTCGCAGTCGAGCTCGTACTTCATGATGAACGCGGTGAGTTCGCGCGCCGCGCTCCGGAGTTCTTCCTGCCGGGCGGTGGGACGGAAGTCCATGTGGTGTCTTTCCTCTGGGTCCGGGTTCAGGTGGGTTTGCAGGGGCGGGACGGTCAGGAGCCGGGCAGCGCGAGGGCGCGTGTACCGCGCTTGATCAGCTCGTTGGCGATGATCAGGCGCTGGATCTCGGAGGTGCCCTCCCAGATCCGGTCGACGCGCAGCTCCCGGTACATCCGCTCCACCGGGTACGAGCGGTCGTAGCCGCGGCCCCCGAAGATCTGCACGCACCGGTCGATCACCCGCCCGGCCGCCTCGCTGGCCGCGAGCTTCGCCGTCGAGGCCTTGGCGTGCAGCGTCTTGCGGTCGGTCTCCGGCCGGTCGGCCTCCCAGGCGACCTGGTGGGTGTAGGCGCGGTTGACGGCGATGTCGACGGCGCAGTCGGCGAGCATGCCCTGGACCAGCTGGAAGTCCGCGATGCGGGAGCCGAACTGGCGGCGTTCGACGGCCCAGTCCCGGGCCAGCTCCAGGGCCCGCTCGGCCGCGCCGACGGTACGGGCGGCGATCATCAGCCGCTCGTCGGTGAACCACTCCTTCGTCAGCTCGTAGCCGTTGCCGACCCCGCCGAGCACGTCCTCGTCGGGTACGAACACGTCGGTGAAGGTGAACTCGGGGTGCCCGTTGACCGCGGAGTGCATGAACCGCGGTACCCGGGTCATCTCGACACCCGGCGCCCCCTTGTCGACGAAGAACAGGGTCGCGGCCCGCTCCGGGCCGGCGTCCGCCTGCACCAGCAGGAAGTCGGCGATGTCCCCGCAGGTCACGAACCACTTCTCGCCGTTCAGCAGCCAGCCGCCGTCCGTCCGCGTCGCGGTGCTGGTGCCCGAGCCCGGGTCGGAGCCGGCCCCCGGCTCGGTCACCGCGAACGCGTCGAAGCGCTCGCCGCGGATCACCGGCAGCAGGTACTTCTCCCGCTGCGCCTCGGTGCCGTACGCGAGGACGTTCGCGGGCCGCCAGGGGATGTCCCAGAGGCAGTTGGTGACCTTGCCGAACTCCTCCTCGACGATGACCTGGTCGAGCAGGGACAGGCCGGCGCCGCCCCACTCGGCGGGCATGTTGATGGCGTAGACGCCGGCGTCGATCGCGGCGCGGGTCAGTTCCCGGACGGTGTCGGCGGGCAGCGGGCCCCCGGCCTTCTCCGACTGGTCCTCGTAGCCCATCAGGAGCCGCGCGTACTCGGCGGCCCGGGCCTTGAGCGCGGCCTGTTCGGGGGTGTAGCGGAAGTCCATGTGTCCTCCGGAGCACAGGGGTGGGGTGGGGGCGGTCGGTCGGGGCGGTCAGTCCAGGACGGCCCGTGCGTCCAGGGCGAGGGCGCCGTCCGGCCGGACCAGCAGGGGGTTGACCTCCAGCTCGGCGATCTCGGGGTGCGCGGCGGCGACCGCCGTGACGCGTTCGACCACGGCGGCCGCGGCTGCCACGTCGAGGGCGGGCCGGCCCCGCACGCCGTCCAGCAGGGCCGCGCCGCGCAGGCTCCGCAGCAGTCCCGCGGCCCGGCCGGACGGTACGGGCGCCAGGGCGAAGGCGACGTCGCGGAGGGTCTCGGTGAGTACCCCGCCGAGCCCGACCATGGCGACCGGGCCGAACCGTGGGTCGCGGTTGACGCCCACGATCAGCTCGACGCCGTCCGTGAGGTCGGCCATCGCCTCGACCGAGTACGCGGGAGCACCGAGCCGGCCGTGCATCGCCCGGTACGCGGCGAGCAGCGCGTCCCGGTCCGCCAGGCGCAGCGCCACACCCCCCGCGTCGGACTTGTGCAGTACGTGCAGCGCCTTGAGCACGTACGGTCCCTCGAACTCGGCGGCCGCCGCGAGGAGTCCGGCCTCGTCCGTGACCTCGCGCGCCGCCGGGAACGGCACGCCCGCGTCGGCGAGCAGCGCCCGCACCGCGTGGTATCCGAGGTCCCGCAGCGGTGCGGCCGCGGGCGGCAGGGGCGGGACGGCGCCGCCGGGGTCGGACACGGCCCGGCCGGTCATCGCCGCCAGCGCGCGGGCGGCGTCCTCGGTCGCGGCGAACACCGGCACCCCGGCCTCGGCCAGCACCCGGCAGCTGGCCGACCGCGGATACATCGACTGCACGACCAGCGGCTTCGGTACGGCGGCGAGGTGCGCGACGATCTCCTTGGCGGCCCGGGTCTCGCCCTCCGCCAGTACGGAGCCGCCGGCGGCGCCGCCGCCCAGGCCGCCCTCGGAGGCCGCGTAGCCGCCGAAGTACCCGGTCATCAGGACGGCGTCGACCCCTTCGGCCGCGAGGAGTTCCCCGACCGTGTCGGCGTAGGAGAGGGGGCGCTGCTCGCCCATGCCCGCGAGGTCGACGGGGTTGCCGACGGAGGACTGCTCCCACAGGACGCGGCGGAGCCGGTCCTGGGTCGCGGCGTCGAGTTCCGGTACGTCGAGTCCCGCGTCCTCGGCCGCGTCGGCGGCGACCGCGCCGTGGCCGCCGCCGTCGGTGAAGACGGCGGTGCGACGCCGTCCGGCGGTACGCGGACCGCCCGCCGGCGTGGCCAGCGCCGCCAGTACGACGGTCATCTCCCGCGGCGTCCGGACGAGTTCGACGCCCGCGTCGCGGCAGGCCGCGGCCACGACGTCGGCCGAGGTGGTGAGGGCCCCGGTGTGCGACTGCGCACTGCGCGCGGAGGCGGAGCCCCGGCCGGCCGTCAGCAGTACCACCGGTTTGCCCGCAGCCGCGGCGGCCGCCGCGAAGGCCCGGCCGTCGCCGAAGTCCTCGGCGTACACGGCGATGGCCGAGGTCGCCCGGTGGCGGGCGCAGTCCTCGACGAGGTCGACGAGGGTGACGTCGGCCTGGTTGCCGAGGGAGACGAAGCGGGAGAAGCCCAGGCCGTACGGCTCGCCGCGGAGCTGGAGTTCGAGCGCGAGGTTCCCGCTCTGGCTGAGCAGGGCGACACCGCCGGGTGCGAACCGGTCGGAGGCGAGGTACAGCTCGGTGGTGTTGTCGGCGATGCCGAGGCAGTTGGGCCCGACGAGGACGGCACCGGCGGCGCGTACCCGGTCGGCCACCGCCCGCTGGCGGGCCAGGCCGGCGGGACCGGCCTCGGCGAAGCCCGCGGTGATGGCCACGATGGCCTTCGCCCCGCAGGCCAGGGCGTCGTCGACGGCGTCCTCGAAGCCGGCACCGGGCACGGAGATCACGACCAGCTCGACGGGCTCGCCGATGGCGGAGAGGGAGGTGGCGGCGGTCCGGCCGAGAACGGTGCCACCGCGCCGGTTGACCAGGTGCACGGGCCGCCGGCCGGGGGCGCGCAGGGCCTGGGAGGCCACGGCGTGCCCGTACTTCGCCGGGTCGTCGCTGGCGCCGACGACGGCGACGGAGGCGGGGTCGAAGAGCGCGGTCAGATCGCGTGCCATGTCATCCCTCCACGCGGAGGGCGGAGTTGGGGCAGCTGTCGGCGCAGGCCCGGGCGGCCTCCTCGGCGCCGGGCGGGACGCTGACGGCGAGGACGTTCGCGTACCCCCATTCGTCGAGTTCGACCAGGTCGGGGGCGTGCTCCTGACACAGGCCGTAGCCCTGGCAGCGGGTGGAGTCCAGCAGGAGTTTCACGGCGTTCCTTTCAACGCGGCCGGCGGCGGCGCTGCCGGGGGTGCGGACGGCGACGCGGACGGCGACGGGTGGGGGACGGACAGGGGTGCGGTCGGGCCAGGGCCCAGGGGTGCGGGGGAGGCGGTGGTCGCCGGTACCGCGACCTCGGGCACGGCCACGGTGAGACGGCGGCGGCCCTCCCCGGGCACGTCGGCCGCGCAGACCGGGCACGGCGCGGCCAGATGGAAGCGGACCTGCCGGGGGAAGGCCCGGAGCAGGCTGCCCGCGATGCCGGCGGCGGCGTCGAGCAGTCCGCAGGCCCCGCGCCCGGGCAGGCCGCGCGACCACCGGTCGAGGCGGTCGGCGGTGTCCGGGGAAGCCGTCGCGCCGGCGAGAGCGCAGAGGGCGTCGCCGATCGCCGCGGTGCCGGAGACGCACACCCCGCACTGCCGGGCGCTCTCGGCCGCGAGGTGGGCGGCCGCGTCGGCGGCGGTCGCCACCGGGCAGGTGCCGGGGGTGAGGAACCGGATCGCGCCGCAGCCGAGCGCGGTGCCCGCGGCGGTGAGTTCGACCGGTTCGAGGGGCAGGTCCAGGGCGCCGGCGCCGACGAGCCCGCCGAACAGACCGCCCATCAGCGCCCCGGCCGCGCCGTGGATCCCGTGCCGGGAAGCCAGGGAGCGCAGGGGGATCCCGTACGGGACTTCGGTGAGCACCGCCCCGGCGGCCGGACCGCCGGAGAGCGTCACCAGCGTGCCGCGGGCGATGTCGTGGCGCAGGTCGGGCCGGGTGGCGGTGAGCGCGATCCGGGCGAGCGTCTCGACGTTGCAGATCAGGGTCGGGGCGCCGCCGACCCCCCGCTCGAACGGGCGTGGCGGTTTCGCGGCGGGCAGCGCGGGCCCGCCGTCGATCCTGCGCACCACCGCCGTCTCCTCGCCGGCGACGTAGGTGTGGCCGGTCTCGACGACCTCCACGGGCAGCGGCGGCGGGTGCTCGGCCAGGGCCCGGCGCACGCTCTCACCCGCGACCGGATCGGAGAGGTACACGAAGCCGCGTACGGCGCCGGTGACCTCGGCGGCGCGAGTGAGGCCGTCGAGCACCAGGTGCGGCCGGGCGCGCAGCAGCCAGCGGTCCTTGACCGAGCCCGGTTCGCCCTCCTCGCCGTTCGCGACGACGACCGGCCGGAGCCCGTGGCCGCCGTGCTCCCCGTGGTTGCCGCGGTCGCGTACGGAACGCAGTTTGACGGCGGCGGGGAAGCCGGCCCCGCCGCGGCCGCGCAGCCCGGAGGCGGCGAGGTGGGCGAGGAGTTCGCCGGGGCCGGTGGAGCCCGCGTAGCCGCCCGCGGTGCGGTAGGCGTCGGCGCTCTCGGCGCTGTCCGGAGCGGTTCCGAGGACGGTGCCCGGCGGCTGCGCCGCGGGGAGCCGGATCGTGGTCGTGGTCATCGGCTGCCTCCTGTCCTGGTAGGGGTGTGGGCACGAGGGCGGGTGCGCAGGGCACGGACGGCGCTCTCCAGCGCCGTACGGTCCGCCGCGGTGCGGCCGTATCCCGGTCCGGGGAGGCCGATGAGCATGCGGTGATGGTCGAGGACGACCTCGCCGGCGAGCAGGGCGGCCGCGGGGTCGCCGGTACGGGTACCTGCGGCCACCCCGGTCACCAGGTCGGTGACCTCGGCGAGATAGCTGAGCCAGCTGTGCCGGCTGCCGCGCAGGACCAGCCGCTCCACGCGGCGGTGCTCGGCGGCGGCCAGCTCCTCGGCCGTACGGGTTCCGGATGCGCGCAGGGCGGCGACCGCCGCGGGGAGTTCTCGCTCCGGTTCGGGGGTGAGCCCGAGCCAGTCCAGACGCCGACGACCGCTCATGCGTGCCTCCGGGAGGTGGGATGCCGCCGTCGGCCCGGCGCCTGGCAGGAGCCGGCCGGCGGGGAGCGGGGGAGCGGGGGATCGAGGGGGGCGGGCCCGGTCGGTGCCGGGCGGGCCGCCCGGCCTGCCTCCGCCCTGGTGAACAGGGCGAACGCGGAGCAGCGCCGGGCCGGCGACAGGAAAGCATGTTTGCTGACCGATCGGTCAGGCAAGAATCACGCTAGCTGACCGATCGGTCAGTGAACAAGTCTTGACCCGGCGGAAACCAGCCAGCAATCTGACTGTCCAATCGGTCAGCCCGGTCCCGGCTTCCCGCCCCGACCGCCTGTCCACCACTGGGTCGTCTCGTCATCGAACGCCGACACCGATCGCCGCGCGGCGGCACGGAGGAGTCACGATGCATTCCCGAGCTCCCGAAACACCGACGGGCCCCGCCGCCCCCTCCGCACCCCCCGGCCGCCCCACCCGCGCCGACCCCCCGGGCCGCCCCACACCCCCCCGCGCCCCCACCACTACAGCCACGGACGCCGCGGCCGACGGCACCCCGGGCCCGGTCCCGCCCCCGGGCGTACCCGCCGACGGCACCCCGGGCCCGGTCCCGCCGACCACGGGCGTACCCGTCGGCGGCACCTCGGGCCCGGCCACGCAGGGCCGCGGCACCCGGGCTCCCGGCGGTCCGGCCTCCGACAGCCCCGGTGCTGCGCTTCCGGCGCGGTACTACACCGATCCGGGCATCGCGGCCGCCGAGACCCGGCACGTGTTCGGCGCCTCGTGGCAGCTGGTATGCCACGAGTCCGACCTCCCGGACCCGGGGTCCCGGCTCGCCGCCACCGTCGCGGACCGGGAGGTCCTGGTGGTCCGCACCGACGACGGCGGCCTCGCCGCCCACCTCAACGTCTGCCGCCACCGCGGAACGCGCCTGGTCACCAACCCCGAACCGGCCGGCAAGGCCATCCGCTGCCCCTACCACGGCTGGACGTACCGCCTCGACGGCAGCCTGGTCGGCGCCCCGGAGGCCCGCCAGATCCCCTGCCTCGACAAGCCGAGCCTCGGCCTGTTCCCGGCGCGCGTCGAGTCCTTCCTCGGCTTCGTCTTCGTCAACCTCGACCCCGACGCCGTCCCGCTGGCGGAGAGCTGCGTGGGCCTCGCGAAGGCGGTCGGTCACTACGCCGGAGCCGACCTCGTGCCCGTCGGCCGGGCCCGCATCCACGACCTGGCCGGCGCCGAAGTGCAGCAGGCCAACTGGAAGGTGGCGGTCGACAACTACCTGGAGGGCTACCACGTCCCGGTCGCCCACCCCGGCCTGATGCGCCTGCTCGACTACCAGGGGTACTCCTGCGAGATCGAGGAGTCCTACGCCCTGTTCGCCTCGCCGCTGCGCGACAAGCCGTCCTCGAACTGGGCCGAACGCCTCTACCAGCGCATCGCCGCACCCATGCCCGGTCTCGCCGAGGCCGATCGCCGGATCTGGCGCTACGCCGTCATCTACCCCAACACCCTCATCGACTTCTACCCCGACCACGTGCTGGCCTGGACGGCGCTCCCCACCGCCGTGGACCGCGTGGCCGTGCCCGGAGCGTTCTACACCCGCCGCGGCACCGGCCTGCGCACCCGGCTGGCCCGCCGCCTGAACATCCACATCGGCTGGATCACCAACGACGAGGACGCAGAACTCGTCGCCCGCGTCCAGAAGGGGCTCTCCACCCCCGGATTCGAACCGGGACCGCTCTCCCGCCGTGAATCCGCCGTCGGCTGGTTCGCCGGCCGCATCCGCGCCGCCCTCGACGGCACCGAACCCTAGAAGCGTCCCAGCGGTCGGCCCCCAGGTTTCCCGCGGTCCCCGCTTTCTGGTCCGGTCCGACCGGCAAGGCGGCCCCGAGGGCTCGCGACACCCGACCCTGCGCGCCCGTCCTCCGGACTCCGTCCGGCCGGACCGCAGCGACACCCGACACCGTGAGCCGGTCCGCCACCGCCCTGCCGGACCACCCCCGCGACCACCGGCCCCACCGCCCCACCGCCCCCCGGCCCCACCGCCCCACCGCCCCACCGCCCCCCGGCCATACCGCACCTGCCCCACCGGCCACACCGAACCCGCGTACCGCACCGCGTACCGCGACCGCCCCGTACCACGACCGCCCGTACCGCGACCGCACCGCTCGCGCGGCGACCGCGGCGGCCCTGTTCGACCGAGCTCCCACCTTCCGCTCGTTCCCGCCGTCCCCCTGCGGCCCTACGGAGAGGACCCCATGTCCCCCGAGGCACTCCCCCCGGACCAGACGCCAGTTCCTGCGCGTCGGCACCGCCGCCGCCCTCGCCCTCACCACCGCCGGCTGCGGCTTCGCCTCCGAAGACGACCCGGCCGGCCGGGCGACCGCCGACGCCCCCATCGACGTCAAGGTCGACGGCGACCTCGTCTACTTCAACTGGGCCGACTTCGTCGACCCGGCCGTCTTCGAAGGCTTCCAGAAGGAGTACGGCGTCAAGGTCATCCAGTCGAACTACGACTCCATGGAGGGCATGGCGGCCAAACTCAACGCGGGCAACCGCTACGACATCATCTTCCCCACCGCGAAATGGGCGCAGCGCCTCGCCTCCGGCGGCCGGCTGCGCAGGATCGACCACTCCCGGCTGCGCAACGCGGAGGCGGTGTTCGGCGGTTACGGCTACTTCGCCGACCCCTGGTACGACCCGCGCTCGGCCCACACCGTGCCCTTCACCATGTACAAGACCGGCATCGGCTGGCGCCGCGACCGGCTCGGCGACCTGACCGGCTCCTGGAACGACCTGTGGAATGCCAGGGCCAAGGGCAGGGTCTTCGTCCTCGACGACCGTGACGAGGTCCTCGGGCTGGGCGCCCTCAAGCTCGGCCTGGACCTCAGCACCGGCGACAAGGGCGACCTCGTCCGCGTCACCGACACCCTCCGCTCGCTCCGCCCCCACCTGCGCGGCTTCTCCAGTGACAGCTACAACAACCTGCTCAACGGCAACGCCGACATGACCCAGGCCTGGAGCGGCGACATGGCGGCCATGCTCGCCCAGGCAGAGGACCCGGCCGTCTTCGGTTTCGAAGTCGCCCGTGAGGGCGCACCCGTCAACTCCGACTGCTACGCCATCCCCGCCGACGCGCAGCACCCCGGCACCGCGATGCTCTTCATCGACTACATGCTCCGTCCCGAGAACGTGAAGAAGAACATCGAGTACATCGGCTACCCCATGCCGGTCCGCGGCACCGAGGACACGTACGCCGCGCTCGTCGAACCCTTCCCCCAGTGCCTGGTGACCGCCGACGACCTCAAGGCCGACCTCTTCTTCCGCAACGGCGACGCCCGGGCCGAACAGGCCCGCGACGCCGCCTGGACCGATGTGAAGGCCGGCTGACATGGCACACAGCGACACCGGCAGCGACACCGGCAGGGACCCACGCGGCGACACACGCGGTGGCCCGTCCGGGACCGCGCTCCGGCCGTCCGTGGGTCCGGCCGTTCCGGCCCCCGGCAAGAGCCGGCCGCACGAACGCGCCCCCGAACCGACCCGCACCCGTACCCGTACGCGCACCAGGACCCGCATCCGCACCCGCACCCGCACCTGCTCCCGGAGCCCGCGGCTGTGGACCTGGCTCCTGCTCCCCGGCACCCTCTGGATGACCGGCTTCCTCCTCGCCTCCCTGCTCCTCGTGGCCACCCTCGCCCTCGGCACCACCGACCCGCTCGGCAACCCGCGCTTCGGGTTCAACCCCGGCAACCTCACCGCGCTCGCCGATCCGGCCTACCGCACCGTCCTGCTGCGCTCGCTCGGCTACGCGCTGATCACCTGCCTCATCTGCCTGGCCGTCGCCTACCCGGTCGCCTACGCCATCGCCCTGCGCGGCGGACGCTTCAAGAACCTGCTGATCGCCGCGATCGTCGTCCCGTTCTTCGCCAACTACCTGGTGCGGATGTACGGCTGGTCCGCCGTCCTCTCCGACGACGGGCCGCTGTTGCGGGCCCTGCGTGCCCTCGGCGTCGCCGACGACGGTACGAAGATCCTCCAGACCGGCGCGGGAGTCATCGCCGGACTCGTCTACGGCTTCGTCGTCTTCATGATCATCCCGCTGTACGCGGCGATGGAACGGATGGACACCTCGCTCATCGAAGCCGGCCGGGACCTCTACGGAGGTCCCCTGCGCACCTTCCTCTTCGTCACCGTCCCCGCCACCCGGCAGGGAGCGGCCGCCGGATGCGTCCTCGTCTTCCTGCCCGCCATGGGCGACTTCGTCAGCGCCCAGCTCATGGGAGGCCCCGACCAGATCATGATCGGCAACCTGATCCAGGACAAGTTCTTCCAGGGCCAGAACTGGCCGCTCGGATCGGCCCTCACCATGCTCCTGATGGCGGTCCTGTTCCTGGGGATGCTCGGCTACCTGCGGCGCGCCCGCAAGGACGAGGCGGAGGCGGCCCGATGAGCACCCGAAGCAACACAGGCAATACGAGCAACACCAGCACGCCGAGCACCACAAGCCACCCGAGCACCACCCCCGCCCTGCGCACCCCGAAGTGGCGGCGCCGCCGCAGCTCGGCCGAGCGGCGCCCCCGCTTCGCCATCGCCGTCACCGCCGTCTTCTTCGCCCTCCTCTACCTGCCCGTCGGTGTCGTCGTCCTCTTCTCCTTCAACTCCCAGAAGTCCCTCACCGTCTTCGAGGACTTCAGCCTCCGCTGGTACACCGCCTTCCTCCACGACGACGTGATCCTCGACTCGCTCGGCATGAGCCTGCGGGTCTCCCTGGTGGCCATGGCCGGCTCGCTCGTCCTCGGCGTGGCCCTGGCCCTGGGCCTCGTACGCAGCCGCAGCCGCCTCGGCTCCTTCGCCGGCCTCGTCATGCTCGTCCCGCTGATCACCCCGGAGATCGTGACCGGCGTCGCGGCGATGCTCCTCTTCAAGGGGCTGGGCGTCACGCTGTCCACCACCACCGTGATGCTGGCGGAGATCACCTTCTCCATCTCCTACGTGACGGTCATCCTCCGCTCGCGCATCGCCGCCCTGAACCCGGAGGTCGAAGAGGCCGCGATGGACCTCGGCGCCACCCGCCGGCAGGCGCTGCGCCTGGTCACCCTGCCTGCGCTGCTTCCCAGCATCCTCGCTTCGGCGGTGCTGATCTTCGCCCTCGTCCTCGACGACTTCGTCCTCGCCTACTTCACCACCGGCGTCGACCCGCAGCCGCTGTCCGTGCGCATCTACTCGGCGATCCGGTTCGGCGTGCAGCCCACCATCAACGCCGTCGGCACGCTGATGCTCGCCGGATCCGTCGGCCTCATCGTCCTCGCCCTCGCCATACCGCGCCTGTTCGGGCGCCGCGGCGGCCTCGACCTGCTCTCCGGGAAGTGACCCCCATGCGCCCCACCCCCGTGCACCCGACCCCCGCCGTCCGGCTCGACCACGTCAGCAAGCGGTACGCCGGCGCGGACGACGACGCCTACGCCGTGCACGACATCGCACTCGACATCGCCCAGGGCGAGTTCTTCTCGCTCCTCGGCCCGTCCGGCTGTGGCAAGACCACCCTGCTGCGGATGATCGGCGGCTTCACCGACCCCACCGCGGGCAGCGTCCTGCTCGACGGCGAGGACGTCACCGGCCTACCGCCCAACAAGCGCAACGTGAACACCGTCTTCCAGAGCTACGCCCTCTTCGACCACCTCTCGCTCGCGGACAACGTGGCCTTCGGCCTCAAGCGCAAGGGCGTCGGCCGCGCCGAGATCCGCGAACGGGTCACCGGCATGCTCGACCTCGTCCAGCTCGCACACCTGGCGGGCCGCAAGCCGCCCACCCTGTCCGGCGGTCAGCGGCAGCGCGTCGCCCTCGCCCGCGCCCTGGTCAACCGGCCCCAGGTGCTGCTGCTGGACGAACCGCTGGCCGCCCTCGACCTGAAGCTCCGCCGGCACATGCAGGTCGAGCTCAAGCAGATCCAGCGCGAGGTCGGCATCACCTTCGTCTTCGTCACCCACGACCAGGACGAGGCACTCACCATGTCGGACCGGCTCGCCGTCATGAACGACGGCCGTGTCGAACAGTGCGGAACCCCCGAGGACGTCTACGAGCGCCCCACCAGCAGCTTCACCGCCTCCTTCATGGGCACCTCCAACCTCGTCCCCGGCACCTACCGCGGCGGCCGGGTCGTCCTCGACGCCGGCCCCGAACTCCCCGTCGGCGCCCGGCCGTCCGTCACCGACGGCAGCAGGGTCAGCCTGTCGATCCGCCCCGAGAAGATCTGGCTGTCCGACCTCGAACCCGACATGGCCCGGGTCGGCGGCGTCGTCCGGGAGACCGTCTACTGCGGCGCCACCACCACCTACCTCATCGAACTGGCCCCCGGCGTCACGGTGTCCGTACTGGAGCAGAACACCGTCCGCTCCCGCAGGGAGGACCGCTGGAGCGGCGGCGAACGGGTCGAGATCGGCTGGAAGCCCGAACACTGCCTGGTCCTCGACTGACGACGCGCCCCACCGGAGGTACATCCATGAACCACGACGTCATCGTGCTCGGCGCCGGCCTGGCCGGCCTCGCCGCCGCACGAGACCTCGCCGCCGGCGGAGCCGACGTCCTCGTCGTCGAGGCCCGAGACCGGGTCGGCGGACGCGTCGAGCAGACCGGACTCCCCGACGGACGGACGGTCCAGCTCGGCGGAGAGGTCGTCGGCCGCGCCCACACCGCGTACACGACCCTGGTGGCCGAACTCGGCCTCACCCTGACCCCCAGCTACGTCGCAGAACCGGGCGCGCTCACCCGCGCCACCCCCGAAGGGGTCGCCGCGGGCGGGGCCCCGCACTGGTTCGGCCCCGGCGACGACACCGGCCACCGCAAGGTCACCGCCGCGTTCTGCGCCCTCGCCCGGACCGTCGACCCGGACGACCCGTGGGCACATCCCGACGCGGCCGTCCTCGACCGGCTCTCCGTCGGTGCCTGGCTGCGCGCCGAGGGCGCCACTCCGGCCGTCGTCCGCCTCTGGGAGATCGGTCAACTCGCCCTCGCCGACGGGTCGTACGAGCGGACCTCGCTGCTCGCCGCCCTGCGCAAACACGCCGCCGTACCGTCCCCCGGCTCCGAGTCCGGCTCCGGCTCCGACCCTGAACACTACGACTACGAAGCCTGGGAAGGCCTGCGGGTCGCCGAGGGATCCGCGACGGTGGCGCTGCGCATGGCCGCCGCCCTCGGCGGGCGGATCCGCACCGGTTCACCCGTCGAGGCCGTCACGATCCGCCGCCCCGGGCACTGCTCCGTACGGCTGGCCGACGGCGAGACCCTCACCGCCGGCGCCGTCGTCAGCGCCCTGCCCGTCGGCCCGCTCCGCTCGGTCCGCATCACCGGCGTCTCCGAGGAACGGCTCACCTCGCTGCACCGCCAGCGCCACGCCCTCGTCGCCAAGTTCGTCGCCGCCTACGACCGGCCGTTCTGGCGCGACCTCGGCCGCAGCGGCCTCTCCGAATGCGAAGGGGTCCTCGGCAGCACCTGGCCGCAGAGCCACGGCATCCTCTCCGCCCTCGTACCGCCCGAGCGGCTCGGCGTCCTGCTCGGCACACCCGCCCCGCTGCGCACCCGCGAACTCCTCGCCGACATCGCCCGCCTCTACGGCGAGGAGGCGCACCGCCCGCTCGCCACCCACATCCGGCTGTGGGGGACCGACCCGTGGACCCAGGGGTACGTCACCCAGTGGACGCCCGGTGACGTCACGGCCGTCGGCCCCCGACACGGCACCCATGAACCCCCTTTCTACGTCTGCGGATCCGACCAGTGGGTGGCCGGCTACATGGAGGGCGCCGTACGCACCGGACGTGACACGGCCGGGGAGGTGCTGCGCCGTGGCTGACACCGACACCGACACCGACCTCGACACCCGCACCGACACCGGCACCGGCATCGCAACCACTGCCGGCGTGCTGAACCACATCGCCGGTGCCGACCGGCCCGCCGCCACGGGCGAGACGATGGAGCTGATCGACCCGGCCACCGGCCGCGTCCACCGCCACTCCCCACGCTCCGGCCGGGCCGACACCGACGCCGCCTGCGCGGCCGCCGCGGCGGCGTACACGCACTGGTCCACGACCACCCCCGCCGTACGGCAGCGCGCCCTGCTCGGCATCGCCGACGCCATCGAAGAGCACGCGGAGGCCTTCGCGGCCGCCGAGACCGGCGACACGGGCAAGCCGTCCCACCTGTTCATGACCGAGGAACTGCCCGCCATCGTCGACAGCGTCCGCTTCTTCGCGGGTGCCGCGCGCAACCTGCCGGGTGCCGCGGCCGGCGAGTACACCGAAGGCCGCACGTCCCTCCTGCGCCGCGAACCGGTCGGCGTCTGCGCCCAGATCACCCCGTGGAACTACCCGCTGATGATGGCCGTGTGGAAGATCGCCCCGGCGATCGCCGCCGGCAACACGACCGTGCTCAAACCCGCCGACACCACGCCCTCGTCGTCCGCGCTCCTCGCCCGCGTCACGGCCGAGCACCTGCCGCCCGGCGTGCTGAACGTGGTCTGCGGCGACCGCGACACCGGCCGCGAGCTCGTCGCACACCGCGACGTCGCCCTCGTCGCGGTCACCGGCAGCGTGCGGGCGGGCCGCCAGATCGCGACGGCCGCGGCCGTCGACCTCAAACGCGTCCACCTGGAGCTCGGCGGGAACGCCCCGGTCCTCGTCCACGACGACGTGGACGCCGAGGCCACCGCCGCCGCCCTCGCCGCGGTCGCCTACTACAACGCCGGGCAGGACTGCACCGCGCCCACCCGGTTCCTGATCCACCACCGGATCCACGACGTGTTCCTCACCGCCTTCGCGGCCGAGGCCGCGAAACTGCGTACAGGGGCTCCGGACGATCCGGACGCCGACTTCGGTCCGCTGAACAACGCCGCCCAACTGGCCTCGGTGCAGGAGCTGCTGGGGCGGCTGCCCGGCCACGCCGGGATCGTCACCGGGGGCGCCCGCCTCGCGAGACCCGGCTTCTTCCACGAGCCCACCGTCGTCGCGGGCGTGCGCCAGGACGACGAGATCGTGCAGGAGGAGATCTTCGGCCCCGTCGTGACCGTCCAGTCCTTCGCCGACGAGGAGGAGGCCCTGGCCTTGGCCGACGACGTCCGGCACGGGCTCGCCGCCAGCGTGTGGACCACCGACCACGACCGTGCGATGCGGGCCACGCGGGCCCTGCGCACCGGCATCGTCTGGGTGAACACGCACGGCACCACCGTCTCCGAGATGCCGCACGGCGGGGTCGGGCACTCGGGCTACGGCAGCGACCTTTCGATGGCGGGGCTCCTGGACTACACCCAGGTCAAGCACGTCATGCTGTGAGCCCGCCGGCACCGCCCTCCGCCCGGTCAGCCGTTCAGGGAGGCCATCAGCTCGGGGGCGTAGCGGTCGCCCGACGTCACGCCGTGCGGGGCCACGGCGTCGATCGCGGCCAGTTCGGCCGGGGTGATCGTGACGGCGGTGGCGGCGATGTTCTCCTCCAGGTAGCGGCGGCGCTTGGTGCCCGGGATGGGCACCGCGCCCTGCTGCAGCGTCCAGGCCAGGGCGAGCTGCGAGGGCGTCACGCCCTTCTCGGCGGCGAGCCGGCGCACCTGGTCCACGACGGCCAGATTCCGGTGGAAGTTCTCCCCCTGGAACCGCGGGTCGGTGCGGCGGAAGTCGTCCGCCGCGAAGTCGTCGGGGCTGGTGATGGCGCCCGAGAGGAACCCCCGGCCGAGCGGGGAGTAGGCGACGAGCCCGATCCCCAGTTCGCGGAGGGCGTCCAGGACGCCGTCGTGCTCGATGCCGCGCTCGAAGAGGCTGTACTCGGTCTGTACGGCGGCCAGCGGGTGCACGGCGTGGGCGCGGGCGATGGTGGCGGGGGAGACCTCGCACAGCCCGATGTGGCGGACCTTGCCGGCCTCGACCAGCCCGGCCAGGGCGCCGACGCTCTCCTCGATCGGCACGTTCGGGTCGACACGGTGCAGGTAGTAGAGGTCGATGTGGTCGGTGCCCAGGTGACGCAGCGAGCGGTCGGCCGACCGGCGGATGTACTCCGGGGTCCCGTTGTGGCCGAGGAAGGCGCCCTCGTCCGTGAACTCGATCCCGGTCTTCGTGGCCACCACCGCCGCCTCGCGACGCCCGGCCAGGGCCTTGCCCAGCAGCTGCTCGTTGCGGAAGGGGCCGTAGCCCTCGGCGGTGTCGAGCAGGGTGACGCCGAGCTCCAGGGCGCGGTCGATCGTGGCGAGCGACTCGGTCTCGTCGGTGGCGCCGTAGTGGGCGCTCATGCCCATCAGCCCGAGGCCCTCCGCCCCGACCTCGAGGCCCTGACGGCCCAGTGCGCGCATCTCCATGGTGTGCTCCTCGAAGGAAAGTAACTAACTGGTTAGCTAGAGTCTGCGACGCACGGGTCGCCGTTGTCAATAACCGGATAGTTACTTGCTAGGCTGCGGGCCATGGCACGGGACTCCAGCGCGACCAAGGCGCGCCTGCTCGACGCGGCCTTCTCCGAGTTCGCGACGTACGGCATCGCCGGTGCGCGGATCGACCGCATCGCCGAGACCGCGCAGGCGAACAAGCGGCTCATCTACGTCTACTACGGCAACAAGGAGCAGCTCTTCGACGCCGTGCTCCAGCGGGCCCTGGAGACGGGCTCGGAGTCCGTCCCCTTCGACGCCGACGATCTGCCCGGCTACGCCGGTGCGATCTTCGACCACCTCGTCGAGCGGCCCGAGCTGATGCGCCTGGTGCTGTGGAAGCAGCTGGAGCGCCCCGGGTCCACGGGTGCGGAGGCCGAGTCCTACGAGGGCAAGATCGCAGCCGTGCGGCAGGCGCAGGAAGCGGGCCGGATCGACGCGGACATCGCCCCCGCGGACGTGCTGACGCTGATCATCGGGGTGTCGCAGGCCTGGTTCGGGGCGGGGGGCGGCCCGGCCGCGGGAGCCGCAGGCGCCGGCTGGCCCGCCGAGCGACTCGCCGCCCACCGGTCAGCCGTGGTGGAGTCGGTCCGCCGCATCACGGCACCCCAGCCCCCGGCCGTCTGAGGCCCGGGACGCCGCCCCGAGGCCCGGGGCGTGCCCGCGGGGCCTCGGGGCGGGGCGCACCGTTGACCGGGACCGCAGTGGCTCGGAGGGGTGCCCGCCCGTTCAACGCCGCCGCCCTGCCGGTCGCCGCCTGCCGGTACGGTTCGGCGGGCAGAGGGCCCTTCCGGCTTCGGCTCCGGATCCGCCGCGTGCGACCGGCGCACCCCGAAGGCGGTACGCCCTACGCGGCCGGGGGACTGGCTCGGCTGCTGTCCGGTGCCGGGCGTACCGACGAGGCCGTCGCGGTGCTGAGAACGTCCCATCCGCCGGCACCGGCACCCCGTGCCCACCGGCTACAGCGACTCTCCCCCTGCCCGGGGATTCCGCTGCCGCCGCGCACCGATGCGACCGTCGCGCGAACCAGGGCCAGCAGAAATCGAGTTGACGATCCGTCACCATGCTGGCGGAAAGCGCATGGTGTCCGTGTCCGAAACCGTCGGCGCAATGATCAAACACGGCGACGCTCAAGATCACCGGTTCGAGGTAATCCCTGCCCCTTCTGGTGGGTGGCCCGATTCGGGGGCGGTTAGTGTTCTTCCGGATCTAGAGGGATTGCCCGGGTATCCACCCTATTTTTCTTCTTTCACTGGTGACGTGCACACGCATGCGCTGATCACCGCCCGCACGAAGGAGAGACCTGCGCGATGACCGTGGACAGCAGCCCAGAGGCGCAGCTGGAGCCGACCCAGCAGACCAGTCTGGGCACGGCGGCCGCCCGCAACCTTGCCACCACGACCAAGTCCGCCCCGCAGATGCAGGAGATCACCTCCCGGTGGCTGCTGAAGACGCTCCCCTGGGTGGAGACCAAGGGCGGCACCTACCGGGTCAACCGCCGCCTGACGTACACCGTCGGTGACGGCCGCATCGAGTTCGTGCAGGACGGCGCCACCGTCCGGGTGATCCCGCGCGAGCTCGGCGAACTCGCCATGCTGCGGGGCTTCGAGGACGAGCAGGTGCTGGTCACGCTCGCCGACCGGTGCGTCCAGCGCGACTTCCGCGCCGGCGAGGTGCTGGTGGAGCGCGGCACCCCCGCCCAGGGCATCCACCTGATCGCCCACGGCCGCATCAGTCAGACCTCCGTCGGCAAGTACGGTGACGAGGTCGCCGTCGCCGTACTTGCCGACGGCGACCGCTTCGGCGAGAACGCGCTGCTGGACGCGGACGCGACCGCCGACTACACGGCCACCGCCGAGACCTCCGGCACCCTGCTCACCCTCTCCCGTGCCGACTTCGCCGCCGTGCTCGACGCGGCGCCGAACCTCCGGGCCCACGTCGAGCGGTTCGGCTCCCTGCCGCACCAGCGGCAGAACAAGCACGGCGAGGCCGAGATCGCCATGTCCGCCGGCCACACCGGTGAGGCCGCCCTCCCCGGCACCTTCGTCGACTACGAACTCAAGCCGCGCGAGTACGAACTCTCCATCGCCCAGACCGTGCTGCGGGTCCACACGCGCGTCGCCGATCTCTACAACGGGCCGCACAACCAGACCGAGGAGCAACTCCGGCTCACCATCGAGGCGCTGCGCGAGCGCCAGGAGTACGAGCTCATCAACAACCGGGAGTTCGGCCTGCTCCACAACGCCGACTTCAAGCAGCGCATCCAGACCCACTCGGGGCCGCCCACCCCGGACGACATGGACGAACTGCTCTGCCGCCGTCGCGGCACCAAGTTCTTCTTCGCCCACCCCAAGACGATCGCGGCGATCGGGCGCGAGTTCAACGCCCGCGGGCTCTACCCGGACCACGTCGACCTCGGCGGCCAGCAGGTGCCGGCCTGGCGCGGGGTGCCGATCCTGCCCTGCAGCAAGATCCCCATCAGCAAGGAGAACACCAGCTCCATCCTCGCCATGCGTACGGGTGAGGACAACCAGGGCGTCATCGGCCTGCACCAGACGGGGCTGCCCGAGGAGTACGAGCCCGGCCTGTCCGTGCGCTTCATGGGCATCAGCGAGCAGGCGATCATCTCGTACCTGGTCACCACCTACTACTCGGCCGCGATCCTGGTGCCCGACGCGCTCGGTGTGATGGAGAACGTCCAGATCGGCCGCCGGCGCGACTGACGGCCCGGCCGCCACCAGCCCGGATTCTCCCGGACCTCCCGGCCAGGCCGATCGTGCCCGGGAGGGTCCGGGACTGCCCACCCCCATCACCTAGGAGCCACGGATGCCCGTTCCCGGGCCTTCCCCCGCGCAGTCGAGCCTGCCTGCCGCCGCGGCCCGTTCCGGGACCCACGGTCACGGCCGCGGCGCCGCGGCCGTTCCCGCGGGCAAGCCCGCGCTGCCGACGGGGCCGGCGCTGCCCTTCGGGCCGGCGGCCCGGCCACTCCACCCCGTTTCCCCTTCCTCCTCCGTTCCCGCTCCCGCGTCCGTACCCGCTCCCGATGCCGTACCCGTGGCAGCGCCCGTACCGGCCGAGGGCGCGGTCGCGGCGGCGCCGAGCCCGGTGCCGAACCCCGCCCTGGAGCGGATCATCCGAGGCCCCAGCGGTGTGGGTACGGCGGGACTGTTCTTCACCCCCCGCCAGGCACCTCCCGTGGCGCCGCCCGCGGTACCGCCCACAGCGTCGCCCGCGCCGGAGCTGCCCGCGCCCCCGCCCGCGGCGGAGGGCCGGCCGATTCCGGGCCTCTACCACCACCCCGTCCCGGAGCCCGACCCCGCCCGTGTGGCGGAGGTCAGCCGCCGGATCAAGCGCTGGGCGGTGGACGAGGTGGAGGCGTACCCGCCGGAGTGGGAGGACCAGTTCGACGGCTTCTCCGTGGGCCGCTACATGGTCGCCTGCCACCCGGACGCGCCCACCGTCGACCACCTCATGATCGCCACCAGGCTGATGGTCGCCGAGAACGTGGTCGACGACTGTTACTGCGAGGACCACGGAGGTTCGCCGGTAGGACTAGGAGGAAGGCTTCTGCTGGCGCACACCGCGCTGGACCCGGTCCACACGACCGCGGAGTACCAGCCGGCATGGGCGCAGTCGCTCCTCGCGGACGCGCCGCGGCGCTCCTACCGCTCGGCCATGGAGTACTTCACGCGGGCGGCGACCCCCGCGCAGGCCGACCGGTACCGGCACGACATGGCCCGGCTGCACATGGGGTACCTCGCCGAGGCCGCCTGGGCCGAGACGAAGTACGTCCCGGAGGTGTCGGAGTACCTGGCGATGCGTCAGTTCAACAACTTCCGCCCCTGCCCCACCATCACCGACACCGTGGGCGGTTACGAACTGCCGGCCGATCTGCACGCCCTGCCCGCCATGCAACGGGTCATCGCGCTCGCGGGCAACGCCACCACCATCTCCAACGACCTTTATTCGTACACCAAGGAACTCGAAAGCCCCGGCCTGCACCTGAACCTGCCGGTGGTCATCGCCGCACGGGAGGGCCTCTCCGACAAGGAGGCCTACCTGAAGGCGGTCGAGGTCCACAACGACCTCATGCACGCCTTCGAGGCGGCGGCCGCCGAACTGGCCGTGGCCTGCCCCGATCCACGCGTCGTCCGCTTCCTCCGGGGCGTCGCCGTCTGGGTCGACGGCAACCACTACTGGCACCGGACCAACACATACCGCTACAGCCTGCCCGACTTCTGGTAAGGATGGATATATTCGTGACCAGCACCGATCTCACCGTTACCGCCCCCACTTCCGCCGCTTCCGCCTTCATCCCCTCCCCGGCGACGCCCTACCAGGGGGACATCGCCCGTTACTGGGACCACGAGGCCCGGCCGGTGAACCTGCGCCTCGGCGATGTCGACGGCCTGTACCACCACCACTACGGCATCGGTGACATCGACCACGAGGCCCTCGGGGACACCGAGGACAGCGCATACGAGAAGAAGCTGATCGCCGAGCTCCACCGCCTGGAGTCCGCACAGGCGGACGTCCTGCTGAACCACCTCGGCTCCATCGGACGCGACGACACCCTCGTGGACGCCGGCTGCGGCCGCGGCGGTTCGATGGTCATGGCCCACCAGCGGTTCGGGTGCAGGGTGGAGGGCGTGACCCTGTCGGCCAAGCAGGCCGACTTCGCGAACCAGCGCGCCCGTGAACTCGGCATCGACGACTCCGTCCGGGCCCGCGTCTGCAACATGCTCAGCACGCCGTTCGAGACCGGGCAGGCCGCCGCCTCCTGGAACAACGAGTCGAGCATGTACGTGGACCTGCACGACCTCTTCGCCGAGCACTCCCGCGTCCTCGCGGTCGGCGGCCGGTACGTGACCATCACCGGCTGCTGGAACCCGCGTTACGGCCAGCCCTCGAAGTGGGTCTCGCAGATCAACGCGCACTTCGAGTGCAACATCCACTCCCGCCGCGAGTACATGCGGGCCATGGCCGACAACCGTCTCGTGCCGCAGGCCGTCATCGACCTGACCCCCCAGACGCTGCCCTACTGGGAGCTGCGCGCGACGTCGTCCCTGGTCACAGGCATCGAGGAGGCGTTCATCAACTCCTACAAGGACGGCTCCTTCCAGTACGTCCTGATCGCGGCCGACCGCGTCTGACGCCGCAGCGACGAGGAGGCCGGGCCCGTGACCACGGGCCCGGTCCGACGCGCGGGTGGGTAGCGGCCGTAGCGGAGCGCCCGGTCCCGACCCAGGCCGAGGCGCGAGTCTTGGCCAAACATGTTGCCGTGCGTCAGGGCCGCTCGTCGGCGCCGTCCGCCGCGAGGGCCTGGAGATCATGGCACCCGACCCGGTGGGGGACGGTCCGTTACCGGCCAACCGCACAAGGGGCCGATCCGGTCGCGCGCTACTGTGCGCGCGTGAGTCTTCATGTCGTCTTGGGTTTTGGGCCGGCCGGCGCCGCCACCGCCCGTTTGCTGGCCGCGCAGGGACATTCCGTACGGGTCGTCACCAGGTCGGGCGGAAGCCCGGAACCGGGGATCGAGCACCTCGCACTGGACGCGGCGGATCCGGAGCGCCTGACCGCAGCCTCTCGCGGCGCGGCGGCGATCCACCACTGCGCCGCACCGCCCTACCACCGCTGGGTCCGCGCGTGGCCGCCGCTCGTCGCCTCGGCCTGCGCCGCGGCCGAGGCCACCGGGGCCGTACTGGTCATGCTGGGCAATCTGTACGGCTACGGACCGGTGGACGGACCCCTGACCGAGGAACTGCCGCTCGCGGCGACCGGCCCCAAGGGCCGTGTCCGGGCCGCCGGGTGGGAACAGGCGCGGGCACTGCACGAGCAGGGCCGGGTCCGAGCGGTCGAGGTGCGGGCGTCCGACTTCTTCGGGCCCGGCGTCACCGACGGCGGCCATCTGGCCGCCCGGGTCGTGCCCGCGCTGCTGCGCGGCAGGCCGGTCTCCGCGCTGGGCGACCCGGCCGCCCCGCACAGCTGGACCTACCTCCCCGATGTGGCCGCCGCGATGGCCGAGGTCGCGGGCGAGGAGCGCGCCTGGGGCCGCCCCTGGCACGTCCCCACCCAACCGGCTCGCTCCGTGCGGGAGATGGCCGACCGGATCGCTGCGGAGGCGGGAACCGGGCCGGCGGTGGTCCGCAGGATCCCGTCGGCCGTCCTGGGCCTCGCGGGACTCCTCTCCCCGCTGATGCGCGAACTGAAGGAGATCCGCTACCAGTTCGACCGTCCCTTCGTGGTCGATTCGAGCGCCTACGAGAGCGCCTTCACGGTCCGCGCCACGCCCGTCGACGACCAGATCAAGGCCACCGTCGACTGGTGGCGCACGCGACCGGATACCTCCGGATGACCTCCGACAGGAACAGGGAAAGCGACAGGGGTGGGGCAGAAACGGGGACAGGGACGCGGACCCCCGGCGAGGGGCGCGAGGCCATCGCGATCGTGGGCATGGCCTGCCGGTTCCCGGGAGCCCGCAACCTCAACGAGTACTGGCGGCTCCTGACGGCCCCGAAAGCCCAGTTCTCCACCGTCCCGGACACGCGCTGGCGCAGCGACGCCCTCCTCAGCGACGACTTCCGCGACACGTCCTCGACGTACACCGACACCATGGCGCTGCTGCCCGACGTGGACCGCTTCGACGCCGCGCACTACGGCATACCGCCGCGCCGGGCCGCCGCGATGGACCCCCAGCACCGGCTGCTGATCGACCTGACCCGCGAGGCGATCCAGGACGCGGGCTGGGAGGCCGACGGCTTCGACCGCGAGGAGACCTCGGTGATCACGGCCCTCACCGAGAGCGGCTACCGCGAGCTCAGCACCTTGCGGATACGGATGCGCCAGCTGGCCGGTGGCGAGTTCGGCGCCCGGGTGACGGACCCCGGCCACCAGGATGCCGTACGGGCCGTCCAGGGGCTGCACGGCACCTCCGTGGCCGGACTCCTCCTCAACATGGGTCCGAACACCATCAGTTCTGTCTTCGATCTGCACGGCGAGAGCTACGCGCTGGACTCCGCGTGCTCCGGCGGGCTGATGGCCGTCGCCAACGCGGTCCACGCGCTGCGCGCCGGACGCTCCCGCATCGCGATCGCCGGTGGCGCCCAGCTCGTCCTCGCCCCCGACCTGCTGGTGGGCCTGTGCCGCATAGGAGCCATCTCGCGCAGCGGCCGGTGCCTGCCCTTCGGCGCGGAGGCCGACGGCTTCGTCCTGGGGGAGGGCGCCGGGGTCCTGGTGCTGCGGCCGCTGGCCGACGCCCGGGCGGCCGGCGACCGGGTGTACGCGGTGATCCGGGGCGTGGGCACGGCCAACGACGGGACCGTGCAGGGCGGCATGCACCCCCGGGCGGGCGGCCAGCTCAGGGCCCTGCGCCGGGCGTACCGCGACGCGGGCCTTCCCCCGGGCGCGGTGGACTATCTGGAGGCGCACGGCACCGGGACCACCGTCGGTGACCCCGTCGAACTCGCGGTCCTGGGCGAACTGCGCGGTGCGGGCGCCGCCCCCGCCCACCTCGGAGCCGTCAAGGCGGTCGTCGGGCACTCCCTCAACTCGGCCGGGCTGGCCGGACTCGTCAAGACGGTCCTGGCCGTCCAGCGCGGGGTGATCCCGCCCCAGCCGGAATTCGGCCTCGCCGACACCGCCGCCCTCGATGCCGCACGGCTGACCGTCGCGACGGCACCCGTTGCGTGGCCCGCGCGCGGCAGGCCCCGCAGGGCGGGGGTGAGCGCCTTCGGCTTCGGCGGCACCGGAGTCCATGTGGTCGTGGAGGAGTGCGCCGGGCCACCCGTTCTCCCCGCCCCTGCCGACGGACCGTACGAACTGGTGCTCACCGCTCGCGACCGGGCCGGCCTGGTCCGCTATGCCCGGGACGTGGCACGGACCATCACCGAGGACGAGCCGACGCTGGCCGGTGTGGCGGACACCCTGGCCCGCCGGGCTCCCCTGACGGAGCGCCTCGCCGTGGTCGCGCGGGACCCCGCCGACGCCGCCGCCCGGCTGGCCGCGGCGGCCTCGGCGCTGGAAGCCGGACACGACGGTGGGCCCGCGCCGACGCCGGTCGCGCCGGCCGCCGCGGGACGCACACCCCCGTGCACCCTGCCGCCGAGCCCGCTCGCCCCGCGCCGCCACTGGGTCGTGGACGATGCCGCCCGCGAGGCGGCGCGGCCGGCCGAGCCCGTCCCGTCCGTCCCACCCGCCGAGCTTGAGGAGCCGGCCGTGACCGCCGAGCCCGCCGAGGAGGCCGTATCCGCCGGATCCGTCGCGCCCGGTGCGGACGCCGGGTCCATCGTGCTCGACGCGGTGTCGCGGACCGGGGTGTTCCCCCGCGCGGACCTCGACGAGGACATGAAGCTGGTGGCGGGGCTCGGCTTCGACTCCCTCATGCTCCAGGAGCTGGCGGTCAACCTGACCAAGCACGTCCCCGGCTTCCGCTCCGAGGACCTGTTCACACCCGAACTCACCGTCGGCGGGCTGATCGCGCTGCTCGATCCGGGCCGTGCCCGGCCGACGGCCCCGGGCCGGGCTCCGTCCCCCGAGGCGCGGCCGGCCGCATGGAGCGCCGACGCGGCGAGCATCGACGACTTCCCGGAGGTCGCGCTCTTCGAGCAGCGCCTGGGTGCGGTCATGGCCGGCGGCGCCGCCTTCCCGTACTTCCGCGTCCACGAGGGCACCGTCCGCGACACCACAGTGATCGGCGACCGCTCGTACCTGTCCTTCGGCAGCTACAACTACCTCGGGATCTCCGGCCATCCCGCGGTCAACGAAGCCGTGCACCAAGCCGTGGAGCGGTACGGGACCTCGGTCTCCGCGAGCCGCGCGCTGTCGGGCGAGCGCGAACTGACGATCCGTCTGGAGCGGGCGCTGGCGGACTTCCTCGGCGTCGGGGACTGCCTCACGCTGGTCGGCGGCCATGCCACCAACGTCACGGCGATCGGGCACCTCGTCGGCCCGGGCGACCTCGTCCTGCACGACGCCCTGGCCCACGACAGCATCATCCAGGGCTGTGCCCTGTCCGGGGCGGCGCGACGGCCGTTCGCCCACAACGACGCCGCCGAACTGGAACACCTGCTGCGGCTCAACCGGTCGCGCTTCCGGCGGGTCCTGATCGTCGTCGAGGGTGCCTACAGCATGGACGGCGACCTGGTCGGTCTGCCGGCCGTGATCGAACTGAAGAAGCGGTACGGTGCCCTGCTGATGGTCGACGAGGCGCACAGCATCGGGACCGTCGGCGAACACGGACGGGGCGTGGGCGAGTTCTTCGGCGTCGACCGGGCCGACGTCGACCTGTGGATGGGCACCCTCTCCAAGTCCTTCGCCAGCTGCGGGGGGTACCTCGGAGGCTCGGTCCGCATGGTGCGCTGGCTGCGGCACACCCTCCCGGGCTTCGTCTACAGCGTGGGCCTGACCCCGGCCAACGCAGCCGCCGCCCTGGCCGCCGCCGAGCTGATCGTCGCGGAACCGCACCGTGTCCGCGCGCTCAGGCGCAACGCCGGGCTGTTCCTCGGGCTCGCCGGCGCGGCCGGTCTGGCGACCGGCTCCAGCGCCGGCACACCCATCGTGCCGGTTGTCCTCGGCGATTCGGCGCGCACCCTGCGCGTCGCGGACCGCCTGTTCACCCGTGGGATCGTCGCCGATCCGATCTTCCACCCCGCGGTGGAGGAGGGCCTGTCCCGGCTGCGGTTCTTCCTCACCTCCGAGCACCGCGAGGACGACATCCGCCGGGCGGTCGCCGTCGTGGCGGAGGAGGTGTCGGCGGCCGCCGCGATCTGAGCGGGTCATTTCAGAACAGGGTGCGTTCGATACGGCTGAGCATCGCGCTCGTACCGGGATCGCCGGCCGCTCCCGCCTCCCCGGGCGGGCCCGCACCGTCCCGTCCTTCGGCGGCGCCGCCCATCCGCTGGGAGAGCAGGTAGGCGATGATCTCCGCCTCCTGTTCCTGCACGTCGTCGTAGGCGGCGCGCAGGAGCATGTCGCGCACGAGCTCGGGGTCGAGGTTGGGAAAGAGCAGGCGGGCGGCCGTCTCGTCGAGCCCGCCGGCCCCGCGATGGCAGCAGATGATGTGGCCCAGCTCGTGCAAGATGATGTGCTCCTGATGCGCGCTGGTGGTGTTGGCGTCGTAGAAGATCAGGTCCTCGTCGCGCGCGGCGACCCACATGCCGCACGGATGCGACGAGGGCATCTGCAGCGGGACCAGGATGATGGGGCGGCCCCGCGCTTCGCCGAGGTGGCGGCACAGTTCGGCCACGTCGGTCGCCTTCGGCAGGTCGAGTGCGGCGATCCGCTCGGCACCGGCCTTCCGGAGCTTCTTGAGCCGGCTGCGGCGGTCCTGGTCCGCCGACCGCTCCTTCCTGGCGCCCCTCATTCGGGGCCGGAGGAATCGTCGACCGGCGGAAGGCCCTGCAACTGCCGGTACTGGTCCATGATGGCCGTGATGGCCTGGAGGTTCTCCTTCTTCATCCCGGCCGCCCGCATGGCGATGGCGCGGACCCCCGACTGCCGCAGGGCCTCGATGGCGGCGAGCTCGCCGAGGACCGACTCGGCGACCTTGTCGTCGAAGAAGTACGCGACCGACACGCCGAAGAAGCGGGCGAGGGCGGCAAGGAGGTCGGGTGAGGGATTGGAGCGCTTGCCGGTGCGCAGCTGCGACAAGTACACGCCGCCGACCTTGAGTTCGGGATTGACCCGCTTCAGTTCCTCCGCGACCTCGGCGTTGGTCCAGTGCCGGCCCTTGGGGCGGACCGTCCTGAACAGGTCGTCGAGGCGTACTGCGAGCAGGGGCCGGTCATCGCCCTCGGTGTCGGTCTCCGTCATGGTGAACCTTCCTCCCGTCACCTCCCCGGTATAGCCCTTGGCTATACGTCACTTTCCCAGAATAGCTGTCAGTTGACAATTGGCCTGGACTCCGCCAACGTTGGGTCTCGCCGATAGCTGTCAGCTAACGCGACTCACGGGGGAAACGGGGTCGGGTTGCTGCGGACATCGGACTGGCCCGGCCCTCGGGGGATGGGCCGGGCCAGTCCGGGCGGAATCCACCCGTCCGGCCCGAGGAAAAACGGGGGAACGGGAGGTGCCCGCCCGGTTTGACGGGGGATGCAAACCGGGCGGGAGCTCTCAACTCGCCCTGCCGAGCTTACTGTAGGCGGCGGCCACCTGGGTGAGCCATGCGACTTCCGCCATGAAGTTGTCCGTGTCGCGGTCGTCGAAATCGCCCGCGTCCTTGCTGTGGTCGGGGACGCTCCCGGTCCGCTTCGCCCGCAGGGCCTGTCTGATCTGCGCCGCTTCGGCGAACGCCTGCCGCGCCTCCGCCCCCGCGTCGCCGGCCACCCCGCTGCCCGCCGCCCCGCCGGGACCGTCGGCCGCGTGCGTGTCCCGGTCGATGTACGGCCTCAAGTCCCGCCAGCCGTCCCGGATTTCGACCACCCGGCGGTGCAGACGGTAGTTGAGGTCGGAGACCGAGGCCCCCGGTGGCTCCAGCGCGATGTCGGGCGATGCCTCGTACAGATCCCGCCACAGCGGATGCAGCGCCCGGTAGGAACGGTAGCTGCGGGCCCACTCCGCCAGCCGGGAAACCGGCGGCCCCCAGAGGGAGTTGATCAGGCTGAGGGAGAGGATCACGATCCCCGAGGCGCTGAAGACGTTCGAGGCGAGCTTCCAGACGCCGATGTCCACCCCGGCCGCCGCGGTCAGGATGTTGACCGTACGGGCCGTGCAGTAGAGGAACAGCACGACCGCGGCGACCGACAGCATCCGCAACGCCTGCCGCAGCGAGGCGTTGTCCGTCATCCGGGCGTACGGGCCGCACTGCAGGTAGATCGTCACGCACGGCACCGCCTGGGACACGATGAAGACCAGGAGGTAGGTGAGCAGCAGCGGCCTGCTGGTGCCGTCGAAGTCGGACAGCGGCCGGCCGGGGCCGTCCGCCAGGAAGAACAGGGCCGTCAGCAGCACATCGAGCACGATCCCGGTGATCAGCCAGTACCGGGTGCCGCGGGCCGCCGCCTCGTCCGTGGCCGCCCACCGCAGCAGGATGATCTGCGCCGCCACGCAGAAGGCGACGGCGGCCAGGTGCATGATCAGGACGGCCAGGTTGCCGATGCCGAAGAGGCTGCCCCCGCCCATGGCGACGGCGCCCATGGTGAAGGTCAGGCACTGCAGGAGGAGGGTGGCGATCAGAGCGCGGTAGGCGCCGTCCCGCCAACTGCGCCGGGCCTGGGAGAGACGGTAGAGGAGCGCGGCGTACGAGGAGAACGCCGCTATGGCGAAGCAGAGGGTACGGATGGCGGTCACGTCAGTGGTCGTCCTCGCCCAGCGGGACCACGAGCCCGACGGTCTCGGCCGCCACGGCGACGGCATGGTCGAAGTAGGCGGCCTCGTCCAGGACGCTGTCGTGCGTACGGCTGAAGACCTGGAAGACGAGCAGTCCGATCAGGCTGCTCCACAGGACGATGCCGCGTTCGACGATGTCCGAGAAGGGGGCCGCGGGCGCACCCCCGAAGAGTTCCAGGGCCTCCGGCCGGAGCAGTCCGCCGGGCACCGTCCGCCGGGGCGGAATGAGTTCACCGGTCTCCAGCGCCGAACGCAGGATGCCGGCGAGCACCGCGGGGGTGCGCGAGGCGGGCCCTACGGTGTCCTGCGGGGCGTGGTAGCCGGGCACGGGCGAGCCGTAGACGAGTGTGAACTCGGCGGGGTGGGCGAAGGACCACTGCCGCAGGGCGCGGCTCGCGGCGAGGAGCCGGGCGCCCGCCGGTGCCCCGCTGTCCGCGGCGGCCCGGTCGGCCTGCTCCATCGCGGCGCCGGACGCGTCGTAGGCGTCGACGATCAACGCGGTCAGCAGGTCGTCCCGGTGCGGGAAGGCGGCCTCCACAGCGGCGACGGCCAGTCCGCAGTCGCGGGCCACGGCGTCCAGGGACAGCCCCGATGCCCCCTGTTTCACCAGGTGTTGACGTGCGGTGTCCTTGACCACTGCCGGCAGCGCCGCGTCGTCGGTCGGGTTCGGTGCGGGAACGTCCATGCCGGAACCGTACCCGCGGACGATCGCGCGGGGGAGCCGAGTCGCCCGAACACCCGTGCCACCCGCCGTGATTCGGCCAGCGCGGGTGCGTGAAAGGCCGGTACGGCCCCGGGGCCTGCGTCACGATGCCCCCGCCCGGCCCGCACGGGCCGGGCGGGGGCGCTTGCGCGTCAGGAAATGGTCACGAACTGTCCGATGCTCGGCACCCCCTGGGCGTCGAGGGCGAAGAGCATGTATGTCCCCGGCAGCACCACACCGGTGTCGGAGGGGATCGACACGGTGTACGCGCCCGTTCCCGCGGGCGCGGACACGAGCGGCACCCGCCGCTGGTCGTTGTCGGTGGAGTGGGTCGCGGCCGCGGCCCGCATCAGGACGAACGACGCCACGGACTTGTCGGTGCTCACCGTCAGCTGCGCACCCGGAGCCGCCCTCGGCGGCACGCCCCCGGTGATCGCGGGCCGCGGCTTGGGCGTGCCGTCCGCGCCCAGCAGGTAGGGCGGTGTGAAGACGGCCCCGTCGGGATGGTTGGTCGCGCAGTCGCCGCACAGGCCGCCGCCACCGGAGAATACCCGGCCGTCCGGCAGCAGGTTGGCCACGCTGTGGTAGTTGCGCGGGACGGCCATGGAGGCGAGCGGGGTGAACCTGCCGGTCGCCGGGTCCCACAGTTCGGGCGTCAGGACCGAGGTGGCGTCGCTGAACGGCACCGGATAGGCCTGGCCGCCGAAGACGGCCACCTTGCCGTCCGGGAGCACGACACTGTTGCTGAACGCGCGGGGGTGCTCCATGTCCCCGGTGCGGGCCGCCTGGACCTGGCTGCCCGAGAAGCCCACGGTGTACGCCCGCTGCGTGGCCGGGGAGTCCTGGTAGGCCGGGGAGCCGCCCAGCGTGACCAGCTTGCCGATGTCGTACGGGACGGCGTTGCCGGTCATGGCGTCCTGGCTGTCGGCGCGGGTGCCGGCGGGCGTGACGGAGCCCTGGCCGACGGTGGAGATCCAGTTCATCTGCTTGCTCGGCCCCAGCTGCAGGACCTTGCCGCCCGAAGTGGCGTGCAGCCACATGTGGTTGTCGGCGCGGTACGGGCCCGCCGGATCGGCGGTCAGCGCCTTGGACGCGGGTACACCCGGCAGCGAGCGCCACGTACGGGTGTCCGGCGACCAGACCTCACCGGCCTTGTCGGTGCTCGCGTTGCCGCTCCAGGACCCGCCGAGGACGAAGGCCTCACCGGTGGAGAGCAGCGTCATGGCCTGGTAGCCGCGGGCGATGTTCATACTGGTGGTCGCGGACCAGGAGTCGGTGGCCGGGTCGTAGACGCTGGCCTTCTCCGCGTTGCTGCCGCCGGTGACCAGGACCCGGCCGTCCGCCAGCATGGCTATGCCGGGGCAGAACATGTCGTGGCCGGTGTTGTCGATGCGGCGCTGGCTCACCTTGCCCGTCTTCAGGTCCAGGATCGCCGTCTGGGTGTAGCCGTTGCTGCCGCCGAAGCGGTCGACGGCGTACGCGGACCAGGCGAGCAGCTTGTCCCCGGGCAGGGCGGCGGTGGCCACCGGCACCAGCGGGAAGCCGATGATCCGCCCCCAGGACCCGTGCACGCCGGGGCTGGCCGGCCCGCTCAGGCGTATCTCGCCCGCCGAGGTCCACGGACCGCGGCCGCCCGCCTCACTGGTCACCGTCAGACGTATGTACCGGGTGTGCTCGGCGCGGGTGAAGGTGGCCGTCTTGACGGTGTCGTCGTCCCGCCAGGTGCCGGACGCCACCGGAGCGCCGAAGGAGATGCCGTCGGTGCTGGTCGCGACGGTGTACGCGCCCGCGCGCCCGTTGGGACCGTCACCGCGGGGATGGTAGACGAGCGCGGAGACGACCGCCGTGCGGTGCATGTCGATGGTGATGCTGTGCGGCAGGGGAGCCGGGGTACCGCTCCACTTGCTGTGCCAGATGGTGTTGGCGTCACCGTCGAGGACGTTGGCGGCGCGGCCGTTCTCGCCGGTGGTCTCCTCGTCGCTCGCCGTCGCCGTCCAGCCGGCCCGGGACAGGTCGACGGTGGCGGCGGGGGTGCCGGGGTCGCCCAGCAGGTCGATCTCGGCGGCGGAGGTCCAGGGCCCGCGGTTGCCGGCCTCGGTGATCGCCGTCAGCCGGACGAACCGGGCGCCCGTCGGGGCGAAGCCGAGGGTCTTGGCGGTGGCGTCGTCCGCGAGGGTGCCGGTGGCGACGGGGGTGCCCCAGTTCTGCCCGTCCGCGCTGATGCCGATGGCGTACTCGCCGACACGGCCGTTGGGACCGTTGGTCCGCGGGCGGTAGACGAGCGCGGAGACGACCGCCGTGCGGTGCATGTCGATGGTGATGCTGTGCGGCAGGGGCGCCGCGGTGGCGGTCCACTTGCTGTGCCAGATGGTGCCGGCGTCACCGTCGAGGACGTTGGCGGCGCGGCCGTTCTCGCCGGTGGTCTCCTCGTCGCTCGCCGTCGCCGTCCAGCCTGCCCGGTCCAGAACGGGCGCCGCAGGCTCCATGGCGTTGGCCGGTGCGACGCCGTGGTGCGGCGACTGCACCGCCGCCTGCTGGTCGGAGGGTACGGGCGCGGCCCGCGGTCCCGGGGTGCGGCCGGCCGCCGCGGTGCTCGTGACCCCGAGCCACGGCGTCAGGCCGATCAGCACGGAACCGAGGGCGAAGGCTATGAGCAGGTGGGAGCGGCGTAACAGGCGGGTGAGCGCGCGGGAGCGCCTGGACTGCAATCTGACCTCCTGGGGCGAACCGATATGCCCCGTAGAACATAGTCAGAGCGGTCACAACTCGTGTGGGAATATGCAGAGTTGGCGGGAATCCGTGCCGCCGTCGCAGCCGGGGGCGCCCGGGCCTCAGGACAGGTCGTCCCAGAAGCCGAGGCGGTGCTCCCGGCGGTAGTCGACAGGGCCGGTCCGCCCCGGCGCCAGCGACTGCGTGTACGGCCGGTCCGTACGGTGGGGGAGCCAGCCGGGCAGGCCGGCCCCCCGCGGCGCCCCGGTACGGGCGAACGCCGCCCAGTAGCCGGTCATCACGGCCGACAGGCCGCGCTGCGCCGGGGTGAACCGCGGCTGCGCCGCCGCGTCCTCGAACAGGTACGGGACATCACCGGCATGGAAGGCCCCGAAATCGAAGCCGCCCGGCAGCGGGAGGAACATCGGCGCGTCGCGGTCTGCGAACTCGTAGGCGTACACCGGCACATGCGGCGCGAGCGCGTCGTGCTGGGCCTGGGTGCCGCGCGCCCACATCCGGTCGGTGACCACCGCGGCCCACGCCAGAGCGGGGGACGCGAAGGCGCCCGGCGGGTACGCGGCCCGTACCCGCGCCGCGGCCGCGGCCCCGAACGCGGTGCGCAGGGCACGGTCGTAGTCCGCCGCGGTGAAGGGCCGGCCGGCCGCGTCGTACGTCATCCCCACGAAGGTGCGGTGCTCGTCGCGGGTGGCGCCGGACAGGACGGGCACCCGGTGGAATCGTCCGGCCCGCAGGGCCGCGGGCGGCAGCTCGGGAAGGGTGGTGTTGCCGTACCCGAACGCCTGGAAGGCGTTCATGACGTACGGCACGTCGAGGATCCTGCGGACGGGCAGGGCGCGCAGGCAGGCGAGGGTGCGCTCCGGCCGGTCGTCGCCGCAGCCCAGGGAGCCGGTCATCGCCCGGGTGATGTCCTCCATCTCCCGTCCGGTCCGCCAGACGTACCACGGATATCCCGGCACGCCCGGCCCCATCGCACCGGCCGGCATGTCCATCATCCCCTCACCGCTGGCCATGACGGCGCGGTGGAACAGACCCGCCGAGGCGGGCGAGGTCAGGTGCCCGGCGACGGCCGACGCCCCGAAGGACACACCGGCGACCGTGACGTTGCCCGGATCGCCGCCGAAGGCCCGCGCGTTCCTCCGTACCCACTCCAGGGCGGCCCGCTGGTCCTGCAGCCCGAAGGTGCCGGAACCCTCCAGCCCCGGCAGGGCCAGACCGCCGAAAACGCCGAGCCGGTAGTTGACGGTGACGACCACCAGGCCGCGCGCGGCCAGCCGGCGCCCGTCGAAGAAGGAGCCGCCGCCCACGGCACCGTCGCCGTGGATCCAGACCAGTACAGGTGCGGCCCGCCGCCGGTCCGCCACCGGCGGCGTGGTCACGTTCAGGACCAGGCAGTCCTCCTCCGTACTGGAGATCCGCGCGTACGGCGAGGGCACCTGCGGACACAGCGGCCCCGGCACGGTCGCGTCCCGCACCCCCTGCCACGGGGTTACGGGGCGGGGCGGCGCCCACCGGTGCCGCCCCGCGGGGGCGCCCGCGTACGGGATGCCCCGGAAGACCAGGTGAGGGCCCGACCGCACACCCCGGACCGCACCGGCGTCCGTACGCACGGTCTCGCCGACCGGCGCCGGTCCCGGCGCGCAGCCGAGCGGCGCGGACAGCGCGGCGGCGAGGGCCAGGGCGCAGGCCGCCGCCACGAGGGAACGGCGGGGGGATAGGCGACGTGTCACCCGTCAAGCCTTCCGCGCGGTGCGCGGACCATCGCGCGTACGCGCCGTGCGCGACCTGATCGGACGCGGCCTCCGTGGCCTCCGCGGCCTCCGCGGCTTCCCCGGCCTCCGCGGCTTCCCCGGCTCCGCGACCGGTACGGGGCCGCGGAAGCCGCATCCGCCGGTCAGGCGCCCACGTAGGCCGCGAGGTGCTCCCCGGTCAGGGTGGACCGGTCGGCGACGAGATCGGCGGGAGTGCCCTCGAAGACGATCAGGCCGCCGTCGTGGCCCGCGCCGGGGCCGAGGTCGACGATCCAGTCGGCGTGCGCCATGACCGCCTGGTGGTGCTCGATGACGATGACCGACTTGCCCGAGTCGACGAGCCGGTCGAGCAGGCCGAGCAGCTGTTCGACGTCGGCGAGGTGGAGTCCGGTGGTCGGCTCGTCGAGGACGTAGACGCCGCCCTTGTCGGACATGTGCGTGGCCAGCTTCAGCCGCTGCCGCTCGCCGCCGGACAGCGTGGTGAGCGGCTGCCCGAGGCTGACGTAGCCCAGCCCGACATCGGCGAGCCGGTCCAGGATGCGGTGCGCGGCGGGCGTGGCCGCCTCACCGGAACCGAAGAACTCCAGGGCCTCGGTCACCGGCATCGCGAGCACCTCGCTGATGTCGCGGCCCCCCAGGTGGTAGTCCAGCACCGACGCCTGGAACCGCTTGCCCTCGCAGTCCTCGCAGGTGGTCGCGACACCCGCCATCATCGCCAGGTCGGTGTACACCACTCCCGCGCCGTTGCAGGTGGGGCAGGCGCCCTCGGAGTTGGCGCTGAACAGCGCCGGCTTGACCCCGTGGGCCTTCGCGAAGGCCTTGCGGATCGGGTCGAGCAGACCGGTGTACGTCGCCGGGTTGCTGCGCCGGGAACCGCGGATCGCACCCTGGTCGATCGACACGACGCCCTCGCCGGCCGGGATCGAACCGTGGATCAGCGAACTCTTCCCGGAGCCCGCGACCCCGGTGATGACGGTGAGGACGCCCAGCGGGATGTCGACGTCGACGTCACGCAGGTTGTGCGTGGTGGCGCCGCGGATCGGGAGCATGCCGGTGGGCGTCCTCACCGTCTCCTTCAGGGCCGCCCGGTCGTCGAAGTGCCGGCCCGTGATGGTGCCGCCCTTGCGCAGCCCCTCCACGCTGCCCTCGAAGCAGACGGTGCCGCCCGCCGTGCCGGCGCCGGGGCCGAGGTCGACGACGTGGTCGGCGATCGCGATCGTCTCCGGCTTGTGCTCCACGACGAGCACCGTGTTGCCCTTGTCGCGCAGCCGCAGCAGCAGGCCGTTCATCCGCTGGATGTCGTGCGGGTGCAGGCCGGTGGTGGGCTCGTCGAAGACGTAGGTGGTGTCGGTGAGCGAGGAACCGAGGTGGCGGATCATCTTGACGCGCTGCGCCTCGCCGCCGGAGAGCGTACCCGCGGGACGGTCGAGGGAGAGGTAGCCGAGACCGATCTCGACGAACGATGCGAGGGTGTGGTGGAGCGTGGCGAGCAGCGGCGCCACCGAGGGCTCGTCGAGAGAGTCGACCCATGCGGCGAGGTCGCTGATCTGCATCGCGCACGCGTCGGCGATGCTCACCTTCTTGATCTTCGACGAGCGGGCCGCCTCGGTGAGCCGGGTGCCGTCGCAGTCGGGGCAGGTCGTGAAGGTGACCGCCCGGTCCACGAACTCCCGGATGTGCGGCTGCATCGACTCCCGGTCCTTGGCGAGCATCGACTTCTGGATCCGGGGGATCAGGCCCTCGTACGTCATGTTGATGCCCGCGATCTTCATCCGGACCGGCTCGCGGTGAAGGAAGTCGTGCAGCTCCCGCTTGGTGTACTTGCGGATCGGCTTGTCGGCGTCGTAGAGCCCCGACTCGCTGTAGAGCCGGTAGCTCCAGCCGCCCGGCTTGTAGCCGGGGACGGTCAGGGCGCCGTCGTTCAGCGACTTGGAGTCGTCGTAGAGCTGGGTGAGGTCGAGATCGGTGACCGAGCCGCGGCCCTCGCAGCGGGGGCACATGCCACCGGTGATGCTGAAGGAGCGGCGCTCCTTCACCGTCTGGCCGCCTCGCTCCACCGTGACCGCCCCCGCGCCGCTGATGGAGGCGACGTTGAAGGAGAACGCCTTGGGCGAGCCGATGTAGGGCTTGCCGAGGCGGCTGAACAGAATGCGCAGCATCGCGTTGGCGTCGGTCGCGGTGCCCACCGTGGAGCGCGGGTCGCCGCCCATCCGCTGCTGGTCGACGATGATCGCGGTGGTCAGCCCGTCGAGCACGTCGACCTCGGGCCGCGCCAGTGTCGGCATGAAGCCCTGCACGAAGGCGCTGTACGTCTCGTTGATCAGCCGCTGCGACTCCGCGGCGATCGTGTCGAAGACCAGCGAACTCTTGCCCGAGCCGGAGACCCCGGTGAACACCGTCAGCCGGCGTTTGGGAATCTCTATGCTCACGTCCTTGAGGTTGTTCACGCGGGCGCCGTGCACGCGGATCAGGTCGTGACTGTCGGCAGCGTGCGGGGCGGGCGGCTGCGTGCTCTTCCTCGTGGCCATGCTGGGCGTTTCTCCATCCGTGAGGGCGGGCCGCGGCCCGGTTCACGCCGGGTGACGCGAAGGTGACCGCGGCCGTGGTGGGCGGGGCGCTGCTACTGCTTGCGGGGCTGGTTGAAGCGGAGCATGTTGCCGGCCGGGTCGCGGAAGGCACAGTCGCGGACACCGTAAGGCTGGTCGATCGGCTCCTGCATGACCTCGCCGCCCGCCGCCCGGATGCGTTCGAAGGTGGCGTCGACGTCGTCCGTGGAGAAGATCACGCCGCGCAGCATGCCCTTGGCCAGCAGCTCGGCCATCGCCTGCCGGTCCGCGGCGGGTGCGCCGGGGTCGGCGAGCGGCGGTTCGAGGACGATCTCGACGTCCTGCGAGGGCGACCCCACGGTCACCCAGCGCATCCCCTCGAACCCGACGTCGTTGCGCACCTCCAGGCCGAGGACGTCGCGGTAGAACGCGATCGCCTTGTCGTGGTCGTCGACTGCGATGAAGCACTGCGAGAGGTTGATGTTCATGGCTCCGACGCTACGAGGCGCCCGCCGATTTCGCTTCTCCATTCCTGACCGGATCCCCGACCGGATCCCCGACCGGATCCCCGACCGGATCCCCGACCGGATCCCCGACCGGTTCACCGCCCCTGTTCGGGTCACCGCCCCTCACCGGTCGCGTCATGTACTTGGCGACGCACGCCGGGATCGCCTCACCCGCCTCGTGCGCGCGGGCCCGGTACGCGCTGGGGCTCTCGCCGACCAGCTTGGTGAAGCGCGAGCTGAAGGACCCCAGCGACGTGCTCCCCACGGCGAAGCAGACCTCCGTCACGCTCAGGTCGCCGCGCCGCAGCAGCGCCTTCGCGCGCTCGACGCGGCGGGTCATCAGATAGCTGTACGGGGTCTCCCCGAAGGCGGCCCGGAAACTGCGGGAGAAATGCCCCGGCGACATCAGAGCGACCTTCGCGAGCGCCGGCACGTCCAGGGGCTCCGCGTAGTCGCGGTCGATCACGTCCCGGGCGCGGCGCAGCCTCACCAGGTCTTCCAGGGTCATGGGTACCAGCATCCCACGGCGCCGTCCGCCGACCGGCCGTCCTCACGACGCGGCTCCGGACCCTGCCCCGGCCCCGAGGCGGGCCCGGTTCAACCGGACGGGGAGTCGCCCACGATCAGGCTCCGCAGAGCCGGCATACCGCCCTCCCGCAGGGCCCGGCGCTGCCGGTCGGCCGGCGTCCCCTCCTGCAGCAGCCGGTGGACGAGCGACGACACCTCGCGTTCGTCGCCGGACTCCACCAGGGCCGGAGTGACGTGGGCCAGCAGCAAGGACAGCACGTCGCCGCTGCTGCGACAGCGGCCGTCGGGGTCGACCAGCGTGGAGTTCAGGCCGTGCCGGGCCGCGTGCCAGTTGGCGGCCTGCAGCAGCTCCGGCCGGCACCGGACCGGTGCGACCCCGGCCTTCTCCTCGGCGAGGGCGACCGCGACCAGCGCACGCACCAGACCGGCCAGCATCACCGCGTCGTCGGCCCGCAGCTGCACGTCCAGGCAGCGGATCTCCACGGTCGGGAACCGGTCGGAGAGCCGTGCCTGCCAGTACAGCTGGCCCCGGTCGGCGATCACCCCCGACGCCACCAGGGCGTCGATCCGCTGCTCGTAGTCGGCCAGGCCGTCGAAGTACGGGGGCGGGCCGCTCACCGGCCAGCGGCCGAAGACGATCGTGCGCCAGCTCGCGAAGCCGGTGTCCTTGCCGTCCCACAGGGGAGAGTTCGCCGACATGGCCAGCAGTGCCGGCAGCCAGACCCGGATGCGGTTGAGTACCGCGACGCCGGTCTCCGGATCGGGCACCCCCACGTGCACGTGCATGCCGTTGATCAGCTGCTCGTCCACCAGCTGCCGGGCCTGGCCCTCCATCCTCAGATACCGCGGCTTGCGGGTGACCGGTACCGCCGAGGCGTTCCTGAGCGGTGCGGTTGCGGCCATGGCGACCCGGCAGCCGTGCTCCTCGGCGGCGGAGGCGACCGCGTGCCGCAGCCGCAGGAGGTGGCCCCCCACCTCCTCCAGCTCCGTGCAGACGGGCGTGGCGACCTCGACCTGGGCCTGCAGCAGCTCGTCCTGGACCTCGTCGTCCTCCGCGAGCGGACCCAGCCCGGCCGCCCTGCGGACGTACTCGGCCCCGGGCACCGGCAGCACCGTCACCGGGTCCACCAGCAGGTATTCCTCTTCGACGCCGAATGTGATCACGCCGTGCGGTTACCCCGGGAACGGCCCGATCATCCGTCGCCTGAGCCGACCGGCCTAGGGGGTGTCCGGCGGACCAGGGCCGGACGGTCCGGCAGTGGTTCAGCCGTCGCCGCTCTCCGGCTCGGGACGCCCGCCCTGCGGGTGGTGCGGGCGGACCTGTTCCTCCCGTCCCGTGCCCGGCCGCTGCCGCTTCGCGGTGTGCGCGCCCGCGCCGTCGTCGTCCCCGCCGCCCGCGTCCCGCAGGACGGCCCGGTCCGCTTCCCGGCGGGCCTCCGGATCCCCGCTCTCGCCCGGGGCCCGCGACGGGGTGGTCGGCCGCCGGCCGTGGTCCTGCCCGTGCCGTGTCATCGCGTCCTCCTTCGTCGTCAGTGGCCCAGCTTCCGCTTGAGCTCGGCCTTGTCCATCGAGGAACGGCCGTGGATGTTCTTCCGCTTGGCCTCCTCGTAGAGCTGGTCGTAGGTCGGGCCGCCGGCTCCCTTGTGCGAGCGCAGTCCGCCGCGCCGGCCGGAGGAGATGTCCTCCAGCGATGTCCTGCTCGCCGTCTCGGACTCACCGGCCCTGGCCCGTTCCTTGTTCACCGTCCGCGCGGCGATCTCCTTCGCCCTCTCCGGGCTCTCGCCGCGCTCCTCGGCGCTCTCCTTGATGTGCTCGTACTGGCGTTCACGCTTGGGGCTGGAACCACGAGGCATGATCACTCCCTGGGCGGTGTGCGGACGTTCCGGTACGCCCGGCGCCTACCCGGTGCCCGCCCCCGCACACGATTGGCTCCGGGCCGCGGCCGGGTGATTGGCCCGCCGCCGACCGGGTAGCCGCCGCGGACAAGGGTTCTCCGGGAGGGCTAGCCATGATCCATGTGTCGATACCGCTGATCCCCGCCGTCGACGGCGCGATGCTGATCCCCGCCGATCACGTGACCACCCTCCTGCGCCGCCTCGCCGCGGACTGGGAGCGTTCGGCCGAATCCGGCGAGCTGCGCGGAGACCTCCAGACCGCCCGGGACCTGTCCGGAGTGCTGACGGAGCTAGCCGACCAGATCGACGTCGAGTGCATCGGCTTCGCCTCCGCACTCGACGAGGACACCTGAGGACTCGGTGCCGGGCGGGGGCGGGGTCAGTCGGGTCCCGCCAGGTGCCGTTCGGCGGCCGCGACGGCCTCGTGGACGGTCGACCGGCCCATGAGTACGCACAGGGTGTAGGCCGCGTCGTCCATGGCGCTGCGGGCCGGAGGGTCGCCGGGGGCGGCGGCGAGCCGCTCGCGGGACGCGCGGAACCGGGCCAGGGCGTCCTCGGTGCGGGCCCGGCTGGGCAACAGGCCGACCCCCCGCCCGCCCTCCGTCCCCGGCAGGGGGCTCCGCAGAGCCTCCACCGCCCGCCGCAGCGCCCGTTCCCACCGGGCGGGTACAGGTTCCCCGCGCGCGCCCGCGACCACCGCGGCCGCGAGGTCCGCCACCGGGACCTGGACGAGTTCGGCGGCGGCCGCCAGCACGAGCCGTGCCTCACGGGCCCCGCAGGGTGCCAGGGCCATCACCATGCCCGTCGCCCACTCCACCGCCGGCTCGCCACGGAGGACCGGTCCATGCCCTGTAGAGGACTGATGAATGCTTTGAGAGGTCACCGATCATCCTTTCAACCGAAGGTTGTGCGAGCGGTGGGGGGAAGTATGAAAGGTATGCCCGCTGCAGTTGCCTTCCCACACCCGCAGAGCGCACCCCCGCGTCGCCGCCTTGTAGGTTCGGCCGCATGATCTTCACCACCCCGCCGAGGCCGCTCGACATCGAGGCACTGTTCCCCGGACTGGCCGCCCATCGCGCGACGGCGACCCGGCTGCACCCGCGTGCCGGACGTCCGACGGCCCGCGACAGCCACGTCGGCGGCCCGCTGCTCTGGCCCGCGGACGAGCCATGGCCGGCGTGCGACGAGGAGCACCGGCACAGCGGGCCGCTGCTGGCGCTGGCCCAGCTCTACTCCGGGGACGTCCCGGACCTGGCCGCCGGCCCCGACGGCTGCGATCTGCTCCAGGTGTTCTGGTGCCCTTTCGACCTCCACGGGCCCACGGGGTCCGGCATGCACGTGCGGCTGAGGTGGCGGCGGTCCGCGGAGGTCCGCGCAATCCTCGCCCCGCAGCCGGAACCGGCCCGTGCCGGCTTCGAGGGCTACCTGCCCGCGCCCTGCGTGCTCCACCCGGAGCAGGTCACCGAGTACCCGTACATCGAGTCGCTGACCGGCGAACTCGGCGAGCGCGTCGAGGAGTGGGAGGACGCGCGGGAGGAGGCCGCGTACGAGGTGGAGGACGAGGACGAGGACGAGGACCTCGCCCTGCCGAGCTACCAGAGCGACCTGTCGGTCGCACCCGGCTGGAAGGCCGGCGGGCACGCGGCGTGGAACGTCACCGGACCCGGGCGCATGGACTGCCACGACTGCGGTCACGGCATGCGGTTGCTGCTGACCGTCGACTCGTACGAGTGGCGCTCCGACAGCGAGAGCTGGCGCCCGCTGCCCGCCGGAGCCGCGGCCCGGGCAAGGGCCGATACAGGAGGCGACGCGAACCGGCCGACCGGGGTGGCCGTCGGCAACTTCGGCAAGCTCAACGTCTTCGCCTGCCCCCACGACCCGGCCCACCCGCACCGCCTCAGCGTGCAGTGAGCCGGGCGCCCGGCCGATCGTCCCGCCGGCCGTCCCGTCGGCGGTCCGGGACGGCTCACCTGTCGCGCACGCCGCCCACGCCGCGCAGGACGTGGCCCAGGTCGCGGGCGGTGGCCCGGACGGGGCGCGGCACCCGGTGCCCCTGCCCGACGAGCCGGACGGCATCGACCATCACCCGTAACGCACGTACGGACCCGATGCCCGGCACGGCGCCGACCAGGCCGGACATCACCGCCTCGGCCTCGTGCCAGTCCCCGCCCCGGGCCAGGACGCGGGCGAGCTCCGCCGCGAACAGCACCCGGTAGGCGGGGCCGTCGCCACCGGCGTACGCGGCACCGTGCAGCAGGCCCGCGGCGCCCTCCGGGTCCCCCAGGGCGGCCCGTGCCAGCCCCGCGTGACCGTCGAGTTCGGCCCGGTCGAACCACCAGGCCCACGCGGGATCCCGGTCCGAGGGTCCCTCCGCGAGGAGTTCACCGGCGGTGCGCAGGGCCCGTTCGGCCCGCGGGCCCTGCCCCAGACGGGCCAGGGCACGCCCCGCGCGCACATGGAAGATTGCCGCCACCCGGCCCGGAAGGTCCCCGCGGGCCAGTACGGACCCGGCGATGCGCAGCGAACTCGCCGGCCGGCCCAGGTGTTCCTCCTGCATCGACAGCACCGCGAGGATGAGGGGTTCCACCTCCGCCGGTCCGGACTCACGTTCACCGGCGGCCAGTTGCAGCGCGCGCAGGTGCAACCGCCGTGAGAGGGGCTGCTGTTCGGCGTCAAAGGCGATCCATGCGGCGACCTGCAACAGCTCGGCGAGCGCGGCCCGCTCCCCGGCGTCCCGCACCGGGCCGCCCCGGCCGGCGGTGCGCACCGCCTCCAGTGCCCCGGCCGCCGCCCACCGCGCCCCGGCGGTCACGTCGAGTGCGACGAGCCGCTCCTTCAGGGCCCTCAGCTCCGCCACCGGCAGGCTGCCCGGAGTTCGCGCATCCTCCGTCACCGGTCCGCCCCCCGTCCGTGATCACGTCCCCGTGATCATCGTAAGTGTCCCGGCCCGCTGCCTGCCTGCTGCCGCCGGCACCGGCCCGGTTGCGCCGCCGCGCAGCGGTGCGGCGGGAGGATGGCGCCATGGCCGACACCTTCGTATCGCGCACCATCGACGTGACGACCGGCGACCGGGAGACCGTCCACGACCTGACCTCCGCCTGCGCGGCCTTCCTCGGGGAGGTGGCGCGCGGCCGGAGCGGACTGCTGAACATCTTCACGCCGCACGCGACCGCCGGGCTCGCCGTCATCGAGACGGGAGCGGGCAGTGACGACGACCTGCTCACCGCCCTGAAGCACCTGCTGCCGGCCGACGACCGGTGGCGGCACCGGCACGGCTCCCCGGGCCACGGCCGCGACCACGTCCTGCCCGCGATCGTCCCGCCGCACGCGACGCTGCCGGTGATCGACGGGGCGCTGGAACTCGGAACCTGGCAGTCCGTCACCCTCGTGGACACCAACCGGGACAACCCCCGCCGTCAGGTCCGGCTGTCCTTCCTCGCCGGCTGACTCGACCGCCGAGCGGGCTCCGGGTGGGCGCAGGGGTGAAGACGTATCCATCATGACAGGTCAGAGCGGGTTTTCGTAGGACCAAGGGCACAGCCGATTGTCCTTGTTCGGGCCCCTGTGCGGCTTTCAGAATCATCGTCATGACTCACACGGCGCACATCAGTCACGACGCGATACTCCGAGCACGAGTGGCCCTCCTCGGTTCCCAGACCCTGACCGTCCGACAGGAGGTCGCCGCATACCGCGTGCTCGCACAGGTGAGCCCGCTCGCGTACCTCCCCCTGCTGGCCCGGGCGCTGTGCGCCTACAGCCACCAGGAGTTCGCCGGTCAGCCCGGTACGGCCCTCGCCCTGCGGGCCGAGGCGGTCGCGGCCGCACGCCGGATGCACGCCCTGGAAGCCGGGAGGGTGCAGTTGCTCGTGGTCGTACTCAGGGCCTATCGGCACCAGTTGACGATCACGGGCAGCCCGGAGGAACTCGCGGCGGTGGAAGCGGAGATCGCCGTCCTGGACACGGACCGCGGGAGGGAACTCGGCCCGCTGGAGCACGGGATCGCCCGCCTGTACACCGGCATCCAGGGTCTGTAGCGGGGTACGGCGGAAGGCGGGGGAGCGGGGCAGGGGCCGGGTGGGTACGCCGGCCGGCCGCGGCCCGGTCCTCACCAGCGCCAGGTGAGGGTTCCGCCCTCCGCCACCCCAGCCCAGCGCTCGGCGGCACGGTCGAGCGCCGCGCGGGCCAGGGCGACCTGACGGTCGTCCAGCGGGCTCCGGCCCACGCCCCTGCCGTCCGTACTCAGGCCGGACCACACACGGTAGGCCCAGTTGACGGAGAGCTCGACCCGCAGCACCGCGTCACCGCCGCGTCGCAGGATCTTCATCCCCGACCGGCGGTGGCGGGTCGGGGCCGCCATCTCGAAGCCCTCGAAGGTGGCGCCCCGCGCCATGGCTCCCCAGAACCCGTCGGTGATCGAGAGCGCGCTCTCGACCGCCGCGTGCACGAGGTCGTGCGGCATGGTCGGGCCCGTCGCCTGGGACATCAGCCGTACGTCCGGGCCTCGCCGGTCGCGGACCTCGAGGTCGTGCCGGTTGTCCGGGAGCTTCCGGAAGATGATCTCCATCGGTCCTTCTCTCATGGGGCTCGGCCTGGATGGTAGGCGCGGAGCCCCTGCGACGGCGCTCCTTTTTTCGTGCGGGCGGCCCTGTCGACGTGCCGGACGTCCGGCGCTGACCCATCCTGCTCATGCAGGGCAACCGCAGCCGACAGGCGCCGTCCGCGGAAGGAGCCGTCACCGTGTCGGAACCGCGTGACAAGCCGCCCCGTTTCACCGTGCCGGGATGGATGCGCAAGTACACGCCGTTCCTGGGCCGGATCCTCGAACAGTTCGCCCGCGTCAACCTGCTGGACTGCGCGACCCGGCTGGCCGCGCAGGCCTTCCTCGGCGCGATCCCCGCCATCTTCGTCATCGGGGCCCTCGCACCCGACTGGATGCGCAAACAGCTCGTGGCCACCGTCAGCGGGACCCTGGGCCTGACCGGCCCGGCCCTGGACCAGATTCGCGCGGTGGTGCACAACAGCGGCGAGGACACGACGACCATCGCGAGTACCGGGGTCGTGGGTGTCGTGGTCACGCTGCTGTCCGCGACCGCCTGCAGCCGCGCACTCCAGCGGACCTGCGAGCGCGCGTGGCACCTGCCGAAGGCGGGCGCCCGGCTCGCGGCCTGGCGCTGGGTGGTCTGGCTGCTGGTCTGGCTGACGGCCCTGTTGTTCCAGGGGCCCATCCAGCAGGCGTTCGGGGCGGGCCCCGTCCTCGGCGCGGTCGTCTCGCTGATCAGCGGCATCCTGCTGTGGTGGTGGACGCAGCACCTCCTGCTCGGCGGCCGGGTGGCGTGGCTGCCGCTGCTGCCCGGCGCGGTACTGACCGCGGTGGGGGCCGGCCTGATCAGCTGGGGCTCCAGGTTCTACATGCCCCGTGCCCTGAACCACAGCCTGGAGCAGTTCGGCGGCCTCGGGCTGGTCTTCGTCGTCCTGTCCTGGCTGATCATGTTCTTCGTCGTCGTCACCATGGGCGTCGCCCTGGGCTACGTACTGGCCCACGAGTCCCTGCCGGCCCACCACCTGCGCACCCCCGACGACCCGCCCCCGCCCCGCAGCGAGCCCCCCGCCACCCCGCAGTGAGCTGCCACCACCCCCGCAATCAGCCCGCGCCTCACCCGGACCGGGTGACCCGAGTGGTGATCACGACCGATCGCGGCTTGAGTGGAGGACGTGGCCCGACCGCAGAGCGATCCGATGCTCACGGCCCGATTCACCGCACCGGCCGTGCCGAAGACTCTCGTCCACCGGCCCGAGCTGCTCAGACGCCTGACGGCCGGGGTACGGGGCCCGCTCACCCTGATCAACGGTCCGGCCGGCTCCGGCAAGACGGTGCTCACCGCTCACTGGGCCGCGGCCGGCCGTCGCGCTCCGCGGCCCCCCGTGTGGCTGACCGTCGAACCCGACGACGCCCCCGGCGTCTTCTGGGCGTACGTCCTGGAGGCCCTGCACCGCGGCGGCGTCGAGATACCCGCCGCGGTGGGCAGGCCGACCCGCGCCGAGGGGGTGACCCAGTCCTTCCTGGTGCGTCTGGCGGCGGGACTGGCCGAGTCCGCTCAGCCCGTGGTCCTCGTGCTCGACCAGTTCGACACGGCCCAGCCGCCCGCCATGACGGAAGGGCTGGACTTCGTCCTGCGGCACGCCGCCGGGGGGCTGCGCATCGTGCTCACCAGCCGGACGGACTCCCTGCTCCCGCTCCACCGCTACCGGGCCGCCGGGGAGATCGCGGAGATCCGGCACGCCGACCTCCGGTTCACCCACGCGGACGCCGAGGCCCTGCTGGGCGAGCACCGGCTGGACCTCTCACCGGACGGCATCCGGCTCCTCATGCAGCGTACGGAGGGATGGGCCGCGGGGGTGCGGCTGTGCGCCCTCGCGATGCAGCGCAGCCCCGACCCGGAGGCCTTCGTCCGCCAGTTCGCGGCCGACCGCACCACGATCGCCGACTACCTGCTGGGGGAGGTCCTCGACGCGCAGCCGCCGGACACCCAGGACCTGCTGCTGCGCGTCTGTGTGACGGACCGTGTCCACCCCGACCTCGCGGACGCGCTGACCGGCCGCGACGACGCCGCCCGCACGCTCGCCGGCCTGGCCCGCGACAACGCGTTCCTGGAACAGGTCGACGCATCGGCCTGGTACCGGCTGCATCCCCTGTTCGCCGAGGTGCTGCGCGCCCACCTGCGCCAGCGTCACCCGGGCCTCGAACAGCAGTTGCACGGGCGGGCGGCACGCTGGCTCGCCGGCACCGGCCGGCTCACCGAAGCCGTCGTCCAGGGGGCGGCCGCCGGTGACTGGCCGTTCGCCGCCGGGCAGCTCGTCGACGCCCTGGCGATCGGGCGGCTGTTCACCGGCCTGGAGGCGGAGCAGCTCAACCGGGCGTTCGCCCCGCTGCCGGCCGAGACGGAGGGGGCGGCCCCGGCACTGGTCGGCGCGGCCGCCCGGCTCGTCGTACAGGACCTCCCCGGGTACGAGGAAGCGGTGCGGCGCGCGGACTCCCACCTGGGCCCCGGATCCGGCCCGGCCGCCCGGGTCAGCCGGTCCTTCCTCGGGGTGCTCGCCGGCCGTGCGACCGGCGACCCGGCGGCCACCGAGCGGGCGGCGGCCGACGCCGAGCGCGTACTCGGCGAACTGCCGGCCCCGCTGGTCGGCGCGCACCCGGAGATCCGGGCCCTGCTGCTGGCGGCCCTCGGCGCGGTGCGGCTCGGCGCCGGACGGCTCGACGGCGCGCACAGCGCCCTCACGGCCGCGGTCGAGGCCTGCGGAGAACCCGGAACGCGGCCGGGAACGGAGCCGGGACCGGCGCCGGACACGGCATCGGGAGCGGCATCGGGAACGGAGCTCGCGGCGCTGTACCCGCCGCTCTGCGACGCCCTCGGCTCGCTGGCCCTCACGGAACTGATGCGCGGCCGGCTGCGGCAGGCCGTCGCACACGCCCGGGCGTCCCTCGCCGTCGCCGAGCAGTCCGCCCTCCCGCCCGAGCGCCGGTCCGGTACCGGTCACCTCGTCCTGGCGGGCGTCGCCCTGGAGCAGGACGACCTGCCGGCCGCCCGCTCCCACCTGGACCTGGCGACCGCGACGGCGGCCGCCGGGCCCCGCCCCGAACCCGCCGTCGCGGTGGCGGCCGCCGTCATCGGCGCCCGGATCGCGGCCGCCGAGGGCGACGGCGAGGTCGCGCTCGCCGTCCTCACCCGGCCGTGGCCGGCGGGGACCGCGCCGGCCGGGGCGTGGGCGGCGGACGAGCTGGCGGTGGCCGCATCGGCCGCACACCTGGCCCGCGGTGACGCCGCCGCGGCCCTGCGGGCGCTGGACACCGTGCCGTCCGGGCGGCCCGAGCACGCGCTGGCCCGGGCCCGCGCCCTCATGGCGGCCGGTCGTGCCGAGCCCGCCGCGCGGGAGCTGGCGGCCCTGCCCGCGGACGACGGCCTCACGCTGCCGGTCAGGGTCGGTGCGTGCCTGCTCAGGGCCCGGATCACCGCGGCCGACGGCGACACCGCGGAGGCGCACCGGAGGCTGGCCGAGGCCGTGGAGCTCGCCCGGCCGGAGGAACTGCGCCGGCCGTTCGCCGAGGGCGGGCCCTGGGTGCGCCGGAGCCTGCGGGAGGCCACCCGGCCGGTACCGCCCCCCGGCAGCCCGGCCGGCCGGGAGCGGGGGCCCGTCAGCCGGACCGGCAGCCAGGCCGAGGGGCCGCCGCCCGTGGTGGAGGCGCTCAGCGCGCGGGAGACCGACGTACTGCGCCAGGCGGCCCGGATGCTCTCCACCGAGGAGATCGCGGCCGAGCTGTACGTGTCGGCCAACACGGTCAAGACCCATCTGAAGAGCATCTACCGCAAGCTCGGCGTCACCCGGCGCAGCGACGCCGTCCACCGGGCCCAGGACCTCGGTCTGCTCTGATCCGACGCGTGGTCCTCTCGCCCGTACCGGGCGATGCGGTGCGCCGGGACCCGGACCGACGATGGCAGCGCAAGGCACCTGAAGTCTTCCTTCGGAGAGAAGTGAGTGCTCTCATGCGCTACGAGTTCCGCATCTCGGGCGTCGTGCCGGACACACTCGCCGCGAACTTCCCCGAGCTCGACCGGATCCCGGTCCGGGAGCAGACGCTCCTCCTCGGCATCGTGGCGGACGAGGCACACCTGTACGGGCTCCTCACGCGCTTCCAGTCCCTGGGCCTGCGGGTGCTCGAAATGCGCCAGGTACCCGCCTGACGCCGCACCCCTCCCCGACCCGGAAGGGAGGACCACCCGCTTCGGGTGATCACGAGAAGCCGTCGGCCGGACGACACTGCGAAGTGTGCCCGGCGCGGTACCGCCAACTGTGAGGTGAGTTCGATGGGCCAGTCGACACCGACCGGGGGAACTTGGAATACCGGCCCCGCGCCGGGCACCACACCGCTGTCCAGCGGTGGCGACGGAACAGGAGGGGCGGTCGGCACGTTCTTCGCCGCGGTGCTCCTCGTCGTGACCGGATGCCTCGCGATCTTCCAGGGCATCGCGGCCATCGCCGAGGACGACGTGTACGCCCGCCTCGGCAGCTACGTCTTCGAATTCGACCTGACGGCCTGGGGCTGGATCCACCTCATCGTCGGACTCATCGTCGTCCTGACCGGAGTGGGCCTGTTCCTCGGCTCGAACGTGGCCAGGGGCGCGGGCATCGCCCTCGCCGGCCTCAGCATCATCGTGAACTTCCTGTGGCTGCCCTACCAGCCCTGGTGGTCGATCATCATCATCGCGATCGACGTGTTCATCATCTGGTCCCTGTGCACGAGCTGGTCGCAGAAGCCCGCGTGACGCGACGGAGGCACAGCGGCACCCGGTCCGGCCGACCCGGACCGGGTGCCGCCGCGCACGGCCTCGGCCGCTGCTCGGGCCGGGGCGCGGCGCATCTCGTCATCGGCCGGCGCCGTGCGCACCAGGACGCGGGGGTGGTCCCGGGTGACCGCGGCCACCCGCCGCGCCGCCCCGCAGGGCGCGGCGCATCGCGTCGATCTCGTCCCGCCAGGCCCCGGAACCGAAGGCCGTCGGGTACAGCCGCAGACAGGTGGCCAGATGGTCGTGGAAGGCCGCGCGCAGGCGGTTCGCGTAGTGGGCGCACAGCGCACGCGCGGACGTGCCGGCCGCGGCCGCGTCGATCACCGCCGCGGCCAGGATCGCCGTACGCAGGGCCTGCGCGGTGCCCGTGCCGCTGATCGGGTCCTGCCGCAGGGCGCCCGCTCCGACGACCAGCAGGCCGCCGCGGCCCGCCACGGGCGGCACCGCCGGGGCGAGCCGGACCCGGGGCGCCGCGGCCAGGGCCACCGCGGTACGGGGCGGTCGGCGCAGCCGGCTCCCGAGGGCGGACTCGGCCAGCAGCCGTGCGAGCAGCCCGGCCGGATCCGCGGCCGGCCCGGGCACCATCGCCTGTACGAGGCACGCGTCTTGGCCGAGCGGCGTCAGGTGGAGCCAGCCCAGCCCGGTGCAGTCCAGCCGGGCCGTGTCCTGGTCGCGCGGGCGCCGCACGGGAGCGGTTCCGGCCAGCAGCCGTCGGCGCCCGGTCTGTTCGTGCGCGGCGCGCTCGCCGTGGGCGGCCGTCACCGTCCACGACGGCGGTTCCCCGGAAAGGTCCCCGGCGCCCAGCCGCTCGCGCATCCGGGCGGCCAGCACCGACCCGTCCACCGCCCGTCCGGGCTGCGGGAACCGGGCCGGTGACGGCTCCGCGCCCCACCGCGCGTGGCGGTGGGTGAGCGGCCAGCCGCCGTCGAGCAGTCCGTCGCCCCAGAGCTGAGCCACGAGCTCCAGCGTGGGCCCCGTCAGCAGGAGGGGCCGCGCCCCGGCCCCTGCCCCGGCCGCCCCCGTGGGCTGCGCGGGCGGCCGGGGCGGCTGGGGCGGAGCCAGCCGGACCCGGTGCCCCCGGGCGGCGAGCAGCCGTGCGCAGGTGAGTTCCGCGAGCCCGGAGCCGGCGATCTCGACGAGGGTCACCCGCCGCCACCGGGCAGGCCGGACGGGGTGGCGGTGCGCTGCGGCGTGCCCCCGTCGAGCCGGGCGAGGAGGGCGATCAGCGATTCGGTGTCCGTCTGGTGGCGGATCGCCATCTCCCGGACCGACCGGTTCCCGAGCACCCCGATCGCCTCCCGCGCCCGCTCCGCGGCCGCCGCCGCCTCCCGTACGAACTGCCCGTCGGCCCAGGGGACTTCGGTGCTCGCGAGCGAGACCGGCTGCGGCCTGAGCATGGGCGGCAGGGTGAACCGGGGCCCCACCCCGCGCGCCGCGAGCTCGTGGTTGGTCTCGTGCATGTTCTGCATCACCAGACGGCTGCGCCGCATCAGCTCACCGCCCGCCGTGTCGCGGCGGGCGAAGGACTCCCGCAGCGTCCCCATCAGCAGCGCGTAGTCCTCGTCGCTGCGGTTGAGCAGCTCCAGGTCCGTCTCGTCCGTGGTCGCGGTGGCCAGCGGACGCAGGAACTGCTCCTCGGTGAGGCCCGCCAAGTGGCGCTGGACGGCACGGAACCGCTTCCAGTGGTCGTTGCCCTCGTCGATGATCAGCTTGATCAGATGGGTGAGCCGGTCGGCGTCGTGGAACCGGTCCCCGTGCTTGACCAGGGCCGCGTGCAGTTCGACGTACATCCCGTCGACGGTGCTCGGATCGTCCGGGTCGGCGCTGGAGCTCTGGCTGGGGGCCTCCACGTCGACGAACCACTGCAGCCGCTGGAGCGTGAGGGGCTCCAGGCCGAACAGGTGCACCGTCTCGCGCTTGATCTCCCGCGCACGGTCCAGAACCGGCCGCCGGCCGAGCATGTCGAGGGCCTCGTTGACCCACCGCAGGTGCCGCATCTCGTCCACGGCGACCGAGAACACCTCCTGGCCTGCGGCGTGGGCGCGGCGGGTGAGCTCGTCGGCGCCGGCCGGCAGCCGCATCGGAGCGTTCAGCGAATAGTGCGCGTACAGGTACTCGACGCACAGCGCGTGCTCCACACCGGCCAGTTCCGTCAGCCTGTCGGCGACCTGACCTGGTGTCATCCCGTCGGAGTCGCCGCTGCGGCCGGCACGGGCCGGTCTCGGAGCAGGCGCGTGTGCCTCGACGTCCGGCTCGGGCTGTTCGCGGTCGTCGAGGACGACGGGGAGGACGTTCCAGTCACGGACGAGGTCCCCGTAGGTCAGCTCCAGGTCCGTTCGCTGCGAACCGATGTCGCTCGACTTGTCGGGGGCGGGCGGCTCGCTGCGGTCCCTGCGCAGGAAGTTGACCTCGGGGACGGACCCGTCCGCGTTGCTGGTCACGTCCGGCTTGGAGGCCGCCCAGTAGTAGCAGCCGCAGTCGCGGAAGTCGTACTGCCACGGTGCGCACAGGCTGCGGGTCAGCTCACCGGGCCGGTAGGCCGAGGGCTCGATGACCCCGTCGTCGTCCAGATAGCGGGCCCTGTCCGCCACGAGCAGGGCGACCTCCACCTCGTCGTTGGCGCCGCGCCGCACGTAGCCCCGGCTGCGCAGCCGCAGGTCGTTGAGTTCGCGCACCTCGTCGAGGGGCGGGCCGGGGTAGTTGCGGTCGGGCAGCGGCCCGACCAGTACCGCGATCCGCCCCGGCAGCAGGTCGTGGACGCGCCGCCACACGTCCAGGCCGTCCATGCCGGTGCAGTCCACGGTGACGGCCCGTTCCTCGGTCTGGTCCACGGTGGTGCGCCCGCACAGGGCCCGTACGTACAGCGGACGGAGGTCGTCGCTCACGTCGGCGTCGACCAGGCCGTCCGGGTACGGGGGGCCGGCGGCCGCGGACAGGACCCGGGCGCCCTCGGCGCGGTGGAAGTCGACCCGCAGGCCGGGGAAGAACGCGGTGTCCAGGTTGCGCTGGTCGAATTCCAGACCCGGGAAGCAGTTGTCGACGCCGCTCTCCGGCCGGCTGCCGGACGGATTGCCGCGTACCTGGTAGTCCGCGCGGGCGGTGAGGTTGCGGGGGAAGAACTTCCCCGCGGGGGGTGGGAGGTCGGGCATGGACGGCTCCTTCAGACGAGGCCGGTGGCCCCGGCGGTGGTGGCGGCGGGCTCGGGGGGCAGCCGGAAGAACTCGGGCGCGGCCTGCGACAGTTCGACGTAGGCCCGCAGGCAGAAGGCCAGCCAGCCGCGGATGTAGTCGCAGCCGGGGCGGCCGCGCCGGCTCACCTCGTGGTAGCAGCCGCCCCCGCACAGGTACCGGGCCCAGCAGGAGCGGCACGGCTCCGCCCGGTCGACGTGCCCGGTGGCCAGATGGCGCCGCCGGGCCTCCCCGTCCGGTCCTTCGGCGACCGACCCCATCGCGAAGGCCGGATCGTCGACGAGCCGGTGGCAGGCGTACAGGCCGCCCTCGGCCGAGGCGCTGAGATAGCCGGCGCCGGCGCCGCACGGGTACGGCCGGTGGGTGCCCCGGTGCAGTTCCCGCATGGCGGTAAGGAAGTTCCCGAAGGGGTAGTCCCGTCCGGCCGACAGCTTGCGCAGCGCGCGCTCCCCGCATTCCACCATCTGGTCCAGGAAGCCGTCGAAGGCCCGCGCGGTGATCTCGTACGCCGGGTCGGGGGCGCTGACCACGGCGGCGAAGCCGACCTCGTCGAAGCCGAGACCGATGCCGTGGTCCAGTACGTCGACCAGCCGTCCGGTCCGCGGGGTGACGCTGACCCGGGCGGACAGGTGGCGCGGGCGGCCGTGCCGGGCCAGTACGTCCAGGCCGGCGCGCAGCCGGTCGTACGCGCTGGCGCCGCCCGGTGCGCGCCGCAGCGCGTCGTGCCCGGCCCGGTCGCCGTCGAGGCTGACGGTGACGGTGAACGGGTGCGCGGCGAACAGCCGGGCGTCCTGCGGGCGCACGGTGGTGAGATTGGTGGTGAGGGAGAACCGGACCGGGTTGCCGGCGTCGGCGGCGGCCCGCGTCGCGTACCGCACCACGTCGTGCACCAGGTCGCGGGCGAGGAGCGGCTCGCCGCCCATGAAGCCGACCACCACGTCCGCCCCGGGAGCCGCCTCCGCCAGCAGCCGGTCGACCGCCGCGTACGCGGTGTGCCGCGGCATGGAGCGGGCGGATCCGCCGAAGCGCCCCTCGTCGGCGTAGCAGTGCCCGCAGCTCAGGTTGCACGCCTGCATCACGTTGAGGGAGAGCGAGGCCAGCGGGGGAGGCTCGGCGGGTGTGCCGTCGATCCGGGGCCGCGACCACAACGGAAGGCCCAGGTCCCGGGCGAGGTCCGGCAGCGCGGCGTCCGGTGCGGCCGTCCACCGTTCCAGCCGGTCCGCCAGTGGCTCGGGCAGGTCGTACACGCGGCTGCCGTCCGCCACGAACAGGTGGGCGCCGTGGGCGCTGCGGAAGACCTTGGCCTCGGCGGAGGCCGGGGGCGGCCCGGGTGCCGGCGCGGGTGAGGGCGCGGGGAGGCCCTGCGGTGGGGGGTCCGGGGGCCGCCGGCCGATCTGGAGCAGTACGGTCACGACTGCGGCTCCGTGTCTTCGCGCAGCTTCTCCGCCCAGCGCACCAGGAGGTCGTACTGCCGGCGTGTCAGGTGCATGGGATAGGCGTCGGAGCCGCGCATGTTGCTGGGCATCTGCCGGTTGTAGAACCGGGGGGAGTCCAGGGTCATGCCGCCCTCGCCGCCCGCCCGGGCGGGGGCGCGGACCTGTCTGCGGATCAGGTCGGGCTGTTCCCGGATCATGTCCTCCAGCACCTCCAGTGCCACGAACCGGCGATGGCGGCGCCGGCCCCGCTCGGTCAGCCCGAGCAGCAGTCCGAGCAGCGGCTCGGGGGGATCGAAGGTCATGGCGCGGGCGTCGGCCGGCGCCAGGCCCAGATAGCCGGCCAGGCCCGCGTTCTCCGCGGCCGACCGCTCGTTCTGGACGTCCACGTTGACCGCGCCCATCGTTTCCAGGACCCGCTCGAACAGGTCGCGCACCTCCTGGGCGGTCTGCTTCTCGTCCTCCACGTAGTCGGGCCGGTGCACGTCCGCGCGCTGGACGCGGTCGGCCAGCCCGTCGGCCAGGGACACGAAGGGCCGGCGGTCCGGGGAGAAACGGGGCGGGGCGGCCACGATCCGTGCGGTGGCCGTCAGCCCGGCGGCCGGGAGCGACACGGTCACGGTGCCGTCGCAGACGTCGTCCACGAGGCCGACGCTGCGCCATCCGTTCTCGGCCCCGGCGAAGAGCAGCCCGGGGGTGGTCCGGAAGTCGGCGCTGCCGACCCGGAAGCCGCACCAGGCGGCGTCGGGGTTGAGGATCAGCCGCTCCGCCGGAGGCTCGTAGCCACTGGCGGGGTCGAGCCCCCGGGGGCCGTAGACGGCACCCACTCCCGGGGTGAACCGCAGCCGCAGCTCGGGCAGCTCGGTATTGGGCGCGGGGAGCTGCACGGAGCCGAGCGGCAGGACCTCCCCGGCCGGGACGAGTGGCCGCTCGGCGTCCTGCGGCGACCGCCCTTCGAGGACGTGCCGCCGGTGGTCGTCGCCGCTCAGCGACACCAGGGCCTCGACCCGGTCGCCGTCCTGCCCGGTGATGTGGTGCGCCTTGAGGTTCGCGACGGAGACCTCCCACCGGACGTCCTCCGGACGCAGCCCGGAGCGCGTCAGCACCTGCTCGGTCACCGGGCCCGTGCCGGACTCCCCGTCGATGGTCCAGGCGCCGTGCACCTCGAAGTAGGGGCACACCGGCCGCCAGCCGACGTCGTCCTTGAACTGCACCCGTTCCGACGGGCGCTCGCTGAGGTTGCCGTCCTCGTCGAGGTCCAGCGTCAGGTCCGGCAGGACGGTGGTCCTGCCCGTGCCGCGCGGTGTGAGGTCGCTCGGTCCGTAGCGGTAGTTGTCGCAGGGTACGGGGGAGGGGCCCAGACGGGCGAAGGCGAGGGGTGGCTGGAGCCAGAGTCGTTCGATCACCGGCATCTCCTCGTGATCGGTACGGAGGGGAAGGTGCACGGCGCGACATGACAGCGCTGCGTGATCGAAACTACAGCATTGGTGACAATGAGTCACCGACCGGCGCGTCTGCGAGCGCGCCGGCCGAGGTGCCGCCCCGGGCCCCCGCCGCCCGCCGGGACCCCGGGACGGGAGTGGACGCCATGGCCGCGGCTCGTGGAGAACTTGTCATGGTCCAGCTCGTAGAACGCGTTCCTGACCGAGCGCCCGGGCAGCATGTTGCCGGCCGGCGCCGGCCACGGCACCGGAACAGCCGCCCCCGACCGGCAACGGCACCTCTCGCAGCCGGAGTTCGTCCCTGCGGCGCAGCCGTTCGAAGCAGTGCCGCACCATCTCGGCGTACCGGTCGCCGAAGCGGACCGACCCGGCTGGTTCGGTGCCGGCGGCGGGGGCGCAGTACCTCCGGCCCAACTCCCATTCGCCGTTGGCGGTCCGGCCGGGAGTGATCACCAACGTCCGCACCGTCGGGGCCTCTTGCCGGTGGGGTTGCGGAGGGTGGCGAGGTCCCCTCGATGGCCCCTGCGCGTGCCGGATGCACCGGCCCCGCACCGAGCGTCGGAACGTCGACTTCCCGGTCGGTCCGGGAGGGTGGCGGGCTCGGATACCCCCAAACGGAGGGCGCGGGGGACACCTCTTCGAGGGAACGGGGCCGTCCGGACTTCGGCCGGCGGTGTTCTGCTGCCGAAGAAGGAGGGGCGGCCCCCCTCGGGGCCGTGCGGTGCTCCGGCACCGTCCTGCACGACAAGGAGATTCCACGTGTCGCGTGTTTGGAAGAGTGCGGGCCTCGCCCTGGTGATGGGCCTGGCGGTCATCGGCGGTGCGTCCTCGGCCTCGGCGGACTCCGTCGCGGAGGGCTACGCGGTCGGCTCGCCGGGCGTCCTCTCGGGCAACGTCGTCCAGATCCCGATCCACATTCCGATCAACGTGTGCGGAAACAGCATCAACCTGATCGGCGCGCTCAACCCGGCCGCCGGCAACACCTGCATCAACACCTGAAGGTCGTAGTGCAGCGCCCGTCCCGGCCGGACCCCCGGCCGGGACGGGCCGTACGCCCGGCCCCAGTCAGGACAGGGTGCGTACCTGCTGGTCGCACAGCTCGTAGCGGGCCGCGACCCCGGCCGGTTCACCCGTCGCCACCCTTCCCGCGAGATCGGGCTCGGCGGCCAGGCGCCGGCGTACGCCGCGCACGTGTGCGTTGATCGTCGCGTCGATCCGTGCCTCGCCGTGCCGGCACCGGTCAGGCGACCCGCAGGTGCGTCGGGTGCCGGAGGCCCGGACGGACTGGCCCACCGTGTTCCGCACGGCATCGCCCAGCAGCTCCCTGACCACGAGCAGGACCCGTTCGCGTCGGCCCACGGACACCGCGCCCGGAGGAAGCGCACGGCGGCACGCCGCGCCGGTGCGGTGTCCGTGCGGCAGGAGCCGAGGACCAGCAGGGGAGCAACTCCTTCTCAGGCGAAACGGTCTGCTGGCGGGACGAGGGGTCCCGTCGGCAGAGTCCCGGCGTACGGGTCCGCGAGGCATCGGCATTTCGGCCGAACGCGGGCGGCCGAACGAACGGCCCCCCGCGGACAACGCGCCTGCCGGACGGCCCCCGCGGCGACAGGACCGGTCGGGCGGCCTCGGTGATCGAACGGGCCCCGTGGCCGGACGGCGCGTGCGGCGAACGGCCCCGGCGGCCGGACGGCCCGCTGTGGACCCCCGTCCGGCCGCGCCTCCCACGGCGTGCGAGGCTTGCCCGGCACCCGGAAGGAGATCACACGATGCACACCCCGAGCCGGCCCGAAGACCTCGACCACCCTGAGCGGTTGTGGGCCAGAGCCGCCATCATGGCCATGGTCGACGCCGCCTGCTCCACCGACACCGAATTCGCCCTCGACGAGGACGGCCTGTGGTGTCACGGCACCGGCGCCGGTGGCTGGTGGCGCCTCAGCGTCTTCGACGGGGGCCGCGCGGTGTTCTGCGGCCAGGACCCCGACGGCAGCCACACCCATGTCGGCGGCGAGCAGATCGACTTCCTGGCGGGCGGGCCCGACTGGCTGCCCTGGGACCTGCTGCGGGACGACGCCGACGGCAACCTCTTCGGCTTCGTCTACTGGTGGGAGGACGACGCCTGGCACCGCATCCCCTACCCGGAGGAGGTGGTCGAGGACGGGCTGGAGGGAGCCGCGCCCTGGGTCGGCTCGCACGAGGAGTTCCTCGGGCTCACGGCCTCCTCCTTCGACGTCCCCCACGTCCACGTGCGGGCCCTCACCGAACTCGTCGACCGGTTCGAGGGGCTCGTACGGGAGGGCAGGGCCGACGCCGACGCGGTGACGGCCCTGCTGACCGCCCCCGGCACCGCCCCCGGTATCGGCACCGCCGAGGGCCGCCCCGCACCGCGCGTCGACGTGGCACTCGACATCGCCGCCCGCGCGGGCATCCTGGCCTGATCCGGCCGAAGCCGGCCAGGGCGTCCGCTACTTGAGGGCGGCGAACGCCCTGGTGAAGGCGAGCGGCTGCTGGAGGATCGAACTGCAGGTGGCGTCCGCGTGGTTGACCGCTCCGGCCGCGCACTGCTTGTCGCGTGTCGAGGACCACATGGCCAGCCTGCCGATGCCCTTCGACGCCGCGAACTCCACCAGCTGCGTCGCATCCGCCACGGTGAAGATCTCGCTGGTCACGTCGTTGACGCCGATCATCGGTGTGACGGCCACGGCCTTCCACGCCGCCGCGTCGGAGAGCCCGAGCACCCCCTTGATCTGGGCCTGGGTGGCCGTCGCGGCCTGGATCGCGTACTGCCCCATGTCCCCGCTGTACGCCGGGCCGTAGTCCATCGCCATGATGTTGACGGCGTCGACGCGCACGCCGTTCTTCTTGGCGTCGGCCAGCAGCGCCACGCCTGGCTGGGTGAGGCCCTCGGGCATCACGGGCAGCGTGAAGGCCACGTCCAGACCGGGGTGGGACTTCTGCAGCTTGGCGATGGCCTGCGCACGGCGCGCGTTGGCGGCGGTGTCCGGCAGGGCCGCGCCCTCGATGTCGAAGTCCACCTTGGTGAGCTTGTAGTGGTCGACGACCTTGCCGTAGGCGGCGGCCAGTTCGTCCACGGTGGCGCAGTTCAGGGCCAGTTCGTGCCCTGCGGCACCGCCGAAGGACACCCGGACGTCACCGCCCTTGGCGCGCAGCGCACCGATCTGGGAGGCGACCCTGTCGCTCGCCAGGTCGGTGACGCCGCCCCACAGCGGTACGCAGCCGCCGCCGGAGGTGATGAAGGCGAGGTGGAACTCCTTCACGCCGGTCTGCGCAGCGGTGTCGAGCAGGTCGTACGCGGGGTAGAGCGAGGTGTCCACGTACGGGGCGAAGCGCGCGCCACCGCCGACCGGGGCGGGTGCGGTCGCCGTGGGGGAGGGCGACGCGGTCCGGGTCGGCGCGGCGGAGGTGGGCGCCGCGGTCGGAGCCGTGGTCGGGGCCGCGGTGGCGGTGGGACGGGCGGTGGGGCGCCCGCTGGGCTGGGCCGTCGCGCCCTGGTCCACGGAGCACTTCACCCCGTTGATCCGGCAGCCCGTGGGGTCACCCGGGGCGCCGGAGCCGCTCGCGACGAAGCCGACGGTGACGGAGGCGCCGGCCGCCAACTGCCCGTTCCAGCCGGCGGGCTTCACGGTGACGCGCCGGTCCGCGACGGTGTGGGTGCCGTTCCAGAGCGAGTCGATCTTCGTGCCGGCCGGCAGGTCGAATTCCAGGGTCCAGCCGGACTGGGCCTGGCCGGAGCTGTTGGTGATGACGTACTGCCCGGTGTAACCACCGCTCCAGGAGCTGGACTTCGTATAGACGGCCCCGACGGAACCGGCGTGGGCGGTCCCGGTGAGCGCGAAGGCCGCACCGCCGATCACCCCCGCCGCCACGATCGCGCCCGTGACCCTCGCCGTACGACCCGTCCTGCGCCGGTGACCGACTGTGCTGCCCATGTGCGTGCCTGCCTCTGTGTTACTGGGGAGTTGGGGTTGCGGCAGCACGCTAGCCGCACCGAAACGGACATTCGTTCGTTTCGGCGCGCTCCCGGTGAGCCTTAGGTTCCGCTTAAGGAAGGGGAAAGCGGGGGATCAGGTAGCGCCGGGCCGCTCGCGGTGTGGGGCGGGGGTGCCGGTCGTACGGTGGAGGGGGGAAACCGACCGCGGGCGAGGTGTGTTCCATGCGAAGGTCCATCCGAACCGCCGGGGTGCTCACCGGCCTGATCCTGACGCTCGGCGGCATCGGCGCCGCGGCTCCGACCGCCACGGCGGACATTCCCGCCTGCACGCAGATGGCCGCCCAGGCCGGAACGGAAACCACCGACGCCGTCACGGCGGCCTGCGGTCGCGGTGTGGTCGGGGACCTCCAGGGCTGCGTGGACGGCCTCACCGAAGCCGGAGTTCCCGGCGGCGCCGCCGCCGGCGCCTGCCGCCAGGCCGCCCTGGAACCCCGGTAGGCCCTGTCGGGCCTGCCGAGGGGCAACAGGTCCCTGGGGAAGGGGTGCTGGGGGTGCTGGGTCGCGGGGGCGGGGCCAGGGGCGTCAGCCGTGGGTGGCGTCGATCACGCAGAAGCGGTTGCCCTCCGGGTCCGCCAGGACCACGAAGTCCGGGTCCTCCGGGTAGGAGTCCCAGTCGACGTGCCGGGCCCCCAGCGCCACCAGCCGGGCCACCTCCGCCGCCTGCTCGGCCGCGTCCGCCGCGTAGAGGTCGAGGTGGACTCGGGGGCGCTCCTGAACCGGCGTGGTGCTGCGCCCGAGCGCCAGCCCGGGCCCGCGGCCGTCGGCCGGGACGAGGACCGTCCAGCCCTCGTCCACCTCGCCGTCGCGGGGCACGTAGCCCAGCGCCCCGGACCAGAATTCCGCGGCCCGCCGCACGTCCGCGGCGCCCATGACGATCGTCCCGAGGGTCAGCATGATCCGATTCTGGCAAACCCCGGACGGCAGCCCACGGCCGGGAGCGGATCAGCGCGGCGCGGGCCGCCGGACCGCGACCATCGCGGCGTCGTCGTCCAGGGTGTTCCCGGCCGCATGCGCGAGCAGATCGCCGCACAGGTGGTCCAGCAGTGCCTGCGGTGGCATGCCGCCCCACGCGGCGACCCGTTCCGTGAGGGGGTAGAAGGTGCCCGCCCGGTCGCGCGCCTCCAGAACACCGTCCGTGTACAGGAGCAGGACGTCGCCCGGCCCGAAGGGGAAGGTCTGGGCGGTGACCGTCGACGTCACCAGCCCGGCGAGGCCCAGCGGCGGCGCGGGCCGGGCCACATCGAGGCTCACGGCCCCGCCGGAGCCGCGCAGGACCAGCGGCGGCGGATGCCCGCAGCTGACCAGGCGCAGCACCGGTTCGTCGTCGGGGATCTCCAGGACGGCCGCGGTCACGAAGCTCTCACCGCCTTGGTCCCCGCCGTCCAGGTCCGCGGAGACCGCCGCCTCCAGATAGTCCACCAGTCCGGTCAGCTCGGTCTCCTGGTGGGCGGAGGCCCGGAAGGCGCCGAGGACCAGCGCCGCGTCCCCCACCGCCGCCAGGCCCTTCCCGCGGACGTCGCCGATGATCAGCCGCGTCCCGGTGTCCGTACGGGCGGCCGCGTACAGGTCGCCGCCGATCTGGGCCTCCGCCGCCGCGGCCAGGTACACCGAGGCGACGCCCAGCGGGCCGATCCGGTCGTGCAGCGGCCGCAGGACCACCTGCTGGGCGGTCTCCGCCACCGTGCGCAGCTGCACCATCTCCTTCTCGTGCACTTCCCGCAGGTGGGCGAAGAAGGTCACGAAGACCGAGATCATGATGAGCGCGATGATCTGGAAGGTGTGGTTCAGATCGGTCAGGCTGGTGCGCGCCGTGGAGACCACCACCTGGGCCAAGACGGCCACCAGACCCACGAAGGCCGTCATCCGCGGTCCCGCGAACGAGGCCGTCATGGCCGGTGCGGCGGCCAGGAACGGCCCCAGGTGCACCTCGGGCGGGGCCAGGACGTCGACCACCGTCACGACGGCGATGAGCACGAACGGGGCCACCAGCTGCGCGTGGCTCGCCTGCCGGGACCGGTGGGGACGCGTGAGGGGCGGCCGGAGATCCATCCCTCCTGCATACACCGGGAGACGATCGGGATCCCCGAGGCCAGGCCGTCGGCGGACCGTCCGGTCCCCCGACGGTTCAGCCCGGCGCCACGGGCCGACGAGCCGCCCCGGCGCGGCCCGGCCCCCATGGGGCCCGGCCCGCCGGCCCGGGACCGCCGCTTCGCGGGGCTACGGGCGTCGGCGGGGCTTGCCGCTCCTGGCTCCGCCGGTGCCCTTGGCTCCGCCGCCGCCGCGCTGGTTCTTCCCCCCGGACTTCCCGGAGGCGGACTTTCCGGCCCCGCCACCGGTCCCGGTCCCGCGCCGCGCACCGGCGGCGCCGCCCTTGCCGGCGCCCGCCTCGGGGCGCCCCCGCTTCGCCTTCGGCTGCGCGGGGGTGGGCTGACGGCCCCGCGTGCTGTTCACGGTCCGGCCGCGGACGATCCCGATGAACTCCTCCACCAGATCGGGCGTCGGCTCCGCCTGCGGCCACGACAGCGCGACCCGCGACGTAGGAGCGTCCGTGACCGTCCGGTAGGTGAGGTCCCTGCGGTGGTGCAGACGGGCCAGGGACTGGGGCACGACGAGTACGCCGACGCCCGCCGCCACCAGCTCGATCGCGTCCGCCGTCGTGGCGGGCCGCTCGATCGCGGGCTGTCCCGGCAGCTTCTCCCAGTCGAGGGTGTCGTCGAGGGGCTGCCACACGACCTCGTCGGCGAGGTCCTCGGTGGTGATCTCCTCCGCGGCCGCCACGACGTGGTCCTTGGGGACGACGACGACCGTGGTCTCGGTGTAGAGGGGGATCGCGCTGAGGTCCGTACGGTCGACCGGGAGCCGGACGAAACCCGCGTCGGCGTCACCGGCGCGCAGGACGCCGAACACCTCGGCGGAGGAGACCTGGGCGAGGGTCAGCGGGACGTCGGGCAGCCGCTCGTTCCAGATCCGCACCCACTTGGCTGGGGTCACGCCGGGAACATAGGCGAGCCGGAACGCTTGGGGTACTTCCGAGCCTGTCACCCCGCAAGGTTACCGGGCGTGGTCGGAACCCGTGCACACGCTCGATACCCTTGACCTCATGACGTCGCACCAGAACACCCAGACGATGAAGCCCGCGACCGCGGCGAAGAAGCTGGGCGTGTACCTCGAGGCCACCCCCGCAGAGTTCCAGGAGGGTGTCGTCTCGCGCAGTGAATTGAGTGCGCTCCAGGCCGACCCGCCCCAGTGGCTCCAGGAGCTGCGCCGCAACGGTCCCCACCCCCGCCCGGTGGTCGCCTCCAAGCTGGGCGTCTCCATCGCCGGCCTCGCGCGCGGCGGGGTCACCGAGCCCCTCACCACCGAACAGATCGAAGCGCTGAAGCAGGAGTCCCCCGAGTGGCTCCAGCGGGAGCGGGCCACCCAGGCCGAGGTCCGCAAGGAAGCGGTGCGGATCAAGGAGCGGAACGCGGAGCGGGCCGAGAAGGCGCGCAACCAGGAATCCTGACCCGCCGCGGTCCGCATTCCGTCGGGCCCGGCCTCCCCTCGCGGGGAGGCCGGGCCCGACGCCTTCTTCCAGGTCCGGCCGATCAGCGCGGATCAGCGGTGCCGCGCCCGGATCACTGCGGGGAGTCGCCCGCCAGCAGCCGTACGGCCCGGTCCAGCCGGGCCCGCCTGGTCTCCGGCGTGAGCGCCTGGAGCAGCGGCAGGGCCACCAGGTAGCGCCCGGTCCGGTCCAGCGACTCGAAGGCCGCGCGGGCCTCGGGGCGCGCCGCGAGCGCCGCCGCGAGATCCTCCGGCACCCCCGCGGTCCGCTGCGAGGCGTAGGCGCCGACCCAGCGGCCGTCGGCCTGCGCCCGGCGGACCTCCGCGAGTCCGGGCTCGCGCATCCGGCCCGCCGCGGTCAGCTCCGCGACCTTGTCCACATTCACCTGCGACCACAGACTCCGGGGCCGCCGGGGCACGTACTTCTGCAGGTAGTGGAGCTCGTCGAGGGAACGCCGCTGCCCGGAGATCCAGCCGTAGCAGAGCCCGACGTCGACGAGCTCGTCAGCGGTGACCGACGGAATGCCGGACTTCTTCTTCGCGAGCCTGATCCACACGCCCTCCTGGCGTGTGTGGTGCTCGGCGAGCCAGCTCTCGAACGCCGCGGCGTCCGGGAAGCCGACGATCTCCACCCCGTCGATGTCGTCCATCGGCCCAGGCTAGCGGCCGTCCACCCGGCGGAGGAGGGATTTCTCAGGCGGTCACGGTCTCCGGGCGGGCGTCGTCCCGGCGCCCGGGGGAGGCCGGAGTGCGCGAGGTGAACAGCGAGTCCAGCGCCAGCGCGCCGGGCCCGGTGAACACCAGCAGCAGGAAGGCCCAGCAGAACATCGCGGAGGCCTCGCCGCCGTTCTGCAGCGGCCAGAGCGCATCGGGCTGATGCACCGTGAAGTACGCGTACGCCATGGAACCGGAGGCGAGGAAGGCGGCCGCCCGGGTGCCCAGACCCAGGAGGACCAGGCCGCCGGCCACCAGCTGGATGGCGGCCGCGTACCAGCCGGGCCAGGTGCCGGCCGCGACGGTGCCGCCGCCGTGGGCGCCACCGAGGACGCCGAAGAGGGAGGCCGCCCCGTGCGAGGCGAAGAGCAGGCCCGTGACGATGCGGAACAGGCCGACGGCGTAGGGCTGGGCGTGGTCGAGTCGTGCGTTCATGGGGGGAGGCTCCTTCGGTGGGGGACGGGTCCCGAAGTGGTGCCGGACGCGAGCGAACGTGATCGAGTCCGAGCGAGCCAAAGGTTAGGTAGACCTAACAGGCGTGACAAGCGCGAGTTCCGGCCAACCGCCCGCGGAAACGGCGGCGCTGCCCGGTCGGACGAGCCCGCTGGCGGTCCGCCGGCCCGTGGGGTCCGCTGGAGAGGTGAGCATCCTCCCCGGCGCGGGCTGGTGGGCCGGGCTCCCGCCGGCGGCGGGAGCCGCCGTCATGGCCACGGGCATCATCTCCGTCGCGCTGCACCTGACGGGCCACGCGACGTCGTCGCTGATCGCCCTGGTCATCGCCGTCGCCCTGTGGCTGGCCCTCGCCTTCGACTTCACGGCCCGGCTGGTGGGCGACCGCGGGCGGTTCCATGCCGAGGCCGACACCCCGGCCGCCCTGACGGCCGTCGCCGCCACCACCGTCATCGGCACCGGCATCTCCCTGCTCGGCCCGCAGACCGTGGCCGCCGCCCTGCTCGCGCTGGCCGCGCTGCTCTGGCCGGGCCTGCTGTTCAACGTCGTCGCGCACTGGCGCAGTCGCATGCCCGGAGGTGCCTTCCTCGGCTGCGTGGCCACGCAGGGGCTCGCCGTCCTCGCGGCGGTCCTCGCCGCCGCCGGCGGGCCGGCCTGGCTGGACCGGGCGGCGCTGGCCGCCTTCTGCCTCGGCCTGCTGCTGTATGTCGCCGCGCTCGTCAGGTTCGACCTGCGAGAGGTGGCCGGCGGCGCGGGCGACCACTGGGTGGCCGGCGGGGCACTCTCCATCTCCGCCCTGGCCGGCTCCAAGCTCACGGCGTCACCCCTGTGGTCGGGTTCGGCGCACATGGCCCTGCGTACCGTCACCCTCGTCACGCTCGCCCTGTCCCTCGCCTGGTACGCCGTCCTCCTCACCGCCGAACTGCGCCACCCCCGGCCGCGCTACGACATCCGGCGGTGGGCCACCGTCTTCCCCCTCGGCATGACGGCCACCGCCTGCCTCTCCGTCGCGGGTCCGGCCGGCATCGCCTGGCTGATGCCGCTGGGGGAGATCCTGCTCTGGATCGCCGTGGCCGCCTGGCTGTTCACCGTCGCCGTACTGGCCACCTCCCTCGTGGCCGCCCGGCACCCGGCCCGCCGGGAGAGCCCGCCGCGGTGACGGCGCCTTCCTGTGGCGGAGCCGACGCCCGGTCAGTAGGGTCCCGGCATGGCCTACACGTTCCAGGTGACCATCGACTCGCCCGACCCGCACCCCCTCGCCGACTGGTGGGCCGACGCCCTCGGCTGGGAAGTGGAACCCAGCGACGAGCAGTTCATCCGCGGCCTGATCGCCGCCGGGCACGCGACCGACGACGACACCACCACCCACCGCGGCACCCTTGTCTGGAAGGCGGGCGCGGCGATCCGCCACCCCGACGGCCTGGAAGGCGCTCCGCGCATCCTCTTCCAGCTCGTCCCCGAGGCCAAGACCGTCAAGAACCGGGTGCACCTGGACGTGCGCACCGGTGACGACGACCCGAAGGAACTGGTCGAGCGCCTCGTCGCCAAGGGGGCGAAGCACCTCCACGAGGGCCGCCAGGGCCCCAGCACGTGGACCACCCTCGCCGACCCGCAGGGCAACGAGCTCTGCGTCTCCCATTGACCGCCACCGCCGAGCCCCGGTGGGCCCCGCCGAGCCCGCCGCCCCCGCGCGCCGGACCCCGGCACGCTCTACGCTTCCACGGGTGAACGTCATCCTCTTCGGCGCGACCGGGATGCTCGGCCGGGCCGTCCTGCGCGAGTGCCTGCGTGACGACTCGGTCACCGGAGTCCTGGCCGTCGGCCGGTCACCGCTCGGCGTCACCCACCCCAAACTGCGCGAGCGGGTGCAGGACGACCCCTCCGACCTGGCCGCCGCCGGGGTCGACCCGGCCGCGTACGACGCCTGCTTCTTCTGCCTGGGCGTCTCCTCCGTCGGCATGACGGAGGAGGACTACCGGCACGTCACCCACGACCTGACCCTCGCCGTGGCCCGGCCGCTCGCCGCCGCCAACCCCGGCATGACCTTCGTGTACGTCTCCGGGCAGGGCACGGACAGCACCGGACGGGGCCGTTCCATGTGGGCCCGCGTCAAGGGGCGGACCGAGAACGATCTGCTGGAACTCCCCTTCCGCGCCTACATGTTCCGTCCCGGCATCGTCCAGCCGGTGCGCGGCGTCCCCTCCAGGACCCGGCTCTACCGCGTCCTCTACGCAGTCACCGCACCGCTGGTCCCGCTGCTGCGGCGGTTCGCGCCGGACCTCGTCATCACCTCCGAGGCCTTCGGCCGCGCCATGATCGCCGTCGCCACTCCCGGCACCGAGGTCCCCGGCCACATCCTGCGGCCCGCGGACATCAACCGCCTGGGAGGTGCCCCGACCAGGAAGAATTGACTACCGAGCACACCCTCCCGCAGGCGAGAATGAGCCATCTCAAACCGGGAGGACCCCATGAGCCAGGAGACCCTGACTCTGCATGACCTGCTGCCCGCACAGGCGCTGGCTGACTCGATCGACGCCGGGTACGTGACCCGCAAGTCGCACCCGGAGCTGCCGCTGTCCATCTACACGTACACGCGGACGGCCCAGTACGAGCGCGTCTGGAACCAGGTCACCACGCGCTGCCGCGGACTCGTCGCCGACGACGAGACCGGCGCGATCGTCGCCCTGCCGCTGCCGAAGTTCTTCAACGTCGGCGAGCACGAGTCGGGACAGCCGTACGCCCCGGCCCTCCCCGACGAGCCGTTCGAGGTCTACGACAAGGTCGACGGCAGCCTCGCGATCGTCTTCCACTACGCGGGCCGCTGGCGGGTCGCCTCCAAGGGCTCCTTCATCAGCGCCCAGGCCGTCTGGGCACAGCGCCGGCTCGACGGCGCGGACACCTCGGCCCTGCACCCGGGCACCACCTACCTCGCGGAGATCCTGTACCCGCAGAACCGCATCGTCGTCGACTACGGCGACCGGCGCGACCTCGTGCTCCTCGCGGCCTTCGGCCCGGACGGCACCGAGGTCCCGCTCGCCGAGGCCGCGCCCCACTGGGAGGGCATCGGTTCCGTCGTCACGGTGTGGCCCGCCATGCCCCTCGACGAACTGCTCGCGCTGGCCGAGTCCAACACCCTGCCCGGCGGTTCCGCCGCGAGCGGCATGGACGCCGAGGGCTTCGTCCTGCGCTTCGCCTCGGGCGTGCGCGCCAAGGCCAAGCTGTCCGAATACGTACGGCTCCACAAGGTGCTCACCGGTGTGACCGCGCGGGACATCTGGCGCGGCCACGGCGTCCAGCGCTTCGCCGGCCTGCCCGCCAAGCAGCTCGCGCAGGGCCTGAACTGCACCGTCGCCGACATCGAGGCGTCCGGCGGAAAGCCGCTGGACGCCCTGCTGGAGCAGGTGCCCGACGAGTTCGACCACTGGGTGCGCGAGGTCATCGCCGGCCTGGAGGAGGCGGCGGCCCGCCACGAGCGCGCGATCGACGAGGCCTACGCGGGCCTCACGCACCTGACCGCCGACCGGGGAGCCTTCGCCCGGGCGGTCGCGCAGCTGCCCGACCGCACCGTGCGGCCCGCGATGTTCATGCGGCTCGACGGCCGGTCGACCGAGCTCACGACCTGGCGCCAGGTGCGGCCGGAGGCCGCCGACCCGTACATCGCCGACGAGGAGAGCAGGACCGTGACCGAGGAGAACCGGACCGCGCCGACGTCCGTGCCCGCGCGGGAGCGGACGACGCCCGCCGCGGCGCCCACCCGCGCGCCGGAGGCGGCGCCGCGGATCCCGGCGCCGGCGGCCGACCGGCCCGAGCGCCCCGCGGAGCGGGAGGCCCGGCTGCCCGTCGTCCACGTCATGACGGGTCTGCCCGCCTCCGGCAAGACGACGGCCGCGCGCGCCCTCCAGGCCGAGGCCGGCGGCCGTATGCGGCGCGTCAACCTCGACGACCTGCGGGCCATGCTCGACCTGCCGGACCCTGAGCGGGGCCGCAGCTTCGCCCACGAGCAGACCGTGCTGGCCGTCCAGGACGCGGCCGTCCGCGCGGCCGTCGACGGCGGTTTCGACGTGGTCGTCGACAACACGCACCTGACCAAGAACATCCCGAAGCGGCTCAAGGCGGCGGTCGGCGGCCTCGCGACCTTCGTCGTGCACGATTTCACCGATGTCCCGCTGGAGGAGTGCCTGCGCCGGGACGCCGCCCGCGAACGCCAGGTCGGCGGAGAGATCATCCGGATCCTGGCCGAGAAGCACCGCAACGCCCGCAAGGGCGGCTGGCGGCTGACGTCGGAGTGGATGAACGGCTCCGGTGCGGTGGCCGCACCGCCCGTGACGGCCTACGTCCCCGACCCGGCGCTGCCGACGGCGGTGATGTGCGACATCGACGGCACGCTCGCCCTGACCGGCGACCGGGGTCCGTACGACTTCACGCGCTGCGAGCTCGACCTGCTCAACGAGCCCGTACGGCACGCCCTGGACGTCTTCCGGCGCGCGGACGGCGACACGATCGTGCTGCTGTCGGGCCGCAGCGAGGAGTACCGGCCGCAGACCGAGGCCTGGCTGCGCCGGTACCGGGTGCCGTACGACGAGCTGTGGATGCGCGCGGCGGGTGACACGCGCCGCGACGACGTGGTCAAGGCCGAGCTGTTCGACGCGCACGTGCGCCACCGCTACGCGGTGCGGGTGTCGCTCGACGACAGGGACCGGGTCGTCGCGGTCTGGCGCCGGATGGGCCTGCCCACCTGGCAGGTCAACTACGGCGACTTCTAGAGTGCCCGTGTGAGCAACGTCCTGATCGTCGACGCGGCGAACGTCGTCGGGTCGGTGCCGGACGGCTGGTGGCGCGACCGGCGCGGCGCGGCCGAACGGCTCCGCGACCGGCTGGCTTCCCGGGAGGGATTCCAGGAGGCCGGCCGGGAGGACGACGAGGAGATCATCCTGGTCGTCGAAGGCGCCGCCCGGGGCGTCGCCTCCGTGCCCGGTGTACGGGTCGAGGCGGCGCCCGGCAGCGGTGACGACCTGATCGTGGAGCTGGCCGCGGCCCGGGCCGCGGCCGGCTGCTCCGTGGTCGTGGTCACGGCCGACCGCGAACTGCGGGAACGGGTCCGGGCGCACGGTGCGCGGTGCGTGGGACCGCGTATCGTACGCCCGGTGGACGGACCAGGGGTCAGCGGCAGTACTTCACCTCGGAGAGGTTCTTGACGTAGCGGGCGGAGACCCAGCGCTCCTTCTCGTAGGCCTTCGCGCGGTCGGGGTCCTGGCGGTCCTCACGGTCCTCGCGGCCGGAACCGTTCTCCCAGTCCTCGCGGTCCTCGTGCAGGCGGTACCAGATGCGGTTCCCGTCGACCTTCTGGCCGTACTTCTTGCACTCGATCTCGACCTTGCTGTTCGGCTGCACGTGGCCGATGGCGCGGGAGTCGGTGGTCGGCTTGCTGCGGACCTTCAGCGGGCCCTTGGAGACGACCTTGCCGGTGGCGTACTTGTCGTACGGGTACTGGCCGGGCTGCGCGGACGCGGGCACCTCGCCGACGACGATCTCCCGCGGGCCCTCGTCCGCGACGGCGGCGCCCACCCCGACCAGACCGAGAACCAGGCTTCCGGTGGCGAGAGCGAGGATGGTTCTGGTGGGCATCAGCATGAGCCGACTCCTCTGTGAAGACGTCCGACCGGCCGCGGCACGCGGCGCGGAATGGCAACGGGCGGTTGCCACGGACGACTATGACGAGGCCGCACCCCACAACCCCGTTGCCCCACCGGCTTTTAGCCCGATATAACCAATCTGTCCACCGGAGTGCGGCTCCGCCCCCTGCGCGGCGGCAGGCCGGCCGGATGAGCCGGATGCGGGGGTTCCCGGATGCGGTGGGGGGCGGGCGGGGCAAGAGTGGGTGCCATGGGTATCGATGACTACGGCGGTGGAGCCGGCGCGCACGAGAGCGGCGTCCTCGTCGTGACGACGAACGACGTCCCCGGCTACCGCGTCGAGCGGGTGATCGGCGAGGTCTTCGGCCTCACCGTGCGCTCCCGCCACCTGGGCAGCCAGATCGGCGCCGGGCTCAAGTCGATGATCGGCGGAGAGCTGAGGGGCCTCACCAAGACCCTGGTCCAGACCCGCAACCAGGCCATGGACCGGCTCGTCGAGCAGGCGAAGGCGCGCGGCGCGAACGCCGTGCTGATGATGCGGTTCGACGTCACCGACGCCGCCGACGTCGGGACCGAGGTGTGCGCCTACGGGACGGCCGTCGTCCTCGTCCCCGCCTCCGGCTGACCGCGCTTGTACGGTGGTTCCTCCGACGACGACGGGGGAGGCCCGATGAGCCGACGCAAGTCAGCGGCAGAGGTGTTCGACGCGCTGGGGGAGCGCTACGAGGAGGTGTTCGGGCAGGTGCCCGGCCAGATCGAGGCCCTCGACTGGCTCACCGCCCGGCTGCCCGCCGGAGCCCGCGTCCTGGACGTGGGCAGCGGCACCGGACGGCCCACCGCCGAGACCCTGGTCCGGGCCGGCTGCGACGTGACCGGCATCGACGTCTCGGCGGCCATGGTCGCCCTGGCCCGCGCCCGGGTCCCGGGCGCCCGCTTCGAACAGGCCGACGTGCGCACCTACACGCCCCCGCCCGGCGGCTTCGACGCCGTGTGCTCCTTCTTCCCGCTGCTGGTCATGGACCAGCCGGAGGTCGCCGCGGCACTCGACCGGATGGCCTCCTGGACGGCACCCGGCGGGTACTTCGTGATGGCCACGGTGCCCGGGGACATCCGGGGCCTGGACATCGAGTGGATGGGGCACGCGGTCACGGTCAGCAGCCTCTCCACGGATGACCACCTGGCCCGGCTCGCCGACCGGGGCCTGGAGGTACTGCACCACCACACCGCGACGTTCCGGCCCGCGGACGACCTGGCGGGCCCCGAGGAACATCTGTTCTGCTACGCGCGCCGCAGGCCCTGACCGGTACGCGCCGGCGGGGGAGGGGGCGCGACACCCCCTGCCCCGCCGGCGCCGGAGGTCAGCAGCTGCGCCACTCCACCGACGCGTCCCCGTTGAAGTACTTGCCGGGGTCCGCCGAGACGTCGATCCGCATGATGGTGCCGGCCGGGCCGACGCTCGGGCTGGACTTGTGGCCGCCCTTCGCGTAGTAGAACTTGATGAACGGGCACCGGCCGTCGGCCTTCGCGTCGTAGATGTTCCCGGTGGCCCGCGCGCCGTCGCAGATCTCGCCGCTGCCGCCGCCCTCGCCGCGCCACTCCCGCCAGGGCGTGCACCCCAGGGCGCTGCTGTCGCCGCCCGCTGCGGCCGGTGCCGGGGCGGCCGCGATCGCGACCGCGGACAGTCCGAGGGCGAGTGTCGCCAGTGCGCGGCCGGCGAGGCGACCGCCGGTCTTCATGCTGTTCATGCCGGTCAACGTGGCTCCCGATGAGTGGATTTCGAACGCCCGAGGCCGGTCGAGCACCGGCCGGGCGGCGGAGGCGGGGCCTCCTGAAGCGGTCACCACTCTGTCCGGGGGAGGCATTGTCCGGACCGGGGGCGAACGGCAGCCGCAGGCCCGCCCGTGCGGAGAAGGCGGACAACACCGGTTGTCCGCGGACAACGCACCGGCGGGCGGAAAATTCTTCGGGAACCGCGGCAACCTCCCGCGGGGTCGCGCGTCGTGCGGGGGTGAAGGGGCGCAGTCCCGCGCCCCGACCCGACCGTGGAGAACCACCGTGAAGAACCTGAAGCGTGTCCCCCTGGCCGTCCGCCGCACGGCCGCTGCCGCTGCCGCCGCCGGGGCGGCCGTCGCCCTGGCCGGCCCGGCCCACGCCGCGGGCGGCGGCCCGGCCGCCCCCTCCCCGTCGGTCAGCGTCCCGGCGAGCGTCTCCCCCAGCCAGGGCGGCCCCCGGCCCTCCGCTTCGGTCAGCACCCCGCCGACCGGCAAGGACACGCACAGCGCGTCCCCCAGCGCCGCCCCCAGCGCCTCCCCGAGCAGCGCGGGCGGCGGTACCGCGCCCAGCGCGTCGCCCTCGTCGCCCGCCGCGGCACCCGCCGCGGGCGAAGCGGCCGAGCTCGCGCATACTGGCTCCTCGGCGACGACCGTCGCGATGGGGGCGGGGGCCACCGGTCTGATCCTGGCCGGCGCCGGAGCCCTCTACGCCGTGCGGCGCCGCGCGAACAGCTGAGGAACCCCGTGCTCCACCTCGCTTCACCTGTCGGCCCCCTCACGCCCGGTCCCGTCCGGGCGTGGCGGGGCCTGTGGTCGTTGCTGCGCCGCGAACGTTCCGCCGCCCCGCGGGTGTCGCCGCGGCCGTACGGTCCGGCGTACGCCTCCTCGTACGGGACCCCGCACGCCCCCGGCCACCCGGACGGCGACGACCCGCAGCCGCCCACCGTCACCGAGCTGTACCACGCGCACCGGCTGGGCATGGTCCGGCTGGCGGTGCTGCTCGTCGACGACCTGGCCACCGCCGAGGACGTGGTCCAGGACGCCTTCACCGCCCTGTACCGGCGCCACGGGGAGCGGATCACCGAGGTCGACAACGCCCTCGGCTACCTGCGCACCTCGGTCGTCAACACCGCGCGCTCCGTCCTGCGCCGCAGGCGCACCATGCGCGCCTGGACCCCGCCCCCCGCGGTCGACCTGCCGTCCGCCGAGGACCACGTGGTCCTGGACGAGGCGCACCGCGAGGTGCTCGCCGCACTCGCCCGGCTCACACCCCGCCGCCGGCAGGTCCTCGTACTGCGCTACTGGGCCGACCTCAGCGAGGCGGAGATCGCGGCCACCCTGGGGATCAGCAGGGGAGCGGTGAAGTCCAACGCGAGCCGCGGCCTGGACGCGCTGGAACGGAATCTGGAGGGACGGATATGACGCCCGACGGCGAACGCCTCGGTGACCACCCGGGCGAGCGCCCCGTGGAGCGCAGGCTGCGCCGGGCGCTCGACGCGCGGGCCGACAGCATCGACGTGCGCCGGCTGCGCCCGGCGAGCCCGCCGGGAGCACGGGCCGGACGGCGGCCGGTGGAGAGGCTGCGGCGGTTCGCGCTGCCCCTCGCCGGTCTGGTGGCGGCCACGGCCGCCGGGATCGGATACCTGCTGTTCGCCGCGGACGCGGAGCCCGGTCCCCAGCTGCCCGCCACTCCGCCGCAGGTCACGGCCCCGGGCCCGGCCACCGGCTCACCGCCGTCGCCCTCGCCGGGGCGGCCCGGCCCGACCCCGAGCGTGGATCCGTCGTCGAGCCCGTCCGGGTTTCCGACGCCCAACCGGTCGGCGAGCCCGTCGGCGCAGGCCTCTCCCTCGCGGCCGGGATCGGTGACGCCGTCACGCAGTTCGTCCGTCACCCCGGGCGCGGCGGTCATGTCGTCCCCGCCGCCCACCGGCCGGTAGCGGACGCCGTCGTGCGGACCGGGTCCGACCGGTCCGCACGGCGCCGCCCCTGGGGCTCAGGGCCTGCGCAGGTTCTCCACGGCCACGACCAGGGGAGCCAGTTCCGGATTGCCCGCGGCCTCGTCGAGGGCCTCGCGCAGGGCGGCGTCGTTGGTGGGGCGGGCGGCGCCCAGCAGGGCCAGGCCGGCCTCGCTCACGTCGGTGTAGATGCCGCGCCGGTCGGTGTCGCAGATGTAGCGGTTGAGCAGGCCGCGGTCCTCCAGCCGGCTGACGAGCCGGGTCGTCGCGCTCTGGCTCAGCACCACCGAGTCGGCGACCTGGTGCATCCGCAGGTGCCCGCCCGGCCCGTCGTGCTGGCGGCTCAGAACGTCGAGCAGGGAGTACTCGCGCACGCTGAGGCCGTGCCCGGCCTGCAGGGCCCGTTCGATGTGGGCCTCGATCCGGCCGTGCAGGAGCGAGAGGGCGCACCAGCCCTGGGAGAGGGCGGTGAGCGCGCTGTCCGTGGCCGTCATGGGCTCCTCCGTCGAAGCGTCGCGGCATGGCGCCGCGCGGCGTGTGACCACCACCAGGATATGCCACGCCCGCAATAGCCAGCGTTTGCAAATATCCCGCGTCTGCAATTAATGTGGACGCACGTAAGCGGCGGCAGCATCGATGAGCTCGGGCCGCGGCCCCCGTACCACCACCTCCCTGAAGGGCACCCCCCCATGCCTCTCGCACTTCTCGCCCTCGCCGTCGGGGCTTTCGGGATCGGCACCACCGAATTCGTGATCATGGGCCTGCTGCCCGAGGTCGCCGCCGACTACGGCGTCTCGATCCCCACCGCCGGCTTCCTGGTCACCGGCTACGCCCTCGGCGTCGTTCTCGGCGCGCCCCTGATGACCGTGCTCGGCACCCGCATCCCCCGCAAGCGCATGCTGATGCTGCTCATGGGCCTCTTCATCGCCGGCAACGTGCTCTCCGCGCTCGCCCCCGCCTTCGGCGTCATGCTCGCCGGCCGCGTCGTCGCCTCGCTCGCCCACGGCGCCTTCTTCGGCATCGGCGCGGTCGTCGCCGCAGAGCTCGTCGCCCCGGAGAAGAAGGCCGGCGCCATCGCCATGATGTTCACCGGCCTGACCGTGGCCAACGTCGTCGGCGTCCCCCTCGGCACCCTCGTCGGACAGACCCTCGGCTGGCGCGTCACCTTCCTGATCGTCGCCGCGCTCGGCGTCGCCGGCCTCCTCGGCATCGCCCGCCTCGTCCCCGAGCTGCCCCGGCCCGCGGGCGGCGTGCGCATCCGCAGCGAACTCGCCGCCTTCCGCAACGTCCAGGTGCTGCTCGCGATGGCGATGACCGTCCTCGGCTTCGGCGGCGTCTTCGCGGCGATCACCTACATCACGCCGATGATGACCGACGTCGCCGGATTCGCGGACTCCTCCGTCACCTGGCTGCTCGTCCTCTTCGGCCTCGGCATGGTCGCCGGCAACCTCATCGGCGGCCGCTACGCCGACCGCGCCCTGATGCCCATGCTCTACGTGTCCCTGGCCGCCCTCGCGGTCACCCTCGCCGTCTTCACCCTCACCGCCCACAGCAAGGCCGGCGCCGCCGTCACCGTCGTCCTGATCGGCGCCCTCGGCTTCGCGACCGTGCCCCCGCTCCAGAAGCGCGTCCTCGACCAGGCCGCCGGGGCGCCCACCCTGGCCTCCGCCGTCAACATCGGCGCCTTCAACCTCGGCAACGCCCTCGCCGCCTGGCTCGGCGGCCTCGTGATCGCCGCCGGCCTCGGCTGGACCGCCCCCAACTGGGTCGGCGCCGCGCTCGCCGCCTCGGCCCTGGTGCTGGCCCTCGTCTCCGGCGCGCTGGAACGCCGTACGGCCGGACGCGCCGCCCCCGCCGGCCGGGTGGTCGCCGCCGCCGGAGCCCGCGCGACGACCGCCGCCGCACCCGCCCACCACTGACCTCCTCCTCCCCGTACACCCCCCACGCCAGGAGAAACCCGTATGTCCACCGCCATCCGCACCGCCGTCGTCCCCCTGAACACCGAGGACGCCGAGCTGCTCGTCGCCGTCGCCACGTCCGCCGCCGAGGCGGCCGGAGCCACCGTCAGCGTCACCGTCCTCGACGCCGGCGGCCACCTGCTGGCCTTCCGCCGTGACGACCGGGCCGTACTCATCTCCGGCGAGACCAGCACCCGCAAGGCCTACACGGCCCTGCAGCTGAACGCGCCCACCGCCGACCTGGTCGACGCGGTCCGGCCCGAGGGGCCCTTCCACACCCTGCCCACGGCCCTCGACCGCCCCCTGCTGTTCATCGCGGGCGGCCTCCCCGTCCACCGCGACGGCCGCCTCATCGGCGCCGTGGGCGTCGGCGGCGGCGCCCCCGAGCAGGACCACGCGTTTGCCACCGCCGCCCTCGACGCCCTGGTCTGAGCCCCGCCGGGTCGCGCGCCCGTGTCCCCCGTGCCACGTTGGGTACGGGGGACACGGGCACATGATGCGGAAAACGAAGCGGCACAGGAGGGTCCACACCATCGCGACGGCAGGTGTCGCCGCGCTGGTCACCCTTGCCCTACCCGGCTGCACGGCCGCCTCCGACGAGGTGCGCGCCCCCGCCCCCACGACCCCGGCCGCCTCCGGCCCCACCACCGCCCCGGCCGCGGCGGCCCCCACCCCGCCGGCGCCGTCCCCCAGCCACGCCCTGTCCACCGCCCCGCGCACCATCCCGGCCGTACGGGAACACGAACCGGCCCGCGGCCCCGGCTGGAAGCCCGCCCCCCAGGCACGGGTGGTCGTCGCCAAGGACGACACCGCCGCCCTCTCCGACGAGGCCCGGCTGCTCGCCGGGGAACTGGGCCTCCAGTACGGCGAGGCTGCGGCCCCCCGCGCGGGCGACGTGGAGCTCTCGGTGGAGGGCACGGGCAAGCCCGAGTCGTACACCCTCACCATCAAGGACGGCCGCGTCCGCATCAACGGCCCCGACGAGGCCGGCGTCTTCTACGGCACCCGCACCCTCAAACAGGCCGTACGCGCCTCCGGCTCGGCCCCCGAGGGCACCGTGCGCGACGCCCCGGCCAAACCCCAGCGCGGCCTCAACCTCGACATAGCGCGCAAGCACTTCACACCCGACTGGATCAAGAACCGGCTGCGCGAGATGGCCGACCTCAAGCTCAACCAGCTCGGCCTGCACTTCTCCGACGACCAGGCCTTCCGGATCCAGTCCGACAGCCACCCCGAGATCGTCTCCACACCGCACCTCACCAAGGCGCAGGTACGCGACATCACGGCGCTCGCCTCCCGGCTGCACATCACCGTGGTCCCGGAGATCGACTCGCCCGGGCACCTCGGCGCCGTGCTGCGCGCCCACCCCGACCTGCAACTGCGGGACGTGAACGGCAGGGCCGTCAAGGGCGCGGTGGACATATCCAAGCCGGCCTCGGCCAAGCTGATCGACGACCTGCTGCGCGAGTACCGGCCGCTCTTCCCCGGCGGGGCCTGGCACCTCGGCGCCGACGAGTACCAGGCACTGGTCGTCCGCGACCCGCAGGCCTCCTTCCCCCAGCTCGCCCGGGCGGCCCAGGAGCGCTACGGACCCTCCGCGCGCGTGCAGGATCTGGCCACGGGCTGGCTGAACGACCGAGCCGACGTGGTCCGCCCTTCGGGGAAGGCGCTCAAGGCGTGGAACGACGGCTTCTTCGCCGGCGGGGTGACCGACGCGGCCAAGGACATCCAGGTCGAGTACTGGACCGGCAAGGAGATAGGCGCCCGTCCGCCGCTGGAGTACCTGCGCGAAGGCCGCAGGCTCGTGAACCTCAACGACGAGTACCTGTACTACGTGCTCGGCGAGCCGAACCAGTTCACCTACCCCACCGGCCGGCGGATCTACGAGCAGTGGACCCCGCTGGTCCTGCGCGGCACCACCCCCGTGCCCGCCTCCTACGACGGCCAGATCCTCGGCGGCCGCCTCGCCGTCTGGGCCGACCTGTCCGGCGCACAGACCCAGGACCAGGTGGCGGCCGGCATTCGGATGCCGCTGGCCGCGCTCTCGCAGAAGGTCTGGGACGCGCGGACGCCCCAGATGTCCTGGGCCGACTTCCAGGCCCTGGCCGGACGTCTCTGAGCCCACGGTTCTGAGCCCACGGTTCTGCCGGTTCTGAACTCCCGGTTCTGAGCTCTGACTCCCGCCCAGCCCTCCGCGCTCCTGCGCTCAGCCCTCCCGGTGCCGCCCGGGCCGTCCGAGGCCGGCGGCCCACCGGACGGCCTGCGGGAGCGCCGTGGCCACCGTCAGCGTCAAGGCGGCCGCGCAGCCCCAGAGCAGGGGCTCGGAGACGGTGGCCGAAGCCGCGGTGAACAGCCCCACCGTCACCACGCCCCACACCCAGGCCCAGGCGGCGCGCCGACGCCGGCGCCCCGACCGCAGCATGCGGTCGAGGGCGCGGTCGGTCCTCAGCTCTGCCTCGATCGCGGAGAGGACGCGCTGCTCGCGATCGGAAAGGCCGGCTCCGTCCATCACGGGACACCTCCGCGGGCTGCCGCCGCCGGGCGCGGACCGCGCAGCCTGTGGCCTGCGAAATACCCGGCCTGACGCGCGTCAACCCCCGGAGCCCGACCAGGGCCGCCGTCCGGCGTCACCAGATGGCGTCGACCCACTCCGGGTGGTCGATGAACGGGTTGCGGTTGTGCTGGTACGTGTCGAATATGACCTGGTTGCGGCGCTGCTCGAAGGCGTCCGGCGGGTCCGTCCGGTTCCACTGCTTCAGGAGGCTGATCCTGCCGAACAGCGGGGCCGAGCCGTTGTTGACCTTGTCGTTCATCTCCAGGTCCGCGAAGCCGTCGCCGCCGTCGTAGCGGACGGCCATGTAGAGCAGCATGCGCGCGACGTCGCCCTTGACCGCGTCCCGCGGCTCGAAGGAGTCGGCGTCGGTCCGGCTGCCCGGTGCCTCGGAAACGGGGCTGCCGCCCAGGTCGAAGTCCTTGTTGCCGCGGGTGCTGTTGACGGTGACGTCCTCGGGCCGCAGGTGGTGCAGGTCGGTGCCCGGGCCGGTGGCGGTACCGAAGTCGCCGTGGCTCTTGGCCCAGACGTGCTCACGGTTCCAGTCGTTGGCCCCGCCGCCGTTCGTCGCCTTCGACTGCGAGCGGCCGGAGTAGACGAGGATGACGTTGTTCGGGTTCGCGGGGTCCTGGTCGGTCACCTTCAGGGCGTTCCAGACGCCGTCGTAGGACACCTTGGACTGCGACTTGATGATGTCGTGCAGGGCCGTCTTCAGCGCGGCCCCGGTCTTGCCCTCGGCGGGCGCGTAGTACGCGTCGTACGAGGCGGCCGCGGCCGGGGCAGCCGCGGGGAGCCGGGGCGCCGCCGTGTCCTGCCGGGCGGCGGACGCGGCCGCCGGCACGGCGAACAGGGAGACGGCGGCGAGTCCGGCCGCCCAGGGGGTCAGGCGCGAGATTCTCATCGGGTGGGGGGTACCTCTCCGTACGCACCGTCCCCGCCCGGGGAATTGGCGGGGGATCAGGTGGCGGAACGAGGATTACATTGTCATGTGCCCATCAGGCAAAAAACATGTGTCGGGGACGTGGAAGCCAGGGTGTGCGACCCGATGGCCGCGGGCAGGGTAGCGATGGCCCCCCGAGGGGGCCGCCCCGACCGTGAACGGCCTTGTCTGGAGCAGCCCATGGCAGTGAAGATCCTCATCGTGACCGGTGACGCGGCCGAGTCGCTGGAGGTGCTGTATCCGTACCAGCGTCTGCGCGAGGAGGGGTACGAGGTCCACATCGCGGCGCCGCAGGTGAAGAAGCTGCGGTTCGTGGTCCACGACTTCGAGGAGGGATTCGACACCTACACCGAGAAGCCGGGCTACACCTGGCCGGCCGATCTGGCCTTCACGGACGTGGTCACGGAGGACTACGCGGCCCTCGTCGTCCCGGGCGGCCGGGCGCCGGAGTACCTGCGCAACGACCCCGAGGTGCGGCGGATCCTGGCCGCCTTCGCCGAAGCGGACAAGCCGATCGCGCAGATCTGCCACGGCCCGCTGATCACCGCCGCGGCCGGGAGCCTGGCCGGGCGCAAGGTGACCGCGTACCCGGCGCTGGAGCTGGACATGAAGGCCGCGGGCGCCGAGTTCGAGGACTCCGAGACGGTGGTCGACGGCACCCTGGTCTCGGCCAGGGCGTGGCCCGACCACTCGCGCTGGATGCGGGAGTTCCTGACCGTACTGCGCGGCAAGGCCCCCGTGGTCTGACCGGCGCGCCCCGGGTCCTCCGCCGGGCGGGAACGCGCGGGTGGCCGTGACCCTTCCCGAGGGGTCACGGCCACCCGTCCCGGGCGCGTCAGCTGCCGGTGGTGATCGCCGGCGCCGGGTCGTACTTGTAGTTCGGGCCGAAGTTCTTCTTCACGGCCGCTTCCCAGGACCCGTCCTGGACCATCTTCTTCAGCGCGTCGTTGATCTTGCGCTGGAGTTCCTTCTCGCCCTTCTTGACGCCGATGCCGTAGTTCTCGTTGCTGAGGCTCTGGCCGGTCAGCTTGAACTTGCCCTCGTTCCCCTTGCGGGCGGCGTACCCGGCCAGGATCGCGTTGTCCGTGGTCATGGCGTCGACGCGGCCCTCCTGAAGGGCGACGACGCAGTCCGAGTACGCGCCGAGCTCGAGCAGGGCCGCCTTGGGGGCGAGGTTCTTCTTGAGGTTCTCGGCGGACGTGGAACCCGAGACCGAGCACATCGTCTTGGAGTTGAGGTCCTCGGCCTTGGTGATGGAGGTGTCGTCGGCGCGGGTCAGCAGGTCCTGGTGGGCCACGAAATACGGGCCGGCGAAGTCGACCTTCTCCTTGCGCTTCTCGTTGATCGAGTAGCTCGCGACGACGAATTCGACCTCGTTGTACTGCAGCAGCAGTTCGCGGTCGTTGCTGAGGACCTGCTTGAACTCGATCTGCTCCGGCTTGTAGCCGAGCTCCTTGGCCACGTAGGTGGCGACATCCACGTCGAAACCGGAGAAAACGCCGCCGGTCTCCCGCATACCGATACCCGGCTGGTCGAACTTGATACCGATGGGAAGGGTCCCCTGGTCCTCTTCTCCACCGCCGCACCCGGTGGCGGTCAGGGCGAGGGCGATCACTGCGGCGACCGCGCCGGCCTGGGGAACCTTCATGCTTGCACTCTTTCCTGGGGGAACGCGGGACGCGTCACCGGGATCGCCGGGCGTGTGGAACCGCGGGAACGTACGACACGTCGAGACATGTGTACGAGGAAGCTAGGAAGAGGGCGCCCTTAGCGTCACTACATTTGAGCGAAACTTGAGGATAACGATCCGGCACGACCGTAAATTCTTCGGGGAAACCGGGTCTGACCAGCAGAAAGGGGCGGGTGTGGGAACAGGTTCGGTACGGGTGGACGGAAATGCGCTGCTTTTGGGAGAAGGGGTGCAGATCCGATTCATACGGACCCTGCGTCTGCCCGAATCCGGAACGCATGCGCTGCCGCCCGGGCTGGGGGAATTCCCCCTGCGCAGGGTCGAGGACCACCCGGACACGGTTCCCCCGGAGTGGCTGGCGAAGGGCGGCGTGATGCTGCCGGTGTACCTGCGAGAGGCGATGTGGCTGAGCTTCGGCGGGACCCGGACGCCCGCCGCGCTCCAGGTCGGCGTCGGCAAGGTGTGCGCCGTCTCCGGCGAGCGCTGGAGCGGTCGTCTGGCGCGCAGCCCGCAGAACTACGTGGTGCTGCCCCGGCAGCCCTGGCTGGACGGGATCAATTCCGGGGACGGGACGGTGCGCCAGTTCGTCGCCGTGCCCCTGGGGCTCGGTGCCACGGTCGAGGGACAGGTCACGGGGGAGGAGACCACCGGCGGCGTGCAACTCCAGGCGTTCGAGCTGGGCCGCGAGGCGCTGGCGCAGTGGCACCGTGCCGAACGGGCGCGCCTGACGCCGCCCCCGGCGCCGGCCGGCGGCACGGGGCTCTACGGGGGCCCGCCCGTGCAGGCCCCCACGGGCGGGGCCTTCGGCGGCCCGGTCCCGGCGCCGATGATGGCTCCGCCCGCGCCCGCGGGGGCGCCCCGCTCGGCCCGACCGGGCAGCAGGTCGGGCCCGCCCGCGGCTCCCGCGATGGGGCTCGGCGTCGGCGGCAGCATGCACCAGGAGGTTTACCGGGACGAGCGCCCGCTCTCCGACTGGGCCGACGAGCCCGCCGCCCGGGTCTTCGTACACCTGGTGCCGCCGCCCGCGTGGCGCCAGATCACCGGGGAGGAGGCTCCGCCCTCGCCGGTGGACCGGGCCGCCTACACCAAGGCGGGGCTGCCCTGGTTCGACTACTACGACGAGTCGGCCACCGATCTGGCCCCGACCGACGCCCTGAGCGGGGTCAAGCCGGTGGGGGAGTGGCTCGGTGACGACCACGACCCGTGGGTGGAGCCCGCTCCCGGCCAGGTCAAGCCGCTCGGGAACGCCCCGAGGCCGGGCAGGCCCGTACAGGACGGGGACTGGTAGCCGACGCGAGGCGCCGACGCGGCCGGATCGGCCCGACTGGCCGGGAACGTACGGTCGTTCGGGCCGGGAGGGGGCGTCCATGGGATCATGGGCGGGCAATACCCGCAGACGAAGGGGGAGTTCGGTGACCGGTGTACGCAAGGGACTGGCCAAGGTGGAGGTCGCGCTGCGGTGGGACCCCAGCCCGGCCGGCACCCCCGCGAACGACCTCGACATCGTCGCCGCGGTGTACGCGGCCGCCGATCCGCATGGTGCTCCCGTCCAGCTCGTCCACTTCGGCAGCCGCTCGCCGGACGGGACCATCACCCTCAACCGGGACAGCCACACCGGTCAGGGCTTCGGCTTCGACGAGGTGATGACCGTCGAACTGCACCGGATGGCGGCGGACAAGGGCCGTGTGGTGATCGGCGTGGTCATCCAGGACTCCGGCGCGGGAACGGGCCGGGGCGCGGAGGGCGTGAAGACCTTCGCCGATGTCGCGGGCACGGGGTTCCGGATCCGGGAGGGGTACACCGACCTCGCCCAGGGCGACTTCGCGGGCGTGTCCGGCGCCAGCGCCGCCACCGTCGCCGAGTTCACCAGGGACGCCTCGGGCGCCTGGTCGTTCGACCTGCGGCTGGAGGGCTTCGACGCGGACCCGGAGGAGTTCACCCGGGCCATGGGCGGGGTCCGCTGAATGCGGCGGACTTCGCCGGCGGGCCGCTCAGAGCGGGCGGCGGTCACTCGGGTGAGTGGCCGCCGCCCGGTCCGGGTGGCGCGCTGCCGCCGTCCCCACGAGGCAGCGCGGGCGGGCCGCCGTCAGGTCACCGGGACGACGGGCCGCCGGTTCAGGGGGTCCGGCCCGCCGCCGGGCGGGCGGGACGGTCGGGTGCCGGGCGGGCGGGACGGTCGGGTGCCGGGCGGGCGGGACGGTCGGGTGCGAGACCCAGGGACGGGAGCATGACCGCCTCCACGAACCGGATCAGGTAGTCGGCGTCCGCGTACCGCCCCTCCAGTACGGGCCGGATGCGGAGCACGCCCATCAGCTGGGCCGGCAGGAACTCCACGGCGGGATGGTCCGCGGCGATCTCGCCGCGTGCCACGGCCCGCCCGACCATCGCGTCGAAGGCGGCCAGTTCGGGTTCGACCAGTGCCTCGCGCAGGGCGGACTGGAGTGCCTCGTCGCTCAGGACGGCATGTCCGAGGGCCTGCGTCAGCCGGGTGTCCCGGCCGGAGGTGCCGGCCGCGATCCGGGCCGCCTCGCGCAGGTCGCCCGCCAGGCTCCCGGTGTCCACGGCGGCCAGGGTGCCCCGACGGCCGGAGCGCAGCGCGGCGGCCACCAGCTGGGGCTTGGTCCGCCACTGCCGGTAGAGCGTGGACTTCCCGCAGCTGGCCCGAGCGGCGATGCCCTCCATGGTCAGGGCCTCGTAGCCGTGCTCACGGAGCTGCTCCAGGACGGCGTCGTAGAACTCCTGCTCCCGCTCCGGGGTGATCTTGGAGCGGCGCGCGGGGGTCGGCGTCGACGTCATGGGTTGCGGCTCTCCTCGGGGCGCCTCGGTGCGGGGTTCCGCTTCGAAGTGTACGGGAACGCTACCGTATCGGTACACCAGCGTATCGATACGCCAATGTATCGATACACTGGCGTGTCGCTGTGCGCGCAACAGGAAGAGAGACCGGGGGATGACCTCCCACACCACGCCTGCCGGGCCGGCGGGCGGACCGAGAGCCGCTCGCCGGCGCCTCATACGCGAGCTGCTGCTCGTCGTGGGCTTCTTCGCCGTCTACAAGGCGGGCCGGCTGCTCTCGACCGACCGCACCGCAGAGGCCTTCCGCAACGCGGACCGGATCTGGGACGCCGAGCGCGCCCTGCACCTGCCCGGCGAGGGCGCGGTCCAGCGGCTGCTGCTGCACGGGGACGTGCTCGTGACCACCGCGAACACCTACTACGCGGGCGTCCACTTCCCGGCCACCGCACTTTTCCTGATCTGGCTCTACATCCGCCGCCCCGCCCATTACCTGTGGACCCGCCGGGTGCTCGCGGTGCTGACCGGAGCCGCGCTCGTCCTGCACCTCGCCCATCCCCTCGCGCCCCCGCGGATGCTGCCCGTCGCCCGGCTCGTCGACACCGGACAGGTCTACGGGCCCACCGTGTACCGGGCCGCGCCGGACACCGACACCCTGGCCAACCAGTTCGCCGCGATGCCCTCCCTGCACTTCGGCTGGGCGCTGATGCTCGCCGTCGGCATGATCGTCGCGACCCGCGGGAGCAAGGGCGGCAAGGGCGGCAAGGGCGGGAAGGGTTCGCCCTGGCGGCTGCTGTGGCTGCTGCACCCGGTGGTGACCCTCCTGGTGATAGTCGGCACGGCCAACCACTACTGGCTCGACGCGATCGTCGCCGCCGCCCTGCTCGGGATCGCCCTGCTGCTGGTCCCGCGGCCGCGCGCTGCGAGCGACCCGGACGGGACGGACGCCGGCAGGGACCTCGGCGCGGACGCGGATGGCGGCGCGAAGGGCGGAGAGAACGCGGAGGGGGCCGTACCCGCGTTCCCGCGCCCGAAGAGCGCCGCCGCGGCCGTGGGAGCCGGGAAGTGAACGACACCGTCCTGGCCGTCGGCCTCTGCCTCGCATCGGCCGTGGCCTACGCGGCCGGCGCCGTCGCCCAGGAACGGCTCGCCCGCGCCGGCGTCGCGCGCAGTGCCGGGGCGCTGCTGGGTTCCGGCGTCTGGTGGTGGTCGGCCGGGCTGAACGCGGCCGCGGCCCTGCTGCACGCGGCGGCCCTGCGCTACGGGCCCCTCACCCTGGTGCAGCCGCTCGGCGCGCTCACCCTGGTGGCCGCCGTCCCGATGGGGGCGCGCCGGGCCGGGCGGCGCGTGGCGGCCACCGAGTGGCGCGGCACCCTCGCCACCGTCGCGGGGCTCGGCCTCCTGCTGCTCCCGGCCTCCGGGCCCGCTCCCGACGACACCCTCACGCTGACCGAGGCGCTCGCCGTCTCCGGGGCGACCGCCGCGGTGATCCTCTTCCTGACCGCGGTCCGGGACCCGGGCTCGGGGCTGCGGCACGCCACGGCCTCCGGGCTGGCGTCCGCGGTGGCCTCCGCGCTGACCCAGACCGTGGCCGTCGCGGGCGGCCGCGGAGGATCCCTGCTCAGCGTCCGGGTCGTCGCCGTGGCCCTGCTCGTCGTGGTGTTCGCGGTCGGCGGGATGCTCCTGTCGCAGCGCGCCTACCGGGGCGGCGGGCTCGGCGCCCCGCTCGCCGTGGTCAACCTGGCCAACCCCCTCGCCGCGGCCGCCATCGGCGCGGTCCTGCTCGGCGAACGCCTCCAGGGCGGGCCGGCGGGGCTGGTGCTGGCGGGAGCCGGGGCGCTCGTGGCGGCGCGCGGCGTGGTCCTGCTGACCCGGGCGCCTGCCGCGCCGACGGGCGCCGCGCCGGCCCGCGTACCGGCCGCCGCCGAACTGGCCGTGCCCAGTGGCCGGGTGCCCGTCTGAGCCGGGGAGCACGCGGCACCGTACGGAAACGTTCCACCGCCACCGCCACCGCCACGGCTTCCGCCACGGCCACCGCCACCGCTTCCGCGCGGCACCGGCCCGTCGGGATCCGGCCGTTGTCCGGGCCGGCCCCCGCCCCCGCCGCCCCCCGGAACCGGGCCCACTACCCTGGCCGCACGGCGCGACGTACGAGAAAAACGAACAGCGAGGAACCGGTACCGAGATGAGCATCACCCCCGTCCCCACCGCCGACCTGTACGACGAGCACGGCGAAGCCCTCGACATCTGCACCACCGACTTCCGGCAGTTCGGCGGCCGCAGGCTCTTCGCCGGCCCCGTGCGGACCGTCCGCTGCGACGAGGACAACGCCCTGCTCCGCGAGCTCCTGCACACGCCGGGCGCGGGCGCGGTCCTCGTCGTGGACGGCGGCGGTTCGCCGCGCACCGCGCTGGTCGGCGACCTCATCGCCGGCGCGGCCGAACGCAACGGCTGGGCGGGCCTGATCATCAACGGCTCGGTGCGCGACAGTGTCGCCCTCGGCGGCCTCGACCTCGGGGTGAAGGCCCTGGGCACGGTCCCCCGCAAGAGCGGCAAGACCGGCGCCGGCGCCGTGGACGAGCCCGTCACCATCGGCGGGGTCACCTTCCGGGCCGGCGACACCGTCCACGCGGACGACGACGGCGTGGTCGTGCTGCGCGGCTGACGTCGGCCCCGGCGTCCTGCCGCGGCCGACGGCCGGAACCGGCCGGAACCGGCCAGGTCCGGCCCACCCGCCCTGGCCGCAGCCCGGCGCCCCGGGTTTCACTGCCGGTCCATGAGACGACACAGGATCACGGGCCTGCTCGGCGCGCTCGTGCTGGCCGCCGGCGCCCTGGCCGCCACGGGACCCGCGCACGGCCTGCCCCGCGCCGACCCGCCGCCGCCCGCCGAGTTCGGCACCGACTGGCACGACCCCCTCACCGCCGCGCCACCCGTCGCCCGGCCCGCGACCCGCTCCTGCCAGGTGACGCTCGCGCAGGCGCAGTTCCGCGACTTCACCCCCTACCGCGGCACGTACACGCCCCCCACCGGCTGCGGCGCGGCCGACTGGTCCGTGGTGGTGCTCCGCCTCGAGGGCAAGGTCAAGGGCCGCCAGTACGACCGCCTCGGCCACCTCTCCCTGGGCGGCGTGGAGATCCTGCGCACCTCCACGCCCCAGCCCTCGCCCGACGGCATCACCTGGTCCGTCGAGAAGGACGTCACCCGGTACCGCGACACCCTCGCCCGCCCGCAGCCCGTCGAGATGCTCATCGGCAACGTCGTCGACGACACCTACACCGGCGTCATCGACGTCACGGTGACCCTCACCTTCCACGCCGCCGATCCCCGCACTCCCGTGCCCGACACCCCCGACCGCGTCCTGCCCCTCACCGCCCCCACGATCACCACCCCCCGCAACACCGAACGGCTGCTGGCCGAGGTGTACGCCACCGGCTCCGGCGGCGGCTGCGAGGAGTACTGGTACCTGACCACCCCCGCCGGAGCCCCGTACTCCTGCACGGCGGACGGCGGCCCGCACCGCGAGGTCCGCATCTCGGTCGACGGCCGGCTCGCCGGCATCGCCGCGCCCTTCCCCACCGTCTGGACCGGTGGCTGGTCCAACCCCTTCCTCTGGTACGTCACGCCCGGCCCGCGGGCCTTCGACGTCCAGCCGGTCCGCTACGACCTCACACCCTTCGCCGCCCTCCTCAACGACGGCCGCCCGCACCGCATCGAGGTGACCGTCGCCGGGCTGCCCGCCGGACAGAGCGGCTGGAGCACCCCCACCAACCTGCTGCTGTGGCAGGACGAGGCCCGGCAGGTCGTCACGGGCGCCCTGACCCGGCACGAGGAGAACGCCCCGGCGGGTCACTCCCGCTGGACGCCCGCCGGACCCGGCGAACAGCACCGGGTGGACACCGGGGGCGACCACCGGCTGACCGTCGCCGGGTACCTGAACACCTCCCGCGGCCGGGTGGCCACCACCGTCACCCGCTCCGTGCACCTCACATCCGCCCACCGATGGACCGAGGGCGAGAGCCATGACGCGCTGAACGCGACCTGGACCGACCGGGAGAGCGTGACGCACGGCCCGACGACCGTCCGGACCGACCGCACCTACACGATGGACGGCGAGACCACCCTCGGCGCCGGCGACCGCCTGCGCACCGTACTGTCCCTGGGCGACCGCGCGGACACCGTCACCCTGCGCGGCGGCCGGACCGTCGACGTCTCCCGGCTCGACGACCGGTACACGGGCGACGCCACCTACACCGCGAACGTCCCGCGCGACCAGCGCCACGCGGTCGCCACCACCTCCGCCCGCCACCGGGTGTACGGGTCACAGGCACCCGGCGGGTGCTACGACCGCACCGTGGACACCGTCCAGGGCACCGTGACGGTGGACCGCCGCCGCTGCTGACACCGGCGCCCCCTACGATTCCGCCATGGACACGAGTGAGGCCGGCAGACAGCTGATCGACGGGCGCTTCGAACTGGTTGCGCCCCTGGGCAGCGGCGGCATGGGTACCGTTTGGCGGGCGCGCGACATCGCCCTGCACCGAGAGGTCGCGCTCAAGGAAGTGCGCCCGCCCGACCCGGCGACCGCCGCCGCCCAGCCCGGGCTGGCCGATCAGATGCGCGAGCGCGCCGTCCGCGAGGCCCGCGCGCTCGCCCGCCTCGCCCACCCCCACGTCGTGACCATCCACCACATCGTCGAACCGGCGGACGGCGCGGAGGGCCACCCCTGGATCGTCATGGAGATGGTCAAGGGCGGATCCCTGCACGACCGGCTGGAGTCGGGCCCGATGCCGCCCGCGGAAGCGGTGCGGCTCGGCCTCGACGTCCTGTCCGCGCTGCGCGCCGCCCACGCCGAGGGCGTCCTGCACCGCGACGTGAAGCCGGCCAACGTGCTGCTGCGCCAGGACGGCTCCGCGGTGCTCACCGACTTCGGCATCGCCGCCCTGCACGACTCCACCGGACTCACCGCCACCGGCGTGCTGATCGGCTCGCCCGAGTACATCGCGCCCGAGCGGGTCCGCGGGGAGGAGGGGCTGGCCGCCTCCGACCTGTGGTCGCTGGGCATGCTCCTGTACGTGGCCGCGGAGGGGGTCAGCCCGCTGCGCCGGGCCACCAGCCTGGCCACGGTCGTCGCCGTGCTCGACGAGCCGATCCCCGCCCCGGTGCGCTCCGGCCCGCTGGGGCCCGTACTGGAACGGCTCCTGGTGCGGGACCCGGCCGTACGCCCCGACGGCGCACAGCTGGAACAGCTGCTCCGGGAGGCGAGCGCCGCTCTCGGTTCCGGCGGCGGCCACGGTGCGGGCCCCGGCTCGTCCGGTCCCGCGCCGGTCACCCCGCCGGCCGCCGCCGCCGCGTCCGTGGCCGCCCCGGCCGTCGGCTCCCCGTCCGTGCCCGGCCCGTACGGGCAGTTCGGTCCGTACGCGCCGAACAGCAGCCCGAACACCCCGCCGCCGTACGGCTCCGGCGCCTCCCCGTACGCGGCGCCCACCCGGCCCGTCCCGGTGGGGTCCGCCCCGGGCCGGCGCCCCGTCCTGATCGGCGCCGCGCTCACCGCGGTCCTGGCGGCCGGTGTGTTCGGCATCGTCCAGCTGCTGCCCGACGGGAACGCCGGCGACGACAAGGCGAAGGGCGGCGACACCACCTCCTCGGCCGCCCCGCCCGTGCGGACGGCCTCCTCGGCCCCGGCCCCCAGGGCGAGCGCGCAGAAGGCGGACGCGCCCAAGGGCAGCATGATGACGCCGGAGAACGTCCGCACCGCCCTGGAGGCGTTCAAGAAGGAGACGGGGACGACCACCTTCGTCGACATGACGCTCTACGACGGCTACATCCTCGCCTCCATCCCCACCGCCGCCGGCGCCGAGACCGTCGACTCCTGGCAGTACCGGGACGGCGCCGCCTCGCGCACGGGACCGGACGGCACGGTCGAGGAGGGGGAGCCGCTGATCGACATGGCCACGGTCAACTGGGATGCGCTGCCCGGCATGCTGGAACAGTCCAAGAAGGACCTGAAGGTCGAGAAGCCGACCTCGCGCCACGTCATCGTCGACCCCTGGATGATGGACCAGGTCCCCTCGATCCGCACCTACCTCAGTGACGAGTACGGCCGCGGCGGTTATGTCCTGTGGAAGACCGACGGGAGCCTGAGGAAGGTCACCGCCACCTGATCCCGGGCCCTCACCGCCCCGCACCGGGCCCGCACCGGCCCGCACCGGCCCGTACCGGACCCCGCCCATGCGTACTTCGAGGAGCACGACCACCATGCCCAGCTGGCGCACCACCCTCACGACGGCCGGGATATCCGGCACCCGGCTGCGGGAGGACTACACCCACGCCGCCCGCCGGGTGCTCCGCCGTGAACCCGCGCCGTACCTCGCGCTGCGGCTGCTGGCCGCGCCGCCCCTCGTGCCGTACCTCGCCGCCGGCCTGGCCTTCATGAACCTGGTCGACGACGTGGCCGAGACCGGCACCCCGCAGCAACGGGCCGCGGGTCTCGCCGCGTTGACCGAGCGCGTCGGGACCGCCCTGAAGTCCGGGGACAGCCCCGACCCCGTGGTGCGGGCCTACGCCCACGCCGTGGACTCCCGGGGCCTGCCCGGGCACTGGGTGACCCGGTTCCTCGCGGGCGCCGCCACGGCGGAGGCCGGCTTCGACGGCTTCGCCGACGAGGCCGGCTTCCAGGCCTACCTCGACGCGTACGCCTGGCCCGGGGTGCTGGTCTTCACCGGACTGCAGTACCAGGGCGGCCCGGATCCCGAACAGGCCGCCGGCTGGCGGCGGTTCGTCGACGCGGCCCAGCGCGTCGACTTCCTCGCCGACCTGCACGGCGACCTCGCCGACGGCCGGCTCTGCATCCCGCTCGCCCGCCTGGACGAGCACTCCGTGACCCGGGCCGACCTGGAACGGGCGCGCGACACCCCTGCCGTGCGCGCCCTCCTCGCGGCCGAGAGCCGGCGGGCCCGCGCCGCACTCGACGCCACCCACGGCATCCTCGACCTCGCCGAGCCGGGCCTGCGCCCCGTCATCGCCACCATGGCGGACCTCATGGCCCACCAGCTGACGGCCGTCGAGCGGGCCGGGGCCGGCGCCCTGCGCCGGGACGTCGGGTACGGTCTCGCGGCGCCCCTGCGGATCCTCCTCCGCGCCGCGGCCTCCCGGAAGGCGTCCCGGCGCCCGACTAGTACGCGCCGTTGACGTTGTCGATCGACCCGTAGCGGGCGGCCGCGTAGTTGCAGGCCGCGGTGATGTTGGCCACCGGGTCGTAGGAGTCCGTCGAAGTGCCCGGTACGTGATAGGCCTTGAAGGTCGGGTCGATGACCTGGAGCAGCCCCTTGGAGGGGATTCCGTTACGGGCGTTGATGTCCCAGAGGTTGATCGCCCTGGGGTTGCCCGAGGACTCCCGCATCACGTTGCGGTGAATTCCGTTGTAGGTGCCGGGAATACCGTGCTTGGCCATCACGTCGAGGGACTCGCGGATCCACCCGTCGAGATTGTTCGCGTACGAGGCGGCCGACTTGGCGGCCTTCACGGCGGGCTTGGCGGCCGTGGCGGCCTTCACCTGGGTGCCGATGTTCAGTTTGATGCCGGGCCGGATGACCGAGGGGTTGTCGCCGACCACGGCACGGTTCGCCTCGTAGAGCTGCTTCCATCCGCCACTGACGGAGTGGTCCGCGGCGATCTCCGAAAGGGTGTCGCCCACGACCACGGAATACGTGGTGGGAGGGGCCGTCGCCACGTTGACGGCGGTGGTGGCCGCGGTGACGGCGGTCACCGCCGCCGGTGCGCCCGTCCCGGCCGCGCCTGCGGTGGTCGCGCTGATCAGCGGGAGCGTGAGAGCCGCGCCACCTGTGCCGGCGAGAGCCAGCTTACGGGTGATCGGGTTCTGCTTCGGCCGACGGTGCTTACCCTTTGCAGGCATGGCGGAATTCCTCACGTGGGGGGACGGAGACCCGGGTGGCGGGGCCGCATTCGGCCGCCTGGCCATCTGGAGTGAGGTGACCGTAGGTGAGCCCGCCGGGCGGGAACAAGCCCCGAATTCCACCGATAGATCGACATCCCGCAATCCGCCCCGGAAATGACCTTGTGGACATCTCGCCGAAAAGGCCGATTCCCTTTCCGGTAAAAGGGAATCGGCCTCGTGCGGGAAATGATGTTGAGGGGTCCCGCGTGACTGACGTCACGAGGCGGGGGCTCGGGGGTCAATAGGGGCAACTCCGGTACCTGATGGGCTCATTCGGGCGACTCGCACGTAGAGGTCAAATCGCCCATCCAGGACTCTTTCCGGCGTGCATTTCCTCCCCGTACGGTCCCCTACGCCGGGAAGGCCTCGCGGAGCGCCGCCAGCCGCTCCAGTACGGCCGCCACCGCCGCCTTCGAGGCCGGCAGCAGCGGAAGGCGCACATCAGGGGTCGGGATCCGCCCCTGGGCGTGGAGGACGCCCTTCACCACGGCCGGATTGGGCTCGGCGAAAACCGCCGCCGCCAGTCCGGCCAGCGCGTGCCCCAGCGCCCGGGCGCGCACCGCGTCCCCCGCCCGCCAGGCCGCCGCCAGCTCGGCGAACCGTTCCGTCGCCAGGTGCGCCGAGGCCAGGATCCCGCCCGACGCACCCAGCGCCAGCATCGGCGACAGGTACACGTCGTCCCCGGTCAGCACATGGAAGCCGGCCGGCAGGTCGCCGAGCAGCTCCACCGCGTCCTGGTCGAGCCCGCCGGAGGAGTACTTCACCCCCACGACCCCTGACAGCGAACCGAGGGCCCGCAGCGCGCCGGCGTCCAGAGGCTGCCCCGTGCGGTGGGGGACGTGATAGACGATCAGCGGTACCGGGCTCACCCCGGCCAGCCGCTCGAAGTGCGCCGCCACGCCCGCAGCCGAGGGCCGTACGAACGACGGAACGGTGACCAGTGCCGCCCCCACCTGCGGCCACCGCGTCAGCCGGGCCAGCGAGACCTCCGCGGCCCGGGTGCCGGCCGCCCCCGCGCCGACGGTCAGCGCGGCGCCCCGTTCCCGGCAGACCCGGGCGCACACGTCGGTGACGAGGTCGCGCTCCGCCTCGTCGAGGCAGGCCGCCTCTCCGGTGGTGCCGAGGGCGACGATCCCGGTGGCGCCCGCGTCGAGCACCTCGTGGGCGAGCGCCTCCAGTGCCCCGGCGGCGATCTCCCCGGTGGGCGCGTACGGGGTGACCAGCGGTATGTGGATGCCGTGGAGCGGGGGCGTCCCCGCAGGGTCCTCCGTGATGTTCCCTGTCGTGTCCTGTGTCGTGCCGCGTGCCGTGTCCTGTGCCGTGCCGCGTGCCGTGTCCTGTGCCATGAGGACGAGCCTCACCCACTCCGAGCGCCGAATCCAGTTCATGTTTCTTACCCAACCCGTAAGCTGAGCCGATGCTCGATGTACGACGCCTGCGCCTGCTGCGCGAACTCGCCCACCGCGGCACGATCGCCGCAGTGGCCGAAGCGCTCTCCTTCAGCCCTTCGGCGGTGTCCCAGCAGCTCGGCGTGCTGGAGCGGGAGGCCGGCCTGCCCCTGCTGGAGCGCACCGGGCGACGGGTCCGGCTCACCCCGGCCGGGGAGAACCTGGTCCGCCACGCGGAGGCGGTACTGGAGCGGCTGGAGCAGGCCGACGCGGACCTCGCCGAGGCCCGCGGAGGCCTTTCCGGGGCCCTGCGGATCGGCGCCTTCCCGACCGCCACCCGCACGATCGTCCCGGCCGCCCTGGTGGCCCTGGCCCGGCGCCACCCGGGGCTGGAGCCGATGGTCTGCGAGACCGACCCGGCGGCGGTCGCCCACGCCCTGCGGGCCGGGGACCTCGACGTCGCACTCGTCCACGCGTACGACTTCGTACCCGCCGAGCGCGAGCCCGGACTGACCACCGAGCCCCTGTACGGCGAGGCGATGTACCTGGCCGAGCCCGCGCGAGGAGCGTCCGCTGCGGCCGGAGCGCCCGGGGCACCCGGACCCTCCGAAGCGCCCGGCGCGGAGGCCGGCCCGCCGCCCGACCAGGGCGCGGCCCTGCGCGCGCACGCCGCATCACCGTGGATCACCGCCACGCCCGGCACCCTCTGCCACACCATGACGGTCCGGGCCTGCCAGGCCGCCGGATTCACGCCCCGGGTCCGCCACCGGATGGACGACTTCGGCGCCGTGCTCGCGCTGGTCGCGGCGGGCCAGGGCGTGGCCGTCGTTCCCCAGCTCGGTGCCACGGTGCCCGCCGACCCCGCCGTGCGCCTCACCCGGCTCGTGATGCAGCGGCGCACCGGCCTGGCCTTCCGCAGCGGGGCCGGTGCCCATCCGGCCGTGGCCGCCTTCGGCGCGGCACTTCGCGCCGCCGTACCGCCGGATCTGGCCGGGTCGCGCGCCGAAGCGTGACACAACTCCCTTACCGGGCGCCGTCCGTGTACGTTCGTTGATCCAGACCGATCGAACAGAACGGGGTACGACGTGACACATCGCGTACGAGGGGTCATCGCCCGGAGCAAGGGCGCACCGGTGGAGACGACGACGATCCTCGTGCCCGACCCGGGACCGGGCGAGGCCCTCGTCCGGGTGCAGGCCTGCGGGGTCTGCCACACCGACCTGCACTACCGCGAAGGCGGGATCAACGACGAGTTCCCCTTCCTGCTCGGCCACGAGGCCGCCGGAATCGTCGAGTCCGTCGGCGCGGACGTCACCTCCGTGGCCCCGGGCGACTTCGTGGTCCTCAACTGGCGTGCGGTGTGCGGGAACTGCCGGGCCTGCAAGCGCGGACGCCCCTGGTACTGCTTCGCCACGCACAACGCCACCCAGCCCATGACGCTGGAGGACGGCACCCCGCTCTCCCCGGCCCTCGGTATCGGCGCCTTCGCCGAGAAGACCCTGGTCGCGGCCGGTCAGTGCACCAAGGTGGACCCGTCCGCGGCTCCCGCCGCCGCCGGACTCCTCGGCTGCGGGGTGATGGCCGGCCTCGGCGCGGCCCTGAACACCGGCAATGTCGGGCGGGGCGACTCCGTCGCCGTCATCGGCTGCGGAGGAGTGGGCAACGCGGCCGTGGCCGGTGCCAGGCTCGCGGGCGCCTCGAAGGTCATCGCGGTGGACCTGGACGACCGGAAGCTGGAATGGGCGCGCGGCCTCGGCGCGACGCACACCGTCAACGGCCGCACCGAGGACGTCGTCAAGGCGATCCAGGGTCTCACCGGCGGCAACGGTGCCGACGTCGTCATCGACGCCGTGGGCCGCCCGGAGACCTACCAGCAGGCCTTCTACGCACGCGACCTCGCCGGGACGGTGGTCCTGGTCGGCGTGCCGACCCCGGAGATGAAGCTCGAACTTCCCCTCCTGGACGTCTTCGGCCGCGGCGGCGCCCTGAAGTCGTCCTGGTACGGCGACTGCCTGCCCGAGCGGGACTTCCCCCTGCTGATCGACCTCTATCTGCAGGGCCGGCTCGACCTGGACGCCTTCGTTTCGGAGACCATCCCTCTCGACGGCGTCGAGGAGGCCTTCGCCCGGATGGAGCGCGGCGAGGTGCTCCGCTCGGTCGTCGAGTTCTGACGCAGCCCCGCAGCCCCGAAGCCCCGCAGGCCCGAAGCCCCGCAGCCCCGAGGGCCCGAAGGCCCGCAGCCCCGAGGGCCCGCAGCCCCGAAGGCCCGCAGGCCCCGGTCCGGTCCGGTTCGCTCCGCCCGGTCCGGGGCCCGTGCGGCCCGAGGGGTCAGGCCGCCCGCCACAGCGCCGGTACGGACGGGGGCTCCCAGCCCCGCTGCGCCGTGTGCGGCTGGAGGCAGACGTAGCCGCGGCCGCCGTAGACGACCCGCTCGCCCGCCCGGTACGCGGTCCCCGCCGTCCAGGCGCCGCCCGGCGGAGGCGTGCCGGTCGGCGTGGGACCCGGGCCGGGCTCCTGGGGAAGATCCAGGACGAAGTCGAAGGCCGCCTCCCGCCCGCCACCGCCGTCCCGCACGGCCATCAGCAGCCGGGCGTCGAAGATCGCGTCGGTGTTGTTGCGCGGCTCGTTCGGGAAGTACAGCTGTGTCGTCAGCACCGGACGGCCCGGCGCCTGCACCTTGACGTGGATGTGCCGGGTGCGGCCGGGGTAGAGCCCCGGGACGATCGTGGTGAGCGCGAAGGAGCCGCGCGAGTCGGTGTACTGGTGGCCCCGCAGCCGGTAGCGGACGTTGTCGTAGGCGCCGTTCGCGTCGGCCTGCCAGAAGTCCAGCAGGGCGCCCGTCACCGGCAGGCAGGCCCGGCCGAAGACATAACCCGTCACCGTCAGCCGCGTGCCGGGCATACCGGGCTCCAGCAGGCTGGTGCGTTCGGGCGAGGCGGGCTTGAAGTAGGGGCCCTCGGTCTGCTCGGGGGTGGGGTGGTCGCCGTCGTCGCACGCCGGGGTCAGCGGTACGGGCCCGGCGTCCGGGGTGAAGGTACGGGCCAGGGCCGGGCCGCCGATGAGGGCGACGGGGACCGCCGCGGTGGCCGCGAGGGCCGCGCGCAGCACCGCCTTGCGGGTGATGCGGCGGGGCCGTTCGGGGTCCGCGGGGTGTAACGCGTCGTCGCTGTCCCTGCCCGGATCGCGCATGCCTGCCTCCTTGGTGGACTGGTGGATTCGGCATCGAACCTAGGCGGACGCCCCGCTCGTATCGATGGACGGGAGACGGCTGCTGTGGTGCTTTCGGAACTCGCCCGGGCTGGTGCCCGTCTCCCGCCGGAAGAACCGGCAGAAGTACGCGGGGTCGGCGAATCCGACGCGGGCGGCGACCTGCCGTACCGGCAGTTCCGTATGCGCGAGCAGGCGCTGTGCCTGGTACGCACGGGCCTCGTTCAGCAATCGGCCGGGGCTGCGGCCGGTGGCCGCGCGGACGGTCCGGGTGAGGTGGCCCGGCGTCACCCCGAGCCGCTCGGCGCACTCGCGCACCGACCAGGCGACAGGCCGGGCCGCCAGCCGGACGAACGCCTCCGCCACCGTCGGGGGAGTGCCGGGAGCCGCGGGGCCGCGGAGCCGGGCCGGTTCGCCGGGCCCGCCGGGGCGGCCGCCGCCGGGGGCCGGGAGCCGTGCCATGCGGACGACGAGTACGTGCAGCAGGGCGCGCAGCACGCTCTCGTGGCCGGGGGCCCGCTGCCGGCACTCGGCGGTCAGGTCGGCCATCAGCCGTGCGGTGCCCTCGTGTTCGGCCTCGCTCAGGTCGAACCAGCAGGTGTCCCCGATCCGCCGCAGGAGCGCACGGTCGCCGGGATGGTCCACCAGGAAGTCCTCGGTGAACAGTGCGAGGGTGCCGTCGAGACCACGCTGGTCCCGCCAGTAGTGGACCTGCCCGGGCAGCACCACGGCCAGCTGGCGCGGCCGTACGGGGTGCCCGGCGAGATCGACGACGTGGGTGCCGGACCCCGCGGCGATGTGGACGATCTCGTAGAAGGTGTGGCGGTGCGGGCGGTCGGACCGCGACAGCGGCCCCAGCTCGTCGAAGGGTCCGGCGGCGAACGGCACCGCGCCCGGCCCCCCGGCCAGCTCCAGGCGGTGCAGGGGTGGCTCCCCGGGGCGCGGCGGCGCCGGGCAGGGCGTTCCCGGTGCGACGGTGGTGTTCCGCATCGTTCCCCCAAGCAGGTCCAGACCAACGGCGTTGTCACGATCCCCGCGTCGAAGGCCCCGCGAAACCCGGCCGGAGGAATTCACCGGGTCCCGACGTTCCGACGTCCCGCTGGCCGGAAGGCACGTCGGGCCCGGCCCGCTGGAGCACCCCGCGAGCCGGAGCGCCCCGCGAGCTGGAGCGCCCCGGCGGCCGGAGCACCCCGACAGCCGGGGTGCCCTGGCAGCCCGGGCGCCCGGGCCCACCTCTTAGACTCGGGCGGACCGCCGCGTCCGCCCGCGCCCCACCCGGCCGCGGCGCGGGCCTTCCGTACCTCGCACCCCTGGGGGCCGTTCCGTGACCGTCGTCCACAGCTACCGTCAGCCCGGCACGGTCCTCACCGACCACCGGTTCTCCGTGCCCCTGGACCACGCGCACCCGGACGGCGAGCGGATCGAGCTGTACGGCCGCGAGGTCGTCGCCACCGGCAAGGACCCGGAGACCCTGCCCTGGCTGCTGTACCTGGAGGGCGGCCCCGGCTTCGGCGCCCGCCGCTTCGTCGGCCGGCAGGCCTGGCTGGAGCGCGCCCTGCAGGACTACCGGGTACTGCTGCTGGACCAGCGCGGCACCGGCCGGTCCACCCCCGCGAACCGGCAGACGCTGCCCCTGCGCGGCACCCCCGCCCAGCAGGCCGCGTACCTCGCCCACTTCCGCGCCGACTCCATCGTGCGCGACGCGGAGGCGATCCGGCCCGGGCTGACCGGCGGCGCCCCCTGGACCGTGCTCGGCCAGAGCTTCGGCGGCTTCTGCACGGTCCGGTATCTCTCCAGCGCCCCCGAGGGACTCACCGCCGCCCTGATCACCGGCGGCCTCCCGACGCTGACCGCCACCGCGGACGAGGTGTACCGGGCCGCCTACCCCCGCATGGAGCGCAAGAACCTGGCCCACTACGCCCGTTACCCCATGGACGTCGAGCGGGCCCGCCGGATCGCCGCCCACCTCGCGGAGCAGCCGGCCGAACTGCCCGGCGGGCACGTCCTGACGGTCGAGGCCTTCCAGTCCCTCGGCATCCTCCTCGGCGGCGGCGACGGCAGCCACCAGCTGCACTACCTGCTGGAGGACGCCTTCGTACCGGCCCCCGGCGGACCGGCCCTCTCCGACGCCTTCCTGGAGGGCGCCCGCGCCCTCCTCTCCTTCGCCGGACACCCCCTCTACGCGCTGGTCCACGAGGCGATCTACGCCCAGGACCCGGCCGCGCCCACCGCATGGGCGGCCGACCGCGTGCGCGCGGAACACGCCCGCTTCGACGCCCGCAAGGCCCTCGCGGGCGACGAGCCCCTGCTCTTCACCGGCGAGACCATCCACCCCTGGCACTTCACCACCGACCCGGCCCTCGCTCCGCTGCGCGAGACCGCCGACCTCCTGGCCGCCCGTACCGGATGGCAGCCGCTCTACGACCCGGAGCGGCTCGCGGCCAACGAGGTCCCGGTGGCGGCCGCGGTCTACCACGACGACATGTACGTGGACGTGGAGGACTCCCTGCGCACGGCCCGCGCCATCCGCGGCCTGCGCACCTGGGTGACGGACGAGTTCGAGCACGACGGCCTGCGCGCGGGCGGCCCCCGCGTCCTGGACCGCCTGCTGGCCCTCGTACGTGACGAGGCCTGACCGACGTCCTCGCAGGTCACCGGGGCTATGAGGGCCTCGAATAATCGTTCTCGCAGAAGTTGATCACATGGTTAGGGTGGCTCTCGACCCCGAGAAACCGACCCATGTGTGGAGCGTGCATGTCGAGAAGGATGTCGAGCGCCGTCTCGCTGGCCCTGGCCGGCGGACTGGCCGTGACCGGCGTGGCGGCAGGAGCGGCACCGGCCGCCGTCGCCGCGCCGGCCGTCAGCGCCGCGGGGACGGGGGAGACCCCCGTCGGCGCACTGGCCTGGACCCGCGTGTCCAAGAAGACCCCGAACCGGTCCTACTGGAACACCGCCGAGGACCTCCGCGTCGGCAACGAGGGCGGCACCCAGGGCCTCTCCCGCGCCTACCTGACCCTGGACACCACCGCGCTCCGGGGCGCCACCGTCTCCAGGGCGACCTTCCGGATCACCAACACCGGGTCCGCGTCCTGCACGGGCCGTCCGGTGGAGCTGTGGAGCGTGGGCGCCGTCTCGGCGCAGACCACGTGGAAGCTCCAGCCGGCCAAGGGCATCCGGCTGGCGACGGTGACCGATGCCAAGGGCAGTGAGGGCTGCGCGGCGGGCGACCTCGAGTTCGACGCCACCGCGCTGGTGAAGGAGGCGGCGGCCGCGTCCCGGACCTCCGTCACCGTCGGTCTGTTCGCCTCCGACGAGTCCGACGCCTCGGCCTGGAAGCGCTTCGCCCCGACGAGCGCGAAGCTGGAGACCACCATCGGCCGCCCGGCCCCGCCCGTGATCAGCTCCCCGGAGTTCCCCGACGCCTCGAACGGGGTTCCCGCCGTGACCGGGAAGGCGCGTACGCCGGGCACGTTCACCTTCGGCACCGGCGGTGCCGGCAACATCGAGAAGACCGTGTACTGGTCGGACTTCGACCCGCGGCAGGTCACCGTGACGCCGGGCGCCAATGCCGTGATCACGCCGACCGGATCCGGACCCCACATGATCTACGCGTACAGCGTCGACCGGGCGGGGCAGCGTTCGGACCAGGCCGTGTACCGGTTCTGGGCCCTCGGCAACGGCGGGGTCCGCGACGCGGCCGGCGACCTGAACGGCGACGGACTGCGCGACCTGTGGACCCTGGACGCCGACGGCAGGCTCCGCTTCTCGGCCGGCCGGGCCGACGGCACCTTCGCCGCGCCGGTCGACGGCGGCGCGTCCTTCGCCCCCGGCAGCCGGATCGCCGCCGGCGGCGACTGGGGCGAGGACGGATACAACGACCTGCTGGTGCTGGAAACCGTCGAAGGACTGGGAGCCAAGCAGATCCGGGTCCTCCCCAACACCGGCCTGGGCGCGGTCCGTCCGCACGACGGCATGGTTCTGAGCGTCTTCGAGAGCGACCCGGTGCAGGGCAACGACCACTGGTCCGACGCCCAGGACATCGTCGACGCGGGCGACCTGGGCGGCGACGGCGAGCCCGACCTGCTGGTCAAGCAGGGCGCCAAGCTCTGGGCCTACACGGGCAGCCGCTCCGGCTACCTCGACATGAACGGCGCCCCGGTCCTCGTCGGCGACGGCGGCTGGGACGCCGTCTCGGTCATCGTCCCGGGCGACACCGACGGTGACGGCGCCACCGACCTGTGGGTGCGCGACGACGCCTCGGGCGACCTCTTCGCCGTGCGGGGAGCCAAGGACGCCGCCGGCCGGTTCGACCCCACGGGCTGGGCCACGGCAGAGCACGTGAAGATCGGCTCCGGCCTCGGCCGCGCCGCGTACCCGACGCTGGTCTCGGCGGGCGACCTCGACCGCGACGGGCGCGCGGACCTGGCCGCCGTCGGCGCCGACGGCAAGGCCGTCTGGTTCCGTGCGACGGCCTCCGGAATCGAGGCGACCCCGCGCCCCATCGGCTGATCACGCGTCAACCGGCCGGACCGGCACCCGCGTTCGGCGGGTCCGGCCCGGCGCCGGGGGCGCCGGCCTCCGCCGGAGTCCACGAGGGGCTGCCGCCCGTCCGTGACGGACTGTTCGCCTATGGTGCGACGCATGACCGAACAACGTGATCAGCAGCCGTCCCTGGAGCCCATGCCCACCGACTGGCGGCGCGCCCTCGCCGTCGTGGCCCACCCGGACGACCTGGAGTACGGGTGCGCGGCGGCCGTCGCGGACTGGACGGACGGCGGCCGGGAGGTGGTCTACCTCCTGGCCACCCGCGGTGAGGCGGGCATCGACTCCGTCGCCCCCGACGCCTGCGCCTCGCTGCGCGAGGCCGAGCAGCGTGCGAGCGCCGCCGTGGTCGGGGTGTCCGCGGTGGAGTTCCTCGACCACCGCGACGGGGTCGTCGAATACGGTCTCGGCCTGCGCCGGGACATCGCGGCGGCCATCCGCCGGCACCGGCCCGAGCTGGTCATCACCCTGAACCACCGGGACACGTGGGGCGGGGATCAGGGCGGCGGCTACTGGAACACGCCCGACCACAAGGCCGTCGGCCGGGCCACCCTGGACGCCGCCGCCGATGCCGGCAACCGGTGGATCTTCCCGGAGCTCATCTCCGAGCAGGGCCTGGAGCCGTGGGACGGGGTCCGCTGGGTGGCGGTGGCCGGTACCAGCACGCCCACGCACGCGGCCGACGCCGGTCCCGGGCTGGAGCGTTCGGTGCTGTCCCTGCTGGAGCACAAGGCCTACATCGCGGCACTGACGGACCAGGACCCCGAGGAGTATGTCCGTACCTTCCTCACCGGCAACGCCGAGCGGGTGGCGCCCCGGTTCGGGGGTCGTCCGGCGGTCGCGTTCGAGGTCTTCCCCCGCTGACCTTCTCCCCCGCTGACCTCTTCTCCTGCCGGCCCTCTTCCGCCGCCACCCCTCCCACCCCTAGTCTGACGACTCGTCAGTTCGTGGCCGGCCGTCGGACCGGGGGTGCGGGACAAGGTGATCGACACCATCTCCACGGAGATCGCGGAGGGCGAGGAGCGGATCCGCCTGGAGGTAGCGGACGGCGTCGCGGTCCTCACCCTCTGCCGCCCGGACAAGCTCAACGGCTGGAGCTGGGAGTCCAGCCGCCAGCTCGGCCTGCTCGTGGACCGGATCCGCTTCGACCCCGCGGTGCGGGCCGTGCTGCTGCGGGCCGAGGGCCGGGCCTTCTGCGCGGGCATCGACGTGACGGCCCCCGGCGGTGCCATCACCGGCGGCACCGCCGCCGAACGCACCCGCAACTACTACGAGGGCATCCGCTGGATCCACGAGCGCTTCGCGGTCCTGGCCCGCCTGCCCCAGCCGGTGGTGGCCGCGGTCCAGGGATACTGCCTGGGCTTCGGCTTCGAACTGGCGCTGATGGCCGACGTCCGGGTGGCCGCACGGGACGCCGTCTTCGCCCTGCCCGAGGCCCGGCTGGGTGTGGCCGTGGACGCGGGCGGCGACCTGCGCATCGCCCGCGAGGCGGGCGCGGGCTGGGCGAAGTTCCTGGCCCTGACGGGCCGCCGGATCGACGCGGCGACCGCCGAGCGGCTCAACCTGGTCCAACTCGTGGTCGAACCGCCCGAGATGGAGGACGTCGCGCGCGCCCTGGCGGCGGAGATCGCCGCCAACGCCCCCCTCGCGGTCCAGGGCATCAAACGCGCGATCGACGCCTACGCCGACGCCGCTCTCCCCGCGGCCCTCGACCGGGTGGCGATGACCGCGGCCCTCACCCTCGCCTCGGACGACGCCCGCGAGGGCTACACCGCGAAGGCGGAGCGCCGCCCACCCCGCTTCACCGGAGGCTGACCCCTGGCCCGTGGGTTCCTACGCGCCGCCCGGCCCGGCGCTGAAGGGGCCGCGCCCCAGCTGCTCCCGTACGGGGACCACCTCGGGGCCGGCCACCGTACGGCGCTGCCAGTTGGCCCCGTCGACGACCAGGGTGTGGCCGGTGACGAACCGGGCGTACGGCGAGGCCAGGAAGGTCGCCGCCCAGCCCAGTTCGCGCGGCACCCCGACCCGCAGCGCCGGCTGGCGGACGTCCTGCGCGCCGGGCGCGGCCCGCTCCAGGCCGCCGCGGATGTCCGCGGTCATGTCGGAGTGCGGGAACAGGCCCGGGACCAGCCCGTTGATCTGGATGCCGTACGGGCCCCACTCCACGGCGAGGGTCTCGACGAGGTTCTTGACCCCGGCCTTGGCGGCGGCGCTGTGGGCGAAGCCCGGCCCGCCCGTCCAGGCGTACGAGGCGCCGATGCTGACGATCGACCCGGGCGTGCCCGCGGCGAGGTGGCGGCGGCCGAACTCGCGGGTCATGAACCACGTACCGGTCAGGGTGATGTCGACCACCGCCCGCCAGGCGTTCGGCGTCAGGTCCTCCGCCGGGGAGGGGAAGTTGGCGGCCGCGTTGTTGACCAGTACGTCCGGCAGCCCGAGCGCCGCCTGCGCCGCGTCGAAGACCTCCGCGACCCGCTCCGGGTCCCTGATGTCGCAGACGGCGGCGGCCACCCGGCCCGCGCCCGGCACCGCCGCCAGCTCGTCCTGCGCCGCCTTGAGCCGCTCGGGGCGCCGGCCCGCGATCAGCAGGTCGGCGCCGAGCCGCGCGAACTCGGTGGCCACGGCCTTGCCCAGCCCGGTGCCGCCGCCGGTCACGAGGACCACCTGCCCCGCGTACGTATCCGGGGGCAGGGCGGCGGCACCGAGCGGCGGCGGCGCGGGCAGGCCGCGCAGAGGGTTCTCCATGCGCCCATCGATAGCGCGCGGACCCTCAGATCACCATCCTCGTGGAGCCCCGGAAGCTCTCTAGCTGCCCGAGTTGTACGCCTGCCGGGTCGCGCAGGTCCAGATCACCGGCTTGAGCTTGCCCTGGGCGTTGACCGCCGCCCCGCCGACCCGGTCGGCGTCCGAGACCGCGTCGGCCATGCTCGCCTGCCCGGCGGCCAGCCGCGGCAGGGCCTTGACCGGGCCGGAGCCGGCCCGCAGCAGCGCCTGGTCCGGCAGGGTCATCTCCTCCGGGTGGAACTTGGCCGTGCCGACGCTGACGTTCGTGGTCGGGCTGATCGCCTCGAACGTGGCGTACGGGTGCGAGCTCAGTCCCCCGGGCGTGGTGCCGGGGCCGGTGAGCGGGGGCTCCCAGACCCACGTGCGGTACTCGTGCCATGGCCCGGCCCAGTCGTAGCCGACGATCCGGCCGCTCTCGTCGAGGTCCTGGACGTAGCTGTCGTTCCCCGACGGCGCCAGCAGCCGGGCGGCGGTGCCGTCCCCCGGCCACAGCACCGGGTAGGTGTTCTCCAGGTGCTCGCCGGTCTCGGGGACCTCGTGGTCCTGCGTGGCCATGCCGATGATGTCGCCCCGGTTGTTGATGCCGGTGACCATGGTGATCCGGGTGCCCGGGCCCGCATCGGCCGGGACGGGCAGGTCGCGGACCTTCAGGCCGTCCTTCCAGACGGCCCCGGGCCCGCTGCCGGTGCGGGAGACCACGTACCCGGCGTCGTTGACGTCGGCCTCGAGGTCCGAGCCGTAGCTGTCCGGCAGCGCCGTGATCGCCGCCGCACCCGCCTGGTAGGTGAACAGGGAGGTGCCGCCGAAGCCGCGGAGGACGCCCACCATCAGGCCGTGCGCGTTGACGGCGAGCACCTGCCCCGTCTGGTTCGGGTCGGTCAGCGGGACCCGGTGGACGGTGGTGCCGGTCCAGTAGACGGGCTTGTGCCCCGAGACGCCGACGGCGAGGTCGCCCGAGCCGAAGTCGAAGACGCCCTGGCTGCGCTGCATGTCGCGCATGTAGGACTCGTCCCCGATCGAACCGAGCACCTGGATCTTCGGCGTGCACTTCACGCCGGTCGCACCGGTCGCCGCGCCGGCCGTCACGGCCGGCCCCGCCGCGGTGATCAGGCCCGCCAGAACGACGGCGGCTCCGGCCGCGGACATGCTTCTTCTCATGTGGTGGTCCCCCCTGGACAGGTGCTGTTCCCCGTTGAGTCATGACACGTGCACGCCACATCCTGCCTGATGGTGTGGCGAATGTGGCCTGAAATGACGCGTGTTGTTTCGAGCCGGGCGGCACCCGCGCCCGTCGGCGGTTCACAGAAGGGCAAGCGACCGCTTAGTATGCGCCCGGAGCGTGATTCCTCGACGGCGGCTGGAGGCCCCGGATGCAGGCATGGCGAGTACATACCCCCGGCGAGCCCCGCGAGGCCATGCGCCTCGAAGAGGTTCCCGAACCGGTCCCCGGCGAGGGCGAGGTGAAACTCAGGGTGCTCGCCGCGAACGTCAACTTCCCCGACGCGCTGCTCGTCCGCGGGCAGTACCAGATCACACCGCCGCTGCCCTTCACCCCCGGCGTCGAGATCTGCGGCGAGACCGAGGACGGCCGCCGGGTCATCGCCAACCCGAGCCTGCCGCACGGCGGCTTCGCCGAGTACGTCACCGCACCCGCCCGCGCCCTGCTGCCGGCCCCGGACACCCTCGACGACGCCGAGGCGGCCGCCCTCCACATCGGCTACCAGACCGGCTGGTTCGGCCTGCACCGCCGCGCCGGCCTCCGGGCCGGCGAGACCCTCCTCGTGCACGCCGCCGCCGGCGGGGTCGGCAGCGCCGCCGTCCAGCTCGGCAAGGCCGCCGGAGCCACCGTCATCGGCGTCGTCGGGGGCAAGGACAAGGCCCGCACCGCCGAGGAACTCGGCTGCGACCTGGTGATCGACCGCACCGCGGAGGAGATCGCCCCCCGCGTCAAGGAGTTCACCGGCGGACGCGGCGCCGACGTCGTCTACGACCCGGTCGGCGGGGACGCCTACACCGCCTCCGCGAAATGCGTCGCCTTCGAGGGCCGGATCGTCGTCGTCGGCTTCGCGAGCGGCACCGTCCCCGCACCCGCCCTCAACCACGCCCTCGTGAAGAACTACTCCGTACTCGGCCTGCACTGGGGCCTGTACGCGGCCAAGGACCCCGCCGCCGTCCTCGCCTGCCACACCGAACTCACCCGGCTCGCCGCCGAAGGCGCCGTCACACCGCTGGTCAGCGAACGCGTCCCGCTCACGGCCGCCGCCGACGCCGTGCAGCGCCTCGCCGACGGCACCACCACCGGCCGCCTGGTCGTCGTACCGGGCCTGGACGGAGCCGCCCGATGACCACCGGAGCCACCCCCACCACCCCCACCACCGCGGAGGCACTGCGCGCCCGCACCCGGGAACTGCTCGCCGCCCACCCGCCCGCCGGGACCGGCCGCACCGAGTTCCTCCGCGCCCGCTTCGACGCCGGACTCGCCTGGGTGCACTACCCCGAGGGCCTCGGCGGACTCGGCGCGCCCCGCTCCCTCCAGTCCGTCGTCGACGCCGAACTGGAGGCCGCCGGCGCCCCCGACAACGACCCGCGCCGCATCGGCATCGGCCTCGGCATGGCCGCGCCCACGATCCTCGCGTACGGCACCGAGGAACAGAAGCGGCGCTTCCTGCGGCCCCTGTGGGTGGGCGAGGAGGTCTGGTGCCAGCTCTTCAGCGAGCCCGGCGCGGGATCCGACCTGGCCGCGCTCGCCACCCGCGCCGTCCTCGACGAGGACGCGGGCGAGTGGACCGTCGACGGCCAGAAGGTGTGGACCTCCAGCGCCCACAACGCCCGCTGGGGCATCCTCGTCGCCCGCACCGACCCGGCACTGCCCAAGCACCAGGGCATCACCTACTTCCTCTGCGACATGCACGACCCCGGCGTCGAGGTACGGCCGCTGCGCCAGATCACCGGCGAGGCCGAGTTCAACGAGGTCTTCCTCACCGGCGTCCGCATCCCCGACACCCACCGGCTCGGCGCCGTCGGCGAGGGCTGGGCCGTCGCCCGGACCACCCTGATGAACGAACGCGTCTCGATCGGCGGCATGCGCATCCCGCGCGAAGGCGGCATGATCGCACCCGTCGCCGCGGCCTGGCGAGAGCGCCCCGAACTGCGCACCCACGCCCTCCACCAGCGGCTGCTGGAACTGTGGGTCGAGGCCGAGGTCGCCCGCCTCACGGGGGAACGGCTGCGCCAGCAGCTCGCCGCCGGCCAGCCCGGCCCCGAGGGCTCGGGCATGAAACTGACCTTCGCCCGGCTCAACCAGGAGATCAGCGGACTGGAGGTCGAACTCCTCGGGGAGGAGGGCCTCCTGTACGAGGACTGGACCATGCGCCGCCCGGAACTGGTCGACTTCACCGGCCGCGACGCCGGCTACCGCTACCTGCGTGCCAAGGGCAACAGCATCGAGGGCGGCACGAGCGAAATCCTCCTCAACATCGTCGCCGAACGCGTCCTCGGCCTGCCCCCCGAGCCGCGCGACGACAAGGACCTCGCGTGGAAGGACCTCTCCCGATGACGGCACCGACGCCACCGACCCCGCCGGCGGCCCCCGCCGACCTTCTCTACTCCGAGGCCGAGGAGGAACTGCGCGCCGCCGTACGCTCGCTCCTCGCCGACCGGTGCGACGCCAAGGGGATCCTCGCCCGGGCCGAGAGCGGCCGGCCGCACGACCCGGCCCTGTGGCACACGCTCGCCGTCGAGATCGGCACGGCGGGGCTCCTCGTACCGGAGAAGCTCGGCGGACTGGGCGCGGGCCACAGGGAGGCGGCCGTGGTGCTGGAGGAGCTGGGCCGCGCCGTGGCGCCCGTCCCGTACCTCACGAGCGCCGTGCTCGCCACGGAGATCCTGCTCGGCTGCGACACCGCCGAAGCGGCCCCGCTGCTGGCGGAGCTGGCGTCGGGGCGCACGGTGTGCGCCCCGGCCGTGCCGCTGACCCTCGCCCCCGGGGCCCGTCTGCCGGCCCCCGTACGGGACGCCGGCGGAGGGATCCTGACCGGCACGGTCAGCGCCGTGGCGGACGCGGTGGCCGCCGACGTCCTGCTCGTCCTGGCCGACACCGGGCTCTACGCGGTCCCGGCCGCGCAGGCCGTCGTGACACCGCTGGTCCCGCTGGATCTGACCCGCCCGCTCGCCACCGTCACCCTGGAGGCGACACCGGGCACCCGCCTGGCGGACCCCGCCACGGCCCGGGCGGCCGTCGCCGGAGCACTGCTCTGCGCGGCGGGCCTGCTCGCGTCCGAGCAGGTCGGGCTCGCCGAGTGGTGCCTGACCGAGACCGTCGGGCACGTCAGAGGCCGCTACCAGTTCAACCGGCCCGTCGGCTCCTTCCAGGCCCTCAAGCACCGGCTGGCGCGGCTCTGGCTCGACGTGGCCTCCGCCCGCGCGGCGGCCAGGGCCGCGGCCGACGCCCTCGCCGCCGGCGCCCCCGACGCACCCCTGACGGTCGCCGTCGCCCAGGCCTACTGCTCGGGTGTGGCCGTCCGCGCGGCCGAGGAGTGCGTCCAGCTCCACGGAGGCATCGGCATGACGTGGGAACACCCGGCCCACCTCTACCTCAAGCGGGCCAAGGCCGACTCCCTCGCCCTCGGCACAGCGGGCCACCACCGAGGCCTGGTAGCCGACTTCGCCGAACTCCCGGCGCCGTAGGGGGTGCCGTGCCGGTCAGGCCGGGCCCGCGGCGCGTCGTCCGCGCCGGCCCGCCGCGGCGGCGGGGGCGTTCCCCCCCCCGCCGCCCCGGCCGTTGGGCCTGCCCGGCCTGCGGGGCCTGCGGGGCCTGCGCGGTCTGCGCGACCCCCGGGCCCGCCCGGCCTGCCCGGGCGGCGGGGGACCGGCGTCCACGCCACGGCTCTGGTCCTTCGGGACCCGCAGCTGCCCCGCCTCCGGCGGGTTCCCGGCTGATCCCTATGCTCGCCGCATGACCACCGTGATCACCCGGCTGTCCGCCGCCGGACTGCGCGCTCATCGCGACGAACTCGCCGCCCTCCTGCACGCCGTGGTCGCCGACGGCTCCTCGCTCGGCTTCCTCGCCGGCCTCGGCCACGCCGACGCCGCCGCCTGGTGGGACTCCCTGCTGCCCGCCGTCGAGGACGGGTCCCTCGCCCTGTGGGTCTCCCGTACCGGCGCCGACGGCCCCCTCGACGGCACCGTCAGCTGGTACCGGGAGTCCAAGCCCAACGGCCGCCACCGCGCCGAGCTGCGCAAGCTCATGGTCCACCCGGGCTGCCGGGGCCGCGGCACCGCCCGCGCCCTCCTCGCGCGCGCCGAGAGCGAAGCCGCCCGCGCCGGAGTGCTGCTGCTGTGCCTGGACACCGAGACCGGCAGCGGCGCCGAGCACGTCTACCGCTCCGCGGGCTGGACGGAGGCGGGCACCATCCCGGACTACGCCACCGACCCGGCGGGCCGGCTGCACCCCACCACCCTCTTCTACAAACGGCTGCCGGGCACCGGCGGGTGACCTCGCCCGCCGCGCGGCGTTAGACCCGTAGCCGCCGGAGACCGAGCGAGGGAGACCGCATGTCCGCAGCAACCGCCGCCGCACCACTGACCCGACGCGCGCTCCTGCGCACGGCGTTCACCGCGGCCGTGCTGGCCGGTACGGGTGCGGCCCTGGCCCCCGTACTGCGCGCCCGGCGCCCCCGGCAGACCCTCACCCCGGCGCCGCTCGCCGAGGAGGAGACCTACCGCGGCCGGCACATCGCCGTGGACGTCGCCGGGGTCCGTATCGACGGCCGTCCGCTGCACGTCATGCGCCGGGCCGACGGCAGTTACCTGAGCGGGATCAACCACTTCCAGTCCTATCCGACCCCACTGGAACTGGCCCGGGCCGCCGTCGACGAACTGGGCACGGCCCAGCTGGCGTTCGCGGCCCCGCACCACGGCGGCTGACAGAGACACGGGAACGGGAGGACCCCCGCTTTGCACGTCCGGCAGAACCAGAAGAACCTCACCAGCGCCCAGAAGAAGCGGTTCACCGCTGCGGTACTGGAGCTGAAGCGCAGTGGTGCCTACGACGCCCTGGTGCGCACCCACGACAAGTACTTCGTGCCCGACCGCGACCGCAAGCTGCGCGTCGGGCACATGTCGCCGTCCTTCTTCCCCTGGCACCGGCTCTATCTGCTCGAGTTCGAGAAGCAGTTGCGGCAGATCGACCCGAGCGTGTCCGTCCCGTACTGGGACTGGACCACCGACACCAGCCCGGTTTCCTCGCTCTGGGCGGACGACTTCCTCGGCGGCACCGGCCGCGCCACCGACCGCAAGGTGATGACGGGGCCGTTCGCCTACGACAAGGGCGACTGGACGGTGACCGTGGGCATCACGGAGTCCGCGTTCCTCACCCGCAACCTGGGCCGGCCGCAGAACCCGATCGCCCTGCCCACACCGGCCGAACTCCAGTGGGCGATCGACGATCCCGTCTACGATGTCTCGCCCTGGGACTCCACGGCCACGGCGGGCGGCTTCCGCAACAAGCTGGAAGGCTGGGCGGCCCCCAGGAGCGAGCGCTGGCGCAACCACAACAAGGTCCACCAGTGGATCGGCGGCCACATGACCGGTGGTACGGCGCCCAACGATCCGGCGTTCTGGCTGCACCACGCCTTCGTGGACCTGATCTGGGACCGCTGGCAGCGCAAGCACCCCCGCTCCGGCTACCTGCCGGCGGCGCCCCTGCCCCTCGGCGACCTCCAGCGCGGCCGGGTGATCGCCCTCGACGAGCCGATGCCGCCGTGGAACGTCACCCCGCGCGAGGTTCTCGGCCACCAGGGCCAGTACCGCTACGAATGACCCGTCCTCCCCCCTGCCCGCCTGCGCGGGTGCGCGGGTGCCGGCAGCCGCGGACAGGGGAAGGGCGCACAGGGGAAGGACACAGGGGAAGGGCCCCCGCCGCACGGCGGGGGCCCTTCGGCCGAGCAGGTGATCAGTGACCGTAGTCGCCACCCTCGGTGTGGTGGTCGGCGCCGCCGCCCGAGGCGTTGACGCAGGTGTTGCCGAACGCCGGGTTCAGCAGACCGATGACGTTCACGGTGTTGCCGCAGACGTTGACCGGGACGTGCACCGGAACCTGGAGCAGGTTGCCCGACAGGACACCGGGGGAGCCGACCGCCGCACCGTGCGCTCCGGCATCGGCGACAGCCAGGCCCGCACCGGCGACCACGGCGCTACCGGTGACAGCGGTGATGGCGAATGCCTTCGCGATACGCGACATCAAGATCTCCTCGTGAGATGTGGGGCGCCACAGAATCTGTGGCATTTGACATGGCATACAACGCGGAGAGGGCCAAGGGGTCACGGCCCGTGCGCCTACCCGGTGACGGGAAAATCGACGGAGGCGAAGTAGGGCCGCACCTGAGCGACCTCTCCGGGCCGCAACGTCCCGACGACCCGGCCCGTACAGCGGGGACCCTGGTGCAGGATCGCCGTCCCCCGGGTCGCGTTGGTGACCGCACGGCCGCCGCCGCCCTCCGCGGCCACGCAGCCCCGCGGCGCGGTGAGCCCGTGGACCCGGTCGTCCTGGCCGACGTACTGGAAATCCGGCCCCGCGGCGTGGGCCGGACCGGCGGCGCACGAGATGCCCGCGAGCAGCAGGACCGGCAGAGTGTGGTGGATACGCAGGATTCGCATGCCCGTCCAACCGGGCCGGTCCCCGGCCCGGTCACGCCTTGTCACCCGTTGGACGGCTGTGCGACCGTGCGGGACCGGCACCAGCGGCAGGAGGACGGGATGAGCACAGAGGGCGTCGCCGGCGACGGGGGCCGGCCCCGGGCCAGGACCGGGGCCGGCGTGGTCGAGGGCCGTACCCGGGCCGACGGGATCTCCGTCTTCCTGGGCATCCCGTACGCGGCCCCGCCCGTCGGCGCCCTCCGCTTCGCACCGCCCGCGCCACCGGCCGCCTGGGACGGCGTGCGCGAGGCGGTGTCCTTCGGCCCGACCGCGCCGAAGGTGCCCTACCCGCCCGCGTTCGCGGCCCTGCTGACCGACCCGGTCATCCCCGGCGACGGCTGTCTGAACGTGAACGTGTGGACTCCGGACCCGACCCCCGGGGCCGGGCTGCCGGTCATGGTGTGGATCCACGGCGGGGCGCACACCCGCGGCTCCTCGGCCGTGCCCGTCTACGACGGCGCCGCCTTCGCCCGGGACGGCGTGGTGTTGGTCTCCTTCAACTTCCGCCTCGGAGTCCTCGGGTACGGGCTCTTTCCCGACGCACCCGCCAACCGCGGCATGCTGGACCAGATCGCCGCCCTCGAATGGGTCCGCGACAACGTCTCGGCCTTCGGCGGAGACCCCGCCCGCGTCACCCTCTTCGGCGAATCCGCCGGGGCCATCAGCATCGGCGCCCTCCTGGCCGCCCCGCGCGCGGCCGGACTCTTCCACCGTGCGGTGCTGCAGAGCGGAGCCCCCGAGGCCCTGCCGCGCCCCCGGGTGCGCGCCATCGTCCGGCGGATGGCCTCGCTGCTGAAGGTGGAGGCCACCGCCGGCGCCTTCACCGCCACCGCCCTGCCCGACCTGCTGGCCGCCCAGGCGGCCGTCCTGCGCCGATCGGGTCCCCTCCTCGGAGGCCCCGCCCTCGGCCTGGTCGTCGACCCGGACACGCTGCCCGTCGACCCGCTCGACGCGCTGACCGCCGACACGGACCCGGCCTCCGACAAGATCCCGCTGCTGTTCGGATGGACCACCGAGGAGTACCGCCTCTGGCTCGCCCCGACCGGCGGGATGCGGCTCCTGGACCGGATGGGGTCGCTCGCCGTGGCGCTGGCCCGCGCCCGCACCGGCAAGGACCGGGCCGCCGTCCAGGCTCTGCGCGACGCACTGCCCGGGGCCGGTCCGGCCGAGCTGGCCGGGCAGCTCTTCACCGACCGGCTCCTGCGGGACCCGCTGCGCAGGCTCGCGGCGGCACGGCGGACGGCGCCGAGCTTCCTGTACGAGTTCGCCTGGTGCTCGGGCGTCCCGGGGCTCGGCGCCTGCCACGCCCTGGAGCTCGGCTTCGTCTTCGACACGCTGTCCGTGCCCGAGGCCGCCTCGCTGGCCGGGCCGGCCGCCCCCCAGGCGCTGGCCGACGAGATGCACGCGGCATGGGTGCGGTTCGCGACGACCGGCTCCCCGGGCTGGGCGCCCTGGAACGGCGACGGCCCGCCGAAGGTGTTCGGCGGGCCGGAGCGCGAGTGGACGGAGGCGCCGGCGGCTACTCGACCGGTCCTTCCATGACCTTGCTGATGTACTGGATCGGGCCCTCGCCCATGTTCGGGACATAGGTCTTGGCGTTGTGCTGGCCGCCCGGGATCACCCGCAGGCTGGTGTGCACGGGCCCCTTGTTGCCGTAGGTGGCGACGAACTTCTGCACATCGGGCAGGGTCTTCTTGTTGCTCTCGTTGTCGCCGACCTGGAAGGCGATGTAGACGTCCGGGCCCTTGGTGTCGATCAGCTGCTTGGCCAGCAGCTCCGGGTTGTTCTCGGCCTTCTCCTTGTCGTGGCCCTTCCACAGGGAGGAGTCCGGGACGATGTCCGGGCCGGAGGCGATCACGGCCTTGAACTTGTCCGGGTGCTTCAGCACGGCCTTCATCCCGGCGAACCCACCGGTGGAGGAGCCCATGAACGCCCAGCCGTCACGGGACTTCACCGTGCGGAAGTTCGCCTTCATCAGGTCCGGGACGTCCTCGGTCAGCCAGGTGCCCATCTTCGGCTGGCCGGGTATGTCGGAGCCGTCCCAGTAGACGCCCTTGTCGTCCGGCCCGGGGTTGAGCACCGGCATGGCCAGCAGGAAGGGCTTGCTCTTCCCCTCCGCGTACCACTTGCTGATGCTGGTCTGGAGGCCGAGGTCGGTGCCCATCCAGTAGTTGCTCGGGTAGCCCGCGCCGCCCGGCAGGGCGATCATGACCGGGAAGCCGCTCTTGGCGAACTTCGGGTCGTCGTACTCCTTGGGGGCCCAGACCCAGACCTTGCCCTTGAAGCCGGACTTCTTGCCGTCCAGGGTGGTCACGGCCACGTGCGTGCCGTCGGGCAGCGTCATCGAGTTCTTGAACTCGGCGGCCGGCCCCGTCGGCATCAGCATCCTGGAGTTCGCCGGCTGCTGGGCGGCCCCCGAACCGCCCTGGCCGGAGCCCTTGCCGCCGCCGTTCTGCCCGAAGGACACCGAGGAGCCCTTGTCGGTGAACGGGGGTATCTCGTAGTAGGTCATGACGCCGGCGGCTATGCCCGCGAGCGCGAGGACGGACACGCAGGCGATCAGCAGGCGCCGGCCCCTGCGGCGCGGCCGCTCGGGCTCTTCCTGATCCCAGTGGCCCTGCGGCTGCTCGTACGGCCGGCCGTACTGGTCGCCGTAGGGCGGCTGCGGGGTGTGCCCCTCCGGCCTGTAAGGCTGGTGCTGCTGCCCCTGGGGTGCGTACGACATGTGCGGTGGCTCTCCGGCTGGTGCTGCCCCCACGGGGGCGGGTGGTCCGACGACTCGGTTCTTCCGTTCGGAAGATGAACGTAAGTGCGTCAGGGGTTCCGCACTTTCCCTTCTCTTGGGGTTCCCTGGGGCAGCCCATTGCCCGGCCCTCCGTGCCTGGTCATCGCACATGCCGCCGGGGACCTGTTCGCCGTGCCGGCCGACGGGAGCGGTGCCCCCGTCCGGCTGATGGACTCGGCCCCCGCCCCGGCCTTCCTCGGATGAGGGGCCGGGACGAGGGCCGGGCAGGACCGTTTTTCCGTTCTTCCGACCGCCTAGGCAGGGATCAGGGTCTTGCGGCGGCGCTTGCGCTGCGCCCCCGCCGAAAGCCTCAGCTCGATGATCGACCGTACGGCCGGCCACTCCTCGTCGAGGATCGAGTAGAAGGCGGTGCTGCGGACGGCGCCGTCCAGCCCCCGCGAATGGGCCCGGCGGACCCCCTCGCAGGTGAAGCCGAGACGTTCCATCGCGGCCCGGGACCGGCCGTTGCGCGCGTCGGCGCGCAGCGAGATGCGCCGGACCCCCCAGGTCTCGAAGGCATGGCGGAGCATGAGCAGCTTCGCCTCGGTGTTGATGCCGGTGCCCTGGGCGGTCGGGGACAGCCAGGTGTTGCCGATCTCGGCGGCATCGGGGATCGCCGTCGCCGGATCGCCGAACGGGACGCCGGGCACGGCGGGCCACACCAGCGGCCCCTGCCAGTAGTCGAGTTCCAGGAACCGGGTCGAACCGACCACCCGCCCGTCAGTGGCTCTGACGATGGCGAACGGGAGCGATCGACCCGCAGCCTGATCGGCGAGGGCACGGTCGATGTACTCGTGTGACGCCTGCACCCCGTGGGGTACGGGGGTGAAGGCGTAAGTCGTACGATCCTCGGCACCGGCCACGGCCAGGGCCTCGGTGTGGTGGGGTGCGAGGGGCTCGAGCCGCACGGTGCGGCCCGCGAGGTGTACGGGTACGGGCACGGAGCCTTCGGTCCTTCTGGGCGGTGGGGTGGTTGCACAGTCTGCGTCCATGACGTCGCCCCCCGTGCAAAACACGGGTGAAAGGCGACCGGCTGTCAGGTGAACGCGAGTGGCTCAATGTAGCCCCTTAAAGTCCTTCCATGAAGCCCCAATTTGGCAATGGTGTGACGCCGGTTTTCGCCGACTTGGGTCCCCGCGGCGCAGCGCCCGTAATCCTGATCCCCGGACATCCCTTCCCCTGCACCGCGCAGGCCCCCCGGACGGCCGCCCGCACGGGCCCCGGACACCGCACGATCGCCCCTGACCTGCGGTGATGCGGTGAGATCCGCAGCGCGGCCGAGCAGCCACCCGCCCATCGGCCGCGCCGGTGATCCCGCGGCCTGCCCGCCGGTCCGGGCTTCGAACGCATGGCCGTCGGTGGTGTGTCCACGGGCGTGGGGATCCTCACGGTGCGACCCCTGCTCCGGACGCCCCGGAAACGCTGACGTGAGCACGTCCAGGCGCGGGCCTGAGATCATTCCGGGTATGGACGACGTACTGCTGCGACTGGCCGCCGTGGGGCCCTTTTTCGCGGTCCCCTACGGGCCGGAGCCGCCCGGGCCGGGCTTCCGTCCCCTCACCGCGCTGTACGGCGAGCAGCTCGGGCCGTACGTGGCCGAGGTGGGCCGCCGGATCGGCAGCGGACCCGGCAGGGTGGCCGCCTCGACCGCGCAGTTCGGGATCGCCTCCCGGCTGTGGTCGGTCGGGCTGGGGTGCGCGGCCCTGGACGGGCGGGTGCCGGACCTGGCCGCCGACCGGGTGTGGTGGCGGCTGCCGGAGGAGGGCTCGCTCCAGCTCTGGCTGCCCGAGCCCGGGGCCCGTCCCGTCGACGGGCTCGGGGAGTCGGTCCTGGGCAACCTGGCCGTGCTGGAGGCGGGCCTGCGGCAGCGGTACGGGGTCTCCCCGACGGTCCTGCGGGGCAACGCCGCGTCGGGCCTGGTCGGCGCGTTGCGGGTGCTGATCGACCGGGTCCCGGGCGGTGCGGCGGTCGAGACGGTACGCGCCCTGCTGGCCGAGGGGGGCGCGCTCGCGGGCACCGGCACGTTCCTCCACGAGGAGGGGCTCGGCGTGGCTTTCGTACGGCGCAGCTGCTGCCTGTACTACCGGGTCCCCGGCGGCGGCCTGTGCGGCGACTGCGTGCTGCGCACGCGGCGGCGCTGAGCGGACCGCGCGTGAACCGCCCGTCGGGCCGCCCGTCGGGCCGCGCGGCCCGTTCGGAGCAGAGGAGGGCGCGGCGCGGCGCCGTACGCGCGAGTGCGCCGTAGCGTCCCCCGCATGAGCGCAAGCACACCGCACCGGCCCGCCTCCCTCAGCCGACGTGCCGCCCTGACCGGGCTGGCCGCGGGAGCCGGGGCACTCGCCGTCGCGAGCACCACCCGCACCGCGGCGGCCACCCCCACGCCGCCCGAGTCGGCCGCACCGTCCGTGCCGGCCGCGACGGCCTCGGATCCGGCACCGGGCGCGATGAGGCTCTTCGCCGATCCCGGATTCAACTTCGCGGGGCTGCTCGCGCTCGGCGCCGCCGGCATGCGTGCCTCCGAGGTCGGCGAGGTGCTGACCGCGGTCAACACGATCAACGCGGCCGGTCTCTCCGAGCAGACCTACACCGACACCTTCCGGTCCTGGGGCGACCGGCTCGCCGCGCCTCCGGCGGCCGGGCGGGACGGCCGCGGGACGCCCTCGCAGACCCGCCGCTTCCGCTCGCTGCGCGCGGCCCAGTACTACGCCCAGGCGCTGTTCTACGTGCTCGGGACCGACCGGCCGGCCGACGAGGAGGCGGTCTACCGGGAGGGACGCGACGCCTGGGACACCTTCGCCCGCCTCTGCACGCCCGCCGCCGTCACGGCTACGGTCCCGTGGGGCAGGACCCGTCTCCCGCTCTGGTTCTTCCGCCCGGACGGTCCCGCCGAGCGGCGCCCCACCGTCATCCTCACCAACGGCAGTGACGGGCAGAACGTGGACATGTGGACCTACGGGGTGTCCGCGGCCCTCGACCGGGGCTGGAACGCTCTCGTCTACGACGGCCCCGGCCAGGGGCAGTTGCTGTTCGTGGAGGAGATCCCCTTCACCACCCGCTGGGAGACGGTGGTCCGTCCGATCGTCGACTGGCTGCTCCGGCGCGAGGACGTCGACGGCGACCGGATCGCCCTCACCGGCCTCAGCATGGGCGGCAACCTCGCCCCGCGCGCGGCCGCCTTCGAGCACCGGCTCGCCGCCGTGGCGGCCATGCCTGGCTGCCTCAGCCCCTGGCTGGGCTTCGACGAGGAACTCCGCGCCATCGTCACGCCCGACAAGGCGGAGACCAACCGGGTGTGGAACGAGGAGGTCGTTCCGGAACTGACCCCGCAACTGGCGTTCACCGTCAAGAAGCGTTTCGAGATCTTCGACCGGCAGGCGCTGCGCCAGGCGCGCGAGGGCAAGGTCCTCACGGACCTCTGGACACCGGCCCAGGTCGCCATCGGCCTCGACATCACCGAAGTGGTCGGGCGGATCAAGGCCCCGACGCTGGTCCTGGACTACGACTTCGAGCAGTTCTACCCGGGGCAGCCGCGGCAGATGTACGAACTGCTCCGCACACGGCGGGAGTACGTGAAACTGACGAAGGCCACCGGGGCGCAGTTGCACTGCTCCCCGATGGCCCCGCAGCAGCACTGCGACGTCGTCTTCGACTGGCTCGCCGACGTCCTGCGGCGCTAGAGCGTGTCTCGTCCTACCGGGTCCTGGGACCTCAGAAGGTGAGGTTCCAGGAGTCGATCCTGCCGGTGTCGCCGCCGGCGTTGTCGTTGACCCGGAGCTTCCAGGTGCCGTTCGCGACCTCGGAGGAGGCGTTCACGGTGTAGACCTGGTTGATGTTGTCGGTGCTGCCGCCGGAGCGGTTGTGCACCGTGTAGACGGAGCCGTCCGGCGCGACCAGGTCGACCTTGAGGTCACCGATGTAGGTGTGGACGATGTTCACGCCGACCTTGAGGGTGGCCGGGGCGTTGCCGGTCACCCCGCTGACGGTGAGGGAGCTCTCCACGGTGGTGTTGTCACCGATGGCGACGTCCGCGGTGTTCTCGAAGAACTTGCCGGGCGGCGGGGTGGTGCCGACCGCCTTGAGGGCGTCGACCTGGCCCTCGCCGAAGAAGCCGTTCTTCGCCGTGGTGCCCTTGCAGCGGCTGTCCGACGGGCAGGCGACGTCGTTGGCCTGGGTGGCCAGCTTGTCGCGCAGCTGCGCCGGGGTGATGCCCGGGTTGGTGCTGACCAGCAGCGCCGCCACACCGGCGACGTGCGGCGAGGCCATCGAGGTGCCGCTCATGGAGCCGTACTTGCCGCCCGGCAGGGTGCTGTAGATGCCGGTGGCGTCTCCGCCGGGGGCCGTGATGTCGACGACGTTCAGGCCGTAGTTGGAGTACGAGGCCTTCGCGGTGGTGCCCATCGCTGAGACCGTCACCACGCCCGGGAGCTCGGTCGGGATGTCCAGGCATGCGTTGGTGATGGTGCGGGTGACCGGCGTCGAGTCGTTCGGGCTCTCGGTGTCGGTCGTCTTGTTCGCCAGGTCGAGGTTGGAGTTGCCGGCCGCCGCGACCTGCAGCGAGCCCTTGCTCTCCGCGTACTCCTGGGCGCGCTTGACGCCCTCGATGATCGCGGCCTGGTCGGCGTTGTCCGGGCAGTTGAACTGCCACGGGTCCGTGTAGTAGCTGTTGTTGGTGACCTTGAAGCCGTGGTCACCGGCCCACATGAAGCCGCAGACGGTGTTCTCGGCGAAGAACAGCGAGGAGTTCGGCTCGGCGATGCGCACCGAGGAGATCTTCACGCCGGGGGCCACGCCGATGACGCCCTTGCCGTTCTTGGCGGCGGCGACCGTACCGGCCACGTGCGTACCGTGGGTGCCGACGTCGCGCCAGGCGCCCGTACGGGTGTCCGGCTTGCCGTACGCGCAGGACGCGGAGTCCGCGGCGTTGAAGTTCGGGGCCAGGTCCTGGTGCTGGTCGTCCACACCGGTGTCCAGGATGCCGACCTTGACGGACGCGGAGCCGGTGGTGACCGCCCAGGCCTGGTCGGCCTTGATCTGGGTCATGTCGGCGCGGACCGGCTCGCCCGAAGGCGTGGTGGACTGCGCCGGGTTGGCGGGCAGCGCCGGGTTGTAGGCGTCCGCCGGCACGTCCGAGGTGCGGGTGGCGCCGACCTGCTGGACCCCGCTGACGCCGCGCATGGTGGCGGCGAAGGAGGCGGACGCGGAGTGGGCGGTGATGACGCCGATCGCGTCGTAGTACTGGAACACCGTTCCCCCGTTGGCGGTGACCGCGTTGCGGACCGCCGTGGTGTCACCGGGGGCGGTGATCACGAGGTAGGCACGGGTGCCGGCAACCCAGGTCGCACTCTGGGAGGACGGGGCCGCGGCCTGCGGCGCCGCCGCGGGAGCGGAGGCGGCGGAACCGGAGGGAGAGACCGGGGCGGTGCCGGCGAGCGCGGCGGGGGCCCCGAAGGCGAGTGCCGCGCCGAGCGTGGCGGCCAGCACGAGGGTACGTCGAGGTCGGCTGGATATGTGGGGTATCAATGCGTCCTCCGAAGACCCGGTGGTCAGGCCGGGTCGTACGAAACAAGTGGTGGACGCAAGATGTCATGCACGCGGCCGGTTACGGAAGTACCTTTTACAGCACGGGGGTTCGTTTATCGGTGGCCGAATACCGACTATGGGTGCAAGTGCGGAGAATGCGGCGGGCCGGCCGGGCTGGGCACCGTGGGGGCGAGCCCTGCCCGGCCGGCCCGTAGGGGCGGACCGGCCGGAGGAGGTGGCTAGACCGGTACGCCGTCCTTGGGGTTGTGCGCCGGGACCGGCACGGCGGCCGGGTCGGCGGCGGTGGTCGCGGCCGTGTCCGCTTCGACCGGCTCCGTCCCGTGTCCGTCGTCGACCAGCGTCTTCTCGTCGAACGGGACGCGCCCCGCGAGGACTTCCGCGGCCCGGTCGCGGTCGAACTCCTTCGTCCACGTCCCGATGAGCACCGTGGCGACCGCGTTGCCCGCGAAGTTCGTCAGAGCCCGGGCCTCGCTCATGAACCGGTCGATGCCCACGATCAGGCCGACGCCGTCGACCAGTTCCGGCCGGTGCGACTGAAGGCCGTCGGCGAGGGTGGCCAGGCCCGCGCCGGTCACCCCGGCCGCGCCCTTCGAGGCGATGACCATGAACAGCAGCAGCGAGATCTGCTCACCCAGGGCCAGCGGCGTGCCCATCGCCTCGGCGACGAACAGCGAGGCCATCGTCAGGTAGATCGCGGTCCCGTCCAGGTTGAAGGAGTACCCGGTCGGCACCGTGATACCGGTGACCGGCCGTGAGACGCCCAGGTGCTCCATCTTCGCGATCAGCCGCGGCAGTGCCGACTCCGAGGAGGAGGTCGAGAGGATCAGCAGGAACTCCCGGCCCAGGTAGCGCAGCAGGGCGAAGATGCTGACGCCCGTGCAGACGCGCAGCAGGGTGCCCAGCACCAGGAAGACGAAGAGCAGGCAGGTGGTGTAGAAGCCGATCATGATGACGGCGAGGGACTTCAGCGCGTCGATGCCGGTCGCCCCGACCACCGCCGCGATCGCTCCGAAGGCGCCCACGGGAGCCGCCCACATGATCATCGCGAGCACCCGGAACACCAGCTTCTGCACGTGTCCGATACCCCGCAGGACCGGTTCCCCCGCCGCGCCCATGGCCTGGAGCGCGAACCCGCACAGCAGGGCCACCAGCAGCGTCTGGAGCACCTCACCGCCGGTGAAGGCGGAGACCATCGTGGTCGGGATGATCCCCAGCAGGAACTCCGGGGTGCTCTCGGCCCCGCCCGCCTTGGCCTGCGCCTCACCCGCGCTGCGCGCCGCCTCGGTCAGCTGGAGCCCGCTGCCGGGTTCCAGCAGGTTGCCGACCAGCAGACCGATGGCCAGCGCCACCGTGGACATGACCATGAAGTAGCCGAGGGCCAGTCCGCCCACGGCTCCCACCTTGGCGGCCTTGCGCACGGAGCCGATCCCCAGCACGATCGTGCAGAAGATCACGGGTGAGATCATCATCTTGATGAGGTTCACGAAGCCCGTGCCCAGCGGTTTGAGCTCCACGGCCATGCCGGGCGCGGCGAACCCGACCCCGATGCCGAGCAGCACCGCGGCGATCACCGCGATGTAGAGATAGTGCGTTCTGTCGCGCTTGGCGGCCACGATGCCTCCTGGTGGTGAAGTCGTCCGGGGAGACCATCACCCAGGGCTGTGACCCCGGTCACCCTTGCGTTCATTGAGTTCACGACCCGGTGCACACTGAGCGCCATGTTCCGCTTCCCTCGTCCGCCGCGCAGCCTCGCCGGCCAGCTCTTCGCCATGCAGGTCCTGCTGGTGGCCGTGGTCGTCGCCGGCTGCGCCGTCTTCGCCTACGCCACCGCCCGGGGCCAGGCCGAGGAGGCCGCCCGGCGCCAGGCCGGAGCGGTGGCGCGGGCCGTCGCGGACTCGCCCTCCGTACGGGAGGCGGTACGGGGAGCGGCGCGCGGGAGCGACCCGTCGGTCGAGCTCCAGCCCTACGCGCAGAAGGTCCGCGTGGACTCCGGGGTCGACTTCGTGACGATCATGGCGCCGGACGGCAGGCGCTGGACCCATCCCGACCCCCGCCGGATCGGCGAGCCCTTCATGGGCAACACCGCCGCGGCCCTGCGCGGCGAGACCTTCAGCGAGACCTACACCGGCACCCTCGGCCCCTCCATCCGCGTGGTCACCCCGCTGGAGGACGGCGGCCGGATCGTGGGCCTGGTGAGCGCGGGGATCACCGTCCGCGCCATCAGCGACCGGCTCGGCGCGCAGCTCTCCGCCCTCGTCTGGGTCGCGGGCGGCGCGCTCGCCCTCGGCGGCGTGGGCACGTACGTCGTCAACGCGCGACTGCGCCGCCACACTCACGGCATGAACGCGGCCGAACTCAGCGCGATGTACGACTACCACCAGGCAGCACTGCACGGCGTCCGCGAGGGGCTGCTCATGCTCGACGGGCAGCGCCGGATCACCCTGGTCAACGACGCGGGCCGGGAGCTGCTGGGCCTGCCGGCCGACGTCACCGGCACCGGGGCGGCCGACCTCGGGCTGCCGGCCCCCCTCACCGGCGTACTGCTGGCCGACCGGCCCCGGGTGGACGAGGTGCACCTGACGGCGGACCGGGTGCTGGTGGTCAACAGCGCTCCGGTCGCCGGCGGTGGCCGCCGCGGCACCGTGATCACCCTGCGCGACCACACGGAACTGCAGGCACTGACCGGTGAGCTGGACCACGAGCGGGGCTTTACGCAGGCGCTGCGCTCCCAGGCCCACGAGGCGGCCAACCGGCTGCACACCGTGGTCTCCCTCATCGAGCTCGGCCGCGCCCAGGAGGCGGTGGAGTTCGCCACCGCCGAGCTGGAACTGGCCCAGGCCCTCACCGACGAGGTGGTCACCGCCGTGGGCGAGCCGGTACTGGTCGCACTGCTGCTGGGCAAGGCCGCCCAGGCGCACGAGCGCGGCATCGAACTCGTCGTCACCGCCGACAGCCGCAGCCTCGCCGACCTGGCCGGAGTGCCGCCGGCCCGCGACCTCGTGACCGTGCTCGGCAACCTCATAGACAACGCCGTCGACGCGGTGACGGCCGTGCCGGGCGCGCGGATCGCGGTCACCCTGCGGCCCGAGCGCCAGGGCCTGCTGCTGCGGGTCGCGGACAACGGACCCGGACTGCCCGAGGGGGTGGACGTGTTCCGCCGGGGCTGGTCCGGCAAGGGGGAGGGCCGCGGCCTCGGCCTCGCACTCGTCCGCCAGGTCGCACAGCGCCACGGCGGCGCGGTGGTCGCCTCGCAGGGACCGGGCGGCGGTGCGGAGTTCACCGTACGGCTGCCCGTGGCGCCGGAGCGGGCGGCGGAGCGGGCCCCGGCCGCGGGGGACCTGCGATGAGCGGCGCCGAGGTACGCGTGCTCGTGGTCGAGGACGACCAGGTCGCCGCCGACGCGCACGCGCTCTACGTGGACCGGGTGCCCGGCTTCACCGCCGTCGGCGCCGTCCATTCGCTCGCCGAGGCCACCCGGGTGCTGGAGCGCACCAGGGTCGACCTGCTGCTGCTCGACCTCGGCCTGCCCGACGGGCACGGCCTGCGCTTCGCGCGCGGACTGCGGGCCGCCGGGCATCCGGTCGACGTGATCGTGGTGACCTCCGCCCGGGACCTGGCCGTGGTCCGCGAGAGCGTCTCGCTCGGGGTGGTCCAGTACGTCCTGAAACCCTTCGCCTTCCCGACGCTGCGCGAACGGCTGCTGCGCTACGCCGAGTTCCGCCAGGCGGCGGGCGAGGCCTCCGGCCAGGACGATGTGGACCGGGCGATGGCCGCCCTGCGCGCGCCCCGCCCGGCCGAGCTTCCCAAGGGGCTGAGCGCGCCGACCCTGGACCGGGTCGCCGCCCTGCTGCGGGCCGCGTCCGAGGGGCTGACCGCGGCGGGGGCGGCCGAGGCGGCCGGGATCTCCCGGATCACCGCCCGCCGCTACCTGGAGCACCTGGTGGACACCGGCCGCGCGGACCGGACCCCCCGGTACGGCCAGGTCGGCCGCCCCGAACTGCACTACCGGTGGCTGGCGGAGGCCACCGGTTCGGTGTCGAAGGTGTAGAACTTGCGGTGGTCGAGCATGTCCGCCGGGGTCACGTCGTTCCACGGCCGCATGGTGTCGTTCAGGTCCACCACGTTCGTCGTGCCGGCGGCCGGCAGGTACGTGGACTGCGGGTGCTTGGCCTGCCAGTCCGCCCACAGCTTGTCGATGAAGGCGTGGTGCATCCAGAACACCGGGTCGTTGGGGGAGGCGCCGGTGGACATCTGGCCGCCGACCCACACGTGCACCCGGTTGTGCAGGTTGGCCCCGCGCCAGCCCTCCAGGTGGTTGCGGAAGCCGCCCGAGGAGCTGTTCCAGGGGGCCATGTCGTAGACCGGCATGGCCAGTACGGAGTCCACCTCGGCGCGGGTCGGCAGCTGCGCGACGCCCGCCCCGAGGGCGCGCCGCAGGTACGGGCGGCCGTCCACGCGCACGTCGATGTTCCAGCGGCCGGTGGAGTAGGCGAAGGGGCCGTCGATGACCTGCCCGTCCCGGGCCCGCCCGCTGCCGCCGAGGAAGTCGGGGGCCCAGAGGGAGGCGCGGGTGGTGCGGTCGACGGTCCAGTCCCAGTAGGGGAGCGCGACACTCGCGTCGACCTTCTGCAGTGCCTCCTCGAACTCCAGCAGGAAGCGGCGGTGCCACGGCAGGAAGGAGGGGGAGCGGTGGCCGACGCGGTCGCCCGAGTCGGTGTCGCTCATGATGAAGCCGTTGTGGGTGGTGACGAAGCGGTCGTAGCTGCCGTTGCGCTTGAGCTCCAGCAGGGCCGAGGTGAAGGCGCGCTTCTCGTCGGCGGTCAGCGTGGCCTGGTTCTTGCGGACGGTCATGCCGCACCTCCGAAGGGGACGAGGGGAGCGCCCTGGAGGTCACGGACGGCGGCACGGGCGAGCAGTCTGGGCTCGGTGAAGGTCTCGTAGTGGTTGATCACGCTGATCCAGCTGCCGTCGGCGTTCCGCATGATGTGGAGTTCTCTGCCGTCTATGCGGACGGTGGGTTGACCGGGTGAGTGGTGGCCACCGTGGTGGCCTCCTCCGCCCGCGGTGATCTGGATGCGACGGCCCTGGTAGACCTCGTCGACCGTGCCCTGGGGTGTGGGCGCGGCGGGGGTCGCGGCGGCGCTCGTGGCGACGCCCGTTGCTGCGGCCGTCAGGCCGAGGACGGTGAGTGCACCGGCAGTTGTCCCCAGAGCCTGACGGCGGGTGATCTTGTTCATGGCCGAAGAGGTATCAGCGCTCGGAAAGAGCTTGGCCGGTATCCGGACATCGGCGGATAAGTTGCCGGTAGAACAAGTTGGGTGATCTTCCTGTCCGGACCGGCTCCTGTGATCTGGGCAGGAAGATCTGCGGCAATGAGTCTACTGGGCAGTAATTTCTTTCGGCGACTGGGGGTCGTATGAGCGGTGTCACACTGAAGAGTCGGCCGGAAGCGGAGCGTCAGCTCGGTGGCCGGATGGACGCGGACCGACTCTGCGGGATGTCCTTGATGAACACGAGCCCGTCGGTCGCCGCCAAGTGGGACGGTTCGAACGGGAAGTAGCCGAACCAGGCGGACGCGCGGGGGGCGGCGAGCGTGTCGGCGAGCGCGGCGCCGAGGCCGCGGGAGTCGACGACGCAGAGGTCGTTTGGGAGCGCGTACAGCACCCCTTCCAGCGTGCCCGGCTGCGGGGCGTCCACTCCCCGGTGCCGGATCGTGCCGAGGGCTGTCGCGAAGAAGGCGTACTCCTCGCCGAGGCGGGCGCTCGCGATCGAACCGGCGCCCCACCACTCCAGTGGCAGGCCGCCCATCCGCATCGAGCTCTTCTCCCGCTGGAGGTGGCTGTTGTGGGCGTGGACCAGGGTGGGGCCGCGTTCGGCGAGGGCGAGGAGGTTGTCGGCCATCATCAGGTCGCGCAGGCCGGTCAGCCGCGTCAGGCGGCCGGGGGAGGTGTCGGCCATCCAGAAGTGGTAGCGCAGCAGGCCGGTGGCGGTGCGCCCGTGCAGGCGGGCCCGCTCCCACTCCTCCCGGGAGGGCGCCGTGCCCAGGTGCGGCGTCTGGGCGTCGAGCAGCGCCACAAGGTCGTCGGCGATCAGCCGCAGTTCCCCGGCCTCGGCGGACCGGCCCGTCGAGGCGGACGGGTCGGTCATCGCGGCCGGTTCGGTCCACCGGTCGTCGGCGCCGAGCAGGCCGTCGAGGGTGGGCGCGGTGCAGGGGAGCAGGTCGGCGTCGACGTGGCGGGCGAGGTATCCGTGGAGCGAGGTCAGGGCCTCCCGGGGGCTCGCCGCCGCGGCCATCTCCAGCGGGCCGTCGATGCCGGCGAAGCGGAGCCGGTCGGCCGCGGGCCGGCCGGTGTTGTACGCCCGCATCCAGCGCACGAGTTCGCGGTTGGCCTCGGACCCGCCCAGGCCGTGGCTGAACCCGCGCTCCATGACCTCGTCGAGGCTGCCCGTGCCGGAGGTGATGTAGGCGTCGACGAGCAGCCCCGCCAGGCAGTCGCTCTCGATCGCGATCGTCCGGTAGCCCTCCTCCTCGACGAGCTGCCGGAAGAGTTCGTTGCGCACGTCGAGCAGCGCGTCCTCGCCGTGGGTGGGCTCGCCCAGCGCGAGTACCCGCGGCCGGGTCGGAAGCAGGCCCATGACGGCGGCGGCCTCGACGGCATGGACGGCATGGACGGCATTCTTGATGTCGGTAGCCATGCCTTCAACGCTATCGTTGAAACCGCAGTTGAGACTTTCGCGCGATATCGTGGGGCTGATGGGGAAAAACCTTAAAACCCTTGAGCGGCTGAGGCCGGTCGACCTGGCGCGCGGGCACGGCCTGTCCACCCAGGCCGTCAGGAACTACGAGGAAGCGGGCATCCTGCCGCCCGCCGACCGCACACCCCACGGCCATCGCACCTACACCCCGCTCCACGCGCACGCCCTGGACGCCTTCCTCGCCCTCGTGCCCGGCCACGGCCACCGGACGGCGACGTCGATCATGCGGGCGGTGAACGAGGGTTCGGCCGAGGAGGCGTTCCGCCTCATCGACGAGAGTCACGCGCAGCTGCTGGAGGACCGGCGGACCCTCCGGGCCGTCGAGGACGCCCTGCACGACCTGGCGCTCGCCGGGCCGACACCCGCCTTCGCGTCCGCCCCCGGCGGTCTGTTCATCGGGCCCCTCGCGGACCGGCTCGGGATCCGCCCCGCCACCCTGCGGGTGTGGGAACGGGCCGGACTCGTCCACCCGCGCCGCGACCCGGTGACCGGCTACCGCGTCTACGACGAGGCGGCCGTACGGGACGCCCGTCTGACCCATCAGCTCAGGCGGGGCGGCTATCTGCTGGAGCAGATCGCCCCGCTGCTCACGGAAGTCCGGGCCGCCGGCGGACCGGAACCTCTGGAGGCGGCCCTGCACACCTGGCGCGACCGGCTGTCCTCCCGCGGCCGCGCACTGCTCACGGGGGCGGCCGGGCTGGAGGCGTACCTCCACGCCCGCACCTGACGGCCCGGCAGCCGTCGCGTACCGCGCACCGCACTGCGCACCGCGCACCGCAATGCGTACCGCGCACCGCAATGCGTACCGCGCACCGGGCATCGTGCGAACTCTCCCAAAAAACTTCTGCAAAGATGCTTTTGGAGAGTGTGCGGGCCGCCCTATCCTCCCCCTCATGCCCAGCGAAGATCACAAGCGCGTTCTCGATCCCGAACAGGACGCGGCGGCGCTCAAGGCCCTCACGCACCCCCTGCGCATCCGGCTGCTCGGGATGCTCCGGCAGGACGGCCCCGCCACCGCCAGCGAACTGGCGGTCAGGACGGGGGAGTCGTCCGCCTCCACCAGCTACCACCTGCGGGTCCTGGCGAAGTACGCGTTCGTCGCCGAGGCCGAGCACCGCGACGGGCGGGAGCGCCGCTGGCGGGCGGTGCACGCCCTGACCTGCTGGAGCAACCGGGCCATGGAGGCCACGCCGGGCAGCCGTGCCTACGTCACCCTCTCCCGCCGGGTGCAGATCCAGCACCTGGAGGAGTCGCTCCTCCGGCACGAGGCCGACCTCGCCGACGGCCGGCTCGGCCGCGAATGGGTGGAGCCCTCCGGGATCAGCGACCGGATGCCCAGGCTGACCCCCGAGTCCCTCACCGAACTGTGGGAGTGCTTCGGCGGGCGCCTGCGCGAACTGGCCGCGCGTGACGCGGGCGACCCGCGCGCGGTGCAGGTCGTACTCCTCACCGCCGGCCTGCCGCTGGCGCCGCGCGAGACCGGGGCCGCCCCGGACGGAGCCGCCGGGGGCGCCTCGTGAGCACGATGCCGGACCGGACCACCGCACTCCGACGCTACGTCACCGTCTGCGTCCTGTTCTGGCTGCCGCTGGGGCTGACGATCGCCCCCCTGATCCTGCTGCTCACCGAGCGCGGCCTGACGCTGGCGGCCATCGCCGGCTGCTTCGCCGCCCACTCCCTCACCGTCGTCGCGCTGGAACTGCCCACCGGAGGACTGTCCGACGCCCTCGGGCGTCGCGGCGTCCTGGCCGCCGCCGGCGTCGCCAACCTGGCCGCCCTCACCCTGGTGGCCCTGGGCACCGCCCCCTGGCAGCTCGGACTCGGTATGGCGCTGCTGGGCGCGGGCCGCGCCCTGTCCAGCGGACCGGCCGAAGCCTGGTACGTCGACACCGTCCAGGCCTCGGCCGGTCCCGGCGCCGAACTGCGCACCGGCCTGGCCCGCGGCTCCTCGGCGAAGTCCGCCGCGCTCGCGAGCGGCACCCTGCTGGGCGGCGCCCTGCCCTGGCTGCTCGGACTCGGGCCGGACCTCGGCGCCCGGCTGAGCGCGGCGACCTCCGGGCTGGTGCTGCCCCTCTCCGTGCCGCTGCTGCTGGGCGCGGCGGTCACGGTCGCCTTCGTCCTTCACGCCCTGGCCGCCCTGACCGAGCCGGCCCGGCCGGCGACCACCCTGCGCGGCGTGCTCCGCGGCATCCCGGCCACGGTGTCGGGCGGGCTGCGCCTCGGCGGGCGCGACCCGCTGGTCCGGCGGGTCCTCCTGGGTGCGGCGGGCGCCGGCAGCGCGCTGTCCGTGGTCGAACTGCTCACCCCGGGCCGTACGGCGGCCCTGACGGGTGCGCCGGAGTCGGGCGCGGTGCTCTTCGCGCTGCTCGCCTGTGCCGGATTCGCGTGTTCCGCCGTCGGCAGCCATCTCGCCCCGCGCACCGCCGCGTGGGCCGGCGGCGGGGAGCGCGCCGTCCTGGTGAGCCTCTGCGCCGGGGCGGGCGGGCTGCTCCTGCTGGCCGCCACGGCGGCGTCCACCGGGGTGGGCCCGGCGGTCCTCGCGGCCGCCGGCTTCGGGCTGGTCTACCTCGGCCTCGGTGCGGCGGGCCCGAACGAGGGCGAGCTGCTGCACCGCCGTGTCGATGGATCGGGGCGGGCCACGGCCCTGTCCGTGCAGTCCCTCGCCCTGCAGCTGTCGGCGGCCCTCACCGGTGCGCTCGCGGGCCTCCTCCCGCCGGGCCCGCTGCCCTGGCTGCTGGGAGCGGGTGCCCTCCTGGCGGCCGCCCTCCTGTGGTCGGGCCGCGGCGGCCGGCCCTCCCCGGTGGCTCCGCCCGCCGACGGCCTTCGGGCCGCACCCCGCGCCGAGGTCCGTTCTGCGGATAAATGAGACATCTCATCACTTATAGTCCCGCTATGGCTCTGCATGAGACGAAGGACGTATCCCGCCAGGACGCCGATACGGACGTGTTCGCGTCCACGTTGAGCGGCCAGATCCTCCCCAAGTACCGGATCCCGGAGGACCACTCACCCACCGAGGTCGTCTACGAGCTCCTCCGCAACGAGCTCCTTCTCGACGGCAACGCCGCCCAGAACCTCGCGACGTTCTGCACCACCTGGTCGGACGAGGGTGTGCACCGCCTGATGAACGTCTGTCTCGACAAGAACATGATCGACAAGGACGAGTACCCGCAGACCGCCGAGATCGAGTCCCGGTGCGTCAACATCCTGGCCGACCTGTGGAACGCCCCCGCCGGCACCCCCGCGACCGGATGCTCCACCACCGGCTCCAGCGAGGCCGCCATGCTCGGCGGCCTCGCCCTCAAATGGCGCTGGCGGGAACGCCGCCGAGCCGCGGGGCTCCCCACCGACCGCCCGAACCTGGTTTGCGGGCCGGTCCAGATCTGCTGGGACAAGTTCGCCCGCTACTTCGACGTCGAACTGCGCCAGGTCCCGCTGGAGCCCGGCGCCACCGGCCTGCAGCCGCATCAGCTCGCCCAGTACGTCGACGAGAACACCATCGGCGTCGTCGCCATCCTCGGCGTCACCTACACCTGCGACTACGAGCCCGTCGCCGAACTCGCCGCCGAACTCGACCGGATCCAGGCCGAGCACGGCTGGGACATCCCCATCCACGTCGACGGCGCCAGCGGCGGCTTCGTCGCACCCTTCCTCCACCCCGACGTGGTGTGGGACTTCCGGCTGCCGCGCGTCGCCTCCGTCAACACCTCCGGCCACAAGTACGGACTCGCGCCCCTCGGCGTCGGCTGGATCATCTGGCGCTCCGCCGACATGCTCCCCGACGACCTCGTCTTCAAGGTGGACTACCTGGGCGGCGACATGCCGACCTTCGCCCTCAACTTCTCCCGCCCCGGCGGTGAGATCATCGCTCAGTACTACCTGTTCCTGCGCCTCGGCCGGGGCGGCTACACCCGGGTCCAGCAGGCCTGCGCCGACACCGCCCAGTACCTGGCACGGCAGATCGCCGACATGGGCCCCTTCACCCTCCTCTACGACGGCAAGGGCGCCCTGCCCGCCGTCTCCTACACGCTCACCGACCCGGACGCCTCCCCCTTCACCCTCTACGACCTCTCCGACCGGCTGCGGATGCGCGGCTGGCAGGTGCCCTCGTACCCACTGCCCGCCGACCGCGACGACACCGTCATCCAGCGGGTCCTGGTCCGCCACGGCGTGACCCGCGACCAGATCGCCCTGCTCGTCGAGGACCTGCGCCGCGCGGTCGAACACCTGACGACCTCACCCCCGCCGGCCCCGGCCACCGCCCCCCGCTCCGGCTTCCACCACTAGCCGGATGGGCACAGGCGGTCCCGCCGACGTGTGGGCGCAGGGTGACGCCTATGAGCGGTACATGGGCCGGTGGAGCCGCCGGGTCGCCGAGGTGTTCGCGGCCCGGCTCGGCGGCCCGGCCGGCCTGCGCTGGCTGGACATCGGCTGCGGCACCGGGGCGCTGACCGCGGCCGTCGCCGCCCGGTACCGGCCGGAGGCCGTGCTGGGACTGGACCGCTCCCCGGGCTTCCTGCGCGTGGCCCGGGCCGCCGCGCCGGCGCCTGCCCTCTTCGCCGTGGCCGACGCGTCGGCCCTGCCGCTGGGCGACGCGGCGGTCGATGCGGTCGTCAGCGGGCTGTCCCTCAATTTCCTCGACCCGCCACGGGCGGCGGCCGAGGCCGCCCGGGTGGTCCGGCCGGGCGGCCTCGTCGCGGCCTACGTGTGGGACTACGCCGACGGCATGACCTTCCTGCGCCGCTTCTGGGACGCGGCGGCCGCCCTCGACCCGGCAGCCGCCGAGCTGGACGAGGGCCGGCGGTTCGCGCTGTGCCGGCCCGGTCCGCTGCGCTCGCTCTGGAGCGGCGCGGGGCTGGTCGACGTGACGGTCGCCGCCATCGAGGTGCCCACTGTCTTCAGCGGGTTCGAGGACTTCTGGGAGCCCTTCCTCTCCGGCCAGGGACCGGCACCCGGTTACGTCGCCGGTCTCGACGCCGCCGCCCGCGACCGGCTGCACACCCGGCTCGCCGCGACCTTGCCCACCGGGCCCGACGGGTCGGTCCACCTCACCGCCCGCGCCTGGGCCGTCCGGGGGAGGCGGCCGTGACGCAGGGGTGCCGCATCCCCGCCGGGCCGGCGGTCCCGCGGGTATTCGGCGCGCACGTCCGGACGGTCGCCGAGGTGTTCGCCACTCACGGTGAACAGGCGGGTGTTCAAAGCGAAGGCGAAGGCGGAGCTGGGCCGGACCCCGGGCCGCCCCGACTGCGTCGATGGGCTGCGCGCACTCGGCCGTGGCTGAGGCGGCCGCAGCGCGGGCCCGGCCGCCCGGCGGACGCTTCCTACTTGGCGCCGAAGTTCTGCGTCCACCACGGTCCGCCCGCGCCCTGGTGGATACCGACACCGATGTCCTTGAAGGAGCAGTTGAGGATGTTGGCCCGGTGGCCCGGGCTCTTCATCCAGGAGTCCATGACCGACTGCGCCGTCTGCTGGCCCCTCGCGATGTTCTCGCCGTACGTCGACCAGCGGTAGCCCGACGCCGTCGTGCGCTCCCCGGGGTCCTTGCCGTCGGGGTTGGTGTGGTCGAAGAAGCTCCGCGCGGCCATGTCGTCGGAGTGCCCCTGCGCGGCCGCCCGCAGCTGCGAGTCCTCCTTGAGGGGGCCGCAGCCGGCCGCCGCCCGCTCGGTGTTGACCAGCGCCACCACCTGGCCGGCGATGCCCGGTGGAGCGGGCGCGGGCTTGGGCGCCGAGGGGCGCGGGCTCGGCGAGCTGCTCCGGCTCTGCGTGGGGGTCGGGCTGGCCGACGGGCTCGCCGAGGCCGAGGCCGAGGCGGACGGGGAGGGGGAGACGGAGGGCGAGGCGGAGGCCGACGGCGAGGGGACCCCGGCGGACTCCGTCGCCGAGAGGGCGGCCAGCGGCGCCGCGGTGGCACCCGTGTCGTCCTTGGCGTCGCCCGCACCGGGGAGGCCGCCCAGGTACACCAGGCCGCCGCCCGCGACACACGCGGCGACCACCGCACCGCCGACCACCCGGCGGCGGCTCTGCCGGCGCTTGCGCAGTGCGCCCCGGCCGCCGGTGCCCGTGTTCGCCACCGGAGTGAGCTGGGTCGCGGCGTCACCGAACCCGGCGTCGGCGCCCGCCGACCCGCCGTGGGCCCCCGCCCCGCCGTTCGCGCCGTCCGCGTGCGCGGCGCCGTCCGCGAAGGGCGCGCCGTCCGCGTAGGCCACCGGGGCGAAGCCGGCCGTCCCGGCCGTCCGCATGCCCGCCAGCAGCGCCGCCGAGACCGGCACGAGGGCCAGACCGGCCAGCAGCCCCTCCGCCGGAACCAGCCCGCTCCACAGGCCGGAACACCGTACGCATTCCCGCGCGTGACGGGCTATTCGCTTGCGCCACAGCGCCGACGGCCTTCCGTCCCAGCCCGCCAGCACGCCCCGCAGCTCCTCGCACGCCGGCTGGGAGTCCAGGGCGCGCTCCACCACCCGCGCCGACTCCAGCTGCGCCTTCATCCGCTGCACCCGGACCGCCGTGTGCTGGAGGGACAGCTCCAGCGCCGAGGCCACCTCCGCCCGGGTCAGCTCACCGGCGCACTCCAGCCACCACAGGGACAGCAGCGCCCGGTCCTCGGGCTCCAGCCAGCGCGTCGCCCGGGCCGTCTCACGCCGCTGCCCGGCCAGGTTGAGGCGTACGACGGTCAGGTCGACGAAGTCCGCGCCCGGGTCGGCCACGTCCCAGGCCGACTCCAGGGTGCTCTCGCCGAAACCGCTCTGCCGGGCCCGCCAGTGCGCCCGCACCCGGTTCATCGCGATGGCCACCAGCCAGGACCGGAACGACTCGTCCGCGCGCAGCCCGCCCAGCCCGTCCAGGGCCCGCAGCATCGTGTCCTGCACCACGTCGTCCACGTCGCAGGAGCCGCCCAGGGCCCGCCCGACGATGTTGTAGACGAGCGGGAGGTGAGCGCCGACGAGCTCGTCCTGTGCACGGGGATCGCCCGTGCGAGCCGCTGCCACCAGCGCTGCGGTGTGCTGAGTAGTCATGTGAATGTCCCTGTCCGTACCGGCGGTCGATGATGCCCGATACATGGGAGACCGTGCAGGGGGGCCTCGATAACAGTTAATCGGAAGAATTTTCCCGGGGGTCTGTTCGAGGCCGCCATCGGGGTCGGTCGGGCGTCACAGCAGGGGCGCCAGCGCGCGGGCGGCGGCGTGCAGGGCGGGGGCGTACGACTCGATCTCCTCCCGGGGCACGAGGAAGGTCACGGTGGTGACGCTCACCCCGCCCACCGGCCGGCCCGACGGGCCGAGCACCGCCGCGCCGATGCAGCGGATGGTGGGCTCGTTCTCCTCGTCGTCGAGCGCGTGGCCGCGGGAGCGCACCGCCTCCAGGTGGTCGTGCAACGCCTGCGGGGTGGTGAGGGTGTTCGGCGTCCGGCGCGGCAGTCCGGTGGCGGCGACGAGTTCGGCGACCTCCCCGGCGGGCAGGTGGGCCAGGACCGCCTTGCCGATCGCCGTCGTGTGCAGCGGCATGCGCATCCCGACCCGGGAGGCCGTCCGGAAGGGCTGGTCGCCCTCCAGTTTGCGGATGCAGGTGATCGTCGCCCCGCTGTGCAGGGCGAGGTGGACCGTCTGGCCGGTGGTCCGCCGCAGTTCGCCGAGAACGCGCCCGATCCCGGCCGGTTCCCCGCCGTCGACCAGGGCGGACAACGCGCGCAGGCGCGGCCCCACCGCGTACCGGCTCTCGGGCTCCTGACGCACGAACCCCTGGTCGACCAGCGAGGCCAGGATGCGGAACGTGCTCGAATTGGGCACGGCGGCGGCCGCGGCGATGTCGGTCAGCCGGTGCGGGCCGCCGGGCACCGCCACCGCCTCCAGGACCCGCAGGGACTTCTCCGCCGCCGAACCGGCCGCCGACGACCGTCCCGCGCGCACGTCCTTCGGGGATTCCCCGGCATTCGGCTGCACGGCAACTCCCGCTGTGCATAAGGTCTGGACCACATCGTTCCGCCAGACGATACGCAGTTCCACTACGTGGAACAAACGAGGAGGGTTTCATGTCCACCGTGTCCTCCATGTCCGGTAGCTCCGGCACGCCCGCCCATCCGTACGCGGTGCTGGCCGCCCAGCGTCTCCTTCCGGTGCTGCGCAACGCCGACGCCGACGAGGCCGTCCGCGCCGCCATCCGCCTGCTCGCCGCGGGCTGCCGCGCCGTGGAGCTGACCACCTCCACCCCCGGCTGGGCCGCGGCCGTCGCCCGCACGGCCGGGCTCGAGGACGTGCGGGGGCGCCGCGCCCTGATCGGCGTGGGTACGGTGACCACCGCCGCGCAGGCCGCGGCCGCCCTGGACGCGGGCGCCGCCTTCCTGGTCTCCCCGTACCCGGCGCCCGAGGTCCGCGAGATCGCCGGGCGGCGCGGAGCCGTCTTCATCGAGGGCGGGTTCACCCCCGCGGAGATCGCCTCGGCCGTCCGGGCCGCCGGAGCGGCCAAGGTCTTCCCGGCCCATGTGGGCGGCCCGCGGTTCGTCCGCTCGCTCCGGGCCGTCCTCCCGGACGCGGTGCTCGTCCCGACCGGCGGCATCCGGCCCGACGAGGTGCCCGCCTGGATCGCCGCCGGTGCCACCGCCGTCGGCATCGGCGACGGCCTCCCCGCCGACCCGGCCGAACTCGCCGCCCTGTTCGCCGATCCGGCCTGCGGCCCCGGTCGCGGGGCCCCCGGCGAGCGGGGGCCCGCCGCCCAAGCCGCGGTCCAGGCCGGGGCCCAGGCCGCCGTCCGGCCCGCCGACCAGCCCGCGGTGCAGGCCGCCGACCGCGCCGTTGCCGCGCCGGAGCAGCGGCTGTGACCGGGCGGACAGCCACCGCCTACGACGTCCTCGTCCTCGGCGAGGTCCTGGTCGAGATCCACACCGGAACCGCGCTGCGCGATGCCGCCGACGGCACCCGGGCCCGCATCTCCTACTCCGGCGACACCCTCAACGCGGCGGCGGCCGCCGCCGCTGCCGGAGCCCGGACCGCCCTGCTCGCCGTGGTCGGCGACGACGAGCTCAGCGTCCCGCTGTTGCGGCGGGCGACCGAACTCGGCGTGGACGTCTCCCACGTCCGCCGCGCCCCGCACCCCAACGGCGCCTACCTGCTCTCCGCCGACCCCTACGGCGACCGGGAGTTCGTCTACTGGCGCACCCGCAGCGCCGGATCCACCCTCGGCCCCCGGCACGTCGGCTCCTGGCGCGACCTGCTCACCCGCTGCGGGGCCCTCGTCACCAGCGGGATCACCGGCGCCCTGGCGCCGAGCAGCCGGGCCGCCGTCCTGGCCGCCGCCCGCCTCGTCCACACGGCGGGCGGGCATGTGACGTACGACCCCAACTTCCGCCCCCGGCTCACCGGCCGGGCCGAGGCCCGGGACCTCCTCGCCCGGATCGCGCCGCTGACCGGACTGCTCAAGACCTCCTGTCCGGCCGACGCGCAGGCCCTCGTCGACACCAACGACCCGCGCACGGCCGCCGCCCGCCTGCGTGCGCTCGGGGCCCGGACGGTCGCCGTCACGGCGGGGGCCGGCCGGCTCCTGCTGGACGACGGCACGCGGGCGGAGTACCACCCGGTTCCGGTGAACCCCGAGCCCGTCGACGCGACGGGTGCGGGCGACTGCTTCACGGGCACCGCCACCGCCCGGATCGTCCTCGGCGACACCCTCGCGGACGCCGTGGCGCACGCCACCGCCGCCGCCTCCCTGTCGGTGTCCGGCCGCGGCGGCACCGGGCGGGTCCCGGCCTTCAGTGAGACGGCGGCACTGGCGGCCGCACACCGGGGAAGGGCGGCGGAGCGAGCAGGCCGGCCGCTCCGGGCCGACCCTGCGCCGCGGCCTCCGGCTCGGTGACCCAGCCCGCGGCGAGGACCAGCCCGGAGGCGCGGTGCACGGCCAGGAACCCGAACGGCCGGTCGAAGCGGAGCTCGGCCCGCCGGGCCCGGTGGCTCGGCTGCCGCGCGGCACCGCCGGGCCGGGCGGCGACGGCGGTGACGGCCGCCGCCTCGAACCCCGCGGCGTGGAAGCGGGCCATGGCCGACTGCCGTGCGGAGCCGATGGCCAGTGGCTGCGTGCTGATGCCGGGGAAGTGGCCGTAGTTGTGGTCGGTCGCGGTCAGGAGCCCGAACAGTGCCGCGTCCTCCAGCAGGTCGTGCTCCGCCGACAGCGAGAAGGCCACCGTGGACACGGACAGCTGCGGCTGCGGGCTGAAGGCCCGCACCGCCCCGATCGTCAGCCCGGGGCCCGGCGCCCCGTCCGCGAGGGCGTCGCCGCCCACCAGCGGGCCGGTACCGGTAGCGGCGGCGACACCGGTCGCCAGTACGTCGGCGGCGGGCGCCGCCGGGCCGCCGAGGAGCAGGTGCACGTCCAGGTCGGTGTCCGCCGCGCCGGTGACCTCCAGGACGGTGACCGGCCCGGCGGGCCCCTCGGCCACCCGGACCGGGTCCAGCGAGGGCGTGGTGCGTGAGAGCTGCCGCACGGCGCGCCCCGCCCAGGGGCCGTCGGACACCCGGCCCGGGAACTCCCTGAAGGGTTCCTTCCACTTCAGTGTCAGTGCGAGCGCCGAGGCGAGGACGAGGCGGGTGTCCGGCTGCAGATTGACCGGCATGCGTTCGATCAGGCCCCCCGTCCGGTCCGACGCCCAGCCGTCCAGGGCCTTGGTGTCCCTGGCCAGGTCGTAGGTCAGTGTTCCCCGGGTGCCGGGCGGGAGCTTCGCCGACCAGCCGGCCTTCAGCCGCAGGTCGGCCTGGGTCCACAGGCCGGTCGCCGCGCTGAGCCCCCGTACGCCGGCCAGTGCTGCCAGCAGCTCCCGGGCGGCCCCGGCCGCGTCCTCGGCGGGTATGCCCAGAGCCTGCGTCAACTCCTCGCGGGCGGGCCCGCCCGCGCCGTCCGCGAGCAGGGCGAGCAGCGGCCAGACCCCGGCCGCGGTGAACACCGTGCCCTCGGCGCCGGAAGCGGCCCGCGAAGCCCAGCGCGTGCTGAGGTGATTGACCGCTCGTACCGTTGTCCCGCTCGTCTTCGTCGTCGTCATGCGGGGGAGCGTACGTGGAGGGACGCCGCCGGGCCGGACGGATCTCCACGGCCCGGCGGCGCCGGTCAGCGGCCGCGCAGGCCCCGGTCGACGGCCGTCACCAGCTCGCCGTCGGCGGTGTCCGCGTCGAGCGACCAGAACATCGCGCCGCCCAGGCCGTGTTCACGGACATAGCCGGTCTTGGCGCGCAGTACCTGCGGATCGTCGTACGTCCACAGGGTGGTGCCGTCGAAGAGCCAGGCGTGCCCGCCGCGCCGGTCGCGGTGGATCTGGTACGCGCCGGAGCCGGCCAGCTTCTTCAGGGCCTTGTAGTCCTCGTACCCCGCGGCCCAGGTGGCCGGGGCCGGGCCGGCGGCGGGCTGCCCCAGGCCGTCCCCGCCACCGGTGACGCCGGTCCAGCCCTGCCCGTAGAACGGCATGCCCATCACGAGCTTGTGGGCGGGCGCGCCGCGCCGCTTCCAGGCTTCCACGGTGCCGTGGACGCTGAAGTCGCCGCGGGCGTACAGCGCGGACTGCTGTGCGGTCCTCGGCTCGCCGGAGACGTGGAAGTCGTAGCCCTGGAGGTTGACGAAGTCCAGGTCGCGCATGATGCGGCGGACGTCGAAGCCCGCGTCGATCTTGGCGGGCGCCGTCGGGACAAAGGCGGTCAGCTCGTACTTCGTGCCCCGCTTCTGGGTGCGGGCGTACGCGTCGAGCTGGGTACGGAACTCCTTGACGAGTTCCGTGAAGTTGCGCTTGTCCTCGGGCCGGTACGTGGTGTCCGTATCGCCCGCCGAGCCGGGCCACTCCCAGTCGAGGTCGATGCCGTCGAAGACACCGGCGGCGGCCCCGGCGCCGCCGCGGGTGCCGTCCTGGGGGAGGTTGCCCTTGATGTACAGGTCGATGCAGGAGGCGACGAAGGCCTTGCGGGAGGCGGGGGTGAGCGCGGCGTCGGAGAAGTGGGTGGACCAGCTCCAGCCGCCCAGCGAGATCAGCACCTTGAGGCCGGGGTGCTTGGCCTTGAGCTCCTTCAGCTGGTTGAAGTTGCCGGCCAGGGGCTGGTCCCACGTGTCGGCGACGCCGTCGACGGAGTCAGCGGCGTCGAGCGGGCGGGCGTAGTCGGCCCAGGCGTCGGCCTCGCCGGGGACGTTCCCGGTGAAGCACGTGCCCTCGGCGCTGACGTTGCCGAAGGCGTAGTTGATGTGGGTGAGCTTGCCGGCGGAGCCGTTCGCCTCCAGGTCCTGGACCTGGAAGTCCCGGCCGTAGACGCCCCATTGGGTGAAGTAGCCGACCTTCTTGTACGAGCGGCCGGCGCCGCTGTCCGCACCGTCGGCGGCGGCCGGGGCGAAGGCGGTCAGCAGGGAGAGGGAACAGGCGGCTACGGCCAGTCTGCCGAGCATGCTGCGGCGCATGGGCTTCCTTCGAGGATGCGAGGAGTGGGCGTGAGCGCGTGCGGCGGTGCATGCCGGAAACTATTGGTCTGGACCATCTGGGTCAAGGGGGCAGCCCGAACTCGGCGCCCTGCGGACGCACCTCGGTAATGTGTGCGAGTCGTTCTGGCCGGTGCACCCCGGGCGGCCAGCGGCCGAACAGCCCGTGGTCTTCCCCGGGTCCGAGGGGGAGGCGGGCGTCGTGGCGCGCGATCTGGGCGACTTTCTGTGGCTGCTGGCCGACGGGTGCGGTCCGTACGAGGCGGCCGCGCCGTACGGGGCCGACCGGACCTCGCGTCCGGACGAGGCCCTGACTGCCGTCGCGGTCCGGTGCGCACCGGACGCGCGGAGCACGGCCGCCGCCGTGGTCGAGCGGGCGGCCGAGGAGTTCCCCGGCTTCGACGACATGATCACGGAACTCTGCCGCTGATGCCGTCCGGCGCGGCGCGCCGGTAATTCACTTGGTCACCCGGCCCGGCCGTGCCATGGTTGGTCCCACCGAAGGGGTGTAGCTCAGCTGGTCAGAGCAACGGTCTCCAAAACCGTAGGCCGCAGGTTCGAATCCTGCCGCCCCTGCCACGAGGGAAGTGACCCGAACGGCTCTCGTCCTGGAGAGGGCGTGAGCCCCTGCCCGCGCCTCAGGTTGGGGCTTCAGGCCACGAACGGGATGGCGTGGCCGGGCCATTGCTGCCCGGGGCGCAGGAATCGCCGGCTGCCCTGTTCGTCGCGCACCGAGAAGAACCCGGCGCCCGTCAGCCGCTGTGCGATCTTCCTGCGGCGGATCGCCCCCCACGGTGACTTGTCGTCGAGCAGGATGACGGTCAGAGCCGCGGCGGTTCGGGGAGCGGCTTCAGCGAGCCATGCTCCAGCCCGGGCACCGTCCCGCCGTTGCCCCGGCTGCGGATGGGAGCGCTCGTTCCCAGCGGTTCGTGCGGGCCGAGCCGAGCGGCTTGCGGCGGCGACTACACCTTCAGGCGGAGGGTAGAAGCAGTCGACCGGAAGGGAGGGCCGAGCAACGGAGGTGGGCGATCATGGCTCGTCCCGTGTGGGCCGGGAATGTGTCGTTCGGGCTGGTCAGCCTGCCGGTGGGCCTCTGCACGGCAACTGGAGCGCGCCCGGAGCCCGAAGCCCACCGGCGACAAGGCCGGCCGGCATGAGGGGCGGAGAGGCGGCATGAGCAGGAAGGGCGGGCCCCCGGAATGAGCCTGCGGCCGCCGGTGGAGCCGATGCTCGCGCAGGCCGTGGAGGCGGTGCCCGGGCCCGGCGTGCTGGGCGAGCTGGCTTTCGAGCAGAAATTCGACGGCTACCGGGTGCTTCTGTTCACCCCCGCCCGGACGGGGGAGCGGCTGGTGCTGCAGACCCGGCGCGGGCGGCACGTCCAGGACCGTTTCCCCGACCTCGTGGCCGCCGCCGAGCAGTTGCCGGACGGGCTGGTCCTCGACGGCGAACTCCTCACCTGGGACACGGCCGCGGGCCGGCTCTCCTTCGAGGGCCTGCAGCGCCGCACCGCCGCCCGCGGCGCCACCGCGCGGCGCCTCGCCGCGGCCCTGCCCGCCTGCTTCGTCGCCTTCGACGTCCTGCAGCAGGACGGCACCGAGCTGCTGCACCACCCCTACCGGCAGCGCCGCCTCCGGCTGGAAGGCCTCTTCGCAACCCGCCGGCTGGCCGCTCCCTGGACGCTGTGCCCCATGACAACGGACCTGCTCAAGGCCGAGCAGTGGCTGGAATCCTGGACGGACATACCCGGCCTCGAGGGCATCGTGGTCAAGGCCATGAACCAGCCCTACCGCCCCGGGCACCGGGGCTGGTACAAACTCCGCCGCCGGGACACCACCGAAGCGATCATCGGCGCGATCACCGGCACCCTGATCCGCCCCCAGCTCCTCCTGCTGGGCCGCCGCGACCTCGGCGGCGTCCTCCGCCCCACCGGCCGCACCGCACCTCTGCGGCCCGAAGCCGCCCGCCTGGTGGCGGAGAACCTCACCGCCGCCGGCCCGACGCACCCCTGGACGGACATGCGCTTCGCCTCGGCCTGGGCCGGCCGCGAAACGTTGGACGTGACCCTGGTCCACCCCGACCTCGTCGCGGAGATCAGCGCCGACACCGCCATCGACCGCGGCGGTGTCCACCGCCACCCCGTGCGCTTCAAACGGCTCCGCCTGGACATGAGCGCCGAGGAAGTGCCCCTCTTCACCGCAGCCGACCACGGAGAAGACGCCTCACCTGCGCGGGCCGGCAAGCGACGACGCCCGCTGGACCCCGGAAAGGGCCACCGCCGGGGCACTTCCTGAAACGGGCGGCTGCCCCCCCGCACCCATCGCCCGTACCAGGCCGAAGGGCAGGTCCCCCGGCGTGATCAACGGGGGAACGGGCCCCGACCGGCCGTCGGCCGACCGGCACCTCTGGCGTCCGGAGCGGGAACATGACACGCTCGAAGAGTTGCCAGCCTGGTCCGGTGAGAGACCCCGCGCTACTGAGTGATCACTCCTGGTGGTCGATGGAGAGTGCGGGTGGTCTCGCTCGGCTGTGCGCGGCCCCTGTATGCCGCGCGCTTGACGGCCTTCTCCGCCCCGAAAACGGGGAGCCGACCGTAATGGGCTCCGATCCCTCAAAGGGCGGTCACACCGTGTACCCCACTCTGGATCTCGGCGTTGCCGTGCGACCCGGCAGGACGGTCCTGACCGTCACCGGTGAACTCGACATGGACAGCGCGCCGCGCCTCACCGAAGCCGTCGACCCGCTCGACCTGGGCCGGACTGTGACCCTGGACCTGTCGGCCGTGACGTTCGTCGACTCCTGCGGCCTCAACGCGCTTCTCGCCCTTCGCCACCGCGTCCGCCTCGTAGGCGGAACGCTGGAACTGAACGGTCTGCCCGACCAGGCCCTGCGCCTGCTGGACCTCACCGGCACCCGTTCCCTGTTCACGCTCTGCGCCGGACCCTGAGGGCTGTCCCGCGCATCCGGCCTGTGGTCGCTCCGTGATCCGTTCAGCGAACCTCTGGATCTTCGTTTGGTGACTTTCGGAGCCGGCCGGGCGGCCCGTACGGTCACCCTGGTCAGATCCGTTCGTGTTCCGGGAGGCAGGGTGCAGGAACCCCAGGTGGCGGTCAGGGCCGAGGCCGACGGTGTGCGGGTGGTCGTCTGCTCCGGCGAGTTCGACCTGGACACCACAGGACTGCTGGTCGACGCCTGCGACGTCAGACCGATGCCGGCCGACCTCCTCGTCGTCGATGTACGGCAGGTGACGTTCGGCGACTCCAGCTTCCTCAACGCCCTGATCCGGCTCCGCAACACCCGCCGGCTGGCCCTCCTGGGCCCGCTCCCGAACCAGCTGCACAGGATGATGCAGATGACGGGTGCGCTGCCCCTGTTCGAGATCTGCGACACCATCGAGCACGCAGGATGAACCAATGGGGGGTGCAGGGCCGGAATCTCTTGCGGCGGCTGGGGAAGCCGAGGAGCATGAGCCCCCTAACCGGTACACCGAGTCAGCCGACCGCGACGACGTGTGCACAGGCGAGGGAGACCGCACGGCGCGTCCTGGCGGGGCAGGACTTCCCGCCGGACCTGGTCTCCGACGTGCTGACCGTGGTGAGCGAGCTCGTCTCCAACGCCGTACGGCATGCAGGTGGCGTCACGGGTTTCCGGGTCACCGCCCGGGCGGGCCGGGTCGTCGTCGAGGTGTCCGACGGCTCCGCTCTCCTGCCGCACCTGCGTCCGGCCTCCCCGCACACGCCCGGCGGCTTCGGATGGCGGGTGGTGAAGACCCTCGCCCCCAGTACCTTCGTCCGCTCCCACCGCAACGGCAAAACCATCATCGCCACCCTCCCCTCCCACCCCGGCCCCCCACCCGCCCCCTGAGGACGCCGGCCGGGTCAGGAGAGACCGTCACGGGCGCACCGCGGGCTTGTGGCCTGCCAGGCGCCGGCCGTGCTGTCGAAGCGGACGAGTCCATCCGGGTGCCCGCCCTCGCGCCGGTCGTCGAGGCGGGCGGTCAGGTGGGGCCAGTGCCCGGACCAGCGCAACACATCGCCATCGGTCAACGACCAGCGCGTACGCAGGGCTTCGTCCGGCAGGAAGCGGACACAGGTCCCCGTGCTCCCGTCGGGCTCGAGGGGCTGCAGTCCGGTCACGGGGATGCCGTGCTCGTAGCGCTGGGTCCAGGATCCGTCGAGACGGCGGTTGGTGTGCGTCAGCCACTCGCTGAGCGCTGCGACGACGGACATGCCGCGACGCGGATGTCCGTCCGGCAGACGCTCCGTCTCCGGGAGGTCGAAGAACCGGAGATCCTTCGTCGCCATGACGGGCTTCTTCACCACGTGGCCGTGCTCGTCGACCCGGGTGTCGGTTCCCCGGCCGTCGTCCTCCACCGACACCGAGCCGTCGGGATGCAGCGTGACCACACATCGTCCTCCGCCCCGGCTCGCCGCCTCGTCAGCGGCGTAGGCGACGATCTCGAGCACGAGGTGTTCGGGCCCGCCCGGCGCGAACTCTGCCGGTCCGCGGCGGATCCGGCCGAGATGGGCCGCGTCCACGGTGCCGGCCCAGTCGTGCGTGGTGTTGACCCAGGAAATCCTCGTTCCGTCCATGCGACGAGTATCCGTCGGGTGAGAGCCCTGCCCCGGCAGTCGAACGGCCGCTGCGAATCCCAGCGCCGCCCCGGGGCCGAACTCGGCGCGGAGACCGGCGTGACTAGGGTGACGTCATGTCTGCCATTCCGAGTTCCGCAAGGGCCGCTGCCGCACTCCGTACATCGGCACGGGTTTCCGCCGAACTGCTGGTCGTCGCGGTCATGGCGGCCTCGACCCTGTGGGTTCTGAGCCGGATGTGGTCGGTCGTCTGGCCGCTCATAATCGCCCTGTTCCTCACCACCCTGACCTGGCCCCTGGCCGCATTCCTGCGTCGCCGCGGGTGGCGGCCCGCGCCGGCGGCCTCCGCGGTGACGGTGCTGTCCCTTCTGGCGGCCGCGGGCATCGTGGCGCTGATCGCCGTCCCCGTGGCCTCCCAGTCGGGTGAACTGGCCGATGGCGTCACCGAGGGCATCCAACGACTGCGCGAATGGGCGGCCGGCCCGCCGCTGAACATAGGCGACGACCAGATCAGCGGCGCCACCGACGCCGCGATGGACCGCCTCCAGAACAGCGTCGGCAGCGCGGTCTCGACCGTCGCCACGGGGGTGAGCACCATCTTCAACGGCCTCATCACCGCCGTCCTGGCGCTCTTCCTGATGTTCTTCTTCCTCAAGGACGGCTCCCGCTTCCTGCCATGGCTCACCCGTCAACTCCCGGGCCGCCTCGCCACCGACATTCCGGTCGTGGCCGCGCGCAGCTGGGAGACCCTCGGTTCGTTCGTCCGCTCGCAGGCCTTTGTCGGGCTCCTCGACGCCGTGTTCATCGGCCTGGGGCTGTGGATCGTAGGCGTGCCGCTGGTCCTGCCGCTGGCAGTTCTGACCTTTGTTTCCGCGTTCGTTCCGATTGTGGGGGCTCTCTTCGCAGGGCTGGTGGCGGTGCTCATCGCGCTGGTGTCGAACGGGCCGACCGACGCGCTGATCGTCCTGGCCATCATCGTCGCGGTGCAGCAGCTCGAAGGAAACGTGTTCCAACCCATGATCCAGAGCCGCAGCCTCGGTCTCCACGCGGCGGTGGTCCTGCTGGCCGTCACCCTGGGCGGCAGCCTGGCGGGCGTCGTGGGCAGCCTGCTGGCCGTACCGGTGGCCGCACTCGTCGCCGTCGTCTGGAACCACCTGCGCGACCAGCTCAGTGAACCAGAGCACAGGGGCGAGACCTGTGACGAGCTCCCCGCCGTTCCCGGCCCGTCATAGCACCCCGGACTCCGGGTCCTCCGAGGCGGCCACCGACCGGCTGCGGGTGCGGGCGTGGGTGGCCGCCTCGGACCGCCGCACCGCCCGGCCACCGGGTCACCAGCCGGTCCGGCCAACACACCTAGAGCGTGTCTCTTTGATCGGTTGGTCAGTTGATCGGAGATGTCGGTCCGGTTAGTGAGCACTGATGCGATGTGGGACCGGATCGAGCCGCTGATGCCGGCCGATCCGGTCCGCGGTCGGCGGTGGGCAGATCACCGCCGAACCCTGGAGGCCATCGCGTGGAAGTACCGCACCTGCTCGCCCTGGCGGGACCTGCCGGACGTGCTCGGCTCATTCCAGACTGCTCACAAACGCCTGATCAGGTGGGCCGTGGACGGCACCTGGGAACGCATTCTTGCCGCGGTCCTGACAGCGGCAGAGGGTGCTGACGACATCGGCTGGACCGTTTCGGTGGACTCCACGTCTGCCGAGCTCACCAGCACGCCGCCGGGGCCAGGAAAAGGGGCTCCAGGCCGGGCCGAACCCGGAGACCACGCACTCGGACGGTCCCGAGGCGGCCTGAGCACGAAGGTCCACCTCGCCAGCGACAGCCGTGCACGGCCCTTAGCTCTCCGAGTCACCGCAGGCCAGGCGGGCGACGCCCCGGCCTTCGAAACCGTCATGGCCGCAATCCGTTTTCCGCGGAGCGGACCGGGAAGACCGAGAACCCGACCCGATGCCGTCGTGGCGGACCGCGCGTACTCATCCCGCGCGATCCGGAACCACCTCCGCCGACGCGGAATCCGCGCTGTCATCCCCCAGCCCTCCGACCAAATCGGCCACCGTCTACGGCGAGGCCGTGCAGGCGGCCGACCGCCCACTTTCGACTCGGAGGCGTACAAGCAGCGCAACGCGCTCGAACGGTGCATCAACCGGCTCAAGCAGTGGCGCGGCCTGGCCATGCGAACGGACAAGCTTGCCATCGCCTACCATGCCGCACTCCACCTCGCCACCATCCTCATCTGGGCACGAGGCTGACCACAGAGACGGAACGCAGCCGGAGCGAAGTAGCGCATGTCACCCAGACTCACTGGTGAGGCAGGCGTGACACAGGCATCGGTCCGGGTGAGGAGCCCACGGCGCCGTTTCGGCTCGGTACCGACATGCGTACCGCTCCAGCGTCGCGGAGATGTCAGCTGCGTAATCGGCTGAAATGAACCCACGTGCGCGGCGGGCCTCTTGCAGTCGCTGCAAGACCCGCGGCGTGTGAACGAGCTTCGGCCGGAAGCTATGGAGGTGGCGCGTCGCCATGTCGATGACCACCCACCGCCCGGTGTGCCGCTCGCGTCCCACGGACGTGATCCGATCACCCCCAGGACCCCAGTACGCGTCGGCGACGTACACCTTCGCCCCGCCCTTGAAACTTTTTGTCCCGGGGCGCAGCTCCCGGCCTCCAACTCCGCATCGGCGCCATGCCACGACGTTTGCAGCCACCAACCAGACTGGCTCCAGTTGCGGGCCGTTCGACTGGTCCACGCGTCCCCCTCCAGATCCGCAGCAGCCATCGTAATTCGCCTGGCACGAGTGCCACGCTTCGTTTTGCTCTGGTCCTTGTCCGGGCCTCTGATCAAAGAGACACGCTCTAATCGCAGTACGACTCCAGCGTGCCGCGCCGCCGGATGTCGAGGGTCGCGCAGTGGAAGGAGCCGCCGAAGGGGGCGTAGTGCAGGAGGTCGCAGGGGAGGGGCTCGAAACCCCAGCGTTCGAGCGCGCGGAGCATGCCGGTGTGGTGCCGGTCGGCTATCACCCGACCCCCGCCGACCGCCAGGACGTTCATGCTCAGCCACTTCCCGCACATCGAGGTGAGGTTGAGCAGCGGGCCCCTGACGGGGTCGGGTTCGGGGGCGGTCAGCACGTCCCAGGAGCGGAGCGCCTCGGGCAGGTGGTCCACATCCGCGTACTCGGGGTTGACCAGCACCTTGCCGGGGGCCAGTGGCATGAGAGTGGTGTCGATGTGCATCGGTGTGCGGCAGCGGCTGCGGACCTCGTGAATGCGGTAGCCCGGCCCGAGGTGGCGGCGTAGCCACTCGATGCCCAGGGCATTGGTGACGTTGCTGCGTAGCACGAACAGATCGCGGCCTGCGCGGACGAAGTCGGCGGCGTCGAAGACCGGTTCGAACTCCGTCAGGATGTATCTCATCGGTTCCCCCGGCTCCGGGATCCGGTACTCCGGGTCGAACAGCTCGTCGGTGAGCTGGGGTCGGGGCGCTGCCGTCCAGCGGCTGCCGCGCCGGAAGTACTCCTTGAGGATCGGCCGGTACGAATGCGTTTCGAAGTACCGGCAGGGCCAGGCCATGGGGGTTTCGATGATCTCGTCGCCGATCACCAGCATGCTGTCCCGGGGGCAGCTGCAGCAGAAGCCGCGGGAGGACCAGTCCGGGGTCCCGAACCGCTTGCGGTGCACCACCGCCTCGGGGTGGCGGACCGTCACGCCGAGCGATTCCAGGAGGGCCACGAATCCGTTCAGCTCCTCCTGCGCGGGACCGATCAGGGCCTTGGGAAACCGTGCTCCCGCGGCGAGCCCCTGCAGGCGGGCCGCCCAGGGAGGGATGTTGCAGGCCACGACCGGATGGTTGGACGGGATCGTCGCACCGTCCAGACTGCCGACGATGATCTCCTCCAGCGGGTCCCATTCGTTGTGCGAACCGACGGGAGACGCGAGAGCTTCTTCTGTTGTGGCGGCGCCGGCTTCGACCGGCGTGGCTGAAATCTCCATGGAGCTGCCCAGACGCTTGAACGGGTACAGCCGACCCGGGCCGGCTGAGGTGTCCTGCGGAGCGAACGGATGTACCCCTGCAACGGCTGTACACCGTCCCCGCCCGACGTCTACCCGGGAAGAGCGCATGTAGTCGTTTCGTGCCGAAGCACCCGCCGCACCGAAACGGATCCCTTTCCCGTCTTCTGTCAAGCGACGAAATGCCGGGACTACGGCCCCTTCCCCGCCCCGGGCAGGGTGGCAATCGACCGTCCTGCGGAAAAGCAGGAGCGACATGCCATCCGTACCGGAGGAGCCGATGTTCCGTCGTGCAGGGAGCTTCGTGACCCGTCGTCCCCGACTGGTCCTCCTCGCCGCGCTCGCGTTCCTGCTGCTGTCGGCCGTATTCGGCGCCGACGCGACCAGCCGGCTGAAGACCCAGGGGTACGACGATCCGCGGTCCGAGTCCAGCCGAGCCGCCGTCCTCGCCGCCGGGCGGTCGGGGGCCTCGCTCAACCTGGTCGTCGTCGCGCAGGCACGCGCCGGCTCCGTCGACAGCCCGGCCGCCCGGGCCGCGGGCGAGGCCCTGACCAGGCGTCTCACCGCCGAGCCGGACGTCAGCGCGGTGACCTCGTACTGGAGCGGCGGCGCGGCGGAGCTGCGCGGCCGGGACGGCCGCGCAGCCATGCTCGTCGCGCACGTGGACGGCGAGGGGGACCGGCTCGGCGCACGGGTCGAGCGACTGAGGGAGGAGCTCACCGGGCTCGCCACCCGGTCCGGTACCGGGGCGGAGGCCGCTGCTCTGACGGTGCAGGTCGGAGGCTCCGCGCTGGTCGACGCCGAACTCCAGCACCTGTCGGAATCCGATCTGAAGCGGGCCGAAGCCGTCGTCCTGCCCGGCACCCTGATCCTGCTGGTCCTGGTGTTCGGCAGCGTCGTGGCCGCCGCCCTGCCCCTGCTCATCGGCGTCCTCGCCGTCGTCGGGACCCTGCTCGCCCTGAAGGTCCTCGGCAGCGTCACCGATGTGTCCGTTTTCGCGCTGAACCTCACCACCGCGCTCGGCCTGGGCCTGGGCATCGACTACGGCCTGCTGGTCGTCTCACGCTTCCGCGAGGAGCTCACCGGCGGATACGCACCGCGCACCGCCGCCGTACGGACCGTGCGCACCGCCGGCCACACGATCGTCTTCAGCGCCGCGACCGTCTCCGCCGCGCTCGCCACCCTGCTGGTCTTCCCGCCGTACTTCCTGCGGTCCTTCGCCTACGCGGGCATCGCCGTCGTGGTCATCGCCGCGGTGAGCGCCGTGACCGTGCTGCCCGCCCTGCTCGCGCTGCTCGGGAAACGGGTGAACGCCTGGGCCGTCCCCCGGCGCCGCCGGGTCCACGCCGGGTCGCGCTCACGGTTCTGGGAGGGCCTCGCGCGGATCGTCGTACGCCGGCCGCTGCTGGCGGCACTGCCGGTGGTCGGGCTGCTGGCGCTGCTCGCCGGACCGTTCGCCCACGCCGGTTTCGCCACACCCGACGACCGGGCGCTGCCGGCGGGTTCGGCCGCCCGGCAGACCGGCGACCTGGTGCGCGGCGCCTTCGACATGAAGGGCGCCGGCGCGCTCACCGTCGTCACCACCGGTACGGCATCCCCGTCGGCCCGGGAGGACCACGCCCGCAAGCTGTCCGCGCTGCCGCAGGTCGCCCAGGTCGTGACGCCCGAGGGCACCTTCCGGGAGGGAGCGCCCGCCCCCTTGCCCGGTTCCGCCGGTTCCGCCGGCTCCGCCGGTTCCGCCGGTTCCGCCGGTTCCGCCGGCTCCGCCGGCTCCGCCGGTTCCGCCGGCTCCGCCGGTTCCGCCCGAGCCGCACGTACCCCCGTCGGCCCCGCCCGGCTGTCCGTGGTGCCGCTGGTCGACCCGCAGTCACGCGCCGCGCAGCAGCTCGTACGCGACATCCGGGCGATCCCCGGCCCGGCCGGCGCCGACGTCCTCGTCGGCGGGCCGAGCGCCGTACTGGTGGACGCCAAGGACACGGTGGGGGACCGGATCCCGCTGGCCCTCACCGTGATCACCGCGACCACCTTCGTGCTGCTCCTCGGCTTCACACGCAGCCTGCTGCTGCCGCTGAAAGCCATCGCGCTGAACGCCCTGAGCCTCGCCGCGGTCCTCGGCGCCATGACGTGGATCTTCCAGGCGGGCCATCTGCGGGACCTGCTCGGCTTCACCCCCGGCCCGCTCAGCACCACCATGCCCGTGCTGCTGTTCTGCATCGTCTTCGGGCTGTCGGTGGACTACGAGGTGTTCGTCCTCGCGCGCATCCAGGAGGCGCACGACGCCGGGCAGGACGACGCCTCCGCCATCGTCTCGGGCATGGCCCGCACCGGCGGCATCGTCACCACGGCCGGTGCGCTGCTCGCCTTCACCCTGCTCGGCTTCGGCACCTCCCGGGTCTCGCTCCTGCAGTTCTTCGGGATCGGCGCGGGTCTGGGCGTCCTCCTCGACGCGACGCTGGTGCGGGGCGTGCTCGTACCGGCGCTCATGCGCCTGGCGGGCGGCCTGAACTGGTGGACGCCGTGGCCGCTGCGGCGCAGGCCGTCGCACCCCGAGCCGCCGTCGCTCCGGGAGTCCCTCCCGGCCCCGGAGCCCAACGCCCGGCTGCCGCAGGGCGCCGCGGGGGTGCCGCGGCCCGCGCCACCCCCCCTGCGGGGGCCCCGGCCCCCGGCCCGCATCCGCGGCCGCCCGTGAGTACGCCGCCGCGCGTACCGCCCGCACCGTCCCCCACCCCCGGCAGCCGTCCGGCCCGGGCACCACGACAAGGAAGACCCGTCATGACTGACATCGCCATCGTCGGACTCGGCTGCCGCTTTCCCGGAGCCCACGACATCCGCGCCTACTGGAAGCTCCTGATGAGCGGGGAACGGCAGTTCTCCGCGGTCCCCGAGCAGCGTTGGAACCACGACGTCTTCCACGACCCCGGCGATCCGTCGGCCCCGCACGCCGCCTACACCGACCAGGTCGCGTTCCTGGACGACGTGGACCGCTTCGACGCCCTCCACTACGGGATGCCGCCCGCCCGGGCGCGGGCGACGGACCCGCAGCACCGGCTGATGCTCGACGTCACCCGCGAGGCCCTCGACGACGCGGGGCTGGGCCGGGGTGACTTCGACCGGGAGAACACCGGGGTCTTCTGCGCGATGTCGGTGTCCGACTACAAGGACGTCATGACGGCCCCGATCCGGGCCATCGCCCTGGCCGACCGGGCACGGCGGTCCGCGACCGGCGACGCCGACGCCGACGGCGTCCTCGACGCCGTCCGCGAGTACGCCGGAGGACTCGGCACCGTGCAGCCCTTCAGTCTGCCGGGGAGCCTGCTGAACATGGCGGCCGGAACGGTCAGCCGCCAGTTCGACCTCGGCGGTCCCAGCTTCGCCGTCGACGCCGCCTGCTCCGGCTCCCTCGTGGCCCTGGACCAGGCCGTGGCCCAGCTGCGCCAGGGCTGCTGCCGGATCGCCGTCGTCGGCGGCGTCTACGTCAACCTGACCCCCGACAGCCTGATCGGCTTCTCCACGCTGCGCGCGCTGTCCGCCACCGGGGTGTGCCGCCCGTTCGACGAGGAGGCCGACGGCTTCGTGCTCGGCGAGGGCGCAGGGGCCGTGGTGATCCGGCCGCTCGCGGACGCCCTCGCCGCCGGCGACCGCGTCTACGCGGTGATCAAGGGTGTCGGCTCCGCCAATGACGGCGCGTCCCCGGGCCCGCTCGCTCCCGCGCCCGAGGGCCAGCTGCGCGCACTGCGCCGGGCGTACCGGGACGCGGGCCTCCCCCCGTCGTCCGTGAGCTTCCTGGAAGCACACGGCACCGCCACCCGGGCCGGGGACCGCGCGGAGATCGAGGCGCTGCGCCGGCTGCGCACCGAGTACCCCGACGACGATCCCTCGCTCTGCTACCTCGGCGCGGGCAAGGCCCTCATCGGGCACTCCCTGGCCGCGGCCGGCATGGCCGGGCTGATCAAGACGGCCCTGGTCGTCCACCACCGCACGATCGTGCCGCAGCCGCGCACCGCCCCCCACCCCGACCTGGGCGTCGGGGCCGCGGGCCTGCGGTTCGCAGAAACCGTACGGCCCTGGCCGCGTACGGACGCTCCGCGCCGGGCCGCCGTCAGCTCGTTCGGCTTCGGCGGTACGAACGTCCACGTGGTGCTGGAGGAGGCTCCCGTACCGACACCCGCGCCGGCTCCCGCACCCGGCCGGCCGGTGACCGCAGGCGGCGCACAGGGCACGCGGGGCACCGCGCAGGTCGTGCTGCTCTCGGCCGGCTCCGCCGAGCTGCTCGACCTGCACATCGGCGAGGTGCTGGACGCGGTGGAGCGGGCCCCCCGCACGCCGGTGGCGGCGCTGGCACACACCCTGGGCGGTCGTGAGCCGCTGCGGGCCCGGCTCGCGATCGTGGCCGCCGACACGCAGGAGTTCGCCCGGCTGCTGCTGCGGGCCCGCCGGCGCCTGGCCGAAGGCGCCCGCGGCGACCTGGGCGAGGGCGCGTTCGCGGCGGACGCTCCCCTGCCCGCCGCGCAGCGCCGCATCGCCTTCGTCTTCCCGGGCCAGGGAAGCCAGCGCCCGGGCATGATGCGGGATCTGTACGAACGGTTCGCCGGCTTCCGGACCGCGGCCGACGCGCTCGGCGCCGTCGTCCGCCGTGAAGTGGGCTTCGACCCCGCCGCGCTGCTGTACGGCGGGGCGGTGCCCGCCGACGGCCACGGCGGTAGCGCCGAGGAGCTCGGGCGGCGGCTCACCGGCACCGAGGTGTGCCAGCCGCTCCTCGGCACCGTCCAGATCGCCGCCACCCGGCTGCTCGCCGACTGCGGTGTGGCCCCGGACCTGACCCTCGGCCACAGCGTCGGGGAGTTCGCCGCGGCCGCGGCCGCCGGGGCCCTCACCGGCGAGGAGACCGTACGACTGCTGGCGCACCGGGGCGCGGCCCTCCGGCGGGCCGGGAACGGCCCGCGGGGCGGCATGATCGCCGTGCAGAGCGACCCGGAGACCTGCCGGAGGCTCGCCGCCGGGACCGACGACGTATGGCTCGCCTGCTTCAACCACCCCCGGCAGGTCGTACTCAGCGGCACGCCGCAGGGTCTCGCCCACGTCCGGCGGGTCTGCGCCGACGCGGGCATCGCCACCGTGGCGCTGGAGGTCTCCGACGCCTTCCATTCACCGCTGCTGGCCTGCGCCGAGGAGGCCGTGCGCGCCGACCTCGCCGGCCGCCGTGTGAGCCCTCCCCGCCTGGCGTTCGTCTCGTCCGTCAGCGGGGCCCCGTGCACCGACCCGGAGGAACTGCGGGAGCTGTGGGTCCGGCACGCGTCCGCGCCGGTGCGGTTCGGCGACGCCGTCCGCGCCTCGTACGACACGGGGGCGCGCCTGTTCCTCCAGGTGAGCGGGGGCGCCTCGCTCCTCGACCCGGTCCGCCGCAACCTCGCGGACCGGGAGGACGTGCACGTCGTCGCCGCGACCGGCACGACGCCGGACGGCGGGCGGGACTTCGTGCGGGCCCTGGCCCGGCTCGCCGTCCTGGGTGTCCCGGTCGACCCGCGCGTGCTGGTTCCGGCGGAGGACGCCCGACCGGTCGATCTGCCGGTGGCGAGGCTTGCCGGACAGCCGTACTGGGCCGGGCGGACGGCTCCGCCGAAGGCGGCGCCCCCACCGCCGGACCCGTCGCATGCGGCCCCGGCGGACGCGGACCCCTCGCACGCGTGCCCGTCGAAGGCGGACCCGGCCCAGACGCTTCAGGCCCGGCCGGCGGCACCCGGGGAGGTGCCCGTGGACAGCCCGGTGGTGCGCCCCATGGACGATCTGCGGCAGCTGGTCCGGGACCAGGCGGAGCTCATGTCCCGCTGCCCCGGGGCCTCCCGCGCCCCGGCCGGCGAGGAGCCCGCTCCGGCCGACGCCGCTGACGCCGACGCCGACGCCGCTGACGCCGACGCCGACGCCGCTGACGCCGACGCCGCCGACGCCGTCGTCGAAGTCACCGAATCGGTGTTCGCGCAGATAGCCCGGATCTCCGCGTTCCCCGTGGACCACCTGCGCCCCGAGCAGCTGTTGACCGACGACCTCGGCTTCGACTCACTGATGCTGACCGACCTGTTCACGGCCCTCCGGCGGCAGTGGCCGCAGTGGACGTTCGACGAACACGACGCGGAGCGGCCGACCGTGGGCGGTGTCGCCGCGGCCGTCGCCGGAGTCGCGCGCCTCACCGCGGAGCCCGCACCGGGGCCCGTACCCGAACAGCGCGCGGGAGGCGACGAACCGCCGCCCCCGCCCCCTGCGGCGGACCCGCCCGCCGACCCCGGCGCCCCGACGCCGCGGCCCGAGGAGCACACCCGCATCGACCGCTTTCCGGAGGTCACCGCCCACGCCGAGCGCGTCGGCGCCCTCGTCGGCACCGGACTGTCCAACCCGTACTTCCTCGTCCACGAGGGTGGTTTGACGGATACGACCGTCATCGGCGGCCGGGAGTTCATCTCCTTCTCCGGCTACAACTACCTGGGCCTGGCTACGCATCCCCGGGTCAGCGAGGCCGCCAAGGAGGCGATCGACACCTACGGCACCTCGGTGTCCGCCAGCCGCCTGCTGTCCGGCAGCCGTCCCCTCCACTCGGAACTGGAGGCCGAACTCGCCCGCCTCCTCGGGTGCGAGGCCTCGGTCACCCTGGCCAACGGGCACGCCACGAACGTCACCGTGATCGGCCATCTCGTCGGGCCGGGCGACCTCGTCGTGCACGACGCCCTCGCCCACGACAGCATCCTCCAGGGCTGCCGGCTCTCCGGCGCGACCCGGCGGCCGTTCCCGCACAACGACGCGGCCGCCCTCGACGCCCTGCTCGGGCAGGTCCGCCATCAGTACCGGCGCGTACTCGTCGTCATCGAGGGCGTCTACAGCATGGACGGCGACATGGCCGACCTGCCCGCCCTCGTCGCGGTCAAGCAGCGGCACGGCGCGCTGCTGATGGTCGACGAGGCCCACAGCATCGGAACGACCGGCGCGACGGGCGGCGGCGTCGGTGAGCACTTCGGCGTCGACCGCCGCGACGTCGACCTGTGGTCGGGCACGCTGTCCAAGGCCCTGGCGAGCTGCGGCGGCTATGTCGCCGCGAGCAGTCCGGTCGTCGAGTACCTGCGCTACACCGCTCCGGGTTTCGTCTACAGCGCCGGCATGACCCCGGCCGACACCGCCGCGTGCCTGGCATCGCTGCGGCTGCTGTGCGACGAGCCGGAGCGCGTGGCCCGGCTGGCGGAGAACGCCGCACTGTTCGTCCGCCTCGCGCGCGAGGCGGACGTCGACACCGGGGACAGCCACGGCACGCCGGTGGTCCCGTGCATCGTCGGGGATTCCCTGAAGGCACTGCGTCTGGCGCAGGCCCTGCTCCGGCGGGGCGTCAGCGTCAATCCGATCCTCCACCCGGCCGTACCGGAGGAGATGGCGCGGCTGCGCTTCTTCGTCACGCGGGATCACACCCCCGGGCAGATCCGGCACACCGTGACCGCACTGGCGCAGGAGCTGCGTCAGCTGGACCCGGTGGCCGCCGCGTGATCCGCGGCGCCGGGCACCCGGCCTTCCCGACGATCGCGCAGGGCCCGGTCCACCGGTGGGGCGGAGCGGCACTCGTGGTGGCCCGGCGCCCGGACCTGCGCCGGTCACCGCCCCTCTCGGAGGCGGAGCGGAGGGTGCTGGAGGCGTTGCCGGCCCGGCGGCGGGCCGAGTGGGCGCAGGGCCGGCTGCTCGCCAAGCGCCTGGTGGGGGACGCACTCGCCGTGCCGCCGGAGGCGGTGGAGGTCCTGCCCCGCGACGACGGCAGCCCCCGCGTCGTGGTCGAGGGCGTGCCGACGCCCTGGTTGCACGTGTCGGTCAGTCACACCGTCGGCCATGCGGCGGCTGCCCTCGCACCGCAACCGGTGGGGGTGGACCTGTGCGGGACGGCCTCGGCCGCTGCGGTGCGCCGCGCCGCGGACCACGTCCTGTCACCTGAGGAGATCTCCCTGATCGGCATGGACCGGCCCGAGGCCGCGGCCGCCGCCTGGGCCCTGAAGGAGGCGGCGGTCAAGGCGGACCGCCGCTCCGTCTTCGGCCAGGCCCCGCGACGCGTCGTGATGCTCCGCCTCCAGCCGCCCCTCCTCGCCGGGCTGCGCCGCGCGATGGTGTGGCGGGCGGATGACACGGTCCTGGCCCTGGTGCTGGCGCACGCGCCCCTGCCACCGGGCCCCGTCACGAACCGGTGAACGGCCCGGGCCGCCGTGCCCACCGCGTCCCCGGACGCGGTGGAACGACGCCGGACCGACGCCGGAACGACGCCGGAACGTCGCCGGAACGTCGCCGAGCGAGACGAACCGCCGGGCCACGGACGACTCCCGGCGCCGGGAGACCGCGCCGCGGGCTTCGCCGCCGCCCGCCCGCCCGCCGGCAGGGCCGCGGCCGTAACCGGCCCCCACCCCGCCCCACTTGCGGCTTCTGGCAGACTGGGACGCACAACCAGGCGGTGCAGGACAGGAAACCGGTGCGATTCCGGTGCGGTCCCGCCACTGTGACCGGTCGCCCCGCGAGGGGTGCCGGGAGTCAGACACTGACGCACCGCCTCTGCTCCTTCACGTCGACCAGGGGACGCGGATCCCCCGGAGAGGCCCTGCCATGTCGCGTTCCCGCGCCGCCCTGCGCGCGTTCACCCCCGTCGCGCTCCTGATGTCCCTGACCGCCTGCGCCGGTTCACCCGGCACCGGGCAGGACACGGCCGCGCCAGACGCCGCCCCCGCGCCCGGATTCCCCTACACCGTCACCAACTGCGGTGTGAGCAGCACCTATCAGGCCCCTCCCCGGCGGGCGGTCACCATGAACCAGCACGCCACCGAGGTCATGCTCGCCCTCGGCCTGGGCGACCGGGTCGTCGGCACCGCCTACCTCGACGACGCCGTACTGCCCGCCTACAAGCCGGCCTACGACAAGATCAAGGTGCTGGCCGAGGAGTACCCCTCCAAGGAGATCCTGCTCGGCGCCGACCCGGATTTCGTCTACGGCGGCTACGCCAGCGCCTTCGACAAGGCACAGGGCCGCGACCGCGCGGGCCTCGCGCAAGCCGGCATCAACTCCCGTCTCAACGTGGAGTACTGCACCGAGGGGAAGGTCGGCCTCGACCAGCTCAAGACCGAGATCACCGAGGTGGCCCGGACCTTCGGGGTACCCGACCGCGGCGCGAAGCTCATCGAGGACGAGCAGCGCCGCATCGACTCCGTCGCCGCCCGCGTCAAGGACCGGCCCCGCCCGACCGTCTTCGCCTACGACTCCGGCGAGGCCACCGCCTCCACCTCCGGAGGCAACGGCGTGGGCAACGAGATCATTTCCCTCGCCGGCGGCACCAACGTCTTCGCCGACCTCGACGACACCTTCGGCGACGTCGCCTGGGAGAAGGTCATCGAGCGGAGGCCCGAGGTCGTCCTCATCTACGACTACGGCGGCACCACCGTCGAGGCCAAGAAGCAGCGCCTGCTGAACGACCCCGCGCTCGCCGAGGTCCCCGCCGTCAAGAACCGGCGGTTCGTCGTCCTGCCGCTCTCCTCGGCCGTCCTCGGCGTCCGCGTGGCGGACGCGGTGGAAGCGCTGGGCGGCCAGCTCCACCCGAACCCCGCGTGAGGCTGCGCACGGGCGCGGTCCTCGCCGTCCTCACCGCCGCGCTCGCCGTCTCCGCGATCGCGGGCCTCGCGCTGGGCCCCGTACGGATCGCCCCCGGCCGCGTCGTCGACATCGTCATCGGCGGCCTGTCGGGGAACCGGCCCACCGGGGCCTTCGCCACCATCGTCTGGGACGTGCGGATGCCGAGGATCCTCCTCGGCGCCGTCGTCGGAGCGGGGCTCGCCGTGGCGGGCACCGTGCTCCAGGCCCTCGTACGCAACCAGCTCGCCGACCCGTTCCTCCTCGGAGCCTCCTCCGGGGCCTCCGCCGGAGCCGTCCTCGTGATCGTCTTCGGCTCGGCCGCGGCCGGATTCGGCATGGGCGTGCCGCTGGCCGCCTTCGCGGGCTCCCTCGCCGCGCTCGTCGCCGTCTACGCGATGGCCCGGCGCGGCGGGACCATGACCACCGGCCGGCTGATCCTGGCCGGCGTGGCCGTCCAGTACATCCTGTCCGCCTTCACCAGCCTCGTCCTCGTGCTCGCCGCGCACCCCGACCAGCTCCGCTCCGTCCTCTTCTGGACCCTCGGCGGCCTCGGCGGGGCGCGCTGGGACGAACTGGCCCTGCCCGCCGTCGCACTGCTCGTCGGCGGCGCACTGCTGCTCACCCTCGCCCGGCCGCTCGACCTGCTCCTCGCCGGGGAGGAGGGCGCGCACACCCTGGGTCTGGACACCGGACGCTTCCGCGCCGCCGTCTTCGTCCTGACCTCCCTCGTCATCGGTGTGCTCGTCGCCTGCAGCGGGGCGATCGGCTTCGTCGGGCTGATGGTTCCGCACGCCGCCCGGATGGTCGTGGGCGCCGGACACCGGGCGCTGCTGCCGGTCGCCGCACTGGGCGGGGCGGTGTTCCTGCTCCTGGCCGACCTGATCGCCCGTACGGCCGCCGCTCCGGAGGAGATACCGGTGGGGGTCGTCACCGCACTCGTCGGCGGGCCGTTCTTCCTCTGGATGCTGCGCCGTGCCGGCCGGAGTGAAGGGGTGACCGGATGACGGAGGCGAACGGACCGGTGCGGCCGGTCGGACTCGCCGTCCAGGACCTGCGCTACGAGACCGACGGGCACACCCTGCTCCACGGAATCGGCCTCACCGCCGGGCCCGGGGAGACGGTGGGCGTGGTCGGCCCCAACGGCAGTGGCAAGACCACCCTGCTGCGCTGCGTCTACGGCACCCTGCGGGCGACCGCCGGCCGGGTGCTGCTGGACGGCGCGGACGCGGACGCACTCACCGTCAAGGAACGCGCGCGGCGCGTGGCGGTGGTCCCGCAGGACGCCAGCGGCACCTTCGGGCTGACCGTGCGCGAGGTCGTCGCCATGGGGCGCAGCCCGCACAAGCGCTTCTGGGAGCAGGACGGCCCCGAAGACGCACGGCGCATCTCGGACGCCCTGGAGACCGTGGGCGCCGGCGCCTTCACGGCCCGACGCTTCGACGAGCTGTCCGGGGGCGAACGCCAGCGCGTCCTGGTGGCCCGCGCCCTCGTCCAGGACCCCGGCCTGCTCGCCCTCGACGAACCGACCAACCACCTGGACATCCGCTACCAGCTGGAGGTCCTCGGCCTGGTCCGGGCGCTGCCCGCCACCAGCCTGCTGGTCCTGCACGACCTCAACCTCGCCGCCGCCTTCTGCGACCGGCTGTACGTGCTCGCGGGCGGCCGCGTCGCGGCCTCCGGGCCCCCGCGGGAGGTGCTCACCGAGGACCTGCTGGCCGAGGTGTACGGGGTGCGGGCCCGTGTCGAGGTCCATCCCGACACGGGCTCGCCCAACGTCGTCTACCTGCCCGTCGCCGCGGGCTCCTGGTAGCCGTACGGGCGCGTGATGATCTCCATCCCGTGCCCGGCGGGGTCCGTGAAGTACACGCCGCGGCCCCCGTCGTTGTGGTTGATCTCGCCGGGGAACCTGCCGTGCGGGTCGGCGAAGTACGGCACTCCGGCCGAGCGGATCCTCTCGAACGCCACGTCGAACTCCTCCTCGGAGAGGAGGAAGGCGTAGTGCTGCGGGGTGATCTTCTCGGCCGGAATGGTGGCGAAGTCCAGGGTGACGCCGTTGGCGGTGTCGACGGGGATGAACGGGCCCCACTCGGCCCCGACCTCGAGACCGAGGACGTGCGCCAGGAACTCGGCGGACTCCCGGTTGTCACGGGAGTGGACGATCGTGTGGTTCAGCTGTACGGACATGGGTGAATGCCTCCGGAAGGCACATCACGGGCACCTCCATGCCTCACCCGGTCGGTGACCGACACGCGATGCCGTGATCTCGATCCTAGGCAGCCCACCGCGGCGGCGCCAAGCCCCTTTCCGCCGCGCACCGGGATCATGAACCCCCGTACACCGCCTTGACGTTGTCCTGCGCCGGATGGGAGCGGCCGGCCGGGCCCGCCGCGAAGACCCGCAGCAGGTTCTCCGTCACGCGCGTCGTCAGCGCCCCGGAGCGCGCGTCCAGGCCGTGGTTGCGCCCGCTGCGTCCGTCGCCCGTCGCGTCCAGGGCCTCCACCCAGCGCATCGTGCCGGTCGCGAAGACGCCCGCCCCGCTCGGCACCGTGTAGTACGCCGTGTCCTGGTGGCTGGGGCGGCCGTCGCACACCACGGGGGAGTGGGCCAGTATCTCGATCGGCCGGGGCGTGGTGAAACCGGTGTTGACCTTGTCGTACTCCACTCCGACCAGGTGCTCGAAGCGGTCGCCCGCCGTCGCGCCGGTGCCCTCGAACAGCCAGTGGCCGGGGTGGGTCACCACGTACGGGGCGTCCACCGGATAGCCGTCGTAGATCACACCGAGCAGGGAGCTCTCCGGGTCCGCGCCGGGAGCCGAGCGGAAGTCCACCGTCGCCGGATGGCCCCGTGTGAACCCCGGGTCCTGGCCGTAGGAGGACTTGTAGCAGACCAGCGTACGGTCCGGCCCCAGCTCGGAGGCCTCCAGCCGGATCCGGCGGAAGCAGCAGTTCGCGCCCAGGACCGCTATGTTCGTGCCGGCGTCGCGGGCGGCCGTGACGTGGGCGCGCTGCTCCGGCGACCAGTACTCGTCGTGCCCGAGCGAGAGCACCGCCGCGGCCCCGTCCAGCAGCCGCTTCTCCCGCGCCACGTCGGTGGTGGTCGCGTAGGCGAGGGGTATGCCGAGCCGTTCGGCCAGTGCTATCAGCGGGGCCTCGTACACCAGGAACAGGCCCGCGCCGTCGTCGTATTCGTACGGCCGGTCGAAGGACACCGCGAGGGAGCGCGAGGCGTAGCCGCCACTGGGGCCGTCGTAACTGCCGTAGCCGCCCCACCGGTTGTAGGCCTGCCAGGTGGCGACGGCGTTGACCACGACCGTGCGCCCGGCCGTCGCCGCCGACCGGACGGTGACCGGTACGAAGCGCTGGCCGCCCTCGCCGCCCTGCGCGTCCAGGCGCAGCAGGTAGCTGCCCTCGGGCCAGTCCTTCGTCCCGACGGTGGTGGTACGGGCCCACCGGGTGCGGACCATCCGGGTGTCGGAGTCCACCGTGTGCTCGGGCTGGCGCACTCCGGGCAGGGCCTCCGAACGCCACACCAGGCGGGCGCGGGCGCCGCCGTACCAGCCCATCCGGTAGGCGGAGACGGTGAACCGGGGCGCGGTCGTCGACACGTACAGGCCGAAGGACTCGCCGGGCAGCACGCTGACCCTGTCGGCGAAGCCCTCGACGGCCCGGGCCGGGCCGGCCTTCGTCACGGCCCAGTCGGGGTTGCCCGGGCGGGCGTTCTCGGCCTTCACGTCGAAGCCCTGCGCCGCTCCCGCCGGCGGTTTGCTGTCGGGGGCCGCGGTGCCGCCCTTCTCGCTCGCGCGGAGGTTCCCGCTCCCGTCCCCGTCGGCGCAGCCGGCCACCGATCCGAGTCCCGCGGCTGTCGCGGCCCCCGTGGCGATCGCGAGGAACCGCCGCCTGCCCGCGCCCGCGCCGTCCCCGGCCGGCCCGGCCGTGTGCTCCTGATCCATGGGGGCACGCTATGTCACCCTGGGCGCCCCGCTTCCACCGCCCCGACGGACGGTGGAAGCGAGGCGCGGGTCGCGTGCTCCTGCCGCGCGGGGCTACCCCAGGGGCAGGACCAGGCGGGCGGAGGTGTCCTCGGCGGACGTGAACGTGATGGCGGCGGCGACACCGTCGCCCGCGTCGGAGTAGAGCTGGTCCTGGCTGTTCACCACGAGCATGAGCCGGTGGTTCGGGGCGAGGTCGTAGCCGGCGGCCTGGAGCCGCCAGGTGGCCCTGCGGTCCTCGTCGGGGGAGAGCTCCCGCAGGGTGAAGGGCTCGTGCGTGATGATGCGGGCGGTGTCGTCGGGGGCGACGTCGAACAGGTACGCCACCAGGGTCGCGGCGGGGGCGGAGCTGCGCACGGTCAGGGTGAGCCCGGGGACACCACGGATGCGGCGGCCGGTCTGCAGCGGGCCGCTGGTCCACACGGCGAGGTGCCGGCGGTCGAAGGTGCCCGTGGGGTAGGGCTTCGGGTTGCCCTTCCACTCCGCCTGGCCCGTCGTGATGATGGCGTCCACCGCGGTGGCCGCCGTGATCTGGCCGGCCGTGAACTCGCGCTTCCAGCCCGTTTCCGGCGCGGTGCCGAGGCCGCCGTCACGGCGGTCGGTGGAGGATGCGGTGAGGTACCAGGTCTCGGTGGAGGTGGTGACGTCCGCCCACGACGGCGCTGTCTCGCGGACGGCCGGTTCGGTGATGACGTTCTGGCCGGTCCCGGGGTCGGGCTCGGTCCGGTACGTGAACATGATCTGGCTGCTCACGGGCTCCCAGCCGGGAACGCCGTTGTCGGCCCCGAGCACGTGGTGGTCGAGCCAGGCGAACGCCTCCTCGACGGGCAGATTCGGGCCGCTGAACGGGATGGTGAGGCCGGCGCCCTCGGGCGCGGCGTGGTCGCCGATCCAGAGGTTGAGCCGCTTGGGCACGGTCAGCCGCTCGAAGTGCTCGATGGTCTGGTTGGCCGGGAACAGCGTCTCGTGCCAGGTGTTGGAGATGAAGGTGGGGACGCCGCGGGCGTTGGTCCGGTCGGCGTACGAGGACGGGGACCGCTCCTTGCCCCACGCCACCACGCGGTCGAGGTTCCGGCCGGCCAGGAAGTCCTCGAGGACCTGCCGGGTGGCCGGGTCGAACTTCCGCTCGATGGGGCCGCCGGTGAAGTCGATCAGGGCCTGTACGGCCTTCAGGTGCCGGGTGTCGTTCTGGTAGAGGCTGTCGGCCAGGTCGCCCCACGTGCTCAGGGCCACGACGGCGTCCACGCGGGCCGCCGGGTCGTGCGCCGCGACCAGCTGGCTGATGCCCGACCCGTAGGACTCGCCGAGGAAGGCGATCCTGCTCGGCTCGAAGTACTCCTGGGCGTAGTCGATGACGGTGGAGCCGTCGGCCCGGTCCGAGGGGCCGGCCACGTCGATCGTGCCGCCCGAGGTCCAGGGCGCGTCGATGAAGGAGCCGCCCGCGACGGGGACGGTGAGGCCGATGCCGCGCGGAGTGTAGGCGAGGACGTGGTAGCCGCGGAGCGCCAGCTGGAGGTAGGCGTACTCGAAGATGATCCAGCCGAACGGCGTCCAGCCCGCGGGGACGATCACCACCGGGCGGGGCTCGGAGGTGTTGAGCTTGATGGTGTGGGCGGAGAGCCGCACGCCGTCGTCGGCGGTGATGCGGGGAAAGCCGAAGGTCGCCTTCGCCCGCACCTGTTCCGTCAGCTGCTGGAGTTCGGGGGTGAGCAGCGGAGTCTCGGCCGTCCCGTTCAGCGTGGCGACCAGCGCCTCGGCGACGTTGACGGCGTCCGGGTCCACGGAGGTGGCCGAGGTGTAGATGCCCTGCCCGGAGATCCGGTTCAGCTGGGCCGCGGTGACCGGAGTGATCGGGTTGTCGTCCTGCGAGTGGCTCACGAAGCCGTCCTCTCGAAATCGCCGACCGGGCGGACCGGTCGGTGCCGTGGGGGACTTGTTCTAGCCCGGCCGGTGCACCCCGTAGCCCATATCAGGACATCTGCTCTCTTGGGGGCGATCAGCGGGCTTCACCCGTCCAGACGGTTTGAACACTCCCGGCCCGCCCTTGCCGCGGCGAATGATCAATGTGCGCCATGAGGCGGTCGCCTGCGGTCCCCGAGGGGTGGCGACCGATCGACCTGATCCGGCCGCAGGTACGCGGCAGAACGGGGGAGTGGGGTGGCATGCACCCCACTCGGCCGTTCTAGGCTGGCTCTTTGTCGTTTCCGAACATCAGCCGGTCACGAGGGGGCGGGAGATGGCGTGCAGCGGCTGAGATGAACGATTCCGCACAGCACGGCCGGAAGCCGAATTCGACGCGCGGCCACCGCACCCCGCGATCTGGACTCCCGGCCGGCTCCCGCCTCGAAGGCAGGGACTCCTACCTCACCGAGGAGCGCCTCGACGTGGTCGAGGCCCTGGCCGCGATCGCCGAGAAGCACGACCGCACCGTTCTCGAACTGGCCATCGGCTGGCTCTCCGCCCGGCCCGGCTGCGCCTCCGTCATCGCCGGCGCCACCTCCCCCGAGCAGATCCGTGCGAACGCCGCCGCCGGGGAACGCCCGCTGGACGCCGACCTGCTCGCCGAGATCGACGCGATCGCCCCCGGCGTCCCCTCGTAAGCGCCGTACACGCCGACGAGCGCTCCCCGCGCCCCGCAGGGCATGGGGAGCGCTCGTCGCGCGGGCGAGACGGCGGCCGCCGCCGGGTCAGGACACGATGTCCTTGCGGGAGAAACCCCGGAAGGCGAGGGCGAAGAGCACCAGCGCGTACGACACCGACACCACCGCCCCCTTGGCCATCCCGCCCCACTCCAGCTGAGGCTGCAGCGCGTCCGCCCACGCGAACTGCCAGTGCGCCGGCAGGAACTCGCGCCACGAGCCGAGCGCCGTCACGGCGTCCAGCACGTTCCCGACGATCGTCAGACCGACCGCGCCGCCCACCGCGCCCAGCGGTGCGTCCGTCCGCGTGGACAGCCAGAACGCCAGCCCCGCCGTCACCAGCTGCGACACGAAGACGAAGGCCACCGCCAGCGCGAGCCGAGGCACCGTGTCCGCGGCCGGCAGCGCGCCGCCCGCCGGGAGCTTCAGCGGCCCCCACCCGTACGCGACCGTGCCCGCCGCCAGCGCCACCACCGGCAGCAGCACCATGGCCGCCAGGCTGAAGCCCAGCGCCACCACCAGCTTGCTCCACAGCAGCCGTGCCCGTGGCACCGGCGACGCCAGCAGATAGCGCAGCGAGGACCAGCTCGCTTCCGAGGCCACGGTGTCCCCGCAGAACAGCGCCACCGGCACCACCAGCAGGAAACCGGCCGACACGAACAGACAGGTCGCGGCGAAGTTCGCGCCCGAGGCCGTGGCCGTGTCGATCAGAGTGATCCGGTTGCCGCCGCCGCGCCGGCCCTCCGGACCGCCGCCCACCGCGAACGCGATGATCATGATGAAGGGCAGTGCGGCCAGCACCCCGCCCATCACCAGCGTCCGCCGCCGGCGCCACTGCCGCAGCGCCTCCACGCGCAGCGGCAGCGTACGGCTCGCCCGGTAGCCCGGGGCCACCTCCCGCGCCGTCGTCGCCGTACTCACGCCGCACCTCCGATCAGGGTGAGGAACGCGTCCTCGAGTCTGCGGTGCGGCCCCACTCCGGTCACCGGCACCTCCAGCCGTACGAGTTCGGCGATCAGCCCGGCCGCCGTCGCGCCTTCGAGCCGTACGAGCAGACCGTCGTCCGCGGCCACCACCGAACCCACGCCCTCCAGTGCCGCCACCTTCTCGACGGTCACCTCGTCCACCGGCTCGGCCAGGGTCACCAGCAGCGTGTCGCCGCCCCCGGTGATCTCGGCTACCTCGCCCGCCGCCACCCGCTGCCCGCGGTCCATGACCACCAGGTGCGTGCAGGACTGCTCGACCTCCGACAGCAGGTGGCTGGAGACGATGACGGTCCGCCCGCCGGCCGCGTAGCGGATCATCACGTCGCGCATCTCGCGGATCTGCGGCGGGTCCAGACCGTTCGTCGGTTCGTCGAGGATCAGCAGGTCCGGCATCCCGAGCATGGCCTGCGCGATCGCGAGCCGCTGCCGCATGCCCTGCGAGTACGTGCGTACCGCGCGTTCCAGCGCGTCGCCGAGCCCCGCGATCTCCAGGGCCTCCGCCATGTGCGAGTCCTCGGCCGGGCGGCCGGTGGCCTGCCAGTACAGCTCCAGGTTGGCGCGGCCCGTCAGGTGCGGCAGGAAGCCCGCGCCCTCCACGAAGGCCCCGACCCGCGACAGGACCGGCGCTCCGGCCCGCACCGCGTGCCCGAACACCCGGATCTCCCCGGCGTCCGGCGAGATCAGCCCCATCAGCATGCGCAGGGTGGTGGTCTTCCCGGCCCCGTTGGGTCCGAGCAGCCCCAGCACCTGCCCCTTCTCGACCCGGAACGACAGGTCCCGCACCGCGTACCGGTCCTGCGACTTCGCGTACCGCTTCGTCAGTCCCGTGATCTGGAGCGGTACGTCGGCCAGTGCCGCATCCGGCTGCGGTACGCCGGCCCGCGCCCCGGCGGAGCCCGTCCCCGTCCGGCGGAGCCCGAGCAGTGCCGCGGCCAGGAGCAGCGCACCCAGCGGCAGTCCCCAGGTCCACGCGGGCAGTCCCGCCGTGGCGGTCCGCACCTGCGGGGCGACGGGCACGGCCAGGGGGCCGTCCACCGAGACCGTGTAGGCGGCCGAGGCGGCCGGGCTCGCGTAGCCGAGGTCCGTGGCCGCGACCACCAGCCGCAGGCGGTGTCCGGCCGCGAAGGAGTGGTCGATCGCGGGCAGCCTCAGCCGCACGGTCGTACCCTGCTGGGCGTTCTCGACCCGCAGCGGGGCGACCAGCTGGGAGGGCAGCACCTGCTGCCGCCCGTCGGGCCCCACGTCGTAGACCTTGCCGAACAGCACGGCCGACCCGTCCGCGGCCGTCGACCTCAGCTTCAGGGTGACGGTCGGGGCCCCTGTGATCTGCAGGTCCTCATCCAGCGGCGCCGACTCGAAGCGGGCGTTCTGCCCGGGGAAGTCCAGCGAGAGCCCGGCTCCGAAGGAGGCCAGCTGCCCGCCGATGCCGGGCAGGGAGGACAGCGCGGGCGGCGCGCCGCCCGCCGGGTTGGTGAACGTCTGCTCCCGTCCGGTCAGGGCGAACTCCCGCGGGCCGGAAGCCAGCCCCGGGTAGCGGTCGCCGCTCGCGCCGCGCAGTATCACCTCGCCGTCGGTGGAGTCGATGCCGCCGGAACGCGAGACCCGGAACGCAGGTCCCGTGTCCACGCCCTCGTCACCCTTGAGGTGACGGTCGAACCAGGCGGCCACCCGGGCCTCCACCCGGTCCGCCTCGCGCATGCCGCCGTCGTGTCCGCCGACCGCCCAGTCCACCGCCACGGGAGCGCCGTTCGCCGCGATGGCGGCGGCCATGGCGTCGGCCTGGTCCAGCGGGAAGAGGGAGTCCTCCTGGCCCTGCACGATGAGGGCCGGCACCTCGATCCGGTCGGCGACCGCCGACGGGCTGCGCCGTTCCAGCAGCTCGCGGGCTTGGGTGTCGGGCTTTCCGGTGACGGCGACGCGTTCGTACATCGCGCACAGCTCCGGGGTGAACCTCCCGCAGCCGGGTCCGGCCGGGACGCCGTCCTGGGGACCGGCACCGGTCGCGCCACCCTTCGCGGCGGCGTCCGCGTCGGCGTTCGCGTCGGCCGCTCCGGTCGTGGAATCCGGCCGTCCGCCGCCGTCCTGCGGCCGTCCGTTCCCGCTGTCCTGCGGCGCCGTCCCGGCCTGCTGCATCCCGCCGGTCGAGCCGGTGGTGAAGAAGATCCCGGACCACAGCTTCTTGAAGACGCCGCCCGGGAAGAGGGAGTCCGCGAGGTTCCAGTAGGTGATCTCCGGGGCGATCGCGTCCACGCGCCGGTCGTGACCGGCGGCCAGCAGCGAGACGGCCCCGCCGTAGGAGGCCCCGGACACCCCGACGCGCGGGTCGCCGGCCGCGTCGAGCCGCACCTCGGGCCGCGCCGCGAGCCAGTCGATGAGCCGCGAGACGTCCTTGACCTCGTGCTCGGGGTCGTTCAGCCCGATCCGGCCGCCGGAGCGGCCGAAGCCGCGCGCCGACCAGGTCATGACGGCGTAGCCGTCGCGGGCCAGCCGTTCGGCCTGTTCGCGGACCTCGTCCTTGCTGCCGCCGAAGCCGTGGCCGAGGAGCACGGCGGGACGTCTCGCCCCACCGTCCTGCCCGCCGCCCGCGACGAAGTAGGAGGTGTCGATGTCGGCACCGGGCATGTTCAGGACCTGGTCCTGGCGGTGCACGGCGGGCGTGTCGCCGGACGCGGACGCGGCCGTCCACGTACCGGCACCCGCCACGACGGCCAGCGCGGCGGCGCCCGCGAGCAGTCGGTCTCGGCGCCGCCGGGGCATTCGGAGCTTCATACGGGCACCCTAAACGGCCGGTAGCCGGCCTCGGAGCACCCACAGGCGGAACTCCGGACCTTCTCAGGGAGTACTCCGGCTCCGGCGCGTACCGCACCTGCGGTACATCCGTCCGACCTGCACACCCCGGCGCCGGGCGGGAGGATGGCCGCATGCTGTTGGCCGAGGTCGCCCGCGTGTCCAGGGAAGTCGCCGCCACTTCCGCCCGCTCCCGAAAGACCGCGCTGCTCGCGGAACTCTTCGCCGCCGCCCCGCCCGAGGAGGCCGGGCTGGTCATCTCCTACCTCTCCGGACGTCTGCCGCAGGGCCGGCCCGGCATCGGGTGGCGCACCCTGGCCCAGGAGAGCGCACCGGCAGCGCAGCCCACCCTCACCGTCCGCGACGTCGACGCGGCGGTGAGCGCCCTCGCCGCGGAGGCCGGCACCGGCTCCGCCGCCCGCCGCGGCGCCCTCGTCGCCGGCCTCCTGGGCGCGGCCACCGAGGCCGAGCAGGCCTTCCTGCGCAGCCTGCTCTCCGGCGAGGTGCGCCAGGGCGCACTCGACGCGGTGGCCCTGGACGGCGTGGCCGCGGCCGCCGGAGTACCCGCCGCCGAACTGCGCCGGGCGGTGATGCTGGACGGCTCCCTGCCCCGGGTGGCCGAGGCGGTGCTCGCCGAGGGCGCCGAAGCGCTGCGCGCCGTGACCCTGCGGGTGGGCCGGCCCGTCCAGCCCATGCTGGCGGGCACCGCCGGATCGGTCACCGAGGCGCTCGCCGCGCTCGGCCCGTGTGCGGTGGAGGAGAAGCTCGACGGGATCCGGGTGCAGGTCCACCGGGAGGGGGACGACGTACGGGTCTACACGCGCTTCCTCGACGAGATCACCGGGCGGCTGCCGGAGGTGGCGGAACTGGCCCGGTCGCTGCCGGGGGAGCGGTTCATCCTCGACGGAGAGGTCATCGGGCAGGCGGCGGACGGCCGCCCCGTCCCCTTCCAGGAGATCGCGAGCCGGGTCGGCTCCCGGGTGGACGTGGCCGCCGCCCGGCGGACGCTGCCGGTCGTCCCCTACTTCTTCGACGTCCTGGCCGCCGGCGGCGACGTCCTGCTCGACCTGCCGGTCCGCGAGCGGTACGAGGCCCTCGCCGCCCTCGTGCCCGAGGCCGCCCGGGTCCGCCGCCTGGAGGTGCGGGATCCGGCGGCCCAGGAGGCCGAGGCCGTGGCGTTCTGGGCCGAGACCCTGCGCCGCGGCCACGAGGGCGTGGTGGTCAAGGCCCTGGACTCGGCGTACGCGGCCGGCCGGCGCGGCAGGCACTGGCTGAAGGTGAAACCGGTGCACACCCTGGACCTGGTCGTGCTCGCCGCCGAATGGGGCCACGGCCGGCGCACCGGATTCCTTTCCAACCTGCACCTGGGGGCGAGGGCCGCCGACGGCACCTTCGCCATGCTCGGCAAGACCTTCAAGGGCCTCACGGACGAGATGCTGCGCTGGCAGACGGAGGCGCTGCGCGCGCTCGCCACCTCGGACGACGGGTTCACCGTACGGGTCCGGCCCGAACTGGTGGTGGAGATCGCCTACGACGGCCTGCAGCGCTCGCCGCGCTACCCGGCCGGAGTGGCCCTGCGCTTCGCCCGCGTGCTGCGGCACCGCCCGGACAAGACGGCGGAGCAGGCCGACACGGTCGAGACCGTGCTGGGCCGGCGGAACACCTCCTGAGGGCGCGGTCCGGCGTGCCCGAAGCCCCGCACCCCGGCGGGCGGCCGGAGCGCCGCTCCACCGCCCGCCGGGCACCGGGGGCGGACATCCGCGGTGCAGGCCCGGATCCCGGCCGGCCGCGTCATGGAAGCGTAGTAGGACGGCGATGGACGCGCGGGTCAAGGTGGGTGTCCACATGCCGGGCCCTGTCGGACGGCACGCACCACGACGGGTCCGCCCCCGCCCCCGTCACCCGCTCGACCGTGCCCGTGTCCGTACCCCGCCGTGCCAGGAGCCGCCATCGTGGACCTCGACTCCGTGCTGACCCGCCGGCCGTCACCCGGCCCGGAGGTGCCCCGCGACGCAGCGCCCCCGAAGAGGCCCAGGCGCCTGCACCGGGTCCGGGCCGCCGCTGCCGCGGTCCTCCGCGGCTCCGGTGCCGTCGCCGCCGCCCTCCTCGCCATCGCCGCCATCGGCGCGGTCCTCGGCGAACCCGTCCTCATACCCTCCCTGGCCGCCAGCGCCGCCGTCCTGCACTACACCCCGGCCCTGCCCACGGCCCAGCCCCGGACCGTCGTCGTCGCCCACCTCCTCGGCGCCGCGGCCGGTTACGCGGTCCTCGCTGCCCTGCCGGGCAGCCCCTGGAGCGCGGCCCTGGCCGGCGGGCTGACCTTCGCCGCCACGAGCCTCACCCGGACCCAGCACTCACCCGCCTGCGCCACCGCCGTCGTCGTCGTGTTCCAGGCCCCGGCCCCCGAGCGGTTCGTCCCGCTGCTCTTCTGCGCGACGGTGGTCCTCGTCCTCGGCGGTCTCGCCGCCTCCCGCCTGCACCGGTCGGCGTCCCGGTACCCCGTCCGCTGGTGGTAGCCGAGGCGGCCGCGGCCGATGCGCGCCCGACCTTTTGCCCCAGAGGCAAGCAGGTTTGCCAGGAAGGCAAGACTCTGGCTCAATCGGGGGCATGAACCCCGGTCCCGCCCCCGACGGCTCCGACGACACGGCCGACGAGCTGCCCGCCGTGGCACCGCAGCTGCGCGAGCTGCGCCGCCGCGCAGGCCTCACCCTGGAGGCCGCCGCCGCCCGGGCCCGGCTCTCGCCCGCCCACCTGTCCCGTCTGGAGACCGGGAGGCGGCAGCCCTCGCTGCCGCTCCTGCTGGGGCTCGCCCGCACCTACGGTACGACGGTCTCCGAACTGCTCGGCGAGACCTCCCCCGTCGCCGATCCCATCGTACGGGCCGGCGGTCCCGGTGCCCGCGAGGCCGACGGCTGGACGTACTGGCAGGCGGGCGGCGCCGGCCGCGGGATGCAGGCGCTGCGCGTGCACGTCCCGTACGGCCGCGGCCCGGACGAGCTGGTCCGCGTCCACCCCGGCGAGGAATGGCTGTACGTCCTCCAGGGGCGGCTGCGCCTGCACCTGGGCGAGGCCGAGTACCTGCTGGAACCGGGGGACAGCGCGCACTTCGACTCCCTCACCCCGCACCGGATCGGCGCGGCCTCCTCCGGCGGGGCCGACCTGCTGTTCGTCCACACCCTGCTCCAGAGCAGCCTCGCCGGGCTGTGCCTCGGCGGGGCCCCGACCACCACGCACCACCGATAGGCGAGGAGCCACCCATGACCCCCGTGCCCCCTGCGGACAAGCCCGTCGGCGTCCGCGCGCGCTTCGAGGCCAAGTTCCCGCGCGGCCTGATCATCCGGCTGATCGCCTACCTCTTCGTCGGCCACCTCTTCGCCTTCTTCGTCTACCTCCTCTTCGTCCTGGGTGGCCAGAACCAGTAACCGCCCCGAGCGCACGAGTTCGGGCCGCGCGGCTATGGAAAGGTGCGGGGCCGGTGGCTACCCTCCGCGCATGATTCCCACGGTTGTCTGGGGTACCGGCAACGTCGGCCGGCTGGCCATCCGCGCCGTCGCGGCCCATCCCGCGCTGAAACTCTCCGCCGTCATCGTCCACAATCCAGCCAAGGTCGGCCGCGACGCGGGCGAACTCGGCGGCCTCGACCACCTGTTGGGTGTCGAGGCCACCGACGACGCCGAAGCCGTCCTGGCCGGCCGGCCCCGCGCTCTGGTGTACGCCGCGTCCGGGGACGTCCGGCCCGACGAGGCCCTCGCCGACATCACCCGTGCGATCCGGGCGGGCGCGGTCGTCGTCAGCCCGGCCCTCTACCCGCTCTACGACCACCGCAGCGCCCCGCCGGAGTTCCGCGACCCGGTACTGGCGGCCATCGCGGAGGGCGGCGGCTCGCTCTTCGCCTCCGGCGTCGACCCCGGCTGGGGCAACGACATACTCCCGCTCCTGCTCAGCGGACTCGGCACCACCATCGACGCCATCCGCTGCCAGGAGATCTTCGACTACTCCACCTACGACCAGCCGGACTCCGTCCGCGACCTCGTCGGTATGGGCCACCCCATGGACTTCGAGCCGATGATGCTCATGCCGTCGATCCCCACCATGGTCTGGGGCGGCCAGATACGGATGATGGCCCGGGCGCTCGGCGTCGAACTCGACGAGATCCGCGAGACGTCGGAGCGCCGCGCCCTCGACACCACCGTGACCACCCGCACCATGGGCACCTTCGAGGCGGGCACCCAGGGCGCCATCCGCTTCGAGGTCCAGGGCATCGTCGCCGGCGAGCCCCGCATCGTCATCGAGCACGTCACCCGCATCCACGCCTCCTGCGCCCCGGACTGGCCCGCGGTGCCGGACGGCGGCGACGGGGCCCACCGGGTCGTCATTGAGGGCCGCCCCCGTATCGAGGTCACCGTCGAGGCCACCGACGAGGGCGAGAACCGCTCGGCCGGGGGCAACGCCACCGCCGTCGGCCGTCTCGTCGGCGCCATCGACTGGCTCACCGAGGCCGAGCCCGGACTGTACGACGCCCTCGACGTCCCGCTGCGCCCCGCCACCGGCAGACTCGGAAGGAAACCGTCATGAGGATCGACATCCCCGAAGGCCAGCACCCGATCGAGTACGTATGGGGCGACATGGTGCCCGGGATCGGCATGGCCGCCGCCAACTTCTCCCTGTCGGTGTACGCCCACACCACCCTGGGGCTGCGCGAGTTCGAGGCGGCCCGGCTGCGCGTCGCGCAGATCAACGGGTGTGTGTTCTGCCTGGACTGGCGGACCGAACGGGACGGGGAGAAGGTCGAGGAGGAGTTCGCCGACGCGGTCACCGAGTGGCGCACCACCGAGGCGTTCGACGAGCGCACTCGGCTGGCGGCGGAGTACGCGGAGCGGTACACCCTCGACCACCACGGGCTCGACGAGGAGTTCTGGGACCGGATGACCGCGCACTACAGCCAGTCGGAGATCGTGGAGCTGACGATGAGCCTCGGGTCCTGGCTGGCCTTCGGGCGGCTCAACCACGTGCTGGGCCTCGACAGCGTCTGCGTGCTGCCCGGGCACTGAGCGGCCCCCGGACGCGGGCGGGGCACGAAAAAGGGGCCGTTCGGGACATCCGAACGGCCCCGGCCGCTGGGGGGAGGACGCGGCCCTACGGGAGGTCGGTGGCGATGATCTTCTCGATGTTGCGCTCGGCGAGCGCGGTGATGGTGACGAACGGGTTCACGCTGGCGTTTCCGGGGATCAGCGCGCCGTCGATCACGTACAGACCGGTGTAGCCGTGCAGACGGCCGTAGTTGTCGGTGGCCCTGTCCAGGACGGCGCCGCCGAGCGGGTGGTAGGTGAGGGTGTCGTGCCAGATCCTGTTACCACCGAACAGATCGGTGCGGTAGATCGTCCCCTCCTTGGAGTTGATCTTGTCGAAGATGGTCCTGGCCATGGAGATGGACGGTTGCTTCCAGGCCGTCTGCCAGCTCAGGTCGGCCCTGCCCACCGCGGCGTTCCAGGTGAACTCGGCGCGGTGGGGGTTCTTCGTGATCGACAGGTAGAAGGAGGCGTAGGTCTCGATCCCGGTGGGGAGCGGGGCGACCTCGGCGAAGGCACCGCCGGCGTCCCAGTTGTCGATACCGGAACAGGGGATGGTCGACTGGAGCTTGCCGGTCGGGTCCCACATGTGGTTGGCGCGGCCGCACATGACGTTGCCGTTCTCTCCCCAGCCCTTGCCCACCTCGCCGTTGAGGTTCGCCAGCGCCCCGGTCGCCTTCAGCTTGACCAGGAGCTTGGCTGTGCCGACGCTGCCGGCCGCGAAGAACACCCGTTCGGCAGTGACGGTCTTGGTGGCCACGGTGTCCCCGGTGGTGCTGATCTGGTCGATGGCGACCGTGTAGCCGCCGCCCGCGGCGGGGGAGACCGTGGTGACCTTGTGCAGGGGGGAGATCGTGACCCTGCCTGTGGCCCTGGCCTGCGCCAGGTACGTCTGCACCAGCGACTTCTTGCCGTGGTTGTTGCCGTAGAGGATCTCCCCGGCCAGCGCGGACCTGGTGGCCGTGCCGGCGGCCTCCTGCTTCATGTAGTCCCAGTCGTACACGTCGGGCACGAAGGTCCACGCGAAGCCGGAGCGCTGGGCGTGCTTGCGGCCGACGCGGGAGAACTGGTAGCAGTCCGCGGTGTCGAACCAGGCCGGGTCGACCATTCCGACGCCGAGCCCGGCGTTGGCCCGCGGGTAGTAGGTGTCGTACATCTCGTCGGCGTTCACCGACGGGAGGACGGCGGCGAAGTTCGCCCGCCTGGGCGTGACCGCCATGCCGCCGTTGACGAGCGAGCCGCCGCCGACGCCGCGGCCCTGGTAGACCGTGATGCCGGCGAAGTCCTCGGCGTCCAGGATCCCCGTGTACTTGGGGACGTCCTTGTCGATGGGGAAGCCGAGGAAGTTGCTGAGCGGGGCCTTGGTCCGGGTGCGGAGCCAGAAGGAGCGGTAGTCCGGGCTGGTCACCTTCGGGAAGATCTTGCCGTCCGGGCCTGGGGTGTCCCAGTTCATGCCCATCTCGACCATCTGCACGTCCACTCCGGCCTGGGCCAGCCGCAGCGCCGCGACCGAGCCGCCGTAGCCGGTGCCGATGACCAGGGCCGCTACCCGGGCGCCGTCGGTGATCGGCCCGGCCCCGGCCTCCGCCGCCGCGGCGGCGGAGGCCGGGGTGCTGTGGCCGCCGGCCAGCGCAACAGCCCCGATGATGGAACCTGTTCTACCCAGGAATCCGCGACGTGAAATTCCATTGGAGCCCTTTTTGGGCAGGGTGTTGTCACCCATGTGACGTTCCTCACTCTCGATGGAATGGGAACGAGTTCTACTGCTGCCCGCGTGTGAAGTCACTACATACGTCTAGGTAACTTTCGGTCGATCAGGGGCCCCCGGCGGCCGGTTCCCGGCCCCGGACCCAGCCCAGGACGAGCAGTGAGGCGACCGCCGCGAAGGCGCACCAGGTGGAGGCGAATTCCAGCCGCCACAGCGCTGAGCAGGCCAGTGCCCCCACCGCGAGCACCACGCCGAGGGTCCGCAGCCGCCGGTCCCCGCCGAGCAGCAGTGCGCCCAGGGTGGCGAACAGGTAGCCCGTCAGGACCAGGGGCGTCCACGGAACATTCACGCCGTAGCCGAGGGTGCGGCCCCGGATCTCGGCGGTCACCGGCCCGTTCGCGAGGCCGTACGCGAGCGCCGCGGCGGTCGCGAGACCCACCGCCACCGGCCCCCACAGGCGGCGCCGCGCCGCGGGCGCCGCCGCGAGCAGCACCCCGGCCGGCACCCACACCGCCAGCAGGGGCAGGGCGATCACGGCCCAGGCGGTGGCCGCCGGGGAGCAGCCGCCGCCCGTGCCCCAGACCGCGGCCTCCACCAGCTGGTGCGCGCCCAGCAGCAGCGGAAGGGCCGCGACGGGCAGGTCGCGGGCCCGGCGCACCCGGGCCACGCACACGAGGCCGACGGCGGCGACGGCCGTGCCCGCCACCAGATCGGCCGTCGCGCTCCAGCACACGGGATCAGCCCGGCGCCGTACGGTCGCCCCGCTCGCGGGGTTCGAGCGGCGGGGAGGACAGTGCGCAGTGCGTGTGGCACTGGGGGTGGCACGCCCCGGGCGCGGGGGAGCGCACGGTCGCCCAGGCCACGGCCGCGCCGGCCACGAGGGCGCCCGCGCACCATGGCATCGCCCGTCCGAAAGCGGCGTCGAACTGAGTGGCCGAGAGGTACGACTCCGGCCCCATCCCGGCCAGCAGCGGCAGCGCCGCCACCGCGAGCAGCCCGGCCGCGCGGGCCGCGGCGTTGTTGATGCCGCTGGCCAGGCCCGCCCGCCCCGGGTCCACCGAGGACAGCACGGTCGCCGTCAGCGGAGCCACCAGGGCCACCATCCCGAGCCCCATCACCACCATCGCGGGCAGCACGTCCCCCCCGTAGGAGGCCCCCGGGCCGATCCGCAGCGTCAGCAGCGTCCCCGCCGCGCACAGCAGCGGCCCCACGGTGAGCGGGACACGCGGCCCGATCCGCTCGCCGATCTCCCCCGAGCGGGCCGACAGCAGCAGCATCAGCAGGGTCGTCGGGAGCAGGGCGGCCCCGGCGGCCAGCGCCGAGTACCCGGCGACCACCTGGAGCTGGAGCACGACGAGGAAGAAGAAGCCGCTGAACGCCGCGTACACGCACAGGGTGACGAGGTTGACGGCCGTGAACTGCCGGGAGGCGAAGATGTCCGGCGGCACCATCGGATCGGCCCGGTGCCGCTCCACCCACACGAAGGCGGCGCCGAGCAGCACACCGCCCACCGCCGCGGCGATCACCGGTGCGGTGCCCGACGAGGCCTCGATCAGCGCGTAGGTGACCAGGCCCAGGGCGCCCGCGCCGAGCACCGCCCCGGCCACGTCGAAGCGTCCGTGCGCCTGCGGGTCCCGCGACTCCGGTACGTGCCGCAGCGCCACCGGTACGCACAGCGCGGCCACCGGCACGTTCAGCAGGAACACCCACCGCCAGCCCGGCCCGTCCACCAGCCAGCCGCCGAGGAACGGTCCCACCGCCGCGCCGACGCCGCCCAGCCCCGACCACAGACCCACCGCGCGGCCCCGGTCCCCGGCCCGGATCGAGCCCTGGATCAGGGCGAGCGAGCCGGGCGTCAGCAGCGCTCCGCCCACGCCCTGCAGGGCCCGGGCGGCCACCAGCACCCCGGCGTTCGGCGCGATCCCGCACAGCAGGGAGCCCACCGCGAACCACACCGTGCCGAGTACGAAGACGCGGCGGCGCCCGAAGCGGTCGCCCAGCGCCCCGCCGACGAGGATCAGGCCGGCCAGGGTGAGCAGATAGGCGTTCACCGTCCACTGCAGCACCGCCAGATCGGCGTCGAGATCCTCCCCGATGCGCGGGAGGGCCACGTTCACCACGGTCGAGTCCAGCATGGCCATGGTCGACCCGAGCACCGTGGCCAGCAGGATCCACCGGCCGCGCGCCGAGGCGAGGGGTACGGCGGGCTCGGGCGGCACGTCGGGCGACTCGGCGGGCACGGTCATGCCTTCAGGCTGGCCCGCCGCGCGCCGAAGGGCCAGCGGGGCGCCCCGTCCGCGGGGGCGAAGACGGCTCGGGACGGCTCACGACGGCTCACGACGGCTCATTAGGCACTCTTGTAATGAACATGACGCCGCGTTCACCATGACCCGCGCACGTCACGCGCACCCTTCCCGCACATCCCGCACACGGCGTACGAGGAGACAACACGTGGTCCGACGCGACAAACGGTCCTCACGAGCCCTACGGCCCACAAGGCCGGGCCGGCCCGCACGGTCCTTACGCACGGCGCTCGCCGCCCTCACCTCGGTCCTGCTGCTCCCGCTCGGCGCGGGCGCCGCCGCGGCCGCACCGGACCCCGGCACCGGCGCGCCCAGCGCGGCCGAGCGCAAGATCGAACCCAAGCTCCGCGCCCAGCTCGACGGCTCCGCCAAGGCCGTCTTCTGGGTCTACCTCGACAGCGCCGCCGACCTCACCGCCGCGGGTGAACAGCAGACCCGCGCCGCCAAGGCCGAGACCGTGCTGAGGACGAAGAAGGACCACGCCGCGCGCAGCCAGGCCGACGTCATCAAGGCCCTGGAAGGCGCCGGGGCCGAGTACACCTCGTACTGGATCGTCAACGCCGTCCGCGTCGTCGGCAGCGAGAAGCTCGCCGGGACCCTCGCGCAGCGCCCCGAGGTGGCCCGGATCGACGCCGACGACAAGGTCGACCTCCCCAAGCCCGCCGAGGGTACGCGCGAGAAGGCCGTCGCCGACGCCGTCGAGTGGAACATCGACCGGGTCAAGGCCCCGCAGGTGTGGGATCAGACCGGGGTCCGCGGCGAGGGCATCGTCGTCGCCAACATCGACAGCGGCGTCGACTTCACGCACCCGGCCGTGGCGGGCCAGTACCGCGGCCGGAACGCGGACGGCAGTCACTCCCACGCCTACAACTGGTTCGACCCGGCGGGCGTGTGCGCGGGCGCCGCACCCTGCGACAACAACGACCACGGCACCCACACCATGGGCACGATGGTCGGCGACGACGGCGGCGCCAACAAGATCGGCGTGGCCCCCGGCGCCAAGTGGATCGCCGCCAAGGGCTGCGAGTCCAACTCCTGCTCCGAGGCCTCACTGCTCGCCTCCGGCCAGTGGATCGTCGCCCCGACGGACCTGAACGGCCAGAACCCGCGCCCCGACCTCGCCCCGCACATCGTCAACAACTCCTGGGGCGGAGCGGGCGGCGACAGCTGGTACCAGCAGATCGTCGACACCTGGCGGGCCGCCGGCATCTTCCCGGCCTTCTCCAACGGCAACGCCGGACCCGGCTGCTCCACCAGCGGCTCGCCCGGTGACTACGCGAGCTCCTACAGCTCCGGCGCCTTCGACATCAACAACGCCATCGCGTCCTTCTCCTCGCGCGGCGCCGGTCCCGGGGGCATCGTCAAGCCGAACATCTCCGCCCCGGGCGTGAACGTCCGCTCCTCCGTTCCCGGCGGCGCGTACGAGGCCTTCTCCGGCACCTCCATGGCCTCGCCGCACACCGCGGCCGCCGTGGCCCTGCTGTGGTCCGCCGCCCCGGCCCTCGAAGGCGACATCGCGCAGACCGAGTCCCTCCTCGACGGCACCGCCCTGGACACCGACAGCGGCCAGTGCGGCGGCAACGCCGCCGACAACAACGTCTTCGGCGAGGGCCGCCTCGACGTCCTCGCCGCCGTCAACGCCGCCCCGCGCGGCGCGCTCGGCGCCCTCGGCGGCACCGTACGCTCCGACGGCCTGCCCCTCGCGGGCGTGAAGGTCACCGCCGACGGCCCGATCGACCGTACCGCCACCACCGCCGCCGACGGCAGCTACTCCTTCCCGGCCCTCTCGGTGGGCGAGTACACCGTGACCGCGGCCAAGTTCGGCTACGGGCAGCAGACCACGACCGCCACCGTGACCGAGAACGCCACCGCCACCGGCGACTTCAGCCTCACCCAGGCCGCCTCCGGCAAGGTGACCGGCACCGTGGCCTCGGCCTCCGGCCCGGCCGCGGGGGCCGCCGTCACCATCGCGGACACCCCGGTCACCGCCACCGCCGACGCACAGGGCCGCTTCGAGGTCACCCTGCCGCACGGCACCTACCGGGTGAACGCCACCCACACCTCCCGCTGCCTCAGCCCCGGCACCGCCGAGGTCACCGTCGGCGGCGACACCACCGTCGCGGTGAACCTGCCCGAGCGCACCGACGGCTACGGCTACGCCTGCGCGACCGCCGGCGACCGCCCGTACGCCGAGGGCAGCCGGCAGCTCGCCCTCACCGGCGACAACACCACCGAACGGGTCGACCTGCCCTTCCCGCTGCCGCTGTACGGCAAGACGTACGCCCAGGCCTGGATCGGCACGAACGGCACGGTCAGCTTCGGCGGCAACCACACCGGCGACATCAACGGCGACCTGCCGAGCACGGCCACGCCCAACGCGGCCCTCTACCCCTTCTGGGACGACCTGGTCGTCGGCGCGGCGGGCAGCGGCTCGGGCGTCTTCACCGCGGTCACCGGCACCGCCCCGCACCGCAGTTACGTCATCGAGTGGCGCGAGGTGTCCCACTGGTCGGCGCAGGCCGACAAGTTCTCCTTCTCCGCGGCGATCGGCGAGGACGGCACCGTCACCTACTCCTACAAGGGCACCGGCGGCACCGGCATCAAGGGCGGCTCCACGGCCACCGTCGGCGTGGAGAACGCCACCGGAACCGACGCCTTCAAGTACTCCTTCAACACCCCGGTCATCACGGGCGGCCTGTCCATCGCCTTCCGCACCACCAAGAGCGGCGTGGTGGCGGGCCGCGTGCTCGACGCCAACGACGGCAACGGCATCGCGGGCGCCACGGTGACCGTCGGCACCGGCGACGCCGCCGTGTCGGCGACCACGGCCGCCGACGGCGGGTACGTCGTCCAGAGCCCCTCCGGCCCGCGGAGCGTCTCCCTCGCGGCGCCGCAGTACCAGGCCGCCACGGCGACGGTGGACGTCAGGGCCGCCGACGTCACGACGGTGACGCAGTCCCTGCGCACCGGCCGGGTGACGGCCTCCCGGCCGGCGCTGGAGGTCGTGCTCCCGGCCGACCAGCAGCGCACGCGGACCCTGGACCTCACCAACCCGGGCCTCGGCACGGCGTTCACGGTGTCCGAGGACGCGGCCTGGCTGGCGGCCACACCGGCGAGCGGTGACCTGCCGACCGGCGGGAAGGTCCCGCTCACCCTCTCGGTCGACACGACCGGCATGGCTCCGGGCACGGTCCTCACCGCCGACCTGAAGATCGCCTCGGCGAGCGGCCGCACCCCGGTCCTCACCGTCCCGGTCAAGGTCGTCGTCCCCCGCTACCAGGTCGCCCTGGACGCGGGGTCCGGCTACGGCACCACCGACGCCCTCGGCGACGCCTGGTCCCCGGACCGCAAGTACACGGCGGGCTCGTACGGATACCAGGGCAACAGCAGCGTGCAGTCCACCGGCCGCACCATCGCCGGCACGGACGAACAGCGGCTCTTCCGCAACGCCCGTGAGGGTATGTACGAGTACCGCTTCGACAACGTGCCGAACGGCACCTACACGGTGGAGCTCGGCTTCGCGGAGCTCTCCTCCACCAAGCCGAACAAGCGCGTCTTCGACGTCCTGGCCGAGGGCACACAGGTTCTGCCCTCCCTCGACATCGCGCTGGAGGCGGGCACCTACAAGGCCCTGACCCGCACGTACATGGTCACGGTCACGGACGGGGTGCTCAACGTCCGCTTCGTGACGCACTCCGGATTCGGCAAGCCCCTGCTGAACACCCTCCGGGTGACCGACCGGCCCGACCAGGGCTGACCGGCCGACGCGGTGAGGGGGCGGGGCAGCCACCGGCCCCGCCCCCTCCTCCCGGCCCGGGGCCGGTTCCTTCCGGTCCCGGGCCGGTTGCTTCCGGTCCGGGCCCGGTGGCTTCCGGCCCATTCGGGTGGCGGGAGCGACGGATCCGCGCGACCTGCCGCGGGCCCGAGGCGCCGGTGGTTAGCGTGAACGACCATGACGCTCCTGAGCGACCAGGCAGACGCCGTCCGGGCCCTCGTGGAGTCCGCAGATCCCGGGGCGGTGTGGGCCGTCGGCGGACCGGACGGTCCGTGCGCCGGTTCGGACGGCGCGGACGACGTCCTCGACGTCGGCGGCCTCACCACCGTCCTCGCCCTGTGGCCGGCGGTCGGGACCCTCGTCGACGAGGGCGCGCTGAGCCTGCACACCCCGCTGGCCGCGTACGGGGACGAGGCCGCGGCGGGCACCCCCGCCGGAACCACCGCCCACCAGCTCCTCACGCAGCCCGGTGGCACGGCCGCCCTCACCCGCCTCGTCGAACACCTCTCCGGCAGCACCGTCGCCGACCTCGCGGCCGTACGCGTCTGGGCCCCGCTGGGCATGACCCGCACCCGCCTCGCCGCCGACGGCACCCTCCGCGCGCCCCTCGCCGACCTCGTCCTCTTCCTGCGGAACCTCCTGCACCCGAGCGCACCGAGCGACCCCGGCAGTTCAGGTGGCCCCGGTGGCCCCGGTGGCCCTGGTGGCCCTGGTGGCCCTGGTGGCCCTGGTGGCCCCGGTGGTCCGGCCGAACCGAGTGCTCCCGCCGTTCGCGGCGACGCGTCCCGCCCCGCACCCCTCACCCGCGCCTGGACGGCCGAGTCCCTCCGCATCCGCACGGGCGAACTCACCCCCGCCCGGGGGCTCCTCTGGCACCCCGCGCCCCACGGCGTCTGGACGCACCACGCCCCGGCCGACCCGGGCCCCGCCGTCTGGATCTCCCCGCGCCACCACCGCTGGGCCGTCCTCCTCCCCGCCGTCCGCAGCCCGCTGCGCACCACCTTCCGCGAGGCCGTCTTCACCCCGGACGCATCCGCGCGGCGCGGCCGGCCGGACGGGATCCCCCGGGTGTAGCGCTCGGAGCGCGCACTCCGCGGGCGGGACGTACGGTGATGCCGATGTCACCGGCCGTTGTCGTCGTTCCCGTCGCGGAGGTACACGGATGCGTACGGTCCAAGGGGCCGCCCTCGACGGGCTCAGGGCCCGGGTACGGGCCCTCGCGGAACGGACCGGGATGCCGGTGCGGTCCACGCGGGGCGAACGCACGCACGGCGGACCGGCCGTCCGGCCACGTCCCGCGGAGCGACCGGTCCGCACACCCCTGGGCGGAGCGCCGCTCGCGGACCCCGGACCGGCCGCGCCGCCGCCGGGCACGGACACCCCCGCCCGGCGGACATCCGTGACCGCCCCGCTCCGACGCCGGCCGGCCGCGCCCGCCCGTACCGCCGTCCTCACCGCGCCCGCCGTGTCCCCCACGGCCGTGACCACCGTGTACGCCGCCCTCGTCGCCCTGCTCTCCGGCACCGGACGGCCGCGCACCCTCCGCCGGCGGTCCGAGGAGGTGCACGCCTCCGCCGCCGCCCTGCGCGCCCTGCGCGCACGCCACGGGGAGGCGCCCGCGCTCGTACGCACCCGGTCCGGGAAGACACTGCTCGTCCTCCTCGACCCGCGGGACCTGCGCCGCTTCTACGCCGAACCCGTCACCGTCCTCGCGGCCGACCCGCCGCGCAAGTGCCGGGGCCTGGACACGCACGAGCCCGACCCCGACGGGGACGGCACCGGCTGCGCCCGCGCTGAACAGCGCGCCGAGCGGCGGCGGATGAGCGCCGACGTGCTGGCCCCGGGACAGCCCGTGCACCCCGCTGCCGGGCCGATCCTCACGGTCGTGTCGGAAGAGGCCCGGCACCTGAGCGCCGCAGGAACCCTCGAACTCGCCCGCGCCCGGCACGCCGTGAGCCGGGCCGCCCGCCGGATCGTGCTCGGCGCCCCGGCCGCCGAGGACGACGAACTCGCCGGATGGCTCACCCAACTGCGCGCCGAGGACAAGCGCCTGCGCGGCGGCCCGAGACGCGCCGCGCGCTCGGTCCACGACAAGGCCCGCGCCCGCATCCGGGAGTACGTCCGCCGCGCGGGCGAGGACACCCTCGCCGGCCGCGCCGCCCGCCTGGCCGACGCCGCCGCCTCCGCCGGTACCGACGGGGCCGCCGACCCCGGCGACGAGGCACGGCTCTGGCTGCTGGCCATGGACGCCGTGCCCGACACCCTGCTGCGCACCCTGCTCCTGCTCGGCGCGCACCCCTGCGAACAGGACGCCGCCGCGGCCGAAGCGGCCGCCGAGGTCGCCGCCGGTCCGGCCCGGGGCGAACTGCCCAGGCTGCGGGCCTGCGTCCGGGAGTCGCTGCGCCTGTACCCGGTAGTGCCCGACCTGGTCCGCGTCACCCGCGCCGAGACCGAATGGCGGGGCGTGCGCCACCCGGCCGGCACCTCGGTGCTCCTGCCCGCCGCCTTCCACCAGCGCGATCCCGAGCGGGTACCGGCCGCCCATGTCTTCGTACCGGGCCGCTGGAAGAACCCGGGTGCCGACCAGGACATCCGGATGGCGCCCTTCAGCCACGGCGGCGGCCGCTGCCCAGGCGACCAGCTCGGACTGATGATCACCGCGGCCTTCTGTGCCGAGGTCCTGCGCGGCCATCGGATCACCGGCACCCGGCCGGTCCTGGACCCCGTGGGGCCCCTGCCCGTGACGCTCGACCCGCACGGCGTCCGGCTCACCCTCACCCGCCGCTGACAGCCGGCCGCCGCGCCGACGCCACCCGTCGTACCCGCCCCACCCGTTCCGCCCCGCTCCGTACGCCATCAGATCCCTGCCGAAACCCACGAGGAACCCATGTCCGACGCCGCGACCTCCGCGTCCACCGCCCCGGACGTCGACCAGCTCGACGCCCCGTGCCGCGCACTTGCCGAGGCCGCCGACGCGGTCGGCGAGGCCGCCCGCTACGCCTCCGGCCTGGCCTTCGGCGCCCGCCTGCCCGCGGCGGCGCTCGCCCGGGGCGGCCGCAGCAGACGCGGCTGGCGCACGCTGCTGCGCACCCTCACCGACCCGGCGGGCCTCGGCTGGGCGGCGCGCGGACGGGGCGCGGCCCGGGCCGGCCGGCTCGCCGGGGTACTGGCCGGCCGGGAGAGCCTCGCCATCAGCATCGCCGTCTGCGGACTGAAGGCCCGGATCCGGGCCGCGAGCGCCTGCCGCCCCGAACTCCTGGAGGACCCCCGCTCCGCGGCGGTGCTGCGGGCCGCCGAGGCCGGCCGCCAGGCCGAGGCCGTCCGGCTGTTCCGCGACATCGTGCGCGAGCGGGGCAACCAGCACGCGTTCTCCCTGCTGGCGCCGTCGTTCGCCGACATCCTCGCCTGGAACGCCCTGACCGACGCGAACCCCTTCAACGACCACGCCGGCTGGCAGGTCGCCACCGGCCGGCCCGAGACGGCACCACCGCTCCTCGGCCTCGGAGCCGCCCTGCGGGCCTTCTGCGACCAGGGCCCCGGTCTGGCCGTGCGCCCCCCGGCCGGGCCCGTACCCGATAGCGGTCCCGTCCGGCGCCGTGCCGCAGCCAGACCGCCCCAGCGGCCCCGCCCGCTCCGGCCGGCGCCGCGGCCCGCGGGCGGCAGCCTGCGCGACCACGCCGCCGCGCTGCGCGCGCACGCGGTCCGGCTGCGCGGGGCCGCGGCCTGGTCGCCGGGCTGGCAGGGCCGGGAGACCGCGGCCCTGCGCGCCGAGGTCGAGAACCTCGCGGCCCGCTGCGCGACGGCGGCGGGCGGCCTCGCCCTCGCCGCCACCCAACTCCAGGACCCGTGACGGCTGCGGGGCCCGTGACGGCTGCGGGACCGCGGCCGGCGGGACCTACAGCACCAGGGACAGCAGGAGGACGCAGCCCAGGCCGACCACCGAGATGACCGTCTCCATGACGGACCAGGTCTTCACGGTCTGCCCGACGGTCATCCCGAAGTACTCCTTGACCAGCCAGAAACCGGCGTCGTTGACGTGGCTGAAGAAGAGTGAGCCGGCGCCGACGGAGAGGACCAGCAGCGCGGTCCCGGTGGTGGACATGTCCGCCGCGAGCGGGGCCACCAGACCGGCCGCCGAGATGGTGGCCACGGTCGCCGAGCCCGTGGCCAGCCGGATCGCCACGGCGATAAGCCAGGCCAGGAGCAGGGTCGGCACGGCCCAGTTCTTCGACAGGTCCAGGATCATCTGACCCACGCCCACGTCGACGAGGGTCTGCTTGAAGCCGCCGCCGGCGCCCACGATCAGCAGGATGCCCGCGATGGGGGCGAGGGACTTCTCCACCGTGGCCGACAGCCGTGTCCGGGTGAAGCCGGCGGCCCGGCCGAGGGTGAACATGCCCACCAGGACCGCCGCGAGCAGCGCGATCAGCGGGGAGCCGATGACGTCGGTCACGCGCTGCACCGGGTCGGCGGGATCGTCGACCACGATGTCGACGAGTGCGTTGAGCAGCATCAGGGCCACGGGCAGCAGCACGGTGAACACCGTGGCCCCGAACCGCGGACGGTGTTCCGGCTCGGCCGACGGGCGGGCCCGGGCGATCATGTCCTCCGGCGCCGGGATGTCCACCCACCGCGCCGCGTACCGGGAGAACAGCGGCCCGGCGATGATCACGGTCGGGATCGCGACGACCACGCCGAGCGCGAGGGTGACGCCCAGGTTCGCGTGGAGCGCGTCGACGGCGACGAGGGGTCCGGGGTGCGGGGGTATCAGCCCGTGCATCACCGACAGCCCGGCGAGCGCCGGGATGCCGATCCGCATCAGGGAGTGGTTGCCCCGCTGGGCCACGAGCAGCACTACCGGGATCAGCAGGACGATGCCGACCTCGAAGAAGAGCGGCAGCCCGATCACCGACGCGATGAGCACCATCGCCCACGGCATGGCCCGGCCCTCGGCCCGGGCCAGGACGGTGTCCACGATCTCGTCCGCGCCGCCCGAGTCCGTGAGCAGCTTGCCGAGGATCGCGCCGAGCGCGATCAGCACGCCGACGCCCGCGACGGTGGTGCCGAGTCCGGCCGTGAAGCTGGTGATCGTCCTGGCCAGGGGCGCGCCCGCCAGGACCCCCAGGGCCAGGGAACCGATCGTCAGGGCCAGGAAGGCGTGCAGGGAGAGGCGGGTGATGAGCAGGACGATGAGGGCGACGGCGGCGAGGACGGCGATCCCGAGCTGCGCGGTGCCCGCGGAGGTGATCGGTCCGGTGCCGGCGGCGGCCGTCAGGGCCGGGACGCTGAGACTGGTCACGGTGACGTCGCCTCAGTTCCCGGGGGTGGGGAGCCGGCGCAGCGCGGCCAGGGCCCGTTCGGTGACGTCCTCCGGGGGGCCGGACACGTCGATCTCGACCCCGGTCTCGTCGTCCTGGAGCGGCTCCAGCGCGGCGAACTGCGATTCCAGCAGGGTGGCCGGCATGAAGTGGCCCCGGCGTGCGGCCATCCGCTCCTCGATCAGGGGGCGTTCGCCGGTGAGGTGCACGAACACGGCCCGGGGGGCCGCGGCGCGCAGCCGGTCGCGGTAGACGCGCTTGAGCGAGGACGCCGCGATCACGCCGCCGCAGGTCCCGGCCCGGTTGCGGATCCACTCGCCCACGGCGTCCAGCCAGGGCCACCGGTCCGCGTCGTCCAGGGGACGGCCCGCCGCCATCTTGGCGACGTTGGCCGCCGGGTGGAAGGCATCGCCCTCCGCGTAGGGAAGGCCGAGCCGTTCCGCGAGCAGCCGGCCCACGGTCGTCTTGCCCGTGCCGGCCACGCCCATCACCACAATGACGCGCTGGGTGCTCACGTCCACCTCGCTGTCCTCGTCGACATCGGTTCGTGCGGCACCACTGAAGCCTATTAAGTACTACGTATTCAAGCCTCAGGTCGAAAACATCACATCTTTTGCCTGGATGGTGTCACCGTACTCTTGCGCCATGACCACCGAAGGCGCCGGAAGCGGTACCGCAAGCACCGCCGGCCAGGGGCTCCACTCCCATGTGCTGGACACCATCGGCCTCGCGATCGCGGCGGGGGAGTACCCGCCGGGCAGCGTCCTGCGCACGGACGAGATCGCCGAACGCTTCGACGCGTCCCGCACGGTGGTCCGCGAGGTCGTCCGCGTCCTGGAGTCGATGCACCTGGTCGAGTCCCGCCGCCGGGTCGGTGTCACGGTGCGGCCGGCCGACGCGTGGAACGTCTACGACCCGCGGGTGATCCGCTGGCGGTTGGCCGGCCCCGACCGGCCCCGCCAGCTGCGCTCCCTCACCGTGCTGCGCTCCGCCGTCGAACCGGTGGCGGCCGGGCTCGCCGCGACCCTGGCCACGCCGCAGCACTGCGCCGACCTCACCGCCGCGGCCCTCGGCATGGTCCGCACCTCGCGCGGCCACCGGCTCGAGGACTACCTGCACCACGACATCGCGTTCCACCGCGTCGTGCTGAACGCCTCCGGCAACGAGATGTTCGCCCGGCTCGGAGACGTCGTCGCCGAGGTCCTGACGGGGCGTACCGAACACGAAGTGATGTTCCACGACCCCGACCCCGCCGCCGTCACCCTGCACGTCCAGGTGGCCGAGGCGGTGCGCGAGGGGGACGCCGCCCGCGCCGAGGCGCTGACCCGGCGGATCGCGGTGGGCGCGCTGGAGGAACTGGACGTCCTCCTGGCCCCCTGAGCCGTGGTCAGCCGCAGCCGCAGCCGCCGCACCCCCCACCACCGCAGCCGCCTCCGCAGCCGCCCGCCGCGGTGCCGGAGCCCCGGGACCCCTCGGGCCGCCGTCCCTGACCCGCCCGCCGTTCCCGGTCCCGGCGTTCCCGGTCCTGCCGCTCCTGCTCCCGTACGGTGAAGCGGAACGAACTGCCCGACGGGCTCCAGGGGCGCAGCCCGTGGCGGCGGCGCGCGAGCAGCGGGGCTGCGGTGACGTGTGTGACCAGCCGGGTGCTGCCTTCGCGGACGGCGCATTCGACGACGACTTCGGCCCCCTCGTACACGGGCCCGTACAGGACGGCCTCGACCGGCTCCGAATCGCGGTGCACGTCGTGGTGCCTGGTGCGCAGGGTGTGCTCGGTGGCCGTCACCAGCAGGCGCTGCCCGGCGCGGGAGTTCCGGGACAGCGCCGAGTACGCGATGAGCGGCGTACCGGGGCGGCCGACGGCGTCCGGGTACAGCCAGAGGTGGCCCGACGGGGCGGACCGTACGCCCACCAGCAGCGCGGGCTGCGGCCCGGCGTGCAGGCGCCGCGCCGCCAGGCGGCGGCCCACGCCCCGGCCGAGCAGCGCCGAACCGGCGACCAGCAGCGCACCGGCGAACACCCAGGGGCCGGACGGGGCGTACGGGTCCGGGCCCGCCTCCGTCCCCGCGAGGACCCGGGCCGCCGCGGCGCAGCACAGGGAGCCGAGGACGATGCCCACCAGCCCGCGGCGCGCGTGGGCCGCCGGCAGGGGGGACGGCAGCGCGAACCGGCCGGCCCGGCCGCTCCGAGGGAGAGCCGACGCTGCCGGCGGCGGGCGCGCAGGCGCAGCAGCGCCCCGGTGAACGCCCACACGCAGCCGACGACGTCCCAGAACCGGACCGCGCCCTCGGGTATGGACGCCTCGGGCAGGTGCTTGACGAAGTCGGTCACGGCGCCAGTATGGGAGCGCGGCGCCGGGCCCCCAAGGGGCGGCCGCGACACGGAATCGCTACGGCCGCTTGCGTGGGCCCCGGCCTCGGACGGCCGAGGGGCGGCCGGCTTCGCAATGGATCACACGCAGGCCGCTTCGGCATAATGACCGCGAACGGCAGAAGCAGCGGAGACGCCGGGGCACATGGTGGTCCGGCAGGAGAGGGAGCCCCCCGATGGACGTGCAGCACTTCGAGCGGATCACCGCTTTCATCGAGGCGCGGCTCACCCCGCTGTTCGACGAGGCGACGGGAAGCGAGCACGGCTTCGCGATGGACGACACCTCCCGTGCGCTGCGCGCACTGCGCAACTCCGTCCTGGAGGCCTCGGCCGTCAAGGGCCTCATCGAGAAGCGGGAAGCCGCCGAACCGGCCACGCGCCGCGTCATCGACCAGTCCGTGGAGCACAACTGGGACGTGCTGCGCGGCATCGCCCGCCAGTGGGAGGACCACGCGGACTTCCGCCACGAGTTCAAGCACCACGCCTGGGAGCTCGACCACCACCACGCCGCGGCGGAGGTCTGAGCCCCACCGCCTGACCGCAGCCGCGCCGCCGGTCGGGGCTCCTACTCCGCCGGCTTGCGCGGCGTGGTCTGCTGAACGGCCCAGCCGTTGCCGTCCGGGTCCGAGAAGTAGACGAAGGAGCCCCACGGCAGGTCCTGGATCTCCGTCACCTCGACCCCCCGGCCGCGCAGGTCCTCGTACGCCTCCTCGATGTCGGTCACGACGACCTGCATGTTGTCGAGGGACCCCGGGGTCATCCGGGTGAGACCCCGGCCGATCGCGATCGAGCAGGCCGACCCCGGCGGGGTCAGCTGCACGAAGCGGATGTCCTCGCTGACGGTGACGTCGTGGTCGGCGTTGAAGCCGATCTTCTCGTAGAAGGCCTTGGCCCGGTCGACATCGGTGACGGGGACGGCGACGAGTTCCAGTTTGATGTCCATCACAGCATCATGCGCCCCGCACCGGTGCCACGCCGTCGGATTCCGCGTCGGCGGGCGTGTCCGCCGGGGCGAACTGCGTGCGGTACAGCTCCTCGTAGCGCCCGCCCGCCGCCAGCAGAGCGGTGTGCGTGCCCCGTTCCACGATCCGGCCGTCCTCGACCACCAGGATCAGGTCGGCCGCCTGCACCGTCGACAGCCGGTGCGCGATCACCACCGCCGTCCGGCCCGCCAGCGCCTCGCCCAGGGCCTCCTGCACCGCCGCCTCCGAGGTCGAGTCCAGGTGCGCGGTGGCCTCGTCGAGGACCACGACCCGCTGCCGGGCCAGCAGCAGCCGGGCGATCGTCAGCCGCTGCCGCTCACCGCCCGACAGCCGGTAGCCGCGCTCGCCGACCACCGTGTCCAGACCGTCCGGCAGCGAGGCGACCAGGCCGTCCAGCCGGGACCGGCGCAAGGCCTCCCAGACCTCCTCCTCCGTGGCCTCCGGCCGGGCAAGCAGCAGATTGGCCCGGACCGACTCGTGGAAGAGGTGTCCGTCCTGCGTGACCATGCCGAGCGTCTCGCGGATCGAGTCGGCCGTCAGGTCCCGTACGTCGATCCCGCCGAGCCGGACCGCGCCCGCGTCCGCGTCGTACAGCCGCGGCAGCAGCTGCGCGATGGTCGACTTGCCGGCGCCGGAGGAGCCCACCAGGGCGATCATCTGCCCGGGTTCGGCGCGGAACGACACCTCGTGCAGGACCTGCGTACCGCCCCGGGCGTCGAGGGCCGCGACCTCCTCCAGGGAGGCGAGCGAGACCTTGTCGGCGGCCGGGTAGCCGAAGGACACCCGGTCGAACTCCACGGTCACCGGCCCCTCCGGCACCCGGCGGGCGTCCGGCTTCTGCGCGATGAGGGGCTTCAGGTCGAGGATCTCGAAGACCCGCTCGAAGCTCACCAGCGCACTCATCACCTCGACGCGGGCACCGGCGAGCGCCGTCAGCGGGGCGTACAGCCGGGTCAGGAGCAGGGCGAGGGCGACGACGGAACCGGCGTCCAGGGTCCCGCGCAGCGCGTAGTACCCGCCGAGGCCGTAGACCAGCGCGAGGGCCAGCGCCGAGACCAGGGTGAGGGCCGTGATGAAGGCCGACTGGGCCATCGCCGTACGGATCCCGATGTCCCGTACGCGCGCCGCCCGGACCGCGAACTCCGCCGACTCCTCGGCGGGCCGCCCGAACAGCTTGACCAGCGTCGCGCCGGGCGCCGAGAACCGCTCGGTCATCTGCGTGCCCATCGCGGCGTTCAGCGCCGAGGCCTCCCGCTGCATCGCCGCCATCCGCGCACCCATCCGGCGGGCGGGCAGCACGAACACGGGCAGCAGCACCAGCGCCAGCAGCGTGATCTGCCAGGAGATGCTCAGCATCACGGTCAGGGTCAGCAGCAGCGTCACGGTGTTCGCGACCACTCCCGACAGGGTGTTGGCGAAGGCCCGCTGCGCGCCGATGACGTCGTTGTTGAGGCGGCTGACGAGGGCGCCGGTGCGGGTCCGGGTGAAGAAGGCGACCGGCATCCGCTGCACGTGGTCGAAGACCGCCGTCCGCAGATCCAGGATCAGCCCCTCGCCGAGGGTGGCGGAGAGCCGGCGGGCCAGCAGCCCGAGCCCGGCCTCGGTGAGCGCGATCAGCGCGATCAGCAGGGCGAGCCGGGTCACCACGGCGCCGTCCCGGCCGTCCACGATGGCGGTGACGACCCGGCTGGCGAGCACCGGCGTGGCCACCGCCAGCAGGGCGGTCACCACGCTCAGCAGCAGGAAGGAGACGAGCCCGCGGCGGTGCGGGCGGGCGAAGGCGGCCACGCGGCGCAGACCGGCCCGGGAGAGCGGGCGACGGTCCTGCTGTGCGTTGATCGCGCTGTGCAGCGATGTCCAAGCGGTGACTTCCATGTCCATGACCCGCACGCTAGGACCTCGACCAAGCTTGAGGTCAAGGATTCGGCTCCGGACCCCTCGACCGGAGCAACTGCGTTCGACGGGAGGTGACTTCGGGGCCCTCCGATGTCGGTGCCCGGTGGCATCATCGGTCCATGACGCAGGGATCCGAGTCCGTCCGGTTCACCAAGGACACCACCGATACCGTCCTGCTCCACTTCGAACGCTGGGCACGGGACACGCCCGAAGCGCCCGCCCTCATCGCCGCCCCGAAGTACCGGCTCCCGTACGGGGTGCTCGACGCCCGGGCCAACCGGCTGGCGCACCACCTGCTGGCCCGCGGTCTGCCGCCCGGCGGTCTCGTCGCCATCGGCACCACCCGCCACGACGAACGCCTCGTCGCCGTCCTCGCCGTCCTCAAAGCCGGCGGGGTCTACGCCGTCGTCGACGCCGAGACGCCCCGCACCGGCCGGCAACAGCTCACCGCGCTCCAGCCCTTGGAGCCTTTCGCCCTGCTCACCCACTCGCCCCACCGGGCGGCCCTCGACACCGGGACGGGCCTGCGCACGATCCGGACGGACGACGACGCCACCGAGATCGCCGCCCGGCCAGGCTACGCACCGGACCTCGCGGAGTCGGCGGACGGCCGCGCCACACCGGCCGCCGGCGGGCCGGCCACCGGCGGCGCGGCCGTCCTGTTCACCGCGAGCGCCGAACCGCGCCCCGTGCCCGTCGGCCAGGCCGTGCTGCTCGCCGCCCACGCGGGATGGACCGAGCTGGCCCGGCCGACCCCGCAGGACCGGCACCTCATCACCGCCCGCCCGGACATCACCTCCTTCGCCGCCGGCTGGACCCGGGTGCTGTGCACCGGCGGCGCTCTTGTCCTGCCACCGGACGCCTCCTGGCGCACCGGGCACCCGCACCAGATCCGCACGGCCGTCGAAGCCCAGAAGGTCACCGTCCTGCACACCGACCCCGCCGGGATCGCCGCGCTGGTGGTCGACGGCCCCCGGCCCGCCATCGCGGCCGACCGCAGGACCGGCCCCCGGCCACTGCGCTCGCTGCGGCTGGCCACCGTCACCGGCGACCGCCTCCACCTCGACGAACTGGACGCCCTGCACACCCGGTTGCGTCCCGGCGTACGGATCCTCGACGTCTACGGCCTCACCGAGACCGCCGGAGCGGGCACCTGCTTCGAACTCACGCACCTGCCCGCACCCGTCGCCGAACCGGAACGGCTCTCCCTGCTGGGCACCCCCTTCGCCGGATGCCAGGTCCACGTGCGGAACGGGGAGATACACCTCACTCCGCCCGGCGGCGGAGACGCGATACCCACCGGCGACCTCGGCGTGCTCCGCCCCGACGGCCTGCTGGAGTACGCGGGCCGGCTCCGGGACCGGATCTCCGTCCGGGGCTGCTCCTTCGACCCCCACTCCGTCGAGACGGCGATCCGCACCCACCCGGGCGTCGGCGGCGCCCTCGTCGCCGCGGTCGACAAGGACGGGGAGCAGCGGCTCGTCGCCTACGTGTCCCCGCCGCCCGGCGACCCGGCCTGGGACGCCTCCGCGCCGCTGCCCGAGATCCACGGCCTGCGCAACCACCTGGCCGGCACCGTCCCGAAGGAGGAGTCGCCGACCATCCTCGTCCGGCTCCGGGCCCTGCCGCGGGGGCGGGGCGGACAGGAGGACCGCTCGGCCCTGCCGCTGCCCACGCAGCCCGTCTCCGAACGGCCCGCCGTATACGGGAGCAAGTTCGCCCGCTCCGCCACCGGCACTGGCGACCCGGAGGCCGGGCGCGTCGTCGCCGCAGGCTGTCTGACCGTCGTCCTGTCCTTCCTCGCCTTCGCCCTGACCGACGTCGTGTGGCCCGGCTCCACCGATCTGTCCGCCGTGCCCGGCCCGTGGGCGGCCCTGTTCTTCCTGCTCTACCTCGCCGAAAGCCTGTCCTTCGGAGCGGGCCTCGCGTTCCTGTTCACCGGATACCGGCTGATGGCACGCCGGGAACGCGGCCGGCCCGCGGGCCGTGTCAGGGCCGTCCACCTCGCCGCGAGCTACCTGCTGCTCGCCTGGTGGCCACAGGACAACGCCTACCGGCTGGCCGCCAAACAGGACTGGCCCCTCCAGGCCCTCCTCGTCTACGCCTTCAACATCCCGCTGATGATCGCGGGCCTCATCGTGGCCGTCCACCTGGCCCGCACACCGGACTCACCCTTCGACTACGAGGACCGGACCTGACCCGGCCCCGCCACCGGGGTACCGGACCCGGCGCTCCGGTCAGCGGGCGGCGGCCGGCGCGGCGTCGAACAGGGCGCCGACGGCCGCCGCCCCGGACCGGACCAGGGCCTCGGCCGCGTCCAGAGTCTCCGGGCTGTGCGCGGCCACCAGGACACCCAGCCAGGGCGCCGGATCGAAGGCGCCCGTCGGGATCGCCGGCACGAACACCGCCCCGATCTCCCCGCACGCCCGCGCCAGGTCCGCGCACAGCTCGTCCACCTGCGCCTCGGGAAGCCGCGCGCCCAGCTCCACCCGGTCGGCGATCCGTACGAGGTGACCCGCGCCCCGCAGGGCGTCGAGCCGGGCCGCCACCATGAAGGCGATCGCCGGCCCGGTCAGCCGCAGGTTCGTCTCGGTCGGCGCGAGCCGCCCCTCGGCGTCCACGACGAAGTCCACGTCGAACCAGCCCCGGTAGCCGGACGACGCCAGCTCCCGGCCCACCGCCGCACCGAAGGCGAGCAGCGGCTTCTCCGCCCGCTCCGGCACCGCTCCGGGGCCGACCGTGGCCCCCCGGTAGGCACCCTCCGTCACGTCCATCAGCGCCGCGCCGACCTCGTGGACCCGGCCGGCCGGGTCCACGAAACCGTCGTACGTCAGGTCCCGGGCCGCGCCCGGATCCGTCGGCCCCTCGACGAACTCCTCCACCAGCAGCGGCCCTCGCGGCAGCCGCCGCAGGACGGCGCGGGCGCCGCCCGCGGCCCGGACCTGCCCGGCCGTGACCACGGTGGTGCCCGAACCCCCGACCCCGTGCTCCGATTTCACAACGGTGCTCTTCCCCGCTCGCGCCCGTGCGGTCAGCAGCCGCGCGGCCGCCCACCGGGTGGCGGCCCGTACCTGCGAGGGGAGCACGATCCCGGGATGCCCGCCGTCCGCCAGGATCCGCTCGAACAGGCCGTGCGCCGCGGCCTTCGACTCGTGGCGCAGCTCCCCGGGCCGCCACGGCCGCCCCGTCAGCAGAGCGAACGGCCGGGTGAGCCCCCACGGTACGAGCGGCTCCCCGGCCCCCGTCAGCCGCGCGGCGAGCGCCGGCCGGGCCCGTACCGCGTCGGCGAGCCCGGGCCCCCGCTCCACCAGGCCGTCGTACACCTCGACCCCGGTCCAGCCCAGCTGCCGGCCGACCAGGTCGGTCCAGCCGGCCGGCACCGCCCGGGGCAGGACCAGGGCGGACGGGAGGGGGCTGTAGAAGGCGGCCAGGCAGGAGTAGTGGTGCGCGGCCGACTGCTCGCGGTCGAGGGAGGAGTCGGCGAACTGCACGTTGAACTCGGCGACGTTCCCCACGTGCACGGCCCGCCCGCCGCCCGTCCAGGCACGTGCCCAGTCGGCGAGCGGGGCCGGGGCCACCTCGAACCGCACCAGGGCCCCCGGCCACCCGGGCTTTGTCGAGGCCGGCCCGCCCCCGGCCACCGTACCGGCCGGTCCGGGCGTCGCGTCCCGCCCGGCCGCCGGTACCGGGACGGCGCCCATCGCCCGGTAGAAGCCGGCCGCGTGCGGATCCGCGTCGATGACCAGCCTGCGCACCCCCTGCTCCACAGCCCGCCGCAGCACCTCCCGGTACAGGAGCCGGCCCACCCCCTGCCCGATGGCGGCGGGTTCCACGAAGAGCAGCCCCAGCGTCGCCAGCGGGGCGGCGCCCTCCAGGGAGGCGACCCCGAGCACCCCGTGCTGCGGGTCCTCGGCCACCACGATCCTGCGCGCCGTCACCTCGTCGGGCCGGATCCGCAGTTCCGCAGCGCAAGCGGCCAGGAATCCGGCGTCGTACCCCCAGTGCGCCTTGGACCGCATCACCAGCCCGGTCAGAGCCTCCGCCTCGGCCGCCCGCGCGGCCCTGACCTTTACCATTCGCCGACCTCCCCATGGTCTGCGGGAGGGCCGTGCGATAGATTCGGCCTCCCCACGGCAGGTATTTTCCCACCCATCGGAGACAGGCTTCTCAATGAGCGACATCATCAACGGACTTGGCCGCACCAGCGCCTACGGCGCCCTGGGCCTGGTCCTGCTGATCCTCGGCATCGTCCTCGTGGACGTGCTGACGCCCGGGAAGCTCCCGAAGCAGATCTGGGAGGAGCGCAACCGCAACGCGGCCCTCTTCCTCAGCTCCGCGCTCCTCGGCATCGGCGGCATCGTCTTCACGTCGATCTGGACCACCTACGACGACTTCGGCAAGGGCCTGGCGTCGACGGCGGCCTTCGGGCTCCTCGGCCTGATCCTGATGGCGCTGGCCTTCCTGGTGCTCGACCTGGTGACCCCGGGCAAGCTCGGCGCCATAGTGGTCGACCCGCAGCCCCACCCGGCGGTCTGGGTCTCCTGCGCCTGCAACCTCGCCGTCGCCGCGATCGTGGCCGCGTCGATCGCCTGACGCGGGAGCACCCGTACGCGTAGAGAGCGCCGCTCCGTCAGGGGAGCGGCGCTCTTCGCGCACCCGGCCCCTCCGCGGGCATCACCCCACCCCGGCCTACGCCAGGCCCAGCGCGAACGCCCCGAAGCCCACCGCCAGCAGCCCCGCCACCGCACCGCGGACCGTGCGGCGCACCGCGCCGGCCCGGCGGCCCTCCACCGGCGGCAGCTCGAACCGCCGCGCGTACCGGGCGATCCCCGCCAGCAGCACCGCGAACACCGGCATCCACGCCACCCGCGCCGCGATCCAGCCCAGGCTGTCCGGCGCCGTCGTCAGCCCGGCCACCCCACCCGCGAACGAGGCGGGCACCGCCGCCGCCAGCATGGCCGTCTGGTGCCAGCACAGGATCGTCATCGCGCTCAGGTTGATCACGACCACCGGCGCCCACAGCGCCGGCCGGCCCAGCAGCCGCGCCAGCCGGTCCCGCAGCAGGATCGCCGCACCCGACTGGGCCGCCGCCAGGGCGAGCACCAGCAGCGACGGCGGGTGCGAGTTGGTCCGGGCCGCACCCGGCACCCCCACCATCGACGCCGGATAGTGGAACACCACCAGCAGCGCCGCGAACAGCAGCGCCCCGCCGGCCAGCAGCAGCCAGGCCCCGCGGCGCCCGATCCGCCGCTCGCCCCAGGCCACGCCCAGCTGGTACGCGAACAGCCAGCCCGGCAGGATGTTCAGGAGCGACAGCCAGGACGGCACGGACTCCGCGAGCGGCCCGTAGCGCAGGAGGTCCACCACCGCGACCGAGGCGAGCAGCGGGGCCGCCGCCCAGCCGCCGAGCCGCCGAGCGGCCCGCACGCAGTACGGGGTCAGCGCGGTGACCACCACGTACACCCCGACGAACCACAGCGGCTGGACGACCAGCGTCGCGCCGGTCCGCAGCGACGCCTCCGGCACCCCCGCCAGGTACAGCAGCGGCGCGGCCAGCGCCCACACCGCCGTCACCCCGAGCACGGGCCGCCCGAGGCGTACCACCCGGCCCTTCAGCCACGCGCCCGCCGACCCCGGACGGCGCCGGTTGGAGAGCGCCGAGGCGTAGCCGCCGACGAGGAAGAAGACGCCCAGCATCTGGAGCACCCAGCCGGCCGGCGCGAGCGCGCCGAGGGACGACAGCGGACTGGCGTTGTGCAGACCGCCGTCGGCGTCGAGCGTGAAGCCGCCGAGCAGCCAGTGGCCGGTCGGTACGGCCAGCAGCGCCAGGGCGCGCAGCCCGTCGACCGCCCGGTCGCGGTGGGCGGGGGTCCGCCGGTCGATCCGCTCGGCGGCCTCGCGCAACGGGGCCAGGACGGCCGACGCGCTCATCGGGCCTCTCCCTTCGCGATCGCGGCGAACACCGCGAGGGACTGCGTTCCGGGGGTGAAGTAGCCCGCGTGGCCCCGTACGTCGGCGGCGGGTACCCGGCGGGCGCCGAACGCCGCGGAGGTGGGGTCGGCGCCGTGACCGAGCCCGGCGAAGCGGACGTTCGGGATGTCCGCGATCCAGTCCGAGGGGCCCAGGGCGGCCCAGACGCGCGCCCCGGTGCGCAAGGCCTCCGCGGTGTCCGCCCGCATGCCGGGCGAGCCGAGGGCGACGAGGTCGGTCGCGTCGGTGTGCCGGGCCGCCAGTCCGCAGACGACCGAGCCGTAACTGTGGCAGAACAGCACCGGGTCGGGTGCGCCGACCGCGTCGAGCCCGGCGGTGAAGCGGGCCAGGCGGGTCGCCCCGGCCGCGGCCAGCCGCCCGTCGGCGGCATCGAGGCCGACGCCGACCGGAGTGGTGTACCCGGTCCACGCGACGACGGCCACCGGCCCGCCGGTCACCGAGCCCGGGGTCACCGGCCCGTCGGTCACCGAGCCCGGGGTCACCGGCCCGTCGGTCACCGAGCCCTGGGTCACCGAGCCCTGGGCCACCGGCCCGTCGGTCACCGAGCCCTGGGTCACCGAGCCCTGGGCCACCGGCCCGCCGGTCGCGGCCCCTTCGGCTGCCGTGCCGTCGGACGCCGCGCCCACGGTCGCCGCGTGCAGCGCCCGGGCCATGCCGGCCGGGCCGGTGTGCGGCGCGCGCCGGGAGTCGTACGAGGTGGCGTCGTTGTCGTTGCCGGGCACGATCACCGCCACGTGCGCGGCGTGCTCCAGCTCCCCGAAGACCTCGGCGACCTGGCCCCGGCCGCGCGGGTCGAAGGCCAGGATCCGCCGGTCCGGCGCGGCCAGGGACGCGTACCGCGCCTCACCCGTGGCGGCCACGGCCAGCCGGTTCGCCTCGTACCGCAGGGCCGGCGGCGCCCCGTCGAGGTTGCCCACCACCAGCGGGTGGGACCGTACGAGCGCCGCGCGCTGCGTGTCGTCCAGCCCGGCGAAGAACCGGGCCACCTCGGACGGCGTCGCCGTAGCCGGATCGGGCAGCGCCCGGCCGTACGCCGTGTCGGCCCGCCAGGCGACGGCTCCCGGCGGCGGCCCGGTGACCGCCGACTGGCTGCCGCCCGACGCCCATCCGGCGGTCCCCCCGACGACGGCCACCGCCAGCGCGGCCGTGACCAGCGTCCTTCCGAAGCGGCGCATGCCCCTTCTCCTCTCCTCGTGACGAGGGGGAAGGTAGGAAGACGGCACCACCGCGGACGTCGGACCGTGGAGCCAAGTCCGATGTCATACCCCGGTAGGGGGTGGAGGAGACGGCGGCCGGGTGCCGGACGCGTGGCACCGACCGACCGGCCGACCGGCCGACGGGCCGACGGGGAAGGGGAGTCGGTGGCAGGGCCGCCGGTTAGGCCGAGTCGCCCGGGCGTACCAGGGCGGCCTCGTAGGCGAAGATGACGGCCTGGGCCCGGTCCCGCAGGTCGAGCTTGGCCAGCACCCGCCCGATGTGCGTCTTCACCGTCTGCTCCGCCAGCACCAGACGCGCCGCGATCTCCTGGTTCGACAGCCCGCGCGCGATCAGCTCCAGCACCTCGGTCTCGCGCGGCGTCAGACCGTTCAGCCGCAGCGCCGGATCCTTGCGCGGCGCCGGCCGCTGCTGGACGAAGTCCGCGATCAGGCGCCGCGTCACCGAGGGCGCCAGCAGCGCCTCGCCCGAGGCGACGACCCGCACCGCGGCGATCAGGTCCGCCGGAGGGGCGTCCTTGAGCAGAAAGCCGGACGCCCCGGCGCGCAGCGCCTCGTACACGTAGTCGTCGATGTCGAAGGTGGTCAGCATCAGCACCCTCGGCCGGTGCACCACGCCGGGCGGCGGGCCGAGGATCTCCCGGGCCGCCGTCAGCCCGTCCATCTCGGGCATCCGTACGTCCATCAGCACCACGTCGGGGTGCGTGGAGCGGGCCACCTGCACCCCCTGGCGCCCGTCGGGCGCCTCGCCCACCACGTCGATGTCGGCCTGCGCGGACAGCAGCGCGGCGAACCCCGCCCGCACCATGGCCTGGTCGTCGACGATGACCACGCGGATGGTCAACTGCGCTCCTCGTTGGTGTCGTTCGTCCCGTTCGTACCGTTCATGTCGTGCCGACCGGCGGCCGCGCCACCGGAGCCCAGCGGCAGGCGCGCGGCGACCCGGAACCCCCCGTCGGGCAGCGGCCCGGTGTCCAGCGTCCCGCCGGTCAACCGTACGCGCTCTCCCATCCCCACCAGACCGTGCCCCGTGCCCGGCCCTTCCGGCTCCACCACCGCGTCCCGGGCCGCCGGACCGTTCACGACCAGGATCAGCACCTCGTCGTCGACCGTCACCGAGACCCGGGTGGGTGCGCCCGGCGCGTGCCGTACCACGTTGGCGAGCGCCTCCTGCACGATCCGGTACGCCGACAGGTCCACCGCGGGCGGCACGGCCTTCGCGGCGCCGGCCGCCAGCGACAGCACCACCGGCTGCCCGGCCCGTACGGTCGCCTCCACCAGTTGCTGGAGCCGGCCGATCCCCGGCTGCGGAGCCCGTACGCCGCCGGCACCGCCGTCGCCCGCACCGCCGTCGCCCGCGCCGCCACCCGCGCCGTCCGGGGCCCGCAGGACGGTCAGCAGCCGTCGCATCTCGCCGAGGGACTCCCGGGCACTGGCCGCGATCGCCGCGAACTCCTGCTGCACCGGCTCCGGCATGCCCGGCAGCCGGTAGGGCGCGGAATCGGCCTGCACGGTGATCACCGACATGTGGTGGGCCACCACATCGTGCAACTCGCGCGCGATACGGGCGCGTTCCTCCAGCAGGGTGCGCCGGGACCGCTCGGCCTCGCTGATGCTCTCCTGCTCCGCGATCCGCCGGCGGGCGTCGCCCAGCCCGCGCAGCGCGCCCGTCAGGGCCAGCACGACACCACCGAGCACGAAGAGCAGTGCCGCGGTGTTCATGGTGTCCGCGGGCTGGAAGAAGCCCAGCACCGCGCCGAGCGCGCCGGTCACCAGCCACACCCCGACCAGGGTCCGGACGGACTCGCGCAGCCCCAGGCAGGCCATCAGCACCAGGTTGCCGACGATGACCATCGGCGTCCACGGCCAGGGGTGCCCGGCCACCTTGTCGGCCTGGGTCAGCAGGATCGCGCCGACGGTGTCCGCGACCGTGACGAGCAGCCACGCGGGCACCGGCCGCGTCACTGCCAGGAGCAGCGGCACGGTCTGTGCCACCCCGAGCGCCCCCGACCAGCCGCCGTCCATCCCGTAGTCGCCTGCCAGTACCGCGATGGTCGTCGGCAGCAGGGAGACCACGAAGAGTCCGACCACGAGGTACGGGAGCGCCCGCTGCCAGGCCTTGGGAGCCTCGGCGAAGAGTGGCTGGGCCGCCGCGGCGGGAGTGCGCAGGGCCGCGGCGAGCTGAGCCAGGGGGCGGGGCTCCCGGGTGTCGGCCGTGCGGGTGGGACCCCTTGCCGGGGTCCCTCGTCCGGGCCGCCCTCCGGGCCGCCGCCCTCCGGGCCGTCCTCCGGGCTGTCCTCCCGGCTGTCCTCCGGTCCGTTCGCGGGCGTCGTCGCTCATGATCGGCCCAGCCTATGCCCCAGCGGGCCCGCACGGGCGCAGGGGTAGGGTGCGCATCAGTCGATCATGGGGGAGGTGTTCGCATGGGCGGGGCGGCCGCGCTGGAGAAGCTGGTGCCGGTGCTGCTGGCCTTCGGCGGCGGGGTCCTCCTCGCACGCCGCAAGGTGGTTCCGGCCGAGGCCTCCAAGGCCTTCTCCGACTACGCGTTCCTCTTCGCCGTGCCCTGCTACCTCTTCGGCAACATCTACGCCGGCGACCTCGCGGCCCTGTTCGACCGGCGGGCGATCGGCGGATACGCCGCGGCCGCGGGCGTCGCCGTGGCCGCCGTGGCGGTGGCGGCGGTCGCCCGGGGCCTGCGGGAGCCCCGCGAGGTGGCACTGCGCGTGATGGCGGGAGTCCAGGTGAACACCGCCTACTTCGCCGTCCCCGTGTTCATCACGGTCTTCGGGACGGCCGCGCCGATCTTCCCGATCCTGCTCTTCCAGGTCTGCGTGCTCTCCCTGGTCGTCATCGCCGTCATGGAGCTGGGCCGGGCCGGCCCAGCCGGGGGCGGCCGGGCCGGCCCGGGCCGGCGGCTGTCCCGGGCGGTCGGCGCCTCGCTCGCCACGCCGCTGGTCCTCGCCTGCAACGCGGGCATCCTGCTCAACCTGCTTTCGGTGCGGGTCCCGGCCGTCGTCCTGGACGGAGCCGCCTTCGTCGGCGACAGCGCCTCGCCGGTGGCCCTGTTCGCCCTCGGCCTCCACCTCGGCGGCGTCGGCCTCCACCTGCGGGCCACCACGCGCGAGGAGCTGGCCCTCATCGGCTTCAAGTGCCTGGTGTTCCCGCTGCTGACCTGGGCGGTGTGCGGGCTGCTCTTCGGGGTGCGGGGCGACTGGCTGGCGTACCTCGTACTGATCGCCGCGATGCCGACCCCGCAGAACCTGTTCATCTTCGCCCAGCGCTACGACGTGGGCGTCGGCCTCTCCGCCTCGGTCGTGATCAAGACCTCGCTCGTCTCGCTGGTACTCCTGCCGCTCTGGCTGCAGACGGTCGCCACCTGACCGGCGGGCGTGCAGAACCGTAGCAACGCCGACGTACCCCCGGGCGGGAGCGGCTCGTTGCACCGGTATGGAACTGCCGACCATCGCGGCGCCGGGCGTCGGGGAACGGGCCGACGCCGCGGCCGATGCCGCCTGCCACCTCTACGACACCGTCGCACCCTGGGGGCCCGGAGCGCCCGGAGGGTGGAGCCGGACCGCCGCCGAGGACGCCGCGGAGGCGATCGAGACCACCGCGTACGCCCTCGCGACCGCGGCCCCGGGCGCCGAGGTCGTGCTGGCGCCCGTCCACGCGGCCCTGGCCGACCTGCGCCGCCGCCTCGGCCTCGCTCCCGCCGAGCCGCTGACCGGCGACGGGCTCCCGGCGACCCCGCGTACGGTGGGCAACCCGCGCCGGACCCGGTGGGTACGGGCCCTTACGGCGCCTTCGCCCCGGCAACCGCCTTCTCGTACAACTTCCTGATGTCCGCGCCGAAGTACGAGCTGTAGGAGACGTCGGGCCGGTCCCCGCCCGTCTTCCAGCCGCCGATCACGCCCACCACGTCGCCGGTCCCGGTGCGCCCGTCGAGACGGAGCAGGAACGGGCCGCCGCTGGTGCCGCCCGGGTAGCCGGTGCAGGCGATGCGCAGGAACGAGCCCGGGATCCGGGAGTCGGTGCTGGTGTACTTCGTCGTCCGGTTCACGCACAGGCGGGGCCGGGCGGCGGTGGACGGGTGCCCGATCAGCGTGGCCCGCGCGTGGGCGTAACCGGCGCCGGTGACCAGCCGGTTGCCGCCCACCACGTCCTGGACGCGGAACCCCTTCGGGCCGGGCCCGACCTGCGCGAAGGCCACGTCGAGGGCGGCCGCGCGGTTCACGCCCTGGGTGCGGTAGCGCTGGTCGATCCAGATCTTGGAGCGTCCGGCCGCGGTGCGCAGGACCGGGAACATGCCGAACGGCCGCGGCTTGGCCCGCGTGTACTGCGGTACGAAGGCCACCTGCTGGGTGTCGGCGCCGGTCAGGCAGTGGGCGGCGCTGATGATGAGGTTGCGGCCGGGGGAGGCGACCACGCTCGCGGTGCAGAAATAGGAGCCGCCGCCCTTGACGAGGAACATCCGGCCGACGACCGGGAGGCCGCCGAAGTCCTGCCCGACGCCCGGGCCGGCGGCGGGAATCCGGGGGAGGGCCGGACGTACGGGGGCGGGCGCGGGGAGGGTGACCGGCGTCGGCGTGGGCGTGGGCGTCGGCTTCGGCCTCGGTGCGGTGGGGGTGACGGACGGGGAAGGGGCCGCGTCCGGGTCCGGCTCCGGGTCCACGGGGCGGACCGGCTCCTCCGGAACTCCCGCCTCTCCCGGCTCTCCCGGCTCGTCCGGTCGGAGCGGCGGGGGAGGCGGGGCGGGTGCGACGGGCGCGATCGGCACGGGTGCCCCGGGATCCCAGGGCCCCCAGGGGGCCAGGGAATTCGCGGGCGGTTCCGGGGCGACCGCGTCCCGCGGTGCCGCGGCCCGCCGCCCCGGAGGGCCGGGCGGCAGCGGGCGGGCCGATGCCATCCGCTCGGGCGTCCAGAAGGACTCCGCCTCATGCGCGCCCCAGCGGCCCGCGGCCACCGGGGCCGCTCCCCCCGCCTCGGCCACGGGCAGCGGCCCCGCGGACACCAGCAGGGCGGCCGCCGCCGCGGCCACCGTCAACGTACGTCGCATGCCGGACACTCCCTAAACGGCCTGGGGGAAACGGAAGAGCCGGTCCGGATCGTGGGTACGCCGGACCTCCTCCAGCCGGGCGAGGTTCGGGCCGTAGTAGGCCTCGCGCCAGCCGCTGAGCTTCGGGTCGATGTAGTTCTGGTACGCGCGGCCGCTCGCCCAGGGACGCAGGTCCCGCCACAGCCCGTCGAGCCAGGCCTCGTGGCGGGCCACGTCGGCGGCCGGCGCGGATTCGGGCCAGTGGACGAGGTACTGGCCGAGGAAGGCGCTGTCGCGGTGCACGAAGGCGGTGTCGCCGGCCGCGACCCGGTTGACGGCGCCGCCGCAGACCCCGTCGAACTGCACCACGCCGAGCCCGCCCCGGGGAGCCTCGGCCCCGTACCGCCGGACGGCGTCCAAGACGGCGTCGATCGCCGCGTCCGGGAGTCCCGCACCGGCCCAGAAGTCGGAGCGGGCGGCGTAGGAGTCCCGCCCGAGCCGGCCCCGCGGGTCCCGGCCGGGCAGCGTGCCCGGCAGCCGGCACTCCGCGGCGCTCAGGTCCAGGCACCCGGACATGGCCCGGAGGGTGTCGCCGTGGCTGCGTACGACGACCCAGCTGTCCCGGGGCGCGGCGCCGACCAGGTCGGACAGCCGTGTCAACTGCCGTTCCAGTTCGGGGCGTCCGTCGAGGCACACCACGCGGAGCGAAGGCACCGTGGCGGCCGCGGCCGAGGCCGAGGCCGCGGCTCCGGCTCCAGCCCCCGCTCCGGGCCCGGGACCGGCCTCGACGGTGAACTCCACCTGGCTCCAGAACGGGTCCGGCAGCCCGGTCAGCCAGCGCTGCCAGCCGCGCAGGACGTCCGCGGAACCGGCGGCCGGCCAGTGGAGTTCCGCGAAGGCGCAGTCGCCGACCGTGTGCGTCCGGAAGCGGAACTCGGTCACCACACCGAAGTTGCCGCCGCCACCGCCGCGCAGGGCCCAGAAGAGATCCGGGTCCCGGTCCCGGTCGGCGCAGACCTCGCGGACGGTCCCGTCGGCGGTGACCACCCGCACCCCGGTCAGCCGGTCCGCGGTGGTGCCGTACGCCCGCGAGGCCAGACCGAGCCCGCCGCCCAGCGTGAGGCCCGCGATGCCGACGGAGGGGCACAGTCCGGTGGGGACGGACAGTCCGCGCCCGGCGAGGGCCGCGTGCACGTCACCGAGCCGGGCCCCCGCACCGATCCGTACGCCGTCCCCCTCGATCGTCACCGCGGCCATCGCCCCGGTGTCGAGGACCAGGGCGCCGGCCCGCGTGGACCAGCCCGCGTAGCTGTGCCCGCCGCCGCGCGGCACCACGGCCACGGACTCGCGCCGGGCGAAGTCCAGGCAGACGGCGACGTCCCCCGCGTGCGCGGGATAGGCGACCGCGGCCGGTACGACGGCGTCGTAGCGGGGCTGGAACAGCCGCCCGGCCTCCGGGTGGTCACGGTCCCCGGGGAGCACCAGCCGCCCGTCGATCCCGCGCGCCAGCGCGCGGTAGTCCGGGCCCCGGGCCGCCGCGCCGACGGTGGCGAGGACGGCCGCGGCCGCACCGCCGAGGACCTGGCGCCGATCGAGGCTCATACCTCCTTCCTGCCACCGTCCGTCCGGATCCCCGCGCAGGCGGGCCCCACGCGCACCGCGGTGCCCCCCGAACGGCGCATCGCCGAAACGGTTCGACTCGTCCTATGGAAGGACCGCGGCGGTGGGGCGGATCCGGCCCCGCCGCCACCCCCGGACCACCCCCCGCCGGGTGAGCCGCCGCCGTACGCTGCCCCCATGACTCTTGTGGATCTCACCGCGCACGCCGAGGAGTTCAACGCCGACCCCTATCCCTTCTACGAGGCGCTGCGCGCCTCCGGCCCTGTCCACCGGCTGGTGCTGGGCGGCGAACGCACATGGCTCGTCGTCGGCCACCAGGAGGCCAGAGAGGCCCTGAACCACCCGGGCCTGTCGAAGAACTGGCTCGGATCGGAACTGTTCGAGGTCACGCAGGTCCACGCCGTCGCCACCAACATGCTGGACACGGACCCGCCGCACCACACACGGCTACGGCGCCTGGTGGCCCGCGAGTTCACCACCCGCCGCGTCGAGTCCCTGCGTCCCCGCGTACAGCAGATCACCGACGGGCTGCTGGACGAGATGGAGGCCCTGCCCGAACGCCGGGCCGACCTGATCCGGTCCTTCGCCGTACCGCTGCCGATGACCCTGATCTGCGAGCTGCTGGGCGTACCCCACCTGGACCGGGCCCGGTTCCGCTACTGGTCGGGCGAGATCGTGGCCCCGCTCGACGGCGTCGGGGCGGACCCCCGGGTCCTGCAGGACATGACCGCGTACCTCTGTGAACTCGTCGCGGACAAGGCCGGGGACCAGGGCGACGACCTGCTCAGCGCCCTCATCCGGACCCGGGACGAGCACGGCGACCGGCTCTCTCCGGACGAACTGATCGGCATGGCCTTCCTGCTGCTGGTCGCGGGCCACGAGACCACCGTCAACCTGATCGGCAACGGGGTACGGGCCCTGCTCGCGCACCCCGACCAGCTCGCCGCCCTGCGCGCCGACCCCGACGGGCTGATCGGCGGCGCGGTGGAGGAGATGCTGCGCTACGACGGCCCCGTGCAGCACGCCACGTACCGCTTCGCCGACACCGATCTGGAGCTGGGGGGTGTGCCCATCGAGGCCGGATCCTCCGTCATGGTCGCCCTCGCGGCGGCCGGCCGTGATCCGGCGCGCTTCACCGGGCCGGGCCCCGGGCCCGAGGAGTTCGACATCCGCCGCACCGGCCCGGGCCATCTGGCCTTCGGCCACGGCATCCACCACTGCCTCGGCGCACCCCTCGCCCGCCTGGAGGGAAGCATCGCGATCCGCTCCCTGCTGGAACGTTTCCCCACCCTGGCCGAAGACCCGGCCGCGGGCCCGCCCGACTGGCTCCCGGGCACCCTGATGCGCGGCGTGACAAGCCTCCCCCTGCGCTGGTGACCCCGCGCGGCCCCGTCAGCCCCGCGCGACGAACCGTGCCAGATCCGCGTCACTTCCCCGGGGCAGTTCCTCCACCGCCGCCCCGGGCAGCCCCGCGACGACGGCACGCAGCCGCGCTTCGAGCTCCGGGAGCGCCGCCCAGGCCCCTTCGGGGACAGCGACGGTCGCGAGCAGCAGGTCTCCCTCGTAGAAGTAGGCGTCCAGCAGCGGTTGCTCGGCCAGCAGCCGCACCGCGAGGGGAAGGACGAACGGGAGCGCCACCCGCTGCGCGAGGAGGGTGCGCAGGTCGGCCGGCTGCAGTTCGCCGAGCGGGACCCGGCGCAGGCCGTGCACCGTGCGGACCAGCCGGGTCGCGTCGGCGGGCGCGGCCTCCCAGCGCGGCGGGTCGAGTTCGTCGAGTGTGCGGTCGAGGTGCAGCAATGTGTCCATGGGTGCCATTGTCGGCCCGGTCCGACCGGAGGTGACGTGGTGCATGTCCGGGCAGCGACGTGAACTGCGGCTTTCGCCGACGCGTATGACGGGGTGGGACATCAGCCCGTTCGACCCGGACGGGCTGCGCCTCGCGCCGTTGCGTCCGCCGGTCCTGCCCTGGCCTCCGCGGCACGGCGAGGATCCGGCGGACTGCGATGCGTGCCGCGGCCGGGACGAGGGGATCCGGCTCGACGACCGCTGGCGGCTCAGCCGGATCGGGGGAGTCGCGTGCCGCCGGCGCTGGTGCTGCATCCGCGCGACCACTTCGACCTGGCGGACCTGCCGGAGGCCCTGGTGCGCGCCTCCTACGGCGGCCGTAGCCCGGCCGGCGGACCGTCCGACGTCCGGCCTCAGGGCGCCGGCTGTGCGACATCCCGTGAGTTGCACTGAGGGTCGCCGAGTCCACGACCCTGTGGCCAGGGAGGGCATCCCCTCCCCGGCGGTTGTTCGCGGGCTGACGTACATTCGGGATTCCTGAAGCGTTCTCACTGTGTCCGATCGGCTCACGATCTGGCTGAAGGCGAGGAGGCTTGGGTTGGCACTGCCTGTCGTACGGTGCCTACGCGATGTCCGGCCGCCAGCCACGGCGGAGGAGCTGGAGCAGTTCGAGACCGACGTGCTGGCGGGGTTCGTGCTGGCGCGGGCCTCGGCGGGGCCGGCGACGGCACGATCCGCGGGGACGTCGGGCACCTGGAGCAGTACGGTCCTGGTTCGGCCGCCGGCTTTGGGAGATGGAGCCCCCTGACGCCGACGCGTACTTCGGAAAGGTGCTGCGGGCTTCGCCGAGCGGCACCCGGCTGGGGCGCTCTCAGGCGCTGACCACGTACTTCCTGTTCCTGGAACTGCGGCACAAGGTCGAGATCCACCGGATGACCGGTCGGGTGATCGAGTGCCCGATCGACGAGATGAACCGGCCGCGCGGGTCGAAGGACGCGGCATTGCGGATTCCGCCGTCCGGGCCGGAGGTCAAGACGCTGTTCGCCGGATGGGGCGGCGAGCTGGCCACCTGCCGGAAGTTCGCCCCCACCATCATGAGCGAGTGACGTCGACGGAGGCAGCAGCAATCGTTCTACAGGACCATGCCGCCCTCTGGAGTGTGGGGGAGATCAGTGCGAGCGAGGTGGTCGATCCGCCTGCGACGCGCTCGTCGCCGGACTCGACACCCCCAACCTTCGAATCCTCGCCGCCTGCACGCGCGCCGAGGCGGACTACGACGTCCACGACCTGCTTCCGCCGGCACTCGCCGGACTCGGCCTCACCCTCCACCCAGTCGGCGGCGCGGCCGGCCAAGAAGCCGCCGTGCGAGCGCTCGCACGGCGCATGCTCGCCGGCGAGTTGAAACCCTGGGAGCTCACCTTCCGGATTCACCGACGCTACGGGCACGAGCTGCCCCTGCCCGTGATGTCTGCCCCGGGTTACCGCCCGGAGGTCCTCCAGGCCCTGTTCGGCCCGGCCGTCCTGGGCGGAGGACGGGCATGACCACCGTGACGATGGACGCCAGCACGACGTCCCGCATCCACCTGGGTTCCGTGCCAGCCGGGCAGGAGCCGCGCGAGGCCCCGACGACCTGGTGGCAGACCGAGGAGCCGCGCGACCGCGTGCTGGCGCACGCTCGCCCTGCCGTTCACCGCCGACAGCGACGCCAACCAGCGCAGCCGCCAGCGCGGCTTCGTCAATCTGCTCGACTGGCTGGAGGACCAGCCCGGTCGCACCTGGCAGGCCCGATGGCTCGCCGGCGGCGCCGAAGCGGCCGGCCGGGAGTGGAGACGTCTGCCCACGCAGTGGCTGGCCGACCGCCAGCAGGCCCGCAGATACGACCGTGCGGATCTGTGCTGCGGCATGATCCCCCTCCTCGGCGGACAGGTGGTCCGCCCGACCTACCGCTGGCTGCTGCGGCAGCGGCCCTCCCAGCTGCTTGCACCACCGGCGAGATCGTGCCCAAGCTCGACCAGGAGCGGCTGCTGCTGGTCTCCCCAGAGCTCGGCGAAGTGCTGACCGCGATCATCCAGCGCGTCCGCCGCGGCGAGCAGGCCATGCCGCTGGTCTCCGCCTACGACACCCTCGAACGGCTCTGGAGCGCGCCGATGCCGTTCGTCTTCCAGCGCCGCTGCGGTCTGGAAGATCGCGCTATCCCGCGCAACTACATCTACACCTGCCTCAACGACGCACTCGCGGCGAGCGGGCTGACGGGCCCCAACAGCGAGCCGTTGCGCTACACCCCGCACGACTTCCGGAGAATCTTCGTCACCGACGCCCTGCGCCCCCGCGCTCATCGCCGCCCGCATCTGCGGCCACCAGACCGTCGACACCACTCTCGGATACGCCGCGATCTACCCCGAGGAGGTCATCAACCACCACCGGCCCTTCATCGCCCGCCGCCGATCGCTGCGACCCAGCAACGAGTACCGCGAGCCCACCGCGCAAGAGTGGCAGGACTTCCTGGCCCACTTCGAGCTGCGGAAGGTCACGTCGGGCGCCTGCGCCCGCGACTTCGGCACCCCGTGCGTCCACGAGTACGCCTGCATCCGCTGCCCCGTCCTGCGACCCGGCCCCGCGGAGACGCCCCGGCTGGAGGAGATCCACGCCAACCTGCTCGACCGGCTCCAGGAGGCCAAGGAACAGGGCTGGCTCGGCGAGGTCGCGGCGACCGAGGCCAGCCTCGCCGCCGCCGAGCAGAAACTCGCTGCCATGCGCGACCTCGCAGCCCGGCACACCACCGTCCACCTCGGCATGCCTGACTTCCGCACCTGCGCCGGCCGACTCACCGAGAGCCACGACGGCGGCTGACGGCCGTCCGACCGCGGGCCCTTCGCGCGCCTGGCTGCCCAGTGGCCTCAGGCGCGAGGCGGCAGGACCTCGATGATTTCGGCGATGCCAACGGCGGGTTGGGACTCGTGCATGGTGATCACGTCACCGGGCTTCAGATGCTGCCATTGCTCGGGCTGCAGGGGAGCCAGGCGAACGTCGGCTGTCTCTCCGGGGCCGAGCTGCGGTGCGAACTCCACCCAAAGCCGCGCGATGTTCAGATCTTGTTGTCCGTCTGCGGTGCAGTTACCGATGTCCCACAGAGGTCTGAGCTGGCCGTCCCCTGAGAAGGCACTCTGGCGTCCGCCCTCGCCGGCTCCCAGAAGGGTCAAGGTCGCACGGATCGTGCCGTGTTGGGCTGCCCAGCCCCGCCACTCGCACCAACGGCGGCTGCGGTCGAGCATCATCTGCCGAGCGGCCTCGGAGAGCATCTCCCAGAAGGTGATGGATACCGGGTGGACATCCGCGATCTCGATGAGCACGTCGAGCGCCATCTCCCATTCCTGGAGCTGGATGTCCTTGCGAACATCTCCGACCGTCTGGCCGTTCTCTGTCACGGCGTCCTCGGGCAGTAGGTTGACGGCCTGCCGAAGGAGTGTGAACGCGTCATCCATGTGCTGGATTGTCGCCCGGTCCCGGGCGCCTTGTCACAAGGTGACCATGCAGGACGCCATCGCGCGACACGCCCGGGCACTCCAGGGCTTCAAGATTTCTGACTACTACTTTCAGTGACTAGACTGGCGTATGCCCCTGTCGGGCCGTCAGCCGGGCTAGTTCGGATAAGACCAGCTCGGCGCGCTCGGTCTGGTTCTCAACGCCGTGGTGCTGTGGATCACCCGCTACCTCGACGCCGCTGTCGCCCAGCTCCGCGCCCACATCCCCGACCTGCGCGTCGGCGCCGTACCGCGCCAGATCGAAGCCCCCACGAAGTAGACCGACTCCAGCAAGATCAATCTCTGTGTCGTGCGCAGAGCACTTGTCAGTGCGGCGCAGGGTTCTGTCAGTGCTGTGCCGTGGCACGCGAAGTGCGACCTGGTGGGCGCGAAGCGATGTCCTGCCTACCGCTGCCCAGCCCGGCATGGTCCGTGAGGGGGACGCGTCGGCACGCCACACTACGAGCGGAACTGGCGCCGTGGGTCCTTGCGCTAGACACATGCCCGTGATCATCGGCTACCGCAGGACAACGACCGCCCGCTGCCGATCCGCCGGCGGGACCGCACTTACGACCAGGGCTGAAGGGGGGAGCCCGTGTCGTCGAGACGGCTTCTCCGAGTGAACCGACGCATGATGCGCGCCGTACGAGGCTGGCCGCGCGCCCTGCTCCTCACACTCGCCGTGACGCTCACGGTGACCGCGCCCGCCGACGGGGCGGCCGCCGAGCCGCGTCCCGACGTCCCGTCCACGGCTTCCGGCCCGTCGCGGGCGGACGGTGAGGGGACGCTGTCGCGGGTCAAGGTGAAGCGGCGCGTGGAGGTGCGCACTCTGCCCCGGCCGAAGCGCGTCCCCGAGCCACAGGTACAGCCCTACCTGGCCCCTCCGAAGGGGCCGGCGCCTGTGGGACCGATGAGGCAGCCGACTCTGCCGGCCACCACCGCGGCCCTGACCTCGAAGACCGGCGCGTCCCCGAAGGCGGCGCCGTCCACGGCCGTCATCCAGCAGCTGAAGACCTTCCCCACGCTCGGCAACGTGGACGCCACCGGTCCGTCCGATACCCAGCTCGCGGTCGGACCCACCCACATCGTCCAGTTCGTGAACCGCTCGGGCCAGGTCTACGACAAGGCCGGCAACGCCGTCGGCGCGCCCTTCGACCTGGGTGCCTTCTTCGGATTTGCGGCAGACACCGGCGGTGATCCGCGGGTGCACTACGACGCGGGCTCCGGTCGTTTCTTCGCCGCGTACGAGGGAATCCTGGCCGGCGGCGACGAAAACGACGTAGCGGTCAGCGACAGCTCCGACCCTCGCGGGAACTGGAGCGTCTACATCGCAGGGAGCAACACTTCCAACATCCGGCAGGACCAGCCGAAGCTCGGCTACAGCAACGACAAGGTCACACTGAGCTGGAACAATTACGACCTCAGTGCCCCCCCGCCGCTGCCGTACCTGGGTGAGGTGACTGTGGTCGCCAACAAGGCCGACCTGCTGGCCGGAGGCACGGTCAGCTTCACGACGTTCGGCCAGGACACCGGCAGGTTCCAGGTCGTCCCGGCCACCTCGCTGTCGGGGATCAACGAGCAGCTTGCGATGGAGCACGACCCCCGTGACCCCACCAACTTGGTGGTGCACACGTTTACAGGCGTGCCTGGTGTCAGCACGGTCACCCGAACTGAGAACACCATCGCTATCGGAAGCGCGCCCGCACCACCGACGTGTGGCGGCGTAAGAGGATGCGCGGCTCAGCCGCCCGGGGGCGACGCAACCATCGCGACGAACGACGACCGGATGCTCTCGGTCGCGTGGCAGAACAACCACCTGTGGGGCGTTTTCAACGTCAGCTGCACCCCTCCCAGCGACACCGCGGTCCGCAACTGCCAGCGCTACGTCCAGATCGCGACCGGTGGTGGCCAGAGCCTAGCGACCAACCTCAATCTCGGCCTCGTGGGCGGGGACATCTACTACGGCTCGTTGACCCTGAACGACGAGGACGACCTGTTCTCCGGATTCACCGCTTCCTCCCCCGGAAGGTTCCCCACCGGTGTAGCGATCGCAGTCCCGGGCGGTAACTTCCCCGCCAGGACGTTCGGCGACTTCTACGCCGCGGGCACCCAGGCCTTCTCGTGCAACTGCGGCACCGACCTGCGCTGGGGTGACTACTCCGGCACCGCACGCGACCCCAGTAACCCCAAGGACGTCTGGACCGTCCAGCAGATCGGCGCCATCGCCAACACAGGGATCACCGGCGGTGACTGGGGCACCGCAATGGACCGCGTAACGCTGTCCCCGCCGACTGTCACGAGCGTCACCCCGAACCACGCGCCCGAACTGGCCCAGTGCGTGAACACCGTGACCGTGCGCGGCACGGAATTCCCCACGAGCGGCGCCACCGTCAGCTTCGGCTCCGTACCGGCGACGAACGTGAACGTCATCGGGCCGGAGGAACTGACCGCGCAGGTGCCCCCGCAGGCACGGGGCACGGTGGACGTCACCGTGACCAACGCCAACGGCACCAGCCCGCTCACCGCCGCCGACCAGTTCACCTACGACCCGGACACGACCGCACCGACCGTCTCCGCGAGCATCTCGCCCGCGCCGAACGGCGCCGGCTGGAACACGACCAGCCCCGCGACCGTCAACATCGGCGCCTCGGAAGGAGCCTGCGCCTCAGGGGTCCAGAAGATCACCTACAGCGCGAGCGGAGCACAGCCGATCGCATCCACCGACGTCTCCGGAGCAAATGCCGCAGTCCCGATCACGGTGAACGGCCTGACTACCGTGACGTACAACGCCACCGACAACGCGGGCAACACCTCCGCACCGCAGACGATCGCCGTGCAGCTCGACACCGCGGGGCCGACGATCACCATCGTCCGTCCGGCGGCCGGCACATACCTGTACCGCCAGCCGGTCACCGCGTCCTACTCATGCACGGACGCCGTCTCCGGGGTGGCGAGCTGCGTGGGCACGTTCCCCAACGGCAGCCCGATCAACACCTCCACGCTCGGCCAGCGCACGTTCACGGTCAACGCCACGGACAACGCCACCAACCCATCCGCCAAGACCGTCACCTACAACGTGGCATACCGGATCTGCCTGCTCTACGACCCCAGCCGCCCCACCCGGCTGCTCGGCCAGGTCATCATCAGCCTGCGGATCTGCGACGCAAACGGCAACAACCTCTCCAGCCCGAACATCACGCTCACGGCCAGCCGCATCACCGGCCCGGTCACCAGGCCCGTCACAGGCCGGTTCAGCTACCTCCTCTCCTCCTACAGCCTCCCCGTCAGCACCCAGAACCTGCCCAACGGCAACTACAACCTCGAATTCACGATCAGCGGAGCCGACACCACCACCCACGTGGCACCCTTCACCCTGCGCTGACGCCCACAGCGTCCGTCGGAGCGCACCGGCCCGGCCCCGGTCTCGGAGCCGGGCCGGTGCGCGTCAGGGCAGCTTGTGCGAGAACCCTTGACGGCGGCTCCCCACCGACGCTGACCAGCACCACGCCCTCGAAGACTTCGCCGCCGCCGAGGTGGTCATCCGCGGAGACATCATCGGCCGCTTCCAAGTCAACGTGCTCTACAGCCTTCTGGGACTCTCCACGTCGTCACTGCCTACTGACAACAACTCTGCGCACGACACCAGCAAGATCAACCTCAGCGGAACTTTCTGTACGCCGACTACTCACACCCGGGCGGGGCCAGGGGTGCGAGGCGGCGGCGGAGGAGACAGAACTCGTTGCCCTCCGGGTCGGACAGGACGTGCCAGGTCTCCGTGCCGTCCTGGCCGATGTCGACGGGCCGGGCGCCGAGACCGAGCAGTCGTTCAAGCTCGGCGTCCTGGTCGCGGTCGGTGGCGTTGACGTCGATGTGCAGGCGCAGCTTGCCGGTCCGCGGGGCGCCGCCGGGGCTCAGGACGAGTGTGGGCTGCGGGCCGCCGAAGCCCGCGCCGGGCGGCCCGATCTCGATGCTGCCGTCGTCCTCGCGGCCGAGTTCGACGTAGCCGAGGACCTCGCTCCAGAACGCGGCGAGCCGTTCGGGCTCGGCACAGTCCAGGACCAGCTCACTGATGCGGCATGCCATGGAGGGCAGTCTACGGAGCCGACCCGCCCGGCGGCGGGCGCGGCGACCCCGAAAACGGTGAGGTCCGGCAGCCGTTCGGTGGGTAGGGTCGGAACCTCTGCCGAGGCACGCCGAGCGGCAGCCGATCGCCCTTGCCACCGAGGTCCGAGGAGATCCATGGCCGACACCGTCGACTCGCTCGTCGCCCGTATGCACGAACTGCTCGTGGTCCACCTGACCCAGGGGCCCGCGGTGCCGGCGGAGCAGGACGTCCTGTCCTCCCTCGGGCTCTCCTTCCTCGGGGCCCCGCGGCGGGTCGACGTCGCCGCGGGCCTCCACGACCTCATCGCGCGCGCCGGCGCGCTCGGCACCGACGGCACCTGGCTCGTCGCCGCGGGCCACGCGAGCCTCGCCGGCATGGCCGTCGCGGGCGGGCGGGCCGATCAGGCCCTCCTCCACCTCGACGCCGCGGTGACGGCCGGCTTCAACGACTGCGTGGCGCTCCACGTCGACCCCATACGTCCGCTGCACCACGATCCCCGCTTCCAGGCCCTGTACCGGCGGATACGCATCACCCAGGGCGACCTCGACGAGTACTTCTGGCTGCACGCGGAGATGCAGGCCCTGGCCAGGGACGTCAGCAACGCGAGCGTCGACAACGTCGGCCGCCTCGACACCGGGGTCTCGCCGCTCCCCATGCCCCCCATGCCGACCCGTGAACCCGACACCCCCGGCGTGCTGATCACCCGCATCGATCTCGCCGCGACCAGGACCGCGCTCCAGCAGGCGGTCATGAAGGCGGAGTTCCAGCGCAGCGCCGGCAACACCAGCCTGAGTCTCATCGACGACACCTGGGACCTCCCCCGTGCCCGGCACGACGCCCGGTACGCCGACGAGGCGGATCTCCTGCGCCGCCGGGCCGCCGAGGCCAGGGCCTTCGTCGAACGACCCGGCGCCGGCTCCGTGCCCGCCCCCTGCCCGCCGCTGGGCTCGCTCACCTACCCGGCCTGAGGACCGCCCGCCCGGCCGGGCCCCGAGCCCGCCCGGCCGGGCCCCGAGCCCGCCCGGCCGGGCCCCGAGCCGCCCGACCAGGTGGTGGCCCGCCCCGGCCCGCCCCACCCCGACCCGGCCGCGTAGGCCCGTCAGCCCTTGCGGGCCAGCAGAAAGGCCTGCTGCGAGGCCTCGTGCGGGGTCGGCTCGCGGACCAGGCGGGCCGCTTCGGCCAGTCCGGCCCCGGCCAGCAGGGCGGCGATCCGGTCGGGCGGTGTCCGGTACACGTCGAGGTCGACGGGGTGCCCGTACGCATGGTCCAGCCGGACCCGTTCGTCCCCGGCCTCGAAGGCGACCAGGACGTGCCCGCCCGGCGCCAGCACGCGGGCGAACTCCCCGAACACGCGCGGCAGTTCCGAGGGCGGCGTGTGGCCGGTCGAGTACCAGGCGAGGACCCCGCCCAGCACCCCGTCGGCCACGTCCAGCGCGGCCATGGACCCCACCTCGAACCGCAGCCCCGGATACGCCCGGCGGGCCACCGCCACCATGGCCGGGGACAGGTCCACCCCGAAGGTCCGGACGCCGAGAGCGTCCAGATGCGCCGTCACCCGGCCCGGCCCGCAGCCCAGGTCGGCGACCGCCCGGCCGGGCCCGCCCCGCTCCCCGCGCACGCACTCGGCGAAGGCACCCAGCATGGCCCGGTCCAGCGGCTTCCCGGCCAGATCCGTGCCCAGCAGCCGCGCGCAGTCGACGGCGACGGCGTCGTAGCACGCCCGGACGGAAGCCAGGTACGAGGAAGCTGTCATGCCCCTGAACAGTAGCCCGCCCGGCGCTCCGGATCATCCTCCTGCCAGCGGAATCATCCTCCGGCCAGCGGATTGGGCAGTTCCGCCCACTGGTCGCCGGGGACGTCCGGGCTCAGCCGCATGAGGGTGAGCGCCTTCGTGGGCAGTCGGCCCGTCAGCAGGGCCTCGGTGTCGGCGGTGGACGGCAGGGCGGTCACCTCCGCGAGGGCCTCGGCGAAGGCTCCGGCCGAGCCCGCCGTGGCGCCGAGCGCACCCGTCAGAAGGGACCCGAAGAGCTTGCGGCGCAGGACCGTCACGTCGTCCGTGACCAGCCTGCCCGACAGCGCCGGCACCGGCAGCCCGTGCGCCCGCAGCCGGGCCGGGCTGATCCGGATGTCGGCGAGGTCGCGGTAGACCAGCCGCAGCGGCTCGCCGGCGGGGGAGAGGACGACCAGGAGATTCTGCCCGTGGGCCTCCAGGGCCACCCCGAGCTCCAGTACCCGCAGGCACACCGACAGCACGAGGCGGGCGAACCGCGCCCGCCAGGCCGCCGAACGGGCCGGCGGGTAGGAGGCCAGCGCCGCCACCGGCAGCACCCGCTCGCCCGCGGCGGCGTCCGCGTACACCTCCGGCGGCTCGCGCAGCACGGCCGCCAGGTCAGGGCTGTGCGCGGTGACGGCTCCCAGGGTGCGGGTGATGTGCAGCCGCCCGTCGAGCCGCTCGGCGAGATGCTGGGCGAAGGCGGACACGGCCGCCGCCGTCTCGATGGAGTAGACCGAGATGTCCCGGACGGAGGAGGTCAGCCGGGCGCTGAGCGCGGTCTTCACGTGCGGGCCGCCGTCGGCGGGTGCCAGCGTGCGCAGGGCCATCAGCGGATGCGCCGGGGAACCGGTCCGCACCCGCTCGTGCCCCAGGACGTGCGCGGCCTGCCACGGGTGCACGGGGACCAGGATCCGCCCGGCGTCGCGCAGCCGCGCCGGCCAGTCGCCGGTGACCAGGCACTCCTCGGCGCGTACGGAGACCAGGCCGAGCTCCACCACGGGCCGGTGCTCGGGCGCGTACGCCAGTTCCTCGGCGACCGAGAAACCGGGCCGGGAGCGGCAGCCGGGGTGGTACGGATGGCCGTCGACCACCCGCTGCTCCCACTCCCAGGGCACCTGCGCCGGGTGGTCCTCGGCTGCGGGCGGCTGTCCGGCGCGGGAGAGGGCGAGAGAGGCCGTACTGGCGTCCAGCTCGACGGCGAAGCCCTCCCCGTGCGGGACCCCGAGGGCCCTGACGAGCTGCCCGGCCCGGCGATGGGCCCTGCCGTCGAGCAGCAGTTCGTCCACGTACGGCCGCGTCGCGTACGGGTCCGCGGGCGGGCCCTCCAGCCGCCCGCCGCCCGCCAGCAGCAGCGCCAGACCGTCCGGCGTCGCCTCCCGGCCCACGACCCACGGGAGGGGCTCGAAGGCCAGGGCCCGCCAGAGCCGGGTGAGCACGGCCGCCCGGGATCCGTTCAGCGCGGCGGCGTACGGGGTGGCGAGGGCGGGCCGTACGGCGGCCAGTCCGGCTGCGACGGCTTCTTCGGCCGCGGAGGGGGGAAGGTGCATGCTGGGCTCCGCCTTCGGAATGTCGCTTCGAGTTTCGCTTCGAATGTCGCTTCACGTGATGATCAAGTAATCATTGCGGATACCGACGATCATGGCCGGTGGTTCCGCTCCGTGGACCTCCTGCCCACCGGATGGACCGAATGGAACCAGTGGACCTCAACGCCGCCGCAGACGCGTACGCCGCAGCCCCGCTCCTGAACTGCCTGCTCCGGGAGGCGGCCGAGCCGGCGCCGCCGGACGGCCCCGCGGGCCCGGCCGTCCACCGGCTGCGGGGCAGCGGGCGGCTGCTCCGGGTGCGCGGCGGACGCCGGCCCGCATCCCCCGAACTGCGGACCGCGAACGGCTGGCACCCCCTCAGCCACGCCGAACTGGTCAAACTCGTCTCCGACGAGCTCGGCCGGTTCACCGGTGTCACCAACGACGAACTCCCCGTCGAGATCACCGACAGCCGCGACGCGCTCGTCGCGCTGCTCGCGGCCCGCGCCGCCGCCGAGCCCCCGGCGGACCCGTACATGCTCTCCGAGCAGTCCCTGGTGACGGGCCACCCGCACCACCCCGCCCCCAAGGCCCGCGGCGGGGCGCCGGCCGGCAGCTGGCTGCCGTACGCGCCCGAGGCGCACGCCCGCTTTCCGCTGGTCTTCCTGGGGCTGCGCGAGGACCGGTGCGTCGAGGAGGGCGGGCGGGCGGTCGCCGAGGCGATCGACTCGCTCGCCGATCTCCTCGACGGGCCGCGCCCGCCCGCCGGCTACCGGCTGCTGCCCGCCCACCCCTGGCAGCTGGACCTGGTGGCGGACCGGCCCGCGGTGCGCGAGGCGTTCGCCGACGGGCGGCTGCTGCGGCTCGGCGAGAGCAGGCGGCCGGTCTGGCCCACCGCGTCCATCCGGACCGTCCACGTTCCCGGTCCCGGTGCCGGTGCGGCTCCCGGTACCGCTCCCGCTCCCGCTCCCGGTCTCGGTACCGCTCCCGCTCCCGGTACGGCTCCCGCGGCGGACCTCTTCGTGAAGTTCAGCCTCGACGTGCGGATCACCAACGACGTGCGCCGGCTGTGGCGGCACGACCTGCTCGCGCTGCGCCGCGCCGACGCGGCCGTCGAGGCCGGCTTCGCCGCACTGCGCGCGACCGGCTCGGACGCGGCCTGGCTCGCCGACCGCGGCTACCGCACCGCCGCCTTCGCGTTCGAGGAACTCGCGGTCCTGGTCCGGGACGGACTGCACGCCCACACCCTGCCCGGGGCCACCCCGCTGCTCGCCGCCGCGCTCGCCGAGGGCGCTCCCGGGAGCCCGCCGGCCGGCGCCGCCGATCCCCTCGCCTGGTGGCGGGCGTACCTGCGCCAGGTCGTGCCGCCGGTACTCGAACTCTTCGGCCGGCACGGCGTCGTGCTGGAGGCCCACCTCCAGAACACCCTGGTCGCGGTCGACGCGGCGGGCATGCCCGTGCAGGCGCTCTTCCGGGACGCGGAGGGCGTCAAGCTCCTGCCGGACGTGTCGCGCGCGGACGCCTGGGAGCGCCTGGTGTACTGCCTGGTGGTCAACAACCTGTCCGAGATCGCGGGCGCGCTGGCCGATCGGTATCCGGACATCTCGCCGCACCTGTGGCCGGCCGTACGGGAGGAACTGCTGCGCTACGAGGCCCGGCGCGGGCTCCCCGAGATCGCCGCACTCCTGGCCGCCCCCGCGCTGCCCGCGAAGACCAACCTGCTGCTGCGCTGGACCCGGGCCGACGGCGCGGACGCCCGCTACCGTCCGCTGCCGAACCCACTGCGCGGGTAGGCGGGACCGTCCCGTCGATACCCGGGGTTGGGAACCGGCCAAGGTGGGCGGGCTGCCCGATCCCCTCTCACCCAGAGGTATAGACCAATGCTAGGTTGGTCGGGCAGACCGCGCAGTCCTTGACCACCCGTCAGAGGAGAAGCCATGCCCTCCCCTTCGCGGGGCGGCGGCCCGGCCGCCATGCCCAAGTACCAGCGGATCGCCGCAGCGCTGCGCCGCGATCTCGACCGCGCCGCGCACACCCCCGGCGGGAGACTGCCCTCCGAACGCAGCCTGGCCGCCCGCTACCAGGTCAACCGGCAGACCATCAGGGCCGCCCTCCAGCACCTGCGCGAGGACGGCCTGGTCGTGACCGGGCGCCGCGGCTCCCGCCCCGCCGTCACGGCCGAGGTGGTCCCCACCGCGGCCGATCCGGTCGCCTTCCGGCCGGCGGCCCCGGCGCCCGCCCTCACCCGGAGCTGGGTCACCGTGGTCACCGTCCCGCCCTCGCTCGCCGTGCCGCTCGGCATGTCCGGCGGGGACCTCACCCTCGTCCATCACCACCGCGAGCGGGGGCGCACCGGGGAGACCCTCCGGCACGCCGTCACCTACTTCAACCCGGACGCCGTCGCCCGGAGCCCCGAACTCGCCGCCTGCCGCAGCCGCGCGGGGCGGGCCCAGGAGCAGGACCTCACCCCCCTCCAGGACTGGCTGGAGCAGGCCGCGGCGGGCGGCCGGGTCGCCGAGACCATCACCATGACCCGCACCACCCACCCGCCCGCCTCCGCCCCCGCCTGCGGTCTGACCGTACGCCGCACCGTGCACGCCCCCTCCGGTGTCCTGCTGGCCGTCACCGACCTGGCCTTCCCCACCTGGGACCACCTGACGTTCCACCGGGACCGCCGTCACCCCGCCACCGCCGCGTTCCACATCGGCTAGCGACCGGCGACCGGCCGTACCCCCGTGCCGGGGTGCCCGCCACACCCCGCACGGGTCCGCGGCCCGGCCCCGCACCACCGGGCCCGCACGTGAGGTGGATCACTCGCGCGTTTGCCGGAGCGAACGCCGGGCAGCGGCGCAGCTGGAGCGGAACCCCGCCCTCCGTGCACCGTGCCGGAGGCGAGGCGCACACGGGCGGATCCCGTCCCGCTCCACGGCCGCGCCGGCCCGGCCCGCGCGCGCCGTACCCGGTACGAACCGCGAGGTGAATGTGTCCACGCTCCAGGCCGAGCACGTCTACAAGGTGTTCGGCAACCGGCCCGACGACGCCGTGCGCGCACTCGAAGGCGGCGGGGACCGTGCCGAGCTGCGCGCCGACGGAGCCACGGCCGCGGTCATCGATGTCTCCTTCGAGGTCGAGCCCGGCCAGATCTTCGTCGTGATGGGGCTGTCGGGATCCGGCAAGTCCACCCTGCTGCGCATGCTGAACGGCCTGCTCGAGCCCACCGCGGGACGCATCCTCTTCGACGGCCAGGACCTCACCGAGCTGAGCGGGCGCGAGCTGCGCCGCGTGCGGTCCACGAAGATCTCCATGGTCTTCCAGCACTTCGCTCTCTTCCCGCACCGCAACGTCCTGGAGAACGCCGGCTACGGGCTGGAGGTGCAGGGCGTCCCCCGCGCCGACCGTGAGCGCCGGGCCGCGGAGGCGCTGGCCCTGTGCGGGCTCGAAGGCTGGGAGATGGCCTGGCCCGACGAGCTCTCCGGCGGTATGCAGCAGAGAGTGGGCCTCGCCCGGGCCCTGGCCACGGACGCCGACCTCCTGCTGATGGACGAGTCGTTCAGCGCGCTGGACCCGCTGATCCGCCGCGACATGCAGGACCAGCTCCTCGAACTGCAGCGCACCCTGAAGAAGACCATCGTCTTCATCACCCACGACCTCAACGAGGCCATGCGCCTCGGCGACGGCATCGCCGTCATGCGCGACGGCCGCGTCGTCCAGCAGGGCACCGCCGAGGACATCCTCACCCGGCCTGCCGACGACTACGTCGCCTCCTTCGTCCAGGACGTGGACCGCTCCCGCGTGCTGACCGCCGACGCCGTGATGACGACGACCCGCCCGCACCGCCCCGGTGTGGACTCCTGCGGCTGCCCCACCGTCACCGCCGACACCCCGCTCGCCGACCTGTGCGCCGTCAGTGCCCGCGTCCCGCACCCGGTCACCGTCACCGGCACCGACGGCGCCGTCGTCGGCTCCGTGCCCCAGGACCGCCTCGTCGCCTTCATCGGCGACGAGCAGCGGGCCCCGGTGCGCTGCGCGGAGGTGGCCGCCTGATGCCCCGCATCCCCCTCGGCGCCTGGGCCGACAGCGGAGTCGACTTCCTCCAGAGCCGGCTGTCCTGGCTGTTCGACGCCATCAGCGCACTCGTGACCGGGCTCTACGACGGCCTCGTCGCCGTGCTCTGCGCGCCCGCCCCGCTGCTGTTCGCGGGCATCCTCGCCGTCGCCGCCTGGTGGCTGCGCGGCCTGCTCGCGGGCCTGCTCGCCTTCGCCGGTTTCGGACTCGTCGACTCCGTCGGGCTCTGGTCCGACGCCATGTCCACCCTGTCGCTGGTCCTGGTCGCCACCCTCGTCACCCTGGTGTTCGCGATCCCGCTCGGCATATGGGCGGCCCGGTCCGCCCGGGCCAGTGCCGTCCTGCGGCCGGTCCTCGACTTCATGCAGACCATGCCGGCCATGGTCTACCTCATCCCCGGCATCATCTTCTTCGGGGTCGGCGTGGTGCCCGGCATCATCGCGACGATCGTCTTCTCCCTGCCGCCGGGCGTACGGATGACCGAGCTCGGCATCCGCCAGGTCGACGCCGAACTCGTCGAGGCCGCCGAGGCCTTCGGCACCACCCCGCGCGACACCCTCGTACGCGTCCAGCTGCCGCTGGCCCTGCCCACCCTGATGGCGGGCGTCAACCAGGTCATCATGCTCGGCCTGTCCATGGTCGTCATCGCCGGCATGGTCGGCGGCGGCGGACTCGGCGGCGCCGTCTACCGCGCCATCGGCAACGTCGACATCGGCCTCGGCTTCGAGGCGGGCCTGTCCATCGTCATCCTCGCCATGTACCTCGACCGGATGACCGCAGCCCTCGGCCGCCAGGTCTCCCCGCTGGGCCGGCGCACCCTCGCCAGGGCCCGGTCGGCCGTCACCGGCGCCGCCCGCGTGTGGAACCACCGCCCCCAGCCGGCCTACGCCGTCACCGGCGCCGTCGTCCTGGCCCTGGTCGCGGGCGGCCTGAGCGCCTTCGGCGGCTCCGGCGGCCAGGACGGACCGGAGGGCGCCGAGAACATCGGCAAGGGCCGCACCGTCTCCATCGGCTACATCCCCTGGGACGAGGGCATCGCCTCCACCTATCTGTGGAAGGAACTCCTGGAACGGCGCGGCTTCAAGGTCGACACCCGCCAGCTGGAGGCCGGCGCGCTCTACACCGGCCTGGCCGGCGGCGGCCTCGACTTCCAGACCGACGCCTGGCTGCCCGTCACCCACGCCCAGTACTGGGAGAAGTACGGCAACAAGCTGGAGGACCTCGGCTCCTGGTACGGCCCGACCTCCATCGAGCTCGCCGTGCCCTCGTACATGAAGGACGTCCGCTCGCTCGCCGACCTCAAGGGCAGGGCCGGGCAGTTCAAGGGCCGCATCATCGGCATCGAGCCCAGCGCCGGCGCCATGGCCCTCCTGAAGGACAAGGTCATGAAGGAGTACGGACTGGAGGGCGAGTACCAGGTCGTCGACGGCTCCACCCCCGGCATGCTCGCCGAACTGGGGCGCGCCTACGACAAGAAGGAGCCGGTGGTCACCGTCCTGTGGTCGCCGCACTGGGCGTACTCCTCCTACGAGCTGACCAAGCTGGAGGACCCCCGCGGCGTCTGGGGCAAGGGCGACGGCATCCACACCCTGGCCCGCAAGGGCTTCGCCGCCGACGAGCCCGAGGTGGCCGCCTGGCTGCGCGACTTCAAGCTCACCGAGGAACAGCTCACGGGCCTGGAGGCGCGGATCCAGCAGACCGGCAAGGGCAAGGAGCAGCAGGCGGTCCGCGCCTGGCTGCAGGAGCACCCCGAGGTCGCCGAGCTGTCCTGACACGCCGTCCACCACCGCGGAGCGCCGCGGGCGCCGGTGCACGCGGACCCCGTACGGGGACCTGCGCGCCCGGCGCCCGCGGCGTTACGGGCCCCGACCTCAGCGGACCAGCACGCGCTCCGGTGCCTCGGACCCCGCGCCGGACCCCGCCCCACCGCCGGTGGCCGCCGGACGCGGCCGCAGCGGCCACCACAGGGACCGGCCCAGCAGCACGGCGCACGCCGGTACCAGGACGATCGACAGGACGAAGGCGGAGAGCAGGATGCCCAGACCCGTCGAGAAGCCGATCTGCTGCGTGGCCGCGACCGGATTGACCGCGAGGCTGCCGAACGAGGCGGCCAGCACCAGCCCGGCCGTCGCCACGGCCGGTGCGGTGTGCCGCACCGCCCGGGCCACCGCGTCACGGGCCGGACCGGGCTGCTCCATCTCCTCCCGGATCCGGTCGGTCACCAGGATGTTGTAGTCGGTGCCCAGCGCGACCACGAACAGGAACAGCACCAGCGGCAGCGTGAAGGCCACACCCGGCTGGTCCAGCCCGTGCTGGAAGACCAGCGCCGCCGCTCCCAGCGTGGCGGCGAACCCCAACCCCACCGCCAGCATCAGGATCAGCGGCGCGAGCAGGCTGCGCAGCAGCAGGAAGAGGATGAGCGCGATCAGGACCGCCGCGACCGGGAACACCAGCCGCAGGTCCTCGCCCACCGCCTTCGAGACGTCGGCGAACACCGCCGCGGTACCGCCGACATGAGCCTCCGTGCCGGCCGGTTTGTGGGCCGACACCGTGTCGCGGACCGCCCCGGACGCCAGGTCGCGGGCCTCCTGGCCGTGCGGATCGGCGTTCGGGAACAGGTCGATGCGCGCCGCCATGCGGTCCTCGCTCAACACCGTCGGGGCGACCTGCCCGACCCCCTCCACCCGGGCGAGCGTTCCCGACAGGGCGTCCACGCGGCCGGTGGTGAGCGGGGCACCGTCCGAGGCGCTGACGTAGACGCTGATCGGGTCCGACACGCCGGCCGGCATCGCCCGGGCGATCTCCGCCGCGGTGGCGGAGGCGGCCGTCCGCTCACCGTCCGCGCCGCCGGACCCGTAGTCCATCCGTATGCCGGCCGTGCCCGCGGCGAGCGCGCCCAGCAGCACCACGGAGGCGAGGGCCGCTGTGCGGGGACGCCCCACCAGCCAGGTGCCGAGACGGGCGGCGGACCCGCCGCGCGGCTCGCGCCGGTGGGCCCGCGAGGGCCAGAACATCCTGCGCCCCGTGACGGCGAGCAGGGCCGGCATGAAGGTGAGACTGCCGAACAGCATCACCAGCACCGACACCGCGATGGCCGGACCGAGCACCCGGAACTGCCCGAAGGAGGCCACCCCGAGGGTGGCGAACGCCGCGACGATGGTCAGGGCCGCCGAGGTGACGGCCGTACCGACGCGGCCGGAGACCTCGCCCGCCGCGTCCCGCCCGGCCTGCTCGGGCCGCCGCCGCAGCTGCTCGCGGAAACGGAACAGCAGGAAGAGGAAGTAGTCGATGCCGATGCCCACCAGCACGACATTGATCAGCTGCGGGGTCGACGGGTCGAGGGTGATACCGGTCAGCATCGCGACACCGACCACGGTCCCGGTCGCGGCGCCGCCGATGACGGACACGACGATCAGCGGCAGCAGCGCGGCGAGCACGCTGCGGAACACCAGCACGTGCAGCAGCACGATGACGCCCAGCATCACGATGCCCACCACCTGGGCCCGGGTCTCCTCGGCGTCGATGCCGTCGACGGTCGTGGCGAGCCCGCCGGTGTATCCGGACCGGAACCCCGCCTCGGCGAACCCGGCCCGCGCGTCCTCGCGGAAGGCCCGGTAGGTGTCCTGCAGCCCGGGGTCCTGGGGGTTGCCCGTGAGCTCCACGGACAGCAGCCGGAAGCTGCGGTCGGGAGCCGTCATCGCCGGGGCGACCTTCGGGGTCTGCGAGTGGTCCTGGGTGAACGGCAGCTCGTCCTCCGGCTTCGGCATGGCCACCCGGTGGCGGCCGAGCCTCGCGGCCTCCTCGTCGATGCGCCGTTCGTCGGCGGCGCTCAGCTGCGCGCCGTCCGACCTGGCCACCAGCACGGTCAGCGTGTTGGCGTCCGGCTTCACCCCGAACCGCTCCTCGGCGACCTTCAGGGCCGCCGCCGAGTCGTAGGACGGGGGCAGGAAATCACCGGTGCTGCTCTGGGTGGCGCGGAAGACGAGCGCCTGGCCGGCGATCGTCAGGGCGATGCCGAGCAGCGCCCAGAGGGCTATCACCTTCCACGGATTCCTCGTCGAGAACCCGGTCAGGGCGCGGATCACGTGACTCCTCAGGTCGGGGTGGGCGACCGGGGGTTCCCGGCCGGCTTCCAGACCATCAGGCGGGGGCCGCGCGATCGTCGCCGTACGGGAGGAAACCCACCCCGGGAGCAGGGTCCGGCCCGCGCCCCCGACCAGGACCGAGGTCCTGGTCCGGCACCGGCCCACGGGACGGCGCCACCGGTCGGCCGGGCTGCCAGAATGGATCGAGAGGAACCGGCACGAACCGACTCCCGCACCGGCGGGGAAGGCCCGCCGGCGGGGAGGACCGGCAAGGATGAGCAACGGCGCCGACAGGCTGCGCTGGACACGCAACGACGCACTGGTCGCGATCGCGGTCGCGGCGGTGGACCTGCTGGGCTTCTCGCTCAGCCCCCCGGCCGAGGGGACGACCCTCGCCCTCGGCGCCGCATGCGCGGTGGTGGCGGCCGCCGTGTGCCTCCTCGCCCGCCGCAACCACCCGGTCGCCGTGCTCGCGGCGGTGCTGCTCCTGGGCGTCGTACCCAACGTGGCGATCCCGGACACCACACCGCACTTCCCGCTCGCGCCCGCCGTCGCCCTCTACTCGGTGGTCCGGTTCCGCCGGCCCGCCGTCGCCGCGGCGGCCGTCGTCCTGACCGTGCCGCTGGTCTCGCTGGGCCAGGGCGGCACGCTGCTGCCCGCCGGCTGGTTCGTCGTCGCCAACGCGGCCGCGACGACCCTCGTCACCGGCGCGGCCGTGGTCATCAACCGCTGGCAGCGCGAGGTAGCGGCGAACCAGGCCCTCCAGGCCGAGCGTGCGGTCGCCGAGGAACGCCGCCGCATCGCCCGGGAGCTGCACGACATCGTCGCCCACCACATCACGGCCATGCAGCTGATGGCGGGCGGCGCCCGGGCCAACCTCGCGCACGACACCGAGGCGGCCCGCGAGGCTCTCGTCACGCTGGAGGACTCCGGGCGCATCGCCCTGCGGGAGATGCGCCAACTCCTCGACGTGCTCCGGGCGGGGGAGGAGCCGGACGAAACCCCTCCGGCACCCCAGCCGGGCGCCGCCGACCTGGAGCGGATCATCACCGAGTCGCGCCTGGCCGGCACGGAGACGGTGTTCACCGTCGACGGCCCCGTCCGCCCGCTGCCGCCCAGCGTCGGACTCACGCTCTTCCGCATCGTGCAGGAGGCACTCACCAACACCCGCAAGCACGCCGGTCAGGCGCGGGCCGACGTCCGGCTGACCTACCGCGCCGACGAGGTCGCCGTGGAGGTGTGCGACGACGGCGCCGGAGCCGCGCCGACCGCCGCCCGGCCCGCCGCGGCCACCGGGTACGGTCTGATCGGAATGCACGAACGCGTGGCCCTCCAGGGCGGCACCCTGGAGGCGGCCGCACGCGACGGCGGCGGATTCCGGGTGGCGGCCCGCCTCCCGGTCCCGGCCGGGCGGGGCGGCGAGGGAGGGGAACTACACCGATGATCCGTGTGCTCATAGCCGACGACCAGCCGCTGGTCCGGCGGGGACTCGCCCTGATCCTCGGCCCGGACCCGGAGTTCGAGGTGGTGGGCGAGGCCGAGGACGGCGCCCGCGCCGTCGCCCTCGCCCGCGAACTGCGTCCCGACGTGGTCGTCATGGACATCCGGATGCCCGTCCTCGACGGCGTCCGGGCCACCGAGGAGCTGGCCCGCACCCTGCCCGACGTCCGCGTCCTCGCGCTCAGCACCTTCGACATGGACGAGTACGTGGTCGCCGCCCTGCGCGCCGGGGCGTACGGCTTCCTCCCGAAGGACGTCTCCCCGGAGGAACTGGGCGCCGCGGTCCGCATCGTCCACGCCGGCGAGGCGGCCGTCGCACCCCGGCTGCTCACCCGGCTGCTCTCCGCCTACATACGGACCCCCGCGCCGGTCCGCCCGGCCGCCGCCGCGGTCCCGTCCGGCATGACCCCGCGCGAGCGGGAGATCTGGCAGCTGCTGGCCACCGGCCTCGACAACGCGGAGATCGCCGCGGAACTGGACATCAGCGTCTCCACGGTCAAGAACCACATCACCGGCATCTTCGGCAAGCTGGGCGTCCGGGACCGCGCCCAGGCGGTGATCGCGGCCTACGAATCGGGCCTGGTGGAAGCCGGTTGCGGGAGCGGTTGATCACAAAGTGCCCGCAAGAGGACCGGAATCCTCCTGGTGACCGCACCTCTGACCAGCCGGAACACTGGATGATTCGCCCGTGCGGACGAGGCCCCGGCCATGGCACAGTGCGATCAGTCCAACCGCACGATCAGGGAGCCTCCATGCGCGATCCGCACGTCACGCCGCTCGCGGCCGCCCCCGCGTGCCCGCCGGAGCCCGGCCCGTTGCCCTGCTGCCCGCTGTGCGCCGGGGTGCCGGAACGCATCTCCTGGCGCCAGCGCCCGGGACAGCCCGTGCTGCTGGCCTTCGAGCCCTGCGGCCACCGCTGGACCACCCCCGCGCCCCCCGTCCTCGCGGTCACCCCGCCACGAGAACACGGTCACGCCGACGCCGGCTGAGCCGGCGCCGGCGCCGACGGCACCTGCGAGCACCAACGACGAGGACGCACACACGGCGATGCGCCCACGCCGTATCCGGCCGGACCCGAAAGCGATGGGACCACCGGTCAGCCGTTCTGCTCCTGCGACAGGCCGCCCTCGATCCTGGCGCGCCGGACGCTCTGTTCGCCCGGTCCCGACATGCGCTGGGCGACCGAGCCCGAGCCGACGTCGACGTCCTCGATCTCCTGCCGGCGCGCGGGCGGGCGGTCCGACACCGTCAGCCACGCCTGGAGAGCGCCGCCGAGCACCACCAGCACGGCCGTGCACAGCCACCAGGCCAGCGTCCACCTTTGCGTCAGCATGCCCGTCGCCACATTCACGGCAGCCGCCACCGCGACCGTCCCGCCCGCGGCCAGCATCCGCGCGCCCGCCGTCGTCATACGCAACTCCCCCTGATCTACGTAGTATTGCGGGGCTCATCGTCCGATCACTTCTACCACGGGGGGAGCGCGTGCGCGGGAGATGGAGCCAGCAGATCAAGGGGGTGACCGCCGACAGCGTCGTGCAGACCCAGATCCACATCACCGGCGGCGACGTCACCTCCGAGGTGGACCGCGCCGCGCGGGAACTCCACCGGATCGTCACGTCCCGCCTGCGGGACGAGATCGCCCGCCTCAGGCTGGAGCACCCGGGCCGGATCCCGGTCCGCTGGTCGCCGACCGGCCGGCCGGTGCGGTCGCCCGACGGCGCGCTGGGTGTGGAGGGCATGGCGCTCACCGGCGTGGTCGACGAGGTACCGGAGTTCCTGCGGAGCCTGCCCCGCCGCCAGCTGGTCGTGCTCGGCGGGCCGGGTGCCGGGAAGAGCGTCCTCGCACTGCTGCTGGCCAGGGACCTCGCGCGGACCCGGCGGCCCGAGGACCCGGTGCCCGTACTGCTGTCGCTGTCGTCCTGGAGGCCTGCGCTCGGGCTGCGGGAGTGGATGGCCCGCCGGATCCGGGAACTCGGAGTCGGCGAAGGACAGCGGCGCGGCGCCGGCACCGTGGCCGCGCTGATCGACGAGAACCGGGTGATGCCCGTGCTCGACGGCCTCGACGAACTGCCACCGGCACTGCACGCCCGCGCGGTGCGGGCGATCGACGAGGCGGTCGCCGAGGGCCTGCCCCTGCTCGTCACCTGCCGGGGCGACGCGTACGAACGGACGGTGCGGGAGAGCGGCCACTACCTCACCCGGGCCGCGGTCGTCGAACTCGCCCCCGTGGAGCCGCCGGACGCGATCGCCTACCTCGAAGAGTCGAAGGTGGCCGGCGACCACCGGTGGGACGGGGTGTTCCACGCGCTGCGCGACCGCCCCGACTCGGCGCTCGCCGACGCCCTGTCCTCGCCCCTCCTGCTCTACCTGGCCCGCACGGCGTACCAGGCGGGCCCGACCGACCCCGGGGAGCTGCTGGGGGAGCGGTTCGCCACGCGCGAGGAGGTCGAGTCCCACCTGCTGGAGCAGTACCTCCCGGCGGTGTACGCGGAGTCGTCCGGTGCTTGCGCCCGTCGCTCGGGCGCGCACCGGGCCAGGCGGTACCTGACGACCGTCGCCCGCCAGATGCGGCGCGACAAGACCTTCGACTTCGCCTGGTGGCAGATTCATTCACCGGTCACCGCTGTGGTCGTGGCGGCCGCCTTCGGCTGTACCTACGGCTGGTTCGTCTTCCAGCTGTTCGGCGTCGGCCAGGGCGTGTCCTCCGCCGTGGTCACGGGCATGGTCGGTGGCGGTGTGCACCTCGTCGTCCGCCGGGGACTGGCCCAGGTGTACGTGACGCAGGACGTCCTGCGCGCTCCGAGGGCCGTGCTCCGCCAGTACGCGGTCATCGGACTGCTGTCGGCCCTGGCCGCGGCCCTGGTGACGGGCGCCGCCGTGGGCGGATGGCTGAGCCACGAGCTGGGTGCGGAACCGGGGGCCGTGGCCGGCTTCGGCGCGCTCGTCGGCGGGACCGCCGGTGCCGCCACCCTCCTGGGGTCGGCCTGGGGCTCGTACCAGCTGTCGCGTACGTGGCTCTTCCTGACCGGCCGCCTTCCATGGCGGTTCTGGACGTTCCTCGAGGACGCCCATGAGCGCGGCGTGCTGCGCCAGACGGGCGCGGTCCACGAGTTCCGCCACCACAGGGTGCAGGAGCAACTCGCCGGCCGGGGCGAGCCGTCGGACCGGTCGGCCTACAGCGAGAAGGCCGTGGCATCCGCGCGCAGGATCCTCCTCCCGGTCCTGCCCAGTGCCGCTCAGGCCGTCGTGGCGCTGGCCTGGCTGGGCACCACCGGCTACATCCAGGCCACACAAGGGCCCATGGAACTGCTCCAGTTCCGCTCCGGCGACCGTCCCGCACTCGAGAACGAGATGTGCGAGGCCGCCTGTCTCAGCGGCAGGACCTGGGGGTGGCAACTGCCGCAGGACCAGTCCCGGCAGACGGTGCTCCACGTGTCCGAACCGGCCGGCCCCGCCTTCACGACGTGGCACGGCCTGATGAGCGCGACCGGGTGCGACGGCGCGGCCGTCGAGGCGACACTGCGCATCGGCAGCCGCCCGCCGATGTCGCAGATCGTGCGGAGCGACGTCGCCAAGCCGGTCGACCTGTCGGAGAAGGAGGCGGCGTCCGGTCCGGTCCGGCTGAAGGGCGGCGAACCCATCACGCTCACCGTGCGCCGGACGGACCGGAAGCGGTGCGAGGTCTCCTTCACCTGGGTGGACGCCGGACTGCACAGGGACGGCATGGAGCTCGCGAGGGCCCGCTTCGGCATCCCCGCACGCGCGGAGCCCTGACCCGGGAGCCGGTCCGGCCCCGCTCCCGCCACCGTTACGAGGTCGGGGCCGGGGTCGGGCCGGGGCCGGGGCCGGCGGCTGTCAGGGGCTCGTGAGGACGACGAGCTGCCGGGTCGCGCGGGTCATCGCGACGTAGCGGTCGACCGCCCCCTCGATACCCTCCCCGAAGCGGTCCGGGTCGACGAGAACCACCAGGTCGAATTCGAGCCCCTTCGACAGCGTCGGCGTCAGCGATCGGACGCGGGACGCCGGCCGGAAGCCGGGATCGCCGATGACGCATGCGGTCCCCGCGTCATGCTCGGCGAGCCACGCGTCCAGGACCGACCGCAGGTCGGCGACGGACCCGTGCGCGACGGGGATGCCGCTGCTGCGGATGGACACCGGCACGTTGGCGTCGGGGAGCGCCGCACGGATGGCCGGCTCGGCCGCCGCCATGACCTCATCCGGCGTACGGTAGTTGATGCTGAGCGAAGCCACCGTGATCCGGTCCAGGCCGACGCGTTCGAGCCGTTCCCGCCAGGACTCCGTGAAGCCGTGCCGGGCCTGGGCCCGGTCGCCGACGATCGTGAAGCTCCGCGACGGGCAGCGGGTCAGCAGCATCTGCCATTCGGCGTCGGTCAGTTCCTGCGCCTCGTCCACGATGACGTGGGCGAACGGGCCGGCCAGGAGATCCGGTTCGGTGCCGGGCAGGCCGCTCTCGTCGATCAGGCTGTCCTGGAGGTCCCGGCCGCGCAGCATCCCCACGGCACCCTCGCTCTCGTCGATGACGACGTTCTGCAGCAGGCTGTCGACGGCATCGGCCCGGCGGGCGCGCTCTGCGGCGACGGCGGCGTCGTGCCGACGGGCCCGCACCGAGGCCGCCGCGTCGCCGAGCCGCTGCCGGGCCGCGTCCAGGAGCGGCAGGTCGGACACCGTCCAGGCCTGGGCGTCGGCCCGCTGCAGCCTGGCCACGTCCTCGGGGCCCAGCCAGGGCGCGCACTTGCGCAGGTAGGCGGGGACCGACCACAGGTCACCGACCAGATCGGTGGCCTCCAGCATCGGCCACGCCCGGTCGAGGGTCCGGATCAGCTCCCGGTCCTGCAAAAGCGACCGCCGCAGCAGCTCGGGCGGGACGTCGTGGCCCTCGCCGCCGTCCTCGTGCCGGTCCATGAGGATGGCGAGCAGTTCCTCCCGGATCTGGTCGCGGGCCTCGTTGTGCGGGGTCCCCGGTTCCACCGCCCGGAACGCGGCCGCCCAGTCGTCGGCGCTCAGCCAGAGGTCGGACCAGTGGCTGGAGACCGTCATCCCCCGGGTGGGCGGCTCCTCGTAGATGCGGACGGCCGCGTCGACCGCTTTCACCAGGTCCGCGGACGACTTCAGCCGGGCCACCTCCGGGTCGGGCTCCTCCGCCGCTCCGGCGCCCTCCGCCACCAGGTCGCGCAGGGTGCAGGTCCGGACGCCCTCCTCGCCGAGGCTGGGCAGTACGTCGGCGACGTACGCCAGGTAGGGCTGGTGCGGGCCGACGAACAGGACGCCGCCGCGGCGGTGGCCGAGACGGGGGTCGGAGTAGAGCAGGTGGGCCGCGCGGTGCAGCGCGACGACGGTCTTGCCGGTACCGGGGCCGCCGTCGACGACGAGGGCGCCGCGGGACCCCGCCCGGATGACGGCGTCCTGGTCGGCCTGGATGGTGGAGAGGACGTCGCGCATGCGGGCGGAGCGGTTGCCGCCGAGGCCGGCGATGAACGCGGACTGGTCGTCGAGTGCGGCGTGCCCTTCGAGGGCGTCGGCGCTGAAGACCTCGTCCCAGTAGTCGCTGATCCTGCCCCGGGTCCAGCGGTACCTGCGCCGGCTCGCCACGCCCATCGGGTCGGCGTGGGTCGCGGCGAAGAACGGCTCGGCCGCTGGGGAGCGCCAGTCGAGCAGCAGCCTGCGGCCCGTGCTGTCGGTGAGGCCGAGACGTCCCACGTACACGGGCTCGCCGCCGTCGGCGGGGACGATGCGGCCCAGGCACAGGTCCAGACCGAAGCGGCGCAGGGTGCGCAGGCGGGCGGTCAGGCGGTGGATCTCGGCGTCCCGGTCCATCGCCTCCCGGCCGATGCCGCCGGGCGCCCGGCGGGTGGCGTCGAGGCGGTCGGCGAGTTCGGCGATCGACTGCTCGAGGCTCTCCGAGATGGCCGTGAAGTGCCGCTCGTCGCCGTCGGTCAGGGCCGGGTCGGCCTTGGGGGAGAGGTGGTCGGGAAGGTCGAACGCGCTGCGGGCCCGCGGAGCGTCCGCGACGGGCTCGACGTCACCGCGCGATGCATGAACCGGCAAAAACGCATGCACTTCGTGAATCTCCCATTTCTGCAGCTTCTGGCTTCGGTCCGCGATTTTGCCCCAGCATGAGGGCCTTGCCGCAAGCCCCCTGGTGCGCTATAAGTTGAGAGTGGCAAGGAGTGGGTTTTCCTCCTTGCCTTTCTCGTCCCCTCCGGACGCACTCGTTTCCCGTGCATCGACGACCGCCGTGTACGGCGATTCCGTCGGCTTTCGCGTGCCTCGGTATACGCCTGATGGATGGTCAAAGCTGCTTGTGCGGTGGCCAGTTCGAGCAGGCTCCTTCAAAGAGGGCCGCTGGGGCGTTGTCTTGCCGGGTGCATGCCAGGTAGCTGTGTCCGTTCTCCGGACCCTATGGCGCCTACGCCCGCCGGCGCGTCGACGTCACCCCCGACGAGCGTCCCCCCGGCCCGGAGCGCCGACGCTCGCTGATGCCTGACCCGGACCCCCTGGGCCGGGGCGGTGGGTCGGCACCCGTCCGCGCCTTTCGCCGGGGGTCCGGACCCCGTGGCGAAGGCGGGGACGGGTTGCCGCCCGGGCCCTGCATCGATCTTGATTTACCGCAAAACCCAAGTCAATCCTCCGGTTTGCTCTCCACACCCAAGGAATATCTTGGGTCTCATGACCCTCGACGATCTCCGCGTGTTCGTGGCCGTCTGCCGCGCCGGCAGCCTCAGCGCCGTCGCACGCGACCTCGGCTGCACCCAGTCCGCCGTCAGCCAGCACGTCCGCCGCCTGGAGAAGCAGACCGGCACCAGCCTCCTGGAGCGCCACGCCCGCGGCGTCGTGCCGACCGAGGCCGGCCGTATCGTTCAGGCGGCCGCCGCCGACGGCATCGCCGGCCTGGACGGCGCCCTGCGCCGCGTGGCGAACCTCGTACGGGGCGGGGGCGGCACCGTGCGCGTCACCACCGGTGCGACGACCGTCCGGCACTTCATGTCCGAGGCGGTCGTCTCCTTCCGCCGCGGCCACCCCGGGGTGAGCCTGGAGTTCCAGACCGAGAACTCCAGCCGCAGCTGCTTCGACGCCCTCGCCGCAGGCGACCTCGACCTCGCCTGGATCACCATCGGCGCCCCCGTACGGGGCATCGAGCAGCGCCCGGTCATGGAACTGCCCTGGGTGCTCGCGGTCGGCGCCGACGACCCCCTCGCCGGCCGTACCGGCCTCACCCCCGCCGACCTCGCCGACATCCGCCACATCCGGCTCCCGGAGAACTCCGCCTCCCGGGCCCACCTCGACGCCGCCCTCGCCGAGTCCGGCATCCACGTACGCTCCGACACCAGCGTGGCCGACTGGGACACCGCCCTGCTGCTCGCCGAACTAGGCCTGGGGCACGCCGTCGTGCCCGCGCTGCCCGGCTGGCAGGTCCCCGGTACCGACGGCCCGCTGCGCCTCGTGCCCATCCCCGCCCTGCCGCCGCTCGCCGTCGGCTGGGCCGTCCGCCGCTGGGCCGCCCTCGCCCCGCCGGCCCTGGCCTTCGCCGACGAGGTCGCCCGCAGCTGCCGGGCGCGCGCCGCCGGGCAGCAGTGACGCCGCGGCCAGTCCGACGGAGGCCAGCACGGCCAGGGCCACCAGCGACGGGCCGTGCACCCCGGCGCTCGCCGCGACCGCGATGCCCAGGGCCGGACCGACGTTCATGGCCGTCTGCTTGAGCCCTCCCACGACCCCGGCGTACCCGGCCGGTGCCTCGCCGACCACAGCCCCGGTGGCGGTGACCATCACGGTGGTGAATCCGGCGCCGAGCACCGCGAAAGCCGGCCCGGACGCCGAGCCCAGTCCGGCGATCCCGGCCACGACCAGCGCCGTACCGGTCAGCGCTGTCCGGCGCGGCCCGAACCGGCGCAGCGCCACCCCCGCCACCGGAGCCCCCGCGACCATCACCGCGGTCAGCGGCAGCACCCGCAGGCCGGTGTCCAGCGCGTCCAGCCCCTGGACGTCCTGGAGCCGGAACGTCGCCGTGAAGAGTGCCCCGAACAGGCCGGCGGAGACCACCAGCAGCAGGGCCATCGACGCCGTCACCGCCCTGGCCCGGGCCACGGCGGGCGGCACGAGCGGCGTCGCGGAACGCCGCTCACGCCGCAGGAACAGGGCCGCGAGCACGGCGGCGCCCGCGAACCCGAGCAGCGTCGGCCTACCGGCCCACCCGTACTGCGGTACGCCGACCAGCGCGTGCACGAACACCGCGAGGGCCGTCGCGAGCAGGGCCGCGCCGCCGAGCTCCAGCCGGCCCGCCTCCGTACGCGGCGGCGCGGGCGCCCGTACGGCGAGTGTCAGCGCGGCGATCACCAGGGCGACGGGCACATTGACCACGAACACGGCCCGCCAGTCCCACTGGGCCACCAGCAGGCCGCCCAGCAGCGGACCGGCCGCCGCGGCCAGCCCGATCGCGCTGGTCCGCACGGCCACCGGCGTGGCCAGCCGGTCCGGCGGATAGGCGAGCCGCAGCAGCGCCAGGGTCGCCGGCTGGAGCAGCGCGCCGAACACGCCCTGCACGGCGCGCAGTCCGATCACCCAGCCCACGCCGGGTGCGAACACGATGCCCGCCGAGGCCGCGGCGAAGCCGAGCACGCCGACGAGGAGCAGCCGGGCGTGCCCGTACCGGTCGCCGAGCCGCCCGGCGAGGACCAGGAACGCGGCCACCGCCAGCATGTAGGCGGTACTGGTCCACTGGACCTGAGTGACGCTCGCCCCGAGGTCGTGGCTCAGGCTCGGCTGCGCCAGCGTCAGTACGGTGCCGTCGAGGGCGACGAGCATGGCGCCGGCCACGCTCACGAGCAGGGAGATCCGCTGCCTCATGCGGGAGCGCCCCCGAGGTGCGCGTCGACGGCGGCGTCCACCAGCCGTTCGACCCCGACGGCCCGGTCCTCGCCGAGGACCAGCGGCAGGCTGCCCCAGCCCCACAGCCGGGCCACGCCGTGCAGGTTGGCCCACAGCGCGGCGGCGGTGACGGAGGGCTCGGCCGCCCCGCACCGGCCGACGAGGGAGACCAGGAGGGCGAACAGCGGGAGGGTCGATTCCCGCAGCCGCGGTTCGTCCGAGGGGTCCTGACCCGTGCTGTCCAGCAGGTCGTGCCGGAACATCAGCTCGAACATGCCGGGGTGCTCCAGCGCGTAGCCGACGTAGGCGCATCCGATCGCCCGCACCCGCTCCCGCGGGGACGACTCCCTCGCCCCGGCCGCCACGGCGGCGAACCGGTCGCCGAGGTCGGCGAAGCCGCGCCGGGCGATGGCCGACAGCAGGGACTGGTGGGTGGGGAAGTACCGGCGGGGTGCCCCGTGCGAGACGCCCGCGCGGCGGGCGATCTCCCGCAGCCCGAGCGCACCGGTGCCCTCGCTCCTGACGAGGTCCGCACCGACGTCGATCAGACGTTCCCGAAGGGGTCTCTCCTGGTCCATGGGGCTCTGTCTATCAGCGTGAGTAGACAGTGTCTACTCACGCTGGCCGGGACGCGCGGCGCGGTGCGGTGGATGATGGTGGGGCGGGGGCCCGAGGAGGAGGTGCGTGCCATGACGGAGCACGACGGCGGTCCGTCGGCGCGGAAACTGGAGGAAGGCCGGCTGCTCAAGGAGCTGGAGGCCATCCACCGCACGCGCCACGAGACCCTGCTGCACGGGTCCGACGACGCGCTGGTCACCCATACGAAGCGGATGAACGAGCTGGAGCACGAGTACGTGCGCCGCCATCCGCAGCGCGCCCAGACCGCCTCCCGTACCCGCTCGGGCGCCCGCGCCCGCACCGAGGGCGACCACAAGGACCAGTCCATGTGATCCGCTCGCCCAGCCGTTCGATGCCGTGCCGGGCCGCTCCGCCACTGCCGCCCGACCGACGGCGGGGTGGTGGTCACCGGGCGGGGTGAACTCGTCCGTGGTACGTGCTGAACGCACCCCGGCGGCTGCGTGCTGCCGCAGTGATGACCTCCTCCTCCGGGCCGAACACGGCGAGAGGTGGAGCTTCTTTGCCTCGAATGAGACAGTCTTGTATCGTTCGAGGCGAAGGAGGCTCGCCATGGTGCATGAAGAAGAACTGCTCGACGGCGCGGCCCGCGTCCTCGCCGGAGACCACAGCGCCTCGATGGTGCAGATCGCCGCCGGAATCGGGACCAGCCGCGCCACGCTCAGCCGTCGCTACGCGACCCGGGAAGCCCTGCTGAAAGCCGTCGCGGTCCGGGCCATCGAGGTGGTCGACGGCTGCCTGGCCCCCCTCGACCTGGCGCAGAACGCCGACGCCGCCGCCTTCGACGCGGCACTGGAGGAACTGGTCGTCGCGCTGCTGCCCGCCGCCCACCTCTACGGCTTCACCTCACGTGACGCCACCGTGCTCGCGGACCCCGAATTCCGGGCCGGCGTGGACCGCCAGGACCAGCGGGCCCTCGCCTTCCTCGCCCTCGGCCAGCGGCTGGGCCGGCTGCGCGCCGACCTCCCGCCGTACTGGATCTGGTACTCCCTCTGGGGACTCCTCGACGCCGCCGCCGAAGGCGTACGGGACGGGCACCTCGCCCCCCGCCAGATCGGGCACCTGGTCCTGACCTCCTTCCTCAGCGGGACGCGGCCCCCCGGGCGGCCCCCCGCCGGCACCCCCGACCCCTGAACCACCCGTCACCGCGCACAGACCTCGAACGGAATCCCATGCACACCCCGACGCCGGACCCCCGACGGTGGATCGTCCTGGCGATCCTCTCCGGCAGCCTCCTGCTCATCTCCATGGACACCACGATCCTCAACGTGGCCTTCCCCTCCCTCGTGGGCGACCTCCAGCCCGGCGCCGTACAGCAGCTGTGGATCATCGACATCTACGCCCTCGCCCTGTCCGGACTGCTGGTCACCGCGGGTGCGCTCGGTGACCGCTGGGGACGCAAGCGGCTGCTGATGGCCGGCTTCGGCATCTTCTCGGCGGCCTCGCTCACAGCCGTGTTCGCCACCGATGCCTGGCACCTGATCGCCGCCCGCGCCCTGCTCGGCATCGGCGGCGCGGCCATCATGCCGGCCACCGTCTCGATCCTGCGCACCGTCTTCACCGACGCCAAGGAGCGCGCCTTCGCGCTCGCCGTCTGGGCGGCCGTCTTCGGCGGCGGCATGGCCTTCGGGCCGGTCGTCGGCGGCCTCCTCGTCCAGGACTACGGCTGGCACTCCGCCTTCCTCCTCAACCTGCCCGTCGCCGCCGTCATCGTCGCGGCCGGCCTGCGCTACCTGCCCGAATCCCGTTCCCCGCGGAGCACCGGCAGCTGGGACTGGTGGGGCGTCGGCCAGTCCGTCGTGGGCATGCTCGCCCTCGCGGGCGGCATCAAGCAGCTCGGCAAGAGCGGCGTGGCCGACCCGCTGCCCTGGACGCTGCTCCTCGTCGCCGCCGTCGCGCTGACCGTCTTCGTCCGCCGTCAGGCGCGGCTGACCAACCCGCTGCTCCAGGTGCGGCTGTTCGCCGAGCCCGCGTTCAGCGTCGCGGCCACCGCGATCTTCCTGCCGATGGTCGGCATGGGCGCGATCCTGTTCCTGGTCACCCAGTGGTTCCAGTACGGCGAGGGCTACACCCCGCTGGAGGCCGGACTGCGCCTGCTGCCGGCCCCGCTCGCCCTGATCGCCGCCTCCCTGGTCGCCCCCTCGCTGATGCAGCGCTTCGCGATCCGCCATGTGCTCGGAGCCGGACTCGTCGTCCTGGCCGCGGGCATGGCACTGCCCTGGACCCTCCAGCAGTTCACCGACCTCGGCTACCCGGCCTTCGCGGCCGCCCTGACCGTGATGGGCCTCGGAGCCGGCATCGCGACCACCGTCGCCTCGGTGACGCTGGTCTCCGCCGCGCCCGCCGCCGAGGTCTCCAGCGCCGCCGCCATCGAGGAGACCTGCTACGAGCTCGGCTCCGCCATGGGCGTCGCCGTCCTCGGCTCCACCGCGGCCGCGCTCTACCGGGGCAACCTGCCCGCCCTCGACCTCGACGGCCCCACCGCGGCCGCCGCCCGGGACTCCGTCGGCGAGGCCGCGCACATCGCCGAACGGCTGGGCGGCGCCGTCGGCCAGGCCCTGCTCGACACCGCCTCGCACGCCTACACCCTCGCCATCACCCCGGCGTTCCTCATGGCCGGCGGCCTGGCCGTCGCCGCGGCGGCCACGACCTGGGCGCTCATTCCGCGCGATCTGCGGCCCACCGAGAACCACTGACCCGGGCGGGCCGGAAGGCGGCCGCGGGCGCCGGTCCCAGCGTGGTGGTGCCCGGCGCCGCCCGGTGCCCCAGCCCCGTGCGGTACGCGTCCATGGCCGCCTCCACCCGGCCCGTACGCCGCAGCAGATCGCCCAGCAGCCGGCACAGGTCGGCGAGGTCGCCCCGCGCCCCGCTGCGCTCCAGCAGGGCCAGCGCCTGGACGTAGTGCTCCTCGGCGGATTCCGTCTCACCGCGCTCCTCGGCCATCAGGCCGAGGAGCCGGTGTGCGCCGCCCGCGTGCACCGCGCCGTGGCTGTTGCCCAGCTCCAGCAGCGCCGCGAGCAGCCCCGTGGCCTCCTCCTGCCGGCCCAGCCGGCGCAGCACGTCCGCCAGCTCGACCTCCACCTGGGCCGTGTAGAGACCGGCCCGCCGGGCCGACAGCATGTCGCGGGCCGTACGCAGCTCCCGTTCGGCCGACCCGAGTTCACCGTTCTGCGCCAGTACGTAGCCGCGCATCCAGTGGCAGTGCGCCAGGTCCGTGCTCAGCTGCAAGTGGGCGTAGATGGCCTGCGCCTTGGCCAGGGAGGCGTCGGCGTCGGCCATCCGCCCCTCGGCGAGGAAGGTCCGGGCCACCTGCCGGTGCATACCCGCCACCAGTGCGGGATCGCTGACCTGCGGCGCCAGGGCGAGCGCGAGCTCGGCCGAATGGGCGGCCCGCGCGTGGGCGCCCATGTCCATGTACGGGCCGATCACCGCGGCGTGCAGCAGGACCAGCGAGTCGGGGTCGGCCAGCCCGCTCGCCCCCAGCTCGTCGATGGCGGACTCGAGCAGGTAGCAGGCGTAGCGCAGCTCACCCGCGAGCAGGTGGGCCACCGCCCGGCCGCGCACGGGCCGGGCCCGGCGCGTCAGCGGCTCGTCGGCCAGCAGCCGCTCCGCCTCCTCGAAGTGGCCGATCGCGTCCGGTAGTTCACCGGCCTCGAGCGCGCACTCGCCGAGCCCGAGGCTGGCCTGCGCCTGCTCGGGGACGAGCCCGAGCTCCTCCGCCTCGGCGAGCAGCCGGCGGTAGTGCGCGGCGGCCTCCTCGGCGGCGCCCGTGGCGAGCGTGCGCTGCGCGTCGGTGAGGGCGAGCCGCAGCTCGGTGGCCAGATGGGCGGGGCGGCCGGTGGCCAGCTCCTCGTACGACGTGCCCAGGCGGGCGGCGAGGAAGCGCAGCGCGGTCTCGGAGGGGCGCACCTTGCCCGACTCCAGGGTGGAGACATAGGCCGAGGTGTAGGAGGGGTGTGCCAACTGCTTCTGGGTCAGGCCGCGTTCGACCCGCATGCGCTGGACCCGGCGGCCGATCTCGCCCGGTTCGTCCATGGAATCCCCCCTGGTTGCTCGAACTCCCCAGTATTCAACCGGAGTACGCCATTGCGCACCTCTCGCGCGCCCCCTAGTTTAAGCAGCCGATTCAATGCGTTTATCGAACCGCTTAACTTCCTTTCCCGGGGGAGGACTTCATGGATCCGGTCAGAGGCACGGCCAGACGTTCGGCGCGGCGGCCGGCACGGCGTCACAGGCGGCGTCAGGGGGCACGTCCGGCGCTGCGCGCGGCGCTCGCGATGGTCTGCGCGACCGCCGCGCTGGTCGCCGCGGGTCCGGCCGACGCGGCGGACAGCCCCTCCACGACCCGGGTGGAGGTCGAGATCCCCGGGCCCGAACACGGCGTCGAGGCCGGATCGGGGCACGCCCTGGTCCCGACGGCCGGCAGCCAGGCGAAGCACGCGGGCCGGCTCACCGAGGCCGAGCGGTCGGCCGACGGTGAGGTCACCAAGATGATCGACAACGGCTCCACCGCGGACCGCCTCGACGTCGTCGTCATCGGCGACGGCTACACCGCGGCCGAGCTGCCCCGGTTCCGCGCGGACGCCGAACAGAAGTGGGCCGAGGTCGCGGCCGTCGAGCCGTACACCACCTACCGCGGCCTCTTCAACGTGTGGACGGTCGACGCGGTCTCCCGCGAATCGGGCGTCTCCGGCGACCCGGACCCGGCGACCGTGCGCGACACCGCCCTCGGCTCGTACTTCTGGTGCGGGGACATCGAGCGGCTGCTCTGCATCGACCAGCCCAAGGTCGACGCGTACGTGGCGAAGGCGCCGGAGGCCGACCTGGTCATCGTCCTGGCCAACAGCGCCAAGTACGGGGGAGCGGGCTACAACGAGCCCAGCGCCACCCTCGGCTACGAGGGGATATCGACCGCCTCGGCCGGCCACCCGAAGTCCGGCCAGGTCGCCATCCACGAGACCGGCCACTCGCTGGGCAAACTCGCCGACGAGTACTTCTACCCGGGCGTGCCGGACTACGAGAAGTACACCGGGCCCGAACCCGCCGAGTCCAACAGCTCCGGCCTGACGGCCGAGCGGATGGCCGCGCAGCGGGCCAAGTGGTACCGGTGGCTCGGCGAGGAGTCGCCCGACGGCGGCACGGTCGGGGCGTACGAGGGCGGCAACTACTACGTGACGGGGCTGTACCGGCCGACCGACAACTCCCTCATGCGCGTCCTGGGCAAGCCCTTCAACCTGCCCGGCGTGGAATCGATGATCGCGGGCTTCTACCAGCACGCGCGGATCGCCACCGCCCTCACTCCGACGGACCGGACCCTGCGGATGCGCCACACGGCGAAGGTGGCCGTCCCCCGGCTGTCCGGGGCGGACGGCCGGCAGCTCGTGGTCCGCTGGTACCTGGACGGCCGTGAGCTCAGGCGGTTCGAAGGGCGCACCGAGGTGTCGGTGGCGGAGCTGTGGCTGTTCGACCTGCGGACCCACCGCCTGTCGGTGACGGCCGAGGACCGCACGCCGTCGGTCCGCGACCCGAAGACCGCCCGCACCCTCCGTTCCACGGTGGAATGGAAGGTCCGGCTCTGAGCCGTCGCCCCCCGCCCTGTGCCGTTCTGGGCGGGGGGCGCCTTCTGCACTGAGGGGGTCAGTGCGATGACCGGGACCAGCGCGGGTCGCGCCCGGTGAACGCGAGGAGCTGCTCCGCGCGGCCCGCGCCCTCCGGCAGGACCAGCGGCGGCGCGTACTTGCCGAAGGAATCGCGGACGAAGTCGACGATCCGCGCCGCGATGTCCTCCAGCCGCTCGGCCGTCTCCTCGGTCAACGGCAGGTCCTGAGCGGTGGCCCGGGCGATGTCCCAGGCGTGGACCGCGGCGTCGAGCGCCGCCGCGGCGGCGCCGGTTCCGGCCGGCATCGGCCCCATCGGCGTGGGCACGCTCTCCTCGTCCCTCCGCGACTCCCAGGCCGCGGCGGCCGCCTCCAGCACCGCCGCCAGTTCCGCGACCGGGTCGTCGGCCGTCGCGTCGACGGGCTCGAACGGATCGGTCGCGGGCGCCACACCCGTGATCTGCATGACCAGCGCCTGCTGGTCCAGCCGCGCGTGGTTCAGCACCTGACGCACCGTCCACTCCGAGCAGGGCGTCGGATCCCCCCAGGCCTCGGCGGGCACGCCGCGCACGGCCGCGAGCAGGTAGTCGTGCGCGTCAGCGAGCAGCTTGAAACCGTCGACCGTCATGTCGCCCTCCCATGGCCCCGGCACCGGACCGCCACCATAGATCGGCAGCCCACCGGCCGTCCCGCCTTTGGCCTTTCGTCAACTGCGCGGCGCGGCTGCCGAGCCCGCTCCCCGAAACTCCTGCACCTGGGAGGCTTGACGCCGACCGTGTCGCGCGGTGCCATGAATGCGGATGGAGGGGGCGCTGGGTGACCGACAAGGACAGCGACGTCGAGGAGCGGGGCGGCGATCGTCCACGGGGTCCGGGTTCTTCGGGATTCGAGGACCGTTTCTGGCTGGTGGTGCTCGCGCTGATCGTGGTGATTCTCTTCCTGATCGGTTTCATGGGCGCGGACACCGGGCCCGCGAACCAGGACGGGTACACCGGCTGGCGTTGAACAGGTCCCGCACGGGGCGGCAGCCCTGTCGGTCCGCGGGATCCGGAGGCCGTCAGGCCGCGATGCGTTCGTCCGCGAGGAATTCCTCCACGAACTTCCGTGCTCGACGGTCAAAATCGGTGTACTGCGCCTCCCGTTCGGCGCCGGCGACCGCTTCGCCGACCAGGAGGACGCCCTCGGCGTCGATGCGCTGCGGTCGCTCCTCCGCGTCCAGGAGCAGGCCTACGGTGGAGCGGGAGAAGCCGCAGTAGTAGGCGATGCCGTCGCTCAGGTTGGCCTCCAGGACCGACTGCATCGACTCCGCGACGGGGTCGTCGGCCGTGGCGCCGGCCAGGGCCAGCCACAGCATGCGCTTGCCCGCCAGGCGGGGCTTGCTGCGGCCGTAGGCGAACCCGTAGTTCCATACGCGGTCGATCCATCCCTTGAGGACGGCGGGCACGCTCTGCCAGTACACGGGGAACACGGCGACGACGACATCGGCGTCCTGGATCCGCCGCATGTGGGCGTGCGTCTCGTCCGAGTACGGCTTCTCCCGGTTGCCCCAGTCCGGCTGGTCCGCGACGTTCATCCGCGGGTCGAACCCCTCGGCGTGCAGGTCGAGCAGGTCGATGCGGTATCCGGCGGCCTCGAGCCGGGCAGCCGCGCGGCGGGCGGTGTGGGCGGTGAGGGAATCGCTGCGGTGGTGCGCGACGACCACGAGGGCCGTCCTGGTGTCACTGCTGTGCTGCGGCACGGTGTCTCCCGAGGGCTCGATCTGTGCGGTGAGTCCAGTACAACCGCGACGCCGTGGATGATCCATGGGAGAAACTCTCCAGAACATAGGAGATCGTCTACGATTGCGCTGTGGATCCTCTGAGTTCACTGCTGAGCGGCATCCGGGCCGAGGGCTCGGTCGTCAGCCATGCCGTCCTGACGGCGCCCTGGAGCATCACCTTCGCCGACGCTGCGCCGCTCACCATGGTCAGCGTGCTGCGCGGGGGCGGCACGCTGCTGCTGTCCGACGGCACCGAGCGGGCCATCGGCGCGGGCGACACGGCCGTCGTCCGGGGCCCCGCACGGTTCCGCCTCGCGGACGAGCCCGCCACCGTCCACCGCCCCCACACCGAGTACGAGATCAACTGCTTCACCGCGGACGCCGCGTGCACCGGCCAGGAACTCGACGGCATCCACTGGGGCACCGGCCCGGAGGGAGCCACCGCGCTGATCGTGGGCGCCTACCGCGCCTCGGGGCACCGCCACGAGCGGCTCCTGCGCGCCCTGCCGCCCGTCCTGGTCATCGCCGAGGACGCCGAGGTCTGCGCCTGGCTGGAGAACGCCGCCGCCGACGCCGCCCGGCTCTCCGCCGGTTCGCAGGCGCTGATGGACCGGCTCCTCGACTGGGCCCTGGTCTGCACGCTGCGCACCTGGTTCGACCGGGCGGGCGCCGACGCGCCCGGCTGGTACCGCGGCCTCGCCGACGCGGTCCTCGCCCCCGCCCTGCACGCCTTCCACGGGCGGCCCGCCGAGAGCTGGACGGTCGCGTCGCTGGCCGCTCAAGCCGGAGTCTCCCGGGCACTGTTCGCCCGGCGGTTCACCGAGCTGATGGGCCGTCCGCCCCTCACCTACCTCACCGAGTGCCGCATGGACGACGCCGAGGCCCTCCTGGCCGACACCGACCTCAGCATCGCCCAGATCGCCAGGACCGTCGGCTATGCCGATGCCTTCGGCTTCAGCGCCGCCTTCAAACGCCACAAGGGCCTCAGCCCCAGCACGTTCCGCACCACGGCAGCGTGAGTGCCGGCACGCGGCCGCAAAGGCATGGCCCCACGCTCCGGACCACAGCCCAACACCGGTCGTTGCGCCGGAGCCCCCCGGGCCACCGCTGACCCGCGCCGGGCTCCCCGCGCACAGGGCAGGATGGGGGCGTGAGCTTCACCGTGCACGCCCGCCGCGTCCGCGACGAGCGCCTGAGCCCCGCCCGCCGCGGCGCGGCCCTGAGCAGCGCCGTCGTCCTGTACTGCCCGTTCGGTTACACCTGGACCCACGCCTACCTGAGCCTGTTCGGGGACACCCGCCGGGACCCGCGGGCCATGGTGACCGCTCTGGAGGTGCTGGAGCGCAGCAGGACAGCGCGCACGGCCGAGTGGGCGGAGTTCTCCCGCCGCCGGACCGCGGAGAAGCGCGAGGCGCACCGGCGTGCACCGTCGGCGGCGGACCGCGCCTGGGCGGCGGCCCCCCGATGGCCGGGGCCGGATCTGCACCATGCCCACCGGGTGACGGTGCTGCGGTGGTCGTGCCTGCCCACGCCCACGGCGGCGGAGCTGCGCCGGGCGGGGCTCACCGAACTGGAGCGGGCCGTCATGACACAGGTCGACGCCTACCTGGCGACGGACCGGCCGAACCCCGCGGCCGCGGCGGCCCTGGGCGGACTGCTGCCCCGGCTGCGTGAAGCCGCGGCCCGGACCCGGGAGGAACGGACGGGGAGCGGGCCGGCAGCGCGTGCCGACCGGCTGCGGATGATGGCCGAACTCGTCCACTGGGACCGCGGACCGGAACCGGCGGACCCGGCCACGGGGTCCGCCCGGCCGTAGGCTGCCCGCATGTGGAAAGAGGCCGCCGGTGAGGCGGACGGAGAGGCCGGGTTCGGTGAGCCCGCCGGTGCGGACGCGGTGGCCGGCGCGGAGCGACGGCTCGGGGAACGGCTGCCCGCCGCACTCGTGAGTCTGCTCGGGGAATGCGACGGCATCGCCGGACACGACGGGACCGACACGGTCTGGCCGCTGGATCGGATCGTCGAGCAGAATCTCTGCTTCCGGTCGGATCCCGACTTCGCCCGGCTGTACATGCCGTTCGACGCCCTGCTCTTCTTCGGCGACAACGGGGGCGGCGACCAGTTCGCCTTCGTCCGTACTCCCGAACGCGAGGACATCTTCGTATGGGAGCACGAGGACGACAGCCGGCGATGGGTCGCCCGGGACCTGCGGGACTACCTCGGACGGTCCCTGGCCGGCGGCGGGGCCGACTGGTACCGATAACGCCCCCGCGGTACCGCACGGCGGCCGGCGGCCGCCGCGACGGGGATCGCGGCGGACACCGGCCGGTGCACGCTGAGATGCGGGTATCCGCCGGCTACATGGGATCCATGCCCCGGTCGTCCACGCGGCCCTCCTGCTCGCTCTGCTCCTGGAGGCGGCGGGCCTTCTCCTTCAGCCGGTGGCGCTCCTCCGGGTCCGTGGACCGTTCGGCGGCCTCGTTCAGCTCCCTGGCCTTCGTGCGCATCTGCTGGGACCGGCCCCGGGACTCGCCTGAAACGCTCATGATCGCTCCTTGTATCTGTGGGGGAGAGCGGGCGGATTCAGCGAACCAGCACTGCCGTGCACCCGCATCTCGAACCGTCACCGAAGGTGATCCGCCGCGAATGGCCTCCCGCGGATGCCGGACCCCGGGTCCTCGGAGAACCTGTGGGGGTGAGCCCTACCGAGCACGCCGAGCCCGCCGAGCCCGCCGAGGACCCCGCCCCCGCCACCGCCGGCCCCGTCACGCTGCGCGTCAACGGCGCGGAACACTCCCTGCGGACCGACCACCGCGTCACCCTTCTCGACCTCCTGCGGGAGCACCTGGGCCTCACCGGGCCGAAGAAGGGATGCGACCACGGCCAGTGCGGTGCCTGCACGGTGCTCCTCGACGGGCGGCGGGCCAACAGCTGCCTGCTCCTCGCGGTCGCCCACGACGGCGCGGAGGTCGTCACCGTGGAGGGCCTCGCCGCCACCGTCCCCGGCGGCGGCCCGCACCCGCTCCAGCGGGCCTTCCTGCGGCGCGACGCCTTCCAGTGCGGCTTCTGCACACCCGGCCAGCTGTGTTCCGCCGTCGGGGCGCTCGCCGAGGCCGCCGCGGGCCACCCCTCGGCCGTCACCCCGGAAGCGGCCCTCGCCGAGCCCGGACGCCCGGTGGAGCCGACCGCGCCGGAGCTCAGGGAACGACTCAGCGGCAACCTGTGCCGGTGCGGCGCCTACCCGGCCATCGTCCGGGCCGTGGCCGACACGGTGACCGACGGCGCGGCCGACAGCGACAGAAGCGCCGGCGACAGAAGCGACAGCGACACCGAAGCCGGCGCCGCGGCCGCGCCCGCGCCCGGAGGAGGCCCCGTATGAAGCCCTTCGGATATGTCCGGGCCGGCAGCCTGCGCGAGGCGGCCGCGGCCTACGCCGCCCACCCCGGCCCCCACTACCTCGGCGGCGGCACCAACCTCGTGGACCTCATGAAGCTCGGCGTCGAGACCCCCGCCACCCTCATCGACGTCTCCCGGCTGCCGCTGGACGCCGTCGAGGAGCGGCCCGGGGGCGGCCTGCGCATCGGAGCCACCGCCCGCAACAGCGACGTGGCCGCCCACCCCCTCGTACGGACCCGCCACCCGCTCGTCTCCCGGGCCCTGCTCGCCGGTGCGTCCGGGCAGCTGCGCAACGTCGCCACCATCGGAGGCAATCTGCTCCAGCGCACCCGCTGCCCGTACTTCCAGGACGTCTCCAAGGCGTGCAACAAACGGCTGCCGGGCACCGGGTGCGCCGCCCTGGAGGGCGTCCACCGCGAGCACGCCGTCCTCGGGTACTCCGCGCACTGCATCGCCACCCACCCCTCGGACCTGGCCGTGGCTCTCGCCGCACTCGACGCCGACATCGAGCTGTACAGCGGCGGCGACGGCAGCGGCGGGACCGACAGTGGCGAGGGCGACGGCGACGGCACCCGGACCGTCGCCGCCACCGACTTCCACCGGCTGCCCGGCGACCACCCCGAGCGGGACACCGTCATCCGCCCGGGGGAGATCGTCACCGCCGTGCTCCTGCCCGCCCCGGCACCGGGCGCCGTCTCCCTCTACCGCAAGGCCCGCGACCGGGCCTCCTACGCCTTCGCGCTGGCCTCCGTCGCCGCGGTCCTCGACCTCGACCCGGCCACGGGCCGCGTCCGGCACGTCGCCCTCGCCCTCGGCGGCCTCGCCCACCGGCCCTGGCGGGCGACCACGGCCGAACGGGCACTGACCGGGGCCGTCCCCGACGCCGACACCGTCCGGCGGGCCGTCGACGCCGAACTCGACCGGGCCCGGCCCCTGCGCGACAACGCCCACAAGGTCGTCCTCGCCCGCAACCTCGCCCGTGACGCGCTCACCACACTCACCACGCACGCCGCGACCGCCCGCCGAGCACCGTAGAGCGCCGCCGGTGACCCCGCCGCCGGACACCCCGCCCCCGGTGACCCCGTCCGCGGTCAGATCCCGACAGGAGCAGGCCATGCCCCCGCACACCGCCCTCGGCACCGCCACCGCCCGCGCGGAGGGCCCCGACAAGCTCAGCGGCGCCGCACGCTACGCCGCCGACCACACCCCGCCCGGCTGCGCCTACGCCCTCCCCGTCCCCGCCACCGTCCCGCACGGCCGCGTCACCGCCGTGGACACCGCCGCGGCCCTGCGCCTGCCCGGCGTACTCGCCGTCCTCACCCCGTACGACGCACCCCGCCTGGGCCCCTCCGACGACGCCACGCTCCAGGTCCTCCAGGACACCGCCGTCCCGCACCGCGGCTGGTACGTGGCCCTCGCGATCGCCGACACCCCGGAGGGCGCGAGGGCCGCCGCCGAAGCCGTACGCGTCGCCTACGCCGCCGAGCCGCACGAGGTACTCCTGCGCGAGGACCACCCCGACGCCCGCACCCCCGAGGAGGCGGGCGGCTTCCCCGGCCACCGGGAACGCGGCGACCCCGACGCGGCCCTCGCCGCCGCCCCCGTACGGATCGAACGCACCTACACCGTGCCGCCGCTGCACAACCACCCGATGGAGCCGCACGCGGCCACGGCCCTCTGGGACGCCGCGACCGGCCGGCTGACCGTGTACGACTCCAGCCAGGGGGCCGGCACCGTCCGCACCGCGCTCGCCTCCCTCTTCGACCTGCCGGCGGAGCACGTCACCGTCGTCTCCGAACACGTGGGCGGCGGCTTCGGCTGCAAAGGCACCCCGCGTCCGCACGTGGTCCTGGCGGTCATGGCCGCCCGGCACACCGGACGCCCCGTCAAGCTCGTCCTGCCGCGCCGCCACCTGGCGGCGACGGTCGGGCACCGCGCTCCCACCCGGCAGCGGATCGGCCTGGGCGCGCGCCGCGACGGCACCCTCACCGCCTACACGCACACGGCCACCACCCACACCTCCCGCGTGGGGGAGTTCGTCGAACCGGCCGCCGTCCCGGGCCGCGTCATGTACGCCGTCCCCGACAGCCGCACCACCCACCGCGTCGTCCCCCTCGACGTCCCCACCCCCTCCTGGATGCGGGCCCCCGGAGAGGCATCCGGCATGTACGCCCTGGAGACGGCCATGGACGAACTGGCCGACGAGCTCGGCATGGACCCGATCGAGCTGCGGATCCGCAACGAGCCCGAGCACGAGCCGGACAGCGGGCGCCCGTTCAGCAGCCGCCACTTCGTCGAGTGCCTGCGCGAGGGGGCGGAGCGGTTCGGCTGGGCCGCCCTGCGCACCCCGCGCCGGGACGGTCCGCTGCTGTCCGGCGTGGGGGTGGCCGCCGCCACCTACCCGGTCTGGGTCGCCCCCTCCTCGGCCAGGGCCCACGCCCGGCCCGACGGCAGCTACCTCGTCGAGATCGCCGCCACCGACCTCGGGACCGGTGCCCGCACCGTCCTGGCCCAGGTGGCCGCCGACACCCTCGGTGTCCCGCTCGCGTCCGTGACCGCCGCCATCGGCAGCAGCGACCTGCCCGACGCACCGCTGGCCGGCGGCTCCGCCGGCACGGCCTCCTGGGGCTGGGCGGTCCACGACGCCTGCACCGCCCTGGCCGCAGCCCTGGCCCGGCACCGGGGGCCGCTGCCGCCCGAGGGGCTTTCGGCCTCCGCCGACACCACCGAGCAGGCGAAGCAGAAGCCCCCGTACGCGCGCCACGCCTTCGGCGCGCACTTCGCCGAGGTACGGGTCGACACGGTCACCGGGGAGGTGCGCGTGCGCCGCATGCTCGGCGTGTACGCGGCCGGCCGCATCCTGAACCCGACGACCGCGCGTTCCCAGTTCGTCGGCGGCATGATCATGGGTCTGGGCATGGCCCTGACCGAGCACAGCTCCCTCGACCCCGTCCACGGCGACTTCGTCGAGTGCGACCTGGCGTCCTACCACGTGCCCGTGCACGCCGACGTGCCCGAGATCGAGGCGCACTGGATCGACGAGGACGACCCCCACCTGAACCCCCCGGGCGGCAAGGGCATCGGCGAGATCGGCATCGTCGGGGCGGCCGCCGCGATCGGCAACGCCGTCAGCCACGCCACCGGACGCAGGTGGCGCGAGCTGCCCCTCACCCCGGACCGGGTCCTGGCCGCCCTCGGCTGACCGGCACCGCTCCGCGTCCGGTCGCCGCCCGGGGCCCGTCACCGCCCCGAGCGCCGGCCCCGGCGCGTGCCCGGTCGCCGCCCCCGCGCCCGGTCAGTGCAGGCCCGGCCGGGCCAGGTCCTCCTCCGAGTCCGCCCCGAGTGCGGTGGTGAGCGTGAAGAGCGCCCCGTCGGGGTCGCGCAGCGTCACCCACCGCTCCGCGGCGTTCGAGGCGATGTCCGAGACCATGCGCCCGCCCAGCATGACGGCCGCCTCGATCGCGGGCCGGAGCCTGGGCACCCGGAAGTGGACGTGCCAGCGCGGCCGGGTGTGCGGGGAGTAGGCGGCGAGTTCGACGGGACCGCTGTTCAGGCGGGCCACCGGCTCGCCGTTCTGCCGCAGGACGACCTGGTCCTCCTCGTAGGAGACCGTGCAGCAGCCCGGCCGGTCGGTGGCCCACTCCAGGACCGCGCCGTAGAACATCGCCGCGTCGAGGGCGTTGCGGGTACGCAGTTCCAGCCAGGCCGGCAGCGGACCCTTGCCAGCCCGCCAGTCCGCGGCCACGTCGCCCTCCCAGATCCCGAAGACCGCACCGTCGGGGTCGGCGACGAGCGCCGCGCGGCCCCAGGACTCGAAGGAGACCGGCCCGACCGCGATGGTGCCCGTCCGCTCCCGGATGCGGTCCACCGCCACGTCCGCGTCGTCCACGGCGAAGTAAGGGGTCCACGCCGCGGCGACCCCCAGATCCGCGGCCAGCGCGCCGATGCCCGCCACAGGGACCCGGTCGAGGAAGGCCACCGAGAACGCCTCGCCGAGGCGGGCCGGGCGGAACCGCCAGCCCGCCACGGCACGGTAGAACCGCTGGGCCGTCTCCAGGTCGCGCGTCATCAGGCTCACCCAGCACGGCGCACCGAAGACCTCCCGTGTCGAAATCTCCACCGCACGCTCCGTCCCTGAGGCACCCGTCGTTCCATTCTGGTCCTTATCGTGACAATCCTCGTGATCCACACGAACCGCACCCGCCGATGCGCACACAAAGTGGCCGAGAATCACTTTCCGTGTCGATCCCGTCCGGTCGTGGACGGCGCTAGCCTCGGTCCCGGACATCCCGGACACCACCGCGCAGCGTCGGAAGGCAGGTCTCCCATGGCCGGATCCCAGGTTCCCGTGATCGATCTCGAGCCGTGGCGCTCCGGGGGACCGCGGGAACGGGCCCGTACGGCGGCCCGCGTCGACGAGGCCCTGCGCGCGGCCGGATTCCTGCTCGTCACCGGCCACGGCGTGGACCCCGCGCTGCCGGCCCGGATCCGGGAGACGGCCCGTGACTTCTTCCGGCTGCCGGCCGCCGTGAAGGAGCCGTACGCCGTCACCGTCGGCGGCCGGGGCTGGCTGGGCCCCGGGGCGGAGGCCAACAGCTACGCGGAGGGCGCGGCCTCGCCGCCCGACCTCAAGGAGTCCTGGTCCTTCGCGGCCGACGAGCCGACCGGGGACCCGTCCGTGGACGCCGAGTGGTTCCGGCCCAACACCTGGCCCGCCGAGGTGCCGGAGCTGCGGCCGCCGGTGACGGAGTACCTGGCCCGCATGCGGGCCCTCTCCGACGAACTGCTGGAACTCCTCGCCTCCGCCCTCGGACTCGACGACGACCACTTCACACGCCACACCGGACACCCCACCTGGGGGTTCAACCTCAACTGGTACCCGGGCACCGAGACCGTCGGCACACCCCTGCCGGGCCAGTTCCGCATCGGCGCCCACACCGACTTCGGCACCGTCACCGTCCTCGACCGCCAGCTCGGCTCGGGCGGCCTCCAGATCCACACCGACGCCGACGGCTGGCAGGACGCGCCCTACGACCCGGCGGCGCTCACCGTCAACATCGGCGACCTGATGGCCCGCTGGACCGGCGACCGCTGGCGGGCCGGCCGCCACCGGGTGCTGCCCCCGCCCGCGGACACCCCCGCCGAGGAACTGATCTCGCTCGTCTACTTCTACGAGTGCGACGCGCACACCCGGGTGGAATCCCTCCCCGCCCCCATCGGCCGTCTGGTGCACGACCCCGTCGACTCCCACACGTACCTGCGGGAGAAGCTCCGGGCCATCACCGTTCCCGCGAGCATTCATACTTCGGAGTGACGCAGGGCGCGGAGCCCTCCCCGGGAGGTACGGCCGGATCCACCGGCAAGGTGACGACCCGCCGGGCCGCGGTGCATAGCGTCGTCCCCATGAACCGACGCCGAACCGCCGCAGCCGCCGCCTTACTCGCCCTGCTCATGCCGCTCCCGCTCGCCGCCGCCGGCACCGCCGTCGCGGCGGACGCCCCGACGGCGTCCGAACGCAGCCGCACCGCGGTCGAACTCCCGCGTCCCACCGGCCGGTTCGCGGTCGGCCGCGAGGACCTGCACCTGGTGGACCGCAGCCGCACCGACCCCTGGGCCGGCTCCGGACCGCGCGAACTGATGGTCACCATGCGCTACCCGGCGCGGCGCGACACCGGCGGTACGGCCCGCTACCTCACCCGCGAGGAGGCCCGGCTCCTGCTCGTCGACAAGGGACTGGACCAGGCCGTCCCCGTCGAGACCCTGACCGGTACCGCGAGCGCCGCCCGGACCGGCGCCCGCCCCGTCGCCGGCCGGTACCCGCTGGTCGTGCTCTCGCCCGGCTTCACCGTCCACCGTGCCACCCTCACCGCGCTCGCCGAGGACCTGGCCTCCCGCGGCTACGTCGTCGCCGCGGTCGACCACGCGTACGAGAGCGTCGGGACCGCCTTCCCCGGTGGCCGCGTCCTCACCTGCCTGGCCTGCGACAAGGCCGAGGAGACCGGCATGCGGGCGGTCAGCGACAACCGCGCCCGCGACGTGTCCTTCCTCCTGGACCGCCTCACCGGGCCCCGTCCCGTCTGGCGCCACGCCGACCTCATCGACCGCGGCCGCATCGCGATGGCGGGCCATTCCATCGGCGGCGCCTCGGCGATCGCCGCGATGGCGGCCGACCCGCGGATCCGCGCCGGGGTGAACATGGACGGCGGCAACGCCACGCCCGTACCCGCCACCGGACTCGGCGGCCGCCCCTTCCTGCTCCTCGGCGCCCAGGGCCGGGGCCCCGGCGGCAACGCGAGCTGGGACCGGGACTGGCCGGGCCTCGACGGCTGGAAGCGCTGGATCACCTTCGACGGCTCGGGGCACTTCACCTTCAGCGACTTCCCGTCGATCGGCCAGCAACTGGGCCTCGACGACCCCGAGGCCCCGCTGCCCGGCGACCGCTCCGTCGAACTGACCCGCCGCTACGTCGGCGCCTTCCTCGACCGGCACCTGCGCGGCGAGTCCCGGCCCGTCCTGGACGGTCCGTCCGCCGACGCACCGGAGGTCCGCTTCCACACCCCGTAGCCCCAGGCGGGGGTCAGACCACCGTGACCGGGTGCCGCACCACCGCGTCGAAGAGGTAGCCCTGCGTGTTGTGGACCGCCGTCTCCGGCTGGGTGCGCCCCGTCCCGTCGCTCGCCCGGGCCAGCAGCGCGGTCGCACCCGTCGTCCGCGGCGTCCACGGCACCGACCAGCGCACCCAGCCGCCCCGCCGCGGGGAGTCGTGCACCCGGGCACGCCGCCAGTGGCCGCCGCCGTCCGTACTGACCTCGACCCGGGTCACGGGGGCGGCGGCGGACCACGAACGGCCCGTCAGCAGCCGTGGCCGGTGCACGGGAACGGTGGCGCCCAGCTCCAGCTCGAAGGCGCTCTTGAGGGTCTGCCGGGTGAGCGGGGCGCTGCCCTCCGCCGGGTGCCCCGGCCCGAACAGCCGGTACAAGTCGGTGTTCCACGGCGAGTACAGCGCCTCGCCGCTCACCTCGATGTCACCGACCCACTTGACCGACGAGATCCCCACCCAGTCCGGGACCACCAGGCGGACGGGGCCGCCGTGGTCGGGCGGCAGCGGGCGCCCGTTCATCTCGTAGGCGAGCAGCACGTCGTCCAGGGCCTTCGTCACCGGCAGCGGACGCCGCACCCGGCCCAGGTTCACCCCGTTCGCCACCACCTCGTCGTCCAGCCCGCGCGGCAGGACATCGACCGCGCCCCGGGTCACGCCCGCCAGCCGCAGCACGTCCGACAGCCGCGCCCCGCGCCAGTGCGCGACCCCGATCGCGCCCAGCGTCCAGGCCGTACCGGTGACCGGCTGGCCCTGCTGCGTGGAGTAGAAGCTCCGGCCGTTGCCCGCGCACTCGATGAACAGCGTCCGCTCCACCGCGCGCAGGGCACGCAGCCGCTCGTACGAGAACTCCACCGGGCCCCCCGCGAGCCCGTCGCCCCACAGCTTCAGCCGCCACGTCCCGGCGTCGATGCGCGGGGTGGAAGTGTGGTTGCGGACGAAGAATCGGTCGATCGGGGTGAGGTGCCCCGTGCCCCGCAACGAGGCGAAGTTCGTCTCCGCGTTCGTCCCGCGGATCGTGAACAGCTCCGGCGGCAGGGCCTTGACGATGCCCGGCGCGGCGTCCGCCGCCGCCCCCGGGGCCGGGGCGGCAGCGGCCGTACCGCCCCCGGCCACGCCCAGGGATCCGGCCGCGGCCCCCACCCCGAACAGCTTCAGCAGGTCGCGGCGGTCCACCCCGGCGGAGCGGGCGCGGCCGCGGGCCCACTGCCGCAGGCGCGTGCGGTCGTAGTGGCTTTCGTCCGACATGTCGAGCGGCATGGCAGGGTCACTCCTCGGTCGTGGTTCCCGGCCGACCGTAGGGGCCGGGGGCGAACCGCGGAAAGCTTCCCCGGCGGATGGCCACGCACCCGCAACACCACCGCAACAGCCGATTACCGCTGGTCCGGCGAATTTCGGCAGGATGTGGGGCATGACCGAGATCCGTACCCCCCGACTCCTCCTCCGCCTCTGGACCGACGACGACCTCGTCCCCCTCTCGGAGATCAACGCCGACCCGGAGGTGATGCGCTGGATCGGCGACGGCTCCACCCTCGGCCTCGACGAGACGGCCGAGGAGATCGAGCGCTGGGAGGAGGAGTGGGACGAGGAGGGCTTCGGGCTCTTCGCCGTCGAGCTCCTCGGCTCCGGAGAACTCATCGGGGCCGTCGGCCTCTCGGTCCTCGAGGACCTGCCGGACGCCCGGGCCGACGTCCAGATCAGCTGGCGCCTCGGCCGCCAGTACTGGGGCCAGGGCTACGCCTCCGAAGCCGCCCACGCCACCTTGGAGTTCGCCCTCCAGGACCGCGGCCTGGACCGCGTCGTCGCCGTCAACCGGCTCGGCGACACCGCCTCCGAGAACGTGATCCGCAAGCTGGACATGGCGCGGGAGCGCGAGACCACCGACCCCCGGTACGGCCACGCCGTGCACGTCCACGGCATCGACCTCACGGAGTACGAGGCCTGACCGGACCACGGCCGTCCCGCATCGGCCGATCGGACGACCCTCGGGTCGTCCGGACCGCCCTCCCGGTCCGTCCACCGGGCGGACCGGCCACGGGCCGCGGCCCGGCGAGCATGGACCGGGGGAGCGGGAGGGCGTACGCGGCCCTCCCAGCCCCCGGAGCCGAGAGGGACACCATGAACGCGCACGACCAGGACCGACTCCTCCTCGACGCGGCCGGCCGCGGCGACGCGGCCGCGGTGGGCGCGGCGCTCGCCGCGGGGGCCGCCGTGGAGGCCCGCGACGAGCAGCTGCGCACACCGCTGCTGCTCGCCGCGCTCGGCGACCACCTGGCCGCGGCCGGGCTGCTGGTCGCCGCCGGAGCCGACCCGAACGCCCCGGACTCCCGCGAGGACAGCCCCTGGCTGGTCACCGGCGTCACCGGCAGCGTGCGGATGATGCGCCTGCTGCTGCCCGCCGGACCCGACCTGAAGCAGCTCAACCGCTTCGGCGGGACCTCCCTCATCCCGGCCGCCGAGCGCGGCCACACCGGCTACGTGCGGGCCGTTCTGGCGGAGACCGGCACCGAGGTCGACCACGTCAACCGGCTCGGCTGGACCGCGCTGCTGGAGGCCGTGATCCTCGGCGACGGCGGCCCGCGCCACGAGGAGATCGTCACCGTCCTGCTCGCGGCGGGCGCCGACCCGCTGCTCGCCGACCACGACGGCGTGACCCCGTACGAGCACGCCATCCGCCGGGGCTTCGCGGGCATGGCGCGGATCCTGCGGGCGGCCGGGGCGCGGCCCGCGACGGAGGGCCGGTGAACCGCCGGGCGCGGGGCGCCCGTACCGCCCTGGCGGCGCTCGCCGCCGCGACCCTGCTCGGGGCCTGCACCCGGGACGCCGCGCCCGGCGGACCGGGCCCGGCACCGTCCGCGGCCTCCCCGCTGCCCGCCACCGCGCCGACCCCGCAGGGGCTGCTGCTGACCGCCGACTTCGGCGCCGACACGGTCACCTTCGTGGATCCGGAGCGCGGCGCGGTCGCCTCCGTCGCGGTGGGCCTGGCCCCGTACGCCCTGGCCGTCGGCGCCGACGGCCGCGCGTGGGTGGCCACGGCCGAGGGCGTCGCCGTCGTCGACACCCGCACCCGGGTACGCCTCTCCCGGATCGCGTACCGGACGGCGACCGGCCCGGTCGCCGAGGGCGAGTACCGGGGCGGCGGCATGGGTATCGCCCTCTCCCCGGACGGAAAACGCGCCTACGTCGGGGTCAACGTGCCCGGAAGCACCGGTGTCCTGGAGGTCGTCGACACCGCGAGCCGTGCGGTCACCGCCGTGGTCCCGGTGGGCCGGCGCCCCTTCGACGTGGACGTCTCACGGGACGGCGCCGAGGTCTACGTGACCGGGCACGACTCCTTCGACGTCACCGTCGTGGCGGTCGGACCGCTGAGCACCCGGCGGATCGAGGTGGCCCCCTACGGCACCGAGGGCGGCCTCGGTTCCTGGCTGAAGCCGCACTACACGGCCGTACGCCTGTCCGACGGGAAGCTGCTGCTGCCCTTCGAGGGCGAACGGCTCGCGGTGGTCGACCCGCGCACCGGGCGCACCACGGTGGAGCCGATGACCGCCGACACCCACCAGCACGGGGCCGCGCTCACGGCCGACGGCCGGCTCCTGGTGGTCGGGACCGGGGCCGTGCGGCCGGGAGACGGGAGGGGCCCGTCGCTGACGGTCCGCGCCCCGGACGGCACCGAGCGGGTCCACCCCCTGGAGGGCCCGCACGAGGACGTCGCCGTCTCCCGCGACGGCCGGACCGCGTACGTCACGGGCGGCCACACCCGCGACGGCCACTGGAACGGCATCACGGTCGTCGACCTGGACACGGGCGCGACCCGCCGCCTGCCCGCGGGCGACCGGCCGCTGGGCATCGCCGTGCTCTGACCGCTCTCAGCCGCTCCGGCCGCCCCGGAACCGGCGCCGGGGGTACGGTCTCAGGCGGGGCCGGGGCCCGGTCCGGGGGCGGGGGCCTCGGCCGCGCCGCCGGACCGGATCGCGGCGAGGGCCGCCGCGTGCAGGGCGGCCGGGGAGCCGCGGTGGGGCCGGGGGCTGCCGGTGAGCGTGTACCACTCGTCGGCGTCCTTGTACTGGACGTCGAAGCGGACCAGCCCGCCGGCGGTCGCGGTGGTGCGCAGGGTGAGCGGGCCGGTGATGACGCCGACCTCGTCGGTCATGGCGCCGCCCGGGCCGGCGAGCACCTCGTCCTGCCACTGGTCCGCCTCCGCCCCGGTCATGAGGTGCAGGTGTCCAGCATCGTCGTGAGCATCTTCTTCTCCGGTTCGGTGACGGTCAGTTCGTACGCGGATTTGACGGTGGTCCAGGCCCGTCCGTACCGGCACCAGCTCGAACGGTCCGGCGGCTGCCACAGGTCGGGGCTCTGGTCGCCCTTCGACCGGTTGGAGGACGCGGTGACCGCCAGCAGCTGGGGGTGGGTCAGGTCGTTGGCGAAGGCCTTGCGCCGGGCGGCGTCCCAGCCGGACGCGCCGGAGCGCCAGCCCTCGGCGAGCGGCACGATGTGGTCGATGTCCATCTTCGCCGCGTCGGTGACGACCACCCCGTCGTACATGCTCTTCCAGGTACCGGACACGGCCCGGCACTCGCCGTCCTGCGTCACGTCGGTGCCGTCCCGCCGCAGGACCGTCTCACGGGTGTCGCACTTGTCGCCCTGCTCCGCCCAGTGCGTGAACCTCGCCCGGCTGTAGCCGGCCATCGTGCCCACCGGAGCCACCTTCAGCGCGGCCAACTGCGTGCGCGCCACCGCCGTGGTGACCATGCCGGGCAGCACGTCCCCCGCGGCGGGCGCCCCGGCCGGCGGCGCCGCCTGCGAGGGCGACGGCTGCGGCTTCGCGTCCCCGCCGCCCGGCGGGCGCGGCCCGCCCGGACCCTCCGGACCGGAGCACCCGGCTCCGGCCGCCAGCAGCAGCGCCGCCGCCAGCAGCACACCCCGTACGCGTATCTGACGTCCCATGACCCCACCCGAGCCGGTACCGCTCCGCCACTGTCCGGGAAAGACTACCCAGAAGTGGACATTCAGCCTACGGAGGCCCCTCCGGCGGGCGTTGTCAGTGGCCCTCGCTAGTCTCCCGGCATACCGCAGCTCAGGGGGGTTCGCTCCCCCCTGTCAGGGCTGCGCGGAACCACGTACGGACAGGCGGAGGGGCACAGTCTGATGGCATGGCTGGCGGCGGGCGAGGGGTACGAGATCGCCCTGGTGGAGGGGCGGGTGGCGGCGAGGTCCGTCACCGGCCGGGCAGCGGGACGGCAGTTGAAGACGCTGCCCAAGGCACTGAAGGACCATCCCGAGGTGGACCGGCTGCGCCGGCTCGCCGAATGGCTCGACCGGCACGCGGCGGCCTGCGTCGCCCAGGTCGACGGCTGGATGGTGTCCTCGCTGCCGGTGCCGACCGAACTGCTCGCCCGGGTCTGGCCCGACGAGGCCTGGCAGAACGCCCTGCGCGACCTGGCCGTCGTCGGCGACGACCCCGACGAGGTCGGCTTCCTGCGGGACGCCACCGCCGACGGCGAGCTGAAGGTGGTCAACCTCGACGGCGAGACCGTACGGCTCTCCCCCCGCACGGTGACCCTGCCCCACCCCGTCCTGCTGCCCGACCTGGACGACGTACGGGAGTTCGCGGCCGAGCTGGGCCTCGTGCAGCAGGTCGAGCAGATCCACCGCGCCACCTGGATCAAGCCCGACGAGGTCTCCGCCACCGCCACCGAGGTCCGCGACTACGCGGGCGGGGTCTTCCCCACCCGCTTCAGCCTCGCCGCCCGCGCGACCGCCCTCGGCTACCGGGTCTCCGGCGGCTACGCCACCTGCAAGGTCCGCGACGCGGGAACCGGCTCCGGCACCGAGGCCGCGGTGTGGATCGGCGAGCCCTACTACGACGCCGAGACCACCACCGGCGCCCTGAGCTGGCACGACGAGGACGGCCGGGCGGTACGGCTGGCGAACGTCGGCCCGGTGGCCTGGTCCGAAGGAATGCGAATGGCCGCGGCACTCTTCGCCGGGCGCAAGATCGAGGAGGGCGGGGACGCATGAGCAAGAACCTGAGAGACACCGGGACGACCGAGACCGAACTGCTGCTGCAGGCCGGCGCCGTCCTCCCGAACGGCACCACCGGTGCCGGAGCCGACGCCGTCGACCTGACCGCCCGCAGCTACCGGCACCCGGGCCTGGACGAGGACCGCGTCGTCGTCCGGCTCGCCGCCGCCGAACTCGGCGCGGCCGAGGACCTCGCCGCCGGCTTCCTGGGCCTCGTGCGCGACGAGGGCGAGCCGCCCGTCGTCGGCCTGAGCCGGCGCCAGGCACTCGGCTTCCCCGAATGGGTCCTCGTGCACCACCCCGAGGACGGCCACCACGCCCTCGCCGTCGTCCCCGAACTCGACCGGATCGCCCGCCAGGCCAAGACCAAGCCCAAGGCCGCGCTCGACGCCTGCCTCGAACTGGCCGACCGCCTCGCCGCCTCCGTGCCGCACTTCCTGCCCCTCTTCCACGAGCAGGCCGCACGCATCTTCCTCGCCGTCGAGAACACCACCTACGCCGCCCAGCTGTTCGGCCGCGCCCGCACCGCCGAGGCCCAGCACGGACTGCCCGTCGACGAGGACCGCCTCGACTCCGTCTTCCTCGAATTCGCACTGGCCGGCGCCCTGCCGGTCAAGGTCCTCGCCGGCTACGGCAAGGCACTGGCCGTCCGCGTCAGCCCCGCCGAGGCCTACGAGCGCTTCCGCCGGCTGTGCGTACGCCGCACCGCGGGCGGCCTGCCGCCCTCCGCGCAGGCCGCCGTGGAGCTGCGCCGCCTCGCCCGCAGCGCGGGCCTGACCGGCACCGAACCCGAGCAGGACTACCTGGCCGAACTGCTGCCCCTGCCCGCCACCCTGCGCGCCGCGCTCGGCTGGTGGAAGACCCACCGCGGCGCCCTCGTCGCGCTCGCCCGCCGCGTGCCCGCCGTACGCGGCACGCTCCTCGGACTGACCCCGCCCGGCGGCGACGGCGACCTCACCGACCTGTGGCTGGAGGTCCTGGAGGAGTCCGGCGCCACCGCCGGACTGGCCGACGGCAGCCTGCCCGAAGAAGAGCGCTGCGCCGACGGCACCGCCGGCTGGCTCGAACGCTTCCACAGCGCCCGCCACTCCGGCTGGGGCCGGCGCCCCACCCTGCCCGTCCTCCTCGACGTCGTCGAGCGCTGCGCACCGCAGCTGCGCACCGAACTCGCCCGGCCCGAGCGGGAGACCGGCCTGAAGGTGGGCGTCCAGGACGCCGACCTCCTCGACCTGCTGCTCACCCTCGACGTCCCGGTCGTCACGCCCGAGGAACACAAGACGCGCTACCGCCACGACACACTCAACCTGTCCGACTGGTCCGGCCGCGACGAGCGCCGTGACCTGACCGCGGTCGCCGCGGACCCCCGGTTCAAGCCCGCCTTCCGCCGGGCCCTGAACGGCATCGGCAGCGGCGGGGCCGACATCGTCCGCAACGTCGCCGCCTCGCCCGGCGCCCGCCCGCTGCTGACCGAGTGGATGGCCGAGGTCGCCCGCGCCTCCGTCGCCGCCGGCCTGCCCGGCGTCCCCGACGCCATCGAGCGGCTGACCTGGCTGCCCGTCGAAGCCCTCGCGCTCGCCCCCGAGGACGTCGCCGCCGCAGCCGCCGCCGACCTCGGGGAGACCCTCGCCCGCACCCTGCGCGGCGGCCTCTTCGAGGAACTGGCCTGGCCCGCCTGGGAGAAGGCGGTCGCCGAACTGACCCCCGGCAAGGACCGCAACGGCCTCACCGTCGTCGAGGCCTGGCCGTACCTGATCGTCGCCAACACCGCCGAGGTCCGCGTCATCGACGCCGACTCGACCGTCCTCACGCACGACCTGCGCGTGCCGGCCGGCTCCCACCGCCGCATGGGATTCCACTACGTCGACGGAGAACTGCTCGTCTTCTGGTCCGACTGGAGCGCTAACCGCGTCGAGGGCTACTGGCACTCCTCGCCCGGCACCGTCCTCACCCTGGACACCGACCGCAACTACTGGTCCCTGCGCAGCGACAACATCTCCCTGCAGCTCCCCGGCGGCGGCCGCACCACCGGCGGCGGCGTCCTGCACAGCGGCGACACCCGGCTGCCCGACGAGCGGCCGCTGCTGTCCGACGGCACCTCCTACTGGGTGTGGCGCCAGCGCGACCAGGACAACGACAGCGGCTGGCTGGAGTACGACCCGGCGAGCGGGGCCCACGGACGCTCCTCGATGCCCGCGTTCTTCACCGACGCCCTCAAGGAGTACGGCGGGAAGCCCTCCTCCGGGTACGCCAGCCGGCTGCTGCCCACGCCCACCGTGGCAGGCTCCGTCCTCGGCGCCCCCGTCGACGGCCTCCTCGGCTGGCACGCCGTACGCCTCCCGGACAACGGCTGGGTCGCCACCGACACCGGCGGACGCACCGTCACCGTCCCCGAGGGCGGGGACAAGCCGGTCGCGGCCCTCGCCTTCCCGGGCGACGACCGCCCGCGCGCCCTCTCGCACAGCTGGCGCGAACTGACCCTCACCGACCCCGACGGCGTCGTCACCGCGCAGACCCGCAACGACCGCCACGACACCCCCTTCAGCACCGGCAGCGTCGACCTCCCGCCGCTCTCCCACTGGTACGCCCTGCGCCCCCGCGACCCGCAGGGCTCGGCCGCGCTGCGCACGGCCGACCGCGAGACCGTCGGGGCGCTCCTGAAGGCCGCCGCGGCCGTGGCCAGGGCCGCAGACCTGCCGGACGTCGTGAGCGCGGCCCTGCCCCAGGTCACCGACCCGCAGCTGATCGGCGGCATCGTCGAGGTCCTGCGGTTCGCCCTCCTCCAGCAGAAGGCACTGGACAGGATTTCGGCCCGCCTCGACGCCGACTCCGCACCCGTCGAGCAGCGCGAGCTCGGCCCCGCCGACCGGCTGCTGGGCGCCGCCCTGAGCGGCCTCGTCGACTACAACCACTACCGTCACAGCGACGACAGCGACGGGACGCACCGCACCCTCAGCCTCCTCGGCGCCGCCCGCACCGCGACCGACGCCGCCGCAGTCCCCGGGCTGCTCCACTTCGACACCCCCGCCCTGCCGTACTTCACCTTCATCTGGACACCGCTGCTCGACCAGCCCGCGGCCGCCGCCTACCGGGCCGTCGCCGCGACCACCGGCGACGTCCAGCGGGCGGCCCTCCTCACCGTGCTCCGCGAGGTGGACACCCTGGGGATGGCCTCGGCGCAGGGCTCGGCCGACAGCTGGCGCCAGGTCGTGGTCCACCTCGGACACGCCCACCTGACCGGCCCCGAAGGCCTCGACCGCAACCGCTACCACCGCAGCCTGCTGCCGCTGGGCGGCGGAGCCGTCCTCGCCGTCACCGACCAGGGCGACTCCCTGCCCGACGGCCAGGAGTTCAGCGCCCTCCTGCACGACCCCACCGGCCGGTTCACGGTCCCCGGCCCCTACACGGTGCGCCGCGCGGCACCCCTCGGCGACCCCGACCGCGACCCGGGCTGGCTGACCGCCTTCCTGGCCGCTGCCGCCGAGCACGGCCCGGTGCCCTTCCGCCCGGAGGCCGCGCAGGAGTTCTCCCGGCTCACCGGGGTCTCCGGCGCCCTCGCCCGCCTGCTGGTCGCGGGACTCCCGAACCTCGACAGCTACGAGCGCAACTTCCTGCCCGCGGAGGTGCGGACCGCCCTCGGCGTCAAGGCCACCGACGCCGCCTATGCCCGCGACGAACTCAAGAGCCTCACCTCGGAGGTCCGGCGCGCCGTGGTCGCGGCCCTGCTGCCCGCCGACCCGGCACGCCTGTGGAGCGAGGGACCGGACGTGGCGGCCGCCGCGGAGGTGTGGAACCGGCGCGTCGGCCGGCGTACGCCCGTACCCGACTGGCTGGCCACGGAGGCCGCGCGCGCCGTCCGCGGCGGATGGCCCGCGCACCGGGTGCTGTCCGCACTGCTCGACCCGGCCGCCTCCAGCGAGCTCTCGGTCGACGTGCCGTGGACGGTCAAGGGCGACCACGTGGAGCCCGCCGCACCCGCCACCGGCCCCTTCACCGCACAGGTCCTGACCTCGACCCTGGCCATGAGCGCCTGGCTCGCCCACCGGCTGCCGGCCGGCGACCCCGTACGAGCGGCCCTGCCGCCCGCCCTCACCGCCGTACGGCAGCGGCTCGCCGCGCCCGAACTGCTCCTGGAGATCGCCCACTACACCAGCCTCCCGAACTTCCGGAAGGTGGCCGGAACCCCCACCGAGACCGGCGAGGGCTACGAGCGCTACGGCGCGGTCGTCATGGCCACGCACGACGAGCAGCCCAGGCCCGCGGTGCGCACGGCGCTCCTGGACTCCACCGGCTCCGACCCCTACCTGCCGGCGCTGCGCGGCGACGACCAGCAGCCCCTCGCGGCCGAGAAGGCCCTGCGGACCGCCCACGATCCGCGGTTCGCCGCGCTGCTCGCCGACCCGGGCGCCCCCGCGGCCGGCGAGACCGACGCGGCCGGCACGTGGTGGCCGCAGGACCCGAGCCGTTCGGTCCCCGACCTGGTGGAGGAGGTCCGCGCCGAGCACGGGCTGGGCGCCGACGCGGCTGCTCTGTACCTGGCCCTGCTGGCCATGCCCGACCCCACCGACCGCAACACCGCCCGGTGGACGGGCTGGAAGCCGGCCCGGCTCAAGGCCGCCCGCGCCGAACTGGCCGCCACCGACCTGGTGGTGTCGGCCGACCGCAGCAGGGCGGGGCGCTCGCTCTTCCTGCCCGGCGGGTGGTCCGACATGCCCTCCCCGGCGCTGCCGGTCGAGCAGTGGAAGCTGCCGATGTACGGCCTCACCCCCGGCAGCCGGCCGCTGCTCGGCGTCCTGGCCCCCGCCGAACCGGCCGCCGACCTCTACCGCCGGGCCTGGCAGCGGGTCCGCGAGGGCGACGTCCCGCGCTTCCAGGAGCTCAAGGTGAAGCGCACCCGCTCCCGCCGCCGCTGACCCGGCCGACCGGCACCCCGACGCGGGGGCGGCGCGGCCCACCTGACACGGTGGGCCGCGCCGCCCCCGCCCACCACCGCTTCGTCCACGCACAGAGGAACCAGATGACCGCCACCGCACCATCCGCCCCCGCCGCCGCCCGGCAGGTGCTGCCCGCCGAGGAACGCCACGCCGACGAACTCGCCTTCCTCGCCGCCCACGACACCGGCCCCCGGCCGCCCGGCTGGGCGCTGACCCCGCGGGCCGTCGTCACCTTCGTCTGCGGCAGCGACGGAACCGAACTGGCCCTGCCCAAGCGCCGGGCCGGCCTTCCGGCGAAGCTGGCCATCGCCCCCAAGTTCGTCGGCGAACGCGCCCTGGTCGAGCGCTGCGTCGTCACCCTCGCCGGGGAGCGCGGCCTGCTCCTGACGGGCGAGCCCGGCACCGCCAAGTCGATGCTGTCCGAACTCCTCGCCGCCGCCGTCTGCGGCACCAGCTCCCTCACCGTGCAGGGCACCGCCGGCACCACCGAGGACGCCTTCCGCTACGGCTGGAACTACGCGCTCCTGCTCGCGCAGGGCCCCACCCCGCAGGCCCTGGTCGACTCCCCGGTGCTCTCCGCCATGCGCACCGGCCGGGTGGTCCGCGTGGAGGAGATCACCCGCTGCCTGCCCGAGGTGCAGGACGCGCTGGTGTCGATCCTCTCGGACCGGCGGGTCAGCGTGCCCGAACTGACCGCCACCGAGGACGCGGTGGTCTCCGCGGCCCCCGGCTTCACCGTCATCGCCACCGCGAACCTGCGCGACCGCGGTGTCTCCGAGATGTCCGCCGCCCTCAAGCGGCGCTTCAACTTCGAGACCGTCGCCCCGATCGCCGACGCGGACGCGGAGGCCACGCTGATCCGCCGCCAGGCCGTCGCCGCCGTCCAGCGGGCCGGCGCCGCCTTCGGCGTGGACGACGCCGTGCTCGACGCGCTCGTCACCGTCTTCCGCGACCTGCGCTCGGGCCGCTCCGCCGAGGGCTGGGACGTCGAACGCCCCGGCACGGTCATGTCCACCGCCGAAGCGGTGCAGGTGGCGGCCTCGCTGGGCGTCGCCGCCGCGTACCTCCCGGACGGGGACGTGCTGGACCTGTTGCCGGGGCACCTGCTGGGCGTCGTACGCAAGGACGACCCGGCCGATCACGGGAGGCTGCTGGGGTACTGGGACGGCCCCGTCCGACGCCGCGCCGAGGACGGCTCGGCGATGTGGCGCCGCCTCTGGGACCTGCGCGGGAGCCTGCGTTGACGCACACCGACCCGCGGGCGGCGGTCGACGCGCTCGCTGCGGCCCGCGAGCCCTATCTGATCGGGGTCCGGCACCACAGCCCCGCACTGGCCGCGGTGGTGCCGGCCCTGCTGGACGCCTCCGGCGCGGACGTGGTCTGCGTCGAGCTCCCGGCGGACTTCCAGCCGTGGCTGGAGCACCTGGCCGACCCGGAGACCGTCGCCCCGGTCGCCCTCGCGGGCACCGGCGAGGACGGCCGCCTGGCGTTCTACCCGTTCGCGGACTTCTCCCCGGAGCTGGCGGCCATCCGCTGGGCCCGCCGGTCGGGTGCGGCCGTCCTGTGCTGCGACCTCCCGCTGGCCGACCCCGGCTGGACCCCCGGCCCCCGCGTTCCCCACCCGTCCCCGCCCACGGACAAGCCGACGGCCTCCGCCGCGGACACCACGCCGGGCCCGGTCCCCGGCACGACGACGGGTGAGGCCACCGCCAGCGCCACCGCCACGGCCGGGGCCGCGCCTGCGGCCGCCGTGGCGGGCCTTGACACGGACACGCCCGCAGGGGCGTCCGGCGGCACCGTGCCGGTCGCGGACGCCGCCGAGGGCGGCGCCGCAGGCGACGCCCCGCGGCGCGCCGGCAGCTTCGCCGAGGGGCTCACCGCCGCCGGTACGGGCCGTGACGGCGACGACCTGTGGGACCGCGCCGTCGAGGTCCTCGCACCCGGCTGCTCCCCGGAGGCCGTACGCCGGGCCGCGCTCGGCGTCGGCTGGGCACTGCGCGAGGACGGGCCCGTCCCGGACCGGGACCTCGCCCGCGAGTCGCACATGCGTGCCGTCATCACCGGCGCCGCCACCGGCGGCCACCGCGTTGCCGCCGTCATCGGCTCCTTCCACGCCCCCGCCCTCCTCACGCCGCCGCACGACGCCGACGGTTCGGTCCTGCCGGGGCCCGCCGGGACGGCCCTCCCCGATCGGGGCGCCGCCGCGGATGCCGTTCCCACCCTGACGCCGGCCGGTGACGGGGCCCGCGGCGAGGGGCCGGGCGACGACCGCGTCCCCGCGCAGAGCGCGGACGGGCGCTCGGCACCGGCCCGGGGCCCGGCCGGTGCGGGCGCACCCGGTGCCGGCAAGGCGAGCGAGGCCGGGGCGGAAACCGCCGACGGCTCCGCCGCGGGTCGCCTCCGGGGCAAGGCCGCCGACTCCGGGCCGGCCCCGGCCGCGGAGCAGGGGCGGCTTCCCCGCACCACCGACACCGCGGCCGGACAGGACCCGGCCGCAGACGCCGCAGGCTGCGCCGTACCCGGTCCCGGGGTCCCGGCAGGGCCGAAGGCCGACGCGGTGGCCGCCGTGCCGGGCCCGGGCGAGACCGCCGCTGCCGGGCCGGCCCCGGCCCCGGCGCCGGTCCGGCGCACCGGCAAGGGCGCCGGCTCCGGGACGGTCCCGCCCGGGGACAGGGCCGTCACCTCCTTGGTGCCGTACTCCTTCGACCTGCTGGACTCCCGCTCCGGCTACCCCGCCGGCATCCGCGACCCGCTCTGGCAGCAGGCCGTCCTCGAAGCCGGCGGCGACCCCGAGCGGCTCCGGGAGGCCGCCTCCGTGGCCGTCACCGGGCTCTGCCGGGAACTGCGCCGGGCCGGACACACCGCCGGCACCGGCGAGGCCGCCGAGACCCTCCGGCTCGCCTGCGACCTCGCCGTCCTGCGCGGGCTCCCCGCGCCCGGCCGCGGCGAACTCCTGGAGGCCGTCGCCACCGTTCTCGGCCAGGGCGAACCCCTCGGCCGGGGCCGGGCCCTGGCCCAGGCCCTCGAAGCGGTGCTCGTCGGTACCGCCCGCGGCCGGATCACCCCGCACGCCCCCCGCTCCGGCCTCGGCCCCTCCGTCGAGGCCGAGCTCGCCGAGCTCCGCCTGCCGTGCCCGGAGGACCCCGCGCCGCGCGAGGTCCGCCTCGACCCGCTCCGCTCCGCCCTCGACGGCCGCCGCGAGGTCCTCCTCCAGCGCCTCCTGGTCTGCGGGGCCTCCTACGGCGAGCCGCTCACCGTAGCCGCCACCGGCGACGGCACCGCCCTCGGCACCAAGTGGCGGCTGTCCTGGACGCCTTCCGTCCCGGCCCGGCTCGACCTCACAGGGGTACGCGGCGTCACCGCCGCCCAGGCGGCGGCCGGGACGCTCGGCGAGACCGCCCGACGGGCCGCCGCCGAGGGCGGCCCGACCCCGGCGCAGATCCTCGCCGGGCTGGCCGCCGCCGCGCGCTGCGACCTGCCCGAACTGGTCGACGTACGCCTCCACGAGGCCGCCACCGCCCTGCCGCGGACCGCGACCCTGCCCGAACTCCTCGACGCCCTCGACCTCCTGGAGGCCCTGCACCGAGGCCACCTCCCCGGCACCTCCGCCGAGTCCCGCGCCGCGTGCGCCGCGCTCACCGGCGACCTCCTCGAGGCCGCCGTACGCTCCCTGCCCGGCCTCGCCGGCAGCGACGACCCGGCCGACGCCGCCGCCCTCGTGGCCCTCGCCGACCGCGCCGCCGCACACCACCTGGGCCTGCGCACGGACGACGCGCTCGGTGCCCTGGCCGCCTCGGCGTCCCCGCTGATGCAGGGCGCGGCCCTGGCCGTACGGGTCCTCCTCGACCTCGACCCGGCCGAGGCGCTCGGCGATCGCGCCGCCGGATGGATCGACGGCGCCGGTACCCCCGACAGCCGACGAGGCCTGACCCGCCGGCTCGCCGGACTCCTCACCGCCGCGGGCCCGTTGCTGCAGTCCTCCCCGGCTGCCCTCACCCCGCTCCTCGACCGCGTCGAGCACCTCGCCGACCAGGACTTCCTCGACCGTCTCCCCGCCCTGCGCGGCGGTTTCGACGCCCTCGCGCCGGCCGCCCGCGACCGGCTGCTGGACACCGTCACCGAACGCCTCGGCGACCGCATCGACCTCGCCCTCGACGCCCCGCCCGCCCTGCTCGCCCTCTGGGCCGCGGCCGACGCCGCCGGGCTCGTCGCGCTCAAGGCCCTCCCGCTGCCCCGGCAGCCGGAACCGGACGCGGACCGGGCCGCGGACCCGGACCCTGCGGCCCCCGACGTACCACCCGCGCGGACGGACGAGTCCGAGGAGCGCCGGCTCGCCCCGGCCGACCGCTGGCGGCTGCTGCTCGGCCGCGAACGCGACCGGCTCCCGGCCGGCGCCCGCCGCTACGCCCATGCCCTCGACGAGCTGTACGGCACGGGGCAGGGCGAAGGGGCCGGCGACCTCGGCACCGGTCAGGGACCGGGCCGCGGCGGCGGCCGGGAGGCCTCCTTCCCGACCGCCCGCGAGTGGTCGCAGGAGCTCGAGGCGCTGTTCGGCGCCGACGTACGGGAAGAGGTGCTGGCCGGTGCGGCCGAAGCCGGCCGTACCGACGTGCTCGCCCAGCTCGACCCGGATGCCGTGCGGCCCTCCGTGGAACTGCTCAGCTCCGTACTGTCCCTCGCCGGCGGACTGCCCGAGGCACAACTCGCCCGGCTGCGCCCCCTGGTGCGGCGGCTGGTCGACGAGCTCGCCAAGGAGCTCGCCACCCGGCTGCGCCCGGCGCTGTCCGGACTCAGCACCCCGCGTCCCACCCGGCGCCCGGGCGGCCGGCTCGACCTCGCCCGGACCCTGCGGGCCAACCTGGCGCACACCCGCCGGCGGTCCGACGGCACGGTGGTCGTCGTACCGGAGCGGCCCGTCTTCAGCACCCGGGCGAGCCGCGAGGCCGACTGGCGGCTCGTCCTGGTCGTCGACGTGTCCGGGTCCATGGAGGCCTCCGTCATCTGGTCGGCCCTGACCGCGGCCGTCCTGGGCGGTGTTCCCACCCTGTCCACCCACTTCCTCGCGTTCTCCACCCAGGTCGTGGACCTCACCGACCGCGTCGACGACCCGCTCTCGCTGCTGCTGGAGGTGCGCGTGGGCGGCGGTACGCACATCGCCGCCGGTCTCGCCCACGCCCGCTCCCTGATCACCGTCCCGAGCCGCACCCTCGTCGTCGTGGTCAGCGACTTCGAGGAGGGCGGCCCGATCGCCGGACTGCTCGGCGAGGTCCGCGCACTGGCCGCCTCCGGCGCCCATCTGCTGGGCTGCGCCGCGCTCGACGACACGGGGAACCCCCGGTACTCGGTCCCGGTCGCGCGGCAACTCGTCGCGGCCGGCATGCCCGTGGCCGCCCTCAGTCCACTCGCCCTCGCCCGCTGGGTGGGCGACCGCCTCCGTGGGGAGTCCTGTTGAGCACCGAACTGCCGCCCGTCGCACCCGAGGTGCTCGCCGAGGCGGTCGAGAACCTCACCGCGCGGCTGCGCAAGAAGCTGGACGACGCCACCGCCGGCTGCGCGGACGGCGCCGTCCACGAGGCCGACGGAAGCGTCACCTTCCGGTTCGGCGAGGACGCCCTCGTCACCCTGCGGCCCGGTCCTGCGGGGACGGTCACCGAGGCCGGACAGGCCACCTGCACCTGCCTGCTGGCACCCCGCTGCCTGCACCGGGCCGCGGCCCTGGGCGCGGCCCCGCTCGCGGACGCGGCCCCGCCGGAGCCGGCACCGGAGCCGACCGCGGCCGTGCCGACGGGAGCCGGAGCCGGAGCCGCGGCCGGAGCCACGGCCGAGGCCGGGGTCGGAGCCGCCCCCGCCGTATCCGGCGACCCCGCCGACCCCTCCGGCCCCGCAGAGCCCGTTCCGGCGCTCAACCCTGCCCAGCTCGGCGCCGCGGCCGCGCTCTGGCACGCCGCCGCCGAGGCCCTCGCCGCCGGTGTCACCGCCGGGGGAGCCGTCGTGCAGGCCGAACTGCTGCGCGCCGCGCACACCGCCCGCCTGGCCGGACTGCCCCGCGCGGAAGCGGCCGCCCTACGGGTCGTACGCGGGCTGCGCTCCGCCCGTGAACGCCGCACCGCACACCGCCTGGGCGACCTCACCGGATCCTTCCGCGAACTCCTGCACACCGCCGGAGTACTGGCCTCCGGCGCCGCCGACCCGGCCCTGACCGGCACCTCCCGGCGCGCCTACACGGCCGGCGGCAGCCTCCAGGTGCACGGCCTGTGCCGTGAGCCCGTGCTCTCCGCCACCGGCTACGGCGGGGTCGTCACCCACCTGCTGGCCCCCGACGGCTCGCGCTACTCGATCTCGGACGTCCGGCCGGGAGGCCTGGCCCGCGCCCGCGGGGCCGGACGGGCCTCCGTCGCCCTCGGCGGCGCCACCCTCGACCACGCCGGGCTCGCCCGGGGCGGCCTGCGCGTCGTCGGCGCGACGGTCTCCGCGGAGGGCCGGCTCGGTGCCGGACGCGGGGTCAAGGCGACCCCGCTGCCCGGAGCCGCGTGGGCCGACGGGCCCGCGGCCCCGCTGTTCGCGCGGCCCGCGGCCGAGGCCGTCGCCGCGCTGCTGGCAGGCACCGCCGATGCGGCCGCCGCCGAAACCGCCCTGATCGGCTGTGACGTCGTGGTCGTCGGCGCAGCCGGCGATCACCTCCTCGTCCACGAGGCACGCCCGGACGCACCCCTGCTGCGGCTGCTGCCCGCGCACCCGCACCCGGAGCTGCCGCACACCGAGAACCTGCGGCGCATCGCCTCGTACCCCGGACTGCACCTGCGCGTTCTGGGCCGTCCCGATCTCGACCGTGCCGCCACGCTGCGCCCGGTGGCCGTCGGCCCGGTGGCGGGCGAGCCGTACACGCTGCGGCTGCCCGAGGAGTGGCTGGGCCGGGCCGACCTCGGCTACGACCGGCTCCAGGGCTCGCACTTCCCGCCGCCGGACGCCGCTCCCGAGCCCGCCGCCGGGGCCGGGCCCGGACCGATGGCCGAGGCACCCGACCCACTCGCCGACTCCCCGCTGTGGCGGGTGCGCCGCCTCCTGGAGACCGGTGTCGCAGGCGGCCGCCGCGCGGTCGCCGAAGCGGCCCGCGGTACCGCGCCGCAGACCGCGTACGGCCCACTGCGCCGGGCCGGGCTCACCGCGGCGGCCGACCTGGCCGCCGCCCTGGCGGCCGAGGCCGACCGCCGCCCGCGGGACGCCTTCGGCCGGCTCGCCGACCCGTCGCCCGACGGCTACGCCTGGGCCTGGCTGGCCGCGGCCACCCACCTGGCGGCGGCGGAGCGGTCGCTGGTCGCCGCCTCGTGGACGGCGGCTACACCGAGCGGAGCCACTCCCGCAGCGCGGTGAAGTCCCCGACGGCCAGGCCCCGGCCCGGGTCGACCCGGTACAACAGGGCCGGGCCTGGGTGGCGTTCGGCCACCCAGGCCCGGTCGGCGCCGGTGATCTCGTCGTCGATCCACACGAAGGGCCGTCCGGCCGCGTGACCGAGGAGGGCCGGGGTCTTCCAGTGGACGCCGCCCCGCCCGTCCTCGTCGGACGGCTCCGGCCAGTCCACCACGGGCAGTTGCGGCAGCCCCAGCCGAGGCGCGACGCACTCGTTGGCCTCCGCCATCCAGGTCGTCGCCCACCACAGCTCGCACGGCAGCCCTGCCAGCAGCGGCCCGAGCGTGCGGTCCACGCGGGCGAGCAGAGGGTGGGGACCGTCACCGGGCGGGTACGGGCCCGCCCCGAAGGGGATGAGCGGTCCGTCGACATCGAGGTAGAGGAGGGGAAGGGCCGTGGAGCTGGTCATGCCCTCACGGTAGCCCTGCCCGGAGGGAGGCGGGGGCGGTGTACCAACGTCACAGCGGTGGCGGACGACGTGGGCGTGATGTGCCCACCTGCGTGCCTACCTCGACCGTGACGACGCCCGGCGGATCGCCGCCGTGTTCGCCGCATGGCGCCGCGAGGGCCACGGCGACCACGGCACCCTCGCCCTCCCCACGGCCGAGCACGAGGTCGTCACCCGGCCGTGGTGACGCCCGGCCACCGCGCGTCCCACAGCGCGCAGTGGTGTTCGGCCCGGCCGTCCACCGTACGGATCCCGCCCGCGCCCGGAGCCAGCGACAGCACCCGCGCCGACGCCCCGAGCAGCGGCCAGCGCGGGGCACCGGGCGCCCCGGGAACGCCGGTCCGCGCGAACGCCGTCCAGTAGCCGGTCATCCGGTCCGCGAGCCGCTGCTGCGCCCCGCTCAGCGGGGTGATCGTGAACAGGTACGGCAGTTCGAAGCCGTGGGCCGCCCCCAGCGGCAGCCCCGGCACCTGGGGCAGCCCGGTGAAGTCCGGCGCGTCGCGGTCGCTGAACCGGTAGCCGTACGTCGGCACGTGCCGCGCAAGCGCCGCGCCGTCCCGCAGCGTCGGGCAGATGAACGACGCGTCGGTCAGCAGGGTCGCCCAGGCGATCGCCGGCGTCGGGTACGCCGACACCGGATAGGCCGCCGCCACGGCACGGGCCGTCTCCACGCCGAAGGACCGCTCCATCCGGGCCCGGTAGGCGTTCTCGTCGCCGATCGGGTACGCCGCCAGCGTCTGCGCGAGGAAGAGCCGGATCTCGTCCCGGGTGGTTCCCTGCACCACCGGCACCCGGTGGAACCGCCCGGCCTCCAACGCCCGCCGCGGTTCCATCGGCAGGGCGCCGTCGCCGTAGGGCACCAGCGAGAACCGCCGCATCAGGTCGGCGGTCGCGAGGGTACGGGCGTCCAGCGCGCGCAGGCAGTCCAGCACGCCCGAGGGCCGGTCGCAGCCGAGTCGGGCCGCCGCCCGGGCGCCCTCCTCGGCCGTGCGCCGCGCGGGCACGAAGGGCTCGTACGTCCCGAGGCCCGGCAGCAGCGCCGACGGCGGCGTCGTGGTCGAGCACGAGCCGCTCTGCACGATCGCCCGGTGGAACAGGCCCGCGGAGGCGGGCGAGGCCAGGTGCGCGCAGACGCTCAGCGCCCCCGCGGACTCGCCGTAGACGGTGACGTTGCCCGGGTCCCCGCCGAACCGCTCCGCGTTGGCCCGCACCCACCGCAGTGCCGCCCGCTGGTCCGCCAGGGCGAAGCCCGGCGCCCCGCCGAGCTCCGGATGGCCGAACAGGCCGAAGACGCCCAGCCGGTAGTTGACCGTCACCACGACCACGTCACCCCGGACGGCCTGCCGGTCCGGCCGGTAGACGTCGCCGGAGCCGCTGAAGAAGCCGCCGCCGTGGAACCAGACCATGACCGGCCGGAGCCGGAGCCGAGTCCCGGTGGGGCGGCCCGACGGAGCGGTCACGTTGAGGTACAGGCAGTCCTCGGACCCGACCGGCCCGCCGGACCCGAGCACGGGCAGCTGCACACAGCGGGGACCGGGCGCACCGGCGTCCCGTAAGCCCTCCCACCGGCGCGCCGGCTCCGGCAGCCGCCAGCGCCGCGGACCGGTCGGGGGAGCCGCGAAGGGAATGCCCTCGAAGGTGTCGTATGCCCCGTGCGTCCGGCCGCGCACCGGCCCGCGGTCGGTGGCCACGACCGGTGCCGGCGGACCGGCCGCCGCCCCCACGAGCAGCAGTACGACCGGCAGCAGCAGGGCGCACCGGCCTCGCACTCCTCGCATGTCGGGCACGTCCTCGACCCTCCCCACGGGTCCGGGCGGGGACCCCCGTTTGCGCGCCCCGAATGGCGCAGTGGGCGGAAGTGGCACTCAATGTAACAAAGCGTGCGCTTCCCATGACGCACGATGACCGGCGCGCGATTGCGTAGACCCGCGCGTCGGCGAACGGAGCTTTCCATGAATGACCCCATCACGCTCGCGGCGACGCAACACGAAGACCGCCACGGGACCCCCGACGACACCGCCCCCGACGCCCTCGCGGCGCCCGCGGCCCCCCACGCCCCGGACGCCCCCGCCATATCGGACGATCCCGCCGTTCCGGACGACGGTGAGGCGCCGAACACCCTGCGCATGCGGACCCTCCTGGAGACGGCCGCCACCTGCCGTCCGGTGGAGGAGGTCACCGCGCTGGTGAGCCTCCTCAAGGAGGACGGACGGCTGCCCGACGCCGGTCAGGAGGCGCTGCGCGCGGCCGCCGTGACCCGGCCCGTGCAGGACGTACAGCGGATGGTCACCCTGCTGGGCGAGGCCCCCCACGAGGTCGGCGAGGCGGACATCACGCTGCGCGCCGCCGCCGTCGGACGGTCCATCGAGGATGTCGCCCTGCTGGTGAACATCCTGGGCAAGGACGCGTCCGGTGAGCCGGAGCAGCAGCGCCGCCCCCGGCCCGCCGCGGCGGCCGCACCGGCCGCGCGGCCGCACCCGCAGCCGCCCCCGGAGCGGTACGAGCCCCCGCGCCGGGAGCCGTACGACACGCCCCGCCGGCCGAAGCCCCGGCGGTCCGCTCCCGTCGCGGAGCCGGACCGCACCGCGGCGCTGCGGCATGTGCTGCGCTGGCCCGTGGCGATATCCCTGCTGGTCAGTGGTGGCCTGCACCTGCCGCAGGACCTGACGGCGCCGCCGTCCGGGAACGCCCTCGGCCTGCTGCCCCTCCTGGTCACCGTGGTGTGTCTGGGCGTCGGGGCGCTGGTGGCGCTGCGCGACACCTCGGCGGTGTGGCGGGCCGGCGCGGCCGCGGCCCTGGGCGTGGTCGCCCTGCACGTCGTCGCCGGCTCACTGGCCTTCGACCCGCTGGCCGGCACCGTGGGTGACGCCCCGTCCTGGGCGGGTGCCGCCGTGATGCTGTGCGCGGCGGCCGGCGCGGTCCTCGCCGGACTGGCACTGCGGAACCGCCAGGACAGTTCGGCCTGACCCACGGCCACGGCCGCGGCGGTGACCGCGGCCGCCGGAGCGGCACCCCGCGCACCGCGCGCGGGGTGCCGCTTTCGTTCGCGCGCAACCCTCAGGCGAGCAGGTTGACCGCCCCGGTGAACACGCGGGGAAGCCGGGCGGCCAGCGGGACGATCCGGGGCGCGAGGCGCGGCCGCCGCCGCGCCCACAGCAGCGACTCGGTGAGGGCGCGGTAGCTGCGCGACAGGTCCCGCCAGGCCTGCTCGTAGGCCTGCGGCCGGCCCGCCCGTACGCAGCGCACCAGTTCGCCCGCGGCGGTCACGGCCAGGGTGAGCCCCTCACCGGTCAGGGCGTCCACGTATCCCGCGGCGTCCCCGACGAACAGCACCCGCCCCGCGACCCGTACGCGGGCCCCCTGGCGCAGCGGTCCGGCTCCGCGCACGGGGGTGTCGGCGCGCCCGGCCAGCCGGTCCGCCAGGTGCGGGAAGTGGGCGAGCTGTTCGTCGAAAGGCGCCTGGTCGGTGGTGAGGACCGCCACGCCGATCCGGTCGGGTGCCAGCGGGGTGACGTAGGCCTCGCACCGTGCCGACCAGTGCACCTCGACCAGGTCGCTCCACGGTGCGACGGCGTAGTGGCGGCGCAGCCCGTAGCGGGCCGGCCGGCGCGGGGCGGCGGGCGCCGACAGGCCGAGTCCGCGCCGGACGGGGGAGTGCAGGCCGTCCGCTGCGACGAGATAGCGGGCGGTGAGACCGGCCGCGGTGACGTGGTCGACGCCCTGGCGCACCTGGTCGGCGCGCTGCGGCAGGACCCGTACGCCGAGCTGCGCGGCCCGTTCGGCGAGTGCGGCCTGGAGGTCCGTGCGGCGGGCGCCGAGGCCCGGCCCGGACCGGAAGAGCCCCTCGGCCCGCAGACCGCTCCCGCCGTCGACGTAGCGGATCCCGCGGAACGGCTGCCCGGCGACGGACACGCCCAGCTCGCCGAGGCGGCGTACCGCCCCGGGCATCAGGCCCTCTCCGCAGGCCTTGTCGATGGGGGTGGGCCGGGGTTCCAGCACCACGGTCTCCAGACCGGCGAGGGCTCCGTGGATGGCGGTCGCCAGGCCGGCCGGACCGCCGCCGGCGATCAGCAGGTCGATCATGACGGCGTGCCCGCCGACGGGACGGAGGCGGGCGCCCGCAGCCGTCCGACGTCCGTCAGTGCGGCGTCCTCGCAGCCGATCCGCACGCGCAGCAGCACCAGGTTGAGCACGGTGAAGCCGAGGGCGGTCATCCAGGCGGAGTGCACCAGGGGCAGTGCGGCCCCTTCCGCGACCACCGCCACATAGTTGGGGTGGCGCAGCACCCGGTACGGGCCCCGCTCGACCAGCGGGAGTCCGGGAACGACCAGCACCCGGGTGTTCCAGCGCGGCCCGAGGGTGGCGATGCACCACCAGCGCAGGCCCTGGGCGGCGACGACGACGGCGAGGGCCGGCCAGCCGAGCAGGGGGATGAACGGCCGTCCGGCCACCCAGGGTTCGGCCACGCAGCCCACCAGCAGCGCGGTGTGCAGGGCGACCATGGCCGGGTAGTGACCGCGTCCGTACTCACGGCCGCCGCGCGCCAGGCTCCAGGCGGTGTGGCGCCGCGCGGTGACCAGCTCGGCGAACCGTTCGGCGACGACGAGGCAGATGAGCAGCAGGTACGGGGTGAGGGAGGGGACGGACGTCAGGGCGGTCAGGGAGGGCAGAGAGGGCAGGGTCATGGGTTCACCAACGCAGGAGGACGAGTTCGGAGGCGAATCCGGGGCCGAAGCCGAGCATCAGCCCGACGGACCCGGGGGGCGGTCCGGCGCCGCGGACGCCCTCCAGGATGTGGAGGACCGAGGCGGAGGAGAGGTTGCCCACGGCGGCCAGCGAGCGCCGGCTCGCGGCGAACGCCGACTCCGGCAGCGCCAGCGCGTCCGAGAGCGCGTCGAGGATCTTCGGGCCGCCGGGATGGCAGATCCAGGCGTCGACGTCCGCGGGCTTGAGGTCGTGGGCGGCCAGGAAGCTCTCCACCTCCTCGGCCACGTGCAGCCGGGCCAGGTCGGGGAGTTCACGGCCGAGCACCATGCGCATGCCCCAGTGGCCGATGTCCCAGCCCAGGAGGTGCTCGGTGCCCGGGTAGAGACGGCTGCGCGCGGCGACGACCTCGGGCCCGGGGGCCGTCGCGTAGAGGGGATGGCCGCGGCCCACCGCCACCAGGGCGCCGGCGCCGTCGCCGAAGAGGGCGCCGGCCACCAGGTTCGCCATCGAGGAGTCGGTGGACTGGAGGGTGAGCGAGCAGAGTTCGGTGGACAGCAGGACGCCCGCCTGGCCGGGCCGGCCCATGAGCATCTGGTGGAGATGGCCGACGCCGGCGGCCCCGGCGGCGCACCCGAGACCGAAGAGCGGCACCCGCCGTACGTCGGGACGCAGTCCGGCGCGGGCGGCGAGGCGGGCCTCCAGCGAGGGCGTCGCGAGCCCGGTCACGGTGGTCGACATGATCAGATCGACCTCGGGGGCGGCCAGGCCGGCGTCGGCGAGCGCGAGGTCGAGGACCCGGGCTCCGAGGTCGAGAGCCGTTTCCACGAAGAGGGCGTTGGTCGTGCCGAAGTCGTTCGCGGGCCCGTAGCGCTCCAGCGGGAGCGCGAGATGGCGGCTCTCCACACGCACCGAGGCGTGGACCCGGCGCAGCAGGGCGGTGTCGGCGCCGGGCGGGAGGAAACGGGCGAGCGCCTCCGTGATCTCGGCCTGCGGATGGCGATGGGGCGGGAACACGCTGCGCACTGCCAGTACACGTGTCATTGAGTCACCATAGGAAACAACTGACACTTCGTTATGAATCACCTGATTCGGGCGCGGCGCCGCATAGCGTGTCGCCGTGCCCGAGCGAACCACGCAGATTGCCGACAGCGCCGACAGCGCCGACAGCGTAGGGAGCACCGGGAGCGCCCGGGGCGCCGATGGTGCCGCAGGCGTCGGGAGCGGCGCTCTCGCCCGCGCCGGAGGTGCCCTCGCCGGTCTGTCGGCGGCGTGTCATCCGCTGCCCGCCGTGGCCGTGACGCTCTTCAGCGCGGTTCTCGCGGTCGCGGCCGGGCACGGTCCGCCCGGGGTGGCACTCGTCGCGGGCGCGGTGGCCGCCGGACAGCTGTCGGTGGGCTGGTGCAACGACCGCACCGACCTGCGGCGCGACCTGGCCACCGGCCGACGGGACAAGCCCCTGGTCGCCGGTACGGCCTCGCCCGCCGCCGTGGCGTGGGCGGCCGCCCTCGCGCTCCTGCTGTGCGTGCCACTGTCGCTGGCGGTGGGCGCGCTCGCCGGCGCCGTGCACCTGGTGGGTGTGGCGGCCGCTTGGGGGTACAACCTCCGGCTGAAGGCCACGGTCGTCTCCTGGGCCCCGTACGCCCTGGCCTTCGGCCTGCTGCCGGCCTTCGTCACCCTCGGGCTGCCCGGCGGGCCCTGGCCGCCGCCCTGGCTGATGGCGGCCGCGGCCCTGCTCGGGGCGGGCGCCCACTTCGCCAATGTCCTGCCCGACATCGACGACGACCTGGCCACCGGGGTGGCCGGGCTGCCGCAGCGACTCGGCGCCCGGCGGTCGGCGGCGCTGGCCGGGCTGCTCGTCCTGGGCTCGGCCGCGGCCCTCGTCGCGGGCCCGCCGGGCCGGGTGACCGCGTACGGATGGGGTTTGCTCGGCGCGACGGCCACGGCGCTGCTCCTCGCGTCCCGCAGACCTGCGGGAAGGCTCCCGTTCCGGACGGTGATGGCGGTGGCCGGAGCCGATGTGATCCTCCTCGTCGCCGAACTCCGCCCCTGAGCCGCGCCACCGACGCGCGACGCACGGATCCCGAACGGACCGTTCCCTCCACGAATCGCCCCCGGCCCGGGCCCGGGCCGCACCCGGTCCGGTCGCCTCAGGGCGCGTGACGGGTGCGGGTCCAGGTCAGGAGGTCTTCGGCCGGCCAGGTGTTGATGACGCGCTCCGTCGGGACACCGCATTCCGCGGCCCGTTCGCAGCCGAGGATCTGCCAGTCCAGCTGGCCCGGGGCGTGGGCGTCCGTGTCGATCGCGAAGAAGGTCCCGGCGGTCACGGCCAGCCGCAGCAGCCGCCTCGGAGGGTCCAGCCGTTCGGGGCGGCTGTTGATCTCCACGGCGGTACCGGCCTCCGCGCAGGCCGCGAACACCGCCTCGGCGTCGAACCGCGACTCCGGCCGGCCGCGGCCGGTGACCAGCCGCCCCGTGCAGTGGCCCAGGACGTCCATCAGTGGATTGCGCACGGCCGCCAGCATCCGCCGCGTCATCGCGGGCGCGTCCATCCGCAGTTTCGAGTGCACCGAGCCGACGACGAGATCGAGCCGTTCCAGCAGCTCCGGCTCCTGGTCGAGCGCCCCGTCGTCCAGGATGTCGCACTCGATCCCGGTGAGCAGCCGGAACGGCGCCCAGCCGGCGTTGAGCGCGGCCACCACGTCCAGCTGTTCGCGCAGCCGGTCCGGGGAGAGGCCCCGGGCGATCGTCAGCCGGGGCGAGTGGTCGGTCAGCACGGCCCACTCATGGCCCAGGCCGGCCGCCGCCCGCCCCATCGCCTCGATCGGGCTGCCGCCGTCCGACCAGTCCGAGTGCAGGTGGCAGTCCCCGCGCAGGGCCGCCCGCAGGGCGGCCGCGGCGGGCGAGGCCGCAGGACCTTCGGGGAGTGCGGCCGCCTCGTCCTCCAGGGCCTGCAGGTAGGCCGGTATCCCGCCGGCGAGAGCCTCCCGTACGACCCCCGCCGTCTTGGGGCCGAGGCCTTTGACGGCTTCCAGGGAGCCGGCGGCGGCCCGCTCGGCCAGCTCCGCCCCGCCCATGCGCACGACGACGGCGGACGCGGTCCGGAAGGCCCGCACCCGGTAGGTGGGCGCCTGCGCGCGCTCCAGCAGGAACGCGATCCGGTCCAGCGCCGCAACCGGGTCCATCGGCCACCTCCTGCCGCCATGGGGTGGCCCCAGTGTCCGTCGCGGACGGCGGCTACGCCTCCCGTGCCTCCTCCAGGGGCACGGCCGCGTCCAGCGCGGCGGTGAGGCGGCTCAGGCGGGCCTGCAGGTCGACGACCTCGGTCAGCTCGAAACCGGTGGCCGCGGCGATCCGCCGGGGCACCTCCACCGCGCGGGCGCGCAGTGCCGCGCCCTCCTCGGTCAGGCCGGCGCGCACGGAGCGCTCGTCCTCGGTGCTGCGCTCGCGGCGGACCAGGCCGGCCGCCTCCAGCCGCTTGAGCAGGGGGGACAGGGTGCCCGAGTCCAGCCGTAGGTGCTGCCCGATCTCCTTGACGGGCATCTCGCCGTGCTCCCACAGCACGAGCATCACCAGGTACTGCGGGTACGTGAGCCCCAGGTCCTTGAGGACCACCCGGTAGAGGCCGCCGAAGGCCCGGCTCGCAGCGTTCAGCGCGAAGCAGATCTGGCCGTCGAGGCGCAGGAAGTCCTGGTCGGAGTGGGTCGCGGTGGGCTGCTCGGTCATGTCGGCCAGTGTACCCGGCCAGGACTTGGAGGGCATTGAATTGTGCACAACTGAATTGCGTGCTCTACTGGTGGAGCGCGGTCGACCACCGGCCGCCGCCACGGTTCACTTCTGCGAGAGGAACTCTCATGGACGCGCTCTACACCGCTGTCGCCACCGCCAACGGCCGCGAGGGCCGCACCGTCAGCTCCGACGGTCAGCTCGACCTCGCCCTGGCCATGCCTCCGGCGCTGGGCGGCAACGGGCAGGGCACCAACCCCGAGCAGCTCTTCGCCGCCGGCTACGCCGCCTGCTTCGCCAGCGCGCTCGGCCTCGTCGGCCGCCAGGCCAAGGCGGACACCAGCGACGTCTCGGTCACCGCGGAGGTCTCCATCGGCAAGGACGGCGCCGGCTTCGGCCTCGGCGTCACCCTCCGCGTCGAGCTGCCGGAATCCCTGGCCGGCGAGACGGGCGCCCTCCTGGTGAAGCAGGCCCACGAGGTCTGCCCGTACTCCCGCGCCACCCGCGGCAACATCGAGGTCGACCTCGTCGTCGAGTAACGAGCACCGGGCCGAGATGCCGGACGCCCGGCGGGCGGCCACCATGGAGTCGGACCGGGACCGGGACCGGGACCGGGACCGACTCCGACGGGGGCCGCACGCCGGGAGCTGCCAGTGGCGCACAGCAACACGACGGACGTACTGGTCGTCGGCGCCGGCCCCATCGGGCTGACCGCCGCCGCGGAACTGCGCCGACGCGGCGTGTCCTGCCGGATCGTCGACCGGCTCCCCGCCCGCCTGCCCTTCGCGAAGGCCGTCGGCATCCAGCCGCGGACCCTGGAGATCTGGGACCGCATGGGAATGGTCCGCGCCGCCCTGGACGCGGCCGTCCCCCTGCGGGGCCAGCTCACCTACGTCAACGGCGCCGAGCGGCCCCGCATCGACCTCGTCCTGCCGCCCGAAGTGCCCTACCGCTTCGCGGCGCTGCCCCAGTACGAGACCGAACGCATCCTCGACGAGCACCTGGGCCGCTGGGGCACCACCGTCGAACGCGGCACCGAACTGGTGTCGTTCAGCCAGGACGCCCACGGCGTCACCAGCCGCCTGCACACCCCCTCCGGTGCCGAGGAGGAACTGCGCACCCGGTACCTGGTGGGCTGCGACGGCGCCCACAGCATCGTCCGCAAGGGCCTCGGGCTCTCCTTCGAGGGCGGAGCCTTCCCCGAGGAGTACATGCTCGCCGACGTCGAGGCCGACTGGGACCTGCCGTACGGCTACACCCTGCGCGCCATGCACCTGGACGGCGCGGGCGCCGTCGACGACGTACTGGTGTGCATCCCCCTCCCGGGCCGCAACCGCTACCGGATGTCCATGAAGGTGCCGCCCGAACTGTCCACCGCGGCGCGGGCCGCGGCCGCCGCGGACGGTGTGGCCCACGGCCTCCAGGGCGGCCGGACCCCGCAACTGGCCGACATCCAGACCGTTCTGGACCGGCTGTCGCCGGCACCCACGACCGCCTCGAACATCCGCTGGTCATCGGTGTTCCGCATCAGCCACCGGATCGTGGACAGCTACGGCCACGGCCGGGTCTTCATCGCGGGCGACGCCGCGCACATCCACCCGCCGACCGGTGCGCAGGGCATGAACACCGGTATCCAGGACGCCTGGAACCTGGCGTGGAAGCTCGCCCTGGCCGTCGAGGGCGCCGCCCACCCCGGCCTGCTCCCCAGCTACGACGCCGAACGCCGGCCCGTCGGCGAGGAGGTCGTCGGCCGCACGGTCCGTCACGCCTCCGCCCAAGGCGTGCAGTCCGACCCCGAGGACGCCGACACCCTGATCCTGCGCGAGGCCCAGCTGCTCGTCGGCTACCGCGGCAGCCCCGTCGTCGACCCGCCCGGCCAGGGCCCCGGACCCCGCCCCGGCGACCGGGCCCCGGACTGCACGGGCCTCACCTCGCCGATCGCCGCAGTCCCGCTGCGCCTCGGCGACCTCCTGCGCGAGCGCGAACACGTCCTGCTGCTGTACGGGACCGGCCTCGACGAACTCGCCCGGACGGCACGGGAGTCCTCCGGCGGCCGGGTCGGCACGTGCGTCGTGATGCCCGCCGGTACCCCGCCCGGCACCCCGGCGGGCCCGGCCGCCCTGCCGACCTACCACGACACCGCCGGCGAGTTCGCCCGGATGTACGCAGCCGAAGCGCCGACCGCGTTCCTCGTCCGCCCCGACGGGCACCTCGGCGCCCGCCTCTCCCCGCCGACCCCGCAGCAACTGGCCGCACACCTCGCGACCGTCTTCGCCCCGGACACCGGACCCTGACGGAACGGCGCCGCGCCCCCTCGGACGGCGCCGCCCCCTCGGACGGCGCCGCGCCCCGGTGCCCCGGCCGCTACCGGTTCCCGGTCAGGCCTCCGAACCGGCCCGTGCGGCCTCGCGGCGCTGCCGCTTGCCCAGCGGAGCCAGCGACAGGTCCTGTGCCTGCGAGCGCAACTGCTTGAAGCCGTAACCGCGTTCCGTCAGCCAGCTCTCCGCGGCCAGCTCCGCGCGCGCCGTGGCGTCGAGGATGTCCTCCTCCGCCTCGCCCGAGTCCAGGAAACGGAAGGTGAAGAAGGGGCGGGCGCCAGGTCGTACGTGAGGTGCCCCGCGGCGGTGAACTCCGCGCGCAGCATGTCGTGCTCGGGCGCCGCCGCGAGAAGCTCGGCCCGCTGGCCGTCGGTCAGGCCGTCGAACGCGCCGCGGACGGTGATGCGGAAGGTGCGGGTACTCATCTCGGCAGCGTACGGGACAGCCCTTGGGGGGTGTCCCGCGCATCCGGACATCCACCGGTCCACCCGCCGGTCCACACGGGCCGTGTTTTTGGATTGCCGGACGATCCTCAATACGATCCGGCGATGATCACAAGAAAACGGCTTGCGGCCCGGGCCTGCGGCCTGTTCGCCGCACTGGCCGTCGGCCTCTTCCCGGCGAGCGCCACGGCCGCCGACGAACCGACGGCGAAGGAACCCCCCAAGGTCGACCTGGTCCTGGACGTCAGCGGCTCCATGCGGGCCAACGACATCGACGGCGGGTCCCGCATGGCCGCCGCGAAGCAGGCTTTCAACGAGGTCATCGACGCCGTCCCCGCCGAAGTCCAGCTCGGCATACGGACCCTCGGCGCCGACTACGCGGGTGACGACCGCACCCTCGGCTGCAAGGACACCAAGCAGCTCTACAAGGTCGGACCCCTCGACCGGACCGAGGCCAAGACCGCCGTCGCCACGCTCGCCCCGACCGGCTGGACGCCGATCGGGCCGGCCCTGCTCGGCGCCGCCCAGGACCTCGAGGGAGGCAATGCCACCAAGCGGATCGTCCTCATCACGGACGGCGAGGACACCTGCGCCCCGCTCGACCCGTGCGAAGTGGCCCGCGACATCGCCGCCAAGGGCATCCACCTGGTCATCGACACCCTCGGCCTGGTTCCGGACGCCAAGACCCGGGCCCAGCTGACCTGTATCGCCGAGGCCACCGGCGGTACGTACACCTCCGTTCAGCACAAGGCCGAACTCTCCGGCAGGGTCCGCCAACTCGTCGACCGGGCCGCAGACCCGGTCGTCAACCCGGTGGCGACCGAGGGCGCGAAGCAGTGCGCGGGCGCCCCGCAGCTGAAGGCCGGCCTCTACAGCGACCGCGAAACCTTCGGCGAGCACCGCTGGTACCGGGTGGACGTCCTCCCGGGCCAGGAGCTGCGCGCCTCGGTGAGCATCGGCGCCGACCGGGCCGTGAACAATGACTACGGCGTCCTGTTGCGCGCCACGACCGTCCACGGCCGGGAGATCGTACGCGGCTCGGAGGCCGGCGACGGGCGTACCGACGTCCTCTCCACCGGCCTGCGCTACCCCAAGGCCGAGGTCGACGACTCCGACTCCGACTCGGACGCGAAGCCCGCCGCGGAGACCGTCTGCCTCCAGGTCAGCAACTCCTTCTCGGCGCCCACGTCCGTCAAGACGACCCCGGGCATGCCCGTCGAGCTGACCATCGACCTGGTGGACGGTCCGGGCGACATCTCCGACGCCGCGGCCTTCGGCCTCGGGCGCGGCTGGTGGACGCTGGCCGTGCTGGTGCTGGCCGGACTGCTGGCCGGCCTGGTGTGGGGCTGGATCTCCCGCTGGCGTATCTCCGTCTGGAGGACCAACTGATGCGTACCGTACGCACACTGACCGCGGGCCTGCTCGCGGCGGCCGCCGCCCTCGCGGTGGCCGGTACGGCCGCCGGCCCGGCCTCCGCGGACACCCCGTCGCCGAGCGCCACCCCCGGCAAGGGCGGGGCCGCGGCCGAGGCCGCCGCCCCGACCGAGGCGGGTACGAGCTTCCGTACCGCCGCCCCGTTCCGGCCCGGCCAGAAGGCCACGGCGGGCGCCTCCAGCGGCGACTACCTGTACTGGGTGCTTCCGGTCGACGCGCAGCAGCGCGTCACGGTCAAGGCCGCGGTCACCCTGCCCGAGTCCGCCGCCCGGCACGGCGCCTCGACGTGGCAGCTCGACGTGTACGACGGCCTCCGCCGCCGACAGGCCTGCACCTACGGCACCCAGAGCCGGGCGGCGGCCAAGGAGGCCGCCTCCGTCGAACTGTCCTGCACCCTGCGCACGGTCCGCGCCGGTGCGGAGCCGTGGGCCAACGACCCGCTGCCGGGCAGCTACTACGTCCGTCTGACGGTCGTGGACCTGCCGGAGGAGGACCTGGGCCTGCCGGTGCGCGCGGCCGTCGAGGCCGACGTACACGAGGAGGGAGGCGCCTTCGCCGTGGACGGGGCCCTGGCCAAGCCGCTGGTCGCCGGGACGGTGACCGGCTCCCTGCGCGAGCCGGAGGACGGCTGGTCCGGCGGCTGGTGGTCGGACCGCTGGCTCTGGACCGCGGCCGGCGGGGTGCTCGGCGCCCTCGCGGGCGTCTTCGGGTACTCCCTGACGCGCGGCACGGGCCGCCCCTCCCGGGTGCCGCCCGGCGCCTGACCCGGCTCCCCGGCCCGGCGCCTGACCGGCTCGTCGCCCGCCCGCCCGCCGGCGGGTGGTCGCGGCGGGGCGGTCGCCGGGGCGGTCCCGGCCGGGCCGTGACCGGCTCCGCCCCACCCCGCTCCGCCCTGCCCGCGCCGCGTGCGCCGGGTCCGGCGGGCGGGCACTGGGCCATGCGGGGACGGGCCCCTCAAGACCTCCCGGGCCCCGTCCGAAGGAGAGGGAGGCCGCGACCGAGCACCGGCACGGACGCGGCCGTCTCCTGACGACCGCCCACCTCCCGGGGAGTACCTCCATGCGACTGCTCGCACGTCTGACCGCCGCGGCCCTGATCGCGACGGCCCCCGCACTGGCCGGCGCCGCGGCCGCGGACGTCCCCGAACCCGTACGGGCACCGCTCCTCATGCCCGCCGCGGCCATTCCCGGCCAGTACATCGTCAGCCTCGACGAGGGCGTGGACGCCACCGGGTTCGCGGAACGGCTGGGGCTGGAGCCCACCTTCGTGTACGGCTCCGCCATGAACGGTTTCGCGGTGCCCCTCACCCCGCAGCAGCTCGAAGAGGTCCGTACGACCCCGGGCGTCCGCTCGGTGGAGGCGGACGCGGAGGTCTCCGCGCCGCCGACACCGGCCGGCCCCGCCGCCCTCTCCGCCGCCGGGCTGCCCGCCCCGACCTGGGGCCTGGACCGGATCGACCAGCGGATCCTGCCGCTCGACGGCGACTTCACCACCGCGGGTGACGGCGCCGGGGTGACCGCCTACATCCTCGATACCGGGATCGACTTCGCCCACCCCGAGTTCGAGGGCCGGGCCGAGCCCGGCTTCGACGCCGTCGAGGACGGCGGTGAGGGGCAGGACTGCGAGGGCCACGGCACGCACGTCGCGGGCACCGTCGGCGGCCGGACGTACGGGGTCGCACGCGCCGTACGCCTGGTCAGCGTCCGCGTACTGGACTGCGACGGCCGCGGCGAGTACTCGGCGGTCGTCGCCGGACTGGACTGGGTGGCGCAGAACGCCAGGCAGCCGGCCGTCCTGAACGTCTCCCTGGGCGGGAGCCGCTCCGAGGCCGTGAACAGGGCCGCGACCGCCGTCGCCGAGGCCGGCACCCTGCCGGTCGTCGCGGCGGGCAACTCCTCGGCCGACGCCTGCACGGTCTCCCCGGCCTCGGCGGACCGGGTGATGACGGTGGCCGCGAGCAACGTGCGCGACGAGCAGTCCAGGTTCTCCAACCGGGGCGAGTGCGTCGAGATCTCCGCCCCCGGCGAGCAGATCGACTCGGCGCTGCTCGGCGGTGACACCGTCACCCTGGACGGTACGTCCATGGCCGCTCCGCACGTCACCGGAACGGCCGCCCTCTACAAGGCGGCCCACCCGGCGGCCACCCCCGAGCAGGTCGCCGACCGGCTCGTGGAGACGTCCACCGAGGACCTCCTGACCGGCACCGGTGCCGGCACCCCCAACCGGCTGCTGTTCACTGACGGCCTCTGAGTCCGCTGAGGACCCGCCGCCGCCCGTACCCGCCCGTCGGCCGGTTCAGGAACCGGGCGGCGGGCACAGCACAGCACGGGCACGGCACGGGCACGGCACGGGACGGCTCAGCCGAGGCGCGTGAGCCTCGTACCGAACGAGGGCTCGGCCAGGGCTCCCTTGACGGCCACCGGTACGCTCTTGGCGCCCTCGCCCTCACCCGCCGTCAGCACACCGACCTCCGCGCCGTCCTTCGCGGTGTGCGGCAGCGGCGACGCACCCGGCTTCAGGGACAGCTTGAACTGCTGGCCCGGCACGCTGATCACGTTCAGGTCCTTGACGGCCACGAGCGGGGTGCGCCCGCCGAGCCCGTCGTCCACGTACCCGACGACATCGCCCTTGCGGACGAGCGGGGTGGACGCGAGGGCCGTCCGCACCGATTCGATGATCTTCTTGCTGTTCGCCTTCACCAGCTCCAGGCTCTTGAGGGCGTTCTCGTCCGGGGCGGGCGCGCGCTGCTCCATCAGCGAGCCGATGATCAACTGGTCCTTGTTGTCGATCGTCTTGTAGGCAGCCCACACGAAGGTTCCGCCGGCGGGTGTGCTGGAGCCGGTCTTGATACCGCGAATGCTCATGCCCTGCGCCGTGAGCAGGTCATTGTTGTTGACGAGCTTCTCGCCCAACCCCTTGATGGGGGCCTCCGGCAGGGCGACGATCGCGCGGAACGCCTCGTCCTTCATCACCGCCTCGGCGAGCCTCAGCTGGTCGGAAGCGGTGCTGACGGTACCCGCGTCCAGACCGCTCGGGTCGGTGTACGTGGTGTCCTTCATCCCGAGTTCCCGCGCGGCGGCGTTCATCTTCTCGACGAACGCGGCCTCGGAGTCGGTGCCCGTGTCCCAGCGCGCCAGCAGACGGGCGACGTTGTTGCCCGAGGGGATCATGAGCATCTTCAGCATGTCCTGCTGGCTGAACTTCGAGCCGGCTGTGAGGCCCGTGATCCGGGACTCGTGCTCCGAAGTGCCGTCCGCCACGGTCTTCGCGTCGACCGTGATGCTCGGACCGGGCTCGGCCTTGCGCAGCGGGTGGTTCTTGAGGATCACATAGGCCGTCATGATCTTGGCGACGCTGGCCGTCGGCACGGGCTTCTGCTCCCCGAAGGTCGCGACGTCGCCGGAGCCGACGACGCGCACGGCGCCCTGACCCTTGGCGGGCCACGGTATGGCGACCTGTCCGTCGACGGTGTGGTCGGTCTCGGCGGCGACCAGCCGGGGGTCGGGCAGGGGCCGCAGCATCTGGCCGCCGATGCAGGCACCGACGAGCAGCAGCAGGATTGGCGTCCACACCTTGACACGCCGCAGCACGGTCCGGCGCGGGGTCTCCACCGGGGCAGGGGTGTTGGTGAGCTCGGCCAGCAGATCCAGCGGAGGCAGGGGCTGCGGTACGGGGCCCTGCGGCCGCGCCTGGGGCTGGGGGCGCGCCGTGACGGGCGGCGCGGCGTCGGGGTCCTTGAGCGCGACGAACCGGCTCGTCCGCTCGGGCTCCGGCTCCGGATCCGAGTTCTCGTCCCGGGCCGCGGCCCAGGCCGGCACCTTCCGAGCGCCGTCCTGCGACTGGGACGTGGGCTTCGGCTCGGCGGCCTTCTCGGACTCGGGCGCCGCGGTACCGGGCACACGCCCCGAGCCGCCCTCAGCATCGGGCTTGGGCTTCGGCTTGGCGGTCGTCTCGGGCCTGGGCACACGCAGGACCTGGGTCCGCGAGTTCTCGGCCTCGGGCCCGGCCTCGGTGTCCGCCTCGGGCTTCGGCTTGGCGGTCGCCTTGGGCTCGGGCACGCGCAGGACCTGAGTCCGCGAATCCGTCGCCTCGGCCTCGGCCTTGGCCTTGTCCCTGGCCTCGGGGTCCGGCTCGGCGGGCGCCTTGGGCCCGGGTGTTGCGGCGCCGGGCACACGCAGGATCTGGGTGCGCGAATCCTTCGCGTCGGCCGCCGCCTCGGTCTCGGGCTTCTGCTCGGCGGCGTCGGCCTCGGGCTCCGGCTCGGCGGTCTTCTTGGGTTCCGGAGCTGCGCTGCCGGGCACCCGCAGGACCTGGGTCCGCGAGTTCTCGGCCTCGCGCTCGGTTTCGGCCTCGGGCTTCGGCTTGGCGGTCGCCTGGGGCTCGGGCACGCGCAGCACCTGCGTGCGCGAGTCCTTCGCGTCGGCCTCCGGCTCCGGCTCCGGATTCGGCTCCGGCTTGGCGGATTCCTTGGTCTCGGGCGCCTTGGTCCCGGGCGCCTTGGTCCCGGGAGTCGCGGTGCCCGGTGCGCGCCGGACCTTGATGCGCGGATCCTCCGCGTCGGTCTCGTCCTCGGCCTTGGGGTCGCTGTCCGGTGTGTCGGTGTCGGGTGCGGCGGGAGCCTCCGACTCGGTCTCCGCTGCCCGTGCTTCGGATTCGGGCTCGGCGTCCGCCCCCTCGACGTCACCCTCCGGCTCCGGCCGGTTTTCCGCCGCCGGCTCTCCCTCTGCCTGGTTCTCGGCGGCGGGTCGCGCGTCCGCGTCCTCGTGCTTCCCCGTCTCGGCCGGCCCCGGCTCCGGAGAGACCGGAGAGCCCGGAGAGCCCGTCGAGTCTTCCGCCTCCGTGCCGGTCTCCGTGTCTGCCGCCGCGGGCGACGCCGCCTTCTCGGGTTCCTCCCCCGTGACGGTGGTTCCCTCGCTCTTCGGGTCGTCCGAGGAACCGCCCGTCACCGTTACCGCCTTCATCCAAGCCCCGCCTTGCCGCTCACACTGTGCAGATCCGTGTGGCGAGGCCTTGAGAGGGCCCCGCCACACTGCTAGATGCGTGTCGCGCACCACACGTTCCCCCGGACCGATCTTGTGACCGTTCGGTCATATTCGGTGAGTACGGCTACTCATGACCGCCCCGGCCGTCCCGCCGACGATGGACCGCAACACCACCGCCCGCACCATCGAACGGGGCCGTCCATGCTCAGCCGAATCGCCGCCGCCCTGGTCCCCGCCTTCGGGCGGCTGACCGTCACCGCCGACCCCGGTGCCCGGCCCGCCACCGGTTCCATCCTCGTGGCCAACCACACCTCCCTCGCCGACCCCGCCGTCGTGGTCGCGGCCCTGCGCCGGCACGGGATCGAGCCGGTCATCCTGGCCACCGCCGGACTGTGGCGCGTACCGCTGCTCGGGCCGGCCCTGCGGCGCGAGGGGCACATCGCCGTGCACCGCGGGACCGCCCGCGCCGCGGACTCCCTGGACGCCGCCGCCGTCGCCCTCGCCTCGGGCCGCAGCGTGCTGCTGTACGGCGAGGGCGGGCTGCCGGCGCGCCGCGACGCGGGGGAGGCCGCTCCGGGCCCCTTCCGCAGCGGCCTGGCCCGGCTCGCCGCCGCGACCGGAGCCCCCGTCGTGCCGGTGGGCCAGGCCGGCTCCCGCCGCCTGTGCTCGGGCAGCGGCGCCAAGCAGCTCGCCGGGGTCTTCACGGCGCCGCTGCGGCGACCCTGCCTCCACGTGCACATCGGTTCTCCGCTGCACCTCCCCGACCGGGTGCCGGAGGCGACCGACCGCGCCCGTGAGGCCGTCACCGCGGCCTGGCGCACCGCCGCGTCCGCCGTCGGGGAGGGCGCCTGCGCGGCGGCGGCATGACGGCTCGCCCGGTGACGGGGAATTCTCCTCAGAGGAGCGGTTTTTCGAAGCTGAAGGCGGTCACGGCCATCCGCTCACGGAAGTAGAAGCGGTGCGCGTCGGTCCGCTGGGTGCCGGAGTCCAGGGTGAGGGCGGTGCACCGGGCGGCCCGGGCGTGCTGCTCCAAGTGCGCGAGCAGCGCGTGGCCCACACCGGTGGAACGGGACGCGGCCGAGGTCACCAGGTCGTCGACGTAGAGCTTGCGGACCATGGAGGTGGTGGCGACGACGCGCCAGCCCGCCGCGCCCACGCACACCCCGTCCGTGTCGTAGGCCGCCGTGAAGCGCAGCCCCTGGCCCTGCCCCTCAGCGAGGACCGCGAGGAAGAGCTCCTCGGTGAGGTGGGGACGCAGTTCGAGCAGCACGGGAAGCAGGTCGGCGGTGAGCCGGGCGTCGCCGCACTCCAGGTCGATGATCTTCATGCGGGCAGCGTAACCCGGCGCCCCGGGCGCACCGGGGCGGGCGACGCGGCAGCACGGCGGCGCCGACGCGTCAGCACCGCGGCGGAGCGGCGATCTCGCGCGGTGCCGGCCGACATGTCGAAATGGGAGGGACGGCTCCGACGTCCCGTGCGAGAGGCTCCCGATCCAGGAGCCCGCGACCAGAAGGAGTGGCACTCCATGAAGTACATGCTGATGGTTCTCGGGAGCCAGGCGGACTACGACGCCATGGGCGGCCGGGCGAGCAGCGGCAACCCCGCGTGGTCGGAGGCGGAGCTGAAGGCGATGTTCGACTACATGGGCGCCCTGAACGACGACCTCGCCGAGTCGGGCGAATGGGTCGACGGACAGGGACTCACCGAACCCCGCCAGGCCCGGCTGGTCACCGCGGGCGCCGACGGCACACCCGTAATTTCCGACGGGCCGTACGGCGAGGCCAAGGAGGTGCTGGCCGGCTACTGGATCGTAGACGTCCCCGATTTCGCCAGGGCCGCCGAGATCGCCGCCCGGGCCCACGCCTGCCCGGTGCCCGAAGGGGCGCCCAACTACCCGGTCGTCGTCCGGCCCGTCGACTCCGTCTCGGGCACCGAAATGTGATGACGCGTTCCACCCCGCCCACCCCGCCCGGCCCGCCCGGCCCTCCCACCTCCGAGCCCGCTGATGAGGACCTGCTGCGCCGACTGGTGCCGCAGGTCCTCGGCGCGCTCGTCCGGCGCTACGGACACTTCGACGCCGCGGAGGACGCGGTCCAGGAGGCCCTGCTCGCCGCGGCCCGGCAGTGGCCGGAGGAGGGCCGTCCCCGCAATCCGCGCGGCTGGCTGATCCGCGTGGCCTCCCGCAGGCTCACCGACCAGCTGCGCAGCGAGGACGCGCGCAGGCGCCGCGAGGAGACGGCCGCCGCGCTGACCCCGCGCGACGAGTTCGTGGCGCCGCCGCCGGGGGAGGGCCGCGCCCCCGCCGAGGACGACACCCTCGCCCTGCTCTTCCTCTGCTGCAGCGCCGACCTGCCCGCCGCCGGCCGGATCGCCCTCACCCTGCGGGCCGTGGGCGGCCTCACCACGGCGGAGATCGCCCGCGCCCTCCTCGTCCCCGAGGCCACCATGGCGCAGCGCATCAGTCGCGCCAAACGGCGTATCAAGACCTCCCCGTCGCCCTTCCGCACCGCGAAACAGGAACAGGAAGGGGAACGGGAACGGGAAGGTGCGGCGCGGCTGGCGGACGTGCTCCACGTGCTCTACCTCATCTTCAACGAGGGGTACACGGCCAGCTCCGGCCGGGAACTGCAACGGGCCGACCTCGCCACCGAGGCGATCCGCCTCACCCGCGCCGTCCACGCCCTGCTGCCGGACGACGGCGAGGTGGCCGGCCTGCTCGCCCTGATGCTGCTCACCGACGCCCGGCGCGCCGCCCGTACCGGGCCGGACGGCAGCCTGATCCCGCTCGCTGAGCAGGACCGTACCCTCTGGGACCGCGCCGCCGTCACCGAAGGGGTCGCCCTGGTCAGCGACGCCCTCACCCGCACCCCGCTCGGCCCGTACCAGCTGCGCGCCGCGATCGCCGCCGTCCACGACGAGGCGGCGAGCGACGAGGACACCGACTGGGTGGAGATCCTCGCCCTCTACGAGGTGCTCATCCGGCTGGTGCCCGGCCCGGTGGAACGTCTCGGCCACGCGGTCGCCGTGGCCATGGTGCACGGACCGCGCCGGGCCCTGGAGCTGCTCGCCGCACTGGACGACGACGACCACCTCGCCGGTCACCACCGCCTCGAAGCCGTACGGGCCCACCTGCTGGAGCGGGCGGGCGACCGGGCGGCGGCCCGCGCCGCCTACACGAAGGCCGCCGGGCTCACCCTCAGCGCCCCCGAACGCCGCTACCTCCGGTCCAGGGCCGCCCGGATCGCCGAATGAGTCCGCCATGGCGGGCATCGGCGTCCGTATGCCGGACACCGTCCACGGTTGTCGGACCCCGGCCCTACTCTTGATCACGTGAGCCCGACCCCTGACGACTTCGCCCCCGAACGCTCCCTCGCCGAGATCAACGCCGACATCCGCTGTCTCTTCGCGCGCGCCGAAGGCCGCCTCACCGACACGGAGCGCGTCCGCCACGCCGCACTGCTCCAGGAATGGGCCACGGCCGTACGGGCCTCGGTGGTCCCGGCCGCCTAGGCGGCCCCGCGAAGGCCCCCGTGGCGCAGGGCCCCGGGCGTCGCCCGCTCGGGTGTCCTGCGATCATCGCGGCGTGACGAGAGCACCTGATCCGCGCACGAAGCCACATCGAGGACCTGAGGTCCGCGTTCCCCGCCGAGCGGCGCGGCGGGTACGGCCGCCCGCTCAGGCGGCACCGGACGCCGGCCGGGCGAGGAGTCGCCGGAGCCAGCGGGTGCGGGCCTCACAGGCGTCCCGGCTGAGGGCCGCGTCCGGTGCGAAGGTGTCGAAACCGTGGAACGCCCCGGGCCACACGTGCAGTTCGGCCCGGCCCCCCGCCTGCCAGATCGCGTCGGCGTAGGCCACGTCCTCGTCCCTGAACGTCTCCGCCGACCCGACGTCGATATAGGCCGGGGGCAGCCCGGACAGATCCGTGGCCCGCGCGGGTGCCGCGTACGGCGGCACGTCCGCGGTGCCGTACAGGTCGCCCAGCAGCGCCCGCCACGCCGTCGCGTTGGAGATCCGGTCCCAGACGTCCACGCCGGCCATCTGCCGGCTGGAGACGGTCGCGTCGCGGTCGTCGAGCATGGGGCACAGCAGCAGTTGCCCGATGGGCGTGGGCCCGCCCCGGTCGCGGGTGAGCAGGGCGAGCGCGGCGGCGAGGCCGCCACCGGCGCTCTTCCCGCCGATGACGAGGCGGTCCGGGTCGATGCCCAGGTCGGCCGCGTGCGCTGCCGCCCAGGTGAAGCCGGCGTAGCAGTCCTCCACCGGTCCCGGATAACGTACCCGGGGCGCCAGCCGGTACTCGACGGAGATCACGGCCATCCCCAGCGGAAGGGCCCATTCGCGGAGCAGCTGCGGCAGCACGGAGGGGGCATTGCCCATGATCATGCCGCCGCCGTGCATGTAGTACAGCAGGGGCAGCGCCCCGCCGAGGCCGGCGGGGCGCGCGCTCAGCAGGGTCACATCGGGCTCGCCGGGCGGCCCCGGCACGCGCCACTCGTCGACCTCGAACCGGCCGCCGTCCCGGAGTTCCTCCACGCTCGGCCGCGGCCGCACGGCGGCGTCCCGCTCCTGCCGGGCCGCGAGGTTCTCCGGAGTGAGCGGCTCCGCGACCACCCGGTCCCCCGAAGCGGCCAGCGCCACAGCGAGTTCACCGTCGACGGACGGCGCCGCACACCGCCCCCCGCCCCCGGAACCGGCCCGGTTTTCCACGAGATCCATTCCCCTAGTCAACCACCCGCGGCGCGGGCTCGGAGCCGGCGTTTGTCCGGTTTCCCGCGGGGGGTGAGGGGGATGTCCCGGACCCAGAACACGGTCGTGGGCCGGTGGGCGCGGGCCAGGGAGCGTTCCACCAGGGCGCAGGCCTCGTCGGCCGCCGCGGGACCCGGGGCGAAGCCCGCCGCCGGAACCAGGAAGGCGCACACCTCCTCGCCGGTGGTGTCGCTGTGCCGGCCCACGACCGCCGCCTGTGCCACGGCGGGATGCCGGGCCAGTGCCGCCTCGACCGGCACGCAGTACACGTTGTCCCCGTCGACCATCACCACGTCCACGGCCCGGTCATCGAGGTACAGGTAGCCGTCCGCGTCGAAGTGCCCGAGGTCCCCGGTGCGCAGCCAGCCGTCCCGCAGCACCTCGGCCGTCGTCCCGGGCCGGCCCCAGTAGCCGGACATCATCGCCGCCGACCGGGTCCACACCTCGCCTGTGCGTCCGGCCGGTACCCTCCCGCCCCGCTCGTCGCGGACCTCGGCCTCCACGCCCTCGACGGGCCGTCCGACCGACCCCAGCAGTTCCGGCCGCCCACCCACCGCCGCGTCGTGGTCGGCCGGGGTCAGCCGGCAGATCACCCCCGCCTCGTTCGTGCCGTAGCCCTGCCGCCACCGCCCGCCCCAGCGCGTCACCGCTTCCCGCAGCCGCTCCGGGTGGACCGGGGAGTCCCCGTACGAGACCACCTCCAGCCCCGGCACCCCGTGAGCGGTCACCGGATCGTCCAGCAGCCGGTACACCATCGACGTCGTCAGGTACGTGGACACCGCCCCCAGCCGCCGGCAGGCCGCCGCGAACTCCCGTGTCCCGAAGGGGTCGAGGATCTCCACCCGGCCGCCGGCCCGGAACTGCTCCAGGCAGCGGCCCCCGGACCGCTGCGCCAGCGAGGTCACCGACAGGTAGTCGGTCTTCGCCCAGCCCGCGGGCCGTACGGAGTTCCGCGCGGCCATCGCACCGAAGGTCGAGGCCACCCCCTTGGGCCGCCCCGTCGTCCCGCCGGTGTACGTCACCCGCGCCACGTCCTCGTCCCGCGCCCCCACCGGCACCGGCAGCGCCGCGTGCCGCCCGGCCCGCCGGACCGCCTCGTCCAGGTCCAGCCGGGGCGCGCCCGTAGCGGGCACCGGCACGTCGTGCAGCACCAGGTCCGGCCGGCAGTCCCGCAGGACGAAGTCCAGCCCGTACAGCGCCGGTCCGGCGACGACCTGTGTCAGCCGCGCACCCAGCTGATGCGCGGCGATCCGTACCAGCAGCACCTCCGGCCGGTTCGTGCCCGCCACACAAGCCAGCCCCGAGCCGCGCCCGATCCCCGACTCGGCCAGCACCGCGGCGAGCCGCCGGGCCGCGTCGAGCACGTCCCGGAACGACAGCACGACCGGGCCGGATCCGAGCGCGGGCCGTTCGGCGTTCCTCTCGAACGCCTCGACCAGCTCCGTGACATACCGCGCGGCCACCATGTGCGATCCGCCTCTCCCCGTACCGACGGTGATCGTACGGTCACTCCTGCGGCGCGGGCCCCCACCACACCGGCGACCCACTGCGCGGAAGGCCGGCCCGGCGGCATCATGGGCGGCATGACGACCGAATCCCGTGCTCGTTCATTCAGCTCCGCGGCGGCGCGCTACGCCGCCAACCGCCCCTCGTATCCGCCCCAGCTCTTCGACGCGCTGGCGGAACTGGCCGGCTTTCCCCTGGCCGGCGCCCGCGTCGCCGACGTGGGCGCGGGTACGGGAATCGCCACGTCCCTGCTGGAGGCGCGCGGCGCCCGCGTGGTGGGGGTGGAACCGGGCGAGGGCATGGCCGCCGAGTTCCGGCGCCGCAACCCCCGCACCCCGCTGGTCCGCGCGGACGGCAACAGGCTGCCGCTGTCCTCCGGATGCCTGGACCTGCTGACGTACGCGCAGTCCTGGCACTGGACCGATCCGGACCGCGCCGTCCCCGAGGCGCTGCGGGTATTGAGGCCGGGCGGCGCGCTCGCCATCTGGCACAACGACCCCGATGTCACGGTCGGATGGATCGCGGAGCAGCAGGCGCGCATCGAGGCCCGGTTCGGGCCCGGCTGGTACATCAACGAACGGGCCCGCCCACAGGACGGGCTGCGGTTCACCGGCCGTCACCTGTCGTGGTCGCGCCGCGTTCCCGTCGACACGCACCTGGCCAAACTGTCCACCCATTCCCTCTTCCTCGTCGGCGAGCCCGGGACGGACGGTTTCCTGGCCGACGAACGGGCCCTGCTGATACGGCGCTTCCCCGACGGCTGGGTGGAGGAGCACTACGTGGTCGAGCTGAACGTGGCGGTCCGGGGAGCGTGACGAGGCAGGGGAGACGGGGGTGGGGACGGGATGCCGCCGTTCGGGTGAAGCACCGGAACCCGCCGTCGCCCCGTCCGTTGATCAAGGCGCTTACCCCCATGCACTCGTGCGACATAAGGACCCCCTGATGCTCAAGAAGATTATGGCCACCGCCGCCGCCACCGCATCCATCGTCGGCGCGGGCGCCGCCGTGGCGGCCCCGGCCATGGCCATCGGCAACGACAACGGTGTCAACACCGTCAACGGCAACGGTGCCCAGCAGATCTACGGCAACCAGAAGACCCACGGCGACCAGAGCCCGCAGCTCGGCCTGGTCCAGGGCACGCTGAACAAGCCCTGCATCGGTCTGCCGGTGAAGGTCAACGCCCAGTCCGTGCTGGCGCTCATCGCCAACGTCGGCGTCCAGGACATCAACGTCCTGTCCAACCCGCAGAACCAGCAGTGCACCGAGAACTCCACCCAGGCCAAGGGCGACGAGCCGCTCTCGCACATCCTGGACAACATCCCGGTCCTGTCGGGCAACGTCTCGGCCGGCAGCTGACGAGTTCCCTCGTACGAGCCGGGGCCTCCGACGCCTGCGCGAGTGCCCACGGGGCCCCGGCTTGTTCCACCCGGATCCGCCGATCCGGCCTGCGAACGGCGCGCGGCGGCCGCACGGCCGCCGACGTGGGCACCGATCTCCCCACTCCAGAGCCTCCGCCCGACCGGGCCGGAGGCTCTGTCGCGATTCTGACCGCCGTGGCCCTCGCGGTGATCGTGGTGCGACGCCGCGACGTGTGAACCGGCCGGGCGACGCGCCATCCGGTAGCTTCGGTTCCATGACCACTGAGCCGCAGAGCTTCGAGATCCTGGTGGTGCCCGAGCACATCGAGAACCTCCGTGGGGCCTCCCCGGCGGACCGCGCCCTGAGGTCGGCCGTGGTCGAGGCGACCGGCGAGCAGGGGGCCTCCGGATATCCCCGGTACCGGGGTCAGGGCGTGGAGGCCGACATCGACCCCGCCACGCGCACCATCGAGGCCCTGCTCATCGACGGCGCGGAGCTGGACTACGGGCTGATCGCCATGATCGCCCCCGAGGACCGGGGCCGCGGCTCCCGCCGTACGCAGGGGACGTAGGGAGGCCACGGCCGGGTGAACACGGGCCGGCTAGGCGCGGCAGCTCCAGCGTGCACAGGCCGCACCGGGGCGGCGGGTGGCGGTTGGCGTCAGCTCCGCCGGTGGGCGGTCAGCAGCAGGTACTCCCACTCCATGACGCCGTCCGTGGTGTGTTCGGCGGCGAGCGCGTCGAGCGCCGCGTCCAGAGCCGCGACCTTCTCCGGATCGTCGCCCACCGCGCGGTACACGGCGATGGTCGGCCCGTAGCAGGCCTTGAAGAACTCCCGGAAGTCCGGCGGGTTCTTGAAGAGGGTCACGGGGACCGTCCGGCGGCGGGCGACGACATCGGTGACCGCGTCGCCGAGCAGGTCGTGGACGTACTCCTCGTTCCCCCACAGCGGCGGCGGCTGCACACCGGGCGGGGGCGGCGGGGCGTACGGCTTCATCGTCGCGAACAGCCGTCCGACGAAGCCCTCGGGGGTCCAGCTGATCAGCCCGACCGTCCCGCCGGCCCGGCACACCCGCAGCATCTCGTCGGCGGCGGTGCGGTGGTGCGGGGCGAACATGATGCCGATGCAGGACATGACGACATCGAACTCGCCGTCCGCGAAGGGGAGCGCCTCGGCGTCCGCCTCCCGCCACTCCAGCTTCGCGCCCTGTACGGCGGCCAGGTGCCGTCCGACCTCCAGCAGCTCGGGGGTCAGGTCGGACGCCACGACGTCCGCCCCGGCCAGCGCGGCCGGGATGGCGGCATTGCCGGAGCCCGCCGCGATGTCGAGGACCCGGTCACCGATCTGGATCCCGCACTCCTTCACCAGCAGCGGCCCCAGCGGGGCGACGACGTGGGAGGCCACGGACGGGTAGTCGCCCATGGCCCACATCGCACGGTGCTTGGCCTTCAGACCGCGGTCGGCCTGCTGCGCCTCGTTCGCATCGGTCATGACAGACGTCCTCCAGCGCTCGAAGCGGTCCTTCCCCGAGACTAGGGACATTCCGGCGGACCGGCCCGTCGGCGGGGCCACCCGGGTGCCGGCGCCCCGCCGGCCGGCCGGGTCAGTCGCGGCCGGTGCTGCCGCCGAAGTCGCGCGCGAAGCCTTCCCGGAAGCCGGGGCGTTCCAGCGCGTCCTCGAAGGCCCGTGCGGCGCGGGCGAGCGCGGTCGCGTTCTCCTGGGCGGTGGTGAGTTCGGCGAGGTACGCGCGCAGGCTCAGTCCGCGGTCGGCGGCGAGCACGGCGAGCCGGTCGCGCACATCGGTGTCGACCTCGACGATGGTGGTGTCGGCCATCCTCCGAGTATGCGCGTCCGGCGCCCGGCCGGGGGCCCGTTCGCCCGGCCGGTACCCCCGCCGTCCGGCCCGCTGTCCCGCTGTCCCGCCATGCCGCTATCCCGCCCAGCGTCCGGTGAGGAAGGTGATGGCCACCGTGGTGCACAGGGGCCCGGCCACGTACAGGTAGGCGCTGCGCACCCGGGGGCGGCGCAGGCTCCAGCCGGCCAGGGCGATCCACAGCGGCCACCACAGCAGGGTGGAGCGGGGTACGGAGGTGTACCAGTAGGAGGTGCCCAGCGCCCACAGGGTGAGGGCGATGTAGAGCGCCTCGGGCCAGCGGCGGCCCCGTACCAGCACGGCCAGCAGGACCACGCCGGTCACCATCGCCAGGAGTTCCGCCTGCCACATCAGGGCGTAGCCCGTGGGCTGGGTGTGCCCGAAGGCGGCCGTCCAGGTGTGGGACCAGGCCTCCCACGGCAGGTGGAACTCCCGGTACCAGCCGCGCTCCTGGGAGTGCTTCCAGGCCATCCAGTCCCCGGTCCACGCGTGCAGGTACCAGCTGTGGAGCAGCGGCGGGAGGGCCGGCAGGAACAGCCAGGGGGCGCCGCGCCAGGCGGTACGGGTCCGGGCGGTCAGCAGGAAGTGGAGGGCGAGCGCGGCCGCGAGGAAGAGTCCCGTGACCCGCACCGAGCAGGCCAGGCAGGTCAGGACGGAGGCGGCGGCCCAGTTCCGGCGCTGCGCCGCCAGCCAGGCGGGCAGGGCCAGCGCGAGGAAGAGCGCCTCGGTGTAGCCGGCGGCGAGGAACACGGCGCACGGTGAGACCAGCAGAAAGGTCACCGCGCGCCGGCCGGCTTCCTCGTCGCCCAGCCGGTCGCGGGCGATGCGGGCGAGGGCCAGGACGGCGACGCCTCCCGCGACGAAGGAGATCAGTGCTCCGGAGGCGGCCCAGGAGGGGACGACCGTGTGCACGGCGCGCAGGACCAGCGGGAAGCCGGGCAGGAAGGCCTCCCGGTTGTCCCAGCCGGCCGTCCAGGGGCCGGTGGCGTCGGGGAAGTACCCGTCCTTGGCTATGCGGAAGTAGAACGTCCAGTCCCAGCGCTGCCAGGGCGTGAGCAGCGACGCGGGCCTGTGGCTGTCGCCGTCGGCGGGGAACAGCCAGCCGACGGCGCCCGCGGTCGTCCAGATGCCGACGCGGGTCAGCAGGTAGAGCCACAGCACCTCGCGGTCGGCCGGCCCGAGCACGCGCAGGGCCGGGAGCGAGCGGCGGGGGCGAGGGGCGGCGGGACGGTCCGCGAGGGCGGGCCGCGAGCGGGGGACCTCGGCCGTTCGATGCGGGGCTGAAACGGACATAAGGGTATCTCCTGGCCGTCTGAGGGTGTGCGGAACCGCCGGCCGGGGTTTCCGGGCCGGTGTCCGCAGGCGGCGATGTGGGGTGTGGTGGAGGCGGGGCGAGGGCTGGGAGCGTGCTTGCGCTGGGTGGTCGCCGGGGGTGGCATCGGCCCGGCCCGCGCGGGCGGTCCCTAACGCGGCAGTTGGGTGCTGGTGCTGGCGCTGGTGGGAGGCGGCGAGCCGGGGTGAGTGGATCTCCGGGGCGGGGCGGCGCTCGTCGTCGCGGTGGCGGTGGCGGTGCCCGTGCCCGCGGTGGCGCTGGGCGGGGTCAGCGAGGTCCTGGTGCCCTGCGCCGAGGGAAGCGCGGACGTCGGCAGGGAGGTCGGCAGATCGGAGGGCGGTACGGGCGAGGGGGTGGTCACCGGGAGCGTCGGCCGGCCGGCGTCCTGCGGCAGGAACGCGGCCAGCGCCGCACCGGATCCGCCGAGCAGCAGACAGCAGGCGGCCGCGATGCCCGCGATCCGGCGCCGCCGGACCCGTTCGCCGTGATGCTCGATGACGGAGACGGGCGGGAGCGTGGTCGCGGACTGCCCGGCGGAGGCCGCGGCGCGGAAGGCCGACCGCAGCGGGTCGTGGGACTCAGGCATCGGGGGCCTCCTCGGTGCGCGGATCCTGCAGGTGATGTGAGAGCGCGGCCCGGCCGCGGGAGAGGTGGGTCTTGACCGTGCTGGCGGACAGCGAGGTCTCGGCGGCGATCTGCTCGACCGTCAGGTCGCACAGGTAGTGCAGCGCCATCGTGCGGCGCTGCTTCAGGGGCAGCCGGCGCAGTGCCTCGACGAGGGCCACCACCTCGGGTCCCGGCCCCTCCACGTGCTGCGCGGGAGCGCTGCGCCGCCAGGCGTCGGCGGAGCGCCTGCGCACCCGCCAGCGGCTGACCGCGAGCCGCCATGCGACGGTACGGATCCACGCCTCGGGGCGGCCGTCCCGGTCCAGCTGGCGCCGGCGCCCCCACCCCCGGACGAAGGCCTCCTGCACCACGTCCTGTGCCTCGTGATGGTCACCGAGCATCACGTACAGCTGTCCTGTGAGCCTTCCCGCCGCTTGTGCGTAGAACGCTTCGAACTCCTCGACGGTCAAAAATCGCTCCCGAATCCATGTATCCCTCTCACCGGGCATACGCCCGGCGCACCGCATCCGGTCGACATCGGGCGACAGGAACTTCTGTGACTGCGGTCACATGGCGGGCGGCCCGCTCATCGTCGCGCCGGCCGCGGCGGGGACGGCGGCGCCACGAGCTCTGACAGGGCCCGGAGGGGGCCCGGGCCGGGCCCGGACAGGGCGCGAACAGGGCCCGGAACGGCAGAAGGGCCCGGATCCACAAGGATCCGGGCCCTTCCGAGCAGTAGCGGGGACAGGATTTGAACCTGCGACCTCTGGGTTATGAGCCCAGCGAGCTACCGAGCTGCTCCACCCCGCGTCGGTGGACCTCACCCTACGGCATCCGGGGGACCGTCCTCGACGCATTTTCGGGCCGCGCTGCCCGGCAAGTCCGTACAAGGGCGAATTCCCGCCGCGCAGGCGAGATCATTCCCCCTGGTGACAGTGCGTGCGTGCGTGTACCTTCTCCGGTAGCTGTCGTGGTTCCAAGTGCCTTGCCCGCGCCTTCCGGTGTGGGCAGTTTTGCTGTGTTGTGCCGTAGGACCAGGGCGATCACCTCCGTCCTCCACGCCGTGTGGAGGACGTACGTCAACGGGAAGGCATGAACATGGCTACGGGAACCGTGAAGTGGTTCAACTCGGAAAAGGGCTTCGGCTTCATCGCCCAGGACGGCGGCGGCCCGGACGTCTTCGCCCACTACTCGGCGATCAACGCCACGGGCTACCGTGAGCTCCAGGAGGGTCAGGCCGTGACCTTCGACATCACGCAGGGCCAGAAGGGCCCGCAGGCGGAGAACATCACCCCCGCCTGATCCCCGGCCGGCCCGGGCTGTGACCCGGGCTCCGGAGAACCGTTTCCTCCCCCGGGTGAACCGGGGAGTGCACGATCAGGGCCGTGCGGCATCGCCGTACGGCCCTGATCCGTCCGCGGCCCGGAGCGGATCCGGCCGCTGGGCCGTTCGCCGAGCGGGCCGCGGGCCGCGGGCCGCCGGGTCCACCCGGTCGCCACCGTGCGGCGGCTCGCGCTGATCAGGATGGCGCGACCGGCCGCGGGCCGTACCGCCCCCGGGGATGAGGCATGATCGGGGGATGTCTGATCGCATCATTGCCGCCTGTGACGGAGCGGCGAAGGGTAACCCCGGGCCCGCCGGCTGGGGATGGGTCATCGCCGACGCCGAGGGCCGCCCCGAGCGCTGGGAGGCCGGTCCGCTGGGGCGGGCCACCAACAACATCGGGGAGCTCACCGCGCTCCAGCGGCTGCTGGAGGCGCTGACGCCGGGGACGTCCGTCGAGGTGCGGATGGACTCGCAGTACGCGATGAAGGCTGTCACGCAGTGGCTGCCCAACTGGAAGCGCAACGGCTGGAAGACCTCCTCCGGCCAGCCCGTCGCCAACCGTGAACTCGTCGAGGAGATCGACCGGCTGCTGGCCGAGCGCGACGTGACGTTCCGCTACGTTCCCGCGCACCGCGAGGACGGCGACCACCTGAACGCGATCGCCGACCAGGCCGCCAGCGACGCCGCGCTCCGGCAGGAGGCCGCGGGCACGGCCCTGGGGAACGCGGACATGCCCGTACCGGCTCCCGCCGCGCCCGCGCGGCAGAAGTCCGGTACGGCGAAGAAGCGGTCGTCCGCCGGTTCCACGACGGGCCGGGGGAGCCGGGCGATCAAGGCGAAGTTCCCCGGCAGCTGCCCCTGTGGGAAGCCGTACGCCGTCGGCGACATGATCGCCAAGAACGGCACCCGCTGGGGCCACGAAACCTGCGCCACGGCGGCGGCCGAGACCGCATAGCGGCCGGTGGGTCAGGGGCGGATCACGCGGAGGTAGGCCACCTCGTACGACATCGAGGACACGCCCGGGTCGGGCTTGGGGTGGTAGCGGCCCGCGCAGACCGAGAGGTTGACGATCAGGTAGGCGCGCCAGCGGCGGCCCACCCCGCGGCGGTCGGCGAAGACCTGTTTGCCGTTGACCCACCACACGACGGAGCGGGAGCCGAACTCGACCTTGAGGTCCACCCAGCCGCCGGGGCGGATCGCCTGGTCCCGGTGGTAACGGGAGCCGCCCCTGACGTGGTTGGACAGTTCGAGCAGGTCGGGGTTGTCCGGGTGGTACTCGAAGACGTCGATCTCGTTGTCGCCGTCCAGCCAGGTCCAGATCGCCGGCCAGGCCCCGAGTTCGACGGGCAGTCGTACGCGGGACTCCAGTACGTCACCGGTCCGCACCATGAACCCCTCCTCGCTGCCCTCGGTGGTCAGCAGGCCCGCGTTCCAGTTGCCGTCCGGGCGGCGGGCGGCCCGGAACGTGCCGGTCCGGCTGAAGGAAGGGTCAGAGACGAGGTGGTCGAGCTTGTTGTCGCCCGGGTTGGTGGGGCCGCCGTTCGGATAGGCCCAGGAGCGTCCGGCGACCCACTGGCGGGTGGAGGTGAAGTCCGCCGTGAAGACCGGGGCCCGGGCGACCGCCGCGCTTTCGTCGTCACGTCCGGGTGCGGAGGAGGCGGAGTCGGAGGAGGCGGGGCGTCCGAGGAGGCGTCGGAGCCGGTCGAGAATCTGAGTGAGCACATCGCTCCTTCCCGAGAACGCGAGCTCTTGCAGCATGCCCGCTTCCGGGGGAATGCATACCGGTCAACCGGTTTGTGTTTCGCCCGGGTTCCGATCCGGAGAGCCGGGACGGGAGCCGCACCGGCCTGGCCCGGCGTGACCCCGGCCTCCAACAACGGTTGTGCATAAGACAGTTGCGCGACCCCACCGCGGGGTACCATCCGTGCCGTTGGGGGGTACTGTGACACGACGCCATGTCGCGCTGCGCGCCTACGACGGTGCGGCAGCAGGTTTGTTCTCCGTGGCCGTGATGGCCGCGATGGCCGCAATGGCCGGGTGCACGGCCGACGGGAAGGACGGGAACGGGGCGACCAGCCGCGCCCCCGCGGCGTCCCCCGCCCCGGCGGCGTCGACCACCGCGCCCTCGGCCGTCTCCCTCGTACCGCAACTGGACGAGTCCAAGCAGCCGAAGACGGCGGCCGAGGCCAGGGAACTCCTCGCCCGGATCCTCATCACCGAGGACGCCTTCGGCCCGGGCGTGGTCCGCAGCACACCGTTCGAGAGCAGTTCCGGGCGCTGGCCCGTCCTCGACGAGGGGTGCGTCTGGCAGACCGCCGGCCTGCCGCAGGACGTACTCGCCACGAACACCCGCTACTTCCAGATCCCGGCCGCGGACGGCCACGGCCGCGTCCGGCTCAACGCCACGGTGACCGTCCACCGCGACCGCCTGGAATCGGGCTGGGAGACGGCACGCGCCATGGAGGAGGTCCTGCGCTGCCCCGACCAGAAGCTCCGCGAGGGCGAGCAGCTGAAGGGCCTGCTGGGCAACGCCATGTACCAGGGGGAGCAGCTGAACAACTGGAGCGAGGACGCCTTCAACGAGATCGGTACCTACGTCAGTGAGCAGGACGGCGGACCGCACCGGTACTTCTGGTACCAGGCGCAGTTCGGCCCGGTCACCGTGGCCATCGCGGGCAAGGGCGCCGAGGGCTTCAAGGACGAGACCCTCACCCAGCTAGTCGTCCAGGGCAACAGCCGCATGATTGCGCAGGCCAAGCAGGCCCTCGGAAAGGCGGCCGGCTGATGGAGCAGCTGCATCCCTCGGACCCGTCCCGGATCGGCGGCCACCGCCTCCTCGGACGGCTCGGCGCCGGCGGCATGGGCGTCGTCTACCTCGGCCGCACCGACGACGGCGCGCTCGCCGCCGTCAAGGTCATCCGGGCCGAGTACGCCGAGGAGTCCGACTTCCGGGCCCGGTTCCGCCGCGAGGCCGAGATCGCCGCCGAGGTCGAGAGCCCGTGGGCCGTCAGGATCACCGGCGCCGACCCCGACGCCCCGGAACCCTGGCTGGCCACCTCCTTCGTCGCCGGCCCGTCCCTGGCCGAGGCCGTCTCCGCCCACGGCCCGCTCCCGCTGCGCGCCGTACGGATCCTCGGCAAGGCCCTCGCCAAGGCCCTTCAGGTGATGCATGCGCAGGGCCTCGTCCACCGCGACGTCAAACCCGGCAACGTGCTGCTCGGCATGGACCGGCCCCGGCTCATCGACTTCGGAATCGCCCGGGGCGGCGAGCACACCGCCCTGACCTCGGCCGACGCCGTACTCGGGACCCCCGGCTTCCTCCCGCCCGAGCAGGCCGAGGGCCGCCCCGCCGAACCGTCCGGCGACGTCTTCTCCCTCGGCTGCCTCCTCGCCTACGCCGCCACCGGCCGGCTGCCCTTCGGCGCGGGCACCGTGGAAGCCGTGCTCTACCGCACCGTCCACGACGAGCCCGACCTCGGCCCGGAGCTGCTCGCCGACCCCGAACTCACCGCCCTGCTGCGGACCTGCCTCGCCAAACACCCCGACATCCGGCCCACCGCCGCCGCACTCGACGAGGCCCTCGTCGAGGACACCCCGGGCGAGGGGACCGACTGGCTGCCCGACCCGGTCGTCGCGACCATCGCCGAACGGGCCGCCGCCCTGCTCGGCCTGCCCGGCATCGAGGAGACCGTCGCCGACCCCGAGGCCGCCCCCGCACCCGGCGGGACCGGCCCGGCGTCGTCCCGCAGGCGGTTCCTCCAGATCGCCGCCGGGGCCGTGCTCGCGATCGGCGGCGGCACGGCGGGCTGGCTGGCGCTGCGCGAGGACGAGAAACCGAAGGGCACAGCCGCAACCGCCGCCCGCGCCTGGGTGATCGGCGTACAGGCCGACCTCTCCGGCCCGCAGAAGGCGGCCGGCATCGCCCAGGAACGCGGCGTACGGCTTGCCGTCGACGCCTTCAACTCCCGCAAGGACAAACCCTTCACGCTCACCGTAGCCACCGCCGACGACGCCGGCGGGGCGGATCGCTCGGCGGCCGCCGCCACCAGCCTCATCTCCGACCCGGACGTACTCGCCGTGATCGGGCCCACCGGCAACGCCACGGTCACCCCGTGCCTGGAGCTGTACGGCGAGGCGGCGCTGCCCCTGCTCACCGTCTCGGCCCTGGCGAGCGCCTTCAGCGTCGCCGACCGCCGCAGCTTCTTCCAGGTCAGCCCCATCTCCTTCATCCAGGGCTCGGCGCTGGGCCGCCAGCTCGCCCGGGAGCGCGGGGTGAGCAGGCTGGGCGTCCTGTGCGACCGGGACGGCGACGTGGAGGGCTGGCAGGCGATCCTGCACGCGACCCGCACCATCGCCGGCTACGTCCCGGGAGCCACCGTCCATCCACGCGTCGTCCCGCGCGGCACACAGGACCTGTCCCCGGTCGTCACCGACATGCTCGCGCACGGCGTCGACGCCTTCTTCTACACCGGCACCCCCCAGGGAGCGGCCAGGACCGCCACCCTGCTGGCCGCCGCCGGCTACCGGGGCCACCGGGCGGCCGACTACGCCGTCATGGGGCCGGAGTTCCTCGCCGCCGCAGGCCCGGCCGCCGAGGGCTGGCAGTTCGTCGCCCCCTACACCGGCCCCGAGGCCCCCGAGACCGCCGAACTGGCCCGCGCGCACCAGGCGGCGTACGGCACCCCGCCCGGCATCTGGACGGCGGAGGCATACGACGCAGCGGGCCTGGTCATCGACCGGCTCGTCACGGCGGCCCGCGGCGGGGGCCGCCCGGCCCGCGCCGACCTGCTCACCGCCCTCGCGGAAGGCTCCTATCGCGGCCTGACCAAGGAGTACGCCTTCGGCAAGGACCGGACGGTGAAGGACAACGCCTACTTCCTCCACCAGGTGGAAGGCGGACGGATCCGGTACGTGGGCCCGGTCGCCCCAGCCGCGGCCGGATAGCGGCGGATGCGGCCCCTCCTCCCCGCCGATCCGGCCGCGATCGGCGGGAACCGTCTGCTGGGCCGCCTGGGTGCGGGCGGCATGGGCACCGTCTACCTGGGCCGTTCCCCCGAGGGCGTGCTGGTCGCCGTCAAGGTGATCCGCGCCGACCACGGCGCGGACCCCGCCTTCCGGGCCCGGTTCCGCCGCGAGGCGCAGGCCGCCGCCGGGCTGACCGGACGCTGGATCGTCCCGGTGGTCGCCGCCGACCCGGAAGCCCGCGAACCCTGGCTGGCCACCCCGTTCGTCCCCGGCCCCTCCCTGGCCGAGGCGGTCGGCGGGTACGGGCCCCTGCCCGCCAGGACCGTACGCATCCTCGGCGTCCGGCTCGCCGAGGCCCTGGCTGAGGTGCACGCGGCCGGGCTGATCCACCGCGACGTCAAACCGGGCAACGTCCTGCTGGCCCCGGACGGGCCCCGCCTGATCGACTTCGGGATCGCGCGGGCGGCCGGCGCGACCACGCTCACGGCTGTGGACGCGGTCGTCGGCACCCCCGGCTACCTCGCACCGGAGCTGGCCCGTGCGGGCGGCCCCGTCGCGGGTACGGCCGGCGACGTGTTCTCCCTCGGCTGCGTCCTGGCGTACGCGGCGACCGGGACCGGCCCGTTCGGCGGCGGGCACGCGGCCGCGGTGGTCTTCCGCACCGTCCACGAGGAGCCGGAACTCGGCTCACTGCCCGTCGAGTTGCGCGAGGCGGTCGCCGGATGCCTGCGGAAGGAACCGGCGGACCGGCCGACCCTCGCCGAGCTCACCGCCCTCCTCGGCCCCGACCCGGGCGGCACGGACCATCGAGGCGCCGACGCGGGCGGCGTGGACCCGAGCGGCACGGACCCGGCCGGCACGGACCCGGCGGCGGCCGGGGGCTGGCTGCCGGCCCCGCTGCCCCGGATCATCGCCGAACGCTCCACCCGGGCCCTGGACCTGCCCGCCCCGGAACCCACCCGGATCGACGCACCCGAGCCCGCCCGGCCGTTCACCCGCAGACGGCTGCTCGCGGCCGGCGGAGCCCTGGTCGCCGCCGCCGCGCCGGTCGCCTGGTACACCACCCGGGGACCCGGCGGCCGCGGGACGCCCGGTCGCGAACGAAACCTCCCGGTCCTGACCCTCGGCCTGCAGGCCGACCTCACCGGGCCCGGCCGGGCGACCGGCCAGGCCCACGAGCGCGGCATGCGGCTCGCCCTGGACCACCACAACGCCCGCTCCGACGCCGCCTTCCGGCTGGCCCTGCGCGTCGCCGACGACGGCGGGGACCCGCAGCGCGCCGAACAGGCCGTCAAGGAACTGATCGCCGACCCGGCGGTGCTCGCCGTGACCGGCCCCACCTGGGACGCGGCCGTGCCGGTACTGGCCGACGCCTGCCTCGCCGCGGACCTCACCCTGGTGCTGGTATCGGTGGACACCCCTGCCAACGCCACGACGCTGTGGCGCACGGCGTGCGCCACCCGCCCGAACGGCGAGGGCCTCGGCCTCCCCGTCCTGCACTACCTGTCCCGGGTGCGGATCTCGCGCCGTACGGCGGTCGTCGAGGACGCGGCGAACGGAGCACCGGCGTGGCAGGTCACCCGGGCGCTCCAGCAGAGTCCCCCGGCGCAGGGCACGGTGAGCGTCCACCGCATCCCCGAGGGCGGCTCCGACTTCGCGGGCACCGTACGCGCCCTGACCGAAGCCGGCGCCGAGGGCGTCGTCTACGCCGGCACCTCGCCGCAGCGGGCCGGCGAGCTGGCCCGCGCACTGGCCGACGCCGGCTTCCCGGGCCCCCGCGTGGGACTCCAGCACGCCATGGAACCGGCCTTCCACACCGCGGCCGGCCAGGCAGCCGAGGGCTGGGTGTTCAGCGCCCTGTTCATCGATCCGTCGGCAGCGTCCGGCACCGCCGATTTCGCCGCGGCCCACCGCAGCGCCCACGGCGAACCGCCCGCACGCTGGGCCACCGAGGCGTACGACGCGGTGGGGCTGCTGGCCACCGCCCTGACCGGGCTGGAGGGCGAGGGCCGCGACAGGGCGGGCCTGTCCCGCCGGATCTTCCGTACGACCCACCAGGGGCTCGCCAAGGCGGTCGCCTTCGACACCAGGACGCGGGCCCTGACCGGGGACAACCTCGCCCACCTCTACCGGGCCGAATCGGGCCGGTTCCGCTACCTGGGCCGGTACGCGGACGTACGCACCGACCCGTGAGCGGGCCACTCGAACCGTGCGGGCCACTCGAACCGTGCGGACTACTCGAACCGTGAGGTGTCGCCGGCTCCCCGGCGGACGATCTCGGCCTCACCGGAGGAGAAGTCGATGACTGTGGTCGGCTCGGTGCCGCAGTCACCCGAATCCAGTACGGCGTCCACCTCGTGGTCGAGCCGCTCCTTGATCTCCCAGCCCTGCGTCATCGGCTCTGCCTCGTCCGGCAGCAGCAGGGTGCTGGACAGCAGCGGCTCGCCGAGCTCGGCGAGCAGGGCCTGGGTGACGACGTGGTCGGGGATCCGGACACCGACGGTCTTCTTCTTCGGATGCAGCAGCTGACGCGGAACCTCCGAGGTCGCCGGGAGGATGAAGGTGTAACTGCCCGGTGTGGCCGCCTTGATGGCGCGGAACACGTTGTTGTCGATCTGCACGAACTGCCCCAGCTGGGCGAAGTTCTGGCACACCAGGGTGAAGTGGTGACGGTCGTCCAGGTTGCGGATCGACCGGATCCGGTTGATGCCCTCCCGGTTGCCCAGCTGGCATCCCAGCGCGAAGCAGGAGTCCGTGGGGTAAGCGACGAGCCTGCCCGAGCGGATCATGTCGACCACGTTGTCGATGGTGCGCCGCTGGGGATTCTCGGGGTGCACGTCGAAGTATTTCGCCATCCGCCGAGCCTACGCCGTCACGGCGCCGCCCCCGACAGCCCCGGAAACCCTACGGCCGCCCGACCCGCGGCCGCTCCGGACGCTTCCCGGCGGTTTCGGAGGGACCATGAGAGATGACCGTACGCCCCGGACCTCCCCGGACCGCCCCGCACCACGGCCGGACGGGACGGGCCGGGGCGGGTGCCGCCGGGCGACGGTGCCGGAAGGGAGCATCGCCGATGGGTGCGATCGACGAGCCGGGGGCCAGTGGGCGGCGGCCTGCCGCGGCCGGGCTCGCCCCGCCGAGCGGGCTGCTCGACGTCCTGAACGTGGCGGCCGTCGTCCTCGACGCCGACGGCCGGGTCGCCCTGTGGAGCCCGCAGGCCGAGCAGCTGTTCGGCTGGACGGCCGCCGAGGCCCTGGGCCAGCCCGCCGCCCGGCTGCTCGCCGCACCGCAGCACATCGGCCTGGTGACGGAACTCTTCGCGCGGGTCATGGGCGGCGCCGGCGACTGGGCGGGTGCCTTCCCGGTGCGGCACAAGGACGGCAGCACCCGCCTCGTGGAGTTCCGCAACATGCGGCTCCTCGACGACCGCGGCGACCTGTACGCCCTGGGCATCGCCACCGACCGCACCACGCTGCGGCAGCTGGAGCGGGACCTCGCCCTGTCCGCCCGCCTCGTGGCCCAGTCCCCGATCGGACTCGCGGTCCTCGACACCGAGCTGCGCTACGTCCTGGTCAACCCCACGCTGGAGCGGATCAACGGGCTGCCCGCCTCCGAGCACATCGGCCGGGGCGTCCGGGAGGCCCTGTCCTTCCTCGACGACACCGAGGCCGCCGAATCGGCGATGCGCCAGGTCCTGGCCACCGGCACACCGCTGCTGGAGCAGTTCACCGCCGGACGCACCCACGGCGGGCACAGCGCCGAACACGCCTGGTCGGTGTCCTACTACCGGCTGGAGGACGCCACCGGGCGGGTCCTGGGCCTGGCCACCTCCGTGGTGGACGTCACCCAGAGCCACCAGGCGGCCCTGGAGATCGCCCGCAGCCGCCGCCGCCTCGCACTGATCGCCGACGCCACCGTCCGTATCGGCACCACCCTCGACCTCGACCAGACCGCGCGCGAGCTCGCCGATGTCGTCGTGCCGGAGCTCGCCGACATCGCCGCCGTCGACATCCTCGACTCCGTCCTCGAAGGCCGGCCCACCCTCAGGTCGTCGGCCCACGAGCCCGCCGTGTTCCGTGCCCTCGCCGTCGCGGCCGCCTACCCGAGCGAGGCCGTCCGCGCCGCGGACCCCCCGGGGGACATCGCCCGCTACGCCGCCGACCGGCTGGTCACCCAGTCCGTGACGACCGGCCACCCGGTCCTCGTCGCCCACGTCCAGGCGAGGGACATCTCCCGGATCGCCCGCGACAGCAACGCCGCCTCTCTCCTCTCCCGCGCCGGACTGCGCTCGTACCTGGCCGTGCCGCTCATCGCGCGCGGCGAGGTGCTCGGCGCCCTCGACCTCAAACGCACCCGCAACCCGCTGCCCTTCAACGATGACGACATCGTGCTCGCCGGTGAACTGGCCGCGCGCGCCGCCGTGTGCATCGACAACGCCCGCTGGTACCGCAACGCGCACCACACCGCCCTCGCGCTCCAGCACCACCTCCTGCCCCACCACCCGCCGCCCACGCCCGGCCTGGAGGTCGCCTCGCGCTACCGGCCCGCCGCGGCCAGCAGCGAGATCGGCGGCGACTGGTTCGACGCCATCGCGGGACCGGACGACACCACCGTCCTCGTCATCGGCGACGTCATGGGCAGCGGCATCAACGCCGCGGCCAGCATGGGGCAGTTGCGCACCGCGACCCGCACCCTCGCCGAACTCGCCCTCGACCCGCCGCAGGTGCTCCAGCAGCTGGACCGCACCACGGCCGCCCTCGAGGAGACCATCGCCACCTGCGTCTACGTCGTCCACGACCCGCACCGCGCGCAGTGCCGCATCGCCGTCGCCGGCCACCTCCCGCCCGTGCTCATCCGCTCCGGTCACGCCCCCAGGCTGCTCGACCTGCCCACCGGAGCACCGCTGGGCGTGGGCGGCATCCCCTTCGAGGCCACCACCGTCGCCATGGAGCCCGGTGACCAACTGGTCCTCTACACCGACGGTCTGGTGGAGACCCGTGACCAGCCCATCGACGAACGGCTCGGCCTCCTGCTGGAGCTGCTCGCCGACACCGGCGGCCCCCTGGAGCAGACGTGCGACCGGCTCCTGGACTCCCTGCGCCGTCCCGACGACCACGACGACGTCGCCCTGGTCATCGCCCGCGCGCGGGCCCTCGCACAGGGGCCGGACGCCGCCTCGCCGCGCGGCCCGGCCGGTGCGGGCCTAGGCTGACCGTGTATGCCGTGCCCTGGTCCTCGTACCGCAGGAGGCATAGGTGAAAACGACGCACGTACGGCTCCGCCGGGCCTGCGCGGCCACCGCCGCGGCGGGCCTGCTCATCACCGGGGCCGCGACGGTCCCCGCGTACGGGGCGCCCACCCCCGGACCGACCGCCTCCGCCACTCCCTCCCCCGACACCGGCGGGGAGTTCAAGGCGATCACCCCGGCGGTCGCGGTCCAACTCGACACCGCCATCCGGCAGGTCATGCGCGAGGCCGGCGTGCCCGGCGTCATCGTCGGCCTGTGGGCACCCGGCAAGGGCAGCTACGTGAAGGCCTTCGGCGTGGCCGACAAGGCGACCGGCGCGCCCATGCGGACCGACTTCAACACCCGCATCGGCAGCCAGACCAAGACGTTCACCGTCACCGCCCTCCTCCAGCTGGTCGACCAGGGCAAGGTCGGCCTCGACGACCCCATCGGCGACTACATCTCCGGGGTCCCGGGCGGCAACCTCATCACCCTGCGGCAACTGGCCGGTATGCGCAGCGGGCTGTTCAACTACAGCGAGGACCCGGACTTCGACAAGGCGTTCACCTCCGACCCCGACCGCCGTTTCACCCCGCAGCAGCTGCTCGAATACTCCTTCAAGCACCCGGTGCAGTTCGCGCCGGACGCGAAGTTCCAGTACTCGAACACCAACCTGATCCTGCTCGGCCTGGTGATCGAGAAGGTCACCGGCCGGCCGCTCGCCGAGGTCATCGACCAGGACGTCGTGGCGGCGGCCGGACTGCGCCGCACCTTCTTCCCGACGGGGTCCGAGTTCCCCGCACCGCACGCGCAGGGGTACACCGACCAGACCGCGTCCGGGAAGGTCGAGGTGTCGACGGACTGGGACCCGTCGTGGGCCTGGGCGGCCGGGGCGATGATCTCCGACCTGGAGAACCTGCGGAGCTGGGCGCGCACCCTCGCCACCGGCACCCTCCTGACGCCCGAGACGCAGGCCCAGCGCCTGAAGACCACCTCCGTGGGCATCCCCGGCGCCGGCTACGGCCTGGGCCTCTTCAACGTCCAGGGCTGGATCGGCCACAACGGCTCGCTCCCGGGCTACGAGAGCCTCGGCGTGTACCTGCCGCAGGCGCAGGCGACCATGGTCGTCATCCTCAACACCGACATCCTGCACGACGGCCAGGAGCCCAGCACGCTCTTCGGCGAGGCGATCACCGGCATCGTGACGCCCGACCACGTCTACCCCGGCCACAAGCCGTCCGAGCCGAAGTCCGGCTGAGGCGGGCCCGGGCACCCACCGGGCACGACGGGTCGGTCGGATGATCCGACTGTTAGGGTCCCCTGCATGCCCCAGCTCATCGCCCCCAGCCCCCACCTGCACGGATCCTGGACCGCCGCGCAGGAGGAATGGGGGGCCGACGCCCACATGGACGGCGCCGGGCTCGGCGCCGACGACGACGTCGACAGCCCGGAGGGCTTCGCCGCCTGGACGCGGAAACTGCGCGGCCACGCGGACCGCTCGTTGCCGGTCGACCACGGCCGGGTCCACGCGACGTACTGGTGGATCACCGAGGGCGACACCTACCTGGGCGCCATCGATCTGCGCCACTACCTCAACGGTTTCCTCCTCGACGCCGGCGGCCACATCGGCTACGGCATCCGGCCCTCGGCCCGCCGACAGGGCCTCGCCACCTGGGCCCTGTCCGCCGTCCTCCACGAGGCGCGCGTCCTCGGGATGGACCGGGTCCTGCTCACCTGCGACCCCGGAAACGAAGGGTCCGTCCGCACCATCGAGCGCTGCGGCGGGGTACTGGAGGACGTGCGCGAGACCCTGATCGGCCCCAAGCGGCGGTACTGGATCACCCTCTGACGATGCCCGCGCCCGTGTGGTGGACGTGCCGCACGGCCGTGGTGGCCCGATAGTGGGGCTGTGAGCGAAGAGGGCACCGCTTGGTCCGGACACGAGGGAGCGCAGGCGTTCGCGGCCGTGGAGGCGGCCACGGACTGGCTCCTGGGCTACCCGTTCGTCCTGCGGGCGCTGGCGGCCGACCGCATCGGTGCCGGAAAGGTCCTGGTGGACTACGGATGCGGGCCGGGCAGGGTGGCCGACCACGCGGCGCGCGTCCTGGGGGCCAGGGTCCTGGGCGCCGACACCTCCCCGGAGATGCTGGAGCTGGCCCGTGCCTCCGCGACCGCGGTGGCCGAGTACCACCTGGTCGAGAACGGGCGCGTCACGGACCTGCCCGACGGCTGCGCCGACGCGGTGATGTGCAACCACGTACTGGCGTCGCTGCCCACCGAGGACGCCCTGCTCGGCGTGTTCACCGAGATCCGCCGGCTGCTGCGGCCGGGTGCCCCGTTCGTGCTGCTGACCACCGATCCGGCTTGCGCCGGCACGGAGTACGCCTCGCTGCGGATCGGTGAGCCGGGCGAGGTGTACGCACCGGGCGACGAGGTGACCGTCCGGCTCCGGCGCACCGACGGATCCTGGCAGCGGATGCGCAACCACGCGTGGCCCGTGACCGTCTACCCGGCGCTGCTGGAGCGCGCCGGCTTCCGCGACGTCGTCCGGCACCGGCCGTCGGTGGACGAGGCGCTCGCCGTCGCCGACCCGGACCTCGTCGCGAGCCGGCCGTGGTCGGCCGAGCGGGCCGGACCGCCCCTGGTGATCACGAAGGCGCGGGCGGCCCCGTGATTGCGGACGGCGGATCCGGCGAATTAGTGTCGCGTCCATGTCCAAGGCCGAGATCGACACGCTGACCGCCGAGTTCTTCGGATGCTTCGACAACCGCGGCGGCAAGGCCGCCGACGTGGACCGGATCCGCCGGCTCGTCGTGCCCGGGGGAGTGATCGTCATGACCGGCCCGCGGTTCACGGTCTACACCGTGGACGAGTTCATCGAGCCCCGGCGGGAACTGCTCGCCGGCGGACGGCTGGTGGAGTTCGCCGAGTGGGAGACCTCCGAACGGACCGAGATCGCGGGCGACATCGCGTCGCGGTTCGGCGAGTACCGCAAGTCGGGCGTCCTGGACGACGAACCGTTCGAGGGCGGCGGCACCAAGACCATCCAGTTCGTCCGCACCCCGGAGGGCTGGCGGATCGCGGCGTTCTCCTGGTACGACCGGCCCTGAGCGCGGTCCTTCAGGAGCCGCCCTCCCCGTCCCCGGACCAGGTCCGCGAAGTCGGCGGGCGTCCGCCGGCGACGGCCCGAGCAGCGCTGCCGCGGCGCCCCACGACGCCCCCGGAGCACGGCCCTGCGTGCGACTCGCGTTCCGACCACTCGCCTCCCCTGTCGAGGTACCTGCCGCCGACGGGTCCCGGACGGCCCGTCAGCCATCGAACGATCACGACGTCCCCGGGGCAGCGGCGCCACCGCCCGAACGGCCGGAAGAAACCGGTTGACCGCGGCCGTCCCCGCGGGTCGGATGGCGGCCGTGAGCATCAACCCAGGAGAGATGCACCCCGGCCAGCACCCCGTCGGCGACGGTCTCGTACGGCGGCTGGTCGCCGGCCGGTTCCCCCGGTGGGCCGGGATGACGGTGGAGCGGTTCCCGTCCGGCGGCACGGTCAACGCCATGTACCGGCTCGGCGAGGACATGGTCGTACGGCTGCCCCTGCGCGAGGGCGGGGCCGAGGACATCGCGACGGAACGGGACTGGCTGCCCCGCCTCGCTCCACTGCTGCCGACGGCCGTCCCGCAGGTCCTGGGGGCGGGCGAGCCCGCAGAGGGATATCCGTGGCGGTGGTCGGTCCACCGGTGGCTGGCCGGGGAGAACCCCGAGGCGGGCGCCCTGGAGGACCCCGTCGCCCTGGCCCGGGACCTGGCCGCCTTCGTCGCCGCGATGCGCAGCATCACCCTGGCGGGGGCGCCGCAGGCCTACCGGGGCGGGCCGCTCGCGGCCCTGGACGCGCCGACCCGGGCGGCGATCGGGGAGCTGCGGCTGATCCCGGAGGAGGGCGTCGACTGCGACGCCCTGACGGCGGTGTGGGAGGACGCGGTGCGGGCCGGGGAGTGGGACGCGCAGCCGGTGTGGCTGCACGGAGATCTGATGCCGGGCAATCTGCTGGTGGACGGCGGCAGACTGACCTCGGTCATCGACTTCGGGTGCACGGGGGTGGGGGACCCGGCGTGCGACCTGTTCCCGGCGTGGAACCTGCTGCCCGCCGGGGCGCGGAAGGTCTTCCGCGAGGCGCTCGGTGTCGACGAGACGACCTGGGCCCGCGGCCGGGGACGGACACTCTCGCAGGCCGTGATCGCGCTGCCCTACTACCGCACGACGAATCCGGCGATGGCGCGCAACGCCCGGCACGTGATCCGGGAGGTACTGGCGGAACGCCGGACGGGTGGGGACGGGGTGAGCACCCGGCCGCTTCCGTTCAGGCCTCACCCCTGAGGCGGTCGCGCTGGAGCTGGCGGGCGACGGTCCGGCGTACGGACGCCGGGGCCGACCCCGAGGGAGCCGGCGTCGAGCCCACGTCGAGGCCGCGGCTGATCTCGTCGTACGTGCTCCGGAAGAGGGCGGGCAGTTCGGCGGCGCCCTGCTTGAGGTCCTCTTCGAGGAGGCGTCGCAGCTCGTCGGTGGTCTCGGGGGTGAAGCGCTTGCGCCCCCTGGTGAGGGCGCCGACGAAGCGTGTGCAGTGTGCGGTGTCCAGGGAGTCGGCGACCTCCTCCGCCAGGGCCCACAGACGACCTTCGAGCCACGGGACGTCGTGCTGGTCCAGGGCGAGTCCGAGCCGCGGCAGCGGTTCGCCGGCCGTCAGCCGTGTCATCTGTTTGGAGACGGCGGGCTGGCTCATGTCCGTGATCCGGGCGATCTTGTCCTGTGTCCAGCCGAAGCCGGCGAACAGCTTGATCATCTCGGTGCGCAGCCTGCGCATCTCCTCGCCCGCCCGGATGACCTCGTTCATCCCGGCGAGCATCCGCGCCGCCTCTTCCTCGGTCAGTGAGCCGTATCGATCTGCCACAACCCGGTTATACACCCGGCGGGGCCGTCTCGTCATAACCGGGTTGTACAACCTGGTTATGGCTGCCAGGATGCGCGTCATGACCACCCCCGCATCCGCGTCCGGCTCCGTGTCCGACTCCGTGTCCGAGTCCGAGTCCGAGTCCGTGTTCGCCGCGCCCGACGGGACTCTCCTGGCCCACCGCAGCCAGGGCGGCGGCGACCCGCTCGTCTGTGTCCCGGGAGGCCCCGCGGACTCCGTCTACCTCGGCGACCTCGGAGGCCTGTCCGCACACCGCCGCCTGATCGTCATGGACCTGCGCGGCACCGGCCGCTCCGCGGTCCCGCGGGACACCTCCTCCTACCGCAGCGACCGCCTCGTCGACGACATCGAGGCGCTGCGCGAGCATCTCGGCCTGCACCGGATCGATCTGCTCGGCCACTCCGCCGGAGCCAACCCCGCCCTGCAGTACGCGGCCCGGTATCCGGAGCGCGTGGGCAGGCTCGTCCTGATCACCCCGGGCACCCGCGCCGTCGGCACGGTGATCACGGGAGAGAACCGGCGGGAACTCGCCCGGCTGCGGGCCGGCGAACCGTGGTTCCCCGCGGCCTTCGCCGCGCTGGAGGCGCTCATCGCCGGCACCGGTGGCGACCGCGACGCCATCGCCCCCTTCTTCTACGGTCGTTGGGACGACGAGGCGCGGCGCCACCACGCGGCGGGCCGTCCCGGCAACCCGGAGGCCGTCGCCCGCTTCGGCGCCGAGGGCGCCTTCGATCCGGAGGCGACCCGAGCAGGGCTGGCGGCCCTGCGGGCCCCGGTCCTCCTGCTCGCCGGAGAGTTCGACCTGAACAGCCCGCCCCGGTCGGTCGCCGCATGCGCGGAGCTGTTCCCCGACGCCACGCTCGTCGTGCAGCGGGGAGCGGGCCACTATCCCTGGCTCGACGACGCCGGCCGGTTCGTGCCCGCCGTCGCGGCCTTCCTGGCCTGAGGCCGCGCGTCCCCGCTGCCCGCTGCCCGCTGCCCGCTGCCCGCTGCGCCTGCGGCCCGCACCCGCCCGTACGCCCCCCGTGCGTACGGTGACGCCCCCGGCCGGATTCCCCCCGGCCGGGGCCGTCCTCACGGTGCGGGCGCGCCGCCGCGCGCCGGCGCCGCTACCAGAGGACGGGCAGTCGCTCCGGGAGGCGCTTCATGAAACGGGTACGCCAGACGAGCTGGTCGAACGGGACGGCCAGCTGCAGGCCGGGCATCTTCTCCAGCAGCACCTCGATGGCGATCTCCGTGTGCCGCTTGCCGAGCGCGGTGGCCGGGCAGTAGTGCGGTCCGCCGCCGAAGGACAGATGCGTACCGGCGTTCGCGCGGTCGATGTCGAAGGTGTGCGGATCGGAGTAGACCGCCGGGTCGGTGTTGGCGGCCTCGACCAGGACCAGCAGCAGCTCGCCCTTCTTGACCTCGACGTCGCCGAGGGTGACGTCCTCCAGTGCGAGCCGCGGCAGGCCGTCGGCGATCGACAGGTTGACGCGCAGCAGCTCGTCCACGGCGGACGGGATCTTCTCCGGCGCCTTGCGCAGCTGCTCCCACACGTCGGGGTTCTGCAGGAGCGAGACGATCGCCATGGTCAGGAAGCCCATGGTGGAGATGACCCCGGCGCCGAACAGCGTGACGCCGACGGTCGCCAGCATCTCGTCCGTCAGGTGCGCGTACTCGGGGTCCTCGCGCAGCGCGGCGAGTTCCGCCATCAGCCCGACGGTGGCCGGGTCGTCGAGGCGCTCCACCATGTACGCCATGTCGCGGTCCCAGTTGAGCTTGGCGCCCGTGACGGGGCAGGCCGAGTTCATGAACGCGATGTCCAGGCTGGCGGCCAGGCGCGGGGCGTCGGCCTCCGGGATGCCGAGGATGCGGCAGTGGAGGTTCTCCGCGTACGGGTTGGTGAACGCGGCGCGCAGGTCGACCGGCGCACCGCTGCGCAGGATCTCGTCCACCAGGGTGTTCGCCTGCTCGCGCATCCAGCCGGTGAGGTTGCCGGTCTTCGGGTTGATCGCCTTGAGCACGGCCTTGCGCAGGCCCGCGCCGGTGATGTTGCCCATGTTGTTGACGACCTCGGGCGGGATCGTCAGCGCGTACTGCCGCGGCACTCCGGGTGCCGAGGTGTCCTTCAGGCTGAACCGCGGGTCCTCGAGGACCTGCTTGCAGAGCGAATAGGACGAGACGAGCCATGCCTCGTCACCGGCTATGGTGCGGACACGCTTGACCGGCTCGTTGCGCAACTGCTCGACCTCGGCCGGGAGTTGGTCACCGCGTGCGGAGAACGGGAAGTCGAGGAGGGTGTCAGCGGTCATCGGAGTCTCCTTCGGCGGGGGTGATGATGGCGTGGCCCTGGTTGCGTGAGGCACGAAGCCCCGAGCCGCGCGAGTAGAGCAGTTCCGCCATGGGCAGGAGCTGGTGGTAGCAGTTGAGGGAGGACGGCACGCCCAGGATGGCGGGCGTGTCGAGGAACAGCGGCGCCTCGGCGCAGACGTACTCCAGGCAGACCTCGCGCTGGCGGGCCGTGGCCGCCTTCCCGTTCAGGACCTTCGAGGAAAGGAAGGCGTCGACAAGGGAGTTGCAGGTCTCCCGGAACTCCGGGTCGATGTCGAGCAGGTTGTTCAGATGGTTGTGGAGGGTCCGGTACGCCGGGATGTCGGTGAGGGACGACATCGGACGGGCCCGGAGGCGGACGCCGGTGGGGTCGGCTTCGGCGGCGGCGTTGTTGACCTTGGCGCGGACTCCGCGCAGGTTCTTCACCGCCTTGCGGCGAGCTTCGTCCTCGCCGTATCCGAGGGCCTCGTACATCTCCGCGACGTGCATGTCGGTGTAAATGAGGTCGACCTGCGCGAAGTTGCGCATGCCCCACTGGGCGAGGTCGAGAACACGCTGGGCCGAGAAGTAGCTGTTGCCCGGCGAGATGCCGATGACGGCGTGATCGCCCTCATCGTTGATCACCTGGCAGTGCGGGGTGTATGGCCGGACTGTGAAGACTTCGGTTGCTGTCGTCAACAGGGGTCGGGTCCTTTGCGCCGCAAGTCCCGTGGGGCCCTGTGCCCCGGGTGTGGCGGCGACGTGATGGAAGGTACCCGAACTCTGAGCGACGTTCCATGTCTCCTGGGTAGTAACTCATCTTTCGGACAGACCAGTTGACCTGGGCATCTTTCCTCTTTCAACTACTCTTCGCGGCAGTCCGAGCGGTCACGTGCCGCGCGTCGTGTGCCGCATGATGATGAGCCACCCCGCACACCCCGTTCGTCCGAGGAGACCTCAGGAGGCCGGCAGTTGACCGGACCGTCGCGCCGCGCCGTGCTGGGCGCCGGGATCGGCGCCGTCGCGGCGTCGCTCGCCGGCTGTTCGGGGGACTCTGGCCCCGTACGCCGGCTGCGGCTCGCGACGGGCCCCGAGGGCGGGCCGTACAACGCCTTCGGGAAGGCCCTGGCGCTCGCCGTCGGCGCGAGCGACCTGCCGCTGGAGATCATCCCCGTGAGTACGGCGGCGAGCGTGAACAACCTGCGCAGCCTCGACGAGGGCTCCGCGGAACTGGCCCTGGCCATGGCGGACGCCGCCGAGGACGCCGTGCTGGGACGCGCATCCTTCCCCGCGCCCGTCGCGGTGACGGCACTCGCCCGCGTCTACGTCAACTACACGCACCTGGTCGTCCCGGCCGACGGGCCGGTCCGCACGGTGACGGACCTCGCAGGCCGCCCGGTCGCCGCCGGTGCGACGGGATCCGGGGTACGGGTGGTCGCCCAGCGGGTGCTGCGAGCCGCCGGACCGGACGCACCGGCCGACGAGCGCCCGCTGGGCCTCGCCGCGTCCGTGGCGGCGCTGCGTGAGGGCGCGGTCGACGCGCTGTTCTGGTCCGGAGGCGTGCCCACCCCGGCCCTGTCCACGCTGGCGGGCGAGCGGCCCCTGCGCTTCCTGCCCCTGGACGCCTACGTGGCCCCGCTGCGGGCGCGGTACGCCCCCGTCTACACGGCGGTCACCCTGCCGGCCGGGGTGTACGGCCTCACGGAGCCGGTGGGCACCATCGGCGTCGGCAACTACCTCCTGGCCCGCACGGACGTGGCGGAGCACGTCGTGCGCGACCTGCTGCGGGTGGTCTTCGACCAGTGGCGCGACCTCCTGCGGGAGGTGACGGCGGGCGCCCGCCTGGAGCCGCGCTTCGCCATCTCGACGGGCCGCGTCCCCCTCCACCCGGGCGCGGCCGTGTACTACCGCTCGGTCTACGGCTAGGTGGTGTCCGGGGGGAGGTGGAGGTGCGCCGTCAGGCCGCGGGGGGTGTTCGGGGCGAGGGTGAGGGTGCCGCCGCTGAGGCGGGCGATCTCGTCGGCGATGGCCAGGCCCAGGCCGCTGCCGGGGATGTTCTGGTGTCCGGGGGAGCGGGTGAAGCGCCGCAGCAGCGACGCCAGTTGGTCGTCCGGGACCCCCGGGCCGTCGTCCGCCACCCGGACGACCGCGCTCCCGTCGGGCCGGTGCGCGGCGCTCACCTCGACGCGGCCGCCGCTCGGCACGAACTTGACCGCGTTGTCCAGGAGCGCGTCCAGGATCCGGCCCGCCGCGTCGGGCAGGGTGTGTGCCCACAGGCCGTCCGCGACGTCGGCGGCCGTGAGGCCCAGCCCCGCCGCGCGGAAGACCGGGGCCCAGGCCGACACCCGGTCCCGTACCGCCCGCGACACGTCCTGCCGGGCCGGCTCGGCGGCACCGGACTCCACGCGTGCCAGGGCCAGCAGGCCGTCGAGCAGTTCCGCCAGACGCTCGGCCTCGTCCAGGGCCCGGGCGTGCTCGGCGAGGCCCGGCCCGGGGGTGACGTGCGGCTCGACGTTCTCCAGTTGCAGCACCAGCGTGGCCAGCGGGTTGCGCAGCTGGTGGGAGGCGTCGGCGACGAAGTCGCGCTGACGGCCGATGGATTCGGCCACGGCGTCGGCCATGGTGTTGAAGTGCCTGCGCAGACGGCGCAGTTCGGGAGGGCCGGTGTCCGAGCCGGCCCGGGACCGGAGGCTGCCGGCGGCCAGCCGCTCCACCGCCCGGTCCAGGTCCAGGACCGGCCGCATCAGCCAGCGTGCGATCCCCGCGGCGACCAGCGCGGCCGCCGCGAAGGAGGCGAGCGCTCCGGCCGCGACGAGCGACCAGCGGACCGTGACGTCCCGGCGGGCGGCATCGGTGGGGACCGCCAGCAGCACCGCCCCGCTGACCCGCTCGTCCCGGCCCACCGGCTCGGCGAGCACGACGCCGCCCGGACCCCACGGCCGCAGCGTCGGCAGCCGGTCGGTGGACCGGCCGGTCAGGGCACGGCTGCGCGCCTCCACCGCCCCCGCGCCGGGGGTGGTACCGGCCCGTACCAGCGTCGCGCCCGCCGTGTCGACCACCACCACGCCCGCCCCGTACAGGTCGGCGTACCGGCCGATCTCGGCCACCAGCTCCGCCCGGTCGGCATCCGTACGCATCCGCTCCGCGAGATCCGCGAACCGCACGGCCTCCGAACGGCGCTGGAGCAGCAGGTGCTCCGTACGGCCCCGCGCGTACCCCTCGGCCAGCGGCAGGCACAGGAGCAGCGCCGCCACCCCCATGAGGACCGTCAGCACGGCGAGGAGCCGCCGCCTCACCGCTCCCCGCCGAGCTGGTAGCCGTACCCGCGGACGGTGCGCACGAGTCCGGAGCGGCCGGTCTTGGCGCGGATGCCGGCCACGTGCACGTCCAGCGAGCGCGAGGCGGCGAGGAAGGCGTCGCCCCAGATCCGGTCCAGGATCTCCTCGCGCGAGTGAACCTCGTCCGGCCGGGTGGCCAGCAGCGCGAGGACGTCGAACTCCCTGCGTGTCAGGCGTACTTCGGCACCCGCGACGGTGACCGTACGGCCCGCAGGGTCCACCTCCACATCCCCGCGGCGCACGACCGCCGGGCCCGGGGCGGCGCGGTCGGCGTGCGCGTCCGTCCGGCGCCGTACGGTGTCGATACGGGCCATCAGCTCGGCCATCCGGAACGGCTTGACGACGTAGTCGTCGGCACCCGCCCGCAGACCCTGCACGATGTCGCGCTCCTCGCACCGCGCGGTCACCACGATCAGCGGCACACCGCAGACGGTCCGCAGCCGCCGCAGCAGCTCTGTCCCGTCCAGGTCGGGCAGCCCCAGGTCCAGCAGGACGAACTCCGCCTCGCGCGTGTGGCGCAGCGCGTCCTGGGCCCGCGCCACCCGGCGGACGGTGTGTCCGCGCTGGGCGAGGGCGGTGCCGAGCGCCTGGGCCATCCGGTCGTCGTCCTCGACCAGCAGCGCGTGCACGGGAGCCCCTCTCGCCGTCCGGGATCCGCGGCCCGCGCGGGCCGCGGACCCAGGCTACCGCCGCCGCTCAGCGCACCGCCTCGACGGGCTTCCCGGCCGCACCGGCCCCCGCCGCGGCGTCCGCGTCCGCTTCCGCCCGGCTGAGGGCCGCGTCGCGGGTGTCCGGCATCAGCACGTAGGTCACCAGGGAGATCAGCGCGCACCCGGAGACGTACCAGAAGAACATGGTCTCGTGACCACTGCTCTTGAACCAGAGCGCCACGTACTCCGCCGTGCCGCCGAACAGCGCGTTGGCGATGGCGTACGGCAGTGCCACCCCCAGGGCGCGCACCCTGGTGGGGAACAGTTCGGCCTTGACCGCCGCGTTGATGGACGTGTAGCCGGTGATGATCACCAGGGCGAGCAGGGACAGACCGAGCGCGGACCAGTACGAGGACGCCGAGCCCAGCGCGGTCATGATCGGGTACGTGCCGATCGTGCAGCCCACCGCGAAGGTGATCAGCAGGGGACGGCGGCCGATCCGGTCGGACAGCATGCCGGCGAAGGGCTGGAGCACGGCGAAGAGGGTCAGCGCGGTGAAGCTCACCAGGGTGGCGGTGGTCTTCTCCATGCCCGCGCTGCCGACGAGGTACTTGGTCAGGTAGGTGGTGTAGGTGTAGTAGGCCACGGTGCCGCCGAGGGTCAGGGCCATGACCAGGCCGGCCTGCCGACGGTACTGCCACAGTGCCTTGAGCGTGCCGCGCGTGCTGTCGTCGTGCGCGTCCTTGCCGGACGCCTCCTCCTGGAAGGCGTCGGTCTCCTGGAGCCGGCGCCGCAGCCAGAAGACGACCACGGCGAACAACGCCCCGAGCACGAAGGGGACCCGCCAGCCCCAGCTCTCCAACTGCCCCGTGGTGAGCGTGTGCTGCATCGTGATCAGGATGCCCAGACCCAGCAGCTGGCCGCAGGTCATCGACACGTACTGGAAGGACGAGCCGAGGCCGCGCCGGTTGCGGGCGGACGCCTCGGTCAGGTACGTGGCGCTGGCGGCGTACTCGCCGCCGATGCTCATCCCCTGCAGCAGACGGGCCAGCAGCAGCACCAGGGCGCCGAAGTACCCGGCCTGGCCGTAGGTCGGGGCGACGGCGATGAGCAGGGCGGCCACCGACATCATGGTGACGGTGAGCGTGAGCGCGCTCTTGCGTCCGTGCCGGTCCGCGGCGCGGCCGAGGATCCACCCGCCGACGGGGCGCATCAGAAAGCCGACCGCGAAGATCCCCGCGGTGTTCATCAGTTGCGTGGTCGGGTTGTCCCCGGGGAAGAAGGAGTCGGCGAAGTAGATCGCGAAGCTGGCGTAGACGAACCAGTCGTACCACTCGACGAGGTTGCCGAGCGAGCCGCCGATCAGGGCGAGCCGGCGCTTGCGGCGCTCCTCCGCGGGCGTCGGGACGACGGGGACGGTGGACGAGGACATGGCGGCTCCAGCGGGAAGTCCCTGACGGGAGAGGGGAGAACGGCCCCTGCGGCGGGGGAGTGTCCAGAGCATGGGGCCGCCGCCGGAGCCGGACAAGCTCCGCCGCGCAGATCTAACGTTCCGCTAAGGAAGCGGGACGGACGCGGGACGCACGCGGGATTTCACGACGTGGTCATGCTCACGCCATGTCCGCTCCATGGTGGTCACCCGCGGGTGGCCCACGGTGGGGGCGGCCCGGCCACGGAGCACCCGTGGGACCCGACTCCGCGGCCGGCCGCACCCGACCCCCGTGACCAGGAGGCAAGATGAGCGCGTTCCCGAGCAGGCGGACAACGGCGGTCGGCGTGGCCGCCGTCGTGGCCCTGGGCGTGATCGCCGTACCGGCGCACGCCCGCGCGGACCGCGGCACCCCGCCGCCCCTGCCGCAGGTGCCCGCCTCCGTCGAGACGCCCTCCCTCTTCGACGACGAGGCCGGCGGCAACGCCAACGCCGACGACCCCGCGATCTGGCGCAACGCCCAGGACCCCGACCGCAGCCTGGTCATCGCCACCGCCAAGGAGGGCGGCCTGCGCGTCTACGACCTGGACGGGCGCCAGGTCCAGTCCCTGCCGGCCCCGCCACCGCCCGGCGCCGGGCACAAGCCCGGACGGTTCAACAACGTCGACCTCGTCACCGGCCTGCGCTTCCCCGGTGGACACCACGACGTGGCCGTCGTCTCCGACCGCGGTAGCGACCGGCTGCGCGTCTACCGGATCGACCCCGGGCGGCCCACCGCGCCCCTGGTCGACGTCACGGACAAAACGGCCGCCCCGCCGGTGTTCTCCGCGGACCAGGACGAGATCGACGACCAGCGGACCGCCTACGGCCTGGCCGCGTACACCGACCGCCGCAGCGGCCGCTCCTTCGCCGTCACCAGCAGGCGTCACGGCACCGAGCTGGCCCTGGCCGAACTCCGGCCCACCGCAGGGGGGAAGGTCGGCTACCGCACGGTCCGCACCACCGCGCTGCCCGCCACCTTCACCCTGCCCGACGGAACGCCGTGGTCACCGTGTGGCGAACCGGGCGAACTCCCCCAGGTGGAGGGCATGGTCGTCGACCCCGACACCGGAGACCTCTACGCCGGCCAGGAGGACGTCGGTATCTGGAAGCTGGACGCCGACCTGCGCTCCCCGGCCCGCCTGATCGAGAAGGTCCGCTCCTTCGGCGTGCCCGGCACCTGGAACCCGCAGACCGAGGAGTGCGACGCGGGCGCCGACCCCGGCTTCGGCGGCCGGCACGTGTCCGCCGACGTCGAGGGCCTCACCATCTGGCGCGACCCGAAGCACCCCCGGCACGGCGGCTACCTCCTCGCCTCCAGCCAGGGCGACGACACCTTCGCCGTCTTCGACCGCGAGAACGGCAACGCGTACGTCCGCGGCTTCCGCGTCGCGGCGGGCACCGGGCCCGGAGCGCCCGACGGCTCCCAGGAGTGCGACGGCGCCGCCGTCACCAGCGCGCCCCTGGGCAGGAGGTTCCCCGAGGGGCTGCTCGTCGTCCAGGACGGCCGCAACACCCCCGTGACCGCCGGACCGGACGGGGAGACCCGCACCGATACGGACTTCAAGTTCGTCGACCTGGGAAGGCTGAAGCGCGCGGCACGCCTGTGACCCGGGACCACCCCCGGGCCGGCACCATGCGGTGCCGGCCGGGGGTGGATGCCCGGATGTCCGGATGTCCGAATGCCGGGATGCCCGGATCAGACGAGGTCGAACCGGTCCAGGTTCATCACCTTGTCCCACGCCGCGATGAAGTCCTTGGCGAACTTCTCCTTGGCGTCGTCGCTCGCGTAGACCTCCGCGAGCGCCCGCAGCTCCGAGTTGGAGCCGAAGACCAGGTCGGCACGGGTACCGGTCCACTTGACCTCGCCGGTGGCGCTGTCACGGCCCTCGAAGGTGTTGGCGTCCTGCGCCGTCGCCTTCCACTCGGTCCCCAGGTCCAGGAGGTTGACGAAGAAGTCGTTCGTCAGCGAACCGGGAGTCGTGGTGAACACGCCGTGCCGCGACTGCTGGTGGTTGGCACCCAGCACCCGCAGGCCGCCGACGAGGACGGTCAGCTCGGGCGCGCTCAGGTTCAAAAGGTTCGCCCGGTCCAGCAGCAGGTACTCGGCCGGGAGCCGGTTGCCCTTGCCGAGGTAGTTGCGGAAGCCGTCGGCGGCCGGCTCCAGCGCGGCGAAGGACTCCACGTCCGTCTGCTCCTGCGTGGCGTCCACCCGGCCCGGCGTGAAGGGCACCCGCAGGTCGAACCCGGCGTCCCTGGCGGCCTGTTCCACCGCGGCGGCGCCCGCCAGCACGATCAGGTCGGCGATCGAGATCCGCTTGCCGCCGTCCTGGGCGGCGTTGAACGCCTCCTGGATCCCCGTCAGGACGCGCAGCACCCCGGCCAGCCGGTCGGGCTCGTTGACCTCCCAGCCGGCCTGCGGCTGCAGGCGGATGCGGGCGCCGTTGGCACCACCGCGCTTGTCACTGCCGCGGAAGGAGGACGCCGACGCCCACGCGGTGGACACCAGCTGCGACACCGTCAGGTCCGATGCGAGGACCTGCGCCTTCAGGGAGGCGACGTCCGCGGCGTCGACCAGCTCGTGGTCCACCGCGGGCAGCGGGTCCTGCCACAGCAGCTCCTCGGACGGTACCTCGGGACCGAGGTAGCGCACGACGGGGCCCATGTCGCGGTGGGTCAGCTTGAACCACGCGCGGGCGAACGCGTCGGCGAACGCGGCCGGGTCCTGAAGGAAGCGGCGCGAGATCCGCTCGTAGGCCGGGTCGAAGCGCAGCGACAGGTCGGTCGTCAGCATGGTCGGGGCGTGCGTCCTCGACGGGTCGTGCGCGTCGGGCACGGTGCCCGCGCCCGCGCCGTCCTTGGGCCGCCACTGGTGGGCGCCGGCCGGGCTCTTGAACTGCTCCCACTCGTAGCCGAAGAGGATCTCGAAGAAGCTGTTGTCCCACGTGGTCGGGGTGTTGGTCCAGATGCCCTCCAGACCGCTGGTGATCGCGTCCCCGCCCTTGCCGGTGCCGTACGAGTTGGCCCAGCCCAGGCCCTGCGCCTCGATCGGGGCGGCCTCGGGGTCGGCGCCGACGCTCTCGGCCGGTCCGGCGCCGTGGGTCTTGCCGAAGGTGTGGCCGCCCGCGATCAGGGCAACCGTCTCCTCGTCGTTCATGGCCATCCGGCGGAACGTCTCACGGATGTCGCGGGCCGCCGCGACCGGGTCCGGGTTGCCGTTCGGGCCCTCCGGGTTCACATAGATCAGGCCCATCTGGACGGCGCCGAGCGGGCTCTCCAGCTCCCGGTCACCGGTGTAGCGCCGGTCGTCGAGCCAGGTGGTCTCGGGGCCCCAGTACACGTCCTCGTCCGGCTCCCAGACGTCGGCGCGGCCGCCGCCGAAGCCGAAGGTCTCGAAGCCCATCTGCTCCAGGGCGACATTGCCGGTGAGGATCATGAGGTCGGCCCACGACAGGCTCTGGCCGTACTTCTTCTTGACCGGCCACAGCAGACGGCGGGCCTTGTCGAGGTTGCCGTTGTCCGGCCAGCTGTTGAGGGGCGCGAAACGCTGCTGGCCGGCGCCCGCGCCACCGCGTCCGTCACTGATCCGGTACGTGCCGGCGCTGTGCCACGCCATGCGGACCATGAAGGGGCCGTAGTGGCCGAAGTCGGCGGGCCACCAGTCCTGCGAGGTCGTCAGGACCTCCGCGATGTCCCGCTTGACCGCGGGCAGGTCGAGGGCCTTGAACGCCGCGGCGTAGTCGAACTCCTCACCCAGAGGGTTCGCCACCGCGGGGTTCTTGGCGAGGATCTTCAGGTTCAGCCGTTCGGGCCACCACTGGCGGTTTCCACCGCCCTGCGTGGGGTGCGCGGCGCGCTCGTGCGCGACGGGACAGCCGCCCCCGCCCTGCGCCTTGTCGTCCGTGACGATTGCATCGTGGTTCTCGGACATGGGAATCCTTCCGTACCAGGGGGATCGCGGTGCTCAGGACCGAATGCGGTGGAACAGGCGGGACACGGTCCCTGCGCACGGGGCCCGGCCTCGGCGGCCGACCCGACGCCGAGCGGTCACCGTCCGTCCCGTACTCCCGCCGCTCGGGAGTCTTCCTGCCTCTTGGTTATCAACGGATCCGATCCTACGATGGACGCAATCCAAGTCAAGATGAGTACCAAGCCCATATCGGATCGGATTCCGGAAGCCGACCGGGCGCACGCGGGCGCCCGACGAACCCGAGGGGGAGCCGAGATGAGTGACCTGCTGGAGCGGCTGCGGGGGCGCGGCTGGCGGCTGACGTCCCAGCGGCGGGTCGTCGCGGAGGTCCTCGACGGGGAGCACGTACACCTGACGGCCGACGAGGTGCACGCCCGCGCGACCCTGCGGCTGCCGGAGATCTCCCGGGCCACCGTCTACAACGCCCTGGGCGAGCTGGTGGCCCTCGGGGAGGTCGTCGAGGTCACCACCGACGGCCGCGCCAAGCGCTACGACCCCAACGCGCACCGCCCGCACCAGCACCTGGTGTGCTCAGGATGCGGCCTCATCCGCGACGTCCACCCGGACGGCGACCCGCTGGCGGTGCTGTCCGCGGCGCAGCGCTTCGGGTTCGCCGTGTCCGAGGTCGAGATCACCTATCGTGGCCTGTGCCCGGCCTGCGCCCGGGCCGGGCTCCCTCCCGCCCCCTCGATTGACCCCGCCACCGCGGGGTAGGCGCCGAGCAGAACCGGCCGCTCGCGCCGAGCGGTGGCCGGCTGGACGATGGCACTGCACGAACCCGCGTACGTGGGAAGAGGTGGTTCCCTATGGCCCCGCCGGAGGACGGTGACAGATTCGCCGTGGACGTGCGGTCCGAGGGCGACGTGATGGTCTTCGCACTCACCGGAGAGCTGGACCACGACACGGCCGAACCCTTGCGAGCCGCCCTCGCCGCGGCCGTCGACGGCGGCGCGCGCAGGCTGCTGGTGGACTTCTCGCAGCTCCGGTTCTGCGACTCCACGGGACTGAACGTCCTCCTGCACAGCAGGCTCTCCCTCCGGGAGGAAGGCGGCAGCATCTCCTTGGCCGGGCTGCGCCCACCCGTCGCCCGCATGTTCCGCATCACCGGTGCGGACGGGATCTTCCCCGTACACCCCGATGTGGCGCACGCGCTGGCCGAGCCGCGCCACGGGTGAGGGAGGAGCGCCATGGAGCCGCGGTCCACCGGTCGGAGCCGGAGTCTCCTGCTGACGGGCATGACGGACGCCGTCACCCGCTGCCGTGACTTCACCCGTGACGCCCTGATCGACTGGCGGTGGATGCCGGACAACCGTGACGACTCCGAGGACGTCCTGCTGCTGGTGTCCGAGGTCGTCGCCAATGCCTGCCTGCACGCGGGCGGCCCCCGCACGCTGCTGCTGGAGTGCACGGACGACCTGCTGCGCGTCGAGGTCACCGACGACAACCCCGTGGCCCCCACGCCGCGCTCCCGGCCCGATGCGGCCCGGCCGGGCGGGTACGGACTGCTCATCGTGGAACGGATCGCCCGGCGGTGGGGCACGCTGCCCCTCGCGGACGGCAAGTGCGTGTGGGCGGAGATCGACTCGCCGCTGCGGTCCCCGGACGCCCGGGGACCGCAGCCCGTGTCTTCGTAGACCTGTGTCCTCGTAGGCCGACGTGGAACCGCCCGTCAGGGCGTGTCCTCGTCCCCCTGCCGCTCGCCGCCGCGGTCCTCCAGCATCCCGGCGCGCAGCCTGGCCATGATCCGGCCCAGCAGCCTGGACACGTGCATCTGCGAGATGCCGAGGCGCTCGCCGATCTGCGACTGGGTGAGTTCTTCGCCGAAGCGCAGCTGCAGGACCAGCCGGTCGCGCTCGCCGAGGGCGGTGAGGAGCGGTTTCAGGGTCTCCAGGTCCTCGATGAGCGCGTACGCCTCCTCCTCCGTGCCCAGCGAACGGGGCAGGGCCCCGCCGTCGGAGTCCTGGCCGACGGAGGTGCTGAGGGATTCGGCGACGTAGCAGTTGGCGGCCTGCCGGCCCTCGGCCAGCGTGTCGTCGCTGACGCCGAGGCGTTCGGCGAGTTCGTGGTCGGTCGGCCGGCGGCCCAGGTCCTGCTCCATCGCGTCGCAGGACTTCGCCATGTCCAGCCGGAGTTCCTGGAGGCGCCGGGGCACCTTCACGGACCAGCTCGTGTCCCGGAAGAAGCGCTTCATCTCGCCCGTGATGGTCGGCACGGCGAAGGTGGCGAACTCGACCCCGCGCTCGACGTCGTACCGGTTGATGGCTTTGATCAGGCCGATCGTGCCGACCTGGACGATGTCCTCGAAGGGTTCGCTGCGGTTGCGGAAGCGCCGGGCCGCGTACTTCACCAGGCTGAGGTTCAGCTCGACCAGGGTGTTGCGCACGTAGGAGTACTCCGGCGTGCCCTCGGCCAGGGCGCGCAGCCGGTGGAAGAGCGCGACGGACAGGCTCCGGGCGTCGTCCGTGCTGACGGCGAGGGGGTTCTCGGGAATCTCGATGGTGTCCACCGGGGATCCGGTATGGACAGGGTCCGCGGTGTCGCGGGGCAGGGGGGTCATCAGTGTCCTCCGACGGGTCGGGGAGCCGCGCGGAGCGCAGCGGGGCCGTCGTGGGTTTCCCGTCGGGTTATATACCCGATCGGGGCGCGCTGACCCTTCCGAAGAGCTCAGTCCGTCGGCGGGGAGAGGTGGTACACCGCGAAGGCGCGGTCGATGACGGGCATGGCGACGTTGCGCACGCGCACCCCGCCGCCCGTCATCCCGTGCTCGGTGCCCAGGTGCGCGTGCCCGTGGACCGCGAGATCCGCACCGGAGTCGTCGATGGCCTCGGCCAGCAGATAGCTGCCGAGGAAGGGGTAGATCTCGGGCGGTTCACCCGCCAGGGTGTCCGGTACGGGCGAGAAGTGCGTGAGGGCCACCCGCAGTGCGCAGCCCCGGGTGCGCAGCTCCCGCAGGGAGCGGCCGAGCCCGTCCGCGCAGGCCCGGGAGTACCGGATGAAGGCCTTCATCTCCGGTTCCCCGAACTCCGTGGCGCTGCGGCCCGCGAAACCCCCGCCGAAACCCTTGGTGCCGGCGACGCCGACGGTGACGCCCCGGACGTCGAAGGTGACGCCGTCGCCCTCGAGGACGTGGACGCCTTCCGCGGCCAGCTCGCGCGCGACGAGGTCCGGCTGATCGCTCTGATAGTCGTGATTGCCGAGGACGGCGACGACCGGTACGGGCAGCCCGGCGACCTCCTCCGCGACCACGCGGGCCTCCTCGCGGGTGCCGTGCCGGGTGAGGTCGCCGGCCAGCAGCAGCACGTCCGCGCAGTCGCCGAGCGTGTCGAAGGCGGGCCGCAGGACGCCTGCGCTGCCCGGGCCGAGGTGGATGTCCCCGACGGCCGCGACGCGGATCACGACAGCACCTCCGCCGCTCCGGGCGGCCCGACCCGGTGCACGGTCAGGTCCTCGTGCCAGGGCACGCCCTCCAGCTCGTCGGCGACGATCCGCAGTACGGCCGCCCGGGAAGCGGCGTCGGCGAGGGTGCCCCAGACCATCACCCACGCGCCGCGCGCCTCCACGCGCACACCGAGTTCGGCGATGTCCTCGCGCGCCAGACGGTCGCGCAGGTGTTCCACGCGGTAGTCGAGGTTCTCCACGGACATCATGAGGTCCCCTTTCCCCGGTCGATGACGCGGAGCCGGTCGAGCAGGTACAGGAAGGAGTCCGGCAGCGGCTCGTCCCGGTGTACGGCGTCCAGCCGAGCCCAGTCGATCTGCTCGCGCAGCATCCGGGCCATCGGCAGCAGGTCGCCGAAGTCGCAGTAGTGCTCGGACAGGGCCGCGAGCAGGCTGTCCATCAGGTCGGTGGGGGAGAGGACCGGCATCCAGACCGAGTCCACCGACTTCACGCTGGCCCGTTCCAGCAGCTCCGTACCGACCGGCCGGCGGGCCAGCTCGAAGATCAGGTCGATCTCCTCCCCGCCCGTGCGGCCCTTGACCAGCCAGTCCTCGGCGGCCCGGCGCATCTCGATGCCGCCGGCCTCAAGGGCCTTGATCGCCGCGTCGGCGTCCTCGCGCCGCATGCAGAAGTCCGTGTCGTGCTGGAACCGGGCCGGGACGCCATGGGCGAAGGCGGCCACGCTGCCGGCGAGTGCGAAGGGCTGGCCGGACTGCTTCAGCAGCGCCGCCACGCGCTTGGTGACCTCCAGGATCGCCTGGGTGTGGTCCTTGGGGAGCTGTCCGTCGGCCAGGGTGGGCGGGCTCAGGGTCTCCGGGGGAGAGGCCCCACCGGCCCCATCTGCCCCACCGGCCGGACCGGTCCCGCCGGCGGCCGCATCGGCAGGAGACTTCTTCACGGAGGACCTCCCTCGTCCGCTCCGGCACGTCCGGCACGTCCGGGCAGGCATTCCCTGCCCGGACGGCAGGCGCCTAACCCGTCCGGCGCCGCCGAAACCCCCCGGCCGGGTCCCGGCGGGCCCGGGCCGACGGGCGGACGAGCAGGCGGTCGGGCGGGACGCGTGGGCGGGGGCGCACCGGGTAGGCGCCGTACGAAGCGGGGCCGTCGGGGTGTTCCGGCGGCTCCCGGCCATCGACCGCACGGAGGCGAAAGGATGACCCGCGCCGCTCTGTTCGACGTCGACGGAACCCTCGCCGACACCAACCACCTGCACGTCACGTGCTGGTGGGAGGCGCTTCGGCAGGCAGGCCACGCCGTGGCGATGCACGACATCCACCGCGCCATCGGACTGCCGGGTGAGGACCTCCTCGGCCACCTCCTGGGGGAGGGCCGCGACACGGGCGGGGACGAACGGCTCACCACGGCGCACGACACCCTGTACGCCACCTACTTCGACCGGCTGCCCGCTCTCGACCGCGCCGCCGAACTGCTGCGCGAGCTCGACCGCAGGGGCTGGCGAATCGTCCTGGTGACGTCCGCGAGCGACGCCGAGCTCACCGCCCTGCGGGAAGCCGTCGGCGCCGACGACGTGATCGCCGCGACCGCGAGCGCCGACGACGTCAGCGCGGGGAAACCGGCCCCGGATCCCGTGCACCACGCCCTGGAGCTCGCCGGAGCGGCCGCGCGCGACTCCGTCTTCGTCGGCGACACCGTGTGGGACATGACGGCCGCCACGAGGGCCGGCGTCGTCTGCGTCGGACTGCTCAGCGGCGGGATCCCGCGGCGGGACCTGGAGGACGCGGGAGCCCGCGTCGTCTACCGGCACCCGGCCGACCTGCTGGCCCGCCTCGACGACAGCCCCTTCGCCGACGCGGCCGGGGAATCGGGAAGCAGTACTCGGGCACATGTGTCAGGGGCCAACCGGCCCGCCGCACACGAATCCAGGGAGACGGCATGTCCGACGCCACCGCCGAGCGGAACGACACAGGGGACGACGAGCGGTACGACGCACGGGACGAGAGCGAGAAGGAACGCGCCGACCGGCAGTGGCAGGAGCTGATCCAGGAGATCCGCGTCGCCCAGACGGGCGTACAGATCCTCTTCGGTTTCCTGCTGACCGTGGTCTTCACCCCGCTCTTCCACGACCTTCCCCAGACCGACAAGACGATCTACATCGTCACCATCGTCCTCGGTTCCCTGGCGACCGGTGCCCTGATCGGCCCCGTCGCCTTCCACCGCGTCGTCTCGGGGCGGCAGATCAAGCCCGAGGCCGTGGCCTGGGCATCCCGGCTCACCTTCGTCGGCCTCGTCCTGCTGCTCGCCACCTGCACCGCGGCGCTCTTCCTCGTCCTGCGGGTGGCCACCCACGACGCCGTCGTGCCGTGGCTGGTGGCCGGGGTGGTGGCCTGGTACCTCCTGTGCTGGTTCGCCCTGCCGCTGTGGGCCCGGGTCCGCTACACGGTCGAGAAGTGAAGGCTTCCGGTCCCGGGCGGCCGGCCTGACGGCGTCAATCGGCCACACCCGAAGCTTCGACGGGAAAATTCTCGACCCCGCACTAGGCTGGTGGGTTGTTCGGCTACAGACCGGGACAAACGGGGTGAATCCGGTCTCCGCCGATGAACCGGACCAATTGCCGGAACGACACGCGAGGGCCGATGCCAGCCACACCCGACCGCACTGAACTCGCTCTCCTCGACGACCGCGGCACCCGCGACGCCCCGGACGGAGGAACGGGACCCCACGAGGACCCCGGCAAACCGGCCCGCTTCCGCGCCGGACCCGCCGCCCCGCCCCGCACCCTCCTCGACATCCTCGAAGCTTCCGTACGGGCGTTCCCCGACGAACCGGCCCTCGACGACGGCACCACCCGCCTCACCTACCGCGCCCTGGCCGCCGAGGCCGACCGCGGCCGCCGCGCCCTCGCCGCCGCCGGGGTCGCGGCCGGCGACCGGGTCGGCGTACGCGTCCCGTCCGGCACCAACGAGCTGTACGTGGCGATCCTGGCCGTCCTCGCGGCCGGCGCCGCCTACGTGCCCGTCGACGCGGAGGACCCCGACGAACGGGCCGACCTGGTCTTCGGCGAGGCGGGAGTACGGGCGGTCGTGGGCGCCGACCTGCGCATCGACACCCGCGGCCGCGCCGCCGCCGTCGATGCCGTCGACACCGTCGGCACCGGCGGCCCCACCGGGACGTCCGGCCGCGGCGGGGGCAACCGCTCCGCGCGCCCCGGCCCCGAGGACGACGCGTGGATCATCTTCACCTCCGGCTCCACGGGCAGGCCCAAGGGCGTAGCCGTCACCCACCGCAGCGCCGCCGCCTTCGTCGACGCCGAGGCCGCGCTCTTCCTCGCCGAGGAACCGATCGGGCCCGGCGACCGGGTCATGGCCGGCCTGTCCGTCGCCTTCGACGCCTCCTGCGAGGAGATGTGGCTGGCCTGGCGGTACGGAGCCTGCCTCGTGCCCGTCCCGCGCAGCCAGGTCCGCAGCGGCGCCGACCTCGGCCCCTGGCTGGTGGAACAGGAGATCACCGTGGTCTCCACGGTCCCGACCCTGGCCGCACTGTGGGAACCCGAGGCCCTCGGGGAGGTCCGGCTGCTCATCTTCGGCGGCGAGGCCTGCCCGCCCGAACTGACCCAGCGCCTGGTCACCGAGGGCCGCGAGGTCTGGAACACCTACGGCCCCACCGAAGCCACCGTCGTCGCCTGCGCCGCACTCCTGACCGGCGAGGAACCCGTCCGCATCGGCCTCCCGCTGAACGGCTGGGAACTCGCCGTCGTCGACGGGTCCGGGGAGCCGGTCCCGATGGGCGGCAGCGGCGAACTCGTCATCGGCGGCGTCGGCCTCGCCCGCTACCTCGACCCCGCCAAGGACGCGGAGAAGTACGCCCCCCTCCCGTCCCTCGGCTGGCAGCGCGCCTACCGCAGCGGCGACCTCGTCCGCGCGGAACCGGAAGGGCTCGTCTTCCTCGGCCGCGCCGACGAGCAGATCAAACTCGGCGGCCGCCGCATCGAACTCGGCGAGGTCGACGCCGCCCTCCAGGCCCTGCCCCACGTGGCGGGCGCCGCCGCCGCCGTCCGCACCGCGCGCAGCGGCAACCAGCTGCTCGTCGGCTATCTGGTCACCCAGGACGGCTGGGACCGCGCGGCGGCCGTCGAACGCCTGCGGGCCGAGCTGCCCGCCGCCCTCGTACCGCTCCTCGCACCCGTCGCCGAGCTGCCCACCCGCACCTCCGGCAAGGTGGACCGCGACGCCCTGCCCTGGCCGCTGCCCGACCTGGAGACCGCCGGCCCCGCCGAAGAACTCCACGGCACCGAGGCCTGGCTCGCCGAGCAGTGGCGCGAAACCCTCGGCGCGGCCGTCACCAGCGCCTTTGACGACTTCTTCGCGATCGGCGGCAACAGCATCGCCGCCGCGCAGCTCACCACCCGGCTGCGCACCCGCTACCCGAGCGCCGCCGTCCTCGACATCTACCAGCAGCCCACCCTGCGCAAGCTGGCCCGCCGCCTGGAGAAGTCCGCCCCGGACAGCGGCGCGGCCCGCCCCGTGGCGCCCGTTCCCCTGCGCTCCCAGGTCCTCCAGACGCTCCTGCTGCTCCCGCTGCTCACCGTGCTCGGGCTGCGCTGGACGGTCGCCCTCCTGGCGCTGGGCAACGTACTGCACCGGTTCGGGCCCTACCCGTGGGCGCCGACCGCCTCCTGGTGGCTCGTCGCCGCCGGCGCCGTCCTGCTCTTCAGCCCCCCGGGGCGCCTGGCCGTCGCCGCCGGCGGCGCCCGGCTGCTCCTGCGCGGGGTGAAACCCGGACGGCACCCGCGGGGCGGCAGCGTCCACCTCAGGCTCTGGACCGCCGAGCGGCTGGCCGAATACGCGGGCGCGACCTCCCTGACCGGCTCCTGGCTCGAACGCTACGCCCGGGCCCTCGGCGCCAAGGTCGGCCCCGAGGTCGACCTGCACGCGCTGCCCCCCGTCACCGGCATGCTCAAGCTGGGCCGCGGCTGCGCCGTCGAGTCCGAGGTCGACCTGTCCGGGCACTGGCTGGACGGGGACCAGCTGGAGATCGGCCCCGTCAGGATCGGCGCGGGAGCGGTCGTCGGCACCCGCAGCATGCTCTTCCCCGGCGCACGGATCGGCAAGCGGGCCGAGGTGGCCCCCGGCTCCGCCGTGGCCGGCACCGTCCCCACCGGGCAGCGCTGGGCGGGCGCCCCCGCCGTCAAACTCGGCAGGGCCAAGCGGAACTGGCCCCAGGAACGCCCGCCGCGCGCGTTCCACTGGCGGGCCATGTACGGCACCACCGGCTTCGGCCTCACCGTGCTGCCCGTCCTCGCCGCCGTGCCCGCCCTGCTCGTGCTGAGCCGGTTCGTCCCCGCGGACGCCGGGCTCGCCGGGGCCCTGCGCGGAGCACTGGTGGCCGTGGTGCCCGCGGCCCTCGCCTTCGGCCTCGCCTACGCGCTGCTCCTGCTGGTCGCCGTACGCCTCCTGAGCCTCGGCCTGCGGGCCGGCAACCATCCGACACACAGCCGCATCGGCTGGCAGGCCTGGACGGTCACCCAGCTGATGGACCTGGCCCGGGAGACCCTCTTCCCGCTCTACGCCGGTCTGATCACCCCGGTCTGGCTGCGGCTGCTCGGCATGAAGATCGGCCGCGGGGCCGAGGTGTCCACCGTACTGGCGCTGCCGAGCCTCACCACCGTGGGCGAAGGCGCCTTCCTCGCCGACGACACCCTCGCCGCCCCCTTCGAGCTGGGCGGCGGCTGGGTGCGCATCGGACACTCCTCGATCGGCCGCCGGGCCTTCCTCGGCAACTCCGGGATGGCCGCACCCGGCCGCACGGTGCCCGACGACGGGCTGGTCGGCGTCCTGTCGGCCGCGCCGAAGAAGGCCAAGAAGGGCAGCTCGTACCTGGGCCTGCCACCGGTCAAGCTGCCCCGGTCCAGCGCCGACGCCGACCGGAGCCGGACTTACGATCCGCCCGCCCGCCTGCTGTGGGCGCGCGGGCTGGTGGAGCTGTGCCGGCTCGTCCCCGTCTTCTGCTCGGCGGCCCTGGCCGTACTGACCGTGGCAGCCCTGTGCGCCCTGACCGTGTGGAGCGGCCTGGGCGTCTGGGGCGCCGCACTGCTGTCCGGAGCGGTCCTGCTGGCCGCCGGTACGGCCGCGTGCTGCGTGGCGGTGACCGCGAAGTGGATCCTGGTGGGCCGGCACCGGCCCGGCGAGCACCCGCTGTGGAGCGGCTTCGTATGGCGCAACGAACTCGCCGACACCTTCGTCGAGGTCCTGGCCGTGCCCTGGCAGGCCGGATCCGTACCCGGGACGCCGCTGATGGCCCTGTGGCTGCGCGCGCTCGGCGCCCGCATCGGCCGCGGCGTGTGGTGCGAGAGCTACTGGCTGCCGGAGACCGACCTGGTCACACTGGGCGACGGCGTCAGCGTGAACCGCGGCTGTGTGTTGCAGACACACCTCTTCCACGACCGGATCTTGAGGACGGATACTGTGATCCTCCGTGAGGGCGCCACCCTGGGCCCGGGCGGAATCGTCCTGCCCGGGAGCACGGTCGGGGCGCGCAGCACCCTGGGCCCCGCCTCCCTCGTGATGGCCGGGGAGTCCGTCCCCGCCGACACCCGCTGGCTGGGCAACCCGATCGAGGCGTGGCGGTCCTGAGGGGCGGTGGCGCCGTCCGGGACGGCAGCGGCAGCGGGCACGGCAGGGGCACACCAGCACGTCGTACGAGCACGGCGCAGGGAGCTGAAGCGGCAGTGAGCGGCCAGACCACAGCGGTATCGGACCCGTACTTTCCGGCCAACGGCGACGCCCGTTACCGCGTGCACCGGTACGAGATCGCGCTGGACTACCGTCCCGGCCCCAACCGGCTGGCCGGGACCGGCCGCCTCAGCGCGATCGCCGGACGGGCGCCGCTCACCGAGTTCCACCTGAACCTGGCCGATTTCAAGCTGGGCCGTGTCCTGGTCAACGGGCGGGCCCCGCAGTACACCCACCGCGGCGGCAGGCTGCGCATCCGGCCGGCGAAGCCGCTGCCGGCCGGGGCCGCCTTCACCGTCGACGTGACCTGGTCGGGCAACCCCAAGCCGGTGCGCAGCCCCTGGGGCGGCCTCGGCTGGGAGGAACTGACCGACGGCGCGCTCGTGGCCAGCCAGCCGGTCGGCGCCCCCTCCTGGTACCCGTGCAACGACCGCCCCGCCGACAAGGCCTCGTACCAGATCTCCGTCAACACACCGTCCGCCTACACGGTCGTCGCCGGCGGACGGCTGCTCACCAGGACCACCAGGGCCAGCACCACCACCTGGGTCTACGAGCAGCCCGCGCCGACCTCCAGCTATCTGGTCGGCCTGTCCATCGGCATGTACCAGACCGTGCTGCTGGGCGACCCCGGGCTCGGCGGCGTGACGCAGAGCGCCCACGTGCCCGCCCACCTGCTGTCGCGCTTCGCCCGGGACTTCGCCCGGCAGCCCGCCATGATGCGGCTCTTCGAGGAGCTCTTCGGCCCCTATCCCTTCGGCGAGTACGCGGTGGTCGTCGCCGACGAGGAGCTCGACGTGCCGGTGGAGGCCCAGGGCCTCTCCCTCTTCGGGGCCAACCACGTCGACGGCGTCCGCGGGTCGGAGCGCCTCATCGCCCACGAGCTCGCGCACCAGTGGTTCGGCAACAGCGTGACCATCGCCGACTGGCGCCACATCTGGCTCAACGAGGGCTTCGCGAAGTACGCCGAATGGCTCTGGTCGGAGCGTTCCGGCGGCCGCACCGCCCACGAGCAGGCGGCCGCCGCGCACCGGTCGCTGGCCACCCGTCCGCAGGACCTGCGCCTCGTCGACCCCGGCCGGAAACTGATGTTCGACGACCGTCTGTACCAGCGCGGGGGCCTCGCCGTGCATGCACTCCGCCGCGCGCTGGGGGAAGAGGACTTCTTCCGCATGCTGCGCGACTGGGCCACCGTGTACCGCCACGGAGTCGTCAGCACCGCGGCGTTCACCACCCACGCCGCCCGCTACACGGCCGACCCGCTGGACGACCTGTATTCGGCCTGGCTGTACGAGGCCGCCCTGCCACCCCTGCCCGTGTAGTTTCCGGCCGGGTCGCGCTCCCGCCGGTGCACCGCTTCTTGTCGATCGCGCAGGTCGCAGCGCTGCCCGAAGCGGCCGGAAGTGGGCGGGGAGGGCCGGGGTGGCCCTTGCCGGGGCACTATGCGGCTGCCAGCATTCCAGCGCACGCCCCCGCGGAGGTCCCGGAAGGGAGCAGATCCCGGTACCTCCCACCGCATGGTTCCGTCCGGTGAACAACGAGCCAGGAGTGCATCCCGTGATCCGATCGAAACTGCGTACGCTGCTGCTCGGCGGCGGCGGTGCGGCCGTCATGCTGGCCACCGCGCTCGTCCCCGCCACCGCGTCCGCCTCACCCGCTCCCGAGGCCCGGGACACGGCGGGCGCAGCTGCCGGCTTCTGGTCCTGCACCGTCCCGCCCGGCTACACCTTCACCTCCACCCAGAACACCCTCAACTGCGGGGACAGCGGCTTCCGCACCTACTACTTCGTCCAGCCGCCCGCCGACAATCTGTGGGCCTGCACCGTGTCCGACGGGTTCACCTACTCCTCCACCCAGAACACGCTGGACTGTTCGACCGGTGGCGGCTTCCGCACCAAGTACCTGCTGCGCACCCCCAAGACCGGCCTGTGGGCGTGCACCGTCCCCTCCGGCTTCACCTACACCGGTACGCAGAGCACGCTCGACTGCTCGACCAGCGGCGGCTTCCGCACCAAGTACCTCCTGCGGGCCTTCTGACCCCTCCTCCCCGCCCGCCGTAGCGTGACACGCGCTCCGGCGGGTCGGCGGTACGGGGTTCAGGGGGACTGCGGTGCGGTGGGACTCCCCGGTTCCAGGCAGGTCAGGGACATCACCACCGGAGCCTGGACGCCCTGCGCGGCCTCCGGGGACGGGCGGCTCGCCAGGACGGTCCAGTTGCCCTTCGCAAGCGTCAGCGTTCCGCCGCCCAGGGCGGGGCCGGCCTGCCAGCCGTGCTCGGAGCGGGCGCGTGCGAAGGCCGCCTCGAGGGCTGAGCCCGCCGTCTCGGGGGCGTGCCGGCCCATCAGCCGTTCGGTGCACCGGCCCAGGCCGTCCGAGGGCTGCCTGGCCACCGTGATGCCCTCCGCGGCCAGGACCGACGTCATCTCCGACACCACCGCGTCGGCGGGCAGGGCGGGACCCGAGAACCGCGGGGGCAGCGGGCCGAGGTCCTGCAGCGCGGTGCCGCAGCCGGTGGCCGTCGCCGTCAGCAGTACCGCCGACGCCATGGAGGCCAGGGCTTCACGCCCTCGTCGCCGTCGCACGATGGTGTCCTCCGTCCCGGTTCGCCGCACCTGCGCGGACGGCCAGTCTGCCATGGTGTCGATCTTGACGGGCGACCGGTCACGGGCGCGGCGGACACCGGTGGCGCCGGGTGCCGGATGAGGTCCCGTCGCTCACGCGCGGGCGGACCCCGGATCGTGAGAACCGTTACATTCATCCCTCGATTGCCCCTTTTGGGGGAATCATGAATGCCGGATCTGTCGTCTATGTGCCGCGTGAGCGGCCCGCGCCGCCCGAGGACGGTCGGCGCCACTGGGAGTGACATGGGACGCGTGCGCGGCTGGACGGGCAACCGGCGGATGGCCCTGCCGATGGTGGCGGGCGGAGCCGTCGTCCTCGGGCTGGGCGGCCTCTACGTCACCGGACTCGTGGCCGGCGGCGACGTCGACCAGGGCACGCGCGTGCGCGGCGTGGACATCGGCGGCCTGCCCGTCGCACAGGCCCGGCGGGTACTGGACCGGGAGCTCGGCCCCAGCGCCGCCGCACCCGTCGCCATGAAGATCGGGGACCACGTCGAGAAGGCCGATCCCGCGACGCTCGGCCTCTCGCTGGACACCGCCGCGACCGTCGACCGCGCCGTGCGCAAGGGCTACGACCCCGTCACCGTCATCGGCGGCCTCTTCTCTTCCGGCCGGCGCGACGTCGAACCCGTGATCCGTGCCGACGAGCGGAAGGGCCGGGTCGCGGTCGACCGCATCGCCGGGACCACCGCCCGCGCACCCCGCGACGGGGCCATCGCCTTCGAGAAGGGCGCGGCCAAGGCCGTCGCCCCCCTCACGGGCGTCACCCTCGTCCAGGACCGCGCCCTCGACACGCTCCGTGACGCCTACCTGCGCACCGACACCGCCCCGGTCGTGCTGCCCGTCGAGCGCACCGAGCCGGCCGTCGGCGCCGAGGAGACCGGACGGGCCCTGACGCAGTTCGCCCGGCCCGCCATGTCCGGGCCCGTCGCGCTCACCGTCGCCGGGAAGAGCGTGTCCATCACCCCCGCAGTGCTGGGGGAGCACCTGAAGATGCGGCCCGACGCCCAGGGCCGTCTCGTACCCGCCCTCGACTCCAAGGGTCTGCTGGCCGAGCCCGCCGTGGCCCGCCCCGTCGAGGAGGTCAGCCGTCCCGCGCTCGACGCCGCCCCCCGCGTCGGCCCCGACGGCACCGTGGTCATGGCCCGGCAGAGCCGCGCGGGACGCAAGGTGACCGAGGAGGCGCTCGGCAAGGCCGTGCTGCCGCTGCTGACCCGCACGGGCGCCGCCCGCAGCGGCGAGGTCGCCACCGTGGCCGTCCAGCCGGAGCTCACGAGCGAGGAGGCGCGACGGATCGGCATCAAGGAGAAGATCTCCTCCTTCACCGTCGAGTTCCCGGCCGCCCCGTACCGCAGCACCAACATCAGCCGCGCCGTGGAGCTCATCAACGGCTCCGTGGTTCAGCCGGGACGGGAGTGGAGCTTCAACCGCACGGTCGGTGAGCGCACCAAGGAGAACGGTTTCGTCGACGGCATCATGATCAATGACGGCCAGTATGTGAAGTCGCCCGGCGGCGGCGTCTCCGCGGTGGCCACGACCATGTACAACGCGGTCTTCTTCGCCGGCCTCAAGCCGGTCGAGCACGGTGCCCACTCCTTCTACATCGAGCGCTACCCCGAGGGCCGCGAGGCCACTGTCGCCTGGGGCACCCTCGACCTGCGCTGGATCAACGACTCCGGCCACGCCGTCTACGTACAGGCCGAATCCACGGACACCTCGCTGACCATCACCCTCCTCGGCACCAGGAAGTACGACGAGATACGCGCGACCAAGGGGCCGCGCACCAACGTCACGCCGCCCGCGAAGCGCACCGGCACCGGGCCGGCCTGCGAGGTCCAGACCCCGCTCGAAGGCTTCGACGTGACGGTCGGCCGCGTCTTCGTCCAGGGCGGCAAGGAAGTCCGCAACGAGGAGTTCAAGACCCACTACACCCCGCGCGACGAGGTCGTCTGCGCCCCGGAGGCCCCCGAGGCAGGCGCGACCCCGGCTCCGACGGCGCCCACGGCGCCCGCGGCGCCCGCGAGTCCGGCGGCCCCCGGGACCGCCGGTACCGCGCGGACGGCGCAGGCCGCGCCCGCCCCTGCCGCAGCCCCCGCCGACGGCGCCGGCACCGCCGGCGCACCCCGCCCGTCCTGACGGACAGTGCGGGACGAGGTGTGACACTCCCGGCGCGCATTGTGCATGCCGGGAGCCATGGAGGCCCGGAAGTGCTACAACTGGGTTCGTGACCATTCCTTGCCACCCGTGCCGGGCACGTCGGTGCGGTCACCTCTAGGCAACCGATTCAGAAGCGTCGCCGGCCAGGTATTCGTCCTCCAGGTGGCGATCGTGGTCCTGCTCGCCGCCGGGGCCCTGCTGGCCCTGGTGCTCCAGTCGCGGCACGACATCGACCGCGAGGCGCGCAACCGCTCGGTGGCCGTCGCCGAGACCTTCGCCCACCAGCTGGGCCTCCAGCCCGCGCTGAAGACGTCCGACCCCTCCACGATCCTGCAGCCCCTGGCCGAGCAGACGCGCAAGGCCGCCGGGGTCGACTTCATCGTGGTGATGGATACCAACGGCATCCGCTACAGCCATCCCCAGCCGGACCGCATCGGGAAACGGTTCGTCGGAACCATCGAGCCCTCCCTGCAGGGCAAGGTCCACACCGAGAGCGTCGAGGGCCCCCTCGGCAAGGAGATCCAGGCGGTGGTCCCCGTCAAGGACCCCGACGGGGACGTCGTCGCCCTGGTGTCCGCCGGCCTGACCGTCGAGAACGTCAGCGGCGCCCTCGACCGCCAGCTCCCGGTGATCCTCCTGGCCATCGCCACGGGCCTGGCCCTGGCCACCGTCGGCACCTGGCTGATCAGCAGACGCCTGCGCCGCCAGACCCACGGGCTCGGCACGCAGGAGATGACCCGCATGTACGAGCACCACGACGCGGTGCTCCACGCCGTCCGCGAAGGCGTCGTGATCACCGACGGCGACGGACAGCTCCTGCTGGCCAACGACGAGGCCAAACGCCTGCTCGGCCTGCCCGAGAACGCCGAGGGCCGCCCCATCCGCGACGTGCCCGGCCTGGAGCGCCGGATGGCCGACCTGCTGCTCTCCGGCCGCGAGGCCACCGACGAGGTGATCGGGTCCGGCGACCGGCTGCTCGTCGTCAACCAGCGGCCCACCCACCCCCGGGGCCGGCCCGAGGGCGCGGTGGTCACCATCCGCGACTCCACCGAGATGCAGATCCTGACCACCCGGGCCGAAACGGCCCGCAGGCGCCTCAAACTGCTGTACGACGCGGGCGGCGACATCGGCACCACCCTCGACGTGGTCCGCACGGCCGAGGAGCTCGCCGCCGTCGCCGTACCCCGCTTCGCGGACTTCGTCACCGTCGACCTCGCCGACCAGGTCATCGACGGCGACGAGCCCGCCCCCGGCGCCGACATGCGGCGCACCGCCATCAGCGGCATCCGCTCCGACCACCCCCTCTACCCCGTCGGCCGGCTGATCGACTTCCTGCCGTCCACCCCGCAGGCCCGCGGCTACGGCACCGGACGGGCGGAACTGGTCCCCGACCTGTCCCAGGCCCCCGGCTGGCAGGCCCAGGACCCGCCCCGGGCCCGCGCCATCGTCGACTACGGCATCCACTCGCTCATCGCGGCCCCCCTCATGGCCCGGGGTGTCGTCCTCGGCGTGGTCAACTTCTGGCGCTCGCAGAAGCACGAGCCCTTCGACGAGGACGAGCTGTCCCTCGCCGAGGAACTCGTCGCCCGCGCTGCCGTCAGCATGGACAACGCCCGCCGCTACACCCGCGAACACGCCCTCGCCGTGACCCTCCAGCGCAGCCTGCTGCCGCGGGCCCTGCCCGAACAGAGCGCCATGGACGTCGCGCACTTCTACCTGCCCGCCCAGTCCGGGGTCGGCGGCGACTGGTTCGACGTGATCCCACTGCCCGGCAGCCGGGTCGCCCTGGTCGTCGGCGACGTCGTCGGCCACGGCCTGCACGCCGCCGCCACCATGGGCCGGCTGCGCACCGCGGTGCACAACTTCTCCTCCCTCGACCTGCCGCCCGACGAGATCCTCGCCCGCCTGGACGACCTCGTACAGCGCATCGACCACGACCACAACCAGGACGCCGAGGACGCGGACGGCGGCGTACTCGGCGCCACCTGCCTGTACGCCGTCTACGACCCGGTGTCCCAGCGCTGCACCATGGCCAGGGCCGGGCACCTGCCCCCGCTCCTGGTCGGCCCCGACGGCACCACACAGATCGTCGAGCTGCCCGCGGGCCCCCCGCTGGGCCTGGGCGGCATGCCGTTCGAGACCGCGGAACTGGAGCTGGCCGAAGGCAGCCAGCTGGTCCTCTACACCGACGGACTGGTGGAGGAACGGACCCGGGACATCAGCGAGGGGCTGGAACTGCTCCGGGCGGCCCTCAGCCACCCCGACCGGGACCCCCACGACAGCTGCCGGGCCGTCCTCGACATGCTGCTCCCCGCCCGTCCCACCGACGACGTGGCCCTGCTCATCGCCCGCACCAGGACCCTCGGCCCCGACCGGGTCGCCCAATGGGACGTCGCCTTCGAACCGAGCGCGGTCGGAGCCATGCGCAGCGTCGCCGCCAAGAAGCTCGACGAATGGGACCTGACGGAACTCGGCTTCGCCGCGGAGCTGATCCTCAGCGAGCTGATCACGAACGCCCTGCGGCACGGCAGCGGGCCGGTGCGGGTCCGGCTGCTCCGCGACCACAACCTGACCTGCGAGGTCTGGGACGGCAGCAGTACCGCACCCCACCTGCGCTACGCCGCCACGACGGACGAGGGAGGGCGCGGCCTGTTCCTGGTCGCGCAGCTCAGCGAGCACTGGGGCACCCGCTACACCCCCGAGGGCAAGGTCATCTGGGCGGAACTCGCCCTGCCGGGCACCCCGGGCGGCGGCGAGGCCGTCCTCTCCGCCTTCCTCGACGTGGACCCCCTCTGACCGCGCCCGCCGGGGCGGGAAAAAGGACCTGACCGGCACCGGCGGTGATCGCTACCATCGCCCGGTGCACCGTGAACCCGAATGGTCCCCGTACCCGAAGATCCCCGCGAACACGCGGCTGGGAGAGGCCCGCGGCCGGACCTGGGTGGCCCACGAGAAGATCCACGGCGCCAACTTCGCCGTCGTCTGCGACACGGCCGGCGCGCACCCCGCCAAACGGCGCGAGCTGCTCGACGACGGCGGACTCGACGACTTCTTCGGCGTCGGCCGGATCTGGCCCGCCCTGGCGGTGGCGGCGACCCGCTGCGCGCGGAGCCTGAGGGAGGCGACGGGCGCCGTGCCCTCGGCGGTCGTCACCCTGTACGGCGAACTGGCCGGCGGCCGCTACCCCCACCCCGGTGTACCCGCGGTGCCGGGCGCGACGGCCGTGCAGACCGGCGTCTGGTACGCCCCCGATCTGGTCTGGCTGCCCTTCGACGCGACCGTCACCGACGCGGACGGCCCGCACTGGGTCGGCGACCGCACCCTGCGCGCCGCGGCGGCGTCGGCAGGGCTGCTCTGCGTGCCGCTGCTGGCCGAGGGCCCGCTCGCCCGGCTCCAGGAGCTGCCGGTGCTCTTCCCGACCCGGCTGCCGGGCCTGCTCGGTCTGCCCGCCCTGCCGGACAACCTGGCGGAGGGCGTGGTCGTCAAGCCCGCGGGGGAGTCGCGCGGGTCCGCCCGGCCGATGGCCAAGGCCAAGCAGCCCGCCTTCGCCGAGGACGAACGGTTCGACGGCGCGCGCCCCTACCAGGCCCCCGCCGAAGGCGCCGCCGGTGTCCCCGGCTGGCTGCTCGCCCACGGTACCGGCCTGCTCACCCCGGCCCGCGCCGCGTCGGCCGTCAGCAAGCTGGGGCCCCGTACCGCGCCCGCGGACGTGGCCGCCGAGATCGCGCGGGACGCCGCCGAGGAGGTCGCCCACGAGCTCGGCGGCCTGGACGGGGCCACCCGGCGGGCCCTGGAGGACTCCCTCCACGCCGGAGCCCTCGGCCTGGCCCGTTTCGACGCCGCCGACCGCCGCGCCTGAAGTCCCCGCCCGCGGGACTCAGCGGCCGTTCAGGTGGTACGTGCCGTTCGGGTGGTTCCTGCCGATACGGGCGGTCAGCAGGGCGATGTCGTCGTCGGCGGACGCCGGGACGAGGTGGGCGATCAGCGAGTCGCAGAGGTGGTCGAGCGGCTGGAGGGGCTCCGTGAGCAGGCCGGTCAGCTCGCCCAGCCGCTCGTCGATGTCGCGGTTGCGGGCCTCGATCAGGCCGTCCGTGTAGAGGACCAGCAGGCTGCCCGGCGGGAGCGTGAGGTCGGTGGTGGTGAAGGTGACCCCGCCGACACCGAGAGGGGCCCCGGGCGGAGTCTTGACCAGGTAGACCGTGCCGTCGGGCTCGGCCACGGCCGGCGGCGGGTGACCGGCCCGGGTGATCGTGCAGCGGCCGGTCGCCGGGTCGCAGACCACGTACAGGAACGTGGCCAGCATCGGCTCCGCGAGGTCGGCGAGGGTCGCCTCCAGCTGCTGGAGCAGCGCCGTGGGCGGCATGTCGAGGCGCGCCAGGGCCCGGACGGTCGCGGAGAGGCGCCCCATCACCGCGGCGGCCGCGATGCCGTGCCCCATCACGTCCCCCATGAGCAGCCCCGCCCTCCCGCCGGCGAGGGGGACGACGTCGTACCAGTCCCCGCCGACCTCGTTGACGTCACTGGCCGGCAGGTAGCGGTGGGCGATCTCGAGTCCCGGCGGCGGGGTGACATGCTGCGGCAGCATGCTGCGCTGCAGCACGACGGCGGTCTCGTGCTCATGGTGGTAGAGACGGGCGTTGTCGATGCTGATGGCGGCCCGGGCGGCGAGCTCCCCGGCGAGAGTGACGTCGTCCGAACCGAAGGGCTCGAAGGGCCGCGTGCGGTAGAAGGAGGCCACACCGAGGACCAGCCCGCGCGCCACCAGCGGGACCATCATGAACGAATGCACGCCCGTCTCGACGAGCTGCGCGGGCTTCGGGGTGTGCCGGGACGCCGAGGCGACCGCCATGGAGTCGAGGTGGGCGATCAGGAAGGGCTGACGGGCCGCGAGCGCCTGGGTGTACGGCGCGGTCGCGGGGAAGGTGAGGGTCCGGCCCAGCGGGGCGAGGATCTGCGTCACCGCGGAGCCCGTCAGCGGGGCCTTGCCCAGACGGCGCAGCGCCACACCCCCGGTCAGCCCCATGCCCGGCTCATTGCCGCGCGCCAGCGAGTCCAGCACGTCGACGGTGACGGCACTGGCGAGGTGCGGGACGGCCAGGTCGGCCAACTCCTGCGCGGTGCGCTCCAGGTCGAGGCTGGCGCCGATCCGGGAGCTGGCCTCGGTGAGCAGGGCGAGCCGGCGGCGCCCGGCCTCGGCCTCGGTGTGGTCGCGCTGCTGCGAGGTGATGTCGAGCAGAGAGGCGATCACGCCGATCGGCCGGCCGGCCGGGTCCTCGACCCGTACGTACGAGCACGCCCATACGTGGTCGTGGTCCGGGTCCGCGGGGGTCCGGCCGGTGCGCCGGCGGTTGAGGACCGGCTCGCCGGTCGCCAGGACCTGGCGCATGGCCTCCTCCATCTCGCCCGCGTTCACCTCCGGCAGCACCTCGGCGAGCCGCCGGCCCACGTGGGCGGACTCCGTCAGCCCGTTCATCGCCTCCAGCGCCGGATTGACCTGCAGGAACCGCAGCTGCGTGTCGAGTACGGCGATCCCCACGGGCGAGCGGGCGAACAGGCCGTCCCACACCGCCGAGGACCCGCGGATCCGGCGCGCCGCGTGCGCGTCCGCGGCGAACACCAGCACGGCCGAGGCGCCGTGCCGCCGGTCGGGTACGGGGCAGGCCCAGATCTCCAGCTCCAGCGGGTGGCCGCCTCGGTGCCAGGCGGTCACCGTGCCCATCACCCCGCGGCCGGTGGCGGCCGTCTCCCACAGGGACCGGCCCAGACTGCGGTCGGCACCGGGGTGGAGGAGATCGGCGATGTGCCGTCCGAGGACGTGGTGCGGGTCGTAGCCCAGCAGCTCCTGCGCCCCGTGGTTCCAGCGCACGATCGTGCCGTCGCCGCTCGTGGCCACGAGCGCCACCGGCAGGGCGCCCAGCCACCCGCCGGCGTTCTGGGCCGCGCCGCTGATCAGGTCCTCGAGCGGCATCTCCTCATGCATCCCGCACCCGCTCCTTCCGGGCCCCTCCATCACCTTCATCCTCGCTCCGAGTGACCGGCGGCGCCCCCCGGCCGCCGTACCCCGACTCGTACCCGTACCCGTACCCGTACCCGTACCCCGCGTCCGCGGTGCGGCGTCGGCGCGTGCGGGCGAGCGGCCCGCAGTCGCCGGCCCGAACACCCCGTTCATCCGGTCGGCCGAGCACAGCAGGCCACGCGCGCCACCCCGGGCCACGCTGTGGGCAAGGACCGCCACCACCGCACAGACGAGGACCGCACCATGTCCCACAGGCGACGTATCGGCATCATCGCGGGGGCCGCAGCGCTGCTGCTCGGCGCCACCGCTTGCTCGGGTCTGGGTCGGACCACCGTCGGCCAGCTCAGCTTCCGCGGCCACGACTCGCCGGTCGAGATCCACTACAACAACAGCCTCGTCACGGGCTGCCACCGGATCGCCATCCCGGACGGGGCCACCCACGTCGAGAACAACACCCTCGTCGACGTCATCCTGTACCAGAACTACGACTGCAAGCAGACGAACGACCCGAACAACGGCATCTACGTGGCGACGACCCTGTCGAACGTGACGGCCCCCAGGACCAACCCCTGGCGCAGCTTCAGCGTCGTCCACTGACGCGACCGGCGCCGACCGCAGGGCGAGGCCGCCGTCGGAGGAGACGGGCAGCCGGAGTCAGAGGCCAGTGGCGGCGCGGCGGATCGCGTCCAGGGCGCGCGTCACGTCGTCCTCGTCCGTGGACCAGTTGCTCACCGAGACGCGCATGACGCGCCGCCCGTGCCAGGTGGACCCGCTGATCCATGTCGTGCCGTCGTCGAGGAGCCGGGTGAGTACCCGCTCGGTGCGTTCGTCGTCGCCGAACTCCGCACACACCTGGGTGAACACCACCTCGTTGAGCACCCGGGCACCCTCGATCCCGGCGATGCCGTCGGCGAAGGCGCAAGCGTGCCGGCACAGCCGGTCGACGAGGTCGGCGACCCCGGAGCGGCCGAGGGACCTGAGCGCCGCCCACACGGTGAAGGCCCGGCCGCGCCGGGAGAGTTCGGGCACCTTGTCGACGGGGTCCCCGTGCTCGTGCTGGATGAGGTAGTCGCCACGCCGGCCCATCGCCGCCCGCAGCGCGGACGGGTCACGCACGACGGCGAGACCGCAGTCGTAGGGCACGTTCAGGGTCTTGTGGGCGTCCGTCGCCCACGAGTCGGCGTCCGCGCAGCCCGCCGTCAGGTGCGCATGACGCGGCGAGGCGGCCGCCCACAGCCCGAACGCCCCGTCGACGTGCACCCACGCGCCCGCCCCACGGGCGGCGCGGACCGTATCGGTGAAGGGGTCGAAGGCACCGGAGTGGATGTCCCCGGCCTGCAGGATCACGATGGCCGGTCCGTCTCCGCCTGCCGCCAGGACGCGCCGCAGATCCTCCGGCACCATACGTCCCTGGCCGTCCGCCTTCACCAGGGCCGGGGCGCCGAGACCCAGGTAACGCAGCGCCAGGTCCACCGCCATGTGGCGGTCCTCGCCGGCGACGGCCCGTACGGGCGGACCACCGACCAGCCCGTGCCGGGCGACGTTCCAGCCGGCGCGGCGCAGCAGCTCGTCGCGCGCGGCGGCGAGGCAGGTGAAGTTCGCCATCGTGGCACCGGTGGTGAAGCCGACGGCGCTGTCGTCGGGCAGACCGAGCAGATCGAGCAGCCAGGTGCCGGCGACCTCTTCCGCAGCCGCGTACGCGGGCGAGGCGGCCCGCATCACGGAGTTCTGGTCCCAGGCGCTGACCAGCCAGTCCGCGGCCAGCGCGGCAGGCTCCGTACCACCGACCACGAACCCGTAGAAGCGGCCGCTCGGGAAGGCGGTCAGTCCCGGCTCGCACGCGGTGGCCAGCAGGTCGACCACATCGGCCGGACGGGCGGGGGCGTCGGGCAGTTCGGTACCGAGCGCGCGCACGATCTCCTCGACCGAAGCGCGTGCGGGAACCCGCCGTTCGGACAGGCTCGCGAGCCACCGGACGGCATGGTCGTGCGCCCGCCGGAGCGCGGCCTCGCGCGCGTCCATACCTCGGACTATGGGACAGGAGCCGCGGCCGCGCAAGCCGCGGCCCGCACCCGCCGTCCCCGCTCCTTGGCGGTCCGCTCGCTCAGTGCTGGACGGGAGCGGGGTCGAGGACGGGGTCGAGGGCGCCCAGGGCCGTGGTCCAGGGGAAAGGGGCCGGGGCTTCGGCGGGGGTGTTGTCGTGCGGGAGGAGCCGGACCCCGGCGTTGCGCAGGGTGGCGAGGGAGATGTCGTACTGGGGATGCGCGGCGAGCGCGCTGTTGGTGCAGGAGATGGCGGTGACGGGAGTGCCGTTGCCCAGGGCCTCGGCGGCGAGGCCGACGGTCAGCCGGTCGGTGAGGCCGAGGGCCCAGGCGTTGACCGTGTTGAAGGTGGCGGGGGCGTAGAGGATCGCGTCGGCGGCCGGCCACTGCTCAGGTTCGCCGGGGAGCTGGTACTGCCAGAGCACGGGGTGGCCGGTGAGGGCGGCGAGCCCGTCGAGGCTCCCGGCGAGCCAGTGCGCGGCGGTGGGGGTGAGCCCGAGGCACACGTTCCAGCCGCGGGCCTGGGCGTCTTCGACGACATGGGCGACGTCGAACACGGGTGGGGCGGCGGAGCAGAGCAGGTAGAGGGTCTTCATGGTCATGCCGCATTATGATCATATCGCTTGACCTCAAGTGCGGTTGAGGGAGCAGAATCGGGCCCATGGACATCGAGCAGGCGGCCAAGGCCGCCGACATCAAGGCGATCGAAGAGGTCGTCGCCACGGTCGAACGCACCCAGCGCGCCAAGGACGCCGAGGGTTTCCTGGCTCTGTTCCACCCGGACGCGCTGTGGACGACGGCACACGGCAAGGTCCTCATCGGATTCGCGGAGATAGCCGAATTCACTCGTGCCGTGCTGCCCGGGGCGAACTGGGACGGCGAGGTCACCTACGAGGTCGTCCACGTGCAGTTCCTGCGGCCGGACGTCGCGGCGGTGAAGGTGCGCCAGGTCTACCACGCGCCCGACGGCAGTGAGGGCGCGCCGCTGTACGTGATGACACGGGAGGCGGACGGGCCCTGGCTGCTGACCGCCGGCCAGAACACCCAGGTGGTGCGGGACCCGGCCTGAGCCGGGGGGACAGGCCGGGGTGAGGCGGGGCGCCAACCGGTGCCCTGTCGCTCCGGACCCTCGGGTGGGGGAAAGTGGTGCTGTGGCCGACATCGACGCGGTGGCAGCCGAGCTGTACGGGCTCAGGCCGGAGGAGTTCACCGCTGCCCGGGACGCTCACGCGGCCGCCGCGCGCAAGGCGGGGCGGCGCGCCGAGGCGAAGGGCATCGCCGCCCTGCGCAAGCCGACGCTGGCGGTGTGGGCCGCGAACCGGCTCGCCCGCGCCGACGCGGATCAGGCGGGGCGCTTGCTGGAGCTGGGGGAGGGGCTGCGCGAGGCGCACCGGACACTGTCGGGGGAGGAGCTGCGCAAGCTGTCCCACCAGCAGCACGTGGTGATCGCCGCGATGGCCGGCGAGGCCCGTCGGCTGGCCGGCGAAGCGGGGCAGGACCTGTCGGCGGCGGTCCAGCGGGAGGTCGAGCAGATCCTCCGCAGCGTCCTCGCCGATCCCGAGGCCGCCCGGGACTGGGTACGGGGCGTACTGGCGAAGGCGCCGCCCCCGGCGGTGGGCTTCGCCGACGTGGCACCCGAACCGGGCGCGGCGCCGCGACCGCCGATGGCCGGGGCGGAACGGGAGCGGAAGGCTGAGCGGGAGCGGGAGCGGGAGCGGGAGCGGGTGCCGGAGCCGGATACGGGGGAGGCCGAGCGGAGGCGGCGGGAGGCCGAGCGGACGCGGCGGGAGGCCGAACTCGCCGAGGAGGCGCTCGCCCGGGCGGAGACGGAGCGGACGCAGGCCCGCACCGGACTCGGGGCGCTCGACGAGGAGATCGGCCTGCTGGAGGCGCGGCTGGAGCGCGTCCGGGAGGAGCGTGAACACCTCGCCGCCGCGGCGGAGGCCGCCGAGCGGCGCCACCGGGACGCCGTACGGGAGGCCAAGGCGGCCCGGGCGGCGGCCCGTACGGCCGCAGGCCGCTGACCTGCCCCGGGGCGGCGGAGCGAATCAGCTCAGGTGCACGGCCGGGCCGCACGGGCCGAGCCCTTGGCGGGCGGCGTGGCGCCCTGTGCGCAGGGGGCCGTCGAGAACCCGTTCCTCACCGCGGGTGCAGTGGAGCCGGTCCCGGGCATCGGCGGCGACGCGTTCGGCCGGGCCGAAGGACAGTGCGCGCTCCACGGCCCCCAGGCGCTCCCGGACTTCTTTCGGACCGGGGTGGTCGGGGCACGTGCCTCGTCGCGTGGTGGGGCGGGGCGGTGGCGCGCCTGGTCCGGCCAAGTTGGGGGCGCGGCGCCTTGTGGTGAGTGGCCGGGGGGCGGACCGTGGGGTCTGCCGTCCGACCTGCGTGGGGACGTTCCGGGGCCGGGCGGCGTCGCATCGGGGGCTTTGCCGCCGTGGCGGAATTCGGCCAGTGAACGGGTGTGCGCACACCACGGGGGCGGTTGTCCATATCCCGTCCTTTCGCCGTCGGCGGGCCCGTGGTGGCATGTCCATGCCGAAATTCGATCGGCGGCCCCCGATGAATGGAGAAACAAGGATGTTGCTCCGCAGGCTGACCGTCGGCGCGGCGGTGGTGGCGTTGTCCACCCTGGCGATGCCGGCACAGGCCCACAACGCCACGTATCCTCCCGGCAGAATCACGGTCGACGTGGTCGGCGTGAACGGTTCGGGATGTCCCCAGGGCACGGCGAGCGTCGCCGCCGCCTCCGACAACACCTCGTTCACGGTCACGTACAGTGACTACCTCGCCCAGACCGGCGCCGGCTCCGGCGGAACCGACTTCCGCAAGAACTGCCAGCTCGCCCTCCAGATCCACGTGCCGCAGGGCTTCACGTACGCCATCGCCCGGGCGGACTACCGCGGTTTCGCCCACCTCCAGCGCGGGGCCTACGGCCAGGAGCGCGCCAACTACTACTTCCAGGGCATGGCTCAGACCACCCGCAGGACCCACCAGTTCAACGGCCCCTACTCCGACAACTGGCAGGCGAGCGACCAGACGGAGTACGCCGATCTGGTCTGGGCGCCGTGCGGCGAGGAGCGCAACCTCAACGTCAACAGCGAACTGCGCGTGTACGCCGGAACATCGAGCCCGCAGGCGCTGAGCTTCATGAGCATGGACTCCACGGACGGCAGCGTGAGCACGGTCTACCACTTCGCGTGGAAGGAATGTCCCGCGGTCTGACACGGCGTGAGCCCCGGAACCAGCACATCACGGTCAGGAGTGACAACGATGTCCCCTTCCCTGCCCCGCACCCTGTTCACCGGTGCCGCGGCTGCGGCGCTGATCGTCACGGCGACCCCGGCCGGAGCCGCCGGCCCGACCCCGCAGATCACCGCACCGCCCGACAAGATCGTGATCGAACTCGCCACGGTGAACGGGTCCGGCTGTCGGGAGGGCACCGCCGAAGTGGCCGTCGCACCCGACAACACGGCCTTCACCGTCACCTACAGTGAGTACCTCGCGCAGGTCGGGCCCGGCGCGCCGCCGACCGGATTCCGCAAGAACTGCCAGCTCAATCTGCGGGTCCACGTTCCCTCGGGATTCACCTACGCCATTGTCCAGGCCGACTACCGGGGATTCGCATTCCTCCAACCGGGAGCCTGGGGCCAGGAGAAGGCGAGCTACTACTTCCAGGGAATGCCGCAGACCGCCCAGCGCACGCATCAGTTCAACGGCCCGCTCAATGACAACTGGCAGGCGACCGACAGGACGGAGTACGCGGATCTCGTCTGGGCGCCGTGTGGTGAGAAACGCAATTTCAACATCAACACCGAACTGCGCGTGAACGCCGGCACGTCCAATCCGCAGACCGCCACCAGCTTCATGACCATGGACTCCACCGACGCCAGCGTGAGCACGCTCTACCACCTCGCCTGGCAGGCCTGTCCGGCACCCCGGCCGCGTTCGAACTAGAACGCGCGCGTCGGGCTCGGCGGGCCAAGGCCCTGTCGTCCGAACCCGCCAGAACCTGGTCCGACGGTCCGACGGCCCGACGGCCCGTCGTCGCCGGAGGTCTTGCCGAGTGCGAGACCTCCGGCCACGCCGTCGTACGCCGTGCTCAGGCGGCGCGCCGCGCCCGCGCCGGGAAGTGGGCGCGGGCCTCGGGCAGGTACATCGGGACGACGGCGGCCGCGGCCAGCAGGTCGGGCAGGGCGTTCACGACGCCCCACCACACCGGGTCGGCCCCGTCCATGCCGAAGTCGGCGACCCGGAAGAGCAGGAACGCCGCACCCACGACCGTCAGCGCCACACGGGCCCAGCCGCGCCCGGCCCGCATCTGCGCCGCCACGGCCAGCCAACCGGCCACGAAGACGGCCAGTACCCCGCCCGACAGGGCGAGTTGGGCGATCGCGCCGCTGCGCCCGGCGTGCTCGGTCAGTTCGTTCAGTCCGGTGGGCGCCACCACGAACACCCCCAGCACCCACACCAGGACCTCGGCCGACACGGCCGCCAGCGTGAGCGCCCACGCCGCCTCGATCTGCCACAGGCGCCTCGGGTGCCTCGGGTGCCTCGGCCCCGCGCTGCTGGTACCTGTGTTCATGACAGCCTCCTTCCGGGTACGCCCCGTGAGAGTGCGAACGGGACGTCGAGGTTCCCTCCGGTCCCTGAAACATGATCGGTTGAAGGTGATCGGATAGTTTGACGGCATGTCCGAACTGCGAACCGAACGTCTTGTCCTGCGCCAATGGCGGAAGTCCGACCTGGCCCCCTGGGCGGCGATGAACGCCGATCCCGAAGTCCGCGAACATTTCGACGGCGTCCTGACCCGTCAGCAGAGCGAGGCGTCCGCGGCCCGCTTCCGGGCCGCCATCGAGCAGCGAGGCTGGGGCTGGTGGGCGGTCGAGGTGCGGGACACCGGCGAGTTCATCGGCTTCACCGGTCTGGACCCGGTGGACGAGGACATGCCGTTCACCGGGGTGGAGGCCGGCTGGCGTCTGGCCCGCTCGGCCTGGGGGCACGGCTTCGCCACGGAGGCCGCCCTCGCGGTCGTGGCCTTCGGTTTCGAAACCCTCGCACTGCCGGAGATCCTCGCGGTGACCACGGCCACCAACGTGCGATCCCAGGCGGTGATGCGCCGAATCGGGATGACCCGTGACCCCGCCGACGACTTCGACGACCTCACCGTGCCCGACGGCCCGCTGCGCCCGAGCGTCGTCTACCGCATGTCACGGCGAACGGCCGCTTGAACGGCCGCCTGAACAGCCGCGTGACGACGGCCGACCCGGTTCGTCAGCGGGAGGCGGAGCCCGCCGCGCCGTTGCGCCAGACCGTCACGTCCAGCGTGAGGTAGGTGCTCGGGGAGTCCTCCGGCGAGATGCCGCGCACCGTGATCAGGCCGAGGTGCCCGGTGCCGGTGGTCAGGCAGATCTGGCGGCCCGTGCCCAGCTTGTCGACGTACACGTTCTGTGTGAAGCGGGTCTCGGTGCGGCAGGTGGCCAGGGAGCCCTCCTGACCCGGGTCCAGCAGGACCATGCTGCCGCCCCGGCCCTCGGCGTCGAGATAGCCGCCCGTGTCGTACGACAGCTCGTACCCGCCGTCCTCGCCCTTCTGCGGGCGCAACGGCTCCTCGCCCAGGCTGAGGTGGTACCCCGCCGTGAGGTTGACGCCCTTGTGGTCGGCGGGCGCCGGGTCGGGGCGGGCGCCGCCGGTCGACGGCTTCGCGGCGTCGCCCGCTCCGCCGCCGGTGCCACCGGAAGCGGACGACGAAGCGCCGGAGCCGGAGCCGGAGCCGGTGTCCTTGCCCTTGGTCAGCCCGTACACGGCCGCACCGCCGACGACCGCGAGCGCCAGCACCGCGGCCAGCACGGCCGGCCCCCGCCGGCCGGCCCGTGGCCCCGTCATCTGCTGTGTGTGCTGTGGGTGCTGCGGCTGGAACGGCACCGGCGCCGCGGACCGCGGCGCGGCCGCGCCGAACTGCGTGGGCGCGTACGGGCTCACGGACGGATGAGCCGGCTGCGGAGCGGACGGGGTCCGCGGCGCGGTCGCCGGGGGAGCCGGCGGTCGTGGCGTGGACGGCGTCGTCGGCGCGTACGCCGCCCCGCCGGGAGCCGTGGCCGACGCCGTCGGCGGGTGTGTCGGAGGCGGCGGTGTGAGATCCGGAGCGGGCGCGGCGGACCGGGCCGAGATCTCCGCGGTGACCGCCGCCGGCAGCCAGTCCTCGGGGCGTCGCAGCATGGTGGAGCCGTTCGCGGTCCGGCACAGCGCGATGACCTCGGCGACGGACGGACGGGCCGCCGGGTCCTTGGCGAGGCAGCGGATGACGAGCTCGGACAGCCGCGGCGGAACCCCCGACAGCTCGGGCTCCTCGTGCACGATGCGGTAGAGCACGCCGTGCGAGGGCCCCTCGCCGAACGGCGGCGCGCCGACGGCGGCGTACGCGGCGATCAGACCGAGCGCGAAGACGTCGGTGGCCGGTCCGACGCCCCGCCCGGACGCCTGCTCGGGCGCCATGAACGAGGGCGTACCGACGAAGACCCCGCTGCCGGTCAGGGAGGTCGCGTCGGCGGCGTGGGCGATCCCGAAGTCGATGACGCGCGGGCCGTCGGAGGCGAGCAGGACGTTCGACGGCTTCAGGTCGCGGTGCACGATGCCCGCGCCGTGGATCACCTGGAGTGCCTCGGCGATCCCGGCGACCAGCAGCAGCACGGTCTCCAGGGGCAGGGCGCCGTGCGCGGACACGGCGGTGGCGAGCGAGGGCCCGGGCACGTAGGCGGTGGCCAGCCAGGGGCGCGGGCCGTAGGTGTCCGCGTCGATGACGGGTGCGGTGTACAGGCCCTGGACGCGCTGCGCCGAGCGGATCTCCTGGGCGAACCTGCGGCGGAACTCCGGGTCTTCGGCGAACTCGGGCCGGATCACCTTGATCGCGACGGGGCGGCCCCCGGGTGTGTGGGAGAGGTACACCTTGCCCATGCCGCCGGCACCGAGCCGGGCGCCGAGCCGGTAACCGGCCACGGTCGTCGGGTCGTCGGGACCGAGGGGCTCGAAATGCGCCGCTGCCCTGTCGCCGCCCGGCCGCTGACCGTTCATCACCCTGCCGCTCCCCAGTACCGCCCGATCGGTGCGCACCGCACCCTATCCTCAGTCGGCGAAGGCGCGTCCGGTGGGTTCGGAGCGCGCGGTGCGTACGGTGCGGTGGCCGTTCCGAAGGAGCTGACCTGCACGGGAGGCGGCGACAGTGGCCCGGGGCCCGTGCACGGCCGCGCCCCGCCGCGGGTTACCCTCTCCCTTTCATCCGAGGGGGAACACACAGATGTCGCAGAACACGGGGTGGGCACAGCACCCGGGACAGCCGGTGCCGCCATGGGGAGGCGGCTGGGTGCCGCCGTCGGCGCCGACACCGGGCGTCATACCGCTTCAACCGCTCAGCGTGGGCGACATACTCGGCGGGGCGTTCTCGGCCTTCCGCCGGCACTGGAAGCCCCTGGTCGGCATCATGCTCGCCGTACAGGGCATGGGGATCCTGCTCGTGGCCGCCGCGACCGGCATCGCCGTCGCGGTCGCGCACGACCGGCTGACCGACGTCTTCGACCTCGGGCCGGGCGAGAGCGCCGCCGACGAGGACGTGATGGGCCTGCTCCTCGCCTTCGTGCCGGTCGGAGTGCTCCTGCTGGTCACGGTGACCGTGGGCGCGGGGCTGCTCAGCGCACTGGGCCCGGCCGTGATTCAGGAGGCCGTGCTAGGCCGTTCCACGACGTTCGGCGCGATGTGGCGCCGCTGCTGGTCCCGGCTGCCCGCGGTGCTCGGCACCGTAGTGCTCGCCGGGCTGATCGCGGGCGCGCCGATGCTGCTCGTCTACGCGGTCGGCATCCCGCTGGTCATCATGTCCGTCGACGGATCGGGCCCGCCGGCGGCCCTGATCCTGCTGGTTCTGGCCGTCCTGCTCTGCCTGCCCGTGACGGTCTGGCTGGCCACGCGCCTCAGCCTGGCGCCGGCCGCCGCGGTGTGCGAGGGGCTCGGCACCGTCGCCGCGCTGCGGCGCTCCTCCCGCCTGGTCAAGGACGGCTGGTGGCGCGTGTTCGGCATCACGATGCTGGGATACCTCGTGGCGGGGGCCGTGGGCTACGCCATCCAGATGCCTTTCGGCTTCGTCGGCATGGCCGCGTTCCTGCCGAGCGTGATGCAGGCGGGCGAAGGGGACCCGGATCCGGAGGTGGCGGTCGTCGGACTCGGCGTGTATGTGATCTGCATCCTCGCCGGCGTCCTGGTCAGCGGGCTCTTCCAGTTCGGCTTCCCGCCGCTGGTCACCGCGCTGCTCTACGTCGACCTGCGGATACGCAAGGAGAACCTCGCGGAGTCCCTGATCGCCGCAGCGGCCCCGGCCCCGGCCCCGGCCCCGGCCGGCCCCACCCCGCCGGCCGCCGCTCCGGCCCCTGACCAGACCTGACAGCCCTGCTCCGCAGGCAGGACGACCGCCCCGGCCCACGGGCCGGGGCGGCGTAAAACATCGAACACATAGGGCCCCCCTTCGCTTTTGCAGGGTCACTTCCTGAAGTCTGAAGCCGATCGTCCCACCGCTGGCGTCGACGGGATCAAGTGCGGGGGTCGGCGGCAGCGCCAGTACAGCGACGGCAACTTTTTTCGTCAACACTTTTCACAAGGATTGAAGAAACTCCGAGTTCACAGCTCTGCCGCGTATCTGACGCATGGTCCGGTCTTCGTTTCGTGAACGCAGGAGCCCTTGACGGGCTCTTCGGCGAGCAGTTCACTCACGCTTCGATCCCCCCCCGGATCCACGACGTCAGGAGCACTCCGCATGCCCCTCACCCCCACAGGCCGCACGCGCCTCCCGCGCCCCGGGCCCTCCCTCGCGTCGGCTCTCGCCGCCACGCTCGTCGCCGCCCTCCTCGTGCTGCTGCCCGGCAGCACCAGCGCCCAGGCGGCGCCCGTCCTGCTCTCGCAGGGCAGGCCCGCCACCGCCTCCAGCACCGAAGGCGCCGGGACCCCCGCCTCGGCCGCCGTCGACGGCGACAACGGCACCCGCTGGTCCAGCCGGTTCGCCGACCCCCAGTGGATACAGGTCGACCTCGGCGCCACCGCCCGGCTCAGCCAGGTGGTGCTCCGCTGGGAGACCGCCCACGCGCGGGCCTACCGCATCGAGCTGTCCGAGAACGGCACCGACTGGACCACCGCCTACTCCACCAGCGCCGGGCCCGGCGGCGTCCAGACCCTCGACATCACCGGCACCGCCCGCCATGTGCGGGTGTACGGCACCCAGCGGGCCACCGCCTGGGGCTACTCGCTCTGGGAGTTCCAGGTGTACGGGACCACGGACACCGGCCCGACCCTCCCCGGCGGCGGAGACCTCGGCCCCAACGTGATCGTCTTCGACCCCGCCACGCCCGGCATCCAGGCCAGGCTCGACCAGGTCTTCCAGCAGCAGGAGTCCGCGCAGTTCGGGTCCGGCCGCTACCAGTTCCTCTTCAAGCCCGGCACCTACCACGGCCTGAACGCCCAGATCGGCTTCTACACCGCCATCTCCGGCCTCGGGCTGAGCCCCGACGACACCACCATCAACGGTGACGTGACCGTCGACGCGGGCTGGTTCAACGGCAACGCCACCCAGAACTTCTGGCGCTCCGCCGAGAACCTCGCCCTCAACCCCGTCAACGGCACCGACCGCTGGGCCGTCTCCCAGGCGGCGCCGTTCCGCCGGATGCACGTCAAGGGCGGTCTCAACCTCGCGCCGAACGGCTACGGATGGGCCTCCGGCGGCTACATCGCCGACTCCAGGATCGACGGCCAGGTGGGCAACTACTCGCAGCAGCAGTGGTACACCCGCGACAGCTCGATCGGCGGCTGGTCCAACGGCGTCTGGAACCAGGTCTTCTCCGGCACTCAGGGCGCACCGGCCCAGGGCTTCCCGAACCCGCCGTACACCACCCTCGACACCACCCCTATCTCCCGCGAGAAGCCCTTCCTGTACCTCGACGGCAACGACTACAAGGTGTTCGTGCCCGCCAAGCGGGTCGACGCGCGCGGCACCTCCTGGGGCAACGGCGTCGCCCCGCAGGGCAGTTCCGTCCCCCTCAGCCAGTTCTACGTGGTCAAGCCGGGGGCGAGCGCCGCGACGATCAACCAGGCGCTGGCCCAGGGCCTGCACCTGCTGTTCACCCCCGGCGTCTACCACGTCGACCGGACCATCGAGGTGAACCGGCCCGGCACCGTGGTCCTGGGCCTCGGCCTCGCCACCGTCATCCCGGACAACGGGGTGACCGCGATGAAGGTCGGGGACGTCGACGGGGTGCGGCTGGCCGGCTTCCTGATCGACGCCGGTCCCGTCAACTCGCCCTCGCTGCTGGAGATCGGTCCCGCCGGAACCACCACCGACCATGCCGCCGACCCGACCACCGTGCAGGACGTCTTCATCCGCGTCGGCGGGGCCGGCCCGGGCAGGGCCACGGTCGGCATGGTCGTCAACAACCACGACACGATCGTCGACCACACCTGGATCTGGCGGGCCGACCACGGCGACGGGGTCGGCTGGGAGACCAACCGTTCCGACTACGGCTTCCGCGTCAACGGCGACGACGTGCTCGCCACCGGCCTGTTCGTGGAGCACTTCAACAAGTACGACGTGCAGTGGAACGGCGAACGCGGCCGGACGATCTTCTTCCAGAACGAGAAGGCGTACGACGCGCCCGACCAGGCGGCGATCCAGAACGGCTCGATCAAGGGCTACGCGGCCTACCAGGTGGCCGATTCGGTAGAGGTCCACGAGGGATGGGGGCTGGGCAGCTACTGCTACTACAACGTCGATCCGACCATCCGTCAGGAACACGGTTTCCAGGCCCCGGTCAAGCCGGGCGTGAAGTTCCACGACCTGCTGGTGGTCTCGCTCGGCGGCAACGGCCAGTACGAGCACGTGATCAACAGTACCGGCGCCCCGACCTCGGGCACCTCGACCGTCCCCTCCACCCTCCTCTCCTTCCCCTGACCCTCGTGGGCCCACGGACTGCGGGGCGGCAGCAGCCGCCCCGCAGTACCCGCGTCACGCCGCCCCGGTCAGCGGTCCCGGTGGGCGGCGATGATCCCGGCGTACCGGCGGCCGCTCGACTTGACCGTGCGCCGCTGGGTGGCGTAGTCGACGTGGACCAGACCGAAGCGCTTGTCGTAGCCGTAGGCCCATTCGAAGTTGTCCAGCAGGGACCAGGCGTAGTACCCGGCGACGGGCGCGCCCCTGCGGGCGGCACGTGCGCAGGCGGCCAGGTGGGCGGTCAGGTAGGCGGCCCGCTCGGGGTCGTGGACGGTGCCGTCGGGGGCGACGGTGTCGGGGTAGGCGGAGCCGTTCTCGGTGATGTGGACGGGCCCGGCGCCGTACTCCAGGTGCAGGCGCATGATCAGGGTCTCCAGACCGCCGGCGTCGACCTCCCAGTCCATGGCGGTACGCCGGACCCCGGGGCGGGCCACCTGACGGGCGTACGGAGCGGGACCGTCCGGGTCGGCGGTGACGACCTGCGGGAAGTAGTAGTTGAGCCCGATCCAGTCCAGGGGAGCGGCGATGACGCCGAGGTCGCCCGTCCGCTCGGGGAGCCCGACCCGGTAGACCTCGCGCATGTCGGCGGGGAACCCCCGGCCGTGGACCGGGTCGAGCCACCAGCGGTTGACGTGACCGTCCATGCGACGGGCGGCGTCGAGGTCCGCGTCCCTGGGGGTGGCGGGCTCGACGGTGGAGAGGTTGTTGACGATGCCGATCCGGGCGCCCGGAGCCGCCGCGCGGACGGCGCCGGAGGCGAGGCCGTGGCCGAGCAGGAGGTGGTAGGAGGCGCGCACGGCGGCGGTCAGATCGGTCAGGCCGGGGGCCATCCGGCCCTCCAGGTGCCCGATCCAGGCGGAGCACAGCGGCTCGTTGAGGGTGGCCCACTGGGTGACGCGGTCGCCGAGGCGGGCGGCGACGAGCCCCGCGTACGCGGCGAAGTGCTCGGCGGTGTCGCGCACCGGCCAGCCCCCGCGGTCCTGCAGGACCTGCGGCAGGTCCCAGTGGTAGAGGGTGACGGAGGGCTGGATGCCGGCGGCGAGGAGGCCGTCGACGAGGCGGTCGTAGAAGTCCAGCCCCCTGGCGTTGGCCGGACCGTCGCCGCCGGGGACGACACGCGGCCAGGCGACGGAGAGCCGGTAGGCGTTGGTGCCCAGCTCCCGCATCAGGGCGATGTCCTCGGGCCAGCGGTGGTAGTGGTCGCAGGCGGTGTCGCCGGTGTGGCCGCCGTCGACGGCTCCGGGCACGCGGGAGAAGGTGTCCCAGATGGAGGGGGACCGGCCGTCCTCGGCGACGGCGCCCTCGATCTGGTAGGCGGAGGTGGCGGTGCCCCAGAGGAAGTCACGGGGCAGCGCACCGACGTCGACGGCGTCCACGCCGGTCGTGGGAAGGCTTTCGGGGAGGGTCATTTGACGGCTCCTGCCGTGAGTCCGGCCACCAGGTACTTCTGCAGCAGAAGGAACCCGGCGACGACGGGGATGCTGACGACGAGCGAGGCGGCCATGACCTGGTTCCAGTAGACGTCGTTCTGCGTGGAGTAGCCCTGCAGGCCGACGGCCAGGGTGCGGGTGGCGTCGTTGGTCATGACGGACGCGAAGAGGACTTCGCCCCACGCGGTCATGAAGGCGTAGACGGCGACGGCGACGATCCCGGGGACGGCCGCCGGCACCACGACACGGAACAGGGCGCCGAAGGGGCCGCAGCCGTCGACGAAGGCCGCCTCGTCGAGGTCGCGCGGCACCGAGTCGAAGTAGCCGATCAGCATCCAGATGGAGAAGGGGAGGGAGAAGGTGAGGTACGTGAGGATCAGCGCGCCGCGGGAGCCGTGGAGGGCGATCCCGGTGGCGTTGCCGAGGTTCACGAAGATCAGGAACAGGGGGAGCAGGAAGAGGATCCCCGGGAACATCTGGGTGGAGAGCACCGTCAGGGTGAACAGGCGCTTGCCGCGGAAGCGGTGGCGGCTGACGGCGTACGCGGCGAACACGGCGATGACGACGGACGCGGCGGTGGCGGTGCCGGCCACGATCAGCGAGTTCACCAGGTACTCGGCGAGCGGGACGGTGTGCCAGATGTCGGTGTAGGGGCGCAGGGTGAGCCCGCTCGGGATCCACCGGAACCGTCCGGCGACGTCCTGGAGCGGTTTGAGGGAGCTGGTGACCATCACGAGGACGGGCAGCAGCGTGAAGGCGGCGAGCAGGGTGAGGAAGACGGCCCGCAGGGCCCGGAACGAGGCCGGCGGGTCGAGAGGGCCGCAGCCGCGGCGGCCGCGCCCGGGGGAGTGCGTACTAGCGGGCATCGGCGTCCTTCCGGCCGCGACCGGTCAGGAGCAGGTACGCGGCGGTGACGAGGAGCAGGAAGAGCAGCAGCAGGACGGACATGGCCGAGCCGGTGCCGAAGTTCCAGGTGACGAAGCTCGATTGGTAGATGTGGATCGAGATGAGGTCGGCGGCCTCGGGAGCGGCTCTGCCGAACAGCAGGAAGGGGGTGTTGAAGTCGTTGAGGGTCCACAGGAACAGGACGAGGACCAGGACCTGGTTGACGGCGCCGAGCGAGGGCAGGGTGATGCGGCGGATCTGCTGCCACACACCCGCGCCGTCGAGGGCGGCCGCCTCGTACAGGTCCCCGGGGATGTTCTGGAGGGCGGCCGTCACGATCAGGAAGGCGAAGGGCCAGGTCTTCCAGACCGAGACGGTCAGCATCGCCCAGAAGCTGTTGTCCCCGATCAGCCAGAAGGTGTGCTCGGCGCCGCCGAGGCCCAACTGGTCGTGGAGGACGTGGTTCACCAGGCCGTTGTCGCGCTGGAACATGAAGGCCCAGGTGATGACCGCCGCGTAGGCGGGCAGGGCGTACGGGATGAAGAACAGCGCGCGCAGCAGCCCGCGGCCGCGGAAGGAGTGCTGGGTGAACACCGCTGCCGCGGTGCCCAGCAGCCAGCACAGGGCGACGGACAGGACGGTGAACAGGCAGGTGGTGACGAAGGAGTCGAGGAGGGCCCGGCCGACGGGCCGGTCGATGTCGACGGCGAGTTCGTAGTTGTCCAAGCCCGTCCACGGGGCCCGGGACCAGTCCCGGATGAAGAACTGGGTGAGGCTGCGGAAGCTCATCAGGATCCCCATCACCATCGGGACGAGGTGGACGAGGAGTTCGAGCAGCACCGCGGGCAGCAGGAGCAGGTAGGGCAGGGCGGCGCGGCGGGCCCGGCCGGGGTGGCGGGGGCCGCCGGTCCCGCGGACGCGCGCGAGAACGCCGCCGGTGCGGGCCGCAGGGGTCCCCGCGGTGGCCGTGGCGGTGGTGCGGGAGCCGGTTCCGGACGGGACCGTACGGGGCGGGGAGGTCATGGCCGGCGGCTCAGTTCGCCATCTGCTGCTGGGCCTTGGCGAGCTTCGCCCTGACCGAATCGGTGGTCACCGGCCGGCCCGCCGCGGCGTCGGCGAAGAGTTCCTTGACGGCCGTGCCGACGGTCGTCTCGAACTGCGACTCCTCCGGCACCTGGGGGAGCGGGGCGGCGCTGGTGGCGAGGGTGTCGCGCAGGACGGTGAGGTCCTGGCCGGCGAAGGCGGGGTCGCTCTGCGCCGCCTTGACGGGAGGGATGGACCCGTAGGTCCTGTTGAGGATCTTCTGTTCCTCGTCACTCGTCATGAACCCCACGAACTTCAGGGCGCCGTCGAGGTTGTCGGTGTTCTTGAAGACGGCCATGTTGATCCCGGCGACCATGGAATTGACACCCGCGCCCGGGCCGGGGACGGCGCCGGCCGGGACCGGGACGGGGGCCGTGCCCCAGTCGCCGTCCTTCATCCCGTGGGCCTTGAAGGAACCGGCCGCGCTCTGCCACAGCACCATGGCGGTCCGGCCGGCCGCGAAGTCCTTCAGGGACTGGTTCTTGTCGTATTCCGCGTTGCCGGGCGCGACGACCTTCGCCTCGGCCATCAGGTCGACGTACTGCTTGACGGCCGCGACGTTGGCGGGGGTGTCGAAGGTGGGCTTTCCGGCGGCGTCGAAGAAGGACCCGCCGTGCTGCCGGGACAGGACGAAGACCTGGTGGATGTTGTTGGCGAGGTTGGCACCCTCGGCTCCCAGCGCCCACCTGCCGCCCTGGCCGCCGTCGCCGATCCTCCTGCCGGTCTCGACGAGTTCGTCCCAGGTGGCGGGCGGCTTCTCGATGCCCGCCTCCCGGAACATCTTCTTGTTGTAGTAGAGGGCGTAGGCCATGGAGTAGAGGGGGACGGCGGCCGGGTCCTGGCCGGCCGCCCCGGCCGAGCCGATGGCGGACTCCACGAAGCGGTCCCGGCCGCCGACGGCCCGGAAGTTCTCGGCGTTCCAGGGCAGCAGCGCGCCGGTGGCCTGGAGTGAGGCGGACCAGGTGTTGCCGATGTTCAGGACGTCGGGGCCCTGCCCGGAGGCGGCCGCGGCGAGGATCCGGTTCAGCAGGTCGGACCAGGGGATGACCTCCAGTTCGACCTTGATGCCGGTCCGCTCCTCGAACTTCTTCAGTTCCGGGCCGAGGGCGGCCCGGTCGGCGGCGATGTCGGCCCCCTGGTTGGAGGCCCAGTAGGTGAGCTCGTCGGGGGCGGAGTTCGAGCCCGCGCCGTCGGCGGATGCGCCGCACCCGGTGGCGGTGGCGAGCAGGGCGGCGACGGTGACGAGGGCGGCCGTGGCGGTCGCTGAGGATCTGCGCATGGGGGATCGGTCCCTTTCGGCGGGGTTGATCCAGGCCTTAATTTAGGACGTGAGTTAAGCGGCGTGGAAGGGTCGCGTCAAGGGGCCGGGCAAGGGTATGTTGCGAGCGGAGTCACGCGGACGTGACGGTGGAAGGGGTCAGATGACCACAGGGCGTGGCGGACGCACGGTACGGGACCTGCGGCGCGGCAATCGCAGTGCCGTCCTGCAGCGGCTGTACTTCGGGGGCCCGGTGAGCCGCCAGGAACTCGGGCCGGCCACCGGGCTGAGCTCCGGGTCGGTCAGCAACGTCGTCGGGGAACTCGTCGCCGACGGCCTGCTGGAGGAGGCCGGGGTCGTCGACTCGGACGGCGGCAGGCCCCGCACCCTGCTGCGCGTCCGCCCCGGCAGCGCGTACATGATCGGCGTCGACGTCGGCGAGACCAGGGTCCGCGTCGAGCTGTTCGACCTCGCCCTGACCGAACTCGCCCGTACCGAGATGCCGTTGCTGCCCCGCGGCTGCTACGACGTCGGTCCGGTCGTCGACCACGTCGCGGCCGGAATCGCCACCGTGCTGGCCGACGCGGGCATCGGCGCGGACCGGCTGCTGGGCGTCGGCGTCGGCGTACCCGGCATCGTCGACCACGACGCGCCCGGCGGATCCGTGGTGCACGGCCAGACCATCGGCTGGGACGCGGTCCCCCTGGAGCGGCTGCTGCGGGCCACCGGGGCGCTGCCCGAGAAGGTCCCGTACCTCATCGACAACGGCGCGCGCACCCTGGGCCAGGCGGAGATGTGGTTCGGCGCCGGGCGCGGTGCCAGGAACGCGGTCGTCGTGCTCTTCGGCTCCGGCGTCGGCGCGAGCCTGATCACCGACGGCTCGCCGGACGGCGGAACCACCGGAGGCACACCGCTGGAATGGGGCCACCTCACCGTCTCGGTGCGCGGCCGGCGCTGCCGCTGCGGTGCGCTCGGCTGCCTGGAGGCCTATGCGGGCGCGGAGTCGCTGCTGGCCCGGTGGGCCGAGCGCGGCGGCGGCCCCGCGCGGCCCGGGGCCGTGGACGAGGAGGCGGCGCTCTGCGCACTGCTCGCGGCGGCGCGCGCGGCGGACCCGGTGGCCGTCGACCTCCTGGAGGAGACGGCGGAGTACCTGGGTGCGGGCCTGTCGGACCTGGTCAATCTGTTCCAGCCGGAGCGGATCCTGATCGGCGGCTGGGCGGGGCTGCTGCTCGGCCCGTACCTCCTGCCCTCGGTCCGGGAGCACGCGACCCGCTACTCCCTGCGCCACCCGGCCGGACGGGTCACGGTGGGCCTCGGCGCGCTGGGACCGGACGCGGTCACGGTCGGCGCGGCCACGCTCCCGCTGTCCGCCTTCTTCGCCGCGGGCGGCCGCCGTGCCGCTCCGGAGCCCGTCGCCGAAGCCCCGGCCTGGCGCACCGCGCTGTCCGCCCGGGCCGGCGGAGCCTGAGGGCGAGACGCCCCCTGGACCCGGCCGGGCGCAATGCCGCGCGCGCACGGCCGGTCGACGCCACGCGCGCACGGCCGATCGAGGGGACAATTGCCCCATGGCTGACACAGGGCTGTCGTCGGAGGGTGCCGGATCCCCGGGCGAGGGGCGCTACGGCGAGCGAGTCTTCCGGCCGGACCAGGGTGGCGAGGGCGACCGGATCGACCTCGGAGCCCTCACCTACGACGACACCACCATGGCCCGGCTGCGCGCGCTCGGGGTGGGGCCCGGATGGACCTGCCTGGACGTGGGGGCGGGCACGGGCACGATCGCCCGCCGCCTGCTGGCGGAGGCCGGCGTCACGGAGGTCCTCGCCGTGGACCGCGACGTCCGGTTCCTCGCCGCGCGGCCCGTGACCGGACTGACCGTGCTCCAGGCGGACGTCACCGCCGACGACTTCGCCCCGGGCCGCTTCCGGCTCGTCCACGCCCGGTTCGTGCTCATGCACCTGCCCTCCCCGCAGCGCATGGTCGCCGCACTGAGCCGGCTCCTCGCCCCCGGCGGCGTGCTCGTCGTCAGCGACGCCGTCGACCTGACCACGGACTCCGCGCCCGCCACGCCGTACACCCGCGCCATGCGGGCCATGTGGCGGGGACTGCGCCACACCATCGGTACGGACGTCTCACAGGTGCCCCGCCACCCCGAACTGCTGCGGGCGGCCGGGCTGGAATCCGTGGCGGCCGAGATCCACGTACCGCCCCTCCTGCCGGGGAGCCCGATCAGCAGGTTCTGGGCCGACACCTGGGAACGGGCCCGCGAGGCCATGGTGGCGACCGGTCTCGTCGACGACGGACAACTCGACGAAGCCGTACGGTACCTGGCGTCCCCCGCCTGTACCGGCCTGTCGCCCGGCATGCTCACGGCCTGGGGCTGGAAACCGGCTTCCTAGGCCCTGTCCGCGACCGGGTGGTGCGGGGGCATCGACGCCGGGGGCGGGGCCGCCTATGATTCCGACGCCCCATCGCACCTCGAACAGACATATCCCATGCGGGAGTTGACGGCGTCCGGGACTCGTACCGGACTCCGCCGCGACACCCGACGAGTTCGGAGGTCCTGTTGAGCACAGCCTTACGCACCCCGCGCAGACCGGCGGCCCTGGCCCTCGGCCTGGCGGCCCTCCTGGTGGCAACGGCCGGCCCGGCCCTCGCCGCGTCGCAGACCGCAACCACCGCCGTGGCCGCCGAGGTTGCCGCCGCACCGGTCGTGGCCAACCCCGGGGGTCAGGTCAACCTCCAGTGGGACGCGGTCCGCCTGCAGATGACGGCCACCGGCGGCGTGGCGCCGTACACCTGGTCGGCCTCGAACCTGCACCTCGGCACGACGATCAACCCTTCGACCGGCCTGATCTCGGGCGTCACGCGCGGCAGCGGAACCCGCACCGTCACCGTCACCGTCCGGGACGCCGCCGGGGCCACCGCCTCGACCAGCTTCACCTGGCGCGTCATCCGCGACGCCTGCCCCCGCTGCTGACCCCGGGCCGGCCCGGCCCGCCCCTCCGCGCGCCCGTTCCCAGGCCCTGTCGGCCTCGGGCAGGATGCGCACGTGCAGACGACCACGGAGCTGGTGGAGAGGGCGGCCGGGCTGGCCCGCCGCGGCGGTCGGCGGATCCTCGGCGTGGCCGGGCCGCCCGGCGCCGGGAAGTCGACCCTGGCCGCCCGGCTGGCCGAAGCCCTCGGCCCGCGGACGGCCGTGGTCGTACCCATGGACGGCTTCCACCTCGCCCAGGCCGAACTCGACCGGCTGGGCCGGGCCGACCGCAAGGGCGCCCCGGACACCTTCGACACGGCCGGGTACGTGCACCTGCTGGCCCGCCTGCGCGCCTGCGCCGGATCCGGCGCAGTCACGGTCTACGCGCCCGCGTTCGACCGGACCGTCGAGGAGCCGATCGCCGGCAGCATCCCCGTTCCCCCCGACGTCCCGCTGGTGATCACCGAGGGCAACTACCTGCTGCACGACGCGGGGGAGTGGGCCGGGGTGCGGCCGCTGCTGGACGAGGCCTGGTACTGCGCCCCGGACGAGGAGACCCGGGTGCGGCGCCTGGTCGAACGGCACGTGCGTCACGGCAAGGAACCCGCCCTCGCACACGCCTGGGTGGCCCGCTCCGACGAGGCGAACGCCCGCCTCATCGCCGCCGGCCGCCACCGCGCCGACCTCGTCGTCGACCCCGGCTGACCGCACCCCGAACGGTGGCCGGCGCGGCCGCGCGGGTGCTCCGGCGCGGCGGAACGGGGTTGTCCGAATCCGCTGTTAGGGTGACGTGTGCTCGTCAAAGCGAGCTGTTTCGGTTCCTGACATTCCAACGGGGTAGAACGTGAAGTTTCGTCATGTCCGCGCGATAGCCGTCTTCGGTATCGCCATCGTCGCGCTCACCGGTGCCCGCGGTTCCCACGGGGCCAGCTGCGGCGGAAGCAGCCACTCCAGCTCCAGCAGCTCGGGCGGCAGCAGCAGCGGTGGCACCAGCGGCGGAAGCAGCGGCAGCGACAGCACCAGCGGCAGCGACAGCACCAGCGGCACCAGCGGTACGAGCAGCAGCTCCGGCGGCACCACCACCACCGGCGGTACCAGCAGGGACAAGGCCGAGCGCGACATCAAGATCGACAGCTGCAAGCTGGACAGCTCCGGTAAGAACCTGGTCGCCCGGCTCACCGTCACCAACAGCGGTTCGCTGGACCAGACCTACAGCATCACCATGAAGTTCAACCCGGCCGCCGGGTCGAGCGCGGTAGCGGCCCAGGCCAGGGTGACCGGTCTCAAGGTCAAGGCGGGTGCGTCCCAGCAGACCGAGGCCACCACGCCGTACACCGGCAAGGGCAACGGCAGCGAGTACAAGGAGTGCGTCGTCTCCAGCGCGTCGAAGAGCTCCCTCTGACACACCCTTCGGCACGCTGTCCGGTACACCGTCTGCGACGACGCTGTCCGGCACGCCGTGCCACGTCCCGGCCGGCCGCCACGAGCGGCCGGCCGGGACGGCCGCGTCAGGCCAGGTCGAACCTGTCGAGGGTCATGACCTTGTCCCAGGCCGCCACGAAATCACGGACGAACTTCTCCCGCGCGTCCTTGGACGCGTAGACCTCCGAGATGGCCCGGAGCTGGGAGTTGGAACCGAAGACGAGGTCCACGGCGGTGGCGGTCCACTTCGGCTCGCCGTTGCCGCGGCTGCGGCCCTCGAAGACGTTCTCGTCCGTGGCCGACGCCGTCCACTGGGTCCCCATGTCCAGCAGGTTGACGAAGAAGTCGTTCGTCAGGGCCTCCGGCCGGTCGGTGAACACGCCGTGCCGGGACTGCCGGAACCCGGTGTTCAGGGCCCGCATGCCACCGACCAGTACCGTCATCTCGGGTGCCGTCAGATCCAGCATGCTCGCACGATCCAGCAGCAGGGTCTCCGGAGACAGCTTCTCACCCGCCGGGAAGTAGTTGCGGAACCCGTCGGCCCGCGGTTCGAGCACGGCGAACGAGTCCACGTCGGTCTGCTCCTGCGTGGCGTCCGTACGCCCGGGTGCGAACGGGACCGTGACGTCGTGCCCCGCGTTCTTCGCGGCCTGCTCGATCGCCGCGCACCCGCCGAGGACGATCAGGTCGGCGAGCGAAACCTTCGTCCCGCCGTCCTGCGAACCGTTGAAGTCGCGCTGGATCCCCTCCAGGGTCTGCACCACCTCGGCCACCTCGGGCAGGTCGTTGACCTCCCAGTCCTTCTGCGGCGCGAGCCGGATCCGGGCCCCGTTCGCCCCGCCGCGCTTGTCGGTGCCGCGGAAGCTCGCCGCCGACGCCCAAGCCGTGGTCACCAGCTGGGAGACGGTCAGCCCCGAGGCGAGGATCCGGCCCTTGAGGGCGGCCACGTCCCCGGCCGAGACCAGCTCGTGATCGACCGCGGGCACGGGGTCCTGCCACAGCTGCGGTTCGGGGATCCACGGCCCCAGGTACCGCGAGATCGGCCCCATGTCACGGTGCAGCAGCTTGTACCAGGCCTTGGCGAACGCCTCGGCGAGCTTGTCCGGGTTCTCGTGGAAGCTCTTCGAGATCGGCGCGTAGACCGGATCCAGCTTCAGCGCCAGGTCCGTCGTCAGCATCATCGGGGCGTGCCGCTTCGACGGATCGTGCGCGTCCGGCACCGTCCCCTGGGCCGAGGCGTCCTTGGGCGTCCACTGCTGCGCCCCGGCCGGGCTCGTCGTCAGCTCCCAGTCGTACGCGAACAGGTTGTCCAGGTAGCCGTTGTCCCACTTCGTCGGCTCGGTCGTCCAGGCTCCCTCGAGCCCGCTGGTGATCGTGTCGACGCCCTTGCCGCTTCCGTACGAGTTGTGCCAGCCGAGGCCCTGCTGCGTCAGCGGACCGGCCTCCGGCTCCGGACCGACGTACTCGGGATCGACCGCGCCGTGGCATTTGCCGAAGGTGTGGCCGCCGACGATGAGAGCGACCGTCTCCTCGTCGTTCATCGCCATGCGCCCGAACGTCTCGCGAATGTCCCTGGCCGCGGCGATCGGATCGGGATTTCCGTTGGGGCCCTCGGGATTGACGTAGATCAATCCCATCTGCACGGCTCCGAAAGGCCCGGTGAGTTCGCGGTCACCGCTGTAGCGCTCGTCGCCGAGCCAGGTGTCCTCGGGTCCCCAGAAGACTTCCTCGGGCTCCCAGATGTCCTCCCGGCCGAAGCCGAATCCGAAAGTCTTGAACCCCATCGACTCCATTGCGCAGTTGCCCGCGAACACCAGCAGGTCGGCCCAGGAGATCTTCCGGCCGTACTTCTGCTTGACCGGCCAGAGCAGTCGGCGCGCCTTGTCCAGACTCGCGTTGTCCGGCCAGCTGTTGAGGGGCGCGAAGCGCTGTGCGCCGGAACCGCCGCCGCCACGGCCGTCCGCGATGCGGTAGGTGCCCGCGGCGTGCCAGCTCATCCGGATGAAGAGCGGCCCGTAGTGGCCGTAGTCGGCGGGCCACCAGTCCTGCGACGTCGTCATCACCTCGAAGACGTCCCGCTTCAGCGCGTCGACGTCCAGGGTCGCGAACTCTTCCGCGTAGTCGAAGTCCTCGCCCATCGGATTGGCCTGAGGCGGGTTCTGGTGGAGAACCTGAAGGTCCAACTGGTTCGGCCACCAGTCCCGGTTCGTCCTGGGACGAGTGGGCGCGGGGGTCGGGGAGGGGATTGCGGGGTTCTCGCTTTCGCTGCCGGACACGTCCGTCCTTCTTCCTGTCTCGGTGCTTCCATCTGCTGGCTGCTCGCTCTTGACGGCGTCCGTATGGTCGCGCACCGCGGACCGCGGGGCTGAGAGAACACGCAGGGCGCTCTCGCCCAACCAGCATTACCGGTATGCCGCGCGCACGGAAAAGGAGGGAAAGGCGGAGATCGTACGATCATCGTTATCGCTCTGCCGCTGTGGAAAGCGCCGGCGGCCATTCCCCGGCGGTAATCTGTAGCTCGCTTTTCGGGAGTGGCAGGGCCCGCCCCGCTCCCTGTCCTCTGTCCCGACGATCATGAACCGGTGAGCCGAATGAGTGACCTGCTGGAGCGGCTGCGGGGGCGCGGCTGGCGTATGACCTCCCAGCGGCGTGTCGTCGCGGAGGTCCTCGACGGCGAGCACGTGCACCTGACGGCCGACGAGGTGCACGCCCGCGCGGCCGGGCGCCTCCCGGAGATCTCCCGGGCCAGCGTCTACAACACCCTGGGCGAGATGGTCGCCCTGGGCGAGGTCGCCGAGCTCTCCGCGCACGGGCGGGCCAAGCGCTACGACCCCAACGCGCACCGCCCGCACCAGCACCTGGTGTGTTCCGGTTGCGGGCTCATCCGTGACGTCCACCCGACCGGTGACCCGCTGGCCGGTCTGCCGGCGCAGGAGCGTTACGGCTTCGCCGTGTCCGAGGCCGAGATCGTCTACCGCGGGCTGTGTCCTTCCTGCGCGGGCGCGCCGGCCGGGCCGACCGGGCCGGCCGGGCCGACGAGCGCCTGACCACGGCGGGTACCCGTACGGCCACGACCTGGCACCAGGTGCGGGGGCTACCACTCGGGATGGACGTCACGGCTGTCGTAGCGGTCGCCGGCGGCGGTGATCCACGGCCGGAAACGGCCGGGACCGGTGCCGTCGTGGGCGTAGGTGACCGGCTCCCGCGTGTCGTCGGTGACGACGACGGCCCCGGCCCGCTGGGCGCTGCGCAGCGCATGCGTCCAGTGGCGGCCGCGGTGGCCGGTGCGGTAGTCGGGGATCTTGCACTGGGTCATCTCGGTTCCCACCGTCCGGTCGGTCATCGGATCCGGACAGGGCGCCTACCCCGTTCCGCCCGCTCCGAACGTCACCGTCCGCCGCCTTCGAACGTCACCGTCCGGCCGGCCGACAGGCGGCCGGGGCCCGGCCCTCTCGTGCCGGTGCCGGGATTGCGCCAGAGTGATCGTCCGCACCTCCCGCGCATCCGACGCATCCGACAGCACTACTCGACCCATGGAGTTCCGCCGTGGCCACGACCTCCGAACCCTCAGGGACGGCGCCCGCCGCCCCGCCCGCAGAAGCCGCCACCGTCCGGATCGAACGGGACGGGCCCGTCACCACGGTGATCCTCGGCCGTCCGGGGGTCCGCAACGCGGTCGACGGTCCGACGGCGGCCCGGCTCGCCGACGCCTTCCGCGCGTTCGAAGCGGACGAGGCCGCGTCCGTCGCCGTCCTGTGGGGTGAGGGCGGTACGTTCTGCTCGGGCGCGGACCTGAAGGCCGTCGGGACCGACCGCGGCAACCAGGTGCTCGCCGACGGCGACGGCCCCATGGGCCCCACACGGCTGGAGCTGACCAAGCCGGTGATCGCCGCGATCGGCGGTCACGCCGTGGCAGGCGGGCTCGAACTGGCCCTGTGGTGCGATCTGCGGGTGGCCGAGGAGGACGCGACCCTCGGCGTGTTCTGCCGGCGCTGGGGCGTGCCGCTGATCGACGGCGGGACGGTGAGGCTGCCCCGCCTCATCGGCGAGAGCCGCGCCATGGACCTGATCCTGACCGGACGTCCCGTGACCGCCGCCGAGGCGTACGCGATCGGGCTCGTCAACCGCCTCGTACCACCCGGCGAGGCCCGCCGGGCGGCGGAACGCCTCGCGCACGAGATCGCCGGGTTCCCGCAGCTGTGCATGCGGCACGACCGGCTCTCCGTACGGGAGCAGCACGGTCTGGGGGAGCGGGAGGCGCTGGCCGCCGAGTACCGGCACGGCCTTGTGCCGCTCACCGCGGGCGAGACCCGGGCCGGGGCCGACCGGTTCTCGGCCGGGGCCGGACGCCACGGCTCCTTCACCGACTGAGCGGCGCGGGGGCGGGCCCGCCGGCCGGCGGGGCGACCAGGGGCATCATGGCCGTGTGAACGTGTCCCCGGCCACCGGCGGCGGAGCAGGCGTCCCCGGCTTCCTCGGCGTGGCCCCCACGCCCCGGTCCGCCGTGGTCTGGCTCCCGCCGGCCGGGCTGTGGCCCGCGATCCAGGCCGTCCGTGCCGAGCACGACCCGCAGATCCGCCGCTGGCCCCCGCACGTGAACCTGGTCTTCGGCTTCGTCCCGGAGGCCGCATTCGCCCGGGCCGCCCCCCTGCTGGCCGCCGCGGTGGCCGGCGTCGAGCCCTTCGACATCCGGCTCAGCGGAGTGCGGGCCTTCCGGCACCGCGCCTACGCGACCGTCTGGCTGGACCCCGCCGCGGCCGGCCTCCCCCCGTGGAGGGCGCTCCAGGAGAGCCTGGCGGAGCCGTTCCCCGCATGCCGCGGCCGGTTCCCGGCGTTCACACCGCACCTCTCCCTCGGCCGCACCCGCGATCCGCGCGGCCTCGCCGCGGAGTGCACGGCCCGGCTGGGCGCCATGGCGGCGCGGGTGGACGAGGTCGTGCTGCTCTCCCGTCGCGGTGACGGACCCATGCGGCCCCGAGCCGTGATCGGCGTCGGGACGGGCACGATCACATGGTCAGCGCCGTGAGCCCTGGCCCTGACCCGCAGCCGCAGCCGCAGCACCCGCGCCCTCGTCCTCGGCAACGTGGGACAGGACGTCACGCAGGCGGTCCAGGAGGGCCCGCGCCGCAGGGCTCGCGGGTCCCGTGGCCGGCCAGGCGAGCACGATACGGGCCCGCAGGCCGGGCTCCGCAAGCCGCAGGGCGCGCAGCCCACCGCCCGCCTCGGACCCCTCCTCCCCGAGCGGCAGTACGGCGACGCCCAGGCCCCGCGCGGCCAGCTGCGCGAGCACCTGCGGGGACGCCGCCTCGAAGGCGACCCGGGGCCGGAACCCCGCCCGGGCACAGCCCCGTTCGAGTACCGCCCGTACCCCGGTGCCCCGCGGCAGACAGATCAGCGGCCGGTCGCGCAGCTCGGTCAACGGGACCGTGGTGCGGCCGGCGGGGGAGAGCAGCGGGTCACCGGGTGCGACGGCGGCGCCGAGCGGAGCGTCGATCACCGTCCGGAAGGAGAGGCCCGCCGGGGTCCCCTCCCCCGTGGGCCCGAGCAGCGCGATGTCGATCTCGCCGGACAGGAGCGCGGCCTGCATCCGCTCCGAGGTGTCCTCGGTCAGCGCGATCTCCAGGGCGGGATGGGCGCCGTGGAAGTCCGCGAGGAACGCGGCGACGTCGAAGGCGTGGCCGGTGGATCCGGAGACCAGCCCGAGCGTGACCCTGCCGCGCAGCAGGCCGGTGTGCTCGTCCACCGCCTGCCGTACCCCGTCGGCCGCGGCCAGCGCAGCCCGCGCGTACGGCAGGACGGCCCGGCCCACCTCGGTCGGTGTCACCGAGCGGCCGGACCGGTCGAGGAGGGGCTGCCCGAGCTCCTTCTCCAACTGCCGGATCTGCGCGCTGAGTCCCGGCTGCGCCAGGTGCAGCCGGGCGGCTGCGCGGGTGAATCCACCCTCCTCGACGACGGCTACGAGATAGCGCAACTGGCGGAGTTCCATAACCAGGAATTCTAGGCCGAAGCAGATCAATCTATTGGCGGTATGGCTCCGTTGGCACCAGGCTGGATCACATGGCGAACACGACGACACGCAAAGGACGGAAGGCCGAGATCAGGGCAATGATCGCGGCAGAGCGCCGGGAGTTGGCCGATCTGCTCGACGGACTGCGGGACGGCCAGTGGAACGAGCCCAGTCTCTGCGCCGGTTGGCGGGTCCGCGAGGTCGCGGCCCACATGTCGACGGGGTTCCGGCTCTCCCTGCCCGCGACCCTGCGCGAACTGGCAGGCGCCGGTGGGAACCTGCACCGCATGACCGACCGGGTCGCGCGCAGGGACGCGGCCGCCCGTTCGACGGCCGAGCTCGCCGCGTTCCTGCGGGACGGCGCCCACCACCCGTGGACGCCCCCGGTCGGCGGGTTCGCGGCGGCCCTCGGCCACGACGTGGTGCACGGGCTGGACATCACGGTCGCCCTCGGCATCGACCGGCGCGTCCCCGAGGAGCGACTGCGGGTGCTGCTCGCCGGGATCCGGCCCAGCGGCCTGCGGTTCTTCGGCGTCGACCTCGACGGCGTGCAGCTGTGCGCCGATGACCTGGACTGGTCGTACGGCGCCGGATCCGGAGCCCCGGTACGCGGCGCGGCCCAGGACCTCCTCCTGCTCGCCTTCGGCCGCAGGCTGCCGCCGGGCAGGCTCCGCGGCGAGCCGAGCGGCCGCTTCACCGGGACCGCGAACGCCACCGCTTGACGGTGCGCCGCGGCCGGGACCGGCCGGGTGCCGGCCGGGGTTCGGCCGGCACCCGGCCGGTGTCCGTGTGCGGGGGGTCAGGACCGGGGCGGCGGAGGGGGGTTCCCCTGGTCGCGGCGCAGTTGCTCCCTGAGCTTTTCCTGGGCCGTGTCGACCTGACCGCTGTACTTGCCCTGGGTCTTGCCGTCGACGTAGTCACCGGCCTTGTCGATGCCCTGTTCGGCCTGGCTCTCGTGGCCGCGCAGCATCTGCTTGAGCTTGTCCATCATCGACACGACGGTCTCCTTTGCGTCCGTCCCCCATGGCCAGGGTTGCCGATGATCGACCGTGCCGCATCCGCGAGGCGCTGACCTCGACGGATACCGGCGCGGCCGGCGAGCGCCGGGCGTTCAGAGGCCGGCGGGACGCGATCCCCGGCGGACCGCATGGACGAGCAGACCGAGCAGCCAGGCCTGGAACACGTACGAGCACACCAGGATGGCCCAGATGCTCCCGTCGGTCTGTGCCCAGGCGCCCAGCGAGTTGACCACCGAGAGCAGCATGGCCCCGGTGGGCACGGCCAGCATCAGGGCGAACAGCCCGGCCGCCTGATCGCCTCCCTCGCCGGCGCCTATGAGCAGCAGGAACGCGGCCGAGCCGAGGTACACCCGCGACAACCAGTTGCCGAAGGTGATGCGGGCGAAGGCGCGCACCGGTCCAGAACGCATGGGACTCCTTGTGATGTCCGGTCGGGGCGGGGGCGCGGGGCCCCGGTGATCACCATGGTGGTGCAGCCCCGCCCGCCTCGTCAGAGTGCGCGTACTCAGTACACGTACTCAGATCCCGCCCCCCGGCGTCGGAAGCAGACGTCAGCAGCACGGCCGACGCGCTGCCAATCGGCGGGAGACGGGGCTCGGCATGGAACGATTCTCCGCATGACAGAGAGCATGAGCCCGTACATGTCCTCGCCGCGGGTCACCGTCCTGGGGGTGCAGCCCGGCGACCCGCCGTTCCGGATCGTCGAGATCGACGGGGAGATGGTCCGTATGGCGACATCCATGACCGACGTGATCCTGGCTGCCGCGGACGCGGGGATCACCATCCACGACCTCGACGATCCGGACGTGGTCCGCTGGGTCGGCGGCGGGAAACTCACCTGGCGGCTGCACTAGGGAGGAAGGTGTGCCGGGCGGCTGCGCAGGCCGTCGCCCGCTTCCAGGTCACGCGTACCACCGAGAAAGGATCGGTGACCCGGGTTCGGCCGACGTGCACGCGCGCGGACGGCTGCCACCGCGGGTGGGGCGGTGAGCGTGGGTGCGCGGGTGGACGCGGGGGGTTGCCGATCAGGTGGCGCGTCCGTAGCGGACCGCTTCGCTCCAGATCTGCTCCAGACGCACGGTCGTGCCGGGGCGGGGAGCGTGCCAGATCTTGTTGTCGCCGGCGTAGATGCCGACGTGGCCCATGGTCGCCCCTCGAGGGAAGAAGACCAGGTCACCGGCCGTGCGATCGGCCTTGGGGATGTGGTGGGTGTGCTCGTACTGCTGGTCGGCCGTGCGTGGAAGGCGTTTGCCGGCCTTCTTGAACGCGTAGAGGGTGAGCCCCGAGCAGTCGAAGCGTTTGGGTCCGGTGGCGCCGTAGGCGTACGGCGAGCCCTGTTTGGAGGCGGCCACCGCCACGGCTCTCTCGCCGTACGACGGTGCTGCGTGAGCCGGGTCCGTGGGGCCGGTCAGGGCGCCGGCCGCGAGGAGCAGTATGAAGAAGAAGGCACGTGCTCTGGGGCAACAGCACATCGGAGAAGTGCCCTTGAGGGCCTTTCGGAAGTCCGTCCTGGAGCAGGACATCGTGACACCTCCGCAATCGGTTGGCAGGCGACGATTCAGATCAGCGGCCTGGTCCTGTTCTCGGTGGCAGTCGTCTTGGCTCTGACGGCGGACCAGTTTTCCCGGACGTCCTGCCTCGTCCACATCGGACACGATGTGATTTGTCCCGCTTTTGTGTTCGATTCGAGATGATAGGTAAGGAGGATTTGCATACCGGGGGGCGTGGTGACCGAGCCACGGCCGATGTGCTGAATCGGGGTGCCGGCAGGCATCGGCCCGCCGCGGAGCGGGCACGCAGCACGGGTGACCACGACCGACCTGCATCCGGCGCCGCCGCCGCACGCCGCGGCCCGCCGGGCCCTGCTCGCCGGTTCGGCCGGCAACCTCGTCGAGTGGTACGAGTTCGGTGTCTACGGCTGCTTCGCCACCGTCATTGCGGCCAACTTCTTCACCGTGCACGGGGGATCGGGGGCGGGTTCGGCCGCGGAAGGCCCGGGCGGCGAGGCCGAGTCGCTGGTCGCCACGTACGCCTCGTTCGCCCTCGCCTTCTTCTTCCGGCCCGTCGGCGCCCTCCTGTTCGGGCGCATCGGCGACCGATACGGCCGCCGCACCGCCCTCGTCCTCGTCATCGGCCTCATGACGCTCGCCACCACCCTGATCGGGCTCCTGCCCACACGCGCCGACATCGGCGCCGCGGCTCCCTGGCTGCTGACGTTCCTGCGCGTCGTGCAAGGGCTGTCCGCCGGCGGCGAGTTCGGCGGGGCGGTGTCCGTGATGGTGGAGTACGCGCCACCGGGCCGCCGCGGCCTCTACGGCGCCTGGCAGTCCTTCACCGTGGCCCTCGGCCTGCTGGCCGGCGCCGCAACGGCCGCCGCCCTGGCGACGGTCCTGCCCGCCGCGGCGCTGTACGCGTGGGGGTGGCGGATTCCGTTCCTGCTGGCCCTGCCCCTCGGCCTGGTCGCACTGTGGCTGCGTACGGCGCTGGAGGAACCACCGGGCGGGCCCCCACCCGCGCCGGGGTCGGCCGGGTCGGTGGGGTCGGCCGGATCGGTGGGGTCGGCGAACGAAGCGACGGCCCCGGCCGGGTCGGCGAACGAAGCGACGGCCCCGGCCGGGTCGGCGACCGTACGGGAGCAGGTGCGTGCCGTCGGGCTCGGCATCGGGCGGATCATGGGCTGGTCGGCGGCCGGGTACGCCTTCCTGGTCGTCCTGCCGTCCCATCTCCAGTCCGCCCTGGGGGCGTCCTTCCGGGACGCCCTGCTGGCCACCACCCTCGTCAACCTCGGCTTCGTAGCGTCGATCCTGCCCGCGGGCCTGCTCAGCGACCGCGTCGGACGGCGCCCCGTCATGCTCGGCGGCGCACTCGGCGTCGCCGTGTCCGCCTTCCCCCTCCTGCACGTGCTCCAGTCGCCCGGGGCGTCCCCGCAGGCCCGGGCCGCAGCCGTGCTCGCGGCCGGCGCGCTGGTCGGCCTGCTCGCCGGACCCGGCCCGGCCATGCTGGCCGAGATGTTTCCAAGGCGCGTCCGCTGCACGGGACTCGGGCTCTCCTACGCCCTCGCCAACGCCGTGTTCTCCGGCTGCGCGGGGCTCTTCGTCACCGCACTCACCGCCCGGACCGGAAACACCGCCGTCCCCGCCCTCTACGCCGCCACCGCCTGCGCCCTCAGCGCACCGGCGCTGCTGACCCTGCGCGCCGACGACCACCGGGAGCCACTGCGATGAGAGTGATCGGCCTGATGTCCGGCACCTCGTACGACGCCGTCGACGCCGCCGCCTGCGACCTCGGCCACCGGCCCGGGGACGGCGCACTGCACCTCACCCCGCTGGGCATGGTCAGCGAGCCGTACCCGGCGGACCTGCGGACCGCGCTCGCCGGCGCCCTGCCGCCCGCCGCCACCACACTCGCCGATGTATGCCGGCTCGACACCCGGATCGGACAGGCCTTCGGGCGGCTCGCCGTCCGGGCCGACCGCGAACTGTGCTCGGGGCGCGCCGAGTTGATCGCCTCCCACGGGCAGACCGTGTACCACTGGGCGGCCGACGGGCAGGTCCACGGCACCCTCCAGCTCGGCGAACCCGCCTGGATCGCCGAGGCCACCGGCCGCCCCGTCGTCTCCGGATTCCGGCCCCGGGACGTCGCCGCCGGCGGGCAGGGCGCGCCACTGGTCAGCCTGATCGACCTGATGCTGCTGCGCGGCCGTCCCGGCGTACCGGCCGCCCTGAACATCGGGGGGATCGCCAACGTCACCGTCGTGCCCGGGAACGCGGACCCCTTGGCCTTCGACACCGGCCCGGGCAACGCGCTCATCGACGCAGCCGTACGCGAACTGAGCGGCGGGCGGCTCGCGTTCGACGAGGACGGCGCCCTCGCGGCCTCCGGGCGCGTACACGAAGACCTGCTGCGACGCCTGCTCGCCGAGCCGTACTACCGGTTGCCGCCGCCGCGGACGACGGGCAAGGAACTCTTCCACCAGGGGTATCTCCGGTCCCACCTGGCCGAGTTCGGACAGCTCCCGCCGCAGGACCTGCTCGCCACCCTCACCCGCCTCACCGCCCGGACCGTCGCCGACGCGCTGCGGCCACTGGGAGCCACCGAGGTCTTCGCCTCCGGAGGCGGGGTACGCAATCCGACGCTCACCAGGATGCTCCGGGCCGAGCTGGCCGGCACCAGGCTGCGTACCTCGGAGGAACTCGGGCTGCCCGCGGCGGCGAAGGAGGCGTACGCGTTCGCCGTGCTCGGGTACCTGACGCTGCACGGCCTGCCGGGCAACGCGCCCGGCTGCACCGGAGCCGCCGGCCCCCGCGTCCTGGGCTCGATCACCCCGGGCCGGCGGCGGCTCCGCCTGCCCGAGCCGCCGCCGGCCGCCCCCTACGCCCTCTGCGTCCGCACGGACGGTGTCAACGTCCGTACGGACGCGCTCCGTTAGGGCGCGGAACTCGTCGAGGGAGGGCCTGTCCCTCTGCGAGCCCGCCGGAGGCCGTCACCGTCACTTGCCGACGATCTTGCGCACGTTCTCGATGCTGCCGCAGTCCGACGCGAGCTGCTTCTCCCGCTCCTCCAGGAAGGCGGCGCCCAGCTCGGCCCGGCGCTCGTCGGGGACGTTCTCCCGGGCGCCGTTGAGGATGGTCCGTTCCTCCTCGTCCAAGTGGTGGGAGACCGCCTTCACAAGGTCCTCCAGGCGTTCGTCCCACTCGTCGGACCCGACGTCGTCCACCTCCAGGAGCTTCAGCAGGGCCTCGTTGCCCTCGGCGTGTTCCTCCTCGCCGTGCTCGACCTCGTCGTCGTCGACGCCCCTGAAGCGTTTGAGCGCGCCGTAGACCTTGGCCTCCTCGGCCTCACCGTGTGCGATGAGCAGGGCCGAGAACTCGTCCCGGGCCGCCTCACGGTCGGCCTCGACGCTCCGCATCCGGCGGAACAGCTCCTCCATCGTGCGGTGGTCCTTCAGAATCGCCGCGACCACATCCTGGTCCTTGCCCTCGCCCGCCATGCGACATGCCTCCGATCGATCGACTCCGGTCGTCCGGCGCCTGCTCGCTCTTCGCGATCTGAAACCTTCCCGCCGGGCGCGCGCCGTCGACGGCGCGCGCCCCGTCCGGGAACTCCGCGGCGGCGGTCATCCCCTCAGCTGCCGCCGGATGCGGGCGTTCGCCCAGGAGGCCGCGACGGGGCCCCGCCGTCGAGAGGGCCCCGGGGCCATGGCGGCTGGGTGCCGGTCGGGTCCGTCAGGGCCGGACGGGCCACGGCCCGCCCGTGCGCGGCCGTGCCTGCCGGGGCATCGCCGCGGCTCCTGCCATCGTGGGCCACCGCGCTCCGTGTCTCCCCCCTGGAGGTTTCCGCCGTGTCCCCACGCCCGTACGGCCACCCCCGCCGGTTCCGCCCGTCGCTGCGACCGCTCGCCGCGGCCGCCGTGTGCGGCGCCCTGCTCGGCGCCTCCGTACTGCCGGCGCAGGCCGCCGCGGACCGCAACCCGCCGCCGGACCGCGGAGCGGCCCTCCGCCAGGAGCTGCGGGAGCTGGTCGAGCGCCCGGACGGACCCCCCGGGGTCATCGCCGTCCTGCGCGACGGGGACCACAGCACGGTCTACCGCGCGGGCGTGGCCGACGTGGAGAGCGGCCGGCCGCCGAGGGCGACCGACCACATGCGGATCGCCAGCGTCGCCAAGGCCTTCAGCGGAGCGGTGGCCCTGAGCCTGGTCGACCGCGGCCGGCTGAGCCTGGACGACACGATCGGCGAGGTGCTGCCCGAGCAGCCGGAGGCCTGGCACGCGGTGACGCTGCGTCAACTCCTCAACCACACCAGCGGACTGCCGGACTACTCGGCCTCCCAGCCGTTCATCGACATCGTCAGCGAGGACCCCCGCCACCACTTCGACTCCCGGCGCCTGCTGGAGTTCGTCGCCGACCAGGACCTCGAATTCGAGCCGGGCAGCCGCTACCTCTACTCCAACTCCGACAACATCGCCGTCGCGCTGATGGCCGAGGCCGTCACCGGACGCCGGTACGAGAGGCTGCTGCGCGAGTTCGTGTACCGGCCGCTGGGTCTGACCGACACCAGCCTTCCCCAGGGCTACCGGCTGCCCGAGCCGTTCCTCCACGGCTACCAGATCGACCCGCAGGAGGGGCCCGTCGACGTCAGCGAGGCCGTGAGCGCCTCCGGCGCCTGGGCCGCGGGCGGCATCGTCTCGACCCCGAAGGACCTGACCGCCTTCATCCGGGGATACGCGGGCGGCGCCCTCGTCTCGGAGCGCACCCGACGGCAGCAGTTCACGTTCATCCCCGGCGCGCTGTCCCAGCCCCCCGGCCCCGGCCGCACCGAGGCGGGCCTTGCCATCTACCGCTACACCACCCGCTGCGGCACGGTGTACGGCCACACCGGCAACACCCCCGGCTACACGCAGCTGGCGGCGGCCACGGCGGACGGCAAGCGCTCGCTGACCTTCTCGATCACCACGCAGACGTCCCTGACCAACAACCCCGAGCTGCTCGCGCGGGTCCGGGAGATCCAGGAGGACTTCGTCTGCGCCCTGCTGCGGGGGTGACCACGACGGGTGCGACGCGCAGGGCCGCGGGGCCCTGCGCGCCCGCCACCCGGGCGGCGTAACCTGGTCGGACCGCCACTTCACGCGCGCGCCGGGACCGCGGTGCGCACCCCCGTACACCCCGCCGCGAACGATCCAGGGAGGCGGCGAGTGACCGATCCCTTCGGCTTCCTCAGGATCCCTCGCGAGCCGATCCCGGCCCGGCCCGTCGAGGAACGGCTCGGTGACTGGCGCGAGGTCCACGCCGGCCAGGCGCTGCTCCCGCTCGTCTCCCGGCAGGCCGACCGCTGCATGGACTGCGGGATCCCCTTCTGTCACACCGGCTGCCCCCTCGGGAACCTCATACCCGAGTGGAACGCATACGCCGCCCACGCCGACTGGCGCGCGGCCTACGAGCGGCTGCACGCCACCAACAACTTCCCGGAGGCCACCGGAAGGCTCTGCCCCGCCCCCTGTGAGGACGCCTGCGTCCTCACGATCAACGCGGATCCGGTGACCATCAAGAACGTCGAGCAGACCATCGTGGACGAGGGACTGCGGCGCGGCTACCTGACACCGAGCCCTCCGGAGCGGCACAGCGGCAGGACCGTGGCCGTCATAGGCTCCGGTCCGGCCGGGCTGGCCGCCGCGCAGCAGCTGACCCGGGCCGGGCACACGGTCACGGTCCACGAGCGGGCCGACCGGATCGGCGGCCTGCTGCGCTACGGCATCCCCGAGTTCAAGATGGAGAAGGCCCACCTGGACCGCCGGATCGAGCAGATGCGGGCCGAGGGCACGGTGTTCGTCACGGGACAGGACGTGGGAGGCGCCGGCGGGACGGCCACGGCGGGAGCGGCCGACGCCGCCGCGCTACGGGCCCGGTGCGACGCCGTCGTCGTCGCGGTCGGTGCCGGCGAGCGCCGGGAACTGCCCGTCCCAGGCCGCGAGCTCCACGGGATCCACCAGGCCATGGACTACCTGACCTGCGCGAACAGGGTCCGGGAGGGCGACTGGGCCGATCCTCCCATCACGGCCGAAGGAAGGCACGTCGTCATCGTCGGAGGCGGCGACACCGGCTCCGACTGCATGGGGACGGCCCTGCGACAGGGCGCTCTCTCGGTGGTACAGCTCGACATCAATCCGGAGCCCGGCCCCCACCGCACCGACGACGAACCCTGGCCGGTGTACCCGAAGACATACCGGATCTCCCACGCCCACGACGAGGCCCGCGGGCGCGAGGGCCGCGATCCGCGGCTGTTCGCCTGCGCCACCCTGCGCTTCGACGGGGACGCCTCGGGCCGGGTACGGGCCCTGCACCTGACCGCCGTCGAGCCGGTGGGCCGCAGCCCCCTGGCGGGTACGGAGCGGGTGCTCCCGGCCGGGCTGGTCCTGCTGGCCCTCGGCTTCTCCGGCCCCGAGCGGGCGGGCGGCCTGCGCGAACAGCTGGGCCTGGAGCTCGACGAGCGCGGCAACTTCGCGCGGGACGCCGGCTTCGCGGCGTGCGGCGGGCGCGCCCCGGGGGTGTTCGTGGCGGGCGACGCGGGCCGCGGGCAGTCGCTCGTGGTGTGGGCCATCGCCGAGGGCCGGGCGGCGGCCGCCGCCGTGGACCGCTACCTCACGGGCTCCACATGCCTCCCGGCCCCGGTCGCCGCCCACGACCGGCCGATGACGGCCCTGGGCCGCATGCGCTACGGGGACTTCTGAAGGCGGACTTCGAACCCGAACCTCAGAACCCGAACCTCAGAACGTGAACCTCAGAGCGCGAGCCTGGCGAACGCGAGCCCGGCGAACGCGGACCCCGGAACGGCGGCTGGGAAAACGGCACGCTCCGGCCGGCCCGAGGGGCCGGCCGGAGCGCGGGTCACTGACGGCGGGGCGGCTGCTCAGCCCGCGGCCAGGAGCGTGAGGGTGTCGATCACGCGGTTCGAGAAGCCCCACTCGTTGTCGTACCAGGCGACGACCTTGACGTGGCGGCCCTCGACGCGGGTGAGCTCCGAGTCGAAGATCGACGAGGCGGGGTTGCCGGTGATGTCGGAGGACACCAGCGGGTCGTCCGAGTACTCCAGCACACCGGCCAGCGGGCCCTCGGCCGCGGCGCGGTACGCCTCCAGGATCTCCTCGCGCGTCACCTCGCGGGACACGGTCGTGTTGAGCTCCACGATGGAGCCCACCGGGACCGGTACGCGGATCGAGTCGCCCTGCAGCTTGCCGTCGAGCTGCGGCAGCACCAGACCGATCGCCTTCGCGGCGCCCGTGGAGGTCGGGACGATGTTGACACCGGCGGCGCGGGCACGGCGGGGGTCGCGGTGCGGGCCGTCCTGCAGGTTCTGCTCCTGCGTGTAGGCGTGCACCGTGGTCATGAAGCCGTGCTCGATGCCGGCGAGCTCGTCGAGCACCGCGGCCAGCGGGGCGAGCGCGTTGGTCGTGCAGGACGCGTTCGAGACGATCGTGTGCACGGCCGGGTCGTAGGCGTCGGTGTTCACGCCGTACGCCAGCGTGACGTCGGCACCGTCCGAGGGGGCGCTGACCAGGACCTTCTTCGCTCCCGCCTTCAGGTGGGCGCGGGCGGCGTCCGCCGACGTGAAGCGGCCGGTGGCCTCCAGCACGATGTCGACGCCGAGCTCGCCCCACGGCAGCTGCTCCGGCTCGCGCTCGGCCAGCACCGTGATCCGGCGGCCGTCGACGACCAGGGTGTTCCCGTCGACGGTCACCGGGCGACCGAGCCGGCCGGAGGTGCTGTCGTACGCCAGCAGCCGCGCGAGGGCCTTCGGCTCGGTGAGGTCGTTGACGGCGACGACCTCGAGGTCGCTGTCGCGTTCGAGCAGCGCGCGCAGCACGTTGCGTCCGATGCGGCCGAATCCGTTGATGGCGATGCGAGTCATGAGCGAGTCCCTTTCGTTCGCCATCAGGTTCGCCGCCCGCGCCCGCCCGTGACAGCGGCGTGATCGCCACTGTTCAAAAGGATCTCGCCAAGGCGTGGGTGGCGGGATCCTGACGGACCTATTCGCCCTTCGTGAAGGTGCGCCGGTACTCGGTCGGGGTCGTGCCCAGGATCCGCTGGAAGTGCAGCCGCAGGTTCGCACCGGTGCCCAGGCCGACGTCGGCGGCGATCTGCTCGACCCCTCGCTGGGAGCGTTCGAGCAGCTCACGGGCCACATCGACGCGGGCACGCATGACCCACTGCATCGGCGTGTACCCGGTGTCCTCCGCGAACCGCCGCGAGAACGTACGGGGGGACACCCCGGCGTGCCGGGCGAGGGACTCCAGCGTCAGCGCCTCCCCGAGCCGGATCAGCGCCCACTCGCGCGTGGCGGCGAACCGCTCACCGAGCGGCTCGGGCACGCTGCGCGGCACGTACTGCGCCTGGCCGCCGCTGCGGTACGGGGCGGCGACCAGGCGGCGCGCCGCGTGGTTGGACGCGGCCACGCCGAGATCGCCGCGCAGGATGTGCAGGCACAGGTCGATGCCGGAGGCGGCGCCCGCCGAGGTCAGGACGCTGCCCTCGTCGACGAACAGGACGTTCTCGTCGACCCGGACCAGCGGATGCTTGGCCATGAGCGCCCGGGCGTAGTGCCAGTGCGTCGTCGCGCGTTTCCCGTCGAGCAGGCCCGTCGCCGCGAGCGCGAACGCGCCCGTCGAGATCGCGGCGAGCCGGGCGCCCCGCGCGTGGGCCGCGACCAGCGCGTCGATGACGGGCCGCGGCGGGTCCTCACGGTCCGGGAAGCGGTAGCCGGGGACGAAGACGATGTCGGCCCACGCGAGGGCGTCGAGGCCGTGCGTCACGTGGTACGACAGGCCGTCGCCGCCGGCCACCAGACCGGGCGCCGCGCCGCACACCCGTACCTCGTAGGGCATGCTCGCGCGGGTCGTGAAGACCTGGGCGGGGATCCCGACGTCGAGCGGCTTCGCGCCTTCGAGGACGAGGACGGCGACGCGGTGGAGACGGGAGGCTGAGGCTGACACGCGTCGAGCCTACGCGGGACCCCGGAGCGTGTGTTCCGCCGGGACGGGCGCCCCGCGGTGCGGTATACGTCCCCTGGGGATCGATCGCACGGTCTCCGCGAAGGGAGTGGTTGCCGTGGAGCGGACGACCTGCTGCGTGGTGGGCGGCGGCCCGGCCGGAATGGTGCTGGCCCTGCTGCTGGCCCGTGCCGGGGTGGAGGTGACGGTGCTGGAGAAACACGGCGACTTCCTGCGCGACTTCCGCGGCGACACCGTGCACCCCACCACCCTGTCGCTGCTGGACGACATCGGCCTCGCCGAGCGTTTCGCCCGGCTGCCGCAGCGCCGCGTCAGCACGGTGCAGCTGCCCATCGGACCGGACCGGTCCCTGGTCACCGTCGGGAACATCGGCGCCCTGCACGGCACGTACAACTACATCGCCATGGTGCCCCAGTGGGACCTCCTCGACCTCCTCGCCGACGAGGCGCGCCGGGAACCCTCCTTCCACCTGCGCATGGACACCGAGGCGACCGGTTTCCTCATCGAGGGCGGACGGGTGAACGGCGTGCGCCACCGCACCGCGGACGGTGCCACCGGCGAACTGCGGGCCACCCTGACCGTGGCCTGCGACGGCCGCGGCTCACTGGCCAGGGCCCTGCCCGAACTCGGCCTGCAGCACTTCCCGTGCCCCATGGACGCCTGGTGGTTCCGCCTGCCCCGGCACCAGGACGACCCCAGCGGACTCGTGGGCGGCCTCGGCGACCGGTTCTTCACCGCGCTCATCGACCGCGGCGACTACTGGCAGTGCGCCGCGCTCATCCCCAAGGGCACCGACGCCGAGCGCCGCGCCGAGGGCCTGGAGCGTTTCATGACCCGCTTCGCGGAGGCAGCTCCCTGGCTGGCAGACCGGAGCCACGCCGTCACCTCCTGGGACGAGGTGAAACTGCTCGACGTACGACTGGACCGGCTGCGCCGCTGGCACCGGCCCGGTCTGCTGTGCATCGGCGACGCCGCCCACGCGATGTCCCCCGTGGGCGGCATCGGCATCAACCTCGCCGTGCAGGACGCGGTCGCCGCGGCCCGCCACCTCGTGCGCCCGCTGCGCGAGGGCAGGGTGGGACTGTACGACGTACGCCGCGTCCAGTGCCGCCGCTGGCCCACCACCGTGGCGACCCAGGGCCTCCAACGCCTGGCCCACGCCCAGATCATCGAGCCCCTGCTCGCGGGCCGTACCGCGTTCGGAGACCCCCGGCGGGCCAAGCGGATGACGGAACTCATCACCGAATCACCCTGGCTGAACCGCGTCCCGGCGTACTTCATCGCCTACGGCGCCCTCCGAGAGCGGCCCCCGGCCGAGTCCCTGCGCTGACCGGCGATTCCGGCGGGGGTGACCCGGCGGTCCGCACGACAGGGTCGTGGGGACCGCCGGGGCAGTGGTACGGCTACGGCGCCATCTCGTAGGAGCCGGAGAGGGCCTCGACACGGGCCCAGACGCGGGCCGCACGGGCCTCGTCGACGACCGGGCGGCGGACGGCCGCCAGTGCCCAGGTCTGCTGCTCCGGCGTGCTGGAGTCCTTGCCGTGCAGTTCCACGGCGTGCTGGGAGAAGTCACGCACGAGCACCGAGAACAGCTCGTCCAGCACGTACTCGTCCAGGTCCGTCAGACGGGCCTGCTCCAGGATCAGCTGCCCGTGCACGACCAGGGCGAACAGCTGCCCCACGGAGAGGAGGAAGTCCAGATCGCGGCCCTGCGCCTCGTCCGGTGCGATGGTCGCCGCGAACTCGGCCAGCGCGTCGGCCTGTTCGCGGAAACGGGCGACGTTCGGCACGGCGGCGTAGGCGTCGTACGCCGGGCGCCAGTCGTGGAATCGGACGGAGCCCAGACCGCGGGCCGGACCCTGCCGGAAGAGGAAGTCGTCGTCGGCCGCGTCGAGGCGCGTCGGTACGGGCTCGTACTCGGCCGGCGCCAGCAGGTGGTTGCGCATGAACTTGAGGATCAGCGCCAGGTTGACGTGGACCGTGCCCTCCAGCTTGGGCAGCCCGCGGATCTCGACGGCGGCCTGGGCGAAGTAGTTGTCCTTCTCGAAGCCCTTGGCGGCGATCACGTCCCACATCAGGTCGATGACCTTCTCGCCCTCCGTGGTGACCTTCATCTTGGTCATCGGGTTGAAGAGCAGGTAACGGCGGTCGTCGGGGCCGGCGGAGCGGAAGTAGTCGACGGCGCGGTCGCTGAACAGCTTCATCCCGACGAGGCGGACGTAGGCGTCGGCCAGCTCCCGGCGGACGTGCGGGAACGCGGTGACGGGTCGGCCGTAGAGGATCCGGTTGTGCGCGTGCGTGACGGCCTCGTACATCGCGTGCTCGCAGATGCCGATCGAGGCGGTGCACAGGTTGAACTTGCCGACGTTGACGGTGTTGAGCGCGGCGTCGAAGGCGGCACGCCCGGTGTGCAGGACGTCCTCGGCGGTGACCGGGTAGTCCTCCAGGCGGAACTCGCTGACGTACTTGGAGGAGTCGACGACGTTCTTCACGAGCCGGTACGCCGGGTGGCGGCTGTCGGCGGCGAAGAAGACATAGCCGTCGGGGCCCTCGACGTCGGTGCGGCGGCCGAAGACGGAGACCAGACCGGCGGCGTTGCCGTTGCCGATGTAGTACTTGGAGCCGGTGGCGCGGAAGCCGCCGTCGCCGGTGGGCTCCAGCAGCATGTCGGTGGAGTAGATGTCGGCGCCGTGGGTCTTCTCCGACAGACCGAAGGCGAACACCTCGCCCTCCGACAGGAGCCCGGCGGCACGCTCGTGGGCGGCGGCGTTGTCGCTCTGCCAGACGGGGCCGAGCCCGAGGATGGTGACCTGCCAGGCGTACCAGTAGTCGAGGCCGTAGAAGCCGAAGATCTCGTTGAGGGCCGCGATCCGCGCGGTGTCCCAGCGCTTGTCCGGCTCGTCCTCACCGGCGGCGGAAGCCGGGGTCAGGAAGGTCGCGAAGAGCCCTTCCTTGGCGGAGAACGCGAGGAAGTCGGCCAGCCAGGCGCGGGTGCGGTAGTCCTCGATGATCTGCCGCTTGCCGCGGGCCTCGAACCAGTCGACGGTGGCGCGCAGCAGCCTGCGGGTCTCCGGGTCGAAGTGGGCGGGGTCATAGGTGCGCGGGTGGAACAGCAGAGGGTCGGACACGGCGGATCACCTTCCGAGGGGTCGTCAGTCGAGGTTTCGCGCGGCTGCGCGGAGGGAGGAGAAGAGAGCGAGGGGGCGGCCGGCTGCGGCTCAGCCGTTCACCGGCGGCGGCGCCGTCCGGCCGAGCCGGTGGAGGGTGGCCAGTACGTCGTCCAGCCAGGCGATCGTCATCCGCTCCTGCGCGATCCCCCCGCGCAGCACGACGTGCTGGAGTTCCTGGCCGGCGTCGAGCGGCGCCGGTGCCCCGGGGCCGGTGAAGTCCCGCAGCTCACCGGCGAGATAGCGGGCGAGGCGGTCCCGGTGGGCCTGCTGGTGCCGTTCGACCTCGCCGATCAGGGAGGCCGGGTCCTCGAAGGCGGCCCCGCGGATCTTCACGGCCAGGTCGTGCCGCAGGCTCTCCGGCTCGATCGGCTCGTGCAGCCACCGCGCGAGGGCGGCCCGGCCGGGGGCCGCGACCGAATACTCCTTCTTGTCCGGCCGGCCCTGCTGCGGGACCGTACGGACGGCGAGCATGCCGTCGCTCTCCATGCGCCCCAGCACGCGGTAGATCTGCTGGTGCGTGGCGGTCCAGAAGTAGCCGATCGATCGCTCGAACCGGCGGGCCAGCTCGTAGCCGGAGCCCGGCTTCTCCAGCAGGGAGACGAGGATCGCGTGTTCGAGCGCCATACCCCGATCCTGCTATGCAACTCGTTGCATAGACAAGCGGCGCCGCCCAGGTGAGACGCGGCTCACCCGGGGCGGCGCCCAGAAGGACGGGATCAGGCGGCGGTGTCGGGGATCCAGGAGCCGTGGATCATGGCCGGGACCCGGCGCGGCAGGTGGATCGTGGCGACCGGCGGGACCGTCAGATCGGAGGCGTCCAGGACCAGCAGCTGCGAGGCGTCCGCGTTCAGGTCGCTGACCACCGTCAGCAGGTATCCGGCGTCCTCCTGCGACGCGCCCGCGCCCTCGGCGGGTACGAACACGGCCTCGCTCGGGAGCCGGCCCGGGGCGAACGGCAGCAGCTGCCGGGCGCCGGTGGTGCGGTCGTACTTGACGAGGGTGTGGGCGGCGATCCCCAGGTCGTCGGGGAAGGCGAGGGCGTACTGGTAGCGGTGCTCGATACCGAGGAACGCCTCGTTGATCGTGGGGAACTCCACCGTCAGGTCGTCGGTCACCTCCTCCTTGACGGATCCGGCCGCCAGGTCGACGGTCCACCGGGTGCTGCGCGCACCGGAGGTGGGCTCGGTCCCACGGTCCTCGGCGCCGACCCACCAGTTCCAGGATCGCCGCCAGCCGTCCCGGCCCACGGTCGGGCCCTCGACGACGACACGGCCGTACGGGTCCTCGTAGGCGTTGGCGAAGTGCATGCCGTAGCCCTGCCCGATCTCGATCCAGCGGATCTCACGGGCCCGGCCTCCGGCGCCCGCCGGGGTGCGCGGCATGACGCCGATCCGGGAGATCTGCTCGTCGTCCCAGGAGTACGGGATGCCCGAGTGCTCGGTCGGGTCGAAGGTCACGGAGCCCTCCAGGAACACCACGTAGTGCTCGGTGAGGGCGAAGTCGTGCTTGAGCGCGGCGCCGGCGCCCGGTACCTCCTGGCTCTCCAGCACCTTCCCGTCGGCGGAGGCGACGTGGTGGATCAGGTACGGCGGGAAGGGGGAGGAGGCGAAGAAGTGCAGCTCGCCCGTGACCGGGTCCTCCTTGGGGTGGGCGGTCATGGCCGAGGTCAGCCTGCCCCCGAAGTCGTAGGCTCCGACGGTTTCCAGATCCGCCGTCAGCTCGAAGGGCAGGGCCGCTTCGCTCAGGGCGAGGAGCCGGCCGGCGTGTTCGATGACGTGGGTGCCGGCCGTGCTGGCGGTGAGGTCGGGGCCCTTGTCGGTCATGTAGGGGGCGCCGTCGAGGGCGGGGGTGTGGACCCAGCGGTTGCGGTACCACTCGGCGCGGCCGTCGCGGAGCCGGATGCCGTGGACCATGCCGCTGCCCTTGAACCAGTGGGTGGGGGTGATGCCCGGCTTCGGGTTGTGGCTGTTGCGGATGAGGCGGCCGGTCAGCTCGGGCGGGAGGGTGCCCTCGACGCTGAGACCGGTGGCGGTGATCTCGTCGGCCACGGGGGTGTAGTGGCCGGTCAGGTAGGGCTTGGCGGTGCTGCTCATGACGGTCTCCTGGACTCTTGGGCGGCGGTGGAACGGAACGAAGGGGAAGCAGGGCGGTGCGGGGTGCGGGGTGTGGGTGTGGGGCTGCGCGGGGCGTGGGTGTGGGACTGCGCGGTGCGGGGTGTCCGCGGTCAGTCCCGTCCGGCGGCGGCGCGGGCCTCGGCGTGCGCCACGGCCTCGGTCTCCGCGGCCGCTTCGGCCTCGGCCGTGGTCTTGAGGGCGGCGAGCCAGGCGTCCAGCGACTGCCGAAGCGCCTGTTCCATCTCGGCGCGGCGGGCCTCGACGGGCGCACCGCTCCAGGACTCCTCCGTGCGGACCGTCACGATGCCCGGCGCCGTCTCCTGGAAGGTCCAGACGTGGATGCCGTCGATGCCGTGCGCCGGGCCGCCCCAGACGATCCGCCGGCCGGGAACGACCTGGTGGACGGTGGAGGTGATGTCGAGACCGTGGGTGAGCCAGCGGAACGTGGTGCCGGGGGCGAGCGGGCCGGCGTACTCCACCCGGTCCACGTCCGTGTTCCAGTCGGCCCAGGCTGCGATGTCGGTGTGCAGGTCCCAGACGGTGCCGAGCGGGGCGTGCACGGTGGTCTCGACGCGGACGACGACGGGGGCTTCGCTGTCGACGGTGGTGGGGTGCGTGGTCATAGGAGGTGCTCCTTCGGTTGGGGTGGGGTGATCAGCGGGTTCGGGCTTGCGCACCGGCCGGGTTCTGTGGGCGAGCAGCGGGGTGAGGGCCGCCGCGAGGCCCAGGACGGCGGCCGAGAGGAGGAAGGCGCCGCGGTACCCCTCGGTGAGGGCCACGGCGTGCGGCAGCTCGGGGGAGGCGGAGGCGGAGGCGGAGGCAGAAGCGGAGGCGGAGGCAGAAGCGGAGGCGGAGGCCGCGGCGGTGCGGGCGGCGGCGAACGTGCCCAGTACGGCGAGGCCGACCGCGCCGCCGATCTGGCGGGTGGTGTTGACCAGGCCGCCGGCCAGTCCCGCGTCGGCGGGTTCCACCCCGCCGACGGCCGCCCCGGTGAGCTGTACGAAGGCCACGCCGAGGCCGGCTCCGACGAGGAGCACGGGGCCGAGCAGGTGGGTGAGGAAGGTACCGTCCGCCGTGATCCGGGCCAGCCACAGGAACCCGGCGCCCTGCGTGACCAGGCCGGCGAGGAGCGTGCGGTGCGGCCCGATGCGGCGGGTGAGTACGGGCGCCAGGCCGGAGCCGAGCATGTTCGCCGCCGCAGCGGTAGTTGGGAGAGACCCGCCTCCAGCGGGCCCGCCCCGATGACCTGTTGCTGGTAGAGGGGGAGGAAGAAGAACAGGCCGACCCAGACCGCGCCGAGCAGCGCCATCAGGAGGTTGGCCGGGCCCACGGCGCCGCGGGTGAGCAGCCTCGACGGCAGGAGCGGAGCGGCACGGCGGCGTTCGACCAGGACGAAGAGGGCGAGCAGGACCGCCGCCGCGGCGAAGGATGCCAGTACGAGGCGGTCGGTCCAGCCGGAGCGGCCCGCGGCCGTGAGCCCGTACACGAGCGAGACCAGGCCGGCGGTGACGGTGAGCGACCCGGCCACGTCGAGCCGCGGACGGGGCCCGTCGCCCAGCTCCTGCGGGTCGGCCGGTACGAGGTTCACGGTGGCGGCCAGGACCAGCGCCGCGCCGATACCGGACGCGTGGAACACCCAGCGCCAGCCCGGGCCTTCGGTGAGGATCCCGCCGAGCAGGACCCCGGCGGCGCCACCCGCACCGGACACGGCTCCCCAGACCCCGAGTGCCTTGGCCCGGGCCGGCCCGGGCGGATGGAGCCGCATGACCAGCGAGAGGGCGGCGGGCGCGATCGCGGCGGCGCCGACGCCCTGGGCCGTGCGGGCGGTGACGAGCATCCAGGGGGCGCTCGCCAGTCCGGCGGCGACGGCCGACACGGCGAAGAGTGCGAGGCCGGCCGCCAGAACGCGGCGTCGTCCCAGGAGATCGGCCGCCCGGCCACCGAGCAGCAGCAGGGCGCCGAAGGCGAGACCGTACGCGTTGACGACCCAGGACATGCCGGCGTCGGACAGTCCGACCCCGTCGCGCACGGCGGGAAGGGCGACGTTCACGATCGAGGTGCTGAGGGTGACCGCGAACTGCGCGGCGGCCAGGGCCGCGAGGATCGCCGTGGGCTTCGCCGTGGGGTTCGCCGCGGGGGAGACGGCCGGGCCGGGGGACGGTGAGGCGTACATGCGGGTTCTCCTGTGTGTGGTCGACCACTCACTCTTTGGTTCGAAAGAAGGGCGGACCGTGCGGGTCCGCCCTGTTGTCACCCGTCGCCCCGTCAGTAGTGCCGGATGCCCGCCGAGAGCGTCCGGGACCAGGGCGCTTCCACCTGGTGCGCGTCCAGCGACACGAGGAGGTGGCAGAGCATGCCCGTGGCGAAGAACTGCTGGACGTCGGCCTCCGCCGCACCCGACGCACCGCGCACGTACTCCACCATGCGGGCGTACCCGGCGCGCACGGCCTCCCGTACGGCGGCCTCGGAGACGGCCGCCGCCTGGGCGTGGGTGAGGACGAGCAGCAGGTCCTTGTCGGCGATCAGGTGGGCGTACGTGTCGCCCATGGTGTCCAGCACCGCCTCGGGGCTACTGCCCCGCGCCTGCGCGGCGCCCTCTTCGAGGCTGGCCCGGACCCGCGCGAAGCAGCGCTCGACGACCGCGGTGAACAGCGCCTCCTTGTTCGGGAACAGCCGGTAGACGTAGGCCTGGGAGATCCCGGCGGCCTTGGCGACCTCGGTGGTCGTCGTACCGAAGTAGCCGCGGGCGGCGAAGGCCCCGATGGCCGTCCGCAGGACGGTCTCACGGCGCTCTTCGGCGGAGGAGAGCTGGCGTCGTCGTTCCGTGTTCATGTGAGTAATAAACCACTCACACTTTGGGCTGTCAACAGGACCCCACCTCAGGGCCGGATGCTCAGAACGGGTTGAGTACCCCGACTCACGCCGCGCGGGCAGCCGGCACATAGCCTGCCGGCCATGAGTTCAGCGAAGCAGCACATCCCCGAGGCGGTAGACCAGGCAGAGCCGCGAACCGGCGGCACGGGATCGCTGGTCCTGGGCATCGGCGCCGTCGCGGCCATCGGCTGCCCGTTCCTGCCCGAGGCGCTTCCGCCCCTGGTCCGCTTCCTGCCGCTCTATTTCGTCCTCCCTGTCGGGATCTGCGCCATCGTCCGGGGACTTCCCGACCTCTGGAGGGCGCGTCGCAGCGGGGTGCCCGGCCCGGTCCGCGCCCGTATCGGTGTCCTCCTCGGCTCGTTGGCCGCCCTGGCACCGCTGGTCTGGCTCTTGCTCTACGTCCGCGTCGGATGAGACTGGCGGGGTGACCCGCCGCGGGCGAAGCTGAGGGCATGCGATGGCGTGTCCCCGGCGCCGTGGCGGCCGCGATGGCCGCCGTCCTGCTCGTGGCCGGCACACCGGGGCCGGGCGCCGGCGGGGACCCCGGGCGGCGCGTGGACATCGGCGGCGGCCGCAGCCTGTACCTGCACTGTTCCGGCAGCGGCTCCGGCTCAGGCGGCGGCTCCGGCTCAGGCCCGACCGTGGTGCTGCTCTCCGGGCTGCACGAGTCCTCCGACCCGTGGTCGCTGACCGACACCACCCCGCCCGTGCCGAAGGCCCCCGCCGTGCTGCCGGGCGTCGCCGCCTTCGCCCGCGTCTGCACGTACGACCGTCCCGGCACCCTTCGCTACACCCAGCCGCCCACGCTCACCACCCGCAGCACGCCCGAGCACGGCACTCGCACCCTGCCCGCCGTGGTCCAGGACCTGGACCGGCTGCTGACCGCCGCCCACGTACCGGGTCCGTACCTGCTGGTGGGACATTCCTTCGGCGGGATGCTCGCCCTGCGGTACGCGCAGGAGCACCCGGAACGCACGGGGGGACTGGTCCTCGTCGACGCGCTGGGGCCGGCGTTGAAGCCCACCATGGGGACCGACTGGCCGGCGTACGTCGAAGCGCTCCGCCACCCCGGCACGCCGTTCGACGCCGACCCCGCGTTCGAGCAGGCCGACGTCGATGGCGGAGTCACGGCGATCGAGCGCGGCGGCCCGCTCCCGCCCGTACCGGTCGCGGTGCTGGGCAAGACCGAGCCCTTCGCCGCGCCGCCCACCATGGCCAAGGACCTGCTGGCGAAGCTGGAGCAGGCCTGGCCCACGGCCCAGCAGGCGCTGGTGGCCCTGCGGCCGCAGACCCCACACCTGCTGGCCACCGGCAGCGACCACTACGTCCAGCTCCACGACCCGGACCTGACGATCGCGGCGGTGCGCCTGGTCGCGGACCGGGCCGGGGCCGCGGACGCGCCTCAGGCGGAGCCGTCGCTGCGGGTCCGTTAGCAGGATCGCCTGCGGGTTCTGTCAAGTCCCGAATGGTCGCGACATGACCCCGCCCGGGTGCGGGGGGCTTACTCGATGGACGGGGTCACACCTCATGTGTGACCCCATCGGTGTCGCCGGTGAATCCGGTCCGCGGCGCCGGTTTCCGAGATTCCCCTCCGGGATGTGGAGGCGTCGACGGCCAGAAGGAGCGAGCGCATGCGAGTCACCATCGTTGTCCCGGTGCCCCGTGTCAGGGGGCGAGTGTCATGAGTCCTCCGTCCTCTTCGTCCGAGCACCCCATGGGCCCGCCGCCCGGTCCGCTGTCGGGCCGGGGTTCGCAGCCGCAGCCCGCGCCCGCGCCCGAGGCCCCGCCGCCGATACCCCCACCGCCTCCGTCGTACCCTTCGGGCTCCTTCGTACCTCCGGCCGACAGCGGGGGCGACCGGCCCGGGCGCCGCTGGCGTTCGCGCAGGACGCTGGTGAGCGCCGGCACGGCGGCGCTCGTGGTCTCGGCGGTGGTCGTCGGCTTCACCGTGCTGGGCGGCAACACCGCGGCCGGCGGTGAGGTCTTCCTGGAGGCTGCCGCGGCGGCCGGGCCCGATCCGTTCACCCCCTCGACGGCCACGGCGGCACAGGAGACCGGCGGCGCCGCGCCCGGGACCACCGGGACGGTGCGGGGCGGTACGGGCGGCGCGCGCACCCTGGAGGTCGACGGCGGCCACCCGGGGCTCTACGGAGGTACGCGGAACATCGCGAGCTGCGACGTGGAGAAGCAGATCAAGTTCCTCGGGGAACACACGGACAAGGGCGACGCCTTCGCGACCACGCTGGGTGTCCGGCCCACCGGGATCCCGGCCTATCTGCGGTCGCTCACCCCGGTCCGGCTGGGCTGGGACACCAGGGTCACCAACCACGGGTACAAGAACGACGCGCCCACCGGCTACCAGGCGATCCTGCAGGCCGGTACGTCCGTACTGGTCGACGGGCGCGGTGTACCGCGGGTCCGGTGTGCCTGCGGCAACCCTTTGACACCGCCGGTCGCGGTCCGGGGGAAGGCGCGGATCAGCGGACAGGAGTGGTCCTCGTTCCGGTCCGCCGAGCTGGTCGCGGTCAGGCCGGCCGCCAAGCCGGTGAAGGCCGTGACGGTCTACGACCCGGGCCGCAAGGCGTGGTACGAGCGCCCGAGCGGTGCGGCGCCGGGGCAGTCCGACCGCGCGGTCGAGCCGCCGCCGGGCCGGACCGCGGCTTCGCCGTACCCGGCCCTGCCGCCGGCCCACGAGGGAACGGTCCGAACGGACCCCGCGCCCCCCGACCCGGCCCCGGGCCGGGCCCCCGGCGGGAAGCCGCACGGGGAGCCGGAGAAGGAGCGCCCGGAAAAGCCGACCCCGAGCCAGCACAAGGACCCCGGCCCGAAGCCGGGCACGGGCCGGGACAAGGACCCCGCGCACGTGCCGGGGCAGGGGTCAGGAACGACCCCGGGTGAGCACCCGGGCAAGGCGCCAGGGCAGGAACCCGGCTCGGGCCGCGGGTCGGACAAGACGCCCGGGTCGGAGCCGCAGGACCCTGGCGACGCCCCCGACAAGGCCCCCGGCCGAGGGTCCCACCAGCACAAGGACACCCCTTCCGGAGACGCCCCGGGCCGGCCCCCGGGCAAGGGATCCGGCGACGGCACGGGCCAGGTCCCGGACAGGCCCCCCGGCCAGGAGTCCGACCAGGCCCCGCGCAAGAGGTCCGGCGACGGCACGGGCCAGGTCCCGGGCAAGGTACCCGGCCGGGAGTCCGGTCAGGACACGGGCAACGGTTCCGGCGACAGCCCGGGCAAGGGATCCGGCGAGGCCCCGGACCAGAGGCCCGGGCAGGACCCGGGCAAGGTTCCGGGGGCCCCGGACGAGGCTCCGGGCCAGGAGACGGGAAAGGCTCCCGACAAGGGACCCGGCCACGGGTCGGGCAAGGCCCCGGGCCAGGGTTCGGGTGACGGCACGGGCCAGGCCCCCGGCCAAACTCCAGGGCAGGGATCCGGTCAGGACAAGGGTGAGGCGCCCGGCCAGGGCAACGGCAAGGCGCCCGGTGACGCCTCGGGCAAGGCGCCGGGCAAGGCGCCTGGGCCGGACACGGGAAAGGCTCCCGACAAGGGATCCGGCCACGGGTCGGGCAAGGCCCCGGGCCAGGGTTCGGGTGACGGCACGGGCCAGGCCCCCGGCCAGGCTCCAGGGCAGGGGGCCGGTCAGGACAAGGGTGAGGCGCCCGGCCAGGGCAACGGCAAGGCGCCCCGGCGAGGGTCCGGCCAGGACACAGGCAATGGCTCCGGCGACAGCTCGGGCAAGGCGCCGGGCCAGGGCTCCGGTGACGGTACGGGCAAGGCCCCTGGACAGGTGCCCGGTCAGGCCCATGGCAACGCGCCCAGCCAGGGCTCGGGCACGGCGCCCGGCAACGCGCCGGGCCAGGGCACCGACGCGGCTCCCGGGCAGGGGACCGAAAAGGCTCCCGGGCAGGGGGCTGATCAGGGCGGTACGGGCGGCGGGGACACGCGCCGGCAGTCCCATCGGCCGGGGAGCGAGCGGCTCCAGGACGCCCCCGTCCAGGGGGGATCCGACGGTTCCGGGCGTCGGGAGGAGGAGCCGTTGCTGAGGTAGCCCGCACGAAGCCACTGCCACCGCCACCGCCACCGCTGAACCCCGACCCACGGCCGTCCGAGCAGGGGCGACAGGGTTCACGGCACGCACACTCCGAAGGGACGAGATATGACGCTTTGACTCTCTTGCCAATCCTTCACCCCGGTCGTCACGAATCCGTGGTGACGCTCCAGATGGTGAAGGAGCAGACGAAGCCGAATGCTTGATGAACCAGATGAAAGGGAGGAGGTGAGCCCGATGACCGCTTCGCCGCACATGAAGCGTCTGGTCGTCGGAGTCGCATCCGCCGGGCTGCTGGCCGGTGGCTCGCTGCTGGGCCTGTCCGGTACGGCGAGCGCCGCCCCGACGGCGGCGCCGTCGACGGTGCCCTCGACGCTCACCGGCGACCGTGATCACGACCGTGACCGGGACAACCGCCATGACCGCCATGACCGCTGGAACCGCCACAACGGCTGGAACCGATGGGACCGCCACGACCGCTGGGAGCACGATCGGTGCACCTGGGTCAAGGGCCACTGGGCGACCGACAAGGGGAACAAGGGCCACTGGGAACGCACGTGGCACCCCGGCAGCTGGCACCACGGCTACCGCGACCACCACGGCAACTGGCACGACGGCTGGTGGAGCAAGGGCTACTGGAAGCAGCACTGGGTGCCCGGCCATTCGGTGAACCACTGGGTTCCCGGGCACTGGAACTGCCACGACAAGTGGTAGCGCCGACCAGGGCGCGGCGGGGGTTCCGGGGCCCGAGCCCCGGAACCACCACCCGTCCACCCTCCACGATCAGGAACCAGGAATCGTCATGGACGCCGCACTCGCCACCGCACCCCGCACGCGGCCGTCAACCGTTCACCACCCCCTGCCTCCAGGGCCGCAGGCCGCCCGGGAAGCCCGCCGCATGGCGGCGTGGCTGCTCGCCGTCCACCCCGTGGGCTGTCCGCACGACACCGTCGAGGACATCCTCCTCGTCGTCTCCGAACTGACCGCCAACGCCGTCCGGCACGCCAGACCGCCCTACGCGCTCACGTTCAGCGTCGAGCCGGGCCGGGCCGGCATCGCACTCAGCGACGCCTCCCCCTCACTGCCCAGCCGGCCCGACGGCCGCAGTCCCCTCGCCACACGCGGGCGGGGGCTGGGGATCGTCCGGGCCCTCGGGGCCGAACTCTTCGTCAGCCCCGCGCCCTTCGGCAAGCAGGTCATCGCGGTGGTCACCTGGCCCGACCTCTGACCCACGCCCCCGCCCCCTCATCGACCACCCCCACCTGCGTCGACACACCGAATTGCTCCGTTTGCCAAAAGTCCGGCCATCCGTACGCACGTCCGCTACGAAGAGGTCTTGGACACAGCACACGGCCCCGCTCCCAGGACAAGGACTCGGACCCCCATGCGATGGACACCCCGCCCCCGGCCGGCCGCCCCAGGCCGCACATCCCCCTTGTCACCGCAGTCACCGCAGGTACCGCAGTCGCCGCCGCACACCCGCCCGCAGCCGGAGCCCGCCCGGTGAACCAACCACTCCCGTTCGGGCCCGGTCGTACCGGCCGGGCGAGTCACGCCGGCCGCAGTGACCTCGCCGAGGTCATGGCCGAGGTCGCCCACGGCGACAAACAGGCCTTCTCGCTCCTCTACGACGCCCTCGCACCCATGGTCTTCGGAATCGTGATCAGGGTCGTACGCGACCGGTCCCAGTCGGAGGAGGTCGCACAGGAGGTGATGATCGATCTGTGGCGGCAGGCCGCCCGCTACCGGTCCGACGCCGGCAGCGTCACCGCGTGGGCGGCGACCATCGCCCACCGGCGGGCCGTCGACCGCGTCCGCTCCGCCCAGGCGTCCGCCGACCGGGAACAGGCCCAGGCGGCCCGCGAGCACCAGACGGCGTTCGACGAGGTCTCCGAGCAGGTCGAGACCCGCCTCGAGAGCGAACAGGTACGCCGCTGCATGCGCGGCCTGACCGAACTCCAGCGCCAGGCCGTGAGCCTGGCCTACTACCGTGGCCTGACCTACCGTGAGGTCGCCGAAGCCCTGCGCACACCGCTGCCGACCATCAAGACACGCATGCGCGACGGGCTGATCCGGCTCCGCGACTGCATGGGGGTGACCACATGAAGCAAGACCACTCCGACCTCCACACCCTCGCCGCCGCCTACGCCCTCAACGCCCTGGACCCGGCCGAGCGGCAGGCGTTCGGCGACCACCTGCCGCAGTGCCAGGCGTGCCGCGAGGAGGTGGCCGAGTTCGAGGCCACCGCCGCGCGCCTGGCGGACGCCGCCGCGCAGAACCCGCCGCCCATGATGAAGCAGCACGTCATGGCCGCCGTCGACGGTGTACGCCAACTGCCCCCGCGCGTCCGCGACACCACCCAGCCGGCCGGTGTCGGCCGTGCCCTGCGGCGCCGGGCCGTACCCCTCGCGCTGGCCGCCAGCGTGGTGGCGGCCGCGTCGTTCGCCGGTCTGGCCGCCTGGCAGAACCGGCAGAGCGTGCAGTACCAGGAGCGGGCGCTCCAGGCCGAGCGGCGCCTCGACGACGTCAGCGCCGTCCTGGCCGCGCCCGACGCCCGCACCGCGCACGGCCGGGCCAGCAACGGAGCGCTCACCACCGTCGTCGCCTCCGAGCGGCAGAACAGGGCCGTCTTCACCGCCGCCGGGCTGCCCGCCCCCGCCGCGGGCATGACGTACCAGCTGTGGCTCGACCACGACGGCGCCATGAGTCCGGCCGGGTTCATCCACCAGGACGGTACGGTCCTGCTCGACGGCGACACCGCCGATGCCGGAGCCGTCGGACTCACGCTCGAACCGGCAGGAGGCTCCCGCCGTCCCACCACCGCCCCCCTGCTCCTGATGGCCCTGCCCACCTGACGACCCACGACCCACGACCCACGACGCACGACGCACGACCCACGACGCATCCGCACCCATCCACCGGCCCGTCCACTGCGAAGTACGGGAGAGCGACCGCACCCAGCGGCGCGTCGAACGGCGGGAGTGCTGAGGTGGAACACCGGAAAGCAGCGGTGATCGGCGCCGGGATCGCGGGCCTGACGGCCGCCCACGTCCTGGCGCGCTCGTACGAGGTCACCCTCTACGAGGCCGAGGGCCGCCTCGGCGGCCATGCCCACACCCATGAGCTCACCGGCCCGGACGGGCGGCCCATGGGTGTGGACTCGGGCTTCATCGTGCACAACGAACGCACCTATCCGAACCTGCTGCGGCTCTTTCGCGAGCTGGGAATCTCCACCCAGGACGCCGAGATGAGCATGTCGGTACGGTGCGACGGCTGCGGCCTGGAGTACGCGGGCGCCCGCGGCCCGGCCGGCCTCTTCACCGGCCGGGCCGCGCTGCGGGGCCGCTACCTGGCCCTGCTCGCGCAGGTACCGCTCTTCCACCGCAGGGCCCGACGGCTCCTCGCCGACCCGCCCTCCCACCACGTCACCCTGGGCGACTTCCTCCGGGAAGGCCGGTTCTCCCCGTACTTCGTCAGCCACTTCGCCCTCCCGCTGGTCTCCGCGGTGTGGTCGTGTCCCGCACGCACCGCGCTGTCCTACCCGGCCGCCCACCTCTTCGCCTTCCTCAAGCACCACGGCCTCCTCTCGGTCACGGGCTCCCCACAGTGGAAGACCGTCACCACAGGCTCCGCCGCCTACGTGGAGGCCGTGGCCAAGAGCGTGCACCGCGTCCGCACCTCCAGCCCCGTACAGACCGTCCACCGGGCCGCCCGCGGCTCCGGCGTCTGGATAACCACCGAGAACGGCGCCACGGACGGATACGACGCGGTCGTGATCGCCACCCACCCCGACCAGGCACTCCGCATGCTCGCCGACCCCACCCCCGACGAACGGCGGCTCCTGGGCGCCTTCACGTACGAGCCCAACCCCACGGTCCTGCACACCGACACCGGCCTCCTGCCCCGCTCGCCCCACGCCCGGGCCTGCTGGAACTACCACCTCCCGGCCTGCGACCCCTCCACCGAGTCGGTCCGCGTCAGCTACGACATGCGCCGCCTGCAGAACCTGCCCGACGGTGCCGACTACGTGGTGACCCTGGGCGCCGACGACCGTGTGGACCCGGACCGAGTGGTACGCCGGATGCTCTACGAACACCCCGTCTACACGCCCGCCTCGGTCGCCGCGCAGAGGGAACTGCCGCGCCTGAACACCGCCGTGACCGCCTATGCCGGGGCGTGGCACGGCTGGGGCTTCCACGAGGACGGCTGCCGCTCCGGCGCGGCAGCCGCCCGCGCCCTGGGGGTGCGCTGGTGACCGGGAAAGCGGCGCCCGCCGCAGCGCTGTACGAGTGCCTGGTCGTCCACACCCGTACCGCGCCGCTGCGGCACGACGTCCGGCACCGCACCTACCTGTGGTGCGTGGACCTCGACCGGCTCCCGGTCCTGCCCCGCCCGCTGCGCCCGCTCGCCGGGTTCGACCCGCGGGACCACTTCTCGGGCCGCGCCCCCACGATCCGGGCCGGCCTGGAGGAGTTCCTCGCCTCCCGCGACATCGCCATCGAAGGGGGACGCGTGGTGATGCTCGCCCACGCCCGCGTCTTCGGATTCGTCTTCAATCCCCTCAGCGTCTACTGGTGCCACGACGCCTCCGGATCCCTGGTCTGCGTCGTCGCGGAGGTCCACAACACCTACGGGCAGCGGCACTGCTACCTCCTGCACCCGGACGCGGGCGGCCGGGCTCGGGCCGAGAAGCGGTTCTACGTCTCGCCGTTCTTCCCCGTCGAGGGCCACTACCGGATGCGGCTGCCCCTGCCAGAGGAACGGCTCGACCTCACCGTGCACCTCGACACCGAGGCCGGGCGGCCCTTCACCGCCACCGTACGGGGGCGCGCCCGCCCCGCCACGGCCCGCGCCCTCCTGCGGGCGGCCGCCCACAGGCCCTGGTCGACCGCCGCCGTCTGGGCGGGGATCCGCTTCCACGGCATCCGCCTGCTCCTGCGCGGTCTGCCCGTACAGCCCCGCCCCCGGCACACACCGCAGAAGGGAATGATCCCGTGACCCACCCGGCCACCACGTCCGACCACCAGGTACGGCTGCCCGCCCCTCGGTCCGGGCCCCCGCAGTGGGCGGATCGCGCACGCTGGCCGGACGTGGCCCGGCTCCCGGCGGGCGGCCCGGTCCGTACGGCCGTTGCCGCACACCTGGTCGGCCGGGCGCTGAGGCAGCTCCCACTGGACGTACGCACCGGCACCGGCACCGGCACCGGCACCGGCACTCGGATCGGATCCGCCACCGCCACCGCCACCGCCAGCGGATCCGGATCCGGCACCGGACCCGGACGCGCCGGCCGACCGGCACGGCGTCCGGACCTCACCCTCCACGACCCCGACGCCTTCTTCCGGCGCATCGGCAGCCACGGCCTCATCGGCTTCGGGGAGTCCTACATGGCCGGCGAATGGGACAGCGACGACCTGCCCGGCCTCCTGACCGTCCTCGCCACGCACGTCGACGACCTGGTCCCCGCCCCGCTGCGCGGCCTGCGACCGCTGTGGGTCGCCGCCCGCCCCGGCCGTGACCGCAACACCCGGCGCGGCGCCCGCGAGAACATCCACCGCCACTACGACCTGTCCAACGACCTGTTCGCCTCCTTCCTCGATCCGACCCTCACATACTCCTCCGCCGTCTTCACCGGCCTCCCCGCCCGGTTCGAGGACCTCGCCGCGGCCCAGCACCGCAAGATCGACCGCCTGCTCGACCTCGCGCACGTCCAGGAGGGCACCGAACTGCTGGAGATCGGCACCGGCTGGGGAGAACTCGCGCTGCGCGCCGCCGCCCGCGGCGCCCGCGTCACCACCCTCACCCTCTCCGCCGAACAGGCCGAACTCGCCCGCACCCGGATCCGCGCCGCCGGGCTCGGCGACCGCGTCGACGTCCGGCTGTGCGACTACCGGGACGTCGAGGGCCGCTACGACGCCGTCGTCAGCGTCGAGATGATCGAGGCCGTCGGCGCCGAGTACTGGCCCTCCTACTTCGCCACCCTGCGCGCGTCGCTCCGCCCCGGCGGGCGCACAGCCCTCCAGTCGATCACCATGGGACACCGGCAGATGCTGAACACCGCCGCCACGCACACCTGGATCAGCAAGTACGTCTTCCCCGGCGGCCTGATCCCCTCCCGCCGCGCCATCGCCGAGCACGCGGCGGCGGCCGGCCTGCGCACCGAGTCCGACCTCGGGTTCGCCGAGCACTACGCCGACACGCTGCGCCTGTGGCGGGAACGCTTCACCGCGAGCCGGCAGACCGTCACCGCCCTCGGCTTCGACACCGTCTTCCAGCGGCTCTGGGAGTTCTACCTGGCCTACTCGGAAGCCGGCTTCCGCTCCCGCTACCTCGACGTCCGCCAGATCGTCCTCACCGAGAGGAGCCCGCGATGAGGCCGGCCCGGCATGCCCTCGTCCCGGCGGCCGGCGCCCGGAGCCCGGCGGGGGAGCGGTCGTGAACGGCACGGCCTGGGGCGCCCTCGGTACCAACCTCGCGGTCTGCGCGGCCGTCGCGGCGGCCGTACTCCTCGCCGCGTTCGCCGTCGGCACCCGGCTGCGTCTGCACCGCGTCGTCGACATCGCCTGGGGCGTTGCCTTCAGCGCCGTGGCCGCCACCACCTACCTGCTGTCCGCCGGACACGGGGACCCCGAGAGACGGCTGCTGGTCGCCGCGGCGACCGTCCTGTGGGGACTGCGGCTGTCCGCGCACATCGCTTGGCGCTCCCGCGGCCACGGGGAGGACCCGCGCTACGCCGCGCTCCTGGACAAGGCACGGGGCAACCGGACGTGGTACGCGCTGCGCACCGTCTACCTCCTCCAGGCCGCGCTGGTCTGGCTGATCTCCCTGCCCGTCCAGGTCGCCTCGTACGCGGGCGGCCCGGTGGGCCTGCTCGGCGTGCTCGGGCTGATCGTGTGGGCCGCGGGACTCGGCTTCGAGGCCGTGGGCGACCACCAGCTGGCCCGGTTCAAGGAGGACCCGGCCAACCGGGGCCGCATCATGGACCGGGGTCTGTGGGGCTGGACCCGCCATCCCAACTACTTCGGCGACAGCCTCGTCTGGTGGGGCATCTACCTGCTCGCCTGTGCGAGCCTGTCGTCGGCCCTCCTGAGCCTGGTCTCCCCGGTCGTCATGACGGGACTGCTGACCGTGGGCAGCGGCAAGCGCCTGCTGGAGAAGCACATGGCGGGCCGCCCCGGCTACGCCGAGTACGCCGCCCGCACCAGCGGATTCCTGCCCCGGCCACCTCGCCGACCCCGTCCACCCCGCCCACCCCTTCCGCCCGGTCCGCCCTATCCGCCCCGGCACCCCCGCAACGCAGGAGACGAGACGTGAACCAGCAGCCGTCACCGGAGACCACCGACGACCGATGCGGCGACCCGGACCGGGAACTGCCCGACCAGGCCCTGATACCCGCCCCGGGCCACCGGCTGTCGCAAGGGGCGACCGCCGCGGTCCTGCTGCTGCACGGCGGCCGGGCGGACGCCCTGCGACCGCCGCCCCGGCTGAACCTCCCCGGCCTGCGCATGCGGCCCTTCGCGACGGCCCTCACGCGCGCCACCACCCACCCCGACGTGCTCGTCGCCCATGTCCGCTACCGCCACCGCGGCTGGAACGGCCGGCACGCCCATCCGGTCGCCGACACCCGCCGCGCCCTGGACGAACTCCGCGCCATCGCCGGACCGGTCCCCGTCGTACTCGTCGGGCACTCCATGGGAGGCCGCGCCGCACTGCGCGCCGCCGACGACCCGCAGGTCCGCGGAGTCGTCGCGCTCGCCCCCTGGTGCCCGCCGGGCGAACCCACCGCCCATCTGCGCGCCCGCGCCGTCGTCGCCCTCCACGACGAGAACGACCGCGTCACCCGGGCGGCGGACACCTGGTCCTACCTCACCCGCGCCCGGAACGCCGAGGCCCGGGTCCACGGGGTCAGGATGGCCCGAGGCGGCCACGCCATGATCGGCGACGCCGGCCTGTGGCACCGGATCACCGCCGGAGCCGCCGCGGCGCTCCTCGGCCTCGCCCCGTACCCCGCGGCCCTCGCCGGCCTCGCGGATGCCGGCCCGCACACCGTCGGGACGCCCTGGCCGGAGGGGTGATCACCGCGCCCGCGCCGCCGGCGCGGTCCGCGGGCCGGATCCCGTACCGGGCCGGCTCAGTGCACTGGGCCACCAGGCGCGCGGACCGATGTCGATGATGAGCGCCGGTACCAGCAGGGAACGGACGACGAGGGTGTCCAGCAGGACGCCGAAGGCGACGATGAAGGCGATCTGGACGAGGAACGCCAGCGGGATCACCATGAGCGCGGCGAAGGTCGCGGCGAGGACGACACCGGCGGACGTGATGACGCCGCCCGTGGTGACGAGCCCCCGCAGCACACCCTCACGGGTGCCCAGGGCGAGACTCTCCTCCCGTACGCGGGACATCAGGAAGATGTTGTAGTCGACGCCGAGCGCGACCAGGAACACGAACCCGTAGAGCGGTACGGACGCGTCCGTACCGCTGAAGCCCAGCAGGTGCCCGAAGACCAGCGCGGACACCCCCAGCGTCGCGAGGAAGTTCAGCGCCACCGTCGCCACCAGCAGGACGGGCACGAGCACGGATCGCAGGAGCGCGACGAGGATCAGCAGGATGATGCCGAGCACGACGGGGACGATCACGGTGCGGTCGCGGGCCGAGGTCTGCTGGGTGTCGAACTGCTGGGCCGTGTAACCGCCGACCAGCGCGTCCGCCCCGGCCACCGCGTGCACGCGCTCCCGCAGCTCCTGCACGGTCCGCTTCGCGGCGTCGCTGTCGGCCGCCGCCTCCAGCGTGGCGTCCAGCCGGACGCGCCCGTCCACGACCAGCGGGGTGCCCGTGCCCGGCCGGCCGCCACCCGAGGTGACGGGCACGACCGCGGCCACACCGTCCGTGCCCTCGGCCGCCGCCCGCACCTCCGCGGCCCGGTCGGCGGCCGCGATGACGACGGCGGGATTGCCCGAGCCGCCGGGGAAGTGCCGGGCGAGGGTCTGCTGGGCGCCGACCGAGGGCGCGTCACCCACGAAGATCTCGTCCAGCGGCACGCCCTTGGACGACAGCGCGGGGGAGAAGCCGGCGAGCACCACCAGCAGGACGGAGGTGGACACCCACACGCGTCGCGGCGCCCGGTCGATCAGGTCCGCGATACGGCGCCACATCCGGTGCCCCTCGGCCGAGGCGTCGGCGTCGGCCGGCCCGGGTACACCGGGCCAGTAGGCGGTGCGGCCCAGCAGGACCAGGACGGCGGGCAGGAAGGTCAGGGAACTCAGCACCGCGCACACGATCCCGATCGCGCCGACCGGCCCGAGGGCCCGGTTGTTCGTCAGATCGCTCGCGAGCAGCGCCAGCAGCCCCAGGGCCACGGTCGCCGCACTGGCGGTCACCGCCCCGGCCGACCGACGCACGGCGGCCAGCGCCGCGTCCGCCCGGTCGCCCCGTACCGCGAGCTCCTCACGGAAACGCGCCGCGACGAGCAGGGCGTAGTCGGTCGAGGCCCCGATCACCAGGATCGACAGGATCCCCTGCACCTGCCCGTCCACGCGGACGGCACCCCGGTCGGCCAGCGCGTACACCACCGCGCAGGCCAGGCCCAGCGCGAACACCGCACTCACGATGATCACCAGAGGCAGCAGCACGCTGCGGTAGACCAGCAGCAGGATCAGCAGCACCGCCCCGAGGGCCACCCCCACCAGCAGCCCGTCGATGCCCGCGAACGCGTCGGACAGGTCCGCCTGGGTGGCCGCCGGGCCGGCGATCCCGACCGAGGTGCCCGGTACCCGCTGCGCTGCCTCCCGCACCTCGTCCAGGACCGCCGGGAGTTCCTCGCCCAGGTCGGGTGCGAGCGGTACGACGGACTGGACGGCGAGCCCGTCGGCGGACACGACGGCCGGTGAGGGCGGGGCGGTGATCCCCGGGCGGCCGGCGAGGTCCCCGACGGCCCGCGCGGCGGCCTCCTGCTGCCCGGCGGTCACCTGGGCCCCGTCCGCCGTCCACACCACGATGGCCGGGACGGACTGCGCCCCCTCGAACGCCTTCCGGGCCTCGATGACCTTCGTCGACTCGGCGCTGCGCGGCAGAAAGGCCGCCTGGTCGTTCGTGGCGACCTCGCCCAGCTTCCCCGCATACGGGCCGAGCGTCCCGCCGATGCCGAGCCAGACGAGCAGCAACGCGAGCGGAACGATCCAGCGGGCCCAGCGCGGTGCGTTTCTCAAAGCGAATCCCTTGGCCATGACGTGTGGGTCGGACGGTGGAGAGCATCCATGCCGAGGGACCCGCCGCCCGCGGCCCCTCGCCCCCACTTCCGGCGCGGGACCCGATCGGGTTGCAGTTCTCCGTACGAATCGCCGCGGGCTCGGCCCACCGGGAACGTCCGGCCCGGCGCGGCACGGCCGACGTCCTCGCACGGGCGACGCAGCCGCGGTACGGGTGAATGCCCCGGCTACCGGTCACCGCGCCCTTGGATGGGCCGTAGGCGGACGTACCGACCCCCAGCTCCCGGAGACCGGCCATGCGGAAGATCAAGGCACAGCTGTTCATCTCGCTCGACGGTGTCGTCGAGGCACCCGATCAGTGGCACTTCCCCTACTTCAACGAGGAGATGGGCGCCGCCGTCGACGCCACCCTCGGCCGGGCCGACACCCTGCTGCTCGGGCGCAGGACGTACGACAGCTTCGCGGGCGCCTGGCCGGAACGGGAGGCGGCGGGCGGCGAGGACGCGCCGTTCGCGCGAGTGCTGGGCGACGCCCGCAAGATCGTGGTCTCGAACGGCCCGCTCCACTTCACCTGGCGCAACTCCGAACAGCTCCGCGGCGGCCTCGTCGCGGGAGCCACCGTCCTGAAGGAGGAGCGGGGCACGGACGCGCCCGTCTGGATCAGCGGCTCGGTCTCCGTGGTGCGCCAGTTGGTGGCCGCGGGCCTCCTGGACGAACTGAACCTCCTGGTCCACCCGATCGCCGTGCGCGGCGGCATGCGCCTGTTCGAGCAGGCCCCGACCCCGGTCCCGCTGGAATTGGTCTCCGCCGAGACCTTCACCACCGGTGTGCTGAACCTCGTCTACGCCGTGGCCGCCGCCCCCGGCGAGGCGACGTACGACGACGCCAAGACCCACCTCCCGCAGCACTAGGGGGCCCGCCGCTGCCGGGCGGGGCGGCGGCCGCTACCGTCGTGCCCCGAGGAGGGAGCCATATGCCCCGCACGTTCAGCGTCCATGACACCGTCGTCGTCGCGGCCGACCCGTCGACGGTCTACCAGCACGTCTCCGACCCCGCCCTCATGGGCCGTTGGAGCCCGGAGAACCTGGGGGCGACCCCGGCCGAGGGACCCGGCACGGCCACCCGGCCCGGGATGGTCTTCGACGGCCACAACAAGCGCGGTCCGTTCCGCTGGACCACCCGATGCACGGTGACGGCCGCCGAGCCGGGCGAGGTCTTCCGGTTCAAGGTCCACGCCATAGGACTGCGCCGCCCGTGGCTGCGCGGCCCGATCGCCACCTGGGAGTACCGTTTCGCCGCCGTGCCCGGGGGCACCGAGGTGACGGAGACGTGGACCGACGACCGCCGCGCCTGGCCCGACCCGGTGGCCAACGCGTTCGACAGGATCGCGACGAAGGGGCACACCTTCGCCGAGTTCCAGCGGAAGAACATCCGGACCACCCTGCGCAACCTGAAGGCGCAACTGGAGGCCCACCCCACCGCCGCACCCGGCTCGGCCGACGGCCGGTGACGCGAGCGGGACCGGTCCGCCGGGCGGCGGACCGCCCCGCGCGGCCGGAGCGAGCTCACCCCGACAGCTCGGCCCGCCACTTGCGCGGCCACTGCCCAGGGTCCGCACGGCGCAGGAGCCGAGCGAACCGACCACGACGCCCATGAGCGCGGGCAGTTGATCGAGCGGTGCCACAGTTGCTTCCCGAACCGTACGCCTGGTGACGCGCGTTCGGCCTCGTGCCGCGGCCCTCAGCTCCTGCTCCTGCCCGGATTCGGCGCCGAGCACAGCCGTTCGACCCGGCCACGCGTGCCACGGCCGTCGCACGTACCACCGGGGCGGTCCGAAGCCCGCCGGGCGGCCAGCCGGGTGACTTCTGGCCACCGCGCGGCCCGGTACCGCCGCACCGCACGGGCGTCGGCGTGAGGATGCACGGGCCGGTTCCCCGTTCCTCCACGGCTGGAGTCATTCAGTGCTCGAACGCAAGCAGCTCAAGGGCCGCACCCAGGTCACCTTCATCCTCCCCGAGGGAACTCCGGACGGCCCGGTCAGCGTCGTCGGGGACTTCAACCACTGGAATCCCGCCGCGCACCCCCTGGAGTCCCGCGGCGACGGCACCCGCGCCGCGACCGTCGCACTGCCCACCCGCAGCGCCCACTCGTTCCGCTACCTCGCCGCAGGCGACTACTGGTTCGACGACGAGCACGCCGACGGCCACGACGGCGCCAACAGCCGCGTCCACACCTGACGGCGGACGCTCCCGGCGTCGCCCCGGCCCGACCAGTACCGAGGGGTGTGATCCAGTGAGCAGTCCGACCGGCCTGTCGGAGGACGGGCTCGCCGCCGTCCGGCACCTGAGGGAGCTGCGGGAGATCAACACCGTGATCCTCCGCCGGCCGGACTCCCCGGACGCCGCCCTGGTCCCGGAGCTGGAGGGCAACCTGACCCATGACGAGCTGGTGCAGGCACTGCCCTCCGACGAGCCCCGGCTGGTCGTCCACGAGCTGTCCTTCGCCAGCCCGGAAGGCGCCCGGAGGAACGAGATCCTGCTGATCTTCTGGATGCCGCCGGCCGCCGGTGAGCTGGAGGAGGCCTACGCGGCCGGCTTCTCCGCCCTGAAGGAGCAGCTCGCCGACGTCCACGTCCACCTCACCGCCAGGCGCGCGGACCAGCTGGCGTACCGACGGCTGGTGGCCCTGGCCGGCTGAGGCCCGCTGAATGCCCTGCGGCGCAGGCGAGTTCCGGCCGTAGGGTGGGGGCCTACCGATCGAGGAGGACCGGCGTGGCGGGCATAGTGATCGCGCAGACGACCGTGAACGACGAGGCGAAGGCCTACGAGATCGCGCAGGGCGCGGTGGAGGCCAGGCTGTCGGCCGCCGCCGACGTCGAGGCGCGGATGACGCTCTTCCACCGCGACAACGGGACCCTGCGACACGAACGCGGCTACCGGGTCTCCTTCACGACGACCACGGAGCGGGTCGCGGACCTCGAGGCATGGGTGCACGAGCGCCACCCGTACCGCGTGCCCCAGTGGATCGTGCTCCCCGCCGCCGGAACCACGCAGGGATACCTCGACCGCGTGGTGAAGGAGACCGCCTCGGGCCGGTACTCCTCGTGACCGAACGCCGCGCGCACCTCCGGGCGACGTCCGACGCCTACGACGCGGTCGTCGCCCTCTACGCGGATCTGGCCCGGGCCTGGCTCGACGGCGTCCCGCTGGACCGCTCGGTCATAGCCGCCTTCGCCGACCTCGCACGGGCCGGCGGCGGGCCCGTGGCCGAGCTGGGATGCGGTCCGGGATACGTCACGGCGCACCTGCGCGACCTGGGGCTGGACGTTTTCGGCGTCGACCTCTCGCCCGGCATGGTCGACTTCGCCCGCGCGGCCCACCCCGGCCTGCGCTTCCGCATCGGATCCATGGACGCCCTGGACCTGGCCGACGGCGCGCTCGGCGGCATCGTGTCCTGGTACTCGGTGATCCACGCCCCACCGGCGGAACTCCCCGCCTACTTCGCGGAGTTCCGCCGGGTGCTGGCCCCGGGCGGGACCCTCCTGCTGGCTTTCTTCGAGGCCGAGGGCGGTCCGGTGACGGCGTTCGACCACAAGGTGACGACCGCCTACCGATGGCCGGTCGACGACCTCGCGGAGTTGGCCCGCGAGGCCGGGTTCACGGAGATCGGGCGGATGCTCAGGGAGCCCGGCAGCGAGGAGCGCTTCCGCCGCGGCCACCTCCTGATGCGGGCGGAGGACCCCCGTACCGGCGAGCGGACGCGAGCCTGAGCCACGCCGCCGGCGCGGCCGTGCCCCACGGCCTCCGGGCGGCGGGCCGGTGAAAACCACGTGCCCCGGCGGCCCCGGCCGCGTTACCGTTGCCGCATGAACGTCAACGGCCCCAGCACCACCGCGACCGCGCGAGCGACCAGCTCGCCGGTTGCCGCCGCCTGACCTTCCCCCTCTCCCCGGCGACCGGAAACGGTCCGTCGGCCGTGCCGTGGCATTCCCGCCCCGGCCGGAGACCGCCCGGTCCGTTCTCCGGTGCCCCTTCCCGCTGTGATGCGAAGGAGCCCCCCCATGAACACCGAACACCTGGTCAGCACGTTCACCGAGTACTTCGAGGACCGCGGACATCGCCGGATCCCCGGCTCGACCCTCCTGCCGCCACCCGGCGACCCCGTCCTCTTCACCACCTCCGGCATGCACCCCCTCACCCCGTACCTGGAGGGCCGCCCCCATCCGCTCGGCGGGCGACTGGTCAACGTACAGCGCTGCCTGCGCACCACCGACCTGGAGGAGGTCGGCGACACCACGCACCTGACGGTCTTCGAGATGCTCGGCACCTGGTCGCTGGGCGACTACGACGGACCCCTGAGCCTCGACTGGGCCTACGGGCTGCTCACCGAGGGCCTGGGCGTGGACCCGGGCCTCCTCCACGCCACCGTCCACGGCGGCGACGACCGGACCGGCCCGGACACCGACTCCCTGAGCCTCTGGCAGGACCGGGGTGTCCCCGTCGAACTCACCTCCGAGGACAACTGGTGGTCCAACGGTCCCGTCGGCCCGTGCGGCCCCGACTCGGAGATCTTCCTCTGGAGCGGCGAAGGCCCACCCCGGTCGACACCCACCCGCGACGACCGCTGGGTCGAGGTGTGGAACCACGTGACGATGACCCACCGGCGGCTCGACGACGGCTCCCTCGTGCCCCTTCCCCGGCGCAACGTCGACACCGGACTCGGCCTGGAGCGTCTGACCTCACTGCTCCAGGGCACGTCGTCCGTGTTCGAGTGCGACGTCTTCGAGCCCTGGCGCCGACTCGTGCCGCCGCTGTGGCAGCTGGACGAAACGTCGCTGCGCGTGGTCTGCGACCACCTGCGCTCGGCCGTCGTGGTGCTCGGCGACGGCGTGCGCCCGTCCAGCACCGGACGGGGCTACGTGCTGCGACGGCTGGTACGGCGCGTGCTCACCCTGCTGTGGCGCGACGACCCCTCGCGCGGTGTCGGTGACCTCCCGGAGGAACTGGTCCGGCACACCCTGGACCACTTCAGGCAGGACATGCCCCCGGGCGACGTGCGGCGCCACCTCACCGACGAGGAACACCGGTTCCGCCGCCTCCTGGACCGCGGCCGGCACGTACTGGCCCGCCCCCGCTTCCGAGGCCCGCTGACCGAGGAGGACCTCCACCACCTCCACGACACCCACGGCCTGCCGAGCGACCTGGTCACGACCCTGCGCCGGGAGTGACCAGCCCGACGGTCCGCATGCCGGCGGGCCCGCCGGCCGAGGACACCGACGCGCCCTGGCCCGGGCCGCCACCGCGACCGGCCGACGCACCGGACGGCACCTCCTGGGCCGCGCTGATGGCCGCCACGTGCGTGGTGCCGTCGGGCAGGACGGTGACACGGACCTGGCCCGCGGGGAAGGGGTCCGTACCGTTCGGGCCGGGTACGTGGGCGAAGGGGGTCCAGGAGCCGTCCGGGCGCCTGGCATTGTGCCAGACCCGTCCGTCCGGCCCGACCGCCACGACCCGGGCCGAGCCGTCCGGCGTCCCCGCGATACCGATGGCGCCGGCCCCCATCGTGGGGGCGGTGACGCCCCGCAGGGTCCGCAATCCGGTCCAGGAGCCGTCCGGCCGCCGCAGCCGGTGGCGGACGAGCCCGTCGGTCCCGATCACCAGGATCTGCGAGGACCCGTCGGGCATCCCGGTGATCGCCAGCGCGGGCCCGGCGAACGCCGGCGCCGCGCCGTACCCGCCCGGCCTGCTCCAGGGCGTCCACGTACCCGTGCGCCCGCGGACGCAGTGGTACATGGCACCGTCCGTGCCGAAACCGAGCAGCTGGGCGGACCCGTCGGGCATGGCCGCGATCGCCACCTTCGTCGCACCCCAGCGGCGCGTCCCGGGGGAGCCGGGCACGGGGCGCAACCCCGTGAGACCGCCGTCGGCCCGCCTCCGCCCGTGATGGACGGTGCCGTCCATCGCTGTCGCCACGATCCGGCAGCTGCCGTCGGGGAAGGCCGCGACGTCCGCGTCCAGGACGGTGAACCCGGCCGAGCCGTCCGGTCCCGGCACACGCTGCCAGGGGCCGGGCGTCGCCGAGCCGCGTACGACCGTCAGCCACAGGCCGTTGTCGGCCGCGATGCCCAGCACGACCACCGAGCCGTCCGCCAAGCCTGCCACCGCGCACCCCACCGCGGCGAACGACGCCGCGCCGACGGCACCCGGCAGCGGCCGCACGCTGCTCCACGACCCGTCGGGGCTGCGTTCGGTGTGGTGGAGCACGCGCCGCTGCACGTCGGACGGGGGAAGCCGGGCGGAGTGGAACCACACCGGGTTGGTGAGGGCGACCAGTTGGTCCAGCGTGGTGGAGGCGGGCTCGGGCCGGCACACCTCCGCACGGGCGAACATCGACGCCCCGCCCCAGCCGCGCCACCTCAACCGGCCCCGGCCACTGCCGCCGATGCGGGTGGCGGCCATGATGCCCCACTCGGTGTGCAGGGTGGCGATGCTGTCCGGGGCGCCCGTCACGTCCAGGGTCACGTCGACGGCCTCGAAGAACGACAGGGGCAGCTCCTCGCCCGGTCCCGCGACGGCCGTGCCGGTACGGGCCGTGAAGTCCAGGGTCACGGCCGCGGACTCGACGGCGTACGACCGTCCCCTGCGCAGCGCGTCCAGGATCGCGGTCCTGGACAGGGCGGCGGCGCGCACGACGTTGTGCGGCCGGCCCACGGCGTCCGCGGGACTGTGCGCGTCGCTGTTGCCGACGGCGGCGACCCGCTTGCCGAGACAGAGCATGGCGTGCCAGGCGGCGATGGCGGCCGCGTCGTCCAGGGTCCACGGCCCGTTCCACACCTCCAGCGCGTCCACGTGGTCGAGGCCGAACTCCCAGAAGGATCCGGGTGCCGGGGTGAGCGGATGGGCGGCGATGGTCAGCCCGCCCAGGCTGTGGACGCGGCGGGCGTGGCCCTCGAACACCCCCTCGTCCGCGGGGCCGTAGCGCCAGTCCACCCACTCGCCCTGCGGCAGGCCGACGGCCAGCCAGTGGCCGTGCCGGGTGGTGACCTCCTCGGCGTTGATCACCAGCAGGTCGGTCGGGACGTTCCCGTCCCACGACACCCCGGTGGAGCTGGTGTTGTGGTCGGAGGTGGCGAGAAAGTGCAGCCCCTCCAGGCGGGCGGCCGCGACGATCTCGTCCACCGTGCGCTGCCCGTCGGAGTGCACGCTGTGCAGGTGCAGATCGCCCCGGTACCAGCCGGGCCCGCGTCCGGCGACCGCCGCGGGCAGGATGTCGTACGGGGCTCCGGGCAGCGGGGGTCCATGGTGGAGGGTGACGTCGACCTGCCAGGCCATGCCGCCGGGGCTGCTGACCATGGGGCCCAGGATGACGGACCAGCGGCCGGGCCCGACCGGCCCGGGCACATAGCCGGGGGTGGCGTCCGACGCGGCGAGGGTGAAGCCGGACCGTGCGCCGCCCGACCAGCCGCGGAAGCCGGCCGGATCGAAGATCCCGAGGTCGAGGATGCCGGCGGAGGAGTCGTGGCTGGTGGAGACGGATATTCGCTGCACTCCGGCGGGGACGTCGAAGGCGACGAAGGCCCACTGGTCGTTGCCGTAGGGGGAGTGGCCGTCGTAGGTGGTGGTCACCGTGTCGGTTCCGCGTCCCCTCGTCGCGGCGTGCCCGACCGGGGCCGGAACCAGCGCGGTGGCCCCGCCGGCGGCCAGCAGGGCCCCCCAGCGCAGCAGGGACCGGCGCTCGACCCGGGGCCCGGCCCCGTACCCGTCGCTCGGACGGTGTTCGCTCGGCACAGCGGTGCTCTCCGTTCGCTCGGGACGACATGGAGGCGTGCAGGTGCGCGCAGGTGCGCGCGTGCGTGTGCGTGCAGGTGCGGGGACGAACGAGTGCGGGCAGCGGGGCCCACGGGGTGCGCGGCTCGGGGGCTCCTGCCCGGCGGGCCGAGCCCGGCCCGACCGCGCAGGACACCCCCTAGCGGCGGGAGCGCTGGGCGTCGACGATCTGTCGCACGGAGCCGTCGACGTCCATCCGGGCCTGGATCCGCTCGGCGAAGCCGGGGAACTGCCCGGCTATGGCGCTGAGTACCCGCAGTTCCGGCGGCGCGACGTTGACCTCGCACAGGTCCCGGCGGACCGCCCGGACGACGCCGTCGGCGACCTGGCCCGGCGTCACGGTCCGGATGCCGTTCGGGGTGGTGGCACCGGTGGCCGCGAACATCCCGGCGTCGCGGACGAAGCCGGGCTGGACCAGGGACACTCCCACCCCCGTGCCCCTGAGCTCCTGGCGCAGGGCGAGGGCGAACCCGCGCAGCCCGAACTTCGTGGCGTTGTACAGGGAGGTCGACTTGGTCGCCGCCTTGCCGGAGATGGAGCCGACCAGCACGATGTGGCCGCGGCCGCGGGCCACCATGTGTTCCGCGAGCAGCCGGGACAGCAGGACCGGCGCCCGCAGATTCACGTCCAGGGCCCGGTCGAGTTGCTCCTCCGTGTAGTCCAGGAGGTCGCCGCTGGCGGGCAGGGCGGCGTTCGCGACGAGGACGTCGGCGTCGGCGCAGGTCTCGGCGAGACGTACGACGTCGGACCGGACGGCCAGGTCGGCGACCACGGCCCGGGCCCCGCAGGCGTCCGCGGCGGCTTTGAGGGCGGCTTCCTGCCGACCGGTGACGGTGAGACGTGTCCCCTCCGCGGTCAGGCGCCCGGCCAGGGCGGATCCGATGCCTCCCGTGGCCCCGGTCAGCAGAACGTTCGATCCGGACATCTTCACGACGACTCCCGTACGGCGTAGCGGCGTTGCGGCGGTCTTCAACTGTTCGTTCGAACGAACAGTAACGAACAGTAGGGACCGCCGCGTTGCTTGTCCACACCCGGACCGGCCCCGGCCGCCGGGGCCCCGCAGGGGAGAACGCGGAGGCCCATGGGGCAGAATGCGAACATGCCCGACGCATCCGCCACCCGCCAGAGCATCATCGACGCCGTACTGCGGATCATCGGGCAGGACGGCATCGCGGCCGTCACCAACCGGCGGATCGCCAAGGAGGCCGAGGTCTCCCTCGGCTCCGTCACCTACCATTTCGCCACCCAGCACGAACTGCTGCGCGAGAGCCTGCTGCACTTCGTGGCCGAGGAGACCCGGCACTTCACGGCGCTCGCCGACGAATGCTCCGACGAGCACTTCGACATCGGCCAGGCGGCCGAGGTAGTGGCGCGGGTCGCAGGCGGTAACGCCTTCGACAGCCGCCACATCGCGCCCTTCGAGCTGTACGTCCAGGCCGGCCGTGACGAACGGCTGCGGACCGCCGCGGGCGAATGCTTCGCCGCCTACGACCTGCTGGCCGCCCGGATCCTGACCCAACTGGGCGTGCCGGACCCCGAACGCCTGGCCGGCGTGGCCGTGGCCCTGGTCTTCGGGCAGCAGTTGCGCCGGCTGGCCACCGGCGCTCCCGCCGAGGAACTCGTCGACACCCTGCTGATCCTCACGAAGTTCACCCCGGCGCCCCAGGCCTGAAGGGTGTTGCACCCTTCAGCCGGGAGACCCGGCCCTTTGCTCCGGCGGGGCGGCCGGGCCCCGGTCAGATCGTGACCGGGCCGTTGGCGGTCGCGAACTCGACCGAGACCAAGCCCGGTTCCTCGTCCTCGACCCAGGTGACGTCGATCTGGTCGAGGGGGTGGTCGGCCGGTTCGCCGAGGAACTCGGCGATGGAGGCGGCGTCGCCGGCGATGGAAACCCCGTGGATGGTGGTGGAGGTGCGCGGGTCGGCGCTCGGGCGCTCCTCGTCGGGGACCATCCACTGCAGGAAGTAGGGCAGTTGCGGGTCCTCCAGCAGTTCCAGCAGGCCGATCTGCCTCCACCTCAGGTCGAACCCGTCGGGACGGACACGGTGGCCCTCGGACGAGGTGCGGCCGAGGCGGGCCTCGACCGGGGTGATGTCGTCGACGGAGACCACCCAGCCGAGCCAGCCGCCGCCCTCGGCGGCGCGGCGGGCGACCGCCTGGCCGAAGGGTGCGCGGTCGGCGGCGGGGTGGTCGAGTGTGGTGACGACCTCGACGTAGGTGCCACCGCTCAGCGGGAGGACGAAGTTGCGCGTGCCGAATCGCGGGTGCACGCCCCCGTCCACGAATCCGGCGCCGAGGGCCGATCCGATCCACTGGACGGTCGAGACGAAGCTGTCGCGGGCCACCGCATAGGACACGTGATCAAGTCGCACCGCGCCATCATCACCCGACAACCCGCACAAGTCCCTACGACACGCCCGCCGTCCCGGCCGTCGCCCCGGCCGTCGCCCCGGCCGTCTCCCCGCCCGCCGCCCCGGCCGCGTCCGCCGTGGATTCGACGGTGGTGCCGAGCCCGCTCCGCCCCCGCGGGCCACCGTCCCCGTGCGGACGGCGGCCCGGCCGGACCACCGCGCGGGACGTTCTCAGAACGTGTGTCCCACGTGCGCCAGGGCCTGCTTCAGCAACACCGCGTGGCCGCCCGGCATCTCGCCCTGCACGGCCGCCGAGGCCGCTTCCCGCGGGCTGAACCAGACCAGGTCCAGGGCGTCCTGCCGGGGACGGCAGTCACCCGTCACCGGGACCACGTAGGCCAGGGACACCGCGTGCTGGCGGGGGTCGTGGAACGGGGTGATGCCGGCTGTCGGGAAGTACTCGGCCACCGTGAAGGGCTGCAGCGAGGCCGGGACCAGGGGCAGGGCCACCGGGCCCAGGTCCTTCTCCAGGTGGCGCAGCAGCGCGTCACGGATCCGTTCGTGGTGCATGACGCGGCCGGACACCAACGTCCGGTTGATCGTCCCGTCCGTGCCGATCCGCAGGAGCAGTCCGATGCTGGTGACCTCGCCGGTTTCGTTCACGCGCACGGGAACGGCCTCGACGTACAGGATCGGCATCTGAGCCCTGGCCATGTCCAGCTCGTCGCTGGTCAGCCAGCCGGGCGTAGTTTCGGTCATGTCAGCCATTTCTTGATCATACTTTCCGGTGCGGGCCTTGGCCCAGATCACGCGTCCATCGGAAACGGACCGACCGTCAGGCCGGGCTCGGAGCGGGCGGTTGACGAGCTGTCATGCAGGACCACGGGTCGTCCGCCATGACCGAAAAGCTGCATTCGTGGAGACTGGGGCGCATATCCTCACTTCCCATGGCTACGGCGACGTATTCCTGGAGGCACGATGAGTGAGCGGCCCGTCCTTCTCCCCTACGCCGACCCCGCCTTCCTCGCGAACCCCTTCCCGCTGTACCGGGAACTGCGCGAGGAGGGCCCCGTACGCCGCGTCGTCATCGCGGGCGGCCTCGACGCCTGGCTCGTCACCCGCTACGAGGACGCCCTCGCGGCCCTGTCCGACACCCGCCTCAGCAGCGACGTACGGGACGCCTCCGACCCCCGGCTCCTGGCCCAGCTCCCCGAAACCGAGCGCGACTCGATGCTGAGCAACATGCTCCGCAGCGACCCGCCCGACCACACCCGGCTGCGCCGACTGGTCTCCAAGGCATTCACCGCCCGAAGGGTCGCTGAACTGCGGCCCCGCGTCCAGGCCATCACCGACCGGCTGCTGGACCGCATCGCTCCGGCCGGACACGCCGACCTCGTCGCGGAGTTCGCCCTGCCGCTCCCCGTCACCGTCATCGGCGAACTGCTCGGCGTTCCGGCGGACGACCGGCACGACTTCCAGTACTGGACCGACCGCATGATCATGCGGGGCGCCCAGCCCCCGGACCCCGCCGTGGTCAACGAGGCATGGCAGCACATGCGCGCCTACGTCACCGACCTCATCCGGGCCAAACGGGCCCAGCCCGGCGACGACCTGCTCAGCGGCCTCATCACCGCCCGCGACGAGCAGCAGCGGCTCAGCGAGGACGAGCTCATCGCCATGGTGTTCCTGCTGCTGGCAGCCGGCTACATCACCACGGTCAACCTGATCGGCGGCGGCATCGCCATGCTGCTCGCCCACCCCGCACAGCTCGATCTCCTCCGGGCCGACCCCGAGCTCCTGGGAGGCGCCGTCGAGGAGTTCCTCCGCTACGACGGCCCGGTCAGCCCCGGCATCGCCCGCTTCGCCCGCGAGGACCTCGACATCGCGGGCGTGAGCGTCCCGCGCGGCGCGACCGTCCTGATCGCCTCGGCCATCGCCGACCGCGACCCGGCACGCTTCCCGGACCCCGACCGCCTGGACATCACCCGGCAGGACAACGCACACCTCGCGTTCGGACACGGCGTCCACTACTGCCTGGGCGCGCCGCTCGCCCGGCTGGAGGGCCACATCGCCATCGGCAGCGCGCTGCGCCGGCTTCCCGGACTCGCCCTCGCCGTGGCACCCGACGAGATCCCCTGGCGCCCGGGCGGACTGCGCGGCCCGCTGAGCCTCCCGGTCACCTTCGAGGCCGGCACCGGCCGGTAGCCCGGGGACCGGCCACGGCATACTGGAGGCGCTGGAAGTGCTGGAGGCGGCGATGTCCGACGGCTCGACGGCAGGCGGTGCCGGGCGTCGGCGAGGGAGGGCACGATGGCGAACCTCTTCTTCGAGAGCGGGAACCTGGAGGCCACGGAGGCGTTCCTGTCCGCCGCGTACACCCCCATGCAGATCGGCGGCCGCCCCGCGGACAGCCGGGCGCGGATCGCCCGTACCGAAGCCGGGGGACTGAGCGTGGACCGCCTGTCGTTCGGCTACACGATGGGTTACGACGCGGGCTGCCTGGGCAAGGTCTGCCTGGTGTCGATGCACAGCGGCACCATCGTGGACACCACCGACGGCCGCGAGGAGGTCTACGGGCCCGGCGAGACCTTCCTCCTCGCCCCCCACGACCGGCCGTACGCGGGGCAGGTGCGCGAGGCCCGGTACACGATCACGATGTTCGACCCCCGCCTGCTGGCCCGGGTCGCCCCCGGCTCGGGCGGCGGAGACGTACGGATCACCGGAGCCCGGGCCGTCGGCCCGGCGGAGAACCGGCGGCTCGGCGCGGCCGTCGCCTACCTCCGCGACCACGTCGTCGACGAGAGCGCCGTGGCCGACGGCCCCGACGGGCTGCTGCTCTCGACGGCCGTCCAGCACCTGGCGGCCACGGTCCTGCACACGCTGCCGAACACCGCCCGCGGGGACGCGGCCGCCCCGCGGGACACGCGTGACGCACACAGCGACACCCTGCGCCGCGCCCTCTCGTTCATCGAGGCCAACGCACACCGCGACATCACCCTGGCCGACATCGCCGCCTCCGTCCCGGTCACGCCGCGCGCGGTGCAGTACGCCTTCACCCGGCACGCCGGCACGACTCCGCTCGGCCACCTCCGCCGGGTCCGGCTGGCGCGGGCCCACGCCGACCTCCGGTCGGCGGACCCGGCGGATCCGTCCGGCACCGCCACCGTCGCCGGTATCGCCGGACGCTGGGGCTTCGCCCACCAGGGCCGCTTCGCCGCCGCCTACCGGCGGGAGTACGGTGTGCCGCCCTCCGTCACGCTCAGGTCCGGCTGAGCGACGACGCCCACCGCACTCAGCGTGCTCACCGCACTCACCGCGCTCACCGCGCTCACCGCGCTCCGCACTCCGGCCCGGCGGACCCCCCGGACACGGAGAGGTCGAACAGCCGGTCGGTGCCCGTGATGCACAGCAGACGGTGGAACTGCGGGCCGGGATCGGTGAGCGTCAGGGTCCGCCGGTTCGACTCGCACAGCGACCGCGCGTGGAGCAGGGCATTGAGTCCCGCGGAGTCGCAGAAGCCGAGGCGCGCGAGGTCGACGACCACCCGCGCCGGAGCACCGGGAGCGGTGCACGCCTCCACGAGCGCCGTGCGCAGGGGTCCGACGTGGTCGAGGTCCATGTCGCCGGTGAGGGTGATGACGCTGCGGTCGGCGCGTGTGGCGAGCGTGACGCTGTGCGGACCGCGGGCGGCCAAGGGGTTCATCTCGTCCTGCCTTCGGGTACGCGGGCGGACCTCAGCAGTGGCCACCCGCCCCGACGCTATCCGCCCCGGTGGCCGCGCACAGCCGCGTGAACGAAGGGACGGAGGTGTTCGCTCGGTGGACAGGCGGCGGCCGGCCGGGTAGGCAGCCGGGCAGGTTGTGGCGGTCAGGGTCAGGGTCAGGAGCCGGGTGGCGCCGACGACGGTCCGGGCCCGGGCCCGGACCTCGCACGGGGCGGCGTCCTGTCAGGGCAGCAGACCTGCCGGGAGGTACTCACCGAGTGTCGCGGCCGGGGGCCGGCCGGTGGTCTGGCGGACCAGGTCCCACACCGGATCCTCGTCGGGGTTCGGCTCCGGTTCCGACAGGGGTGTGCCGAGGCGGGTGGCCACGTCCCGGCGCAGGGCCGGCAGCAGGGCGTACAGGCGGTCACCGGGGCAGGCGGTGGAGTTGAAGTCGCGGTGGCCGTAGATCTCCGACGCGGGCAGACCGTAGTGGTCGCAGATGTGGGCGCACAGGTCGGCGAGCGCCGCGTACTGCGCCGCGGGCGGGGCCTCCGAGGTGTAGGTGCCCTCGTTCTCGATCCCGATCGACACCGTGTTCTGCCCGACGCAGTGCGCCGCGCGCACCTGACGCCGGCCGGAGTTCAGTTCGGCCAGGCTGTTGTGGCGGCCCTCCAGCACGAACGCGCCGCGGCTGACGGTGAAGTGCTGTCCGGTGTCGATCCAGCCCTGCGCGTCCATGTGGTACGTCTGGATGGCCCGGGCGAGGGCGATGGCGCGCTGCCTCGAGTAGTCCGTCACGTTCGCCGTCGCCGTGTGGTGGACGATGATCCGCTCCGGGCGGTTGGCAAGGACGACGACGGGCTCGGACGCGGCCCGCGCCCCCCAGGCGGCGCAGCCGATGATCTCCGGGCCGGCGGCCGAGTACGCGCGTCCGGCCGCGGCGACGGGCAGCGCCGCGGCGGTGGCCAGGGCGAAGGCACCCGTGAGGACGGACCGACGGGTGTACCGGCTCGCGGCGGTCGTCGGCGACTGGTGCGGTGCGGGGAGGGTCATACGGTGCCCGTTTCCGTAGGAGGCTGCCCATTCAAGGGAGCCCGGCCGCACGGGGCGCGCAGACACACCGAACGCCCCCCGGACTCACCCCGACCGGCGGCCGTCGCACACCGGGCAACCCCCTCCGCCCCGGTGGCCCCAGCGGCCCCGGTGGGCCCCGTTGCCCCCAGCGGCCCGACCGGGCCGCGCGGTCCCGAACGGGGCGCCGACGCGACCCCCCCGGCCGAACGCCCGCCCCCCAACTAGCCTTCCCGGCCCGGGACAACGCCATCGATACAGCCGACCGGGGGAGCTCTCCCCGAAGGCGCGACGGAAACGTTGTTCTTCAGCACCGACACGGGGCTCGGGCGCACCCTGCGCCGTCCGGCAGCGCGCGTCCCGGTGAGGGGTGGCTCGTACGGTGTCCTGTGCGGCGTGTCCACCACCGCCCGACGGGGACGGCTCGGTCCGGCTGCCTACCGTGACCGCATGAGCAGACATCCATGGGTGCCGTCGGACGGGTACGGCATCCGGTCGGCCCGGCCCACCGAGTCGGGCGCCGTCGCCACGCTCCTGGCCCGGGCCTTCGCCGAGGACCCGGTCATGGTGTGGATGGTGCCGGCAGCCGGCCGCGAAGGCAGGATCGCCCGCTATTTCCGGCTGGCCCAGCGTCAGCAGCGGCCGCGCGCGGGCGCCGTCCGGGTGGCGGCGACGGGAGACGGGCGGCTGCTGGCCGCCGCGCTGTGGTCGGGGCCCGGCTGCTGGAAGACCTCCGCGGCGCGGGAGCTTGCGGCGCTGGCCCCGTACGCACGCGTCTTCGGCCTCCGCGGGATGCCGCGAGCCGGCGAGGTCCAGAACACCCTGCACGAGGCCCACCCGGACACGCCCCACTGGTACCTGCCGGTGGTGGGAACGGAATGCGGACTCCAGGGGATGGGGGTCGGTTCGGCGCTGCTGCGCCAGCAGCTGGCCGAGTGCGACCGGCTCGGCCAACCCGCCTACCTGGAGTCCAGCAACATCACGAACATCCCCTTCTACGAAGCGCTGGGTTTCCGCGTCACCGGTGAGATCCGGCTCCCGGGCGGCGGGCCGACCGTGTGGCCGATGTGGCGCGGCTGACGTGCGCGGTCCTCGGGTGTCCTGGCACCGGCCGCCCTGGGACCGCCAGTACGGTCGGCGCGGCTGCGGCCAGGATCGTTCCGATGCGCCTCAGGCGCAATGTTCCGTACCCTTCTTCAAGCGGCGTCTGCCTCGTTGATCCGGAAGGTGATGACGTCGACTGCGTCGGTTCCCGCCAGGCCGGGGTAGTGGCCCTTGAGGCCTTCCCGGAGTTCGGTTGCGGTCGTCAGCCCCTCGGATCGGGCGTCCTCGTCGGTGAGGTCGCTGACCAGGCAGTGCCTGATGCCGGTCACCTCTGCCGGCAGGACGACTTCGGGGTCGCTCTCGAACACCAGCCGTGCCGGCCCGAGCCGGGCAGGGTCCCGGAAGCGGGTGGTCTTGGTCTTGGCGCCGGAGCGGACGGCCTCGAGGTAGCGGGGGTTGAACCGGATGATCGGGGGACCGGCCGTCTCGGGGTCCTGGTAGAGCGAGGGGTCGAGACCGTTCATGCCTTCCCGGGTCCATTGCTGAGTCAGCGGCACCAGGTCGGCGGCGAGAACGGACCTGAGCCCCGCGGGTGTGGGCACGATGACGCGCATGGCGGGGTAGTAGTCGACGAAGACCTGCCGATCGCGCCCGCACGGGCCGATGACCCCGCGCCCGTGGTTTCCCACGGCAACGATGCAGCGCATCTGGCGGGCGCCCTGGGCTCGTGCGGCTCCCAGAGCCACGAGTTCGGCGCAGGGGCCACCGGTGAAGTGGTAGAGGTTCACGCCGGCGAACATCCGGTAGTCGGCAGCCATGACCGCGGCGCCCATCGTGTGGATCCCGTCTTCGTCGGGCCCGGCGTCGGTATGCGCGTCGATGGTGCGGCGTGCCAGCTCCACGAGCTCACGCTCGTCATCATCGAGAGGTCGCGCGGAGGGCGGTACGTACACGGTGTGAGCCTTTTCTTCCGTCAGCAGTCGCCGAAAAGCATTCCACGCGACGCAGGTGCTCTCCACAGGATTTCGGCTCGCCTCGACTGGCCCCTGGGGTGCCCGTGAGCAGGGGCGTGATCGGTCCTGATGACGGTCCTTCCGGGACTTCCGGGCCTGGTAGCTGGACCGGGCTATGCCCGCCGATGGATTTCTTACAAGAGGGCCAGCTCACGAGACCCCAATTCGGGGCCCCGAAGGAGAGGAGAGCACCATGGGCAAGGTGGTCATGTACAGCTCGGTGTCGGTGGACGGCTTCGTCGCCGACGAGAATGACCAGCCCGGACCGCTGTTCGACTGGTTGGTCAGCGGTGACGTCCCGTTGGACGAGAGCGGCGCGCTGAAGGTGTCGCAGGCGTCGTTCGACTACACCCGGCCGTACTGGGACCGGATCGGGGTCACGATCGCCGGCCGTCGCGTCTTCGACCTGACGGACGGCTGGGACGGAAAACCGCCGAGCGGGATCGACCATGTGGTCGTCGTGTCGCACCGGCCGATGCCCGAGGGCTGGGACCCCAAGGCGCCGTTCCACTTCGTCGACGGTGTCGAGGCAGCCGTGGCCAAGGCACAGGAGCTTGCGGGTGATCGCATCGTCGAGGTCGCCGCCGGCGACGTCGGTGGCCAGGTGCTTGCCGCGGGCCTGGTCGACGAGGTGCGCATGGACGTCGTACCCGTCGTGTTCGGGTCGGGCAAGCGCTACTTCGGTTCGGTCCAGGCGCAACACCTGTTGGAGGATCCCGATGTGGTGATTCAGGGCAACCGGGTACTTCACCTGCGCTACCGCGTGCGCCATTGACCGCCCTGAGCGGGTACGGGGAACACACCACCGCGAACGGTGACACAGGGCCGGGCCTCCGGCTGCCTGTGCGCATCGCCGCCCCTGGCCGGGCAGCCGAAGCCGATTGCCGGGCGAACCGGGAAGACACCGGCGGCCGACCTCACGGTCAACGCCTTTCCGGACGGAAGCACACGTAGCGGCGAGCCGATGGCGCAGTGCGACGGAGCGCAATGGTCGGCCTGCGAGGAGGTGGGAGCGGAGCCGTCGCCAGGCTCCAGCACCATGACCAGTGACCGCGGATTCGCCTGCTTGGTGCGGGGCTCGCCACCCCGAACTGCATCCGCGGGCAGCATCACTTCGTCAATCGACCGGGCCGCCGCCTTCCAGGACCGCTGGGGAGGCCTCGCCCTGCCGCCGGCCCCGTTCTACGAGGGCGGTCCGCGCATCCTGCAGGCCGACTGCCCCGAGCGGATGTCCGAAGACGGCTGGCCGTTCCCGGCGGGGAACTGCCGGGTGTCGATGGCCTACGGATTTCGGATCGGCCCCGACGGGGCATTCGGGATCGATGCCTTCCGCTGGGTACCTCTGCATGCCAACACGGACGGATGGGTGGAGTCCCTGGCGCTCGCCGCGCATGCCCGGCGCTGGGCCAGGACCGTCACAAGGATCAAGGGCAAGGCCGTTGAGTCAATGGATCTCGGCGGTTTCGAGCCGGTGCCCGAAGTACAGGGTGTGACCGACACCTGGTGGCGAGGCGGTGACTCTCTCATCGTCGTGTACCGAGGCGAGGCCGTGGGCCTTGAAGCCCCGCAATGCCTCGAAGCTCATATCTACGGCGGCCTCGATGAGTGGGGGCTCCACGGCGGCTGACTCGTGGCGCCCGATCTGTTCCTCTACCTGACTGTCCGGGCCAGCAGTCGCGGCGGCCGGCCAGAGTCATTCGATCAGCAGCATCGCTCCCTACCACTTCCGTGGCGGACCAGGTGCGCTCATCAAGGACACGCGGTATCACGTTCGTTGGGGCTCCGAGGGGGCGGGAATCTCGTCTCGCGGGCCTGGGCTTCGGGGGTGACACCGCTTGCAGACGAGGCTGCACAGGGCAGTTGGATCTTGCATTCGGCTGCCTGCGATCGTGGAGCGCATGAATGAGTTCGTGGAGCACGTTGACGAGCAGGACCGGGTCTTGGCGGTCGTCAGCCGCAGTGATGCCGTTCGCCACGGCTGGTTGCATCGCATCGCCGTGACGGTGTGCAGGGATCGCGCGGGGAAGGTCCTGGTGCATCGCCGCTCTGAAGGGGTCTCACGGTTCCCGGGGCACTACGAGGTGGTGGCCGGCGGCGCCGTCACCGCAGGCGAGTCCTATCAGGAGGCCGCGGCCCGTGAACTGGCCGAGGAACTGGGCATCCGGGTACCGGTCCGCTTCATCGTGAAGTTCCTGAACCGCAGCGGCCTCAGCCCCCACTGGCTCGCGGTCCATGAGGCCGTCGTACTCGCCGACCTGAAACCCGATCCGGACGAGATCATGTGGCACAGCTGGCTGTCGGAGTCCGAACTCCGCCGGTTCATGCGGCAGCACCCGTTCACTCCGGACAGCCGCGAAACTCTGAGCCGCTATCTCACCGCCGTGTCCGGGGCCGTCGAAGATGCAGAGTAGGTACGGGAAACTGTGCCGCCAGTAGCGCAGGGAGACCACCTTGCGCGTCGCTGGTGACGATCACGGACAGGTGCAGCCTCCAACGGCACTGGACACCCCGAGACCCGAGCGTGCCGCCCGTCCCCGCCTCCGGGTGGTGGACACCACTCGAACATGTCGCCCGCGTCGTCCGCGTCGTTGAGCTCCGCGGACCTGCCGGCTCCGGTCAGGGCGTCGAGCACGTCGATGTCGGCACATCCGGACCCCATCGGGCCTCCGGGTGTGGGGGGTGAGCCTGCTGCCTCCGGCATCGTCGCCGTCGCAGCGCAGGACCGTCGATCGGTTTCCGCCGGGCCTTCTATCTCCAATCTGTGTTGTTTCTAGAATGGCCGGATGAAGGACATCGACGTGATCGCGGTGCTGCAGGATCCGGTACGCCGCCGGCTGTACGAGTACGTGGCGGCTCAGGGGCGCGAGGTCGGCCGCAACGAGGCCGCCGAGGCGGTCGGCGTGGCGCGGACGCTCGCCGCGCACCACCTGGACCGGCTGGCCGAGGCGGGGCTGCTGGAGAGCGGCAGTCGGCGCCTGACCGGACGCTCGGGGCCGGGGGCGGGCCGTCCGGCCAAGGTGTACACGCGGGCCCGGGTCGAGCGGTCGGTCTCGCTGCCCGCCCGGGACTACCGGACCGCCGCCGAACTGCTCGCCGAGGCCGCGGAGGAGGCCGGCCTGGATGCCGGGCTCCGCGCTGCCGCCCGCCGCCGGGGCGAGGCCCTGCGTGGCTCGGCGGCGCCCTGCGGCGGCCTCGCGGAAGCCATGGAGCTGCTGGCCGCCCGTGGCTACGAGCCGCACCTCGAAGCCGGAGAGGCAGGCGAGGGTGGTGAGGGCGGCCTCGGGGGCGTCGTGCGCATGCGCAACTGCCCGTTCCACGTCGTGGCCGAGCGCTTCCCACCGCTCGTCTGCGGTATGAACCTCGCCCTGCTGGAAGGGCTGATCGGTCCCGACGGTCCGGTCCGTGCCCGCATGGACGCCCGGCCGGGGGAGTGCTGCGTGGTGGTGGAGGCTTCTAAAAACAATGAACGTTGACATAGAAATGGACGGCGTGCTGGGATGAGGCCATGACCAAACCCATGCAGGCCGCCCACCTCGCCCAGCTGAACGTCGCCACGCTCCTCCACCCCATCGACGACCCGCGCATCGCGCCGTTCGTGGAAGCGCTCGACCCGGTCAACGCCGCCGCCGACGGAGCGCCCGGCTTCGTATGGCGCCTGGTCGGGGAAGGGGAGAGCGACGCCACCGGCCTGCGCCCGGCGGGCGAGGACGTCATCGTCAATCTGTCCGTGTGGGAGACCCAGGAGGCGCTGTGGGACTTCGCCTACCGCAGCGGGCACCTGGAGGTGATGCGGCGGCGCCGCGAATGGTTCGAGCGGCACGTCGAGGCGCACATGGTGCTGTGGTGGGTGCCCGCCGGCCATCTGCCGACCGTCGGCGAGGCGCTGGACCGGCTGACCGAGCTACGGGATCACGGGCCGTCCCCTCGCGCCTTCACCTTCGCCACCTCGTACACCGCCACCGAGGCCGCCCGGCACCTTCCGCTCGCGCAGCCCGAACAGGCTGGAGTGCCCGCGCAAGCCGTACGGAGTCCGCGGCCGGAGTCGGCCGACGATGCGGCGGCGGTCTGAGTCGGGGCTCCACGCCCCGCCCTCCCGGGTCGCCCCGCGGTACGCGGGACAGCACGATGGGAAGGTGATGACCGTCCTGGTAGTCGGCGTGCCCGACGGCGAGCAGCTGGAGCTGCTGCGCTCGGGCATCCAGCGCAACCCGCACTTCCAGGTCGTGTCGCACGCCCACGACCCCGCGGTCGCTCTTGCGCACGCCCGCGTCCTGCTCCCCGACATCACCGTCCTGGCCCTGCCCGCCGGGCTCGACAGCATCGACTCGGACGCGGGGGTCCAGCGGGTGTTCCGGGGGGTGCGGGATCTGGATCCGCCCAGCGGGGTGGTGCTGCGAACCGCCGCCACCCGGGTGCCCCGTGCGGTGTCGGGCCTGATGGTGGAGGGAGCCGTTCACATCGTGCGCGAGGGGGACCACGAGGCCCTGATGCGGGCCCTTCGTGCGATCGGGCTGCGCCGGGCCAGCTGTGACCCCGACGAGATGCCCTGACCCTGCCACGCGACGCCCCCTGACCTGGCAGCCGCCTCTTCGCCGCCGGCGCGGTGCCGTCGGCCTGGGCCCGGGCAGGGGGCACCTGCCCGGGCCTCGGCAGCAGCCTCCGGGATTCCCTGGCGCCGCGGAGAGCGGCGCCTCAGGCGGAGGTCAGGGCCTCCAGGGCGGGGACCGTCTCGGCCGGGGTCGGCAGGGCGGCGTTCTCCGCGCGGAGGCGGTCGGCGCCCTCGCGCAGGGCCTGGTCGGATATGAGCCGGGTGAGGAGTGCGGTATCGACCTCGTCGGAGGCGGAACGCAGGGCGGCGCCGGTCGCGGTGAGGGCGTCGGCGTTGATGAAGTGGTCAGCGCCCTGCGGGAGCAGGAGCTGGGGCAGGCCGGCCTGGAGGGCGGTGAGCAGGGTGCCGGAGCCGCCGTGGTGGACCAGTGCGTCCGAGGCGGTCAGCAGCTCGGCGAGCGGGACCCAGGGCAGCGCGCGCACGTTGTCCGGGAGGGTGCCCAGCGGCGTGAGGTCGGCGTCGCCCACGGCGAGCAGGAACTCGGCGTCCACCGACGCGGCGGCCTCGATCAGACGGACGATGGCGTTGACGCCGTCCATCTCGGTGAGCACCGTGCCCAGGGTGACGGCCACGCGCGGACGCGTGCCGCGGCGGAGCAGTCCGACGGGGACGAAACCGCCGCCGTTGTACGGGAGGTAGCGCATCCGCAGGCCGTCCGGGTCGCCGCCGAGAGAGGCGGGGACGATGTTCAGCGCGGTGGGCTCGGCCGGGCCGTCCACCCGGAACGTCTCGTACGCCTCGGTGAAGTTGGCGGCGAGCCGGGCGACCATGTCGTGGCCGGAGGTCACGCCGAAGTTCTGGATCACCGACGGGATCTTGAGCTTGGCCGCGACCAGCGGGGCCGACGCCTGGAAGGAGTCGTAGACCAGCAGGTCGGCGCCCCAGCTGTCGGCGACCTCCAGCAGACCGTCCACGGTGGACCGGGACAGGAGGGCGAAACCGTGGGCCGCCCTGTCGAGGATCTGGTCGGAGGTCAGGTCGGGCGCGACGTAACGCGCTTCCTCGCCCGTGTCCTGCTCGAACACCTCCTGGATGGTGCGGCCGTCGCCTATCTCGACGATCGGGAAACCTGCCTGGCGCAGCTGGTGCAGTGGCGGCGAGCCCGCGAACAGTACTTCGTGCCCGGCGGCACGTAAGGCCTGCGCGGTCGGGATCATCGGAAAGAGGTGTCCGGCCGAGGCCGGTCCGGTGAAGAGAATGCGCACGGTGTCTCCTTGCCCATGGATCTGCCCGGTCGGGGACGAGTCGTGCGGGCCCGCCCCCGGTTCCATCCGATGAACTGCTGGGACGGCGGCCGGTGTTCCCCGTCGGTGATCGATATTCGGACGTTCCCGGCGAGTGCAGATCCTTGGGCAGGGGTGCAGGGGTGCAGGGGTGCAAGGGTGCACGGTGCGCAACCGGTTGGGCCCGGGGCGCCTGAGGCGGGCGGTTCCCGTTACGGTCCGCGCCGCCCGAGGCGCACACCATGGACGAAAGGAGCGCGGCGACCGCCACGACCCCGGAGGTGCGGGTCTTGCCGATTCCGGCCGTTCTGAACGCTTTTGCGGACAGTGTGTGTGACGGCCTCCGGATGCCTCACATGGCCTGAATGGCGTGGTTCGGCGCCGGGCCACATCGGCGACGACGTCGTCCGGAGCTACTTCGTCATCCGGACGCCCGAGATACTCGAACGCTACCGACGCTACGTGGGGCTCCCGCCCCAGGGCTCGTCGACCGGGCGGCCCGCCATCGGATCGCCGAGCACTGGACGCGCACACCCTGGCGCCGCACACCCCGGCGCGCGCCCCGTGTACCCGGGGCCGCACGAGCGACCGGAACTCCTGCGCGCACTCCTCGCCGACCGGCTCGCGCGCGCAGAGCGCTCGCGCCGAGGCGCCGGCCGTCGGCCGCTGCCCGCCGCACGGCGCTTTCCGGCCGTTCCTGCGGATCGGCGCCCGCCGGGTGACAGCGCGCCGGTGTTCGGGGCATGCGCGGCAGTGGCTGCGATGCGCAGACCGTACGACACACCAGCGGACAGGAAGGAACGGCCATGCTGATAACGGTCACCCGCTCCGGAGGCTTCGCCGGCGGCCTGGAGAAGCTCAGCGCACTCGACACGTCCGGGCGCCCGGACGCGGCGGAACTGGAGGAGCTCGCCCAGCGGGCCGTCGCTCCCGCACCCGACGGCTACCGCTACCGGATCACCGTCGACGACGAGGTGCTCGACCTCCAGGACCCCTGCCTGTCCGATGCCCAGCGGACCTTGATCCGTACCGTGCTGGGTGTGGGCGCCTGACCCGACGACGAGGACCGGGCCGCCACCCCGCACCGAGCAGCGACCGGCCGCCCCGCCGGGACCCCCGGACGCCCGGCGCATCGTGTCCGGTCGACGCGCGGTGTGGCCGGCCCCGCTGCACCCGGACGGGTCGCCCGCCGTGCCGGCGGGCGGCCTCCGCCATACGCTCGGGGCATGCCACGCCGCCCGATGCGCATGTCCGAAGCGGCCAAGGCCGCGCTGGCCACCGCCCTGAAGAAGCTGCGGACCGACCTGCAGGCCCCCTCGGTCTTCCCCGATCCGGTGCTCGCCGCGGCCCAGGCCGCCGCCCGCGCGCCCCGGCTGCCCGACAAGGACGCGACCGACCTGCCGCTCTTCACGATCGACCCGCCCGGCTCGAAGGACCTCGACCAGGCCATGTACCTGGAGCGACGGCCCGGCGGAGGGTTCCGCGTGTACTACGCCATCGCCGACGTGGCCGCCTTCGTCACCGCGGGCGACGCACTGGACGCCGAGGCCCGCAAACGCATCGTCACCCTCTACTTCCCCGACGGCAAGGTGCCCCTGCACCCGCCCGTCCTCTCCGAGGGCGCGGCCAGCCTGCTGCCGAACCAGAAGGTCCCCGCCCTGCTGTGGCAGCACGACCTCGACGCCCACGGCGAGGTGATCACGTCGTCCGTGAGCCGCGCCCTGGTGCGCAGTACGGCCAGACTCGACTACGCGGCCGTCCAGCAGGCCATCGACGCCGGCACCGCCGCCGAGTCCGTCGCCCTGCTGCGCAACATCGGAACCCTGCGCGAGGCCGTCGAGGCCGAGCGGGGCGGCATCTCGCTCAGCCTGCCGGACCAGGAGGTCACCGTCGAGAACGGATCGTTCCGGCTGAGCTACCGGGCCGCACTGCCCGTGGACGGCTGGAACGAGCAGATCTCCCTCATGACCGGTATGGCCGCGGCCAGGATGATGCTGGACGGCGGCGGCCCCGGAATCCTGCGGACCCAGGAGCAGGCCCCGACCCACGAGGTCACGCGACTGCGCCACATCGCCCAGGGCCTCGGCATCGACTGGCCGCACCACGTCTCGTACGCCGAACTGATCCGCTCCCTCGATCCGCACCAGCACCGGCACGCGGCCTTCCTCCATGAGGCGGCCGGCGCCCTGTTGCTGAAATCGGTCTACAAGTCCTTCCGTGACCACGAGCACATCCCCGCGCAGACCGTCCACGCGGCGATCGCGGCACCGTACACGCACTGCACGGCGCCCCTGCGGCGGTTGGTCGACCGGTACGCCGGTGAACTGTGCGTGGCCGCGAGCGCGGACCGGGAGCCGCCCGAATGGGTGCTCGCCGCCCTGGCCGACCTGCCGAGCCGGATGGAGAAGGCCAAGGGGAACGCGGCGGACCGGCAATCGGTGGACCTGGTGGAGGCGGCGCTGCTCATGGACCGGGTGGGGAGCACCTTCGACGCGGTGGTGATCGACACGGACGCGGAACTGGCGCAGCCGAATCCTCGCGAGGGCCAGGTACAGCTGGCGGAGCCCGCCGTGCTGGGCAAAGTCGCCTCGGCCGCCGTCGACCTCGAACTCGGCGCGAACGTCCGGGTCCGGCTCGAACGGGCCGACCCCGCCTACCCCGACAAGAACAAGCGGGTGCTCTTCAGCCTGGCGCAGGACCAGGATTGAGGCCCAGAACCAGGACTGAGGCCCAGGCCCAGGCCAGGCCCAGGCCCAGGCCCAGGCCAGGCCCAGGCCCAGGCCCAGGCCCAGGCCAGGCCCAGGCCCAGGCCCAGGCCCAGGCCAGGCCCAGGCCCAGGCCAGGACCAGGACCACGCCCAGGACTGACCGTCCGCCCGGAGACCCTCGGCGGCGGACGCGGGCGGGGCTGCCGTAGCGTTCGGGCATGAGCACGCCCCCGCCCCAGCAGAACCCCGGCCCGTACGGGCCCCCGCAGCCCCAGGCCCCGTACGGCGGCCTGCCGTACACCGCGCAGCCCCCGCACCCGCACCCGCAGCCCCACCCCGGGCAGCCCTACCCGGGGCATCAGCCGTACCCGCAGCAGCAGCCGTACCCCGGCCAAGGCGCCTGGGGGCAGCCCCCGATGGGTCCGCCGCAGCGCAGGAACCGGACGGGCATGGTGATCGGGATCGTCGCGGCCTCGCTGGTGGCGCTCGGCGTCCTCGGGTTCGGGGCGAGCCTGCTGACCGGAGGCGGGGGCGGCTTCCCCGAGGCCACCCACAAGCTCGTCGTCCCCAAGACCCTTCTGGACGGCAAGTACACGCTGGACCAGGACCTTTCGGCCACCGCGGGCGAGGATGCCCTCAAGGGCACCTACGACTCGAAGATCCGCGACCCGAAGCCGGTCGTCGGCCAGTACAGCGCCAAGTCCCCGCAGGGCACGGGTGCGCTGGTCGTCTCGGGGATGTACGGCCGGTTCAAGGACCCGGCCGGGGCCCGCAGGAAGATGCTGGCCGGCGCCGGGGACGCCGAGGGCGCGACCGTGGCCGTCCCTGCGAAGGACATCACCCCGAACGGTTCCGACATCACCCTGTCCTGCCAGGTGCTGACCATGAAGCAGGGCGCGGCGGGTGGCTCCCTGCCCATATGCGCCTGGGCGGACGAGAACACCGGTGCCTCGGTCGGATTCGTGACGCCGGAGACCGCGCAGCAAGAGCCCGGTGCCATCGACCTCGCGAAGTTCGCCGAGGCCACCCTGAAGGTGCGCGCCGAGGCGCGGCAGCCGATCGGCTGACACCGGCGCTAAACGATCGCAGAGTTATGCCCAAAAGGTGACTTTCTGGAGTCTTCCTGGGTCGGATAGCAATGACGCGGCGCCTGGTACGGCCTGCCGACGGTCGGCGGCGAACCCAGTGCACCGAGGAAGGAACGTCCCATGATCCGCACCCGTTACGCCGTTGCCCTGGCCACCATGGCCGTCACCGCCCTGGCCGTCACCGCAAGTCCCGCCTCCGCCGCGCCCGGTGACACGGTCAACATGTGCGCCAGCGCGCTCACCCCGGACGGCTGGGTGGACGTCCAGTGGTGGAACAGCGCCGGGTGCGGCTCCGGCTTCACGCCCAACATGAAGCAGATCAAGGACCTGAGAGGCTACCCCGTCGGCACCCAGGTCAACGCCTGCGCGTCGACCTGGCCGCCCGCCGGCTGGACCATCGTCAGCACCTACTACTCGAGCGGCTGTCGCTACTCCGCCGTTCCCAGCTTCAACCCCAACACCTGGACCCTGAAGCGCACTTCCTGAGCCCCGCCGAAGGCCGTGGCCGACCCGTTCCGCGGGTCGGCCACGGCCTTTTCCGTGCCCTTCTCCACTGCCGGCGGGGTCACCGCCCTTGCTAAACGGACCGGCGGTCCGTAAGGTCGCGGTCATGCGGACTGGCGGTCCGTTTGTGTTCCCCCGGGCCGCCCCGCCGAGCAGAAATCGCCGCCACGCCGAGCAGAACGGAAGCTTCCTCATGACGACCCCCACGGAGCCCATGGAGCCCGCGGAGCCCATGGAGCCCGCGGAGCTGTACCGCCACGGCCTGCGCCTGCTGCTGGAGAAGGACATCCCCGCCTGGGTCGACCTGTGGGACGCCCGCGGTGTCCTCGAATTTCCCTTCGCCCCCGCCGGTTGGCCGGCCCGCCTCGAAGGCAAGGCCGCGGTCGGCGCGTACATGCGCGACTACCCCGACCACATCGACCTGCACGATTTCCCGGACGTGACGATCCATCAGACCACCGTCCCCGAAACGATCGTGGTCGAGATGCGGGGTGTCGGCCGTCTGGTCAAGACCGACACTCCCTACGACATGACCTACATCGCCGTGGTCACGGTCGAGAACGGGCTCATCACTTCCTACCGCGACTACTGGAACCCCCTCGCCGCATCCCTGACCGGCGTCGGGGCCGACCTCACCGGAGAGAACCGATGACGACCACCCACGCCACGCTGGTCATCGGGGCCACCGGCACCACCGGCCGCCGCGTCACCACCGGACTGATCGCCGCAGGACGCCGCGTCAAGGCCGCCGGCCGGAACGCCACCCCACTGGCGGGAGCCGACCCCGTCCGCTTCGACTGGAACGACCCGGCGACCTGGGCCGGGGCCCTGGACGGCGCCGACCGCGCCTACCTCGTCCCGCCCACCGGCGCTCCCGACCCCGCCGCCGTCATGCTGCCCTTCCTCCACGGGGCCCGCGCCGCCGGCGTACGCCGCGTCGTGCTGCTCAGCTCCTCGGCGATCCCCTCCGGCGGCCCGGCCGTGGGCCGCGTGCACGAGCAACTGCCCGCCCTGTTCGAGGAGTGGGCGGTGCTGCGGCCGTCCTGGTTCATGCAGAACTTCACCGGCGCCGCCCCTCACGCCCGCACCATCCGCGACGACGGAGCCATCCTCACGGCGTCGGGGGACGGCCGGGTCGGATTCGTCGACGCCGAGGACATCGCCGCCGTCGCCGTACACGCCCTGACCGCCGAACAGGCCCCGAACACCGACTTGATCCTCACCGGGCCGCAGGCCCTCAGCTACACCGACGTCGCCACGGTCATCACCGAGGTCACCGGCCGCACCGTCGTGCACCGGCAGCTGACCTTCGAGCAACTGCGCGACCGCTGGGCGGCCGAGATCCCGCTGGAGTTCGCCACCATGCTCGCGGCCATGGACCGCGCCATCGCCGCAGGCGCGGAGGACCGCACCTCGGACACCGTCGAGCGCCTCACCGGGCGCCCCCCGGGCACCCTGCGCGCCTTCGTCGAACGGGAGGTGCAGCCGCCCGCACGCACCGGCCGAATATCATTTCCAGGGGCCGGAGCGGCCGTAGACCGGGGAGGACCCGTGACCCCACGAGCGGAGCGTACGGAGGGCAGGGAGCGTACGGAGCGCGCGGACGCCCAGCGCAACCGAGAAGCCGTCCTGGCGGCCGCCGACGCCCTCTTCGCCGCCAGCAGCAGCCCCCACAGCGTGTCGATGGACGACATCGCCGCAGCCGCCGGCGTGGGCAAGGGCACCCTCTTCCGCCGCTTCGGCGACCGGGCCGGCCTGATCGCCGCCGTGATCACCTCCCGCCTCGAACCGCTGCGGCGCGCGGTGGGGGAGGTGCAGGAGCAGACCGGTTCCGACCCGCGGCAGCAGGTGCTGGACCTCCTCGACACCGCCCTGAAGTTCAAGACCGAGAACCGGAACCTCATGTCCGCCGCGGAGGACGCCGGGATCAGCAGCCCGTACCGGGCCGGGCACTACGGATGGTGGCACGAAACGCTGCGCGCGGCGCTCGACCGGGTACCGGGCGTCCACGACCCGGACTTCACCGCCCACGCCCTGCTGGCCGCGATCCGCGCCGACCTGGTGACGCACCTGATCGACGAACGGCAGATGTCCCCCGACGGCTTGCGCTCCGCACTCGCCGCCCATGTCGCCGACGTCCTCGGCGGCAGCCCACCGGAGCCCGGCCGTTCCTGAAGGAGGCCGGGATCCGGTGGGTGCCCGCCGTCAGCCGGTGCCGGGCCCGGCCGCCGGCATGACGTGGCCGAGCAGACCCTCCCGCACGTACGGCCCCTCGCAGTCGGCCCGGTTGGAGACGAAGTGGTCGAACACGGACGGTATGTAGCACCGGTAGAGGGGGACCGAGCCCGGCACCGCCTTCGTGTACACGTACCCGACCGCGCCCAGGGGCTGTTGACCCTCGCAGCCCGGGTCCGGCGTCAGCAGCGAGTGGTTCGCCACCTTGCACTCGTAGAGCCGGACCGTGCCCGGTGCCGGGTCCCGCAGCACCTTCCAAACCGCCTCATGGGTGAAGCCCGCGGGCAGCGTCCGTGAGGAGGCCAGATGCCCGGCGTGCGGGCGGTAGCCGCGGACCAGGGGCTCGTAGGGGGTGGTGTGGTCGCTCGTACGCTCCCACATGCGCAGATAGCCCTCGGCGCCCCGCATCAGCTCGTCCACCACGTCCTGGCCGCCCGTGACCCGGATGTCCTCGATCCAGTCCGGCACGAGACCGTAATGGGCGCCGCCGCCGTCCGTGTTGACGTCCCAGACGCGCGAGCCGGTGACCTGCCGGTCGAGGACCGAGCCGCCGTCGGCACTGCGGAACGGGTAGCGGACAGGATCGCCCGCCGCGGCCCGCGGTCCGGGCAGCCAGGCGAAGCCGTTCATGTCGGTGCCGAGGCCGTAGCCGGCACCGTACCGGGCGCGCAGGGCGGCATGCTTGCGCGCCTCCGCGGCGAACGCGGGGGCCTCGTACATGTGGCCGGTGATGAAGCCGCCCAGGCGGTAGACCCGCTCGGTCCAGTTCTCGTCCATCCAGCCGTGCGTGGACAGGACACCGGAATAGCGCTCGGCTTCGAGGATCCGCAGAGCCTGGCCGGCCGCCTTGACGCTCATGTGGTCGATCTCCAGCATCATGCTGCGCTTCATCATGCCCAGCACCGCGTACTCGCCCAGCGCCGTCAGGCCCCGGCGGTTGCACTGGGCCTGGGCCGCCTGCAAGGAAGCACCGTACTCCGGCAGTTCCACCCCCTCCGGCAACGCGCCGCGGATCCTGGCCCGCGCCTCGGCGTCCGTCTCCGCGTCGCCCTCGGCGCCCACCGTGCCCGCCGCGTGGGCGTGCGACGCGCCGGCGTCCCCGGAGTGCTCGGCCTGTGCTGCGGCGAGGCCGAACCCGATCGGATTGTCGTGCTCGGGTCCCGGGCAGGGCTCCGTGCTCCAGAAGGTGCCCGTCGACAGGAACTGGCCGACGTTGATGGCCATGCCCTGGGTGCCCGAGTCGAACCGGACACCGCACAGGGCGTTGTCGAACTTGTGGCACAGGAACATGCTGCGCACACCCAGACCGTGCAGCTCGTCGAGGCCGCGGTCGATGTCGGCCATGGTGCAGCGGGCGCCGTCCAGCACCTGCTTGCAGCCGAACGGTTCCGAGGTCTCCACCCCGAGGACGACGGCGAGCTTGCCCTCCTGGATGACCCTGCGCGCCTGGTCGGGTTCGGTGACGACCCGGAACCAGCCCTTGCCCGGGCCGCCGTACATGGCGTCGACGTAGTCCTGCAGTTCGTACGTCTTGCGGATCTGCAGCCTGATCGCGGTCATCTCGTCACAGCCGCGGTCCTTGAAGAAGTACAGCGAGCAGATGACCCCGTTGGTGACCATGTCGTTCACCAGGATCCGCTGCCCGCCCCGCCAGGCCCGCTCCACCCACGCGTAGTACGTCTGCTGGTGGGTGGAGGAGTCGTGGGCCGGCCAGTCGCGGAAGGTCGGCCAGCCGTTCGGGTCGTGCCGGCCGTCACCACCCTTGGTGATCATGTCGAAGAGAGCGAGGACACCGTTCGGGTAGTGCTCGGGGCAGTCCTTGAGGGCGTCCGCCGCACCGCCCGTGGAGAAGACCTTCCCGCAGACCAGCCGTCCGCCGAAGCCCTCGTCGGACATCAGGTGGACGTGCCCGTCGACATATCCGCGGACGCGGCCCTGCGCGTCGGTCCCGGTGAACGGCTCCCCGGTGACGTTGACCTGCGAGTCCGGCGCCGGGCGCGCCACGGGCTCCCACCACCGCGAGCCGGCCGAGGCGCCGGCCGCCGTCGCGGGGCCGAGCGCCAGTGCGACCAGCGCGAGGACCAGGCCGATCAGGAGGTACCGGCCTCGCCCCGATGCTCTTCGTCGAGTCATCCCCATCTCATCCCATCCCATTCACGAAGCGTGCACGACACTGCGGAGATGGTCTTTCGGGCGGCCGTCCGGACCCCGGCCGGCTCACCCCGCGCGGTCCGCCGTTCCCGCCGCCGCGTGCGCCCGGACCAGCGCGAGGTAGTCCGCCGCGAGGCGGTGGCAGTCACCCGGCCACCGCGCCGATACGTAGTTGCCGTCCGTGACGGTGAAGCCGCGCCCGGGCCGGGCGGCGGTGTCGCGCACGGGCAGAGGCGGACCGGCCAGGAAGTGCCGCGGATCGGCGAGCGCCGCCGTGACCTCCTGCTGCACGGTGGTCCGGTACGTGCGGTAGTAGCGCCCCAGCCACAGACGGGTGAGGTTCCACCCCGTCAACTCCAGCAACGACGTCAGGGCCGTCGTCCGCCTGCCGTGGAGGACCGAGCGCCCCGTCGCGGGATCCTTGGCCCGGGCGGCGAGCAGCACTCCGTGGCAGACGGCCCCCACCGGCAGCCCCCGGGCGAAGATCCCGGCGAACAACCGCTGGGCGGTGGCGTTTTCGAGGAGCGTCCGCATGCCCGGCGCGTGACCACCGGGGACGAAAAGGCCCGTGACGGCGTCCGGATCGACGTCCGCGTACGCGCAGGGAGCGAGGAACGACGGGTCCTCGGTGAGGCGCCGGTATGCGGCCAGCTCGGCCCGGCGGGTCATCAGCCAGGGCGACAGCCACGAGAAACCGAGGTCCGTGAGCCGGGGATCGGCGAGCGCGACCTTTCCGTCAGGGGTCGCGAAACGCACCTCGAAGCCGGCGTCCCGCAACGCGGCCCAGGGCACCGCCGCCTCGGTGGGGTCGTAGTCGCCCGCGGGGAGCAGGAAGAGAATCACGGCGTACTCCTCTGGTGTCCGAAGGACGACGCTAAGAGCGGCCCGCCGCGCCGTCATTGACCCCCACGGCCAAGGCGTTGACTCCCCGGACCGGTCCTGCCCCTCCCGTGTCTTCCCGCGCCGGACGGCCCGCGGACACCCTTGACGGGGGTGGTGCGCCCGCATTGACTGACGGCCGTGTCCACCGCCGAGCCGCCCTCCGTCACCGCGTCCTACGCCCACGCCGTCCTGAGCGCGTCGGCCCGGGGCGGGGGCGGGGGCGGGGGCGGGTCCGGTCCCTGGGCCCTGCCCACGGACCGGCTGGAGTACGGCGAGATGCGCGCCCTGTGGGACGGGGTGCTCGCCGCCGGGGACGCGGGCCCCCACACCGGCCTCCTGGTCGGCGACCTCATCCGGCCCGACGGCCTGCACATCCTCGGCCACCTCATCCTCACCTGCGCCAGCCTCGCGGAGGCCGCGGAGGCGGCCGAGCGCTACCACCCGCTGGTGAGCCAGGCGGGCACGGTCACCCTGGAGCGCCAGGGCGGCGTCGGCCGGATCGGCTACCGGCCGACCGTCGGACCGTCCGCCATGCACCCCCAGCAGGTGGAAGCGGTCGTCAGCAGCATGGTGCGGGCGGCCCGCTGGATCGTGGGCGACGACTGGACACCCCTGACCGTGTCGTTCGCGCACGCCCGCGCGGGGGCCGCCGAGCCGTACGCGCGGGTGTTCGGCTGCGCCGTCGCCTTCGACGCCGCGGAGAACGCGATCACGGTCGCGGACGCGGACCTCGACCGGCGCCGCCCCGTCCACGACCCGGTGCTCAACGCCCTGCACCGGGCCTACGCCGACCGTCTCCTCGCGCGGCTGTCCGCGGCCGGGACGGTGGCCGGAGGCGTCCGACGGTGGCTCGACCGGGCCACGCTGGAGGACGCGAGCCCCGAGGGCCCGGCCCGGCAGCTCAACCTGAGTGTCCGCAGCCTGCGCAGGGCCCTGCACACCGAGGGCACGTCGTGGCGCGCCCTCCTCGATGCCGCCCGCCGCGCCCGGGCCCGACGGCTCCTGGAGACCACCGACCTGCCGCTGGACCGGATCGCACCGCTCGTCGGGCTGAGCGGTGCGACGGCTTTGGTCCGGGCCTTCACCCGGTGGGAGGGGCTTCCGCCGGGGGCGTACCGCAGCCGGTTCCGGGCCGACACTCCGCGGTGCTAGATTGTGCGGCGGCCGGATCCCAGGCCCCGGACGAGATGCGCCGTACCCGGTTACGCACGACGACGCGCGAGGTGCTGCCGCACGAGCGGCACCGCCCGCTGTCCGCACCCGGGCAGTGTCCTCGTCGAGCAAGATGGGCCGTACGAACGCCATGACCGTGCCACTCACCCGCAGCCTGTACCGGACGACCGCGCACGCCTCGGGGGGCCGTACCGGAGCCGTCCGCACGGACGACGGACGCCTGGACGTCCGCCTCGCGCCGCCGCGCAAGAAGGTACCCGGCACCACCAACCCCGAGCAGCTGTTCGCGGCCGGTTTCGCAGCCTGCTTCACCTCCGCGCTCGCGGAAGTCGCCGCCGAGTTCGGGGCGGACGCCTCCGCCGCGCGCGTGGCGTGCGAGGTGGAGCTCGGTACGACGGACACACCCGCCGGATACGGCCTCGCGGTGTCCCTCACCGTCAGCCTGCCGGGGTGGCGGGCGGCGGACCTGCAGCCCCTGGTGCACAGGGCGGACGCGGTCTGCCCGTACTCGCAGGCGGTGCGCGGCAACGTGCCACTGACGCTGCTGGCCGTGGACGACACCGCCGCCACCGATGACCGCGCCTGAGCCGGAGCGGGAGCGGGCGCCGGAGCCGACGGCCGGCGGTCGGGCGGAGGGCCGAGGCGACGGCCGGGCCGACGGCGTCCCGGTACCCGGGCGCGGTGCCTGGCTGCGGCGCGGCATCAGCCGCGACGGCGGACCGCTGATCGAAGACCCGCCGGACGGCGAAGTGGTGTGGCTGCAGGCCGGGCCGTACTACGCCGACAGTCGCGGTTTCGCCGGTACGACCTCCTTCGACGGCTCCCGCGTGCGCTTCCACCACGTCACGGGTGAGCCCGGCGACGACACCGGCACCTTCCGGTGGGACGGCGCGGACCTCGTCGAGCGGGGCACCAACCCGGACGGCAGCACCTTCCTGGAAATCTGGACCCCGCTGCCCGGGGCGGACGGCGCCGCCGGTTCCTGGTCCGGCCCGGACCACCACGTGGTGCGCGTCGGCCGGCACGTGGTGCACGTCGACTCCCGGGCCGGTACGTACTGGCGCCTGTGACCCGGGGAACCGGCGGCGCATGGATGCGCCCGTTCCGGTGATACGCGCCGGAACAGGCGGTCACGACGGACCGCCCCTGCCGGAAGGAACCCGGGCGTGACCGACAACTCCCGTACGGACGTACTCCTCCACCCGCGGATGCTCGACGCCCGGCACGACGCACCACTCGACGGACCGTGCCGCTCCGGGGCGCGGGACGTCTTCGAGCCGGCCGTGAACGAGCGGGCCGAGGCCGTCCGGGAGCGCGAAGAGGCCGCCAAGGCGGTCTGCCACCGGTGCCCGGTCCGGCTCCCGTGCCGCCGCCACGCCCTGGCCGACCGGATCCCGCACGGTGTGCGCGGTGGCCTCACCCCGGACGAGCGCCACCTCCTGCTGGCGAACACCTGAGGCACGTCCGGCCGTACGACCGGCGGCTGACGCGACGACGTCTGCGGCAGCCGCGGTCGGCCGGCCGCCCGCGCGGCAACCGGGGGCCCCGGGATCTCCAGGGCCAAGTACCTCACCGAGTGGCTGGGCACTTCCGGCCTCGTGCCCGACCCGCGCACCGGCCGGGCCGAGCCGCCGGACCCGGAGTGTCTGCGCCCGCTGCTGTCCCGGCCGTCCCGGCGGCCTCGGACGTCCCGGCCGGGGGGTGTGACGCAGGCCCTGCGGCCCAGCCCTCCGCGGAGCCACAAGGAGTGACTCCCGTCACTTCCAGTGACTGTTGGGACATGTCTTCCGAGGACCGGGGCAAGCGCGCCCGAGCAGCACCACCGCGGGGACGCCGCGGTGGCCGGAATCGGAGGTACAGCGCGTCGTGTCCGAGCAGACGACCATCCACATCGCGGGAACGTGGCGTTCCGCGATCTCAGGAGCCACCCGAGAGGTCTTCGACCCGGCGGACGGCACGGTCCTCGCCGTCGTCGCCGAGGGCGGCACCGCGGACACCGACGCGGCCGTCAGCGCCGCCCGCTCCGCCTTCGACGGCGGGGAATGGCCCCGAACCCCCGTCCTGGAACGGGCGGCCGTCCTGCGCCGCACCGCCGTCCTGCTCCACCGCGACTGCGAACGCCTCGCCCTGCTGGAGAGCCGCGACGCAGGCAAGACCCTGGAAGAGGGCCGGGTGGACGTGAACTGCGTCGCCGACGCCTTCCTCTACTTCGCCGACCTCGTCTCCGGCGAGAGCGCGGGCCGCGTCGTCGACGCGGGCACCCCGGACGTCCACAGCGTCGTCGTCCACGAACCCGTCGGGGTCTGCGCGCTCATCACCCCCTGGAACTACCCGCTCCTCCAGGCCTCCTGGAAGATCGCCCCCGCCCTCGCCGCGGGCAACACCTTCGTGCTCAAGCCCAGCGAGATCACCCCGCTGTCCACCGCGGCCCTCATCGGCCTGCTGGTCGAGGCCGGACTGCCGGCCGGCGTCGCGAACCTGGTCACCGGCCCCGGCGACCCCGTCGGCGCGCGCCTCGCCGCCCACCCCGACGTCGACCTCGTCTCCTTCACCGGCGGTCTCACCAGCGGCACGAAGGTGATGCGCGCGGCCGCCGACTCCGTCAAGAAGGTCGCCCTCGAACTCGGCGGCAAGAACCCCAACGTCGTCTTCGCCGACGCCTGCGCCACCGAGGAGGGCTTCGACACCGCCGTCGACCAGGCCCTCAACGCCGCCTTCATGCACAGCGGCCAGGTCTGCTCCGCGGGCTCCCGGCTCATCGTCGAGGAGAGCGTCGCCGAGCGCTTCGTCGCCGAACTCGCCCGCCGCGCCGACCGGATCCGCCTCGGCCGCGGCACCGACCCCGGCGTCGAGTGCGGTCCGCTGGTCTCCGCCGCCCAGCGCGAACGCACCGAGGAGTACGTGGCCTCCGCCCTCGCCGAGGGAGCCGTGCTCCGCTCCGGCGGCGTACGCCCCGACGGCCCCGGCTACTTCTACCGGCCGACCGTGCTCGACCGCTGCCACCGCGGGATGCGCGTCGTACGGGAGGAGGTCTTCGGGCCCGTCCTGACCGTCGAGACCTTCCGCACCGAGGCCGAGGCCATCGCCCTCGCCAACGACACCGAGTACGGCCTCGCCGGCGCCGTCTGGACCTCCGACGCCGGCCGCGGCCGCCGCGTCGCGGGCCGGCTGCGCCACGGCACCGTCTGGATCAACGACTTCCACCCCTACCTCCCGCAAGCGGAGTGGGGCGGTTTCGGCAAGTCCGGCACCGGACGCGAACTGGGCCCCTCGGGCCTGGCCGAGTACCGCGAGACCAAGCACGTGTACCAGAACCTCGCCCCGCGCCCCGTGCGCTGGTTCGCGGGCTGAAGGAGGAGCACAGCATGACCACCCCCCCACACCATCCCACCCCGGCGGAGCACGAGTACGACTACGTCGTCGTCGGAGGCGGCACCGCCGGCTCGGTGATCGCCTCCCGCCTGACCGAGGACCCCGACGTCACCGTCGCCGTCATCGAGGGCGGGCCCAGCGACGTCGACCGTCCCGACGTGCTCACCCTGCGCCGCTGGATGGGCCTGCTCGGCGGTGAACTCGACTACGACTACCCCACCACCGAGCAGCCCCGCGGCAATTCGCACATCCGCCACAGCCGCGCCCGCGTCCTCGGCGGCTGCTCCTCGCACAACACCCTGATCTCATTCAAGCCGCTCCCGTCCGACTGGGACGAGTGGGCGGAGGCGGGGGCCGAGGGCTGGCACGCGGCCGCCATGGACCCGTACTTCGACAAGCTCCTGAACAACATCGTCCCGGTGGCCGAGAAGGACCGCAACGCCATCGCCCGCGACTTCGTCGACTCCGCGCAGAGCGCCCTGGGCGTGCCGCGCATCGAGGGCTTCAACCGCAAGCCCTTCCACGAGGGCGTCGGCTTCTTCGACCTCGCCTACCACCCCGAGGACAACAAGCGTTCCTCCGCGTCGGTGGCCTACCTCCACCCCGTCATGGACGAACGCCCCAACCTCCGCATCCTGCTGGAGACCTGGGCCCACCGGATCGAACTCGACGGCACCCGGGCGCGCGGAGTCCGCGTACGCGCCGCCGACGGTACGGAGTCCCTGGTCACCGCACGCCGCGAGGTACTGGTGTGCGCCGGAGCCGTGGACACCCCGCGCCTGCTGCTGCACTCCGGCATCGGCCCGCGCGCCGACCTGGAGGCCCTCGGCATCCCGCCGGTCCACGACCTGCCCGGGGTGGGGGAGAACCTCCTGGACCACCCCGAGTCGGTGATCGTCTGGGAGACCGACGGCCCGATCCCGGACAACTCCGCGATGGACAGCGACGCGGGGCTCTTCGTCCGCCGCGACCCCGAATCCGCGGGACCGGACCTGATGTTCCACTTCTACCAGGTCCCCTTCACCGACAATCCCGAGCGCATCGGCTACGAACGGCCCGCGCACGGAGTGTCGATGACCCCCAACATCCCCAAGCCGCGCAGCCGCGGCCGCCTCTACCTCACCAGCGCGGACCCCGAGGTCAAACCGGCCCTGGACTTCCGCTACTTCACGGACGAGGACGACTACGATGGCCGGACCCTGGTGGACGGCATCAAGCTGGCCCGGAAGATCGCCGCGACGGAGCCGCTCGCCGGCTGGCTGGGCCGCGAGGTGTGCCCCGGCCCGGAGATCACCGGCGACGAGGAGCTGAGCGCGTACGCCCGTTCCGTCGCGCACACCGTCTACCACCCGGCCGGCACCTGCCGGATGGGCGCCGCCGACGACCCCGGCGCGGTCGTCGGCCCGGACCTGAAGATCCGCGGCCTCGAGGGCATCCGCATCGCCGACGCCTCCGTCTTCCCGACGATGCCCGCCGTCAACCCGATGATCGGAGTGCTCATGGTCGGAGAGAAAGCCGCCGAACTGCTGGCCCGGGACGGTGGTACCCGATGAACACCACCCCCGCCACCACCCCCGGCAGGACCTCCGCCACCCACCCCGGCACCACTCCTGCCCCGTCCCTCACCGCACCCGCCGGTGCGTCCGCCGGCGCCCCGGCGGGGTCCCCCGTCTTCTCCGTGGACGGCCTCTGGAAGGTCTTCGGCCCCGACAAGGCCGCCGCGAAGGTCCCCGGCTCCGCCGACGCCGACCTCCCGGCCGCCGACCTGCGCGAGCGCACCGGCTGCACCGCTGCCGTCCGGGACGTCAGCTTCGACGTCCGCAAGGGCGAGGTCTTCGTCGTGATGGGCCTGTCCGGATCCGGCAAGTCCACCCTCGTACGCTGTCTCACCCGCCTCATCGAGCCGACCTCCGGAAGCCTGACCATCGACGGCGAGGACGTCCTGGCCATGGACGCCACCCGGCTGCGCGCCCTGCGCCGCCACCGCGCCGCCATGGTCTTCCAGCACTTCGGCCTGCTCCCGCACCGCACCGTCCTCGACAACGTGGCGTACGGACTGGAGATCCAGGGCGTCGGCCGCGGGGACCGCCGGACCAAGGCCGCCGAACTCGTCGCCAAGGTCGGCCTGGACGGACTGGAGGACCGGCGCCCCGGCCAGCTCTCCGGCGGCCAGCAGCAGCGCGTGGGCCTGGCCCGCGCCCTCGCCGCCGACCCCGAGGTGCTGCTGTTCGACGAGCCGTTCAGCGCCCTCGACCCCCTCATCCGACGGGAGATGCAGGAGGAGGTCGCCCGGCTCCACCACGAGGAGGGCCGCACCATGGTCTTCATCACCCACGACCTCGCCGAGGCACTGCGCCTGGGGGACCGGATCGCCCTGATGCGCGACGGCCGCATCGTCCAGCTCGGCACGCCCGAGGAGATCGTCGGCTCCCCGGCCGACGACTACGTACGGGACTTCGTCCGCGACGTCCCGCGCGAGCAGGTGCTCACCGTCCGCACCGCGATGCGCCCCGCCGTCGCGGGCGAGGCAGAACAGGGACCCGCGCTGGGCCCCGCCACCACCGTGGTCGAGGCCATCCAGGCCGTCGCCCGCAGCGGCGGACCGGCCCGTGTCGTCGACCACGGCCGCTGCCTGGGCGTCGTGGACGACGCCGGGCTGCTCGCCGTCGTGGCCGGGCTCCCGGCCACGCCCGGCCGGGGGGTGGCGGCATGACGCGCCCTGCCCGAATGGGGGGTGGCGGCATGACGCGCCCCGCCCGGACGGGGGTGGCGGCATGACCCGCGCCGACCGTCCCCCGACCCCTGTCACCGACGCCCGGAGGTGGTGCGCATGACCGCGTCCCCGACCCACACCCAGGCCGGCTCCCGGGCCGTGGTCCCCGCGCAGACCCGGAGGTCCGCGGCACGACCCGCCGGGCCGGCGCCCTCCCGTACCGCGCCCGCCGCCGCGGACCGGCCCCGCAGAGCATGGCGCGGCCCGGTCGCGAGCCGCGCGTTCCTGGTGCCGATGGGCATCGCCGTCGCCCTGCTGATCCCGCTCGCCGTGGCCTTCCCCGGCGCCGGCAGCTGGCCCGCGGACCTGGCCGTGGACCTCTCCGGCCCGCTCGGCCGCGCCGGCGACTGGATCATCGACCACCGCGACAGCCACCCGCTGTTCCTGTACCTCTTCGGCCACGTCAGCAACGCCGTCGTGGTGTCCGTCCGCGCCGTGTACGTGCTCCTCCTCGCCGCCGGCTGGACCGGGGTCACCGCCCTGGCCGCCCTGGTGGCCTGGCGCCTCGCCGGTACCCGGCTCGCCCTGACCTGCGCCGCCGCCTTCGCCGCCTGCGGGCTGCTCGGCATGTGGGTGCCGACCATGCAGACCCTCGCGCTGATGGTTGTCGCCGTCGGCGCCTCCGTCGTGCTCGGCGCCCTGCTGGGCCTCGCCGGGGGCCTCTCCCCGCGCGCCCACCGCCTGCTGCGCCCCGTACTGGACACCATGCAGATCCTGCCGGCCTTCGCCTATCTGCTGCCGATGGTGCTGGTTTTCGGCATCGGCGTGCCCGCCGCCGTCCTCGCCACCGTGGTCTACGCCGCCCCGCCGATGGCCCGCCTCACCGCCCTCGGCCTGCGCGAGGCCGACGCGGGCGTCATGGAGGCCACCGCCTCGCTCGGCGCCACCGGCCGCCAGCGGCTGCTGACCGCCCGCCTCCCGCTGGCGCGTCCGCAGCTCCTCCTCGGCGTCAACCAGGCCATCATGACCGGCCTCTCCATGGCCGTCATCGCCTCCGTGATCGGCGCGGGCGGCCTCGGCGACCGCGTCTACCAGGCCCTCGCCTCCGTGGACGTCGGCGCCGCCCTCGCCGCCGGCATCCCGATCGTGCTGCTCGCCGTGGTCCTCGACCGCACCGCGGACGCCGCGGGCCGCCGGCTCGGCGCCGAACCCGTACCCGTCAGCGAACAGCACCTGCTGCGGCGGGTCTTCGCGGGCTGGTACGGCCGCCTCCTCACCCTCCTCGCGGCGGTGGCCGTCGCCGTCGTCGGCCGGATGGCCGGCACCTCCGTATGGCCGGAGTCCTGGACCGTCTCCCTGGCCGAGCCGGTGAACTCCGCCGTCGCCTGGATGACCGACCACCTCTACTCCGGTGTCCCCGTCGTCGGCGGTACCGCCGACTGGGCCGCCCGCTTCACCGGCTGGGTCCTCGACCCGCTGCGCGCCGGGCTCCAGTCCGCCCCCTGGTGGCTGCTCCTGCTCCTGGCCGGCGCCCTCGCCCTGCTCGCCGGCACCTGGCGTACCGCGCTCACCGCGTTCCTGGCCCTCGCCGCCGTCGGTGTGCTCGGCGTGTGGGAAGCCTCCCTCGACACGCTCTCCCAGGTCCTGGCCGCCGTGGCCGTGACCCTCGTCCTCGGCTTCGCGACCGCCGTGGGAGCCGCCCGCAGCGCCCGGGCCGAACGGCTGCTGCGGCCGGTCCTCGACGTCTGCCAGACCCTGCCGCAGTTCGTCTACCTCATCCCCGTGGTCGCGCTCTTCGGCGTCGGCCGCGCCCCGGCCGCCGCGGCCGCGATCGTGTACGCACTGCCCGCCGTCGTCCGGATCACCGTCCAGGGCCTGCGCGAGGTGGACCCGGCCGTCGTGGAATCCGCCCGCTCGCTCGGCGCGACCCGCTCCCAGCTGCTGCGCCAGGTTCAGCTGCCGCTCGCCCGGCCCGCGCTGCTGCTGGCCGTCAACCAGGCCGTGGTGCTGGTCCTCGCCGTCGTCATCATCGGCGGCCTCGTCGGCGGTGGCGCGCTCGGCTACGACGTCGTCCTCGGCCTCGCGCAGGGCGACCTCGCCACCGGTCTGGTGGCCGGCGCCGCGATCGTCTGCCTCGGCCTGCTCCTCGACCGTGTCACCCAGCCCGCGAAGGAGGCCTGACATGCGCGACACGAACCACCGGCGCCCGCCGCGCCGCCGCCGCGGCGTGGCCCTCCTCGCCGCCGCGACCGGACTCGCCGTCCTCACCGGCTGCGGGGCCGCGGACATGACCCGCCAGACCTCCCCGTACGCGGCGGCACGGGGCGCGAAGACCGTCACCCTCTCCGTCCAGTCGTGGGTCGGCGCCCAGGCGAACACCGCCGTCGCCTCCTACCTCCTCGAACACGAGCTGGGCTACCGGGTCGACACCGTCCAGGTCGACGAGGTGCCCGCCTGGGACGCCCTCAGCCAGGGGCGCGTCGACGCCATCCTGGAGGACTGGGGCCACCCCGAACAGGAGAAGCGGTACGTCGAGGGCAAGAAGACCATCACCCGCGGCGGGGACCTGGGGGTCACGGGCCACATCGGCTGGTTCGTTCCCACGTACTTCGCCGAGGCCCATCCCGACGTCACCGACTGGAAGAACCTCGACAAGTACGCCGACCAGCTGCGCACACCGGAGAGCCGCGGCAAGGGCCAGCTGCTGGACGGCTCCCCGTCCTACATCACCAACGACAAGGCGCTGGTGAAGAACCTGGACCTGGACTTCGAAGTGGTCTTCGCGGGCTCCGAGGCCGCCCAGATCACCCAGATCAAGCAGTTCGCCAAGGAGCGCAAGCCCTTCCTGACGTACTGGTACGAGCCGCAGTGGCTCTTCGAGCGCGTCCCGATGACCGAGGTGAAGCTGCCCGAGTACAGCGAGGGCTGCGCCGACGACCCCGAGAAGGTGGCCTGCGCGTACCCGCACACGCCGCTGCAGAAGTACCTCAACACGCGCTTCGCGGAGTCGGGCGGCAAGGCGGCCGACTTCCTGAAGAAGTTCCACTGGACGAAGGCCCAGCAGAACGAGGTCTCCCTGATGATCGCGGAGGAGAAACTGTCGCCGCAGCAGGCGGCGAAGAAGTGGGTGGAGCGCAACGAGAACGTCTGGAAGCCCTGGCTGACCTGACCACCCCCACAGCCCCTGCCGGCGCTCCGCCCGCGGGGGCTGTGCGCTGAGCCAAGTCGGCAACGTCTTGTGGAACCGGGCCGGGGGACACCCGGGGACGGGGTGGGGGCGACGTACGGTCGAGCGACCGGCCGGGCCTCGCCGTCGGCAGTCGACGGCTCCGGCCGGGGCCGGCCCTCCTCGATGCCGTGACCGGAACAGGAGCAGCCGTTGCTTCTCTACGCCCAGACGCCCGCGCGACGGAACCGCCAGATCCTCGCGGACCTGATCGCGGTGCTCCTGATCGCCGTCGCGGTGAGGTTCGCCCTGGCCGTCCACGAGACGATCATGCTGCTGGCCGAGCCGGGCCGGAAGGTGGAGAGTTCCGGGGACAGCCTGGCGGCCGCCCTCGACGACGCCGGGGAGACGGCCTCCCGGGTGCCGCTCGTCGGCGACCTCCTGCAGACGCCGTTCCGGTCCGCGTCCGACGCCGGCAGCGGCCTCGCCGACGCCGGGGAGTCGCTGCAGGACATCGTCGGGCAGGTGGCGTTCCTGGCCGCGCTCGGCCTGATCGTCGTCCCCGTGGCCTTCGTGCTCCTGCTGTGGCTTCCCCTCCGGCTGCGCTGGATCCGCCGCACCGCCACCATCCGGCGCCTCCTCGACGCTCCCGGCGGCGCGGACCTGCTCGCCCTGCGTGCCCTCACCGGTCCGCCGGGCGACCTCGCCGCGATCCCCGCCCCGCCCGGCGGCCTCGCCGACGCCTGGCGCCGCGGCGACCGGCAGGCCATCTCCGCCCTGTCCGAGATCACCCTCAGGCGGGCGGGCCTGCGTCCCTGACGCCCGCGGCGGCCCCGGCGCGGCCCCGGCCGACCCGCCGCCGCCGGGGCCGTCCGCAGGGCGTGAGGCAGCGCCGTCGGCCGTCTGGAAGGATCACCGGCTACGGTGCCCTTGATCGCCGCTCTCCCGGCCGCCCGGGCTGGGCCGCCGCGGGGAGCACGGTCCGGCCGTCGCGCGTTGCACGGTCGAAGGGTGCGATGCGTCGTACCCACCGCACCACCGAGCGACGAGGAGGATCTGATGAGCGTGGCCGACGGGGGGCGGCAGTGGCCGGACGAGGTCAGCGTCGAGAACGCGAGGGCGACGCTGCTGCAGCTCCTGGCCCGGGCGGGAGTCCCGTCCGATGACGCACGGCAACTGATCGGGCTCCTGGAGGCGGGCGCGCTGGCTCTCGCGCACGAGGAGCTGAGCGGCGGCCGGAGCGCTGCGGGGGAGAAGGACGAGCCCTACGAGTCGGGTCGGCTCGACGGCGCCCGGGACGTCCTGGAGGAGCTCGGGGCCGTCGCCGAGCGGACCCTGGTGCAGGCCGTCGGAGCGGCAGGGGAGCAGGGCCCGGCGGGGGAGCGCCCCCGGGCCAGACGCATGGAGGTGGAACGGGCCCGGGTGGCCGTCACACCGCTCTATCTGTCCTTCACCGAGGCCTCGGAACTGGATCCGGAGGTGACGGACGAGGTCCTCGCCGCCGTCCTCGGCACGATGAGCCCCCGGCAGCGGGCGGGATACGCCGGCCGACTGACGGATTTCGCCGCGGACCACCAGGCCCGGCTGGAGCGGATGTTCGCCGGCTACGGACCGGGGAGCGCCATCACGATGCACGGCCGCTATTCGCTGCTCCACTCCGCGACGAGCATCGCCGTGCTGGAGCGGCTCGCCGCCGCGCCGCGGGAGCTGCGCGAGGAGTGGGACGCCGTGGAGCTGCCGCCTGCGTGGCTGGACGGGCTGTCGACCGCCTGGAACGCCCCCGCCTGACCGCCGTCGCGTCGCGGCGAACGCGGTCGTCAGCAGCCGCCCGGCGCCGTCCCGCCGGGCGGCTTCCCGTTGTGCCGGGGCGTCGGGGCGTCGGGGCATCGGGGCATCGGGGGGATCGGCCCGCCGAGCCGGCAGGGGCATCGGGAATACCTCGGCCGCACCCCTCGTTCCCGGGTATAGTTGAATCGTAAACAACCTCGGGAAGGGGAGCCATGCAGTTCGGGATCTTCACAGTCGGTGACGTCACGGCCGATCCGACGACCGGACGCGTGCCCAGCGAGCACGAACGCATCAAGGCGATGCTCGCCATCGCGCAGAAGGCCGAGGAGGTCGGCCTCGACGTCTTCGCCACCGGCGAGCACCACAACCCGCCGTTCGTCCCCTCCTCGCCGACCACGATGCTCGGCTACATCGCCGCACGCACCGAGAACCTGATCCTGTCCACGTCGACGACGCTGATCACCACGAACGACCCGGTGAAGATCGCCGAGGACTTCGCGATGCTCCAGCACGTCGCGGACGGCCGCGTCGACGTGATGATGGGCCGCGGCAACACCGGCCCGGTCTACCCCTGGTTCGGCAAGGACATCCGCGACGGCATCGACCTCGCCATCGAGAACTACGCGCTGCTGCGCCGCCTCTGGGACGAGGACGTCGTCACCTGGAAGGGCAAGTTCCGCACACCGCTGCAGTCCTTCACCTCCACCCCCCGCCCCCTCGACGGCGTCGCGCCCTTCGTATGGCACGGCTCCATCCGCTCGCCCGAGATCGCCGAACAGGCCGCGTACTACGGCGACGGCTTCTTCCACAACAACATCTTCTGGCCGGCCTCCCACACCGAGCAGATGGTGAACCTCTACCGGCAGCGCTACGCCCACTACGGACACGGCACCCCCGAACAGGCCGTCGTCGGCCTCGGCGGCCAGGTGTTCATGCGCAAGAACTCGCAGGACGCGGTGCGCGAGTTCCGTCCGTACTTCGACAACGCGCCGGTCTACGGCCACGGCCCGTCCCTGGAGGAGTTCACCTCCCAGACGCCGCTGACCGTCGGCTCCCCGCAGGAGGTCATCGAGCGGACCCTCTCCTTCCGGGACTACGTCGGCGACTACCAGCGCCAGCTGTTCCTGATGGACCACGCGGGCCTGCCCCTGAAGACCGTCCTGGAGCAGCTCGACCTGCTGGGCGAGGAGGTCGTACCGGTGCTGCGCAAGGAGTTCGCGAACATGCGCCGGGCCGGCGTACCCGACGCGCCGACGCACTCGGCCCGCGTCGCGGCCGCCGCCCGGGAGACCACCGAAGACACGAAGGAGGTGACGCAGGCATGAAGATCGTCGTCGTATCGGCCGGCCTGAGCTCACCGTCCTCCACCCGACTGCTCGCCGACCGGCTCACGGCCGCGGCCCTGCAGCACGTGGACGCCGAGACCGAAGTGATCGAACTGCGGGAGCTGGCGACGGAGATCGCCCAGCACTTCGTCACCGGGTTCCCGCCCGCCAGGCTGGCCGCCGCGCTCGACGCGGTGGCCGCCGCCGACGGCCTGATCGCCGTGACGCCGGTGTTCGCGGCCTCCTACAGCGGCCTGTTCAAGTCCTTCTTCGACCTCATCGACAAGGACGCCCTCACCGGCAAACCGGTACTCCTCGGCGCGACCGGCGGCACGGCCCGGCACTCCCTGGTCACCGAACACGCCCTGCGCCCGCTCTTCACCTACCTGCGCGCGCTCGTCCTGCCGACCGCCGTGTACGCGGCCTCGGAGGACTGGGGCGAGGAGGGACTGGCACAGCGGATCGCGCGTGCGGGCGCCGAACTGGCCCGGTTCACCGCCCCCGCAGTGCTCCCCGCCGCGGGCACCGCCCCCGACGTCGACACCGCCGCCGCGATCGCGCCGCGTTCGCCGACCGGGGCGATCACATCGGTGGATCCGGCGGACGGCTTCGTCACCGTGCCGTTCGAACAGCGGCTGGCCGCGCTGCGCGTCCCGTAACCGCCCAAGCCCCCTCCTCACCGCCGCCCGCCGCCCGCCGCCCGCCGAACCCGGGCGGTGGGCGGTGGCGGTGGGCGCGAGGGGCGGCGGGCGCTCCGAAATTCGATGGGGCCGACGCCACCCCATCGGGCACAATGCCCAGCGATGATCTCGACCGCAGACGAACTGCTCGCCGACCTCGCGCCCCTGCCGCACGCCGCCCGGCTCCGGCACACCGCCGTCACCGCCCACCGGCTCGCAGCCCGGGACGGCGCCCTCCGGGACCTCCTCACCGCCCTGGACGCGCGCGGCCCCTACGAGCGCCGCCTCGCCGCGCTGGCCGCCCTCACCGGCGGTGAAGTCGGGCACCTCGCCGCCCGGCTCGCCGACAGCGACCCCGTCGTCCGCCGGTACGCGCTGCGCGGCGCCCGCCGACTGCCCGTCCCGGACGCCGCCGTCGAGGCCGCGTACGACGACGCGCCCGCCGTGGTCCGGGCCGACCTCGCACGACTGCTGCGCGACGGACAGCGCCCCCGGCTCGCGCAGCGGCTGGCCCTCAGGGCGCGCACCGCGTACGGCGACCGGGACGCGGCCCGCCTCCTGCCGGGCTGCTCACCGCAGTTCGCGGCCGAGTTGCTGCCCGAACTCGCCGGGGCGCTCGCCTTCGAGGACTGGGGCGTACTGGCCGCCCGCCACCCCGCCGCCGTCCTCGCCCACGCGGAACGCGAACTCGCCGGTCTTCCCGCGCAGTTGCGCGATGTCTGGTGGAAGCAGCACGCCACGGCCCTTGCCGCCGCCCTGCCCGCCGCCCCGGAGCGGGTCCTGGACCTGCTGGAACGCCACGGCCCGGACAACCTGCCCGATCCGGTGCACGGCGGGTTGGGCCACCTCGTCGCGGTGGACGCCGAGCGCGTCGCACGCTGGTACGCCGACCCCGCGCGGGCCGGTGCACGGTGGGAACGGACACCCGGCCCGGCCGTCATGCGGCAGCTGGTGAAGGCCGACCCGCCGTCCCTGAACCGGCTCGGGGCGCGGTGGCTCCACCGGAACGCCTTCACCACCCTCCTGCGGTCGATGCCCCCGGCACGCCGCCCCGCCTTCGTGGACGCCGTCGTCGCCGCGGCCGGTACCCGCCCGAACGTCTGCGTGCACGAGGAGGTGCTCGCCCTTCTGCCGGCCGCCGAGCGGCACGCCCGGGCCCGCGCGGCGATCGAGGGGCTCGGCACCGGAGGCGACCGAGGCTGGGGCCGGTGGCGTCCGCTCTCCCTGCTGCCGCCCGCCGAGGCCCGCCCCGAATTCCTGGCCGCCCTCGGTACCGTCAAAGCCGACGACCGAGGGTCGATCTGGGCGCAGCTGAGCCTCAACGCCGCCTACACCCGCGACCCGGAAGAGGTGGCCGAGATCCTCGCGCTGGCCGCGGGCCGGCTGGTCAACGAGCGCGACTTCGTACGCCACGACGCCCTCGCCGCCTTCGCCGATCTGCCCGCACCGCTGCTCGTGAGCGCCCTGGGAACCACCGCACCCGCCGCCGGCCGCAGCGGGGCCGCGTCGCTCGAACGACTGTGCCTGGACGCCCTGCGGGCCCGGGACTGCTCCGAGGAGACCCGCAACACCCTCCGGACCCTGGCCGTGACCCTGCTCGGCACGACCCCCGGTACGCCTGCCGGTTCCGCCGCCCTGCGGAGCGCCGTACGCGTGCTGGAGGCGCTGACCGCGCACACCGGCACCGTGGACCTCGGACCTGCGGGCAGCATCGCGCGCACCGGCGCGATCCGCGCGGCCCTCACCGCCCTCGGCCCGTGGCTGGACCGTGCCACCGCCCAGGGGGACATCGCGCCCCTGCTCGCGTTCGTCACGGCCTGCGGCCGCCGTGCGCACCGGATCCCCGAACTCCGGCACCGCCTCGAACAGGCCCTCCGGACGTGCCCGGACACCCGCTACGGTGACGTCGCCGAGGCCTGGCTGGCCGACCCGGCGACCCGCGGCGCCCGCGTCACCGAGCTGCTGGCGCGGGAGCCCTCCGCGGTGTTCCTGCCCGCGGTGCTCGCCGTACTGGCGGCCGAGCGCACCGACCTGCTCGACCGCGCTCTGCCCAGGACCCCGCCCCCGGGCGGCCGATTCCCGGCGGCCGGCACCGCCCGGCCGCTGCCCCCCTACCGGTACGCCGACCGGTGGCTGCCCCGGCAGCAGCAAGCCGCGGTCCGGCTGGCCGCGGCCGTCGTGGCCGACACCGGCCGCGGTCTCGACGAACGGGCCGCGCTGCTGCGCGCGGTGGCGCCGGTGCCGGAGTACGGGCGGGCCCTGCTCCAGCGGTACATCGGCCACTCCGCCTCGGGCCACTCCGCCTCGGGCCACTCCGAGTCCGGCGCTGCCGGGTCCGGCGCTGCCGGGTCCGGCGCTGCCGGGTCCCGCGCTGCCGGGTCCCTCGACACAGACCCTGTCGACGCAGCGTCCCTCCATGCCGAGTCCGCACCGACGGCCCTGACAGCGGTCCTGACGGCAGCGGCCCTGGACGCCTCCGCCCACCTGCACGACCCGGCCTCCGTCCTCGGCGCCCTGCTCGACCACGCGGGCGACGACAGGGCGGCGGCCGCCTGGTCCGCAGCCGGCCGTGCGGCCGCCCACGCCCGTCCCACCCGCGTCGAGGCGGTGCTCCGTGACGTCCTGACCCGCGAGAGCGGGGTCAAGGTGACCGTCCGGAAGGCGGCCGCCCGGCTCGCCGTCGCACACCTCGCCCCGGGCGCCGCCTCCGCGCTCCTGTCCACCGTCGCCCGTACCCCGGGCGTCCATCAGGATGTGCACGCCACGGTCGTCGGCCTGGCCCCGGCGCTCCTGCCGGACGAGGACATGTGGGCCCTGCTGGAGTCGGCGGCCGCCCACGGGCCGGACGTGGTCCGGAGCGCGCTCCTCGACCGGGGCACGATGGACCTCGCGCCGGCCCACCGGCCCCGTTACGGGGAACTCGTCGCCCGACTGCCCCTGGTCGCGGACGAATGCACGGCGAACGCAGCCCTGGGCGTTCTCGAGTACTGGGCGCCCTACGCACCCGCGGCCGGCAGAGTGCTGGCGGACGTCTACACCGACCTCGCATCGCCCCTGAGCGATTGGCGGGCGCGGTCCGGACTGCAGCAGCTCGCCCAGTCCGAACTGCCGCACCCGCTGGGTGGCGTGGCGCCGGGCAGCCTCCTCCACGGCGTGGTGGAACGGCTGCTGGCCCTCATCACGGCCGGAGAGCCGGAGGGCGGCGGACCCGGTGGTGACCTGCCGGCCCGCCGTCGCCTGGACTGCCTGCTCACCTCATGGACCCGCGACCACCGGATGTGCGCGGCCCTGGCCCGCCGGCTGGCGACCGAACCGCAACTCACCGCCACCCGCACCGCCCTGCTCGTCCGGGCCATCTACCTGGCGGGGCCCGAGCCGGACATCCTCCTCGCGCTCCGCGAGCTGGCCGCGGCCATCGGGGACCGCCCGGTGCTCGCGGGCCGGGTGGCGGAGGACCTCAAGTCCGTACACCGGTACGGCGAACCGCTCGCCGCTCCCGCCGCCGCCCTCGCCGCGATCGGTTCCCTGGGCGACGACGGCGGACTCGTCGAAGGCCTCCTCGCCGTCGGCCTCGCCACGGCACTCGGCATGCGCCACAACTGGCCGGACACCTGCCGCGCCCCCGTCGTCGCCCTGCGCCGCCACCCCGAACCGGAGGTCAGGGAAACGGCGTACGCCACGGTCATCGACGGCCACTGAACCGGCGCCGGCCGACGCCGGCCGCGCCGCCCGCGGCCGCCGATCGGGGCGGGTGCTGCCGCCTTCCAGTGCACAGGTGCGTACTGGTGCGGACCGGTGCGGACAGGAGTGGACAGTCACCGGCCCCGCCGGGCATGGAAAGTGGACACCGCCCGCCGTGAGGCTGTGCGCCATGAACCTTGGACGTACGAAGGACACCCCCGCCCCACCCCGCCCGGGGCCCGCACTCGCGGCGCTGGCCGCCGCGCAGTTCACCGTCATGCTCGCGACCTCGATCGTGAACGTGGCCCTGCCGCAGATCCGGGCCGGCGTGGGACTGTCGGACGGCGGCACCACATGGGTGGTCAACGCCTACGGGCTGGCGTTCGGGGCGCTGCTCCTCGCCGGGGGCCGGGCGGCCGACCTCCTCGGCCGCCGCCGGGTGCTGATCGCAGGTCTCGCCCTGTTCGCCGGGGCCTCGCTGGCGGCGGGACTCGCCGCCACGCCGACGCTGATGATCACCGCCCGCGCGGTCCAGGGTCTCGGCGCCGCGGTCATCGCCCCGGCCGCACTCGCCCTGGCGATGGACCTGTTCCCGCCCGGCCCCGCCCGGGGGAAGGCCCTGGGCGTGTGGGGAGCGGTCTCCGGTGCGGGAGGCGCGGTCGGTGTCCTGCTGGGCGGCGTACTCACCCAGGCGTGGGGCTGGCCCTGGGTCTTCCACATCGCCGCTGTGGGAGCGGTGCTGGTCCTGGCCGCGGTGGCGGTGTGCGTACCGCTGGGCGCCGGCCGGGGTACCGGGCGGTTCGACCTCCCGGGGACGGCCACCGTCACCCTCGCCCTGACCTGCCTGGTCTGGGCGCTGACCAGCGCACGCGCCCTCGGCTGGACGAACGCGGGGGTGCTCGGCGCCCTCCTCGCCGCCGCCGTACTGTTCGCGGCCTTCGCCTTCGTCGAACGCCGACGGCCGGACGCGCTGATCCCGCCGAGGCTGTTCGCCACCGGCCAGGTCGCCGCCGGCAATGTCCTGATGGCGCTGCTGGGGTCCGTGTGGATCGCGCTGTTCTTCTTCCTTCCGCTCTACCAGCAACAGGTCCTCGGGATGAGCCCCCTGACGACCGGCGCCGGCCAACTTCCCCTCGCCGTGGCCAACATGCTCGGCGCCTTCGCGGCACCCCGGATCTCCCGGCGCATCGGCGCGACCGCCACCGTGGTCGCGGCCCTGCTCACCGAGGCCGCCGGAATGCTGTGGCTGTCCCGGATGACCGCCGAGGGGACCTACCTCGTCGACATCCTCGGCCCGAGCGTCCTGATCGGTATGGGCCTGAGCGTCGCCTTCGTCCAGCTCACCGCACTCGCCGTGGACGGCGTCCCCCGGCAGGACGCGGGCCTGGCGGGCGGCCTGGTGAACACCACCCGGCAGGTCGGCGGCGCGATCGGCCTCGCCGCCCTCGCCACCCTGGCCGGCTCCGTCACCGCCCACGCGGCCGGCCACCAGCCCCCGCTCGAAGCACTCACCGCCGGCTACCGCACCGCCTTCGCGGTCTCCGCCGCGATCCTGGCGGCCTCCGCGCTCCTCGCCGTACCACTCACCCGCCCGGCGGGGAGCGCCCGCCGTGCGCTCGTCCCGTGCCGCAGGCCCGCAGCCGCGGCGCCGCCCCCGCAGGGCGAGACGCCCGATTCGGTCCCGGCCCCCGCCCCCGCACCGGGGCCCGCACCTGGGCCCGCGCCCGCTCCCACCCCCGGGCCCGCCTCCGCTCCGGCCCCCTGACCAAGAGCCCGAAAGCCCCGCCCGTTCCCGCAACAGACAGGACACCGTATGCACTCCATCGACACCACCGCCCCCGTCGTTGTCGGCCTCAGCACGCTGGTCGACGCCCCCCTCGCCACCGTCTGGTCGCTGCACACCGACGTCGACGACTGGCCGGCCTGGAACGCCGGCATCGACCGGGCACGCCTCAACGGCCCGTTGGCGGTCGGCACCGCCTTCACCTGGCTGACCCACGGCATGAGCATCACCTCCACCATCCGTGAACTCGTACCCGGAAAGCGGATCGTCTGGGACGGGACCGTCCAGGGCATCATCGGCATCCACGTCTGGACCTTCGAACCGACCGACGCCGGTGTCCTCGTCCACACCGAGGAGTCCTGGAGCGGAGACCCCGTCGACGCCGTCGACGAACTCACCACGGCCCTGCGGACCTCCCTGCAGAGCTGGCTCGACTGCCTCAAGGCACGCGCCGAACAGCCCGCATGACGCCTCCACCCCTGACTGCGAACCCGGCGGCCACCCGACCCGATCCAGGGAACCCAGGCCAAGGACCCGGCCCCGCGCCCATCCGTTCCTCACCCCCGGAGAACTCCACCGTGACCAGTACCGCCACTCTCCCGCCGGCCGAAGCCGGCATCCCCGCGACCAGCCGACCGGCCGAGGTCGACAGCCGTGCGGCCTACGCAAGCTTCGGACTCGCCTATGTGCTGGGCCACGGGGCCGCCGCGGCCTCCCACGGCGACTCCCCCCTGCTCGGCCTGCCCGACTGGCTCCCCATGACACTGCTCGGGTCAGGGCTCGTGACCGGCATCGTCCAGGCCACCCTGGCCGCGCTCCGCGCCCAACGCGGAGCCCCCGCCCCCGAGATCCTCTCCGGCAAACTGCTCGGCACCGCCTGGATCGCCGCCTTCACCGCCCTGGCCCTCGCCATCACCGGCCTGACCTCCGTACTCGACGCGCCGGAACTCCAGTCCGTCCTGTGGCCCGCCGGGTCCGGCATCGTCGTCGGCCTGCTCTACCTCGCCGAAGGGGCCGTACGCCGCAACGTGCTGCACTACGGCCTCGGCATCTGGCTCGCGCTGACCTCCGGCGCGGTGCTCTCACTCGACGCACCCGGCCTCTACTGGGCCCTCGCGGGTGCGGGCGGCGGCGCCTACGCCCTCGCCACGGTGCTCGAAGCCCGCCGCCTCCGCTCCCTCACCCGTCCCACGACGCACGGCTGACACCGCTGACACTGCGCGGAGCCCCCGCGCGTACGCCCCCCCCCCGGCGCGCCGGACGCGGTGCGCCGGCGTGGCGGGCGGACGGCGGGGCACCATGGCAGACGTCCCGTACGTCCCGTACGTCCCGTACGTCCCGTACATCCGTTGTGCGTTCTCGCGGAGGAGACGCCGTGCCCGTCCCGCCGGAAGCCTTCCAAGGGCTGCTCGCCGAAGCACGCGCCGCCCTGCCCGGCATCGTGGCACTGCGCCGCAGCATCCACCGCCTGCCCGAGACCGGCACGCACCTGCCCCGCACCCAGCAAGCCGTCCTGGAGGCACTGGACGGGCTCGGGCTGGACCTGTCCACCGGCTCGCACCTGAGTTCCGTCACCGCGCGACTCCAAGGCGCCCGGCCCGGCCCGACGGTCCTGCTGCGCGCCGACATGGACGCCCTGCCCATGGCCGAGGAGACCGGTCTTGACTTCGCCTCCACCGTGCCGGGCGCCATGCACGCCTGCGGACACGACACCCACACCGCCATGCTCGTCGGAGCGGCCCGGCTGCTCGCGGCCCGCCGCGCCCTGCTGGCGGGCCGCGTCGTCTTCATGTTCCAGCCCGCGGAGGAATCCGGCGGCGGCGCCCGCCACATGATCGACGAGGGGGTACTGGAGAGTGCCGACGGCGACGTCGCGGCCGCCTTCGCCCTGCACGTCACCACCCGGTTCGAGAGCGGCACCCTCCATCTGCGGCCCGGTCCCACCTTCGCCGCATCCGACGGGCTGCACGTCACCGTACGCGGCCGCGGCGGCCACGCCTCGACACCGCACCGGGCCCTCGACCCCGTACCCGTCGCCTGCGAGATCGTCCAGGCCCTGCAGTCCATGGTCACGCGCACCGTCGACGTGTTCGATCCGGCCGTGGTCACCGTGGCCTCGCTGCACGCCGGTACGACGAGCAATGTCATCCCCGAGACCGCCGAGATCCGCGGCACCTTCCGCACCCTCACCCCCGCCACCCGTCAGCTGGTGCGCGACGGCATCACCCGCGTCGCCCACCACGTCGCCGCCGCCCACGGGGCGCACGCCGAGGTCACCCTCACCGAGGGCTACCCGCCCGTCGTCAACGACCCCGCCCGTACGGCCGCCCTCCACGACGCGGCCGCCGCGCTCCTCGGCCCCGGCCGGGTCCACCACCTGGCCGAGCCGTTCATGGGCGCCGAGGACTTCAGTTACGTCCTGCAACGGGTGCCGGGCGCGATGGCGTTCCTGGGTGCGTGTCCGCCCGGCGTGCCCCCGGCGCAGGCCCCCGACTGCCACTCCAACCGTGTCGTCTTCGAGGAGGACGCCCTGGCCGTCGGCGCCGCCGTCCACGCGGCCGCGGCCCTGCGGGCCGGCACCCTCCCCGACCACGCCGACCCGGGCGAGGTCCCCCGCACCTGACGGCACCACGGCACCACCGCGCCGCGGCAGGGTGTGGCGCGGGCCCGCCCGCCGCTCCGCTCAGTCCTGCAAGTGAACAGCGGCGTGCCGACGTCGAGCGGCTCGCGCGCCCAGCCCCACGCCCCGCCAGCGACCGGCAACTCCACGGGCGACGCACCGCGAACGGAGCAACAACCGCCCCGTACCGCTCCGCGGCCCCGGGCCCCGCAGCCCCGTCCCGCGGTACCGGGCCCGGGCGGGATCGGGCCCGCGCCGCGCTGCGCCGGCCCCGACGCCGGGATATCAAGGAGGCTGTCGGCGAGCGTGGCCCAGGCGGCCACCACCCCACGGCGGAGGAGTACGTCTCGTGGAGTTCGAGGTCAATGGCGCCCGGCGGACGGTCGACGTGGACGGCGACCCCGCCGCCGTGGACGTGGTCCGCGACCGGCTGGGCCTGACCGGCACCAAGCTGGTCTGCGCCGGCGGCGTGTGCGGGGCCTGCACCATCCAGGTCGACGGGGAACCCCGGGTGTCCTGCCTGACCCCGGCGGCCCGGCTGGCCGGGCGGCGGGTGACGACGGTGGAGGGCCTGTCCGGCCATCCCGTGGCACGGGCCTTCGCCGCCGAGGACGCCCTCCAGTGCGGGTACTGCACCCCGGGCTTCGTCGTCGACGCGGCAGCCTTCGTCGAGCGCTGGCGCGCCCTGCACGGCACCGCCCGGCCGGGGCGCGAGCAGATCGCGGAGGCCCTGGCCGGCCATCTGTGCCGCTGCGGCGCCTACGAGGGGATCTTCAGGGCGGTGGCCGCGGCCTGCGCCGGCGACCACGACACGGCACCGACCGGCTCGGCGCCCGACGGCGCGGGGGCAGCGGCGGTGCCGCGCGTCGAAGCCCCGGAGAAGACCGACGGATCCGCCCGCTACACCACCGACCTGCACCCCGACGGGCTGCTGGAGGGCGTGATCATCCGCTCCCCGCACGCGCACGCCCACGTACGCTCCCTGGAGGCCGGCGACCTGCCGCTGGTGCCCCTGCTGCCGCCCGACGGCGTGGTCCGTTACATCGGGCAGCCGGTCGCCGCCGTCGCGGGGACCGACCGGGCCGCCGCACGGGCGACGGCCGCGCGCGTCACCGTGGACTACGAGGTGCTGCCCGCGGCCCTGGACGCGCGCCTGGCCCGAACGGGCGAAGGCCCGCCGGTCTACGAGGACAAGGCGTCCCGCAAGCGGGCCCCCGGATCAGGGGAGACCCCCCAACTGGTCCCCGCCCGCTGGCGGGGCAACCTGCGGGGCCCGTCCGCCATGAGCAAACGCCCCGCCCTGGCCGTACGCCGCATCCAGGAGGCGCGTACCAAGTACCCCGAAAGGGTCGTCGAAGGCGTGTTCACCACTGCCGCGCAGACCCACACCCCGCTCGAACCGCATGCCTGCCTCGCCCATTGGGCCGACGGCACCCTCCACCTCCAGGTGTCCACACAGTCCGTGAAAGCCGTCGCCGAACTCGCCGCCGAACGCTTCGGCCTGCCCGCCGAACGGGTGGTGGCGCGGGCCGTCCACGTCGGCGGCGGCTTCGGCTGCAAGATGGGACTGACCACCGACGTCGTCGCCGCGGCGGAGCTGGCCCGGCTGCACGGCGCCCCCGTTCGGGTCGTGCTCGACCGGGACGAGGAACTCACCGACGGCGGCTACCGGCCCGCCAGCCGGATCCGGCTCGCGATGTCCGTCGACGCGGCCGGCGACCTGAGCGCGCTGGCGATGGACGCGGACAGCGACGGCGGGGTCTCGGTGGGCGGCACCGTGGCGGCCCTCGCCCGGTTCATGTACGGCAAAGCCCCGCGCCGGCTCCGCGACTTCGACACCGTCACCCACCGGCCCCCGGGCGCCCCCTTCCGCGGCCCCGGCGGCCCCACCATGTGCTGGGCCCTCGAACAGGCCGTCGACGAGATGGCCCACCGGCTCGGCCAGGACCCGATCGCCCTGCGCCGCCGCTGGGACGGCAACCCCAAACGGCACGCCCTCTACGACCACGCCGCCGCACTGCCGCTCTGGTCGGGCCGCCGCGGCGGCACCGGACGCTTCCGCCGAGGCGTCGGCGTCGCGGCGGCCAACTGGCTCTACCTCCTCGACCCCGTCACCGAGGTCGAACTCGCCGTCGAGGACGGGATCGTCGTCGCCCGCTGCGCCGTACAGGACATGGGCACCGGCTCGCGGACCGTGCTGCGCCGCGCCGTCGCCGACGCACTCGGCCTGCACGAGGCGCGGGTGCGCGCCGAAATCGGCCACAGCGACACCGTTCACGGCCCCACCTCCGGCGGCAGCCGCACCACCCCCTCCCTCGTACCCGCCGCCGCGGACGCCGCCGCCCGGCTGCGTGAAGCACTCGGCGGCTCCGACGTCGCCGCCCGGCTCGCTGCCGCCCACGGCGTACGGGTGACCGGGCGACGCCCCCGCGACCACCGGGGCTTCGCACTCCCCTTCACCCTGGGCGGCGTGGCGATCGGCCGCGGCTTCACCGGTTCGGTGCAGGTCGCCGAGGTCGAGGTGGACACCCGGCTCGGCCGGATCCGCCCGCTGCGCGTCTGGAGCGGTATCGCCGCGGGCCGCATCCACGAGGACCGGCTGGCCCGCAGCCAGTGCGAGGGCGCCGTCGTCCAGGGCATCGGCTACGCCCTGTACGAGGAGCGGCGCACCGACCCGGTCACCGGCCGGGTGCTGACCGACAACCTGGAGGACTACCGCATCCCCGGGATCGGCGACACCCCGGAGATCACCGTCCACTTCCACCAGGAGGGCTTCGACCACGTCCCCGGCGGCGGCGTCGGCCTCGGTGAGATCGCCACCTTGCCCACCGCGGCGTGCCTGGCCAACGCGGTCCACGACGCGACCGGCTGGCGCCCGTACGACATGCCGATCCGCCCCGACCGGCTCCTGGAAGGACTGGGTACGTGAGCACCGAACAGCCCGACCTCACCGCCCTCTCGGCCGCCGTACGGGCCCGCGGCGGGGAACTGCGGGCCGGCGGCACCGACACCGGCGCCCGGCAGCGCAGCGGCGTCTCCACCGGGCCGTTCACCGACCTCGACGGTGTGGCGGACCTGCGCGGCACCGCGCCGCTGCCCGGCGGCGGCCTGCGCATCGGAGCCCTGACCACCCTCGCCGAGCTGGCCGCCGATCCCCGGGTACGCGCAGGCTGGCCGGCCCTCGCCCTGGCAGCCGGGACCGCGGCCACCCCCCAGATCCGCGCCGCCGGCACCCTGGGCGGCAACCTGCTGCAGCGCAACCGCTGTTGGTACTTCCGCAACCCGCACGTCAGCTGCCTGCAGAAGGGCGGCGCCGGCTGCCCCGCGCGCGAGGGCGACCACCATTTCGGCGTGGTCCGCGGCGGCGGTCCCTGCATCACCCCGCATCCGTCCACCCTGGCGACGGCCCTGCTCACCTACGACGCCGAGGCCGAGATCCACGACGAAGCGCCGCGCAGCGTCGCCGACCTGTACGGCGACGGCGACCGCCTCCACCACGCGGACCACCTGCTGCTGCCGCACCGCGTCCTGACCGCCGTCCGGCTGCCCGCGCCGCTGCCCGGTGAACGCGCCGCCCACCACCGGACCATCAGCCGGGCCCACGCCGAGTGGCCGCTGGTCGAGGCCACCGCCCGGCTCGCGCTCGACGGCGCCACCGTCACGCACGCCGCCGTCGCGGCCGGCGGGGTGGCACGCGTCCCGCTGCGCCTGCCCGAGGTGGAAACCGTGCTGATCGGCCGCGAGGCCACCCCCGGGATCCTCGCCGCGGCGGCCGCGACCGTACTGACCCGCTGCCGGCCCCTGCCGCAGACCGGCTACAAGACCACGCTGTTCCGCGACACCGTCCTGGAGGCACTGGAACAGGCACTGGACGGGGCGGCGCGCTGATTTTTTGGCATCACAGGCCAACTATTCGCCCGGCCGCCGCCAGGAGGACTACAAAGGTCGAGACCGAACCGAAACCGAATCCGGAACCGGGGAAGGGGGCCACCCCTCCCGTCGGTGACCGGAACGATGTATAAGGCGGTGGATGCGCGTGCGTGAGTACAGCAAGGTCGAACCGAATCCGTTCAGATTACTCACGAGGAGTCCGGCTCCCGGCTCCTCCACCTGATGCAGGCGGCCATGCTGAAACCCGTGACGTTTTCCTCGGCGTACGCATCGGTGGACGAGTATCGGCTCCTGACGTCGACCATCCGGTCGAGAGCCGCAGATGCTCACGGTATTTTCAGCATGGCCGGCCCGGGGGACCGGGGCAGATCCCAACTCCCGCTCCGTATTCAGCTCAGTGGTTTGTTCATCGAGCTCTACGTCGAGCTCCGCCCGCACGGCGCAGGCCCTCGCATCATCGGATTCCGCAACACTTTCGAGAACGGCCAGGCTCCGCCGGAGGCGTACGTCCGCCACGTGCGGGACTCGCCCGCGCCGCCCGGCATCAGCCGTACGCAGGCACTGCCGTTCGGCGGCCGCCGCAGGGACCTGGAGGTGGCCGCGGGCGTGCGGCTCCCGGGGCTCCTCCTGGGACGCCGCCCCCTGGGCGACGCGGTCATGCGGCTGCACCGCAACCGTGATCCGAAATCCACCGCGCACGGAATGCTCGTGCTCTCGGTGATGCTCTGCGAGGCGGCCCGATTCCCCGCCCTGGCCGATGCGATGTCACGTATCTGGATGACCGGGGGAAGGCTGCCGGACGTAGTGGGCGCCGAAAAATCTTCAAACAGGCACCCATCCACAGGCGTTGGGGCGCCGAAATAGGAACGAGACCCTTTCCGGGGCTCGATTCCACCCCGTACGATCTGCGATTCCCGTCCTGGGGATCCACGGAACAGGAGCGAATGTGATAGTCAAGCGCGCCGGTCGCCACGTGGTTCTCGCCGCCGTACCCACCGCCGTGTTCCTGACCCTCGGTCTTTCCGGACCAGCGCTCGCGGAGGGCGGAAAGGCGTACCAGATCGATCTGGCGCAGCTGAACAATTCGGGCTCCCGCGGCACGGTCATGCTCAGTCTCAAGGGCAATCAGCTGACCGTACAGATCGAGTCCGAGGGCATGGTGCCCGGTTCGCCGTCGGCCCAGCACCTCCACGGCTCGACGAAGGGGCACGACTTCAAGTGCCCGGACGCGACCGACGACACCGACCGCGACGGAATCCTCAACAACACCGAGGCCACGCACGACTACGGCGACATCAACATCTCGCTCACGACGACGGGTGACACCAAGCCCGCCAGCGGCCTGGCCGTGGATCGTATGCCCGTCGCCGACAAGAAGGGCAAGATCTCCTACAAGCGGACCATCACCGTCGGTCAGGACGTCGTCGACCACATCAAGGACCTGCACGTCGTACAGCACGGCATCGACCGCAACAAGAACGGCAAGTACGACTTCGAGGGAGCCGGCAAGAGCGAGCTCGACCCGAAGCTGCCCCAGGAGGCCACGGCCCCGACCAACTGCGGAGAGGTCAAGGGCGCGGCCGTCGGATCCCTCCCCGTCGGAGCCATCGAGACCGGCGGCGGCACCCCGGAGAGTACCTCCGTGCCGGTGACGGTCCGCGACGGCGTGGCGATCACCGTGCTCGCCGCGGCGGCCGGCGCGGTGGCGCTGTCGCGCAAGCGGGCCTCCGCGGTCCCCGTCCCCGTCCGCCGGGAGAACACCGGGGGCGGCGCGTGAGGCCGACCCCCGAACCCGGCACGTCGCCCGAACCCGGCACGTCGCCCCTACCCGGCGCGACCGCCACGGCCACCGGGTGGAGCCGCCGCCGCACCGTACGCCCCCTGGCCGCCGCCGCCCTCGCCGCGCTGCTCCTCGCGGGCTGCGGAGGCCAGAACGCGGCGAAGCCCGCCGCCCCCGACGGGCAGGCCGGGCAGGGGCAGGCCGCGCAGGGCGCGGCACCCGAGGCCGCGGGCGCAGCCCCCAGCGGGAAACCCGCCGACGCGCCGAAGAACGGTACGGGCGCAGGCTCGGCCACGGGCGGCGGCACGGGAGCGGGCCGGGCCCAGCCCGCCCTCGCCCGCTCCGAGCCGCAGAAGATCACGATCCCGTCCCTGGGCGTGACCAGCACCCTGGAAACGCTGAAGCAGAACGGCGACGGCACCATGCAGACCCCGAAGGACCCCGCGCTCGCGGGCTGGTACGAGCCGGGACCGACGCCCGGCTCCGAGGGACCGGCCGTGATCGCAGGGCACGTCACCTGGAACGGAGCGGCGGCGGTGTTCGAGAAGCTGAAGACGATGAAGGGCGGTGACACCATCAAGGTGACGCGCAAGGACGGCAAGACGGTCACGTTCACGGTGGACAAGGTCAGCGAGTACCCGAAGGCCGAGTTCCCCACACTGGAGGTCTACAAGAACCTCGACCACGCGGGCCTGCGCCTGGTCACCTGCGGCGGAGAGTTCGACCCCAAGAAGCACTACTACAACAGCAACGTGGTCGTGTTCGCCCGGATGACGGGCGCCGCGTAGCGGCGTAGCCGGCCCGGCAGGGCCGTGAAGACGCCCGTCGGCCGCAGCCCCCCACTGCGGCCGACGGGCCCCCGCCGTCGACCGCGTCGCCACCGACGTTTCATCCGGCGGATCGTGAGCAGGCGAGCCTTCGTCATCACCATCCCACGGAAGGAGCAAGCAATGTCCGACGTGTCGCGACTCCCGGGTCTGGCCGAGCACCACTGGGCGTGGCAGGCGGAAGCGGCCTGCCGCGGCCTGGGCTCGCGCCGGTTCTTCCACCCGGCGGGAGAGCGCGGTGAGGACCGCGCCGCCCGTGACGAGGCGGCCAAGGAGGTGTGCGCCCGGTGCCCGGTGCGGGAGGCGTGCCTGCGGCACGCGCTGCGCACCGGCGAGGCGTACGGGGTGTGGGGCGGGCTCACCGAGGAGGAACGCCGTAGGCTCGCCGCCCGCCGGAGCGTGGGCGCGGCCGCCTGACGGGCGGTACCGCACGGCACCGCCCGCCAGCACCGGCTCGCATCGGGGATCGCGGTTCAGGGCAGACCGGCGCTCAGCGGCAGGGTCGCTCCGGCACGTACGGAATTGATGACCGCCTCGTGCAGGGCGCGGCTCGCCTCCTCACTGGGGCACGGGACGGGACTCCCCGCAAGGGGAAGCCAGTCGGAGGCCCCGCTGTACTGCACCGTGACGTGCGCCATACCCTCGGCCTCGGTCCACGTGGTGTGGATGTCGAGCTCACCGGTGAGGACGGGTCCCGCCTCGCCGGTCATGACACCGTCCCGGCCGGCGAAGATCCCGCGAGTGGTCCATGATGCCCAGCTCATCCGGCCTCCTTGCCGCACTGCACGCAGTGCACTGCACTCGTCATCCTGCCAGTGTGAACGCGTCGGCCCTCCCGCGCCCTGCGGACGCGACGGCGTCCCGCCGCGAGACCGGACCGGGCGCGGCACACGACGGGGGTCAGGGCGTGGAATACCGGTGCGACGGCGGCAGAGGCACACGTAGGCTCGCCCTGCGGCCCGGTGTGGGGCGCTGTCGCATCGTGACTCCGGACGGACCGACGGGCATGGACCTGCTCCCTTTCACCGCTGCCCACGCCGCCACGGTGGCCGGCTGGCCCACCTCGGCCGACGAGGTCGTCAGGTGGTGCGGACGGCAGGAGTTCCCCCTGTCCCCGCGGACGGTCACCGACTGGCAGCAGGATGCCGACGTCCGGGCCCATGTCCTTGTGGAGGACGGGCGGTCGTGGGCTACGGAGAGCTGTGGCTCGACGACGGGGAGGACGAGGCCGAACTGGCCCGGCTCATCGTGGCACCGGACACCCGGGGGAGGGGCCTGGGGCGCGTACTGGTGCGAGGGCTGCTCGCGCGCGCCGTCGCGGCCGGCTACCGCAACGTCTTCCTGCGCGTGCACCCGGACAACGAGCGAGCCCTTCGCTGCTACCGCGCGGCCGGATTCCTGCCCGTCGACCCGGCCCTCGCCGAAACCTGGAACGAGGCCCAGCCCGTCGGCTACGTGTGGCTCCAGGGCGACACCGGAACCCCGGCGGGGAAGTCCCACGCCGACCAGGGATGCTCCTCGTGACCCGCCGCGACGACTTCGCCGATGAGGGTCCGTACGTGGCGGTGCGCTGCCAGGACGCCCCATCCGCGGGGGTCGCCTTCGCGACCGGCACAGCGCCGACGGCCACTGCGTGCACCACACGGTCGAGGTGCACGCGCCGGGACTGAACGCCCGACTTCACCGGCTGGGACGGCGACCGCCGCTGGGAGACCTACGACCGGGACCTTATCGTGTCCGCGGTCTTCTCCTCGGGTGGACACATCGCCCTGACCTGGACCCTGCGCTCCCGGCGGACCGCCGCAGGAGGCTGGAGCGCCGCGGTGGCCACACGGTTGGAGGCGGGCGAGCAGATGGCGTCCTTCGCCGCCGACGTCCGCCACTTCCTCGAAGACGGCGGGCACTGACCGCGACCGCACGCCTGACCCGCACGCGTCCCGCAGCACCGGCCGGTGCCCGGCCGGGCTGCCGCCCGTTCGGCGGACTTGCGGGGCGGCGCAGGGTCGTTGCGGCCCCGACGGGATACGAATGTCGTCACCGACCACCGACCACCGACACGACGGCCGGGCCCGCCGCCTCCAGGGAGACCTCCATGAGCTGCATCAACCGACGCGACCTCGCCCTGCTGGCGCTGCGGGCCGGCACCGGAGCGGTACTCATGGCGCACGGCACGCAGAAGCTCTTCGGATGGTTCGGCGGCGCCGGCCTCGACAAGACGGCCGCCGCGATGGAGCACATGGGCTACACGCCCGGCCGGCAGAGCGCCCTCGCCGCAGGCCTGGGGGAGACCGGCGGCGGGGCGCTCCTCGCGCTGGGTCTCGCCACGCCGGCGGCCGGCGCCGTGGCCGCGGGAGCCATGGCCGGAGCCGTCGCCGTCCACGCCCCGGCCGGCTTCTTCGCCCAGGGCGGAGGGTTCGAATACCCGGCCTTCCTCGGCTTCACCGCCGCCACCATCGGCCTCGCGGGGGCGGGCCGCTACTCCCTCGACCACGCCACCGGCCACACCTTCGACCAGCGGTGGATGCTCGCCCTGGCCTTCGCCACGAGTGCCGTCGCGGCGGCAGCCGTGGTCACGAGGCGCGCACGCAACCAGTCGGACGACGGCGCCGAGGAGGAATGAGGAGAGTGCCCCCGGAGGAGCAGGGGATGACCGGTACGCCGTCCGTCGATCTCGCGGAGCAGACCCGGATCGTGTCCCGCCTCGCTGCGGAGGTGCCGGACACCGGGCTGGCCGGCCCGACGCCGTGCCCCGAGTACACGGTGGGGGGCCTGTTGGGTCACCTCACCGGCCTCGCCGTCGCGTTCCGTGACGCCGGCCGCAAGGACCTCGGCCCGACCACCGACACGGCGCCGGACCCGGCCGGAGTGTCCCTGCCCGCCGCCTGGCGCGAGGAACTGCCCCGGGTCCTCGGCGAGCTGGCCGAGGCCTGGCAGGACCCGGCTGCCTGGACCGGCATGACCCGGGCGGGCGGCGTGGACCTCCCGGGCGAGGTCGCGGGCGCGGTGGCCGTGGACGAGCTGGTGATCCACGGCTGGGATCTGGCCCGGGCGACGGGCCAGGAGTACGTCCCGGACGAGGCCGCGTTGCGCCTCTCGCACGCCTTCCTCCTCGCCGCCGCAGAGGAAGAGGACCGCGGCGGGGGCATCTTCGGCCCGGTCGTACCCGTACCGGACGACGCCCCGCTGCTGGACCGGGCGGTGGGTCTGTCGGGACGGCACCCGGGCTGGGTACCTCCGTCGCCGCCGTGAGGTACTCCGCAGGTCGTGTACCGGCTGGACCGGCAGCACGACGGCTACCGCTACGACCCCCGCCGCACCGGGACGCCCGGGCGGCCGCCCCGCCCCGGACAGGGCACCCACCCCGACGGCGACTACTGCCTCCCCGTCTGGGGATGACCGGGCTGCGTGAACGCCCCGCGTTGTCGGCGTACCGACGTCGCGGGGCGTTCGAGAGCCGAGGCTCAGGACGGCTACCGGCTACCGGCCACCGGCTACCGGCTGAGCGACTTGAGCGCCGCGGCATCGTACGGCTTCAGCTCGTCGAAGCGGTTGCCCAGGACCTTCGCCGCCCACTGCGGGTCCTGGAGCAGCGCCCGGCCCACGGCCACCATGTCGAACTCCTCGCGCTCCATACGGTCCAGGAGGTTGTCGATGTCGCCCAGCGCGGCGCCCTCGCCGACGAAAGCGCGGAGGAAGTCGCCGTCGAGGCCGACCGAGCCGACGGTGATGGTCGGGCGGCCGGTGAGCTTCTTGGTCCAGCCCGCGAGGTTGAGGTCCGAGCCCTCGAATTCCGGCAGCCAGTAGCGCCGGGTGGAGGCGTGGAACACGTCGACGCCCGCCGCCGCCAGCGGCGCCAGGATCGCCTCCAGCTCCTCCGGGGTCTGCGCGAGCCGGGCGTCGTAGGCCTCCTGCTTCCACTGCGAGTAGCGGAAGATCACGGGGAAGTCGGCCGGGACGCGCTCGCGGACCGCCGCCACGATCTCCGCGGCGAACCTCGTGCGGGCGACCGCGTCGCCGCCGTACGCGTCGGTACGGCGGTTGGTTCGCTCCCACAGGAACTGGTCGAGCAAGTAGCCGTGAGCGCCGTGCAGTTCGACACCGTCGAAGCCGATCCGCACGGCGTCCGCGGCGGCGTCGGCGAACGCGCCGATGACGTCGTCGAGATCGGCGCCGGTCATCGCCTTGCCGGTCCCCTCGGTGCCGTCCACGCGGATGCCGGAGGGGCCGACGGCGGGCGCGTCGGCGTACGGCGCCTCGCCCTGCTTGCGCACCATGCCGATGTGCCACAGCTGCGGCACGATCGTGCCGCCCGCCTCGTGCACGGCTGCGGCGACCTTCGCCCATCCCGCCAGCTGCTCCTCGCCGTGGAACCGCGGCACCCGGTCGCTCTGCCCGGCGGAGTCGTGACCGACGTAGGTGCCCTCGGTGACGATCAGGCCCACGCCGGCGGCGGCCCGGCTCGCGTAGTACGCCTGCACGTCCTCGCCGGGCACGCCGCCGGGGGAGAACATCCGCGTCATCGGCGCCATGGCGATGCGGTTGGGGACGGTCAGGCCGTTCAGGGTGACGGGCCGGGACAGGATCTCGGCCGCGCGGGAGGCGGTGGACGTGGTGACGGTCATGAAGGTCCTCCGGATTGAGGCTGGGGCTCGTCGGGGCGCGACGAGAAATGCATAGTACACATGCTGTGTATCATGCATATTGCGGCCCGTGGGTGGCCGCTCGTGGCAGGAGGAGCCCCGCCGGTCCACGGGGCGGCGATAATGGAGCGCCGAAGGGAGCGGGAGGCGCAGTGCTGGAGAAACTGGAACGGGAGCTGATGCTGCTCTCGCGGCACCAGGTGCTGGCCCGGCGTGAGCGCGACCCCGAGCGCCTGGAGCGGTCCGCGTACCTGCTGCTCAGCCGGATCGACACCCAGGGGCCCATGTCCATCGGGCAGTTGGCGGAGGCCTTCGGGCTCGACACCTCGACCGTAAACCGCCAGACGGCGGCGCTGCTGCGCTGCGGCCTGGCCGAGCGCGTCGCGGACCCGGACGGCGGGATGGCCCGCAAACTGCGCATCACCGCCGAAGGCGGTCGCCGGCTCGCCGCCGACCGCGAGGTCAACCGTTCCTGCCTGGCCCGGGTGGTGGCCGACTGGTCTCCCGAGGAGGTGCGGGAGCTGGAGGACGTCCTGGCCCGCCTCAACCGCAGCGCCGAGTCCCTCGAAGGACGGTACTGGCCGCGCACGGAGGCCTACGACACCTGTACGGGCCCGGCCGGTGTATCAGCTCGTCCGGTAGACGCGGACGACTACGTGCACGGACCCGCGACGACGCCCTGACAGGGCTGGCCGAGGGCCGTCGGGCTGCCGGTACCGCCGGACACGACCGCACATCTCGAGGCCTTTCTCGCCCCCTACGGCAGAGGCGCCACCCCGCTGGCGGACCCCACGGACTGGGCGGCGTTCCCGCGTACGTGGGCCGCTGACGGCGCGACCGTGGAGCATGTCGGCGAAGGGCGGGGCTCCGCGGACCTACCGGCCACCGGCGGCGGGTGTGTCCTTGTACTGCTCCTTCAGGCTGACTCGACGGCCTCGACCTGATGACACCGTCCCCCTGTGCCATCTCATGCCATCGGTTCCTCGCGGTCGTGCCCGGCGGCGTAGGACGTGAGGCGACCGGCGAGCGCGATGACGAGGTCGCGGAGTTCATCGGGGCGCTCGATGACGAACGGCCGGTCGAGTGAGGCGAGTACCGGGGGCAACCAGTCGAGCCGCTCCGCCCGCAGCTCTACGCGCAGCCAGCGCTCGGTCGCGCGGTCCTCGCCGACCGCGGACGCGTCATCCTCCAGGCTCGCGACGCCGGCCGGAAGGTGGGCGCGGATCTGCTCGACCGTCCCGTGGATCCGCAAGGTCACCTCATGCCGGTATTCGGCCGTGGCGAACCCGGACAACACGCGCTGCGCCGGACCGGGACCCACTGGCGCTTCGAATGAGCCGGGCAGGGTCCGCGCATCTGTGATGCGATCGAGTCGGAAGGTCCGGTCCTCGCCGATCCGGGCGGCCTTGCCCGTGACGTACCACCGGCCCGCATGGGTGACGATCCCGTACGCGTGCAGCGTGCGCTCGCTGCGCCGTCCGTCACGGTCGGTGTAGCGGATCGATACCGGTCGGTGGTGGCGCACCGCATCGGCGATCGTGAGCAGGACCCCGGCGTCCGGGGTGTCGAACTCGCCGGGCTGGTCCGTGAAGGCGAGAGTTTCGAGGAGTGTGTCGAGCCGACGGGCGATGCGCTTGGGCAGCACCCGCCGGATCTTCGCCGACGCCGTCTCGCTTGCCGTGCGCTCCGTCGTCGTCAACCCCGCTCGGCGGCCCGCGACCAGGCCGAGAAGCACGGCCAGCGCCTCGTCGTCGCTGAGCATGAGCGGAGGCAAGCGGTACCCCGGAGCCAGCCGGTATCCGCCGTAGCGGCCGCGTACCGATTCCACGGGCACGTCGAGGTCGATCAGCTGGTCCACATACCGGCGCACGGTGCGTCCTTGGACGCCGAGCCGGTCGGCGAGTTCGGCCACCGTCCGGGTGCCGCCCGACTGCAGCAGCTCCAGGAGTGTCAGCACGCGGCCGGTCGGTCGAGGCATGTTGGCAGCGTAGCGCGAATACAGGACCGATTCTGTCCACTATTTCTCCTAGCCTGCGACGAGCACGCCTCCAGCACAGCCAAGGAGATTCCCATGGACTTCGTCTCGATCCGCATCATCACCAGCGACGTCGCACGCCTCGTCGACTTCTACGAGCGAGCCACAGGGGCGCGGGCGACGTGGGCCACCGAGGACTTCGCCGAACTCCGGACCGCGGGTGCCACCCTCGCGATCGCCGGGACCCGCACCGTCCCGCTGTTCGCCCCGGGCTCGGCCCGGCCGGCGGACAACCACAGCGTGATCACCGAGTTCCTCGTGGACGACGTGGACCGCGTTCACCAGAATCTGACCGGCTTCGTCACCGACTTCGTCACCGAGCCCACCACGATGCCCTGGGGCAACCGGTCGCTGCTGTTCCGCGACCCCGACGGCAACCTCGTCAACTTCTTCACCCCGGTCACCCCCGCGGCCATTGAAAAATTCGCACGCTGACGCCAAGCACAGCCGCTCACACGGGAGCCCTGGGATCCCAGGGCTCCCCTTCAGCGCGAGGCCTGCGGCCACACGTACAAGATGCCGCTGACCGAGGCCTCGGCGGTGCGGGGAGCGTCTGCCCGCAGGAGGCCCACCCGGGTGTTCGGCAGAGCCCGCAGCAGGTAGTCCCCGATCCCCGTGCAGGTGTCCGGCCAGTACAGCAGTTCGGCGCCTCCGGGGTTCGCCACGGCACCGTTGTCCTCCTGCTCGATGCGGCTCTCGCGTTGCGCTCAAGTCCCCCGGTCGTCAATGAACTTCACCTGCAACGCCACAGTATCCACCGCCCCCGCGGGGCACCGCGGTCGGCCTTCGAAGGCTGTGCTGCCCCGGGCAGGGCGTACAGGGGACGGTCGACGTAGGGGCCGTCGTTGTAGCGGTGTATCTGCCGCAGTCGCGGGGACCAGGCGGCGAAGCGGTCCAGGAGCAGTGCGCGGATGCCCTCGGTGTCCTGGGGGGTGAGGCCGCCTGTGGTGATCCAGCAGGATCGCGCCGATCGCCAACGCGTTCACCGCGGCGGGAACGTTCCACGCCGTCCACGGACAGTCCGATCTCGCATGAACGGCCGTCATCGAAGCGGGTCGTCGGTGGTGGCGGCGGCCCAGCTGCGGCATGCGCGCCCGGCACGTTCGTCGCGGGTCCAGGCAAGCCCGGCGAGCTACTTCGAGGCCTCGCCGGTGGTGCGGTGGAGAACGTGCTTGTCGAGGACGATGGTGTTGCTGCTTCGGACGGCGCCGTGCAGGTCGGAGAGGTTGCCGTCGAGGTGGATGGTCCTTCCCTCCGTACGGTACGTGCCCGTGTTCATGCCGATCCTGAACGCGGGACAATCGTCCTGGTTGCAGATCACGTCGTTGATCTGCTCGAAACGGCCGTCCGCGGTGAAGGTCAGCTTCTGGATGTAGAAGGTGATTCCCGGGCGGTTCTTGTCGACAGGCTCGGTCCACTGCCCTGTCAGCCGGGCATGGTCCGCGGCCGGTGCGTCGGCCCTTGCCTCCTGGGCGGCAGCAGAGCCACTGGTGGCCGTCATGGCGGCCAGGAGGACGGTGCCCAAGGCTGACCGGATTGTCGTCTTCATCTGTGCGTTCATTCCTTGTTCGTCAGTCCCTGGTCCGGAGGGGATACAGCAGGGGCGGCTCGCGTGACGGGGGCCAACACCTCGCTTCGATGCATACCGCTGGACAGATCCGTAGTGAGGGCTCTCGGCGTTGGCGGGCATGACCGTATCTGTTCAAGTGCCGGCCCGTTCCACCTCGACAGTGACTGCGTCTCGTTTTGGGTCCTCTCCGGACGCAGTGGATGATCCACGCCGACCGCAGGTGCAAGAGCGACCGGACCTCGTGCGTCATCCGACGTGGGGAACACCCGCGGTCACTGAATGGCTGAGAGGCAAGCCGTACGGGGCACACCCCGCCTCGAGGATTACGCGCACAAGGCGCTCGCGGACCCGGAAGGCGTTCTCGCACAGGCAACTCCACTGGAAGCGCAAGGTTGCGGAGCGCACTTCCACCGGTTGAAAGAGTGCCGGGGCAGCGCCACCCGATAATGCGTCCAGAGCGGGCGAAGCAAGTCCAGGCCCGCTCGCATCGGCCCGGGCCGCGGTGCGAGTCGGCGGCATTCGTCGCGATCATGTCACCGGTCTGCGGAGCCAACGACATCTCCTGGAGCACCAGGTCCGAGACGCAGGCCGGTGGATACATTCTCGTCATCGCGAAGGCGAAGCCAGGCATCACCTGCGTCCTGCCCGCCGCTCATCCGACCACTGCGTTCGGATCCGACGGCACGGAAGCCGGCCCCGCCGAGCAGTCCACCGGAAAGCAGGTCACACTGTCCGGGAACACCGCGGCCTACGCGGGGGTGAACCCGAAGGCCACCAGCGCGAACGGTGGCAAAGAGCTGGACAGCATCATCGTGGCCATCGGTAACGACGACCCCGACCCGGTCTCCCTGCCCGTCGGCACCATCACCGTGGACAATCCGGTCGTCACCAACTGGCACACCTCCCCGAAGGACGCCGTCCCCTCCAGGTGAGCGCGTCCAGCAATCGGGACCTTCTCCTCGCCCGCCCTGCGTGGCCGTCGCTGCGGCCGACAGCGTCCAGCCTCGCTGTCTTAGTGGGCTTGCGGGGCGTCTCGCCCGGACCGGTGCCTCGCAGCTGATGCGGCCGAGGCTCCGGTGGGCGCGCCCGGCCATCGGCCGGGCGCGTCGTGTCACACGGTCGTTGTGCGATGTTGGTGGGCGGTGGCCCGTCTCAGTTCCCGATGCCGGCGGTGCCGATGCCCGAGTTGCCGATGCCGTGGCTGCCGATCCCCGTGTTGGCGATACCCGCGTTGCCCAGTCCCCAGTTGGCGATGCCGGCGTTGCCCACGCCATGGTTGAAGGCGCCGGCGTTTCCGATGCCGTCGTTGAAGGCACCGGCGTTTCCGACGCCATGGTTGCCGATGCCTGCGCTGCCCACGCCATCGGCGGTTGCCACGCCGCTGCCGACGGCGGCCAGCATTGCCACGCTACCCAGCACGGTCGCCACACGAAGAAGAGTCGTGCGCATTGCTACATACCTCCTACTTGGCGGATCATTCCGCTTATATCCCTAACATGCTGTCAGGTCGGATGCGTGGAGAAATGCGCGAATCTGACGTACCGCCCGGATGCTTCGCCCGACGGTGTCTCCCAGGCGCACCCCGATGGCCCAACGGAAAGGCCCTGCTGGTCGGCGAGGAGCTTCCCGCAGTCAGGCTCGCCGGCGCCGTGAGGCCTGATGTCGAGGGGCACAGCGGCTGCGGCTGCCCAGGTTGGCGGACGCCACTGGTCTGCGAGCCGACGTCGAGTCGGTCGAGGAACGCCGTACCCGGGCAGCGCCCGGCCGGACGTGACAGCTGGGGCCACCGCACAGGGGACAGCTCTGGGGGTGACTCAGTGGCGGATCGGCCTCGACGGGCGGTACGGCGGCAGCCGGGCACGGTGCACGAACTGATGCCTGGTGCCCATGCCTGCAACGACCCCACCCGGCCGGCCGTCGGCACCCCGGCCGGGGAGTCGATCGCCGGGCCAGGGTGCTCCGGAGCGAGCGGGGCCTGTGGCGAGTGAGCACTGCATGACCCGGGACGGTCATCCGTCGGCTCGCAAGGGGGATGTGCGGTGGCGCCGCCACGCTTCCGGCTTGCGGCTCGGGCACCCTGCGGGGGATGAAAGGGGAAGCTATGCCGCTCTATCTGTCGAGGTTCAGCTACACGCCGGAAACCTGGGCGAGGCTGACCAGCCACCCCGAGGACCGTTCCGAGGCCGCCCGGGAGTACATCGAGTCCGTCGGTGGGCGGCTCCACGGCTTCTGGTACGCCTTCGGCACACACGACGGGTACAACCTGTGGGAGGCTCCGGACAACGTGTCGATGGCCGCGGTGGCGCTGGCGATCAGCCGTGGTGGCGCGCTCCGCTCCTTCGAGACCACTGTCCTGCTCACTGTCGAGGAAACCCTGGAGGCCCTCAACAAGGTGGACCAGGTCGGATACCGGGCTCCCGGCGCCTGAGCGGTCGGCTCCGTAAGGCCTTCGGGAGCGCGTCGTGGGCCAGCCGGCGGCGCCCGGTGGACGCCGAAACGAACGCGGCGATGCCCCGCCGGGCGGCATCGCGGGCCAGTTCCGGGCCCGACCAGCGGTGGGCAGCGGTAGGCCCGGCGCCTTGGCCTTGACGGCCTGCAGCGGGGTGCGCACGGAGCCGGACGGCCGCAGCGTTGACGGCCTCTGAGCCCAGCCCGGGCAAGGCTTGTCCGGCGAACCGGCCGCCCCAGCGGCGCACGGTGTCCAGGTGCAGCCCCGTCCGACGGGGCGATGCGCAGTGTTGGAGCATCCGCGCGGCGTGCAGCACCACTTGTGCCCGCACCCGCCCGGCACCAGCACCCGCCGGGCACCCGCACAGGCATCCGCAGCCGATCTCCGAGCTTGACCTGACCACTGCCCCGATCACTCCGTCACAGGCACGCACTCGGCGAGCAGGTCGAGGACGTCGTGCCAGGCTCGCTGCGCGTGCCGTGGGTGGTAGCCGACGCCGGGGACCACGGGGTGGTCGACCGGCGGGTGGTGGAAGGCGTGCAAGGCGCCGCCGTAGACCGTGAGGCGCCAGTCGACGCCCGCGGCCTGCATCTCGGCGGTGAACGCGTTGCGTTGCGCGGGCGGCATGATCGGGTCTTGCGACCCGACCCCGGCCCACACCGGGCAGCGGATGCGCGCCGCCTCGCCCGGTCGGCCCGTGGTCAGTGCGTTGACTGTCCCGATCGCGCGCAGGTCGACGCCGTCGCGCCCGAGTTCCAGCGCGATCGCGCCCCCGGTGCCGTAGCCGATGGCGGCGATCCGGTCGGGGTCGCTCCGGGGTTCGGCGCGCAACACGTTGAGCGCCGCGTGGCCGATGCCTCGCATCCGGTCGGGGTCGGCGAGCAGCGGCATGCAACGGGCCAGCATCTCCTCAGGGTCGCTCACATAGCGCCCGCCGTGGATGTCGAAGGCCAGCGCTACGTATCCCAGCTCGGCGAGTGCATCGGCCCGGCGGCGTTCGACGTCGCTGAGTCCCGGGCCCTCCGGTCCGAGCAGTACCGCGGGCCGCCGGCCGGCACCGGCCGGGAGCGCGAGGTGCCCGATCATCGTCAGACCGTCGGCCGGGTACTGGACCGTGCGCGTGGCAATCGTCGTCATGGGACTGGACGGTAGTGATCGTCGCGCCCGGTCGGGCCGGGGTTCACCGCCGGCAGAACAGGGCGGGTGCCCTTCTGGAAGCGGGTGCCCTTCTGCAATACGGCGCCGGCGCACAGGATTCGTCACAAATCCGTTCCCACGACAGCCCTGTCGGGTCACCTACTGTGGCCGCAGTGCCGGAGACTGGCCCCGCAGCAGGCCTCTGGCCTGCCACAAACGGCCCACCCCGCAGCCTTGCCGCCTCGCCCGTTCCGTACGGCGGGCGGCCCCGCCCTACACCCCGTACGGCCGCTCCGCCACCCGGACCCGCCCGCCGCGCCGGTCCGTGACCCTCGTCCTACGCTCAGGGCATGCGACGCCGCCCCCTGCACATGTCCGGCGAGGCCCTGGACGCCCTGCGTTCCGCGCTGGTGGAGCTCCGTACGGAGCTGAAGATCCCTCTGGCCTTTCCCAAGCGCGTACTCAAAGCAGCCGACAGGGCAGCAGCCCGACCGGACCTGGACCACGAGGATGCCACCCATCTGCCGTTCTTCACGATCGACCCGTCGACCTCCAAGGACCTCGACCAGGCCATGCATCTGGAACGGCGGTCAGGCGGCGGCTTCCGCGTGTACTACGCCATCGCCGACGTGGCCGCGTTCGTCAGGCCCGGCAGCCCCCTGGAGGCCGAGGCGCGCGACCGGATCGAGACCCTCTACTTCCCCGACCTCAAAGTGCCCCTGCACCCGCCCGTGCTCTCCGAGGACGCGGCCAGCCTGCTGCCGTGCAAGGACCGCCCGGCCCTCCTGTGGCAGCACGACCTCGACGCCGACGGCAACGTCACCGAATCGACCGTGACCCGGGCCATGGTCCGCAGCCGGGCCAAATACAGCTACCAGGGCGTCCAGCAGGGCATCGAGAACGGCACGGCCGCGGAATCCGTCGCACTGCTGCGCGAGATCGGCAAGCTGCGGGAGAACATCGAGATCAAGCGAGAGGGCATCTCGGTACACCTGCCGAACCAGGAGGTCACCTTCAAGGACGGATCGTTCCGGCTGAGCTACGCGGCGACGCTGCCGGTGGAGGGCTGGAACGAACAGATCTCCCTCATGACCGGAATGGCCGCGGCCCAGATCATGATCGACAGCGGTACGGGGATCCTGCGCACCCAGAAGGAGCAGACCGACCCACAGGTCGTGGAGCGCCTGCACAAGATCGCCAAGTGTTTGGGGATCGCCTGGGATCCCGGTGTCTCGTACGCCGCGCTGGTCCGCAAGCTCGATCCGAAGAACCGGAAGCACATGGCGTTCCTCACCGAGGCCACCACAACGATGCCCAAGGCGGAGTACACCGTCTTCCGCGACCACCAGACGCCGGAACACACGATGCACGCGGCGATCGCGGCCCCGTACGCCCATTGCACGGCCCCGCTGCGCCGCCTGGTCGACAGGTATACCGGTGCGCTGTGCGTGGCGGCATGCGCGGACGAAGACCCGCCGGAGTGGGTGCTCGATGCCCTGCATTGCCTGCCGTGCGACATGGCACGGGGGAAGGGGGGTGTTGCGGACCGGCAGACCCTGGACCTGGCCGAGGCCGCGGTCCTCATGCACCGCGTGGGCGAGGTGTTCGACGCTGCGGTCGTCGACACCGACGCCGAGTGGGACAGGCCCCGCATGGGCAAGGTGTACCTGGCCGACCCCGCCGTGCTGGCCAAGGTCAGCTCGACCGACGGCGAGGACCTCTGTCTCGGAGCGAAGGTCCGGGCCACGCTGAAGGTGGCGGACCCCGCGGCGGACGGCGACAAGGTCCTCTTCACCGTGCCCTGAGCCCCGGCGTGGACCGTCCAGCGCAACGTACCAGGGCTCGGTGGGCCTGCCGTGGGTGACGTCAGGCGAGCCAGCGCCCGTCCCGCATCAGTTCGCGGTCGGCCAGCTCGTCCTCCTCGCGCCAGGCCTGGATGCGGTGCGGGGTGATGTGGAACCAGCGGTAGGCCGTGGTGAGTGCGCGCGGGTCGAAGCCGGTGCGTCCGGCGAAACGGTCACCCACTTCCTGCGAGAGTGCATCGAGGTCGAGGACCTCGACCGTGGCGTCGATCATGGTGACGTCGCGGGTCGGACCGAGTGCGAGGCGGGCCGTCCCGGCTGCTGCCAGGTTCCTGCCGGTGGGGCTGTCCGCCGGGGTGGCCACCCGCAGGGTTCGGCCGTCCCAGTCGAAGGACAGCGGCACCAGGTACGGCGCGCCGTCGGTCGAAGCGGTCGCCACCCAGACGTCGACATCGTGGGTGAGCCGGTGCTCGGTGTCGAGACGGCGCCGGGCGCGGGAGCGGGGGCCGGTGCCCGACTGGTCCTGGAGGATGCCGAGGACGTTGCCGTCGGGGTCGGCGACCGTGGCCACCAGCCGACCGCCACCGACATCATGCGCGGGCTCGGTCACGGTCGCACCCGCCGCCGTCGCCGCGGCCAGCGTCGCCCCGATGTCCGTCACCTGCCAGTACGCCACCGGTGACGTCATCGCCTGCGGTCCGCCGCCCGGCACCAGCCCGACATGCTGTCCTGCGGCCTCGAAGCCGACGTAGTACGGCGATTCGGTGCTCGGCGCCACGCCGAGCACCGCCGCGTACACCTCCTTGGCCCTGCCCAGTTCGGACACCGGGTGGAGCACGGTCCTGATTCCTGAGGGGGACGAGGTGGAGGGGCTGGAGGGGGTGGACGAGGCGGACGGGGTGGGCGAGCTGGACATGGCGCTCCTTGAAGTCATGGGCCGCGAACGGCCGTTCTGTTCCGTTCCGTTCCGTTCCGTGTGGGTCACAGCGTCTCGCGCGGCACGGTCGGCCGGCATCCGTGGCGACCACGGAGACGAGCACGGAGCGGGAGTACGGATACGCGTGCGACAGAATGGGGCCATGGGAGAAGCAGCGGAAATCTCGCCTCGCGAGGCCGAGGTGCTGGAACTGGTCGGGGACCATCTCAGCAACGCCGAGATCGGGGCACGGCTGTACATCTCGGTGCGCACGGTGGAGACCCATGTCTCCTCGCTGCTGCGCAAGTTGGATGTGCCCGACCGGCGGGCGCTGGCCCGGTGCGCGACCCGACGGACGAGGCCTGACCAGCAGCGCCCCGCGCCGGCGCTGCCGATGCGCCTCACCTCGTTCATCGGCCGGCAGAGCGAACGGGCTGCGCTGGCCACGATGCTCAAGGAGCACCGGCAGGTGACCGCTGTCGGCCCCGGCGGGGTGGGCAAGACCCGGCTCGCGCTGGCGGTGGCCGCGGATGCCGCCGATGAGTTCGCCGACGGGGTGTGGTTCGTCGACCTGGTCCCGGTCACCGACCCCGGCATGATCGCCACTGCGGTCGCCGAGGCGCTCGGCCTCGGTGAGCAACTGGGCCACGACATGGCCGGGTCCGTGGCCACCGCACTCGCCGACCGCCACGCCCTGCTGGTGCTGGACAACTGCGAGCAGGTCGTCGACGGGGCGGCGCTGTTCCTCGAGCGCTTGTTGGCCGCCTGCCCACAGGTGCGCGTGCTGGTGACCAGCCGCTCCCGGCTGATGGTGCCGTTCGAGCGGGTGTACCCGGTCCCGTCACTGTCACTTTCCCTGTCGTTGTCACCGTCGTCGGCCGACTACGGCGAGGGCGGAGATGACGGCGACGACAGCCGTGACCGCCATGACAGCAAGGGCACTGTCGCCGGCGGGTCGGACGCGGTCGCGTTGTTCATCGACAGGGCGACATCGGTGGGCCGGCCCCTCGATCCCGCACAGTACGAGCAGGTCGCCGAGATCTGCGCACGGCTGGACGGCATGGCACTGGCGATCGAGCTGGCCGCCGCCCGGTACGCCACCCTCGGCCTGGACGGCATCACCGCCGCCCTGGCTCACCCGCTGCGCATGCTCACCGGAGGCTCCCGCGCCCAGGACCGGCACCGCTCGGTCCGGGCGGCGCTGGACTGGAGCCACAACCTCCTGGAGCCGGCCGACCGGGCGCTGCTGCGCCGGGTGTCGGTGTTCGTGACACCGTTCACCGCCCAGGCGGCGGCAGAGGTCACCCGGCTCGACGCGGCGACCGTCGTCGACGGGCTGGCCCGACTCGCCGAACAGAGCCTGCTGGCCGTCACGTTCGCCCCGGACGGAACCCGCTATCGGGCGCTGGAAACCCTGCGCCAGTACGGGGCCGACCGCCTCACCGAGGCCGGTGAACTCCACGACACCCAGGCCCGGCACCTCCACTGGTGCCTCGCCCGAAGCGCCGAACTGGTGGAGCCACGAGCGGACTGGCGGGCCCGGTTCGACCGGGCGGCCGATGAACTGCGCGCCGCCCTCGCGTGGGCGGAGAGCCGTACGGAGCAGCGCGTGGACGCCTACCGTCTCGCCCGCGCCATGGCGGAACTGGCCTTCACCCGCCATCTGATCGCAGAGTCCCAGCAGCGGTACGAACAGGCCGCCGCGCTCGCCACCAATCCGGCCGATGCGGCGGCGATGTTCCGGCACGCGGCAGCCGTGGCCGCCTGCCGCCTGCACGGCGATGACATGCACCGCCTCAACCTCGCAGCCGCGGATGTCGCACGCGGGGCGGGCTACACCGTCGCGGCCGCCCGCGATCTGGCGGCCGCCGCCAGCAACGCGTACCGGTTCTCCAGCAAGTTCGTCACCCCGCTCCGGCCCGAGGAAGCCGACGCGCTCATCGCCGAGGCCCGGGAACTGGCCGGAACCGACCATTCCGCCCGGGCCGCGGTCGCTCTGGCCGAGGCCGGGCGAACCCTCACCCACGCGATCAGCACCACGCACACGCACAGCACTGGCGCCAGCATTGGCACTGGCACTGGCACTACCGACGCTTCCGACGGAGCGACGCACACGGCCGGCAGCAGCTCTGGCAGTCCCGGCAGCCCCGCCGTCCAGGAGGCCATCGCCTCCGCCGAACGAGCGGTCGAACTCGCCCACCTCGAAAAGGACCCGCTCGCGGAGTCCGCCGCGCTCGACACCCTTGCCGGTGCGCTGAGCTGGGCCGGGGACGCATTCGCGGCAGCGGCGACGGCTCGGCGCCGGGTCGAGTTGCTCGTAACCGTGCCGGACGGCTCGGACGCACCGTACAGCCCGTACGGCCCGGCCGGCACCCACGAGCTGATCGAGGCGCTCGGCGAGGCCACCGAGGCCGCGCTCGGCGTAGGCGACCTCCCGGGCGCCCGCCAGTGGGCGCGGCGACTCGCGGAACACCCGCAGCTGGCCGAGGTCGGCCACCGTGCCACGGGCTGGCTGCTCGTCGCCGACACACTGGCGGGCGACGCCGAACAGGCGCTCACCACCGGCCTGCGGTTCCGCGACGCCTGGCAGCGGGCCGGCAGCCCCGCCCGAGCGGTCCTTGGTCCGCCGGCGGCAGCGATGGCGACGATCCACGGTTTGCGCGACGACCAGGAAGCCCGGCGCGACTGGAGCGCGTTGCTCGCGCAGGTCGACCCCTCGCCATGGAACACCCACGGGTACGGTGCGGTCTTCGACGCGCTCCTCATGCTGCACCAGGGGCGGCCCGAGGCAGCCCTGGAACGAACGGCCCCCGAACCGGGCCAGGTACGGCAGTGGACCACCTGGATCTGGCTCCACTGGTACGTGGCACTACGCGCCGAAGCCTCCGTACTCGCCGGAGCCCCCGACGCAGCCGCCCGCCTGGCGAGAGCCCGGACCGCGGTGGCCGGCAACCCGGTCGCCACCGCCCTCGTGGAACGCGCGGCGGCACTGCTCGACGCCGACACGGAACGGCTGATCGCCACCGCGAGCGCGTTCGACGCCGCCGGCTGCCGCTATCAGTCGGCCCGGACCCTGACCCTCGCGGGCGGCGACCACGCCGCCCGCGGCGCCCGTGCCCTCACCGACCTCGGTCTCGCCCCGATGACCACCCCGTAGCCGGGCCACGCCGCAGCCTGCACGCACGACAGCGGCACCCCAGCCGGCCCGGACCGGCGTTAATTGCCGTCGGACGCTTCACGCCGCGCGCTTGACGAGTTCGGTGATCCGGGCCTCGACCTCGGGGGTTACTTCGGTCAGGGCGAAGCCGGCGGCCCACATGGGGCCGTCGTCGAGCTTGGCGAGGTCGCTGAAGCCGAGGGTGGCGTAGCGGGCCTTGAACTTCTCCGCGCTCTGGAAGAAGCAGACGACCTTGCCGTCCAGGGCGTAGGAGGGCATGCCGTACCAGAGCTTCGGGGAGAGGGCCGGGGCGTGGGCGGTGACGATGGCGTGGACGCGTTCGGCCAGGATCCGGTCGGAGTCCTGCATTTCGGCGATCTTCGCCAGTACGTCCCGTTCCGCCTCCGCCGCCTTTTCCGCGGCCGAGCCTCGGCGTGCGGCCTTCTTCTGCTCCAGGGCGTGTGCCTTCATCGCAGCCCGTTCCTCGACGCTGAAACCCTCGTACGTGCTGTTGCTGTTGCTGGCGGTGGTGGTGGTGCCGGCCATGGTCACTCCTTCAATCGCTGGTGCGATTCGGCCCGGTCTGCTGCTGCCGGGCCGATCGCCGTGACCACAGATTGCCCCGGCGAGACCGCGTACCGCCTCCGTGCCGGCCACGGAGAACACCACGGAGCCCCAACCCGGTGCCGACCCCCGACGGCTCCTCGGAACCGCCGCCGCGGCACAGAGGAGCGCAACGCGCGTGGTTCAGCCGAGCGTGTCGAGCCCGCTCAGGAGGTGAGCCACATGAAGCCCGGTGGTCAGGTACTGCTCGAAGGTCTCATTGTTGAGTGCCCGCGGCGATCGCCTCTGGCGGATGAGTCTGATGGCTGCGTCCGATGTGTAACCCAGCTCGATGAGAGACTGCGCGGTGACCAGCCCGGAGCGGTTGTAGCCGGAGTGACATCGCACGAGCACGGTACGGCCGTCTCGTAGAGCATGTGCCGCGGTACGGGCCAACTCCTGGATGGAATGGATCTGGCCGGCAGTGAGCGGACCATCGGGGAGTTCGGTGATCAGGTGCTGGACCGCCGGGTGCGGACCGTGGCCTGTGCGCGTGAATAGGCTGATGACCAGGTCGAACTCGTCACCTGCGACAGCCGGCTGAAGGCGGCCGGTGCCGTCGGTCCAGTAGTGTCCGCCCATCCAGAGTCCTGGGCTGATCTCGCTCCAGGGCTCGTCGGGCTCAGGGACATCGGGATTCCTCTGACGGGTCTTCACTTCGCTCCTTTTCGGGGACAACGGCGCCGTCGGGCAGCCGTGCTCCCGCCATCGCCCGACAGCACCGGTACTTCCTGACCGCCGAGGCGCGCCCGGCCTTCTGCGCAAGACGAAAGAACGCTGCTGCGCAGGCGCACCGGCGTGAGCGCAGCAGCCGGGTCACCGCGACACCCTCCGGATGGAGGCCGCTGACATCCGCACCTGGCGGGCCGCCCTTCCCGTTCCGCCTACCCGAGGCCCCCGAGACGCAGGGCGTCCCTCATCTCGCTGAGCTTCGCGGTCGTCTCCGGGGTCGCCTCCTGCGCCTCTTCGGCCAGGCGGAGCGCCTCCTCGATCTCATGGAGCTTCGCGGAGGTCAGGACGCCCGCCCGTTCGAGCAAGTCATCCTGGGAGACAGTGGTCAGCCACGTACAGGGGGTGAAGCCCGGGCGCCGGAACGCGAACCGCAGTACACCGTCACAGGGCAGTCCCTCCTCGGCACCCACGGCCACTTCGACGCCCAGGCCGCTGATGTCGACGCCCGCCGGGTCGACGACCTGCATCACCCGGATCCCGGACGTGCTGCCTCCCGACAGGACTACGGCCGGACGCCGTTCGCCGAAATCGACCCACCAGACTTCACCACGTCGCACGAGTCCTCCTGATCCGTACCAGGTGATCCCTACGATACGGCGGCAGACGTGCACACGCTGCGCGCCGCCCACCGGGTGATCCTGGTTCCTCGGAAGCGGGCGCGGGCGGGCGTCGAGGTCAGCCCAGGGCGAGCCAGCGCATGCCGAGCTGTTCCACCTGTACGGCCTCCGCTGCGTTCAGCGGCTCCCGGCCGGTGGCCTTGCGCAAAAAACGCGCCCGGCTCCACCCCAGCTCGTCGACGGCCGTGACATGTTCCGTGCCGAGGAGCAGCTCCGTCACGGCGTCCCCGGCGGCCGGGGTCAGCCAGGGCTTGCGTCCGAGTGCGTCGGCGAGGTCGAGACCGTGGACAGCGACCTCGACCACGCGGGTCAGGAGGAACTCCGACAGGAGCATGGCGTCGCCATGACGCGTACGTACGGTCCGGCCGACCCGCTGCACCCGGCACAGCTGGTCGACCCGCTGCCAGGCGGCGGCAAAGTCCCGGGCGAAGGCGGCGCCGTCGGCGGACCCTGCCGCGCGGTCCTGGGCCAATGCGATCCGACGGTCGTTGGTCCGGGGTGAGAACCGGTCGTCCGGGCGGTAGTACTCCGCTGCCGAGATCTCCGGCTCATCGGGTGCCGGTGCGTCCAGCATGCCCGGAAGCCAGTCGATCACCACACATACGTGTCCGAGCAGATCGAGCACGCTCCAGGGAGTGCAGCGCGTCGGAAGCTGCCAGTCGGCCGGGGAGAGCTCTGACATGGCATGGGTCAGGGCTTCGGCTTCCTGGCGGAAGGCTTCGAGTACTCGGTCCTGATGCACGCTGGTGTCGTTTCCCAACATCTTCTCCCACACGGAACGGCTCCTGACACTCCGGGTCCGGGGCCGAGCGGTTCGACTCCGCACGGCCACGACGTGCAACGTCTTCTGAGACCCTTCGGCTGCCGACACGCACGCCGCCGGGGTGCCGGTTGCGTCCGCCCGGCGAAAGATCGTCAAGACGGCCCGGCCGGCGTCGCGGTCCCGCGCACCCCGTGCCGGCACGCGGCCGTGAGTGCTAGCGGCTGCCGGCGTAGGGGAGCAAGGCCATTTCGCGGGCGTTCTTGATCGCCGCGGCGAGCTGTCGCTGCTGCTGCGCCGTGACCCGGGTGACGCGTCGGCTGCGGATCTTGCCGCGGTCGGAGATGAACTTCCGCAGCAGGTCGGTGTCCTTGTAGTCGATGTACGTGATCCGGGCCGTTTCGAGCGGGTTGGGGCGGGCCTTCAGCGGCTTGGGGGGCTGACGACGGGCCATGAGAACTCCTTGGGCTGGGGGATGCAGAGGTGCGGGACGGGGACAGAGACCCGTACGGGGGTGGGATGGGGAAGGTGTCAGGAGACAGGGTCGAGGAGCGAGTCGAAGGCCGCCGGCAGCCTTCGCCACGCCTCCCGCCCCGCCGCGTACTCGGCGTCGGTGAGCAGGCAGGAATCCAGGAGTCGTTCCAGCCCGTCCCGATCGAGTCCGGGGGAGGTGAAGACGAGGTGCTGGCAGCAGTCACCGTGTTCGGGATGCCAGTCGAGTGCGGCGGCAGCCCTGCGCATCGGCGGCACCATCTCCCAGGCGGCGTCGGGCAGGGAGGCCAGCCAGGGCCCGGTGTTCTCCACGCAGAGGGCGCCGCCGGCGGCGTCCCAGGCCAGCAGAGTGTCGGGACGGTCGGCGAGCCAGAACCGGCCCCGGCTGCGGGCGGCGGCACAGGAGAGGTCTTCCAGGGCGTCGAAGAGGCGCTCGGGGTGGAACGGCCGGCGCCGCTGCCAGACGAAGGTGGTGACTCCCGCTTCGTCGGCCTCCTGGGGAAGCCGGGCGCAGGCGGGGTGCTGCGCCGCCGCTGCCGTTTCCACGTCGAAGCCGGCGAACGCAAGACGGGCCAGTTCCCCGGACCCGGCCGGCACCTGGCGGGCAGTCGGATGCAGTTGGGAGAGCAGGGCGCGGTCCTCGTCGTCGGCGTCCTCACTTTCCACGAGGGCGAGCACGGGGGCGTACTCGAGCTGCCGGGCCCAGGTGTCTCCCACCGTCCGCCCGTCGGAGGCGGCCGCCGCGAGCCCGATGTCGGCCAGGTCGTCGCCGTTGGCGAGGCAGGGCAGTACGAGGGAGGGATCCACCGCGGTGATCACGCCGGTGAGGTCGAGTGCCGGGCGGCCGTGTCCGGCGATGACCTCGGCCATGGCCTTGGGTTCGACGGAGTCCCACAGTTCGACCACGGCCAGGCGTGCGCTACCGCTGTCGGCCAGCCGTAGCAGCTCGGGGACCAGGTCCTCGCGCAGAGCGCAGCAGGCGCAGTCGTTGGCGAGTGGCGTCTGCGTGCGGGAGAGCTCGCCCGATGCGTCCCTCACCACGCGCAGCACCGTGCCGGTGGGCGCGGCGGCCAGGTCGTGGTGGAGCGCGACGCTGCCGGGTACGGAGTGCAGCAGCCGCTCCACCACCTCCTTGCGGGCGTCGGAGTGGAGCCCGCACACGATGGCGACGGGCAGGGTCACGGCTTGCTCCCGTAGCGGCGCTCGAAGCGCTCGACTCGGCCGGCGGTGTCCAGGACGCGGGCGGTGCCGGTGTAGAAGGGGTGGCTCTGCGAGGAGATCTCCACGTCGATCACGGGGTAGACCTGGCCGTCCTCCCACTCGACCGTCTTGTCGCTGGTGGCGGTGGAGCGGGTGAGGAATGCGAAGTCGGCGGCCTTGTCGCGGAAGACGACAGGGCCGTAGGCGGGGTGGATTCCGGGCTTCATGATGCTGTCCTTCTGGGATGGAGTGCAGTGGCCGGTGGTGCGGTTCAGCGCTCTTCGCGGAAGTCGACGTGCCGGCGGATCACCGGGTCGAACTTCCGCAGCACCATCCGGTCCGGATCGTTTCGCCGGTTCTTGCGGGTGACGTAGGTGTAGCCGGTGCCCGCCGTGGAGCGCAGCTTGATGACCGGGCGTACTTCGTTGCGTGCCATGGCGCTACTATATGGGAATGATTTCCATTATCGATACCGCCTCCGCGGTGGAGAGGCAGGCCAGCCTGTGTCCGCACACTGCCAACTGACCGGAGCCAAGCCGGGATTCGGCAACAACATCTCCCACTCGCACCGGCGTACGTCCCGCCGCTTCGACCCCAACATCCAGAGCAAGAGGTACTGGCTGCCCAGCGAGAGCCGGCACGTCCGGCTCACGCTCAGCGCCAAGGCCATCAAGACCGTCGACAGCATCGGCATCGAGGCCGCGGTGGCACGGATCCGCGCACGCGGGGTGAAGGTCTGATGGCCAAAGCGAGCAAGATCGGGCAGAACGAGAAGCGCAAGGCCACCGTCGAGCGGTACGCCGCTCGGCGGGCGGAGCTGAAGGAGATCATCCGGAGGCCCTCCACCACCGGGGCCGAACGGGAAGCGGCCATGGCCGAACTGCGCAAGCAGCCGCGCAACGCGAGCGCGACCAGGGTCCGTAACAGGGACAGCGTCGACGGTCGGCCCCGCGGGTACTTCCGGAAGTTCGGCCTGTCCCGGGTGAGGCTGCGGCAGCAGGCGCACGCCGGATTCCTCCCCGGAGTCACCAAGTCGTCCTGGTAGCAGGCACGTCGACAGAGGGACACCGAAACGGCCCACACCCGCGACAGGGTGTGGGCCGCGTGCCACCGCGCCCACCGGGTGGGCCGGCCGTGCCGCACGCCCCCGGAACAGCCACGCCGTTGGTACCGCTGGTGGCTCTGTACCGCCGGGCTGGCCGGCTCGCGGGCAGCCTGGCCACGGCCTGCCGCACCCCACACACACAGGGCCGCCGCCACGGCGAACGCCACCCCGACCGCCACCGCGACCACGACCGCCACCGACCCCGAGACCTGGGCACCTGCGCACCACCTTCGCCACGGGTACGCAGGCCTCCTTGAGGTGGGCCTCACGGGCGACCGCGGCACGGCTCTGGCGTGGGGGCTGTCGCCGGAGTCTGAGTCTGCATACTTCAGCAATCCTCGCGCTTCAGCACTCGCGGCCGGCCGGCCCTGATCGAGAGGTCAGCCGATGCGGACGGTGATCTCGGGGAGGGGGATGTCGGCGAGGTTCAGCTGGAGCCCGGTCAGGGTCAGATAGGTCTGCGAGTCGGTCAAGCCGGAGGTGGGGGAGGGCGCCTGGCTCGTACCGCGCGTGCTCACCAGCAGGTACCAGCCCCCGCGCTTGTAGCTGCGGGAGGCGTTGGGCCGGTCGCCGTTCGGGTTCAGCGTCCAGCCCTGGCGCTCCAGATCCGCGCAGATCGCGTCCATCTCGGACTGCGCTGCGGCCTTCTCGCGGACGGCCACCCAACTCGTCCTGTTCATGTTGCCGCCGGCTGCGATGGCCGGGCGGCCCTGCTCCGCGTCGAGTCCCGCCGCGCTGACCGCGGTCCGGATCACCTCGTCCACCGCCTCCCGCGTAAGGGGCGGTGACGTGGACTCCGGCGTGGGCGCCGGCGCGGACGGCGACGGTATGGGTGCGGGCGCCCCGAGGTGGATGCGCCCGTCGTCCGCTATCTGTATGTGGTCCGGCAGGACCACGGCGCCCAGACTCGCGACCAGCGTCGCGCCCATCCCGATCCACACTCTCTTCAACAGCTCGTTCAACGCGAAAATCCCCCCGAGTGATCATTCAGAGGGAGTTTCACACATACTGCTCGGCACGCGTACTGCTCGGCACGCGGAGCGCTTTAAGGACGGACCGGCGGCCGGGGCTCTGGGCGAGTGGACGCTGCTCACGGCCATCACCCGCGGCGAGCCCGGTCCGCCGAGGGGCTCACCGAGCCGTCGGACGGATCCCAGCGCGCCGCCGTCCCACGCCCGGCCGGGTACGAGGCGCCGTAGTACCTGCTCGCGACCGCCGCCGCCCCCCCCGGGCGCGTCCGAAACATCGCTGTCGAGCGGCGGCGCCGCCGGACCGAGGTCTGAACACACGAGGTGCACCGACCGCAAATCACAGGCAGATCTCGCTCACATCTCGTCACACGTCCGTTCAGGGCTTAGGGTGCCGTTACCCGGCCGGGTATCAGAGTGAAAACCGATGCCACTCCGCTGGAGGATGACTCTCCGTGTCGCACGTTTCACAAGCTTCCGTCACCACCCCCGACGGTGAGCCGGCCCCGCTCGTCCCCACCGCGTACAGCGAGGTCAAAGGGTGGTTCTCGGCGTATGACCAGGTGCTCTTCGACTGGTTCCTGACACGCCAGAACAGCGATGAGGGGCAGCCGGGCGACCTGCTGGAGCTCGGTGCCTTCATGGGGAAGAGCGCGATCTTCCTCGGACGGTACCTCCGGCCCGGCGAGGAGTTCACCGTCTGTGACCTCTTCGACTCGCCTGCGACGGACGACTTCAACATCGCGGAGAACCGCAGCTCCTACCCCACGCTCACGCGGCGCGGCTTCGAGACGAACTACCTGGCCTTCCACGAGGCGCTGCCTACGCTGATCCAGGCCCCCACCTCGGTCGTCGCCGACGAGGTCAAGCCGACGAGCTGCCGATTCGTGCACGTCGACGCCTCGCACCTCTACGAGCATGTCGTCACGGACATCGCGTCCTCGCGTCTCGTAGCGACCCCGGATGCCGTGGTGGTCTTCGACGACTACCGCTCCGAGCACTGCCCCGGCGTCGCCGCCGCCGTCTGGACCGCCGTCGTCACGGGCGACCTGCACCCCATCTGCGTCTCGGGCTCGAAGCTCTACGCGACCTGGGGCGACCCGGAGCCCCACCAGGCGGCACTGCTCGCGTGGCTGGAGGAGCGCTCCGACCTCTGGCACGGCGTGGACGTGATCGACGGCCGCCCCCTCGTACGCATCGGGGACCAGGGCGTGGTCGCGCCGACACCCCCGCAGCCGCTGCACCCCGCGCCGCAAGCGGAACCGGCGCCGGTCCCCGTTGCCGTCCCGCGCAGGCCCGGTGCCCGCTGGCGCAAGCTGGCCAAGGACCTGCTCCCGCCCGTGGTCACCCGCGCGATCGTCGCCCGGAACCGCCGTCGCAGGGGCTGACACAGAAGGCTGAGAACACGACCGCACCCTCCGGACCGGATCCGCTCCAGAGGGTGCGGTGCGGTGCGGTGCGGCGCATGCGTGTCACACGCCCCGAGGTGTACCCGGGCCGACGGCCAGGTTCCGGCCCGCTGCCGGGCCTGTCTCGTCCTACGGGACTCACGGCTGCCTGCACGGAGAACGCCGCCGTGGCCGCGACGGCAAGGCCCAGCCCATGAGCTGTGCGTGCAGGTGGCTGCCCGGCAGACGGCAGTGGTGTTCCGCGGCTCTACCAGGCATGCCAGAGCACACCATGACGGTGACGGACCGGCGGCATGTCCGCGTCGTCAAGCTCGTGGCCGGCGCGGTGCAGTCCGCGGATCCACTGGGCGTCGAGTCGATCCTGGAGCCGGGCGCGGCGCTCGGCCGCTGCGATCTCGGCGGAAAACGAGCCCGTCCTGCAGTAGAGCACCATCCACTGCCAAGAGGTGACCCGACGCAGCGTCTCCGCCGGGACGGGACGACGGCCTTCGCGGGCGGCTCGCGCCAGTTCAGCATGTGCATAGCGCAGGTCGTACAGCGCCATGGACTCCGATGAGCCCGCTTGGACGCGGAGTCGCATGGGGGTCGTTCGGACAGTTCGGGACATCGGGAGCCTCCGTACGGCCCTCTGGGCTTTCCAGAGGCACCTACGGCGGGTGCGTAGTGGTCAGCACAACTCAGCCCCTTCGCTGCTCGCGACGATCCACCGACGGCACAGTAGTCGCGCGCGGACTTGGGGGCTGAGAGTTTCTCATCGCCCATGGTGCGAGGCTGAGGCGACAGGCGACAGGCGACAGGCGACAGGCGACCGCCCCCACGCCGCAGGCAGCAAGGCCGAACACAGGCCTGTGGAGCGGGAACGTGGGTGAAACGCCAACCGCCCGGCCCGCAATCCCGGAGGGGCCATCGCCAGGCGCAGCTGAACGTCGGCCGACTCGGCGTTGACGCCTGGACCAGGCGGCCACAGTGTGCGAGCAGGGGGCGGCGCGTCGTCCCGAGCATCGACGTGCTCAAGGGATGCGCCCGTTCCACCAGGTGTCGGACACCGACCCGGACATGCCTCCGCCGGTACGGGACGCCGCCTGTGCCGTACGCGACCACCTCTACGGTCCGGCACCTGCACCAGCACCTGGAGCGAACACGAACAGCGACCTGATCACCGCCGCCGGGCGGGCGCCCTCCATGCAGCCGCCCCGGTGCCCGCCCAGACGACCTCCAACCGTCCCCTCCACCTCAGTGGGTCAGCTTGGGGATCAGGGTCTGAAGAAGCTGCTGCATGGCCGCGAACGAGCCGTCGACCTCGGCATCGGTCATCGGGGGCTTCGGTTCGGCCTCGACCTTGCAGTCGAGGTTGCGGACACGAGCCTTCATCCCGACAGTGGGATGGTTCGACCCGCGGTAGCGGTAGGCCTGGTCCCCGAGACCGGATACCGCCTCCGGAGGGCCGTAGGGTGCTGCCCGGCCGAGCTCGAACCCCTCGATGGCCTTGGCAATGTCCTGCCACGCGCTGCAGAGGACGGTGACCTCGACCGTTCCCGTACCACCGCGAGACATGGACTGCTCGCACATGGAGCCGGAGACCACCTCGGGCTCGAGACCGGTGTTGTAGCCATCGCGCGCACCTTGAAGCTGAAACACCCCCGCGAATTCCTGGAAGTCGACGCGCTCGCAGAGAGACCTGGGCGCGGGATAGCCCCCCGGGCTGACCGTCACCGCACCGCCGCCGTCCAGCGACGGCCGGCTCGCAATCGGCGTGGGCGAAGCGTGGGAGCCACCCATGGCGATCGCCAACCTGATCAGCAGGCCGACGGCGACGAACGAGGCTCCGACCACTACCCAGATCTTGTTACGGCTCGTATCTGCCACGACGCCCCGTCCCCCTCCGCTGTCCCCCGACACCGACACCAGAACACTGCCCAGCACTGACATGGCATCAGCCGGCAGCGCACGGACTCATCCACCCGCGGAACCCCACGCGGCATCATGGGAGACGGCAGATCGTGCCTCGGCAGTTCCCGTCCGGTCAGGCCCCGTCGGCGTAGAGACCAGAGACAACGACGACACCGCAGCGACACCACAGACGCCGCTGTGCTGCAACCGCTGCAACCCCGTACCTCACGTCCGCAGGCCCCCGCACCAGGGAGCACCCGTGCCTCTCGGTGCCCGGCCGACGCGACGACCAGCCGGCCGACCGGCCTCATACCCGGCCCGGTAGGGCCGTTGTCATAGCGGGCGGTTACCTTGCAGATCAGGAACACAGTCAAGGCGAAGCGCAGGAGCGGGGAGCGGCAATGGTCGTCGAGGTGGGGTACGCGCAGGCGTGGGACCCGGAGGCGTGTGCGCCCTGGCGGCCGATCTCCGTCGAGGAGGCCCGGGAGCGGGATGCCACCGGACTTCCGTATGTGGTGGTGTACCGGGAGCCCGGCCGGGAGGCTCCGCTGGAGGTCCGGCTCGTCTCCTGGCGGGACCATTACGTCGGGCTGTGGGTTTACGACGCCCAGGGCCGCCGCGCTTACGACCTGGACATGCGGCTGCTGGACGAACCGTCGCGGCTGCTGCGCCGGTACACCGTCGCCTGGCACTACACCGACCCGGAGATGCCGGAGTTCGACGAGAAGTGCCCGCGCACCACCGTGGACCTCTTCCCGGACGGGAGAGGCCAACGGAGACAGGAAAACCAGGGGCAGGACGGGGGCGTATACGTCACCTCCCCGACCGTGGGCGAGGACGAGCGCTGGATGGACCGCCCGGCATTCGGGGAGTGGCCGCTCCTCTCGGCCCAGGTTCACGGGCTCGCCGAACCACCGACCTTCACGGCGGCTGATCCGGGGACGGGCAAGGGCGGGGGAGAGCCGTTCGAGCCCGGTGACGGAGAGGCTCCCGTCACGTGCTGGCGTGCGCCGCGCCCCGCACAGCCCGGGCCGATCAACGAGCTGTTCCGCCCCGGGGTGCGCGTGACCGACGGGTACCACCCCGAGATGACCGTCGTGGAACCGCGCCGGGTCGCCGGCCTGCGCGTACCCAGCGGGCTGCTGGCCGTCTCCGGCCCGGACGCCGACGAAGGCGACGGGCCGCGCATCACGGTCCCGGTCTCGCCCGGGGAGTACGTACTCGACGAGGCGTGCGTGCGCTACAGCTACCACTGCGAGTGGCGGAACGCCGAGGTCACGACCACGTCCTGCACGGCCGTCCGCCTCCTCGTCAGTGAGACCCCTGCCACGGCCTGGGAGATGGCCCTCGCCCCGGACGACGATCCCCGGTTGTTCATCGAGAACCAGATAGCCGGCTTCGACACCGACGGCGCCACCGGCTGCTTCGCCGACGCCGGGGCCTGGGAGCCGCTCGTCGCGCTCTACGAGCGGGGGCTGATCCAGGGAGAGCCGGACCTGGACGGGTACGAGGACCTCGACGACGGTTCCCTCTTCATGCAGCACACCTGGGACGAGGCCTCCGGCGGCGAACTCATGGCCTTCGCCACGACCGGGGACGGCACCTACCCCGTGTGGGTCGGCCGTTCCGACGTCGGTGAGGTGGTCGCGGTTGTGGTGCTGCTGGAAGGAATGCCCGAGGTGCTCGCGGAGCGGGACGCAGCAGACGCCGATGCCGATGGAGATGCCTGACACGACGTACGTGACGTTCGACGAGTCCTGGGACGCGACGTCCCGTACGGGCGGTCGCGCCCTCTCCCGCGAGGAGGCGCGCGCCCGGGATGCCACCGTCCCTCCGTACGCGGTGATCTATCACGTGCCGGGCCGTGAAGTCCCGCTCGGGGCGTGGGTGGTGGCATGGAAGCCCTCGCGCGGTGCCTGAACACCGTGACGTGACCCTCCGCAGCACGGAGTTCCTCACGTATGGTGCCGCCGCCGTGAACTTCTGTTCGGTACCGGCCACGAACGTGCAGGTCATCGGCCCGCACGTACTGACCGCTGACGCGCCCAGCAGGCACGGGGCACCGTGGATGTCACCGTGACCAACGCCAACGGCCCCAGCCCGATCACCGCCGCAGGCCGCTTCACCTACGACCCGGCCACCACCGCGCCAGCCACCTTCGCCGCGATCTCACCAACGCCGATCAGCTCCGGCTGGAACACCACGAGCCCCGCACACGTCAACATCGGCGCACTCGACGGGGCTTGCGGCTTCGGCGTCGTGAAGACCATCCACAGCGCGTGACAGGCGCCCAGCCCGTCGGTCCCACCGAGTTCTGGGGCGCGGCAGCCTCGGTGGCCATCCCACCCAACGGCGACACCACGCCGACTTGCAACCACCACCGACGCCGCCGGCAACACCTCCACACCGCAGAGCGACCCCGTACGGCTCGACCCCGCAGGGCCGCGGGCGATGCCACGGACACCGTCAAAAACCCGTGGACCAAGAGCGACACCTGCAACGTCGCGTACCGGATCCGCCGGCTCTACGGCCCCAGCCGCCCGGCCCGTCTGCTCGGCCCAGTCGTGATCAGCCTGCGGATCCTCGACGCGAACGGCAGCAACCTCGCCGGCTCGAACATCACGTTGACGGCCGATCGCATCGTTGGCCCGGTCACCAGGCCTGCCAAGGCCGGTTCGGCTACACCCCACTCCTGTCCGCCTACGGCTCGCCTACGGCTTCCCCGTGAATGCCCAAGGCCCAGGCCTGCCCGCGGAAACTGCAACCTCGAATGCACCAACAGCCGAACTCACACCACGACCCACGTGGCACCGTTCACCCTGCGCTGAGTCCCAGGCGCCAGGCGCCTGCGCCTGCAGGCGCCCTGGCCGGGCCGGGCAGGCTGCGAGCGCCTCTGTCGTTGCGCAGTGATCACCACGGCGCCTTCGCTTTCAGGCTGATCGTCTGGTGTGCGCTCGACGTGATTCGGTCATCGACTCCAGGAACGGCACACGGGGCCGTCCGCGCGCTCTAGCCTTCGATTGAGTGCTGCTTCCGCAGCGCGTGTGACGAAATGGGGAGAGTTCTGACATGGGATCCGTGTATTCGTTAGCCCTCCGCGCCGGTGTTGCCGTCGGCGCGGCACTGTCGATGGCGGGCTTGGTAACCATGCCTGCCCAGGCCGTCCCCGGAAACTCCGGCAGCGCGGTGTCCGTCGCCACGCAGAACAAGTGGGCGAACATCGGTACCGGCAAATGCCTGGACGTGAGGGCCGGATCCCTCAGCGATTCCGCGATCATTCAGCAGTTCAGCTGCAAGAACGAGCTGCACCAGAGGTTCTGGACCGAACCTCTCCTCGGCGAGCCGTACACCTTCATCACCCCGGGGCACGCGGCGCTGATGTGCGTCCAGCCGACGACTCTCGACTCCCACGGGGTCATCGTCCAGCGGAGCTGCACCCACACCGACGGCCAGAAGTGGCAATTCGTCTGGCAGAACGGCGGAGCCCTGATCAAGAACAAGGTCAGCGGACTCTGTCTCGCGGACGCCGGCATGCCCAACGGCAGCCGGCGCGAGGTCCGGCAGCTGCCCTGCACCGGAGAAGCCGGCCAGCTCTGGCTCAACCGGTCCTAGCGGCCGGCTTCCGGCCGGCGCGGACGCGGTCGTCCTCACCTGCGGCCGAGCCACGCCGATCCCGCACGCGGAGCCCGGCCGAGACCGTACTCACCTCGGCCGCGCTCCGTACGGGGCGGCGCGCCCATCGTTGAGTACCTGACCGGCAGATCCGAACCGTGGCCTCCGGATTCTGTCGTGCGGCTGCCGCTCACCCGCCGCTGCGCCAGGGGACGGGCCGCCCCGCCAGGCACTGCCAACTGCCACTGCCGCGTGAGGAGTCCTCAGTGCCGCACGAACGATTGATCCTGCGGCCGCACCCGATCGCGAGGCCCTGCCGCCCGCAGCACCACGTCCAGCACCCGCGCCGGGTCCGCCGCGTACGCATGTGAGAACCACGCCATATTGGCCTCCACCACAGCCCACTGGTGGCCCGAGCGGTACGGATCGAGCAACTGCCCGACGTCCACAACGACGGCGCTCGGCAAGGCCACCCCGGACGCAGCGACCAGACGGTCGACGAACTCGACAATCTCCGAAGCTTCCGAGGCTCCCGGGGCAATGACCCCGTTCCTGTCGAGCGGGAGCGGAAGCGGGAGCGGGTCGAGGCGGCCGAACACCGCGTAGCGACTGCCTGCGACGATCTGCCCGTCAAGCAGGAACAACCGGTACTCGGCGGCGAAGGTCACCACCTCTGAAAGCAACGCTGGCGTCGCGGGGTCCAGATCGGCGGGCAGCCGGGAGCCATCGCCATAGACAGCAGCCGGAAAGGACTTGTCCCGTGGTGGTTTGACGAATGTCGGCCGCTCGACCGCCCGGGCATCCGCGACCGTCCCGACCCGCACCTCCCGCCCGGTGAATTCCTGCGGCAACCGGACAAGCCAATCATCCGCCGGTTCGAGCAACGCGAGCCCAAGCCGTCCGGCCAACCGAGCCCCCGCCGTCGGCCCGCCGTACCAGTAGGCCGGTCCGCAGGCCGGTCCCCGTGCCGGTTCCATGGCTGCGCTCACTTCCTCCGCCGCACGAACCATCATCCCGCGCCTCGCAGCCTCGATGGCCAACAGCTCCATCGTCGACGTCCGCCGCCCAGGCATGACCAGCACCGTAACCCTCCTCCACAACTGAGAAGCCACCAGGCTAGATCCCTCTCCTCCCGGCCGCACCCGGGTATCCGGCGTCGTGGCGCAGGAACAGGCCAGGCCAAGTCCGGTGGGCGATCACGCACCCAGACCGAGGCGTCCACACACTTCACGTTGAGAATGGGCAGGTGAATTCGAAGACGTGTATGGATAGCGAGTCGGTGGAGAACCTGCTGGCCCTGCTGCAGCAGGCCGCCCAGCTGCCGGCGCAGGACGCTCAGCGGCGCCGGATCGAAGGAGCCGCCAAGAAGCTTGTCCGGAGCGGTCGCCGCGACCGCAGGGCCCAAGCACGTGTACGCGACCGGGAGATCGACGCCGCACTCCTCGCCGCCACCGCAACCGGAGCGGGCGACCGGACCATGGACACAGCCCTGTCCACGCACTCGACCGGCCCGCGGCTCCTGACAGAAGCCGGACGCAACCCCGAGCAGTCGCCTGCAGACGGGTCATCAAGGTTCGCCGCGCGGAATCCGGCGGCGGCCCTCGGAACCTTGCGCCGCGGGCAGCGCTGCTACATCTGCAAAGATCATTACCGGGAAGTGCATCCCTTCTACCACCAACTGTGTATGCCCTGCGGCGCCTTCAACCTCGAACAGCGGAGCGCACGTACCGACCTCACCGGGCGCCGCGCGCTGCTGACCGGCGGCCGCGTCAAGATCGGCCACGAACTCGCCCTGATGCTGTTGCGTGATGGCGCCGACCTGACGGTCACCACCCGCTTCCCGCGTGACGCCGCTGCCCGCTTCGCCGCCGCCCCGGACCGTGACCGCTGGTGGAATCGACTGACCATAGCCGCGCTCGACCTGCGGGACCCGCGTCAGGTACTGGCCTTCACCGACCAGGAGCTCGACCGGGGCCGCCCGTTGGACATCCTCATCAACAACGCCGCGCAGACCCTGCGCCGTGCACCCGAGGCATACGCGGCCCTGGCCGCCACCGAGGCTGCCGGGCTGCCGGCCGCACGTCACTGGGTGGCTCCCGGCTTCGTCGTGCCCGGCAGTCCGCCCCTGGCGCTGTCCGCCTCGGGCTCTTCGGTTTTGTCGGCGTGTGGTGTGTTTGTTGGTGTGGGGGGTGTGGTGGATGCGGCGGGGTTGTTGCCGGATTTGGCTGCGGGGAATTCGTGGACTGTTCGGTTGGGCGGGGTTGGTGCTGCGGAATTGATCGAGGTGCAACTTGTCAATGTGGTTGCCCCGTTTCTGCTGGCGGATCGTCTGTTGCCGCTGTTGGAGTTGTCGCCGTGTCGGGCTCGTTACCTGATCAATGTGTCTGCGGTGGAGGGTCAGTTCGGTGCGCTGAACAAGTCGCCCGGTCATCCGCATACGAACATGGCGAAGGCTGCGTTGAACATGCTCACTCGTACCAGTGGTGCTGATCTCGCCGCGCGGGGGATTCACTGTTGTTCGGTGGATACCGGGTGGGTCACGGATGAGAAGCCGGCGGCGGCTCGTGCGCGGCACGCGGCGACCGGGTGGCGGCCGCCGTTGGATGTCGTGGACGGCGCGGCGCGTGTTTACCATCCGATTCGCGAGGGTGAGGCGGGTCGGCCTCTGCATGGGGTTTTCCTGAAGGATTACCGTTCTGCGGCCTGGTAGCGGCGGGGGACACGAGCGGGTCATGGGGAGGACCTGCGGTTGTCGGGCGCCGTCCTGCGCAAGCCGGTGGCCGTGAGGGTCTGGCGGGCGAGGTGGTCCTGCTGTGCGGGTGCCGGTCGCCTTGCTGGGGCTCAGTG
>NZ_CP102517.1:0-62905 GCF_024666385.1 Streptomyces yangpuensis
TGTGGAGGGCCCGAGAATTTAGGCGCAGCAGAGGGGAGGTGCGCGCGTCAATTTTCTATTTGCCGCATTTATGCTTAGAAACGTGCCGACTTCGTGTTTCGATCGCGTCCTGAACAGGGGCCGTCAAGGGGGCGCGGCAGAGCAGCTGAGGAAATTAAGGGGTTAATGTCCCGCTATCTAGCCTTTTGTCTCTTTCCTGCAAGTGAGACATGTGTCTCTTCCGGTCAACTGGTGTGTCGGCTCTCGGGGGTATCGCGACGAGGCCCCTCACCTGCGCTGACACCCTCTCAGGCGCGCAAGTAGGGGGCCAACTTCCTGTGGTGCCGTCAGTTGAGCAACGGGCCTCTTCTGGTGCCTGATTGGAGCCACCTCGGACGGTCCCGTTCGGGGCATGCAGCGGGCCCACCCTGTCGGGAGATCTGGCCGGATCGAGGCAGGGCGGGCCCGAGTTGGCCTAGGAGGCCGTAGTTGACCGTACACATGACCCTCGGAGGGGTCGCAGCGTTTGTGATGAGCGTCCTAGTGACGTACTTCGTCTTCCAGCGCTCCCGGCGTGCTCACGCCGGCCCTCCCGGCCCGGGTGACCTCGGCGGCGCGATCGCCGCCGGAGCAGCGACATTCGGCGTCCTGTACCTCCTGCTGGGCACCGGCATCACGGCCGGCGCACCGCGCGAGGCCGGCCCCGCACAGCCGGCCCCGCCTGTGAGCAACACCACCACACCGATCGCCGACCCCTCGGCCAAATAGGTGGCGAACGGTCCGCTCCGGCGTGCAGCTGCCGCCGCGGACACACGACTGCGCCCCGGCCTGTGCGGCCGGGGCGCAGTCGTGTGCAGAGTGACCGGTCAGGCGCCGATGCCGACGGAGGAGACGTAGGCGTAGGCCGCGTAGTCGGAGTCGAGGTCGGTGATGACGTCGTCCCAGATCTCGTCCACCATCGCCTCGTCGCGGTCGGCCCAGGCCTGGACGAGGTCGGGCCAGATGTACCGGACGGTGATCGAGCGGTCGCTCAAGGGCCGGCTGTACTTGGAGTCGACGTGGCTCTGGTCGACCGGGTAGATCTCCATCCGGCTGCCGCGGCCCTCGTTGTCTAGGTGCCGGACCAGCCAGCCGGAGCGGATCAGGTTCTCGCGCCGGCGCCACCAGTACGCCGCGTCGATCCGCTCCCGGCTCGCCGGGGAGGGTGTGGCCTTCCCGCGCGTCCAGGAGCGCAGGGAACGGGGCGTGACGCCCTGTTCGGCGAGGGCTTCGCGGCCGGCGGGGCTGTCGAGGTAGCGCAGGCGTGCGGCGAGGCCGCGGCGGGAGGTGACGGGCGAGACGATGCCGGAGGAGTGCACGATCCGGTTGAGCTCCAGGATCAGGGCCTCCCCGCCCTTCATGCCACGGGCGTCGTGCTTGCCCCAGTCGCCCCAGCGGGCCCACAGGTCCTCGGAACCGGCCATCAGCGCTTACCCCCCAGCAGGTAGGTGTTCTTTTCCTTCACCTGGTTCAGGTCCCGGCCCTCGGCGAACACCTGCCGCCAGTCACCGATCACGTGGAGTTCGTCCGTGCCGGAAATCTCCACGACCTGCAATCCGGCCTTGTGGGCCTTATTGGCCTTCATCCACAGATTCGCGAATGCTTTCGCCCGGATAATGTGCATCCAGTCCGGGCGTCGCAGTTCACGGTTCGCAGTCGACTCACCGACGGTCGATACCAATTTAGAATACATGGCTTTCACGTAGGCGACGGTCAATTCGTCACCCTCAGCCAAAGCAGTCTTACGCGTTTCGGCGAGGGCGCGGCGGAGTTTTTCCAGGAGTCCTTCGGTGGCGCCGGAGACGAGGGAGCGGTGAATGGTCGGGGGGTCGGTGAGGTTTTGGCGGGCGCAGTCGAGGAGGAGGCGGAGGGTGGATTCGCTGACCCACAACTCCCCCGGCTCCATCCGGTTGCCGAGCGGGTTCGGGAGGTCGGCGTGCTCCCACGAGGCTGGGGTGATGAGGTGGACGCCGGCCTTCTTCGGGTCGTGGACCCCGGTGGTGTCCTCGCGGAGCTGGCCGATCGGAAGCCAGCACTTGAGCGCGCTGAGGTAGGCGGCGTTCATGTCCAGAGCCGTCACCTCCAGCTTCGCGCCGGCCTTCGCCGCCGCCACCAGCTCGGGGTTGCGCCACTTCGGACGGCCCTCCCAGATCTCGTCCGCGCCCTTCTGCGAGCGCTTCCGCAGGATCTCCGCGGTCGGCGGGAACTCCGAGTGCTCGTACCGGCCGCCGACCCGGGAGGCCTTCAACAGGGCCATCACATCCGGGATCGCCACCTTCAGCAGTGCGGCCTGCGCGGCGTCGACGTCGCCAGCGTGCTCGGCGAGGACGTCGTGGACGCGATCGGTGATCCGGCCGATCAGGTCCTCCGACGCGTACGTACGCGGGCTCCGCGGCCTCGCTGGGGCCGGCTCCGGGGCCGGAGCAGGGACCGGTGCCGGGCCCGCGGGCTCCGGCGCAGGGGCGGGTGCTGACGCCGGAGGCACAGCAGGGGACGGCGCCGTCTGGGCCGGCTGCACGACCGGCTCCGCCGGCTCGGCGGAACCGGCGGGGAGCGCCGCGGCCGGGGCGGGGGGCGAGACCACGGCGGGAGTGGTCGCGGCGGGGGCGGCGACCAGGGCGGGGGTGGACGCGGTGGGGGTGGGGTTCGCTGCGGCAACGGCGGCCGCGCACTCCTCGGCACTCAGGTGCTGCGGGAAGCCTTCGAGCTCGTCTCCGGTCGGCTGCCCGCACAGCACACAGGCCCCCACCGGCGCCGCAGGAACCGCGGGCGCCGCAGAAGCCTCAGGAACCGCGGGGGCGGGCGCAGCGGGTGGCAGGGGCGCGGAGGGGAACAGAGCGGCCGGGGCTGGCTGCGCGGCTGTCGCGGGCGCCGCCACGGCGTCCGCGGGGCGCAGGGCGGGAGTTGCCCCGTGGAGGACGCCGACGGCGTGGGTGGGGCCGGCCAGCAGGTCGAGGTAGTGCAGGCCGAAGTGCGCGGCGAGACGGTCGACGTCCTCGAGCGACCAGTGCTGCCGGCCCGCCTGTTTGCGTGAGACCTGCGCCTGGGACAGGCCGAGCCCGTCGGCGAGGTCATTCTGGCGCTCACCGGTGCGCGACATCAGCGCTGCAACCGTGAGCCTGAGGAGATCCTCAACACCCATCATGCATGCAACTATAGCATGCCGCATGCACATTACGCATATGGCATGCGTTAGTTGCCGTACCGATATGGTGCGAAGCGCGCCTACCTCTCAGGAGATGCTCGGGCCGGTGACGGGAGGCGTGTGGTCAACCGCAACCGCCCCACTCGGAGACCACTGGGCAGGTAGGCTGCCGCGCCAACAGCGCTCGCAACGGCGCGGTGCTGAAGTGCCGGGGGGTCTTGTGCCTGTCTCCTTCTCCGTCTCTCAGATCAGCCTCGTCGGAGGCGTCACGGTCACACCGCCCACCAACGGGATGACCTTGTTCATCGGCCCCAACAACTGCGGCAAGTCCCTCCTCCTCAGGGAGCTCTCGACTCAAATCGGCCGCACGGTGACGGGCAACTTCCGCTGGATCCAGCAAAGCGGTGTCCGGTGCACCCGCGAGGGCACAGGAGCGGAGTTCCTGAACTGGCTCACAGAACGGGGCATCAGGCGTTGGTCTCCGCAAGCCGGTGACGCCGCCCACTTCCGCACAGGCCCCGGCCAATCAATGCCTGAGAACTCGCTCAGCGACTGGTGGGAACGCGATCACCTTGACAGCTTCCTGGGCCTTCTCACCTCGGCGCAGTGGACGGACGACCGGCTCCACGTCGCAGCGGAAGACGGCCTGTGGGACCCCGCAGACCCAGGCAACTCACCCGTTCAACAGCTCTGGGAAGACCCTGAGCGGGAGAAGGCGTTCTCGGATTTGATGGAGCGGGCATTCAACGAGCCCGTCGTTGTCGACCGCTGCGGCGGTCCGACGATCGCCCTGCGCGTCGGCGATCCGAAGGTCACCGAGGTCACGTTGCCGCCGGCTCCCGAGGTGATCGCCGCGTTTCGCGCGCTCCCGCACGTCCGGGAGCAGGGAGACGGGTTCAAGGCCTTCACTCAGATCCTGCTGCACACGATGATCCGCCCCACACCCGTGGTCATCATCGACGAGCCGGAGGCCTTCCTCCACCCCCCTCAGGCACGCCTCCTCGGGCGGATGCTGGCGAGCTTGTCGGGCCCGTCCCAGGTCTTCGTGGCCACCCACAGCGCGGACTTCCTCGCCGGCGTGCTCGACGCCGAAACCGACCGCGAACTCGCGCTCGTCCGCCTCGACCGCAGCGCAGCTGTTCCCAGCGCAAAGATTCTCGAACCCGGCATCGTCCGCGAGCTCCTGCGCACCCCGCTGCTGCGCTACTCCAACATCGTCTCGGGCCTCTTCCACGACCGCGTCGTGCTCTGCGAGTCCGAGGGGGACTGCCAGTTCTACGCCGCGACCTTCGACATCACGAACGACGACTCCAAGCCCGAGAACACGCACTTCCTGCACACCAACGGGAAGGTCCGCCTCGCCGACACCGCGCGCCGACTGCGCGAGTGCGGCATTCCCACAGCAGTCATCGCTGACCTCGATCTCCTGAACGACAAGACCGTCGCACGCCGCGCCTTCGAAGCGCTGAACGCTCGTCACACCGATCTGCAGAGCCTCGCCAGCGACGTGAAGACCCTCAACGAGTACACCGGCAGAGACGTCAAAACCATCACGATCAAGGCGTTCCGAGAAACGATCAGCACGCTGCTCGAGAAGAAGCGGGGCGAGTGGGCTCTCCCCGCCCATGTGGCAGCCGAGGTCAAGAAGCTCATTGCCTCGTCGTCGGGCTGGGACGATCTCAAGCTGAGCGGTGTCAAGCATCTGGCAGGAAGCAACGACGCATACAAGGCGGCGAAGCGCCTCGTCACCGCGTCGGCCCGCCTCGGACTCTTCCTGGTCCCCTGCGGTGAGCTCGAGAGCTGGGTACCCGACGTGCCCCGCGGAGACAAGCAGCGCTGGCTCACCGAAGTCTTCGAAATCCCCGAGAACCCAGAAGGGCGAGAGCCCTGGTACTCGCAGCCCAGCCAGGAGCTACGCGACTTCTGCCAGGACATCCGCACCTACCTGAACCCAAAACGCCCCTGACCTGGCGACTCTCCACCAGACAAACCTGTTCCCGTGATCACAGCAGACGTACGGCGCAGCTCTAGCGCTACCGCGGGCCTCGGGCATCCGGCGCGTTCCGGGCGTTGTACTGCGTCACCCACTCGGTGACGTCGGCGCAGTCAGCCGGCGGATAGGCGACGTCCGGCCCGATCTGCAGCAGCGCGGCAACGTCAGCGCCCGGGTGCATCGCGCGGACGTGATCACCGGCCCGCCGCACCGCCAGGTCCAGCCGGCCGCCATCGAGAACAAGCTCGCCGAGCGTTCCGCACGGGGCGCACCGGACGTACGTCACCGCGACCGGGGTCCGCATCCCGAACGGGAGCCGCTCCACCATCTCCATGCCCTGCCCAACGCCGGAGGGCCACGCCGGACACCGGCAACACAGATGGCAGTCGGCTTTGGGGGGCGGCCCGGGGGTACTGCTGCCCCCAGAGCGCTCTGGGCCCCGGGCCTCACCCGGGCACGCCATATCGGCACGGGCTGAGCCAGACCCTAGCTTGATCAGCAGTCCTGCCGACGCGCGGTTGTCGATCTCTTTGCCCTGACCACCTGACGCCGCCACGTGCGGCCACGGGCGCCGCTCCGGAGCACGTCAGACTCGCCCAACCCGAGCCGCCACCCCACATCGCACCTAAGCCTGTTCCACCTCCGTCATGAGCAGGCGCAGGGTCAGGGAGTGCTTCTCCGGCGGGAGGGTGTCCAGCGCCGCGCGGGCGTACGCGGTACCGGCGGCGACGTCGCCGGCACGGGCCAGCATCAGGCCGCGGTGCATCTGCAGGTGGGTCGCGAACCGGGGCAGCGTGGCGGGGAGCTCCGCGGTCGCGGTGTCCTGGGCCGCGGCGGCGGTGGTCTCGTCGCCGAGGCGGGCGGCGAGCAGGGAGATGAAGACGTTGAGGCGCCAGTGGGGGACGGCGTAGTCGGAGGTCTGCTCGTGCGAGCCGGCCCGGTCGAAGATCCGCCGGCCCTCGGCGAGGAGCCGGCGGGCCGTGGTGTCGTCGCCGCGGAGGGCGGCGGTGTGGGCCTTGCCGAAGACCGCGTTCAGCAGCCCGAGCGACGGGCGGTCGCTGAGGGCGATGGCCTGGTCGGCGAAGACGTCCGCGAGGGGGAGGGCGGCGCCTTCGTAGCCGAGGGCGATCGCGGCCCGTCCGCGGACCCAGACGCGGGTGTCGAGGTCCTCGGAGGCGTCGGCGGCCTTCGCGGCCATCCGGTACCAGTGCACCGCCTTCGCCCCGTCCGAGCCCGGGAACGTCTTCGCGTACAAGGTCATGAGGCGGGCGGCGACGGACCAGAGGCGGGGGGTGTCGAGTTGCTGCTGCACGGTGACGAGCTCGGCGCTGACCCGGCGCTGGATGTCGGCCGCGCCCAGGCTCATGTACTGCGTCCCGTACACCGCCAGCTTCGCCTCCCACGCCTCCACCGTCGGGCCGCCGGTCAGGCGGGCGGCGAAGCCCGCGGTGAGGAGGTCGGAGGCCACCACAGGGGCTATCGCGGCGCCGGCCGCATCGGTGAGGAACTCACGCCTGTCCACTTGACCCTCCAGAACAGCCAGGGGCACGTCCAGCACCACGGACAGGCACCGCAAGTAGTAGGCACCCGGCGTCACCGCGCCGCGCTCCCACCGGGAGACGTACTCACGAGTCAGGGCCGTCCCGTACCGGGCGTTGATCTGATCGGACAGCCTGCCCTGCGACCATCCTCGCGCGGTACGCAGGTCTCTGATCAAGTCCCCCAGGTCCATCACCCCATCTTGCCCCTACCGATGCCCCTGGTGAGGAGACATCAGATCACCGACGGTATGCGTGCAGGGGGCACGTCGAGGACGCCGTGCAGGCGGCGAGGAGCGGTGGACGGCATGACGTACGACAGCAAGCCCGGAGCACCCGGCGGAGGCCAGGGCGCCGCGGTGCACGTGACACTTCCCCGGCTCGACCCCGCACCCGTCCCGGGGTGTCCGCGCTGCTGTGGCGCAGCAGCGCGACGGGCTGTGCGCCGGCGGGTAGGGGACCTGTCCGGAGTGTCCGACTGCAACGTCGACATCCGCCACCACCCCCACACCTGAGACGGGGGCCTGGATGATCGACCGCAACGACATCGGACACCGCGTCCAGGACGCCTACGGCCGGACCGGGATCCTCCGGGACATCGACCCCGCATGGGAAGACCCCTCCGACCCGCCCCACAACCGCACCCGGCGCCCCGTCGCCTTCATCTCCCCCGAACACGGCGGGCGCGAATGGCACACCGACCCCACCACCGTCACCCGCGCATGAGCCGGGGCGGGATCAAGAAGGGCGCCGGTGGCGCCATCTTCGAGCAGTTGTGATCACTCTCAGTCTGCGGGCAACGAGATGCAGCTCTCTCCGTATTAGTCACGTGGCGCGGTACGCGTCGTCGTGTCGAGAAGGAAGAGCTGGAGCCTGAATTGACACCCCCGGACTGGGTCGAGCTGATCTCGGCCATGGCTGGCCTGTCCCACGCGGTTCTCGCCGCGTCCGGCCGGCCCTGGGATGCAGGTCCCCACCGGCGCAAGAGGCGCCGAAGGCCTTCGCACGGCGCGGACGCACCGGCGCAGCGCACGCCGTGCGGTTGTGAGCGGACCGTCGTCGTGCAGTACGAGCCGCCCGGTGGCGGGCGGCTGACGGTCTGGGCGATAGCTGCCTTGCCGGATGCCGGCCGAGAGGAGGGTGGCCGGTGGTAGGTGGTGCTGGGGACGGAGGCCTCCGCCGCCGTCTGGAGGTGATCCGTCTCTTCGAGACCAGTTGCGAGGAGTACCGGCAGAAGGTCCTCGTAGCGCTGCGGTCCGAGTTCCCGGACTTGTCCGACTACTGGGAGGAGATGGCTCAGGAGGCGATGGAGCGCACGCTGCGGGTGTGGATGGAGGGCCGGAACAAGGCGGGACGCTCGCCCCTGCCGTACATGAAGAGGGTGGCGCGCAACCTGGCCATCGACTCCTACCGCTCCCCGGAGCGCCCCCTGGACGACTGCGACCTTCTTCCGCTGGTCGATGAGCGGGTGGTGCGCGGGCACGAGGTGCACACCCCGATCGACCCGGCCACTGAAATCGTGCTCCCGGCCGTGGGCAGGATGAAGCGAACAAAGCGTAGAACAGTGGCAGAAGCACAGATTCAGGGAATGGAGGATGAAAGCATCGCAGTCGACCTGAAACTCCCGCGTGAACAGGTCCGGTCCCTGAGCAGCAAGGCCGCCAGGGAGATGCGTGCCATGGACGAGGTCCAACTCCACATCCGTCCAGCACACCAGAGGAAGAGCCGGCGCGGGGAAGAGGACGCAGGTGACTGACGTGAGCAGGAATGACAGCGGCCGAGGCACACGTCGGGGGCAGTACGCCCCGGACGGGTTCGCCGCCGTACTGTCCGAACCGAAGGGACCGAAGGACTACTGGGACCGCCCTGACGGGAACTGGGGGCTGCTGGTCGGAGCAGGGGCCCTGGAACGGCGCCAGCATGCAAACTCCTGCTACCGCCTGGGTAGCAGGGCGCTGCGCGGCCAGGACTGGCAGAGGGCGGTGGCCTGGCTGACGCGGGCACGTGCCGAGCGGCATCCAGGGGCGGCGTTCCGTCTGGCCGTCGTGCTGTGGAGAACCGCCGAGGATGTTAGCGACCGGGTGGGCCGGGGGCAGGACGTCGTCGCGGCCGTGATGGACGCGGCTCGGTTTGGCCACGCAGACGCGCAGCGGCTGCTGCAGCAGAGCGGCTGGTCCGTCCCCTCCACGACCGAGGAAACCGCCAGCACGGCCGCGGGTAGTACGGAGGAGGGCGTGCGCGCGGCTGCGGGTCCGGTCGCGACCGTAACGGGTGATGGTGTAGGTGGGTGGCAGGATCCGCAGTTCGCCCCTGTCGTTGCGGAGGCGCTCGCGGTCCTGCGGCCGGCTCTGCCGCGCCCGCGTACCCGGCGAGCCGCAGCTCCGGAACCGGTACGCGCGAGGTATGTGCCGGAGAAGGGGTTCACGCCGCTGGCTCTGCGTTCGCCCGGTGTCACCGCGCTCGCGCAGCAGACGCCCAAGCCCCCGCCGCCGCGCCAGTGGGAGTCGGCGCTGCGGGTCCTGGACGTCTTGGACGTGATCGGCTCCTGCGGTGGGCCCGTGAGCACGCGCCAGATCCTCAGCCGCACCAGCCTCCCTCGCAAGGTGTTGGAGCGGGTGCTGTTCTGGCTGTGCCGCCAGGGCCTGGTCCTGCGCCTGACCGACGGCTCGTTCGCCCCCGGGCCGATCCTGGGGTTGATGGGCCGCCGCGACGCCGCGTCCCGGCCCGAGAGCCTCCTCGTTCGGGGTCTGAACAGCCTCCGCGATGCGGCGGGTGCCGCCGTGTACGTCAGCACCTACACCGGCGGTGAGATCGCGATCAACCAGTACGCGGACGGGCCTGGGGCACCGAAGGTTCACGAGTGGGTCGACTTCAAGGCGACCGCGCACGCCAGTGCGGTCGGCAAGAGCCTGTTGCATCAGCTCGACTTCGACAGCCGCATGGACCACCTTGCCCGGTGGCGCACCGTCCCGCTCACCACCCGGACCATCACCGACCTCCCCGACCTGTTCAGGTCCCTGGACACCAACGGGCCCCACGCCCTGCAGTTCGACCTGCTGGAATACTCCGACCAGGAAGTCTGCGTGGCGGTGCCGCTCGGCTTCGGCGGCCGGGCCGGCTCGGTCGCGTTCTCGCTACCGGTGGCTCAGAAGCACCGGCTCTTGGAAGCCGCGAAAATCCTCAGCGACAGCTCCACCGGCCTGCTGCTCTCCCTGCTCCTCGCCGCGGACCCGCTGCTGTCCGAACCCGGACAGCAGACCGATGCACCGGTCCCCTCCGCGACTCGAACCGTCGAGGAAGACCACGAGCAGCAGGACCCTCTGACCGTGGCCCGCAACTACCCCGCCAGCCCACCCCGGCGCACGGAGAGGAACGCCGCCCTCAGGCCCCGGACCCGTCCGGGGCCGCCAGCAGAGCCTCCCCCCGGGGCCCAAACCGCAGTCCAACCCGCAGCCGGGCCACCCGCCGCACCGGCCGAACCAGTAGTCCCACCCCCTCTACCGGCAATCGCCAAACCCGTCTTCCACCACGGCCGGAACCAACTACCCCCCTTCGAAGCCTCCGCCCTGCGACGCCGACACCTCGTCAGCAGCGGCCCCTAGGTGCCCCACCGCCCGGCGACGAGGCAGGGCACGACGAAAGGCCCGCCCCCTCATTGGGAGCGGGCCTCTCACCGTCGGCCAGCTGCTACGCGCACGACGGGCACCGAGCGGGTCAGCAATCGGACCTGGTGCTCACCCCGACGTTCACGTCCGGAAGCGGCGCGCTGCGCCTCGTCCGCGGTGCGGTCAAGGCGACCTGCCGGGATCTAGCCAAGCCAGACGATGTCCAGGACGGACAGGTGGCGCAGCATGCGGTTGGCGAAGTAGATGACGGACAGCCGGCCGGCGGACGCGATGCGGACGTCGTCGCCTTCGGGGTCGTCGGGGTCCCACTGGCGGAAGCCCCACGGGTCGGTCGCGGCGGCGTCGAGGAGGTCCCAGACCGTGTCCTCGGCGTGCTCGGGGAGTTCGGCGAGAACCTTCGCGGCCGGCGTGGAGAGGCGGACCGCGTACAGGGGCAGGCTCACCGGCGCCGCCGGCCGCGGAGCTCGGCCATGTCCACGAACCCGCTGTCGTCGCGGCCGGAGGCCGCGAAGGCGTCGACCGCGGGGGCGGAGACGAGGCGGGCCTGCCAGACGTGCACGACCTCGTAGAGGGTGGTCAAGGAGAACGTCCGACGGGACTCCTCCAAGGCGGCCGCCCACTCCCGCTCGAACGCTGGCACCCACCGCTCGGCACGTCGGTCCGCGCGGAGCTGAGCGAGGAGTTCGGCCGGGGCGCCGGGCGCGGGCGCGTACGGGGCGGCGGGGGCGGGTGTGTGGTCGGGCTGGGCGCTCATCGGCTCCTCCTCGCGGGTGCTACCCGCCACGGTAGAACGCCGCGGCCCATGGCCGTAGCGGTTGCTCCTGATGTGGACGCCGGAGCGTTGATGGTGGCAGCGAATGACCGCGGGGCCGCCTTTGGGCGGCCCCGTCGCATCATGCCAGCTCGTAGGGCTAGCGGTTGGCGCGCTTGCGCCCCACGCACCAGCTGGCAACGGCGGTCAGAACCACAGTTACCCCCCACTGGACGGCGCCGTCGTACACGGACTGGGCGAACACATCAACCGTGACGATGAACTCCGCAGGGTTCGCCGCGTAGGACCCGGCGAGGAAGCCCACGGCCAGGAGCACCAGAGCGATCGCGATTCGCGAGGGGCCCTCCTCCCGCTCGACGGTGCCGTGCTGGATAATCGATGCCACTAGAACCTCCTACAAGGTGATCTGACATTTCGGTGATCTTGCGCTGGTGGTTCGTCCACCGGCCTCTGGATGCGCCCACCACAAGCTCCCCAGAGGTCGGTGGAGTTCTTCATCAGGTGATGGAGTCACGCTCCCTCTCGGCCATGAGCCGCTCGACCGCCTCTTCCAGGGCGGCGACCCGCGCTTCGAGCCCCGGCGCCCTACGCCCCTGCGGAAGCAGCGGCGGACGATGCTGCCCCCTCACCCAGCTCTCGTTGCCCGTCAAGGGCTGGCCGGTCACAGCACTGATGTGCCCGGACTCCCGCAGCAGCCTCGCAAGGTTTGCGCGATCGAGCGGATCCTCCGTCGTGTCCTCCCTGCCCTGCTGGCGGGACTCACGGGCCAGCCGGGAAGCGACGTCATGGTCTCTGGACTGCCGATCGCCATCACGCAACCGATAGATGTGCTCATACAGCGCAGTCGGCTCGGTTGTCGGCCTCTCGGCAACCGAGGCGGTGACGTGCGACAGGCGGGACAGTTCGCGCTGCCGTTCCAACAGAAGATCAATTTCGGCGTACGCACCCTGGAGCTGCACATCCACGACGGTGAACTGCTCATCGGGAGCGCCGGGGTGCTCCTCCTCCCACGCCTTGACCGTCTGGGCGTACCGGTTGTGAACCGCCGCACGGGACAGGCCTCCGTGTGCCTGGCCGATCGCTTCCCACGGAACACCGCGGATGCGCTCCGCGATCACTGACAGCCGCTGCAGGTCTGCGGAGATCTCCGCCAGCCGACGCGCGGTTGCGACGTACTCGCCAGCAGGCACACGGCCGGCCGACCCTGCAGCGGCCGGGGCCGACGTCGCTTTGTCAGAAGAACTCATGCCTACATGATTGCGACCTAACCGACACGTCGTCAAGTTCCATTTGACGAGACGTACATGAAACCTGACGTCGAAGCTCAGGATCATGACACTGACCTGTGATTCTCTATCCGTCCGCCCGACGGGACAGGTCGGTGCAGCGGATCCCGCCGCCGGGGTGCCACTCCAACACCGGCCCCACCGCATCGCCATGCTCAGCACACCAGGACACCGGCACCACGCCGCCGCAGTCGTGCCGCGCGCACACGCAGGCCTCGCCCGCACCCGCGTACGCGACCCCGTGGCGGACTACCCCGCCCGCCGGCCTCGGGGCGGCGGTGCCGCGCAGGCCGGCGGGCCAGGCCAGCGCCAGGCGCAGGCCACCCGACCCCGACCGGAAGCGGTCGATCACCCGCACCTCGCCCGGCACCGCCAGCGGGCCGGCACCGGGCGCGGTCAGCCGGCGCAGCGACGCCCCGAACTCCCCGGCCGCCAGGGCGGCGATCGCGTCGGCGTCGTCGTCGGTGGACCAGCCGGACAGCGTGTCCTCGCCACCGGCGTCGTCGGCCAGGTGCAGCCACGGGTCATCGAGGCGGAACCGGTGCGAGGCGCCGCCGGCCGCGGCCAGCACGAGCGTGGCGATGGTCGGTCCGGTGGGGACTTCGATCTTGTCGTGGGCGAGGAGCCAGGCCACGACCGCGCGGCGGTCGAACTGCGGGTGCACGTCCGCGCCGGCCACCGGGTCGGGGAAGTCGTCGTGCCGGCGGCGCCAGTTCACCACCGCCGCCCGGCCCACCCTGGCGATCCGCGCGACTTCCGCCAACAGCACCTGTTCCCACCCCGGGGACGGGTCCAGCGCGGCGAGCGGGGAGCGGCGGCCCGCCCGGGCGGTGCGCACCGCCCGCCAGTCCACGAAGGGGCGGACCACCTCCAGGAGCGCGATCTCCTGGGCGTCGTACAGGGGGACCGTGGTCACCCCGCCCTGCCGCTTGAAGTCGACCTCCACCGTGGCGACCGGGGCCAGCCAGCCAAGCCGCACCACCCGGTCGAAGTCACTGCGGCGCACGCCCAGGCGCACCGCGGCCTGGTCCGGGCCGAGGGGCACGTGCCGGTCCAGGAGCGCGGGCAGGTCCCGCCGGCGGGCCAGCGCGGCCACCTGATCCGGATGGACGACGGGGAACTGCGGGTCCCCGCCGAGGTAGACCAGCAGGCCGGCACGGACGAGGTGGCCAACCGCCGAAGCCGTCACCCGCGGCCGCAGGATCGGCAGCGGCACCCCCAGGGCCTCCGTCAGCCGGTCCGCCGCCACCCCGGCCTCGATCCCCCGCAGCGCCGCCCGCACCGCCTCCGGGTCGGCGGCCTCCACCACCTGCCGCGACCACCGGCCCGGCCCGACATCCGCCACCGGGACCAGACCCGAACCCGTCGCCCACCGCCACGCCGCAACCGGCACCCGCAGCCGGCCCGCCGCCTGACCCTCGTCGAACACCTCACGCGCCGAACGCACCATCAACCCCACTCCCAACCACACCGAGACGGCCCGACCACCAGGCCACGCCCGAAACATGCCGAAAGATCCCGTTTACTGTCAATAGCCCTGATTTCAGGGCGAGTTGGAGGCGCACCGCACAAGTCGCCTACGCGTACGCGAGGGCCGGATTCACTCCTGTGGGGGACTCCGGCGACGCCCTGGGTGCTCTGCCGGGGAGCCGATACCGGGCATGCGAAAGGGCCGTCACCCCTTGGGTGACGGCCCAGAAAGCCCATTCTGATCACAGAGCCGGTCACGGCCCCGGCCGGCGTCGAAAGCGGCGGATCTACGCCGTCAGCGCTGCCAAGACGTCCACAGCCTCACCAGGGAAGATCAGTAGTCCGCCGCCCACCACACCGGTGAAGCCCAAGTACGTGAAGGCGGCCCGGAAGTGTGCGGCCCCCCACTCATGAAGCACACCAGCCCCTCCCCCGAGGACCACGAGTACAGCCAACACCTGCACGGCCAGAACCCCCACCGGACACCTCACCTCGCTCGGACTCGAAGGCCAACCATCATGCCTGCCTCTCCGCCACGGCACGCCGAGAAGGGACCCGACCTCACGATCTACGCTCAGCCCGTCGCCGCGGCCGGACCCTGCCCGAACCGGGGAACATCTTCCGCCCTCACGTCCAACCGGATCCGCTGGAACCGGAGCGGGTGGCGGTAGACGCCTCCGTGGTCGATGGCGCGGTCGGCGCTGATCTCGGCGACCAGGGCGGGGTGGACGAGGGTGGTGTCGAGGACGTCGCGGCTCCCCCACGTCGCCGAGAACTTGGCCCCCGTCCACGGGTGTCCGGGCGCGGCCGCGGTGAGGTGCTCGGCGACCTGGCGGGCGGCGTCCGGGCGCAGCGGTACGGTCCGGCCGACCGCGCGCAGCCGGCCGTCCTGGTCGTGGCGGCCGAGGACGAGCAGGCCGGGGCGGGTCAGGGTGCCGGTGATCGCGCCGACGATCGCCTCCGTGGTGTCCCGCCTTCTGATCTTGGTCCAACCGCGATATCCGGGCAGGTAGCGGCCGTTCAGGGGCTTGACCAGGATCCCCTCCACGCCCGACACGTCCGTCCAGGACTCCAGCCATTCCCGTGCCTTGGCCAGGTCCGTCGTCTGCGGGCAGAGCGTCCACGGGGCCGTCAGGGCGTGCTCGGAAAACAGGTTCTCCAGCAGTGCGCGCCGCTCGGCGTACGGGCGCGTGAGGAGCTCCTGGCCGTCCTGCTGCAAGAGGTCGAAGGCGACGAAGTAGGCCGGCCACTTCGCGGGGAGGGCCAGGGCGCCGCGGGCTCGGGTGGCGGCCCGGCGCTGCAACGCCTCGAAGGACAACCGGCCGGCCTCGGTGTCCCAGACGACCAGTTCGCCGTCGAGGACCAGGCCGGGCGGCAACTGTGCCTCGGCGGCTGCCACCAGGTCCGGCCATCGGTCCTGGACCAGCGCTCCGCGACGGGTCTGCACCAGCACGGTGCCGCCGGGGGCGGCCGCGGTGAACAGCAGCGCCCGGTGGCCGTCCAGCTTCTGCTCGTACGCCACTCCCGCCCGCAAAGCTGCCGGGCCCGGCACGGCTTCTGCGGCCTGTGCCAGCATCGGCTCCACCGGCGGTCTGAGCGTCACGGGGCCTCCCTCACGGCTGTCGGCCCCCTCTTCCAGGGTCCGCCAAACCAGCCGGAGGCGGCCCTGCAGGACAGCCGTCGCATCATCCATCCGAGGGGCGCAGCGGGCCCGTCTAAGGCTTCCTGCGGGGCGTGTGCGGCACGGTGACGGCATGCGTCGCTGGTCCCTTCCTCTGCTCCTTGTCGCGCTGCTCGCGGCCCCGGGATGCGTCACCGTCCACCCCGCACCCACTCAGCCCGCCGGGGCCTCGCCCGTCACGGTCCCGGAAGACCACAGGCACCCAGTCGACCCCCGGCCCGCACGGCCGAACACGGAAGCGGCGCTACCCCTCTCTCCCCTGCCCGAGTCTGCGGCCGCACGTCCGGCCGACGCCGTTCCGGAGGCCGGCCGTGCTCCCGCGCCGGCCCGTCCCGCGCCCGCGGCCCGGGAGGCGGCCGCCGAGACTCAGCCCGCCCGGCGGGCTCCCGACCGCCGGGCCGAAGGCCCGGTACGGTCGCGCCGGACGACCCCGCCCCGGCCCGTCGTGCGCCTCGCCGCCAAGCCCAAGCCCAGGAAGGCGAAGGGGCCGAGCCGTACACCCGCACCGCACCACCCGGTACGCGCCCCAGGGGCGGGGGCCGCGGACATGATGGAGCTGTGCCGCGCCGCGCACGGCGTCACCAGCCCCGCTGTGGCCGCGCTCTGCCACCAGACCTACGGCCGATAACCGGAGCGTGGCATTCGCGGAGAAAATCGAACACGTGTTTCACTGGAGGTGTGAGACCCCCGTTCCGCTACCCCGAGGACCTGATCACGCTCCAAGGGGCGTGGCAGCAGACGTACGCCGAGCTCGCGCAGGCCGGGGCCGGTACAACCGTGCTGCGGCGCCGGCTGATCGCCCTCTCCGGAACCTTGTGCACCCACCCCTACTGGGCGGCCCCCGCCGCCTGGCGGGCCGGCAGCGTCGAGCTGCGGCGCGCCGCCCGCACCCACACCTCCGCACCGGCGGAAGGGGAGGCAGCAGCATGAGCGAGCAGACCACCACCAAGCCCCGACCGCAGGTCGTCACCTGGGCTCCCAGCCAGACCGGCCCCTGCGCCCGGTGCCACACCTCGACGTGCCGCTACGGGGTGGGTGGGAACCCGCTCTGCACGTCGTGCCAGCAGGCACGGCAGGAGCAGTTCGCCCGCCCCTGACCGTGACCGAACCTGCACCACCACCCGCACCGATCACGCTGCTCCTCCCCGACGGACAGGAAATCGGGCGCGTACTGCTCTACGAGCGCCAGCAGCTCGACTCCGGCCTATGGATGTACCGCATCGGCGTCCCCCTCTGGCAGACAGCCGCCGGGGGCGGGGTCGAGCCGGCCGAGTACAGCACGTGGGTCACCTCCGAGCAGCTTCGCCCGCTGCCCGGGGTCGACCTCGGCCGTATCCCCGCCCACCCCCGTACCCGCACCTCGACGCCGACCCGGTGGGCGTGGCTGCTCGACGGCCGCGCCCACGGGCGGCCCGCCACCGTTCACGCCGAGGGCTGCCGGAACGCCACCGACCGCGCGCACCCACTGGGCACGATGCAGGCGCTCGACGCACTCGCGCGCCCCGGCACGACGGCCTGCACCGTGTGCGACGCCGCCGAGGTACTGCCGCCGATCCTTGCCCACGGCCAGGACGACGTGCCTTCCTCCGGCGACTGATCACAGGTCAGACGGTCGGGGACCCGGTGTAGTCGTGGCGTTGGTAGCCGTGTCCGTCGCCGTGCCAGTCCAGGAACAGCACCGAGTCCCCCAGCGCTCCGCGGCCGGCTCGGTGGCTGATCGTCGGCGTTCGGTAGTGGCCGTCGTAGTTCGCGTTGGACGTGCTGTCCTCCAGCCGCTCCTCGAGCCCAGGGAAATCACGCTCGACCACCACGGGGTCGGTGCCCTGGCGGGATTGCTTGATCTGCAACCGCAGCTTGGCCCCGTCGAAGATCGTCGGGTCGTCCACCTCACGGAACGCCGGGCCGTCCCAGTTCACCTCGGCGTACGCGTACACGGTGCCGCCGGACCGGGCCGCGCACGTCTTCACCGTGACCTTCCAGTTGTCCGGCCACGGCCCGTCATAGCCGCTGTCGTCAATGTCCTTCGTACTGCTCGCGCACCGGTAGGTCGGGGCGGCCGTGGCGGTGGGAGCGGCGGGCGCCGCCACCGCCACCACTGCCAGCGCGGCCACCGCCGCGCGCTTGATCGTGGTCATGCCCGGTCAATGCCGGGCCCGCAGATGCGACACGGCCCCGCCTCGAAACCGCCTCGGACGAGCGACACCCGGCCTCCGGGCGTCGATCGCACGTCCGGTCAGCCGGAAGCGGGTACCGCTGCGGTGCAAGCGAGTACGTCGCGGCGGCGGTAGTCCTCGCCGAGGATGGCGAGCATGTCGGCCAGGCAGTCCGCGAGGTCGGCGGCCCTCTCCGGGGACTCCTTACGGAGCAGGTGCCAGCAGGCATGCGCGTTGCGGGCCGTACGGATCGTGTCGGCCTCGGGGCGGTACCGGGCCGCCTGGCAGCGCAGGGCGGTCGTGATGAGCAGCTCCGTGGTCCCGTACCAGTCGGTGCGCTGGCAGAGGGTGAGCCAGGCCCGGGCGGTCAGCACGGTGATGGTGGCGGCGTCCTCGCCGAACCAGCCGGCCAGGGCGGTCTCCAGCTTGTAGGCGAGGGCGACCGCGGTGGGCAGGTCCCCTTCCGCGTGCGCGGCCCACACGGCCGCCCACATCTTCCGGTACGCGTCGGATTCGAGGAGCGCGGGCAGGGCCGCCGGGGCCGGGGAAGCCATGGCGATGGCGGGGGTCGGGGGCGCGGGTGGTGCGGGGCGTCCTTCCACCGGGGCGGGGGCTGGGGGGTGCTCGGCGACGTCGAGCACGGTTCCGTCCGGGCAGACGATCATGTTCCAGGGGATGGGGGAGGCCGACTCGACGGCGCGGGCGCGTACGGGCCGCCCCGCCAGGGCCGCCCGAACGCGCAGCTCAGACAGCCCTCCTGCGCGCAGGGCCGTGATGTCGGAGCCGGTGGCGATCTGCTCCCCGTCCAGGGTGAGGGCGAGCCCGTGTTCCTCGGCGGAACGGATCATCAGCGCGTACACCGGCGTCGCGGGGACGTTGCCCGGGTTGTGCATCTCATGCCCCTTTCGGGAAATAGGGGGGCGCCCAACCGACATAGCGGCCGCCCCATTTGGATTCGATATCCGATGCAGGGATTACGTCGACGTATCCGGGTCGAGCCACATCGTTACTGATGATCATTCCGTCGCCGAGGTATACCGATACATGCCCATGGGGGTTTGTTGTCTCCCAGTACATGAGCGCGCCGGGCGGAACATCGCGTGATCCCGGGTGTTTCATGTGGGCAGGCATGACGCGATAGTGGGTGATTGCCGAGGTCACGCCTGCGGCTCGCCATCCGTGGACTCGTGCAGAAAATTCCAGACACCGCCGGTACCAAATTTTCTGATTCAAGTCGGGTTGCTCTTTCGCCCATGCGATCGCAGCTTCCGTGCTGCGGCGGTTCTTCACTTCTTGAGGCCAGTCGGAGGCGGCGTCATGGAAGGGTGCTCCGGCAGGCGTTTCGCCGGTGGGCGTGCACTCTCCCGGTGCCGTCTCGCCCGGTGCGGTCGGCTGTGCCCACTCCGGGAGCTGACCTGTCACGGATCCGAGCCGTTCCAGGTTGATGCCGGCGTTCCGGGCGATGCCTTCGGCCTGACCGCGGCGGGTGGCGTACAGCTCGGGATGGGCGGAGAGCTGTACCCGCTGTGCCGCGCGTCCGGGATCCAGCATCGGCCACGCCGGGATATCGACCAGCCCGGGCGGGCGGCCTTTGTTCCCGCCGAAGAACAGACCTGCGGATACAGGTGGGTTGGTGATTTCTGCCGGGGTTCCCCAGCCCTGCGAGGGACGTTGCTGGAACAGGCCGAGCGAATCTCGGTCGCCGTGATTCAGGTTTTGGAGGCCGCTTTCCTGTAGAGCAGTCATGAGCGCAATCAGCGAGGCCCGGCCGGGAAGGCCCCTTTTCTGTGCCACTTCGTCAATGATTTTCGCGTGATAGATCTGCTGGGCGAGGATGGCGGCTGGAACCTTCCCGGGGTTCATGTTGGGGAGGCCGGGAGATTCGCACCCGCCGCTGCCGCTGTTCTTTCCGTCGGCGGCCTTCTTCGCTGCTCCGGCGATCAGAGTGGTTGCGCCGAGGCCGAGCATGCCGATCAGCGCAAGGGCCACGCCGATGCAGCCTGCCTTGGCGAGGAAGGGTGCGGAGGCCCGGGTGGCGGCGGCCTCGGCGACGTCGCGGACGTCCACTCAGACCCCCAGCACCCGAGATACCCGCCACCCGGCGGTGGTGCGCGTGAGTTCCACCCGCAGTGTGTCCGTGCGCCGGCTGTTCTCGTCCCCGGCCACTTCCACCTCGGCGGCGGCGAGCCGCCAGACCTGGGCCGCGTTGTCGGGAGGCAAGTCGGTGCCGGCCGGGCGGACGGCGACGTCGGTTACGCGGGTCGCCTCCCCGCGGCTGACCTGTCGCCCCCACCCGGCCGGGGTGTGCTCGGTGAGGTTGCGGGTCAGGTCCTCCGTCGCCCACGCGGCCGCACGCCGGACACTGGCCCGGTGCGTCTGATCCGTCAGCGGGTCACGGCTGAGGTAGGCGCGCGTCCATGCTGCGGCGACGTCGTCCGGCTCGGTGTCGGCCGGGACGGACGGGGCCGCCGGAGGGGCGGGCGCGGCCGTCCGAGTGACCGAAGGTGCGGCGGCGGGTGGGCGGTCGTCGCCTTGGCCGGGCCGGCCCCCGCACCGGGCGAGGACGCCGAGCACCAGGACTAGGAGCACGACCAGGAGCAGCGCGGCCGGGTGCACGGGGCGTGCGCGTACGGCCGTGACGGCCGCCGCGCGCTGTCGGCGGGCGGCTCGGCGGCGGGTACGGCGCCACCGCCGGCGGGACGTGCCCGGCGGCGGTTCGTCGTCTTGGTCGGGCAGGGCGGCGAGGAGCGCCCGCCAGTCGGGAGTCGGCTCATCGTCGGCGCGTTGGCGCTTGGCCATGGGCTGTCACTCCTCCCTTCAGGTGTGCGGGGGCGGTTGAGGCAGGGGCGGCTGTGTCCATCCGCGTGACGGGGGCGGAGGGACGCGGCGGCCGGTGCGCAGCCGTGGGGTGCGCGGCGGCGGGGGCTGGGCACGTCGGCTGCTGGGTGCCGGTGGCTGCGTCGCCTTGCGGCCGGCCTGGGTGCGATTGGGGGTGCTCCTCGCCGTGGTCGACATCCGCATGGGCCCGCCGGGCAGCTGCTGGCTAACGGGGGTGGTCGGCGCGGGGATGGTCCGGGCCGTCGGGGAGTGCACCGGGGTCTGCTGCCCCTGCCCCTGTCCGGACGGAGGGGGGACGGTCCGCGTAGTGGACGAGCGCACCGGGGTCTGCTGTCCCTGGCCCCGCTGCGCCCCGGCCGCGGTGGTGCGGGCGGTGCGGCGGCCGGCCGCGGCCAGGGTGGTGCCCGGTCCGGTGCCGCCCGGTCCGGTGCCGCGCCCGGGGCCCGTACCCGAGCCGGGGCGAGGCGGGCGGCCGCCTGCCGGCGGGGGCGGGGGCGGAGGAGCTGGCGGGCGGGGCAGGCCGGGCCGTGGCTGCACGGGCGGCCGGTGGCGGCGTTCCACCGCGTCCCCGAGCCGGCGCGAGATGCGGCCCGGGGTCCGCAGGACGCGGCCGGCCTGACGGCTGAGGCTGCGGGTGGCCAGCGCGCCGAGCAGCGCGCCCGCACCGCTTCCGCCCGCGGGGCCGGCGCCTCCGACGATGCCGGTCAGGATGCTCCGGTACTTGAACGCGCTGATGGCGCCCGCGATGGAGAGGGCCGAGCATCCCATCCACCCGTACGTCGGCATCGCGAGGGCGGTGACCATCTGAATGATCATCACGGAGCCGGCGGTCAGGGTGGTGATCGCGGACTGCATGACGACGCCGACCAGGGCGTCCGCCCACCGCACGCCCCACTGGCGGGGCCGGCCCGGGATCACCCACAGCGCCGCGAACAGCGGCCCCACGACCAGTAGGAACAGCGCGGCCATCATCGCCGCGATGCTGCCGAAGAGCAGGACGATCAAGAGAAGCCCGAAAAGGAGGGCGACGGGGGCGGCGATGACCAGGACTCCGGCCCGCTCCAGGGGACGGTGCCCCTGCCGGTAGGACTGCGACTCGGCCCCGACGTCCTCGTCGTCCAGGTGCTCCCGCAGGTACTCCTTTCGTTTCTCCAGGTCGGTGCCGAGGTCGAGCACCTTCCGCCCGTGCTCCTGGCAGAGCTTCATGGACCCGAACTCGGCTAGGCACCAGGGGACGCCGACGTAGACCCGCCACACGGTGTCAGTGGCTCGGCGGGCCACCCGGTCCGAGGCGTCCCCGGGGTACGTCGTCGTGTGCCCGAGGGCGAATGGGGTCTTCTCGATCCCGCCGCCGGCCGAGCCGATCCCGGCATCTGTCGCGGACATGGCCACCTCGGTGCCGAGCATGCGGCCGGAGTTCACCCCGTCCACCCATACCTGGGGCGCCGTGAGCAGGGTGGCCGCGGCCACCGCGGAGACCAGCACCCAGGACAGGTCGGTGAACCCGCCCCCGTCGCCGCGCTGCGCCCGCAGGAACGCCACCAGGCCGCCGACTGCGAGGGCGGAGGGGAACAGTCCGACCATCACCGCGCCCGCGCTGCCGCTGATTGCCTGCGTCAGCGGGCCCTGCACCTCGGGCAGGTCGGTCATGCCGAAGGTCCAGCCGGCCAGAGTGGAGACGGCGGAGCCGATGGTGACCAGCAGCACGAGCAGGACGTCCGCGATCATGTGCAGGGCGGGGTCCAGGAAGTCGAACTGCCCGTAGTCCTTGTCGAGTCGCCAGGTCAGCAGGTGCGGGTAGGTCTCGTACATCGTCCCGCCGCCCGTGGGGGCGGCCGGGGTGGGGAGCAGCCCGCCCACCCCGTCCGGGTCGACGGTCTCGGCGTGCGCGGCTCCGGCCGTGACGGCGAGGGTGGTGAGCACCGCCATGACGGGGAGGGCGAGGGTCCGGCCGCGCGGCAGGTGCCGGCTCATCCGGTCACCCGGCCCAGGGCGGAGGCGGCCGGGTCCCCGGAGTACGTCAGGTCGGAGTCGGCCACGTCCTCGCGTTGCTCCACCCACCAGGTACCGCCGGCTTCGGTCATGCGCAGGGCCGTGTAGCTGGTGCGGGCCGGCTTGCCGGGCCAGGTGACGGTGTGGGTGGTGATCACGCCCCATCCCGCCGGGTGGTTGGACGTTGCCGGGACGCGGGTGGGCGGCCGGTCCAGGAGGACGGGGCCGATCGCCGGGCCGGACGGGTCCGCCGGCTCGGGGGTGGGGTGTCGGCCGTGGCAGGGCGTGCGTTCGGCGGCGGACATCAGGTTGCAGGCGGTCGTCCAGTCGTCGGCGACCACCGCCCGCATGTAGGTGCGGGCGCGGTCGGCTGCGGTGGCGGACGGGTCCGCGGCCGGCGTCGGGTCGGTGTTCTTCTCGCTGGTGGTGCCGGAGCAGCCGGCGGCCAGGGCGGCGAGCAGGACCAGGCCGAGAGCGGCGGTTCGGGGTCGGGCGGTCATACGCGCACTCCGTCGTGGGCAGCCTCGGCGTCCGTGTCCTCGGCGGCGCGGGGGGATGTGTCGAGCAGGTCGAGGAGTTCGGCGGTGGGCACGTCCCACTGGACTGTTGCGGCGCCGAATCTCTGGTCGCGGGTGATCGAGTGGCCGTGCCGGGTCTCGTCTCCGTCGCCGTCGGCGAGGGACCGGATCCGTTCGCGGGTCTCCCGGCTGACCGGTAGGCCCAGCAGCTCCGCGAGGGCGTCCTGTTGTGGCGCGCTGGTGAGTTGGAAACCGATGACCATGGCTAGCTGCTCGATGACGCCGGGGAGCAGCAGTAGCCCGGTGGCGTCCTGTGTGTCGAGGCCGAACCTGACGCCGAGGGCGCGGCCCACGCGCGCGATGTAGTCGAGGAAGTGCCGGCCTTGGACCGTGCCGGTAAGCACGTGCACCTCGGGAACCATGATCACTTTTGCGAGGGTGCGCAGGTCGGGCCGGCCGGCGGTGGTGACCCCGTAGGCCAGGATCGAGTGCATGACCGCGACGGACAGGGCCTGTACGGATGTCCACCGTTCCCGCTCCTCACCGGGGCCGGGCAGGGACAGGCCGGGGAGTTGAACCACCCATACGCCCGGCTGCGTGTTCAGCGGTGGGACGGCGCCGGGCTCCGGGCGCCCCATGAACAGAGCCCCGTGCGGGGTCTGGGACAGCTCGTAGAGTGCTTCGCCTGTCGCGACGGCCACGGGGTCAGTCGAGTCGCGCAGGTGCTGGACGACCTGCCACGTCGCGGGGTTCGGGGAGCTGCTGATCACGGCGTTGGTGGCGGCCTGTAGAGCTACCTCCGCGCCGGCTGCCCGCAGGTGTGCCGGGGTCACCAGCGACAGCTGCGCGGGCACTTCGGCGCGGGCGGCGTCGCGGCCGGCCTCGGCCAGGAGCGGGATCAGGTCGGCGGCCCCGGCATGCGCGCGGCTCATCTGCACCAGCCGGGACGGCAGGCCGTACCGGTCAGCCGCGGCCGTGAGGCCGCCGAGGTCGCCCTTGAAGTCGAGCGCGAGCACCCACGCGCCGGCGTGGGCGGCCTCCAGCGCCATCATCATGCCGGCGGTGGTTTTGCCTTTCCCGGAGCGGCCGATGTAGGCGACGGTGGTCGCGTCGCGGCCGTCTGCCAGCGGTGGCAGGCGCACCACGCCCGGGGTCGAGCCAGTCAAGTAGCCGATGACGGGACCGTGGTCGGCGCCGACCCGGGCCCCGCCCCACCACCAGGCCCCCGCCATGGCGGCCGTGTCGCGAACGTGTCCGAGGTCGGGCACCCGCACCCGGTCTCCCGGCCAGGTCTCCAGCCACAGGGCGCGCTGCTCGTCCACCCCGACCTGCACCGTGATGCCGAGGTCCGCGTAGTGGGCGGACACGGCGTCCACCCGGGCCCGCAGGTCCTCCAGGCTGACCGTGGAGGTGACGACCAGCCGGGGGTGGTCCTCGACCAGGGACAGGTGCTCGCGCTCCAGATCGGCGCGCAGCTCCGCCATGGCCTCGCCCGCGTCGGTGATGACCTGCCCGGGGTCACCGATGGCGTGCGTGCTGGCGGAACGTGTCTGTTCACGCACCAGCTTCGCGGTCTCGTCGGTCCGCGCGATGGCCTGCCGTTTGGGCAGGACCCGCAGCCGTACGGACGCCTCCGGGCTCACCGGGGCCAGCCGGCCGACCATGTCGCCCTGGTCCTCGTCGTCGGGGGGCAGGTAGGAGACCTCCGCCAGGATGCGCAGCCACTCCCCCGGCCCCGGACTCAGCATGCGCTCCGGGAAGGAGACCATCGGGAGCACCGCCACCCACGCGGCCACGTCGCCGGCAGCGTCGACCATCCGCAGATGATCGGGGTAGGGCAGAGCGCGGCCGCGGGTCAGCGCGGCCAGCGCGGCACCGGTCACCAGAGATCGGCCGTCCACCGGGGCCGGCACGCCCCGGTGCTGCTCCCGGGTGACCATCCAGGCGAGCAGTTCCACCGTGGCGGCGGAGCAGCGCCAGGGCGAGGACTCCAGCCGGCGGCCGAGGCGCCGGGCGGCGGCGTGCCAGGTCGCGAGTTCCCGCGTGGGCACCCCCGAGGGCGAGACGGCGGCGGCCTCGGTGATGCGGCGGCCGGCCGGGCGCTGGCGGCCGCCGAGGCGGACGCCGAGCAGGACGTGACGGATCGGCAGGGCGATCTGGTCGAGGCGGGCGGCCCGGTCCTCCGCCCACTCCTCCCAGTTCCCGGCCCGGTACATCTCGGCGGCCTCGGCGCGGTAGTCGTCCGCCGAGTACGGCGACCACAGCACCCGCAGGTGCACGTCCATCCCGGCCAGCACGGACGTGAGCGCGGTCTCGGCGCGGGCCTGCTCGGCGTCGCGCTCGTCCTCGCCCAGCAGATCGGAGTTGGACGTCTCGCACGTCCACCAGGCCCACACGTCGGTGTCGGTGAGGACCAGGCCGTCCGTGATCCCCTCGTACCGCAGCGGCGGTGCGGACCGCTCCCCGCCGACCCCCAGCAGCGTCGTGATCTTCCCCAGCACGCTCACGTGCTCCGCCCCTTCCTCCGGCCGCGCCCGGCGGCGATCTTCACCATGTGGTCCGGCCCGTACAGGCGGACCGTGTGCGCGAGCTCGACTGCCGGGCCGGCCGGCGGGACGGCCTCCGTGTCCGCCCCGCCTGCCAGCCGGCCCGCCAGCCGCGATCCGAAAGCCCTCGTCAGGGTCGGGGCGTGGCGCTCCCACCGGGCGGAGCGCGCAATCCACTCCGACCGGTGCGCGACGACCCGGCCGCCGCAGATCACCGGGCGGTGTCCGTGGACCTGGTAGTGCGCGCCGATGACCCACGTCGCCAGCACGGCGCGGCGGTCGCAGCTCTTCGACGGCTGCGCTCCCAGCACCGTGACGATCACGGGCGGGAGCAGGTAGAGGGTGAGCCACTGAACGGACGGGAACCCGATGGATAGGAACAGCAGCCCGTCCCAGGAGGTGAATACGAGCACGCCGAGTAGCAGGGTCCGGCGGGAAACTCCCTGCCCGAGGTCGACGCCGAAAATTTCATGCTGTTTGGGTTCCAGCCGATTGAAGTAGCTGGTGTACGTCATTCCTTGACGCATCAGCTCATGGCCGCCGTGGCGAGATCAGCAACAACTTTCATCGACGTCTCCGGGATGATCACGAAGAATGCGGAGAATGCTGCACCGCCGAAGAAGCTGAGTTTCTTGTTGAAGTCGTCATCCCACGAAAGCCGCACCGCTTTGACTGCCAGACTGCACATCAGGACTGCTGCACAGATAGGCAGCACAGTGCTTTTCAGACCAGCTCCGGTCACCACTGCCAGCACGAATTCTTCAGACACTCGCCTCTCCTCTTCTCTTGTCAGGTCAGGTCGTCGCCGGAGATACCGGCGACCTGCCAGCGGCCGGCGCGCGCACTTTCCACGCGCGTGAGCTGCACCCGATATGCCTGCGTGATCTCGCCCCCGCCGATCGCCCACACCACCCGGGCCACCCCGTGCCGGTCCGCTCCCGAGCCGGGCGCGGCCTCCCACCCCTGCACTGCCCGCAGCTCCACCCCGTCCGGCAGGGCCGGCACGGCGGTGCCGGGGGCTGCGGCCTGCGCGGCCCCACCCGCCGCCCAGGCCCGGAAGAAGCCATCCACTGCGCCCCTTGTGGCCGTGGAGAACGCCAGGTCAACGCCTCGCGTCGAGGGTTGTGGGCCGGAGGCGGGCCCGTCGGGGACGCCGAGGAGCGCGGGCGGGCCGCTCACCGCGAGGCGCCCCGCACCGCCCGTCACGACGGGGACGTCCAGAGCCACCCACCGGGCTGGCCCCGTCCCCGGGGACACCTGGGCGTCGATCCGGACCCGGGCGCGGCCTTCCTTGCCCACGGCCACCGGGCCGGGGACGATCAGGCCGGCCGTCTGCGCTCCTCGCCTGTCCCACCCCAGCTGTGGGTCCATCCCGGACGCCAGGACGGCCGACAGTTCCCGCGCCCGATCGGCCGGCTTGGCTTCGTCCCAGGTCAGGTATGCGCGGGCGGCCCGGACGGCGAGCGCTCGGGCGGCATCCTCCGGGTACGCGGCCGCGGTCGGTCCGGGCACGGGTACGGCCTGCGGGGCCGGCTCGTGGGGGGCGAGAATGCTGCGGGCCGCAGCAAAGGCCACCAGGGCGACCGCGCCCCAGAACACGAGGGGGCCGAGGCGAGCGAGGCCGGCGGGCCGCTCCTGAACGATGGCCCACGGCGGCGCGGCGCTCTTTGTCTGCGAATGCGCTGCTGTTTCTTTTTGAGACTCAGCGACGGATACCCACGGGTTTGTCGGAGGTGGCTGCGGAGTCTCCTTCTTTTTCCTGTTCCACATGCTCGCGCAACGACTTAAACCCCCTCCAGGTGCGGCCATTGACGGATTTACACTCTTTCGATAAGACCTCGGGGCGGTTTTTCGAAAATGAGTTAGGGGCGACTCTGGGCGCCCGCCTGCCAGCGCTCAAGCCAGCCCTCAATCTCGTCCCGCGTGTAGTAGGTGACGCGCCCGTCAGGAATCCCGGAAGGGAACTGGATACCCTTTCTCGCGCTGCGCCCCTTGTAGACCTTGGCCGTGGCGTAGTCCCACGGCAGCAGCCCCGCCCCGCATGCCTCGGCGAGGCTGAACAGCTCCACCGCCGGCTGCGGGGCAGCCCCGCCTGCGCCGGTTACCCCGCCTGTTACCCCAGCCGTTACCGGAACCCCTGTTACCGCCCCTGAACTGGGAGGAACCACCCCACCCGCCAGGGTTGGGCGGAGGGTAACAGCCCCACCCATCACGGGGTGGGCAGGACCGAAACGGCCGCCGACAAGGAAGTCCGGGATAGCCAGCGACTCGGCCGTCTTCAGCGTCTCGGCAGTGATCCACGGGGCCCGCTCGCCGGCGTCGAACCACGCCGGCGCGGGCGGGATCGCATCAAGCCGGGCAGAGACCTCCGGAACAATGTAAGAAGGCTGAAACTCCCGCACCCACAGGCCATTCGTCTCCGGGTTGATGAGACCGTCCGAAAACACACCCCGCCCCGGAACTTTGGTATCCGGGGACACCACGGGCGTGGAGGCACCGAAAGCCACCGACCACGACGGGGAGTCACAGAATCCGAGCTGCGCTTTCCATCCGATCTGCGCCCGCTCCATCGTCCCACCGAAGTAGGCATTCGCCCACTGCTGCGCTCCCACTCCGAACCGGTGATCGGCCGAGCGCCCTTGCAGGAGTCCAATGGAGAACCATTCTGCGAACGGCGGGATTCCTCGTCCCCTGAGTTGATATTTCCACCAAATCAGGGCCATTTTCATAAAGGTGGGCAACTCGTCCGCCACCAGGAGCCGCGGCACGAGCATTTGCCTGAGGACAGGGTCACCGCTTTTTCCGAGGGCGGTTTCGGCGGCCATCATAGACATGATGTATTCACCGAGTGCTGCCACGCATTCGGCGGGCGTCTTGTGGACGCGGACACCGCTCTTTCCCTCGGCCTCCGTCATGGAATTCTGCTTCGTGTCCAAGATGTCGACCAGAACGCCATTCTGTCGAGCGTGCACCACCCCGAGGTAGAGCACCGTGGATTTACCCGATCCGGTCAAGCCGCCCACACCGAAATGCGGTGTCGCGGACTTGGTGCGGATCACCACATCCTCCAGGTCATAGCCCCGGACGGCTTGGCCCACATACACCTGATACGGGTCCCGACTGGACTTCCATGCGACCGATTCCGGGAGCGTCGGCGTCTTCCGCGGGGGCTCCTTTCGGATCCACTCAGCGAAAGGCGCGGAGTCCGCCCGGTGCCACTTCTCCGACCATTCACCGGGCAGCCGATCGGTCACCGCGGCGGTAATCGCCCGCTTCCCGGCCTCCCCCCCGGACCACCCCGCCGGCAGCCGCAGCACCACCCTGGCCCCGGGCACCGAGACGTCATCGGACAGCACCAACCACCGCTCCCGGCGCTGCGACTCCTCCACCCCCAGCGCGGGACGCAGGGCCGCCCACATCCCCGGACCATGGACCAGATCCGCGCCGGCCGGCCGCGGGCGCCACCACCCCAGGACCGCCGGGCCCGTCACCGCGGCCGCGACCCCGGCGGCCGACAGGACACCTGTGCCGGCGGCCGCCACTGACCACCAGCCGCTCCAGCCCGCCACCACGGCCGCGGGGACGACCAGCCGAACCGATGCACGGGCAACGCCCGGCCAGCAGGACCACCGTCCGGCGCCGGCCGCGATCGTGCGCAGCACCGAGTGCTGCTCCTTCCCGGGCGCGTCCGGGGCCCTGGCGGCGAGGTCGGCGGCCGTACGGTCGCGCACCACCTCCTCCCCCGCGCACCACCAGCTGGCCGACGAGGAGGGGTCACCAGGCTTGAGGTCTCGGCCGGCCACAAAGCGCACCAGCACCGCGTCCCCGGCCCGCCGCGGCTCCGACCCGTCGGACCGTCCAGAGCGGGCCCGGTCCCTCTGCCGCTGCTGCGCCAGCGCGCCCGCCGCCGGAATGCCGATCATCACGGCGGCCGCCGCCGCTTTCCCCGGTTCCTCGGCCACCCACGCCCACAGATCCCCGTACACCCGCCGCCCCGCCCTTCCAGCAGAAGGACAGACCAGTCCTCATTTAGAGCAACGAGGGCAGACCCCAGCAGAAACCCCCGTGCGTCGAGGCGTACGGGGGTTTCCGTGTACCAGTCAGGCAGCCTTACGACCGACGGCTCGTGGGCGCGAGCCGGATATCACCGCGGCGCCTGCCTCATGTCTGCACGGCATACAGCCTGTTGGACCCGTCGGAGAGGTACGCGACTCCGTCGGCGACCACCGGCGAGGAGGCTGGGCTGTTGCCCAGAGGGTGGACCCAGTGCTGTAGCCCGGTATCCGCCTGCAACGCGCAGAGCTGATAGTCGAAGGCGACGTAGACGATGCCGTTGGCTACCACAGGCGAGAGGGCCTCAAAATGCGAACCGATTTCGTAGGACCAGCGTTCGCGTCCCGTGGCCGTATCAACCGCATACAGCTTGGGCATCACATCCCTATCTGTCACTCTCGCGATCCTTGTGCTTGTGAGATAGACGGTGCCATTAGCCACCGCTGGCGACGAGCGCAAGCGGGCCTTGGTGTGGAAAGACCAGCGCTCCCGCCCGGTATCTGCGTCCACCGCGTGGAGCTTGCCGTTGTCACTGCCGACGTAGACGACGCCGTCGACCACCGCAGGCGACGAGCGCACCTTCCTGCCCGTGGTGAAGGACCAGCGCTTCTCGCCGCTCCTCGCGTCCAGCGCGTACAGCCGACCGTCGTCACTGCCGAAGTACACGATCCCCTCGACCACCGTCGGCGACGAGCGCACCATTCCGCCGGTGGTGAAGGCCCAGTGGGGCTCCCCGGTTTCCGCGCTCACGGCATGAAGCCCGCGTTCGTCGCTGCCGACGTAGACGACTCCGCCGGCCACCGCAGGCGACGTGCGCACCGTTCCACCGGTGGTGAAGGACCAGCGCTTCTCGCCGCTCCTCGCGTCCACTGCGTACAGCCGACCGTCGTCACTGCCGAAGTACACGAGCCCCTGGACCACCGTCGGCGACGACCACGCCCTGCCGCCGGAGGTATAGGCCCAGCGCTGCTCCCCACTCGTTACATCCACCGCGTACAGGGCGCCGTTGCTGCAGTAGACCAGGCCGTCGGACGCGGCTGACCCCCGGTACCTCTCCCTAGGGGTGGCCCAAAAGCCCGTGGGGGTGAAGGCGTAGGACCACTTCCTCGAACCGCGTAGGCGCCGGTCGGGCCCCCCGGGCACGGTGGCCCGTGTGTCCGGCGCGGGCGAGGGGGGATCGTTCTGCTGAACGAGCTGGGCGATCTGGTCAGGCATCCAGCTTGGCTCTGTGAGCAGAAGTGTGGGGCGGAGGGACTGCCCCTTTCCGTCCTTGCCGCGAGAGCCCGTCAGCCGATCGAGCAGTGTGGCCACGGTCGGACGCTGATCGGGCTCCTTGGCCAAGCAGGCGGCGACGACATCACGAAGTTCACCAGGGAGGGCATCAAGGCTGGGCTCTTCCTGGACGGTACGGATGCACAGCGCGGTCGAGCTGCCAGAACCGAACGCACTGACGCCAGTGGCCGTGTAGGCCAAGACTGCTCCCAGGGCAAAGACATCGCTGGCCGGGGTCACCGCCCGGTCGAGGAGCTGTTCCGGAGACATGTAGCCGGGGGTGCCGATCAGCACGCCGGCCCGGGTCAACGTACTGGCCTCCATAGCGACCGAGATACCGAAGTCGATGATCCTCGGTCCGTCCGCGGCGAGAAGCACGTTGGACGGCTTGAGGTCACGGTGGATGACCCCGGCCGCGTGGATGACCTCGAGTGCCTCAACCATGCCAGCGGCCAGGGCAAGCACCGAGTGAAGTGGCCATGGACCGTGAGCGGCGAGTGCCTCGCCGAGGGAGGGACCCGGCACATAGACGGTCGCCATCCAAGCTGGCGAGCCGTCCGGGTCGGCGTCGATCACACCGGCGGTGAAGGCCCCATTGACCCGTTGAGCCGCCATCACCTCTCGCTTGAAACGTCGCCGGAACTCGCCATCCCCAGCCAGCTCCGGACGCACTACTTTCACGGCAACCGGGCGCCTGCCGGGCGAGCGCCCGAGGTACACCCGGCCCATTCCTCCGGAGCCCAGCCGCGCCACGATCTTGTAGCGCCCCACCTGCTGCGGGTCCTCCGGGCCCAATGGGTCCAACGCTCCCACCCCACACCCCCTTCAGGCTCCCCTTGGGAGCCACTGTCCGCCCCCGCCACCACTTCCACACAAGACGCAGTCCGTTGCCTGATAGATCCCTGACGGTGTGCGCATCAAGCGATGAAATTGTTGGCAGCAGCCGCACGGTGCCTCCCCCTCCGAGTGCTGTCTCACACCTGCCCTCGACCCGCCCCGCTGGGTGCCTACGGGCGGGAGATCTGGAGGCACTCGGCATAGACAAGCCCCCTGCAGCGGTGCGCAGGGGGCTGGACGGTTCGGGTGGGTGGTGGTGTCACCACCCGTGGATGAAGGCGGCGGCCTCGGCAGCGTTGTCGGCGACTCCGACGGGCAGCCACTCACTGGACTCCTCGTCGAGCTGGAAGAGGACGCGGGGGGCGTCGGGGGCGAGGTGCGCGGCTCGGCCGCGGGCCGCCGGGTCCAGGGGTTCGGCTCGGCGGCGGCCGGTGATCTGCCGGTCGGACTCGCGTCGTCGATCACGGCGCTCCGCCCACGCGGCGAGCGGTTCCCTGTCGGCGTCCACGTCGCCTCTCCTATCGCCAGCGGGCCCCGGGCAGCAGGTTTCCGGGGGCGTCCAGCCATGGTGTCTCACCGTCAGGTCCCACGGTAAGGCCGAAGCGGTCCAGGGCGGGGCTGCCTTGGGCCTCCCACCACCCGCAGGCCGCCTCTACAGCGTCCCACAGGCGCCGCGGGCCGTGCTGGTAGACGATGCCCGGCCCGTACTCCTCCGGCCACCGTACGGCCGCCCACGAGCGATCGGTGAGGGAGTACCACCAGGCGGCCGGTGCGCCGTCGGGTTCGGTGTGGGTGGTGTGCGCGACGTGGGGCACAGCAAGGCTGACGGCGTGGTGCGCGTCGGCGAGTTGGTCGGGCTGCACGGCTGTGCCGGTCGAGCCCGGCCACTCCTTGACATACTGCTCGGCGTCCGGCCACACCGTGCGGTGCGACCGCGCCTTCATGAACTCCACCGCGGTGACGAACGGGCCAGATGCGGTGCCGTCGGCGTGGACCGTGAGGCGGGCGGCGGCGTCGCGGCTGCTGTAGTGCGTGCCGTACGGGGCGACGATGACGCCGCCAGGCCTGACCTGTTCCACCCAGGCGTGCGGGATGCTGCGCACGCCGAACGTGCACAGCAGCCGGTCGTACGGGCCGCGGTCGGGGTGGCCGGCGAGGGCGTCGCCGGTGACCACCTCGGCGTAGAGGCCGAGGGTGCACAGCCGCTCCCGCGCGGCCGCCGACACGGCCGGGTCCACGTCGATGGTGGTGACGTTGGCTGCGCCGCAGCGGTGGGCCAGGAGGGCTGCGGTCTCGCCGGTGCCGGTGCCCGCGTCCAGGACGCGCATCCCGGCGTCGACATCCAGGGCGGCGAGGAGACGGAACACCACCGAGGGCTGGGAGCTGGACGAGGTCGGGACCGTGCCCGGATGGTCGCCGCGATGGGCACCGTCGTCCCACTGGGTGACGACGGACAAGTCGCTGTCGGCGTATCCGTACCAGGCGGCCGGATCCGTGCGCCGGTCCACGGTCACCGCGCGGGAGTGGGGAGCCTCACCGAGCTGCTCGGCCGGGATGAACGGCCACATCACCTGAGGCAGGAACGCCGCGCGGTCGACGGCGGCGAAGGCGGGCGCCCAGTCGGAGGAGAGAGCGCCGGATTCCATGAGGCAACGCCCCAGCTCGGTACGGCTGGGGCGCTCCTGGTGTGCGATGACGGTCATGGGTTACCGGTGCTTCCCGCCACCTGAGGGCGTGCTGGTGTCGGGGTTCGACGGCGGCGGCGGGGGCGGGGTGGAGATCGGCGCAGACCCTCCGCCGTGGCTCCCTCCACCACCACCTCCACTGCCACTGCCTCCACCGCTCCCGCTCCCGCTGTTCCCGCTGTTCCCGCTGTTGTTGGCCATGGCAGTACTCCTCTCGGTCGTGCGTACCGGCCGGGCCGGGTGGCCGGCCGGGGTCGTACGCCCCACGGTCGGGGGTGCCGAAGCGTCAGGGGAAGGCTGCGTCGGCAGCAGCCCCGCCGTGGGGCCGTCTCAGGGGTTGGCGATCCGCTCGGCACGACGTCCGGCGTCTTTGACCTGGTCGCCGACCCATGCCCGGGGCCCAGTCACTGGGCGCCCGCGGCCACGTCCGGGGCGAGCAGGCGCAGGGGTTTCAGCTCGCGGGGGGTCGGCCGTCCACTCCCGCCCCGAGCCGTCCATGGGGCGCATGTGCGCGGTCCGGCCGACCGGCTTGCCGGTGACCTTAGAGGTGCGGATGAACACGGTTCCGACGGTGCCGGTGCGCTCCGTTCCGGGGTGGATGACCTCCCGCCCCAACAGGTGGTGGTCGTCGTCCTCCCCGACCCACACGTTCGTGTCGTTCCTGGTCACGTCCGTGCCTCCTGCCTGTCGGCGTAGGGGTGGGAGTGCGCCCCGTTGCTAGGCCAGGACGCACCCCCTGGGGGATGTGCTGTGGGTAGTCAACCGGTGACAGGCAAGGCGGGGCGTGGGCTGTGCCGGACTTTCAGGCGGACTTTTTCTGCCCCGAGGCGCTGAAAGTCCGGGCCGGGTGGCCCTACGGTGCGAGGAGAGGTCACACCACGGAACGCGAGGGGGCGCCATGTCCGAACCGGCGGAGGAGCCAAGGACGTTCGCGGACCTGGTCGACGGTTTCGGCTGGCGCAGCCCCAAGCAGTTCATCCGCGTGTACGCGGCCGTCGCGGCCCGCATCGGTGAACGCGAGGACGTCACCGACCGGCAGATCCGCCGGTGGCGAGCGCCATCACCGCCGTGCCCGCAGCCAGGCCGTCAGCGGGTCTTAGAAGCGATGCTTGGCGTGCCCCTGGAACAGGCCGGGTTCCGGGTTCCAGAGCACCGCCGCAACGCTGTCACGGCCTCCGTGGCGGTACTGGACCCGATCCCCGAACTCCGTGAGAGGCCCGATCCGATGCAGGACCGCCGCACCATCCTGGCCGCCGCGGGCGGCATCGCCCTCGGCGCAACCGGGATAGGAGCGGCGCCGGCCACCGCGTACGACGCGCCCCGGATCGGCACGGACACCGTGACCGACCTGCGCCGTGGCCTCGCCTCCCTGTACGGGCTGGACGACCGGTTTGGTGGCGCCACGGTCGGCCCGCTCGCCGCCGCCCACCTCTCCCGCGTGCGACGCCTGATCGACACCGGGTCCTACCCCGAGACGATCGGCCGTCAGCTCCGGCTCATCTCCGGCGAGACCGCCGAACACGTCGGATGGCTCGCCTTCGACGCAGGCGACCACGCGCGCGCCCGCTCGTTTTGGACGCAGGCCAGCGAGACGGCGGCCGAACTGCGTGACGACTCCCTCGGCGTCCTGGTCCTCGCGTCCATGGCGCTGCTGGAGCTACGGGAGAAACAGCCCCGGCACGCGCTGGACCACGCCCGGCGGGCGGCGGAGCTCGCCGCGCCGTGGGCGCCGCCGTCGCTGTTGTCCATCCTGGCCACCCGGGAGGCGCGGGCGCTCGCCATGCTGGGCGACTCGGCGTCGGCCCGCTCCACGCTGGCGAACGCAGCCCGCCTGTATGAGAAGGACCGCGGGTCACGGCCGGCACCGGACTGGACGCTGTTCCACGGTCCCGCCGAACTCGCCTCGGCGCAGGCCGAGCTGTTCACGGCAGCCGGGCATCACCGGGCCGCTGTGTCGTGGCTGCGCCGTTCCCTGGAACGGCAGGAGACCGCCTACGCCCGCAACGAGGCCTTGCAGCGGGCCGGCCTCGCCGGAGCGCTCGCCCGGTCCGGGGAGGCAGAGGAGGCGGCGCATCACCTCGAGCAGGGCGAGGCCCTGCTCACCGAAGTGTCCTCGGGACGGGCGCGGGAATCGCTGGCCGTGGCCCGCCGCGAGCTGGATCGTGTTCGCCCCACTCGATGAGGAGTCCCGTGGAATACATCACCGTCACCGACACCGTCTCGGCCGGGCGCGAGCTGGACGACCTCGCCCCTGTCTATGAAGCCGTGTTCGCCGAGCCCCCGTACAACGAGGGACCGCGTGACGTCGCCGAGTTCCTGGAGCGCTACCAGCGCGAGCACAAGACGCCCGGCTTCCGGCTGGTCCTGGCCCGCAACGGCGGCGAGCTCGCCGGGTTCGCCTACGGCCTTCCCCTCGCGTCCACCACCGGATGGTGGTCCGGATTCCTGGACACCGACCTGCCGGAGGAGTTCATCCGCGAGGACGGGCGCCGCACGTTCGTCGTGATGGAACTGGCCGTGCTGGCCGACCGGCGCGGCCGCGGTGTCGGCCGGGCCCTGCACACCGCTCTGCTGGACGGAGTCACCGCCGAGCGGGTCACCCTCACCGTCCGCCCTGAGGCGCCGGCCGCCGCCTGGTACGAGCACCTGGGCTACCAGCTGGTGGGCCTCACCCAACCCTGGGACGGCGCTCCCGTGTACCGATCCGTGATCAAGCCGCTGCGGCGCTAAGGCGCGAAGCGCCCGGCAGACGGAGACCCCCCGCACGCAAGGCGTGCGGGGGGTCTCTTGTGCTGTGACGAGGAAGTCAGGCCTCGGCGGCGATGGCCTTTTGGGCCGCCTTTTTGGCGGCTTCCACGCGCCGCTGGATCTTGGTGATCTCTGCCTCGATGGCCTCGGCCTGGTCCAGGACCGCGGCGGGGTTGTCCTGCACCAGCAGCTCAATGCGCTTCGGTGCGAGCACCTTGTAGGCGTCAGCGAAGGCCAGTCGGCCCACCGTGTCGGAGGGCGAAGCGGGCGCGCGGGGTGCCGGCTTCGGGTCAGGGGTGTCTGCGGGGGGCAGCAGCCCGAGCTCACGTGCTGCCTCTGTCAGGGAAGCGGCCGACAGCTTGCCGCTGTCCTTGGCGCCCTGGAGAACCAAGCCAGCCGCTTCCGGGTCGGCCTTGTAGATGGGGGCGAGGACGGCCGCCTGAGAGGCCACCACGGGGGTTGAGGTCTCCTCGATGAGCGGGGCCAGCGCCCGAATGTCCTTGGCCGCACCAATCAGGTCGTACACGTACTGCCGTTTGATCTCCAGAGACTCGGCGTAGTCCCCGACGGTCAGGCCGCGGTGCTCGTGTGCGCGCCTGTCGAGCAGCAGTTGCAGCAGTTCCCCCTTGAGGAGGCTGCCCCGCATCTTGGCGAGCTGGAAGCTGCGGACTTCCGTCCGGTCCGCGTCCCAGTATGCCGCTTCAAGAGTCTCGACCTGCTTGGCCTCGTCCATTCCGTCCAGGGTGGACGTCTCGAATGGGGGTGGTACCAGCGTCGACGCGACGGTGAGGGCTTCGGTCGGCTGAATCTGGTGAGGCAGGGCCGGGTCCCGGTTCGCATCCGCCGCGCGGGGAACGCGGCTTACGCGCTGGGCGGCCTCTGCCTCCAGGCTCGCAACTCCTTGGGCAAGAAGTTTGTTCTTGCTCATTCGGCCACTCCCGCGGCGGTCAGGATGCTGTCGTAGGCGGTCATGAGCGCAGTCGCCTCTTTGCCCGTCTGCGAGGTGATCGGCACCCTTGCGAAGCGGGTCTGCTGACGGATCGAGTAGCGCGGGATGGCGAGGTCGTCTCGGTAGAGCGGACCGTAGGTGTCCGCGAGGAACTTCCCGATCACGTCGCCAAGGGTGCTCTTCCCGCCGGGAACGATGCTGGGAACGATGCCGACCACCTGAAGGCCAGGGTTGTAGGTCTCCTGAACCTGGCGGATCGTGTCGAGTGCCTCGCGGGCGCCGACCCGGCCGTCCTCGTCGAGCGTGGCGGGGATGACCACGTGGGTGGCGGCGATCAGGCCCGAGACGACGAGCTTTCCGCCGGCTCGGGGCGGTAGGTCTATGACTGCAAGGTCGTCGTCCGTCACAACCCCGTCCAGGCCGCTCCGCAGCCGGAACTCAAGAGCGGTGGCCTGGTCCGTTTCGCGGTTGGCGAGCGCCCGCTCTGCGGCCAGTACGCGGACGCCCGACCAGGCTTCTGCGGCCTCCAGCATGACGTCCGCCGCCAGGCCCTTCTCGCCCTTGGGGTCGGCCGCCAGAAGGTCGTTGAGGCTGCACGGAAGGGCCTCGGTATCGAGGCCGAGTTCAGAGGTGAAGGTGCCCCGGGGGTCCAGGTCCGCCGAGTAGACGGTCCCGATCCTGCCAGCGAAGGCACGCCTGCGGGCCACTGCGGCAAGGCCGGCGGCCAGCGCGCTTTTCCCCACCCCGCCCTTCTCGCTGTACGACGCTACGCGCTTACCTGCCATGCCCGCCCTCTCCGAAAAATCCATGGTGTACGGCCCGCAGCGTAACCCTCGGCCCTACGCGAGCCACCACCGAATCCCGAGTGTCAGAATTTTCTGACACCGGTTTTTGCCCCCATCCCTCACCCAGCCGGAGGCGCCGATTCCTGAGTGTCAGAATTTTCTGACACCGGTCTTTGCCCCGGCCAGCGTCCGTGAGATGTCGGTCAGTAGGTGGCCGTTGGGGGCCGGCATCGCTAGATCCGGGTGGGGCTGCCGGGGTGCTCTGCCCAGTGACGCGGCTGCCCGTCCGGCCTGTGCCGGGCACGAAAACAGGCCCCCGGGGCCGCCCCTCGATGAGGGCGGCCCCGGGGGCCTGGTCGTGCACGGTCGGGGCTAGTTCAGGGTGTCGATCATGGAAGTCGCATCGGAGAATGCGTCCACACCGATGCCCCCTCAGAAGGTTGTTCGCGACACCGTATTCGAATGAGTTGTACGTGGATCGACGCTTGGAACCCGGCCCGTCGTCAGCCTGAGCGGTGCCAGCGCAGGACAGGGTTGCGGCAGCGAGGACAACCGCGACAAGGACACGCCTGGTGTGGTTCATGCCGAACCAGCGATCTTGGAGTGACCTCGTCACGCGTACCTCCTCTCGCACCTCTCACCGACCCATCGGCCCGTTCGGCACCATTCGAACGATCCGTCCCGCGCGCGGGACTCCCCGGCCCCGCCAGGAAGCCGGCTCGCCCCGCAGCACTCAGGCCTCCAGCCCGCCTCCGAGGGTGCCCCGGCGCGCGGGGTAGGCGACGTCCAAGGCGTGCATGAGGGCCATGTAGCGAACCAGGTCCGCAGCCCAGTCCGGCTCGGCCAGGTACTGGACTGTGTTGAGGGCGACGGCGGCCAAGCCGGGTGTCCCCTCCGGAGTCACGCCACCGACCCTGGCCCACCGCTGCCACATCACATCCCTCATCAGCAAGGCGATGATCTCCGGATCGGCCGAGGAGCGCCGCATCAGGTCATGAAGGGCGCCAGTCGCTTGCGTGCACGTGTACACGGCGTGGCACAGGTCGCGGTCGTCGGCCGTCTCGACGGTGCGCACCATGCCCGGGATGCCGTGCCCCCAGGGGGACTGTGCCAGCAGGTCAGTTCCGTCGAGTTCGGCTTGTCGGTGCTCCTCGCGCATGCGCTCGATCTTCTCGGTGTGGTTCGGCATGGCCTGCTCCAGCGCTTCCAGCAGCTCCTCGCTCCCGAGGTCGGCGGCACCGCCAAGGAGTAGCCGGGCGCCGGGGTCCATCAATGCCCGGTGGAAGACGTTCGGGAGGGCGTCCGGCAAGCGGGGCAGTTCGAGCCCGACTTCGGCAGCGTGGGCGCGCAGAGTCTCGTCCAGGTCCCGCCGCGGCAAACGGCGATTCCTGAGCATCTTCGTGGCTGCGGCTCGTCGGGCTTGGAACGCCCGGTTGGAGTTCCCGGTGGGGATCTTGTCTACGCCCGCCCGTGCCAGCGGCCGCTTCAGATGCGCGACCAGGGCCGTCCGTAGCCGCTGGGCGTTTTCGGGGGTGGCATCGGAGGCCCACAGGAACCACCCGGTCCACCCGATCCCGCGGCCCTGCCGCACGGTGAGCGCCACCATCAGGGCCCGACGCAGGATGTGCGGCTGAATGGTGAGGGAGCCGGGCTCGAACCAGGTCGAGGACTTGGGAACCCAGCCCTCCTGTTGCCAGCGCTCCACCTGCGTCGGGCTGGGCTTGCACCCGTGCTCCTTGAGGGCGCGGATCAGAGCAAGGTGGGCGGCGGTCGGCTTCGTACGGGCCATGGTCAATTCCTCCGGTCCTGGCTGCCGATGGTCAGGACGGAGTACAGGGTGACCGCAGTTCCCACCGCACTCGCCCACGCCTCGCTCTGCGCGGCTGCAACAGCGGCGGCCGCCACCAGGAGCAGCACGGACAGCCGCGGGCCGGCGCATCCGCCGGGGGTGATGTTCACGTACGTGGTCCCTTTCGTGGAGTCCTGCTGCCGGGTGTTCCCGGCAGTGCGGCCCGACCGCGTGGAGCCGGGCCGGTGCCGCACCTAAGGGGCTCACGGCGCCTGTCGCGGAGTGCAGGAAACTTCGCGGGGTTGCCGTTGGTCGTGGCGCTGCCGCTCCCCGATGTAGGCCTTTGACCAGGGGTGAAGCCGGTCATGCCGAAGGGTCCAGAAACACAAAAGAGGCCTCGGGGCCGCCCTTGGGTGAGGGCGGGCCCCGGGGCCTGGTCGTGCTGGTGGGTGGCCAGCTCTGGGGTGTGGGGCGGTGGATGACGGGGCGGTCGGCGTGGAGGTGGACCACGGCGGGGTCGAGGTCGGCGAGCACGGCCCCGAGGGCGGAGGCCACGACGTAGGAGCGATGCCGGCCTCCGACTCACCCCGGCGATGTGCAGCGGCCGGGCGCTGGGGCCGCTGCCGAACGCTCGGGCGGCCGCGACGGTGGCGGCGATCAGAGCCGGGATCCCCGGAGGCCTGAGCTCCGTCGTGATCACCTCCTGGTCCCGGCCGGTCATCTCCCGCATGGTGGGGTCCACGTGCGGGTCGCGGACGTGGGCGCGGAGCTCAAGGGTGAGATACGCGTCCGGGGCGACCCCGCCGGGCTGTGGCCGTACCCGAAACACGTGATCGTGACGGCGGGGACGGGGAGCTGGTCGGTGCCGGTCTTCTGCTGCTCCTAGTCGTGGTCGGGAACGGTCAGCGCTGGATGTTGATCGGTCGATGTCGACGCCCACGCCGCCGCGGGCGCCCCACCGGCCGCCCTGCCCGCCAGTTCCGGTCACGTTGACCGTGACAGGTGCCAGCACGGGCACGGCCGGGGCCTGCCCTCCGGAGACGCTGGACAGGGCTCCGGTGACCCGGAGGACCACCCACCCGACGGCGGCGCTCTCGAGGAACCCGGCCGCCCCGATCGCAAGTTCGGCGACGGCGAGGGCGGCAGGTCAGGGCGCAGATGCTCCCGACGACGGTGACGGCGGCCCGCTCGAACGGGGCAGCTCTCAGCGGACGGGGACGGCCTCGGGGGCGGCGGGCACGATGACGGGCGGCGTGGCCGGCACGTACGCGGCGCCCCATGAGCCGTCGTGAGCTGGACCAGGGCGCGACGCTCGGCGGGACGACGCGGGGAGCAGCACCGTGTGCTCGGCGACGTCGTACGGTCAGGGCTGGTGGACGAGCGGTGTAACGGGAGCTGGATGCCGACCAACACGGCCGGCAGCGTCGGCTCGTCCGCTCACGCCTACAGATCCCCGCGTGCCCGCACGCCTACGGTGTACAGGCACACGTGGCGGTACCTGGGGTGAACGGGATGTCACGACATGGGCAACCCCCGGACGCCGAAGCGTCTGGGGGTCGGTGTGGCTAGATTAGGCGGCCTTTCGGCCGAAGATCCGATTGAGCGCCAAGAGCATGCCCATCTTCGGCGCCGAGAGCAGCAGGTGGAGCGCGAACACCGCTGCTTCATGCGGACTCAGCTGCGCTACCTCGTTGACCCACTCCTGCCGGTATCGTTCACGCTGTCCCGGCGGTACGAACAGGAGCGCCAGCGCGACGCGTCGCTCGGTCTCACGGACCTCCTTGCGGGCACGCCGGTCTGCTGCCTCAGCTGCGGCTGGCGCCACTACCACCTCGCCAGCCTTGTCGGGGAGTGCAGCGCTCAGGCCCGCCCGGCGCGCGGCGGCGCGTGCGTCCGAAGCGAGCGCCTCCTTCATGGCCCTCTCGGCGCCGGCGAAATCGCCTTCAGCCCTCAGTTCTGCCGCTCGGGCCCACCAAATGTCCGCGTGGTTGCCCCGCTGCGGCTCTTGGGACTTGCGCAGACGCACATGGCCTCTGACTGAGGTGCGCTTCCGGTAGCGCTTCTTACGCCCCGTCCGTGTCAGGTTGGACAGCATGATCAGTAACAGCAGGATGACACCGACGACACCGGCGAAGTCGTTCATGACCCTCTCGATCACGCAGTGCCGCCTTGGGGGCGGGCGGACAAGAACGTACGACGCTTACGACTACTCGCCCTGGCCATCGCCGCGGTGGCCGCCTCGGCACCGCGCTCGCTCAGCCGGTAGTACCGACGTTGCGGGCGGCCCTCCTCCTGCGGGTCGATGTCCTCCCAGCGGCTCTCCAGCCAACCGCACTGTTCCAGGCGGATCAGAATCGGGTAGATCGTGCCGCCGGGAAGTTCGGCGGCATCGGCGATTTGCAGTCCGTAGTGCTCGTCAGCAGGTTTGGCCAAGAACGCGGAGAGCACGGCCCGCGTGGCCAGTGTCATTCTCGGCTCACCCATACCCGCACCCTACTACCTAGATAGAGATAGACATAGCTCCCTAGGTAGAGTAAGACTATGGTCGTCCCGTTGGAAGGCCGTGCTCCCGCCAAGGAGGCCGGCTCGCGAGATCGGCATGTCATGACCACTTGGGCGCTCATAGCCCTGTTGTGCGCCACCGGACTTCTTCTGGCGCTCCTGGCCGGAGCCGTATCCGCCGCGCTCCCCCATACATCTGCGCCCCATTGGACCGATCGGCTCCGCCGCGGCACCGCGGCCTTCGGTCTCACCCTGACCCTCTACATCGCCCTCGTGGGCATGGTTGTGGGCTTGCTCGCCCTCCTTGAGATGCCCAGCACCTGACGAGGGGCTGATCTGAGGGGCAAGACCAACCCGACAGCAGGAGGCCCCCGCACGCTGTGCGGGGGCCTCCTGCTGTCGGTGAGTGTCAGGATTGGCCGTCGACAGTCCGACGGGGTGCCTTCTTCTGCTGATTCCACCCGCCGTTGAACCTTGGCGATCTCCGTTCTCGATGGCTTCGGATGCAGGGCAGCACCGGGGGCTGCCCTGTACCAGCTGCTCGATGCGCTTCGGCGCGAGCCCTCGCATAGGCATCATCGAAGGCCAGCCGACTGCTGACACCCGGGGCCAAGAAGGACCGCCCCGGTTCGGTAGAACAAGGGTGAGTCCGCGGGAGGGTGGGTCGGCCACCGCTCCATCTCAGCGGCAGGGAGGATGGACCCATGACGCGTCCGATGCTGACCCAGCGGGAGGCGGCGGCCGCGTGCGGCGTCAGCCGTTCCACCATCCGCCGCCGGCGTGAGGCCGGCGAGCTGCCCGGCTCCGTCGAGGACCCCGTACGGGGATGGATGATCCCCGTGGATGCGCTGTTGGCGGCGGGGTTCCGGCTGAATGCTCCGGCCCCGCCCGACGACATCAGCCCGGCGCCTGAGGCTGGATCCGGCGCGGTGCCTGGCGGGGGCCAGGACGCTGCCGCGCTGCGGGCGGAGCTGGATCGGGTTCGTGCAGAGCACGCCCTGGCGCTGGCCGAGGCGCAGTTCGAGCAGCGTCTCGCCGCGGCTGAGGTCGGGCATCTGCGGGCGCAGCTCGCCGAGCGCGGGGAGCGGATCGCCGATCTGCAGCGGGCGGTGGCGGCGTTGACCCCGGCTCCGGCGCGGGATGTTCTCGCTCCGGGGGCGGAGGGGATGGGTGTGCCCGAGCAGGGTGGGCCGGAGCTGGCTCGGGAGGAGCCCGGGGGGCGCCGGCCGTGGTGGGGCGGGCGTCCCTGAGCCTGGGCGGCGGGCGGCATCCCCTGTTGCAGGTGCCGCCCGCCTTCGTGTTCGCGGTGCTCAGGCCCGGGCGGCTTCCCAGGCGCCGTCCAGTGCGGTCTCAAGGCCGTTCGGCCGGTAGCCGGCCTCCAGCAGGACTGCTGCCGATTTGCGGATGTCTCCGGCGGCGGTCTGCTTGACGCCGAGGACTTCCATCACCGTGCTGAGCGGGACCGCCTCGATGTGCTGCTCCGCCGCCTCCGGGCGGGCGCCGGCTGCCAGCAGCATGCGGGCCACCTGGCGCTCGGAGCGCTCGCGCGGGGTCAGCCGGGCGTAGTCCTCGGCCTGCTGGATCCTCGCCTCGGTCATGGCCGCCGCGTACCGGAGGTCTGCGGCCTCCTTCTCGGCCTGCGCGGCAGCCGCCAGCTCCTGCTTGCGGCTGGCCTCCATGCGGTCCGCCAACAGCGCCTCCTGAGCTTGCCGGCGCCGCTCGGCCTCCGCGTCCGCGTCCGCCTTCACCTTCGCCGCGCGGTGCCGCTCCGCCTCCGCCTCGGCCCGCTCCGCCTCCGCGAGATCTTCGGCCGCCTTGCGGCGCGCGGCCGCCGCCCGCTCCGACTCCAGCGCCTCCGTCTCCGCGAGGGATTGGCGCTCCGCCGCCGTGCGGCGGTGCTCCGCCGCGACCTTCGCGGCCGCGGCCTGCGACTCCGCCGCCGCGCGGGCCGCCTCCGCCTCCGCGGCCGCGGTGCCCTTGCGCGCCGCCTGCTCGTACGTGGCGACCTCGATGTCGGCGTCGTCCGCGAGCTCCCGGAGCCGGTCGGCCTTGGCCCGCTCGCGCTGCCGCTCCGCCTCGCCGCGCTGGCGCTCCGCCTCGGCGCGGGCCCGCTCCGCCGCCTCGGCCTTCCACTTCGCCGGGAGGGCCAGTGCCTCCTCCACGGTGAAGCCCTGGCCGGCCATCGTGAGGGGCAGCTTCTGCTCCTCGGTGGCCTTGGACAGGTCCCCGCCGAGTTCCTGCTTGAGCCAGACCTTGTAGCCCTCCAGCGCCCTCTTGCGCTCCACCATCTCCGGGTAGGAGCGGACGTTGGCCAGGCGCATCTCCCGGTACAGGCGCGGGGTCTTCAGCGGGGAGAGCGCCCACCGGTGCAGGGGGATGCGGTCGATGGCCGTGCCGTCCTCCAGCTGGGTGGCGTGCACGATCAGCCGCCGTGCGGCCTCGACGCCGACCACGAAGAGCACGGGCATCAGGCCGTGCCAGAACACCCGCACGGGGGCGGGCAGCGCCTCTGCTGCCGTCTCGGTGGCTGTGGCGACGGCCGCGCCGGCGGCAGCGTTGATGATGACGGTGGCCGCGGTCATGCCGTGTGCGGCGAACCGCAGGAGCGGCCAGGGGGTCCGACGGCGGGTCATGTAGAGGTCCAGGGCCAGGAATCCCACGATGGCGCCGTCCAGGCCGATCGGGATCCACGGGGCCAGCCAGTCGGCGAACCCTGCCGCTGCGGCCTTCTCCGCGACCGTGGTGTAGGAGGCGGCGAAGCCGATCAGGGCGACGGGGATCATGCCGATCAGGGCGGCCGCAGCAAGGACCCGGGAGACCCGTTTCCCGGCCTGGGGGGTGGCCACCGCGGCCGGGGCCACGAGACCGGCGGCCGGGGCCGTGACCACCCCTTGGCCACGCTCCCCCGGCCACCCCTGGCCGCCCAGTTCCTGCGCGGCCGGAGCGCCGTTTCGTCGAGCCGGAATACCCGGCCGTGGCCCCGGAGCGACCTCGGCCGTAACCGGAACGGCCGGGGCCACGGCCTCCCCCTGGCCTACTGCCTGGCCTACCGTCAGCGTCTCGTTCATCCCGGCAGTCTCCACCCTCCCCTCCGGCGCCGGAACACCGCCCCGCCTAAACGGAGCATCGGCCTGTGCGGCCGGAGCGAACGGCACGGGCGGCCGGGTCAGATCGTGCAGCGTGTGGTGCGTCGTCACGGGAACCTCCGGAGCAGGGACTTGGGGCGGGCCGGGAGATGTCTCCCGGCCCGCCGGATCGAGCGGCCGCGGTGGCCTGCCCCTCCCAGGAGGGGTGCTCTTCCGTGGCGTGCAGGGGGTGGCCGGTCAGCGGCCGAGGTGCGCGGCGATCTGTGCGTTCAGTGCGGCGGCGGCCTCCGAGGCGTTCCGTATGGCCGCCGCCGCGGCCTCGGCGGCTTCCGCCTGCTGGCGCTGCCGCTCCAGCGCGGCCTGGTACTCGGCGTTCTGCGCTTCGCTCATCGGGCACCCCCAACGTGCAGGGAGAGGACGGCGGTCAGGCGGGCGGTCCAGCCGCCGCACGCCGTGCACCGGTAGGTGCCACGGGCCCGGTCCTGCTTCATCCGCCGGCCGTGGCAGCGCGGCGCGGTCGCCCGGCTCACCGCCGACCCCACCGGCGGCCGCCGCTGCTGTCCTTGTCCTGGCCGGGTTCCGGCTTGGCCTCGGCCTTGAACCAGCCGCCGCGCGAGGGCTGGTACTCGGTGCCGTGGCGCCCGTGGTCGGTGTCGCGCTGGCTCTGGGCCAGCTCGTCCTGGGAGATCGTCCGGCGAAATGCCATGATGGAACTCCTGTTCCGTGAGGAATGGGTGTCCCCGGGGCGGCCGCCCGACTGCCAAGAAAGTCGGCCGCCTCGGGGTGTCTTGTTTCTGGTGCACCCGACCCCTGCTCGGAGGGGCCGGGAACTTGCGTCCGACGGCCGATAGCGGGGCCGTCAGGGGGTCCGTAAGGGGCCGTTAGGCGCCCGATAGAACCGCAGGTCAAACCGCCGATAGGCCGGTCTAACGGGCTTCCTGGACGGGGCCCGGGGAGAGGGCCGGGGAAGGGGCCTGCTCGGGGTCCTGACCACCCCCGAGAATCAGCCGCAGGGCGGCCGTCGCCGGGGCCGGCACAGGCACCGCGGCCGGGGGCTGCGCGGGGGTGGTGGCGGCCGCCACGACGGGCCCCTCCCCGACCGCCGGACCCGGCATCGCGGGGGCCTCGGCCGGGGCCTCCCCCACGGGCCGTTCGGGGGTCTCGGAGCGGGCCCGCAGCAGGGCCGTGGGGGTCATGCCGAGGGCCTCCGTCGCGGCGTCCACGCGCACCCCGACACGGGTTGTGGGGCGGCCCTCGATCCGCATGCCCAACTTGTCGACGGTGGGCAGGCCGCAGGACTCCACCCAGGCCCGAAAGTCGGCGACCTCGGTCCCCTCCGCGAGCAGCCCGCGCGTCACCGCGGAGGCCAGCAGCATGTCCAGGTGCACCCCGGTCCGTTTGGTGGCCTCGGCGTCGGACAGGGCCGTGACCACGTGCCAGAGCAGCGCCGTACCGCGGTCGGGTCCGGCCGCCTCTGCAGCCTGGTCCTCGGCGCCCTCGAGGTTCTCGGGTTCCTCCTCGACGGCCAGGACGTCGTTCTGCTCCTGGCCGTCGTCCGCGGCCGGGGCCGGCACGGGGGCGAGCATCCAGGCCGCGGTCATCCAGGCCAGCCCCCCGGCGACGCAGAACCACATCCCGTAGGGGGCCAGCCGCTCCTGGACCGACAGCCACGCCAGCCGGCCGACGCTCGCGATGCCGCCGCAGGCCACCAGACCGCCGAACCCAAGGATCGCCAGCGCCTCCAGAGCCCCCCGGCGCACCGGGGCGACGGGCGGCGCGGCCACCGCGCCGAGGTCGAGTTCGCCAGGGTCCTCCCCGCCGGCCTCGGCCGCCTCGGCGGCCTTCCGGCGGGCCTGGTGCACCTTCTTCGCCTTGGTCTTCGCGCTCCGGTCGGCCTGCTCCTGCCGGGCGGCGGTGGCGGCCGCGTCCACGGCCGCCGCCTCCCACACCCAGCGCGCCACGACGGGCAGGCAGCGGCAGATGCGTCCGGCGAGGACCATCGACCCCGAGCACAGGGCAGTCAGCGCGGCGCCCGTCCCCCGGGTGACCTCTCGAACCTGTCCGGTGGTACTCACATCGCCCCCAGGGAGGCGCCGATCTTGAGCACGAACATGGAGCACAGGCCCCACAGGCCGCCCGCCATCCCGTACGTGACTCCGGCCGAGATCCCCAGGAGTCCGGGGGCCACCGTCTTCTTCCAGTCCGGCAGGAAGGTCAGGGCGGACAGGGACAGGGCGACGGCGCCCAGCCCGATGTCACCGAAGATGCCGCCCTGCACGACGCTGGCCGGGATCTCGCTGACGCCCTTGGCGAGGTCGGACCACAGGCCGCCGGCCGCGACGGCGAGCGTGCCGAACACGATCCCGAGGCCGCCGGACTTGTCTCGGTCCATCTTCACGCGCTTCGCGCCCCGCCAGCCCAGGACGAGCACCAGGCCGGTGCACAGGGTCAGGCCGGAGACTCCGACAGTGCCCAGGATCGGCCCGGCGGCGAGAACGGTGTCCGTCGCGATGTTCTGAGGGGTGGTCACGACAGGGCTCCCGGGGCGTAGAGGGCGGCAGACAGCACGACGGTGGCGAGCGGGATGCGCGCGGCCCAGCGGACCAGGAGCGGGCGCGTCAGGAAGCGGCGGTCCACCAGCCACCACAGGGCGACCGCCGAGCCGCCCGCCAGGACGGCGGGGGCGACCATGCCGGGCCACGGAGCGGCCTCGGCGTACAAGGCTGTCAGGAGCGGGCCGGTGCCTTGCCCCCACATCGCGGCGCTCAGGGCGCCTACCGGGGAGGCGAGTCGGCCGACCAGGCCGCCGACCCCCCGGAAGAACCGGCCCAGCTGCCAGCCGGCGACCGCGGTCCCGCCGGTCAGGACGAGGACCGACAGCGGGACGGCGTTTACGGAGGCCTGCGCGAGGTAGACGCCGCCGCCCAGCGGATCGGCTGCGGCGGCGGAGAGGACCGAGTAGCCCACCGCCCCCGCCGTGGCGTTGAAGAAGCCCCACCGGATCCGGGGGTTGATCCCGTCGAAGAGTCCGGGAGCCGGCTCCGCCTCCGGAGCCTCCTCCTCGGTGGCCTCCACGATGAGGTGGGTGTGGGTCTCGGTCACCGTCACGTGGACGATTTGTGGACCTGGGCCCTGGGGCTGGTGCCACCAGTCCGGCATCGGCGGCGTGGCGGGAGGAGCGCCCGGCGGCGGGGGCGAGCCCCCGTTCCCGGCGCCCGGGGCCAAGACCGCCGTCGGTTCGATCGGCTCGGCGCTCACTCGGCCGCCCCGTTCTTCGGCCGCCGACCGAACACCCGGAGGTAAAGCGCCCGGCGATCCCCCTGCCTCAGCCCTGCCCGCACCCCGAGGATCTTCGAGGGGGTCGAGGAGTCATTCAGGTCCCGCTCCAAGCACCAGGCCAGCACCGGGCACCGGCCGCAGATCGCCAGCGCCCTCCGCTCCGCCCCCGAGGGCACAGCCCCGCCGGTCGTCATCTCCCACGGCTCCGGGAAGAACGTCCGCGGGTCCTCACCCACGCAGGCCGCCGTCCCATCCCGCTCCTGGCGAACCGCCGGCGCCGGAGCCAGGTCCGGGTACGCCCACAGCCGGTCCAGCCAGTCAGCCGACCGCGCCGCGGCCCACCCCGGCGGAAGCGGGGGCACCCCGCCCGCCCGGCTCACAGCGCCACTCCCAGCGCACACAAGCCCGCACGAACACGCAGCTCGTCCCCGCCCAGACCCAGCGTCTCCGGCGCCGTCGAAGGCAGTTCAGCCTGTCCGGCGGTGCAGTGCCGGGACGGTAAAACCGTCCGCGTCCGCACCACCGCGGGGCACGAGCCCCGCCCGGGACGCCACCAGCGCCCCATCTCTGCAACCATCACGAGAGTCGGTCCCCTCATCCACACACATATGGGCTGGTCCGACCGCGGGCGGGGCTGCAACCCACGCCTGCCGCCCGGCCCGTGTTGTGAGCACGGGCCGGGCGTCTGTTCGCGAGTCGGTCGTACCCAGGCAGGGGTCTAACCAGGACGGATAGCTTCGACCGCCACCAGTTATTGCCTAGGCATTAAAGAGAATGCCCGGACGTCCTGGTGTTGTCAATAACGACTAGGCGATAAAGTGAAGCCAGCTACAGGAGGTGAAACATGACCAGTTCCGGAGACCTCTCCGCAGAGCTGCGCCAGCGCATCACGGCAGGGGAGCTCGCTGTTGGCAGCAAGTTGCCCACGAATGCCCAGCTCATGGCCAAGCACGGCGTCTCGAAGGCGACGGTCACCAAAGCCATTGCCACGCTGGCGGACGAGGGGCTGGTCTACTCGTCCAAGCGGGCCGGCACGATCGTCCGGTCCACAAGCCCCATCGCGTTGCCGCTGAGCAGATACGGCCAAGTACTCGCACCCGGCGGAGCCAAGGGTCCATGGGAGACGGCCACCGCAGCTCTCGGCCTGGACGGACACATGAAGTTCGTTTCGGTCGAGCGCGTCCGTGCGGACTCCAGCCTGGCCGTGCTCCTAGACCTGCGCGAGGGCGATGAGCTGGTCTACCGCGTTCGCCAGGCAGTGATCATGCCCAGTGACGTCGTCCAGCTGCAGCATTCTTGGTATCCAGCCTCCATCGCCGAAGCGGCTGGACTCGACCGGGACGGAAAAGTCGTCGGCGGCGTCTACGGAGCTCTCACCAGCGCGGGCCACCAACCCACCAGAGCTAGCGAGACTGTGAGCGCTCGAATGCCGACAGAGGACGAAGCCGCACAACTGCGCGTCGGCGGCCGCGTCTGGGTCATCGCCATCGAGCGACTTACCCGCGATGCGCAGGGCCGCGCCCTCGAAGTGATGCGGGCTGTTGCCCCAGCAGACCGGCTCCAGCTCACCTACGACGACTTGCCCTTGTTGGAAGGCTGATTTAGCGGGCGACACGCCGGAGCGAACGAGAAGACAGAGCAACGATCTTCCGGGTATCTTTCACATCTCTAGATGTTGGAGGTGAAGGTGACAGCCACTCATGACCCCGTGTCATCCGTGGACGTGCTACTGCATGGCCAAACGCCACTCTTGCCCCCTGTCTTCCGGGGGCCGCTCCGACGTGCTGCGGGACTGACCCAACGCCAGGTTGCGCAAGCTGTCGGTGTTCAGCCTCTCCAGATTCTCCGGTGGGAAGCAGGCGAAGCCGAGCCACGACCTGGCGAGCGCCGAGTCGCATATAGCCGCCTGCTCCAAGGGCTAGCCCAGCAGCACCCTTACGTCATCACCTCAACCGCAGTGCCGTAGCAAACGCTGAAGGCCGTCCCTGCGCCAACAGGAACGGCCTTCATACAGCTCGACTCGTCCAGCCTCCACAGCTCCGAGTCGTGTCCGGTGAGGTGACCTCGCCGGGGGTGATGCCCGTGGGCCCGCAGGCCCTCGTGGTCACCGATACCCCAGGATAAGCGGCTCCTCACTCGGAGGCCACCATTCCGGGGCCCTGTCTGGTCACATTGCCGTTCGCGACTCCCCTCTCAGGGGAGAAATTGTCCCGTGTCTGACCTGCACTTCCTCCAGGCCAGCTGCACACCAGGGTGCCACCGCCTCGCCCTGGTGCCCGCATCGCTGACGGTCACCGTCCTGACCCGCACCGCCGCCGGCGCTGGCCTGCTGAGTGCCGGGGGTGCCCGATGAGCGAGGCACACGGCGCCGAACAGCTTGCTGAACTGCACGGCCCTGATCACAACCCGTTCTATGGGACGTACGTCCGCGACTGGATCGCGCTGTGCGACGACCTGCGGGACGCCGATGTGCGCGGGTACCTGATCCTGCGCTCCCTGGTGTTCGAGGGGAAGGGCGTCAAGAACCGCGTCCGTGTGCTGACCCTCGCTGAGCTGTGCCAGCTCATCCCCGGCCCGAACGGCAAGCCTTCGAGTCTCAGCCGAATCCGGGAGCTGCTGCGGTGCCTGTCGGCGGTCGGGCTGATCACCACCCCGGAAGGCGGTCCCGTCACCACCTCCTCCGGCGGGAAGGCCCAGGGCCGCCCACTGCGAATCAAGATCCACGACCAGCCCGCGACCGCCTTCAAGCCCCGGTGGCCCAACACGGAGGAGAAGCTCGCTTCCATCCGTCCGAAGGCCGAGCAGGCTGCCCGCGAGGCCGCCGAGCGGGACGCCTCCCGGGCAGCCGCCAAGGCTGCTGGTCAGAATTCTGACCAGCAGGGCGCTGGTCGGAATTCTGACCAGGCTGGTCGGAATTCTGACCAGGCTGGTCGGAATTCCGACCACGACTCTGGTGATGACCTGGGGGAACGGGCGCCGCAGTGCTGTTCTTGTGCTTCCCCTTCTTCTACTTCTGGACAACCGGGGGGGTCGGCCGGAGGCCACAGTGCGGGTGGTTTGGCGCGTGCGGACGAGGACGACGGCGCGGCGCCTGAAAGTCCGAACGCTGCGGGCGGCTCCGCCGCCGACTCCTCCGAGTCAGCCGCAACGAAGAAGGGGGAGGAGTCCGGCGCTCCAGCGGCGAAGCCGAAGAAGCCAGCAAGGAAGGGGCCCCTTCAGGTCTCGGAGCTGAAGCCCGTTACCGGCGAGGACGAGGTGTACGCGATGCTGGACGACCTCGGAGTGCTGAGGGCCCCGGCCGCCCGCATCTCCACCCTGCGCCGCGCCGTGCGGGAGTTCCTGGGGCACTACGCCGACGCTCGGTCGGGACCGTTCGCGATGTACCCGCGCCGCCCCGAGCACGCCGCGCTCCGGCTGAGCATCGGGTGGCACCAGGCCGGAGGCCCGCTGCGTTCAAGCGCTGGTTACACGGGTGGGGACCGGATCGCCCGGCCGGTCGGATACCTTGCCGCGCTGCTCACAACCCACGAGTGCGACCACCCGGCCTGTGAGGCTGGAGTGCTCCTCGACACCCGGGAGGAGTGCAACACCTGCCAGTACCGGGCCGCAGAGCGGATCGCCCAGGCGAAGGCCGTGCAGCTGCTCGCCGAACATCAGGTTCGCGCTGCGGCTGCGGCAGAGCTCCGGGCACGGCAACTGGCGGACGAGCGGGAGCACGCACACGGGGAGGCCCTGGAGGAGGACGCCCGCCGCGAGGAGGCCGCTGCCCGCCTGCGAGCCAGGGCGGCCGCCGCGGCCGCCGCGGCTGAGGAAACTGCCCGCCTCCGCGCCGAACTCGCCGAACAGTTCGCCGAGCTGGACGCCGCCGCGGCCCGGCCGGTTGTTCCTGCCCCGCTCCGCCCCGCCCACGACGAGGACCCCGTGGAGGCCGAAGCCTTCCCGGACGAGGAGGCCCCGGAGGAGGACCCGTTCGCCCCCAATCACTTCGAGGACGCGCCCGTTTCTGAAGGTGCCGTGCCGGAGCAGTCGGCGGGCCCGTGGTCGCTGTCGAGCCCGAACGCTCTGTACGAGGCGGCGAAGGCGGCCCTGGCTTCGTAGATTCCGTTCAGGATGTCGACGACCGCGGGTGCCGGTTCAGGTGCCTGGTGGCCCTATGTCTGTGGACGCCCGTAGGCGGCCCTACGTGCCCCGTACGACGATCAACGCCACCACCTGAGCCCCCAGCGCCGCGCGACCGCCCGTCAGGCCAGTACGCTGCCTTACAGGGCCGCGTACTGGCCGAGGGGCTTCTGGTTGGGGGCTGCCCAGCTGACCTGCGCGAGGCGCGCCATGTGGAGGGGAAGCCGGCGTGTGCACCCCCGTTGGCTACCGCCGCATGGTCTTCGCCGCCCACTCCTGACCACCGCGCTCACCGGACAGGTCCCGGCTGGACCACGGATTTCACCGACAGTCGCCCGCTCCCGCTCCACCATCGCCCCGGGCGCGGCCGCGCTGGGCGGGCAGGCAGGCCGGCGCCCTCGCCCGTCGTCAGCAGACTGCGTTGGATGTTGGGAAGGTCTAACTGCCCGGGCCAGGAGTAGAGCGCAGCACCCCGGATGGCGCTGACGGACTCGCCGCGGGCGAATGCGTGGAGTTCGGCGGCTGAGGGGGTTCCGATGGGTACAGCAACCGCATGGTGCGCGCGTATGTTCGGAGGCGTGTGGCTTAATCCCGGATGCGCTCCCCGGCGGGGCGGACGAGGCTGATGGGGACCCCATCGTGGGCCTTTCCACGTCGCAGGAGGAGCCGTGGCACCTCTGGCCCGGATTCCGCTGGACGGCGGGGGCTTCGTGCTGATCGAGGCCCCGGCCGCCCCGGACGGACCTGTCAAGGCCGGTCGCGTCAGCGACGCCATTCGCGATCTGCCGGGGAGCCTCGAAGACGCCCTCGAACCGGTCACCCAGGCCGCGCACGTCGCACTCGAACAACTGCGCAAGGCGGGGCCCGACGAGATCACCGTCGAGTTCGGAGTCGACCTCGCGGTCGAGGCCGGGGCCGTGATCACCAAAACGGGCGCCCACTGCCATCTGAAGGTGACGGTCAGATGGGAGCAGGCCGGGTCCGTCCGGCGCGGCCCGGGTGAGAGAGAGGGCTGATCCGGTGGAAGCCGAAGCCGACCGTACGTCGAGCCTGCCCCTGGCCGTCGCGCAGATCCTCGGCCCGGACGGGGAGGTCGCGGGGGCCGGCTTCCTTGTCGCCGCGGACCTCCTGGTCACCTGCGCGCATGTGGTCCGGGCCGCAGGAGGCGGCCCCGGCGACAGCGTGACGCTCGTCTTCCCACATACGGCAGGCGCTACTCGGTCCGAGGGCCGGGTCATGGCGGAAGCGTGGCGTGAGCCGGGAGAGAACGACGTGGCCCTCCTCCAGCTTCCCGCCGTACCGCCGGGGACGGCCCCGCTCGCGCTGGGCTCCGCGGCAGGGTCCCAGGGCCATCAGGTGCGCTCGTTCGGATTCCCCGCCCAGGCCCCGCGGGAGGGGCACTTCGGCTTCGGCGTGTCCGGTGGACTGCTGCCCGCCACCGCGCGCAGGGGTGCGCATCTTCAGCTGACCGGGGCGAACGACCTCACCACAGGGTTCAGCGGCGGACCGGTCCTGGACGAGGTGACCGGCCTGGTCATCGGCATGCTCACCGAGATCACCGCTCCCGACGAGCACGAACGGGGGCAGGGCATCGCCTACGTCACGCCCACCCAGGTGCTGCGGGAGACCTGGCCGGAACTCGCGGAGCGGGAGGTGTGCCCGTACCGGGGGCTGGAGCCGTTCACGGCGGAGTACGCCCAGTGGTTCGAGGGGCGGCAGGACGCGGTGGAGCAGGTGCTCGCGCACCTGGGCCGGCAGCACGGCCTGACCCTGCTGCTCGGACCATCCGGTTCGGGCAAATCGTCGCTGATCCAGGCGGGTGTGCTGCGGGCGCTGGCCGATGGCGCGCTGGCGGGCAGCGACCATTGGCTGCCTGTCCTCGTCCGGCCTCGGCAGGACCTGCCGGCAGAGCTGGAACGCGCCGGCCTGGCCGGGGCCGCCACCGACGGGATCGCCGCGGCTGTCAGCCGCCGACTCGCGGCCGAGCCCGGCCGTCAGCGCGTCGTGCTGGTCATCGACCAGTTCGAAGAGCTCCTCACCCAGTCGGCTACCCGCCTTGGCGTCGCGGACCAGATCACCGCGGCGGTCACCTCGAACACCGAGCTCCACGTGATCCTGATCATGCGTGACGATTTCTACCCACGGCTGGCCGCCTCGGCCCCGGGACTGCTGGAAGCCGCCATGCCGGGACTTCTCAACGTACCGGGCACTTTGAGCAGACAGGACCTGCACGACATCATCACCCTGCCCGCCCAGGACGTAGGACTCCACTTCCAGGCCGGGCTGCCCGAGCAGATCATCTCCGACGTCCTTGCCACCACCCCCGATGGGGCATCGGCCCGCCAGGCGCCCGTCACCGTGCTCCCGCTGGTGGAGCTCACGCTCAGTCAGCTGTGGCAGCGGCGCGCGGACGGGTACCTCACGCACGACGCCTACCAGCGGATCGGAGCGGTGGCAGGAAGCCTGACCACCTGGTGCGACACTGCCCTCGGCCAACTGTCCCCCGAGCAGCGGCCCATCGCGCAGCGCGTCCTGACCTCCCTGGTACGACCCGCCGACAGGGCCCGCAACGTTCCCGCGATCCGCGCGCAGATCCCGCTTGACGAACTCCGCGACCTGGCATCCGACCCCGATGACACCTCCGACGGCGTGGGGGCCGCCGACGGCAGGGGGATGGTCGACGCCGTCATCGCCACCCTCACGCAGCACCGCATCATGACTACCCAAACGCTCCGGGCGCCCGAGTATCCCGACGCGCACCGCGACGCGCACGACGCGCCGCCCGGCCGCCCGGTGGCCGAGCTGATCCATGACGCTCTCATCCGTGACTGGGGCGCGCTGCGCGACTGGGTCGGCCAAGACCACCGGTTCCAGCAGTGGCTCGACCGTACCCGCGAACGCAGGTCCCGCTACGCCGAGGGAAACGACCCGGGAGACCTGCTCAGCGGAACCGCCCTCGCCGAAGGCATGGAATGGTCGAATCAGCGACGCCTCCCGGCAGACATCGCGGTCTACCTCACGGCGAGCAGACAACGCCAGCAGGCTGGGATCCGGCGCAGCAGACGCCTCAACACCATCCTGGCCAGCTTGCTCGTTGTCGCCGTCCTGGCGGGAGGGTTCGCATTCCTGCAGCGCCGGACCGCCCTAGCCCAGCAGCGACAGGCCCTGTCCAGGCAACTCGCCGCGGAGTCCGGCACGCTCATCCACACCAACCCGGAACTCGCCTCCCTGCTCGCCGTCCAGGCATACCACACCGACGACACCCCAGAGTCCGCAGCCGCCCTGCACACCGTCGCAGCGCTCCCCCTGCACCGACGACTCTCCAAACACACCAGCACCGTCGCATCGGTGGCGTTCAGCCCTGACGGCCGCACCCTTGCTACCGCCAGCGCCGACAAGACCGCCCGCCTCTGGGATCTGGCCGCAGGCCGGACACGTGCCGTGCTGCGCGGGCACACCGACGAGGTGTGGGCGGTGGCGTACAGTCCCGACGGTCGCACCCTGCTCACCGGCAGCACCGACGGAACCGCCCGGTTGTGGGACACGGCCACCGGCGCGACGCGGACCATCCTGCGCGGGCACACCGGTCCCGTGTGGGCGGTGGCGTTCAGCCCTGACGGCCGGACCCTTGCCACGGCGAGCGACGACAAGACAGCCCGCCTGTGGGACGTCACCGCGGGTACGGAGCGCACCGTGCTGCGCGGACACACCGACGAGCTGTGGGGGGTGGCGTTCAGCCCTGACGGCCGGACCCTTGCCACGGCGAGCGACGACAAGACAGCCCGCCTGTGGGACGTCACCGCGGGTACGGAGCGCACCGTGCTGCGCGGACACACCGACGAGGTGAACGCAGTGGCCTTCGGTCCCGATGGTCGCACCCTCGTCACCGGCAGCACGGACAGGACCGCTCGGCTGTGGGACGTCGAGTCCGGGGCGCCCCGCACCACTCTGAGCGGCCACACCGCGCCCGTGTACGCGGTGGCGTTCAGCCCTGACGGCCGTACGGTCGCCACCGGCAGCGTCGACAAGACCGCTCGGCTGTGGGACGTGGCAGCAGGCATCACACGCAGCACCCTGAGCGGGCACACCGACGAAGTGGATTCGCTCGCGTTCAGCCCCGACGGCCGCACGCTCGCGACCAGCGGGACTGACAAAACCGTGCGCCTGTGGGAGGTGGCCGCGAGTCGGACGCGCAGAACGCTGAGCGGCCACACCGACGAGGTGAACGCGGTGGCCTTCAGCCCCGACGGCCGTACGCTTGCCACGGCCGCCGACGACAAGACCGTGCGCCTGTGGGACGTCACCACGGGTAGGGAGCGCATCGTGCTGCGCGGGCACACGGCGCCGGTGTGGTCGATCGCGTTCAGCCCTGACGGGCGCACCCTCGCCACCAGCAGCGACGACAAGACAGCCCGCCTGTGGGACGTGACAACGGGTAGGGAGCGCATCGTGCTGCGCGGGCACACCGGCGAGATGAACGGGGTGGCGTTCAGCCCCGATGGACGTACGGTCGCCACCAGCAGCGACGACAAGACAGCCCGCCTGTGGGACGTCACCACGGGGAGGGAGCGCACCGTGCTGCGCGGGCACGACGACAACGTGTACGCGGTCGCGTTCAGCCCCGATGGACGTACGGTCGCCACCAGCAGCCCCGACAAGACAGCCCGCCTGTGGGACGTCACCACGGGGAGGGAGCGCACCGTGCTGCGCGGGCACACCGCTCCGGTGTGGTCGGTGGCGTTTAGCCCCGACGGGCGCACCCTCGCCACCGGCAGCGACGACAGCACCGCGCGCCTGTGGGACGTCCGGGAGGGCAGAACGCGCAGCACGCTGACCGGTCACACCGACGAAATCAACGCCGTCGCGTTCAGCCCCGACGGGCGTACGGTCGCCACCGGCAGCGACGACTACACCGCGCGCCTGTGGGACGTGGGTGAAGGCGCCACGCGCATCACTCTGACCGGTCACACCGACGAGGTGTGGTCGGTGGCGTTCAGCCCCGACGGCCGCACCCTCGCCACGGGCAGCGACGACAAGACCGCGAGGCTCTGGAACGTGGTGCTGCCCGAACCCACCGCGGAGATCGAGAGGATCTGCCGGGCCGTCGACCGCGACCTCACCCCGGAGGAATTGGCTGCGTACCTGCCGGACCGGCCGGCCCGCTCGGCATGCCCTCAGGCAGGGCCCCTTCCGACGCCGGGCGGCGCGGCGCCTGAAAGTCCGACCACTGCGGGCGGCTCCGCCGCCGACCGGCGCCGCGGCGGCGAAGCCCGGACCGGGCGTTCTGAGCGGGTCGGCCCGGTTAGGGTCGGCAGCAGCCCGGGCCGATATGGCGTGCGTGGGTGAGGTCCGGTGCCCGGGATACCGGGGGCAGTACCACCGGGCCGCCCTCATACCCGAAATTCAGGCCGTCAGTGGCGGGTGGGGCCTTCACCGAGTGTGCGGCGGCCGGGTACGGACTGGGGTTCGGGCGCGGACTCTGCCGGGGGAGCCGGCTCGGTGCCCTCGGCGGCGAGGCGGGCCCTGCGGGATTCGGTGGAGGCAGCGGAGGCGCGGGGGCCTGTGCCCAAGACGCGTCGAGTGTTCACCAGGACAGTGTCCTGCGCGGGACTCAGGGGCAGTTGGCCGGGGGCCCGCCTCGCGCGCGGCCGTGCCCAGTGCTGGTCACCGCGCCCGCGGTGAGTGGTGAGTGCGCTGACTCACTCTGCGCGGGGGTGCGGGTGGGGTGGTGAAGGGGCCGACGGATTGAAGAATGCCTAGGCGTGTGTGTTTTGTACTGCGGCTTGTACCAGGGGGTCATCTCTGCGGGGGCGAACCTTTTCGGGTGCACGCCTGTTAGGTACAACATGATCAAGACTCAACGCACCTTCATGTCCCTTGCCCTCGCTGGCGTGGCTGTTCTCGCGGCCGCTACGGCTGCCACCGCCGATCCGGCGCCGCCTACGGTTAAGAAGATCAACCCAGCGGTGGTCATGCCCTACTGGGACTGGACTCAGGACTACGACGCACCTGTCGATTCGATCTTGCCCGGCGAGTAGTCAGCTGCCCTTGGTGTCGGTGTCGACGTCCTTCGGCTTCACGAGCTGCGAGACGCCCATTAGCGCCACGCCGATCAGCAGGGCCGTCCACGCGCGCTGGGTCAGCCCGTAGGCCGCGACGACGAAGCCGATCCCCAGCAGCACTGTGTGCGCGGGCGGGCCGTCCCGCTCCGGCGTCGGCTCCTCGGTCGGCGCCCGCAGCGCCTCGATCTCCGCGACGATCTGCTCGATGCGCTCCGACGCGTAACGGTGGCCGGAGCTGCCCGGCACGTCCTGGAGGTTGGAGAGCATCGCCGAGAACCTGTCCAGTTCGGTCTCCAGCTCGGCGATCCGCTTCGCGGCCAGCGCGGCTTTCACGTCGTCCTCGGGCACGTCGTCCTCCCCCTGTGCTGTCGCATCGACAGCAGCCGGACAAGCGTAGGGCTGCCTGCCGCGCCGAGGAGGCGCCTCGTCGGAACCGGGTGGCGGGACACTCCGTGGTGGGACGGAAGGCGCCCCGCTCCCGTCCGTTGGTCGTGACCGGGCTGCGCGCGGCCAAGCCGCGGCGATAGCGCCAGAGGTGTGGTCGTTTCGTCGTGCGGCTGCAACCGGTCTCATGTGCACGCGCGTGCTCATGCACGGGTGCACGGGTTGGTGGTCGGCCGCCGGGTCGTGATGCATAGGTGTGCGGGATTCGGTCGGCGGCGGCCGGGCTCGCGCTGATGGCGCGGCCCGGCTATCGCCGTCTTGCCGTGCTACAGCTTCAGGAACAGGTACAACGCGCCGAACGCGGCCAAGGCGAGGGTCAGCGCAGGGATCAGGGCCGGGTAGGCGACAGCGACGAAGCCAACAAGGGACGCCCCGATGAGCGCGGTGGCGATGGTGGTGCGGTCAGTGGACACAGGTGCCTCCATGGGCGTAGACGGGGCGCCTGACCCGGACGGGGCGGACGCCAGGAGGACAGTGCGGGAGCGGCGATCTAGCCGCGCAAGTCCTCACCCCTTCGGGCTCGGGTGCAACCGGACAGCAGGCGCCCTGGAACCTATGCCGGAGCAGACGGGATTCCCCTTGCTCTGGGTTACGCCTTGCTCTGGGTTATGGGGGATTCCGTCTGGAGTCATCACCAGGCGGGCCGCGGCGGTCGGCGTCGCGTTCGCCGTCCGCCGGCAGCTGACCGTAGCCCGGCAACGGGTCTGCTCGTGAACGACAAACGCCCCGCCCGGATCACCGAGCGGGGCCCACGAGTGTGCAGGTCAGGGCCTGTCCTCGGCGTCGAGGATGTCGAGTGCGCGCGGGACGCCGTCCCCGCTGCTCCAACTGGGGTGCGGGAAGGCGGGAGGGGCTTCCTCCGTCCACGCGCCGGCGCCGGGTGGTACGGCTGCGGGGTCCTCGCCGGCTGCGAGCGCGTCGAGCTGGGCGGTGATGGTGTCCAGGTCCAGGAGGCCGGCGGCGTAGGCCTCGAGGAACAGTCCGACGGCGTGGGAGATCGAGACCTCGTCCTGACCAGCGCGTTTCTTGCCCGCGTCCCATACGGTCCCGGACACGTTCACCGTCCTGACGACCTTCTCGTCGGTGAGTTTCCGTTCGGTGGGCCGGCCGGTCCCGGCGGGATACGTCTTGGGGACCTGGCGGGGTGCGGTGGCCATGGGGGCGTCGCCTCTCGTCTCGGGCGCGGACCGTATCAGGACCGCGCCCCCACCCTACCCCTTAACTTATATAACTTCTCGGTTTTGACGTCCTTCGGGAATGCAGGGCGAGGTCGGGTGGCCAGGGCCAGCGCCAGGGCGGCGACGCTTCCACCCCTGCCGAGGTGCTCCACGCAACCGAACATGGATGGAGCGAACGAACTTCTATAACTTCTCGGTTTTTTCGGGACTCGCCGCAGGAGCGGGGGCCTGGCCAGTGCCTCGGCCTCGGCGGCGGCGTGCTCGCACGCGTCCGCCAGGAGGGCCGCGCGGTGGGCGAGTTCCGCCGCGCGGCGGGCCGGGAGGGCCGCGCCCGCCTCGGCGGCGTCGCTCGCCTCCCACCCAATGCGCATCCACAGCTCCTGAGCCACCGCGCCGCGGCGCAGAGCGGTCCGGGCCAGGTCCCGGATCCGGGGGAGGACCGGCGCGGCCCACCCGGGGGTGGTGGTCTCGGGGGTGTCGGTCCACCGGACGGCCGGCCCCTCAAGCGAGGCTCGCGCGGCCTGAACGGCCCGTCCGGCGCGCACGGCACGCAACGCGTGCGTGTCCGCTACGTCCTTCCACTCGGCGACGCTCCGGCCCTGGTGACGGTCCGGGACCGTCACAGGCGCGATGCCGACCGCGTACCGGGCCGCGGGTACCGCGGTGGGACGGTGGGCGGCGGCCGCGGCGCGCTCGGCCCGGACACGCTGGAGAGTCTCGGCCGCGCGCTGGTCCGCGCACCGTACGAGGTGGGCGGCCGCGGAATCCTGGTCCGCATGCTCGGCCGGCCGAGCATCCCGTCCGGGGGTGATCGCGTACCAGTGACGCCCCGACTCCCGGACGCGGCCGGCCACGTGTCCGTCGACATGCACGATGCGGCCGCCAAGTTCACCTGTGGGCAGACCGAAGCTGTATCGGTCGCTCGCCCCGGACGTCGTGGCCACGGCGGCCGGAGCGTCCAGCACGGACTCCTCCGCACGCACCGCCTCCTCCGCAGCGTGGTCCGCGGCCGCGGCCGCAACCATGGCGTGTGCGGTGTGCAGCCGCTCCAAAGCCTCGCGCATCGCGGTCTCTCCGCCGTAGCGCTGCGCGGAGACGTGCAGGGCCTGCGCGGTCGCCAGCTGGCCGCGCGCGGCCTCCAGCCGCACCTCGGCCTGCTGCACCCGGTCAACCGGCCCCGTGACCGCCCACGCGTGGACGGGGTCCGCGGCGTGGCCGGTGGTGTGCAGCCACGCGACGTACGCCGCGGCGAAGTCGTCACCCGTCCAGTTCTTCTCCGCCCACCCCTCGAACGCGTGCGAGATCGTACGGCCCTCCCGCTCGCGCGCCTCCGCCCACTCCTCGGCACCGCGCAGCACCCGGTGCTGACGGTTGTCCTCGATGCAGTCCGCGGCGTACTGCCGCTCCTCGGCATCCATGGCGAGCACGGGCAGCGCGCTGACCGGAACTCCTGCGCGCTGCGCAGCGTGTTCGGCGCACATGAGCCGGCCGTCCCGACGGGTGCCTACCAGGTACAGGCGGACCCCGTACGCGTCACAGAAGCCGTTGAAGCCGTCCGCCACCGGGACGCAGCAGTCGCCGACGTCGACCGGTTCCGGCATCCCCGGGATGACCGCCGTACGGACCGCGGCGGGGATCACGTCCGCCAGGGTGAGCTCCACCTGCCCCTCGACGGGCTCCACCCGGAGGCTGTACTGGCCACCGGTACCGCCGTCCTCGCCCCACCCCGCAAGCTCGTAGTTCCGGGTCACCTCCGAGCCCCACCCACACCGCACATCGAACGTGGCCGGGCAGTAAGCGTGTTCGATGCACACCCGCGGGTTGTCGACCTCCTCAGGGTCCTCGCACCCGCACTCGCCGTACTCGAACGGGTCCGTGACCTCGGCCTCCGTCACCAGCGTCGTCACGGCCTTGAGCTGCATGTCCTCCAGCCGCACGCCGTCCTGCACGCCCCGGGACTCCTTGGCCACGTACCGGAATCCCTTGGGACCGCGCTCCCAGTACAGGAGCAGGGACACCTCCCCTGCGGTGGTGTACGCCTCCAGCCCAACGACCCATGCGTCCGCGGTCCGGCCCTTCGAGCCGGCCGCGCCGAACACGGCGGAGGCCTGCCAGTCGTTCTCCTCGGCCGTGCGGATCAGCCGCTCGGCACTGCTGGGGATGACCGCCGCCGTACCGGACGTCAGAGCAGACATTCGAACCTCCAAGGGATCGGACCGGGCGGCCTGTTCGGCCGGCCCGTTGAGAACAACCCTAGCTGAAGTTATATAACTTCGAGGGGCTCGAAGCCCCCAATTCACCCGTTTGAGCTTTTGGTATATGGGCGGTTTTGGCGGGGGTTGAGGGGTTGTGTTTTTGGTATTCGTTCAGGGGTGGTTGCGGTTGTTGTATGTGTGCTTGGTCGTTTGGGTGGGTCGGGAATTGGTGGTTTCCCTTTTGTTGGCGATCTTTCTGGTGTAGACCACTCGCTGATGTCGCTCCGGTGTCGTTGTTACGTTCTGGAGTAGATGCAGAGTAAATCTCTCTCAACAACATCAACGG
>NZ_CP102515.1:0-362437 GCF_024666385.1 Streptomyces yangpuensis
CACCGGCCAGGAGCTGGAAGATCTCCGCCATCGGCATCTGCCCGTACATCCGCATCACGACGACCAGGACGAGCACCACGCAGACGACCGCCGCCTGCGGCAGCGTCATCCCGCCCGCTTGCCCCGACCGGGCACCCGCCTCACTCCGACGGTCCTGGCCCTGCGTACGGCTCAGCTGTTCCTGCATACGAAACCCCTAGTCCGGGAGCAGGGCGCAGCCCGGCTCCCATCGATACTGCGAGGGGGCGCGGGCACACCGCGCCCCCTCGTGCTGGTGACTTCGCGCCAAGTGGCGCCTCCCGGGGGGCGATTGCCGTCGCCGTCCCCAGAACTCACATCATGTCAGGACTACCCCTTCCGGCCTAAGAACTACCATCCGCCACAGGCCCGAAATGCCCCATATGTCAGTTCGTTGGTTCACTGGCGTCCACGAGATATTTTTTGTTATCTGGGGCTCAGGCCAGGTGCTGAACAGCACATATGCCTGCTGAGGGCGAGCACTTCCCTCCGGCAGGCCCCAGGAGACCTCGGCAACTGCACCGTGCCAAGGGCCAACTGACCCACCAGCGGGACCGTTGGTCCGCTCCTGTCCCAACGCCGCTTGCCTCCTGCGACGACCTAGGCCACGGTGGGGGACACCACCCGCTGGGAGACCGGCGGAACCCCTCGAATGCTGGTGACTTCGCAGACAGGGACAAGAGCAGCACCGCGTTGCCGCGCGAGTGCCGCACGCGACAGGGCCGACCCGCACACGCCGGGCCGGCCCTGTCCGCGTTCCCGGCCGTGCACCCTGCGCGGCTCCGTAAAACGATTTACGGACCCCTACCCCCGCTTCCGGGGCGCTCCGCGTTCCCGGGCGCGGGTAACCGCGGCCCGGCGGCGGGTACTCACGGCCTCGAGCCCGGCGACACCGCGGAGGACGCTCCGCTCGAACTCCAGCCACTCCCCCGGCAGGCCGAACCCGTCGTCGACGGCGGCTGCGAGGCACCAGGGCCACGGGCCCGGTTCCCGGCGCTCAGAGGGCGGCCGGAAGCCGGGGGCCTCGCCCCGTCGGCACACGGGCCGCTGCCGGCGCGTACGGGGTGGGCCCGCGGGCTGAGGGGGTCAGTCGTCTTCGTCGAGGAGCCACCCCCTGCGTCCGGGATTCCGGGGAGCGTGGGCCGTTGTGCTGCCGGGGAACGGGTTCCCGAGCGGGGTGCCCGGCTGGGCGGGAGTCGGGGTGGGGTTGGGGGCTTGGGCCAGGAGGGCCAGGGCGAGGGCCGTGACGTCGTCGGCGGAGCGGGTGCCGGCGGCCTCCTGCACGATGCGGGCGGCGAGCCCGGGCTCCCCGCCGGCCTTCAGGCCCGTGACCAGAGCGGCTATCTCGGCCGGGGGCCGGGTCGCGGCGGCCTGCACCAGGATGTCCATCAGCGAGGCCTGCGCCAGCCACGCCCCGGTTCCGGGCCCGCGCGCCGGAGGAACCCGGGTGGAGGACGGGGCGGCGGAAGGAGGCGGGGCCGGGCCGGGATCCGGCATGGCGCCGGGCGGCGGGGTGGTGGGCGCCGGCTCCTGCCGTGCGGCTGCCGTACTCGCCGCGGAGGCCTCTTCGGCCCGGGCGCGGTCCTGGTCGGCCCGGCGCAGCGCCTGCAGCAGCGGCTCCGGACTCACCTCGCAGAGCCGGGCGATGCCCTGCACCATGGCCAGGCTCGGCGGCCGGGTGGGGTGGTTGAGGGCCTCGGAGAGCGCGCTCCTGGACCAGGACAGGTGATGGGAGATCTCCCTCAGGGTCAGTCCGTGAGAGCGGATCAGCTCCCACAGCTCGTGCTGCAGATCCTCCAGACTGCTGCCCGGCTGCCCGGCCTCCCTGGGCCGGGGCACCCTGCGGTGCGACCGCGCGCGCTGCGCGCGCCTGGCCTTCCCGTACAGCTCCGCGACGTGCTTCGTGGCCCGGGCCCTTTCCGGGGGCGGGACGCGGCCGATCCGCAGCAGGGCGTCGGCCGCTGCTGTCGCGGTCTCCTCGTGGGGCAGTATCCGGCCGGAGAAGAGGCGCGAGAGGGTGGCCGCGGAGATCCGGCCCTGCGCGAACTCGCTGATCATCCTCAGGCTCGGGTTCCCGTTGGCAGCCCGGAGGCGGCGGAGCTCGTTGACGAGTTCCGCCGCCTCGGACGTGACGGTCTGCGTGGCCTGCATCCCCGCCACCGCACCTACCGTGCGGTGGCGGCTGCGGGGGCCGGGCCCCTGGCGGTCAGCCGGCGTACGGCCTCGACCGTGGCGAGGACCGCCGCGACCGCCTGGACCGCGGTGGTCGCCGGCACACCGCACACCACCAGCACCAGCTCGGCGAGCATCGCCAGGACGATCACGATCACGAACGCCTTCGACGGCCGAAAACGCCGGACCCGGCTGTCCGGGGGCGTCACGCACCACGCGGATCCCCGGCCGGAAAGACCCAGCAACCAGCGGCTCATAGCCCGCTCCTTCACCCATTCGCTTTTCTTTTGACGGTCCAGAACTTGCACACAGAACAGCCGCGGAGAGTTGGCAGACCCTCACCGGCTTCTTCGATTACTGCATACGAATAGGCACTCTGACAAGTTTCCCCGGAAACACAAAATTCCTCTCGCACACATATGCGAGAGGTTCGAAAGTGGAGCTATTGATTCCGCCCCTACTTCGTCTGCCAACGAAGGGGCGGTGCGCTCACCCGACTGTCTGGACCGTCAGACATTCATGCGGCTGGCGGAGGCGATTCCTGTCCGATCATCCGCGCGGGAAGGTGTTTTCCACCGTGGCCCCCGCCGTGCATGTCCGTCAAGCCCCCCTCCCGGCGTTACGAACCCGTCCTACACACTCTGACCTGCACAGATGCCTAGCTGTTTCATCTTTGTCCGGAAGTGAGTACCAGCCGCCCGGCGCAACAATTAGGATCTCCCCCTCGTTGCCGAAGACGTTGCCGAAGGCCGGGTTCAGCGTTACCGCACACGCCCACCGGCTCGCGGCCGAAGACCGTACCGGTGTTGCCGCACACGCCCCCCGGCCCCGCCCCTGCGTTTCCACCGGACCGCCGGTACCCGCCACCGCGCCGGGGAAAACAGGACCAGAAAAACCACGCCCGCACACCAACACACCCGACCGGCCACAAATACCACACCTCAAAACACCTCCACGAAATAGAAGCAGATTCCCACCCCGATATCGCACCCATTCGACAAGCAGCACCAATTCCAGGCGAAAGAAAGACCGAACGCAGCCGGAGAACAGACCCGCGCTCCGCGGGGCGGGCAAGGACACCGCGGGCAGGCCGGCAGCCGGACGCGACCCCAGAAACACCATGCGGAGGTAGTCCCGGTGGCGGGTACTGCCGACGGGGGGTTCGGCGACGCCGAAGAGGACGATCCGCTCGAACTCCGACAACTCCCCCGGCAAGCCGGACCCGTCGTCGGCGGCCTCGTCGATCGCCTTCAGCAGGCGCATCGAGCGCTCCTGGTCCGCCTTCGCCCGCGCCGAGGACGGCCGCACCGGCGCGGGCGGCGCGGGCGGCGCGGGCGGCGCGGGCGGATGAGGATCGGCGGGCTGCGGGAGGTACAGGACACCCGAGCGCCACGCACCGCCCAGGACCACGATCCCGGCCAGCACGCTGCCACCGGCCCGCCGCTACCTGCCCGTCATCACCATCCGCCTCCCCTCTTCCCCACGGTTCTCCCCGGGCAGGCGCCGGGGGCCCGCCCCCGGTCGGTCCGCGCCCGCAGGCCCCGCCGTCCGGGAGTCTTCGCCGTCACCGCGTACGCCCCGCGCCCCTGGCCGGTGCGGCCTGCTGCCGGTGGGCGGGGACCGCGGCCTCCGCCGGGGCCGGCCGGCCGGGGGCCGCGGCGGCCGGGGTGGTGGTGGAGCGGGAGCGGGCGGCGGCCGCGGAGACCCTGGGCCGGGAGGCGGCCGGCGTCCCGGGCGGGGTGGTCAGGGAGGTGAGGGTGGCGTCGACGAGGCGGCCGACCAGGGCGCTGCCGGTGGCTTCCTGCCAGGAGGTGGCGGTGGTGAGGCGGTTCAGGTGCTGGGCGACGGTGTCGGTGCCGTGGTGTTCGCCGAGCTGCTGCATGCGGGCGGCGAGCAGCGGCCACGGGCGTGAGCCGATCAGGAGGCCCGCTTCCCGCTCCGGCAGGACCTCCTTGACCATCGCGACCATCTGGGAGTGCGCGGCCGGCTGCACCTTGAGCTGTTTCAGGGCGCGGGGCCGGTTGCCGAGGTCGAGGTCGCGGGGAACGGTCAGGCCCTCGGTCAGCGGGCCCCATACCCGCTTCGCATCCGAACTCGCAGGCACGGACACGGGAACGGGCGCAGGGGTGGGTGCCGGAGCGGGGACCGGGCGGGCGGGCGCAGCCCACGGGTCACCGGCCGCGCCCATGCGCTCGGCCAGCACATCCCTCGCGGCGCCGACCGCCGCCCCGCGAGCAGGAACGGGCGCTGCGGGAGCGGGGGCGGGGGCGGGGATCGGTCGGGTGGGCGGTGCCCACGGGTCATCGGCCGGTACGCGGGCGCCGGCCGCGGGTGCGGGAGCCGGAGCGGCGGCCGCCGGGGCCCCGGTAGGGGCGGCCGGAGTCGAGGCCGGGACCGTCGTGGGGGTGGGGGTGGGGGTGTTGGCGGCGGCCGCGGTGACCGCGGCGACGGCCTGGTCGACGCCTGCTCCGGCGCGGTGGGCGTCGGTGAGGATCCGGGCGACGTCGATGCCTGCGGCGTCGAGGCGGCCCATGTCGGCGGCGATGTCGGGCCAGGCCGGGGAGGAGAGGATCGCGTCGCGGACCAGACCTGAAGGCATCGTCGTCTGGAGGAGGTCGGCCCAGCGGTCGGTGCCTTCGGCCTTGATACGGGCGGCGTTCGCGGTGACGGCCTGGTGGACCCCGACGGTCATCCGGCCCATCTGCGGCAGGAACACCCCGAGGTCGACGCCGGCCTGCTGCAGGCCGACGAGCTGGCGGGCCATCTGCGGCCAGTCGGTGTCCTGCATCAGCACGGCCAGGATGTCGTCGCCGAGGTGGCCGCGCAGCTGGTCGGCCGCCCAGCCCGGCGCCATCTTCTCGGCGTCCTCGCCGAGTTCCTCCTCCCGTCCGGTCAGGCGTTTCTGGGCGGCGCGGCGGACCGCGTCGGAGATGGCCAGCACCAGGCGGTAGGCCATCGCCGCAGTGTGCGCGGCCTCCCCGAGGGCTTCGGCAAACGGCTCGGGCAGCGGCGGGTATCCGGACGTCATCGGCAGCTTCCTCGGATCGGGTTCAGCGCGTACGGGACGGGCCCGGCCGGTCCGGCGGACCCTGCCCCGGGCGCGGGCGGACCGGTACACCGGTAACGGGCGTAGCGGCGGGCAGGCCACGGCCCGGCGTGCGCACCACCCGACCGGTGCGCAGCCTCATCGTCGGGGGCGGGGTGCCGGTCAGGGCGGCGGCGTCGCGCAGCAGGACGGCGGCCTCCGCGGCGGCTTTCGCCTGCGCCCGGTGCTCCTGCGCGCGGTGCCAGTCGGCCGCGGCCTCCACCGCCTCCACGAGCGCGATCAGCAGGGTGAGGACGACCGCGGCGCCTCCCCCGCGGCCGGCACGCGGGGCGTGCTCCAACGCCCGCGCGGCCGAGCGCCATCCGGCGCGGGCGCGGCCCTCCAGCGAGCGGGCGCCGGGGGCGCGGGCGGCCTGCTCGAACGCGTCGGCCGCCGCGCGGACACGGTCACGGACCAGGGCCGGAGAGTACTCGGCAGCGACGGCCAGGAGGTCACCGAGCGCGGCGACATCACCCGCGCCTTCGGCTTGTCCGGCGCGGCCCAGAACGGCGGAGGCCTCCCGGATCCGTGCCTCGGCGAGCGCCCAGTCCGCGGGCGCGGCGTGCGGGGTGAAGCGTTCGCGGACGCGGGGCAGGGACAGGTCGTAGGCGAGCGTCGAACCGGCAAACCACACCGGCCGGCTGCCGCGGTCGGCACGGTCGCCGGGGAGCGCGACCGCGTAGCCGACCAGGGTGCCGTCGTCACCGTGGCGCTCGCGCACGCGCAGGCCGGCGTCGCGGAGCCGGTCGAGGAAGTCGGCATCGTCGTGCGCGAGCCCGGCCGCGATGCGGACGGTGCGCTGCAGGGATTCGCGGGCGGTCTCGGCCAGGCCCCGGCGGGCGGCCTTCTCGGCCTCGCCGGTGGCGGGGCGGCGGCGCGCGGTCCGGTCCAGGGGTGACATCGGCGTGAGGCCCCGGCGGGCTTCGAAGACGCGGACGGCAGTGTGCATCGCGGGGATGTCCCCGCGCAGCCGGGGGTGGCGGCCGTCCTGGCGGGCGAGGGTCGCCGCGATGTGGATGTGGTCGCCTGCGTGCCGTACCGCGACCCACCGGCAGGCGTGCTCATCACCGCGGGCGGCGATACCCGCGGCGTGCACCATCGCGGTAGCGACGGGTGCGGTCGCCGGCGTGGTTGCGGACCGAGACATGCCACACGTGCTCGGCCGGGCGCGGGCCCCGCAAAGCTTCGACGGGGGCGTCCAGGAGCAGGACCAGGCCGGCGAGCGACATCCGGCCGGGGTCGCGGGCCGGGCAGGGCAGGTCCAGGTCCAGGTCCCAGGCGGCGATCAGGTGGGGGCCGGTGTGCTCGTCGCGCTCCCCGGAACCGAAGAGGTACTCCAGGAGCTCCACCGTCTCCGACCCGCCCGGCGCCTTCTTCGGCATCACGACCGCGGACGCCTCTCCCGCATCACCGCCACCGTCGCCTCATCCACCCGCGCCACCGCCTCCAGGGCGCGTGCCACCACATCGGCGGCCGCGGCCGAACCGCCGGCGGCGGGCGGGCAGGCGGCGGGCGGGCCGGCGACGGCGGGGAGTTCGGCGGCGGCCAGGGCGCGGAGCGCGGTGACGGTCTCCCGCAGATGCACCCGGGCCGCGACCAGCTCCCGCAACACATCACCGGCATCCCGGGAAACCGGCACCAGCACGTGCTGCGCAACCGCCATCACCTGACGACCCGCCCACGACGCGGGCGAGGAAGACCACGACACGGGAACGGTCCTCCCCGGCCGCGACGTCCTTGGCCGCGGGGACAGACGCACCGCTTTGATGGTCCACAGCGGTGTGGGGCGGAAACGGTCAGACGTCTTCCGCCCGTGCACGCAGCTCCGCCAGGCCCACGGGCCCCTCGGTGTCGCCCAGCGCTCGTCCCGTCAGCTCCGTGAGGGCCTGGCACTGTGACAGCCCCCGATCGGAGGCGGAGCGCAGGCGGTCCAGCCACGTGAGCGCGGTCCGGTAACTCTCGTCGTCGTCGAGATCGAGGGGCTCGAAGCTCGCCGCGGGCTCGGTCTCAGAGGCCCAGAGGTATCCGAGCACCCCGCGGTCGTCGGTCACCGGCACGTACCGGACCTCGCCCGGCACCGAGCGTCGGTATCCAATGTGCCCGAAGCCGGGGGCGTGGGTGAAGACGCCGTACCGCCGGGCAACTTCGTACCGGGACCAGGAGTCGGACGGAGTTCCGTCCTGGTCGACATGGGGAACGACGCCCGTCTCCGTCGGCGTGCCGAAGTAGGTGGGGTCCTCGGGGTCCAGGTCGGATCCCAGCACATCTGTGAGCTCTGCGAGCACGGACGCCAGACGGGGCGCGTTCGCCTCGTAGACGGCGGACTGGGCACGGCCTCGGAGGTCGTACTGCATCCAGGCATCGGAATATGTGACCAGATCCACTGTGGCGAAGCTGGGGTCCACGAAGACGGTCAGATCGAAGATGCCTTCCGTCCGGATCTCCTCCGCACCGGTGGACAGCGAGCCGGCCACGGTGCACCGGGCATCCACCGATCCGATGCGACCGGGGCGCATGGCAGACCTGATCGCGCCGGCCAGTTCCTCAGCGGATCCGGCAGCGGTGAGTTCGCTCTGGAACAGCATGCCGGCCGGTGTGCCGGCCTCGGAGACGGAGAGACGGAAGGCCGGCTCGCCGAGCGCGAGCCGGTACGAGGCCAGCACGGACCGAGCCGCCATCAGGTCTCCGAGGCACCGGACCAGCGGGTCCACATCCACGATGAAGTCGCCCCACGTCCATCGGGCGACCGACGTACTGGCGATCACGGTGCCACCTCCGGCAAAGGCATGCTCGCTACCCGCCTTCTCCGAAATTCAGCCTCGGGGACGGATCAGCGTGGAGAAGGCCCGGCCCAGGACAGGCACTTGCGCAGAACCACGGACCCACAGTCCGGAAATCCGGGCGCCCATCACTGCGCACACGTGAATCAGGCCCTGGAATCACGCCTTGTCCCGATCCCAGGTTCGCGTAGGAGCACCGTTTTCGTCCCATTCGAACGCCTGGAGGGAAAACCGGCCGTCCTCGCTCTGAACCAGTCTTTGCGCAAGGACCCCGTTCTCATGCCATCGCCGGGCCTCCCCGGCCAAACGCCCCGTGCGCATCACGCCCTCGGCCTGCAGGACCCCGCTCGCGTACCACTGCCGATAGGGGCCGTCCTTGATGCCTTCCCTGTACGTCGTGAGGCTCACGCGGCGCCCGGCGACGAACTCTTCGGCCTCGCCCGTGAACAGCTCTCCGCGGTAGAGCAGCCGGTGAGCGTAGTCGCCGTCCACTTCCGGGTCGTCAATGTCAATGCGATGCATGCCCTCACCAAGCCTGGAAGTTCGTGTTCATATCCGGCGGGAATCCTGTGAACCTACCGAAGCCCCCCTCGACGTCCTGAAGCATATGGGCACAGTTGGCACAGAAGGGAGCCCGCCTCGGCGGCACCTTGGCTCCGGCGTCGTTCGCCTCCTTCATGAAGGGGAAGTAGACAGAGGCGTGCATTTCACGCAACGCCGCCAGGTCGTCGATTTCTCCCGCCTTCGTGCGTTCCCACAGAAGCCTGTTCGTCGCCTTGACCTCGGCGTGTTCAAGGATCTGAGCAGGATGCGGAGGGTTGCCTTCGATTTCGTCGAAGCGCGGACGGAGCGTGGGGTGCAGGTCCTCCAGGGGGATCAGGGCATCGCCAGGACCGTTGATTCCCTCGTACACCTTCCCCGTACGCATGTCCATCACGACGCCCACGCACTGCCCGGTCTGTGTCTTCGGGAAGGCGCCCGTGGTCTTCGCATCGATGTAGGCGAGCGTCCTCTCCCGCGAGAGGGCCTGCGTGAAGGTGGCTACGGAATGGCCGTCCACATGGGTGATCAGCCCGCCTTCCCTGCGAATACGGCTGGGGTCTATCGTGCCCAGGAACTTGTCCCCGTACCCGGGGCTGGGCAGTGGCCCCTCCCGGTTCAACAGGCTCGAAGCCTGGAAGTCGTCCGGGACCCCGGCCAGGTAGTCCGGCACCTCGGGGGTCCCTCCGCCCGCATCCTGGCCTCCCGCCCCGCTGCCGGGGCCTTCGCCCGTCACGTCGTCGCCCGAGCGGGCGATGTCGTCCCCGGCGAAGCCGGCGTCTCCCCCGCCTCCATGGCCCGGGACGCTGTCGGCTGCGGAACCGCCGGGCAGATCGTGGTCCCCGTGGCCACGGCCGCCGCCGCCCGGGCCGTCCGTGTGGCCCGCCGTGGACGGGGGCTCCGGGTGACCTCCCGTACCCGGGGAGTGGTTGTCCGCACTGTTGCGCGGCATGCCGCCCGGGGTGTGGTCGCCCGCGCGGCCCGTGGGGGTGTTGTCGAGGCTGTGCGCGCCGTTGTCCACCGCGCGGACCGGGTCGGAGATGTCGCTGCCGACGCGGACCATGTCGTCACCGCGGCCGCCGACTCCCGTCAGGACCGGGGTCTCCCGGTGGACCGGGACCTCCGTCCTGGGGGTGTTCGCGCCGGTGTCGATCTTCGGGGACGGCTCCGGCGTGGCGTCGCTGGCCTTCTGGTAGAGGCTGCCGTCCTGCTTGTACAGGTTGCCTGCCTCGTCGGCGTACTTCGCGGGGCCGTCGAAGGGCCACTTGACCGTGCCCGGGGGCAGGGAGGCAGTGCCTTCGGGGAGCTTGATGATGTCGTCGGAGACCTTCATGGCCCCCTCGGGTGTCGGGGTGCCCTTGGGAAGCTGAATCGTTCCGTCAGGCAGTTCCACGGCGCCGTGGGGCAGGCTGAACGCCCCTTCGTCGATCTTGGGGACTTCGACCTTCCCCATGTCTTTCAGACCGGCCATCACGTCACCGATCTTCGAGACACCGGCTCCGGCGCCCTTGAACACGTACGTCATCGGATCGATCGCTCGACCTGCCTTGCCCGCCAGCGAAAGTGTCTTCGCCGCAAGGCCCGCCTTGCCCGCACCCGCTGCTGCGCCACCGGTGCCGCCGGTGAACACCGTCGTCACCACGTTGAACGTGACCGCTCCGGCCGCGCGGGAAGGGTTGGAACCCCACTGGTCCCACGCCAGGAGCGCCTTGCCGGTTTCCTTCATCGCCGTCCGTGAATCACGGATCCACGGCGGCAGGTCCTTGTCGTCTGCGAGCCAGAACACGGCCGCCGCCGGCGTCGCGGTGATGACCACCCCCGTCGCGAGCTTCCCCAGCCCCGTCCACGCCTGGCCCGCCGCGTCCCAGCCGTCGAACCCGACCAGCGTCCCCAGGCCCTTGATCGTGCCCCACACGCCGTCTACGAAGACGCCCTTGCCGAAGTCGTACAGGTGCTCCCACACCTGCCACGCCGGAACGGACTCCTCCACCGCGTCACCCCACGGCAAGGACTTCGACTGTTTGAGAGCATCGGCGTCGTAGCCGTACATGCCCTCACCGTTGGAGCCGTCGTTCACCTTCAGCGGCGCACCGCACACCAATGCCACGATCTTGTCGTGCGCATGCCGCTCCGCCGTCTGGAACTGCGCCCACACCTCTGCGATCTCGTTCCGGCGGGCGAGGTTCTCGTCGATGAGATCCTCGTCCTCGATCCAGTCCTCGTCGCGGGAGACCTTCGACTGGAACGACGCCGCCTCCGCCTTCAGTTCCTCCAGCTTCTTCACCAGAGGCCGGATCTCCTGCGCGTAGGTGCCCAGGGCCCCCGCAATGGTGCACATGTCGCTGCTGAACGACAGCGTGATGTCCACGACCGGCTTTGTCACCGCGAACAGCTGCTCGGCCTCGGGAGCCTGGTAGTACGCCGACATCCCGCCGAACGTCGTATGGACCGACGAGCCGGCGTCCGCCAATGCGCCCCCGTCCGCCGACAACGCCTTCACCTTCTCGTCCAACACCGAAAGCTGACCCGTGAATACGGGCACATTGGCGGCGTCGACCGGTGCGTTGCTCACTTCGCGCCTCCCGCAAGGTCCTTGAGCTGATCCAGGCGCACGCTCTTCGCAGCGTCCTGGGCCTGCTTGGCGGCCTCCAAATCACCTTGGATGTACTCGTTCGTCGCCTTGCCCGCGCCCAGGATCGCGGCCTGGATGCGCTCCGCCACGGACTTGAGGTCCGTCTGCCGCTTCTCCAGGTACTGACTGAGCGCGGCGCCCACCGGTCCAGTGCTGCCTCGGTGCGACAAGGGAACCTGCCCGGTCGCCACCGGCCCCTGCATGGCGGCTGACGGCACCTTGGCCGCCGAACCCGGAATCGCCGTACCCGCCGCGTACGCGGCCTCCGCCATGTCCGACATCAGCTTGTTCAGTGCATGCTCCACATCACCTGCCCGCTCACCGGTGAGCTTGAGCTGACTCTGCACACCTTGCGGCTTGATGTCCCACGACGTCATGGCTCCCCCGAAGCTCCGACATGCCCGCCTCGCGCGAGGCGCACTCCCAACCCAGTTCCCCGGCGTGGCGGCCGCCCACCGTAGGGCCGGCACCGGGCCCGCCGGACACTGCGCCCCTACGACGACGTCGCTCTCCCCCGGCACTCGAACGATCGCAAGTATGATCGTTTCTATCAATCTACATAACTAATGCAACCAGCAACCGACGAGCTGTGACACAAGCCTGACAAACCCGCAGGCCCGTCACTCACCCTTCAGATGGCGCACCAACCGCTCGAAATCGCTCCACCCCGAAAGGTCCGAAGGATCCCCCGGGAAGGGGTAGTAGAGCGCCGGGCGCGCCTTCGGCCCCAGCATGACCGGCTGCACTGACAGCGGCGTCCGCCGTGCGCGGTCGTCCGGCATCGCCCGAACCTCCTCGGATCCCAGAACGAACGCCAACGGCACACCGGGTCCCTCGAAACGGGCCGGTACCGCCAGATCACGGCGCGCTTTGCGGAGCTGTACGAGCATGGAGCACAAGTGGTGGCGGGTGGCGAGCGTCTCCGCCAGCTGCGGCAGCACATCCAACGGCGCTTCCTCTTCGGCCCCGTAGCCGAACGCCAGCGTGACGTCCTCCTCCACACCCGCCTTCGTACGGGTCACCCGAACCCCGGCGAGTCCCGGCCGCGACGGAGCTCCCACGACTGCGAACCAGCTCGGCTCGGGCGACCGCGCGTGGGCGACCTCGGTCAGCCTCTCGGGGGACCAGGGCAGATTGGCCGGTTCGGCGGTGGACCAGCCGGCCGGCCCCCCGCCGGTGAGCTCGCGCCAGACCGCCTCCAGGGCGCCTCCGAGCACCAGCCGATCGTCGGCGGGGTGAATCGTCCGGAACGAGATGGTGAGTTGGCGCTCGCCCCTGTCATCGAACTCCTGGAACGAGGCCGCCACCGGAGTGCGCAGATCGCCCTCGGCCCCGTCCGGCTGCACGACCGGCGCGAACATGCCTTCTTGCCAGCGCAGCACCGCGCCCGTACGACCGTCGTAGTACCCGTCCCGCGCGTCCCGGACGACCCAGCGCGATGGCACGCCGGGCAGGGCGTCACGTACGGCCGGAGTGAGAGTGCTGCCCGCCGGGCTGACGATCTGGAGTCCGCGCTCCGAGGCTGCGGCAGCCCGGAAGGCATCCGAGAGCCAGGCCGTCATCGCGACGACCGACCGGTCCGTGATCACCACGGCAACCTTGTCAGTCAGGACGTCCACGGCAGGTTGTGCGGCGGCAGGCACCGGAGCCACGCCCACGCCTTCGGACGGGACCACCGCCACGGAGAGCGCGGATTCCGGCGGCCAGGCCGTGCCGCCGGTCAGCGCGGCAACCCGGGCCGCGAAGGTACCTGCCAGCCGCTCCGCCTCCGCGACGCCGGTGGTGGCGCGGGCCTCGGTCCACCAGAACGGCACCGGCGGCTCCACGGCCCCGAACAACCGGGCTGCCTCGCCCGGGACTTGTATGAGCATCGGCGCCTCGACTGCCACCAGCGGCCTGCCCTGGGCATCACAGAGCTGCACGATGGCGCCCTCACCGGTGGTGTCCACGAGCTTGTCGGGGCCGCCGGAAAGGAGCCCGGCCAGCACGCTCCAGGCGTCCGGCATCCGCGGGGAGAGGGCTATGACGTCCGTGGTCATGTGGTCGTACGGTCCTTAGGTCTGGCGGTTTCGGCACTCGGTCTCATACACCGTGTGGTTCAGGCGGTAAGTCTGCCCCTCGGGCGCGTGCACATCTAACCGAGCCAGACGATGCCCAGCACGGAGAGCCGTCGGGAGAGGCGGCTCGCCACGGACGCGGCGCGGACGTCCTCACCCTCGGAATAGCCGACATTCCACTGCGGCCAGCCCCACGCGGACATCTTTCAAGATCGGAAAGACAACAGCCTCTGAGAGGTCGAAGTAGTCGATGTCGGTGAACTCGACCCGGAGCTCGTCGGCGCGGGTTCCACCGTCCTTGAAGTAGGTCTCCTGCAGCCCCTCGGCGACGATCGCACGCAGTTCGCGGTCGTCGGCGCCCTGGGCACGGGCGTCGAAGAGACGCTGCGCGTACGCGGGCGGGAGGTGGACGGTCAGTCGGCGCATTCGGCCGTCGTCGGTCGTGCCGACGGGTGCGGTGTAGCCGAACCGGGCCCGGGTCTCCACCGTGATGCCGGTGCTGGCGGCGGCCTGTCTGCGGCGGCGGCCGCGGACCACGGGCTGCCAGCGGGCGCGTACGGCCGTATCGATGCGGTGCGCGACCCGCTGGGGCGGGGTCTTCCGGTCGCCCTTGCGGTAACGCTCCACCGACCGCTGACTGACCCCCAGCTCCGCCGCGACGGCCCTGGTCGACTTCAGCTGCCTGACCAGAAAGTTGATCCGGCCCTTCAACGTCTTGGGCGGATCCTTGGTGAACGCCTCCTGGTCGGCGCGGTCCAGGGCGTCATCGATGTCCCCCACCAGCTACGTGTCCTTCCTCTCGTCCCCGCTGCCCGGGCGCAGCGCCGGGGCGAGGCTGCCCGGCGAGGTCCCGGTCGCTGGGGCGGCCGCCGCGTGTGCGGGGCGGTTTCTCGTCGTCGGTCGTGGTGGCAGTCTGCCCGACCGCAGAGCGCCCGGTGGCCGCACGGCGGGGACAAGCAGGACGCCTCGGATCTCTCATCTCAAGACAATGGCACCCCACGCCGAAGCAGCCGCTGACCAGCCACGAGCCGCTGGCACGCGCTGTCTCTCACCGCTGTCGCGAAACCGAGAGCCGCTGCGGTACAGCTATCGCGGGCCCCAGGCCTGCGTCCCGTTCCGGGCGTTGTACTGCGCGACCCACCCGGCGACGTCCGGGCAGTCCGCAGGCGGGTAGGCGACGTCGGACACGAGCCGGAGCGCCTTGGGGACGTTCGCGCCTGGGTGCATCTCGAAGACGTGGTCCCTGGCCCGGGCCAGCGCCAGGTACGCCGGCCCCGGCTCGCTGCCGTCCTCCAGCAGCACTCCCACCGAGCCGGCGTGCGCTGCACCCAGGTCCCTCAGCGTCTGGTCCACCATGCCCCGCCCCTTTCCCGCGCCACGACGGCCTGTGCCCGCCGGATCGGTGTCGGCGCCTGGCCGGGTCCAGCGTGCCGCACCCACCCGGCCGCGCGCCCCGCATCCGCTAAGGCTGAACACGAGTGGGGCCGCTGGCCCCGGGGGCGCAGCGCGCGCCCGCCACGGGGCATGCGGCCGGCGGTCCGTTTTGCCCAGGCCGGCTGTGTCCTGCCGCGGTGACACGATCCGGCAGGCTGTCCCCTACGCGCGGGGTGCGTAGGGGCGCTCGGTGCCGTGAGCCTTCAACGCGCTCTCGTAGCGGCCCCCGAGGGGGCGATCGCGGCCCTTCCGGACCGAGGGGGCAACGGCTCAGACGCTCTCGACCGCAGTGGTCACCCGCGTCGTCCTACGCACGAGGCGGTAGGACACCGCGGGGGGGCATGCACCCGGCACCACCGAAGTCGGTCCAGTGCCGTGTCCCGCTCGTCGCAGAGCTCGGAGACCGAGCGCCACTGCCCATCGGCACCGGCCTCGACCCACCAGACGACCTGGCAGTCCGCCTCGGTCTCTCCCCCGCCATCGTCATACACGCCGCAAGACGACGACCGCTCGGCCACGCCCAGTTCGGCACGCACGTCCTCTCCGCCCACTCGCCGGGCGGCCTCGCATACAGCTCACTCGGGCGGTCGCGCCACCGCGGGGAACAAGCGGCCTGCGGTCCTGCCGGATACGGCCGTTGCCCTGCGCCGGACGACTGCGAACGACAGGCTCGAAAACCGCTACGGGGGTCCTGGAGAGAGCGCATAGGGTGCGCGTACCGCGGCGGGGGAGTCGTAGCGCAGAGGTCGACGCGCCCTCTTGCTCAGAGGGAGGACGCCGGTTCGATTCCGGCCTGCTCCCCCACCGCGCACACCGGCGGCGGGTTGAGGCCGCCAGGCCGGGCGCAGCACCCGCTCCGGCACGGTCGTGCGGCGGCCGGTGCGGGCGCGCGCCGGAAGTCCGGCCCCGGTCGCGGGGCGCCGTCCGGTCGCCTCGTACGCTCCTTCCCACCATCCGCCCCTCCTCGCTGAAGAGAGTCTCCGTGCACACCGCTCACCGCCTGCTCGCCGTCGCCCTAACCGGTGCCGGGGCCCTCGGGCTCACCGGCTGCCTGTCGGCCGAAGCCTTCCCCGGCCAGCAAGGCTCCCGCGTGCTGAACGACTCCGCGACCGCGCTGCGCGGCGCGTCCACGTTCACCATGAGCGGGACAACGTCCAGCCAGGGGCAGGTGAACCTGTCGGTCAGCGAGACCGGCGAGTGCAAGGGCACCATCGAAGCCCGGGGCGGCGGCACCATCGACGTGGTCCGCACCCGGAATCACACCTTCCTCCGGGGCGACGAGGCCCACATCCTCGCCCTGACCAAGGACATGCCCGAGGAGCAGGCGAGCCGGGCCCGCAAGGAGATGTCGGGTCGCTGGACGCGGACGGAGAACTCGGACCTTTCCATGAAGGGACTGACCCTTCTGTGCGACCGCGACGGCCTCCTCAAGGAGATCTACGGCATCCAGGGCGCGGAAAAGGGCGCACTGACCAAGACCGACGGCCAGGAGGCGGTCACGATCAACACGACCGAGGGGGTCTTCCTCGTGGCCACCAAGGGCGAACCGTTTCTCCTCAAGATGACCACCGGCGGCCCGAACCCGATCGATCTCGCCTTCACCGGCATCAACCAGCCCGTCCAGGTGGACGCCCCGGCCGACAAGGACGTCTACGACGCGGACGCCAACGGCTGACCTCCACCCCGGCGCGCCCGTGATCGAACGGACGATCCTTGCGGGCGCGGGCGCCGGGGCGACAGCACGGTCACCCCGGGGACCAGCCCGGAGATCAGCCCGGTGTGCGGACGAACGCCGACAGGGGCAGTTGCAGTCGGCGGGACGCCAGGCGGACACCCGGGTGGTCAGCTCGCGGGGCGGTCGGCGATGTGGCGCTCGCACACCGCCCGGTGCTCCGGGAAGCGCAGAGCGATCTCAGAGAGCCTGGCGACCATCTCGGCGCGCGTGGGCAGGGGGTAGCACTCGTGGTGCAGCGCGATGCCCAGGCGAACGGCATCGTCCGCCTTGCGCACCCACCCGTCCAAGGTGGTTTTCATGGAGGCACCGTTGTCCGTCGCCGACCACGCTGCCACGTTCAGGAAAACGATCGCCTGCTCCACCGACGCCTGGCCAGCGTCCACCGCCCCGGCAACGATTTCGGCGATGTCATCGGCACCGTGGGCGTCGAGCAGATCGTCCACACGGTCGTACAGCTCGTCGGGGAAGTCACCCTCGTCCTGTTCCGACACCTGCACGGAACACAGCCGGGCCAGCGCAACGCCCACTGCTGACACCGTCATCGGGGCCGCCTGCTGGTAGCCACACGGACGGCTGGCAGCCGGGCCGGTCGCAGGTCCGCGACGGCCGCATCACTCACCACGGCCCGCCCATACCCGGTGAGGTGCGAGGAGGTTGAAGGGCGCAGGGGGCCACTCCAGGCGGGGGCCGGCGTCCTCCCCGCGGTACTGGCCGCCGCAGGAACAGAAGCTGCCCTCGTAGGTGTAGCAGGAATCGTCTCCACGGGCCACTTCCCTTCCAGTAGTTCGTCATCACGACGTCGAACACGGGGGTGAGCCGTCACCCTCGCGCCGGCCCGGCTCAGCGCCTGTCCCGGGAGCCTGCGGCCGCCGACGGGGACGGCAGCTGTCGGGAGGCGGGGGCGGCCCCGGCCGTACTGCGTCCCATGGATGGGGACCGGGGCCTGTCCCGCACACTCCATACCGGCACGGGCCGGGATGGAGCCTAGTCCGTGACGTCATTGCAGTTCAGCAGGTTTTCGGACTGCCGAACATCAGGCACTGGCCAGGGTCTGCGAGCACTCGCTTCAGGGGTGGCGGTAGCTGTTCACGTAGCGGCGGGCGGCGGCCTCGCTCGTGCCGAGCGCGGTTGCAACCATCTCGACCGGGATCCGGCCGACCTGCACCGCCAGCGCAGCCTCCGCGCCCACCTCGGCGATGAGGTGCCTGAGGTCCGCGAGGGCTTTCAGCGCCACGAGCGGATCCTTCACCCCCGCGGTCTCCAGGTTCTCCGTCAAGGCGGTCAGCAGGGCGGTGAGCGGTTCGGGGAGGGGCACGGCGGCGTCGCGGACCACGGTGAGGTGGGCCTGGTAGTCCGCGATCGGCCCAGCCAGATCAACGTCCGCCTCGTACAGGGGCGTCCGGTCGTCGAGGACGGTCCAGTCGAGCGGGTACTCGGCCGCGCCGCGCCACCCGCACGCGTAGGCGCCGCGCAGGAGCGCGGCCTTCGGGCGGCCGAACCGGCCGTCGTAGGCGTGCCACTCCGTCGACGACGGCACGTTGGCGCCGCTGCCGACGTCGAAGTACACCGGACCCGGCTCGCTCCCGTCCTCCAGCAGCACCCCACCGAGCCGGCGTGCGCCGCACCCAGGTCCCTCAGCGTCCGGTCCACCGCTCCCTGCCCCTCTCGCCATCTGTCGCCTGCGCGGGAAGTTCCAGCCCCCCGCTCCGTACAGCGCCCTTGCCCGCCACGGTGCGTACCGTCGTGCGGGAGACTCCAGCGGCGCGGGCGGTCTCGGTCTCCGACAGCCCGAGCCTGCCCGCGCGGCGCAGCAGTTCATCGCGTCCGCCCACTGTCCGGGCGAACTCCTGCAGGTCCGCGCGGACCTGGTCCTGCGCCTGAGCGTGGAGGTCGTCGACACTGCCGCGCTCGAGGAGTGTGCGCACCAGGGCGAGCGGGTGACCGGCCGCTTCGAGGAGGGCAGCGAGACGCTCGGATGCCGGGAGAGCCTGGTCCTGGCCGGAGGGCAGGAGCGCGTCGAGCCGGGCAAGCACCTCACCCAGGTCGGCGACCGCGTGGCGGGCCTCTGGCCACCTGCCCTCCTGCAGCGCGGCCGCGAGAGCGGCCACCTCGCGCAGGACCTCACCCGCCGCCGCGGCCAGCTGCCACTCCAACCCCGTCGCAGTGGTCATGGCGGTCGCACGGCTGTCCAACATGCTGCTCCCCTCCCCGTCGGCGTGTTCAACGAACCCGCCGCCCAAAGAACCCTGTCCAGTTCTGTACACACCGCGTGGGACAGGGCGGGACAGTCCCGCAAGGGCGGGCGTCGGCTCGCGGTGCCGGCACAGGCCGGGACGTGGCCGACATCGGCGCGTTGATCGGGTAGAGGCCGCAGCCACGGCGTGGTGGATGCTGTCGACCGGGGCGGTACCGGCGACGTGTGACGGCAGCCGGGCCTGCCCGCGGTCGACAGCGCCACGGGGGCCGGGAGCAGTCCGTCCGAAGGGCGGCTCCACAGCAGTCGCCATTGCACCCCTCGCCGGCGTGTGGCCGGGTGTTGCCACGCTGGGGCGAGGGGTGAGCGCCACCCGGGCAGAGTGCTCTCCCCCGGCCGATCGGGGCGACGGTCCGCCGATGACCGGAGGTCCTCGAGCACGTGCGCGTTCCCCGCCTGCAGGGCGGCCGCTCTCGTGCACAGGCCCGGCGGGCGCCGGCACGGTCAGCCTGCCGGTGTGTCGATGTCCTCGCACTCGCTGCCGGCGGCCGTCTCGGGCGGAGTGGCGATCGCCTTCTGCCAGTGCTCCCGCTCCCCCACCAGGCCCCGCTCGGCCGGCTCGGCGTACCAGGCCCACGCTTCACTGCCCACGGCGCCCGTGGTCGATCCGGACTGAACCGCGATCACGTACTAACGGCCGGGCTCCAGGACCGCGTAGCGGTCCGGGTCCTCCGTGACGTACCGGCCCGGGGCCCCGCCGTTCTTCACCCCTTGCGTGACGTCGAGAACAGCGCCGAACTCGCCCTTGAGGGCTTCCAGGGTCTTCACTCGGGTCGTCAGGTAGGCGCTTCCGCCGTCCTCCCGGTAGCGGGTGTTCTCGACCGCCTCCACGACAGCCACGGCCTGGGACCGCGCGGCGACGACGTCGTCCCGGCCCAGGTCGGGTCCGCAGACCGCGTGCGTAGCAGTAGCGGGCTCCTGGGCGGCGATGGTGAACCAGGCCGCGCCCGCCGCGGCGACAGCGGCCGCGAGGCAGCCGCCGACCCACACCTTCACGTGCATGTTCATCCCATAGCTTCTTGAGGTTGGCCTTGTCGACGTCGGTGGGGGCGTCGGGGTACCGGGCGACGTCCGGCCACATCACCGACGACACCGCGTTCGGGCCGCTGCCCGACTTGTGGCACAGACCGAGCGCATGCCCGAGCTCGTGCGCGGCGACCATCCGGCGGGTCGCCGGGTCGTAGGTGTCCATGCGCGCCTGTTGAAGCGGATCAGGTCCGTCGCCGCCGGCCCGGGACGGCGGGACCACACCCCGGCCGCAGAGCTGCGGGGGTCGGAGAAGTCCCCGTAGTTCAGGTCGTTGACGGTCGTCGCCGAATCCGGTGCGATCCTGATCCTCGCGCCCGGGTACGACCAGGCCCGGTTGGCGTGGGCGTACTCCGCCTTGTACTTCGTGCTCGCCGTCACCTGGTGTTTAAGGTGCGGGCATGGCTGTCCCCGAGATCATCCCTGTCGCCCATGAGCCGGATTACCGAACGAGTACCATCGGCCGGTTCAGCGGCGGCCAGTTTCTGGCTTCGATCACCTACGCATCCCCCCGACGGGTTTGCGATGGGCGACGGCTGGGAGGAGCAGCAGCGGCTCTTCGTCGTGCTGCACAGGTTCGACCACGACGGGCGCCACCAGGAGTCCGACATCTGGTGCGCCGGTACGTGGGCGGAGCAGATGAAACGTCCGTATGACGAGCGCTCCGTGGTTGCCCGCGCGGAAGCCCGGCTGGCCGACCTCCTCTCCGGCCTCGCAGAGCGTGAGTACTGCGACATCGCGATCCGGCCGTTCCGGCTCACCGTTGACGGTGTGGTCTTCGGCCTCATCACGGAGTGCCATACCGAGGACGAGAACGGCGAGCACGACTGGGCCGAGCTCTATCCGGACCAGTTGGGCTTCTCGGCTCCGTGGAACGGCGAGTACGACACCTGACAGACCGAGCGGTCAGCCGAGTCGCGAGGTCAGATGCACGCGGCCGCCCTCGCAGCATGCGCCGGGGCAGGCACGAAGAGCAGCACCGCGGTGAAAACAGCCGGACCTGCCCAGGGGTTGCGCATCCGATCAACGGTGGGGCAGCCCCCGCCGAAGGTTGATCGTTTCGGCCGGCGGCCGCTGCGGCGCCTTCGGGTTGTGGGCCGGCACTTGGCGCAGGCGGCACACCGGGCCGGCGGCCCCGCAGCGTCGGCTCTGTCGTATGCTCCGCGAAGGTTTGGCCTCGTACGGACGGTGAACCACGACCGGGAAGGGCACAGCCTCAAAGGCCCGGAGATGAACGAGAACCGGGATCAGGGGTGTGGGTGCATGGGAGACGCGCGCGGCAAATGGGGAGTTGTAGGCGCGGTCGTTCTCGTCCTGTGGGGGGCCACAGGCTGTGGCCCTGCCATGACAGCAGGGCGGGGCAGCCCGGCGTCCGTTGAAACGCGCATCGTGGTGCACGACGACGCCACCGCTGAGAGCCAACGCTTCGCCGCTGAGGAACGTTGGGTGGGAGGCGGCATAGCAGCCGTGGCCCGCAACGACGCCAAGGATGACCTGGTCCAGCCCGCCTGGACCGCCGGCGGGTCGATCGCCCGTACGGTCGGCCGGTTGTACGCCGCGGGCTCGAACGGCAACTCCGGTGCCTGCACCGCGACCGTCGTCGGCAGCCGCACCGTGATCACTGCGGCGCACTGCGTCAGGACGTCGGTCGAATGGCGTTAACGGTTTGGTATGGCCCCCCACTTTTCCGGTCTGAACTGGGCCCAGGTTGCCGCGACGAGCGCTTGTGCTCCGGCCCGGAGTGGCCCCGCTTCCGGTCTGTAGTGGCCCCGCTTTGATGGGCGGCGGTGTCAGCCGTTGCTGCGCGTCAAGTCGTATTCGCCGACATCCAGATCTGCGCCGGTTGCGGTGAGGAAGTCCAACACCACGCGGTCCAGGCGCCAGCCGAGGAGATTCGTGTCGTCCGGCGAGCCGGAGGGCTGCTCGTCATGCAGGTTGAACCAGCGGTTGACCTGAAGAATCGCGCTCCCGGGACCCAGACGGGTTGTCAGATCGGTGAGCGCCTCCATACGGGGCCGGAGCCTGCCGATGACCTGATCTATCTGCTCATCGACTGGCAGACCGGGCTCGCGGCAGACAACCTTCCAGACGTGACAGAACGGGATGATGTGAGGCGAGGTGGCTATGCTCCCCCGCACCGTGACCTCGTCCGGTTCCACGCCGAGCAACTGGGTGATCTCATCGGCGGTGGTCCCGACGCTGGAGATCGCAAAGTAGACGCACTGGGTCAACGACACCCGCGGAGACTACCGACGCAGCCGCACGGCCGCTCGACTATTTCCTCGCCTGCTGCCTGGCATTGGTCTGTGCGAGGCGGTACGACTCGGTGCCGGTCTCGATGATGGTGCCGTTGAAGGTGAGCCGGTCGACGATCGCCGCGCAGAGCCGGGGATCGGTGAAGGTCCTGGTCCAGCCTCCGAACGATTCGTTCGAGGCGATCGCAACACTGTTCTTCTCCTCCCTTTCCGTCAGAACCTGGAACAGCATCTCGGCGCCGCGGCGGTCCAGTTCGAGGTAACCCAGCTCGTCGATGCAGAGTAGATCGACGCGGCCGTAGCGGGCGATGGTCTTGGTCAGCTGCTTCTCGTCGGCTGCTTCGACGAGCTCGTTGACCAGGCGGGCGGCGAGCGCGTAGCGGACCCGGAAGCCGGCCATCGCGGCGGCGGATCCGAGGGCGATCAGCAGGTGGGTCTTGCCGGTGCCGGAGTCGCCGATCAGGCAGAGCGGCTCGCCCTTCTTGACCCACTCGCAGGTGGCGAGGTTGTTGACCAGGGCGGGTGTGACGTTCGGGTTGGCGGAGTAGTCGAAGTCAGACAGCCACTTCGAGCGCGGGAAGCCGGCCGCGCGGATGCGCCGCTCGGAGCGGCGTCGGTCGCGGTCCTCGCACTCGGCCATCAGCAGTTCGGCGAGGAAGCCGCGGTAGGAAAGGTGCTCTCGTTCGGCGCGGTTGACGGTGTCGGCGAACTGGGCCCGCATAGTCGGCAGCCGCAGGACGCGGCAGGCGGTGTCGATGGCGGCGTCGGAGGCGGGCTCGGTCAGGGTGTGGTGTGGGCCGGTCATCGCGGGTCCCTTCCGGGTCGGTGGTGCAGGAGCTGGTCCCAGCGCTCAAGCGCTGGCAGGGCACGCTGGTCGGGTGGCAGGCGGGCGGTGCGGCGTTCGGTCAGGCTCGGCAGCGGCAACTCGGGCGGGGCGACCGGTTCGGGCAGCGGGACGGTGACCGTGACCGTCGGGGACCGCCCCTCGCTCTCGGCGGCCTTGCGCGCCTCCAGCGCGACGACGTCAGCGGTGCAGGCCCCGGCTGCCAGGGCGGCCTGGATGCCGGCGACGACGTCGCGGTGCTGCAGGTGCCGGTGCAGCAGCAGGACGTGGACCAGGGCCTTCGTGCCGTCGCTCTCGCCGAGGGTGCGCTTGGCCGCGGACCAGAACGCCTCGTGAGCTGGGGTGAAGGTGCCCGCGCGACGGGCCTGGTCGAGTGCCTCGGAGCCGGCCAAGGCTCCCGGCTTGGCCAGCAGGACCTCCAGGAAGTGGTCCAGCACCAGCCGCTCGGCGCCCTTCGTAGTCAGTCGCGCGTGGCGGGCGATCTCGGTGCGGCCGTGGAAGACGACGACCTCGTTCGAGCGGAGCAGGACGTGGACGGTGCGGCCGATGTAGCGGACCGGGACCGAGTAGCGGCAGACCCGGACGGCGACCATGCCGTAGCGGTCGACGCGCGGGTTGAACGCCAGCCCGGTTTCGAACGGCTCGCCGGGCAGGGGCAGCAGGAGCGGGGCTTCGTGAGTGAAGTCCTGGCCGATGGTGCGGATCCGCATGCCGATCCGCCGGTTCTTCTCGGCTTGTTCGAACGCGATGAACGCGTCGTTGAGCTCGTCGAGGGAGTCGACGCGAGGGACGGGGGTGAGGTAGTTCCGGCGCCAGTAGCCGACCTGGCCCTCGACTCCGCCCTTCTCGTGGGCGCCGCGAAGTCCCGGCTCGCAGTAGAAGGGGGTGATCGAGTAGTGCAGGCGGAAGTCGTGCCAGCGCGGGTGCTCGTCCCGTGAGCGGCTCTTGCGGATCACCCTGGTCACGGCGGGTGAGAGGTTGTCATACCGTATCTGGCCTGCGGGTATGCCGCCCAGGGTGCGGAAGGCGTGGACGTGGCCGTCGAGGAAGGCCTCCTGTGCGCACGAGGTTGTGATCCGGTGGACGGCCTTGCCGGAGTAGGCGAGCCGGAACGCGAACAGGTAGCACTTGGTGCGCTCGCCAGCCAGGTCGACCCAGGCCTCCCCGAAGTCGACCTCCGCGTCCATGCCGGGCTGGTTGTGCCGGATCACGAACCCCGCCGCGGGTGCCGCCCCGGCGGCCTCCGAGATCTCCTGCCGTCGCCGGTGGACGTAGTCCCACACGGTCGAGTAGGCGATCTCCGCCCCGAGCTCCTGCCTTAGCCGGGCCAGGATCCGCTGCACGGTGTGCCGCTGCTTCGGCGGAGCCTCCAGGTCGTCCAGCAGCCATTGGTCGATCGTCTTCTTGAACGGCTCCAGCCGCGGCGAGTGCCTCCGCGGTGTCCGACGGGGCGGTGGCACCGCCGAGCACAGGGCCTCGCGGACCAGCCGCCGGTGAACGCCGTACTTCCGCGCGAGCGCGCGGACCGACAACCCATCCCGCCACGAGTCCCGGCGGATCAACAGGAACAGCTCTTCCTTCGAGGACACCACCCGGCATCGCCCCCTCCACGGAGACCTACGCCGAGCGTCCCAGCCCCACGTCGAGGGTGGGGCCAACGCAAGCCGGAACAACCCCCGAACGCTCCCGCACGCCCCGCCGGTGGGGCCAACTCGGGCCGGAAAGGCGGGGCCGAATCAGACCGTTAACGCCAGTCGAAGGAGCTCCGGCGCGTGCGGCCACCTGGGACAACGGCCTCTACTTCGTTCCGGGCTATCAGAACGGAACGGCACCTTACGGTGGCTTCACCGTGCGCCGGGTGAGGATGGCCGAGAACTGGCAGAAGGACGGCCTGGATGTCGCGATGCTGGAGATGAACCCCGGCCGCGACGGGCGGAACATATCGGAGGTGACCGGTGCCCAGCCCATCTCGTTCCTTGCGGAACCGAGCGGGCCGGCGCACTTCTTCGGATACCCGTACACGGACCGGGTGCTGCACTGCTCGGGTGTCACCACATGGGCGTCCGGCAAGACACTCTTGCGCGTCCCCTGCCTGATGGGGATGGGCTCGAGCGGCGGCCCCTACCTCTCGGGCGATGCCGCGGCGGAGGGAACCGTCGTCGCGGTGAACATCAGCGGCGACGGAAAAGCGAGCTACGGAACAGCGCTCGGCGCCTTCGCCCAGCGCCTCTACCAGCAATCCGAGTCCGGCTGACGAAGCCATGGGGACGGTCTGCACCCCCACGTCGGGCGGGGTTGACGCTGCCGTCCCATTCCATGACGCCGCCACCGGCCGTCCGTCCGTGCCAAGGCGTTCGGCCCGGCGGCGCGAGGCCCGGCCCATCACTCCCCCGTAGGGAAGCAGAAACCGGTGCCGGGCATGTCGGTGGCGGCCGTCGGGAGAGCCGTTCCTCGCCGTCGACGACCTCGCACGGCCCGGCCGCTGACCTGGCGGGCCGCCGGATGCCCGGGTGCGCCCCACCGGCCGTGCCGGACCGGAGGACCTGCGCCGAGCTGCGCGGCCCGCGGCTCACAATTCGATTGCCCGGCCCGGGTGATCGCCCCTAGGACTTGTCCGGTCGATCATGTGCGGAGCCAGATGGCGAGGGCTGCGGCGGTCGCGGTTCCGAGGAAGACGTAGCCGCGCTTGTCGTAGCGGGTGGCCACGGCTCTGGCGTGTTTGAGCCGGTTGATCGCCCGTTCGACGGTGTTGCGTTTCTTGTAGCGCTCTTCGTCGAAGCCGGGTGGCCGTCCGCCGCGTGAGCCTTTGCGTAGGCGGGCGGCCTGGCTGTCGGTCTTCTCCGGGATCGTGTGCCGGATGCCCCGGCGCCGCAGATATTCGCGGCACGGGCCGTTGCTGTAGGCCTTGTCCGCCGCGAGGCTGTCCGGCTTCTTCCGGGGCCTGCCCGGACCGGTCCGCGGGACGCGGATCTTCTCCAGCACGGGCGTGAACTGTGTGCAGTCCGCCCGCTGTCCGGGTGTGACGATCAGGGACAGCGGGCGGCAGCGGCCGTCCGCGCTCAGGTGGAGCTTGGTGGTGAACCCGCCGCGCGAGCGGCCCAGGCCCTCACCTCCTGCACCACCTCCACCAGGCGGGCGACCAGGCTCTGCCACGGCGTTTCGCCCTGGTGTTCTGCCGCTGCTTCCCCCTTTGAGGCGGGCGCCGGCGGTGGTTCGGTGCGAGCGCCCGCGGCGTGCTGATGTGCCCGCACGATGGTGGAGTCGACCGAGATGTCCCAGTCGATCTCCCCGGCCGCGTCGGCCTCGGCCTGGACCTGCTGGAGCAGGCGTTCCCAGGTTCCGTCGGCCGACCACAGGCGGTGGCGTTCGTAGACCGTCTTCCACGGGCCGAACCGTTCGGGCAGGTCACGCCACTGAACCCCGGTCCGCACCCGGTGCAGGATCCCGTCGATCACCTGCCGGTGATCCCGCCACCTGCCGCAACGCCTGTTACTGACCGGCAGGAACGGCCGCAGCCGTTCCCACTCGGCATCACTCAGATCTCCCCGCCCCATGTCCACATCAACGACACGACGGCGAAGTAGTCACATGATCGACCGGACACCCCCTAGATGAATGAGTCCGATGTCTTCAGTGGTCATAGGCGATCAGGGATCGTTTGACCGCGGCGCCGGTGGTCCAGTTGTGCCAGATGCCGGCGGCGAGGGCGAGGAGTCGTTGTCCGGTGCGGGCGAAGACGCCAGCCGGGGTTCTGCCGCCGTGGTGTTCCAGGCTGAGCTGGCCTTTGAGGGTGTCGATGACGGCCTCGATCCACTGGCGGACCCGGGCGATCTTCCCGTGCCGGACCGGCTCGTCCTTCCGGTCCGGCCGCACCAGATGAACCCCCAGCCGCTCGGTGCAGAAGGCTTCGAACTCCTTCCCGGCGAAGCCCTTGTCCGCGAGGATCACCTGCCCTGCGCGGACAAGGTGATGGTCGCGTTCCAGCAACGCGGCCATCACCTCCCGCTCGCCGATCTCGGGGTTGGCCAGGCACCAGGTGACGGGCATGCCCTCGGCAGTGGTGACCAGGTAGAGCCGGAAGCCCCAGAAGAAGCGGGAGTGGCTGCGGCAGTAGCCGTATCCGCAGTGTCCGGCCAGGTCGGAGCGCTTGACGGTCTCGCGGGAGGCCGCGCAGGGCAGCGGGGTGGAGTCGATCAGCCGCAGGTCGTCGTTCCAGGTCGGCACCTGCCGGGCCAGGGCCTCGATCGCGCGGCTGATCAGTGGCCCGGCAGCATTCAGGCGCTTGTTGTAGGCGGACTGCTGGGGCAGGTAGCGGAAGAGGTGGCCGAGGCGTGTGTGGGCGAAGCGGATCCAGTGCCGGGCCGAGGGGAAGCCGAGCAGGACCTGGGCAACGGCCAGGCACAGCAGTTCGGCGTCCGTCAGTTTCGGGGGTCGCCCGATCCGGCGATGGGGGGCCACATGGTCGTCGATGAACACGTACAGTGCCGCCAGAAGGGCGTCCAGGCCAGAAGTCACACTCAGGCCAACGGGCGCCCTTCGCCATGGTCGCGGCCAGCACAAACATCGGACTCATTCATCTAGGGTCGGGGCATCGAACGGCGTGTAGCTCAGTCAGCCAGAGCACCGGGCTTCCTACCCGGGGGGCGCAGGGGCAGATCCTGCCACGTCGGCTTATGAACGAGAACGCTGACCAACAGCACCCGACCGAGCCCGGCCGTCCGGCCGGTGCGCCCGCCGCGACGACCGGTCCGGCCACCGCCTCGTCGGCGTACGCCGCAGGCCAGTTGGCACGCGCGCTGCACACCTCCCTCTCGCACGCCGAGACGGCCACCCGCGACCGCGCCCTTGACCGGGTGCGGAAATGGCGTGCAGTGCTCGCGGGCATGGCGGACGGCAGCCTCACCGTCGGTTCGCGCACTCCGGTCGCCGGGCTGCCCGCCTGGGTCACCCCTGAGGTCGTCCGCGGCGGATTCGCGACCGGAACGCCCGCCGCGGGAGGGCCCCTCACACCGTACGAGGCGGACGCCGCCCGCCGGGCCGGCATACCGGCCGACCGTGCGGCGCTCTTCGCCCATGCGCTGACGGAACAGGGCCTCGAGGAACTGTGGCAGCTGCTGGACACCGGTCGCTACGAGGTGTCCCTGCCCGAGGAGGCGGCCCTCCTGACCGTCGCTTGGCTGGTACGGGCCGACGACTTCGGCACGGCAGCAGCTTTGGTGACGGAACTTCAGCCGTTCGCCGACCGGCTGCGTTTCCTGCCCCGCCCGGCCGACCGGCCCGCCCCCGACGCGAGCGCGGTGCACCGCCGCAGCGTCGGCGAGGTCTCGGGCGCGCTGCGGGCCCGCGGGCCCAAGACCGCCATCGAGGTGCAGCGCGAGGCCCTGGGCGTCTGGCGGCCCTTCGACGACGAGCTCCTCGGCTACTGGCTGCAGCACGGCGAGGCGGCCATCCCGGTCTGGGACACGGCCGATCGGCTTGGAGCGGAGGGCGTGCCCGGCCCCGGCCCGGCCACTGCCCGGCCCGGCCGCGGTGGCGGCGACGCGCGCGTGCAGGCGGGTGCCCTGCTGGAGCGCTACCACGCCCTGGCGGCGGCCCACACGCTGTGCCGTGGGCACCGCGACCAGAAGTCCAACACGGGCATCATGCTGCGGGCCCTGGAGGAGGCCGCCGCCGGTCGCCGGCTCACGCCCCGGCTCGCCGGGCTGCTGCGCCACGCGGTGACGGCCGTTGCCAAACGGGGCCTGCCCGGATCGGACCGGCACTCCCGGCTGCGCGCCGAGCAGGCGCGCCAGGCGGCCCTGCCGGCTCACCACGAGATCGCCGCCGCCGTGGCGGACCGCCTCGCACCGCTGGACCAGCGGGCCGGCACGCCCGACGTCGACGGGATGCTCGCGCCGGTCACGGAGGCGGAGGCAGCCGGGACCGGCCTGCCCGTCGGAACCGTTGTCCCGCCGCGTCTGCGGGAGGTGGTCCGCACCGCACTCAGCGCCCCGCCGGAGGACCTCGTCGCGCGCGGTCTGGTGCCCTCCGCGGAGGTGCTGGCCGAACTCGTTCCGCAGCTGGTGGCCAACGCCACCGCGGAGCGCCACGCCGACCCCGCCCTGCGGACCCTCGCGGCGGCCACGTACCGGGCGTTCCGCAACCGGCGTTCGCTGCTGCTGCTCAACCTGGCGCACCAGGTACGGGTGGACGAGCTGCCCTGGGTGCGCGCGGTCGCCGGCCACGGCAGCGACGCCGATACGGAGGCACGGGCGCGGGCGGCGGCAGAGGCCGCGCTGCGCCGCCTCGGAGACCTGGCCGTCGGCGCGTTCCCGGGGACGCTGCTGCCGAACCCGCTGGTACGGGAGATGTCCCACCTGGCGCGCCAGGCCGACCTCTCCGCGCCGTTCACCGAGGAGCTCGCGGCCGACATCTTCATGGGGACCTTCAGCCCGAAGTTCCTGACCGCCGCGCGCACGGCGGCCGACCTTCTGGAGGACAGCCTCTACACCCGCTACTACAGCATCGACTGCGCGGCGGTACGCAACATGGCGGTGGTGCACGCCGCCGACGGCATCGGCCGGACGCGTCCCGCCACGACAGCGCCCGCGTTCGACCGGCTGTGCGGGGAGCGGGCCGGTACGGACACCGCCCGCGCCTGGTCGCCGGCCGGCAACGGCACGGTCATCGAGCAGGCGCAGATCCTGACCACCCACAACCTGGCCGTCCTGGTGCGGCACGCGGGCGTCGCCCCGGAGGCGGGCTGGGAGGCCCTGGCCGAGGCGGGCTTCGCCGCGGTGTGCCGCCTCGTCGCCCGTGTCCACGGTCACCCGCGCCCGCTCGGCACCATCAAGGACGCGGCGTACGCCTGGCGGCAGATGCTGTTCTTCCTGTCGCTGTGCCCGCCCGCCCGGCAGGCCGCGCTCGTCCAGCGGATGGCGGCGGAGGCCGCCGGGCAGCCGTGGCACGCGGCTGCCCGCCTCGCCCCGGCGATCGCCGGGCTACGCCTGGTCGCGGGCGGCGGCGCCTTCGACGCGGACGGCACCGCACTGGGCGGCCTGGCCCGCCGGTTCCAGGGCTGGACCACGACCGGCCACTGGATGCGCGCGGCCGTCCGCTGACCGGTCGGGGCCGACCGTTCGCCGGATTCGGGCGTCGGGGAGCGCAGCCCCGTAGCAGTACAGGCCGTCGCCCGGTGGGGCGACGGCCCGTGCGCGTCCCGGTCAGCGGCGGGGGCCGCGTGGTCCGGCTACGGCAGGACGACCTACCCAGCCTCCAGGCCCTCGACGCTGGCATCGACCGCGACCTCGACGCCGTCATCGCCGGCCTGACGCTGCGCTGGAACTCCGGAGTCGTCGAAGGCCCACGTGAACCGGATCAAGATGCTCAAGCGCCAGGTGTTCGGCCGCGCTGGCTTCAACCTCCTGCGCAAACGGGTCCTGCTCGCCCCGTAGTCGTGTTGTCAGTGCTTGATGCGAGGATCCGGGCGACCATACGCAAGGAGATCAGCATGGGCACCTGGGATACCGGTCCCTTCGACAACGACACAGCCGCGGACTTCGCCAACGCCCTCGACGAAGCCGAGCCCGAGGCTCGCGAAGCCTTGGTCCGAGGCGTCCTTGTCCGGACAATCGACGCCACCGGCTATCTCACAGAAGCAGAAGAGGCGGTGGCGGCCGCCGCCTTGATCTCGGCGCAATGCCCGGGAGGCGAACCCGTCGACATGTCCTACGGTCCGGAAAAGCCAATGCCCGTGTTCCCTTCCGACCTTCGGGTACTCGCCGACGAAGCCCTCGCCCGCATCGTCGGCGACGAGGATGGGCCGGCCTTAAACTGGGTCGACCCGGAGGACTGGAAGCAGTGGCGAGCCATACTGACGCACCTTCGCGCAGTGCTTGCCCCGCCACCCCCTTCCATTGCACTCTTCGACGTTCAGCCGTAACGGAGCGTCATACAGCACGGAAGCTGAGCCAGAACCCGAGTTTTGAAGTCACCGGGGTGCTTGCCACGGGAGCCTCGGGATGCTCCTCGGGACGACGCGCCACGCCCCCTTACCCCCAGCGTGGGCCGCTGTGCCTTACGCCACGAGCTCCTACGACGCATGGGACTACGAGGGGTCCGCTGCCGGCTCTTTTCTGGCCCCCGCGGGCGAGGAACAGCACGACTCGGGAGCGGTACTCCTCGGCCGCGACGTCCCGCCGCTACATCATCCGGCGGAACAAGCATGTCCAGGACGAGCGCCTACGCAAGGTCGTGAACAGGGCGAACGTCGCCTGAGGCAGCCGCACTCCGACGGAACAAGGCAGTCCACAGGAACGTCACGCCGAACAGCTCTGACTCAGGCGGTTCCTCACGCATGCGGCGCAATTCGACCTCTGCCAGATCAGAGAAGATCCAGCGCAGCGCTTCGGGTGTGTAGGCGAGGCCGCCCTGCAAGTCGCGTTCTCGGTAGAGGTCAGCGTCGGTGAGTTCCGACCCCGTCCCCGCCTCGCCGGCGGCGAAGCAGGTGAGTGCGAGATGGCCGCCAGGTGCGAGGACGCGGTCGAGGAGGGCCAGGTAGCTGACGCGGCGGTGAGGCGGTAGGTGGTGGAAGCACCCTGAGTAGACGACCAGGTCGTACGGGCCGCTCAACTCGGTGGCGGGGAGGGCGAAAGCGTCACCGCGCAGGAAGCGGACGTCGACTCCAGCCTCGTGGGCTCGTTCCTCGCCCCAGGCGACGGCAACGGGCGAGAGGTCGACGGCGTCCACCTCGAAGCCGCGCGTTGCGAGGTACACGGCATTACGGCCCGGCCCGCACCCCAGGTCCAGGACCCGACCGGGAGCAATCAGGCCCTGGTCGAGATAGGCGGCCAGGTTCTCGTCCGGCTTGGACACAAAGAACGGGACCTGCCTCGACCGGTCGGCATAGAAGCGGTCCCAGAAGCCCTTTCCGTCGCCTGTCACCAAGCGGTCGGCCTCGGATTCAGATGCGAAGAGTCCGTCCAACAGTGCGAGAACGTCCTCGACGGTGCGTACGGTCCGGTCCATCCGGCCCCCCTTTCGACCGAGACCGATGATAGGAACGACGGGCATGAAGGGCCAGGTCAGACGGCATATAGCGAGGGCTGGAGTGGGCTGTTACGACCCCCTGAGAAGGCAGAGACGGAACCCCTCCAGGCCCCGGCCCCCTGCCCGCCCAAGCACCCCTCAGAGGCCCGAAAGGGGCCATCCTCGGCCGCGTCGAGGAGACTATTTCAGGGAGTTTTCCAGCGGTACCAACAGGGCGAACGTTGTCTGATGCGGCGTGAGTGACCTGAGCCGGAGAGCGCCCGCGATTGCGTCCTGGACGTGGCTCAGCTCAGCGTTGCCGCCTTGCGCCTATCGGTGGGTGGACGGTGCGGCCAGCGGCCGGCTCGTCACAGCGACCTGGCCTTTGCGCAGATGTCGCTCGACCGCGGCACCGTACGTTCGCCGCTCGACATGCAGGGGTTCAGGGGGCGGCCGGGGGCGCATCCGGGCGGAGGGTTCTGCGTGCGGCGGGGACAACTTGGGCGGTCGCGTGATGGATGACACAAACGGCCGGGGAACGGGGGGCCAAGGGACCTTTACGCGGTCGCGCCGCCGCAAAACTCCCTCTGTGCCGGGTGGAGCGGCTCTGTACTGTGAACGCTTCTTCGAGATCAACTCGACCGTTCGACAACACCAGGGGGGCCGGTGCGTAGTCGCCGACTCGTTTTTTCCGCCGCCGTGATCGCGGCAGGCATCGGGTTCGTGCCGGGGGGCATGGCCCAGGCCGCGGGACCGTCCGCCGACGGGGCCCACGGCGTCACCTCGTTCAAGGAGCTGCTCAAGAGCGCCGCGAACGCGTTCACCTTCAGCAGCCCCGCCGACCGGTCGGTGCTGAAGACCGGCCCGCCGGCCGCGGGAAGCAAGACTGCGGCCGCTGCGCAGGGGGCGGGTGCCGCTGTGGATGGTGACATCAAGATCGGTCTCAGCGGCACCGCCAGCACCGCGCGGACGATCGCCCTGAAGACCGATATCACCACCAACCTGAACGTGCTCTCGGTCGTGATCGACTGGGGCGACGGCACAAACAGCGGCGAGGCCGCCAGCGGCAGCACGACCATCACCACCCACCACAAGTACGCCGAGGTCGGCAGCTACACGGTCAGGGTCACCGTGTACGGGCCCGACGGTGCCGCGGGCGTCTCGGCGATCAACGAGATGCCGTTCATCACGCCGGGCTCGGAGTTCACCCCGCACAGCCCCACCCGTCTGCTCGACACCCGGGACGGCACGGGCGCCGTGCAGGCCGCGCCGGTGCCGGCGTGGGGCGAGACCCGTGTGAAGGTCGCCGGGAACCACGGCATCCCGGCCGACGTCGCCGCCGTGGTCCTCAACGTCACGGTCACCAACACCAGGGCCGCCGGTCACGTCCGCGCGTACGCCGACGGCACCGAGCGCCCGACGACGTCGAACGTGAACTACGCGGCCGGGGACTCGGTACCGAACCTGGTGATCGTGCCGGTCGGCAAGAACGGCTACGTGAACCTGTACAACAGCGGCGAGCAGGGCGTCGACCTGATCGCGGATGTGACCGGCTACTTCACCCGGTCCTCGGCCAGCGGCTACACCCCGACGGACCCGACGCGTTTCGTCGACACCCGCGAGGGCCTCGGCACCTCCCGGGGCCCGGTCCCCGGACAGAGCCAGTTCGGTGTCCAGATCGCCGGCACCCGCGGCATCCCGGCCGGCACGAAGGCCGTGGCGCTCAACGTGACCGTCACGGGCCCGCGGGCGGCCGGTCATCTGACCGTCTTCCCCAGCGGCCAGGCCGCGCCCAACACGTCCAACCTGAACTTCACCGGCGGCCAGACCATCGCCAACGCGGTCATCGTCCCCGTCGGCGCGGACGGCAGGATCAACGTCCGCAACGGCGGCTGGGACCCGGCCGACGTCATCGTCGACGTCGTCGGCCACTACAGCCCCGACGGCGTGAGCGCCTACATTCCCATCCGCCCCAAGAGGGACCTCGACACCCGCGACCCCGCACAGTGGCCCTCCGGGCCCCTGAAGCCCTACCGCTACATCTTCTCGACGTTCGGGGAGGAGGACCCGACGGCTACCGCCATGGTGCTGAACACCACGGTCACCAACACCGGCGGCGCCGGGCACCTCACGGTCGCTCCCGACCCCAACGCCCTGTGGCAGTACGAGAACAAGACGCATACCCCGCCGGTCGCACCGAACTACTCGACCCTGAACTGGACGGCCGGCAAGACCGTGCCGAACCTGGTCCAGGCGAGCACCGGCAACCACGGCATCGTCGACTTCTTCAACCGCAGCGGTAACAACACCGACCTCATCATCGACATCTACGACCGGCACTGAGCAGTCCCCGCACCGCATGTCATGAGGCTTTGAAAACCCGGCGGCCGCCGCCGTCGGATCTTGGCGAAGGCCTGCCGGGGCACAGGTGGTTGGCCTAGCCTGGGCGTGACGCGTGGGCCCTCAACTTGCGTTGTCACAGGCGCCGCCAGGGGCTTCACCCCTCTGGCGGCGCGCGCCCCGACCGGAGCGGTACCGCGCCCGGCCGGGCCGGGGTGGAGGAGCCGGGGCTAGCCGCGCTCCTCACCCCCGGGCGCGCCCGGTGACACCTTCCCGAAGAGCGACGGCGCCCCGGCCTGATCGCGGGGGCGTGCAGTGGGATGGCGGTACAAGGGTCATCCGAGCCAGACGATCTCCAGGACAGACATGCGCCGGGTGAACCGGTTGACCGTGTAGACGACGGACAGCTGCCCCACCGACGCAGCGCGGACGTCCTCACCCTCCGGGTCGCCGGTATTCCACTGAGGCCAGCCCCACGGGGAACGGACCGCGATGTCCAGGACGTCGCGGACCATCTCCCGGGCAGGCGCGGGAAGCCCGGCCAGAGTCTTTGCGGTGTGCGGGGACAGGCGCACCGCCCACGGCTGTTCTTCGGTCACGGGCGGCCGCCGAGGACGTCGTCGAGGTCGATGAAGTCGGAGTCGTCCTGGCCGGAGTCCATGAACGCATCCACGGCCGGGGCCGCGGCAACGCGGAGCTGCCAGGTGCGTACGACGTCGTGCAGGGGGGTGAGGCTGAAGGTGTGGCGGGCGTCGTCCAGGGCCTTGGTCCAGTCCCGTTCGAACGCCGGCACCCACGTCTCCGCGCGGCGGTCCGCGCGCAACTGCGCGCGGAGTTCGGCCGCAGCGCCGGGGGCGGGAGCGTACGGGGTGACGGGGGTGTGGTCGGGCTGGGCGCTCATCGAGGGTTCCTCCCGGCGGCGGGTCGTACCGCAACGGTACGCGCGCCGGGACAGTGCGGAAGCCTGCATGGTCAGATCCCTCCCCGCCGGGTGAGGGTGCGCGCGGGGGACCGGACGTCTGGCGCAGTGGCTCGTCCTGTGTGTTCCTGGTGGCGGCCGTGTGGTGGAGGTCGGTTTGTCGCGCGGTCGGTGTCGCTCGGGGCGCCGGTCAGGAGCCGGTCACGGTTGTGCACGGGCTGCTCCTAGACGTCGGGGGTGGTCGGGGCCTGTTCGATGATGTGGCCGAACCGGGAGTCCGGGCGGCTGCGGGTGGCGTAGCGGAAGCCGGCCAGGATGGTGCCCAAGGCGGTGTCCATGGCCCTGCGGACCGCCAGTAGCGGACGCCGTCCGTCCCGTGCGTGCCGTCAGCGCCGGCGACGGCCGTGGCGAGTGCGGCGCGGTTGAGGCGGGCGTGGGGCAGCCAGTCGACCACGACCTGTCCGTCGTCGATGTAGGCCGCGACGCCGCCCTGTTCCTCGTCCGTCAGCGGCTGGGGCGGCGCCACGTGGAAGCCGGCCGTGGCCAGCCCGAGACCCACCAGCACGCTGCCACCAGCCCGCCGCTGCCTACCCGTCACCACCATCCGTCTCCCCCTCTTCCCCGCGGTTCCCCGGTCAGGCGCCGGGGGCCGTGCCCGCCTCGCGGGCGGCAGGCCGCTGGACTTCCTCCGACGGCGCGACCAGCGGCCCGGCCTGAGACGGAGCGGACCGCGGCCGGTGGACGGCGCCCCGGTACAGGGCGGCGACGCCCGCCGTGCCGGCCAGGACCGACAGGACCGGACCGCGCGCCGCCGCCCCGCCACCGGCGAGGCGGCGAAAGCCGCTCGCCGGTGCCTGGCCGAGACCGCTCGGAAGGAACCTTCCTCCACTTGCTGCGTTCAGGACCTGAGCGAAACGTTGGCCGGGCCCTCGCGCGGATGGAGGAAGTCGCCGGCGACGCAGACGGACCCGACACCACGGCTGAGGACCGCGCACACTTCATGGCGCTCACGTCAGCGCAGCGGCAGCGACTCGTGACCGCCATGGGCGCTGCCTGCCCTCGGCCCGGCCCCACTCCCCCGGGCCGAAAGCCCCGGCACGTACCGACCCTGCCCCGCAGGCGAGGACCCGCCCGGGTGACCGGCGCACAGCCGCCGCCGCGTCCCGCCCCGGCCCGCACGCCGCGCAGGCGACGATCCACAGGCTTACCCGACATCTCAGGGTTGGAGATCACCCGTGCTCGAACGCAAGCAGCTCAAGGGCAGGACCCAGGTCACCTTCGTCCTGCCGGAGGACCGTCCCGCAGGGCCGGTCAGCGTGGTCGGGGACGCCAACCACTGGAACCCGGCCGCCCACCCCCTGCAGCCCCGCGGTGACGGTACCCGCGCAGCCCGGGTCTCCCTGCCCGCGCACAGCAGCCACTCCTTCCGCTACCTCGCCGCCGGCGACTACTGGTTCGACGACGAAACCGCCGACCACCACGACGGCACCAACAGCCGCGTCCACACCTGAGCCCATCCCGTCTGCGCCCGCAGCGACCCCGGTTTACCTCGGCCACGGCCGGACGGACGCCCACCAGGGAGCCGTACAGCACCCGCCACGGCTCCCGGAACAAGGGCCCGGCCACCCACCTCCTCCCGGCAACACCGGCGGGGCCGGGCCCGCCCCACGGAATCCCACAGCACACGCCCGCTCCAGCCGCCTGAGCGGCCGACGGCGGCGCCAGCCGGCGCAGCTATCGCGGGCCAGGGGCCGGCAGCGTGTTCCGGGCGTTGTACTGCGCGACCCACTCGACAACGTCGCGGCAGCCGTCCGGCGGGAAGGCGACATCGGGCACGAGCCGGAGCGCCTCGGGGATGTCCGCGCCCGGATGCGTCTCGCGGACGTGATCTCGGGCGCGGGCCAGCGCCTCGTCCAGCCGTCCGCTGTCCAGGACCAGCTCACCGAACGCGCCGCACAGGGCGCACCGGACGTACGTCACGTCGACCGCGGTCCGCATCCCGAACGACAACCGCGCCACCATCTCCATGCCCTGCCCAACGCGGCCGGGTCACGCCGGACACCGGCAGGACTGGCGGTAGTAGGGGTGGGGGCGGCCCGGGGTACTGCTTGCCCCCAGAGCGCTCTGGGCCCCGGGCCGCAGCCGAGCACGCCATATCGGCACGGGCTACCCGGACCCTAGCTTGACCGGCAGCGTTCATGCGGGGTTGCCAATCCTGTCCGGTCGCCTGGCGCGAGGACGGCATGGAGGGCTTGCGGTCGGCGGGTCCGGCGAACGCCCCGACCATCACCGACGAACAGTTCGCCGTGCTCGAGGAGGAACTCGGCAAGGGCCCGTCGGCGCACGGCACAGCTATGAAGACGAACGCTGGACCCTGCCTCGGGTCCAGACGTTGATCTGCCGGCATCTTCGGGTGAGCCTGTCGGTGGCGACGGTGTGGCGGCTGCTGAAGCGGCACGGCTGGTCCTGGCAGGTTCGTACCCGACGACGAGACAGGCCGCGGCCACCGGTCCCCCAGAGAGCTCCATGAGCCGGGCCAGGGCCGCCGCCTCGGATGGCAGGCCGGCCGGGTCGAGACCGAGGGCCCGGGCCGCGCGGTCGCGTCGCCGGTCGAGGTCGGGCAGGTCCTCCCGGTACTCGTCGGCGACCGCTAGAAGTTCTTCGGCCGTCCGCCCGGGAGCGTCCCGCCACCACGGCGCCACGAGGCACAGCCGCACCAGCTCCGGCAGCCCGCGTGCGAGCGGGCCAGCATCGTCGTGTACGGCGCGAAGGGCTTGTCGTTCACGACGAAGTCGGCCCAGGTCACGAGGCTGCCCCCGGACCCTGCTCGATGCGGTCCAGCAGGGGCTCCGCCCACTTCGGGAGGGCGGACGCCGCCGGGCGGGGCGGGCGGGGGTCGGAGGTGATGCCGAGGCCTCCCGCCGGGTCGCCGTACACGAACCGCTGGGACCACCCCAGCCAGGAGCGGACAAACAGGTTCGCGCTCCACGCCAGGGCCAGCGCGCCGCGCAGCCCGGGGACCTCGTACCAGTAGCTGGTGAGCACCACGGCGCGGGAGACCGCCTCGTCCGGGTTCCCCGGCCGGGAATCGGCGGTGAGCCCGGCGGCCAGCACCGATGCCGCGAACCGATTGTCGGCGAGCAGCCCGCCGCTGTCGCAGACGACCGCGTCCAGCAGGTCCGCCGGGAGGCCGGCGGCGGCATGCTCCAGCCTCGCCAGCAGCGCGGGCAGGCCCGGATCGCCGACCGCCTCCGGGTCGGGAACCACCCTCAGGTCGGCCGGCAGCCGCTCGTCCCCCGTGCGGGCGGCCAGCAGGTGCACGTACGCCAGCGCGCGCAGGGTCTGCCAGCGGCAGAGCGTGTCGAGCAGCTCGGTCCGGGAGTTGCGGAAGGCGAGCCGCACCGGCCAGTCGGCCGCCCGGACGTCGTTGCCGAGCGCCCGCAGCTCCGCCGGCAGCGGGGCCGGGAAGACCCGGCTCTGGCCGGGGTCGTAGGACGGCTCGGCGTGGTAGCCCGGCCAGGCGGGTGCAGGATCACGGGGGATACCGCTGCGGCTACTCATTCACTTCGTCCCCCTTCGGGGTCCGCCACTTCGCGGTGTCCTTGCCGTCCCGCGGAGTGATGTAGTTGGAGAGGTCCTCCGGCTCGATGTGGTACGCGTGGATCATATGGTCCTGGCGGATGATGGCCACCGGCCTGGACGGGTCCAGGGTCTTGTCGATGATGATCCGCGCCCCCGTGTCGCTGTCGACGTAGTTGGCCGGCGATTGCAGATGGCCCCGCAGGTACTTCTCCAGTTTCACCTCGTCTTTCCCGATGCCCTGCAGGTAGTGGTTGTCCTTGCCGCTCTCCGCCTCGTTGAGCTGGTGGTCGACGCCCTGCGCCGCCCGGGTGCTGTCCGAGTACGGGGCCAGCCCGAAGGGGTCGCACCACCCGTGGGGGTTGGCGACGTACGCCACCGGGTTGGGGGCCGCCGCCAGGCCCAGCGGGTCCGGGCTCAGGTAGCGGGCGGTCTCGGGGTCGTACGTGCGGAAGTAGTTGTGGTGCAGGCCTGATTCGGCGTCGAAGTACTGGCCGGGGAAGCGCAGCGGCGTGTAGGCCGTGGCGTCCCGGTTCCAGGCCGTGGATCCCCACAGTGTGGAGCGGCTGCGCCAGGCCAGTCCGCCGCGCTCGTCGACAAGTTCGGCGGGTGCGCCCACCAGGTCGGTGACGATGGCGTAGAACCGCTCGTCCACCACCTCCTGGCTGGCGCCCAGGATCCGCTCCGTCTGCGCGAGCGGCTGCAGGCCGCGGTGGTCCCAAGTCACGGCGATCCCGCCGGCCTCCTGCGCCGCGGCGGCGGTCCGCTGCTCGCACAGCACGGTGCCGTCCCAGGTGAAGACCGTGCGCTCGGCCACCTCCAGGCCGTCGGGCGTCATCCGTTCCTTCGCCGTCCGCCGTCCCAGCGGGTCGTACGTGTACCGCCAGCGCGTCCCGTCCGGGGTGGTGACGGCCGTAATTCGGTCCTCGGCGTCCCACTCGTAGCGCCAGGTGTCGGGCTTGCGCGAGAGCCGGGCCTTCTGGCGGAGCACGACCCGGCCGAGGACGTCGTACTCGTGGCGGACCCGGCCCGCGCCGATCAGCCGGGTGCCCTCGTAGGTGCGCGGTCCGGTGGCTTCCCCGCCTCCGGGATGGGCGCCGGGCCAGTACGCGGAGGTCTGGTTGCCCACGTCGTCGTAGGCGTAGCGCTCGGTCCAGTTACCGGCGTGCACCGCCGTCACCCGGCCGCGCGGGTCGAGGTCGAAGCTGCGCGGGCCGGCCAACAGATCGTCGACGCCGGTCAGGACCCCGTCGGACCGGTAGGTGTAGCCGCGGCGCTGCACCACCCCCTGTCCTGCGCCCGTGAGCCGCTGCTCCACCAGCCGGCCGGTCTCGTCCCACGCCTGGTCGAGGGTGACGGCGTCGCCGTAGGTACGGCTGAGCTCCTGGCCCGCCGCGTCGTGCGTGAAGCCGATCCGGCGGCCGGACGTGGTCAGGGCGTCGTAGCGGCCTGCGGCGTCGTACGCCCAGGCGGCGACGGCGCCCGTGGGGGTGGTTCGGCCGGTGCGGCGCCCCATGGCGTCGTAGGTGTAGGTGAGGGTGCGGCCGTCGACCGTCTCCTGGAGGATGCGGCCCGCCCGGTCCCGCAGCCAGGTCAGCACGCTGTCCCCGCACACCGCGACGGCGAGCCGGTCGAAGACGTCGTACTCGTACGTCGTCACCGTGCCGCCCGCGTCCTTGCGGACGGTGTGCCCCAAGGCGTCGCGCTCGTACGTGATCCGCTGCCCGAGGGCGTCGGTGCGGGTGACGAGCCGGCCCGCCGGGTCGTAGGCGTAGTCGAGCACACGGCCGTCGAAGTCGGTCTCCCGGATGAGCCGGCCCGCCGGGTCGTAGGTGTACTCCCAGGTCATGCCCTGCGGGTTGCGGACCTCGGTCAGCCGCAGCTCGGCGTCGTATGTGTATGCGTGGCGCGTGCCGTCCGCGTCGGTCCGGGCGGCGAGCAGGTCGAAGTGGGTGTACTCGAAGTGCACCCCGCCGCCGTCGGGGCCGTCCGTACGGGTCAGGCAGTTCCCCTCGCCGTCATACGTCCACGAGCGGCGCCGGCCGTCCGGGTCCGTCCGGTGCAGCGGCTTGCCCTCCGCCGTCCATTCCATGCGGGTCACCGCTCCCAGGGGGTCGGTGACCGCCGTGACCCGCCCGAAGGCGTCCCGCTCGTACGTGGTGGTGGCGCCGAGCCGGTCGGTGACGGCGAGCGGCAGCCCGGCCCGGTCGGTGCGGATCCGCGTGACCGCCCCGCGGGGGTCGGTGACGGTGGTGAGGTGGCCGCTCTCGTCGTAGCCGAAGTGGGTGACCGTCCCGTCGGGGCGGCTGACCGCGGTGCGGTTTCCGCGCTCGTCGTAGGTCTGGTGGACGACCGATCCGTCCACGGACGACCTTGACCGGCCGGCCGAGGTCGTTGTACTCGGCGCGGGCCTCCCGGCCGTCGGGCCGGACGTAGGAGACCATGCGGCCCGTGTCGTCGAAGGTGCTGCGGGTGGTGTGGCCGAGCGGATCGGTGAGCGCGGTCCGCCGGCCGCCGCTGTCGTACTGGTACCGGGTGACCGCGCCGAGCGGGTCGGTCTCGGCCACCACCCGGTACCGGTCGTCGATCAGGTACTGGCGGGTATGACCTGCGGCGGTGGTCACACGCGTCACCCGGTGGCGGGTCTGCGGGTCCACGTCGTCGTAGCGGAAGGTGAGGGCGATGTGGCCCGCCTCGCCGGCCTCGGCGACACACCGGTCGAGGTCGTCGTAGGCGTACTCATAGCGGCGCTCGTTCGTATCCGTCCAGGAGGTGATGCGGGCGCGGTCGTCGTAGGTGAACCGCAGAGGCAGACCGGAGGAGTTGGTGACCTCGGTCAGGTTCCCGTCGGTGTAGCCGTACGCGAGGACGCGGCCGCCGCCGGACAGGTGCAGGGCAGTAATCCGGCCACCTTCGGTCTCGAAGTGCAGCCGGTAGCCGCCCGAGTGGGTGAGACCCAGCGGCGTGCCGTGCTCGTCGTACTCGAAGACGACGTGGTTGCCGTTCGGATCCTCGAACTGGGTGATCGGCGCGATGCCGTTCTCGGCGCCGTCGGCCGGCGGGACGAAGCGGCGGACGGCACCCGTCAGCGGGTCCGTCAGCGTCCAGTCGCCGTCAGGGGTGCGTGCCAGCGGGTGGCGCGGGCCCGACGCCGACACCGGCAGTACGGGCACACCGGGCGCGGGATGCGGATAGCCGACGAGGAGGCCGTCCTCGGAGACCAGGACGACGCCCTTGGCGTCGATCTCCAAGTGCTGGTCGATCGTGGAGGACCAGGTGGGGCCGAACCAGCGGCCCACCCGGTAGCCGGACTCCGCACGGCGCGTGAACGCGAACGGGAACGTGCCGGGCAGGACCACGTCCGTCTGCGGGAGGTACATCCGGCCGGTGGCGAGGTCGACGGGGTCGGTGCCCTCACTGGCCTTGTCCGGGTCGGGCCGCTCGCCGTGGTGCGGTCCTTTCCCGTCCGTCTCCTTGCGGCCCGGGCCGTCCGTCTCCTTGCCGCCCGCGCCGTCCAGGTCGTCCAGGTGCTTCGCGGCCGTGCCGGCCTTCTTCCCGGCGCCGAGGCCCTTGGTGCCGGCGAGTTCCGGGAGGAATTTGCCGACGCCTTCGGTGGGGTCCTTCATGAAGTCGTCGAGCATCTGCTTGCCCGTGCCTATGGGGTCGTTGACCGCCACGAGCAGGCCGGCGACCGTCGAGTTGAGGTTGGTCCGGTACTCGGCGGGGTGGGTGAGGTTGTACGGGTCGAACGGGGTGACTGCGCGGACGAAGTTGGCGAGGCCCGCCGTTCCCTTGAGGACGCCCCCGGCCAGGTGGGTTTCCGCGATCTCCACGTAGTCCATGCCGTCTTTGAGCTGTTCGGCGTACGAGGGCTTGGGCGGGGCGGCGTCGCGGGCCGCGCGGACCGCCGTACGGGCCGTCTTCGCGACCTCGTTGCGCTGGGTGCGCGCGGTCTGAAGCTTGTCGTCGGCCGCCTTGAACAGCGGATCGGCGGGGTCGGTGAAGTCGTCGGCCGGCCGCGGCGGCAGCGTGTCCTTCTCGGCCTTCACCGCCGCCTTGTAGTCGATGATCGACTTGTTGTAGGCGGTGCGCGCGTCCTGAGAGACCTTCTTGGCCCTGTTGTACTCCTCCAGGGCCTCCTTGGCCTGGCCCTGTGCCCACTCCACGGTGTCCGCGAACCGGTTGATCGCGTCGGCGGCCTTGCCGAAGGCCTCGGCCGCCTTGAACCAGCGCGGCGGCTCCTTGGCTATCGCGTCCCGGAACGCGTTCGCCGACGCGCCCTTCAGGCCGTCGCCTTCCAGAGCCTTCAGGCCATTGCCAACGAGTGTGAACGAGAGCTCGAAGTCACTGAGGTGCGAGACCTGCGCGCGGATCTTCGACACGCTGCCGTAGACCAGCTTGTTCGGGTCCTCGGTCTGTCCGAGCTCCAGCTCGGAGACGTCCGCGCCGAGCTGGTTGGCGGCCGATCGGCTCTTGTCACGGACCCAGTCGCCCGCCTCGTCCAGGCCCACCTTCTCTGCCGCGCCGGCGACCTTGTCACCGCCCCACTCGACCGCGTCGCCGAGGTCCTCGGCCCGGTCCTCGACCCAGTCTTCCGCCGAGTCCGGTACGAAGTCCCTCCAGCCCATCAGTTGCCGCCCCCGCCGGCCTGGTCCAGCAGATCCTTCAGCGATCCGATCTTCCCGCTGGAAGTCAGCTTGTCGCCCGTGTCCGACCAGGTCTGCTTGATGTCCGCGTCGCTCTTCTCGAAGGACTCATCGCTGTAGTCCGGCTTGTAGACATCCGCACGCCAAATGTCGTCCCAGCTCTTCTGCTCGATCTCGTCCTCACTCGCATGCGGATTGCCGTACGCGGCATTGGCGACCACCTTGAACGCCCCCTGCATGTAGTGCTCTTCCTCCCACACCGTGCCCGCCGCGATCCCCAGGTTCCCGGCCAGAGCGCTCGCGTTCTGCACCAGACTGCGCACGCCCCACTCCCAGCGCTCACAGAAGTCCTCGAAGTCGGTGGCCAGACCCGCGTGTCCGGCCTCCATCCCCGTCATCGACAGATCACTGAAACCGGCGCCCATCGAGGCGCCGGCCGCATCCCCGGACTCGCGCAGCTCGGCGATGGCCTTGCGCAGACCGTCCTGGATGTTCTTGACCGCAGCCGGCGAGACCTCAAGGTCCGCATCGCCCGCCATCAGACGGCTTCCGCACGGTCTGGCTCGGCATCCACCGCGCACGCGTCGGGAACGATGCCCACGACCGGCGGGAACAGCATTGAACCGTCCTCGTCCGCCACATCTACGGCCACACCCGTCGGACCTTCAACCGAGGGGATCACCGCGTCGACGAGACGGGCACCCAGGATCGAGAGGTACTCCCACTCACGGGCACCGGCACCGCGCGCTTCCGCGAAACGGGCCAGGGCCGCCTCATCCGTGAACGCGTAGATCCAGCGGACACCGCCCTGCCAGCCCGTCATCAGCCCGCCGCCATCACCCTCCGAGAGCGGCACCAGCAGTGCCGTGCGGCGAAATTCGCCCAGCAAGCGGCCCGAATGCCCCGATACGCTGCGCACGGCGGATATCTCCTCGGCCAGCCCCATGAAGTGCCCCCGTTCTCCGAGGGCGCCCGACTCGACAGCCCCCAGTTCGCACACGCTACCCAATCGGTCAGCCCCCACCGAGCATCGGCCCCTCCTCTGTCCGATCGTCCGTTCGACGCCGGGGGGAGTATCACGAAAGCGGCTCTGGCTCACTTCCGGTGGTAACGGGGCGTGGTGATCGTTACTAGCGGCGATTAACGCAGGCCAAGTGGAAGGTCAATGCCTTGGCTATGTGCCCGCCGAAGACACGGACAGGGGTCTGACACGGGCGCCTGCCCGGCTCAACAGGCCTTCTTACCATGCCTTTCCGTCACCACCGGAAGTGAGACAGAGCCACGAAAGCGGTGTTCACCACTCGGTTGGCGTAGAGGTCTCTCGTTGGTCTGGTTGGCTCACACTCGTTCGGCGGAGAGGCGGCCGCCGCGACGATCGAGTACGGCCAGCCGGGCACCATCTGGTGCTTGCCCAGGCCCCGGCCCAAGGTGTGACAGAACGAGCGGTCCGAGCACGTGTCGGCATCCGGCCGAAGCCACGGCGAGACGTCCACGGCCAGCACCAGACGGCCGTTCGCCCGCAGCAGCGGCACACCCGCCAGCGCCCGACGAAGGCGGGTGACGTCGATCCGGCCCCGGTTCACCCCGGAGTACAAGGCGCCGTGCCCGCGCCAGTGTTCCGGCGCGAGCGCCAGATCCACCAGGGTCCGGACCGGACCGTCCGTACACAACAGCGCGTCGCACAGCTCGAATAGAGCGTCCGCCCGCGACGTCAGGCACGCGTACAACTCCGACCGGAACTCCGTCACGGCCGTGAACGCGTCTCGTTGAACCCCGTGCTCGACCAGTTCCACGATCCCGGCCTCCGTGCCGCAGCCACCCTGCCCACAGGATCAGGCCCACGCACGTACAACGTCACGTGAACTGGGGAATCCCCGAACAAGTTCGATCGTCGTTCGACACCGCAGGATAAACGGCAAGCTTATGGCGGGTTCAGAGGCGCGGGCTCCTCAGCGGTGGCTCCGCCCCGCCCCAGGAGAAGGCGTAGGGGTCCGCGCCACCCGTGTACGAGCAGGTGATGCCGATATCGGGCAGGTCGAACTCCTCGCGCAGCCACCCGTCCACGGCGAGGGCGGCGACCTCCGGCCGGTAGTCGGCCAACGGGAAGTCGAGGGAGACGATCTGCAGGTGGACACCGTCCGGATGCCGGATGCGCAGCTCGTCGGCGCGGAGCGCGACGACGAAGGAGAGCCACGCCAGGTCCTCCCAGTAGATGCCCGACGCCGGCAACAGGAGCCGCACTCCTCGGTGGATCCCCACGGAGGGAGCCGCCGTCTCACCGGGTGACACGGCCTCGGCCGAAAGATCCGCCGCCAGTCCGCCGATCGGACTCCTGAGCCGGTACTTGAATTCTCGAATCATTTCACTCAATCCACGAACTTGAGAAGGTGGAAAACGCCTCGGCTGAAGTAGTTCGTGTGGCCGTGGCTGCATCGGCTGCGGGCCTGCAGCAGTCCGTCGGCGAATTGCAGGTCGGTGGTGTCGTCGAGGGTTCACCCGCCGTGGCGCAGAGTACTGGAGTGACTCGCTCCGGATCGGTGCCTCAGAGGCCACCTCCATGGCTTCTGCCAAGGTTCGCCGGAGCCACAACAGCCCCCCGCTGCAGTCGGACCCGTACGAGCCCAGGTGTCCAAGCGTTCTCCCGCCAGCCCTGCGGCTCAAGCCTCCGGAGTGGCTGAGGGCAGGGGCTGAATGCTCCCGGTGAGCTCCTGGAAGCCATCCATCACGTCACCCACGTGCAGTGTGGTGACCTCGTCCTGCGACGGAACTCCTGAGCTGCCATGCCGGTCGAAGACGCGCAGGTCCCGTGCCGCGGCGGTCTTCCGGGCGAGTTCACGCGCGAAGCGGCCGTTGCCAAGCCGGTCGATCAGGCCCTGGGTGACGACGAGGTCGCATGACGTGCGCAGCGCGACCGCCGCCTCCTCAGTGAGCGAGTCCCCCTGGGCTGCCAGGAACGACTCCGCGATCAATACCAGCTCCTCGGCCTTGTAGGCGGGGAAGTCCACCCGAGTGCTGAAGCGGGAAGCGAGACCCGGATTGGTGGCCAGGAGCTCGGCGATCTCGTCCGGATAGCCGGCCAGAACCACGACTAGGCGGTGCCTGTCGTCCTCGGCCCGTTTGAGCAGTACCTGCAGCGCTTCCTTCCCGAAGGCGTCACCGCCCGAGTAGCCGGTGTTGGACAGTGCGTACGCCTCGTCAATGAAGAGGACGCCGTCCAGCGCCCGGTCGATGGCCTGGGATGTCTTGATCGCTGTCTCTCCGAGGTGCTGTCCCACCAGGTCGGCGCGCTGGGCCTCGACGACATGCCCCCGCTCCAGCAGGCCGAGGCCGGCGAAGACCTTGCCGACGACGCGGGCGACGGTGGTCTTGCCCGTACCGGGCGGCCCGGCGAAGACCAGGTGCTGGGGCGCCGGCGCCGCGGCCAGGCCCTGACTCCTGCGCACCGCCGCCATCCGCAGCTGTGCCGACAGGCTTCGCACCTGGCGTTTCACTGGAGCCAGACCAACCATCTCGTCCAGTTCGACCATCGCCTTGTCCAGCAACGCCGAACGCTCCTCGTCGCTCAAAGCGGCGCCGGAGGAGTCCCCACCCTGTTCCCGCGCAACCGCAGCGGCCTGGGAGGGCACGCGTGCGGCGGACGGGGGCATCACCTTCGCGCGCTGGGCCACATCGCCCACGCTCGGGATGTACCGGAACGCCGTCTGGTAGTGCTTCAGCGCCTCCTCAGCCCGGCCGAGCTGCTCGTAGGCACGACCGCGCAGGTAGGCGACCTCCCCGACGAAGCCAGCGTTGTCGCCGAGCGCTAGCGGCAGTGGCTTCAGCACGTTGAGCCCCTCGTGGGAAACGCCCTGGCCGATGAGACTGGCCGCGACGCAGAGCTGCGACTCGTCCCGCATGAAGGAGTCCCGGATCCCTTCAGCGAACGTCAGCAGGAGAGGCCAGTCCTTCTTCAGGACCGCGTACCGTGCGCAGACGAACCGGGTCTCGTCGCAGTCGAGCACGGCGTGGGAGAGCATGCCCCACGCCTGGTCGAGCAGACCGTCGTCCAGGAGTTTCACCGCCCGCGCGAGCCACAGATCGCGAGGGGTCTCCAGGCGGAAGGTCACGTAGCCGCCGATCTGGAACCGGGAGGACAACGGGGTCTGGAGCTTCGTTCGCATGGCACCGAAGTCCTGGGCCTGACCGTACATGGCCTCGACCGCCCGGCCCTGGAGCTGCCCAACGGCATGGAGCCCCAACCAGGCATCGGCCGCGAGCGGATTGTGCTCAACTGCGGCGCTGAAGGACTCGGCCGCAGCGCCCCGATTGCCCAGCCTCAGCTGCGTGACCCCTCGGAGCCATGCCTCTTCGCATTTCTTGATCGAACGCCGTGATACTGGCCCCTGCACTGGAGGTCTCCCCTGCTGTCGTCTGGTGATCCAGGATTCGCCCGTACGAAATGCGCAAGCTGGTCACACCGTCAAGTCATACCTGACAGCTGACGTTCGAAGAGGAGCGGGCTCCTGCCCGTCCACACCAACGGAAGGATCTGCCGGCGAACTGCCGGCGCCTATATGCCGGCCTCATTCCGCGACCTCAAGGCCGGTGCCCTCTTCGGCCGTCGCCTTGGGGCGCTTGGTGCCCCGGCGCTGATCCCTCAGGGCCGCGAGCAGCTCCTCCGGGTCGGGCTTCAGCCCGGTGCCCAGGTAGCGGATTCCTTCCCCTTCGGGTGCCGTGTCCGTGTGCTTCCCGATCGGGTGGCGTCGGCTGGTCGCGGTGCGCCATCCGTAGCGGGAGTCCCACACCGCGGCTGCGGCCGGCTGGTCGATGTCGAGCAGCAGCGCGGCGGCCAGGGCTCCTCCGTGGAGCTGGCGCATCTCCACCTGGGCCTGCTGGGCGATGCCGGCCGCGGCCAGGACGTCGGCGGTGTGCTGCAGGTAGGGCTGGGCACTGCGGGCGCTGAGCTCCCGCTCGGCGAACGCGACGGCGGCGCGGTGGGTGATGGGCGGGTAGCCCAGCTGGAGGGCGGCGTCCTTCAGGTCGAGGCCGGACTGCTTCTCGGCGAGGTCGGCGATCCTGCGGCCGCGGAGGGTGGCCAGGCCGGACTGCGCGGTGGGGAATTTGGTGATGCCGAGGGTGCCGGAGACGGCCTCGACGGTGACGGCGGGGTTGGCGTCCAGGAGCTCGGCGATCCGCGGGAGAATCTGGTCACGGGGGATCATGTCGCCGCTGCCCTCGCGTCGGCCGCCGCCTGCGCCGCGGCCGGGTCGGCTGTCCTTGTAGGCGAGGACCAGGCGGCGGGGCCAGTGCTCGGTGCCCTTGGGGCCTGCGGGCACGAGGACGACGCCGGCGGCCAGGGCCGGGTCCTTCTTGTAGGTGTTCCAGGTCACGGGGGCGATGCCGAGCAGTTCGGCGGCCTCGTGGCGGTCCAGGAGGTCCTCGTCGTCGTCGGCCTGGGGCAGCTCGGGAATGGGCTGGCCGGCGTAGTAGGCCGCGGTCTGCTCCGCGTCCCAGAGCTGGTTGCGGGCGTCGGGCGAGCTGATCGGCGCCGGGTGGCCTTCTGCGGCGTAGGGCTTCTGGTTGCGGATCGTGGTGAGCTTCTTGCCGAGGGCGTCGGCCAGGTCGGACATGGTCTGGACGTGCTGCAGGCGTCCGGCGCGGATCACGTTCTTCTCCTTGGTCACGGGGCGGGGCGCTCGTCGCCCCCCCTGTCGGCGGGGGGCAGTCGGTCGTGGGGTCGGGCAGGCAGCCGGGGTTGCACGGCTTGCCGGCCTCGGCGCCGCATCCGTTCGCAGGGGCGGGCGGAGGTGGGCGAAGGCGCTGCTGGCGGTGGTGTGCGGGGTGAGGCGGCTGGCGGCGATGAGGTACAGGTATGGGGCGGGTTGCTGGTGGTGCGCACCCGGATGGCGGCGGGTGTCGCCCGGGCCGGCGGCGAGGCCGGGAGCCGCGAGGACGCCCGCGGCGAGGGTGGCGGTGACGCTGGCCTCGGCCAGGAGGTCGGCGAGTTCGGCTTCGGCGGCCGCGGCGGTGGCTGGCCACGCCGATACGGCGGCGGTCTGCGTCGCGTTCCAACGGGGTGGGTGAGGGAGAGGGACATGGGCCTGGATGGGGGTGTTTCGGCGTCGTGGGCTGCCACCACCCGCGAACAAGACAACATTACCTAGCTTACGTCATTGCCGACAAGTGGACGGGATCCTCAACGCCGCCTCGCACCAAATACACTCGGAGGCGAGATACGCCTCTCGGGTCTCCCGCGGGTGTGTGTTTTCGGTTGGCCGGCGCCCTTGCCACCCGCCTCGGCGGAAGTGGGCGCCAGCCGCTCTCGTCTCCGCCGGCCGCGGTGTGCCCCCTCGCCGCGGGTGGTCTCCGCATCCTCTTCGCCTTCCGGGTTCCGGTGGGGCTCGCCTGCGCTAGCCTCGTGGCAGCATCTACGACTTGGAGGCCGCGATGCGGATCGTCTTCGACCCGGCCGAGCAGGAGGCCCTGCGGGCTGACGCGCGGGAGATGGCTGACGGCGACCCGCGGATCGCCTACGTCCTGGAGCGCCTGGCCGGTGAGGGTGTCGATCTGGACGCCGTCACCTCCTGGGAGGATCTGCGCGAGAACCTCGGGCAGCCTCCGCTCGACGACGCCGCTCCCACTTCGCACGTCGCCTGATGGGGCGCCACGCGCCCCGGCGCGCCCGCATCGTCTTCTACGACGTGGCGCAGGACCAGGTCGAGAAGATGACGGAGGCCGAACGCCTCCGGCTCGACCCCGTACTGGTGGCCATCTCCAGGAATCCCGAGGTCGGCGTGCTGTCGAAGCACGGTGCGATCCGTGAGCACCGCGAGGGCGGCGTCCGGATCCTGTACGTTCCTACTGCCCTGGGCACGCTCGTACTGGTCGCCTACGTCGAAGCGGACTGACCCCACTCTTTGGACCGGTCCATCGGTGCACAGCAGGGCGTCGCACAGCTCGAACAGCGCGTCGCTTCTGGAGACCAAGCACGCGTACAGTTCCGACCTGAACTCCGTCACCGTCGTGAACGCGTCTTGTTGGACCTCGTGCTCGACCAATTCCACGATCCCGGCCTCCGTGCCGCAGCGAACCTGATCACAGGATCAGGCCCCGGCCCTGGCACGTCCGGTGAACAGGGGAAGCGCCGCACAAGTTCGAGCCCCGTTCGACGCCGAACCTCAATACCACGCCAGCCACTAAGCAGGGAACCAAGCCAGGACGCATCACGGCTTGGAGACTCGCCGCTTAACTCCTTCGATCGGCACGTAGGGTCCGAACATGGACATAGTCAGCGGTGTCGTCGGTATCGCGTACTCGCACTTCTACATTGCCGAGCACGTCGAGGAGGGGGTCGAGAGTGTCGACAATCTGCCGGACTTTCATGCCGACGAGCCCGTGATCGTCACACCTGGCATGCTCACCATCGTCAGTTGCGTCCAGGAACACGATGCCTGGGTGACTCTCATGGTCGCCGAGGCCGAGCCTGTGCAGCAGACGGAACGATGGCAATCGCTCGGTTCCTGGCCGTACCGGCCCGTCCACACAGGCCGGATGGGAATCTCCGGCCCCACCACCGGCCCTGCCGTGCCGGCGTTGGGCTGGCTTCCGGGTAGCCAGGGGTATGCCCCAACCTTGACGCTTCACCCAGCGACGATCTACACGGTCCACGTCTACGTCAGGGGCCGAGAGGACTCCCGAGCCCGGTACGAAGCCGCAATGGTCCGCGAGGAGTGGGGTCTCCGCGAGGGGTTCGAGGACTACGTAGCCATCTTCATCCCTGCTGGAGAGCAGGCCGCCCGGGCCGCAGGTTAAACAGCAAGTTAAGGCCTTGTCTTGAAAGGAGCAGGGCAACCCAGGCGCCCACCCGACGCGGCAACGTGCCCACCACCTACTCGCGAACCGAAACGGCCCGCCGGAGAAACCGACGGACCGTCACAAAAATTGAGACTAAGGCGAATTCCACTCAACGAGAAACATCAGCAGAGAGAGAGCGCATGTGAGAAATAGGGCGCCTGACGCAAGAAGGCAGCCGACGCGAGATTCCTTCGGTCTAAAGTATGCGATGGCTATGCACACTGCCAGAATGAGTAGTACGAAAATTGTGAGCAATACGACAATACCGAGTGCCAATTTTGTCTCCGAAAGCGAATGTGAGAGGTGCACCCATGGGTACACCTCTCACACCTATGCGTGCAGTCGATTACGGGGTGTAGGTTTCCGTGAAGAACGTGGCCGGCTGGTCGCAGTGTACCATTCGGTTCGGGCGGTAATCAGTGGTGTCACCCGCGACAGGGAACGGAATTCCCACGTTCCACGGATTTCCTCCGTTCCCGCGAGTGGCGGCATCGCACTTGCCGTAGGCATTGCCCTTGTCGCTGTTCACTCCGGGGATGTTGGAGAAGTTGACCCAATTGCCCGCTTGAACGCGTGAGCTGGACGGCCGCCCGAGATTGTCAGTCATCTTGCCATCGACGTAGACGTATAGGTCCGGCATGTAGCTCTGGTAAACGATCCCGTTGGCCGGGTTCGCGTCACCGTTGCCGCCACCCAAGTGCATGGGCTTCACGCTTCCGTCGGTGCAGAAAGCCACGGCGATGTCCTGCCAGATGGGCGGGGCGTTGCCGATCGAGCTGCCGAAGGTGTTGTAGTCATCGCCGGGGTACAGTCCTTCGTTCTTGAAGAACATGCTGTAAATGTCACCTGCCCACCGCTTCACACCGATGTGCATGTGGCTGTTCGCGTTGACTTTGTCCAGCCAGGATTTTACGTTCTGGTCGACGTGTTTGTTGGCGACCATCGGCCTGTAGCCGTGTGCACCACCCCCCACGAGCCGTGTGTCGATGCACTTGCCGTCGGCACTGATCCGGCCGCCGCGCAGGTGCGGCTTGTACGCCTGGCCAGGAACGTCACCTTGGCCGAGCGGGTCCACCCGGAGGTTGTCGCCCCAATGCAGCGCATCGACACCTGTGTAGGAGATGTCGGGCAGTGGGATTCCATAGTCCGCCTGGATGCCCTTCATGATCTCGACGACGAATTGCGGCAGGTGCGCATTGCCGATCAGGACATCGCCGTCAACGTACTCCGTGTCCGGAATGATCTTTCCGGTATCGTCGACGAGGTAGCTCGCGATGATGTCGCTCTTGATCTTGTAGGAGTTGTCGTCCTTGTATGCCTCCGCAGCCATCTTTGCGGGGTCCGGACGATTGTTTGACATGGCCATCCACTGCGGAATGGACTCCGCAGGCACTCCGCCGTCGGCCCTGACCGTGTGGCCGCCGGCGAGGATCCGCTGACGCCAGACCTCTGCCGCGTCGTAGGTCTTCTGCCCTGTGCAAGTGGCGGTGGTCGGGAACTGGCCCGGCTGAGCACACCTCGGGTAATGCGTGACCCCGTACTCCGTGATGCTGTTGTCTTCCCAGCTTGGGCCCCTGTAGCTACGGGAGAGGGCCCAGTCGTACAGAGTCTTCATTGTCCGCAGCGGGGTCTTGACGACTCCAGGCATGTTGGAATTCAGCGATTGGTTCTTATCGAAGATCGCGGCTGCCGTCAAACTGCGCTCCACGTACTTTGCATTTATCGGGACTATCGCTATTGCATCGAATGCGATGTCCTGGTCACCCGTGCCATCAGGCGTGATGCTGCTGAGTTTGACGATCGGTACATTGTTGAACTGGAAGGCGCCAAGACTCACCCAGCGATTGGTGTTTCCCTTCTGCCCAATGGTGCGGGTGCGCACCCCCTTCGCTGTTGTGACTTCGTATTTGGCGTTCAGGGTGTGGGCACCGTGGTCGGGAAGGTGCACCATGACCTTGGCAGCACCGTTGAGCGACTTGTTGAGTGTCCAGGTGCCTGTGGCCTTCATGCGCTGGCCTGTCGCATCGTCTTTGCGGGTGTGGGCGAACCAGAAGTGGCCGCCGTAGCCGGCGCCGAGCTGCTGAAAGTCAATCCTTGCGCTCGGCGAGCCGAAGTCGAGGGAGAAGGTGCCGCTGTTCGCCTTGGGCTGTGAGCAGCCTGGGCGGGCAATGGGTGTGCCGTCGGCGACGTCGTCGATGATGAGTGCGTCGGCGGGAAGACCTGCAGTCGTGCAGTTGGGCGGGTAGGCGGTGCCGTCGGCTTCTTCGGGATAGGTGTCGTTGAAGCGAACGAGCTCGTAGCCGCACTCGGCGTTGGCGCAGTTCTTCCAGGTGACCGGCTGGTTCCACCAGCACTTGAGGTCTTCTCGCTGGCAGGCACCCAGGCCGGGCTTGTTCTGATCGTTCGGGCCGATTTTGGTGGGGTCACAGTTGTTCGCCGCAGTGCAGAAAAGACTCTCGGCTGGCTTGACTGTGCTCTTCAGGTGGTCGCCGGTCCACCAGGCGGGGCGGAAGCCGGCCACCATTGTTCCGGGTGACTCCATCGCCTCGAGGGGGCGAGCGGCCCAGCCGAGGACCTTCTCCTGGTACGGCCAGTCCTGGGGATGCTTGGCATGGGAGTAGTCGTTGCCGCCTGCCGGCCCCTCCAAGAAGGGTGCGCGGTTCGCCTTCCAGAGGGGGTTGGCGGGGTTGTTGGTGAAGCCCACTCCCCACAGGCCGCCGTTGCTGGCGGCTGCTGCCCTCGGGTAGTAGCCGGAGTTGTAGGCCCACAGGGCGAAGAACCAGTTCTCCATGTACTGGGGGTCACCGTTGTTGACGACCATCCCGTCGCGCTTCGTGACGTTCCACTTGTCGGCGAGGACCCTTAGGCCGGCAGCGATGTTCGCGGTGTAGTCGAGCGCCGCTGCCTCCTGTTGCAGCGTGCTGAGCGGCTGCTCGCCGGGCTTCTCCTTGCCGTGCATGCGCATGCCGTCGGTGATCTGTGTGATCCCGTAACCGCAGTCGGCCTCCGCCCAGTTGATACCCCAGGGGTCGGTCTGCTGCCCGTTGGCAGCGTATTTGATGCCGTAGAAGTTGCCGATCAGCGGGTTTCCGGTGACTCCGGGGACGACCACGCGGGAGGCCTGCCACATGTTGGATTCCTGGGCGGTGATGCCCAGCATCACCTGTGCTGGCACGCGACCGCCGCCCTCTAGGGCCAGCCGGGGGAAGAGGGCCTGTGGCTGGTAGGCAGCCATTCCGAGGTTCTTCCAGTTCGCTGGCCGGGAAATGTGCTTGTTCAGGTTTCCCGTGATGGCCTGGTCGACAGCCCATTCGACCTGCCGGGGCTTGGGCTGCATAGCCTGCTTGGCAGGATTGTTACGAGGAACCGAGCAGTACCGTTCCGGCTCGGCCGTGCCACTTGCGGCAGGTGCTGCGGCCTGACTGGCCACGGACACCGACGCAGTCGAGGCTGCAGCCGGTGGCGGCGTGACGGTGAAGGTTACCGCCTTGCCGGTCTTCAGTACCTTCACATCGATGTCTGCAGACTCCGGGATGGCGGCCTGCGAGGTACGGGGATCGGCACCGCCGGCCACGGAGACCCGCGTGATCAGTGCCTCGCCACGAGTGCTGGCTGTCGATTCCTTGGGAACATCCGCTCGGCGGGTGACCGTGGAAGGAAGTTTTCCTGCGGCCTTCGTCTCGCCGGTGATGAAGACCTTGCCGTCGGCGCTGGCCGTCAGGTCCATCTTCGTCAGCGTGCCCTTGGCCAGGACCGGAGGCTTGGCCTTGGCCGCGTCGGGGTGAGAGATGTCCTGCGCGGTGACCCTCTTGACCTCCCCCTTCTCGGCCGAGCTGGCTGAGCGATCCATGAAGACCACGCCGCCAGCGGCGTCCGGAGTCAAACCGAACGGCACCTGGTTGGTGTGGGCGATGGCGGTCGTGCGGCCCTGATCGTCGATCCGGGTGATCCGGGCTGCGTCGGCTGCGACGATGTCCTTCCCCACAGGGATCGCGGAAGTGACCTGACCGGGCAGTTCGATGGTCTTGCCGACCTGTGCTGCCGAAGCGTCCACCTTGAGCAGCCTGGTCTTGTTGTGGGTCTCGCCACCGGCCTGCGTCAACACGGCCGTTTCGTCCTTGCCACAGCCGGGGCTGAAGTAGGCCAGTGAAGCCTGCCGGTTGAGCTTGGTGACCTGTCCGGACTCCAGGTCGACCACGGCGGTGAAGGCTCCGCGAGCCATCAGCTCGGCCTTATTGGTGAAGGTACGGGGGGCATAGGCGACCACCGCTCGCTTGCCGGAGCCTGTGACGCAGGCATTGCCGATCCACATGTCGGTGTCGAGCCCGGCCTCGGCCAGGGTCGCTGCTGTCCGCCAGGCGTAGCCGGCCTTCTTGTCGGCGACGAGGAGGTGGAATCCGGTGGCGTCGCCGCTCGTGGTCCAGGCGCGGTCCGCCGACTCTTTCCACTCCTTGCCCAGGACCTCGTCGCGGTCGGGCGGCACGATGTGTGAGGGGTTCGAACGCTTCGCGCCAGCGGGTGTGCCCGTGCTGGCGGGCACTGGATCCGCCCACGCCTGGCTCTGCACCAGGCCGCATAAGAGCGCGGTGCTCACGATGACGGCCGCAGGTGCGCGGCGTCGTTTTGCACGTTGTTTCAAGAGTTTCCCCTTGCATCTGGGATATGGAGAATCGCTGCCAGGGCTGACCCGTGACGGGCTGGCGGTGAGCTGGCCACGGCTCGGAGCCGTTCAGCGAGCGAAGGGCGTCGGCCCTACTGCGGTCCGGTGCTCCCATTAGCGGCGCGGGGCTTCTGCTGGGGTTCTGGAGGCTCACCAGGCACGGTAAAGGCCAGTCCGCTGGGCGGAGAATCGCGGCCGTCGGCTCAGAACTGCCGCCCACTGGCGGGCTGCCGCAACCATCACGACGACCATAGAGCTGGGAGACGTGACGAAGATGAAGCGAGGGCGGTGACTTCGGAAAGGAAGTGCATGGTGATGTGGCCCCGCGTGCGCTGCGCCCCCGAAGCGGAGCAATCTCTCCGGTTTCAGCCCGGCCCGTGGTCAGTCAAACGTCTTTAGCTCCAAGAGAAGGAGGCGTTTTCGTTGTACACATACGCAAACTGATACAGGGCGTCATTGTAGGGCGCGAGTGAATCTTTGGGGCCGCTGTAGCCCCTATTGAAGTGCACGTTCGCCCAATACTTGTAGTGCCAATTGTCCCCTGTTGCGGCATTGTTCTTGATCTTCTGGCCATAGCCGGCAGGTGGCGTTCCCACGCCGCCGCCGCAGAACTTTAAGGCTGCCGAACGGTTGGGCTGATACCTGACCCACTCCATGTCGTACACGTTATAGCCGATCATCCTCCAGGAGCCGGCCTGGCCGGAGTTGAAGTAAATTGCGAACTTGAATGTACTCTCCTGTGGAATGCCGCACGCGAGATTGTTGCTAGAGTTCGCGTACTCCTGCTGCTCCTCGGACAGGTCTGCCCATGCCGCTGGCGCGGATGCCGCCAGGATGATTCCGGCCATCATCGATATCGCCACGCTCTTAGCAGCTCTCATAGCTTCGTCTCCTCAAACTTTCGTTTCACTTGAACCTTTGGTCGGATCCAAGCGTTCTCTTGGAAATCAGCAAAGGCGGCCGCCGCATCAGGCGGTCGCCCGGTCAGTGGAGGATTTTGCCCGGGGCAGCTTGAGGAGGCCCAAACTGCCCCGCGATGAAACTTCTGGCTTTTAGCTTGCGTCAAGCACCGCAGAGGATTTCTTTACGGACTCCTGGTTGACCTTTTTGGCTTCCTCGAATGCGGGCTGGTTTTCTTTGATCGCCTTTTGTTGCAGTCGAGTCTCGACGTCGAACCACACTTTCTGTACCTTGTGTTCGGTTCGGCACTGGACGTCGGCGGTGGCAGTGGCGATCTCGAGCTCCGTCACCACGCTCGGGTCGTGGAAGCGGACGTCTTCGTGCGCGTCCATCGGCTCTGCATAGTTGTAGCCCTTGGCTTTCATGCACGCCGACCACTTCGCGAACACGTCGAGGACAGCAGGGTCCTTCTTCGAGGCGAGGAAGGAATTGGCCTCGGCTTTCGATACGGCCTCGGCTCGCTGCGCCTGTGGGGCCTTGGCATCTGCCTGCCCAGCACATTTCCGTAGCACTTTCGCATCCGAGCCAGACTGGTCCACAGCGCCCACGGCGACAGCGGCGCTGTACTCCTTCTGGGTGGCCTCGTCAGGGTGGTATCCGCGCTTCGCTGCGCGCTGTGCACTGTGAATGCCGTAGCGCGAGTCCATCGGAGAGACACCCGCCAGCGGCGGCAGGTCCGGTGCCGGGTTCCACTGCGGGTAGCCGGCAGCGTCCATGCACTGGTCGATCAGACCGTCCCGCGCAGAGCTGATGGTCCTGTTCTGTTCTGTCGTGAGCTGGTAGGCCTCGAGTGGCAGCCGCCACGTTGCTACATCATTGGGGTTGCCCACATAGGCTGCAGCCGGGGAGCTCAAGATGGCGCTTTCGGAGGCGTTCGTGGTGGATTCGGCCTGACTCAGGAGTGCCCACCCCCCTGCCCCGATTCCTGCCACCAGAATCGCTACACCTAAAGGCATTCCAACTTGAGATGCTCCGATTTTTTTCACGATCTCTCCTTTCGGCGCCCCTATCTTCTGGAAGGTTCCAATTGAGGGGCGCATGCCCATCTATTGGGCCGTGCGCTGCGATATTTTCCGACTGCGCGGTAGAGGGGTTGCCTGTTCGCGGCTGACGATGAGATCAGCAGCGGTAGCCGCTGCTTAATGGTTAATGTCGACCACCAGGCGATTCGGCCCTGCGAGCTTGTAGATTTTGTATGACGAGTGGTCGCCCAGGGCCAATCCGATACGGAATTCTCGAGCCTCCGGGTCGACGGTACCCGTCAAACCCTGCCCCTTGAGGCTTTTGAAATCGTACGTACTGTGGTGCGGGCTCGAGTAAAGGGAAGTCTGAGTGTTGAAGTCAAACGAGGTTGCTGGAGAAAGGTGGATCTTCAGGTACGACTTTCCCATGACGGGTATGACGCGCTCGTTCGTTTCATCGCCACAGCACGTGAGCGGTTCTGTCTGGATACTCTCAGTCCATGCGGGGATAGGGCCATCGCCGAGGTCGACCACGAAGCGGTCGAATCCGTGGTGTGTTGCGGCCCGCACGCCAAGGACACAAATTCCCTGGCAGTTCGCAGCGGCCGATATTGACTCGGCTGCAACTCTGGCCTGCGCGTCCGGTGCCAATACGTAGAGAGTGGCGGCCGTAACCGCAAGAACAGGTGCACAGTGTCGAACGCTCTTCATGGATTGCATGGAATCTCCCATCCGTGGATAACGCGTGAACGGGTCGACGGTGCCTGTCTGTCCCGAAAATCTCTGCCAGGCGCGTTGTGACGGCAGCTGCCAGATAGCTACATGGCGCCTCCGTAGGCTGCAGACCCGGTCAAGCGGCCGAGTAACCCCCCTTGATCAGATCGGCCCGTAGCACCCTAACTTGAAGTGGACTTACGCCGGCGGGAATGGTTACACCTACGGGACCGAGTATGGCCGATAGTGGCCGAGGCCCCGTGCCGGGGAAAGTCTCTCCCAGATCTCGCTGGCATAGCTGATCTCGGCGAATGCCAGGAATCGCGCACTGTCAAGCATTGACCGCAAGGAGAACTGTGCCAATCGGAATGTCCTGTTCTCCCCTCGAGTCATGCAGCCGCTACTTTGTGTGCTAATTGACCTATAGGTCCGATTTGAGGCGGATGCAGGCCCTGCAGAGCAGTGTCCGGACACATGACGGCCGCAGCGGGTTGTCCGGGGCGGTCGGCTGCCGGTCCGTCAGGCTGAGGCGTGCAGCGGCGTGTACCGCGGGAGCGGTACCCGGGCGACGGCTGTTCAAGCGTCCGGGCCGGGCATCGACGACGCGCTCACCGCGTACGCCCGCCCCGGCGTCCGGGCTGCGGCGAGTGCGCCGCTGCCGAGGTCCTCGACCGCCTGTAGCCGGGGCCTGCCCGGATGGCCGCGCACCCCCGGATTTTGCTGCCGGAGTGGACGGAGTCGCGGAACAGCTCGTGGATGGGGCTCATCGACCCATCTTCCGATGGGTGATCAGGGCCGGTTCTCAGAAGCGTTCTTGCAGGTCAGGGCATACTCACTGTCGACTTGACCGTGATCGGGTTTCAACACGTCAGCGAACACATAGAATTCGGGCTACCTCACGGAGGCTGCCTCCAAGTGCCCTGCCATTCGGCAGGGACCCCCGATCGGGGGTCACCTCAGGAGCACCGGGAGGCGCAACATGGCGAACACCGACGGCACGGACAACAAGGACGGGGAGGAACCCGACCGGCGCAGGCCGCCCTGGCAGCATGCTCTGGTCTTCTGGTCCCCGGTGTACGTGCCGGTGATCGCCGAAGTGATGAAGTGGTTCATCCCCTAGGGGTGACCAGCGCGCGATGAGACGGCCGGAACCGGTGCCGGGGCAGCAAAGAGCCCGGCCGGAAACAGGTCGGCCGGGCTCGTAGCAGACGCATCACTGGGAGGGTTCGGCCTGGTTGCACCCGGGTCGGGCCCTCCACTGCACTGCGGACTTGCACGCGTGCACGCCAAGTGGTGCACGCGTGCACATGGTACCCACGCTGACACATAAAAGTTGATGTCACGGACGGTCCCATGGGAGCTATCCGTTCACGGCGAGGGCTCCCATTCTTCAGGGCCTCTCCCTCTCCACTCCACGAAACCGGGGTCTGTGAGGTCGACGTCCTCAGCGTTCTCTAGGCCGGCCGCAGCGAGGACGACCCGGATGCCGGCCATGATGATCCGCACGTACGCGCAGGTCTCGCCCTCGGCCCGGCCGGGGCGGCGGGCGAACCAGATCGGCGGTACTCCGCGGAGCTGTTCGACGCACCAGCCGGCGTTGTAACACCGTGCCCCGCCCCGGTGTCGCCGCCGGTCAGCGGCTCGGCCAGGCGCACGGTCGAGCCGACCCCTTCGTCGGTCACCGCGATGTGGGGATGGAAATCTGCGTGGCCGAGGGGATCTCATCTGGCCAGCGGAGCCGGACGGCATGTTCACGTCGCCGAGGTCACCTGGCTCGTGTCTTCAATTCAAGACACGTCTCGTCATCGACCTTGTCGCTGGCAGAGGGACGAGACCCCCATGCCCCCGTGCGCAACCAACACTTTGCCCCAGTCGTGTCACGCAAGCACGCGCGGACCGACCTGACGTGGCTGCCGCTGTGGGCCCGCCTCGTCAAGGTCGAGCGCAGCCGAGGTGCTTGTATGGCGACTGGATGGATGGCGGAAGCAACGCGGCACGGCCGCGGCCGTCTCCGGTTCGAGCCCGCTGTCGACGGTGGGGGTGGCACGGCACCCACGTGTCAGGCGGCAGCACCTGTGCTGAGGCGCAGGCCGCCGGGCGACGAGCAGCGCGAGGGTCCCAGGCGGACCCGCTAACGAGGGGAGAGCAGCAATGGCAACACCCGATCCGGGGGAGTCGTTCGCCGAAGCGGCGGGCGAGGCGGCGCAGACCGCGGTCATGTCCGTGAGGTTGGTCATTGCTATCGCCGACGCGGTGCGGCGGCAGCAGCGGCGCAAGCAGGGCGCCGAGGAGGTGCTGGTGCCCGTCGAGCGGGCAAAGGAGGACGCGAAGGCGGAACTCAAGGACTTTCTTCCCGCGGACATCTCCGCGGCCTTGACGGCCAGTGCGGACTGGCCGCAGATGGCGCAGCAGCTCCTGGCCCTGAAGCGGGCAGGGGTGGACCTGGGGCAGTTGCTGCCCCAGGTCGGTGAGATCGCTGTGACCGTGCGCGATCAGGTGGCCGCGAACGCTGTCCGGGTGGCGAAAGAGGGTACGGGCGAGTGGGAGCGGATGCTTCGTGAGACCTTGCCCGCGGGGCCGGTGCGGGAGGCGATCCTTTCTTCGCCGACGTGGCCCGATATCGCTGCGACGATGTCCCAGCTGGACGAGGGGGGTGTCGACGTGCGGCGCATTCTCGCTGCCGCGCACGACGAAGGGCTCGGTGTCGACCAGGCTGTTGCGAAAGTGCTCGCGGCCGGCGAGGTACGGACTACGAGTCGGGACGCGCTGCTGTCGTACGGACCGATGACGGACGGGCTCGACATCCCGACGAACCTGAACTTGGACGACCGGGAGCATGCTCTTCGGCAGCTGTCGATCTCCCCGCAGGAGAACGCGCGGTACGTGCGGATGCTGAAGGAAGCGCTGCCGGATCACGCGCGTGAGGCAGATCTTTCGGTCATTTCCAGGCAGTGGCCGCTGGTCGCCTGCCGGATGGCAAAGATGGAGCGTGAGGGCAAGCCAGTCGCCGAGCATCTTGCGGGGCTGGTGAAGGACACGTCCTGGACGGACGGTCCGATCCCGCTCGTGCAGGCGGCCAGCCACGTCCTGCGGCATCCAGTCGGACAGGCACCGCCAGCGGCGCGGCCGAAGGTCTCCACGACCGCGGCCCGGTTGCAGTCTTCCACGGTGGGCCCGACTAAGGCGCAGACGGCCAAGGCGACGACGTCCGCCGAGCCGGGGGTGGCTGCGCACCGGCAGACCGGGCCCGTGGCCAAGCCGGGGAAGTCGCGCTAACTGGCGCTCGAATGACGTGTGCCGCAGCCCCTTCTTCCGGGACTGCGGCACATGTCGCTGTTCCCGATCGGCGGGGTCAGGAGGGGCTTGCCTGGTCTGCCACGGCCGGGGCGTAGTGGCGGACGACCAGAAGTAAGGCTGTGGCGTTGGTTTCCGGGATGCGCTGGAGGTGGACGCCGGTTCGCAGACCCACAGTAAGCAGGGCTGCCAGAAGGGTGCAGGACGGTTCAGGGACGCGTGGCGCCGTAGTAGTCGCCGGCGGGCATGGCGGCTGTGATCGGCTGGACTTCTACGACGCGGCCGGTCCGCGGGGCGTGCAGTACGTTGCCGTCTCCGGCGTAGATGGCGACGTGGTAGATCGAGCCGGATCCACCGTGGGACCAGAACAGCAGGTCCCCCGGTTGGAGAGCGTCGCGGGAGACTGGCCGGTCGGAGGTGGCGCCGTACTGGGCGGAGGCGACTCGTGGCAGGTGGGTGCTGGGCCAGTAGGCGTACTGCACGAGCGAGGAGCAGTCGAATCCGGCAGTCACGCTCGCGGAGCAGCGGCCGCCCAAGTAGCCGTTGGTGCCGTCGCAGAAGCCGGTGGAGGGGCCGCTGGGGGTGCCGCCTCCCCAGGAGTAGGGGGTGCCCATCCGAGTGCTGGCGCGGCGCAGCGCGTCCGCTCCGTTGCCGTGGCCGGTGACTTGGAGCTGCGAGGGGCCCTCGAATTTGGAGATGTCGGCCATGATGGTCCGCACGTACGCGTAGGTCTCGCCCTCGGCCCGGCCGGGGCGGCGGGCGAACCAGATCGGCGGCACGCCGCGGAATCGTTCGACAGCGCCCCAGCCGGCGTTGTACCCGGCGAGCGCGAGCGCCCGCGGGTCGCCGCCGAAGCCGCTGCTCTTGGCGGTCTTGAGCATGGAGCACATGTAGCGGCCCTGCGCCATGACGGCATCGCCGATGTCCCAGGGACTGTTATCGCCGTTGCCGTCGTCGTCCCTGCCGTAGGTGGCCCAGGTGGCGTCGATGAACTGGGCGGGCCCCTTAGCCCCCATGTCTGAGGTGGCGCGCTCTTTGTCGGTCTTGAACCCGGCCTCGTGGTAGAGCTGGGAGGCCATCAGGGCCGGGGTCAGCTCAGGCTCGCCACAGGCCGCGACCGCTTTGAAAAGCCACGGCCTGAACTCCTCCGGCACACCACGCAGCCCGCCGCCGCCGTCGGTGGCCTGGGTGGCCTCTGCCTCGGCGTCGATGAGCAGTACCCCTAAGAGGGCGACGATGGTCAGGATGACCAGGCCTATCAGGGCTGTGGCCGCGCTGAAGAGCGCCTTCATGCTTGTCCCCCCGTGGTGGATGCCCTGCTCTGTCCGTGTGATGTGCGACGATCTTGTCGTACTAGATCATGAGGGACTGTCAGGACGCTCCTGGGTTCAACGAGCGGGCTCTGGGGACGGCGGGGTCGGTGGCCTGTCACAACGGGTGGGACCTGGGAAGCCGCCAGCCGGATGCTACGAGCGGCCGGACACGGTTCGGTAGTTCTGTGCGAGGTCGGGGCCTGTCTCGGGTACCGGTACTTCGCACAGGGAAATGCTCGTTCTCGCACTTCGCGGGGCGGATCCGCAGGGATCTGCGGGCGGTGTGGTTGGCAGTTGGAGGATTTCAGGGGGAGTGGAATCGGGTCGATCCTCAGGGCCGTCCATGTTCCTCTGAACGGATGAGCAGCTTGCGGGGGCACGGGTTCGCCGTCTTGAGGGGAGAGGGATCTGACCTCAGAAGACGGCGAAAAGTTGATGCTTAGGGGCGGAAAAACGCTGCTCTGGTTTGACAGTGTTTCGCGCTAGCCTCTGTAGTCCCACGAGCTCAAGATCGTGGTGAAAGACATTTACTCAGGGGGGAGTTGCGGCTTGAACACGCCATCTCTGGCGTCAACGCCTGCTACCAGTGCGGGAATTGCACTGCGATATGCGCTGATCCCCGTTCATGGATCGGGCATTGCAGTGGCGACAGCTGCCCGGATGCTCGACGACGATGGCGACGGCGCGCAGGCCCGGGTCGTGATGCCTGCCGAGCCCATCCCATACGGGGCCCAGCCGGTCCTGCTGACGGAGAGCACCGTCTACGGCGTGACCTGCGTGGAGGAGCTGCTTCTGCGGTGGGGCCCGCTGCCGAAGCCCTGGCTCGTGCTGATCTCCGACGCCCCGACCCGGCCCGTGGCCGACGCGCGGTTCGTCGTACGCGCCCTCGAAGGCCGCCTGGCGGGGGTGGCCCGGATCCCGTACCTGCCGGTCCTGCGGGCCGTTAAGGGACCTGATGAGGCCATGGAGCACAAAGACGTTCAGGCCGCGGCGGCGAAGCTGCGGCGCACGATGGAAGGAAGATGAGCATGACCGAGCTCCACACGCTGGCGGGCCTGATCCCCGGCGCCACGCCGACCGCGATCCCCGGGATGGACGGCCCCGTCGCCAAGATCTTCGGCTACGGCCTGTGGCTGGTGATCCTCGCGGGCGTCGGCGGAACCGGCATGGGTGTCTACAAGCTGGCGGTCGCCGACAAGTCCCGCAGCGGTGGCGGATCCGAGCCCTTCAAGTGGATGGGTGGAGGCGTGGCCGCCATTCTCCTGGCCGGTTCCCTGATCACCATCCTCAACGGCATCTCGGGGAGCTGACGTGTCGCGCACCAGGGGGGCCTGGAACACCAAGGGCACGTGGATCGCAGGCGTGGCACTCGCGGTCGTGCTCGGGCTGACCGGCTATGCGCTGCTCGGCGGAGACGGCGACGGAGAGGCCAGCACGCCGGCGAAGGGCGAGGCGGGCCCGAGCGTTACCGGTACGGCGAGTCCGCAGGCGACGTACGCGGCGCCGGCGGACTGGACCGAGCCGGAGCGGTGGACGGCGCTCCCGCGGGGGGAGCGCCGTGACGACTACGGCAGCACGGTTGGCTTTCCGCAGACCACCGAGGGCGCGGTCGCGATGATGGCGGCCGCGAACAACTCCAGCGTCGAGGGCAGCAAGTCCTCCGTCAGCGAGCAGATGCGCGTCTACCGCTCCTACATCGGCAAGAGCGACCAGTCGGCTAAGAACGCCGAGGCGATCGAGCTGAATGCGAAGAACACCGACAAGACCCTGGCCACGGAGATGGGAGTGGCGCCGGGGCAGCCGCTGCCGTCGGGTGCGTACGCGCGCAGCACGGTGGTGGGCTACAAGGTGATCAAGGCATCGAGTGGTGAGGTCAGCGTGTGGCTGCTGGCCCGGGTGGTGCAGAAAAACGGGGAGACGGCGAAGGAATCCGGCTCCTACAGCCGCACCCTGGTCGCTGCGCAGTGGGAGGGCGGCGACTGGAAGCTCACCTCGGCCGCGACCGTGCGGGCACAGCAGGATGCCAAGGCGGCGGCACAACCGGCGATGGTGGCCCCGGGTGACGCGGCGTTCAACGCCGCCGGGTGGACGGCTATCCGGGAGGCATCGTGAGACGTCGGCTGGCGGCCCTGCTGCTGGTCCTGGCCGCGGTCTTCGGGATATCGCTGTCGGCACCGCAGCCCGCGACTGCTGACGGGATCATCGGCAACGGCGTCCAAGTGGTGTGTGAGCTCGCACCGGGCGGCAGTGCCATGAACGTGATCGTGAAGCTTGCGGGGAAGGGGGACCTGTGCGACAAGATCGGCGATGCCGTCAACAACAAGGTGGAGGAGGAGTGGGACAAGGTCTGGAAGAGCACCCTGGGTGACGTGATCAAGTCCGCTGAGGACGTCGCCAGGTGGATCATCAGGAAGACGCTGACGGTCGCACTCTCGGGCCCCTCACTCGACCTGGAGGCGACCGGCCTGTTCGGCAAGGACGCGACTCTCGCGGGCATGATGACCTGGCTGGGGCTGGTGATCGCAGCAGCCGGACTCATGTGGCAGATCGCCAAGATGGCTGTCACCGGGCAGGCCAAGCATGCCGGGCGGGCCGCTGTGGGCTGGGTGGAGAACATCCTGCTGTCGGCACTCGGCGTCGGCCTCTTCGCGCTCCTGCTGTCGCTGGGGGACGCCCTCACCGACGGCCTGGTGGCCGCGATCTTCAAGGATGACGCCAAGGGCTTCGACCGCATCCTCGACGTCATGGTCCCGCAGGGCGTTGCGAACCCGATCATGGTCGCCGGGATCGTCTTCTCCCTCTGCGTGCTCGGCTTCATCCAGATGATCATGGTCTTCCTGCGGCAGAGCGCCATCCCCATCATCTGCCTGCTGCTGCCCGTGGCTGGCGGCGGCCGCGCGGGCGGAGACACCACCCGCCAGTGGGCGCCGCGGCTCATCACCAGCGGGCTGGTCATCATCGCCTACAAGCCGATCCTCGCGATCATCATCTGCACCGGCTTCGCCGAGCTCGGGGAGTCCAAGACCCTGGCGGAGTGGCTGCGCGGTGCCGCAACCCTGGTCCTGGCGGTGGTCGCACCCGGTCCGCTGACGAAGCTCTTCGCGCCCTTCGGCGCGGCGGTCGGCGGCGGCATGGCGGCCGGCGGTGCCAGCGGCGCGCTCGGCGCAGCCGCGGACTTCATCGGCAGCAGCGGCAAGAGTGAGAGCGGCGGCGGCGAGGCGCCCACCAGCCCGACGGCGCACGCGGCGATGGTCAACCAGACGATGGGAAGCCAGAACGGGAACGCAGGCGAGGACGGGGCCCCGGGCGCCGACGCGCAGGCCCAGGCGGCCCGCAACGAGGCCGCCAAGATCCCGGCCCAGGCCACCGCGGAGGGCGCGGGAGTCGGCGAGGCGGCCACCACAGCCGGCGCGGCGAACGCCACGGGCACCGCGGCGGCCGCAGGACCGGCGGGTCTCGCGGTCGTGGCGGCCATCAAGGTGAGGGACGGCATCAACGACGTGGCAGGAGAAGTAGGCGGGGGTAATCAGCAGTGACGGCTCATGAAGTACCGCGGACCCTGATGGTCGAGGGGTTCCGTGCCCGCCGCAGCTTCGGCTTCGGCGGGCTGTCCAAGGGCGCCACCATCACCGCAGCGCTGGTGCTGCTGGCTGAGGGCGTGATCGGCACTCAGGCCCCGCTCACCCTGCTGGTCACGCTGCCGCTGACCGGCCTGGTCCTGGCCATGGCCGCGGCCCGCCGCCACGGCATGTCGGCCCTGGGCTACTACTGGGCGAAGGCGTCCTGGCGGCGGGCCGCCCGGATCGAGGCCACGTCCTTTCGCAGGCTGCTCCTGCCGCACCCGTACGCACTGGACCTGCCCGGGGTGGGTGCCTCATCCACCCTCATCCAGGCGCACGACCCCACCACCGGCAAGTCCGTGGGAGTCGTGCACGACCGGCAGACCGAGCGCATGACCATCAGCACGCTCCTGGCCCCCGGCGGCAGCCTCATGGCGCCGACCGGTTCGGTGCAGAGCAGCCTGCGCACCTGGTCGTCCGTGCTGGACGCGATGAGCACGGACGAGATGATCAGGGGCGCTTCGGTGACGATCCAGATCACCCCCGGGGCCGGGGACGCGCTCGGAGACGACGTGAAGTCGCGCCAGGACCCGAACGCGCCTGCCCTGGCCAAGCAGCTCGTCGCCGAGCTCGTGCGCACCACCCCGCGGGCCACCGCCTCGGTGGCGTCCTGGATGTCGGTCACGGTGGACCCCACCGCGGCCGCCAACCCGCCCGTCGATCTCGCCGAGCGGGTGGCCGAAGCGATCAGGGTCGTCGACTCGCTGGACCTGTCCGGCACCGGTACCGACATCGAGCGCCGTGCGACCGACGTCGACCTGCGCCGCCTGGTCCGCGCCGCTTACGACCCGGACGTCTTCAACGCACGTGACGCGGACTTCGATGAGCTGTCCTGGCCGGAGTGCGGGCCGCAGGCGGCCGACGACGGCTGGGAGGAGTACGCGCACGACGGCGGCGTGTCCGTCTCCTACGTGCTGCGCGAGATGCCGCGCCGCCCCATCGCCTACAGCGTGCTTCTGCCGCTGCTGGCGCCGGGGAAGTTCCAGCGCCGCATCACGCTCGCCTACCGGGTCCTGGACCCCTACGAGGGCGAGGCGGTGCTGGAGCGGGAGATCAGCAATGCCCACCAGCGGGAGCAGGCAACCGCCGAGGTCAAGGGCCGGTCGAAGTGGACGCAGAAGGCGGACACCCAGCGGGCGGAGCGAGCGGCCGCCCAAATGGCCGGCGGCTCGCAGGTCGCCGACTGGACGCTGATGGTGACCGTCACCGCCCGCAGCACTGCCGACCTCCCGGCCGCCCGGCAGGAGATAGAGCGCGCGATGAAGTCGACGCGCGGCATCCGCATGCGCCCCGCCTACGGCGCCCAGGCGGCCGTCTTTGCCGCCGGGCTTCCGCTGGGCTACAACCCGCTCGTGAAGGACTGATCCGATGGCGCGTACGCCGAAGCCGCCGCCGGTCACCACGCCGAAGCGTGTGGCCCGGGAGGCCGAACAGGGCCGTCCGAGCCGTGAGGACCGGCGGGCCGAGAAGAAACTGAAGGCCCGGTTCGCCCCCAGGTTGGGGTGGGGCGGCCGGTTCGGCGGCCGCGTCTCGGTCGAGGACCCGGGCACCGTCTACACCGGCCCCACCAACCAGGCAGCCGGCATCTACCCCTTCCTCCTCGGCAGCGGTCTGCCGCCGCGCGGTGTGCCGGTCGGCCGGGACGTGCTGACCGGCGAGCTCGTGTGCATCGACCCCTCCGGGTGGACCGGCCGCCTCACCACCAACCCGGGTGTTTGGGTCATGTCCCAGCCCGGCGCGGGGAAAAGCGCTCTGGTCAAGCGCGTGTGCATGGTCTACTCGGCGTACGGGCACATGGTGTGCGTCCCCGGCGACGTCAAGGGCGAGTACAGCACCCTGATTTCCGAACTGGGCGGCTCCGTCGTTCGGATCGGCGACGGCATCGGCCGCATCAACCCGCTCGACTCCGGCCCCCTCAAGAACCAGGCCGCCTCGCTGCCCACCGAGCGCCGCCAGGCCCTCCTCGATGTCCTCAACGGGCGCCGGCTGGAGACGCTGGTGGCCCTGCTGTCCACCAAGCACGGGCTGGGGCGACCGGCCGACGAGATCGAGCGCAGCGCCCTGGACACGGCGGTGCATATTGCGGCCGACGCGCAGGCGGGCGACCCGGTCATCTCCGATGTCGTGCAGGTGCTGCGCGAGGGCCCGGCCCGGCTGCACTCCAAGCTCGCCGCCGACGGGGACCGGTACAAGGACCTGACCCGCTCGGTCGTCGCCGGGTTGGACAACCTGATCGGTGGGCCCCTGAAGGGCCTGTTCGACGGCGCGACCACGGTGCCGCTCGACATCAACGCCCCCGCGGTCAGCGTCGACATCAGCGCGCTGCGGGCCCGCGGCAACGACGTCATCGCGGCCGGGATGATCGCCACCTGGGCCTACACCTACAGCAGCATCGACTCCGCCCGCTCCATCGGCCTGATGGACCGCAAGCTCGTGCTCCCGATGGACGAGATGTGGCGGGCCCTGCGCTCCGGCCCAGGCCTGGTCGACGCCATGGACGCGATCAGCCGCCTCAACCGGACCACCGACGACGTCACGATCTACGTGACGCACTCGCTGCTGGACGTCGAGGCCCTGCCGACCGAGCAGGACCGGGCCAAGGCCCGCGGCCTGATGGACCGGTGTGACACCTGGGTGATCGGCGCGTCCTCCGAGGAGGAGCTCCAGCGCGTCACTGGCAAGCGCTCCCTGACCGAGCAGGAGCGCATGATGATCGGCTCGTGGTCCTCGGCCACCACAACCGGCCTGGACATCGACCCCAGCTACAGCGACGAGGACGACAGCTCCCAGCCGGCCGAAGAGGAAGGCGCCCGCCACCCCGGCCGCGGCAAGTACCTGATCAAGATCGGGACCCGACCCGGGATCGCCGCGGCGCTGGAGCTGACGTCCACCGAACAGCGCCTGTACCGCACGGACACCAACCGGCGCAGGACGACGACGATAGGAGGCGGTCGCCGATGATGACGGAGAACGACCGGGCGTGGGCCTTCGGCGGCACGCTCCTGGGCGGCGCGGTGGCACTGTCCGTCTCCACCTGGACGGGCGCGGCCGCCGGCGCGGCCCTCACCGGTGAGGACGTGGCGCCCTTCCCCGTCTCCCTGGTGGCCGCCTACCAGATGGCCACCGACTGGCAGACGGCCTGGCCCAACTCCCCGACAGCCTCGGCCATCGGCGCCACCACGCTCGACCTGGCCGTGACCGCCCTGGTCGTCTGGGGGCTGCGCCTCGCCTTCCGCTGGTACCGCAACCCCTCCAGCCTGGCCACCCTGCACCAGGTACGCGAGCTCACCCCGAAGCCCGCCGCCCGCACCGCCACCCGCCTGCGGGTCTCCCTCCGGGACGCCAACCCGAAGGAGCTCCGGGCCCGCGACCGGGGCGTGCTCCTCGGCGACCACCTGCCGTCCGGAGTGGAGCTGCGAGGGTCCGATGAGGACACCTACGTCGCCATCATGGCGCCCCGCGCCGGCAAATCGACCTCCCTGGCCATCCCCGTCGCCGAAGAGGCCCCCGGCGCCCTGCTGATGACCTCAAACAAGGCCGACGTGTACGCCGCGACCTACGCCTCCCGCGCGCAGACCGGGCAGACCTGGGTTCTGGACACCCAGGGCGTCGCGCAGGCCGAGCGGGCCATGTGGTGGGACATGATCGCCCAGGCCGAGACGCTGGAGGGCGCCGAGCGCCTCGCCTCCCACTTCGTCAACCAGATCACCTCCGAGCAGGCCGACCCGTTCTGGTCCCAGGCAGCCGGCGACCTCCTCGTTGGGCTCTTCCGCGCCGCCTATCACGACGGCGGCACCGTCCGCGACGTCATGAAGTGGCTCTCCGACCCCAAGGAGAAGGCTCCCCTGCGCGTCCTCTACCAGCGCGAGCCGGTCCTCGCCGAACAGGTCGACTCCTCCGTCAACATCGCCGAGGAGACCCAGTCGGGCATCTACCAGAACGCCCGCACGGCGATGTCCGCGCTGCGCGACGAGAAGGTCCTCGCGTGGGTCACCCCCGACAAGGACCTGCCGCGCTTCGACCCCGAGCACTTCGCCACCAGCAAGGACACGCTGTACCTGCTGAGCAAGAAGGGCGGCCCGGCCTCCGCGATCGTCGCCGGACTCGCCGACGCCGTCTTCACCGCCGGCGCCGAGGCCGGAGAACGCCACGGCGGCCGCCTGCCCGAGCCGATGCGCGCCGTCCTGGACGAGGCCGCCAACATCTGCAAGATCGCCGACCTGCCCGACCTCTACAGCCACCTCGGCTCCCGCGGCATCACCCCCTTCGTGATCCTCCAGTCCTACCGGCAGGGCGTGAAAAGCTGGGGCGAAGTCGGCATGGACGCCATGTGGTCGGCCGCCACGAAGAAGATCATCGGCGTGGGCATCGACGACGCGAAGTTCGCCCAGGACGTCTCCACCCTGACCGGCGCGCACTACGTCGAGCGGGGCTCCTACTCCAAGGGCAAGGAAGGCATCAGCCGCAGCTACTCCGAGCAGCGCGAGCAGGTCCTCGATCCCGCTGAGATCCGCGCGATGCGCAAGGGCACGGCGCTGCTGATGTCCACCGGCATGCCCGTCGCCCAGATCGCGCTGCGGCCCTGGTACGAGGAGAAGGGCATGGCCCACATCGGCCCGCAGATGAAGACGGAGGAGGCGGCGATCACCAAGCGCGCCGTCGCTGCGCACGAGGAGCGGAAGGCCACCCGCCGTGCCTGACAACCAGGAGCCGTCGGAAGACCTGCCGGGCTTCGAGGTGCCCGTCGCCCTCTTCCAGGACCTCGAAGACCTCAAGGCACAAGTCGCCGCCCTCACCGCGCAGGTCCAGCGCCTGACGGAGACCGACAGCGGCCAGGACGCGGCCGAGGATGGTGATGCCGCTGTCGGCGACCAGGACGGGGACGAAGCGGCAGAGGAGGACGAGTGGCAGTACCCGCCCTTCATCCTCCTGCTCGACTCCCCGCAGTACGACGACGAGCTCCGGGCCCTGATCGAGTGGGTGGAAGGCGTACTCGTACCCGGGTACCTGGCCGAGCCGTCCGCCGACGCCCGCTGGTGCCACCTCTGGTTCGAACACCCCGTCGCCGTCGCCCGCCTGCACGCGTGCTGGCTCGCCTGGCAGGAACTCACCGACCCCGCCACCTGCGGCTACACCGGCCCCAGCGTGTGGCACCGCGACCACCTGGACCCCTGCCTGAACCAGTTGCGCGGCTCCACCGGTCCATTTGCCGGCTGCACCAAGGGCGAGCACCAGATCGGCCACCGGCTGCCCGGCATCGTGCCCAGCGCATGGAGCCAGCCCGACGGCTGATGGATGTCCTGCCCCGGCTCAGGCGAACGCCCTGCCCGTCGTCCCTGTAGGTCGGTCGGAGAGGAGCGTGAAGAGGGGGCCGCGGCAGCTGCTACGGCCCCCTTCCGGCAAGTCACAGGCCGTGGGTGGCGCTGAAAGCGATCAGGGCCCACCCTCTGGGCCGCGTTCGGGCTCGGCGGGCGCTGCGTCCTGCGCTCGCGTCCGACGAGGGCCGGGGAACGGGATTGCTGACCAGCCCTGCTCCCGGACGGCGTTGTGAGGGCTGCGGCGCGCCGTCCTCGGGGCGGCCCAGCACGTAGCGGCAGAATGACGACTGACGACCAAAAACTAGGGGGACTCCAATGGACATAGAACTATCGAAACTCGGGCAGCTGGCCCTGGAGGCCGCCCAGCGCGGCCGTGACGTCATTACGGCCGCGCAGCGTGAGGGCGGCTTTGCCGTGCGCACCAAATCCTCGCACCGCGACCTGGTGACTGACGTGGACACCGCGGCGGAGCGCGCTGTGACGGAGTTCCTGCGACAGCACCGGCCGCACGACGCCATCCTCGGCGAGGAGGGTGGGCAGCAGGAGGGCAGTGGGAACGTACGCTGGATCATCGACCCCATTGACGGCACCGCCAACTTTGCCCACGGACGCGCCGACTTCGCCGTGGCCGTCGCCGCCGAGGTGGACGGCATACCCGCGGCCAGCTCGATCATCCGGCCCGCCACGGGGATATGGATCGCCTGTGACGAGACCGGGGCGATCGTGTCCGGAAATGGCACACCGTCGGTTTCTGCCACAGACGAACTGAGCGCCGCCCTGGTCTCGGTGAGTGTGTCCATCAGCGAGGAACGCCGCCCCCTGACGCTGTCGACCCTCATCCGGCTCATCCCCGAGGTACAGGACTTCCGGCGCACGGGATCCACCTCCTGCGACCTGTTCGACGTCGCGACCGGAGCGCTGGACGCCTACGTCGGCATCGGCACCAAGCCGTGGGACGTCGCTGCGGGCTGGGCGGCCGTCCAGGCTGCTGGTGGGCGGTGCCTGGAGTTTCCTGTGGCAGACGGTCAGACCGCCTACGTTCTTGGCACGCCCGGTGTCGCCGAACGCGCAGCTGCTCTCGTCGAGGAGCACGCCGCCGTCTTCACAGCTACCCAGAACCGTACGCGGCAGCGGGAGGCGGGCCGCCCCGTGGTGGCCACAAAGGCAGCGACCTCGCGTTCCACCACGGCCGCTGGCGGCCACAAGGAGGCGCCCCCCGCCACCGCCCCCGGCGCTCGTCCGCAGCCCAGCTTCGAGGCACCCCAAAAGGGACCTCGCCGTTAGCGGGACTCAGCGGAAGACGCTGTGTCGGCCCAGCCTCAGGTCAGACAAGGCATCTTGGTGCTGAGAGTTTGTCAGCGGCGGCACCTGCGACAGAGGAAAGTACTGAAGCTCGAGTGTCTCCGCGTCCTTGACGTCCAACTGCCCGCCGACGACGGAGCAGCGGAAGAACACGGTGATCGGCTGGACCGCATCGCCGTTGGGATAGGCGTGCCGGTACTTGGTGTACACACCCAGCAGCGTGTCCACGCACACCTGTAGACCGGTCTCCTCCTCCGTCTCTCGTACCGCCGCCTCGGCGGCCGACTCGCCCAGTTCGATCGCCCCGCCTGGAAAACCCCATGCACCGTCGTCTCCGCGGCGCTGCAACAAGACCTTGCCGTCGGTGACCACGCACGCGGCGGCGAAGTTGAGCTGAATCAAAGAATTCCCGACCTGGGACCGAATCCAACCGATATAGTTCGACATAAAGAACACGCCTCCTTGTTAATGGACTTGTGCAGTATATCCATACTCCGGCAAGGGTAGAGAAGGGTACTGGAAACGATGACGCAAAAAGACATGGGACAGCTTCCGAATTGGAACGGCGCGGCTTACGAAGTGGCCCGTGATGTCCTCTTGCAGCTAATCGGTCACGCCGCCAGTCAGGTGGCGGCCGGCAAGGAGGAATGGTCCGAGAAGCGCGACCGATGGACCTCGCTACTGAACTCGCTCGACCCGCGGGACGCCGATTCCGTCCAGGAGGTCCTGGACCGTGAAGCGCCGGTCCTGAAGTCCATAACGGAGGGCCTGAACCGGTGACGGACCCCGGAGTCGACCGGACATATGTGCTGCCGCAGGAGCAGTCCGATCTGATCTTCGAGCAGATCGCCCAGACGCTGCTCGCCGGCGCCGTCCCACAGGATCAGCCCGTCGCGACAGTGCTGAGCGCGCCCCCGGGAGCCGGAAAGACCGTCCTCGCGCAGGACATCAAAGCGACCTACCCGGTGGATGCCCGGCCCGTCGTGATTGACGTGGACGCGGTTCGGGGGTTTCACCCCGAGTACCAGCGCCTGCGCGCGGCGCACGGTCCGCAGCTGGCCGACGACCTTATCCAGGTCCAGTCGAGGATCTGGTTCGAGTCGGCGATCGACTACCTCGTGGAGCGCGGCTCACATCTGATCGTCGAGCATGGCTTGCGCGACCGGGAGGTCTCAGACCGCCTCCTCGACAAGCTGTCCGCTGAGGCCGACGGCAGGGCGCCCTACCGAATCGAAGCGGCGCTGCTCGCTTCTTCGGCCGCGACGAGCGAACTCGGCATTCTAGAGCGCTACCAAGTCGGTCACGAGATGACCGGTCAGGGGCGGATCGTCGCCGCAGACCTGCACGACCAGCGGTACACCCACCTTGCCGAGGTCGCTGACTGGCTCGACGCGGACCCCCGAGTCTCCGGGCAGGCCGTCTACCAGCGCGGGAGCGCACACCCGGTGCACCGCAACGAACGCCTGGACAGCGGTGAGCTGCGCCTGCCGGTGGCCACACGTGCCGTGCTGGAGGAGGTACGCAACCAGCCGTTCACCCTGGAACAGAGCCGCGCCTACCTCACCCTGCACGCCAGCCTGCAGGCCCGGATGGCACCCGAATGGGAACCACGGCTGCAGCGGGCGCTCGAATTCGCCGCCCCCCTGCTTCATCCCGACGCGGATGCGGGGCCCATCACTGACCGCCCAGCAGTCACCTTCGGCCGCTACCAGATCGTCTCCATCGCTCACCTGGACACCGTCCGCACCATTCTGCGCGATTTCCCGTCCCTGGAGATAGGAGTTCTCGACTTGGAGGCCCGGCCGGAGCAAATGCCACCCGTTCCGGAACATCTCCGCGAGTTCTACGCCGGCTGCGAGGCGAACACGTCACCGGCGAAGAACCCCATGTCCGCCGAGGAGCGCGCCGGATTCTGGCAGGCGACGATCGACGCAGTGGGGCTCCAGGACCGGGTTACCGTGCGCGTGATCACCCGCCCGGAACTCGACCCGGGCGGATTCAACCGGATGTTCCCTCCGGAAAGATTCGACCTCGTCTTCCCTACCGCCAGCGGCGAGGGATTCGACCTGATTCGCAACGCCAGCTTCGAGGAAATTTTCAACCGGAAGGTAAGGACCGTCGAGCCTCCGCTGGAATACCACACCTCGGACATCAGAACGGCATACCGCGCGGGCAACGAAGCGTGGAAGAACGGCTTTGCACCCGGAGGGCTGGAGGCGTTCATCGCCGTGGATGGTCCAGAACGTCTTCTTACGCTGGTCCCGCCACCGCCACCGCCACCGCCACCGGCGCCGGGCACCGTTCGCCGGCGAGTCGACGCTTCTGCCGCCAGGACACGCAGCACTACCACCCGGCCCACCAGACAAGGCAAGGAGGAGCCGACCCAGGGTACGAGTAAGCAACCACCTGCGGCACCCAGCAGGGACGCCGGTCCGGAGCGCCGACCTGGCCGCGGCAAGTGAGGCTTGGGGGCTGTCCTACTGACGGGCAGCCCTCCAGCGTCGGCACCAACGCGCTGCGGCACTCACTCACCACCTCCTTCGTCGGCCGCGCCTGCAGCCATCGTGCGGTGTGTGTCGGCCCCGTCGCCTATCCCTGCCCCACGGTGCAAAGTAGCCCGCCGCGATTGTGATGGCCCCGTTGTTCGACATCCTCACCGCGGGCGGCCCGGGCAGGCCGCCCGGACGCCGTCGAGTTAGACCAGACGACGAAGGCCACAAGACCGGGAGCGATACGAGCAGATCGTTTGTTGTGAAGGCGCCGACGTCCTGTGTGGGCGCAATGCGGCTACGCGTGGCGGATCGCCTCGGATAATTGTGCGATATCCGAGGCGATAGACCGGACATGACGCCAAGTCACCCCGGCCGCCTAGGCATCATGTGCCGGCCGTCGGCCGTGACTACGACGACGGGCGGGCAGGCCGGACACGAGTACAGCCTCAGGGTGCCCGGCCACCGCCATCCCGCGTCCCACAGCGGCGCGCACTGCCCGGGGGCGGGCCGGGGCATGCTGGTGCCCTAGCCGGGGATGCTCAGCACTCTTCCTCCCGAGGATGAGCCCTGGGTGTGAACGGGGCCGGGCCCGACCTCACTGTCTGCGCAGGGAGCCCGGCAAGCCCGCGGGCTTGCCGTCGGCAGCCCAAGCGCTGAGCAGAGTGTGGGTGCGTACGGCCCGCGGCCGAGACGACGAAGCAGCAAAGTGCTCACCAGCACCTCACATCAGCCCTCGTCCTCGGTGGCCAGGAGCCGCCGCAGAGCCGCTTCCACGGCGGCGGCTCCAGAGCGCTCCAACCTTCGGACGAGGACCTGAGCGATCCTCTCCGGATCCTCCAGCGGGATGGTGGCGGTCTCCTTGCGCCATCCCGCCTGGATCGATGCCCGGTGCGGGCTGAGCTCCCCAGCCGTGACCTTCGCCAGGAGATCCGGGCGCTCCCGGCCTAGGCGGCGGATCGCTGATTCCTTGGAGTTCCCCGCCTGCCTGCCCTTGCGGGGCGACGGCAGCGCGGCTTCCTCGTCTGGAGAACTGAGGACATTGTCATCAGTTTTCCGAGGGCGGCCGTCTCGCCGGGAGGCCACCTTGTAGAACTCGGCGAGGAGGTCGTTGCGGTCGCCGATGATGAGTTCTACAAGGTCCAGGCTGGCTCCGAGGCCCTTGAGGGGAAGCGCGCACACGAACGTCTCGAAGTCGTCGTCCGCGTACGTGACGTGGTCCCCGAGCTGGGTGACGAAGTCCTTCCACCCGCCGTCCAGGAGAAGATCCTCCAGAAGCTTGGGGACAGTGCCCAGCGAGTTTCTGCCGGAGCGGAGCGAGGAGCCGAGGGAGGCAACAAGCTGGCCGCGTTCTCGCAGTTCATCGGCCACTGTGGCCCCCCGTCTTGGCCGTGAACTTCTCGACGGCGTGGGTCAGGTGCTGCTCCATCTTCCGAAGCGTGGCCAGGCCCGCGTACTCGCGCTTGACGTTGAAGCGGACCATGAGGTCAGTGTTGATCGCCTTCTTCCGCAGGCCGACGGCCGTAGCGCCGCTCTCCCCGGCCTCGCGGGCCTGCATGGCGGCGAGCTTCCCGATGATGGTGTCCACGCGCTTGCGCAGCAGACGCTTCTTCTTGAACTTGGGGGTTTCCGGGTAGACGACCGGGGTCGGCATCGTCACCGGGGCGGACTCGGCGAGGACGTCCGCGAGCTGGCGGGCGTAGGTGATCGGGATGCCCTTCTCCCGGCACTTCTGCTCCCCGTGGAGGTACACAGGCGACGCCTGGGGGATGCCCCGTAGGTCGGAGCGGAAGAACTCAGGGGCCATGACTTCCACAGCCGGCGGAGGATCGAAGGGCAGGCCGAGCTGCCCGTTGCTCCCGTCCCCTTCGAGCAGATGCGCCCGACCTGTGCCTGCTCTTGCGCCCGCTCCGCCGCCGGTGTGGGGTCCGGCTGGCTCGTCCCATACCGCCGCCTGCCCGGGGATGACGCAGCCACCCGTGTGGCCGCTGGGGTCCGGCTCGTCGTCCCAGTCGTCTTCTTCGTCGTCGACGCGGGACAGGTCCCGCAGCTCGTTCTCGACCTGGGCGGCGTGCTCCATGAAGACGGACACGGCGGGCATGATCACGTGCGCGTCGAAGGCGTCTGCGGGGCACTCGGGCCGGTTACGTACGAAGCGGCCCATGTACTGGCGGAAGAACAGGGGGGTCTTCCACCGGCTGAGGTAGCAGCCCACCATGAGTCGTGGGACGTCCACGCCTTCGGAGACCATGCGGATGGCGACGATCCACTGCTTCTCACCGTCGTGGCGGAACGCCTCCAGTTTGTTGACGGCCTCGTCGTCCTCGCTGACGACGATCGTGGGCTGCTGGCCGCTGATGTCCGCCAAGATTCGCGCGATCGCCCGAGCCGTTTCGGCCTTGTCGGTGACGACGAGTCCTCCCGCGTCGGGGACGTCTTTGCGGCGGTCCATGAGCAGTTCGTGGGCCCGCGCGAGGAGACCTGGCGTCCATGCCTGGTCAGGGTCGAAGACGTGGTTGAACATCCGGCCCAGCTCGCGGCCTCGGCCGTGGTCGCGGAGGGACTGCTTCACCTCGCTGCCGACGTCGAGGTAGCGCAGCTCGGCGTCGTAGGAGTGGAACTCCACGGCGCGGCACACACCGTCGGCGACAGCTTCGCCGTATTCGTACGAGAAGTCGACGACGACGCGCTTCTGGCTGGGGTCGTTCGGGTCCGCTTCGTACTCGCACCACGGGATGTCGCAGTCGTCCGACCGCCACGGGGTGCCCGTGAGCATCAGGATGTTCTCGGCATGGGTCAGCGCGCGCTGCGTTCCCGTCGCCCAGGCCCTGCTGTCCCCGAGGTGGTGCACCTCGTCCAGGATGGCGATGGTCGGGGAGTCCACGACGGCCTTGAAGGCGAGATCTGCACCCGTGGCGTTCATCTGGGCGTAGGTCGCAACGAACCCGTCGAACTCGCGGTCCCTATAGTCAGACGGGTCACTTACCGGCATCAGGTGCAGCCCGAACCGGGCGGCCTGGTCTGCCCACTGCTGGCGCAGCGAGTCCGAGGGGACGTAGACCGCGACTCGGTAGACGACCCCCATTTCCTTGAGCTTTGCCGCACAGTACAGAGCGAAGATCGTCTTTCCGGCGCCGGGTGTGAGCATGGCCAGCCACGCAAGCTTCCGCGTCCGGTCGGCCATGTACTGGTCGAACGCTTCTCTCTGGCAGTCGCGCAGGGTCGGCCACTCCACGTGACGGGCCCCTTTCTGGAGGTTGCAGGGGGCACACAGTGCCCGCCCGTTCTCGATCTCGGTCCTCCCCCCTGCCGCCCAGGGGACGCGATGGTCGGCGTGCCATCCACGGCGTAGCGGGGCCTGGCAGGCATCGCAGGTGCCGCCGTGGGCGAGGTAGAGGAGGGCTCTCTGCGTCCGAGTGAAGGCGCGTCGTGGATCACGGCCCGGAGGCGTATCGCACGGCATGACCTCAGCTTTGGGGAGGGGATGCTCGCGTGTCCCAGACACGCCGGAGGGTGATCTCCAACGAGCGAACGCCGAGCGCGCGAGGTGACACGCAGCACCGGTGCCGACGTGGTGATGCTGGTCGGCAACATGCCGAACGAGAAACTCGGCGAGGGCCTCAGCCTGAGGCGAAGCGATCAGTCCTGCCCCTGTGTCAGGGCGCCGGCGACGTCAGCTCCGAGGCCGTACCCCGGGCTGTCGTCGAGGAGGCTCTTGCGTAAGCGGCGGGCGACCGGCCGTGGGGCTCGATCAGTCTGTGTCGGGTGCCAGCGCGCCGGCGAGGTCTGCGCCGAGTCCGTAGCCGGGGCTGTCGTCGAGGCGTTGCCTGCGCTTGTTGTAGCGCTGGGTGGTGCGTGAGTCCTTGTGGTCGGCCCAGGCCTGGACCTTGTCTGGACGCGCGTTCGGCTTGGACAGGGCGTGGGTGATGCTGTCGCCCTTGATGCCGTGTGGGCCGCGTTCGGGCAGGCCAGCGCGGCGGGCGAGCGCGCTGCACAGGCGCCAGACGGCCGGTTCGTCGAGCTGGGCGCCGGAAGACGTGCAAAACAGCCATCCCGAGGTACGTCCGTCGAGGTAGACCTGGAGCGCGTCCCAGGCCACCGGCGGGATGGGCTTCTTCTTCCGGCCGCCGCCCTTCATCTTTTCCAGGTGAAGAACCCGGTGGCCCATGTCCTCGTCCAGGTCCTCGACGCGGGCGTTGAGGAGGGAGTCGATACGCAGGGCGAGGGTGTAGAGCATGAGCAGCAGGGCGTAGGCGCGCTTGCGGTACGCCGAGATGCGGTGGTGGTCCCGGGCAGTGGCCACGAGCTTCGCCCACTCCTCCTCGGTGTAGCCGGGCGTGGGCGAGTAGTCCGGGTCCATCACCGGCCGCTGGACCGCGTCGAAGGGGCTCTTCACTCCGTCGTCGCTGACCTTGTCCCAGTAGGAGAAGAACGAGGAGGCCGCCGACAGAGCGTTGGCCCGCGAGGCGTCTGAGTACGGCTTCCCGGTCCGCATCATCTCGTTGCGCCGACCGCCCTTGACCCGGACCCAGGTCGGCGTCTGCTCCAGCCACAGCCGGAACGCGTCGGCCAGGGCGAACTTGACGGCCATGGGGTGGGTGCCGTGCTCGCGGGCGAACTCCTCGAAGACCTTGAAGCCGCGGGCGTACGCGCGTCGGGTGTTGTCTGAGCGCTGGTTGGCGATCCAGGCCCCGGCGAGCGGGGGCAGGACGTCGCCCTTGCCGTACAGGCAGACGAGGAGGGCGTAGAGCTTGCGCGCGTGCTCCGGCCACAGGTCGCGCGGATCGCGGACGCCGGTCGACAGCTCTCCGGCCGGCGGGACGGGAACGAGCTCGGCCGCCACCTCCGGGCCCGGCATGTCGGGTGATTCACCTGATTGCGGGTCATTCTGATTCGGAGTCAGCATCCCGACAGGATAACTGTAATTATCCTGTGCGTTCCTCCGGACTAAGTGAACGGCACACGATGTACTACCGCAACACCGGCCGGAGCCGGGCCTGGCTGGCCAAACTGCACCCCCCGTTATGTTCTTCGCGGTCCTGCAAGAGGGCCGCTGGCCTCCGGGCCCGGCATGACTGTGTCCCCCTGTCGAACGGATGACCTGGGGGGTGGTGTCACCGGGCCCGAGGGGTGCCGTCGGAGACGCTGATAAGAGGTCCGACCACCGCCTGACCAGGCGCAATGCCCGGTCGCTCGCGGGCGGCAGGTCTGCATAACGTGGATGCGCGAGTACGACACCGACGGGCCAGCCGCACCGAAGGAGTGGAGAGCACAGTGTTCGACACCGGCGATGTGGGCGTCTTCCTGGGTATGGACGTCGGCAAGACCGCCCACCACGGCCACGGGCTGACGCCGGCGGGCAAGAAGGTCTTCGACAAGCCGATGCCCAACAGCGAACCGAGACTGCGGGCCGTCTTCGACAAGCTGACCGCGAAGTTCGGCACGGTGCTGGTGATCGTGGACCAGCCGGCCTCGATCGGTGCTCTGCCCCTGACCGTCGCCCGGGACGCGGGCTGCCAGGTCGCCTACCTGCCCGGACTGGCCATGCGACGGATCGCCGACCTCTACCCGGGAGAGGCGAAAACCGACGCGAAGGACGCCGCGGTCATCGCCGACGCCGCCCGCACCATGCCCCACACCCTGCGCTCGCTGGAACTGACCGACGAGATCACCGCCGAGCTCACGGTGCTGACCGGCTTCGACCAGGACCTCGCCGCAGAAGCCACCCGCACCTCCAACCGGATACGCGGCCTGCTCACCCAGTTCCACCCGTCGCTGGAGCGCGTGCTCGGCCCGCGACTGGACCACCCCGCCGTCACCTGGCTCCTCGAGCGATACGGATCCCCGGCCGCACTGCGCAAGGCCGGCCGCCGCAGACTCGTCGAGCTCATCCGGCCCAAGGCCCCGCGGATGGCACAGAGGCTGATCAACGAGGTCTTCGACGCCCTCGACGAGCAGACCGTCATCGTTCCCGGCACGGGCACCCTCGACATCGTGATCCCGTCCCTGGCCACCTCACTCGCCGCGGTCCATGACCAGCGCCGGGCACTGGAAGCCCAGATCAGCACACTGCTGGAGGCCCACCCTCTTCACCCGGTCCTGACCTCGATGCCGGGAGTCGGCGTCAGGACCGCCGCCGTCCTGCTTGTCACCGTCGGCGACGGCACCGGGTTTCCCAGCGCAGCCCACCTCGCCTCCTACGCGGGCCTCGCCCCCGCCACCAAGTCGTCGGGCACCTCGATCCACGGCGAACACGCACCCCGAGGCGGAAACCGGCAGCTCAAACGGGCCATGTTCCTCTCCGCCTTCGCCTGCATGAACGCCGACCCCGCCTCACGCACCTACTACGACCGCCAACGCGCCCGCGGCAAGACCCACACCCAGGCACTCCTGCGACTCGCCCGCCAACGCATCAGCGTCCTGTTCGCCATGCTCCGCGACGGCACCTTCTACGAGTCCAGGACCTCCACCATCACCCTCGCCGCATGACCACCCCAAACACCCGCATACCCGGCACCACGTCCTTGACGAAGGACATAGAGGCACCCCCCGCAGCCCTGGTATCCCGGTCTACCTCGCGACGTGGGCCGCGTACACGATTGCGCAGCGGCCCCCGCTGTCCGGTCTGGCCGCCTGGTGGGCTGGCTTCTTCGAAGGCGTACGAGTGCCTTGCCGCCCCGCCGGCCCATGCGATGGCGAACCGTGTTACGGATGACCAGGCTGGGCCGCCCTCCAGTCCTTTGACGCCGTGAGCGCCAGCGGGTGGTGCGCCGACTCGGCGAACGCGGCCAGCCTGCCGCCCGCCAGAAGGCGGCCGACGGCGGCAGCTCCGCTGTCCGATAGCCGGTGACACGGGAGCCGCCGGGAAGGAACTGGAGGGGCGTCCGGAGCGCATCAGTAGTGGGTCTGGCCTCGGTGACCTTCGCGCTCCCGACCGGGTTGATGGGGTATGCGAAAACTGATCTACATGACGGCGGCCGGTCTCGTATTCATCGCCGCCCCCGCCCACGCCGACGCCAAAGCGGCGGACGGAAAGGTCGGCCTCTCCGTCTATGGCAAGGGCCTGCGGGTCGACGGCGTCGGGGCGCACATCGACGGCCACGGGACCGGCGTACGCGCCCGACTGATCACCTACACCCCACAGGGCTACAGGTCCGAGCTCACCGGCTGGAAGGATGCCACCCCCGTCACCGCGGCACTGACCAAGATGTCCATGGTCAGCTGGAAGTGGAAGGGCGGGAAGAGGTTCCCCCACAACACCCAGCTGTGCGTGGAGTTCAACCACGCCCACGGTGAGCCGTGCGCGCGCATCCACAAATAGCGCAATCCCCACGGTGCCGCGGCGCCTGCCAGTTCGGCTCGGACGTTTATCTCGGGAAGCTCGCCGGCCGCCGTGAACGCCCGCTCGGCTGCCAAGTGCCCGTCGCAGGCCGGTCGCTGGCGCGGCGCCGGGCCGGCTACCCGCCGACCGGGTAGCTGTAGAGCCTTCTGTCGTCGAGTACCAGCCCGGTGTACTCAGTGACGAGGAGCGGGGCGGCCTCGGGTTTGGTGGGCATGTCGGCGCCGGTCCGCGCGTCCAGGACCACGGGGCCGCCGACTGCGCGCCCATAGATGCGGCCGTGCCAGACGGCGGTGACGGTCGGGGGAGTGCGTCCGGCTTCGCCGTCCTTGAGCGCCCACAGCTGCTTGCCGGTGGCCGCGTCGACCCCTACGACGGCGAAGCCGGGCGTGCACACCAACGTCGCAGCGCGGTCGTAAGTGCAGCTGGCCGAGCGCAGCCCCGGCGGCATGGTGGCGCGGGCCTTCCCGGTGGCGACGTCCAGCAGCTGGTCGCCGTTCTCGCCGACCTGAGGGCCCGTGATCCGGACCGTGCCGGCCGCGGCCGCTTCCATCCGCGCGGCGTAGATCTTTTCCCCGCGCCACTTCTCGGTGCCGGTGGTGAGGTCGACGCCAAGCGGGACGTAGGTGAGGGGCTCGATGTGGAACAGGCCCACGGTCATACCCGTACCGGTGTGGACGGCCTCCAGTCCGGGCTGCGTCCAGCGCAGCGCGTGGGAGGCGGTGTCGATGCCGTACGACACCGCGTTGTCGTCTCCGGTCACGGTGACGACGGCCGTGCCGCCGTCCGCGCCGACCGCTGCGACCTTCACCTTGCCAGAGGATTGGAACGTCCACTCGGGCAATTTGACCGTCGTTCGCCAAGCAGCTTTGTACGGGGGCGCCGTGCTGATCGCGACGAGCTCGACCATCGCGCCCGCGGTGTGGGTGCCGGAGGCGGGTGTCGTCAGCAGGAACGGCACCAGCACTTCGTTGCCGGCCAGGACCGGAGGCAGGATGAACCCGTCCGAGTCCTCGCGCAAAGCCTCCCCACGGGCCGACTCCTCCCCCAGGACGCTGCCGTCTGTGAGGTCGATGACCTGAACGCCCGTGGGCGAGGCTACGAACGCGCGGGTCTCGTGGAGGAGCACGGGCAGGTGCTCGCCGCCGCCACGGATCTGTCCGGCCAGGTTGGTACGGCCCTTCGTGGCCGCCTCCGGCAGGAGGACCCGATTCCGTGCGTCGAACCACTGCGGCGGGTCGTACGCGGTCAGCCGCTTCGCTGGCGCCGATGAACTCGCGGCCGCCGACGACGTACTGCTGGCGGGCTTGGCGTCGTCAGTCGCCGGACCGCACCCGGCGAGTACGCCGGCGGTCAGGGACAGGAGGACGGCTAACGGCTTCGGGCCACGCACAGATACCTCACTCAGGGTCGCGCTAGCGGGCGGTGATCACGACGGAGGATACGCCTCGCAGCCCTTTCGCCTGCCGCGGGACTTAGCGGGGTTCGTTGGTGAGGTGTGTCTTCAATTGAAGACACGCTGGGTCGAGATACTGCGTCCCGTGGTGAGGGCGTCGGCCGTCGGGCGGCGTTCGCTCGGGGGATTTGTGTGTGGCGGGGCCCGGTGGTCCCGGGGGCCTTCGCCGGCCAATGCAGTTGCCTTACGGCAGTCAGGGTGAGACACCCTGGGAACGCTGCTGCCTCGCTCCGAGCTATCCCGCGGTCGCCGACCGAGGCACGCTGATGCGCGCGTTCTCGCCTCGCATGGCCTGCGGCCAGCGACTGTCGATGCCGCCCGCTGCGGATCGGCAGTCGCCGCAGGCGTTCTCCCTTTCTGGCAGCCACCAGTGGTCGGAGGGTGCCATGTCGGCTTGCTGGATCCCGCACAGCGTCGTGTCGTAGGCCCCGAAGGCATGAGAGACATCGGAGGAAAGGCCGTTAGCGACAGCTCTCTCCCAGCGCATGCCCATGGGCTGGTACGGGGGTCGAGAGATCTCGAACCACTCGCCGCCCACATGGGTCGAGGCGTAGCACCAGGAGCAGGACCAGATCTGCTCTGCCCAAGCAGTCGGTGGCACAGGCCACTGCCACATCGCTCGTCCGCACACGTCGCACTTCACAGGCGGATCCTCACATACCCATGAACCTGGTCTCCATCTGCCGGCCGACAAGCGCGCTCTCACGGTGGTGGCACGGCGTGCGCCTCCTTGAGCACCGGTCTTCCGGCTCGGCGGTTGCTCTTCGGCTTCGTGGTCTGGTTGTGGGCCCAGCGGCCGGGCTGCACCGTGTCGCGTCTGGCTCGGGTCCTCAGGACGGGCCAGCGGTTCGGCTTCTTGATCGCGCGTGGCCAGTCCCGGCTGCGCCGAGCGGGAAGGAGGCGTGCACGTGCTTCCCGCCCGGCCTCGGCAAAGGAGCGGGTGAGTTTAGTGGCCGTCGCTCCGAGCTGGGACGGGATGCTGCGGCGGACGATGCGGACGCACTTCAGCTAGGAGACACGGTCGGTGTCCACGGCCGGTCGGGCGAGGGCGGCTGTGTGGGCGAACTGGCGGATCGCGTGGTGGACGGCGAAGTAGGCCCACAGCTCCTGCCGGACGCCCTCCGGTGTACGCGACCTGATCGGGCCGCCCGGCCCGAGGTGGTTCTTGATCTCGTCGAAGGCGAGCTCGATCTCCCAGCGTTCCCGGTAGAGCGCGACCAGCTCGGCGGCCGGGTACTGCTCGGGGTCCAGCAGCGTCGTGCCCAGATGGGCGACCTTGCCGCCCTTCGTGAAGGTGATGACCCGGTAGATCACGTGCTTGGGCAGCGTTCGGCCCTCTCGCGCGGCTCGGAGCCGGACTTCCTTTCCCGGTCGCGCCATCGACAGGTACGAGCCGTCCGGGAGTTCTTCCTGGGCGGTGCCGAGGTGGTTGGACTGGAGTCTGACCAGCAGATCCGCGCCCGCCGCGGTGAAGGCGTGAGCGAACTCGACCGACCAGAAGCCACGGTCGGCGATGATCAGGTCGCCGGTGCCGGTGGAGCCGGCCAGCGGGTAGGCGAGGCTGCGCTCGCCGTCGCGGTAGCCGCCGAGGCGAGCGTCGAGGACTCCGTGCGTTCCGATTTCGGCGAGGACCACCGCTCTGACCTGGGGGAATCCGAAGGGGACGCCGCCGGTGGTGGAGGGGCCGTCGAAGGTGTCGCCATTGCTCGTCGAATCCGGAAGATCGAACTGGGTGCCGTCCAGGGCGAGGAGCCGCAGCCCTCGCCACCATGCGCCCGGCGTGGCCGGGGTGGCGAGCGAGCCGGCCACCTGGCGGAACACAGTCTCCAGCACGTCCTCCCCGAGGCGGGCGCGAGCCCGACACAACGACGACCGGTTCACCCGCGCGAGGGCCCGGCTGCCCGGGATGCCGCTGGTCAGCACTCGCAGCACCTCCTCGTACGACTCCCGGGCGAACAGGCACAGGGCCAGGACGAAGTACACGACCAGCCTCGCTGGCAGGAGTCGGCGGCGCCGCTCGGCCCGGTCGTGCTTGGCTATCGCCGCGTCCACCAGCTCAGCGGTGAACACCTTCGTCAGAATCCCGATCCGTACCCGTCGGCCCGCGCCCCACCCCGTCACACGCGGGGCAACGATCCCCGCAACTCAAAGGCAACTGCATTGGCCAGCGAAGGCCCCCGGACCCCCGCTCCCCCCGGCACCGCCCGGCGCGGCCAGCTCGTGGGTGGTCGCTGCCGTTCGCGCCGGGCGGCACCGGGGCCTGGTAGCTGGGTGCCGGCGCGCTTGCGTGCGGGCCGGGCAGCTACAGGAGTCCGAGCTTCTCCCGATGTGCTTCACCGTGCCGTGAAGAGTCGATCACGCCCAGCGCGGTATCGGAGCAGCAGTGGACGCAGGCCTTCACGCCTTCGGACAGCCCGGCGGGCCTCCTCGGCGCTCAGCGGGCACCAGGCCAGCTGGCGCTACCAGGTCGGCATGCCGGTCTGGTTTGTCACCGTCGACCAGCAGGCCGGTGGAGTGCACGGTCTGGGTCCCCGCCGGCGGGGACGAGTACGTCCGCCTCGTGGATGGCCAGGGCCCCAGCACCGTCCGGTCGAGTGCCCGCCGTCCCACCCCTCCTCGCGCCGCCCCGGACGGGGCGGACCTGCGGTAGGTGTAGACGATCGAGCGCCCGCGGGGCGGCCGTGCGGCATGAGGACGGATGCGCCAGGCGCCCGCCGGCAGGCCGGAGCTCACCCTCGACGACGCGCTCACCGCGTACGCCCGCCCCGGCGCCCGGGCCTGCCCGGATGGCCGCGCACCCGTACGCACCTGCGCCGGCCCGGTGCGACGCTGGACAGGGAGAGGGGGCTCATCTAGGGAGGTTGCGGTGCGGCCCGTCTGGAGCGGGGCGATCAGCTTCGGCCTGGTCACCATCCCGATCAAGGTGTTCCCGGCGACCGAGTCGCACAACATCTCCTTCCGCCAGATCCACACCGCCGACGGCGGCCGCATCCGCTACCGCAAGGTCTGCGAGATCGACGGCGAGGAGCTCGCCCAGGAGGAGATCGGCCGCGGCTACGAGACCGCCACCGGCACCCTGGTCCCGGTCACCGACGCCGACCTCGACGCGATGCCCCTGCCCACCGCGAAGGCCATCGAGATCGTCACCTTCGTCCCCACCGAGAGCATCGACCCGATCCAGATCGGTGCCTCCTACTACCTCGCCGCCGAAGGCGTCGCCGCGAAACCGTACGAGCTGCTGCGCCGGGCCCTGCAGCGCTCGGCGAAGGTGGCCGTCGCCAAGTTCGCCTGGCACAACCGCGAGCGCCTGGGCCTGCTCCGCGTGCTGGACGACGTGATCGTCCTGCACGGCATGCTCTGGCCGGACGAGATCCGCTCCACCGACCAGGTCCCGGTTCCCGACGTTGCGGTGTCCGAGGAGGAGGTCGAAGCGGCCGTCGCCCTCGCAGAGACCTTGACCGGCCTCGACATGAGGCAGATGCGGGATGAGTACCGGGTCGCCCTGGAGGAGATCATCGCCGCGAAGGCCGCCGGCGAACGTCCCCCGGCGCCGGAGCTGGCCGAGCCCGCCTCCGCGCAGGTCGTCGATCTCATGGCGATGCTGGAGAAGTCCGTCCAGGACGCGAAGGCCACCCGCGGCGAGCCGGCCACCGTCCACCCGATGCCCGCCAAAGGGAAGACGACGGCCAAGAAGACGGCCTCGAAGAGGAAGCCCCCGCGAAGCGCCTGAGACGGGCCGTGAGCGGCGGACCTCGGTGTCCAACCTGAACGGCACAGCGTGGTGAAAGCACGGCGCCGATATCCACCCGGACTGCCCGGCCAACAGCGTCCGCCCGCGGCGCGGGATGCGTGCTGCGGGTTGACGGTCACGGTGCACGACACTCCCCGCCGCAGATACGTAAAGTGATTTACAGTGACACTAGGTAACTGGAAGTGTATTCATCTCGGCCCGACAGGAGCGTGACCGGCATGGCGACCACGATCACGGAGGACTGCATCAACTGCGGGGCCTGTGAACCCGAGTGCCCCACGGATGCAATCAGCGAGGCTGATGAGATCTATGTGATCAACGCTGACGCCTGCATGGAGTGTGTGGGGTTCTACGATCATGAGGCGTGTCAGGCGGTGTGTCCGGTGGAGTGCTGTGTGCCCGACCCGGACAACGTGGAGACCGAGGAGACCCTGATCGGCCGCGCGTTGGAGTTGAAGCCCGATGATGCGGAACTTAAGCGCAAGGCGGCACGCAACGACTTCCCCAGCCGCTTCCGGAAGTGACTCCGGCGCGACGCAGGGCTGCCGCGCGCGGGCCGGCGCTTGAGGGGCATCCGTACCGGATCGTGCGCTAAGCCTGCATCGTCGCCGGTGGATGGCTGACGGGTGGTCGGCGTCGAGGGGGCGGCGAATTCCTCCCACAGATTATGCCCTGTTATCCGCGGTGACGACTTCCGAGCGGTCCCGGGCCGGTGCCCCACCAGGCGCGTACCAGGGGCGGCGGCTTGGGCGGGTCCTCGTTCCGATGTTTCTCAGCCCCGAGCCGTAGGAGGCGGGTGCCTGCGGGGTGAGGCCGTACGGGGGACGGAGCGGAGCGGCGCGTTCCCAACCTAAATCGAACAGGTTTACGATTGGGTGGTGACCTCATCCGACGCGCGCTCCTTTCCCGACGACCTCCTCAAGCTCCAGGAGCAGCTGCACCGTGCCAACGCCGAGCATCGGGCCTTCCTGGCCCGGCTGCCGTGGAGTGTGGAACCGATGCCCGGGTGGGCGCGCGGGGAGCGCTTCTCCCACCGCGGGGACGTCCCCGACAGCCCCGGCTGGTCGGAGGAGGAGAAGGAGACCGTCGACCGGATGTGGGCCGAGATCCGGGAGCTGGCGATCGCGGTCGTGGACCATCCCCACTGGGCGACCGTGGCGCGGGAGGAGGTCGTGTCCGCGCGCATGGAGCTGAAGAAGCGGGCCCGCCCCGTGGAGGATCCTGCCGAGCCCGAGGCGGCGTAGGGCCGTGCCCGGCCCCGACCCCCTCCTGCCGCTGCCGCCCGCGCTGGAGCAGCTCCTGGTGATACGCCGCTGGCTGGAGCTGACCCTGGCCCGCGTCGACGAGAGGATCGCCGCCGTCCGCGCGGCCGACGCCGAGAACGCGCGGCGCCGGCCGCTGCCGGAGCCGCCGCAGTGGTGGATCGAGTACGGCATCGGCGTTCGCCGCACCCCGGAGCGGGTGCACACCGGCGACTGCCCGGTGAGCACCCGCGGCCGCCCGGCGACCGCGCAGGGCGTCCGGGAGATCCTGCTGACGGTCCCCGACGTGGTGGCGTGCCCGCTCTGCCGGCCCGACAGCGAACTGGGCCTGCTCGACACCTGACGCCGGCTTGCCCGGCGATGCCCATGTGCCTGCCGGCGGTGTCGCCGCAGCAACCCCGGGCGCCGCGGGTTGGCGCCACCGCCGACTATCGCGAGGCGCGGGGGTCTCCCGGGTCCGCCCTGCTGCCCGCTGCTGCCCGAAGTGCTCTTCAGTCCTGCCGCCAACGGTCCGTAAAATGTGCGAATTACGGACATGGATGCGAAGAATTTCGCAGAACGGCTGTTACTTGATCCGCTGGTCCGGGCGGGTGAGGCGGCGGAGAAGTGCGCCCAGTGGTGCGCCGGAGCGCACTGACCCTGATGTCCGGTTTGCGGGGGGTGGATGTAGCGGTCAGTGAATGTCAGGGGCACGATCGGGCGGAATGCGTGCATCCGGCAGGCGACCGTGACGGATATGTCCGTGTCCGGTAACCGGCGTCTGCGGGGGCTGCGGCGGGGGTCGTGTCGGGTCGAGAGTGTGGCCCTCGGCTCATCCGGGCCGACACCGCAAAGGCCTCCACCAGACTGTTTCGGCTGGTGGGGGACTGTTCTTGAGGGAGCGCCACCTATGTCTTCTGCTTCTTCCTCCGTACGCCGTATCGCCGCCACCGTCCTGGCCGCCGGCGCGATCGTCTCCGCCGCCGCGCTGCCGGCGGCCGCGCACGACGGGGACCGGCACCAGCAGCGGCACCCGCGGGTGGAGATCAGCCGGGTCCAGGCCGACAGCCCCGGACGCGACGACCGCTCGAACCGCTCCCTGAACAGCGAGTGGGTGGAGATCCGCAACACCACCCGCAACCCGATCAACCTCCGCGGCTGGACCCTGCGTGACAACGACGGCAACCGCTACCGCTTCGACAACGTCCGCATCGGCAGCCGCGACACCATCCGCATCCACACCGGCAACGGCCGCGACACCCGCACCGACCTCTTCCAGGACCGCCGCGACTACGTCTGGGACAACCGCTCCGACACCGCCACCCTGCGCGACGACCGCGGCCGCACCGTCGACACCGAGTCCTGGGGCCGCCGCCGCTGACCCACCCACGGATCCCCGCACCATGCCGGGGATCCTGCGTGAGATGACCAACCCGTAGCTGGACCGTGCGGCCACCACCGATGACCGGCACGCGGGCACGGGCCGTCGCCCCACCGGGCGACGGCCCATACTGCTGCAGAGCGACCGGGACCGGGCGTGCAGTGGCGTTTCGCCGGTGAACCGCCGCGCGCGGGAGGGTGAACCAGGTCCGCGCCGCCTGTCGCTCAGGCGGCCGGGGCCGGTAGAACCGGCTCATGATGATCATGAAGCGGTCCGCTGTCGCGGCCGCCGCCGCCCTCGCCGTGACCCTGTCCCTGCCCGTAGCCGCCCAGGCGAGCGGACACCCCGCCGCTCCGGCCGCGGCCGTGCCGCAGGTCCTGCCGATCGGGGTCGCGGTCTCCGCGCTCCCGATCGCGGTGGAGGACCGGACCGGCTACCAGCGAACCTCCTTCCGGCACTGGAACGCCGGCGACATCCCGGCCGACGGCTGCAACACCCGCGCCGAGGTCCTGCTGGCCGAGGCGGTCGTGTACCCGGAGATCGGCCCGGGCTGCACCCTGACCGGTGGAGTGTGGTGGTCGTACTACGACGAGCGGGAGGTCACGCCGGCTGGCGCGTTGGACATTGACCACATGGTGCCGCTCGCCGAGGCCTGGGACTCCAAGTAGGCGATGTTGCGCTGGCTGCATCATTCCGCACGGCCCGGCAGGTGCCCTGGCCTGGTCGGGAAGGGAGGAGCGTCACTCGTATGGGTGGCGGTGAAGCCTTCGGCCTCGGGCGATCTCGGTTCGACGCCACGATGTTGCATCTGATGCAACCGTTGGAGCGGGCGTGGATGCAGTTGATGTGCCGGGCTCGATGCGCTTGGTGATGCCGGGCAATGTTCGGGCCCTGGATCCGGCGCCGGCGATGTTCGACGCGATGCTCGCGGGCTGGACGCGGCAACAGCAGAGCCGACTTCTGGCGCGGAAGACGATCGCCGACCGGATGAGTCTGTTACGCCGGTTCGCCCTGTTCAACGGCACGTACCCGTGGGAGTGGACCCCGGAGGACGTCGAGGCCTACTTCTCCGCCCAGATGTCCGGCCCGTTGCCGCTGGCGCACTCCACGGTGCGTGGCCAGCAGAGCGACCTGCGCCTGTTCTGCACGTTCGTCACCGATGCCCGCTACGGCTGGGCGGCCGCCTGCATGGAGGAGTTTGGACGAGCACCGGTCCAGGTTTGTCACGACTGGAACACCGCCGACCACGTCGCCGACTACGAGGGTCGGCCCGGACGCCGCGCCCTGACCTACGACGAACTCCAAGCCCTCTTCGACGCGGCGGACGAGCGGGTCGATTCCATCCGCAGGCGAGGTCGCAAGGGCGTGCTGTCGGCCTGGCGGGATGCCGTGCTGCTGAAGGCGGTGTACGCGTACGGGACCCGGAGGCGCGAGACGGCGATGCTGGACCTCCACGACCTTCGGCACAACCCGCGGGCGAAGGCTTACGGCAGGTTCGGCGCCCTGGAGGTCCGGTTCGGGAAGGCCTCGCGGGGCAGCCCGCCCAAACGCCGCACGGTGCTCACCGTCCCGGAGATGGACTGGATCGTGCCACTGCTCACGGAGTGGACCGCCGAGGTCCGGACCGGGTTCGGGGTGGGCGGGCATCCGGCGCTGTGGGTGACCGAGCGCTGCGGTCGGATCAGCCTGCGACGCTTGGACGAGGTGTTCTCCCTGGTCCGGGATCTGGCGGGGCTGCCGGACGAGCTGGAACTGCACTGTCTGCGGCACACCTACATTACGCACCTGATCGAGTTCGGGTACCCGGAGCGGTTCGTCCAGGACCAGGTCGGACACCGCTACGCGGCCACGACGGCGATGTACACGTGGGTGTCGGACGAGTACCGCAACCGGCTGTTGGAGGACTCGATTCGCCGCCGCGCCGAGCGCGCGGGCACACGAGTGGGAAGGGGAGCACGGTGATGAAGCAGATGGGGTTCCGCTGGAACCTGCGTCGCCTGATGGCCACCCGCGACATGTTTCAGACCACCGACCTGGTGCCGAAGCTTGCCGAGTACGGCATCCATCTCTCCCGCGAGCAGGTGTACCGCCTGGTCACCCAGGAGCCGCAACGTCTGTCGATGGACACGCTTGCCGCGTTGTGCGGGATCCTGCAGTGCACGCCGGCCGATCTGATCGAGGTCGTCGAGGTCCGTATCCAGGTCCTGAAACCGGCAGCGTCCGGCGAGAGCGCCTCCCAAGCGATCGCGCCGCCCGCGCGCCGGACCCAGATCCGCCGCCCCGAGGGCCTGTGACCACCGCCGCCGGTCAGGTCCCCGCTACCTGGGTCGAACTGGCCAAGATGCTTACCGCGTTCCTGCCGGGGCTCGACCCTGAGGCTGCCGCGGAGGTGGTGGCCACGCTGACGCCCGCCGCGCGCGGCCGGATCCGCGTGCACCTGGGGGAGCATCCCGATGCCTTGGTCAGCGGCGCCTCCCTCGCGCCTCCCGCCGTGCAGAGACTGATCACCGACCTACGCGAGAAAGGCATCGAGGCCACGGCTCCGGCCTGCGTGCGCTGTGGACGCGTCCGCCGGCTGCGCCGCCTTGTTCCCGGCGGCAGGGTGTGCCTGGGCTGCGAAGGCATCCTCGCAGCCCACGCCAACGTCGGCACCTGCACCGCCTGCACCCGGATCCGGCCCCGCCCTGTCGGCGACACCTGCACACCCTGCCGCCAACGCGCTCAAGCCTCCACGCGCTCGTGCACCGGGTGCGGACGACCCAGCCACATGGACCCGTGCACCACCTGTCGGCCACGCCCGCCCGCCCCCTGTGCGCTGTGCTCGGCCAGTTCACCGGTCTGCGCCCGCTGGCCGCTCGGGCCGGTCTGCAAGCCCTGCTACGCGCTCGCCCGCCGCGAGCCCGGGCCGTGCCCCGGCTGCTCGGCGGTGAAGGTCCTGATCGCCCGCATCGGCGGCCAGAGGACCTGTGGCCCCTGCGCCGGCCACTCCGACCCGTACGTGTGCCCGCGCTGTGGCGCGGCCAGCAGCCCCATCACCGGGGATCTGTGCGACCGCTGCGCGGTCGACCAACACCTCAATGCCCTCCTTCATGGCCTGCTGCCGGGCCCCGCTGCCCAGCTGGCAGTCCTGCGAGAGGCACTCATGGCCGCCGAGCACCCGCGGACCGTCCTGACCTGGCTGCGAACCTCGGCCTCCGCGCGCCTTCTGCACGAGACCGCTGCCTGCGGTCGGCTCCTCACCCATGTCGACCTCGACACCGTGGCCGGATCGGGACGCGGTGCCGCCCAGAGCACGGACTACCTCCGCGGTCTCCTGGTCGCCTTCGGTGTCCTGCCCCCACGCGACGAACACCTCGCGGCCATCGAGCGCCACCTCGCCCGCACGCTCACCCGGCATCCGAAGTACGCCATGCTCCTAGGCCCGTATGTCCGCTGGTCGGTGATGCCCCGGGCCCGTCGCAGGGCCACCCGCTCCGCCAGCACCCGCGGCCGCGCACGGTGGGCGTACGCCCGCATCAACACGGCCGTTGCCCTTCTGGAGCATCTCGCCTCGCTCGACCTCACCTTGCGCGACGCTACCCAGCTGGAGATTGAACGGTGGCTCGCCGCCGGTCCCAGCACCCGATACGAGGTGCGGGACTTCCTGGTCTGGACGGCCCGGCGCGGCCACAGCGACGACCTACTGGTTCCTCACCGGGGCAAGGCCGAACCAGAGGGAATCGACGAGGACACCCACTGGGACCTCCTCCAGCAGTGCCTCCACGACGAGGACCTCCCCCTGGACGTGAGGGCGGCTGGATCCCTGCTCCTGCTGTTCGGCCAGCACCTCACCCACATCATCACCCTCACCACCGGGCACCTCGACCACCAGGACAGCCACCAGACCATCCGCCTCGACAGCACCCCCATCCGCCTCCCGCAGCCCCTCGCCACCCTTCTCACCCGACTGATCGACCAGCAGCCCAGGCAGGGATGGCGCGGCAACACGCCCGGTAACTGGCTCTTTCCCGGCAGCCTGCCGGGCACCCACCGCTCCGCCAGCTCCCTCGCCCGAGCCTTGACCAGACACGGCATCCCCATCCGTGCCTCTCGCGCGACCGCCCTGGTCCAGCTCGCCGAGGAGATGCCGTCCGCAGTCCTGGCCCCGCTCCTCGGGCTCCACGTCATCACCGCGCTGCAATGGCGCCGTCGAGCCGCAACCGACTGGACCGCTTACCTCCAAGCCCGCCAGCGCGGGCTCGCGGACAGATGACCACCGTCCGGGCCATGATCGTTGCGGGCCTCGGTCACCCCGGTCTCGCAGGCGACGTGAGAGGGGAAGCCGCTTCAGCCAGCTCCGGTGCGGGCACAGAGGCAATGCAGCATGCTGCTAGCGCAGGACTGGGCAGTTGGCAGCCTCGTACTCGTCCGCGATGGTGAAGACGCTGGCACACCTCGGGCACTCGGCTTTGCCGAAGAGATGCGCGATTCCCTCAGCGAGTGTGACTTCCCCATCGCGGACAGCGATCTCGTACATCCACCGGCCGACGCCCGTGAGTTCCTCGCCGGGCCTCGGCTGCAGATCACGCCGGTCCACGTCGCCTAGGTTCCAGTCCCGGATCGCCGAGTAGCGCCCGTATTCGCCGATGGCAACGGTCACCTCCACTCCGCAGTGAGGGCACCGCAGGTGGTAGAAGTCGTCCGCGAAGTCCCCTAGGACGTTGGCCCAGTGGTACTGCTCCTCGACCGCGAGCAGAGCGCGGAAGGTAACCAGGTAGTCGGATGGCCGCGACTGCAGGTGCCGGTCCAGGAGGGCGCCGAACTTGGCAATCACGTCGGCGCTCTCGGCCAGCAGTTCGTCACTGCCATGGTGGCCGGCCGCACGTTCCATGATCTCGCCTGCCAGGTGGCGTGCCTCCCGACTCCTCGATGCGAGGCGCACCAGTCGGGGCAGGGCAGCGATGCTGGCGGGCGACACCAGGTCATGCTCGACGATCAGCCGGTGTCCCAGCTCCGTCCACGCTTCGGAGTCGTACTCACGCTCCACCCGAGCGAGAAGCTCAGGGACGCGATCTACGTCAAAGTGACAGTCGTACATCTGTGCCCAGTTCACCACCCAGGCATTGAACCGTCCCGCGGGCTTCGAGTCGACTTCGGACCCCAACGGCTTCCCGAGAGCCATCCACAACTTGATGCCTGGCTTCGTGAGGTGCGCTGCCTGTTCTCCCAGACACCAACGTCGTCGCCCAGGGGAGTTGTACCGCCATCAGGGGAATACCGCACACTTCGAATGACGCTCCCCGCCAGCTGGGGCATCGGCGTGGACGCCCACGCGACGGGAGGCCTACGCGAACGACCAGGGCCAGTCGGCGTCGCTGGTGGCGGTGACGGCGCGGTCGAACCGGTCGAAGGCGGACCAGGACCCGGCGGAGTGGCTGCCGTCGGCGCCGGACGCGCTCTGCCGGTACGGCGCCGAGTGGACCGCGACGAAACTCCGCTGGGGTCTCGCGGTCGACGAGATGGAGCGGGACCGGCTGCTGGACATCGCGGCCGGCTGCGGCGGCACGGACGTGGAGTTCACCCCCGCCCCGTAGACCGGCGGCGCGAGCGGGGCCGCCGCCAGCGGGTAATGGCCCTGCTCGTGCTCGCCCAGGCGAGGCGGCTGGGCCGGCGCAAGGGGCGTTGTCGGTGGTGGCGGTGACCATGGGGAGATGAGCGCCGGTATCGCGCCCGACGGCCCGCACGCGGGGATCGACGGGCTGTGCGAGCAGATCCAGGGCGCCCTCGCAGCGTGGGCGCCCGGGCTGCTCGGCGTTCACCTGCGCGGGACGGTGTCGGGGCCGGCGGAGCTGGCGCGGCTGGTGGCGACGGTCGCGGACGCGGCCGAGCTCACGGTGCTGCCCGGTGACGGTGCGACCGCGCGGGCCGAACTCCACGCGGCGGCCGGCAGGGCCGCCGCGGCCGCCGACGGCCGGCAGGGGACGGACGTGCGGGCGGAGCTGGCCGCGGTCCGGGCGGGGTGCCGGCGTGCGGCTGTCGCGGTAGGCCAGTGCGTTGCCGTCACCTTCTGACCCACGGCCCGCACCGAGGCCTGCGCCGGGGCTGTCCGCCGGGTTCATCGGCGTGCGCGCCAGGTGCCGTAGAGGGCGGCGACGGCGCTGATGACGCCGGCGAAGCCGGCTTCACCCACGGCGAGGTAGATGCCGGCGCAGGCGGCGAGGAGCGCGATCAGGACCACGGCGTCGGGAACCCGGCGCGCAGCGGGGTCCGGCTCGCGGGTGGCCGGGGACTGGGCGGGATCGGGGTTGGGTGTCTGGGGGGTAGTGCCGGTGTTGGTCATGACTCCAGGAGAGCGGCCTGCGCCGCCTCGTTCCCAGTGATCCGTACGGGCCCGCCCGGACCCGGATGAGCCTCCGCTTCGGCCGCCGGGAAGCGGGCCGGTTCCGGACGGGGCGAAGCGTCCGGAAGCGTTCGCCCGAATCCGCATACGTACGGCCTCACCGCCCTCTAGCGTGGCTTTTCCGCACCAGCAGGGGGGTTTGATGGCAGAAGAAGAATCCGGGGTCGAGCCGCAGGACTGTGAGGCGATCGACGCCTACGAGGCCGCGCTGGACGCCTTCGCCGAGAAGCTGAACCTGTTCCACATCTCCGGCGGCTCTCCTTCGTACAGCACGGTCGCCGCCGCCTCGGTGCGGCCGCGCCTGACCACGACCGGCCTGAACGAGATGCTCTCCGGCAAGCGCCTACCATCCCTGGAGACGCTCCTGGAATACCTCCGGGTCGTCACCACCCCCAGCGGCCTGGACAAGCCGGCCGCCGCGAAGTTCCGCGCCGATGCCGCACTCGTGGAGGAGTGGCGCGGGCACTGGCAGGACGCCAAGCTGCTCCAGCGCCGGGCCCAGGCCGCCAACAAGCGGGTCCGGGCCACGGTCCGCCAGGTCCACGACGACGCCGTCCGCGACGCCGAAGCCCTGCGCACAGCCGCACACGCGGAAGCCGAACGAATCCGTACGAGCGCGCACACCGACGCCGAGGACATCCGCGCCCGGGCCCGCCGCGACGCCGACGAGCTCCTCGACCGCGCCCGCGAGACGACGACCGCCCCGACGCCCGGCAGCCCCGAACCCCAACCTGCCGGAAGCGCGCCCATGCGCGCCGGCTTGTCCCCGAGCCTGGGCAAACTGATCCGGTTACGCCCAGCGGCTGCGGTGCTGGCGGTCGCCGTCGTGGCGGTGGCCACGATCCTGGTGAGCGACTCCTTCACCGGCAAACCCGGCGACTGCCCGGACGGACGCACCCAGGCCGCCGCCCGGCACGCCGACGCCGTCTCGTCCAACGGCCACGCAAACGTCCGGCCCGCGGCGTTCGCCGCCCAACCAGCCGCCATCATCCCCAATCCCTCCGGCCACCCACTGCTCCGCGGCTTCCCGACGCCATCCACTTCCCCCACGCCGGACGAGCCGCCGACACCGCACACCTCCCCGACACCGGCGAAGTCGCAGGCGCCGAGCCCGTCCGCCACGTCGACGCCGCCCCCCGCGCCGAGCCCATCGGCTCCCTGCACCGAACGCAGCGGCTGACGCAGCTCACCACCGAAACGCCGGATGGTCGCGGGCCGGCCGCAGCCGGCCCGCCGTCGCCCGTGCGTCCTTGCGCGGGGGCGACGTTCCTGCGCGAACCGGCACCCCGCTGTTCGGCCGGGGTGACTCCGGGGCGTGGGCGGGCGTTGTTGCCGGCATGGACGAGATGTTGGACGTGCTCCTCGACGGGATGACCGAGCCCCGCCTGAAGCTGATCAGCGGGGACGAGGCCCGGGCCCTGATGGTGCTCCTCGGTGTGCTTGAGGACGACACCCAGTCCGAGGAGGTCCGGTACGCGGCCGGCGAGATGCGTTTCCGCCTCGGATCCCGGCTGACCCTGCCCGCGCATTAGGGAGGGACGCTTCGCGGGTCAGGGGTGGAGGTAGCTGTTGAGGTAGGTACGGGCCGCGGTCTCGCTGGTGCCGAGCCCGGTCGCGATCTCCTCGAGCGGTACCTCCTGGGCGGCGGCTTCCCAGGCCGCGTCCTGGCCGACTTCGGCGATGACGTACCGCAGGTCCGCCAGAGCCTTCAACGCCACCAGCGGTTCCTCGGCGACAAGCCCGTCAAGCCGGCGGACGAGTTCGGAGAGGAGCCCGACGAGGTCGGCGGGAAGTTGCACGGCGGAGTCCCGGATCACCGACAGGTGCGCGTCGTAGTCCGCGACGGGCCCGGAGAGGTCGATGTCCGCCTCGTACAGCGGCCGGTCCGCGGGCAGGACGGTCCAGTCGAGCGGGTACTCGGCCATCCCCCGCCATCCGCAGGAACAGCTGCCCCGCAGGGCCGCGGCCCTCGGGCGGCCGGACCGGCCGTCGTAGGCGTGCCACTCGCGCGACGACGGCATGTGCGCGCCGCTGCCCACGTCGTAGTAGACCGGGCCGGGCTCGCTGCCGTCGGCGAGCACACGCCCACCGATCCCGTGTGCGCGGCACTCAGTGTGTTGAGGACCCTGTCCACCAACGGTCACCCGCTCCCGGCAGTCCGGCTGGCCGCCTGTCGGCCGGCCCGCGGCGTCCAGCCTCCCCCGCCCGGGCCGGTCACGTACCGGGAACCACCGAAGGGATGACCGTCGCGATCCTGTCCTGGCTCTCCTCCATGGCGCCGATGCGGCGGGAATGCCGGAGGGGCCGCGAGGCGGGCCCTACAGGAGATTGAGCTTCTCCTCGATGTACTTCACCGTGCCGGCGACGCCGAGGAAGGTGACGCCGGCCGAGCCCGCCGCGACGAGCCCGGTCGCGCCGAGGTGACGGGTGAGGACGAACGCGAGGAGGGCACCGAGCGTCCCGGACAGGACGGCGATGAGGATCGCCATGACCTTGACGGTCCTCGTCGGCCCGTCCGGGCTGGAAGCGCCACCTCCCTGCGGGCCGGCCGGAGCGGCGGGAGGCGGGGTGGCGGGCGGGTTGGGGGTGGTCAGGGACACGCTGTACCTCGCAGGGGTCTTCGGTGGACGTAGTTGGGGTAGCTCCCGGGAGCCCGGCCTTCGGGAAGCGCCGGGTGCCCGGAGGGCATGCTGACGGCGCCGTGCGCGCGGGCGTGGGGCGGATGTTCGGCCATGCCGCCGCGCAGCTCCGTGCTCCGGGTCGACGATTGCCGGGTGTGTGGAGGCCCGGGCCTCAAGGGCTTCGTGGCTGTGTATGCCTGGTGTGTGCCGGGGCCGGGCGGGCACCGCTGAAGGGGTGGCCGTGCCCGGACCCGGTCGGCTAGCGGCGGGCGGGGACGCGGATCTGCGTGCCGGCGGTTCCTTCCAGGGGTGCGTGGTCGGACAGGGACAGGGGAGGGCGGCTGCCGGCCTGTTCGGCGAGCAGCAGGGACAGCAGGAGCCCGGCGGAGTGGGCCCGCAGTACCCGCGCGGCCTGCCGGAGGCGGTGTTCCTCGCCGGCGGGCAGGGACAGGGCGACGCAGGTGGCCCTGCCCGGGGTGCCGACGGAGTACGCGACGCACACGTTGCGCCGGGAGTACTCGCGGTAGTCGTACTGCGCGGCGTGGGGTCCGCCGCCGTCGAGGGCCTGGAACAGCTCGCGGGAGGTGGTGATGGTGTGGTCGGTGAGCTTGATCTGCTGGTGGCGGGTCAGGTGGTCCATGCGCTCTGCGAAGGTGAGCTGGGACAGCAGCGCCTTGCCGTTGGCGCTGGCGTGCGCGGTGTCGCGGAAGTCGACCCACTGCTGCACACCGGGTGCCTGCGGCCCCACGGAGTGGTGCGGCACGACGACTTGCCCGCCGGCGTAGGTGCTGATGTAGATCGCCGCCCGGGTCTGGTCGCGCAGCCGGTCCAGGGACTGCTGGACGAGCCGCTCCGGTGGGTCGCCGCGGCGGGCCATCGCCAGGACGGGGCCGGGGAAGTGGACGCCGGAGACGGTGGTGACCATCTGCTGGCTGCGCAGCAGGCCCAGCAGTAAGTCGAGTGCCGCGGCGGACAGCTGGGCGCGGCGCCGCAGCGTCCGGCTGGCGATGCCCTGCGACGCCTCAATGTGGAGCAGCAGGTCCAGCGCGCGGTAGGCGGCCTTCCACTGCTGGGCGGTGTCGGCGGGGACGAGACGGCTCCTGGCCATCTCGGTCAGCACCGCCGGCCGCAGCGCACCCACCACCCACGCGCCGGCCTCCCCGCCCCCCGGTACGGCTGCCGGCCGGAGCGCGAGCGGGACCGCGGCCTCCGGAGCCGCCGGATCGGCCGGTGCGGGCAGCACGGCCGGCGCCGTCACCGTCGTCGGGCCCGGGGTGCCGCCGGCGGCGACCGGCCTGAGCCCGGCCGAGCGGCCGGGCCGCTGCCGTACCCCGTTCTCCTTGCTGCGGCTCAGGGGCAGCAGGACCAGCCGCGGCCCGGCGGGCCCCGCCGGCCCGCCGTCGCCCGGGCTGTCGGTGCCCTCGTCGTCGTCGGTCTGCAGGAGGAGCGGCTTGCCCATCCCGATACGGACCTCGTCGAAGAAGTCCGGGTCCTGCACCGTCCAGGGGCCGCTGATCCTCCGGCCGACCGTCCCGGCCAGCAGCCGCTCGGCATCCGCGTGCCCGTGCCGGGCGGCCTCCGCGACCAGGAACCGCACATCCTCCACCGGCCCGCTGGCGCGGGCGGTCACAGCGGCCATGCGGAACAGCGCGCCGGGGTGCCCGGCCTCGGCCGCCGAGCCCAGCCACTTCGCGGCCACCAGCAGCTCGCCGCGGACCAGCGCCGTCGAGCCCAACCGGTACATCGAGTTGGCGTGCTCCCGCTCCTCCGGGCTCAGCCCGTACGCGTCATCCAACGGCCCGAAATTCCCCCGCGGCCGGTGCCAGAAGTCCGGCGGCCCGGCGAGTTCGTCCAGCAGGTCCGCCAGCCCGGCCGGGACCACCGGATACGGGTCCAGCAGGTCCGCGAGCCCGGCCGGGACCACCGGATCCGGGCCCGCAGCCCCACCGGAGTGGCCTTCGTACCTGCTCACATCCGTCACCTGTCCTTCTCCCCGTCATCCTTCTTCGTTTTCCGGTGCTCGTCCCGAATATGCCCAGCGAGCTTGCCCCTTAGATGCGTGACGGCCTTGTTCCGCAGGTTGTGCAGACGGCCCACGGGTATGTCCATCAGGACCGCGATCTCCACATCGCTCATCCCGCGGCTTTGCAGCTCCACCACCCGCCGGCGCTGGCTGTCCCGCATCCCCCGGATCTGCGGGAGCACCAGCTGCTCCAGGACCTCCCGGTCCTCCGCCGAGAGCGTGCGCTGCGCCGGGAGCATGTCCAGGGCGTCCCCGCCCATCTGCACGGTGTGCCGCCGCATCCGCTTCTGCTGGCGGTACTTGTCGGTCGCGAGGTTGCGCGCGGCCGTGTGCAGGTACGCCTCCACGTCCGTGTCCGCCTTCAGCTTCCCCTCGGTGGCCGCAGTGCCCACCTTCAGGAACGCCTCTTTCGCCACGTCGCAGCAGGTCGCATACGACAGCGTCCGGAACTCCTTGCACAGCCTGGCCGGCTCCGTATCCATGAACGGCGTGAACGCCTCGTACACCCGCTGCGCCACGTTCGCGGTCAGGACCACCGCTTCCTCCGAGGCCTGCTCGCCCGCCACGGTCCTCACTTCCCGCCCGGACTGGTGCCGGCCGTGCCCGGCACCACCGCGGTGGCCGCGGCCGCCGGCACGGCCATGCCGTCACCCGGAGTACGGGCGGAGACGGTCTCCCCACCCATGTCCTCGGCAGCATCCGCCCCAGGGGACTTACGGCGACCGGGTCCTCGCCGGCACGGACGCACCACCCTGCCCAGCGCGGACACCGCGCTCACGACGGCCGGGGCGTACCCGGTCGACTCCGACAGCGTCATCTCGTGGATCTCCAAGATCTGTGGGACACGAGGACGCCGAACCCACGTCCTCGCCCCCCAGACGACGCACACCCCCCACTTCTCCCCCCAGGCACCTCACGTTCACCCGGGAGAGTGACGGGTGGGCCGCACGATCCCGGCGGCGAAATGGTCGCGGACCTGGGCAGCGCCGAGGATTCGGATGAGGCTCTGGGGTTCGCGGGGCCAGCCGTTGACCATGGTGAAGAAGTGGCCGGTGTCGTTGCGGGTGGTGGCGCGTACGGCGTCGTAGTGGACGGGCTGGAGGCGGGTGGCGTCGGAGGCGTTCTGGGGGACGTCTCAGGTGTGATGCGGTGTTGTTCCTGGTGGCGGCCGGTGAGGCGCATGGCCGTGATCTGGCCGGGGCGCGGGCTCGGTGGGGGCCTTCGCCGGCGGGCGTCGGTGTAGCGGTCGGCAGTCTGGGCGAGCCAGCGGCACTGGTCGGGGGTGAGGAGGTCGCGGCCGGGCAGGCCTGCGGCGAAGTTGCCGCCGCGCTGGAACCGGACGCCACCGCCCGCCCCGCTGAGGAGTCTGGCCAGGCAGCAACGGCTCGATCGTTCGGCGCGCTGTTGGGACCGCGCTCACCGCCGACTCTGTCCACCGGCCGGACACCGTGCTATCGGGCCCTACCAACCGAGTCCGCGCCGCTTTCCGATTTCGCCGCGCACCAGCCTTGGCAGGGTGTGTCGGCTGCGGGTGGCGATGCCCGGTTCCCTCAGCCACATGGACACCATGCCCACGAACTCCGAACGCGTCTCCGGCAGCGCCGTCCGGGCCGCAGCCTCCCGGGCGCGCCGGGTGGATACTTCCTCCCGATGCTTGGCGTTGCCGATTGCCGCGAGCAGTTTGCCCTTGTCGGAGAAGGGGCCGGGAGGCGCCATCTCGACGAGCTTGGCGACCCGCGCGGTGATGTCCGGCGCGGGCTCCCCGGCCTCGAACACCGTGTCCTGGAGCGCACGGATCTCCTTGATCTCTTTGATCATGGCCTCGTACCTCGGCACCCTTTCACGCTGTTGGTCCGAGTCGCCCGAGTAGCGGGTGGCCATCAACTCCAACTCATGGAAGTAACTCTTCGGGAGGTCGGTACGGGTGGCGGACCGCAGCGCGGCGCAGGTGGCGTTGATTTCCTCGGCGAGCGCGACGAGGGCGGACTCGCAGAAGAACACGAGGCGTACCTTCTCGTACGTGGAGCGGACGGCGTCGAGGTCGCCGCCCTGCGGGTCCTTCGTGAAGGCGTCCACGGCATCGAGATAGGCCATAACGGCCTCAAGGCGCGGCGTGGTGTACGCCGTGTGCCAGGACATGCGAGAGGCGCGGGATCCGGTCCACAGCGCGAACAGCGACGTGATGAACCCGGCCGTGATCGTGGCGAGCGGTACGTACTCTGAAGGCTGCATGCACCGAGCATCCCGAGACAGTGGACCCGGCGTCCGGCACTTGAGCGGAACATGAGCCGGAGGACCGCCGCGGACCGCCGGCTCACCGCCCCCGCTCATAAATGACCTCCCGGTCCGCATCGACCACACCGCCGACTACGAGGCCTTCCAGGACGCGGCCCGCGGCCGGGTCGACCTCGCTCGGATCGAGCGGCACTGGGAGGACATCCTGCGGATCATCGGCTCCATCCACGCCGGAGCCGTCCGCGCCTACGACGTGATCCGGATGCTGCGCGCCGCCCGACCCCGCTGGGGGACGCGAGCGCGTACTAGGGGCGGATCGTCAAGACCCTGCACAGCTCTTGTACAGGTTCACGCATTTGCGGGCCGTCCGGCCCGCCGGACGAGGACGAACACGAAGAGGCCGCGCCGTCTGTTTCCTTGAGGGGCTCCTGGCCCAGCCCTCCGAGGAATGAGCGGGCAGCGGCGCCCGCGACGGTGGGTACAGTCGCGCGCAGGGGGCTGGAGCCACTGGCATTGGCTCCAGCCCCCTGCCGTCCGGCGTGCCGGTCAGTCGCCCTTGGCCGGCGGCGTCAGGAGGGCGAAGAAGGCCTCCCGGTCCTCCTTGCTCAGCTTGCCGTCCATGGAGACGGCCTGGCGCAGGGTGTAGAGGGTGTCCTCCGCCGGGATCTCCCACCGCTTGTGGGCCTCGCGAGTGATCTCACCGATGTGGTGGTGGGCGGATTCGGGATGGTGGCGGATGAACCAGTCGAGCATCCCCGCGACCGGGCGCGACACCCACAGGTGCGACCACTCCTTCCTCTTCGGTCGGCCCTTCGTCCGGGCTCCGACCTCACGGTCCAGGTCGATGGCGTCGGCGAAGTCGTGGATCACCGCGCTTTCGACGGTGTGCCCCAGGAACTGGGTGGGCAGGATGCGGTCCAGGCTGACGGCGACGGTCCAGGCCAGAGCGTCCGAGACCTCCTTCACCGAATCCTGGTTGCGGGCCCGCAGGACCCACCGCTTGCGCACGTCCGGCCGATCCCACAGGGTGCTCTGGAAGTCGGCCGCGAAGTGGTCGCGGACTTCGGCGGCCCCGCGGGAGAGCTCGTCACGGTCGCCGGCGGACATTGTGGCCTTCACACCCTCATAGGAGCGCTGGCGCTTCTCCACCCAGTCGTCGGCCACCGCCCGCGCCCACTGGTCGCGGCCGCCGACCACCGCCTGCGGCTGGGGCACCTCGCTGTTGCCGCGGGAGATGTAGGCCCGCAGCGTCGAGGCGGTGATGCCGCCCAGCTCCGCCATCTCTGGGACGCCCAGCAGCTGCGCGCCGGTCAGCTCCGGGGTTGCAACGTCGACCACGCACCGGTCCAGGGGCAGCGCGCCCTCCCGCTCCTGGTGGAGTTGCGCCCACAGGGCCAGGTGGTCGCCCCAGTTCTCCGGCGCCGGCTCCTTCGGGTCGAAGGTGAGGACCTTGCCGATGTGGGCCCGGGCGGGGTCGGCCCGGCCGTCGAGCATGTCGGCGGCGCTGACCGTGACGGCGGCGCGGGCCCTGCGCCGCTCGTAGTCCTGCTCGACCGGGTCCCAGACCTGCCCGGGCCGGTACCAGGCGTTGCCGTCCCACCAGTAGCCGCCGGCGCGGAACAGCAGCTGGTCCCCGTCCCAGGTGCTGTGCAGCGAAGACGTGTCGCCGTCGCTCATCAGGAGCACGGTCCGGCCGTGGTCGGGGTGGTAGCGCACCGACCAGCCCAGGGAGTGGTCGAGCGGGTCGGTGGTGAAGGCGTGCCAGCCGCCGCTCTGGCGATTGGGGTCGTAGCGGCCCCACATGCCCTCGTCCTGGTTGCGGCCGACGGCCTCGATGGCCTCGGGCCCCTCGTCGAGGGGGATGTGCGAGTCGTCGACGAACGGCAGCCCGGGCACCGGGTGGTCAGTGCGCACGCCGTTTGCGAGCGGGTAGAGGTGCATCAAGGTGATTCCTCATTCCATGTCGAGCGCTGCACGACTTGTGCAGCATCTATCTCTCCTCTCTTATACATCGTCAGGAGCGATTGAAGGGCAGCATTTTCGGGACAACTTTTCGCAGCAGTGGCGGCCGAATCACGGCGTAGAGCGCCCGCGTTGGGGGTGGCGTCGGATAAGCTCTCCGAGGGAGCAGAAGGCGCTCAAGAAGCTGAGCGACGACCGCAACAAGCTCCAGCACTTCGGCTTCACCCATGACGCCCGAGTGGTGGAGTCGCACGCCGGTGAGGTGCTCGACTTCCTGATCCACTTCATCGACAGACAGCTCGTCCCCTACCTCGGGGAGCAGGAGAGGACGGAGACCCAGACTGCGCTGGAGGGTCTCCGTGAAGGGCTGAACAGCATCAACTCCTACATCCGGGAACGGATGAACCGGATCGGCGGCGAGCTGAAGGCCGAAGGCGTCGAGAACCGAACCGTGGACTGCCCCGACTGCGAAGAGATGGCGCTCGTGCTGCGCCAGTCTCCCGCTGGCGCAGACGACTGGTCCGACGTCGCTACCTGCCGCTTCTGTACACGCGTTTGGGGCACCGAAGAGCTGCTGACGTACTTCAACACGCACGGCCAAGAAGAATCCTCGGAGTGGAACACCTGCCCGCAGTGCGACCGGTGGGCACTCGGTTCGGCGGTCCGTGTACGCAGCGATCCGGCGAAGCCCGTCTATTTCTGCTTCGCCTGCGCGACCGGCTTCCCCACCGTGGTCCCCTGCGACCAATGCACCCGCCCCATCGATGCCAAGGGCGACACCGGCACCGTCCTGTGTGGCCTCTGCCTGGATGTACGTGGAGGACGAGGCCCGGGACGGCCCGTCGCATGAGGGCCCCGAGGACTACGGGTACGACGAGGAATGGGATGGAGCACGGTGACCACCGAACTCGAGCTGACCGACCCGGCCGTCGCCGAGCGCCAGGCGCTCATCGAGCGGTGGGCCGAGCGGCACGGGGTGGACGCTGCCCGCCGTCTGGCCCAGGCCGAGGACCTGGCCGACGCTGTCTCCGCCGAGATCATCCCGGACAACACCGTCGACACCTACAACAAGAGCTGGCGAGTGTGGAGCCGGTTCTGCATGGCCGCCGGCCTGCCCGAGCTGGAGGGCTCCCGCGGTGCCCTGGTCACCTTCGTGGCCTGGATGCTGCGCGAGGGCCAGCAGAACGGGAAGGGCTACGCGCCGAGCTCCGCCGACACCCACCTCGCCGCCGTCGTCATCGGCCTGCGCGAGCGCGGGATCGGCGTCAGCGGCGACGATCAGGCCGCGGCCCGCAAGGCGCTGGCCGGGCTGGAAGTCAAGCTGCTGCAGGCCGGGGAGCGGCGCGGCCGCGGCCAGGCGGTCGGCGCCGACATCGACGGCCTGTACGCCATCGCCCGCTCCTGCCCCGACACCCTCACCGGCGACCGGGACAAGGCCCTCATCCTCACCGGCTTCCACTACGCCTCCCGCGCCCAGGACCCCGCCGGCCTCCAGAGCGGCGACGTCACCCTGCACCCGCGCGGCCTGGTCGTCGCCGTCCTCACCGGCAAGACCAAGCACTCCGTCCGCAACGCCAAGATCAGTTACGCCCGGGACCCGGAGATCTGCCCGGTCCACACCTACACCGCCTACCGCGAGCGCCTGGTCGCCGAGCACGGCGAACGCTGGACCGACCCGTCCACGCTCGCCTTCGTCGGCATCGACCGGCACGGCCACATCACCGGCGGACTGGTCCCCGACTCCGTCACCCGCGCCGTCAAGCGCATCTCCGCCCGTGCCGGCGTGCCGATCTCCTGGACCGGACACTCCCTGCGCATCGGCCTCGCCTCCACCGGCCGCAAGAAGGGCAAGGACGCCATCGCCATCGCCGACCAGGGCGGCTGGGCGCGGCACTCCCGCTCGATGCTCGGCTACATGCAGCGCGAGGACGGCTGGGACGACAACGCCTCCGCTGGCCTGACCTGACCTTGCCAGCTCAGCCCCGGGTGTACCTCGGAACCCGCAGGTTCACCCGGGGTTGACGTGTGCGCGGAGGGTTCGCTCGGAGGCGTCTGCGATCTGCCGCTCGACTGCGGGTTGGGGATGCTCGACCTGAGCTCTTCGAGGGGGTGATCGCCTCCACCGGCTGCCCCTCCGGCGAGCTGCAGACCCGGCTGCGCCTCGGCCAGTTCGACGAGGCCCTGAAGTCGGCTACCGAGTACCAGGACATCTTCGGCAAGGACCGCTACTTCCTGGAGCTGATGGACCACGGCATCGAGATCGAGCGCCGGGTCCGCGACGGACTGCTGGAGATCGGCAAGAAGCTCGGCATCCCGCCGCTGGTGACGAACGACTCCCACTACACCTACGCCAGCGAGGCCGCCGCCCACGACGCCCTGCTGTGCATCCAGACCGGCAAAAACCTCTCGGACCCCGACCGCTTCCGCTTCGACGGCTCCAGCTACTACCTGAAGTCGACCGACGAGATGTACGCCATCGACTCCTCGGACGCCTGGCAGGAGGGCTGCGCCAACACCAAGCTGGTCGCGGACCAGATCGACACCGAGGGCATGCTCATACGGTCCTCGGGGTGCACCCAGGGAAGCGGCGGTGCATGCCGCGCATTATCTCCTCGCGGAACCAAGTGACCTCGGTGAAGCAGGTCGAGTACGAGATGGACACGATCATCTCGATGGGCTTCCCCGGCTACTTCCTCGTGGTCGCCGACTTCATCATGTGGGCCAAGAACCAGGGCATCGCGGTGGGCCCCGGCCGAGGCTCCGCGGCCGGCTCGATCGTCGCGTACGCCATGGGCATCACCGACCTCGACCCCATCCCGCACGGTCTGATCTTCGAGCGGTTCCTGAACCCCGAGCGCGTCTCCATGCCCGATGTCGACATCGACTTCGACGAGCGCCGGCGCGTCGAGGTGATCCGGTACGTGACCGAGAAGTACGGGGCCGACAAGGTCGCCATGATCGGCACGTACGGCACCATCAAGGCCAAGAACGCGATCAAGGACTCCGCTCGCGTCCTGGGCTACCCGTACGCCATGGGCGACCGCCTCACCAAGGCCATGCCCGCCGACGTCCTCGGCAAGGGCATCCCGCCCTCCGGCATCCTCGACCCGCAGCACCCCCTCTACGGCGAGGCCGGCGAGATCCGCAGGATGTACGAGAACGAGCCCGACGTGAAGAAGGTCATCGACACCGCCCGTAGCTTGCTCCGGAACGCTGCGGGGGTCGCCGACGAGCACTTCACCGAATGCGGTGTCTAACGCGTCGAGGATCTCGGCGCGCTGCTTGTCGGTGGCGATCGTTGTGGTAGCGCCGCTGCCACGGGTGCTGCCGGACCGGTGCCCCGGGTTCTGCAACGCCCATCCGTACCGCTGCGTGCCCCAGATCTGTCAACGGTGGGACGTAGAGTCTTCTGCATCCGATATAGGCCGGACGGCTGAAGAGGAAGGCCTCGTACAGCACTTGCTTGGCGGCGAGCTGTACAGGGCCTCCCTCTTCGACGGATCGGTCGTCTACCTACGAACCGAAGGGGTGCTTTCCAATCCGCACGAGCAAGAGCGACGCTACCTCAGCGTTCACCCACGAAGCCAGAACGACCGTCTCCAGCCCTGCGCCGGTGATCGACATTCGCATCGGCGGCCTGCACCTTCGCATCCAGAAGATCCCGGTCACGCTGATCATCAGCCTGGCCGTCATGCTCGGGGGAGTCCTGGGGGTCCCCTGGGCTCGGTAGTCCGAGCTCGTTGCCGCCCTCGCCCTTGCTGTCAGCCGAGAGCGAGGGCGGCTGCACTTCGTACCTGAGGGCCGCCACGTCCCAGGACAGCGGCAAGTAGCAGCACTTGTACGCCAACGGCCCTCCCGGCAGTTCCGGGAGGGCCACCGTGCGTTCTGCCGCCCTACCCGTGGACGACCGGCACCTGCACGCCGCGGGATTCGGCGATGACTGCGGCCCCGATGCGGTGCTTCGGGCAGTAGAGGGTCCACGTGTCGCTCCTCGTGTGCTGGGGCGCGGGCTCGGCCCCGGCTTTGAGGGCATCCGTTGACCCTGGTTGATCCTGATGGGGCTAGCGGCTCTGACAGCGGGCGGAGTCCTGGGCAGCGAGGCGTTCGGCGAGTTCGGCGAGACGAGGGTCGTCGGGGCCGGCGGTGTGCTCGATGGCGGCCTGCTCGGCTTCGTACGCGTCGAGGACCTGCTCCCAGCTCTGGGCGTTCGGCCCGTAGTGCTCGGGAAACACGTGGGCCAGCCACCAGGCCGCCGCCCGCCAGTCCGGCCGCAAGTACCGGGTCTGGCGTTCCTCGAGTCCAGGCCGGTGACGGGGTCGTTGTAGGCGCGCACGTGTTTCTCCAGGACCAGGAGCCCGGCGCCCGCTTGCAGAACTCGCGCGAGCGCCCGGGCGGCCATCTGCACCCGCGCGGAGTTCACCTGCCGGTACAGCCGGCTGCGCATGCCGGCCGTCTTCGAACGGGAGTGGACGGAGCCGGCCAACAAGCTGCGCCCGCGCATCCTGCTCCCGGCCGCATTCACCGGGCCGTCCCCGATCGTCCCGGGTCTGGGACGCCGAGCCGGTCCGTCGGCACGTCCCCAGGCCCAGGCTTGCCGGCGTCATCTCGGCCGCCCTCTCCCCCCGGCCCGTTCCTGCCGCGTCGAGCGCGGCGAGCGTCTGCGACGCGCGCCGTTCGGCCAGGACCGTAAGGTACGGCTGCACCCGTGCTGTGCGGAGCTCACGGTGAGCGGTGTCGACCGCGTCCAGCACCGCTTTCGGGTCGACTTGGGTAAGCCCGTCCGGCGGACCGCCGCCTCGGCTGGAGGCCGCGACGGCCTATACCGGGGAAGGTGTCGAAGCATGTGAGGGAGTGGGTCAAGCCTCGCTTCGGCCTCGGCGAACGGACGACCCCGAGCCCCTGTCAGGCGATCTCTGCTGCGCTGACCTTGGCCACGTCCATCCCTGTGAGTTCGGACTCCATGGGCACGGCGAAGCCCTGGCTGACGAGGTAGCAGCTGCCGTTGTTGTCCTGCTTCACGACGAGGTAGTGGTGGCTCGCGCCGGACCAGGGCAGGGCACCGACGTACGGCTCGTGGCGGAAGTCGCCTTCCCAGCCCCAGCGCACGGAGCTGCTCACGTGGTCCAGGGCCTTCATCGCGCCTTCGACCCACCCCAGACGCTCTTTCGCCTGTTCGATGGCGTGCTCCAGGTCCCACGGCTTGTTGAGTGTCGTGTTCGTCGGCGAGGACAGGTACCGGCTGACGGGGATCATGCCGTCGAAGAAGTCGACGGGTGGGACGCGCTGGACGTACCAGTCTGTATTCATGGCGGCTGATCCTAGGGCCGCTCCCGCCGTGCTGTCCCAACTCTCAGGACTTCCGGCGGGACGACGGCTTCCGCAGGCGTGGTTCAGTCGCCAGATGAGTCGGTGGCGGCTCGATCGGGGCGCTGCTTCTCGAAGAAGTCCAACTTCTTGCCGAACATCGCTTCGGCTTCTCCTGTGGGGAAGACGGTCTTGCCGTAGAGGGCCTGCTGGCAGATCTGCGACTGGTCAGCCGCAGAGAGGTTGAGCGTCTGCCGTGAGTCGGAGGGTTCGGTGAACCACTGCTGGATGGCCATGTGGCGCCAGCCGTCGGAGTTCGGGTGGTCGCCGTAGACGATGCGCGTTAGCCCTTCGAGGACTGCTTCGTGTCCGAGGCCCTTTCCTTCACCGCCGGGGTCGGTGAAGGAAACCTTCCAGGACCACCGCTGGCCCTCCCGGAGTTCGACATCCTCCGGAAAGTCAGGCCCGAACCCTTTGAGGTAGTTGGCGCCCGGACCGATCACGATGCGTCCCCATTCGACGTCCCCGAGCCAGGGGGATGCCGCGAGGAAGCCCTCCGCAATCCTGCGCGTCTCGTCGTCGGTGATCAAGTGCTCTCCGCTCATGCTCCTCCTCGGTGAGAACCGGCTTCGGCCATCGTCCTGCATCGGGCTGCCGCGGCACCGAGGTATTCCGGAAGTGCCCCGACGGGAGCGGCAGTCTGCCTACAACAAGCGCCTGAATGCTGCCGGGCCACTGATCAGCCGCGCGATCGAGGCCCTGGCCCGGCAGGTGCCGACCTGGAACGACGACCTGCGGCTGATCGACTCCACCCCGCTGCCCTGCGCGGCCTCCCGCGAGACCGTCAAGCGCTCCGACCTGGCCGGACACTGCGGATACGGCTACTGCCGCAGCCACTCCCGCTTCTTCTGGGGCTTCCGGCTCTACCTGGTCACCACTGCCGAGGGCATGCCCGTCACCTGGTGCCTGGCCAACCCCAAGATCGGCGAGCGGGAGGTGATGGCCGCGTTGCTGGAACGCGACCATCACCTTGTCCGCGCAGGGCAGGTGATCCTCGCGGACAAGGGCTTCGCCGGGAAGGAGTTCGAAGCCTTCTGCACCGAGCGGCTGGGGGTTCATCTGGTGCGGCCTGACCGGAAGGACGAGCCGGTCCGACACGGGAAGATCGCCCGGGTCCGCCAGTGGATCGAGGCCGTCATCGACACCCTCAAAGGCCAGCTCAGCCTCGAACACCACGGCGGCAGAACCCCGGCTGGCGTCTTCGCCCGCACCGGACAACGACTCCTCGCCCTCGCCGCCGGCATCTGGCACAACTGGACCACCGGCGCCGCAGTCAAACGATCCCTGATCGCCTATGACCACTGAAGACATCGGACTCATTCATCTAGGGGTGAGCTCCCCGCATGGGGCGGTGCCCACCCTCACCTCAGCTTGCTCAGGTCCCGCCGGCTCATGCCGAACCACACGTTCGGCTGGTCGTACCTGAAGGGGTAACCGACGACGAGCGCGGATGCGATGAGCACGCCGTTGGTCACGTAGGTGCCGGTTGCCCGCTCCATCAAATGCTTCACGCTGTAGCTGCCAGCGCTTGGCGTCTTGATGGGCATGATGTTGTCGCGGAGCCACAGCGCCGTCTCCAGCACCAGGCCCTCTTCTCGCCGCAGGTTCTCGCGCTCGACGAGCAGTTCAGCACGCCGCTGCTGGGCAGTCAGGCGTGGGGGGTTGTAGACGCCGATGCCGAAGTTCCCGAGCTGCTCGTGCTCCTGCATCACTTCGGCCAGGGTCGGCCAGTTGTGCTGGCGCCGGTGAGCGGCCGAGTACGTCGTTTCCGTGGCGGCCTGGAAGGCTCGAATCCACAACTTCTGGCGGCGGTCCTGGGTCATCGGGTGCTCCTCGCAGGGCTGCCCACGTTCCCCGCATGGATGTTTGATGACCTTGCGGAAGTATTGGGCGCGATTCGGAGAACCTTGTCTTCGCCGTCATGGTGGACGTGGGCCACCATGACTCGGAGCGGGCAGGCGCTTGCTGCCGGGGGCAGCATACCCGTCTGCTGCCCCTGCAGGGGCGCGGGCCGTTCGGAGGTCAGGAAGGGACCTTGGAGAACCGCTGATGGGCGGCTTGCCGGGTGGTGCCGGTGGCGTTGCCGATCGCGGTCCAGCTGGCATCGTTGCGGACGGCGGATGTGACGGCGTGCTGCAGGTGGGTGGTGCCGAGTTTCTCGACCCGGGCGGCGGCCTCGACCGCGGCCAGCGGCCGGGAGTCGGCCAGCGCGGCGAGCTGGACACGCAGCCGCTCGATGGTGTCGGTGACGTCGTCGGGGATCTGCCCACCGATCAGCCGGCCAAGCTGGGCGAGCGGCGCGGCCGAGGGCAGGTGCCGCCGCTGCTGGTCGACCACCTCACCCGGATCAGCGCAGCCTGCCCGGACAACCTCATGGGTGGACTCCAGCCCGAGTCCGTCGGCGACGTCGTCACCCGCGACCGGCCAGCGTGCTGGGCTTGAGATCCGCTTCACCGCCCCCCGCCGTGGTCTGGCCACCTCTGCCCGCCTCAAGGGCCACGACCAGATCGTCATCGCCAAACAAGGCGGCTGGGCCCCGCACTCCAAGGTCCTCGCCGGATACCTGGAGATCGTCGACCTGTGGGAGGAGAACGCCCTGCATCTTCGGCAGGACCGCGGCACCGAGATCGAGCGCCGGGTCCATCTGGCGGTCCGAGTCTGGGAGGCCGGTGCTTAGACCGACTGGAACCGGCGGACGCGCTCCATAGCGCACCCCTACCGGGCGGGATCGCACAGAAGGCGATCGACATACGCCGGTTTCGATCGCTTTCGGGCGACAGGAAAGTTGAGGCCCTCCACGCCGTAAGGGAGACGTGACGCGGATGCGTTGCTCTCGAACGAACATGTGGAGCGTGAATTGACAGCCCTGGACGTGGTCGGGTTCATCTCGGCCGTGGCCGGCGTGACCCCCGTGGTGTTCGCCGTGTACCGGGCCTGGGGAAAGGCTTCTCGCGGGCGAGTGGGACGCGAGGGGGCTTTTGCCCCGGCCGAGCATGGTTCCCGCATGCCATGTGGCGGCGGCTGGTCCGTCATCGTGCGGCACGAGTCGGCGGGCGGCGACCGGGTGACGGTCTGGACCACCCTCGTGGCCACCGCCGCCTCCGATCCCCGTGAGCCGGAGCGTGGCCCGTGGTAGGCAGCCCGGATGAGGAGGAACTGCCCTGGCAGGAAGCCGCGCGTACGCTCTTCGAGCTCCGTGCAGAGGAGTGGACCCGCATCATCGCGGCAGGGCTGTGGAAACGGCATCCGATGCTGCGCTCCCAAGTGCAGGACATGGCGCACGAGGCGCTCGTGCGGACGTATGTCGTGTGGCAGCGGGATGCTGAGAAGCGGGACCGCAACCCTCTGCCGTACGCGAGGGAGACCGCGAACAACCTGGCGAACGACGCCTACGACAAGTTGGCCGAGCCCGCGGACGAGGCAGGGCTCCAGGAGTGCGAGCGCGTATTCGTCGCGCGCCCCAGCCGGGCCTCGGACCTTCACGGCGACTACGCGGGCCTCGTGCCGTACACCCCGCTGGACCCCCTCGAGGACCTCGTCATACCCGCCATCAGGCGGATGAAGAAGACACAACGCAGGGACGTCGCGGAGATGCGGAGCCAGGGCATGGAGGACCAGGCCATCGCGGAGCGCATGAACCGGGAGCCGGCACGTATCCAGACCTTGATGACCAAGGCAGCAGCCGAGCTGAGGGAGGACGAGGAGATCCAGCTCCACATCCGCGATCGGCACAGGAAGACCCGGCGCCGGGAAGAGGACACAGGTGAGTGATGTGAACGGCAACGACAGCGAACGGGGCGACACCGGAGCGGCGGCACCCTCCGCGTTCGCTGCCCTGCTGTCCGGGCTGAAGGGAGCCGACTTCTGGGACCGACCCGGAGGCGACTGGGGACCACCGCGGACCATGAGGGGCCAGGAACTGGAGCGACGCCTGCACGCGAACTCGTGCTACCGGCTCGGCTCGAAGGCCCTGCGTATAGGTGAGCTGGACCGGGCCAGGAACTGGCTCAAGCGGGCGTGCGAGGACAGCCACCCCGGCGCGGCCTTCCGCCTGGCGGTGACCTTGTGGCGGCAGTCGGGCCCGGACTCCGCTCCCCAGGCCGTCACCATCGTGGTGAGTGCTGCCCGATGGGGACACCAGGACGCCCGGACACTGCTGCGGCAAGCCGGCTGGGACCTGGCCGACATCGGCCTCGCCGACCGCGAGGACACGATCCCCGAACAGGACGGCGAGTTCATCGCCGATGTGCGGACCCTCCTGGCGACTTTCCGCAAGCGCGCCAAGTTCACCGCCAAGATTCCCAAGCCCAGGCGTACCGGAGCCGCTCCGGATCCCCTGCCCGCGAACACGGCCTCGGCCACGATTCCGCCCACGGGGGCGCCCGGAGACCGGAAGTCGGGGCTCGGCCCGGCATGGTCGCCGGCTCCGCTGCGGCACGCGTCACTGACGAACCTGGCCCAGCAGGCCCCGCCCGCCAGCCGGCCGTTGCGCCGCTGGCAGTCCGCGCAGCGGGTCCTCGACCTCCTGCAGATCATCGCCAGCGCAGGCCGAGCGGTCAGTGAGAGGCACCTCGCCTGGGCCACCAGCCTTCCACACCCGGTGATGCAACGTCTCCTGGTGTGGCTGTGCCAGCAGCACCTCACCCTGCGCACCCCCGACGGCGGGTACGTACCCGGACCCGCGCTACGACTGATCGCGGTACCCGAACCTGGCCGGCCCGGCATGGTCATCGACCAGGTTCTCGCCGGCCTGCGCGACGCCGTCGGCGCGGCCGTGTACATCAGCACCTACAGCCAGGGAGAAGTCTCCATCGTCCGATGGTCGGACGGACCCAGCACCCCGGGCGTCAAACAACGGGTCGCCTTCACCGAGGCAGCACACGCCACCGCGGTCGGCAAGAGCCTGCTTTCCCAGCTCAACTTCGACCAACGCATGGACCACCTGTCCAGGCACCGGCCCATCGCGCTCACCCAGCGCACCATCACCAATGGGGCCGCGCTCTTCCAGAACCTGGATCACCATGGCCCGCTCGCTGCCCAGTTCGACATTCTGGAGTACTCCGACGGAGAAGTATGCGTCGCGGTCCCACTCGTCATCGACGGCGAAATCGGCTGCGTAGCCCTGTCTCTGCCCGTCGCGCAGCGCCACCGGCTCATTCAGGCAGCGAAGATCCTCTCCAGCCGCTCCGCCGGCCTTCTCCTGTCCCTCCTGCTCGCCGCCAGCCCCCCAGACCTGGAAACCGGCCGGCAGGACGCGCCCGCGCACCGTCGGCCGGTCGGGGCTGCTGCGGGCCACCAGCAGGCTGTGCAATGGCCGACGCCTGACCACGCCGGAGGAGGAGAATCGGATGACCTCGAGGAGGAACACGAGGCACAGGTGATCCCCTTCCCCTCGCGCACCGTGGAACCTCCCCCCGTAGAGCCCCCGGACGTGCTGTGCTCCACGAACCTCGACCTCTCGCTCAAGGAGGTAGCCGGCAGTCGCAGCTGACACCGCTGGTGGGGCCTCGTCACGGCGTAGCCCCACCAGCTCCGTGCGCGGGTCGATTCCGGGCCCGGACCGGCCCCTTCGTCTGCTGGGGTTTCGCGGGGTGTGTGGGGCGATGAAGCGTGTCTTCAATTGAAGACACGCGGAGGTCGAGTGCGCGCCGTGGACGGGGGCGTCGGCCCCCGGGCGGCGTTCGCTCGGGATTGCGTGTGGCTGGCCGGTGGCCTCCGGACTCCCGCTCCCCTGGTACTGCCCGGCGCGGTCAGAACGTGGGGCTATCTGGCGTCTGCCGTTCGCGCCGTCTCGCCACCAGGGCCTGGTCGCTGGGGCGATGAGCGTGCGTACGACGCGTACCGCGCCACGGCTCCGGCCGAGATCCTGAGCGCGTTGGGGTGAGGGACACCCGCGCGCCCGATGACTTGCACGCGAGGTAGCGGGGTTCGGCCGGGGCGGTCAGATGCGGCGGGGCTCGATGACTACCTCGGGTGCGGAGGACCGCACGACGCTGCTGGCGGGGATGATGGTGCTGCCCATGCAGACCCCGGCCGCGATGACTGAGCGTCGGCCTACGGCGATGCCGGGGCCGAGGGTGATCATGCTGCCTGTCTGGACGTGGTCGCCGATCAGGCCCCCGAACCGGGGCGTGGTGCACCGGTAGGGCAATCCATCACCGGGACCGTGAAGGGCGATTTCCTTGACGGGGACGCGCATGTCGTAGTTCCACAGGCTGATCGCCGCGATGACGAGGTTCGCGGACAGGTGGGCGTCCGCGCCGATGATGGAGTGGCCGACGCCTACCTGGTGGCCGAGGACGGTGTTCTCCCCGACGAAGGAGTGGGTGACCTCGCATCCGAAGCCGACCGAGACGCCGGCGGCGAGGACGGAGCGCTTGCGGACGGTGGAGAACTCGTGGACGCGGACCCCGGGGCCGAGGATCGCGTCTTCTCCGATGATCGCGGTGGGATGGATCCGCGCGGTGGGGTGGATCCGCTCGGGCACCACCTGGAGGGCATCGTCGTGGAGGCTGTCCCAGTGAGTGAGGAAGGCGGACAGTTCGAACTCGCTGATCTTCGCGTAGCCGGTGGAGTCCAAGCCGGATGCTGCAGGGCTGCTCACGTAGTCGCCGATGCGGATGGAGTCGGTCACCTGGCTTCTCCTGGTCGTCGTTGGGGCGGGAGGTTCAGGCGGCGTCGGCGGCTTCACGGCGCAGGAAGTCGGGAAGGGCGGCTGGAGTGTTGTCGAGCCAGGCGACGTAGCGGGCCACGCCTTCTGCCACCGTGATCCGCGGCTCCCACTCCAGGGAGGCGGTCATGCGGGCGGTGTCGGCCGTCCCGCCGAGCGGGTCGCCTTCGGGGAGTGGCCTGTTCTGGAATTCGGCGTCGGGGTAGTGGTTGCGGATGAGGCGGGCCACGTCGGCGATGGAGGTGGCCCGGCCGGTGCCGATGTTGAGGGTCTGCCGGTCCGCGCCGCGAGCGAGCATGGCCCGGATGGTGGCCTCGGCGATGTCGTCGACATGAACGAAGTCACGGACCTGCCGGCCGCCGCCGTTGACGTGCAGGGGAAGGCCGAGCTTCGCGCGCATCGCCATCCAGGCCACCACCCAGGAGTGCGAGCCCTCCTTGACGGTCTGGGGCTCACCGTAGACGGAGAAGTAGCGGACCGTGGTGTGGGAGACGTTGGCCTTGCCCAGCACCAACGCGGTCTGCGCCTCCCCCCACGCCTTCGTATTCGCGTACACCGACAGCGGGGCCACGGGCTGGTCCTCGTGCCAGGTCTGGACGTCGTGGTGCTTGGGGTCGCCGTTGCCGTAGACGGCGGCTGAGGAGACGAACACGAACCGGCGGACGCGGGCGTTGCAGCGGTTGACCGCGTCCAGGAGGACCTGGGTGCCGGTGACGTTGGTCTCGATCGCAGCCATCGGGTTGCGGGTGCAGGCGGCCACGTCGGCGACGGCGGCGGCATGGATCACGTAGTCCGCTTCCCTGACGACGTGGTCCATCAGGGTCTCGTCGGCAATGTCGCCCACGAGGGTGTCGGGATTGGCGGTGTGGACGCCGAACAGTTCGGCGTAGACGGTGGCGGGGTAGGCGTCGAGCTTGCCCACGGCCAGGACGCGGGCCCCGGCGGCGCGCAGGCGGGCGGTAATGCGGGAGCCGACCAGACCTCCGCCGCCGGTGACCACCACGGTCGAACCGGCGAGGGCTTCGGACAGGTCGGCGTCGGTAAGTGTCACGGCGGTCTCCTCGAACTCGGTGACAGAGCGCATATAGAGGTCGCCAGGCAGGCGTGGACCCAGCTCTCCGGCGGGCGCCGTCCGGGGCAGGGGTGGGCTCCATCGAGCGGACCGACGGCGCAGCCCCGGACGGCGTGATGAACAGTGAACTCGCCGACACGGAAAGTGAGTACCGTGGGTGAAGCGGCAACCCGTGCAACTCGTTCAAGATCGTTTCCGAGGGGGTCCGACCTTGGCAGGGAACCGAACGCCGAACAGCGCGTTGGCAGAGGTGATCGCCCAGTCCGGGGCCACCTATTTCGCGCTGGCCAGGGAGATCCGCTCTGTGGCGGCCGAGGCGGGTCAGCACTTGGGTACAGGTCCGTCAGCCGTCGCCTACTGGGTCTCCGGGGGGACACCGTCCGGCCAGACGCCGTTCTACATCGCGGAGGCCCTGACGAGACGGACCAAGCGGCGGGTGACCGTCGCCGAGATCGGTCTAGGCTGCGAAGGCGGCGTGGCCATGGAGGCCGACCCGCTGGCCGTCATCGCCGATCTTGGGAGGTCCGTCATTCAACGTCGCCGCGACTTCCTCGGCGCCGCTTTCACCGCCGCGGCCGTCGGTCTGCCGCTGGCCTACGACCACGAAGCGGTTGCCGCGACGCTCCGAGCGTCCGAGACCGGCGGCAGCGTCGGTCCGACCGAGGTGATGGCGGTCCGGCAGCTGACCGAGATGTTCCGCAGCGCGGACGAACTGCTGGGCGGCGGCCACGGCCTGACCACCGTCACCGCCTATCTGACCGACACCGTCGCGCCGATGCTGACCGCCCGGTTCCCCTCCGCCACGGTCCGCTCCGAGGCGTTCGGGGCGGCGGCCCAGCTGGCCTGCCTGGTCGGCTGGAAACACCACGACCTCGGCCGGGAGGGCGCCGCCCAGCAGTACTACCTGCTGGGCTATCAGCTCGCCTGCGAGGCCGACCCGAACGGCCATGCCGCATGGATGATGCGGGCCCTCACCCATCAGGCCCTCGACCTGGGCCACCCTGGTTCCAGTCCCGAGCTGGCCGAAGCGGCCCTGGGCAGGGCGACGGGCAAAGTCGACCGGCAGACCGAGGCCCTGCTCCTGGTGACGTGCGCCAGGGCCTACGGGGCCGCCGGGCAGAGCGCCCGGGCGGCGCGGGCGCTGCTGGCCGCCGAAGACGCTGTGACAGACACGTGGGAGCCGGTCCCCGACTACGCCGCAGCCTCCGGGCCCGTGGCGGCCACGGTCGCCTCGCACATGGGCAAGACCCTGACCGCGATGAAAGACCACGCGGCGGCCGAACGGCACTACCGGCGGGCCCTGGCGGGCCGCACGCCGGGCACCTACCAGCTCAAACACGGGCTGACCCTGGCCCACCTGGGGCGGTCGGTGGCCGGGCAGCACCGCCACGAGGAAGCCGTGGGCCTGTGGGGCCGTTCCCTGGATTTCATGGGCGGTGTGGTCTCCGACCGCAACCGGCGGGCAGTCAAAGAGATTCAGGCGACGTCGGCCCGGTACCGCCGACGTGGTGTGGCCGGCGCGGTGAGCCTCAACCAGCGCGCCACCGAACTCCTCAGCAACCAGGTGTGAAAGGAACAGGCGACCGAATGCCGAAGATCGGGGTTGTGGTCCTGACCATGGGCGACCGGCCCGCGGAACTGGGGGCGCTGCTGGCCTCGGTGGCCGCTCAGGAAGGCGATCCGGCGACCGTCGTGGTCCTTGGCCAGGGTGTGAAGCTCCCGCCCCTCCCGGACGGCGTCGACGGCGTGGAACTACCGGAGAACCTAGGGATCCCCGGCGGCCGCAACGCAGGCGTGGCCTGGCTGCGCGTGCGGGGCGGCGTCGACGTCGTCGTGGTCCTGGACGACGACGGCCTGTTGCCCCGCACCGACACCTTCCAGCTGGTCCGTGAGGCGTTCGCCACCAGTCCCCGCCTGGGCATCGCCGGATTCCGCATCGCGGACGAGACCGGGGTAAGCCAACGCAGGCACGTCCCTCGCCTGGGCGGCAAGAACCCCGCGGTGTCCGGGCCGGTGACGACGTTCCTCGGCGGCGGCCACGCCATCCGCCTGACCGTGATCGACCAGGTCGGCGACTTCCCGACCCCCTTCTTCTACGCCCACGAGGAGACGGACTTCGCCTGGCGGGCGCTGGACGCCGGCTGGGAGATCGACTACCGGGCGGACATGGTTCTCCAACACCCCCGCACCGCGGCGTCCCGGCACAAGGTGTACTACCGCAACACCGGACGGAACCGTGTCTGGCTGGCCAAGCGGCACCTGCCCGCCGCCCTCGTCCCGGTCTACCTCGCAACCTGGGCCGCGTACACGATCGCGCAACGGCCCCCACTGACCGGACTGGCCGCATGGTGGGCCGGCTTCTTTGAAGGCGTACGCGTGCCCTGCCCACCCAGGCGACCCATGCAGTGGCGCACCGTGTGGCGGATGACCAGGCTTGGCCGCCCCCCGGTCATCTGACCGCCCCAGGCGCCAGCCCTGGCCGATGCCGCGCGTAAGTTGTCCGCCCTAGCCACGTGTGCCCCGCTCGCCGACTTCTGCCGCCTGCAGTACCGGCCTTGGGACTGGTGAGCTCGCATGTTCAGGTGTCGCGTATTCGCGGCCGAACCCAGCTGGGAATCGCGCTGAGTGATCTGTGCGAGCTCGGCGGCACCCGACAGCCTGCTGGTCGGCGATTGACATGATGGGCGGCGGCAAGTTCTCAGGTTCTCTAGAGGAGCGACTATGGCGTTCGAGGCCGAAGCCGAATTCGAAGTCGCCGGACGGGACACGTGGTCCTATGCGTCCGCTGTCGGCGTCGGGCCGTTTCGGTTCGGCATGACGGTCGACGAAGTGATCGAGGCGGCTGAGGTACTCGGCCGGACGCAGGTCAGCGATTGTGCACGGGACCACGCGATCTTCTCGCCGACTTGGAAGGTCGAAGTCCACCGTCGCGAGGCCGCCCCTTCTCCGCCAGCCGTCACGGCCTATGTGAGCCAGGCTGCGGGGCTGTTTTGCATCGCTGCCGACGCCGTGCAGGGTCCCCAGGTCGCGTACGACGGTCTCCCGCTGGTCGGGAGGGACATGGCGGAGCTGGAGAGCGATGCAATCGCCTATGCCGAGGCGATGGACGTGCAGTTTCGCATCATGCCCGAGGGCTACGCAGCACCGGATGATCCCGGGATCGTCATGCGCGCGCAACGGGTCGGGGAGGTCCTGCGATCGCGTCCGCTGTTCATGGTGCCGCGCGATGGTGCGAACACTGAATGGGACTCGTTGCCCTCCGAGGAGTACCACTTCAACAGCCGCCCTGCGCGAAGTTCCATCCGAATGAACAGTCCATGGTCCGACGTGGTGTGACCCAGGGGAAGAGGCGAGACGCTCGGACGGGTTCGGGCGCCGGCTAATGCACGAAGTCGAGTTCTTTGATCACATTCGTCGCTGCGGTTCGTGCAGACGGGCGCCAATGACGGCCTGTAGCGATCACTGGCTGTGGTCACCCGGGGCGTACCGACTCCAGGTTCCGCCAGCTTCGGTGACCAGGCGGGTGGCGGTCTTGTCGTGATAGCCGAGTGCTTTCGCGATGACGGGGGCCGGGGCCTGGAGGACGAGCTGGCGGATTGCGGAGGCCCTGCCGCGCTGCGGAGGGACGCCGATCTCACGCAGGTGGACTTGGAGGCTGAAGGTCCTCGCGGCGGACAAGGACCCGAGCTCGGTGAAGGCGGGCGATCTCGCCCAGGGTGAGGCCGTCACCATCGGCGCCGACGACGACGCCGCGGAGATCCTGCGCACGATGGGTGCACACCAGGTCCGCCGGCTCCCGGTCATCGACGGGCACACGCTGGTCGGCATCGTCGCCCTTGCCGATGTCGCCCGCGCCCTGCCGGACACAAAGGTCGGCGACCTGCTGGAGGCGATCTCCCAGACCTGACCGACCTGTGCCCGATGGATCGGGCGCCCAGGCGTACACGTGGCGCGGGCCCCGCCGGCCGGCGGGGCCCGCGCCACGTGTACGCCTGCGCTACATGTGCGGCATGTTGTAGTACCGGGCGAACTGCTCCAGGTAGGTCGGGTCCCCTCTGTGCTTGGCCTCGTCGAAGTCGGGGGCGTCCTTGATCTGTTCCTTGGTCCGGTCGACGTAGACCTTCTCCTCGACCATGTCGATCATGTTGATCGTCCCGGCAGGCAGCAGCACGTGTTTGCCGAAGATCCACACGCCGGTGTCGACGACGAGGTAGGAGGCGCCGACCTCTTCGGAGTGCTTGCTGATCTTGCCGATGCTGCCGTCCTTGGCCTCGACCTTGTACCCGACGATGTCGGTGCCCTGCTGGTACCCGGTGTCCGGGCGATAGCCCCAGATGTCGAATTCAGTCACAGCGATCCTTCCACATGGATGTCACGCGCTTCGGTTCGTCACTGAACGTATGACTGGGGTTGCCGATCTGCGACTCGGACACCTCCTCCGGGGTGACGGGACCGTGAAGGCCACGGTCTCCGGGAAGACCGCGGCCGCAAGAAGCGGGCACGAAGAAGCGGATCCGCTCCACCTCGAAGGAATGCGCCTGGTCGCCGACGGCGGCGGCCAGCTCGCCCCCGCCGCCGCGCGGGCTGGCCCACCTCGCTGCGACGCCACCGGCGACTTCCCCACAGCCCCTTCTGCCGCCAGCACTCTCGGCTGGCCGGGGCGCGGGAACCGGGTGCTCGGCGACATCCACTTCGCCCACGGCGACATGAACCAGGCCGCCACCGCACCGGCGCGCTCTGCTCGGAGCCGTCGAAGGAGGTCGACGAGGAACAAAGGGCCGCACCAGAAGGTGTGCGGGCCAAAGAAGAGGGGCAGTGCCCAGCGATGGCGAGTGCCCCTTCAAGTAGTCACCGAGTCTAGCCCTGCGTGCGTGTCGCGGGTGGCTCGGCGCGCCCTGAAGACAGGGCGAGGAGGACGGAACCGGCAACCCCAGTACAGTGGAAGGCAGATCCGGCGTGCCCAGAAGCTAGTGACGCCGAGCCTCATCGTCCGGAAGATGCTCCCACCGACGTGCTGAACAGCTACAGTTGGCGGCGCGTTCGGCGTGCCATGCGCGGAACGACTCCTTCCGAAGACGCTGGACACTCCTCCCGATCTTCGGCAAGATGGTGGCCATCTCCGGCGTGCCCACACCGTCGGCCTGCAGGGCGAGGAACTCAAGTCCTCGCCCTTTTTCATGCCCTGGCGCCCGGCTGAGCCCCTGCCTCCGCCGCCCGCCACGGCCCTCACTCCCCAAGGCCCCGTCCACATAGACGGGGCCTTTCGCATGCCCGCATCCGGGCCACGTTGGAAGGGAACCCCTGATGCCCGACTTCACCCCTGAAGAGCAAGCCCTCTTCAACTACCTGCGCTCTCACACCCCGGCTCCCAGCGGATCGGTGCCGACACCGGCCAACCTTCCCCGCCGCCGCCCCGCAGCCCGTACAGCCGCCGAAGTCGAACGTGCGGAAGGACTCAACCTCAACCTCAACCTCGACCGCCACCGGGCCTCCCGCGCGCTCCGGCCCCGCCGGGTCACCCCCCGGCCGCGGCCGGGGACGCAGAGCCTCCCCGTGTGGATCTTCAACCGCATCAAGGAGTCCCCCGCTGGCTACGACCGCGAGACCGCCTGGACGCTGGCCCAGGCGTGGGCTCGGACCGTGGCGGACCGCGACGAGTTCACCGTGTGGTCATGGGCGGTGGGAATGAGCCGGCCGGACGCAGCCGCAGAGCTGAAAGACCACGGCTTCACACCCGACGCGCTGCAGACGCTGATCCAGGGCAAGCCCGCCCGCAGCCTGCTCCGCACCGGGTACGACGTCCAACTGGTGATCTACGGCCTGTACCGGGCGGCCGCCCGGCGCCAGACCGGTCCCTGACCAGCGCACTCGTCGGAGCATCCCCACCGGGATCATCCACCGACACCCCGGCCATCCGGGTGGGCTTCCGATCGCGGGGATATCCGTGATGGTGCCAGGCCGTTGGGCGTGGCGTGATCAGCTGCACATGCGACTTCGGCACCATCTGCGGGCCGGCGATGATGGCCGCTGGCTTCCTTCGCCGCATCGAGGAGCGGGAGGCCGGCAAGAAGAGGCGGAGCGAAGACGGGACGACCCGGAACGTGCTGGACATCCTCGCCTGCCGGCTACAGGGCGGTGGACCGGTCCTCTTCGAGTTTGCTCACTGGGCCGACGAACTGGACGTGCCCGTCGCGCGGCTGCGGGAAGTAGTGGCGTGGCTCGTCGAGAACCAGTTCCTTGCCCTGGAAGGGGACGTGGACGGCGTTGCCCGATTGTGGGTGAACCCATCGGTGGCCTTCACTCCCTGGTCGGACCCAAGGCTCGCCGCCGCCCGTTACCGCTTCCCGTACATCACGACGGCAGAGGAGGGTATGGCCGCCGAGCGGCCGGTGATCGTCCGCCCTACGACGCCGACGGGTGGGACGAGGTCTACCGGCAGAACCTGCACATGATCGAAGATCCGTTCTGCTTCTCCTCGGCAGGCTGCGCAGTCCACGACCGGTAGTCGACAGGGCCTGGCTCGCCCGGCTCCACCTCATTGGTCGGGGTGAACGGCCTGGACACCGGTCCCTTCGTACAGATCGGGGGTGAGGGTGAGGAGGTAGCGTCCGGCAGGGTAGTCGGCGGAGGGGCGGGCGGCGTGGATGGCGTGGACGGCCGCCCAGGAGTGCCCGGCTTGCAGCAGCTCGGTTGCCGTCAGCGCGGCGTCGGTGTCGAACGGCTCGATCCGGATGAACCGCAGGCCGTGCATGTAGGCGAGCAGGCCCTGCCGCTCGGTGTCGCCGGCGGTCAGGGAGAGCACCGGCGCGTACAGGGTGCCCAGGCCGCCGGAGGCTTGGACGTAGAACGCGGCGACGGCCTCGTTGTACGGGTCCTTCGGGTCGTGGAGAGCGGTGGCGGTGGTGTGGTCCAGAACGACCGCGATCGGCCCCACTACGCGGCCGCCGGGTCCTGGCTGGCGCCCAGGCGCTGCAGGAGGCCGCGGGCCTTGGCCTCGGCTTCCTCGCTCGGCACGGTGCCCAGGACGGAGGCGAGCTCGGCCCGGGCCAGCTCGGCGCGCTGGGCGTACTCGGCCTGGGTCGGCCGGCCCTCGGCGAGCTCCTCGACCAGCTGCCGGATCGTGGTGCCCTCCTCGGCCGCCAGGGCGGCCAGCCGGTCGCGTGTCGCTGCGCTCACCTTGATGCTCGTCTCGTCCGCCATACCTCGACTCTACTGCGAGTAGAGGACCAGCGCAGCGCCCTTACTCGGTTCTACGCCCCGGGCACACCGGGTCCCCTGTCCTGCCCGGCATCTGCCATCACCGGGTGGACGATCGTTTCCCCGGTGAATCCGCCCACCCGGCTGGGTGACACAGCTGATCTTGGACTGTCCTTGCGTGTGCTCGGGTCGCTAGAACCCAGGAATGATCACCAACCTGATGCGCCGCGGGCTGCCCGCGCTCGCCCTGGCAGTCCTCCCCCTCTTCGCCCCGGGTGCTCCTGTGGCAGGCGCCACCACGACCCCTTCGACCGGCCTGCCGACAGCTCTTCCTGGCGTCGGCCGACTCCGCGCGCCGGTTCCGCTGTTCGAGGCGATCGACCGGATTGCCGTCGCCGACGAGCAGCGAGCCGGGTACAAGCGGGACCTGTACAAGCATTGGAACAAAGGCCTGAACGCCGGCGACGGCTGCGACACCCGCAAGGAGGTGATCTTGGCCGAGGCGGTCCTCGCCCCTCAGATCGCCACCGGATGCAAGCTGACCGGTGGTTCTTGGCGCAGCCCCTACGACAACGTCGTCGTCACCGACGCCGCCCGCCTGGATGTAGATCATTTTGTCCCGCTGGCGGAGGTCCACGACTCCGGTGGCTTCGCCTGGGGCGCCGTGCGGCGGGAGGCGTACGCGAACGACCAGGCGTCCCCGGACACGCTCATCGCGGTCTCCGCCGCTTCCAACAGGAGCAAGAGCGACAAGGACCCGGCGGAGTGGCTGCCGTCGGATGGCTCCTACCACTGCACTTACGTCGCCACCTGGGTCGGCACCAAGCTCCGCTGGAACCTCACCGCGGACGAGGCCGAGCGCCAGGCCCTCCTCGACGTGGCTGAGTACTGCCCCACCACCACGGTGGTCTACGAGTCCGCACCCTGACGGCCATCTTCCGCCGCGCACGCGCCGGAACCAGCACGCGGTTCCGGGGTCCGGTAGTGCCTCGGCAAGATCGGCAGAGCCTCTGCCTGGCTCACATGAGGGTCAGCTGGACTGTCGGCGGCGTGGGCCCGGGCCACCTTGCCTTGGCCGCGTTCCACTCCAGGCGGAACTGCGCGGGCAGTACGGCGCGCTCGATGATGTCGAGGGCCAGCGCATTGACGGACACGTGCGTGGGGTCCACCCGCTCAACGAAGCCGCGGGCGATGAGCCGTTCGACCGCTTCGACCGCTTCGTCGCGGGTGATGAACTCCAGCGGCATCAGGCAGAGCGCCACCGCGAAGTTGTCGAACGTCCGGGCCTCGGCCTGGAGCAGGGCCAGCCGCAGCAGGGTCGCTGCCTCATACGGGTAGGGCGCCAGTTCATCCATGACGTCCTTGTGCCAGGACGCCACGAGCGTGTCGGCCTCCCCGGGCTGCAGCTCCATGAAGATGCGGTCCTCGTCAGGCGGAAGGATCCGGTACGGCGGCAGCTCCATGGCCTGCTGGGCGTCGCGGATTCGGCCGCGATGCAGCTGGGAGCGCCCGGCCCGGTCCGGGGCGCACTTCTCGCCTGGTTTGGCACGGCATTGGGGACAGCTGCGGCTGCGGGCGCGCTCGCGGACAGCCGGCGGTACTGCTCGACTCACGCAGGACAGTGTTCACTCCGTCGGCGTGATCCGCTGGCTCCGCCACGCGTCCTGTCACGGTTCCTCCGCCAGCTCCTGGACTAGGTAGCCGGGGTGGGCTGCCTGTGCTTGGCGCGTTCGACCTGCCGCAGCAGCAGGTCGGCGAACTGGATGATCTCGGCTGCCTCGATGGGGTCGTCGAAGTCGACGGTTCGGTGGCTGGCGGGGTTCTTGTACGCGCCCATGGCGCCGGCGAACAGGGCGGATGCGGCCTCCTGCTCGCCGCCTTCGGCTTCCGTGTCGGCAAGCGGGCCGCCGGCCTTGCCGTTCTGGGCGGGCTGGAAGGCTGCACGCATCAGCTTCACCCCAACCAGGGAGTTGTCGAGTCCAGAGGCCTCCCGGACGGCGACCTCGACCGCCTTCATCGCGGCGAAGCATGCCGTCTCGTAGTCGCCGAGGTCGAAGTTGGTACGCACCGTGCCTTCCAGGGCCGGGTGGAGCGGGCCGGACAGCCGCAGGCGGGCTTCGAACCTCGTGATTCCTTCCGGATCCTTCGCCAGCTCCATGCCGTCGCGGGAGAGTTGACGGAAGGCTTCTGACTGGCTGGGAACGCGGGACAGCAGCGCGTGCGCCTCCAGCCAGCTCCAGGCGTCGGAGAGGCGGTCGACGAGGACCTGCGTGTCCGGCTCGCTCTGGAACGCCTGTCGGGCCGAGCCCATCGTCCCGACGTACTGCAGGAATCCGGTGCCGCTGGCGAGGTGCTGCAGAAGAAGGAGCGCAACGTCGCGGGTGGGCAGCTGCCGGACCTGGTCCGCCGGAACCGGCGGTATGTACGTGAACGTCATGGACGAACGCTACGGCGCGGCACTGACACCCGGGTGCGGTACCTCGACAGGGGGACACAGCTGGGCCGAACCGGTGACGAGGCGCACTGGTCCTCACCCTGCCGGGTGGAGGGTGAGGCCGGGCAACAGCCCAGGTGCGGCGGCAGGGAGCGTTCCATGGCGTACGAGGTGATCAGGGCGGAGTTCCGTACGGAGCTGCACGCACGCTGGTCGGTGTTCTTCGACCACCTGCGGGTGCCGTGGGCGTACGAACCGGTGACCTTCTACGACAGCCAGGGCTCGCCGCGAACGCCGGCGTTCTGGCTTCCGGAGCAGCGGATGTGGTTCGCGGCCGAGCTGGAGGCCCCGGTGTGGTGGGGGCGGTTCGCTATGGCCGCCGAGGGCAGCGACTACTGGGGTGACGGCTGGGGTGAGCAGGCCGGCCGCTGTCTGCCGGTAGAGGTCCCGGAGGAGTGGCAGGGGCTGACGCTGCTGTCCGAGGGTCCGTTCTTCCCCGACGACGACCCTGGCATCGACACCTGGGGGCGACCCGACCCTTGGGACGGGCCTTGGCGGCTTCACGAGGCGAAGGGGATGCTCACCTACTGCGACTCGCCCTACCAGTGGACGATGTGTCCTCAGTGCGGGTCCTTCGGCGCCGAGTTCTGCGGATACGCCGAACGGCTGCCCTGCGGTTGCCTCAATGACGGCGAGCACAGCAAGGTGGCGGGCGGCAGCGACAAGCGGCTACTCGCCGCCTACCGGGCCGCGCAGCTCGAGCGGTGGCACGACGACATCTCCCACGCGACCGTGCTGTGGCCCACCGTGCGCGAGGCCCTGGTCCAGCAGCCCGGCGCCGCGGCTGCCGCCGAGAACTGCGTCGGCGAGTGCCAGTCGGTCGCCGAGCAGATGCGCCAGGAGCTGTGCCCGCCCGACCCCGGGGAGAGCGAGGAGCTGGAGACCCTGTGTTCGGCGTGCCCGGGTTTCGTCTGCGGGCAGTGCGGCGAACAGCCGGCCCCCGCGGCCGGCGCCCCGTGCCGGACGTGTGAGCCGGTCGTACTGCTCACCGAGAACCAGGTCCGGCAGCGGATCAACTGGAAGGTGGAGAAGCTCGCCGCCGCCACAGGCATGCAGGGGCGCCGGGTCAACGGCATCGTCAACGACTCCATTGGGGAAAGGAGCAGGTCAGGGGTTTCACTGGCGAAGCTCGGCCTCGCCCTCACCAATGTTGAGCGGTGGCTGGACGACCCTTCGTCCATGCCGACCGGACTTCCCACCCCCTCCTCCGACGAGCTCGGCGAGCTGCACGGAGCCGAGCTGCGCAAGCTCCTCACCACCTACGTGGGACCGCTGGCGGGTGCTCTGCGCGACCCGATCCCCTTCGTTCAGCGGCAGCTGAACGACTGGATGGGCGTGTCCAGCCGCGCCGAGGCGGCAGACGAACAACTGCGTGACGCGATCATCCAGGCGAGGGCCTGGACCGAGGACCCCGCTTCCTACCGCGCCTACACCCACCCGGAGCCGGCCGAGCCCGGCGGCCTGGCCGCGCCGATGCGCACGAAGAACGCCCTCGCGGACTGCTCCTGCAACCTGTGTGCCGCGCCGGTGGTGGCCGGCGAACTCATCGGCCGGATGCCCAACCCCCGGAATCCCTTCAAGCCCATGGCCTGGCTGTGTGCCCACTGCCTGTACGACCGGCGGGCCAAGCCTCGCCTCACCGACGTGCTCCTGCGGGTCTTCCACCACAGCCTCAGCGGCAGCAACGCCACCTTGCTGAACACCGCCGAGGCCGCCGTGCTCCTCGCAGCTCTGCTGACGCTTCCCCCCACGGTGAACGATGAACACCTCCAAGAGGCAATCACCGAACTCCGGCGGGGCATCGACGCGCCGGAGCCCGTGATGCAGCTGAGCTACCACCCGGCCGACGCGGCTGTCGCCGCCCTTCACGCGGCGGCCCCACAGGAGAGCGGGCCCGGTGACGCTGCTGTTCTCGCAGCCGTCGCCCAGCACCTGGCCGAATGGCAGCACAACCCCCAGAACATCGACCGGACCCCCTACAGGAACCGCGCCCTATGGCGGCAGGCCGTCCTCGAAAGCACGCCCGCCCCGACGATCCTGTCCCAGCGCGGCGGCCCCTTCTGGGTATGATCCGGGCCCCTTCGGCCCCAGCCCGGCGCGGACCTTCACCACCCAGGGACACCCGCTCTGCCACGTCCGACCCACCTGGAGGACACCGATGCCGTACGACGTCACCCGTGACATCACTGCCGGCTCCCTCGTACTGCCCGGCGTCGCCGGGACCGTGGGCGCCACGTACTCCAAGCACCGTAAGGACCAGCCGGGACGCGGCGCCGCCGTCGAGCTCCCCGCCGTACTGGAGCTCCTCGCCGCGATCGATGCCGGCCAGATCACCGCAGCCCAGGCCCGGGCAGCATTCGGCCCCTTCCTCGACCGGCTCGAAGCGTACGACCGGGAAATGGACAACCACCCGGCTCGCTACGAGTACTGGGGAGAACAGCCATGGCCGCCACCGAAGACTGGCGCACGCACTGGACGACATACGAGGACGGCGGAACGGACCGCGGGATCGTCCACGACGTGCGCAACGGGATCCGGATGATCGCTGAAACCGGAGCCAACGACCCCGTGGAGACCCCGGAGCAGCCGCCGCCATGCAGCCGAGCAGAACCGGCGCGGAGTCGCTCCTCTGCCTCCAGCGTTTCCACGAGCTGGCGTGGCCAGGGGGCACTGACGGGAGCCGGTACGGGTGTGCCGGCTCGAATAGCGGCTCGGGTGGCCCGGCCATGTGCCTGGGCGCTGTCTCTGCGCGTCCTTGCAGGTCCGGTACTGCGGCCAGCTGACGGGCGAGCAGGATGATTCGGGTCGCCTGGTTGACGGCGGTGGCCCGACGTCGCAAACCCGCCCGACAACCGGGGAAGCGTGGTGCCTCGGAATCGGAGTCTTCCTGTTCGTGACCGGGATCATCCTCCTGACAGCGCGCGACGTGACGAGCGCCCCCACCGTCGACACGGACGATTCGTACCACTACACGTGCGGCTTCCCTCCCCTGATGTAAGCGGCTCCGGCCCCTCCGGGTGAATCCTGGCGGCCAGCTTGGGCCGATGCCCGAGTGGCTCGCTCCAGCGCGGCGTCGAGGCGGACGTCGTCCTTCAGCAGGATCCGTACAGACATCTGGACCCGCTGGGGAGCGCGCTGCTGTCCGATGCGGGCGCGGGCGGCGGGCGTGCGCCTCGGTAGTGTCGGCGACCGCCGCGGCCGCCTCCGTCGGGAGTGCGCCCGGGAGGGCGCGGTAGGGGCGGTCCGGCACATCTGCGTGAGCCTTGCGTTCGTCATGCGCTGCCCAACGCGGGCGATCGCCGGAACGGACGGCGCACGGTGCTCACCACCGAAGTCACTCAACATGCCTGACGGTCCGTCCGGAGGTCGATAGCCAGCCGCCCGGAACCTTGCCCCCGCGAGCCGCTCCGCCGGGCCTCGAAGCAGGATGGCTTTAACGCTCTGATTCGGCCCCATTTTTCGGTTTGAGTTGGCCCCAGGTCTGGGGGCGTACGGGAGCGTTCGGGGGTTGTTCCGGTCTCATTTGGCCCCACTGGTTGGCGGGTGGTGGGACGGTCGAGGTGGACCGTGTGGGGGCGATGCCGGATGGAGCTGTCGAGGGAAGAGCTGTTCCTGCGGATCCGCCGTGACTCGTGGCAGGAGGGGTTGTCGATGCGGGCGTTGGCCCGCAAGTACGGCGTTCACCGCCGGCTGGTACGCGATGCTCTGGCGTCGCCGGTGCCCAAGCCGCGGAAGACCCCGGTGCGGTCGTCACCTCGTCTGGAGCCGTTGAAGAAGACGATCGACGAGTGGCTGCTGGCGGATCTGGATGCGCCGCCGAAGCAGCGGCATACCGTTCAGCGGATCCTGACGCGGCTGCGTCAGGAGTGCGGGGCCGATATCGCCTACACGACTGTGTGGGACTACGTTTCCCGTCGGCGCCGGGAGATCGCCGAGGCGGCCGGCGCGGCGCCGACGGCGGGGTTCGTGATCCGCCACAACCGTCCGGGCATGGACGCCGAGGTCGACTTCGGCGAGGCATGGGTGGATCTGGCCGGTGAACGCACGAAGTGCTTCGTGTTCGCGCTGCGTCTCGCCTACTCGGGCAAGGCGGTCCACCGCATCACGACATCCTGCGGGCAGGAAGCGTTCCTGGACGGCCACGTTCACGCCTTCCGGACCCTGGGTGGTGTTCCGGGTGGTCAGATCCGCTATGACAACCTCTCTCCGGCGGTTTCCCGGGTGATCCACAAGAGCCGGTCGAGGGAGGAACATCCCAGGTGGGAGGAGTTCCGGCGGCATTTCGGCTTCACCCCTTTCTACTGCGAGCCAGGTCTTCGCGGGGCCCATGAGAAAGGCGGGGTCGAGGGCCAGGTCGGCTACTTCCGCCGCAACTACCTCACTCCCGTTCCGCGGGTCGACTCACTCGATGAACTGAATGCGTCCTTCGCGGAGTTCGAGAAGAGGGAGGAAGGGCGGCGGATCGGGATGCGGATCCGCACGATCGGACAGGACTTCACCCACGAGGCGGTCCTGCTCCTGCCTCAGCCGACGGACGGGTTCGAGACCGGTGCCGTGTTCACGCCGAGGGTCGACCGATACGGGATGATCGCCGTGAGGGTCTGCCGGTACTCCGTTCCGGCCCGGTTCATCGGTCGCACAGTCCGGGTCGTGCTCCGTTCAAGCGACCTGGTCGTCTTCCAAGGACGCACCGAGATTGCCCGCCACCCACGGCTCACCGCCAAAGGCGCCGAGCGAGTCGTCCTCGACCACTTCCTGGAAGTACTGCTGGCTAAGCCCGGCGCGATGGCCGGCTCCGAAGCCCTCGACCAAGCCCGCCGCGAAGGCAGGTTCACCGCCGCCCACGAAGCGTTCTGGGCCGCGGCGAAGAGTGCCGAAGGCGACACCGAGGGCACCAAACAACTGGTCCACGTCCTCCTCCTGCACCGGCACCTCGAACACCGCGACGTGGTCGCCGGCATCCGATCGGCCCTGGCGGTCGGCGCTCACACCGCCGATATCGTGGCCCTGGAAGCCCGAAAAGCAGCCCAGGCCGACGGCCGCTCTCCCACCGTGACCGTCACCGGGCCCACGCCAGCCCTCCCGGGAGCCCAGCCCAGCGAGGTGGTCAGCCTGAGCGCCCACCGGGCACTCCGTCTTCCCGCAGACCAGCGTCCCCCGCCCGCACTCGAACGCTGGGACCAGCTTCTGAACCAGTCCAGGAAGGACGCGCCATGACCGGTCCGAACCACTACCTGACCGAGCCCGCCGCCGACGCGGCGATCGACACCGCCTGCCGAGTCCTGCGGCTGCCCACGATGCGAGCCCAGTTCCCCGACCTCGTCGCCCGAGCCGAACGCGAACAGCTCTCCTACCGAGGGTTCCTCGCCGAGCTGCTGATGTCTGAGTGCGAGGACCGCGACCGGCGGCGCTCGGAACGCCGGATCCGCGCGGCGGGCTTTCCCCGCCAGAAGTGGCTCTCCGATTTCGACTACTCCGCGAACCCCAACGTCGTCCCGGCCGTGATCAACAACCTCGCCACCTGCGAATGGGTCAAGAAGGGCGAGCCCCTCTGCCTGATCGGGGACTCGGGCACCGGCAAGTCCCACCTGCTGATCGGACTGGCCACGGCCGCCGCCATGGAGGGCCACCGCGTTCGGTATGCCCTCGCCGCGAAGCTCGTCAACGAGCTCGTCGAAGCCGCCGACGAGAAGCAGTTGTCCAAGACCATCGCCCGCTACGGCCGCGTGGACCTTCTCTGCATCGACGAACTGGGCTATCTCGAACTCGACCGGCGAGGAGCCGAGATGCTGTTCCAGGTTTTGACCGAGAGGGAGGAAAAGAACAGTGTCGCCATCACCTCCAACGAATCGTTCGGAGGTTGGACAAAGACGTTCACCGACCCCCGGCTCTGCGCGGCCATCGTCGATCGGCTCACCTTCAACGGCGCGATCATCGAGACCGGCACCGAGTCCTACCGCCTCGCCCAGACCAAGGCCAAGCTGGAGAGGACACATGCCCGAACAGTCTGATGGGCCCCCGCACCGCTCTCGGAACACGGCTGTCTCTACCATCGCCGCATGACCGACGCATCAGCTCTGGCCCCGTTCCGCCTGGATGAAGGCAGCGAGTCCGATCCCTCTCACTGCCTCTACTTCGTCGAGATGGACCAGGTCGCCGACGTCTTCGAGGAACACCACGCCGAAAGCAACGGTCATGGCTGGGAAGGCCTGGCGGAGTCGCTGGTCCATTCCCACATGCCCGAAAGCATCGACAAGCTCCACTTCGGATCAGAGGGTGACACCTTCGTAGTCACCAGTACCGACCTCAAGGCCCTCACAGAGCTGGCCGTCATCCTGCACTCCGCCTTCCACAACCGGGAACTCCTCAGCCACTACATCCAGACGGCTGACCCACGCTTCCTCGACCGATAGCCCCCGCGAGCGGGGCCAGAACAGACCGGAACCCGGGGCCACCTCAAGGCGTTCCGACGACACCCGAGCCCGCCAAATGGGGCCACCTCAGACCGGAAAAGTGGGGCCAGAACAAGGCGTTAAAGCCAGCAGGAGGGAGAGGCCCGCCGAACTCGCGCCGAGAAGCGCGTGAAAGTCCACGTCCGTTGGCTCGCGTCTGAAGGCAGCAAGTCACCGCCTTCAGGGTTTCCGACTGCATCATTCAGCGCAGATGTTCTACGCACTAAACACCTTATGTCCAGATTGAGTTGACATTGCGATGTAAAATTCCACGAGCGTGCCTCGCACGCTCGCCACGCCCGTGGAAGCCCACAGCGCACTCTCAACTCATGGCCTCTGACCTGCGGAAACGTGGTTTGAGTTCCCCACTCCCTTTCCGCAATCTGGATTCTGTGCCCGGGGTCATCCGGGCTCCGGGTGAGTGGGAGGGGTTTCGGGACCATGCTGGAAATTGCCCAGGTAGCACTGAGCAGCGGAGTGGCCTTCTTCTGGGACAAGGTCCTCGGGGACTACGTCGCGGGTCTTCTCGTCATGGCGACCATCGGCCTGGCCAGCAAGGTGTACCGGCGCCGATGCCACCGGCGGGCTGTTGAAGAGGAGTGATCTATCCCTGTGGGTGGCCGTCACCGCTCTCTCCCCGGCGCCGCCCGTTGGCGGCTCCGGGTCAGTCGGCGCTGCGGCGGACTCAGCGGATGTCAGCGGCTTCTTCCTCTTCGGTGGGAGGGTGCGCTTCAGCATGTGGCGCCTGACTGGCCGCCGGACGGAACCGTGCGGGACCGGCGGGGGCGCATTCCCTCCGTGGGCTGGGGGAGGCGTCAGGCCAGTGCGTCGCCGAGCAGTCGGCGCGGAGCGCCGTCCAGGTGCCGATGGAGCAGTTGGGCGCGGGAGTGCACCAGGCCGGTCCGGTAGGCGGGCGGTAGCCGGTCGTAGACGGCGGCCGCCATCGTGGCGGCCTCGCCCGGGTCTCCGTCGACCCGCAGGCACGCGGCGGCGTCCATGGCGATCAGGGCGCGGGTCATCACCGACGGCGAGGTCGTCAGGGCCAAGGCGTCATCCTGCGCCCCGTAGGCGGCCCGGGTGTCGCCGAGCAGCGTGTACGCCTGGGAGAGGTGCACCGCGTGCTTCTGGGCGGGGTACCCGAACCAGGTGTCCGCCGACTCGGGGCCGTCCAGCTGCTCGGCCAGGGTGCGGACGTCGTCCACCGCCCGGCGGGCGCCGGGCAGGTCGCCGATGGCAGCCAGGGCGCGGGCGTTGACGGCGGCCGCGAGCGCGGCCGCGCCGGACGGGCGGGCGCCGGCCTCCCGGCGGGCCTGCGCGGCGATGCGGGCGGCCTGTCCCGGGGCGCCGTAGTTCAGGCCGACCATGGCGTGACGGCCGAGCACCCAGGCGGTCATCCGCCGGTCCCCGGATTCGCGGGCGGCCTTCGCCGCGGTGGCGAACCAGCGGTGCGCGTCGGCCTGGTCGCCCCGGTCGTGCTGGACGATCGCCACCAGGCCGGAGATCCCGGCGGCCGTGCGTGCCAGGTCGGTACGGTCCTTCGCGGGGTGGGGCCGGCGCAGGACAGCGGCGAGGAGCGCCAGGTCCTCGCGCATCTCCCCGAGGACGGCATCGGGCGCCCGTCCGTTGTAGCCGCCCCGGTGCCGCTCGAAGGCACCCTCGAGGTAGGCGAGGTCCCCGGCGCCGTCGGCGTCCAGGCCGGTGTCGATGCCCTCCCGGGCCTGCGCGATGCCGGGCAGCACGGCGAACCCCGCCGTGGCCGCCAGAGTGAACAGCTGTCGTCGTTTCACGTCGTCGTCCTCCATCCTCTGCTGCCTGCGGTACCTGCGGGTGTTCTCCAGGGCCTGGTCCAGCTGCTCGTCGGTCAGGCCGTAGACGGCACGGATCGCCGTACGCCAGACCGGAGTCGGTAACCGCTTCTCGGTCTCCCAGCGCTTGAGGTTCTCGACCGTGCACACCATGCCAGCGACAGTCATGCGCTGGGCCTGCTGCTCGCGGGTCCGGTCCGCCTGCTCCCTGATGGTGCGCAGCAGCTCGCCGATTCCGTCCGGGCTCACCATGCCGGTGCCTCCCCTGTCCGGGTGTCGAAAGACCATCCTGGCCCCCCAACGCGGCCCCGCACAGGGTGAATCGGCCCCTCGGAGCGGCCCTCCCCTGTGGTCTTCCCCCGGCCTTCAATGGTCGAACGGAACCGGCCGGGACAACGCCTCCAGGGGCTCCTCCGCCCGGCCGGGCCCGTACTGGGCGCCCGCCCTGCCTGGGGGCGGCGGGCGCCATACACGCTCCATCCGACACGAGAGAAGGAGTACGTCATGAACGGTCTGATTCTGGCCAGCCGCTCCATCAAGGGGGCCGCGACCCGGACCCCCGACGGCGGGGGCACCGGCAAGGGCGACGGCAACGACTGATCGCCGACCATGACCACCGCGATCAACGCGGCGGTCCGGAGCCTCGGCGGGGACTTCCTCGCCGGGGCTTTCGGCCGCTCCTACCAGCACTGGTCACAGGCCGCCGCAGGACTGTGCGGCCTGTTCACGTGGGACGACCTGAACGACCTGGTCGCCCGCCACCGCCTCGACGCCCCGCAGCTGCGCCTCTTCAACGACGGCACGCAGGTCCCACCGTACGAGTACCTGCATACCTCGGTCACCAAGCGCTCCGAGGTCCGCCACCGCGTCGAACCCTCCGGCCTCCACGGGCAGATCAGCGCTGGCGCCTCCCTGGTCCTGGACGCCGTCGACAAGCTCCACCCCGGCGTCCAGGCCCTGGCCGAAGCGCTGGAGCGGCACTTCCGCACCGACGTCCAGGCCAACCTGTACGCCTCCTGGCACCCCACCGAAGCCTTCGGCATCCACTGGGACGACCACGACACCGTCGTCTTCCAGCTCGAAGGCGCGAAACGGTGGAACCTGTACGGAGCCACCCGCACCGACCCGCTCCGCCTGGACGTCGAAGCCCCCGCCAAGCCCGAGGGGCCGCCGATCGCCGAGGTGATCCTGCAGGCCGGGGACATGCTCTACGTGCCACGCGGCTGGTGGCACGCGGTGGCCGCCACCCAGGGCCGCTCCCTCCACCTGACGTGCGGCCTGACCCCCGCGACCGGCCACCACCTCCTGGTGTGGCTCGCCGGACAGCTCCTCCACTCCCCCACCCTGCGCGCGAACGTGCCCACCGTGGCCGGCCCCGCCGAGCGCGCCGCCTACGCCGAGCAGCTGCGCAAGGAGGTCGCCGAGGCGCTCCACGACCACGTGGTCGCCGAGTTCGCCGCCTTCATGGACGCCCGCGACCCGGGCCGCCCGGCCCCCTCCCTGCCGCACATTGGCGACGTCCCCGCCAAACCCGAGCTGGCCCTGGCCCTCACCACTGCCCGGGCCGCGCTGGAGGGAGCCGACGCGTCGGTGGTGCTGCGCGCCGCCGGACACGAATGGGAGTTGCACCCCTCCGTCCGTGCCGCGCTGGAGGCCCTGGTCTCCGGCGCCCACCTGTCCCTCGGGGACCTGGCCGAGCGCTCCGGCCTCACCGTGGAACAGGTCGCGGCCCTCGCCACCGAGCTGGTATCCAAGGACGCGGCCGCCGTCTCCCACAGGTAGGACCCGCCGTGTTCGAGCCCCCCGCCCCCACCACCGCCGACCGGATGCTGGCCGCCCAGCAGCACGCCGCCGACCAGTTCGGCCTGCGCACCACCGGCCGACGGGTGTGGGGGTACCGGGGCCGAACCCTCTCAGCGGCCGCCGGCCCCCACTGGCTGCGCGTCGTCTGCGCCGAGGCGGGCACCGAGGGCGGCACGCTGTGGGACGGCCCGTCCGCCTCCCGGGCCCTGCCCGCCTCGGTGCCGCGCCCCGACCTGTTCCGCATCCGGGACTGGACCACCGACACGTACGCCTACCGGGCCGAGCTGTACGCTTTCGCCCCGGACCCGATCGTCTCCCCGCGCCCCGTCCTCGACGCAGACCCCGGCCTGCCCGAGGCGTGGTGGAAGGGGATGATCGCTGCCCTGGACGCCCTCGCCGACGTCCCGCCGCCGACGGACCGCGAAGCCGTCCGCGAGGAGTACCTGCGCCGCATCATCCCCCAGTTCACCGGCCACCAGGCCGACGCCGCCATCACCTGGAGCACCGCCCACGGCGACCTCCACTACGGCAACGTCACCCGCGGCCCGCACATCCTGGACTGGGAAGGCTGGGGCCGCGCCCCGTACGGCTACGACGCCGCCACCCTCTACCTGTACGCGCTGCTGGCCCCCGAGACGGCCGCCCGCATCCGGACCGAGCTCGCTGCCATCCTGGACCGGCCGGAGGCGCGCACCGGACTGCTGACCGTGGCCGCCCAGATCCTCCAGGCCCAGGACCGCGTCGACTTCTACGCCGAGCTCGCCGGCCCCGTACGCGAGCACCTTGCCCACCTGTAAGCCAGGAGCTCAGCCCGTTGGTCCCAACAGGGGTCACTCTTGGATGGGCCCCGGTTGACGGGATGCGGCAACGTTGACGAAGTCGCTGCGACCGGTCACGGGATTCAGGACCGCGACCTGAAGGGCGGGTCGTGGAGCAGCCTCAATCTGGGCGAGCCATGTCGGGCCAGGCACCAAGATCGTCAGGCTTCCCGGCCATCTGATGAGGGCCTCAGGGGCCGGACACACCACGCCAGCCAGACGGGGGTCGCTCCACTCTCGTGGCCGGGTGTAGACGAGGAGGCCGTTGCCGTGAGGAGGGCTCTGGTCACCGTAGACGACTGTCTTGCCCGAGGCAGAACGGACCATTTGTATGAAGACTCGCCACAGCGCGGCGTCGATGCCCGCGTGCTCGAGGAAGCCTGCCAGCCGCTGCAGCTCGGCCATCCATTCCTGCTCGGCCTGAATTGCCCGGGCTGCGGCATTGCGGCGCCACTCCTGCAGGGCGGCGGCCCGGGCTTCGGCCTCCTGCCGTTGCTGCTCCGCGACTCGTCGGTCCCGCTCGGCCTGCCGTCGGGCCTTCTCCGCGGCGGCTACCCGTGCGGCGGCTTCCGCACCGGCTTCCAGGCGGGCACGTTCGATCGCGAGGTTCAGATAGGCAGGGGCTGTCCACCACACCGTGCTGTTCGGCCCCGTGGACGTGCACCCGCCCCTCCAGGATCCACTTGATCGCGTCTCCGAGCGGACACGTGATGTGGACCCAGGCCGCCTTCGCCTTCAACGTGCGCGGTGTCCAGGTGTAGCTGGCCATTCCGTGCCGTACCTGCCAGGTCCCGCTCTCTCCGGGGAACGGCACACGCAGCGTGGGCACGACCCGCTGCCAAGGCCGGTCCTGCGGCCCTACCCAGCACACCGCCACTCCGTCTGCGGCATACCGCTCTGTCCGCATCCGGGCCTCGTCCGGGGTCATGGGCGACAGCTGTGCCTCCAGAGCCATGAACGGACGGCCCTGCTCGTCGAAGACCATCACGTCGGCCCGCCAGTTCCGGGACTCGCTGGCGACCTCAAGCTCTGCCCGCCAGCCCGCTGCCCTTGCAGCCATTGCCAGCTCACGCTTCAGCCGGTGATGCTCCGGCGACTCGTTCGCAAGCTCGCATTCCTCCGGGCGCGTCTGGTGGTAGAAGTGCCGGGAAGAATGCTGAGAGACCCGGGCGAAGACGCGGCCCTGGCATTCCGGACACGCCAGATCCATCCCCTGAACGCGGTGGATGTCCTGCCACGAGCGGCCACAGCCGAGATCCTCCACCGAGGCGTCCAGCCTGCCCCAGTCCCGATGGATAGCGGTGTACCCCATCGACGCCCCCCGTCATCCGCCACGAGGCCAGCGTCCCCCGCGCTCTAGCGGGCCCTGCAGTGCTTTCCGGAGAACGGCGTGATCCGACCTCTTGCACGACAGAACTGAGCCACGAAGTGGTGCTCCGCGGGCTCCACCGCCTGGCCCTCGCCGACCTCGCCCTCTGTGCCCGCCGCGCACCGGCCTGCGCTCCGTTCCCGCCGGACCGCGACGCTGCTGCCGGCCGCCTCACCCGTTCGCCATAAAAGGCTTCCTGAGCTGCAAGTTCACAACACCACTATCTGGGACACAGGAGAGGACACAGGGACACAAAAGCACCGACGGAGGTGGGCCGGGGTGGACATCGGGCAGCTCAGGCCCGTTGTCACCCCGATATCCACCTCGCAGCCGTGGGTCGTCAGAGGGGCTCGGCCTCGCCCCTGGAAGCTCAGTACATGGTCAGTTGCTCATGTTCGGGCAGGTCCAGGTCGGTGATCCGACCTTCGGGAATGACCGCGGACAGTTCCCGGGCCTCCTGGGCGCTTCGCGCGAAGGCGTGCAGGCGCGCGATTCCGGGTGAGGCGGCGACCAGGCGGGGGCAGGGGCGTACGACCCCGTACAAGAGCCGTCGCTTCCCCATCGTGTACACGGGCACCCCGTAGGCGTACTCCGAGGACATCATTGGATTCTCCGGGATGTCGACCCGAACGTTTGACTCACGCCACGCCTATTCGGCGACGGCGGCGAGCAGTTCAGCCTTCTGCTGCTGCGACAGCCTGCTCCACCACGCCCTCGCGGTCTCCAGCGCCAACCGCTGCGTCTCCTTCAGTTCGGCCTGCTCCAACGCGAGTCGCGCGTCTTCCTCTGCCTTCTCCCGGGCCCGGCGTGCGTCCTCCACCTCACGTAGCTCGCGGACCTTCTCCCAGTAGACGCGGGACTCCTCCGCCCGCTTCTCGCGAAGCCGCTCAGCCTCCTCCGCCCTCCGAGCCTGCTCCTGCTCCGCCCGCAGCCGGCTCTGCCGATCAGCCTCCTCCTTGAGCAGCTTCTGACGGGCCTCGCGTTCCTCCCTCGCCAGTTCCTGGCGCTGACGCATCGCGTCGTGCTTCTCCTGGGCTGCGGCCGACTGCGCCGACGTCCACCACTGACTGCGCCGGAACTGCCGCTGCTCGCCGTCGACGACCCGGTACACCCGCCGGTACCGCGGCAGGCTCTCGACCGGAACCACCTGTTCGTGGAGCGCCCACCGGACGAACTGGAGGAGTTCCTCCTCGCGGAACATCCAACGGCCGGCAGCGGAGTCGAAGCCAGCGAGGCCATCGTCCACCATCCAAAGTTGTGGGCCCTGCTCCTCCGGGGCGCGCACCCGGACCGCGGGCACCGCGCTGATCCAACGCGGCGGCCGTTTGTGCGGGGACACCCAGCACACCCTGACGCCCTCGTCGAGGTAGCGGTCGGTGCGTGCCTGGATGTCGTCCAAGGTGATCGGTGACAACTGGGCCTCCCAGGCCATCCGCTGGGTGCCATCTGCCGAAGCCGCCATGACGTCCGCGCGCCAGGAGCCGTCCTCGGCCGGCACTTCGAGCGTGGCGAACCATCCGGCTGCCCGGATCGCGCCCGCCATCTCCAGCTTGAGCATGTGGTGCTCCCACGACTCATTCGACAGCTCGCACGACGGCGGCCGTCCCGGGTCGTGGCAGAAGAACCGCACACCGGACGGAGAGACCTTCGGGTGAAGGCTCCAGTCGCATTCCGGGCAGGCGAGCGGGATTCGAGGGCGAGCTTTGTGCACCTGAGCCCAGTCCAGGTTGTGCCCGAGGTCGGCAAGGGTGGCGTCGAGACGACCCAGGTCGGGGTGCAGCGCGGTGAAAGGCATGAATCGCATCTCCTGGCGATCCGGCGTACTCGCGGCGTTTCTGACAGGACAGCAGATAGCAGGCGCCACTGACAGAGGGCCTCCAGGTGGGGTGGGTGACCACGCGGATACGGCTCCCCAGCCCGGCAGCGGCGGGCACATATGGGCTGCCCGCCGACGGGCAGGGCTTGGGCATCACGGCGCGGATGTGGTCGAAGAGCCCGGACTACGGCCTTCGTCGGCTTGCCCCTGGGTAGGCAAGGAGTCCTAGGCTCGTTTCGACTCAGGCGAGCTGGAGGGGATGTCACATGACACAGGGGCGGGAAGAGGAGTACGGACCCGGAAGCCCGGACTACGGCCGGGGAGCCCGGATTACGGCTTGTCGTACGAACCCGACCCATGGGCGGACCCAGTTCCGGACGAGAACACGGACTACCGCTTCCGGGAGACGAGCTTCGACGCGGACCATGCGGAGTCCATGTGGGAGGCGGCCTTCCGGGACGGTCACATCACCCGGGAGCAGTTCCAGAACAGGCGGCGGGGAGGAATGGCTCCTGAACAGGCAGAGGCGCCGGACGCGGGGCCGGCTATCAGGTCCGCGATTGAGAACGTGCGAGCCAAGCTCGAGAATCCCGGCCTGTCTCTTGAGCAGCGAGCCATCTATGAAGAGGTTCTGGCATCCCTCCAGCGGATGCTCGATGGGAAGAAGGTAGGGCCCGACGAGTCGGATGTTTCCTAGGGGGTCGCCTATGGAACGTGGCACCTCGGCGGCGCACTCTCGGCGCCGCTGCTGGAACGTGGTGTCGATCGGCGCCTGCGGGTCATCAACATTCCATCCGGCGGTGTCCGCGCTCCACCGGCGCGACGGGTGCCGCTGGCTGCCGAGCAGAGGCGGCGGCCGGTGCCGCCGCCCAGAGAATCTCGTGGTCCCCCGGTAGAGCGGGAGCAGCGGGTGCCCGCCCGGATGACAGCGCACCAGTACCCACCCGGGCGGGGGGCTGGAAGGGAGAGGACGCAAGCCCGCGAGGCCCGAACCTCCTGTTCAGGGTTGGCGCAGGTTCAGCGGGGTCCACTGCAAGGTGCTCCGAGATCCAGTGCGGTACTCGTGGGGGTCGACTTCCATCCGTGTGTCCACGGTCTGGGGGCTGGTGCGGTGCACGACAAGGGTGGGTTTGCAGACATCGGTCATCACCATCGCGGGGTGATCGATGTGCAGCCAGGTGGACATCCGGCGGGAGAGTTGCGGTTCGGGATCGACGACGGTGGTGAGCAGCAGGGGCAGGTCGATCCTGATCTCCCTGACCGACCACATCAGCTGGTCTGCGCGGGACTCGGGCTCGTCCGGGTCGTCAATAGGGTCGTCCCATTCGCGGTACGGCGGTGGGGTGGGGCTGAGGCGTTCATAGCGCTCAATGACTACGAAGGAAGGCTTCTCGCCGTTGATCCTTCGCTGTGCCCGTGCGTTTTCGTCTGCTGGGGTCGGGTTGGGAGTCTCGTCGACGGCCAGCCAGTCGGTCTGTTCGTTAGGGGGATAGCCGGTGTAGAGGAGCGTGGGTACGCCGGCTTTCGCTGCGTGGACGGCGATGTCCCGGCCGACCTTGGCTTCCCGGCTGCCCCGCTGCGCGACGATGCCTACCTTGTGGCGGAAGTTCAGCTCGGCGAGGTCGGTCAGCTCTGGCCACGGCGTGGGGATCGGGGTGCTGGTTTCCATGGTTCGACGCAGCGGCTTCGGTAACGGTGCATGATGCCTCTGCTCGTCGTGCTGGGCCAATGTTCTGTTCCTGTCGGTCAGGGCTTGAAGTCGTGCCGGGCTGATGGGCGACGATGGGGGCGGCTGTCAGGTGGAGGCCATGTCGACGAACCGCGAATAGTGCCCCTGGAAAGCCACCGTGATGGTTGCCGTGGGTCCGTTTCGGTGTTTTGCCACGATGAGGTCTGCCTCGCCTGCGCGAGGGGAGTCCTTCTCGTACGCGTCCTCGCGGTGGAGCAGGATCGCCAGGTCAGCGTTGTCTTCCAGCGCGCCGGAGTCGCGCAGGTCGCTGACCTGCGGTCTCTTGTCGGCCCGTTGTTCGGGGCCGCGGTTGAGTTTGGATACGGCCACGATCGGGATCTCGAGTTCTTTCGCGAGGAGCTTGAGGCAGCGGGAGATTTCGGAGATCTCCTCGTAGCGGGACGAGAAGGGGCGGGTGCCGTAGGTGAACATCTGCAGGTCGTCCACGACGATGAGTTCGATACCTCGCTGAGTGCGCAGTCTGCGGCTTTGTGCGCGGAGCTCGGTGAAGGTGGCGTGCGAGCTGTCCTGTACGTAGAGCGGGGCCGCGGAGGTGTCGGGCATGCGCCGGGCCAGGCGTGTCCAGTCGTCGTCGGTCATGGTTCCGGAGCGCATGTGGTGGAGTGCGACGCGGGACTCGGCGGAGAGGATCCGCATGGCGACTTCAGTCCGGCTGGATTCCAGGGTGAACAGGACGGCGGGCAGGTTGTTCTTGATACTGGTGCAGCGGAGGATGTCGAGGGCCAGCGTGGATTTGCCCATGGCGGGGCGTGCGGCGATCACGGTGAGGTGGCCGGGTTGGAGGCCGCCGGTCAGGGAGTCGAGTTCGGTGAATCCCGTGGGTACGCCGATCGGGTTGCCGCGCCTTTCTCCGATGGCTTCGACCTGGTCGAGGGCGTCTTCCATTATTTCGCCGAGGACGAAGGCGGGCGGGACGCTGTCGGGGCGTTCTGCGGTGGCTTCGAAGATCTTGGCTTGTGCGGCGTCAGCGATTCGGTCGATGAATTCCGGAGTGCCGTCGGCGGCGAGGTCATGGATGTGCAGGGCAGCAGCCTGCAGCCGCCGGAGTCTGGCTGTCGACTGCACCCGTTCGGCGTTCTTGGCCAGGCTTCGGCTGTTGGCCTTCTGCCGGGCGAGGCCGTTGATGTAGTCGGCGCCACCGGCTTCGTCGAGCTGGTCTGCCTTGATGAGGTCCTCACACACGGAGAACGGGTTGGGCGTCTGGTTCGCCCCGTAGATGGTCAGAATGCTGTTGTAAATGACCGCGTGGGCCGGCCGGAAGAAGTCGTGGCCGCGGAGAATCTCAACGGTGTCCGCAATGGCGTCTGTGGAGATCAGCATGTGGTGAAGGACGGCCCTCTCCGCCTGCAGGTCGTTGGGCTGGGCCTGCTCGATGCCGTCCTCGGCCATGTGGTTCCTCTCGTGTCCGGCACCGCGCACAGGTGCCCCGGGTCAGGGTAGCCAGCATGCGGACCGGCCATGATGTGGATCAAGAACGCTTGGAGGCACGGGCGCGGGCCAGGGCAAGGCGGTGGACATCCGGTGCCGTTGACGGAGTCTCGGGTGGGCTCGGCTGGGCGTAGAAAGGGGTGGACGGCTCGTCGTCGCTGGGCTGCGGGGTGTTGTCGGAGGCTACGGAGGCAGGCGCACCACTGGCCAGGCCGGCTCGTCGCCAGAGCGGAGCCTTTTCCGCCGGGAGCTGGGGGTCCTGCGGGGACAGGACCCGGAGCGCACGGATTGCCGCGTGGTCCAGGTTCAGGCGGGCGACGAGCTGGGGCGCGAGGAGCCGCATCTGGCTTGCCCATGCCTTCGAGTCGGCACGCACGATGAACCGGCCGCCGCCGTCGATGTCGACCACCGTCACATGCGTTGCGATCTCGGGTCCGACGATGTCGGGCCAGGACGTGAACAAGGGGTGCACGGCAGGGATTAACCACCCCCGCTCGGACAGCAGGTCGGAGAAGGCCTTCTGCAGGAGCACCGGCCCCGCCCCGGGCTGACTTCGCCGACCTGAAGCACGCTCGCCGCGCCGCCATCGGGCGTCCTGTCTGGCCTGCCGCAGTGCGAGGCGGGCGAGATCCTGATGTTGCTCCATGCGCCCTCCTGGCCTACAGCGATGGTGCCCTCAGGTTCACGATTGTCCTGTACTCGGTGTGTGCTGAGGCATACAAAGGGAGATGTGAACACTGCTCCTTGGGACAGCGGCGGCCGGCTCCCGAAGGCCATGCGCATTCATCCCCACGCACCATCAAAGTCCCTGCGAGGAGACAACACGGGGCGCTGCCTGTACTGCCACAACGTGGTCTGGTGGTACGACCGGGCCGACGGCGGCAGAATCCCTCTGCTGCCCAGGCAGTTCCCCACTTCCCGTGTTCCGCCTCGGGCGCGGTGGAGCGTGGATGCCGGTGTCGCCCGACTCGGGTCGGTCGAAGACACGTGCTGGATCGCGCACCCGACCGTCTGTCCTGGTATCGAGCATGAGGAGTTCACGGACACGGGTCTGGCCGATCTGCACCGGCAGTCCGCCATCAACATGCAGACCGCGATCCGGGAAGGAAGATTCTCCGCGCCCTTGACGGGGGCGGAGAACGACGACCAGGACGCCAGCCGCGAGCGAGGCGGCCGCAGCACTCGCCGGGACGTTGTCGCCTACCACTCCGTGCACCTCCTCGCCCCGTCAACGGTCGGTGAGCTGCTGTGCGTGGCGCTGTCGGAAGCAACAGGACAGCGGTGCGACAACCTGGTGCGTGATGACCGGGCGGGCTTTCAAGGCGAGTGGGCGGAGATCGAGATGCCCTACCCGCGCGACCCGACCGGCGACGCCCCGCTGTGGGAGGGCCAGACCATGTGGGTGTGGAGCCTCAACAACGTCAGCTACAAGGAGAGCGTGCGCTGGCGCGACCAGCACTGCCCCGCCCACGCCGCCGAAAGCACCACGCCCGACGCCCATCCTCGCGAATGTGAGCACTTCGACCCGTTTCGCCACAGCAGCCATATCCGGTACCAGCGGCCGACCACCGTACCCATGTTCTCCCCGGAGCCGAGCAAGGCGACGCGGCTCATCTGCGCCGGGAAGGGGTGCGATGCGGGCAAGGTCGGCGCGGTGCCGGACAGAGAGGTCGTGGAAGGGCTGGGCTGGATGTGCTACAAGTGCCGGCCCAAGCACACGGCTCGCCGTGCCACGCACCGTCGTTGGGAAGCAGATCCGGGCCGCGCCGGCCAGGGTTGACCGTGACCACTTCCCGACCGCGCCCGGACCCGCGCCGCCGTCTACCTGCCCGGCGATCGCCGAAGACGAACACCAGAGGGGCCTGTCCGTGCAGCTGGGGAGCCGCGCACCCAGTCAGCGGCGTCCCCGGTCACCTCTCGCCATAACGTATGCAGCTTCCCTGTCATTGCTGCGGCTCATACCCCCTCACCAGCCCGCCGGGGGTGCGGCGCCCCGGGCAGGGCTGCCCCGCTCGTTCGGCGCGAGCCCGGCGCAGCGCGGCGGCCTCGGTCGCCGCTGCCCGGCGGCGGCGCTCAGTGCGGGCCTGCTCGATCGGGGCCAGCGCATCGTCCAGAACGACGTCGGGCTCGGGGAACGCCCAGTGCGACAGCTCGCGCATCTCCTTCGTCTGCCGCTCCACCGCTTCCGCGATCGCCCGGTCCACCTGGGACGGTGGCACGGCCTGGCGGTACGCCTCGATCGCGCGGCGGTACCCGTCCGGCGGTGTCCGGCGCTCCACCGGACCGGCTGGTGAGGCAGGCGCGGGCGAGGCCGGAACAGCATCGGCCGGGGTGGTGAGGCCGGTCTTCACGGGCGCGGGCGCCAGGACGTCCAGGGCGCGGACGTTCGCGCTCGGCACCCGCTCGTTGGCCGCCGCGACCAGCTGCGGTGTGCTCCAGCGCAGCTTCGTGCCGACGGCCGGGGCGTCGGGGACGACGTCCAGGCGGCCGGTGTCCACGTCGAACGCCACGGCCTGGACGCGTCCGGCGAGCTCGGGCACGGCCGCGGCGAGGATGGCGTCGAAGTCAGCGAGGACGGATCCGCCGGCGGCCGGGGCGACCATGCCGCGCTCGGTCATCATCATGCCGATCGCCGCGCCGAGCCCGAGCGGCTCGCGCCCGTCGCGCCGGACGGCCGTGGTGGTGCGCCGCTTCGGCTTCTGGCGGGTGGCGCCGTTCTTCTTCGCCGCCTCCCGGGCCGCGACCAGGGCCTGGCGGGCAAGGTCGACGCCGCTCAGCTCGGTGGTCATGCGGTCACCGGCCCGGTGACGTCGCCGTCCAGCGGGCGCGCGGCGAGGCCGGGCAGCCGTTCTGTCCACGACGCGGGCTTCTCGGGCCGGGCGGCGGACTGCTCGCGCAGCTGTTCCAGCCGCGCCGCCAGCAGACACTCGGCCACGCGGTCCCGGGCCGTGTCGGCGGCCTTCGTCGCGGCGGCGACGGCGTCCGCGCCGGTCGGGTTGTTCCGGAACCACGGGCGGCCCTGCTCGAACCGGTATGCACGCCGCGCCTCGGCTTCGGCTTCCTGGCTGCCGCGCAGCATCGCCAGGGCGTTCTCGTGGTACTCGCCGACGGCCTGCTGCGCGCTGTGGAACGCGGTGAACACGTACGCGTCCGCAGCAGCCTGCGGATCGGCCCCCAGGATGGCCACGTTGGTGATCTGGAGGAACTCCTGCCACGCGGCGGCGGTGCCGTCACCGATGGCCGTGCGGGCCCCGGCGACGGCGGCCGCGATGCTGCCCGGGTCGCTCAGGTCGGCGGAGCCGGCCGCCGCGAGGAGACCGGCCTCACCGATCAGGACCTCGGTCTTACGGCGGTGGTCGCACGCCTCGCACAGCCCGGCCGCCCGGCCGCGCCCGCAGTCCTGGCACGCCAGCGCCTGGCGGACCGCATCGGCGGCGGCCGCGGCCTGCCGTTCGCGTTCCGCCTGCTCAGTGGCTGCCGCACGGGCCGCATCGCGCCGGGCCCGCTCCGCGCGGGCCTGCTCCTGACGCCATGCGAGGTCCTCCGCATCGAGGGCCGCCTGCTCGCGCAGCCGCTCCTCGAGGACGCGCCGCCGCTCGCCGTCGCCCAGGCCGGGCAGCGCCCGGTCGATCTCCGCGCCGATCCGCGCACGGCGAGCCCGGCGGAGGTGGATGACGTTGCCGCAGTTCTCGCAGTCCTCCCCGGTGTCCAGCCGGATCCCGTCGTCGCACTTGCGGTGCGAGCACGCCTGCCGCTGGGGCAGACCCCGCCGGATCAGCCACGGGAACGGCTTGTCGACCAGGGCCTCGCCACCAGTCGCCTCCAGCCGGCCGGTGAGTCGGTCGGCCAGCAGCCGCGGTGCACCCTCCGGCGCCACACCCAGGCCCTCCATCTGCGCCAGCTCCGCCTTCGCGGCCGCCTCCACCTGGTCCTGCTGCCACCCGGACAGCCGCTCCCACAGCCACGAGACCGGCCCCAGCGCCACCCGCAGACGAAGATCAGCAGGCAGGCCCACCCTCCGCTGCTGCTGTGCCTTTCCACCGCCCATGGCCTTCGGCCGGCCACCGGCAGCAGCCCCGGCAGCACACTGCCCATCACGCTCATCGACCGGGGACTCCTTCGGCTGTTCCCCGCGGAGCGGGCCGCCCTCAACCACCGGCGACGTCGAACCGGCAGCGGTGTCATCGCCGTTGGCGTCCTGGTCCTGGCCCGCACACGCGCGCTCCGGCCGACGGCCCTCAGCCCCACGGCCTCCGCCGGAAAAGCCACCAGAGAGCGAGAGAGAACCACGAGGAGTAGCCACAGAAGCGTGAGAGGCGTGAAGGTGTGCAGCATCGGCGCGGTCTGCCGAATCGGCCTCCACGCCCTCCCCGGCGCCCTGAACCCCAGAAACCACAGGGGCCGTAACCTCAACCGTCGCCTCAAGATCGCCGGATGCAGTAACGGCGAGGTCTGAAAACACCGCGTCGGCGGCCTCCCGGGCCTCCCGGACGGCGATCCCGTGCGCCTTGGCGACCGGCACCAGCCGGACCCGGCTGCGCGCGTTCAGCCCCGACGCCGTCTCCCGCCGGTCAACCGACAGCACGTCCTGCTCCTGGAGCCGGGACAGCACCTTCGCCCCGCCCGCCGGCGAGCAGCCCAGCAGCCGCGCCACCGTCGCCGCCGGACGGCCCCGCTGGGTGTCCACGCTGCCCGAGCACAGCTGCAGCCACCCCTTCGCGTTCGAGGACAGCACCATCAGCAGCAGTCCGAGCCGGTCCGTCGCCGCCCCGCGCCCCGTACGGTCCGCGAGCATCCCGGCCGGGGTCACCCGGCCGTCCTTGTGCTCCCAGCCCGGCGCGAACAGCGCCTCGACCAGCGCCAAGAGCACGACCAGCTCCACCCGCGACAGCGCCAGGACGTGCCGACGGTCGCCACCGTGCTGCGCCCGGTACATCGGGATCACCCACCACTCCAGGCCCGTCATCCGGCCGGCCGCGCTGACCGTCTCGTTCGACCCGAGCACGCCACGGTCGCGCAGCTGCGGAAGGACGTGGTGCGCGATCCGGGACGGCTTCAGCCCGACCCACCGGCCGAGCTCCTTTGCGGTGATCGTCGTGCGGTAGTTCGTCGCCACCTTCGCCTTCGCCATCAGCACCACCGCCGCCAGGCGCGCCGGGTCACCCGCCCCGTCCAGGGCGGGGTCGGACACCAGGGCACGCACCGCGGCGAGCAGCCGGGAGCGCATCGTCTCCGTCAGCTGGAGCGGGTTGCCCAGCTCCAGCGGGGCGACCGGACCGGCCTGTGCCGGGACCGACCGCAGCCGACGACGCGAGGCTCCGCCGGTACGCGGGCGCGGGAACACGGCGGACGGCGCCGCCACGGCGCTCACTGGCCCGCCCGGATGGAGGAGATAGAGATCATCTCGGCAGCCTGGCCCAGGCAGCCTGTGGACAGAGCCCGGGAAGCGGCGAGACCCCTGATCCCTCCCACCCAGCGGGCGACAACTTCCGATCGCGTCCCGCCACACGGGACGACGCCCTCGCGGATGCCTCCGTCGACGGAGTTGTCGACGACCTCCGGGAGCGAGTGCACGAGCGAGGCGGCAGACGCCGCGACCCCGCCCATCGAACCCGCCCCGAAGACGTTGCTCTTGTAGCTTCCTACCGGAAATCCCTCTTCCTGTACGAACCGGGAAAAGGGGCATGAACCGTACGTCGATCCCGTCACACGGGACGACCGTCGAACCTGAACCGGGGTGAAACGGACAGGGTCAGGCTGACAAGGGGACACCACGTCGTGCACTATGAGAAACGACCTGCTCTCCATATAGCTGGACGACCGTGCCCCTCGGGGCTGGCCCACCGGATGTGTGGATGTGACGGGTAAGCCCCCCTTCGTGAGAAGCGGGGCAGACACCGACCGGGTGGGGGGAGATGTCTCCGTCCCTCCCGGTACTGCTGAACCGCGAAGCCCCTGTGGTGGGGGCCCGCGGGTAACGCAACTGCTAGCTACAGCTGTGGTGGCCGTGGTTAGTGGCCGGTGACGATGGCCCTGGTTAGGGGCCGACGTGAAACGAGCGGCTCGGTGAGCCGCAGCTCAGGACCAGCGCGAACTGGGACCTGAGCAAGACGGGCCGCGCGAGGCCAGCGGGTGGTTAATCCGCTTCTTGGCGCGCGCGGCCGATGGCCGTTAGGTCATCCCGACCCCCTCGATACCGAAGGTGGCGTCGGCGACCCCGGATACAGCCCAGACGTGAAGTCACCCCTCATCGGGAGCCCCCGTGACTGCATCCGGGTGCTTCGCGGCGAGCTTCCGCAGAAGGTGCGCGTACTTCAGGCGATTACCGCGGTGAGGTTGGGTGAGTCCTGCCTCCCACCGCGCGACGGCGACGCGTTGGACACCGATGGCGGCCGCGACTTCGGCCTGCGTGAGGCCGGCGGCAAGCCGCAGCTGCTGCCGGACCTGCGGCGAGGGGAGGGTGCCCTCCTCCACCAGGGCGTCAATTCGCCTCAGCGGATCCGACATCCCAACCCCCACCCTAGAAAACCTTTCCTGAAAAGATACACGCCCTCGGTGATCTACGTTACTGAGAACGAGCGTGTTGTCGCGCGAGCCGCCTGTTCCTCCCTGCCCTCCCCGACGACTGTTCCGTTCCTGGCGTGAGAACGCGCAGGTAGAACCACTTGGTGCCCCAAACGTGGCACGGATTCCGGCCCGTTGCTGCAGCGCCTTAGAGGTTCAGGCGAGCGGGTGAGTTCAGGCAGAGCCATGACGGTGGTTACGGGCGCCACTCGCTCTCCAACACCGAGTACAGCACGCTGTCTCGCCAGCTTCCGTTGGTGTGCACGTGGTCGCGGAGCACGCCCTCTCGCTGAAATCCGAGGCGCTCGACAAGGGCGATCGAGGACAGATTCGACGGGCCGATGGCGGCGCTGACGCGGTGCAGCCCGAGTTCGGCGAATGCGTACGAGGTCAGGCAGCGGGCTGCATCCGTGGCGTACCCGCGGCCCCACTCCTGCGCGGCGATCGCATAGCCCAACTTGCCGGCCCGGGTGCCGGCGAAGGCGATGCGGGCGAAGCCGACAACGCGGTCTTCGCCTTTGGGCGTCACCGCCAGGTAGTACTCGGTGCGGGGCTGTTCCTGGGCGCGGGTGACCGCGCCGTCGACCATGGCGACGGCCTCGGCCCTGGAGCGGCTGTCGAAGGACAGCCAGCGGGTGACCTGGTCGTCGCCGATGATGGCCAGGACGTCGTCGACATCAGTCGGGGCGAACTCCCGGAGCGCGACCTGGTCGCCGATGAGGTGGATCGGGTACGTCAACGGGGGCTCCTAGCGGGGCAGCGACTTCAGCGGGGTGCGGGTGAACGCCTCGATCTGTTCCTGCAGGCCCGACGCGTCCTCGGCGAGCGGGGAGTCGCGCAGAGCGCGGTGTACGCGCTGGGTCGCGTTGACGATGCCGTTGATGCGCTGCTCGGGAGCGAGGTCGAGGACCGGTGCCACGGCCTCGGTCGCGCCTTCCAGCTCGCCCATCTGGATGCGCGTGATGGCAAGTGCGCTGCGTGCTCCGGCCTGGTCGCCAAAGGCCCACTCGGGGGAACTGCTGTCTTCGTAGGCCGCGACGGCGCGGGTCGCGTAGTCGTTGGCGACGCTGCTCTGAGAAGGCAGCCAGGACAGGGCTTCCGCCGCGTAGTAGATCTGCCGAGTTCGGCCGAAGAGGCAGAGGCCGCCGAGCTCGTCGACCTCGTCTTGCTGGACGAGGTCCCAGGCGCGCTCCGCGCGTTCGATCGCGGCGCGGGCTGCGTCGGCGTTGCCGAGCGCCGCGTGGGCACGGGCCTCGTTCATTGGCAGCCAGACGCTCGACGAGTTGACCGCCGCGAACTCGGCGCCGGACTGGGCGTAGCGGACCGACTCCCGGGTCCGGCCGGCCCAGTACGAGACCAGCGACTGGACTCCGCGGATCCAGGCCCGAAGCCCGTTGTGGTCCGCTTGATCCGCGCACACGAACGCGGTCCGGGCCTGGGTGAGTGCCGCGTGCGGGTCCGCCAAGTCGTGGCTCGCCTTCGCGAGCAGACCACCAGTCACCCCGGCGAGGAAGTACAGCTGGCGAGCCTGTGCGGGGCGACGCTGCTGCTCCAGCAGCGTGTAGATCGTGTCCTGCGTCGTGATGAGGTCCGGCAGCAGCTCCGACAGCGGCCTCTGCGGATAGTCCATCGCCAGATTCTGGACATCCGCGTGGACCTGCTCCATCACGTCCGCCGTGAGGTCGGTCTGACCCGCCGTGAAAGCGAAGCTTTTGGCTCGCCGTGCAGCCATCTCGATCAGCTCCCTGTCCGCAGTGGGCTCTCCTGTCGCCAGGATCAGCCCGGTGGGTTCGTCGACCGCAGGCAGAGACCCCGCCCAGGGGGCGAGGAGCTCTTCCAACGGCATGCCGAACATGCTTTGCAGAACACGGCGCATGACAGGGGTAGTACTGGCTCGTTCACCGCTGGCAAGCCGACGTAAGTGCCGGGTGCTGAGGGTGACGTTCTCTCCAAGCCCTGTAGCGAGCTGCCCGAAGTCCCGAACGATCTCGTCGTACGTGCGCGGCTGCTGCCGCAGCAGGTACTCCAATCTCGTCCGCGGATCCCCTTGACTGGCGCTGCCGGCCACCGGTCCTCCCCGAGTCACGAAATCGTGCTCTGCGCCCTCAGTGTCAGTCGCAAGCGACGCCGAGTCAGCAGAGCAAGGGCCCTGGTCCGCTAGCGGTCCGCTTCTTGTCCGGGACTGGTCCAGGACCGGTCCGCCGCCGGACCTCGTGTGGTCATGCTCCCTCATCCCACCCTGGTGATCGACAAGTTCGCATCCTCGATTACGGGAAGGCGGGAGCCAATGTGGGCCGCCCTAGGTAGAAGGACGTCCACGGCGGAACTGCGCCAGGACGTGTTCCGGGTGACCGTCGTACACGATGTGCGGCTCTCCGTCGGTCGGTGGGACGAAGCGGCCCGCGTGGCGCAGCAGGTCCTCCTCGCTGAACTCGATCGCGTTGGCGTCGACCAGCGACTGCTCGTTTCGCTGCTGGATCCGGTCCCAGCGCACCTCGTGCGGCACGGGCAGGTAGATCAGGACAGGCGCGCCGCCGGCCTCCATCACCGTCGCAGCCCAGTGGGCCCGCTCTTCGTGAGTCCAGAATCCGTGGTCGACCACGACGTCGTGTCCGGCCTCCAGGAGTTCCTGCAGCTCAAGCGCGATGTCCTTCAGCACAGGGGCCTCCCGGACCTTGAACTCGCCCCGGGGGAAGTCCCTGCCGTAGTGGCCGTACCGGCGGAACATCTCTTCGTCTGGGCAGAGGCGCCGGAACCCGGTCTGCTCCAGGGCGCGGGCGAGGGTCGTCTTGCCGGATCCCTGCAGGCCGGACAGAAGGATTGCCCGTGGTGCGGGTCCCGGCTGGCCGGACAGGGCTGCGGAGATGCGTCGGATCTCGAATCGTCCTTCCAGAGGCAGGGTGTCGGTGCGCTGTGCGTGCAGGAGCACGTCCAGCCGGTGCTCAAGGCACCCGACGAGGGTGTCATCCAGAAGCCCGCAGCTGTGTGCGGTCACCGCAGGACCTCCGACGTTGTCCTTCGCGTGCGGCCCGGAGCGCCCAGGTCCACGCCGTACTCCAGCACCTCGCCATCGGCGTCCGTGAAGCGGGCGGTGAGGACCAGGATCGCCGCGGTGGTGCCGGCCTCCAGCTCCAGGAGCTCGAGGTCGTCCGCGGTGGCGATTCGCGCTGACTCCTCGTCGATCCGCTTAGCAACCTGGCGTCCGGTGGCCCGAGCGATCAAGTCGAGCGACAGCCCGCCCTTGAGTCGCGCGCTGCGCGCGAGTTCCGGCAGCACCCTAGCGAACTCGGCGGGGATCCAGGACGTGGAGTGGGAGACGATGCCGTGATCGTCCCGGTAGACGCGGCTGCGGCGAATCACGTCGTCACCAGGCGAGATGCCCAGCGCGTGCGCAACGTCCTCAGGAGCTTCGACTATGCCGGCTGTGTGGCCGGACGACTTCTCGCCGACGCCCCAGGAGGACTGGGTCTTGCTGCTGCGGTCGTGACGTTCCGATCCAGAGGACAGCGAGGTGGGGCGGGCCATCACCTCTGTGCCCACGCCCGGGATGCCCTGCACAAGCCTCTCCTCGCGCAGCAGCCTCATCGCACGGTCTGCGGTAGCGGTGCTGACGTTCCACTCGGTGGACAGCGCCTTGATGCTGGGCAGGAGATCGCCGGGCGCGAGGTCCCCGGAGCTGATCAGGTCGCGGTAGTGGCCCGCGATGCGCGCGTACGGCGGCCGGTTGTCGGCTCGGGGTGGCCCGGACATGTGCTTCGCCTCCTTCAGGTTCATCTGGTTGCCTCACTATACCGCTTGACACCTGAGGATACCTGATGCAACCTGATGTATGTAAGGCGGTGGCCCTCCGGGAGCACCGAGTGACACCGGCAAGACCGCAGTAGTCGTCCGCCCTTCGGGGTCGGCCGGAGTAGTCCTCCCCAGCCTGCTGGGAATCGGAGGGCGTGAGAGCACCATCGAACTCCTCCGGAGCCTGACGGCCGCGACCACTGCGTGTACATCGCAGCGCTGTGCGCTGTCTGTCCTACGGGACGCCGGCCTCGTGCCTGCGGCCTGCAGGGCAGAGAGAGCATCGCAACCCGCGCCCCTGCCGCTCCGCCTGTGAGGAGTCCAGATGTCTGCTTCGACCCTTGAGCGCACCGCCCGCCCCCGCCGGAGCCGGACCCGCTCCCGCACCGTCAACGCCCGCCCGGCGCTGGCCCTCTCCACCCTCAAGCCCCATCAGTACGACCTGCGCCCCGCCTGTGCCTCGCTGGTCTGCCCCGACTGCGAGACGTGGGTGCCGATCACCGGCTTCGGCACCAAGACGACCAAGGTCGTGCCGCACGACACCGGCCGCGCGGGCAAGGACGCCGCCGTCCGCTGCCGCCTGGGCAGCAACCGCCTGGTCACGGTCAACGTCACGGTCCGCAAGTGGGCGGAGCGCCTGGAGGACGGTCACGCGGAGACGGGCCACCGCCGCAAGACCACCGTGCGGCGCAAGCCGAAGGTCGCCGTCGCCCCGGCCGTCAGCCAGATCGCCGCGCAGAAGCAGGCACCGGCGGATGACGAGCGCAGCAACGACCGGATCCTGCGGCTGCGGCGCAAGGAACAGTGGGCGGCGACCGAGTCCGCCGTCCGCGACGCCGACACCCGCCGCACGCAGCTGCCCGCCGGCGCCGCGCCGCTCGGAGCGCCGCCGGTGCCGCTCAAGACGCTGCACCCCGAGCGCCGCGCGAGCTGACCAACCCCGCACGAACGACCGCGGCCCCGTCCATCCCGATCGCTCGGGATGGACGGGGCCGCGGCTGCTCGTACGAACAGCCTGAACAGCCCGACAGCCCCGGTGACTTGAGACCCTCCGGGGCTGTCCAGGACCTACGTGGAGGACCTGATGCCCACCAGCATCGCACGGAACGACAGCGACTCCGACCCGATCATGGACGAGGCCCTCCGCCGCGTTCGCGAAGGGCGGTGACCGGGATGGACTGGCGACACAACGCGGTCTGCCGCGAGGAAGACCCCGAGCTGTTCTTCCCCATCGGCAACACCGGCCCGGCGCTCCTGCAGATCGAGGAGGCCAAGGCTGTCTGCCGCCGCTGCCCGGTCATGGAGCAGTGCCTGCAGTGGGCGCTGGAGTCCGGCCAGGACGACGGCGTCTGGGGCGGCCTGTCCGAGGACGAGCGGCGGGCGATGAAGCGCCGCGCCGCCCGCAACCGGGCCCGGAACGCGAGGAACGGGGCGGGGGCTGCGGCATGACCGACGCCGACCAGAAGCGGCTGGAGGACAACCTCCGCCGCACGAACGAGGACCACGACCTCGGCCGGCGCCTGCACGGCTGAGGCTCCGTACGACTGACCGCGGTGCGGGACGGAGACCCAACTCCGATCCCGCACCGCGCTGCTCCACCAGGCCGGTCGCCCGCCACACGGGCAGCCGGCCTTTCGCACGCCTCCAGCCCGGGAGAGTCTCGGGCCCGCATCCCGCAGGAGAGCCCATGCGTACCAGCACCGACACCGCGACGACCGCCAGCACCACCCGGCTGCCGGAGTCGCTCTGCACGCACAACCCGAAGTGCCCGACGGCCGACAGCCCGGACCGGGAGGCCGCGAAGGTGGTGGCCGCCCACCCGGAGCAGGGCTGGAGCCTGCTGTGCAACGCCGTCCTGGTCTTCGAGGACACCGGCGAGCTGCTCCCCGACGGCCGGATCGTCGCCCCGCACCGGCCCACCGGCGCCGTGGACACCGCGCTCCCCCTCCTCGCGGACGCCCACCCGCTCATCGGCGGCACGACGCGCAGCGGGAAGACCAGCGCGGCTGCCTTCCGCGCGGCGGCGTCCCTGGCCAACGGCGCCGCGTGGTCGGCCTGACGGCTGCCTGATCCGCCCGCACCGGCCCGCCGAATCCCGGCGGGCCGGGTCGGGCGGTGACTGGGAGCCGGACAGTCCGGACCACTGAACCAGGGAGCCCGTATGCACGCCTTCTCCGAGCCCGCGACCGCCAAGGGCAAGGCCGTCTCGTTCCAGCGCGACGACTTCGTGCTCTACCGCGACCCGGAGCGGTTCTGGCGCGGCGAGCCGAACCACACGTTCGTCTGCCGGGTCAGCCGGGTCAACACCTACGTCTCCGGCGGCGTCCGCTACGCCCTGCTGCCGGTGCAGGGCGGCTTCGTCAACGACGCGCAGGGCGAGTACATGCGGCTGCTGCCGCCGGCCGACGCGATGCGCGACATCGACACCGCCCCGCTGAACACCGCGGGCGCGGCGGACGAGATGACGGCGGCCGCGATGGCCTGGCTCACCCAGCAGCACCAGACGGCCAACCGCCGCCCGGAGCTGCCCGCCAGCGACTGATCCACCAGCCCCCGCAGCAAAGCGGTCCTCCGAGCCCCTGGCATTGAAGCTGCCGGGGCCTCGGAGGACCTGGTCCTGACCCTACCGACCGACGCTGCCCCGCGGTGCCCCTCTTCACGGAGGCGCCGGAACGTACGAGAGGACATCCCCGTGGCCACCAAGAACGCCGCCCGTCGCCGGGCCCAGCCCAAGCGGCAGCCCCGCACCCCCGCCGCCCGGCAGACGCCCGCGGCCGCCGTCCCGGACCAGGCCGCCGCCCCGGCCGCCGAGACCACCGTGCCGCTGGTACACGAGGAGGCCGACCCGGTCCTGGCCGACGCCGCCGACCGGGCCGCCGACCTCCGCGCTCAGGCGGCCGCCGACGCCGTCCGGATCGTCGCCGCGGGCGAGGCCCGCGCCGCCGAACTGCTGGACGGCGCCCGCTCGGAGGCGGCCACCCTCACCGAGGAGGCCACCGCCGAGAAGGCCCGCCTCCTGGCCGACGCCGCCACGGCGGCCGCCCAGGCCCGCACGGACGCCGAGGCCAAGGCGGAGCAGCTGCTCGCCGACGCCCGGGACAAGGCCGAGGCCCTCACCACCGAGGCCAGCGGCAAGGCCGATGAGCTCCTGGCCGCTGCACACAAGGCCGCCGACCGGCTCCGCGAGGACGCCGCGACCACGGCGGCCGTCGACGCCCGGCAGGTCCGCACCGACGCCGAGACGACGGCGGAGCAGCTGCTCGCCGACGCCCGCGCGGAGGCCGACACCCTCACCACGGCCGCGGCCGGGAAGGCCGAGGAGGTCCTGGCCGACGCGAACCGCCAGGCGCAGGACGTCCTGTCGTCGGCGGCCGCCGACGCTGAGCAGGCCCGTAAGGAGGCCGACCGGGCGGCCGAGCGGGTTCTCGCCGAGGCGAAGGAGAAGAGCACCGAGCTCCTGGCCGGGGCCGAGCGCACCGCCGCCGACACCCGCAGGGGCGCGGCCAAGGACGCCGAGGACCTCCTGGAGCGGGCCCGTGCCGACGCGGAGCGGACCCGCCGCAGCGCGGACGAGCAGGCCGCGCAGGTGCGGTCCGGGGCGGAGAAGTTGGCCGCCGGCCTTCGCGCCGACGCCGACCGCGCTCTGGACGACGCCCGCAAGGCCGCCGAGGAGCTGCGGGCCGCCACCGACAAGGACGTCACCCGGCTGCGGAACCAGGCAGAGTCCGACGCGAAGGCGGCCCGGGAGGCGGCGGCCAAGGCCACGACCGACCAGGCCGCCGCCGCCCAGGCCCTGGCCGAGGCCGAACGCACCCTCGAGGCCGCGACGCAGCGCACCGTGCAGCGGGCCAGGCGCCGGGAGATCCGGGCCGAGTCCCGCGCCAAGCGGCGCAAGGTTCGCGACGAGGCCCGGCCCGCCGGCGGTGTCCCGCCGCTGTCCGGGCAGGAGCTGCTCCTGGTCGTCGGGATCGTCCTGGCGGCCGCGGCCGTGTCCACCCTCGGCCTGCTCTCCTCCTACACCGCGCTGGAGGCCAAGGCGGCGGCGTGGGGCTGGGAGTGGCCGTGGCTGCTGCCGGTCGGCATCGACGTCGCGATCCCGGCGTTCACCGGCGCCAGCCTGATCCTGATCCGGATGGGGATGGAGCTGCGCTGGATCCGGTGGGTTCCCCGGGTGCTGACGGCGGTGACCGTGTACCTGAACTGGAACGCCTCGGACTCCGCGGCGGGCCGCATCGGGCACGCCGCCCTCACCCTGCTCTGGGTCGTCTTCTCGGAGATCGCCTCCCACGTGTACGCCACGAGGATCGGCGCGGTCACCGGCAAGGTCCGGATGGAGACGGTGCGCCGCAGCCGCTGGCTGCTCGCCCCGATCCCCACCGCCCGGCTTCGCCGCCGGATGATCCTGTGGGAGATCACCTCCTACGCGGAGGCGCTCACCCGTCTCCAGGAGCTGACCTACCTGCGAGCGCAGCTGAAGGAGGAGTACGGCTGGCTGTGGCGGTGGAAGGCGCCGCTGGACAAGCGGATGGCGCTCAAGCTCGACACGGCGCCCGCCGCGCTCGCCGACGCGCTCACCCCCGAGACCGCTCACACCGTCGAGCGCGTGGACGTGAGCGCCGACGCTCACCCGGAATCGAGCGGCGCTCACCCCGAGGTGAGCGCGCTCACCCCCGGCAACGGCGAGGGTGAGCGCGAGCGCCCCGCGCTCACCGCAGGCGCTCACCGAGGTGAGCGCCCCGTGGAGGGCGACGACGCTCACCGAGCGGAGGGCGGTCGAACCAACAGCGAGCGGGACGCGCTCACCGAGCGCCGCCACGATCGGATCCGGCTCCTCTACACCGAGCTCGGGCGCCGTCCGCAGTGGACGGAGATCCGCGACGCGCTCACCCAGGCCGGTTTGTCCGACGAGCCGGTCTCCCGCCCGACCGCCCAGCGCCTGCGCGAGCAGGTCGAGGAGGGCACCCCGAGCGCCCCGGCGAGCGCGAGCGTGAGCGCCGGGGCGAGCGTCCCGGTGAGCGTCTGAGCGCCCACCGCGCTCACCGCCCGACCTGAGCGCCAACCGGCGCTCACCGCACCTGCCGCTCATGGTCGCCCCCGGCCCGCGCCCACGCTCCCCCGAGCGTGAGCGCGGACCGGTGACGGCCACGGCCGGCAGGCCCGCGGTCCGCACCCGCCCCGAGCGAGGCGCGGACCGCCCGCCCGAACCGAGCACCACCCCGGCCCCGCACGCACGCCTCGGGGACACGGACCCACGAACCCCATCCCCCCTCCCCACCCCGAGACCTGGAGGTCTTCTGCCATGCCCGAGAACAACAACCGGTGGACCTCGGACCACCTCATGAAGCCCGGCGGCACCGCCGTCTACGCCGCCCAGCAGCGCGAGCGACTGCGGCAGATGGCCGACGAGGTCAGGGCCCTGCTCGGCGAGTACCGGGCCGACCTGGAGAACCTCAAGTTCGACGGGGACAAGCCCTTCGAAGCCCGACTCCGGGCCTATCTCGCCTCCCGTCCGCTGGCGCAGCTCGAAAAGGACCTGCGGGCCGCCGTAAACCACGTCGGAAAGCTCGACCCCGAATTCCAGCGACGCTACGTCGAACTTCCCGCCAAGCGCGAGGAGAAGGCGGAGAAGAAGGAGCTGGAAAAGGCCCACAAGAAGGGCCTGGCCACCGCCCGCGCGGTCAACACCGCCGGACACCTCAACGGCATCAGCAGCGCCCTGGTCGAGCCGACCGGCGACGGGAAGGGAGTCGTACAGAAGACCGGCACGGACGGCCCTCACAACACCTTCCTGGACTTCCTGGAAAAGAGGGCCTGATACATGGCCGCTCACCTTTCCAAGGGTCAGACGGCGCGCTGGAACAAGCGCCTGGCGGAGACCACCACGAACAAGGCGCGGGCCACCGCGCTGTGGGACCTCGCCCGCCTCCTGGCGGGCACCGACGACAGGGCGTGGGCCGACCTGGTCCTGCTGCTCCAGGGCTGGACCACGGAGCAGCAGGGCCGGCCGACCTCGCCGTAACGCTCCGCGCTCATCACAGCTCATCATCACCGCTTCACCCCCTGAATCCGGGGGCCCAACATGCGCGCCTATACGCGCGCGTGAGGCCCCCCGGATCCGTGACCCGGAGTGACTGATCGAATGGAGACGGCCGATGGCCGACGACGACGCCGGGGTGACCGTCCTCGGCTTCCCCGGCGGGCTCACGATCCCGGGGCCGGTGGGCAGCGGCCCGCCGGCCCCCGGGGCGGACACCCCCACCCTGACCGCCCTGCCCACCCTGGCGCCCCCGCCCTCCCTGCTGGTCGCCGGGAATTCCGACGTCGGCGCAGGCGGTGACACCACGGCCACGCACGCGGACCCCGGAATCTCGGACAGTCCGCAAGGGCAGGGAATCGCCGCCATGTCGGTGGTGATGATGGCCGGTATTACCGTCGCCGCAATGCGTGGCGCATGGAATGCCGCCGCTTATCTGAAAGCCCGCCACGAACACCACCGGGCAATTGCAGATAAGCAGCAGGCGGCGGCCGATAAGGCCACCCTCGGCGTTGAAGCGGCTCGCCAGAAAAGCCGCTTGCAGGCCGGTCCCGAATTCGGGCGCAGCACCCGCACATCAGGCGGTGGTGGCGGCCGGACAAACTCCGGAAAGAATTCCCCGCCTGCCGCGTTCCGCTCCTCCAGCGGCTCCAAGCCGCCGGGCGGCTCCGGAACCAAGACGCCCAACAAGGGGCCTGGAGGCGCCTCTGGCGGCCGTACGCCGTCGCTGGGCACCGGCGGGCGCGGAGGCGGCGGCGGAGGCCGCAGGGGCGCCCTGGAGGCCTCCGGGGCAAAGGGTTCCGGAAAGCCCGGAGTTGGGGGTGGGAAGACCCCGGCAACCGGCACGAAGAACAACTCCGGAAGCCTCTCCGGAGCGGTTCGCGACCGGGCCGCCGACCGGATCCGCAACGGCCCCAAGCCGAAGCACAGCACCGGCACCTCCGGCTCTTCCGGCAAGTCCGGCTCGGGCGGCGGCGCCACACCGTCGTCCGCCTCGAAGCCGGGCCGCGGTACCGGAACGAAGACCAGCCCGTCCGGGTCCAAGCCCGGCACGGGCTCGGGGACGAAGCCCGGCTCGGGCACGAAGCCCGGACCGTCCGGCACCAAGCCCGGCTCGTCCGGGACGGGATCGAAGCCCGGCCGCAAGCGGCCGTCCTCGCCCACTCCGTCCAAGGGCCGCAAGGGCAAGGGCAAGAAGAGCGGGAGGAAGCCGGGCGCCGGCGGCCCCCCGAAGCGCACGGGCAAGGCCCGGGTCACCCTCCCGGCGGCCATCGCTGCGGAATCGGAGCGGCGGCTGAACAAGCGCCGCAAGCACCTGACACCGGTCCTGACCACGGTCCCCAAGGGCAAGAACAAGAGGAAGAAGCCTGCCCCGGCCGGGACGACTACCCCGGCCGGTACGGCCAGGCCGAAGGTCGACCTGACCAAGAAGCCCAAGCCCGGGACGACCACCGCGACTGGTACAGCGACGCCGAAGGTCAGCCTCACGAAGAAGCCCAAGCCCGCCACCACCACCGGGGCCGGTACGGCGCCGAAGGTGAACCTGCGCAAGAAGGTCCGCCTCACCAAGAAGCCGCAGAAGCCCGGACCGGGCCCGGCCGCCGGCCCCACCGGCAGCACGGGCACGACCGGGCCCACGCCGACCGGCCCGGCCTCCAAGGGGAAGGGCGACAAGCGCGGTTCGCTCCGCGGCTGGTGGGAGCGGGCGGGCGCGCGCCGCTCCGGGAAGCCTGACCCGGGCCCGGCCAGCTCCACCAGCTCGGTCACGACGGCCGGACCGGACCCGGCATCGGCACCGGCCGGAGGGTTCGGCCCTCCCCCGGGCTGGGGCTACGCCGAAGGCACGACCATCACCGTCGAACAGGCCGGCGGCCAGGTCTGGGAGGCACGCCAGCGTGAGGCGCGCCGCCGGGCCGGGGTTCCCGCCGGGGCGATTCCCGCAGCAAGAAAGGGAGGAACCGTAGTGACCGTGCCCGTCCCGACGAAGGCACCAAACACCCAGTACGCGGACAGCGACCTGACGATCTACGACGTCATCGAATCCGACGCCGACATGGCCGAGGAGATCATGGCGGGCGTCGACGAGGCCCGTGCCGCCGCCGAGGGCTGCGAAAAGATGATGACGCGGCTGGAGGCCCTGCACGAGAAGATCGTCGACCTCAAGGTGCCCGGCGTCCTGGAGGGCTGGGTCCTGATCCTCGCCGAGAAGGCCGTCAGCGTGAAGGCGAAGGCCGAGGCCCTGGCGGAGAAGCTGCCCGCCGCCTCCGAGGCCATCGCGAGCGCCGGCGAGAACGCCGAGCGCCGCCACAAGCCGCTCGCCGACGCCGTCCGCGACGCCGGACACGCCGCCCCCGCCGAGCGCGACTACCACGTCGAATAGGAGAACCCACCGTGTCCGACCTCGTACCCGTCATCGGCGGCGCCCTCCGGGCGACCGGCGCCACCATCGTCGGCGCCGTCCGCTTCGGCATCGTCGTCGCGCAGCTCACCGCCGCCAGCGCCACCATGGCGGGCCTCTCCCACCAGGTCCGCTCCACCTTCAAGTACGTGGAGGACTGCGCGAAGTCGGTCGACCGGCTCGCCGACCAGGCCGCCGCCCTCAGCGTCGACCAGTCCACCGTCAACGAACACCGCGAAGCGGCGACCGTGATGCGGTCCTGCAAGGACGAAGCCGAAGCCATGGCCGTGGAGTGCGAGGAGATGTCCACGCTCTTCCACGAGACCGCCGACGCGCACATCGCCGACTACGGCGCCGTCGCGGACGCCGCCAACAACATGCCCGACGGCATCGAGATGGCCGACCGCACCTTCTACAGCAACCGCTGACCCACCCGCTCCGCACCAGCACGAAGGGCGGCGAACCCCACGACGGGTTCGCCGCCCTTCCCTATGCCCTGACAAGGAGAGCTCACCGATGATCCGCCTCGGACCCCTGCGCAGCCGCTTCGCCCTGGCACGCAACGCCGTCGGCCGCGTCGCCACCGTGGCCGGCACCGGCGCGCTCGCCACCGGCGCCTTCACCCACGACCTCTACGCCCCCTCCGTCCTGGCCGCCCTCGGCTGCGCCGGCTGGGGCGCCGCCTGGTCCCTGACCCTGCGCCGCGACGCCACGGGCAACACCGCCATGGGCCTCTACATGGCCCCCTCCGTCTCCATGGCCGTCCTGCTCACCGCGCAGCGGATCATCCCCGGCATCGACTGGTACTGGGAACTCCTCGCCGACGCCGGCTGGACCGCCGCCGTGCTCTACGTGCGCCCGGCCCGCGTGGCCCGCATCCTGGTCGGCCGCGAGAAATCGCTCACCCCCGAGGCGATCGAGCAGACCCGCGAGCTCCTGGTCCAGGAGGACGTCCCCGCCGGCCCCCAGCACCCGCAAGCCGTGTTCTGGGCGCAGCACGTCGCCATCGAGGGAGGCGCCGCCCCGAACACCGTGCTGGAGCAGATCGAACGCACCGGTGAGCAGTCGATGACCGCGGTCATCCGCTCCACGCTGCCCGGCAAGCCGGTCCCGAAGATCGACCTGCTGGAGCTGTCCGCGGCCATCAACTGGCCCGAGGACGAGATCGCCATCACCCCGGTGCCCCGCCAGGGCGCCGGCGTGCGGCGGCTGACCGTCGGCCAGGCCCCCGAGGAGGCCATGGACATCTACACGGCCTGGGAGAAGCTCATCGCCCCCAAGGGCATGCCCTCCACCGTCATCACCGCGATCCGCACCGTCGACATCCCCGACGAGGAGACCAAGGAGCTCCCCGCATGAGCAGGATCTACGAGCTCACCGTGGAAGCGGCCGAGCCCGGCGACATCATCACCTACCACCCGCAGCGCCTCGCTGCGGCGCTGCACATCGCCGACGTCAACCGGCTCGCGGTGGAGACCAGCGTCATGGGCACCAAGGCCCTGGTCACCATCTACCCCCACGACCCGCTCGCCCGCGTCATCCTCGCCGACCCCGAGATGCTGGTCATGGACGCCCGCGGCCGCATCTGGATCGGCCGCTACCACAACGGCCGGCCTTCCCTGCTGCGCCTGTACGACCCTGCGTCCGGGTCCGCGCAGCGCCTGCTGCTGTTCGGGACCACCGGCGCGGGCAAGTCCACCGCCGGGCAGATCATCCTCGCCGCGATGAAGCGCTCCGGGATCGCCGTCTTGTACGCCGACCTCAAGGGCGGCCAGTCCGCACCGGAAGCCTTCGGGCAGGCCGGACCGGGCATGGAAGGGAACGTGGCCTGGAGGGTCACCACGCAGGAAGGCACGATGGCGCAGCTGCGCACGACGTGGCTGACCATGATGGACCGCCAGGAGCGCTACGCCCGCCTGGGCCGCTCCAAGTTCCTGCGGGACCGGCCCGACCCGCTGATCTACCAGATCATCGACGAAGCCAACCGCCTCCTGGAGAAGGGCGCCCCGTATAGGGACGAGGCCACCTTCTACATCAAGGACATCGGCCGCACCGGCCGCTCCCTCGGCGTCGGCATCGGCCTGTTTGCCCAGGCCGGCCACCTCGAGGAGATGGGCGGGAGCGACACCCTCCGCGCCATGCTCAAGGAGGGCGAGGTGGTCTTGCTCCGCTGGACCAGCTCGATGATGAAGCAGCTGGTGACCGACGGCCTGTTGCCCGCCGGTCAGGTCCTTGCGCCGATCCCGAAGTACGCGGGCGAGGTCGACCTCGTCTCGCAGTTCGACGAGGAGCACGACGACAGCGACCTGCCCGGTACCCAGGGCACCGCGTACAACGTCAACGGCCGCTACCCCACCAGCAAGATGCGGTTCTGGAACATCGGCTCGGCCACACCTACCGAGGGCCTGGACCCGGAGGTCCTCGACCTCTACGGCCCCGGCGCCCCGCCCGAGATTGAGGAAGACGCCTGGGCCCTGATCGGGGACGCCTACTGCCAGCGCCTGGACGGCATGGAGGCGTACCGGGCCGTCTTCCCCGAGCCGGAGGAAGACGAAGACGGCGAAGGCGGCGGCAAGAAGAAGAGCGGCGGCGGCGCCAAGGCAGCTCCCTCGCCGGTCCCGGCCGCCGCGGCCAAGCCGAAGGCGCGCACGCTGCGCGACCGCATCCAGTCCGTCCTGGACGCACACGACGACCCGCTGGACGCCCTCCAGATCCTGGAGCTCGTCAATGCCGACGGCGGCCGCGAGGTCAAGCTCGGCAGCATCCGCAACACCCTGACCGCGATCAGGAACTGACCCCCACCCTCCCCCGCCCGGCCGGGCCGGGCCCCGCGCCCGCCCGGCCGCCGGCCTTCCCGAAGGAGCTCCCCACCGTGGCCTTGACCATCTCCCTGGTCTTCTTCGCCGGCGTCCTCGTCGTGGTCCTGGTCCGCACCGGCTACCTGCGGTTGTGGCCCGCGCTCGCCGCCATCCTCTTCGGCTTCTCCCTCGCCTCCACCGGCATCGCGCCCGCCATCAACGACGCGATCAGCGGCATCGCCGGATGGATCAGCACCCTCGGATAACCCGCCCCATGAACCGATCGGAGCCCGCCATGAACCGCCCCTTGTTCGTCGTCGACGAAGCCGCCACCGTCCTCGCCACTGACCCCGAGGCCCGCCGCCTGCTGAACCAGCTGCTGCTCGCCGGCCGCAAGAACGGCGTCCAGGAGCAGCCCGAGCCGGAGACCGGCCTGCGGTTGCAGTACCCGACGCTCGCCGAGTTCGAGGCCGCCGCCCACCGGCAGTAGCCCGACCCGCTCCCCCACCCTTCGCGCCCTCCCCGCCGTCCCGGCCGGGAGGGCGCGCTCGTACCCGAACGGAGAAGCACGATGGACTTCCACCCCGCCGCCGGCCGCCCGATGACCGACTCCGAGGCCGCCGCCGAAGCCATGCGGATCATGGACGCGAGCTTCCGGACCGACCAGCCGGGCCACTTCCCGACGTCCTACCGCGACCACTCCCCCGTGCCCGCCTACGGCGACACCCCGCCCGTCCTCCAGCCCGACCATCGGATCGTCCCGGCCTGGGCGGCCGGGATCGCGGTGGCCTCCATCGGCGTCGGCGCCGGGGTCACCGGCATCGGCTGCGGCGCCTGGCTGGTCCTGCAGGGCCTGGCCTCTGTCAGCCTCGCCGGAGTCCTGATGGTCACCCTGCCCTTCGCGGGCCTGGCCATGGCCGCCACCGCGATCGGCGGCGCGATCAACCGCGCCCGCTCCGCCGTCACCAAGAACGTCTACGAGGGCCCGGTCACCATGCGGACCGAGATCACCAGCAACAACACCACGCGCGGCATGTTCTTCGCCCGCACCCGCAACGACATCCACCACTGACCCGGCACCCTGCGTCGTACTCGAACCCCGCCCCGTCCGGGCCGGGAGTCGAGTACGGGGCAGGCCGCCGGAGCAGCCCGCGCGCTCAGTCGTCGTCCAGGTAGATCAGCAGGCGGCCGTACTCATCGACCTTCGCCTCGTAGATCACCCCATCGACGATCGCGTGGTCGACGACGACCTCGTAGTCGTCCTCGTCGTCGATCCACAGCACGCCGTCGTCGTCCGTGAACGCCGGATAGATCACCCCGTCGGCGATCACCGAATCGAACTCGACTGCCATCGCACCCCCTTGCTGCTCCCTGGCCTCGCCCCAGCCTGGCCCACCACCAGGCCCCGGCAACAGAGCCATGCCCATCCGTACGCGCCGTCACCGCTCTTGAAGGAGAAGCCGACCATGGCTGACCCCAACGACCGCACCCCGAACGTCCCCGGCCCGCGCCAAGAGCACCCGGCCGCCGGCCACGGCCAGGCACACGGGCAGCCCGCGGCCGCGCCCCTGCTGCTCGAGGAACTCGATGCCAAGCAGCCGCGCACGCAGGCCCTGCGCGTCTGGTGGGCCGACGCCTGGGACGACGGCGGCGTCCTGCACGACCGTTGGGAGGACCTGCGCCTGGCGCCGTCGCTCGGCTGGCACGGTATGGCCAACTGGTTGAAGGCGGTCGTCGGACTCGCCGGGATCTCCTTCGTCATCCTGCTGCTGGACGGCGCGACCGACGCCCTGGCCGGCATGCTGCACAGCCTGCTGACGGCCGCGCCCCGCGTCCAGGTCGGCACCGACACATCCACCGGCGTCTTCGCCGTGATCGACCAGCCGATCCGCACGTACATCGCCGCGCACTCCCCCACGCTGACGGTCAGCGCCTCCACCGTCTATACCGTCTGGCAACTGGTCGGACTCTTCGGCCTGATCGGCGGCTTCGCCCGCAGCAGTGGCGCCCGCATCACCTGGACCGTGTGGGGCGCGGCCAGCATCGCCATGGTCTGGGACGCCGCTCCCGACGCGGGCCGCACCATGGCCACCGGGTTCGCCGTCCTCGCCTGGACCGCCGCCTCCGCCTTCGCGCTGCGCGGCCTGACCCTGCGCCCGGCGTTCTTCACCCACATCCACAACGGCGGCCACCAGATCGAGCCGCACATCCACCTCCCGGCCCCGGCTACCGCGGCCGCGCCGGACGACGAAGACGACGCCCCGGACAACGTCCACCCCCTCCAGAAGCGCTGACCCGCAGCTCGTCACCGAACCCGAGAGGCACCCCGATGAAGCTGGACAAGAACGAGCTCTGGGCCGGCACCTTCCACGGACGCCACGACGGCGCCCCGGCGAAGGTCACCGCCACCCTCGACGACACCCGGCCCGAGCCGTACGCCTGGACCTGCACCTGCGGCGCGAGCCGGTCCTTCCCGACCCAGGACGACGTGTTCGACACCGCCTGGCGGCACACCCACCCCACCCGCCTCGACCGGCTGCGGGGCTGGGCCGCCCGCCTGCTCCGCACCCGCGCCGCCCGCTGACCCGACGCCCTGCCTGGCCCTCGCCCACCCGCCCCGCGGGCGGCGAGGACCGGACAGGCCGCCCGGACGCCCACGGCCCACAGCCTCGCCGCATGACCGAACTGCCTGCTGCGCCCCGCCGACACCAGCACGACGTCGGCGGGGCGCAGCGCTGACCGGATCCGGAGACCTGATCCGAGCACCGCCCCACTGACGACTGGAGGAACTGTTCGTGCTCATCCCCCGCCCGTGCCGCCGGATCGGCCGGCCCCGTCCGCAGCGCCCCGGCCCCGCTACCCGCACCGCCCCGACCGTCTGCCCACCGCCTGGAGCAGGTGATGCCGCGCCCGCGGAGGAAGCGCCGCTGCCGCGAGGTGAACCGGGTGCCGCGCTGTGACGCGTCGCTGCCCGAGTACGACCGCAGCACGGTGCCCGACGGGCTCGTCACCCGCAGGCAGTTACGGGAGATGGGCCTGAGCCCCGGCGGTAACTGCGGCCCGGTCGCGATCCTGCGCTGCAAGCTGTGCGCCACCCGGCCGCAGTGGTCCTGCACCCACCCAACCCGCGGCTACCTGCTCCGCGTTGACCTCGCCAAGCCCAAACCTCACCCACCCCGACGGACTTCCGGAGAAGGAGCGACTGAAGCTGAAGTCCGTCCTGGCCGGCTGCCCCGAGCTGGACGCCCTCGCCGGGCACGTCCGCTCCTTCGGGCAGATGCTCACCCAGCTCCAGGGAGAACGGCTCCCCAAGTGGATGGCGGCGGTCCGGGCCGACGACCTGCCCAGCATGCACACCTTCATCAACGGCCTCGAACGCGACCTCGCGGCCGTCACAGCTGGCCTGACCCTGCCCTGGAGCTCAGGCGTCGTAGAAGGCCACGTCAATCGCATCAAGATGATCAAGCGGCAGATGTACGGACGCGCTGGCTTCAAGCTCCTGCGCAAGCGGGTGCTGCTTGCTTCGTGACCTCGTTGTCGGTGGCCAATGCGACGATCCCCAGACGGCCACGCAAGGAGAGACATGGGCACCTGGGATACCGGCCCCTTCGACAACGACACCGCCGCCGACTTCGGGGGTGATCTGGACGAGGCAGCGCGGGAAGAACGCAAACCCCTGATCCGCGGCGTGCTCGTACTAAATTTGGATCATGGGTTGGCGGGGCAGCGGGATGGGTGCGCCATGCGGGTGATGGGGGATCATGTCTGACCGGGCAGTGGGCCTCGTTGAGACGCATCGGCGATCCAGACTCGGCGGCCGCGACCTGCTGGACGGCCAGTATCGCAGGGACGACGCCCGCCCCACACCCGGTGATGTAGAGCGACTGGATGCCTTCCTGAGGGCCCGAACGGAGCGGCTCGCACAGGCCGACCGTGGGACCGATGAGCGGCAAATGGCACAAGCCGTGCAGAACGCACTAGTTTTCCCTGAACCCGTCGGCAACGATCTGGCGCATCTGCCGGTCGCTCATGCCTGCCTTGCGGGCTTCGAAGAGGCGCTGTGCGTAGTACGGGGGAGGTGGACGGTCAGGCGCGGAACCGGCCGTCGTCGGTCGTGCCGACCGGGGCGGTGTAGCCGAACCGGGCGCGGGTCTCGACGGTGATGCCGGCGGTGGTGGCGGCGTGCTTGCGGCGGCGGCCGCGGACCATGAGCTGCCAGCGGGCGCGGACGGCGTCGTCGATGCGGTCGGTGATCTCCTTCGGCGGGGTCTTCCGGTTGCCTTTGCGGTAGCGCTCCACGGAACGCTGGCTGATCCCCAGCTCGGCGGCGACCGCGCGGGTGGACTTGAGCTTCTTGACCAGGAAGTTGATGCGGCCCTTGAGGGTCTTGGGGGGCTCCTGGGTGAACCCTTCCCGGTCGGCCCGCTCGATCGCGTCCTCGATCTCTCCCACGGTGGGACTCCTCTCTCAGCAGGGTGTGCCCTCCCCCGCTGCGGCAGGGCGGGGGAGGGCCGGGCGTCGGGGTACGCGCGTCTCGCGCGGACCGGGATCCGCCACGAGCGGCTGTGACGGGGTAGGGAACAACGCAGAGCGGCCGCTAGCGGCACAACCACTCTCGTTCGTAGGGGACGGGATGGTGGTACCTCCGCTGCCGCCGGCAGGGCTGCGGAGGGCGCTGTCGTCGGTGAGGGCTACTTGCCGTCGTCGAGAACGGCGTCGCCGCCCTTGATATGACGGGCGGGGTTGAGGCCCTTCTCCATCAGGTCCACCGCCCACGCCATCTCCCGTACGCCTTCGAGTTTGGCCAGGCCGGGGGTGGGGCCGAGGCGGAAGCCGCCCATGAGCGGCTTGCCGGACTCCGCGTACGGCAGGAAGTCCAGCGGGGACGCGCCCGGGGAGGGGTAGACGACGCAGTCGGAGAGCACGGCGAGGGGGTACAGGCCGGTCAGCTTCACCATGTTGTTCAGCTTGCGGTGCATGTTGACGCGGGCCTTGGAGATGACGGCGGCGCGGATGTCGGGGCGCCAGGTCGGACGCTGCATCGCGGGCCACGGATCCCCGGGCCGGTAGTTGCGGCCCTGGGGGTTCTCGAAGAGCTTGCCGATGCCGCCCTTGACGGTGGCCTTGATCGCGGCGAGGACGGCGGCCATGGCCGGGTCCGTCTGCTGGTGGTGCTCCATCGCGGCCAGGTACTCGGCGTCGGTCAGGTCCTTGGTGACGCCGAGGTCGGCGAGGGTGTCCAGGTAGGCGGTCTTCAACCGGTCGTGCCAGGGGTCGAGGTAGGCGCCGGTCTCACGACGCAGGTAGGCCTCGATCGGGTGGACGTCGTGGCCGAGTTCCTGGGCGTAGGCCAGGGTGTGGGTCTGGTACCAGGCAGGTCCCGTCGGCCGGGTGCCGTCCGGCGTGAACGGGGAGGGCAGGCGGGGGTCGAGGTCGATGTGGGAGAGGTCGGCGAGCCAGGAGCCGGGGATCTTCTTGCTGAACACCGGTGCGTGGAAGTGGTCCGGGGCGGACAGGCCCACCATCAGGCGCGCGGCGGCCGCGAGGAACGCGGTGTTCAGGTCCAGGCCGACCGCGTACGGCAGCAGGCACTCGGCGTCGGAGAGCAGGGCGGGGTCGCGGACCCATTGGTAGGCCTCCTCGTTCAGGAAGCCGCCCTTCCAGCCGGAGCGGAAGACCGCGGGGTGTTCGGGCTGGCCCTCCGGCGGCGCCGGGTCCATCGGCTCCGTCCCCAGCGAGCCGGGGTTGTGGCCGGAGACCCAGTTCCCGCTCTCCTGGTCCTGGACGGCCCGGGTCGGCGGCCGCAGCGCGGTCATCAGCTCCAGCCCGGTCACCGCCGTCGACCCGCGCGGGGTCATCACCCGCTGGGCGTAGACGCCTAGCACGTGGGCGATGTCGGCCGGGTGCATCGAGGCGACCCCGGGCCAGGAACGCGTGTCGAGGGCATCCCAGGACAGAATGGCGAGCTGCACGCACTGCCGCGCGCCGCCCTCGGTCTTGCGGTAGACGCGCGGCCACGGGCCGAAGCCGCGCTGGGTGAGCTTCCACCTTGCGCGCGCGATCTGCTTCACGACCGTATGGTCGTCGGCAAGGCGCAGCGCCCGGCGTTCCTGAGTGCCCTCCAGGCGCTCCGGCAGTCCCAGCTTCACGGCCGCCGCCGCAGTGAGCACGATGAGGGGGTCGGAGTCCTTACCGTTGCGGTTCAGGCGCGGGGCACCCAGACCGGACTCCTTCAGCGTCCACTCCACCAGCTCCACCACGGTGGTGGCGGGGCAGTCCAGCACGATCCCGTCGACGCCGTACGCGGATCCGTCACCGTCCAGGACGGCCAGCGGACCGTGCTGGAACGGCGCGGCAGCAATGTTCGGCACCACGCGCTTACGGGCCGGAGGACGCGACGAGGCCCGCGCCGGCGAAGACGACGGCGCGTCCACCGGGGCGGGCTGTGCGGCGGGCGCGGAAGGGGGTGGGGCGGCGAGGGCGGCCGCGACGCTCTGTTCCGGCGCTGCGGCAGCCGGGCCGGTGGACGTCCGCCTGACGGGCGTGGTCTTCGGCGCGTGTGTCGGCGCCGGAGCGGAGGTGGCTGGGGCCGGGGTCGGGGCGGGGTACTTCGCGGCCCAGCCGTCCAGCAGCCGCAGGTAGGCCTGCAGCCGCGGCGGACGCGGCTGCGAGCGGCCGTTCTCCCAGTTCTTCACCGTCTGCGTCGTCGACTTCAGCGCCTGCGCCAGCCTCGCCTGCGACACCCCGGCCGCCTCCCGAAGCCGCGCCCGCTCCGCCGGCGGCGGCAGCTCGGGCTCCCCCTCCAACAGAGCGTCGACCAGCTCGAACAGCTCTTCCTGACTTGTCATCACATCCACCTCCACTCCCTCACACTAGCATTATTTAACCTCAGAATTAGCCCTAGATTTAACCCGTACGGGCGACTCGGGAAGGTGAGCGTTGACCGTAGAAACGCCGACCTGACACGGACCCGTGATTGATTGTTCAACTTGGCCCGGGTGAGCCGGCCTCCTGCGGGGCCGAACCGACGCACCGACACTCGCCGCGTGGGTGTGCGGCGTTCGTATGCTCCAGGCATGAAATTCTTTCGGCGCAACCGAGACGAAGCCGGTCGGACCCCTTTGGCCCAGGCCACGGCCCTGTACCAGGCGGGGCGTTATGCGGAGGCCGAGGCCGAGGCACGCTCCGTGGCTGCAGCCCGGTCACGGTCGCGCGGCGACACGTACGCGCCGCTGGCCCTGGGTATCGCCGCGCTCGCCGCGGGCGCTCAAGGCCGCCATGCCGATGCCGTCTCCACATACGACGCACTGCTGCCGGTCGCCGGCAGGATCTTCGGCGCCGAACACCCGCAGACCCTCAAACTGCGCTCGGACCGCGCCCAGGCGCTGAGCTCACTCGCCCAGTACGCGGAATCCGAGGCGGAGTGCGCGGCCGTCGCCCGGATCGCCGCCCGCGGCACAGGGCCGGACATGCCCCTCATAGCAACGGCCGCCCGCAACGGGCAGATCTACGCCCTCACCGCGCTGGGACGCCACCCGGAGGCGGAGGCGCTGGCACGCGAAGCACTTTCCGCCCGACGCGCACCGGACCGCTTCACCCTGGTCCTGCGGCTCGGTCTGGCCCGCAGCCTCAACGGCCAGAACCGCCACGAGGAGGCCCTCGCGGAGTCGGAGCGCGCCGAGGAGCTGCACCGTCGTCTGCCCCAGGAGCAGCGCCGCCCTGAAACCGGCGCCCTCGAGCTGGCCACGGCCACCGCCCTCCTCGGCCTGGGGCGTGGCACCGAGGCCCGCCCCCTGGCCGCAGCCGCCCACGACGCCTGCCTTACCGCCTTCGGACCGGACCACCGCCGCACCGCCGAGGCCCAGGCCCTGCTCGCCCGCATCGACAGCGCCTGAACAGCCGCGCCGCGGCCCGCAGGTGTGGCTCCTCAGCGACCTCGTCCTGTCGCCGAGTCCGTTCGGCTCGGTCGACGGCCTCGCCCCAGGCTTCACGGGAGACAGTCGCGGCCGCCGCCTGACCCATGCCAAGCTCACCTCGCCCACCTGGCGAAATTGGCCTGCGGCTCACAGACCTCACAGGCTGACGGGTGGGTCGGCCGCATGGCCTCCGCTGCGCTCTTCCCGGTGGCTGGTCGGGATATCGAGCGCCTGCCCCAACACGGCGAAGCCCACATCAACTGGACACTCATCACCCTCATGACCAGGCGACTTACCCGCAAGGGCCCCCGCACCGACGGCTGGGCAAGGAAACCCGCGGCGAGCTCGGCCGAGCCCCCGACTCAGCCCGCCGCCGGGGCCGACGCCAGCTGACGTTCAGCCTTCTCAAGCCACGCCAGATACCAGTGCGTGAAGGTCATCGGTGCGCCGGTCTCATCAAGAAGCGGTTTCAGGTCCTCGTCATCTGCCCTGTTGTCGAACCAGATTCGCCCACGCTCGGGGCCGCTGATGATCAGCCACTCGCGGGCGGCGCAGCCCAGCGTTGAGATCACGATCGCGCCGACCGTGCGGTCCGCCGACCACATCAGGGGTTCCCAGCGCTCTTCCCAGGCCTCAATGGCGTCATCGAAGTCCTCGATCTCCTCGAAGTCCTCCTCCTCCGGATGCTCGGACAGCAGCAGCTGGACAGCTTCGGGATCGGCGCCTTCACGCGGGAACGGCTCGGCCAATCGGGACAGGTCAGCCAGCTCGGCTCCGTCTCCCTCCCACCGCCAGCGCCCCTGAATGAGTCGAACCGGATACACGCCATATGAGGGCCCGGCGCCACCGGCGCCGACAAGGAGGAGGAAGCCGCGGTACTCCCCAGGCAGCGACACACCCGTCTGACCTTCGAGATCGGCCAGCTCTGCCGGAGTCAAGGGGTCCGCAAGGAAGAACTTGTGCCCTATCGCGCCGAAGACGCGGTCACCACCTGGCGCGGCGATGAGGGCCTGCACCCGCTCGCGCACCCCCACCCATATCGAGTCATCCATGCGCCGAGCCTATGCGCGACGAGCCTGGCCAACCGGGGCGGGGTTGGGCTACGAAGAACGGCAGGTCAGCCATCAAAAAACAGGCACTGAGGATGCCGAGCATGACCAGGCGCCGGTGAAGCAGGATGCGCACGGCACGGGCTGGCAGACCGAGGCCGGCCTGGGCGGCCGATGGCGTGGGGCGGCAGGTGGGGTTGGGGCGGCCCGGTGGTACTGCTTGCCCCCAGAGCGCTCTGGGCACCGGGCCTCACCCGGCGCGCCACATCGGCACGGGCTACCCGGACCATAGCTTGATCCGCAGCTCGCCGAGGGGACCGTCGATCTTTTGCCCCGGCCACCCGATGCCGCCACGCGCGGCCGCGCCCAGGTCAGCCCGACGGGGGGACGGAGCACATACAGGCGGCCAGGGCCTGGGCCCGCTCCGGCCAAGGGCAACGTGGTGGGATTCGAACCCACGACCTCCGACCGGCGCCGAAAAGCGCCAGCCGTGCGAGCAGGTCCTACTCCTCTGGATCACTGCGCGTAGGAGACCAACTGCAGGGGCACCCCCAAAGCGAGGCGGGCCTCCTTGAAGGCCTCCTCGGCGGGGTCCGGCAGCCGGTAGGCGTGGCGGAGGGCCACCTGCCTCTCCTCCAGCCCGTCGAAATTCTCGTGCAGCGAGGCCTTGTCGGGGACGGCCGTCCGGGCCGCCCACCCCCGCAGCGCACGCAACGCGGTCTCGGCTTCGGCCGCGGTCGTGTTCGCCGCGTACACAGAGCAGCCCTCGCCCGCGAGGAACTCACCCGCCTCGGACTCGGGACACCGACACCCCTGCCGGCCTGTCCGTACCCACGAACAATCCGTGTCCGCCGCCGCGGGCGAGGAAGACCACGACATGGGAACGGTCCTGCCCGGCCGCGACGTCCTTGGCCGCGGGGACAGACGCACCGCTTTGATGGTCCACAGCGGTGTGTGTGGGGCGGAAACGGTCAGACGTCTTCCGCCCGTGCACGCAGCTCAGTCAGGCGCATGGGCCCCTCGGTGTCGCTCAGTGATCGTCCCGTCAGCTCCGTCAGGGCCTGGCAGGGTGACAGTCCCCGATCGGATGCGGAGCGCGGGCGGTCCAGCCACGTGAGCGCGGTCCGGTAACGCTCGTCGTCATCGAGGTCACGGGGCTCGAAGCTCGCCGCGGGCTCGGACTCGGAGGCCCAGAAGTATCCGAGCACCCCGCGGTCGTCGGTCACCGGCACGTAGCGGACCTCGCCCGACACCGAGCGTCGGTATCCGATGTGCCCGAAGCCGGGGGCGTGGGTGAACTCCTCGTACCGCCGGGGGATCTCGAACCGGGCCCAGGAATCGGACGGAGTTCCGTCCGGGTCGACATGGGGAACGACACCCGTCGCGGTCGGCGTGCCGAAGTAGGTGGGGTCCTCGGGGTCCATGTCGGATCCCAGTACCTCGGTGAGCTCCTCGAGCACGGACGCGAGGCGGGGCGCGTTCGCCTCGTACACGGCGGACTGGGCCCGGCCTCGGAGGTCGTACGGCATCCAGGTATCGGAGTAGGTGATCAGATCAACTGTGGCGAAGCCGGTGTCCACAAAGGCGGCCAGGTCGAACACGCCTTCCGTCCGGATCTCCTGCGCACCGGTGGACAGCGAGCCGGCCACGGTGCATCGGGCATCCACCGATCCGATGGGACCGGGGCGCATGGCAGACCTGATCGCGCCGGCCAGCTCCTCAGCGGATCCGGCAGCGGAGAGCTCGCTTTGGAACAGCATGTCGGCCTCTGTGCCGGCCTCGGAGATGGCGAGACGGAAGGTCGGCTCGCCGAGTGCGAGCCGGTGCGAGGCCAGCACGGACCGAGCCGCCATCAGGTCTCCGAGGCACCGGAACAGGGGGTCCACGTCCTCGACGAACTCGCCCCACGTCCATCGGGCAACTGGCGTACTGGCGATCACGGTGCCACCTCCGGCAGGAGTTCGTCGGCCTCCAGAAGGTGGGTAAGCGATTCGACGGTCGTGAGCGCGGCCTGGACCACCATGGTCAGATCGGTGGGCCAGTAGATGTGGGCGAGACGTAGCGCTTCACGTCGGTACTTCAGTGGCACCGAGGCAAGCCGACCGGTCAGCGGTCCGTGCGTCGGCAGCCTGGCCGCCGAGGGGAGGTGCCGTTCGTCGTCAGCCTCGATCGTTTCGCGGCTCAGGCGCTCTGCTACTGCGGCGCCGGTTGCATGGTGGGCTGACCATGGCATGCGGGCAAGCGTCGCGGGGGGGTCCTGAAGGTCAGGAACGCCTCCCTGCGCTGCCAGCCGGTCGAGGACCGCCCTGCCGACGTCCCGGTGCAGAGAGACCAGCAGGGCTTCCAAAGTGCCGCTGTGCGCGCCGGCACCGCTGCGGGGTGCATCGCTGCTCATGATTCTCCCTTCGGCGCTTCGTCGTCTTGGTATTCGCTGTAAAGCTGGAACTTCGCCTTCAGCGCCGTGCGGGCGCGTGAGAGGTTCTGGCGAACAGCCACCTGCGCGGTGCCCATGGCCCGCGCGCTCTCCTCGGTGGTGAAGCCGTCGAGGTTCCACGCCAAGGCAGCGCGGGGAGGGCAGTTTGAGGAGCTGAGCCATCACCTGCCGTCCTTCCTCCCCGATCTCGGCCGCCTGTGCTGGCGTGTGCCATCGCAGGCTGACCTCGGGTTCGGGTAGCTCCGCGAAGGCGTCTTCCGGCCTGACCTTCTGGCTGACCCAGGACCGCCAGGCGACGGTACGCAGCCAGGCTATGGGACGGCTGATGGTCAGGCCCGGCGTACACATCTTCGTGAACGCGTCTTGCGCGGCATCCTGGGCTTCCGGCCAGGACGCCCCGGCGAACAGCAGGAAGCGGACGAGCGCGGGGTACTGATCATGATGCAACGCCTCGGCCAGCTCGCGGCCCGGCAGCGCTATGGCCGGTGCTTCCAAGGGCTGCACATCGGGCATCCCGTCCACGAGCAGTTCAGGGCTGGCGGCATCCTCCATCACAGCCACCCCCGATCCCGTGCGACTCAGGAGCGAACCAAATGCGCCGGTTCCTGGCCGGCTCCTGCATCGCTCCCCGCGGCGCCGCATACCGGATCCTCGCTGTGATCCCCTCACCCGCGATACGCGCGAGTTCCACCTCCGTCCTCAACCAGCGGTGCGCGATCTTCACCGCGCCACTCACCAAGCTGACGAGAACGGTCACCGCCGCTCCTGTCACAATCGGATCCACCCTGCTCCCCTTCGCTTTTGCCGTTGCCGTAAGCCACATGTGCAGCAACAGAGCGCAGAATCTCGACAGTTGCGACACTGCGCAGGTCAGAGAGACGGGTCTGATCTCGTCAGCGTCCGGTCCAACCTCGTGACGGACCGTCGCTGGGCGCCCTGCGGGTCTCCCGTCCGCACGGAATCCCCCGACGCGAGCCGTCCGTCCTGAGCGGCCAGGAGCAGAACCAGAGCCCTGGAGTGGGTGGTGCCGAGCGCGGTGGCCACCGCTTCGGCCAGCCTGCATACCGTCGTCGCACAGCGCGCCGGCGGCCTTCGGCTCACCGGGCGGCGCTCCGCTCCAGCCCTCCGGCAGCACGCAGCGCGGCCAGCTGCGTTTCCGCAGCCGTGGCGGTCAGCTGCCCGGCGATCTCGAGACCAATAGTGCGGCTAGCGGCTCGGGCAGCGGCTAGCACCGCAGCCCCTTCGATGGTCAGCGCCGAAACCGCACCGCCCTAAGCGCTGGGTACGGCATCTTGCGTCCTACAGTGTCCGGGCTGAGAGCTGGATCGAACCTCCCCAGGCTTACTCACGACGGCTTGACATCAGCGGTTGACAGCGCGTATTGACACATTTACGCTGTTCAGAGCGAAGCGTTGTTTCGACGGATCGGGATGCGATGAATACTCCGGCTCCCCACGTACAGGCGTGGCCAGTGGTGCGCTGGCGAGACATCGTGCACGCCTTCCGGCCTGATCACCCTGCGCGCGAGGCACAGGTCAGGACGTTGCGTAGCAACGAGGTCCTCTCCCCGGGGATCCGTTTCACGCGGCGCAACAATCACCGTCTCGCTGGCGTTGGCACCCTGTACAGCAGCCTGAATGTGCGTGCCGCAGTCATGTACCGGAGGGACGACAAGGACGCTGCCCGTGCCTACTGCTCAGCAGCACAGAGGATTGAGGAGGAACTCATGACGCTGTTGAAGAACCAGCAGCTTGACGCCTCCGAGCTGGAGCCGCTGGCCGCCCCCTCAGAAGGGGCTTGGAAGGTGCTGCGGCCACTGTGCGAACTCACCCGTTCCGCCTTGGCGAGCCTGCCTGGTGTGCCGGAGGAGGAGAGCATCGCCGGCATCCTGCAGAGCACGGACGGCAAGAAGGTCCGATTTACCGAATCTGGCCTTGCAGGACTGGACCACGAGCTGCCCTACGCGATGATGGAAGCAGCAGGCCTCTCGATTGGTGACCCTGCACTCCTGCTGAGCGAGTTCACCGGCGCCACCATCATCACGCGCTTGCAGCCCGGACTCCTGTTCGAGAACTGCGGGGGCGACCCCGCACCCGCAGTTACTGACCCCCAGGCAGAGGACGCCAGGGTCCAACGGCCGCTGGACGATGCGTTCCGCTCCGCGCTCTTCGCCAGGCTCCATTCGGAGTAGCTGATCACCCGTAAGATTCAAGGGTGGAACGAGTCTCCTGGTCGTTGGGCACCAAGGCCAATCGGATAGAGCTGCAAAATTTCGACTGCTGTCCCGGGTGCCGGATGGATATCGTCCGGCACCCGAACGACAGTCGCCGCTGTCTGACCGAGTGGGCGCACTCCGTTCAGAAGTACATCCATCAACATGCCATCTCAGCGACCAATGGTCGCGCTCGTACTCACGACCAGCGCTTGATCCTCCTGCGCGATGGAGACGTGCTTGTGGGGGTCGGCGTCCACTATTCGGAGGAGCTGCCTGCCGAGTCAGGGGCAGTCTTCGAGCGACGCATCGACGCCTACGCAACAGCTCTCGAAGTCCATGGACAGAAGCTGTCCAATGGTGAGTACGCGTCAAAAGCTCTCCTGAGAGCGATCGTCAGCGACATCACCACACGCCACAGCTCACGCGACCGCGTCTTCCTTACCGCCCTCGTCCTTCCCGAGAACGGTGCCTCGCGGAAGTGCTTGGAACGCTACGGATTCCGTGAGGGGGGCCAGGATGGCCCGTACCTGGTCTACGCAGCCACACTGCTGAACGCCCAGAACCATCTCGGCGTGGAACCAACCGCGGATATCGACGCCTTCCAGGATCCTGAACCCTAGGAGGGAGCGCACCGCACAACGCGCATGCGCAAGGACGAAGGTCACCCGGGCGCGGGAGCGGGCCGCAGCCGCCGCCGACGGCCCCGCAAACGCCCGATCGGGAGCGACCCTGTCGGCTCGCTCCCCGCCGCAGTGGGCTCCACTCCGCGAAGGCGGGCAGCCACTCCACCTATCCCGACGCCAGCCAGCAGTGCGCCAGCCTATCTCCGCGCCCACAGGGTGCAGTTGCGGTGGGCCACCGGGGCCTCCGAGCTGGAACTCGGGCAGGGGGACGGATCTGGCGGGTGTGAGGAATGGCGTTCCCATCGCTGCGGCTCTGCCGGAGCACCTGCCGGGTCCTCCAGGTACAGGGTGGCCGCGCCACCGACCAGGACCAACCCTGCCCAACCACCCCACAACCACCGTCGCTTCGGCGTTGCCACCGTACGCCTCCCTACTGCCGCCTGCGGCGTCTCTTTCAGTCACGTTGCTGGGCTGTTTAAGCCTCAGCAACCACACACCACCCCAAATGCACGAAATGACCGTTCGTTCGTTCGCCGGCGTCCATGACTTGTACGCGTGCAAGTTCTCCAGGGACCGGCGCCTGACCAGCGAAAATGCGCGGGCCGGACCCGTGCCCTACCCGCACGCACCCCCAGAGCGACCCACGATCGGAACGCTGCTGTCGCCATTCGTCCACAACCGTCCAAGCTCCGGTTGTGTTTCGGTCCGCCGGCAGGGCACCGTGGGGGTGCAGAACCGACCGGGCGACCGGCGGAACCCCCTCGAATGCTGATGGCTTCGCAGACAGGGACAAGAGCAGCACCGCGTTGCAGCGCGAGTGCTGCACGCGACAGGGCCGACCCGCACACGCCGGGCCGGCCCTGTCCGCATTCCCGGCCGCGCACCCGCACCGCTCCGTAAGTCCCTGTTTCGGATCCCCCGCGCGAGTTAGCTTTGAGTTCTAGGCCGGGCTGGTGTTGAAGGACGCGAGCAAGGCCTCGGAGAGGGCTTGTCGGTCTTGCGGTGACCAGCTTCGGCCGGGTGCCAGACCGGACGCGGTGTTCTGCTCGGCTGCATGTCGTTCCAGGCAGTGGCGGGTTGAGCGGCGGCTGCGCCGGCTCCTGGCCGCGGACCCCGGTCCGCACCCGGTGCAGGATCCCATCGATCACCTGCCGGTGATCGCGCCACCGCCCGCACCGGCCGTTGCTCACCGGCAGGCACGGCCGCAGCCTCTCCCACTCCGCGTCCGACAGATCACCGCGTTCTGCCCGCCCCATGTAAGGGATAACGATCCGACCGGACGACAGTCGCATGATCGGACGGACAGCATACACCCAGCGAACTACCGGACACCCGACGTAGTATCTGCGGCGCCGGGGCATCCGGCACACTGAGTTCCGGCAGCATCGAGGGCGCCGTGAACCGCATCAAGAAGATCAAGCGGCAGCTCTACGGCCGAGCCGGATTCGGACAACTCCGCAAGATGATCCTGCTCCAGTGACACTCCAAGACGCTCTGCCCGTCATCGGTCCGACCAGTGTCCGACGGGGCGGTGGGGAGAGGTGCGGCACTCAAAGACGTAGACGTTGATGCCGCAGGTGTCCAGGAGGGTGGGGTTGAACGCCTCGGATTCCCACAGCCAGCGGGTCTCGGTGCTCTCGGCCGTCCGGTCTTCCTCGGGAAGCCACGTACGCCAGGACTCACTGTCGAATTCTCCCTCTGTCACGGTCAGAAGGTGCTCCATCCGGCCACCGCACGTTTTGCAGTCCGGCCAGCAGGGCTCCTGTCTCCATCCCGGGTAGCCGCCCAGCTTGATTCCCGGTGCGTCGGCAAGATGCGACGAGTACCGAAGCCCGGTCTCGGCCAGCAGTGCCTCGACACGGTCTTCGAGTGCGTCCTCGAGATCCCGGGGACAGTCGTTCCTTGGGTATTCGGTCACCTGCTCGGGGTGAACGACGCAGGGGGCCGGGTACCAGCCTTCGGGAAGCCCGCCCGCCGACGGTGCAGGTGTTGCCTCCACGTCCCCGATCGATCGGGAGTCTCGCCAGTACACCTGGGGCAGCGGGTAACAGTAGGTACCGTGCGCGTAGGGACACCAGAGGACTTGAAGCAGATCGGTGCCCTCCGGAAAGGGCAGGGTGGGTACGTCCTCCTGGCGGATCTGCACGATGGGGGCCAAGGGCGCAGCAGGTTCGAGGAAGCTCGTGGTCTCCGGGTCGTAGTGTTCCGCGTCGCACACCGGCCATGCTTCACCGGCGGGCCACATCAGAGGACCTCCGACAGAGCTGTCCCGGAACGTCGGAGAACCGGGGCGCGGATGCAAGCGGACGGACTCAACGCGGAGGGGAAGCAGCTCGGGGAAGAGGCTCTCCACGTTGACCGGCCGGGCAGGTGTGTGACGGGGCATGTGCCGAACTCTAGAACCTGAGTACGACAGCCAGCCGCACCAGCCTTGTCGTGCTCTGGATCAGGGCACTGGATCCCTCGCAAGAAGATCGAGCTCTACGCTCGATCCGGATTCGAACTACGCCGCAAGGTGTCCCTGCCTCTGTAACGCTCCGTGGCAGCTCCCCAAGATCTGTGCCAGAACCTCGTTTTCACCTACGCAGCCAGAGGGCCGACGCATGAAGGATGGATCTCTCCTGGCCAATGTCAAGACGGCACTGGCGATCCTCGCACCCCACCTGGCCTTTGCCCTTCGCACGTCTGTAGTTGGTTGCTCCGTTCAGCTTTTCGGCCATCCGCTGTCCGTGCCCGATGGAGCGAGATCTTCCGGCATATGTTCGATTTTGTGCACACCTCGGGGCTGGTGCATCGCTGCCCTCTGCCCCTGGGGCATCGGACGCGGGAGGGATCAGTGAAGGTCAATTTTCAACGCGCTGCCAGCGTCATGGCTGGCGTGACACTGCTGTGCGTTGCCGCCGTGACCCCGGCGCACGCCGAGGGGTCCTTCAACACCTACATTTCCAACTGGTACGTGAGCAACGAGTCGCGTCACTGGAAGGACAGCAACGCCGACGGCGCCTGGACCGGTGTCTATTTCGAGGGCTGCTCGACCAATGGCGCTTTCAACCAGGCGGGGCTCATGCTCCGCAAGGCCGTGGATTGGCAGCCGGACCCGAGCAAGGGGTCTCGCACCAATTACTGCGGTTGGGTCGACTGGAAGGACCCCGACGATGTCGGCGTCCATTACTTCCGGCTGGACAGCCTCCTCAACGGCGGCTACCTGTGGGTCGACTACGTGAAGATCGGCTGGTAGCAGCAGACCTGGCACGACGGGTGTCCCGGCGATCTCAGCGCCGGGACACCCGCGCTCACCATAGTCCCACTACTTGCCGCCCCCAGGGCGGCGGATTGCGCGCTGTGAACATGGCTTTGGTATTCGATGACATCGCCTTCCGGTACGGGAGGCAGGCCTCGGGGTTCACCGGGTTAGCCCTGACGGTCGACGCCCCCGCAACGGTGCTCCTCGGCCCGAACGGAGCGGGCAAGTCGACCCTGATGGCCATAGCGGCCTCGCAGCTGACTCCAGCGAATGGGAGCGTGAGCTTCAACGGGGCGCGCCCCGATCGCCGCAGGCAGGCCGCCTACCGCAAGCGCGTCGCGTGGATACCCCAGCACATCACACCGGTTCCCGGCCTTACCGTGCGCGAGCAGGTCGCCTACGCGGGTTGGCTGAAGGGGATGAGCCGCGGCGCGGCCTGGGAGGCCTCGGCCGGGGCGGTCGAGCGGGTCGGGCTGGGCAAGCTGGCGGACCGCAAGAGCCATCAGGTCAGCGGCGGGCAGCTCAGGCGCATGGGCATTGCCGGAGCTTTGACCCATCGCAGCGAGCTGATCCTCATGGATGAGCCGACCGCCGGACTCGACCCGCAGCAGCGCCAGATGTTCCGCCAGCTGGTGGCAGAGCTCTCCCAGAGGGTGCAGGTCCTGGTCTCCACCCACCAGACCGAGGACCTCGCCGACCTTTACCACCAGGTCGTTGTCCTGGACCAGGGTGCGGTCCGCTTCCAGGGAAGCCCGGCAGACTTCCATGCCCTCGCCCCTGCTTCCGGTGGGAGCCGCGAACGGGCGGAGGCCGCCTACGCGCTGCTCGTCGGGCAGGAGATCTAAAGCGATGCTGACCCGCACTCTCGTACGATCGTCCTCCGCGACGGTCATGTTCTTCCTGCTCGCCGCGTTCGTGGCCTTCCTGCTCAACGACACGCTGACCAGCTTCGTGACCCGCGGCTACGGCCCCTCGGCCTTGGGCAAGGCGTCCATGGCGCTGCCGTTCGCGGCCGCGGCATGCGCGGGGAGTGCCGCGTGGGAAGCCGCCCGTCTCAAGCGCGGCCGGATCTTCGACCAGGCCCCTGTACGCAGCCGGCTGGGCGTTGCCCTACCTGTCCTCGTTCCGGTCTGGCTCATGGGCGTCGGCGGCATGGCAGTGGCACTGGCCATCTCCTCCACCGCCGTCGGCGCGGCCCCGTCCCCTTCGCATCTGGGCATGCTTGGCGCACAGGGGCTGCTGCTGGCAGCCAACACCCTCGCCGGATACCTTCTGGGCTCCTACCTGCCTGGCCTGGCCGCTGCGCCCCTCGGCCTCGTCGCTGGCTTCTTCCTCATGGCCTTCCCCGCCTCCTGGGAAAGCTCGTGGCCTCGCCAGCTCGTCGCCGGCGGCTTCGGAAGCTGCTGCTCAGTCGGGACCGTCATCAGCCCGCGGGCCGTCGGTGTGGCAGTGCTCTTCGCAACGGCAGTGTGTGCCGCTGCCCTGGCCGTCATCCACCGCGCGACGCGGGGCACGGCTGCGCTCGCGCTGGCCCTGGTCGCCGGCGCCGTTGCCGTCGCCATACCGGTGGCCAAGCCCCTCGGCTACGACCCGGTCGTCGTCCGAGATGCCTCCGATCTGGTCTGCGACACACGGCAACAACCTCAGATCTGCCTCTGGCCCGAGACCGCCGATCACAACAAGGTCGTACAGCAGACCCGTACCTACGCAGCCCGCATGATCGAGGCCGGATTGCCCGTCCCTGCCACCCTCACTCAGAACCGCAGGCCCAAGCCCGGGGAGACCACCCTCGGCATCAACGAGGTCCCACGCCTTGAAGACCTCGCAGCCAACATGGCGAACGCCGTCCTGCCCCCGCTTCCGGAGTGTGCCCGCACCACGGGCAAGTTCGCCGCCTACCCCGCTCGTGGACCCCTGGTGGCCTGGATCACGGCCGTCGCGACCCAGTCCCCGCCCCAGCCGGGCCGGTTCAGGCCCGATGAGGCTGCCCTCGCCCAGAAGGTGCTGCAACAGCCTCGCGATGCGCAGCTGGCTTGGTACGAAGCCAACCGCCAGGCCCTGACCACCTGCGATCAGCCGCCACGTCTCGACCCGACGGGGCCAGCCCGGTGATCTGGTGGCTCCGCTCACGCGCCGCGGCGGTACTGATCGTCAGCACCCTGTTGACAGCCCTTGCCAGCCTCGTCATCGGCAACGTCGAGCTCCCCATACCCGTTCTGGCCGGCCAGGCAGGAAAGTTCCTCCTGGCCGACCTGATCACGGTCCTTCCCGCAGTGCTGTGGATCAACGGAACCGGCCGCGCCACCACATCGACCGAGATCACCGCCGTGCGTCCGGTGCACCGCTGGGACACCGCCCTCGCCATCGGACTCGCCACAGCGGCCCTCGCCATCACCGGCCTCGCGCACGTCCTGGGCTTCACCGGCATCGCGGTCGCGGTCGGCCGCAACACTGCCGTCTACCTGGGCATCGCCCTGCTGCTCAACCCGATCGTCGGCCACCGCATCACAGCACCCCTCACCGCGGTGTTTCCACTCGTCTGCGCCGCCGCCGGATGGCGCGCCGGCGGCGGCGCCGAACCATGGGCCCTCATCTTGCACCGCCCGAACTCAGGCCCGGCGCTCGCTGCCGGTGCCGCCCTCCTGGCCGCAGGATGTGCCCTCAGCTACGTGAAACCACCCGCAACAGGTCCGGTTCGGTTCCGACGCGGCTGACCGCTCCGTACCGGTACCCCCGCCCAATCGAATGCCAGGCGGGGGCGGAATCAGTCGTTTACGTCCCCGCCTGGCATTCGCCCGGAGGCAGTGCAGAGGCGCCCATCGCGCTCCACCTCCGGCACGGCGCGCTCCAGCTGCGCCACGGGCACAAAGTGTGAGGACATCCCGATGCTGCCCCCGGACGGATCTGCCCTCAGCTCAGAAGCGGCTGCTCACGAAGTGGGCGGTGTACCGGCCATCGCCTTCTCGTACCAGGCCCAGAAGTCGATCAGGCTGCCATGGTCTGCCTCAAGTTGAGGCACGATCTTCGAGTCGTGGCCTGGCAAGAACTTTCCGCCAGCGGGAACGCCCCCGCACCGGCAGCCACACGGGCGGCTCTCGTTCGTCGTCATGGCCAGCATCCTCCCGCGTGACTATCCGGTCGCGCCACTGGCCAGCATCATGCACCCCGCCCTACCGCTCGTACGGGGCGGCGGACCGCTTGCGGGTCAGCGCGCGGAGCACGCCTGGTCCTTGTGTCGTGCGGGTACAGGGCGCGCAGGTCGGCGCTCGCTGGCTGGCCGGATGGGGGTAGCCACCGAGCGCCGCCTGGACCATCTCCTCGTCCAGGCCAGGTCGATGGGGTTGCCGACGGACATAGGCGAGGTGGCGGCGGGCTTCGGCGAGGAGGTGGTGGTGCTTGCACCCGCCGCGCATCCCGGACACCACGGCGGCGACGTTGACCGACGCCAGCGCTATGTCGACGGCTGGGCGCGCCCGCGCCCATGTCGCCGCGGCGGCTGCTCGGGCGCGCTCCGCCAGCCGGCGACTATGTCGGCTCCGTACGCCCGGGCCACCGAATCCCGCCAAGCGGCGCGAAGCTCGGAGGACGAGCGCAGCTCTGCGCGCTTGGGCGAGCGTGTCTGTTTGGCGGCCTGGCAGGCCAGCCTGTAGGCGGCCCGCTCCCCCGGCTGGTGCCTCTGCTGCTGCTCGTACGTGGCGCTGAGCACGGGCAGCTCGTCCTTACGGGCTTCTCTCAGTGCTTCAGAGGGTCGTTCTTCGTGCTTCGGTCGCTCGGAAGAACCTGCATTTCAGAGCCCCATAGTGGGAGATTCAGCGACTGAAGCGACCGAACACTAGACATCGGTTCTCGATTTCCGAGTCCAGCTCAATGCTAGACGTCGACTGCCTGCACAGGCCCAGAAGACGCGGCGGCGGAAGGTTCCACTGGAGCGGGAGGGTTTCGCTTGGGGTCCCAGTGCGCGTACCCGACCAGGCGTCCGTCTCGGTGGTAGGCGGGTTTGCCGCGGCGGGTGGGGAGTCGGTCCAGGGATTGGCGGACGTAGTCGAGTGCGGTGACGTCTTCGAGCCAGACGAGGCCGACTTCGTGGTGGATCTCGTCGTCGGAGATGAGCGAACTCATGCGTTCTCCTCCTCTGCGAGCAGTCCGATGCCGGGGTAGTACTTTTTCGAGCTGGACAAGATCATTTCTTTGGGTGAGGCGAGGCCTACGAGCTCTCGTCCGGGTCCCAGCCCGTGCCCGGCCCTCGCACAGTGTGCTCGTCCAGCAGTGCGCGGCCCTGCCCGTAGGAACGGCGGCCATGCCCGGTGTCCGGGCAGATGTCGCGCGAGCTGAACCACCTTTCCGCGACCGAGACGGCGGTGGGTCACGAACACGGGCCCGCGAGTGCGGCCCCTGAGCAGCCGGGGCAGCAGTCGGGCGGTCCCGGCGTCCCAGGACACCGCCTTCAACAGGTAGTCCTTGCGGGGCGCCACGGCGGCGGCCTTCAGCTGAGCACCCTTCTCCCTCACCGGGCAGCGGCGGCCAGCCAAGGGCAGGTCCTCGATATTGATGTCCAAGACCTCCGCACGTCTCGTAGGCATGCACGACCGTCCTGTGCGAACTCAGCCCAGGCTCCCGTCGCCGCGTAGTCCGGCTGCTCGAAACAGGGAGGCGGCGGATATACTCAAGCCACCGTTTGTTACTCAGGCAAAGAGGGCCCCGCCACGAAGGTGGCGGGGCCCTCTTTTCTGGCCGAGTTCAGGCGACCTGCAGCTTCGGCCGGCCGGTAGGGGCCGGCGGCGTTTGGTGGTAGGTCGGTAGCTTCAGATTCGCAAGATCCCCGGCCTGGATCCGGACGAGTGCGTCCCTGAACGCGGCCTCCATGGCCTCGTGAGTCTCGTACTTGGCTGCGAGAGGGTGGAGGCGGTAGGAATTGCCGTTCCGCTCCTCGCTACGCGGGCGCAGCACGATGTTCAAGGCACAGAGAGGCGCCATGAGTCCGCTGACGGCCTGCGGCGTGACGCCGTATTCCGTCGCCATGTCCCTCTGGCGTACAGGGAGTGCCCCTCCGAAGTCACTTCGGTAGAGGAGGTACTGGAGGAACTTGACGGCCGACCCGGACAGGGGCAGGGCCCAGATGCGCTCCGCGACGATCGGAGACATGACGTTAGCCATGGGGTTGCCTTCCTCGTGTTCGGTTGCCGAGAGTCGGACCTTGTAGCGCTATCACCCGGTTCGTTTCCTTCCCCGTACCCTCGTATCGGCTCCGAAGTCGAGGTCGAGTTCCTCCTGGTGGGCGCCTTCGGGCCCTACTGCATAGGGGAAAGCCTCGGGACTGCGGTCGTGCCGTTCAGCGATCTCTGCGAGGACCTCGTGCTGTGCGGTGCTGTTTCCGTGGAACCACAGACGTACGTTGATCTGGATCCGGCCGTTGCCGGCCTTCTCCACCCAGTTGTAGCCGCAAAGTGCCTGGACTGCGCGATTCACGGTGGAACGTGTGATCATCTTGCCGCCCTTCTGCGCGGCAACCTTGTTCAGTCCGTCGGTGATCTCCTGCTGTGTGTACTGCGCGATTCCGGTACCAGGTACTTGGCCGCCAGCCACGAACAGGAAGACGCACAGCTGCGACTTGGTGATGCTGTTGGCAACAGCGAGCTGGGCGAGGAGCTGGGTGAACCAGTTGCTCGCGAGGCTGTAGCCGGCGCCGCCCGCCATGTCGTGGACGGCTCGGGGATCCGCTGCGTACTCGAAGTGGACGCCCTTGAGCCGACGGCGGCCGCTGGGATCGGCGGCCTGGGCCACCTTTTCCCCGAGCTGCTGGCCGAGCACGGCCAGGATGTCTCCGAACTCGGCTTCGTTTCCTGCTGCTTCGGGTACAGGCCGGGGCCCGCGCGTTCGACGACGGGCGGGCGGATCAGTTGTCACAGGACCTCCCTCGTTACTCAGGCAGCCTGAGACTATCCAAAAATCCACGCCTGGTTGTCTTTTGGCTCATCGGCGCGCCGCTGAGATCTGCAGGCGCGCCCGCGCACGACTGGAAGCCCTAAAGTCCACGCATGCTGAAGTTTCTGCGTCTCCGCGCAGCATAAGTCCACGACTCGTTGACTTTACGTGTCGCAATGAGGACACATCTCCATCACGAGCGACAGGCGCAATCCGCCCTACCCATGCTTGACGGCAACGCTCTGACCTGCGGTGATCCGAGGCGGCGCCGCGAGGCTAGAAAGTACACGCCTCCTGGACTTTCTAGCCAAATGTGCTCTGCAGGTTCACATTTCAGATCTCTGACTGTGCTGTAGGCAGCACACTGGGAGGCCCATCGTTGCAGGTCACAGGCTTGGGAAAGCTCCGGCCTCTTCTACAAAGAACCACCGGCCCTCGTACTTGCTGTCCAGCAGGTACGACTGACGCACGCCCAATGGGCACACCGGTCTGACAGTGACGACGTGTCGTTCAGGGGCACAGGGGTGACAAAGCTGGACCAGTGGGACAGCTACTGGGGGCACGGTCAGCCGCGTTTTCGAGGCAGCCGATCTGCGGTCGGCATCCGCTGTTGATGTTCCTTGGTGCTGGGTGCCCAGCCTGTCGCTGCACGATAGCCCGCTCGAACCCGCACCACCGAAAGTCAGCCACCGTGTTCGGAACGCCGAACTCTCAGGGTCAGTGGTCACCCGCACCTCCCCCAGCATCAGCCAAGCCTCTGCCTTCCCAAGCGAGTCCGGCCCGCGGTCGCCAGTGAAGGCTGGCTGACCCGGCGGGGCACCGCAAGCCCGCCAGGGCTGAGGAGCTACCGACCCTTGCGCGTCAGCATGAAGAAAGGCAAGAGCTGCTTGAGTTTTAGGGCGAGATGATGGATCAGGCAGTCAACCCAGCATGGGACACCTGCTACGTACCCTCGGGATCGGCGGCATTGGCGCGCATGGCGACTGCCGCGTCAAGCAAGGGCCAACCGTCGATCTCCACCGGCCGCCGCTCCTTTGGCCTCCACCCGTGAATCAACGCGACTTCGAGTAGGGCTCGAACTGCACCGGGTTCATGAAGGTTCAGGTCCGAACCGGAGATGAAACCCACGTCGCCGGAGCCGGAGTACCCCCCGCCCGGAACGTACCGTCCAGGCCCCTCTGGAAAGACGATGCGCAGCGAGCCACCGGTGCCGGCAGGCTGAGGGGTCAGGGTGAGGATCTGGCGGCACCCCACGCCGCGGCCGGTTTCGTCTTTGCGGTGGGCGTGACGCATCGTCCACATGTATATGCGTCCGTCGGCGACCAGTCGGCGGGGCTTTTTTGAATGGCGAGGCACGCAACCAAGGGTACGGAGTCCGACACACAGGCCCCTAAGTGCAATTGAGAGGCGGGTCCGGGAGGGGCATCAGGAGACCACTTTTTGCACATTAGGAACTTAGCGAGCAAAACCGACGCTCTCCAAGGGTGTCCCAACCGCCGACCGCAACAGCCCCTGTGTGATCAGGCCTTCCCTGTACCGGCAGGCGCTCAGAGAGCCGTACAGCCGTTTTCTCCGCGGGGGTGGCCGCTTTAAAATGGCCCAACTGGGTGAGTTCACCCGAGTGTGACTGAGCTTTTCAGTTGGCCCATGAGCGGTCGAGTTGGCCCGTGAGCGTCTGGGGTGGCCCGCAGGGTAGCGGTCGCCGCTCTCACCTACGGGGTTTCCGCAGCGGCTTTGAGCGAGGTCCTCGACATCCGCGACCGCGGTGACCGAACTGCCATGGCCGTCTACCAGCCCAAGTACGACATCCTCGCCGAGGGCAGCCTGGACGGCTGGCAGGAGACCGACTCCGCAGCCGAGATTACGTCGGCCGAGTTCGAACGCGTCTGGGCACCAGCACGCGAGGCCATCACGAACTGGCCCGCCTGAGCTCTAGGCGCTGCGCAGCAAGGCCGGCCAGCATGTGGGTGCCGACAGGTTGCACCGAAGCCGAGCACTAGGCTCCCGTCATGACCACTGATCTCGGATTCGCCTGCTCGTGCTGCGGCGCGCACCACCCTGAGCTGCCCATGAACTACACGGCCGAGGCCCCAGCTGTCTGGGATCCGACCTTCGCTGACGCCGACGACTGCCTGCTCTCGTCAGACCAGTGCGTGATCCAGGCGCAGCACTACTTCGTCAAAGGCCTGATCGAGATACCGGTGATCGGTAGCGACGAGGTGTTCTCCTGGGGTGCCTGGGTGTCTCTCAGCCGCGAGAACTTCTCCCGCGCGGCGGACGTGTGGGACACGCCAGGCCGGGAGTCCGAGAAACCTTACTTCGGCTGGCTCACAACCGACCTGCCGGTCTACTCGCCCACAACCCTCAACCTCAAGACCAACGTCCACACCCGCCCGATCGGCCAGCGCCCCTTCATCGAGCTCGAACCTACCGACCATCCTCTCGCCGTTGAGCAGCGCACGGGGATCACCCAGGACCGCGTACGGGAGATCGCCGCGGCAGTGCTGCACCCCTCCCGTGGCAGGAGGCAGCAGTGACGGGAGACGCACGAGTGCCGCTGACCCCTCGGGTGCCAGAAGGCCTGAGCCGCCGAGCCCGATATTTCGTCGAGGGGCATGGGCTGCGGGTTCCCCGCCGCGACCTCACGCTCTGTCGGGAGGTATGGCTCAAAGAAGGGATACCGGCTGCCGAGATCGACCGGGCCGTGGCCTTCCAAGAGTGCTGGGGCGGCATCGCTCTGCCCCCGGCCCCCGCATACGAGGGTGGCCCGCGCGTTCTGGAAGCCGATGTTCCCGAAGGCTCGGCCGCGGACGGATGGCGGTTCCCGGCCGGCGGCTGTCGCGTCTCCATGGCTCACGGATTCATGATCGGGCCGGGAGGAGAGTTCGGGATCGACGCTGCCCACTGGACCCCGCTCCACGCCAGCACAGAGGGATGGGTGGAAGCCCTGGCGCTGGCCCACCACGCGGGCTACTGGGCCAAGACCATCACGAAGATCAAAGGCAGTGCCGTCGATGAGCTGGACCTTGGCGGATTCGAGCCGGTACCTGAAGTCCAGGGCCTCGCTGACACCTGGTGGCGAGGCAAGGATTCGCTGATCGCCGTCTACCGCGGCGAAGCCTCAGGCTTTGACGCCCCCCACTGCCTGAGGGCCCATATCTACGGCGGACTCGATGCATGGGGCCTCAACGGCAGTTAACACGCGGATGACCAAGACTCTCCGGCCCGGCGCCGTCAGCTGAGCAGCTACCTGGCCGAAGGGGCCAACTGAAGTACCAAGTCACACGAGGCGAGCATCTCTTTGCTCCCCTCCCGTCGAGGCAGGCACGGAACACATTCCACGCGCGTGGCCGAGCCGGCGTCACACCGCCTCGTGTCACATGACCCGGCCCGATCCCCTCCTCACTGCGCTGAGCTGGGAGCTACTCGTCGAGCACGCACACCAACTGGCTCGGGACATCGACCCTCAGAAGCTCGGCTCCCGGGGTGGCCGGCCACCACGCTTCGACCCGGTCGACTACCGCGAGCGTCACGCGGTCGAGTGCGGGACCAACCGCCTAAGAGTCACCGTACCGTCGCCACCAGGTACGACAGGCTCGCGGTCCGATACGAGGCGACGGTCCTGATCGCAGTGATCAACGAGTGGTTGTGACGTCCTGGTTTCACCGGGGCGCGACGCCGGTGGGGAGGAGTTCTCGCAGGAGTTCCACGATGAGGTCAGGCTGCCCCACGAACGGCGGGTGGCCTGTCTGCCATTCGCGTAGGTCGGTGCGGCGCGAGGCCATGGTCCGCTGGAGGCCAGGGTCGATGGCCTGGTCCTGTGCGCAGATGACGTAGGTGGAGGGAGTTTTCTTCCAGCTGTGCTGGGGGGCTCATCGTCCACAGCCCGGGGCTTGAGTACGCAGCAGGCCGACCGCCCGCGCGGCGAGGGGTTCAGGGCAGTCGCCGTAGAGGGTGTCGTTGGCAGGCCGGGGTGCAGGGTGGTCGAGCCATCCAGCTCAGCGACGATGGCGTCCTTGAGCTGTTGGGACGCGCCGCCCAGCGTAGGAGTGGCCGAGGACGACCGGAGGCTCGAGCAACGCGTCGATGACGGCCTGGACGGCGGCGGTGTCAGCAGCCACGCAGCCGTGCTGATGCTCCGAGCCAACGCCGCGGCGGGCCCGGCCGTGCTGAGCACCGGCCTGCGGCGGGTGCTCACCTGCTACGACCTCACCGGGCACCGGTTCCACGAGCTCGGCCCTGCTGACTGTCCCGGCTGGACGCAGTCGGAGCCCAGGTCCTTGGCGTCCTCCCCGCCGCCCGCCGCGAACTCGCCCCACCAGGCGACCGCTGCCGAGGGCGAACTCCGCTGGGGAGCGCAGGGCCGGCCGAGGCGGCCGCGGCCTCGCTCGCGGTTGCCCTGGCTGTCTAGGGGGCCAAGGAGGTACGCCCGATGCCTCGCTTCCGGACAGATGACCGCCGGTCTCTCCCCGACGCCGACCCGGCAGGTGACCGAAGCACTGAATGACCGCCCGGCACCATCTGCCCCGCCCCCGCGGCCCCGTCGTTGCAGGCTCAGAAGCGGCCGGAGGGCATCGACGCCCGACCGCTGAGCGCCAGAAAAGCTCAGTCGCCCGGGGCCAATTTCCGGTTGGTGCCGGTCCGGCCGATGTCCAGGTCGAGAAGCGTCGACAGGGCTGTTCCGCTGTTCCAGAAGCCGAGCAGGTCGACGTCGACGAGGACCAGGGCGTGACGGGCTGCGAATGCTCGGGCCTGTTTGGTGAACTTGCACGAAGTGACGAAGAGCGGGATGTCCGCTCCGTGTTCGCTGCGGGCGGTGCCGTTGGACTTCTGGAGGTCCGGGCTGCCGACGGTGCGGTGCTTCGCGTAGCGCTGGCACTGCACCACGAGCTTGCGGCCGTCCGGCAACCGGCCGATTACGTCGGCGCCCAAGTCCTTTGCCGCACCCACACGGCGGACCTCTGTACAGCCGTCCCGGCGGCACAGGCCCGCGACGTACTCTTCGAACTCCATAGGGCTCATGGCCCATACCGCTTCCAGCGACCGCTGCGCCTGGATCCGCGCCTGCTCCGCGAGCCGAACCTTCTCCGCAGCGGCCTCACGGCGCCCCGCGCGTACCAGCGTCCCGGTCATACCCCCTGCTGGCAGGACCGCTAAAACCACCAACAGCACCGTTCCCGTTCCCGTTCCCATCTTGCCCCTCGCTGAGGCCCGTGCTTCCCCGTTCCACACCGCCCCCTACGCTGTGTAGATTCACCCAAAAAGAGAGGCCGGGCCCGCTACCGGGTCCGGCCTCCGCAGGGAATCCCCCTGCTCTGGGCGTTCAGAGCACGCGCAGGTCTGCCGCTACCGCTGCCAAAATCGCGGCGAGCTGGAGGCGTCCCTCCTTGGGGAGACCCCGGGCGAAGTCAGCGACCAGTGCCTCCTTGTTACCGCTGCGCTCGATGTAGCGGTGCAGGAAACGAGTTCGCTGCTCATCATTCAAAGCTGCGATAGCGAGGTCCATGACCGCGTTTCCGTCATGCCACGGCAGTGGAGGAAGCTGTGCAGAGAGGCCGTGCTCGGCTGTAACCGCGTCATCGGTCGGGCGGGCCTCAGCGCTCCGCTCGTCGGACTGAGTGGTGATGGCGGCGATATGGGCCGGCTCCGGTTCACCACTGGCAGCGTGCGGGGTGCTAACGGCGTTAGCACCCCGCAGGGTCTGCTTACGACGTTTCGCGTCAGCCCGCTTCGCGAGTGCTTCCTGTGCCGCACTCTGCTGCTGCTGTGCGGGCAGCTGGCCGATGTTGCGCGCGATCTCGACCGGGAGCCTTCGATCTTCGACGGCGTCCTGGAGCTCCGGGGTGAGCTTGAGGAGGGCGATGCGCTGGGTGACCCAGGGGCTGGACTTACCCAGCGCGCGGGCAACTGCGCGTTGGGAGCCATGGACGTGGACCAGGCGCTGGAGGGCTTTCGCCTCCTCGAGGGGGTCGAGGTTCTCGTGTTGGACGGCCGCTGTGAGCGCTGTCTCCAGGAGGGTGTCGGCGTCCTGGGCGAGGGAGTCGTCGACGTGGATGGGGAGGTCGTCCAGGCCGGCGAGGTTGGATGCGGCCAGTCGACGGTTGCCATCGACCACGACGTACGTGGCTTGGCCGATCCGGTCCTCGTGGCCGGGGTGGGCTGCGAGGAATGCCTGCCGTGTAACGACTGCGAGGGGCTGGATGACGCCTCGAGAGGTGAGGCTGTCGGCGAGGTCATCGACCGACTTGAGTTCCTCGCGCGGGTTGTAGGGGTTGTGGGCCAGGGCGTCCAGCGGTACGCGGAGTGTCCCGGTCGGCGCGGCGGTCGGATCGGGGGCGGGGCCGTCCTGCCCGGCGAAGCGTGCGAAGGAGGCCGCACGGCTGCTCATCGGCTGTGCCACGGCGTTGAACGTGGGGGAGTCCCCCAGCATGTCCGCCTTACTCATGCGGTCTTCACTCCTCGCGCGATCTGCCGCATCCGGTGGGCCTGCTCGCAGTCGGGCGCGTAGTCCAGCAGCGGGCGCTGCTTTCGGACGGCCTCGCGCTGCTCCTTGACGTCGGGGACCACAGCCAGGACCGGGGGAGAACCGAGCGACTTCCACTTCTCGAGGGACGAGGTCGCGATGTAGCCGCGCCGGCTGTCGAACTTGTTGACGACGAGTCCGAGCTGCTCGATGGCGAGGTCGTAGTCACGGGAGAGGGAGTCGATCTGCTGGATCAGCATCCCGTAAGCCTGTGCTGAGGTGTCCTCTGCTTCTACGGGAATGACGAGACCGGATGAGCCTGGCTTCTCGTCGTCGCGCTGGCGGCCGTAGTTGAGGGCCGCGTCCATGGCGAGTCCAAGACTGGGCGGTGAGTCCACGACGATGACGTCGAAGTGCTCCTCGAGCGGGGCAAGCGCCCGCTCGAGGGTGGCCTCGCGTGGACCGCGGAACATGGTGAGCCCTGAGTCGAGGAGGAACGCGTCGAACGCGGCGGGCAGGATCCGCAGGCGTCCGCCGAACCGGTCACCGCTTATGACAACAGTCAGGTCGAGAAGCGGCTGCTTGGCTTGCTCACGGTGGAGCATGTGCGTGATGAGGCTTTCCTCGCCCGCTGGAATGGCGGTGAGGCCGAGCTGATGGGTGAGGTGTCCCTGCGGGTCGTAGTCGACGAGAAGGACTCTCAAGCCACCGACCGCGGCATCGGCGGCCGCACCGACAACGGACGGATCTTCGGCGAAGGCCTGGGCGAGGCCTGCGGATACGGCGGTCTTGCCGACGCCGCCCTTCTGGTTGCAGACGACGATTCTGCGGGTGGTCCGCTGTACGCCGGCGGGGTTGTCGGCGAGCCAGAGAACCACGGACTGCGCCAGCCCCTGGATGTAGGAGACGCCGCGTTCGCGGCAGTCGACCTTGAAGTCCTCGTACAGGCCTTCGGGGAGGTAGGTGCCGAACGAGTCCGCTCCGGCGGTGTTGACGGTGGGGAGGTCGTCACTGCAGTTCCGCCACGCCTGAATGCCGTTCGTAACGGCGTCCTGCATGTCGATCTGGAGCTGCGCTGCACGAACCTTGAGTGCTTGCTGGAGGTGGGCGGGCAGCTTGGACACGAGCTTCTCCCGCTCACCTCCCGAGTTGGGAGATGACATGGACGGCAGCATACTGCCGTCATGTGAGGTGGCGGTGATCCCATAGGACCGTTTTGCTGAAATCTCGCGACAGTTGCTCCGTGAGTGCTAACGCCGTTAGCACTCACAGGCAAGCTAGGTCCCGGTCGAGCTGGTCCCAGACGCCGATCTGGTGCAGGGCGCCGACGGGCACGTGGACACGGTCCCCTCGGCGAGCTCGCGGGCAGCGGCCAGGTACGGCGCTTCTCCGGCGTCGACGTGTCCCCTGGGCTGTGCCCAGGCACCCTCGGAGGGCGGCCAGCCGTGCTCGATCAGCAGGACGTGGCGGCTCGGGGTCACGGTGACCGCGTCGGCCGAGTTTCTCAATGGCCCCGGTCTTGGGCTCAGTCATGTTCGCCTCTCGGTCAGGGGTGGGTGATGTCGGTGACGACGAGGAACTGGTCGCTGGCGAGGTTCACGAGGACGTGGGCGTCGGTGCCTTGGGCGAGCTGGGCGGCGGCGTATTCGTCGGCGGGCCAGGAGCCGCGGGGGTGGCCGGCGGGGAACCGCTCCAGCACGGTGCGGGTCTGTGTGGTGATGGCGCTCATCAGGCGTCGCCGCCGTTCACGCGCTCGTGGATGTCGATGAGGCGGGTGATGGCGTCGGGGTTGTCCGCCGGGCCGACCCATGTTCCGTGCGCGGTGAAGACGGGGACCGGGTCGCGGCCGGCGTCGAAGATGACGACGTAGTCGCCGTACCGGTCGAGCACCATGTCGCGCAGGACCGGATGAGGGCGGTGCCCAGGACCTGGAAGGCGTCGACGGTGAACCCGGCGGGCTCGCCGGGCGTGAACCGCGGTGCCAGGGTGCGCTGGTCGCGCGGAGCAAGTCGCCGGGCTATGTGGCGGTCAGCAGCGCGTGGGTGATCCGCGGGCCGCTGGTGCAGGTGATAACCGTGTCGGGGGCGTCCTCGTCGGCGGTGTCGAAGTCAGCGGGCCGGACGACCAGGCCGAAAGCGGCGGTGCCGTGCGGGCCGGGGACGGGGTCGCGTCGACCCACCCGTCGACGGCGCAGTGCTTGGTGTCCATCAGCTGGCCTCCGCCAGGAGCTCGGTCGGGCGAGGAGAGCGGGGTCGGGGGGTGTACTGCGCGAGCAGCAGCAGCTCACGGTTGCGCTTCTTCTCCGCCTCGGTGAGGGGCCGGGCCTGCACGCGGCCGTGGCGGTGCCACGGCGGGGAGGCGGGCGGCTCGGCGTAGGCGAGAGCTGGTCGACGTGACGGTCGGTGCTGCTCACGGGGGCCTCCGGTGGGAGGGGGCAGGCATGGGTGGCGCGCTGGCTGCTCTTGGACTGGGTGTCAGAGGCGAACCGGCCGAGGCGAGCCTCAACCGGGGTGGCGGCGATCCAGGCCTCTGCACACGCCTTGTGTACTCCCCGGTATGGGAGCGCATCGGCGTGGGCTTGTCGCACAGCACGCAGGGGCGGTCCTGCCAGCAGTAGAAGTGCTGGCTGTCGCGCCACTCGAGGAGCGCGCCGGAAGGCGGGACCAGGCCCGGCTCGAAGGACGTCTTCTTTCCTCAGGTGCGGGTCAAGGCCGGGGGTCGGGCCGCGGCTGAAGTACGCGGTCGAGCAGGGCTGGCGGCGGGGTCGGGGGCTCATGCGGCCTGTCCCCACACGCCGGTTCCGGGACGGCGGGCTCGGCGGCCGTTGATGGACGGCACCATGAGGTGCCGGCGGGTCGCGACGATCGCCCGGCCGGAGTGCCTGCCGTCGTACAAGGCGGCGTCAGCGGCCCGCTGCAGCAGCCTCAGGTCGTGCGAGCCGACCCGCGCGGGACCGCGGCCCCGACCGAAGCGCCGACGTCGACGGCACGGCCGTCGTCAAGGACGACCGGGGGTGCAGCATCCGGACCGGCTGCGCCAGGCGCTGCCCCGGGCTGTCGGCGGGGAGCGGGACAATGACGGCGCACTCGTCGCCGCCCAGCCGCGCAACGACGCCGCGGGGCCCGTCCAGGCGGTGAGCCGGGCGGCGACGGCGGCCAGGACAGCGTCCCCAGCCGCGTGGCAGCGTGTCGTTGATGGACTTGAAGCGGTCCTGGACTTCGACGACGGCGACGAACTCACCCGGCGACCACCCTGACAGGCTGCTCTGTACGATCACCGAATACTGGACGCTGGTCCGCCTGTCCTGTGCGGAGATCAGCAAGTGGTGCCTAGTCCGGATAGTTGAGGGAGTTGGCGGGTGTCCGCTGTGGACTTCTACGCTCACGTCGCCGTTTGCGGTGAGGTCCTGGGAGTTGGCCTCGGTGCCGACCCCGAAGCCTGGGAAGCCGCCCTGGGGGCGACATGCCTCGATGTTCCCGGTGGTGGCCTTCTGCGGCGGGACTACGGGCTCGTGGAAATCAACTTCTCGCCGGACCAGCCAGGGCGGCAAGGGCAGATGTCGTGCTTTGGCTTCGGCGTGAAGATCCAACGACTGCTGTACGACCAGTCCCCGACCCCCGACCACCGTGCCGTCCCCGCTCTCGCGGGAATACGGGGGATTCGCACCCAGAGTCCCCTTCAAGGAACTGCAGACCGCCATCCTGGCCCTGGGCCACACGATCGAACTCGACAAGCACAACACGTCGAGTGACATGGACTGCTACCGCGTATCCGCGTCCGCCGCCCGCATCCACGTCGTCGCTGACCCTGACCCGTACGGGTCAGGCGACCCGGATCCAGACGGACATCAGAGGGGCGACGTCTGGTCCGTCGACGTGTGGTGACGAGCCGGCGACCTCCCAGCAGCGCCCGTGACATCTCTTCGCTTCGAGGAGCGCCGGGCAAGGATCACCTGCGCGGCGGGAAACGCTCTGAAGAGCGCGCGCCACAGGGGAGCACAGACCCCAACAGCGCGGGCTGCGTGATCACAACAATCGCTGCCAACCAGGAGGCACAGAATGCTGTTGCGCAATGTGGTGCTTGATGACGTCGACGCTTACATCCGGATGCGATGCGATCCCGACATGATGAAAGATCTCGGGGGTCCACTGCCGCGAGAAGGCATGGATGAGAAGGTGCAGCGCGATGTCCGCCGAGCTGCCGAGGACACCGCCTGGACCAAAATGATCATCCCCGAAGCGGCTGCCCCCTCGGCGGTCGCAGGAACTGTGTCGCTGTGGTCCCACGAAGCCGACAACCATCACATCTCCGAGATCGGTTGGATGGTCCTGCCCGCCTTCCAAGGCCAGGGCTACGGCAAGCGAGCCGTGCGGACGCTGCTTGAGATGGCCAGGGAGGACGGCCGCTGGGAACTCATCCACGCCTTCCCCGCAACCAGCAACCTGCCTTCCAATGGCATCTGCCGCGCTGTCGGCTTCACGTTCGTCGAAGAACAGAGCCTGGAGTTCGCCGGTCGAGTTCTGGACACCAATCACTGGATCATCGACCCACGCACTGATTTGACCTGACCATCACCGAGCAGTGGGTGCAGAGAAGATCGGTCGGATACATACCGTTCATCCCCGCCGCCTTCAGCTACGGGAAGCCCTTGGACCCGACGTGCCCAAGAAGCCAGCGGACCGGCCAGCGGCGGTCAAAGAACGCGTGCGTCACCGCGGAGACGGCGAACCCTGCCGCCAGGCCGGTGAAGGACATCTGAAGCGGGAGGACGGCCCGGACCAGGGCCAGCATCATGGTCATCACCAGGTGGTACTGGGCGACGTGTCCCAGGCACGCGCCCCAGCGCCGCCTCGGGCTCACGCCGTCAGCGACCTCGGCCCGCCGACGGCGCAGCCTTCCCTCCTACCTGGTGGTCGGTCTGCCCGATCACGTGATCGGCAAGGTTGTGACCGACCGCGAGGGCCCCCACACCGCGCCGAACGTCGCCAAAAGTCGCGACCTGCTCGATGCTCGTCATCGGGCACCCACCAGAAGTCCGTGAGGTGAGCGCTCGGTAATGTCCTGCGTCGAACCCGCCGCCGTTAGTCCAGCGGTCAGCCACAGGAGAGCAATCATGCCGTTCGGTGACTTCGACGCATGGCGGCGAGAACTGCTGTTCACCGGCGGCTTCGTCCAGGACGGTGACGCCTTCGAGTACGGGCCCGAGGCCCAGGCCCGTTTCGACCGCTACATCGAGCTGGCGGACATGGTCGACGGCACCGAAGGGCCCACAACGGTTAAAGCCCTGATCGCCTCGCTTCACGCAGAGGACGACCACGGTGCCCACGAGGCTGTCTACGGCGCGCTGGAACGCTTCTCCGGTCGAGACCTTGTCAGAGGCGCCGCCATGGCAGTGATCAACCTCTTGGAGATCCCCCGAGACAACAGCGGCCACGTCCTTCAGCTCGTGACCGTGCTGGCCAGCGATGAGGACCTTCAGGCATTTGGTGCCGCCTTCGGTCGGCTGCAGCCCGAGATCCGAGCCGACCTGGCGACACTCATCGCGCACCATGAAGCCGATGAGTGGCTTGCAGACAAGCGCTCCATCGGACGGCTTCGGCTTACGCAGGACTAACCTCTCGCGTCAGCGTTCAGCACCCTCCGAGTTGCTGCAGAGAAGGTCCAGCTCCGTCAGCGCGTCAGCGTCTCCTCGGTCGCCCGTGCCGCCGGCGTTCACCGCAGCCTGATTCACCGCCACGGTGATCTGCACGCCGCCGTCATCGCCCGCGCGGGCCAGCCCCTGCCCAGCACGACTGCCGGAACGCAGGTCAGCCGCAAGTCGCTGCTGGCCGACGTCGCGAACCTCACGGCCCGCATTGGGAAGCATCCGGCCTCGGCGCCCCGGCCGACGTCGAGACGCTCACACGCCGCGCCACCGAGCTGGAACAGCAGATTCTCGACCTCCGCGGCGAACTTGCGGAACGGGACGAAGACCTCGAAGCCGCCCGCGCCGCGAACCGTGAGCTGATGGCCCAGCTCAACCGCTGACCGCATCATCGCCGTCAGCGGTCACCCGACGACGGTGTCCCAGACGACCGACCTCTGATGGACTCACGCCATGACGACACTGCTGCCCCGCATCCTTCGAGCACTCGAACAGTTCCATGCCACCCATCCCTGGGACCACAACGCCCACTACCACCAGTGGATCCTGCGCCAGCTCCCGAGACGCTTCAACAGCGCCCTGGACGTCGGATCGGGCAGCGGTGACCTTGCCAGGCTCCTGGCCGCACGGGCAGGAGTGGTGCACGGCGTCGACGTGGACCACGACATCGTCGCTCGCGCGCGGGAGCTCACAGTCCCGCCCGCCCCGGTGACCTTCACCGTCGGAGACGCACTGAACGAGATACCCCCTGGCCCCTACGACGTCATCACATGTGTCGCCACCATCCATCACCTGCCGTTTAGCGACGCCCTCACCCGCTTTCGACAGCACCTGGCGCCCGGCGGAAACCTGGTCGTCGTCGGTCTCTACCGCCCACAGTCTCGGAGCGACTACCTGATTGACGCCGTCGCCATTCCGTCGAATGTCGCCATGGCATGGATCAAGAACAAGGGCCGCAAGTCACCGCGACCGACCTCGATGACTGCCCCTACCCGACCGGCGACCATGAATTTCGCAGACATCGTGCGCGAGGCTCGCCATGAACTACCCGGCGCACGGCTGCGCCGGCGACTGTTTTGGCGCTACACGCTGGTCTGGCACCAGCGCTGAACAGCCAACGCGCCACGGTCTGGCATCGGAACGAGCCTGTATCCACGACACCTGTCGCGCACACGGCACCGAACGAGTCATGCCACTGAGCTGGGGAAACGTGGCGCCCGTCGCGTCCACCCGGCTTCAAGCCCGAGAGAAAGGCAGTGGTGCAGGCACGCCTTGCAGCCGTCGGCCGTGCCGTGGGTGGTCTTCTCCTTCGTGGCCGGGTCCTCGTAGGTGACCGGGTGGTCGTCGGAGGCGCCCTTCAGCCGGGCGTAGAAGTTGTTCTGCACCCAGAATTCACCGATCGCGCTCCCGGCGCGGGCCAGTCCGAGCAGGGCGGCGAAGACTGCGGGGCGGTGCGTCATGCTGGGTGTCTCCTGATCGCGAAACGGGGGAGGGAGCGGGCGGCCGGCCTTTGCCGGTGCTGCGGCCGCCCGTGTGGTGCGGGCGCCGTCCCGGCCGGTGCGGTCGGGACGGCGCGCGGCTCACGCGGCCAACCGGTGGACGGCCGGGGCCGGGAGCGTCATGAGGCTGCTGGGTCGACGGGGCTGCCATCGAAGCACTCAAGGCAGCAGCCGAGCTTCTTCGAGAGGCAGATGTAGAACCGCCTCCGGCCTGGGCACCGCCAGGTCGATGCGGAGCAGGTAGCCGCGGGTGGGGTGGCGGCTGGACCACTGCGGGAGACTCGCGCACAGCTTGCACCGCAGGATCGCGACCGGGCCCTCATTGCCGCCGAGGCTCACCTGCATGTCCCGTAACTGCATACGCGTGACGAGCCCGGTCTTCTCCGCGCGAGCGGAGGTGCTCCGGTGGCGTGGAATATGTCGGCCGGGCCGGAGGCGTCTTCTCCCGCACGAGCGGAAGTACTCCAGACCCTTTGCCGACCGGGCGGTTCGCCGGGCGAGCGGGTCCGCGGACCGCCTCGGACTGCTGATCGTGCTAATGACGGGCTCGCATGCTGGCTCCAAATGTGCGCCAGCAGGTGCGATCTCACACAGGGCGAAGTGAACGGTCTCGATGGTGGTGTTGCGCTCGGCCGTGTCGGTCGCGGAGGGGCCACTCGGCGGGCGGGACGGTGGCCCCGCCGGTCAGGTCGCGTACGGCGTCAGTGCCGCAGGGGAGCAGATGGGGAGCCGTCGGTCGACGGTGAGGCGGGAGCGGGTGGCAGTCCATCGGAGAAGGGGCTGGGTGCAGCGGGGGTAGGTGGTGGTCGTGGCGGTGGCCATGGGCTATCTGATCTTTAACCTGTGCGGCGGATCCAGCGGAGTCGCCTCTTGAGCAGCCTCGATGCACCGATGTTCCGGGGGTGTGCTGAGATGGGCTCTTCGACCAGGGAGGAGGATGGACAGCAGCATGCACGAAGGTTGTGGGCCGGTGCAGGGTCTCTCCCCTGATGATCACGTGTTTGTGTCCAGCGCGTGTTCCGCGGGCAGCCGGTCATGCGGGTGCACCTTGATCAGGATGGAGACTGGCAGAACGAGCGGGACTGTCAGATCCCGGCGCGGTGTGAGCGTGCCACGGGCAGGCGTGCTGGATGGATCGAGGGCCCAGCTCGAAGTGGCAATCAACCCCCTGCTATTGCAGGCCACCGCAAGCCCGCGAGGAACCCGACCTGGGGAGGGCGGCGGCCGTCTGGTGCAGCGCGGCTCTGAGCCGCTGCTGCTCCAGGCTGTATAGGGTGCAGGGCTCGGATGGCACACAGCTCCTCTGTAACAAGGCTGGCCAAGCCACTTCGGTGAGCTCGCCGGGCATGCGTCCATGCTCGCTTACCTGACCCTGGTCGGGAGGAGCTGGGCCGACCAGGCCGCATTCGCGCGCCTCGGAGGGAGTGCTCACGCGACGCAAACGCTCGCTATCTCGCAGAGAAACCCAGCGCCGCCGAAGGTCACCCGAAAATCAGCGACTGAAGCGACCGGACTGCGGACACATTCTCGTCTTCGAGTCTCAGCGGAAAGCGTTAGACGTCAGCACCTTGCACCGGCCGCTCCGACCGTTGAGTCTTCCGGCCCTTGCTCCCGGCAGTCAGCGTGGTCGGGTCGACTGCTTCGGCGGGGGCGCCGGAGGCGTAGAGGCCGTCCGGGACCGTGTCGCGGTCGTGGGGCAGGAGCCAGAAGACACGGCGGCGGAAGGTCCCGCTGGAACGGGAGGCCTTTGCCTGCGGCCCCAGCTGGGCATAGCCGACAAGGCGCCCGTCGCGATGGTAGGCGGGTTTGCCTCTGCGGGTGGGGAGCCGGTCGAGGGACTGGCGGACGTAGTCGAGTTCGGTGACGTCCTCGAGCCAGACCAGGTCGACTTCGTGGTGGATCTCGTCGTCGGAGATGAGCGAGCTCATGCGTTCTCCTCCTCAGCGAGCAGTCCGATGCCGGGGTAGTACTTCTTCGAGTTGGACAAGATCATTTCTTTGGGTGAGGCGAGGCCTACGAGCTCTCGAGCCCGGGCCGCGAAGGCTCGGGACGAGATGGTGGGCGCGCCTTCATTCTGGCACCAGGTGCGGTAGACGCTGTAGAGGCGGGCTTGTTCGGCCCGGTGGTCGGCGTGGAAGACGCAGCATTCGTCGAAGAAGCGGCCGGTGTGGTCTTCGGTTTCCGCGTACGCGGTGGTCGCGATCCGGACCGGGGCGGGGCCGGTGAGGTCCTTCTCGCCTGCGAGGTAGCGGCGTGCGCCGTCGATGAGCCAGGCGAGGATGCCGGGGCCTTCCTCGGTGACGAGGATGTCGGCGAGGTTGTCGATCTTCCGGTCGTCGGAGACGACCTTCTCGAAGGGGACGAGCCTCATGCGGCGCCAGAAGGCGAAGCCTCCGGTGCCGACCTCGGGGCGGTGGTTACCGATGAGCCAGAGCTTGTGAGTGGGGGCGAAGGAAAAAAAGTCCTGCCTCATTCGGCGGGCCTTGATCCGGTCGCCACCGGTGAGGAGCTTGACGCGGGCTTCGTCGAACTTGTCGCCTGGCTTGACCTCCGAGCAGACGATCACGCGCCGGCCGTGGAGCTCGGCGAGTTCCGTGGGGTGACCGTCGAAGGTGCGAGCCATCAGGAAGCCAGGTGGCGCGGCGTCGGCGTAGTCGCCAAGAAGCTTCATGAGGACGTCGAGGAGAACGGACTTGCCGTTCTTGCCGGCTCCGAAGAGGAACGGCATGACCTGGGCACCGACATCTCCGGTGATGGAGTAGCCCAGCATCAGATGCAGGAAGTCGATCATCTCCCGGCCTTCGGTGTCAGCGCCGAAGGTGTCGGTGAGGAAGCGTTCCCAGCGGGGGGTCGGTTGCTGCTTGGGGCCGGTGGAGGTCGAGCGGGAGTGGAAATCCTTGTCGGGCTGGGGCGCGCGGATGAGTCCGGTGTACAGGTCAACGATGCCCGCTGGGGTGCACAGAGCGTACGGGTCGGCGTCGAGGAGCTCGGCCCGCAGGACCATGCCGGGGGCCGACTTGGCCTGGGTGAGCATCGCGTTCATACCGGAGGTGCTCAGAGCCCGGCGGCGGTGCTTCTGCAGCGACTGGTTGCTGTGGATTCCGCGGGGGTCGGTCGTTGCGATGGCCTCGGCAAGGTCCCCGGCGGCCCAGACGACGGTGTCGTCCTCGTCGGCCTGCCAACGAGTGGTGTCCCATCGGTACCAGCCCAGGCCAGGGACGTGGCGATAGTCCCCGGCGTACAAACGGACGAAGAGCTTGGCGTTGCCGCGGTCGCTGAGGGTGTCGGGCAGAAGCCCGGCAGCAGTCGCGTGATCCCCGTGCACCCTTTCGCCGCCCTGGGCAGGCAGCGCCGGCGGGGCCTGGGCAAGGATCTGCGCGGCCACGGCGTCAGGGTCGAAGGCGAAGAGAAAACCGTCGGTTTCGGGCGTGGGGCTCACCGGCGGCCTCCAAGGTACAGGGGGCGCTTTGCGCCGGCGGACATGCCGCTGCGGATGATCTGAGCCGAGCGCTGCTCCTGGCCGGGACGGGCTGCGCCTGCAGCTTCCCTCAAGGCTTCCTGGGCGGCGGAGTCGGTGAGATGGCCTGCGGCAACAAGCCCGCCCAAGCTGTACGCCGCCCTGTTGAGCTTCTCGGTGAAGCCGGCCCCTTCAGAAAACTGGGCGCACGCCGTGACCTCGGCAAGGAGGGCGCTCAGAAGACGTGCAGTTCGGTCCTGCCCTCCGCCGGCTGCGAGGACAGCCTGGCGGGCACGCGGTGGAACAGGGCGCGGCGCGGGAATGTGCGGAGCCGGCAGATGACCGGTGCGCTGGAGTTCCTGGGCCAGCCATGCGGGCAGTGGGGCCGGCTGCCGGACCTGCCCCAGCGGCCTGTACATCCCGGCGGATGTACTCGTCCCCGGGGCAACGATGTAGCCGCCGTGCGCACGGACATCAACCTGCCAGGCGAGAGCCCTCTTCCCGGATCCGGTGGAGCACTGCCACTGACGGCCGTCGGTGGCCCGATACCAAACGTGCATGCCGCCCGACGGGGTCCGTACACGCAGGGTCGAGTCGTCTTCGGCGGGAGAGGTCTCGCCGCGGAGAGCCGCCAGCACGGCCAGGGAGTGAAAGCCCGTCCGCAGGCCACGCAGATCGACAGCGTCCCCGACCGGGATTCCCGGAAGGAGCCGGTCACGGGACGGCAGTTCACCTGCGTGCGCATCGATGTCGATGACGACCAGGTCCGCGGGCCCGCAGGCAACACCGACACCCAGAGCGGGGGTGCCGGTCCACCAGTTCTCAATGCGGGAGTAGTCCAGGGTCGCGGCATGGAAACCGTGACACCAGCGGCCGCCCTGCAGGCACGTGCAGTCGGCGTGAGTGTGACCCGGTTCGGCACAATCTCGGCAGTTGGCGGGGGGCGTCTTGCGACCAGGAGCAAGCGGGTGAACGGGCCAGCCGTTACTGGCGCACCACCGAGCCAGTCTCAGACCAGCGACGGAGCGCTCAGAGGTCGACCGCCCTGAGTCGCTGCGAGAAAAACGCAGCTCAGAAGGCATGTACTTCCCCTAACAGCGACCGAAGCGACTCAACGACGAACACAGACTAGCGAAGTCGGCCAGGAACAGTGTGCAGCGTGTCTGGGCTATCTGGCCCGGCGTGTCGCTTCCTGGCTGCCTGTGGGTCGGAAGCGACTGACGAGAAGACCAGAGCGACGGAAACGCTTCAGTCGCTGTGTGTCGTTCCGAGAGAACCTGCAGGTCAAGCCGCCTTTAGCCTTCCATGCAGCGACTGAAGCGACTCAAGCTGCCTATATATGACGCACACGCACACACAGGAATGCTCTCATATACCGGAAGTTGAGTCGCTTCAGTCGCTGCATGGGCTCCCTGAAGCCCTCTGACCTGCGGTTTCATGGAGCGACTCAAGAAAGCGACTCAACGCGGCAAGCTCGCTTGTCGGCCTCTAGACCCGAGTCTCGCTGGTACCACGGTTAGCCCGAGCACCATGAACCGGTGGGAGCGGGTCACGCGGCGAATAGGAGGTCGGAACGGTTGACGTCGTTACGTGAACCCGCTGCGAAGTTGAGTCGCTTCAGTCGCTGAAGTGCGGTTCAGTGAGGGTCTGGTGCAGATTCGGGTGACAGGTTGAGTCACGCGGCCCGAAGGGACGGTGTGGTTCCACGCAGCCGGGCACGTGTCGATGCCGCTGAAGCCGGGATGCGGTGTGTACACGGCCAGGCTCCGGTCCGCCTGGAGCTCGAGTGTTCCGTGCTCGGGATTCCCGACGATCGTGATCTCCAGCGCGGGTGGTGTACGAGGCGGGCACGGGGAGGCCGGCCGAACACAGCACGGCGCCAAGCGGCCAGGAACGGGGGCCGACTGCGCTCCCCGCTCGACGAGCGCGCCCGCGTCTTCCTCGCCCACCACCTCCGAGCAACGCCCCGCCCGGCCGAACACCGGGCGGATGTGGAGCGAGAGTTCCAGACCTCGTTCATCGCCGCGCTCAGAGAACCGCCGCGGACTCCGCGTACCGCTTGGCATGGTTCAGGGTCGCCGTGCTGTTGCGGCCGAGTGCCTCTCGTACGTATGACCGGGCCCAGGCGAGGTCCGTGCCCGCCCCCAGTACCCGCTCCACCGCCTCCTCCCGCAGTACGACGTTGTGTCGCGAGGTGGCGATCGTGGTCCCGGCCGGGCCGGGGGCCACCGTCCAGGCTCCTGTGTGGGCCGACATGAGGACGGGGGTGACGGTCTGCTTGTAGACGATCCGTGCGGCGTCGGGGAAGCAGACCCGTACGGACTCGGTGGTGTGGGCGGCGCCGTCGGCGGTGAGTGTGTCCATGGACATGACCTGGACGCCCGCGGTCTCTTCGGTGAGGTCGAGGCGTGAGACGTGCGGCAGCCGGTCGGGCCACCGGCCCGCGTCCTCGAGGAACGCGTAGACCAGCTGCGGCGGGGCGTCGATCCGGACCGAGTCCTCGAAGGACAGCACCAGTTCGTCCAGCCGCGCCCACTGCCCGGCCAGGGCGGCGAGGCCGGCCAGCTCGGCGCGGCTGTTGGTGTCCGTGGCACGCTCCACCCAGGCCGCGTCGGCGGCCCGGTCGCCGGCCACCGAGAACGCGTGGAGCAGGGTGAGCTTCGACCTCTCCGCTCCCAGCGCTTCGACGATCCAGGTGCCGGACATCGCCGTCAGTGGCGCCGACGGGATCTCCTGTCGGAACTCGATGCGCCGGGCCGCCGCGTCCAGCACGCGGCGGGAGGTCCAGGACTTCACCTGGCCGTTCGCCGTCGCCCACATGCGCAGGCGCTCGTTCGCCCCGTCGAACTCGAGTCGGTCCACGTGCACGTTGGGCAGGAAGAGCAGCGGCCACCGGGCCGCGTCCGCGATCATCCCGTAGACCACGCCCGCGGGGGCGGCCACCTCGGTCTCGTGCACCGTGCGGTGCACCTGCTCGCCGTCCGCCATCGTCAGCCCCTCGGTCATCAGAAGTTGCCCAGCCCACCGCAGACGTTGAGCGCCTGGGCGGTGATCGATGCGGCGAGGTCGGTCGTCAGATAGCCGACGAGACCCGCCACCTCCTGCGGAGTCGAGTAGCGCCCGAGCGGGATCTTCGACTCGAACCGCTCCCGTACGTCTTCCTGCGTGGTGTTCCAGGCAGCCGCGTAGCCGGAGCGCACCCGTTCGGCCATCGGAGTCTCGACGTAGCCGGGGCAGACCGCGTTGACGGTGATCCCGGCGGGGGCGAGCTCCTTGCCCAGGGCCTTGGTGAAGCCGACGACCGCGTGCTTGGAGGCGGAGTAGGGGGCGCCCAGGAGGACGCCCTGCTTGCCGGCCGTGGAAGCGATGTTGATGATCCGGCCGTAGCCTCCGGCGGCCGCGGCCTGCGTCATCCCGCCCTGCTTGAGTACTTCCCGGGTGAGCAGGAAGACGCTGTTGAGGTTGGTGTCGATGACGTCGTACCAGAGTTCGTCACTGATCTCGGCGGTGGGGCCGCCACCGCTGCGGCCGGCGTTGTTGACCAGGACCGTGATCGGCCCGTACGTCGCGACGGCCGCGGCGACCAGCGCCCGCACCTGCTCCTTGGAGCGTACGTCGGCGGTGGTGCCGGCCGCCTGGAGGCCTTCGGCCCGCAGCTTCGCCACGGTCTCCTCGACCGCGTCGGCGTTACGGGCGCACAGGAACACCCGGTGTCCGCGGGTGGCCAGGTCTCGCGCCACGGCCAGGCCGATGCCGCTCGTGGCTCCGGTGACCAGCGCCACCGGATTCTCGGGTGCCGCCGTCGATGCCGTCATCCTTGTGCCTCCAGTTCGGGGGTCGGAACCTCGACCGTGTCCGGAACGGCTCGAGGAACGCCTGACGGGTACTGGAGGGTGGGCCGTGGGCGGCCGGAGCCGAGCGGGGACAGGGCCCGGTCCAGGTCGTGCCGGGTCAGCCGGGAGCCGCCGCTCGCGACGTAACCGTCGGGGCGGATCAGCAGCCAGCCGCCGGCGGCCAGGCCGAGCGCGCGTCGCAGGCAGCCGCGCGGGTCCTCCATCGGGTCCGGGCCGGTGGCGTCACCGGGGGCGCGGATCGTGCGTACGGAGAGCCAGGACGCGTGGTCGGCGGCGGTGTCGGCCGCGACCGAGACCGCCGCTTCTCCCCCGCCCGCCGCGTGCAGCAGGGTCCAGCGGGTGTCGCGCAGTTCGGTGCGCAGCTCTTCCGCCCCGAGTGTGCCGGGCCGGCCCGCCGCCGCGACGGCGGCTGCGGCGCGGCTGCCCGGGGAGATTCCGGCGCCGGATCCGGTGGCGGTGGTGAGGGTGCTCTGCGGATAGCCGAGGCGCAGTCCGGACAGCCCGCCCAGTACTTTGCGCTGGATGGTCCGGCGCAGGGCCGGCACCCGGCGCACGATGCCGAAGACGACCGGCAGCATGACGCCGGCGAGGGAGTTCTTGAACTGGACCAGAAAGGTCGCCCTGCGGGTGGAGCCGAGCAGCGCCCTGCCGACGGGGACGCGTTCCTCGCCGTAGGTGGTGAGCAGGTCGCGGCCGGCGTGGCCCTGGGCGACCATGGCGAGTTTCCAGGCCAGGTTGTACGCCTCCTGGATGCCGGTGTTCATGCCTTGCCCGGAGGCGGGGCTGTGCACGTGGGCGGCGTCTCCGGCGACGAAGCAGCGGCCGTCGTGCATCCGGGGCACCATGCGCTGCTGGAAGGTGAAGACGGAGGACCAGGTGGGTTCGCCGACGTGTACGCGGTGGCCGAGGCCGGCGCTGAGTTTGGCGCTCAGGCGGGCGGCCGCCCCGGCGGGGTCGGCGCCGGGGCGCGGTGCGGTGTCGAGGAGTCGCCAGCGGCCCTCGTCCTGGTAGGGGACCATCATGAGGGCCTGCCCGCCGGTGTGTATCCAGTGGATGCTGTCCTGCGGGAGCTGTGTGGTGACCGTGGCGTCGGCGAGTTCCCAGGTCTCGCTGGACTGGCCGATGAGGGGCAGCTTCAGCTGTTTGCGTACGGTGCTGTGGCCGCCGTCGCAGCCGATGAGCCACGGGACCTCGTACTCCTCCGTGCTGCCGGCGTGGTGTTCGAGGACGGCACGGACGCCGTGGCGGTCCTGGGTGAGGCCGGTGAGCTTCACTCCCCATTCGACGGTGACGCCGAGCCGGGCGACCGCCTCGCGCAGCACTTCCTCGGTGCGGGTCTGCTCGATGATGACGGTGTACGGGTAGCGGGTCGGCATCGTCGAGTAGTCGGCGTCCAGCCGGACCAGGCGACGGCCCCCGGCGTGCATCGTGAAAGCCCGGTTGTGGCGACCGCGTTCCAGTACGGGGTCCACCACGCCCATCTGGTCGAAGGTCTCCAGGGTGCGCGGGTGGACCGCGACCGCGCGGCTGGTGGGCGCGGGCCCGGGGGCCGCGTCGATCAGCCGTACGCGCAGGCCGCGGCGGGCCAGTTCGTGGGCGGCGGTCAGGCCCACGGGGCCGGCGCCGACGACGAGGACGAGGTCGTCGTGGGCGGCGTCCGGGGTGTGGTTCATGCGGCGGCCTCCTGGGCGGCGCGGGTGCTGATCTGCCGGCGCACGGTGCGCCGTTCCGGTTTGCCGACGGGGGTGCGGGGGACGGCGTCGAGGACCTCGACGCGGCGGATCCGCTCGTACGGCGCGAGGCGTTCGTTGGCGCGTTCGACGATCGAGTCGACGACGTCGAGGAGGCCCGGCGCGGCCGGGTCGCGCAGCACGATGCCGGTCCAGACGACCGCGCCGTGGACGGGGTCCGGCCAGCCGGCCGCGACGCAGTCGGCGACCTGCGGGTCCTCCCCGACGATCGCCTCGACGGCGCTGGGCGAGACGAGTTCGTTGTCGTACTTGAAGACGTCGCCGAGCCGGTCGACGAGGAACAACAGCCCGTCCTCGTTGCGGTAGCCGACGTCGCCGGTCGAGAACCAGCCGTCGGCGTCCACGGGCGAGGGGCCTGGGTCGTTCAGGTACCCGGCCATCACCTGCGGTCCGCGGACCTGCACCTCTCCCGTGGCGTAGGTGTCCAGGGGTGTGCGGGTCTCGAGGTCGACGATCCGGCACTCGGTTCCGGGTACGGCCGCTCCGACCGATCCGGTCCTGGCGCCGCGCCACTCGTACGGGCTCTGGCAGTGGGAGAGCGGGGAGAGTTCGGCCATCCCGTAGCCCTGGAGGACGGGTACTCCGATGCGGTCGCGCAGGACCCGGGCCGCGGAGGGCGCGAGGGTGGTGCCTCCGGACAGTACGGCCGTCAGCCGCGGGCCGCCGGGAGCGCGGCCCGGAACGGCGGTGAGCCGCTCGTCCTGGGCGAGGCGGTGCAGGCGTGCGGGCAGCCCGTAGTAGTGGGTGGCGCCGGCGTCCGCCGCGTGCCGGAGCGAGGCCCACGGGTCGGGGTCGGTGCACAGGACCTGCTCGGCGCCCGCGTACACCGCCGAGTTGAGGTGCATGACGTGGTAGAGCGGCAGGTGGTTGAGGGTGACCGAGTCGCTGCCGAGGTGGTGGGCGGCGGCGGTCTGGGCGGCGTTGGCGACCAGGTTGCGGTGGCTGAGGCGGACGCCCTTGGGCCGGCCGGTGGTGCCGGTGGTGAACTGGATGCAGGCGTCCGCGTCGAGGTCGTCGACGCGGACGGGCAGCCCGGGCACGTCCGGTACGGAGTCCAGGGCGCGGGCGAGCGGCACGGTGTCGGAGGGCACGATGCCGTCGGCCGCGTCGGTGACGACGACGGTGTGCAGGGCGGGCAGCCGGTCGGCGATCTTCACCAGCAGTTCGGCGGTGGTGGTGGGCACGAATGCCACCTCGACGGCCGCCGTGGTGAAGACGTGCTCCAGGCCGTCTGCCGTCAGGAGCGGGTTGACCAGCACGACGGTGTTCCCGCTGCGCACCGTCCCGTAGTACGCGGCGGGGAAGACGGCGTCGAGGGTGTTGGCCAGGCCGACGCGGGCGCCGCGCCGGCCGCGGGTGTGTTCGAGGTAGGCTGCGACGCGGTCGGCCTGTGCGTCGAGTTCCGCGAAGGTGACCGGGCCGGCGGCCGTGCGCAGGGCGCAGCCGGCGGGGTCGCGTACCGCTGCCTGACGCAGCAGTCCGTCCAGTGGGAGTTTCGGGTACACGAACGTCATGGTGCTGTCCTCCTGGCTCCCGAAGAGAACGGCCGCGGTTGCGGCGGGGCTCACACACCTTCGGCGGGGGCGCTTGAGGAATCTTCGAAGGCGGCTCGATCTCGAAGGCGGAAGCTGTCCTGAACCGAGGGAACGGAGTCAGCCCATGACCGCGCTTGCCGCTGAGAGCCATGACGTGAGCCGTACGGAGCAGGAGCCCGGCCGGTTCGGTCTGCTGTATGCGGAGGTCCAGCAGTTCTACGCGCACCAGATGCAGTTGTTCGACTCCTTCGAGGCCGAGGCGTGGGCGGGCACGTTCTCGCCGGACGCCGTGTTCGACGTGCCGACGCTGCCGCGGCCGGTCCGTGGCCGGGAGGAGCTGGCCGCCAACGTGCGGCGCAACGAGGAGGCGCAGGGCCGTACGGGTGAGCAGCTGCGCCACTGGCTGGGCATGGTGGACGTGCAGCCCCAGCCCGACGGGACGCTGCGTACGCGCGCGTACGCGCTGGTGTATCTGACCCCGCGGGGCGGGGAGGCGCGGGTGCACCGGGTGTGCGTGATGGAGGACTCACTCGCGCGCTGCCGCGGGCAGTGGCGGGTCGTCCACCGGCTCGTGACGCGCGACGACCTGGCGTGACGCGCCGCGGGCGCGGGGGTCCGGGCGGTGGGCTCAGTGCCGGTGGGCCGGGACCGGGTGGAACAGGTCCTGGCGGACGCCGGCGGGCCCGCTGCCGTAGGCGACCTTCCGGGTGATCTTCGCGCCGAGGCGGGTGCGGGTGACCACGGTCGCCGCGCGGGCGCGGAGGTGGTCGGCGAGGGGGCCGCCGCCGCCGAACATGGCCTTCGCCTGCATGCGCTGCATCCGGTGGACCGCGGCGGCGGCGGGGGCTCGCAGCCGGGCATAGGGTGCCAGTCGCTCGCGGGTCGGCTGCCCGGCGGCCAGCGCGTCGACGAGGACGGGGTGCAGGGCGGCCGCGTCCTGGAGGGCGAGGTTGATGCCCTGGGCCCCGATGGGGCCATGGGTGTGGGCGGCGTCCCCGATGAGGACGAGCCCGTCGCGTACCCATTCGCGGGCCTGTGAAGCGAAGACGTCGAGGAGGTTCAGGTCGGCCATCGATCTGACCTGCTGGTGCAGGAGGTCCTCGAACTGGGGCAGGACGTCGGCCAGTTCCGCACGGATGTCGTCGATGCCGCGCCGTACGGCGCGGCGCCAGCTGCCGTGCGGCAGGGTCCATCCGATGCGCAGCCGGTCGGGGTGGGTGTCGTGGACGAGGATGGCGCCGCCGGCCGCGCGGTGGACGCGTACCCGCCCGGTCGCCCGGCCGGGTGCGTGGAGCGAGAACCAGGCGACGTCGTGCGCGAAGGACTCGGAGCGGCCGGGTGCGATCCCGGCGAGCGCCCGTGTCTTGGAGAACCGCCCGTCGGCCCCGACGACGACGCGTGCGTGGACGGTGAGGGGTGCGCGGTCCGGGCCGTTGGCGATCAGGCCGGTGCAGGGGCTGCCCGGGCGGCGTTCCAGGAGGGCGGCGACCCGGTGGCCCTCCAGAAGGGTGAATCCGGGCAGCTCGCGGCAGGCGGAGAGCAGCTCGGTCAGCAGGTGCGGCTGGGGCAGCGCCAGCAGGCTGCCGTACGGGGCGGGCAGCCGGGAGTAGTCGATGTCGAGGAGTACACGGTCGCGTTCCAGTACCTGGAAGCCGGCCAGCTGTGCGGCTCCGCGTGCTCGCGCGGAGCCCAGCACTCCGAGCTCGTCGAGGATGCGTTGCCCGCCAGGCTGCAGGATCTCGCCGTGGAAGGCGCGGTGGAGGGCGGTGGAGCGCTCGACCAGCGCCACCCGGATCCCGGAGCGAAGCAGCATGAGGGCCAGGGCGAGCCCGGCGGGCCCCGCCCCGACGATGCAGACGTCCGTCTCGGTCGATTCCATCGGTTCGCCGTCCGTGCCGATCAGGCGGTGACGCGGGCGGCGAGCACGTCGTTGACCATCGTCAGGAAGCGGCGCGGGGTGTCGGCCTCGTCCAGGGTCTCCTCGTCGAGGAGAACGCGGTACTCGCGCTCGATGTGGCCGATGGTCTGCAGCACGGCGAGCGAGTCGTAGCCGAGTTCCATCCAGTGCAGGTCGAGGACGTCGCCGTCGAGGTCGACGCCTTCCTCCTCGCCCGCGCACTCGCGCAGGATCCGGGTCAGGTCGCTGAGTTCGAGCCGGTCCATGGGTATCTCTTCTCCTCGGTGTGGCGGTCGGTCAGGCGATGGTTTCGGGACCTCGGACGACGACGGCGGAGTTGAAGCCGCCGTGGCCGCGGGCGAGCACGAGTGCGGTGCGCAGCGGCAGCCCCATGCTCGGGCTGGGGGCTCCGGTGACCAGGTCGAGCGGGCAGTCCTCGGCCGGCAGCGCGGTGCCGACGGTCGGCGGGATCATCTGGTCCCGCAGGGTGAGCAGGGCGGCGGCGACGTCGAGGGACGCGCCGCCGGCGGCGAGCCGCCCGGTCATCGACTTGGGAGCGGTGACGGGCACGCCGTAGGGGCCGAAGAGCGCGCTGATCGCCTCCGCTTCGGCCCGGTCGGCCGTACGCTCGCCGGCGGCGTCGGCGAAGACGACGTCGACCTCGTCGGGGTGCAGGCCCGCGTCGGCGAGGGCGAGTTCGGCGGCGGCGCCGAGCCGGCAGGCTCCGTCGGCGTCGAAGGTGGCCGCGTGCCCGGCGATGGTTCCGTACACCTGGGCTCCGCGCTGCCGCGCCTCCTCCTCGCTCTCGAGGACGATGAGCGCGCCGCCCTCGCCGGCGACGTGGCCGCTCGCGTCCTCGTCGAAGGGCAGGTAGGCGCGTGCCGGGTCCTCGCGGTCGGTGAGTCCCCCACCGGCCAGGTAGGCGGCCCAGCCCCAGGGGCACAGGGCGGAGTCGATGCCTCCGCTGACGACGAGCCGGGCGCCCTTGCGAATCTGGCGGCGGGCGTGCGCGAGGGCGTCGAGGCCGCCCGCCTGCTCGGAGACGATCACGCCGGAGGCTCCGCGCAGGCCGTGCCGGATGGAGATCTGGCCGCTGTTGACGGCGTAGAACCAGGCGAAGGACTGGTACGCCGAGACGTGCCGGCCGCCCTTGCTCCACAGGGCTTGCAGTTCCCGCTGACCGAACTCGAAGCCGCCGAAGGAGTTGGCGGTGACCACGCCGGCGGCGTGGTCGGGCAGTTGTGCCGGGTCGGCGCCGGTGTCGTCGAGCGCCTCCTTCGCTGCGGCGAGCGAGAGCCGGGTGACGCGGTCGGTCTGGGGCAGCAGCCGGCTGGAGACGTGGTCGGCGTCGACGAACCCGGGCACCTCGCCCGCGAGCGTGGCGGGGTAGCCGCCGGCGTCGAAGAGGGTCACGGGGCGGATGCCGCTCTCACCGCGGAGGGTCGCGGCCCACCACGCCTCGGTGCCGAGGCCGTTGGGTGCGGCGACGCCGATGCCGGTGACGACGGCGGTCGTGGCGCGGGTGTGCGGAGCCGGGGCGGCAGCGGCCGGGGCTGTCGTGGCGCGGCTGTGCGGCGCCAGGGCGGTCGTGGTGGTCATCGGTCCGCCTTCGGGCTCGGGCTGGTCAGGATCATCGCGCTCTGGAAGCCGCCGAAGCCGCTTCCGACGGTCAGGACGGCGTCGGTGCGCTGCCGGCGAGCGGTGAGCGGGGTGTAGTCGAGGTCGCAGGCGGGGTCGGGCTCGTGCAGGTTCGCCGTCGGCGGGACGGTGTCGTGCTCGATGGCGAGGGCGCAGGCGGCGACCTCGAGGGCTCCGATCGCACCGAGCGAGTGCCCGATCATCGACTTGATGGAGCTGACGGGGACCTCGTGGGCCCGCTGTCCGAGGCTGCGTTTGAACGCCTCGGTCTCGTGCTTGTCGTTCTGCTTGGTGCCGGAGCCGTGCGCGTTGATGTAGTCGATGTGTTCGGGCAGCAGTCGCGCCTCGTCGAGGGCGGCGGTGATGGCGGCGGCCATCTCGGCACCGTCGGGCCGCAGTCCGGTCATGTGGTACGCGTTGCTGCGTGAGGCGAATCCGGAGATCTCTGCATAGATGTGCGCACCGCGCCTGCGGGCGTGCTCGTACTCCTCGATGACGAGGACGGCCGACCCCTCCCCCAGGACGAACCCGTTGCGGGTGCGGTCGAAGGGCCGGGACGCGGTCTCCGGTGCGTCGTTGTGCGTCGAGGTGGCGCGGATGGCGTCGAAGCAGGCGAGGGTGATCGGGGTGATGGGCGCCTCGGCCGCTCCGGTGACCATGACGTCGGCGCTGCCCTCGCGGACCAGGTCGACGGCGTGCCCGATGGCGTCGAGGCCTGAGGTGCAGCCGGTGGACACGAGCGCCACGGGCCCTTGGGCGCCGACGGTACGGGCCACCTCGGCGGCCATGGAGCTGGGCACGAAGTAGTCGTACAGGTGGGGCACGGCCTTGGTGTGGTCGACGAGCGCGAGGGTGCCCTGTTCGCTGACGACGCCGTACTCGGTGTCGAGTCCGGTGGTGCAGCCGAGTGCGCTGCCGAGGGTGACGCCGGTGCGTGTGGTGTCGTACGTGCCGGCCAGGCCGCTGTCCGCGAGGGCCTCGCGGGCGCTGACGACGGCGAACTGGGCGGCGCGGTCCAGGCGCTCGGCTTCCTCGGCGGTGAGCCCGGACTCCTGCGGGTCGAAGTCCGCCTCGGCGGCGATCCGGGAGCGGAAGGCGGAGGCGTCGAACCGCGTGATCGCACGGGTGGCCGTGCGGCCGTCGGTCAGCAGCGTCCAGAATTCCTTGGTGCCCGGGCGGCCGGGGGCCACGACCCCGATGCCTGTGATGACGACTCGTCTCATCGTCCTACCCTCTGTCCTGTCCGGTCGCGGTGGCCGCGCAGCACGATGCGGGCGGCCCTGCCGAGCATCCGGGGCAGTTCGCCGCCCCGTACGAAGAAGTGGTCGCCGGGTACGGTCCGGCGTACGAACGGTCCGGTGGTCCAGTGGTCCCAGCCCGCCGTGGCTGCGGGGCCGGCGAGGGGGTCCTCGCTGCCGGCGACCGCGAGCAGGGGTACGGGGAGGGGGCCGGGCGCGGTCGGCCCGGTGGCGGCCGTGCGCAGGGTGGCCGCGAGCCGCAGGTCGGCGCGGAGCACGGGGAAGACGACGCGGAACCACACGTCTCCGGGCCGTACGCCGGGCGGGAGTGCGTCGAACGCGTCGAGGACCCTGAGCAGTTCCGCGTCCGTCAGCTCTGCGGCCCCGGCGAGGGGGGCCGGGGAGTCGGGCGGCGGGCAGGCGCCGACGGCCAGCAGCGCGGGCGGCGTGAGCCCCCGTTCCAGGACGGCCTGGGCGACGGTGAGAGCCACCATCGCGCCGAGGCTGTGACCGTAGAGCACGTACGGGGCTTCCGGCTCGTCGGCGATCTGCTCGAAGAGGGGTTTCAGGTCGGCGAGCAGCTCGTCGTGTCCGGTGAGCCGGGGTTCGCGGCGCCGCTGGTCCCGTCCGGGCAGCAGCCAGGGCGTGGTCCGCACACCGCGCCCGGCTGCCGTGTCCCATCGGTGGAACGAGGACACTCCGGCCCCCGCGTGTGCGAAACAGTGCAGTCGCACGGTCTGCCTGTCGCCCATCGCCGCCCTCCCGGAAACGCACCCCCGTGGAGTTCGACCCTCACCGAACCTGCTCGAGACAGGCTCGAATCGGCGTGCAGGGTCGCGGGGTCGCGCGTCCGCGGGGCTCAGGCGAGGCACTCCGGGGGCCGGCCGTGGTAGGCCGTCATCTCCGCGAAGAGGGCGCCGACGTCCAGCGGGCACCCCTCGGGGAGGCCCTGTTCCTCGGCGTACCCGCGGTGCAGGTTGGGGAGCAGCCGTTCGGTGTCCAGCAGGTCGGCGTACGGTCCAAGGTCCGTGGCGCGGGCCAGGTCGAGCGGGGTCGCCCCGGCCGCGGTGCCTTCCGCGGCGAGCTGTTGGATCCAGCGCAGGTAGGACTCGTTGGCGTCGAGGAGTTCGGGGCCGCCGACCGGCCCGTGGCCGGGTACGACGGTGTCGGCGCCCAGGGCGCGCAGCTGGTCCAGGGCGCGCAGGGAGCCGGCGACGGACCCCATGACGCAGAAGGGGGTGACGCCGTTCATCACCAGGTCGCCGGTGAACAGCACGCCGTGTTCGGGCAGCCAGACGATGGTGTCGTCGGTGGTGTGGGCCGCCGCGCCGATGTGGATGAGTTCGGCGCGGACCGAGCCCACGTGGAGCGTCGTGCGGTCGCGGAAGGTCAGCTCGGGCGGGGTGATGTCGATGTGGCCCCAGTCGACGTCCGGCCACAGGCCGGCCATGTGCAGCCCGGCCGCGCGGACCATGGTGCGCGTCCGCTCGTGGCCGATGGTCAGTGCCTCGGGGAAGACGGAGTTGCCGTAGGTGTGGTCCCCGTGGAAGTGGGTGTTGACGAGGGCGCGCGGTGGGTGTGGCGCCAGCGCGAGGACGGTCCGGCGCAGGTGCCGGGCCCGGCTCCCGGTGGCGGCGGTGTCGACGAGGGCGCTGTGACCGCCGTCGGTGAGGATGCCGGCGTTGTTGAGGCACCAGCCGCCCGGGGGCTGGACGTACGCGTGGACGCCGTCGGCGACCTCGATGACGGTGGCGGCCTGCCCCTGGGCGGTGGCGGTGGGCACGGGGTACCTCTTTTCGTTTCCGGCTCGTGAACGGTGTGCGCGGTGTACGTACGGCGGGAGCGTCGCCCGTCACACTCCGGCGGTCTCCGGCAGCACCAGGCGGCGTGGTGCGGCGCGGCCCCACGGGAATCCGTGGTGCAGATGGACGGCGGGCGGGTGCCCGGCGTCGACCTCGACCGCGACGGCCGCCAGTACCTCGGCCGCCGGTTCGATCTCCAGGAAACGCCAGCGGGCGGCCAGGTCGTCGGTGGGTGGCCGGAAGGCGAGGACGCCGCGGTCCTCGGCCAGGGTGAACGCGAAGGAGTCGAAGGGCAGGCCGAGTCCCAGTCCGCGCGCCTTGGAGTACGCCTCTTTCAGCGTCCACAGGCGCAGCGCGCGCCGGCTCCGCGGTCGTCCGGGGGCCGCTTCGCCGATCCAGTGCTGCTCCTCGGGGGAGAACGTCGCGATGATGTTGTCCAGTCCGCGCTCGCCGCGGTCCAGGCGCTCGACGTCGACGCCGATGCGCAAGCCGCGGGAGACGCCGAGAAGGTTGTACGCGTTGGCGTGCGAGAGGTTGAAGTCGAGGGTGTCGGTGCCGCGCGGCAGGCCGCCGGCGGGCGTCTGGAGGAACGGGCGGCCGCGCGAGGAGCGCCAGATCACCGCCTCGGCCTCGGGGATGCCGGTCTCCAGCGCCAGCACCCGGCGTACCAGGGCGTGGGCGACCAGGTACTGCCGGCGGTCGCGCTCGAAGAGGAAGCGCCCGGCGACTTCCTGCTCGTTCTCGTCCAGCCAGTAGGAGGCGAGTGTGGCGGCGATCTCGGGCGCGAGGTCGTCGTTGGGGCAGAACCACAGGTTCACCGGGTCCGGCCGGGACCTGCCGGGCCCCGCCGTGTCGGGGTGGACCACCGTCATGCCTGTGTCTCCTCCTTGCCGCCCAGCCAGAGCGGGACGCGCAGGAAGGCGGAGGGGGGCAGTGGTACGGCCACGGCGCCGGACCCGTGGGTGCGTTCGAGTGCGGCCCAGTCGACGTCGAGCCCGGACAGCCACAGCGCGCGCAACTGACGCAGGTGTCCGCCCTGCCACAGGGCGGCGAGATAGTCGTCCGTCTCGGGTATGCCGCCGAGCCCGAGGGGGTCGGGGTCCGTGTCCCGCAGATCGGCGCAGGGTGCCCCGTCACGGACGAACTGTTCCAGGATCCGTACCAGTTCGCCCGTGTCGCCGACGACGGCCGCGAAGCGGCAGTCCATGGCGGCGCGTCCGGTGCGCAGGGTGCGGGTGAGCGCCGCGAGCGTCGGGACCGCCCCGGGGCCGCCGAGCAGATCGGCGAACCTCCGGGCGGTGGCGGCCAGATGCGCCGGGGTGGGTGCGGACAGCAGGAACAGCTCCCCGGTGGTGGAGGCCGGGTCCTGGGGTGCCTGGGCGGTGGCGGGTACGTACTCCTCGAGGATCACGTGCGCGTCCGCTCCCCCGTGACCGCGCGCGCCGACGCAGATCCGGCGGGGCGCGCTTGCCGCGCCCTCGCCGTTCGCCCCGGTCTCCCAGGTCTGTGCCCCGGCCCGGCCGGCTCCGGGCGCCAGGACCCGGTGGCGCAGTTGGAGGACGCCCCGGGTCAGGACCGCGGCTCCGGTGGCGGCGCCCGCGTCTCCGACGAGCGCGCGTACGGAGTCCGCGTCGTCCCGGACGGCGACGGCCGACGCGTCCACGCCGGCGGCGCGCAGGGCCTCGCGCAGCACCCGCTGTCCGGGGGCGTCTTCGCGCCCGGCCTCGGAGAGGTGCGCCGAGCCGGTGGTCCGGGGCCTGCGGCCGGGTCCGGCCGCCGTGCCGTGGGAGGGGTGGGGCGCGGTGTGGCCGACGGCGCTGCCGCGTACCAGGCAGTGGACGGTGTCCCCGTCGGCCAGGGCCCGTTCCAGGGGCTTGAGCAGCAGTGCGCCGACTCCTTCGCCCGCGCCGGGGCGGCGGCTCGACGGGTGGAGCAGCAGTCGGACGCCGCCGACGAGGGCGGCGGCGCACTCGCCGCGGTGCAGGGCGGCGAGTGCGTGGTGGACGGCGACCAGGACGGAGGACTGCGCGGTGTCGATGGACTGGCTGGGGCCGGTCAGGCCGAGCAGGGCCGAGAGCCGGTTGGGCAGGCTCCACTGGCCGCTGAGGGGCATCAGTACGGGCCGTTCGCGCGTCCATGTCCGGGCCGCGAGCAGCGCGTAGTCACCGCTGCCGGCGCCGGTGAACACGCCGACACTGCGCCGTGTCCCGTCCGGGGCGGTCAGCTCGTCCAGGCGGCCTCCGGTGCACCCGGCGTCCTCCAGGGCCTCCCACGCGGTCTCCAGGAACAGCCGTTCCTGGGGGTCCATCAGGGCGGCCTCGTGCGCGTCGATCCCGAAGAACTCCGCGTCGAAGTCCTGTACCCGCTCGAGGTAGTGGCCCGTGTCGGCACCGGGTCGCCCGGGCGGCGGCGCCGATGCGCTGCCGTGTCCGGAGCGCGTCCGGTGCCAGAAGGCGTCGATGTCGGGTGCGCCGGGGTAGCGCCCGGCCATCCCGACGACGGCGATCGGCGCGGCGGTGGCACGGTCGGGCGCCGGGTGTCCCGGGTGCGCCGGGGACGGGGCCGGCCGGTCGGTGAGGGCCGGCCCGTTGGTGAGAGCCGGCCCGTCGGTGGCTCGGTCCGGCCAGGTGTCCGGCAGGTGGAAGACGACGGGCTCCGGACCGGTGGCAGTGCGCGCGGCGCGGGGCGCGCCGGCGGCACCGCTCAGCAGCGCAGCCGCCTGGGCCCGGCCCAGACCGCCGTTCTTGAACCGGGTCAGGACTTCCTTCTCGTCCATCTGGACGGGCTCCTTCTGAGGGTGGAACAGCTTCAGCCGCGGCGGCCGAGCAGGACGAGTGCCTCGTCCACGGTGAGCCGGTCGTCACGGATCGCGTCCAGCAGGACGTCGAGGTCGCGGCCGGGGAGCGGCCGCGCGGCGGGGGCCGGACGAGCGGCCGTACGGGAGGCGGCGGGGGCGGACGCCTGGGCCAGTGCAAGGGCGGGGGCGGAGGCGGGGGCCGGCGCTGGCTCGCCCGTACGGATCGCGATGTACGCCGCCATGGCCACGAGGTTGGGGTGCTCGTAGAGCATGACGGCCCGCTCCCGGAGGCCGAAAGTCTGGTTGACGGCCGCGATGAACTCGGCGCCCACGATGGAGTCCACCCCGAGCAGGTTGAACGGGGCGGTGGTGTTGATGTCGCCGGGGTCGCAGCACAGGATCGCCGCGAGCTGTTGCCGCAGCACTTCCGCGATCCGCGCCGCCGGCGAGGGTCCCTGCGCCACGCCCGCGGGAGCCGGGGTGGGGACGGGAGCGGCGGCGGGGGCGGAGGCGGGGCGGCTCCTCGACCGTGTGATCTCCTGGGCGAAGGACGTCGGGGTCGGGTAGTCGTACAGGTCGGCGGCGCGTACCTGCACGCCGTACCGCCTGCGGACGACGGCGACGAACTCCACGACGAGGAGCGAGTCGAGACCCAGGGCCGGAAAGGTCTGGTCGGGGTCGATCTTCGCCGGCTCCACCCGCAGGATGTCGCCGAGCACCTCGATGAGGTCTGTCAGTACAGCCGCGGGATGTTCATTCGTCATCGCTGGCTCCTCCAAGCCGTCGGCGGCAGGTGCTCACCGGGTGCTCCCGGTGACGCCGGCCGGTACCGGTCTCTCCACGTCGTCCGAGGCGCCGTCCGCGCGGCGGACCGGCCCGCCGGCTCCGGGCGTCCCCACGCGGTAGTGCGTCTGCGCGCCCTCGGGCACCAGGCTCGGCAGCAGCGCCGCCCACAGCGCGGTGACCCGGCGCCGGAGTTCGGCGTGGGGCATGCCGGTACCGGCCATCGCCTCGATCCCGAAGGCCGTCGCGGCCACCAGGGATTCGACGCTCTCCCAGCTGTTGCCCGAGCGGAGCTCCCCGGCGTCCTGGGCTTGCCGCAGCAGCTCGCAGACCACGTCGAGCCAGACTCGGTGAAGGTCGGTGCCGACCTCCTGGAGACCGGCGCACTCCTTGGCGATGCGGAAGCCGGCCGGGATCGCCGGCTCCTCGCGCAGGCTCCGGGCGAGCCAGTGTGTCGTGTCGATCAGGGTCTGCAGCGGACGCAGTCCGGACGTGCGCAGAGCGTCCACCGACGCGTGCAGCAGCGCGCAGCCGCGCTGCTGGACCGCCTCCGCGAGTTCTTCCTTGGAGGCGAAGTGGAAGTACAGCGCCCCCTTGGTCACTCCCGCGAACGCGGCGATCTCGCCGAGCGTCGCGTTCGCGTAACCGTTGCGGTGGAACATCTCGGCCCCCGCCCGCAGGAGCTTCCTGCGGGTCCGCTCCGACCTCTCCTGCACCGCGCTGCCTCCCCGGCCCGTGGTCCGGACGCGTGACCGGACCGGCGAGCCGGCCGCAGCCGCGTGCCTGGTGTCGCGTGCGGCCATCTCAGCCCACGCGGACGAGCCGGTCGCTTCCGGTCTCCGCCGCCACAGGAGTCTCGGGGCCGGCCATGAGGATCGAGCGCTGCAGCCTGCGCAGGGCGCCCGAAGGCTCAAGTCCGAGTTCGCGCACGAGTGTGCCGCGCAGCCGCTGGTACACGTCGAGGGCCTCGCTGCGGCGGCCGGAGCGGTGCAGGGCCAGCATGAACTGGCTGTGCAGGTTCTCGTGGGTGCGGTACCGGCTGACCAGCACGGTCAGTTCGGCGAGCAGCTCGCGGTGGCGCCCGATGCGCAGATCGGCCTCGATGCGCTGGTCGAGCGCGCACAGCCGGGTCTCCTCCAGCCGCTGGGTCTCCATGTCCAGCTGGATACCACCCTGTACGTCGGCGAAGGCCGGCCCTGACCAGAGGGACAGCGCCTGGCGCAGCAGCCGGGCGGCGCCCGGGAAGTCGCCGGCGTCCATGGCCCGGTAGCCCATGCCGGCGAGCCGGTCGAACTCACGGACGTCGCTCGTGCCGCCGCCGCTGTTGAGCAGGTAGCCACCCGGCAGCGTGACGAGTACGTCCTTGGGGTTACGCCGGCCCGCGGCGCCGTCGGCGGCGCCCTGTTCCAGGGCGGTGGCGATGAGGGCCCGCAGTTGCAGCACGTAGGTCTGCAAGGTGGTCCGGGCGCTGCGGGGCGGTGCGCCCGCCCACAGTTCCTCGATGAGGGCCGACACGGGAACGACCTGGTTGGCATGGAGCGCCAGCAGAGCCAGCACCTGTCGCGGCTTGGGTGCGGTCGGAGTGACGGAGACTCCGTTTTCCCGCACCGCCAGTGTGCCCAGTACTTCGATGTCCACGCCGTACTCCCCTGTCCGTGGATGAGCCGCAGTCAGTAAAAAACAGGACCAGCGGTTTGTCAATCCAAAACCGACCGCGCTGTTTTCGCGCCTAGCCGCTCTGACGAGGCCTCACGCATCCACTTGACCTGCGAAGTTAGCTACTGACGCAGGTGTGAGGGCGTCCGCAACCCTGCATGTGACGCTCCAGAAGGAAGGCTGAAGCGGCAAAAACAAACCGGACGGTCATCTCATCGAAACCTCCGGGCGGGTCGTCACGGGGCTGCCGGCGTCGGCATACGCGAAAGCGCCCCGGCCCTCCGCACGGTGTGCGAGGAACCCAAGCGCCCTGACCCTGCGTAAGAGCCCTACGGCCCTACGGCAGCCGGGTCCCTACGGCCCTACGTCAGCCGGGTCCCTTCGGCCCGGAGGCCGCCGAGACGGACCGCCGGCACGAGCGTCGGCAGCAACAGCCGCCAGAACCGGGTGACCGTCGATGCCGACAGCCAGGCCGGGTCCCGGCCACCGAGCACCTCGAATCCCACGGCGGCGGCGACCACGGCGGTCTCCACGTCCCCGGCGCTCACCGTGGGACGCAACTCGCCTTCCTCTTCGGCCCGTCGCAGCGTCTCGTGGACCCAGAGCCGCCAGCGGTCGCGCAGACCGGCCCGGCGCGGGCGGTTCAGCTCGCCGCTCAGCGCGAAGCCTGCCCGCAGCACGACGTCGGCACAGAGCGCGGCGGCGAGCCCCTGGGTGACGTCGACGAGAAGCTGCACATGGCGGCTGGCACCGGACGGGAGCGCGCGGTCGGTGACGGCCAGCAGCCGGGCGAGCGCCTCCTCCTCGACGGCCTCCGCCAGGACGGCCTTGTTGGCGAAGTGGAAGTGCAGCGCCCCGTTGCTCACGCCCGCCAGCGAACTGATCGCGCTGATCGATGCCGTGGAGAAGGCCTCTTGGTCGAACACCTCGGCCGCGGAACGGATCAGAGCCTCACGCGTACGCGCCGCGCGCTCCTGTTTCACCATCGACCGCTCCGTCATCGCAGGGGGCGTCGCGCCTGCCGAAGGGCAGGTCGGCGTGCTGCCCCGATCAGAAGGCCCACTGTAACAAACCGTCTGTGCGGTTTCATATGGGCCCTCTGTCCAGAGTTCCCTGAACCGGAACTCGCGCGGTCCGCGGGAGGGCTGTCGGCGCACCTTCGGTCGCCCCGCTGGAGAACCGCTCGTGCGGCGCTCGAGCGTCCCAGGGCTGGGCAAAGGGGCGTCTGCCCAGTACAGAGGAGCTCAATCCGATTTCACCAGCGACGACGCGTGAATCGGAATAGACGCCTCCGCCAAATTTGGTGGCAGGGTGCTGAATGCACTAGAAATTAAACCGGATGGTATGTAGTTTTCGGGGCCAGGAAGAGCTCCGAACGCATTTCACTCGCCCAGGGGGAGCAATGTCTGCGAGCACGTTTCACGTTGAACGGACAACATTCGCCGCGGAAACAAGAGGGGATACTCAGGGCTCCACGATCAAGCCGGGCGGCTTCTTCCCCACGACCCTGACCTCCACCGTGCCGAAGGAGCTGGTGCACCGGTCCGCCGTCTCGGAGGTCGTCCTCACCGACTGGGAGCGGGTGGACGACACCCACTTCGTCATATCCGCCCAGTGGCCCCGCGGCCACAGCTTCTTCACCCCGGTCGCGGGCGATTACCATGATCCGCTGATCGGCTGCGAGACGATCCGCCAGATCGGCATCCTGCTGGCGCACGCCGAGTTCGGTGTTCCCTTCGGCCACCAATTCGTCGTCTGGGACCTCGACCTGGCGGTCGAGCCGCAGCACCTCCGTATGGGGTACAAACCGGCGGCACTCAGCATCGACGTCACGTGCACGGAGATCAAACAGCGCGGCAAAAACGTTTCCGGCCTGCGTATCGACGCCGTGCTGCACCGCGACGGCCAGGTCGTCGCCACGGGGGGCGGTTCCCTTTCCTGCATGGCGCCGGCGGTCTACGAGCGGGTGCGCGGCGATCACACACTCGGCGGCGGGTGGTACCAGCTCCCGCTGATCAGCCCGGCGGCCCCGCAGAGCGTCGGGCGCATGTCGCCCATGGACGTCGTCCTCTCGCCCACCCCGGATCAGGCCCGCTGGCAGCTGCGGGTGGACACGCGGCACCCCGTGCTCTTCGAGCACCCGGTCGACCATGTCCCGGGCATGGTGCTGATCGAGGCGGCCCGCCAGGCCACGGCGTCCGTGCTGGGGCGCTCCTCCTACCTTCCGCTCAGCATCGCCAACGAGTTCAAGCGATACGCCGAGCTCGACTCCCCGTGCATGATCGAGGCGGTCAAGCTGTCGACGCCCCCCGGGGGCGGGGAGCGCGTCCTGGTGACCGCCCGTCAGGACGGTGCGGTCGTCTTCACCTCCCTCGTGACCGCCGGGTCGCACGGCTGCTGACCGGAGGCGTCGTCGGCTGCCGCCCGCCGGCAGCCGATCCGGCCGTCGATCCGGCCGTCACAGGGCCGCGAAGGCACCCAGATGGTCCCGCGCCCACCCGCGGAAGGTCCCGGCCGGCCGGCCCAGCAGCGTGGGAACGGCCGTGTCCACGTGCACCTTCGCCCCTTGTCTCTGCCGTTCCGCACTCTCCAGGAGCGCCTCGACGACGGCCGGCGGGTGGTTGCGTCCGCCCAGCGCGGTCCGCGCCCCCTCGGGACCCAGTTCCTCGAACCGCAGCGGACGTCCCAGCAACCCGGCGAGCTGGGCCGTCTGTTCGACCGCCGTGATCGGCTCGGGCCCGGTCAGCGTGTGGATCCTGCCCGCGTGGCCTTCCTCGGTAAGGGTGCGCACCGCAACCTCCGCGACATCACGCGGATCGACGCAGGAGTTGGCCGACGTCCCGTACAGGGCTCGCACCACCCGGTCCGAGCGGACGGACGGCGCCCAGGCGAGGGAGTTGGACATGAACGAGCGGGGTCTCAGCAGGGTCCACTCCATTCCGGAGCCACGCAGCAGTTGCTCGTTCCGGCGTTGCCGCCGCGTGATCAGGTCCTCGGCCCGGCTGTCCGCGACCGCCGCGGCGGACAGCTTCACCACGCGCCGTACGCCGGCCGCCCGCGCGGTCCGCAGGAAGCGCTCGTCGTCGTGCCCGTAGGGCATGGTGACCAGCAGCACGATGCTCACCCCGCTCAGCGCTTGCCTCAACGAGTCGGCATCCGAGAAATCCCCGTGGACGACCCGGGCCGTCTCCGCCGCCCCCACCACGCGCTGCGGATTCCTGGCCATGATGCGAACCGCCAGGTCAGCGGGGAGTCGGCGGACCACTTCCCGCCCGACGGTGCCGGTGGCACCGGTGACAAGAATCATGAGCTTCCCTCTCTGATTCAGCGCTTTTCCCGTGCAGATGCGGGGCGGGGGAACCGCCGACCGCTGTAAGATACGAACTGGGCGGTTTTTTATGCTCAACGACATGAGGTAGGGAGGAGGCCGAGTGGCTGAGCAGGTACGAGCCATCCGCACGCGTCAGACGATCCTTCTGGCGGCGGCCACGATCTTCGAAGAACACGGGTACCAAGCAGCCACGATCTCCCAGATCCTCAAGGCGGCAGGGGTGACCAAGGGCGCGCTGTACTTCCATTTCGAGTCGAAGGAGGACTTGGCCCAGGGTGTGATCGCCGAGCAGGACCAGCGGTTCGTCGTTCCTCCCCGCGCCTCCAAGGTGCAGGAGATCGTGGACGTCGTCATGCTGCACGCCCACCGCCTGCAGACCGACCCGATGGTGCGCGCCGGCGTACGGCTGACGATGGACCAGCTGGCGGAGGGCCTCGACCGTAGCGGCCCGTTCCTGCGCTGGAGCGAGGTCGGCCTCGAACTCCTCCAGCAGGCCCAGGCCCAGGGCGAGCTGATGCCGCACATCTCGCCGTCCGAGACGGCCGATGTCATCGTTGGCTCCTTCGCCGGTATCCAGTCCATGTCGCAGGCCGTGAGTGACTATCGCGACCTGGTGGGCAGGGTCTCCGCACTGATGCGCCACGTGCTGCCCAGTGCCGTGGTGCCCTCCGTCCTCGCCTCGCTCGACCTGTCCGAGGACCGAGGCGCCGCGGTGTACGCCGAGGCGCTCGCGGCCAGCGGTGACCAGGAGGTCCTCGACGCCGCCGGCTGAGCCGCCGAGGCCCCGCCCAGCCCGACCGTCAGGGGCGCCCCAGGAGGGCGCCCTCGGCGAAGTACACCGGCAGGGCCTCGGCCAGATCGCACTCCCCCGCCGCCCAGGCGAGGTAGCCGTCGGGCCGTACCAGCACCGCCTCGTATGCCACGTCGGGGGTGGCCTTCGCCCGCACCACCCGCACGGTGCCCGTCCAGTCCCGCGCCTGCTCGGCGTAGCGTTCGGCCGACTCGCCGAGGAGCAGCAGCAGCGGCCGGCCGTCCCGCAGCAGCCCGATCACGTCGGTCTCGCCCGCCTCGGTGGACAGCGGCACGTTGTGCAGAAACGCTCCCGCTGCCGGGCAGCGCTCACCGGTGTGATCAGGGAGCACCGTGTCCTGTGCGCTGATCATGCCGCTGAGCTCACCGCGCTCGCCGTCGGCCGCCAGCAGCCCGGCGAACACCTGCCGCAGGACGTCGAGTTCGGCTCCGGGCCGCATCAGCGCGAGCTGGGCCCGCGTGTTGTCGATGACCCGCCGGGCCAGGGGCCGACGTTCCTGGTCGTAGGTGTCGAGCAGGCCCGCACCCGCCGAGCCGTGCACCGTGAGCGCCAGTTTCCAGCCCAGGTTCAGCGCGTCCAACACCCCGGTGCTCAGGCCCTGCCCGCCGATCGGGAAGTGCACGTGCGCCGCGTCCCCCACCAGTAAGGCCCGCCGGGCGCGGAACGTCCGGGCCAGGCGGTCGAAGTCGCTGAACCTGCTGAGCCAGCGCGGCGCGTCCATCCGGATCTCCTCCCCGGCGATCCAGGACACCTCCTGCCGGAACTCCTCGAGGGTCACCGGCAGGTGCCGGTCGGCGTGCGCCCCGGCGCAGTTGAGCGTGCGGATGTGAGTCCGGCCCTCCGGGTCGCGTTTGGCAACGATCCAGCCCCGCGGAGTGCGCCGCCAGCCGTCGGCCAGCGCGTCGGGGTCCGGCAGCGTCACAGTGCCCATCAGCGCGGAGACCGTCGCCGGACGGGTGTCGGAGTCGATGCCGGTCCGCGCGCGGACCGTGCTGCGGGCGCCGTCCGCGCCCACCACGTATCCGGCGTGGCAGACCACCGCACCCCGCGGGCCCTCGGCCACGACCCGCACCCCGCCGTCGTCCTGGACGACCTCGGTCACGCGGTGCTCGCGCAGAATCCGCGCGCCTTCCTCCCGTGCCCGCCCCTCGAAGAGCCGTTCCAGCTCCGCCTGGGGGGTTTTGAGGATCGGTTCCGGTTCGCCCTCGGGAGCTGTGATGACAAGCCCGGGCAGACCCGCGAAGTGGAAGCGGCCTGCTCCCCCGCCCTCGGTGTACGGGTACCCGCGCCGGGCCAGGCTCTGCACCGCCCGGGCGTGGAGCGTGGTCGCCCTGGGTCCCTCGGACACCTCGGCCCGGGTCTCGAGCAGTACGGTGTCGACCCCGTATGCGGCCAACTCGGCCGCCATGAGCATGCCGACGGGCCCCCCGCCCACGACCACGACCTGCGCGTGCACAGCCATGCCTCCCCCTCGGCCGACTTCCCCCTGGCTGAAAATATACCGGCTGTGCTGTTTTTTTTCCAGCGGTCGGGAAGCGAGAGTCCGATCGGCGTACTGTTTACGGCAGCCGTTCCCGCGTCGCGGACGACATCGGGCCGCCCTCCGAGCGCTCCGTCTTGTACCCCTTGCTGCCGGGCGCCAGCGTCCGTGCGTCCACGGCCTCGGCGGGGGCCCCCGTGGCGTACAGCCCGGCGGGGTCGGTGTCCCGGTCGTGGGGAAGCAGCCAGAACACCCGGCGCCGGAACGCGCCCGAGCGGGAGGGCCTGGCTTTCGGCCCCAGCTGGGCGTACCCGACCATCCGGCCGTCACGGTGGTACGCGGGCTTGCCGCGCCGGGTCGGCAGCCGGTCCAGGCTCTGGCGGACGTAGTCGAGCCGGCTGATGTCCTCGAGCCAGACGAGGTCCACCTCGTGAACGATCTCGTCTTCTGCGATGAGGGCGCTCATGCTGTCTCCTCGTCCGCGAGCAGGCCGATGCCCGGGTAGTACTTGCGTTGGTTGGAAAGGATCATTTCCTTCGGTGATGCCAGCCCCACCACCTCACGGACGCGGGCCGCGAAGGCCCGGGACGAGATCGCCGGAGCCCCTTCATTTTGGCACCAGCTCCTGTAGGCCGCGTAGAGCTGCGCTTGTTCCGCCCGCAGATCGGCCCCGAGGCTGCAGGTCTCACCGACGAAACGCCCGGTGTGATCCTCGGTCTCGGCGTACGCCGTCGTCGCGATGCGAACCCGCTCCGGACCCGAGAGGTCCTTGTCGCCGCCGAGGTAGCGACGGGCGCCCTCGATGAGCCAGTTGAGGATCCCCGGGCCCTCCTGGGTGACGAGGATGTCCGCCAGGTTGTCGATCTTGCGGTCGTCGGAGACGACCCGCTCGAACGGGATCAGCCGCATACGCCGCCAGAACGCGAAGCCACCGGTGCCCACCTCGGGCCGGTGGTTGCCCAGCAGCCACATCTTGTGCGTCGGCTCAAAGCTGAAGAAGTCCTGCCGCATCCGGCGCGCCTTGATGCGGTCGCCGCCGGTGAGCAGCTTGACCCGGGCCTCGTCGAAGCGGTCCCCCGGCTTGACCTCGCTGCACACGATCACGCGTCGGCCGTGCAGTTCGGCCAGATCGGTCGGGTGGCCCTCGTACGGCCGCGACATCAGGAAGCCGGGGGGCGCCGCGTCCGCATAATCGCCGAGGAGTTTCATCAAAACGTCGAGGAGGACGGACTTGCCGTTCTTGCCGGAGCCGAACAGGAACGGCATGACCTGGGCACCGACGTCTCCGGTGACGGAGTAGCCGAGCAGCAGCTGGAGGAAGTCGATCATCTCCGCGCCCTCCGGCCCCTCGCCGAAGGTGTCCGTCAGGAAGCGGTTCCAGCGCGGCGTGGGCATCGGCTGCGGCGCCGCCGACGTGGACCGGGAGTGGAAGTCCTTCATGGGGTCGGCGGGCCGGATGTTCCCCGTACGCAGGCAGACGACGCCTCGGGGCGTGCACAGCGCGTACGGATCGGCATCCAGGCGCGCCGCGTTGAGCACCATGCCCGGGGCCGACTTCGCTTGCGTGAGCAGCGCGTTCATTCCGCTGGTGCTCAGGGTGCGGCGGCGGTGCTGCTGCAGCGCGGCCGGTGTGAAGACGCCACGCGGGTCGGTACTGGCGATGGACTCCGCCAGGTCGCCGGCCGACCACATCACGGCGTCGTCCTCGTCGATCTGCCAGCGGGTGCCGTCCCACCGGAACCATCCGATACCGGGAACGTGGCGGTAGTCGTTGCGATAGAGCTTGACGAACAGCTTGGCGTTGCCGCGGTCGGTGAGCGTGTCGGGCAGCAGCCCCTCCGCCGTCGCCTCTCCCTCCGTGTCCCGTCCGGCCTCGGCGGCCGCAGCGGCGGCCGGCACGTGGTTCTGCCGGGGCGCCGGAACCCGCTGCGCGAGGATCTGCGCGGCAACGGCCTGGACATCGAAGGCGGACAGCACTCGGTCGTTGTCCACGCTCACACGCGACCCCCGACCGGCAGCGGACGTGCCAGACCCGCGTTCAGCCCGCCACGGAGGATGGCGTGGCAGCGGTGCCGCTGACCGGGACGGGCCTGTTCGGCCGCGTCGTGCAGCGCCCGCGTCGCCTCGGCCTCGGTGACGTGCCCCGCGGCGACCAGTCCGCCCGCGGTGTAGGCGGCGCGGTTCAACTTCTCTGTGAACGCGGCGCCTTCGGGCACGGCGGCGCATGCCGCGACATCGGCGAGGACGCCGGCCAGGACCCTCTCCCCCACGCCGCGGCCGCCGCCGGCCGCGATGACCGCCTGGCGGGCGCGGGGCGGCACGGACCGGGGCCCGCGCAACGCCGCGTCGGCGGAAGGCAGGTGCCCGGTGCGCTCCAGTTCCACGGCGAGCCACGTGGGCAGCGCGGCAGGCACTCGCACGATCCCCACGGGCCGGTACACGCCCGCGGGGGTCACCGTCCCCGGAGCCACGATGTAACCGCCGTGGGCCCTTACGTCGACCTGCCAGGCGAGGGCGCGGGCGCTGCCCGATCCCGCGGAGCACTGCCAGGGCCGGCCGGCATCGTCGCGGTACCACACGTGCATGCCCCCGGAGGGAGTACGGACACGCAGCGTCGACTCGTCGTCGGCCGGGCTGACGGCGCCACGCAACGCCGCCAGCACACCCAGGGTGTGAAAGCCGTTGGCCAGCCCGGTCAGGTCGACCGCTGAGGAGATCCCGACTCCGGGCAGCAGCCGGTCACGGCCGGGAAGTTCACGCGCGTGCGCATCGATGTCGATGACGACCAGACCCGCGGGCCCGGTGGCGACACCCACGCCGAGATCCGGACGGGCACCCCACCACTGCCCGATGCGCTCGACGTCGAGCGTGGCGGCATGGAAGCCGTGGCACCAGCGCCCGGCACGGAGGCAGTCGCACCCCGCACGGTCATGGCCCGGTGCGCGGCACGCCTCGCAATTGCCCACGGGGGTCTTGCGGCCCGGGGCAAGAGGGTGAACCGGCCACCCCTGGCGCGCGCACCACCGGGCAGTCGTCAGAGGCTGCGCCACGCCCGAGACAGTTCTCACGTCATGCCGTCGGTCGCTGCGCGAAACCCGCAGCTCAGCTGCCATGCTTTTCCCCCATCAGCGACTAAAGCGACTCAACGCCGAACGTCAGGTTAGCGAAACCACCGAGGCAGCAGAGGCATATGAGCCAGAACATGTGTACGTCTTTGCCAAGGAGTCCCAGCGACCCAGCGACCCGGTGGGTCAGCTACTGACGCTCGTTCAGTCGCTCGTCCGCAGAACCATAAAACACCAGTTCACAGCCTTTCCGGCAAGAGAACAGCGACTGAAGCGACTCAAACCCCCTATATATGACGGTGTACGCCCGCACAGGCACACACGCGTATGTCTCGATATACCTGAACCTTGAGTCGCTTCAGTCGCTGACGATCCGCTTCACTACCTCTGACCTGCGCATTCGTCCAGGATTTCGGAGCGACTGAAGCATCGCTCGGTCGCTGGCGTTCAGTCGCTGCGCCCTCAGCCGCTCCCCCACCCCCCACTGGGCCGTTCCAGCCTCTCTCGATCCGGGCTCGAGCGAGAGGCGAGCGGCATGGGGTACCAGGCCGCTCTCACAGGACGTCCCACCGACACCTACCGGCCGCCGCGGCACCTGGAACGCCGGCCCGCCGCCCTCTCTCAGGACCCGGCCAGCAGGACCGAGACCTGCCGCACGATCAGGGCGAGGTCGCGTCGGTGCTCCGGCGGAAGGCCGCGACCGAGGTCCTCGGCGACTTCCTCGACGCCGCTCGTGACCTGGAAGTACCGCTGCAGCATGGCACTGCGCTGTTCGGCGTCCAGGTACTGCCGGACGAAATCCATGAGAGCCGCACCATCGCCGCGCAGGCTCGGCAGTGCTTCCTCGAGGACCTCCGACGGCTGCGCGGCGGGCCGGGGCTCGGGTACGGGTACGGGCGACGTGATCCTCTCGGCGGGCCGGGGGTTATCACGGCGTGATAGGGCAGACTCGGGCTGGGGGTTGTCACGGCGTGACAGCCCCGCGGTGTCCGCGGACTTGTTCAGCCTGCCCTGGGCACGGGCCTCGGCCTTCTCACGCTGCTGCTCGGGCGTCAGCTTGGACAGGTTACGGACGTCTTCGACCTTGCGGCGGCCTGCGATCAGGTCGGCTTGGAGGTCGGGGGCGAGGTCGAGGATCGACAGCTTGGAGGAGATCGTGGACTGGCCGATCCCAAGCCGCTTCGACGCCTTGTTCTGGGAGCCGTAGAACTCGACGAGCCTCTGCAGGGCGTAGGCCTGTTCGAGCGGGTTCATGTCGACGCGGTGAACGTTGGCGACGAAAGCGGCTTCGAGGAGCGACTCGTCCGTGGAGACCAGGTCGTTGTTGACACTGACGCGGATGGATTCCAGGCCGGCGAGGCGTGCGGCTTCGAGCCGTCGGTGACCGTCGACGACGATGTAACGGGCATCCTCCACCACGTCGCCGGTACGTTCCGGGCGCTCGGCGAGGTAGGCGTCGCGGGTGGCGACGGTGATGGAGTTGACGAGACCGATCTCTCGGATGCTGTCGGCCAGACCGTTCAGGTCGCGCAGGTCCTCGCGTGGATTGTCCGGGTTCTGGCCGATCAGCTTGAGGGGCAGCTCGGTGGGTTCGGGTACGCCCGCGGTGGGTGCGGCGGTGGCGGCACCGATCGCGGCACGGCGGGCGCTGATGGGACGCGCCTGTGCGAAGGACGCGCCGGCGCCGAGGTTCTTGGCCTTGCTCACTTGCTGATCTCCCTGGCGAGGGCTCGGAGGGCGACGGACTGTCCGCAGCGGGGCGCGTAGGCGAGGAGGGGACGCTTGGCGCGCACGGCCTCCTTCTGTTCCTTGAGGTCTCCGATGACGCCGACGACGCGCGGATCCTTTATGTCCATCCAGGACTGGAGGGAGGACGTCGCGATGTAGCCGCGGCGGGCGTCGTAGTGGTTGACGACGAGGCCGAGGTAGTCGATGTCGAGGGCGAGATCGGCACGCATGTCCTCGATCTGAGAGGTGAGCAGGCCGTAAGCGTCGGCGCTGCTGTCCTCGGCCTGGACGACGATGAGGGCCCCGGAGTTGCCCGCCTCTTCGTTCGTACGGCGGCGCCCGTAGTAGGAGGCGGCGTCCATGCTGAGGCCGAGGCTCGGGGGGCAGTCGATGAGGATGACGTCGTAGTCGGATTCGACCGCTCGCAGGGCGCGTTCGAGGGCGGCCTCGCGGGCTCGTACGGCGGCGAGGCGGACGTCGAGGAGGAAGGCGTCGGTGCAGGCAGGCAGGAGATGGAGCCTTTCGCCGAAGCGGTCCTCGTCGACGGCGGCGACGAGGTCCCGCAGTTCGCCCTTGGCCTCGCCGGCCATGTGGTTGGTGAGGGAGTCGCCGTCCATGGGGAGCGGTTCGTGTCCGAGCTGCTTGGTGAGGTGACCCTGGGGGTCGAAGTCGACGAGGAGGACGCGCTGGCCGAGACCGGGCAGGTCTTCGAGAGCCAACGGGTCGTCCGCTCTCTCGTCATCCTCGAGGCGAGCGGCGAAGTGCTTGGAGACCCGGACGGGGACGAGGGCCGCTGGGTCCTCGGCGAGGGCTTCGCCGAGGCCGGCCGTGATGGCGGTCTTGCCGACCCCGCCCTTCTGGTTGCAGACGATGATGCGCCGAACGGTCGTGGGGCGCATCACCTCGGGGGCGGGGTTGCTGTCGAGCCAGAGCCGGACAGCTTGGGCGATGCCTTGGGTGAGGGAGACTCCGCGGTCCTTGCAGTCGCCGCGGAAGCCGCTCCACAGGCCTTCGGGAAGGAAGGTGGAGTACGTCTCCGCGCCTGCCGTGTCGACGGCTGCGGGGTTCGAGGCGAGGGCGCGCCAGGCGGTGATGCCGGCTTCGACGGCGTCCTGCATGTCGAGGCCGTGGAGGGCGGCGCGGATCTTGAGTTCCTGCCGCAGCGTGCTGGTGAGCTTGGTGACGACCTTTTCGCGGTCGCCACCCGTGTCGGGTGACGTCATGGCCGTCACTGTACTAACGCACTAGATCATCTTCAGCCATTGACACGTTAGGAAGGTTACGAACTCGCCGCGGGCTATCACGCCGTGATAGCCCGCAGGCCCCGGGGAGATGGCGTCGTCGACCTGTCACGCCGTGATGACCCCACGGCCCGGCGAGCGCTACGACTGGCGGTCGGTTCGTCGAGGTGCCCGGCGGCTGTCAGGCCACCGGCGTGAAGGCGGCACGAAGGAATCCGCGGCCCCTGCCGCTTCCGGGTCCGGGATCAGGTCTCAGCGGAGCGGTGCGCTGTGGTCCCGCTCCAGGCCCAGGGGGAGTTCACCCCGTGAGCTGATCTGCAGCTTGCGGTAGACCCGGGTGAGGTGCTGCTCGACCGTACTGACCGTCAGATAGAGCTTCGCGGAGATCTCCCGGTTGGTCAGTCCCTGCGCGGCCAGGGTGGCCACCCTCTGCTCGGAACTGCTCAGCTTGGTGCGGGTCTCTCCTTCAGCCGGGGCAGGAACGGTCCGCTCCGGGGTCAGCGGCGCGTCGGGGAGGATCTCCTTGCACAGCGCGGTCGCCTCGGTGTCCTTGGCCAGGTTCCACGCCGTGCGGATCATCGCGCTGCCCTTGGCAGGAGCGCCGTCGGCCTGCAGGGCACGGCCCAGTTCGGCCATGGCGCGAGCGGCCTCCAGCCGGTCCCCGGAACGGTGCAGCTCGTCGATGGCCTGGCCCAGGGTCGTGATGCGCCACTTCGGCTCGCCGGTCATCGCCCGCAGCCGCAGGGAGATGCCCCGCACCCAGGGCCGCCGGGCGTCCGGCAGGGCCAACTGCTGCAGTACCAGCTGCTCGGCCTGCCGGTCCTCGCCCAGCCGGAGCAGGGCCTCCGCCGCGTCCGTGCGCCAGGGCAGGAAGGCGGGACGGTCGATGTTCCAGCTCTCCAACAGCCGCCCGGTCTCCAGGAAGTCGGCCAGTGCCGCATGCGGCTGGTTGACCGCGAGGTGATAGACCCCGCGGGCCCGCAGGTAACTCAGGCCCGGCAGGGTGGCGAGGAGTCGCGGTGACACCTGACGGTCGGCCAGCCGCGAGGCCTCCGTGTACTGGCCCATCGCCGTGCAGGCCCGGATCAGCACCGCCGTGGGGCCGCAGGGGAAGATGCCGTTCTTCTCCGGCAGGGCCTCCAGGGCCGCCGTGGCGTACGTACGGGCCCCGCGCAGATCGCCCAGCCGCAGCAGGGCCTCGGCGTACAGGGTGGCGAACAGGGCGGTCCAGCCCGGGGCCTCGGCCCGCTGGGCCTCCTCCAGCAGCCTCCGGCTCCAGGGCACGGCCCGCTCCGGGTGGTCGGAGCAGACCAGGGAGCGTACGGCCCGCGCCAGCGGGGTCAGCGTGGCATCGGTGAGCCGGGCGGACTGCAGCAGCCGCTCGCTCACGGCGGCGGGGGAGTCGAGCACCGTGTCCAGCGGGGAGGCGCCGGGCGATTCCGTACCGCTCGCCAGCTCCTCGGCCTCCGCCACCCGACCCTGGGTGAGCAGCAGGCCGGCCAGCTGCTGGATCTGCTCGGGCGCGGGCCGGTCCGGTGACCGCGGGTCCAGCAGCGCCGTCAGCTGCCGTTCGGCCGCCGTCGGATCGAACCGGGCGGTGAGCCGGGCCATGCGCAGCCGCAGCCCGGCACGCTGCGCCCTGTCCTGCTCTGTGCCCCCGGCCCCCATCTCCTCGCAGGCATGCAGGGCCAGTTCGAGGAGCCGGGCCGCGCCCCGCGCGTCGTCACGGGTCAGCAGCTCCTCGGCGGCCTCGCGCAGGACCTCGACCTCGTGCGGAGTCACCGGCGGAACCGCCGTGGCGCCTTCATCGGCCGAGGCCAGCAGATGGGCTGCGACGGCCGTGGCGGGCCCCGCGTCCTCCCGCAAGACCTGGGCGGCCCGCCGGTGCATCTCGCCCCGCAGGACGGCGCCCGCGTCCTCCAGTACGGCGCCCGTCGCGCCCGGGTGCGGGAAGCGGGCGTCCTTCAGCAGTCCGGCCGCCTCCAGCGCGGCCACCGCCCGGCGGGCAGTCGGAAGGTCGATCTCCAACAGGCGCGCGGCCCGCTCGACGGAGCCCTGCTCGCCGAGCAGGGCCAGGGCGCGTGCCATGCCGAGCGCGACGGGCCCGGTGCGGTGCAGGCAGGTGGTCAGGGCTTGGGCGTACGGACCGCCCGGCTCCGGCGCGAACGGCTCGGCCGGGGCCGGGCGGTGGTCCCGCTCCTCTGCCAGGGCGCGCATCAGCAGCGGATTGCCGCCGCTGATGCGGTGCAGCTCCGTGCACAGCGGGTCCGCCTCCCCGCCCAGGACGGCGGCGGCCTCGTCGGCGGTCAGAAGGGACAGCCGAACCCGGCGGAAGTGCGGCTGGCGCATGACTTCCGTGGTGAACACGGCGTCCAGGGTCTCGGCATGCGCGGATCCGGTCAGTACCACCAGGACGGCCGCCGAACGGGCGTGCCGGGCCAGGTACTGCACGTAGTGCAGCGACTCGACGTCGGCGTGCTGCACATCGTCGATGCACACCACCACCGGGGCGTCCAGGCTCAGTTCCCGCACCTCGGTGCAGAACACCCGCAGGGCCTCCGCCCACGAGGGAGTTCCGTTCCCCCCGGCCGGCCGCGGCAGGGCGAACAACTGCTCGCCGTGGAGGAGCTGGCGCACCACACCCAGGGGGACCGCCCGCTCGTCCGGGGAGGCCACGGCGGAGAGCACCGTCGCCCCCGCCTCGGCCGCGCTCTCGACGAGGGCATCGGCCAGCGCGCTCTTGCCGCACCCCGCCGCGCCCTCGATCCACACGATCCGAGAACGTCCTGCCACGCAGTCCGCCAGCGCGGCGTCCAACGTCCCGATCACCGATTTCCGGCCCACCAGTTTCACTACCCGCCCCCGTGGTCGAAGGTCCACCCCTCATCCGGGTTACAGGGTGCACAGACCCCCCTACAGGGCACCTCGAACGACTGCGGAGGCATGCCTGAGAAACGCTCGTGACGCGCTCGGGGACGGGGCTGCCCGCAGGGGTCAGAGGGAGGGTTCGGCGCGCAGCAGACCGGCGTCGCGCATGTCCTCCACCCAGATGTCGAGATCCGCCCGGGCATGGTCCGGTTCGATGTCCCACATCTGGGCGAGCAGGGACGCGGCGGCCCCGGCGTCGCCGTCGTTGCGGCGCAGCGCGATCCACATGGCGGTCGCCACGGGCCCGCACCGGTACAGGTGCGGGCCGTCGCCCGAATCCGCCCTGAGTTCCAGGCGGCCATCCGCGTCCACCGAGGCGACCTGCACCCCAGGCGTGGGTCGGATCCGCACAGCCACCTCCTGCGTCGGCCCTCCCAGCGGAATGCCTGCTTCAGCGCCGGCCTCCATGCCGGTCGAGGAAGTGTCAAGTTATTACGGAAACCGGGACGGATCCATGGTCACGCCCGCAATCTGGGGTTCCTCCGGGTCCACCCCTTTGGACGGCCAGGCCCGGGCTAGGGGCTCGTCGGGTGGGCCGAACCGCCCTCCCGTGGCCGGAAAGCCGCCCCCGCCGGGCGGCGGGACACGGGTTCCGGGCGCAGCCGTCCGGGCGGACCCGGGCCATGCCTCCGGCGGGTTCGGTGGACCCGGGATCGCCCCGGAGCCCCGCGCCCGCTGCCTCCCTCGCTCGCCCCCGCCGCCGGGCAGATGGCCGAATACCCGGTGCCGGAAGGGAAGAAGAAGACCGGGGGGTCTTGCAGGTTTCCGGTGGGAAAAGCGGTGTCCGGCGGCCGGACAGGGCCCGCCCGCGCACTTCCCGTACGCCCCGCCCAACCCCTCCGGCGCGCTCCGGTACGAGCCTGCCCGGCCCTGCCGGGGCACCGCGCATCCTCCGCCGGGACCGGGCTCGTTCTGTAGCGGAAGTCGAGCAGGGGCCGAGCCCTCTTCGAGTCCGGGCTCCGACAGTGGCCTCACAACCCCTGCCCCCGACATCCACATGCAGGCGGTGACCCCGCCGTGGCCGACCAGAGGAGCCTTCCATGGTGACCTTCGTCAACAAGCTGACCGTCCACGGCGACATCGACACGTTCCTGGAGGTCAAGTCCCGCCTGACCGCGTACATGAGCGCCCAGCCCGGCTACATCGGCCACCAGGCGCTGCGCCACCTCGGCGACGAGCGTGTCTTCCTCGAGCTCGCCATGTGGCAGGACGCCTCCTCCCACCAGCAGGCCGTGCGCAGCGAGGAGTTCCAGATCCTGGTCAAGGACCTCGCTCCGCTGGCCACGCCGGAGCCGGGCCTGTACCGGACCGTGGAAAAGTCACCCGATGTCCGATGACGTACGGTCCCTCGTGCGGGCAGGCACCGAACCGGCCCCACCGCCGCCCCCTGCCGAGCCGCTGACCGTACTGTTCACCGGCCGGCCCGGCCCCCGCCCCCGCCTGGGCCGGGAGCTGTACGTTGCCGTCCCGGTCTTCCGGAGTGCCTACGACGCTGTCCGCGACGCCCTGGAACCCTGGCTCAGGCTGCCGCTGGCCGCCGTGGTCTTCGCGCCCGAGGGCGGGGTGGACGCGAGCCTGATCCGTCGTGCCGAGTTCGCCCAGCCCGCCCTCTTCGCCTTCCAGGTCGCCGCCTACCGGCTGTGGCAGAGCTGGGGCCTTGAGGTCCGTGCCCTCTCCGGCGTGGGCACCGGCGCCGTCGCCGCCGCTCATGCCGCCGGCACCCTGCCCCTGCCCGAGGCGGCCCGGCTGATCGCCGCCTGGAGCCGGCTGCCACCGCCCTGGCCCGTGACCGGGCCCGCCGACCGGGCGGCCCGGACGGCCGAGGCCGAGTTCCGAAGGGCCGCCCGGGCCGCCGGAGAGGCGCTGACCGCGGCCGGGCGCGCCGCCCCGGCCGGCCCGCCCGTTCCCTTCGTGTGCTCCACCACCGGCCGGCTGCTCGCCCCAGGGCCCGGCGGGCAGCGGCTTCTCGCCCGTCACCTGCTGCACCAGGCCCGGCAGCCCGTCTCCTTCGCCGACGCCGTCCGCACCCTGGACGCCGCCGGCTTCCGCCGAACCCACCCGTGCGGCCCCGACCCCGAGAACGGCTGGCCCGACAGCGAACTGCGCGCGGTGGCGGGCGTGCTGACGCACACCAGGGCGCACGAGCCCGGCTGCACCCCGCCTCGAGGGAGCTTCGAGCGCCCCGCCCCAGGCTGAGCACCCGCGCGCGGACGCCGGCAGGCCACGACAACGGGACCTGCCGTCGAAGCGGCGCTCGCGGCGGCCGGCGCCGTGCATCACCCCGCGGAGGGGCTCCCGGTCACCGGACGTACATGGGTGCCTCGACGATGCGGCGCGGCGCGGTGCCCGGGGCTTCACCCTTCGGCGCCGCGAGCCGGGCGGGACGTCGACGAGGGGCCCCGGGGCCGACCGCAAGCCCGGACGAAGGAGCTGAGTCCGCCACCATGACCATCACCGAGACGACGGAGCGCACGGAGACGGCGGGCCGGAGCACGGCCGCGCGCGCGGCGGCGGAGACCGACGCGCTGCGCCGGGCCGCCCGCCTCGAAGCCCTCCTCGGCGACCCTTACGACCCGGCCAACCCGCACGGTCTGGGCGCCCTGTTCGCCGCCGACGAACGGCGGGAGCCGCCCGCCGCCACCGAGGAGCTGCTGGCCGAGGCGGGGCTCGGCGCGGAGTTCGTGCCGGCCGAGTTCGGCGGTCGGCTGATCCGCCCCGACCTGCTGGTGAAGGTGCTTCGCCCGGTCTTCCGCCGCGATCTCGCGCTCGGCTTCGGCTCCGGCATCACCTCGCTGTTCGCCACCTCCGCGGTCTGGGCCGCCGGCACTCCCGAGCAGCGCGCGTCCACCGCCGCCACCCTGCTCACCGGCGGGCGCGCGTCGATCGTCCACCACGAGCTCGCCCACGCCAACGCCATCCTGCGCGACGAGTTCGCCGCCCGGCGCCGCCCCGGCGGCGGGTTCACGCTCAGCGGCCGCAAGGACGTCATCATCAACGCCGCCCGGGCCGACACCTATGTGGTGTACGCCCGCACCGACGCGGCCCGTGGCCCGCTCGGCCACTCCGTCCTGTTGCTCGACCCCGACGGACTCGGCGAAGGTCTGGAGAAGCTGCCGCGGGTGCCCACCGCCGGGATGCGCGGATCGCTCTTCTCCGGGCTGCGTTTCACCGACTGCGCGGTCCCGGCGGACGCCCTGGTCGGCCGGGTCGGCGAGGGCGTCGCCCTTGCCCTGCGCACCTATCAGGTCAACCGCTGCGTCATCGCCGGTACGGCCGTCGCGGCCGCCGGGACGGTCCTGCACTCCGCCGTACGAGCCGCCACCACCGGCCGTACCCGCCCCATCGCCCGGCGGCTGCACCGGCCGCTCGCCGGGGTCTTCGCCGACCTGCTCGCATGCGACAGCATGGCCACCGTCGCGCTGCGGGCGCTGAGCCTGCTGCCCGACCGGACCCATGTGCTCGCCGCCGCCACCAAGTACGTCGTACCGGACCTGCTCCGGGAGAGTCTGGAAGAGCTCGCGGCGGTCATCGGCTCGCACGGCTACCGGCACGGCACTCCCGAGTACGGGGCCCTGGACAAGCTCGCCCGCGACCTGCCGGTGGCCGGTCTCGGTCACGCCGGCACCGCCGCCTGCCAGGCCGTGATCGTCCCTCAGCTGCGCACCCTCGCCGAACGTGCCTGGTTCCAGGAGGAGGAGCCGCCACCCGGGCTGTTCCGGGCCGGGGCGGTCCTGCCACAGCTGGACTACCGGCTGCTCGCCATCGCCGACGGCGGGGACTTCATGGCCGCCTCGCTCGCCGGGTCCGCCGCCCGGCTGGCGGAGGTACGCCGGGTCGGCGGCCTGCTGACCGCGCTCGCGGACCTGGCGGAGGCCTTCGTCACCGAACTGCGGGCCCTGCGCGAGCAGTGCCGGGCGATCCCGCCCGGGGCGGCCGCCCTCCGGGACCCCGCATGGTGCGTGCTCAGCGACCGGTACGCGCTGGTGCTCGCGGCCGCCGCGATCCTGGCCACCTGGGAGGGGCAGGACGGCAGCGACCCCTTCCTGGCCGCCCCTGCCTGGGCGGTGCTCGCCCTGACTCGCGTCGGCGGCCGGCTCGGCATCCCCGTACCCGACCTGCCCGACGACTGCCTGGGGCAGATGCTGGAGGAACTGGTGTGCCGCTACCGCGCCGGACGCAGCTACGACCTGGACGCCACCGAGCTGGCCCGGTGAGGAGAGCGATGAGGGACAACTCACCACGGCTCTCCCCGCCCGTCCATCTGACCGGCCCCGACGGGCCGTGGACGGACGCGGTACGGGAGGGCATGGCCCGGCGTGGCAACGCCTCGGTGTTCACCACCTGGGGGGAGTGGCTGACCATGGCCCTGTCGGAGCCCGCCCTGCGCGGGCTGTTGGGCCGGGACTGGACCCGGTACCGACGGACCAGCGATCCCACGACCCGCTACCGTTTCGTGGTCTCCCGGCTCGCCGTGCGCCACACGGCGGCCGCGGCGCTGGGCATCGCCCCCGACCGGATCGACCTGTCGTACAAGCCGGGCGGTCGGCCGTACCTGCGCGGGATGGACCAGATCGACGTGAGCCTGACCCACACCGACGACCTGATCGTGGTGGCGGTCAGCCGCACCGGCCGGATCGGTGTCGACACCGAACCGGCCGGGCGGCGGCTGGCCTTCCAGCTGCTCCAGGACCAGGTGTGCACCGAGGCCGAGCGCGCGGAACTGGCGGCCCTGCCGGAGACGGAGCAGACCGCGGGGATCCTGCGGCTGTGGACGCTGAAGGAGGCGTACACCAAGGCCCTCGGCCAGGGGCTGCGGATGAACTTCTCGGAGTTCGGATTCGGTGGCAGGCATTCAGGAGAAACCGGTCTGCTGGCCCCCGACGGCACCCCCGCCGCACGCGGGGAATGGTCCTTCGGTACCTATCCGGTGCTCGGCCGCTATCTCGTCAGCATCGCCTGCCACGACACCGGCCTTGATCCCTCGCGGGACACCGCTGTGGCCACCATGCTCGACGAGGGATTCGTGTCGATGGTCACCGCGGAATTGCAGGACTCGAATTCCGCCTGATTCTCGTCCGAGTTTCGCATGAGGTCCGCTGGAGACCGGGTTCCGGCACAGTGCGGTGCGTTCGCCCCCGCGGCGCCCCGGCGGTGAGCCGGTCGAAACGGCGTACGAGGCTCTCCTGCTCCCGGGCGAGGGCCTCCATGCGCTCCCGCAGCCGGGCGATCTCGCCTCCGAGATCGAGCGGTGCCGCCGCGCCGGAAGCCGGCCCGGGGGCCGTCCCGAAGTCCGCGCCGCCGGGCGGCGGCCCGTACCGGATCGGCGGCGGCCACGGCCCGGCCCCACGAGGAGAGCACGTGGAAGCGGTGCGCGTCGGTGGTGACGCGGGGCGGGCGCAGCAGGTAGCCCTGCGGCCGGGTGCTGATCCACTCCGGGCCGTCGTCGCCGCTCAGCAGCCTGCGCAGCCGGGCCGCATGGGCCTGCAGCGCGTCCGCCGCACCCGCCGGGGGCAGGTCGACCCACAGTTCGTCGATGAGCCGGTCGGCGGAGAGCACCTGGCCCGCCCGCACCACCAGGGCGGCCAGCAGCGTGCGCTGCTTGGGGCCGGGGGGCACGATCCGGGCGCCCGTGCGCGGATCGTGGACCTCGACCGGACCCAGGATGCGGAAGTCCATGGTGGCATCGGCTCCGAGGGCGTTCACAGCGAGACTCCTCCGGTCCGGCCGATGTGCGGAAAGACGTCGTGTCCGGTGCTCGGAAATGCACCGGAAGTCGCTCCTTGAGCGGAATCTAGCAGCTCATATTCCGTGGTCAAACCGATCCGTCGGAGGGCTGCTCGACGGCTGGTCAAGAATTTCGGCACGTTGCCCAGTGTCCCGCTATCGTTCCCGAATTGAAGGCCGAAAATCGATGGGAACTCGACGAGAAGGACGGGGGAGATCGTGAAGATTCAGGTTCTGGGTCCGTTGAGTGCCGAGGTGAACGGTGGCTCGATCGTGCCGACGGCGGGCAAGCCCCGGCAGATCCTGGCGCTGCTCGCGCTGTATCCGGGGCGGGTGCTGCCGGTGCAGACGCTGATGGAGGAGATCTGGGGCACCGAACTGCCGCAGAGCGCGTCAACGACCCTGCAGACCTACATACTGCAGCTGCGGCGAAGACTGGGCACGGCCATGGGTCCGGGCGCGCCGGGCGGTGCGAAGGAGGTCCTGGCCACCCGGCACGGCGGCTACCTGCTGCAGATCGAGCCCGAGTGCGTGGATGTCCACGCCTACGAGGGCCTGGTCGCGCGGGGGCACTCCGCCTTCGAGCAGGGGGACGACGAGGGCGCGGCCGCCGCCCTGCGGCAGGCGCTGGATCTGTGGGACGGGCCGGCCCTGGTCGACGTGCGCGTCGGGCCGATCCTGTCCATCGAGGTGATGCGGATGGAGGAGAGCCGCCTGGTGGCGGTGGAGCGGCGCATCGACGCCGACCTGCGGCTCGGCCGGCACGCCGAACTGATCGCGGAACTCACCGAGCTGATTGCCCGTCACCCGCAGCACGAGGGCCTGCACTCGCAGGCGATGGTGGCCCTCTACCGCTCGGGCAGGCAGGCCACCGCCCTGGACGTCTACCGGCGGCTGCGGACCTGGCTGATCGACGAACTCGGTGTGGAGCCGTCGCCCCAGCTTCAGCGGCTGCACCACGCGATGCTGTCGGTCGACCCGGCCCTCGACGTCGCCGCCGGCCCGCGCCGTACCTCCACGTTCGACCTCTACGCGGCCTGACACCCCGCTCGGCCCGGGCCCGGCGGGGTGGTCACGGTGTCCGGCGGGTGACCGGGGGGTGGTGCGCGGGTGGCCGGGGCGGTGGCCGGGGGCGGGCGCGGGCGGCCGAGCACTTCTCGAGCGGCCCTCGACCCGGTGCGGACAGCCTCTGAACAGGGACGAGAGGGGAGAGACCATGCCGGTCGAGCGGGTGCACCGCACGTCGTACGTGGTGGACGTCGCCGCACCCGGCGGGGTGGTCTACGGGCTGCTCGCGGACACCACCCAGTGGCCGCTGTTCGTTCCCGCGAGCATCCATGTCGAGCGGCTCGACTTCGACGGCCGCCAGGACCGGTTCCACATGTGGGTGACCGCCAACGGCAGCGTGCGGTCCTGGCTCTCGCGCCGCACCCTGGACGCCGGCCGCATGCGCATCGACTTCCGCCAGGAGGTCCCCGCGCCCCCGGCGACCTCCATGGGCGGCACCTGGACGGTGGAGTCCCTCGGGCCGGAGCGCTGCCGCCTCACCCTGGAGCACGACTTCACCGTGGCCGGCAACCGCGCGGCCGACGCCGCCTGGCTGGAGCGGGCCACGGACACCAACAGCCGCGCCGAACTGGACCAGCTCAAGGCCACCGCGGAGCGCTGGCACCGGCTCGACGGCCTGCTGCTCTCCTTCGAGGACTCCGTACGCGTCGACGGCCCCGCCGAAGTCGTCTACGGGTTCCTGTACGACGTGGCCGCCTGGCCCGAGCGCGTCCCGCACGTCGGCAGGCTCGACGTGGCAGAGGACGAACCGGGCGTGCAGACCGTCTCGATGGACACGGTCACCCCCGACGGCACGGTCCACACCACCGAGTCGGTGCGGGTCTGCTTCCCGCACGCGGGCCGGATCGTCTACAAGCAGACCACCCCGCCGGCGCTGCTGAGCGCGCACGCGGGGGAGTGGTCGGTGACCCCTGACGCGACGGGCGTCACCGTCGTCTCCCACCACCGGGTGCTGCTGCGTGAGGAGGCGGTGCCGCAGGTGCTCGGCCCGGACGCGGACCTGGAGCAGGCCCGGACGTACGTACGCCAGGCCCTGGGCCGCAACAGCCGCGCCACCCTCGAACTGGCCCGCCGACGGGCCGAGTCGGCTGTACGCACCCTCTGACCGCAGTCCCGCCGGCCCCCGCGCGCTCCAGCTTCGGCGCGGCCGGGAACCGTGTCAGCGGCATGTCAGCGATGCGGGGGAGACCCTCCCATACTTGTGCCTTTCCACGTCGCAGTACCGGATACCGAGGGGGACGGATGGCCTGCGCCACGACCGCGGAGCACCGGCCCTTCAGCTCCGCCGGACTGCCCGTCGCGCCCTGTCAGCAGGACATGCTCCTCGACGTGCTCGCCGCCGGACCCGTCGCCGCGCTGCACGTCGAGCAGCTGCACCTGCGCTGGCACGGGCCGCTGGACCGGGAGCTTTTCCGTGCCGCCTGGCAGTCGGTCGCGGACCGCGAGACCGTGCTGCGCGCCTGTTTCGCACCGGGCGGCGGCCCCGACACCCGCCCCACCGTCACCGTGCGGGAGCAGGCCGTCGTCGAGGTCTGCCACCACCCGCACGGCTCCGCCGACTGGTATTCCGTGATCCTCGCCGAACGCCGGCGGGTGTTCGACCTGCGGCGGCCGGGTGCGCTGCGGGTGTGTCTGGTGGAGGAGGAGCCGGGCGGTGACGGTCCGGTGCGGGTCGTGCTGACGTGGCATCACGCGCTGCTCGACGACTGGAGCGTGCGGCTGCTGTGGCGGTCGGTGCTGTGGGCGTACGCCCGGGGCGGGGTCGCGGCGGGCGGGGCGCGGCGGCCCGATCTGGGTGACCACGTGCGATGGGTGGCGGGCCGGGAGACGGGTGCGGCGCGGGCGTTCTGGTCCGTCGCGGCGCCGGACGAGGGGGCGGTGTCGCTGCCGGTGCGTCCGGGCTCCGACTCTGCCGGCACCGGCCTGGGGCGGGCGTCGCGGCGGCTGAGCGCGGGTGAGGCGAGGCGGCTGTGGGAGTGGGCCGCCGGGTGGGGGGTGTCGGAGGGCACGGCCTTGCACGCGGTGTGGGCGCTGCTGCTGCGGAGGGTGGTGCCGGGGGAGGGGCCCGTCCCGGTGGTGTTCGGGATGACGGTGTCCGGCCGGGGTGTGGCCCTGGAGGGTGTGGAGCGACTCCCGGGCCCGCTGCGGAATGTGCTGCCGCTGTCGGTGGCGGTGGACCCGGCGACAGGTGTGGGCGGGCTGCTGGCGGACGTACGGGACGGAGTGCTGGGCCTGACGGCGTACGAGTGGGTCTCCGCCGGGCAGATCCAGGAGGCCGCCGGACACCCCGGCCGGCCCGGACCGGTCCGCTCGCTGGTCTCCTTCGCCCGGCCCTTGCCGGGCGCCGGACCGGACGACCCGCTGCCGCGGGAACTGGCCGCCGAGGGCGTCCGGGTGACCGAACCCGAGACCGTCCCGGCGCACACCGGCCTCCCGCTCTCGCTGACCGCCCGGCACACGCAGGACGGCGAACTCGTCCTGACCCTGGTCCACGACCGGGCCGCCGTCGGGGAGGACGCCGCCGCCGTGCTCCTCGCCCAGACGGCCCTCCTCCTTCGCGAACTGCCCGCACGCGCGGGCGGACAGGCGACCGTGGCGGACGCCCTGGGCCTCCTGGACGGCCTGCCCGTCCCCGGAGCGTGCGCCGCCCCGGGGCCCGAGGCCCCACCCCCGACCCTCCACGTCCTCCGCCCGGGCACCCACCCGGCCGCCGGCACGGTCCTGCTCGTCCCGCCACCGACGGGGCCTGCGGCCGACGCCGTGGACGGCGCTCGGGCGGCGGACGGTGACGGCCCCGAGGAGGGCCGGGACGGCGTCGACGGGAGCGGCCCGGCGCTGGGCCATGGCGCCACGGGCGGACACGAGGCCGCGGAGGCGACAGCTCGTTCGGGACCCGAGGCGCTGGTCACGGTCCTCGCTCCCGGCGGAGCGGACGACTGCCTCCAGGCGCTGCGCCCCGTGCTCGCGAGCGGCGAGCCGCTGACCCTGCTCCCCTTGCCGGGGGCCGAAGCCCTGGCCCACGAGGTGGCCGGACGTATCGCCGCCCACGGCTGGCGCCGCCCGCCCGTCGCCGGTGAGACCGCCTGACGCTCGGCGACACGGGCGGGAGGAGCGGGCGACCCACCCGGTCAGGCGGCTCTCCGTTCGTGAGTGGGCTGATCGAGCCCGCTGCGGCGGGCCCGGTCAGGGGCGGGACCGGAGGCAGAGGGACAGCAGGAGGCCCGCCGTGGCGAACGCCGCGCCCGCGGTGAAGCCCGCCGACATCGCACCCGCGAAGTCCGCGTGGCCCGAGGAGGCCGTGACCAGCAGGGCGATGCACAGCGAACCGCCGACGGCCTGCAGGGCGTTGAGGACGCTGCCGGCCGAGCCGAGCTCCTCCGGCCGCAGCCCCGAGGTCGCCAGAACGGTCGCCGGGACCGCGCAGCAGGCCATGCCCGCACCCAGCAGCACCAGCGACGGCAGCACGGCCGTCAGATACGAGTCCTGCGGCCCCAGACACGACAGCCACAGGTTCTCCACCGCCAGGGCGATCGCGCCGACGGCCATGACCCGCTTGGGGCCGATCGCCCGCTCCGCCCGCACCGCCAGACCGGCGGCCGCGGCCATCGTCAGCGGGACCGGCAGCAGCCCGAACGCCGCCGCCAGCGGGGACCAGCCGCTGTCCTGCTGGAAGAACTGGCTGAGGAAGAAGTACGCGCCGATCAGCGCGCCGGGCAGGACGAGCATGCTCGCGAACGCCAGGGCCCGGTCCCGGTCCCCGAAGAGCCCGAGCCGCACGATGGGCTGTGCCGTGCGCCGCTGCACCACGACGAACCCGGCCAGCAGGGTGGCGCCGGCCACCAGCGGGCCCGCCACCAGCAGATCGTTCCACGGCCGCTCGGCGGCCTGCGAGAGCCCGTACACCAGACCGGCGGCGGCCAGCGCGGAGAGCACCGAACCGGCCAGGTCGAACCGGCCCTTCACCCGCTCGGTCTCCGCGATCACCCGGGGCACGAGAAACAGGACGGCCAGCCCCACCGGCACATTGAGCAGCAGCACCCAGCGCCAGGAGCCGGCCGAGGTCAGGGCTCCGGCCAGCAGCAGACCACCGGCCGTGGCAGCGGCGCCGACCGCGGTGCACACCGCGATCGCCCGCTTGCGGGCCGGGCCCTCGGCGAAGGTGGCGAGCATCAGCACGAAGCCGTTGGCCGCGGCGAAGGCCGCGCCCGCGCCCTCCACGGCGCGCACGGCGATGAGCAACTCCCCGCCGGGTGCGAGCGCCCGCAGCGCGGCGGCGGCCGTGAAGACGGCCACGCCGGCGGTGAACACCCGGCGCCGGCCGAGGATGTCGCCGGCCCGGCCGCCGAGGAGCAGCAAACCGCCGAAGGCCAGCAGATAGGCGCCGATCACCCAGGAGGCCGCCAGGGCGGACAGCCCCAGATCGGCCCGGATCCCGGGCAGGGCGATGTTCATGAGGGGGTCGTCCAGCTGGATCATCGCGTTGCAGCCGGCGATGACGGCGAGCGCGGGCCCGGGCCGCACCCGGCGCACGGCCCCGGGCCCGGCCGCAGCTGCAGCCGACGGCGCAACCGCGGGCGGCGCGCCGGGTGAACGGGTGGGTGCCGGTGCCGCGGACGCGGGCACCGCCACAGGACGCTCGAAAACGGGCGCGGACATGCCCTGCCTCCCGGGAAGAGTCGTTCGGACCGTGAAGGGTCACGCTCCCAGGGGTGACTGGAGGGCCGCTCAAGCCGTGACGGTGATCCGCTGTCGGGCCACTGTGGAGGCCGGCGCCTTCTCGCTCGCGTGCCGCTCGAACCATCGTCCGGCCCCTTAATTCTTAGGGGTGTCCAGAGTCGTACCCGCTTGTGCACGATCGCCGCAGACACCATCCGACACTCATCGAGGAAGGAGGCGCAGCCATGGCTGGACAGGTGGCAGAGGAGCGCACGGGCGCGGCGGCGGGGTCCGGGGAGACCGCCGGGGCGGCCGAGACGGTCGAGGCGGCCGGGACGGTCGAGGCGGCCGGGACGGTCGAGGACCTGCTCGTCGAGGACGTGTCCATCGACGGCATGTGCGGCGTCTACTAGGCCGGAGCCGACGATGTTCACCCCTGAGCGCCCCTACCGGTGCGCCCCCTCCGTGGCACTGCGCCCCGAGCCCTTCGGGGCGCTCGCGTACGACTTCGCCACCCGGCGGCTCAGCTTCCTCAAGACCCCCGCCCTGGTAGAGGTCGTACGCACGCTGGGGGACCACCCCGATGTCCACACCGCGCTCGGCTCCGCGGCCGTCCCGCCCGCCGAGCACGCGGCGTACCTGCGGGCCCTGGCGGGGCTCGCGGGCACCGGGCTGATCGAGCCCAGGCCCGGCCAGGAGGAGGCAGCGTGAGGCTGGTCGACCACTTCGAGAGCGGGCTGGACGCCCCCATCTGCCTGACCTGGGAGCTGACCTACGCCTGCAACCTGTCCTGCGTGCACTGCCTGTCCTCCTCGGGCCGGCGAGACCCGCGGGAGCTGACCACCGACGAGTGCAAGGCCGTCATCGACGAACTGCAGCGGATGCAGGTGTTCTACGTGAACATCGGCGGTGGCGAGCCCACGGTGCGGCCCGACTTCTGGGAGCTGCTCGACTACGCCACCACGCACCAGGTCGGCGTGAAGTTCTCCACCAACGGCGTCAGGCTGACCTCCGAGCGGGCCCGGATGCTGGCCGCCAGCGACTACGTCGACGTGCAGATCTCCCTCGACGGAGCCACCGCCGAGGTCAACGACGCCGTGCGCGGCCCCGGCAGCTACGCCACCGCGCTGACGGCGATGCGCAACCTCGCCGACGCCGGCATGCGGGACTTCAAGCTCAGCGTGGTGGTCACCCGGCAGAACGCCGGCCAGCTCGACGCCTTCAAGGAGATCGCCGACGCCCACGGCGCCCAACTGCGGCTGACGCGGCTGCGCCCCGCCGGACGCGGCGCGGACGTGTGGGACGAGCTGCACCCCACCGCCGCCCAGCAGCGGGAGCTGTACGCGTGGCTGCTTGCCCACGGCGAGACCGTGCTGACCGGCGACTCCTTCTTCCACCTCAACGCGCTCGGCACCACCGCCCTGCCGGGTCTCAACCTGTGCGGCGCGGGCCGGGTGGTCTGCCTGATCGACCCCGTCGGCGACGTGTACGCCTGCCCGTTCGCCATCCACGACGAGTTCCTCGCCGGGAACGTGCGCGAGGAGGGCGGGTTCGCCCGCGTCTGGCGCGAGTCGGAACTCTTCGCCTCGCTCCGGGCCCCGCAGTCCGGCGGCGCCTGCGCGTCCTGCTCCGCGTACGACGCCTGCCGTGGAGGCTGCATGGCGGCGAAGTTCTTCACCGGCCTGCCGCTGGACGGCCCCGACCCCGAGTGCGTCAAGGGCAACGCCCATCAGGCGCTGGCGTCGGTCGGCCCCGGCAGCGCGCCCCGGCCCACCGGCGACCACTCCCACCGCACCACCCCCCGTACCGCCCGCTCCGGCCCGGTGCCCGTCACCATCGGCCGCCGCCCGCCGGAACCGGCCGCGACCCCCGTGGAAGACCGCCCCTGCGAGACCAGCCCGCTGGCCGGGTTCGCCCCCGACCCGCTGACGGCCGCGGCCTCATGAACCTGACCACGCCCGTCACCCTGGGCGGACGCACCGCCCCCAGCCGCGTGGTGTTCGGCCCCCACGAGACCAACCTGGCCGACCGGCGGGCGATGTCCGACCGGCACGCCGCCTACTACCGGGAGCGGGCTGCGGGCGGCGCCGGGGTGATCGTCACCGAGACCGCGAGCGTCCACCCCTCCGACTGGCCCTACGAGCGGGCCCCGCTCGCCGCCGACTGCGGACCCGGGTGGGCCGCCACCGCCGCCGCCTGCGCCCCGCACGGCACCCTTGTGCTGGCCTCCCTCGGCCACGCCGGCTCCCAGGGCTCCTCCGCCCACAGCCAGAGCGCGCTGTGGGCCCCGTCCCGGGTGGCCGACGTGGCCAGCCGGGAGCTGCCCATGGAGCTGGAGGAGACCGAACTCGCCCAGCTCGTAGACGGCTTCGCGGCCGCCGCCGCCCTCGCCGCCCGGTCCGGCCTGGACGGGGTGGAGATCGAGGCGGGGCAGTACAGCCTGCTGCGCCAGTTCCTCTCGGGCCTGACCAACCTCCGAACCGACGCGTACGGCACCGACCGGCTGCGGCTGCCGCGTCAGGTGCTGGGTGCCGTCCGCGCCGCGCTCGGCGAGGGGCGGGTGCTCGGACTGCGGCTCTCCTGCGACGAACTGGCCCCCTGGGCCGGCGTCACCCCCGAGCAGGCCGTGGAGCACGTGCGCGCCCTCGCCCCGCTGCTCGACTACCTGGTCGTGGTGCGCGGCTCCGCCATGGGGACCTCCGCCACCCGCCCCGACTTCCACACCCCGCCCGGTTTCAACACCGAGCTGTGCCGCACCGTACGGGCCGCCGCGGAGGGCACCCTGCCGGTGGTGCTGCAGGGATCCGTCACCGACCCCGGCCAGGCCGGGGCGGCTCTGGCCGACGGGGTGTGCGACCTGGTGGAGATGACCCGCGCCCAGATCGCCGAACCCGCCCTGGTGAACCTGGTGCGCGCCGGGACCCCGGAGCGGATCCGGCCCTGCGTTCTGTGCAACCAGAAGTGCCGGGTGCGCGACAACCGCAACCCCGTCGTCTCGTGCGCCGTCGAACCGCGCAGCGGACACGAGACCGAGGATCCCGACCCGGCCGCCCCACGCCCCGCCGCGGACCCGCTCGACGTGCTCGTCGTCGGCGGCGGACCCGCCGGCCTGGAGGCCGCCCGGGTCCTGGCCGGGCGCGGCCACCGGGTGGAGCTCGCCGAGCGCACCCCCCGGCTGGGCGGCACCCTGCGCATGAGCGGCGCCCGCTGGCAGCCCGTCACCGACTGGCTGGAGGCCGAGGTGCGCCGGCTCGGCGTCACCGTACGCACCGGCACCGAGGTCACCCAGGACGAACTCCGCGGACGCCGGGCGCTGCTGGCCACCGGCTCCCTGCCCGGCCCCCGCCCGTACGCGCACGAGGGCGGCGAGGTCGTCGAGGCGGCCGACCTGCTCGCCGGGCGGGCCGCGCCGCTCCCGGACGGCCCGGTGCTGGTCCACGACCCCCTCGGGGACGCCACCGGCACCGCCGTCGCCGAGCACCTGGCCGCCGAGGGACGCGAGACCGCCATCGTCACCCAGGACCAGGTCGTCGGCACGCAGCTCGCCCTCACCGGCGACCTCGCCGACGCCAACACCCGGCTCCAGCGGGCCGGGGTGCGCCTGGTCAAACGGTCCGTCCTGCGCGCCGTCCACAGCGGCGGCGCCCTGGTCGAGGACGTGCTGACCGGCGCCGAGACCAAGATCCCCTGCGCGGCCGTGGTCCACTGCGGCCACCGGCTGCCCGACCAGACGCTGACCGGGCCCTTCGCCGCGGGCGACCGGGTGGCTCCGCGCACCGTGCACGAGGCCGTGCTGGAGGGCCGCCGGGCCGCGCTGGCCCTCGAAGTCCTCGAAGCCGTCGGAGAACGACGGGAAGGAGCTGAGACCAGGTGACCGGCCACCGCCATCTCTTCTCACCGCTGCGGCTGGGACCGCTCACGGTCGCCAACCGCATCGTGTTCTCCGCGCACCTGACCAACTACGCCGAGGACGGCCTGCCCAGCGAGCAGCACGCCGCCTACTACGCGGCCCGCGCCGCCGGGGGAGCGGGGCTGATCATCACCGAGGAGCACTCCACCCACGTCACCGACTGGCCGTACGAGAAGCTGATCCACGGCTACCGCCCGGAGGCCGTCCCCGGCTACCGGAGGATCACCGAGGCCGTGCACGCCCACGGCACCCCGATCCTGGCCCAGCTCAACCACAACGGCGGCCAGGCGTCCTCCTTGTACTCCCGGTTGCCGGTGTGGGCCCCCTCCCCGGTGCCCGACCCGCTGTTCCGTGAGGTGCCCAAGGCCGTCACCACCGGCGAGATCGCCGAGATCGTCGCCGGATACGGCACGGTCGCCGGGCACTGCGCCGACGGCGGCTTCGACGGCGTCGAGCTGCAGTGCTCGCACTCCTCGATCGTGCGCGGCTTCCTCTCCCCGGCCACCAACCTGCGCACCGACGCCTATGGCGGCTCACTGGAGAACCGGACCCGCATCCTGCTGGAGATCGTCGACGCCGTGCGCGAGGCCGTCGGACCCGGCCGGGCGCTCGGCGTCCGGCTGTGCGGGGACGAGCTGATCGAGGGCGGCACCACCATCGACGAAGCCGTCGAGATCGCCCGCCGCGTCGAGGCCACCGGCAAGGTCGACTACATCAACACCTCCATCGGCGTGGCCACCTCGACCCTCTACATGATCGAGGCGTCGATGACCGTGCCCCCCGGCTACGCCCTGTTCATCTCCAACGCCATCCGCCGCGCCGTCCGTCTGCCCGTCGTCGGCGTCGGCCGGATCAAGGACCCCGTCCAGGCCGAACGGGCTCTGGCCGAGGGCCACTGCGACCTCATCGGGGTGGTACGCGGCCAGATCGCCGACCCCGACTTCGCGGCCAAGGCACGGGCCGGGCAGACCCCCGCCATCCGCACCTGCCTGTCCTGCAACCAGGAGTGCGTCGGCCGGATGGGCCTCAACCGCTGGCTGGGCTGCATCGAGAACCCGCGGGCCGGACGGGAGTCCGTACCGCTGCCACCGCCCGGACGCCGCCCGCAGAAGGTACTGGTCGTCGGCGGCGGCCCCGCCGGACTCCAGGCCGCGGCCACCGCCGCGGGCCGCGGCCACCAGGTCACCCTGCTGGAGCGCGCACCGGCAACCGGCGGCCAGGTCGCCACCGCCGCCTCGGCGGCCGGCCGCGCCGAATTCCTCGACGTGGTGCGCAACCTCCTCGCCGAATGCCACCGCAACGGCGTGGAGATACGCACCGGCACCGCGGTCGACGCCGACGCGGTACGGGCCTTCGCCCCGGACGCCGTGGTGGTGGCCACCGGCGCCCGCCCGCAGCCGCCCCACTGGGCCGGCTCCCTCGAGCGCGTCGTCGACGTCCGTGACGTCCTGGAGGGCCGGGTCGCCCCCGCGGCCGGTGAGCGGGTCCTGATCGTCGACGAACTCGGCTTCCACCAGGCCACCTCCGTGGCGGAGACGCTCGCGGAGCGCGGCTGCCGGGTCCGTATCAGCACCCCCGGGATGGTGGTCGGCCAGGACCTGGGCATCACCCTCGACCTGGAGACCTACTCGGTCCGCGCCCACGCCAAGGGCATCGAGCACGTCACCGACCAGGTGGTGCTGGCCGCACACCGGCAGGACGGAGGAGGGGTGACGGTGGACCTGCTCACCCACACCACGAACGCGATGGCCCAGGAGACCTACGACTGGGTGGTCTGCGCCGTCCAGCAGGCACCGAGGGACGAGCTCTGGCACGCCCTGAAGAACGAGCCGTTCGCCGTCCACCGGGCCGGCGACTGCCTGACCCCGCGCCGCGCCCACGCCGCGGTCGTCGAGGGCCACCGGGCGGGGGTGGCGGTATGACCGACCTGACCGGCCTCCCCGCGGGCGCTGAACTGCCCGGACCCGCTGAGTCGCCCGCAGCGGCCGGACTCCCCGGCACCGCCGCACTTCCCGGACTTCCCGCGTTCCCCGGACTGCTCGCCCTGGTCGTCGTACGCGAGAGCGTCCTGCCCGCCGGCGCCGACGAGACGGTTGCCGAAGCGGGCGGGGCCGTCCTGCTCGTCGGCACCGGAACCACCGGCGCCGCCCGGGAGCTCACCGCGGCCCGCCAGGTGTGGACCGCGGAGGCCGGCACTGCCCCCGCCGCCCTGGCCGCCGCCCTCGCCCCCATGCTCACCGCCGTCCACACCCTGGTGCTGCCCGCCTCCCCGGACGGCCGCGACCTGGCCCCCCGGCTCGCCGCCGCCCTGGGCCGCCCGCTGCTCGCCGGGGCCGCCGAGATCCTGCCCGGCGGCGCCGACGTCCTGCGCTGGGGAGGCCAGGCCCTCGTCGAACTCAGCGTGGACGGCCCCTTCGTGGCCACCCTCGAACCCGGGCTGCGGGGCGCCGAACCGGCCCCCGGCGGCCCCGCGGAGCCCACCGCGATCACCCTGCCCGCCCCGCCGCCGACCGCCGACGCCCGGACCCTGGCCACCCTGGAAGCCGGGGCCGGCGCCACCTCGCTGGCCCAGGCCCGCCGCATCCTCGGCGCGGGCGGCGGACTCGGCGGACCCGAGGAGGTCGCCCTGCTCGGCCGGATCGCCGACGCCCTGGACGCCTCGGTCGGCGCCACCCGCGTGGTCACCGACGCCGGCTGGCTCGGCCACGACGCGCAGATCGGCACCACCGGCGTCCTCGTCGACCCCGACCTCTACATCGCCTTCGGCGTCTCCGGAGCACCCCACCACACCGGGGGCCTCGGCACCCCGCGCCACGTGATCAGCGTCAACACCGACCCGTACTGCCCGATGACGGCCATGGCCGACCTCGGGATCGTGGCCGACGCCGGCACCGTCCTGACCGAACTCGCCCAGCGGCTGGAGACGCCCGATGCCGACCACTCCTGACGCCGCCTTCGACATCGTGGTCGTCGGCGCCGGACCCGCCGGCAGCGCCGCGGCCCTGGAGGCCGCCCGCGCCGGCAAGCGCGTGGCCCTGCTGGAACGCGGCCCCTACCCCGGCGCCAAGAACGTCTACGGCGGCGTGGTCTACGGCCGCATCCTCGACGAACTCGTACCGCGCTGGTGGGATCGGATGCCCGTGCAGCGCTGGGTGACCCGCCGCTCCACCATGATGCTCACCCCCACCCAGGCACTCACCGTCGACTTCCGCACCGAGGACTGGGGCAGGCCTCCCTACAACGGGGCCACCGTCCACCGCGCCGACCTCGACGGCTGGCTCGCCGGACTGGCCCAGGAGGCGGGCGCCGTCCTCGTCCCCTCCACGACCGCCACCGGCCTGCTGCGCGGGCCGGACGGAGCGGTCACCGGCGTACGGACCGACCGGCCCGGCGGCGACCTGACCGCGCGGGTGGTCATCGCCTGCGACGGGGTCAACTCCTTCCTGGCCAAGGAGGCCGGCCTGTTCGACCGGGTGCCGGGCACGCAGGCCCAGCACACCTCCCTGGGCGTCAAGGAGGTACTCGCCCTGCCTCGGGAGGCAATCGAGGAGCGTTTCGGTCTCACCGGCCGCCACGGCCAGGACATCGAGATCATCGGCTGCACCGGCGGCATCCCCGGCGGCGGCTTCCTCTACACCGGCCTCGACACCGTCAGCGTCGGCGTGGTCCTCTCCGTCACCGGCCTCGCCGCCTCCGGCACCCGGCCCGAGGAGGTCCTCGCCGGACTCAAGAGCCACTCGGCGATCGCGCCCCTGCTGCGCGGCGGCGAGGTGAAGGAGTACTCCGCCCACCTCATTCCCGAGGGCGGCCACGACACCATGCCCGAACTGGCCACCGACGGCCTCCTCGTCGCCGGGGACGCCGCCGCGATGTGCCTGGCCGCCGGAATCTGGCTCGAAGGGGTCAACTACGCGCTGGGCGCGGGCATGTACGCCGGGCGCGCGGCCGCCGCCGCCGTCACCGCGGGCGACACCACCAAGGCCGGCCTGGCCGGCTACCGGAGGGCCCTGGAGGACTCCTTCGTCCTGGCCGACCTGCGCAAACTCCGCCAGGTACCGGAACTGGTCTTCTCCGACCGGGTCCAGCGCACCTATCCGGGCCTGCTCTGCGACCTGGCCCAGGACTTCTTCACCGTGGACAACCCGCGTCCCAAGCCCGGCCTGCGCCGCCTGGTGACCGCGCGGGCCCGCGCCCGCGGCCTGAAGCTGCGCCACCTGCTGTCCGACGCACTCACCGGAGCGAGGTCCTTCGGATGACCCCTGCCAGCCCCGCCGGCGACCCCGGCCGGATCTCCTTCGAGGAGCGGATGTCCACCGTCGACTTCCGCGTCGCCGAGCAGGCGCACATCACCGTCGACACCGACGTGTGCCGCGGCTGCACGACCAGGGCCTGCGTCCACTCCTGCCCGGCCAAGCTGTTCGTACCCACCAGCGACGGCGGCATCCTGTTCAACTACGAGCAGTGCTTCGAGTGCGGTACCTGCTACCAGGTGTGCGACGCCGACGGCGCCCTCAGCTGGTCCTACCCCGAGGGCGGCCACGGCGTCGCCTTCCGGCGGGGGTGAGACGGGTGCTGATCGTCGCCACCCTGCACCGGACCGACCCGCGGGCCACCGTCGACCCCCTCACCGGCCGGGTCGGCACCGAGGGTTACGCGGGCACGGCGAGCCACGCCGACCGGTGCGCCCTGGAGCACGCCCTGCGGCTGGCCGAGGTCTTCGGCGCCCGCTGCCTGGCCGTCACCGCCGGCCCGCCCGAGGCCGAGGAGGTGCTGCGCGAGGCCCTCGCGTGCGGTGCGGACCAGGCGTTGCGGATCGAGGCGCCCGGCACCCCGGACCCCGCCGGCACCGCCCACCTGCTGCACGCCGGACTCGCCGCCCATGGCGCCCGGCCGGACCTGGTGATCTGCGGGGACCGCTCCGCCGACGGGGCCACCGGCACCACGCCGGCGCTGCTGGCCGGGCTGCTCGGCGCCGCCCAGGCGCTCGGACTGATCGAACTCGCCGAGGACAACGGCACCACGGGCCCCGCCGCCCTGCGGGCAGTACGCCGGCTCGACGGCGGCCGCGCCGAGGTGCTCGCCGTGCCGCTGCCCGCCGTCTGCTCCGTCGAGGCGGGACAGGTGCGGCTGCGCCGTGCCTCCCTGGCCGGCACCCTGGCCGCCCGTACAGCCGCCATCCCGGTGGTGTCCGTCGCCGCCGCGCCCGCTTCCCGGGTGCGCACCGGGCCCGTACGCGCCTACCGGCCCCGGCCCAGGGCGCTGCCCGCGCCCGCCGGCGACACCCCGCGGGCCCGTCTGCTGGCCCTCACCGGCGCCCACACCCCGCCCCGTACCTCGCCTCGCGTCCTCACCCCGGCCTCCCCGGCCGAGGCCGCCGACCTGCTCCTGGCCGAGCTGCGCGGGCTGTCCCGGGACGCGGGATGAGGCGCGCCCACCCCGTCGGCCCGCGCCGGCGCCCGTACCCCGCCGCGTGCCGTGGCCGATGGCCGCTGACCGGGCACACCGTCCCCGGATGCACCGTCACCCGGCACATCGTCACCGGGCACGTCCCCGGGCTCGTCCCCGGCCCCGCGCGTGCCGTCGTCCACGTCGGCGGAGGCCTCGCACCGTGACTCTGCACCTGACCCCCGACCCCGGCCTGCGGCGCCTCGCCGACGGCCGGATCCTGATCGGCGGCGCCCCCTGCCGTGTGCTGCGCCTCGGCGAGGACGGCGCCCGCCTGGTCGGCCGCTGGTTCCGGGGCGCACCCGTCGCCGACGGGCCCGCGCACCGGCAGCTGGCCGACCGGCTCGTCCGCGGGGGCCTCGCCCACCCCTGGCACGACGCCGCCCGGCTCACCCCCGCCGACGTCACCGCCGTCGTCCCCGTACGCGACCATCCGGCCGCGGCCGCCCTGCCGCGGCTGCTCGCCGAGTGCGCCGCCACCGTCCTGGTCGACGACGGCTCCACCCTGCCGCTGCCCGGCGCCGCCGTCCGCCACCCGTTCTCCCGCGGACCGGCCGCCGCCCGCAACACCGGCTGGCGGCAGGCCCGTACCGCCCTCGTCGCCTTCCTCGACGCCGACGTGGTCCCCGTGCCCGGCTGGCTGGAGGAGCTGCTGCCCCACTTCGAGGACCCGTCGGTGGCCGCCGTCGCCCCTCGCGTCTGCAGCCGCTCCGGCCCCACGGCGCTCGACCGGTACGAGGAGCACCGCTCCCCGCTCGACCTGGGTCCGCAGCCCGCCGGGGTCCGGCCCGGCAGCCGGGTCTCCTACGTGCCCACCGCCGCGCTCGTCGTCCGCCGCGACGCCCTCGAACGGCTCGGCGGATTCGACGAGTCCCTGCGGTACGGCGAGGACGTCGACCTGGTCTGGCGGCTGGCCGCCGAGGGAGCCCAGGTCCGCTACGAGCCCACCGCCCGGGTGCACCACACCCCGCGCGCCACCTGGACCGCCTGGGCCCGCCAGCGGTTCGGCTACGGCACCTCGGCCGCCGCGCTCGCCCTGCGCCACGGCCGGGCCGCCGCCCCCGTACGGGCCTCCGCCTGGAGCCTGGCCGCCTGGGCCGCCCTGACCGCCGGACACCCCGCGGCCGCGGCCGCCACCGCCCTCGGCAGCGCCGCCCTGCTGCCCCGCAGACTCCGCTCCGTCGGCGTGCCGCCCGCGGAGAGCCTCCGGCTGGCCCTGCTCGGCCATCTGGGCGCCGGCCGGCAGCTCGCCGACGCGGCCACCCGCGCCTGGTGGCCCGCCGCCGTGCCCGCCCTGGCCGCCACCCGGCGCGGCCGGCTGCTGCTGGCCGCGTCCCTCGGCCGGCACGTCCTCGACTGGCAGCGGGTACGCCCCGGTTGCGCGCTGCCGCACTGGGTGGCGGCCCGGGTCGCGGACGACCTCGCGTACGGTGCCGGGGTCTGGTGGGGCGCCCTGCGCCACCGCACCACCGCCCCGCTGCGCCCCGACACCGGGGTGCGCGACAAGGCCCCGGAGCGGCCGTGACCGCGACGCCCCGCCGACTGGCGGACATCCCCTGGCCCGAGCTCGCCCGTACGGCGGCCGGCGACGTGCTCGCCGTACCCGTAGGCTCCACCGAACAGCACGGTCCGCACCTGCCGTTCACCGTGGACACCGACATCGCCCACGCGCTGGCCGAACGTCTGGCCCGCGCCCGCGACTGGATCGTCCTCGCCCCGCCCGTGCCCTACGGATCCTCCGGCGAGCACGCCGGCTTCCCCGGCACCCTCTCCATCGGGCAGCAGGCCACCGAACTGGTGCTGACCGAACTCGGCCGCTCCGCCGACGCCTTCGCCGCGGTCGTCTTCGTCTCCGGCCACGGCGGCAACGCCCAGCCGCTGCGACGGGCCGTCAGGACCCTGCGCCGCGAGGGCCGGCGCGTCCACTTCTGGGAACCGGACGGCGACCCCGCCGACTCCCACGCCGGGCACACCGAGACCTCCGCCCTGCTGGCGCTCCGCCCTGCGGCCGTACGTCCGGCCGCGGCCGTCCCCGGCGAACTGCGGCCGCTACCGCAGCTCCTGCCCGCCCTGCGCCGGGGCGGCCTGCGGGCCGTGACCCGCACCGGCGTGCTGGGCGATCCGACCGGCGCGGACGCCGCCGCGGGGGAGCGAATTCTCGACCGCTGGGCGGCCCGACTCATCACCGCGTCCGAGGCCTGGCGTCCCGCGCCGGACTCCGGACTGAACTGAGCAGGTTCCCCTGGATGCGAGACACTGTCCGCGTGCAATTCATGATTCTCGGCCCGATGGAAGTGCGGAACGCCGACGGTGAGCCGCTCGAACTCGGCGGCCCGCGGCCGCGAGCGGTTCTCTCGCTGCTGCTCGCCGCCCCCGGCCGGGTGATCACCACCGACCGCCTCATCGACGAGGTGTACGGCGACGACCCTCCCTCGGGCGCCGGGAACGCACTGCAGTCGCAGATCTCCCGGCTGCGCCGCCGGCTCGGCGTGACCATCGAGTCCCTGCCCGCCGGCTACCGCCTCGACGTCGACCCCGACGACGTCGACGCCCACCGCTTCGAACGGCTCGCCCGGCAGGGCCGCCAGGCCCTCACCCTGGGCGACCACACCCGGGCCGCCGCCGTCCTGCGCGAGGCCCTGGACCTGTGGCGCGGCCCGGCGCCGGCCGGCCAGGAACGCCTGGAGGAGCTGCGGCTGGCCGCGGCGGAGGACCGCTTCGAGGCCGAACTGGCCCTCGGTGAGACGGGCTCGCTCGTCCCGGAGCTCCAGCAGCTCCTCGCCGCGCACCCCCTGCGGGAGCAGCTGTGCGGACAGCTGATGCGGGCCCTGCACGGCAGCGGCCGCCAGGCCGAGGCGTTCGCCGTCTACGAGCGCACGCGCGACACCCTCGCCGAGGAGCTGGGCGCCGACCCCTCGCCGCAACTGGCCCGGATCCACCTGGACCTGCTGCGGGCCGAACGACCCCAGCCCGAGGCCGCCCCCCGGGGCGTGCCCGCCCAGTTCACCAGCTTCGTCGGCCGTGACACCGAACTCGCCCGGATCCAGGGCCTGCTGCGCACCGCCCGGCTGGTCACCCTGGTCGGGCCCGGTGGGGTCGGCAAGACCCGGCTGGCCGCCGAGGCGGTCGCCCGGGAGACCGGCGAGGTCTGCTTCGTCGAACTCGCCCCCCTCGCCGACGGGGCGCAGATCCCCGCCGCCGTCCTGAGCGCCCTCGGCCTGCGGCCCTCCTCCGGCGGCGGCCCCGGTCCCGAGGAGCGGCTGGTGACCGCGCTCGCGGAGCGGCTGCTGCTGCTCGTCCTCGACAACTGCGAGCACGTGGTGGAGGACACCGCGCGCCTGGTCCGGCGGCTGCTCGAGTCCTGCCCCGGCGTCCGGGTGCTGGCCACCGGCCGGGAGGCGCTGGGCTTCACCGGTGAGGCGCTGTGCCCGCTGTCGCCCCTGGAACCGGCCCCGGCCGCCCAGCTGTTCGCCGACCGGGCGGCCGCGGTGTCCCCCGGCTTCGCCCTGGACGGCGCGAGGGCCGCCGTGGTCGAGCACATCTGCGCCTCCCTGGACGGACTTCCGCTCGCCTTGGAGCTGGCCGCCGCCCGGCTGCGCACGCTGTCGGTGGAGGACATCGCGGCCCGGCTGGACGACCGGTTCCGGCTGCTGTCCCGCAGGGACCGCACGGCCGTACCCCGGCACCAGACCCTGCGGGCGGTGGTGGAGTGGAGCTGGGACCTGCTCGACGACGACGAGCGGGCGCTGGCCCGGCGGCTCACCGTGTTCGCCGGCGGGGCCACCCTGTCCGCCGCCGAGACCGTCTGCGGTCTGCCGGACGCCGAGGAGCTGCTGGAGTCGCTGGTCGCCAAGTCGCTGGTGGAGGTCCGCGGCGGGCGACTGCGCATGTTCGAGACCGTACGGGCGTTCTGCGCGGAGCGGCTGGCCGAGTCGGGGGAGGAGCAGGAGTTCCGCCGGGCCCACGCCGGTTACTTCCTGACCCTCGCCGAGACCGCCGAGCCCTACCTGCGCCGTACCGAACAGGTCGAGTGGCTGACCCGGCTCGCCGCCGAGCAGGACAACTTCCAGGCCGCGCTGCGCTGGTCCGTGGGGGCCGACGTGACCCTCGCGCTGCGGCTGGTGGCCGAGCTCACCTGGTACTGGTGGCTGCGCGGACTGCACGGCGAGACCGCTCCGCTCGCGGCCCGGCTGCTGACCGAGACCGGCGACGAGCCGCCCGCCGGTCTGGACGAGGAGTACATCCTGTGCGTGCTCAACGCGCACATGGCGCACGGTGACTCGGTGGCCGCCGAATCCCGTCTGGACCGGGCCGAGTCGGTGCTGCTCGGAATCGACCGGCCGCTGCGGCGGCCCATCCTGACGGTGCTGTGGGCCACGGTCAGCGGCCCCGGGCGGGCCAACGACATCACCCGGCGCAAGCAGATCGGCACGGACCCCTGGCCGCGCGCGGTCAGCCGGATGGGAAGCGGCTTCCAGCCCTGGTTCGAGGGCCGCCCCGACGAGGCGGAGGAGGCGTTCGCGACCGCGCTGGCGGAGTTCCGCGAGACCGGGGACCGGTGGGGCATGGCGAACTCGCTGGACCCGCTGGCGATGTTCGCCGGCTGGCGCGGCGACCGGGACCTGGCCCTGGCCCGGCTGGACGAGGCGCTGACCATGGTCGGAGAGCTCCGGGCGCCCGAGGAGACCGCCGACCTGCTCCGCCGGCGCGCCGACACCCTGCTGTACGGCGGCGATCTGGAGCAGGCCCGGGCCCACTACGAGCGGGCCGCCGAGCTCGCCGGCCGGCTCGGTATCCCCGACAAGGCGGCCGCCGCCCGCCGTGGTCTCGGCGACGTGGCCCGGCTGTCCGGTCGGCCCCAGGAGGCCCGGGAGCAGTACGAGCGTGCCCTGGCGACTGTCGCGGACAACTGGAACAGCGCCGCGGAGATACAGCTGATCTTCACCGGCCTCGGCCGCACCGCCGAGGCCGGGCAGTGCCGCGAGGAGGCCCGCGACTGGCACGAGAAGGCTCTGGCCATCGCCCTGAAGCGAACCCCCGCCGACCTGGCGTACGCGGCCGAGGGGCTGGCCGGTCTCGCGGCCCTCGAAGGGGACGGGGAGCGGGCCGCCCTGCTGCTGGGGGCCGGGGTGGCGCTGCGCGGGACGGCGCTGGCCGGCGATCCCGACGCCGCCCGTATCGAGGCCGCCGCCAGGGCGCTGACCGGGGAGGACGCGTACGCGCGGGCGTACAGGCGGGGCCTCGGACTCGGCCACGACCAGGCGCTGACCACCCTCGGTCAGGGATGGTCAGCGGACGGTACCTGACTGGTAAGGGGTCCTGGAGAAGCTCTTCTCATCAGCGGAACACCTCCGCGGAAACCACCAGCGGCAACGCCTGGCAGAGGAGCAGACCATGACCGAGAACCTTCGCATCCCGCAGCACGCCCGGACCGTACTGATCTCCGGCGCCTCCATCGCCGGCCCTTCCCTGGCCTACTGGCTGAGCCGTTACGGCTACGCGGTGACCGTGGTGGAGAAGGCCCCGAAGCTGCGCGAGGGCGGCTTCGCTGTGGACTTCCGCGGCGACGCGCACCGCACGGTCCTCGAGCGCATGGGCATGTGGGAGGAGATCCACCGCCGCCAGACCCACATGGGTGTCCAGTCCTTCGTGGACGAGGCCGGCGCCGAGCAGGTCAGCGTGCCCGCCGAGTTCATGAGCGGTGACGTGGAGATCTTCCGCGGCGAGCTGTCGAAGATCCTCTACGAGCGGACCCGCAACAGCGTCGAGTACATCTTCGGCGACTCCATCACCTCCCTGGAGGAGACCGCGGACGAGGTCCGCGTCACCTTCGAGCGCACCGCCCCCCGCTCCTACGACCTGGTGGTCGGCGCCGACGGCCTGCACTCCCACGTGCGTCGCCTCGCCTTCGGCGACGAGTCGCTGTTCCTGCGTCACCTCGGCCACTACGTCGCCGGCTACGACGTCCCCAACGACCTGGGCCTGGACCGCACCGCCCGCTGGCTGAACGCCCCCGGCCGGGGTGTGAGCGTCAACAACTACGACGGCGACCCGGCCAGGGCCGGCGTGTCGATGGTGTTCGCCTCCCCGGAACTGACCTACGACCGGCGCGACATCGCCGCGCAGAAGCGGATCCTGGCCGAGCAGTACGCCGGGCTCGGCTGGGAGGTGCCGCGTCTCCTGAAGGGCTTGGAGGAGACCGAGGAGCTGTACTTCGACGCCATCGCCCAGGTCCGGATGGACCGCTGGTCCAAGGGCCGCGTGGTCCTGCTCGGGGACGCCGGCTACGGCGCCACGATGGGCGGCATGGGCACCGGCCTCGCCGTGGTCTGCGCCTACGTCCTCGCCGGTGAGCTGGCCACCCAGCGCGACCACCGGGCCGCCTTCGCCGGGTACGAGGCCGAGATCCGCGAGTTCGTCATGGGCTGTCAGAAGACGGCCGAGGGCGCCGGCGGTTTCCTCGCCCCGCCCACCGAGAAGAAGATCCGCACCCGGAACTTCACCTACCGGATGCTCACCTCGAAGGTGATGTCGGGCATTCTTGCCAAGCTGACCGTGAAGGCCGCGAACAACATCAAGCTGAAGGACTACCCGGCGCAGCTCGCGAGCGTCCGCGCGGCCGCCTGACCAGTCCGTCCGAGCATCCCGTACGGGCCGTGCGCCCGTACGGGATGCTTGTGTGTTCCGGTACCGCTCCAGCTGGATTCCAGGTCGGTGCACGAAAATCCGGCGGACGCATTTCCGTTCCGTTTCGTACTCCGGTATCCGCTTTCCGATTAAGGGGGAGATAGGGGTTTGGCGACCGCGCCGCCGGCCATACCGTGGGGATCCGGGTCATCAAGCCCGTGATTTCGACGAACAAGCCTTAACTCGACGAGGCGGGAGTGCGGCGTTGGTCAGCCACTCGAATGCGACACGTGAAGAATCCGGAATCGCTGACGGGAATCCCGCCCACGGCGAACTCGTGAACGGCGAACCCGTGCATGGTGAACTCGTCCGGAACGAACTCGTCCACGGCCTGCTGGACGCCGCCGTGGCGAGAACGCCGGACGCCCCCGCGGTCCGCGACGCCACCGGCATGTGGACGTACCGGGAACTCGACGCGTACAGCCGGGCTTTCGCCCACTGGCTGCGCGCCCGCGGCGCCGGCCGCGGCGACCGGTTGGTGCTCCAGCTGCCGACCAACCGCAGGCTTGCCGCCATGTTCTACGGAGCCTCCCGCTGCGGAGTGATCTTCGTGCCGCTCAACCCGGCCATGAAGACCTTCCACCTGCGGCAGGTCGTCGGCAACGCCGACCCCAAGCTGCTGATCGGCGACGGCACCACGGCCCCCCGGCTGCGGGAACTCTCCGGCACCGTGCACCTGGCCGACACCGTGTGGGACGACGTCGAGGAACTGCGGGCCCAGGGCGCCCCCTTCGAGGCCGAGCCGGTGCGCCCCGACGAGGTCGTCACCCTCATCTACACCTCCGGCTCCACCGCCGCCCCCAAGGCGGTGACCTGCCCGCACACCCAGGTCACCTTCGCCTCCCGCGCACTGACCCAGGCCCTCGGCTACCGCGCCGACGACGTGGTCCTCTGCCGGTTCCCGATGTCCTGGGACTACGGCCTGTACAAGGTGCTGATGACCTGCATCGCGGGCAGCGAGATCGTGCTCGCCGACGGCGAGTCCGACCTGGTGCTGCTGCGCCGGATGCGCGAGACCGGCGCCACCGTGGTGCCCGTCGTCCCGTCCTTCGCCTCCATGATCGTCAGCCTGGCGCGGCGCGACGGCACGGACCTGCCGCCGGTGCGGATGTTCACCAACACCGGCGCCGCCCTGCCGCAGGCCACCACCGACGCCCTGCGCGAACTGTTCCCCGGCGTGCGGGTGGTGCGCCAGTACGGCCAGACCGAGGCCAAGCGCATCACCGTCATGCCGCCCGAGGAGGACCGGGAGCGACCCGGCGCCGTCGGCCTGCCGCTGCCCGGCACCCGGGTCCTGATCCTCGACGACGAGGGACGTGAGCTGCCGGCCGGTGAGACCGGTGAGATCGTCGCCGTCGGCCCGCACGTGATGCCCGGCTACTGGAACAGCCCCGAGATCAGCGCGAAGGCCTTCCGTACGGCCCCCGGCACCGGCGAACCCTGCCTGCACACGGGCGACTACGGCAGCCTCGACGCCGACGGCTACCTGTACTTCGAGGGCCGCCGCGACGACATGTTCAAGCGCAAGGGCTTCCGCATGAGCACCCTCGAGATCGAGGGCGCCGCCATGGACATACCCGGGGTGCGCGCGGCCGCCGCGCTGGCCCCCACCGAGGAGCACGACCTCGCGCTCTTCGTCGAGAGCGACCTGGCGCCCGCCGCGGTGCTCAAGGGCCTGGCCCAGCGCCTGGAGCCGGCGAAGGTTCCGGCGATCTGCCGGTGCCTCACCGAGTTCCCGCTCACCCAGCACGGAAAGAACGCCCGGCAGGAGCTCGCCCTGCTGCTTCGAGGGAGTGGAAATTGAGCACCGACAGCACCCGGTCCACCGACCCGGCCGAGCTGGCCCGCACCTACGGCACGCCGCTCTACGTCTACGACCTGGACCGGGCCCGCGCCGCGCGGCGCGACCTGTTCGGCTGGCTGCCCGAGGGCTTCGAGGTCTTCTACGCCTTCAAGGCCAACCCGCACACCGACCTGGTCCGGGCGCTGCGCGACGGCGAAGGCCCCGCCTGCAAGGCCGAGATCAGCTCCACCGGTGAGCTGGCCGCCGCCCTGGAGGCCGGCTACGACCCCGCCGACATCCTCTACACCGGGCCCGGCAAGACGTACGGCGAACTGCGCGAGGCCATCGGCAAGGGCGTACGGGCCTTCTCCGCCGAATCGCGGACCGACCTCGAGCACATCGGCGGGGTCGCCCTCGAACACGGCACCGTCGCCGACTGCCTGCTGCGCATCAACAGCGCCCAGGCCAGCGCCACCACCTCCATCCGGATGACCGGCGCGCCCACTCAGTTCGGCATCGACAGCGAGACCGTCCCCGACCTGGCCGACGAGCTGAACTCGGTCCCCGGCACCCGGGTGGTCGGCCTGCACCTGTTCTCGCAGAGCAACGCCCGCGACGAGGAGGCCCTGATCGGGGAGCTTACGCACACCATCGAGGTGGCCGCGGGCATAGAGCGGGATCTCGGCATCGAGCTGGAGCTGCTGGACATCGGCGGCGGCTTCTCCGTCCCGTACGCCCAGCACGGCGAGCGCGCCCGCTACCCCAAGCTGAAGCAGGAGCTGGAGAACGCCCTCGACCTGCACTTCCCGCGCTGGCGCGAGGGCACCCCGCGGCTCGCCGTGGAGTCCGGCCGCTACCTGTCCGGGGACAGCGGCACCCTGGTCGCCCAGGTCACCAACGTGAAGGTCAGCCGCGGCAAGAAGTTCGTCATCGCCGACGCCGGCATCAACACCTTCGGCGGCATGTCCGGGCTCGGCCGGCTGCTGCCGGTGTCCGTGCACGTCGAGGCCGGCGGCGAGACGGAGAAGGCCAGCCTGGTCGGCCCGCTGTGCACCCCCGGCGACGTCCTGGGCCGCCAGATCGACATGCCGGTGCTGGCCCCCGGCGACCTGGTGCGGATCCCCAACGCGGGCGCGTACGGGCCCACCTCCAGCCTGCTGATGTTCCTGGGCCGCCCGGCCCCCACCGAGATCGCGGTGGAAGACGGCGAGATCGTCTCCGTCACCCGGATCGAGCATGTGCGCACCCCGCTGGACCGGGAGCCCGCCGATGGGTGAGGCACAGGTCCCGGCACCGCGCACCGAGGCCGCGCCGCAGGCGTCCAAGGGCACCGTGGTCGTCACCACCCTGGCCTCCGACTCGCACACCTGGAACCTCGTCTTCCTCCAGCTCCTGATCGAGGAGTGCGGCTACGACGTGGTCAACCTCGGCCCCTGCGTGCCGGACGAGGTCCTGGTCGCGGAATGCGGCGACCTGCGCCCCGAGATGATCGTCATCAGCAGCGTCAACGGGCACGGCTATCAGGACGGCATGCGGGTCATCCCGCAGCTGCGGGCCCGCGGGCCGCTCGCCGCCACCCCCATCGTCATCGGCGGCAAGCTGGGCACCGACGGCGGTGAGGGCGTGGACCGCACCGGCGAGCTGATGGCGGCCGGGTTCGACGCCGTCTTCGAGGACGGCAAGGACCCGATCGCCGCCTTCCACTCCTTCCTGGCCGCCCTGCCCCCGGCGGGCGCCCGCCGCCCGCTCCCCGACCCCTCGCGGATCCCGGCATGACGGGCGGGGGGCTGACACCGTCCCCGGAGCGGACTCCGGCCGGCCGGCCGGCCGACTTCGGGGAGTTCGTCCGCCGGGAGGGCGGCAACGGCCGCCTCGTCGTCCAGCCCCGCATGGGCTTCGGCGACCCGGCCCGGATGCGCGAGGGCCTCGCGGCCGCCAAGAGCGCCGACGCCACCACCGTCGGCACCCTCACCCTCGACAGCTACACCCGCGTCGGCGACCTCGACGCCGTCGAGAACGCCCTGCGCGAGGGCACCGACCTCAACGGATACCCCATCGTCCACCATCCGCCGGACACCACCGCAGCGGTCCTCCACGGTCTGTGGGACGCCGGGTTCCCGGTGCAGGTCCGGCACGGCTCCGCCACCCCCATCGACATCTTCTGGGCCATGATGCGGCTGCGGCTGAACGCCACCGAGGGCGGCCCGGTCTCCTACTGCCTGCCGTACGGGCGCACCCCGCTCGCCCAGGCCGTCAAGAACTGGGAAGGCTGCTGCAAGCTCTACGCGAGGCTGCGGGACGCGGGTGTCGAACCGCACCTTGAGACCTTCGGCGGCTGCATGATGGGCCAGCTGTGCCCGCCGAGCATGCTCGTGGCGATCAGCTTCCTGGAGGCGATGTTCTTCGCCCAGCACGGCATCCGCTCGATCTCCCTCAGCTATGCGCAGCAGACCCACATGGGCCAGGACCGGGAGGCCGTCGCCGCGCTGCGCCGGCTGTGCGCGGAACTGCTGCCCACCGACAACTGGCACGTCGTCATCTACACGTACATGGGTGTGTACCCCGAGACCACCCGGGGCGCGTACGGGCTGCTGGGCAGCGCCGCCGAACTCGCCGTCGCCACCGGAGCCGAGCGGCTGATCGTCAAGACGGCCGCCGAGGCCCGCCGCATCCCCACCATCCACGAGAACGTGCTGGCCCTGGAGTACGCGGCCCGAGCCGCGGCCGGGGCCTCCTTCGCAGCCGACGGCTCCACCGACACCCAGACATACGCCGAGGCCAGGGCGATCGTCGACGCCGTGCTGGGGCTCGGTGACGACCTCGGCAGCGCCCTGCTGACCGCCTTCCGGCTCGGATACCTCGACGTGCCGTACTGCGTGCACCCGGACAACGCCGGCCGGGTGCGCAGCCACATCGACGCCGAAGGACGTCTGCGGTGGGCCGGTACCGGCAACCTCCCCCTGCGCGGAGTCGCAGAACGCACGGCCCCCAGAAAAATCACCTCCTACGACCTCATGAACGACCTCCACCACGTGCGCAGGAAGTTCGACGCACCGCACCGGAATCTCGGCACAGGTTCTGTCGCCGAACTGGTCCGTCGTTAGTGGTCGGGTAGGGGCGGTTAGGGGTGTGGGCGCAAAAGGCGCCCAACCTAGAGTTACTCGTCCGGGATTGCGCCCGGGCGTTCCCAATTTCCTGCCGCGATATGCGCAAAAGGTGTGGAGTATGCAGATGAGCGGGTCTGGAAGCATTGTTTCTGACATTGAGCGTGCCCGGCTTCAGAACCTGCCGGCCGGTGAGCAGATCCGTCTTCTGCTCGACCTGGTGTGCTCCCGGACCGAAGCCGTGCTCAGGGACATCAGGCCGGAAGCGGAGGCCCGGGTGGAGGCGGGGCGGCCCTTCAAGGAGCAGGGTCTGGACTCGCTCGGTATGGTCGCCCTCCAGCAGCGGCTGAACGCGGCCACCGGGCTGAACCTGCCGCCCACCATCTGCTTCGACCACCCCACCCCGCACGCCTTGGCCGAACACCTGCGCACCGAGGCTCTCGGCCTGGCCGCCGCCCCGGCCGAGGGGCCCGTCACGGCCCGGCCGGCCGCCGACGACGAGCCGATCGCCATCGTCGGCATCGGCTGCCGCTACCCGGGCGGGGTGACCTCCCCCGAGGAACTGTGGCAGCTGGTCACCGACGAGCGGCACGTCATCGAGCCGTTCCCGGACGACCGCGGCTGGAACCTGGAGGCCCTCTACAGCCCCGACCCGGAGACCCCCGGCACGAGCTATGTGCGCCACGGGGGATTCCTGCGCGACGCGGGGGCGTTCGACGCCGGCTTCTTCGGCATAGCCCCCCGCGAGGCCCTGGCCATGGACCCGCAGCAGCGGATCGTCCTGGAGACCGCCTGGGAGGCCCTGGAGCGCTCCGCCATCGACCCCGACACCCTGCGCGGCAGCCGCACCGGCGTGTTCATCGGCGCCGAGCCGCAGGAGTACGGAACCCGGCTGCACGAGGCCCCCGACGGCCTCGACGGCTACCTGCTGACCGGCAACGCGCCCAGCGTCGTCTCCGGCCGCATCGCCTACACCCTCGGCCTGGAGGGACCCACCCTCACTGTCGACACCGCCTGCTCCGGCTCCCTCGTCGCCCTGCACCTGGCCGTCCAGTCGCTTCGCCTGGGCGAGAGCACCCTGGCCCTGGCCGGCGGTGTCACCGTCATGGGCAGCCCCGGCGTCTTCACCTCCTTCAGCCGCCAGCGCGGGCTCGCCCCCGACGGCATCTGCAAGCCGTTCGCCGCGGCCGCCGACGGCACCGGATTCGCCGAGGGCGTCGGCCTGTTCGTTCTGGAGCGCCTCTCCGACGCCGTACGCAACGGCCATCAGGTCCTCGCCGTCATCCGCGGCTCCGCCGTCAACCAGGACGGCGCCAGCAACGGCATCACCGCGCCCAGCGGCCCCGCCCAGCAGCGCGTGGTCCGCCAGGCCCTCGCCGACGCCGGGCTGACCGCCGCCGACGTCGACGCGGTCGAGGCCCACGGCACCGGTACCACGCTCGGCGACCCGATCGAGGCGGGCGCCCTGCTGGCCACGTACGGGCAGAACCGGCCCGAGGGCAGCCCGCTGCGCCTGGGCTCGGTCAAGTCGAACATCGGCCACACCCAGGCCGCGGCCGGCGCCGCCGGCGTCATCAAGATGGTCATGGCGATGCGGGCCGGTGTGCTGCCGCGCACCCTGCACGTCGACAAGCCCTCCCCGAACGTCAACTGGTCCACCGGCGCGGTGGAACTGCTCACCGAAGCCCTGCCCTGGGACACCGCGAACGACCGGCGCCGGGCCGGCGTCTCCTCCTTCGGCGTCAGCGGCACCAACGCGCACGTCGTCCTGGAGCAGGCACCCGACACCGACGAGGCGCCCGGCACCGGCGAGCCGCCCGCGCCGAGCGCCGAGTCCACGCCCCTTCAGGGCCCGGTCCCCGTGGTCTTCTCGGCCCGCGGCGAGGACGCCCTCAAGGCCCAGGCCGGCCGCCTCGCCGAACTCCTGGAGCGCGACCCCGCCCTCAGCCCGACGCCCGTCGGCCACTCCCTCGCGACCACCCGCGCGGTCCACCGGCACCGGGCTGTGGTGCTCGCCGACGACCGCGACCGGCTCCTCGAGGCCCTGCGGGCCGCCGCCACCGGCACGGCCGACCGCAACCTGACCCGCGGCGTCGCCGCCGGCGGCCGGCTCGCGTACCTCTTCACCGGCCAGGGCAGCCAGCGCATCGGCATGGGCCGCGCACTCGCCGACGCCCACCCGGTGTTCGCCGACGCCCTCGCCCGGGCCATCGGCTACCTCGACCTCCAGCTCGACCGCTCCCTGTGGGACGTCCTGTTCGCCGAGGAGGGCAGCCCCGAGGCCGCGCTGCTCGACCGGACCATGTACGCCCAGACCGGCCTGTTCGCCGTCGAGGTCGCCCTCTTCCGGCTCCTGGAGTCCTGGGGCGTGCGCCCCGACTTCGTCGCCGGCCACTCCGTCGGAGAGCTGGCCGCCGCCCACGTCGCCGGCGTCCTGTCCCTGGAGGACGCCGCCACCCTGGCCGCCGCCCGCGCCCGGCTCATGCAGCAGCTGCCCGCCACCGGCGCGATGGCCGCCCTGGAGGCCACCGAGGAGGAGGTCCTGCCGCACCTGACGGACACGGTGTCCGTCGCCGCCGTCAACGGTCCGCGCTCCGTCGTGGTCTCCGGCGACGAGACCGCCGTCCTGGCCGTCAAGGAACACTTCGCCGCCCAGGGCCGCAGGACCACCCGGCTGCGGGTCTCCCACGCCTTCCACTCCCCGCTGATGGAACCGATGCTGGAGGACTTCGCCCGGGTCGCCGGCATCCTGGACTACCGGGCGCCGGCCATCCCCGTGGTCTCCAACGTCACCGGCCGCATCGCCACCGCCGACGAACTGCGCGACCCCACCTACTGGGTGCGCCACGTCCGCGAGGCCGTCCGCTTCGCCGACGGCGTCCGCGCCCTGCGCGCCGCCGGAGTCACCGGCTTCCTCGAGCTCGGCCCCGACGCCGTACTGACCGCCATGGCGCGGGAGATCACGGCCGACGAGACCACCGACGAGCTGGTGTTCGCGGCCGCCCAGCGGCGCGGCCGCGAGGGCTCCCGGGAACTGCTGGCCGCCGTCGCCGCCGTCCACACCCACGGAGCCCCGGTCGACTGGGCCGCCCTGTACCCGGCCGGACTGCCCCGCGTCGAGCTTCCCACCTACCCCTTCCAGCGCCGCCGCTACTGGCTCGAGGCCCCCACCGGCACCGGTGACGCGAGCTCCTTCGGCCAGGTCGCCCTGCACCACCCGCTGCTGGCCGCCGCCGTGCCGATGGCCGGCGACGGGAGCGCCGTGCTCACCGGCCGGATCTCCACCCGTACCCAGCCTTGGCTGGCCGATCACGTGATCTCCGGGGTCACCCTGCTGCCCGGCGCCGCGTTCGTCGAACTCGCCGTCCAAGCGGGCGACCAGGTCGGCTGCGGGCTGCTGGAGGAACTCAACCTCCTCGCCCCGCTGGCCCTGCCGGCCGGCGGCGGCATCGCCCTGCAGGTGGCCGTCGGCGCCCCCGACGCCGCCGGCCGCCGGGAGATCAGCTTCCACTCGCGGCCCGAGAAGGCCGCCGAGGACACCCCCTGGACCCGGCACGCCGCCGGTGTGCTGGCCCCGGCGGCCATCCCCGCGCCCGCCGGGAACGCCGGACCCTGGCCGCCCACCGGTGCCGAGCCCGTGGACCTCACGGGCCTGTACGAGCAGATGGCCGGCCAGGGCTACGGTTACGGCCCCGCCTTCCAGGGCCTGCGCGCGGTCTGGCGCGGCCGGGGCGAGGCCTGGGCCGAGGTGGCCCTGCCCGCCGCGGTCTCCGCCGACGCCGGCGCCTTCGCCCTGCACCCGGCCCTGCTGGACGCCGTCCTGCAGGCCACCGACTTCGCCTCGCCCGAGCCCCTCTCCGACGAGACCCGGCTGCCGTTCGCCTGGACCGGGGTGAGCCTGTATGCCACCGGCGCGGCCGCCCTGCGCGTCCACGTCACCGCCGACGGCCCCGACGCCGCCTCGCTGACCCTCACCGACCCGGCGGGCGGTCCCGTCGCCCGGATCGAGAACTTCCTGTCCCGGCCGGTGGCCGCGGACGGTCTGCGCGGCGCCCGCACCGAGATGCCGCTCCGGATCGAGTGGACCCCCCTCCCGGACGCTGCCGTGGCCGGGACGGAAACCGGCCTGGACGGCTGGACCGTCGCCGAGATCACCGCCCCCGCCGGGCAGGACCTGCCGACGGCCGTACGCGCCGCCACCGGCGAGGCCCTCGCCCGCGTTCAGGAACTGCTCGCCGGCCCGGCCCCCGAGACCGGACTCGTCGTCGTCACCCGCGGGGCTGTCGCCGTCACCGGCAGCGAGACCGCGGACCTGGCCACCGCCCCGGTGTGGGGCCTGGTTCGGTCCGCCCAGGCCGAGAATCCCGGCCGGATCGTCCTCGTCGACCTCGGCCAGGAGGCCGAGGACACCTTGCTGCCCGCCCTGCCCGCCCTGCTCACCACCGGTGAGCCGGAGTTCGCTGTCCGCGAGGGCCGGGTCCTCGTCCCGCGCCTGGCGAGGGCGAGTGTCCCGGAGTCGTCGGCTTCTTCGCCGTGGGAGGGGGACGGCACGGTTCTGATCACCGGTGGTACCGGTGGTCTGGGGGCGTTGGTGGCCCGTCACCTGGTCGCGGAGCATGGTGTACGTCAGTTGGTGCTGACCAGCCGTCGGGGCGCGGACGCGCCGGGTGCGGCGGAGCTGGCGGCCGAGCTGACCGGTCTGGGCGCGCGGGTGCGTTTCGAGGCTTGTGACGTCTCCGACCGGGCCGCGGTCGCCGCGGTCCTGGCCGGGATCGGTACGGAACACCCGCTGACCGGCATCGTCCACACCGCCGGCATCGTCGACGACGGACTGATCACCTCGCAGACCGCGGACCGCGTCGACGCCGTCCTCGCCCCCAAGGCGGACGCGGCCTGGCACCTGCACGAGCTCACCGCCGAGCTCGGCCTGGACCTGAAGGCCTTCGTCCTCTTCTCCTCCACCGCAGGCTTCCTCGACAGCGCCGGACAGGCCAACTACGCGGCCGCCAACGTCTTCCTCGACGCCCTTGCCCACCACCGCCGCGCGGCCGGCCTGCCCGCCACCTCCCTGTCCTGGGGCCTGTGGACCGGCGACCGGGGCATGGGAGCCGGCCTCGACCAGGCGGCGCTGCGGCGCATCGCCCGCCTCGGCCTCGAACCCCTCACGGCCGAGGACAACCTCGCACTCCTCGACGCCGCGCTCACCGCCCCCGACCGGGCCGCCCAAGTCCCGGTGCGCATCGACACCCGGGCCCTGCGCGACCGCGGCGAGGACCTGCCCGCCGTGCTCCGCGGCCTGGTCCGTACCCCCGCCCGCGGCAGCGCCGCGGCCGCGGGCGCGGGCGCCGACAAGGCCGCCGGCGTCGCCCAGGGCCTGGCCGCCCGCCTCGCCGGACTCGGCGAGGCCGACCGGGCCGCCGAACTCCTGGAGCTGGTCCGCGCCCAGGTCGCCGCCGTCCTCGGGCACGACAGCGCCGCCGTCGTCGAGCCGAACCGCGCCTTCAACGAGACCGGCTTCGACTCCCTCGCCGCCGTCGAGCTGCGTAACCAGCTCAACGCGGCCACCGGGCTTCGCCTGTCCCCGACACTCGTCTTCGACTATCCCAACCCCCGGGCGCTCGCCGCCCACCTGGCCGAGAAGCTCACCGGCGCCGGCAAGCCCGCGGCCGCACGGAAGCAGACCGTCGCCGTCACCGCCGACGAGCCCATCGCGATCGTCGGCATGGCCTGCCGCTACCCGGGCGGAGTGACCTCGCCCGAGGAACTGTGGCAGCTGGTCGCCGACGGACGCGACGCCGTCGCCCCCTGGCCCACCGACCGAGGCTGGGACCAGAACCTGTACGACCCGGAGCCGGGCATCTCCGGCAGGAGCTCCAGCAACGAGGGCGGCTTCCTCTACGACGCCGCCGAGTTCGACCCGGAGTTCTTCGGCATCAGCCCGCGCGAGGCCCAGGGCATGGACCCCCAGCAGCGGCTGCTGCTCGAGACCTCCTGGGAGGCCGTCGAGCGGGCCGGTATCGACCCGGTGTCCCTGCGGGGCACCGACACCGGTGTCTTCGCCGGCGTCATGTACCACGACTGGGCCACCCGGCTCGGCACCGTGCCGGAGGAGGTCGCCGGCTACATCGGCAACGGCAGCCTCGCCAGCGTGGTCTCCGGCCGCGTCTCCTACACCTTCGGCCTGGAAGGCCCGGCCGTCACCGTCGACACCGCGTGCTCCTCATCGCTGGTCGCCCTCCACCTGGCCGTCCAGGCGCTGCGCTCCGGCGAGTGCTCGCTCGCCCTCGTCGGTGGTGTCACCGTCATGGCCACCCCGGACACCTTCCTCGACATGAGCCGCCAGCGCGGCCTGGCCTCCGACGGGCGCTGCAAGTCCTTCGCCGAGGCCGCCGATGGCACCGGCTGGGGCGAGGGCGCCGGAATGCTGCTCCTTGAGCCGCTGTCCCAGGCGCGTGCCAACGGCCACCGCGTCCTCGCCGTGGTCCGTGGCTCGGCCGTCAACCAGGACGGTGCGAGCAACGGCCTGACCGCGCCCAACGGCCCCTCCCAGGAGCGGGTCATCCAGCAGGCCCTGGCCGCCGCCGGTCTGTCGGCGGCCGAGGTCGACGCGGTCGAGGCGCACGGGACGGGTACGACGCTGGGCGACCCGATCGAGGCGCAGGCGCTGCTGAACACCTACGGTCAGGAGCGCCCCGCCGACGGCACCCCGCTGCTGCTCGGCTCGGTCAAGTCGAACCTGGGCCACACCCAGGCCGCCGCCGGTGTCGCGGGCCTCATCAAGATGGTGATGTCGATGCGCGCGGGCGTGCTTGCCAAGACCCTCCACGTGGACCGGCCCTCGCCCAAGGTGGACTGGGAGGCCGGAGCGATCGAACTGCTCACGGATGCCACCACGTGGCCGGAGCACGGCCGACCGCGCCGGGCCGCCGTGTCCTCGTTCGGCATCAGCGGCACCAATGCCCACGTCATCATCGAGCAGATTCCTGACGAGCCGGCCCCGGCCGGGCAGGTCCCTGCTGCGGCACCCGTGCTCGCCTGGCCGGTCACGGGCAGGACGGAGGAGGCCGTACGCGCCCAGGCCGCCCGCCTGCTGGCCTACGCCGAGGGCCTGCCGGACGACGAGCTGGCCTGCGCGGGCAAGGCGCTGGGCACGGAACGCGCCGCCCTGGACCATCGTGCCGTCGCCGTCGGCGCCGACCGGACCGAGCTGGCTCGCGCGCTGACCGCCCTGGCGGACGGCACGGGTCCCGCCGTGACGGAGGCGAACGCCGGCAAGACGGCGTTCTTGTTCACGGGGCAGGGTGCGCAGCGGTTGGGGATGGGCCGGGAGCTGTATGAGGCGTTCCCGGTGTTCGCTGCCGCGTTCGATGGGGTGACGGAGGCGCTTGGGCTGCCGTTGCGTGAGGTGGTGTGGGGTGAGGACGCGGAGCGTTTGAGCCGTACGGAGTTCACCCAGCCCGCTCTGTTCGCCGTCGAGGTCGCGCTGTTCCGTCTGGTCGAGTCGTGGGGTGTGAAGCCGGACTTTGTGGCGGGTCACTCGATCGGTGAGATTGCCGCGGCTCATGTCGCTGGTGTGCTGTCGCTGGAGGATGCGGCGAAGCTGGTCGTGGCGCGTGGCCGGTTGATGCAGGCCCTGCCGGAGGGCGGGGCGATGGTCGCCGTGCAGGCCACGGAGGACGAAGTCCTCCCGCACCTCACCGACACGGTTTCGATCGCCGCGGTCAATGGTCCGAACTCCGTCGTCGTCTCCGGTGACGAGACGCGGGTTCTGGAGATCAAGGCGCTGTTCGAGGAGCGGGGCCGTAAGGCGAGCAGGCTGAAGGTCTCGCATGCCTTCCACTCGCCGTTGATGGACCCGATGCTGGACGAGTTCCGGGCCGTCGGAGCCCAGCTCACCTACGCCGAGCCGCAGATCCCGGTGGTCTCCACCCTCACCGGCGCCTCAGCATCCGCTGATGACCTGACCACTGCCGAGTACTGGGTGCGGCATGTTCGCGAAGCGGTCCGCTTCTCCGACGCCGTGGCCGTACTCGAGGACAAGGGCGTCACCACCTTCGTCGAACTCGGCCCCGACGCGGTCCTCGCCGCGATGGGCCAGGCCACCGCCGAAGACGCCGCCTTCGTCCCCGTCCTGCGCCGCGACCGCGCCGAGACCACCGAGGCCGTCACCGCCCTCGGCCGTGTGTTCGCCGCGGGAGCCGAGGCGGACTGGACCGCCTTCTACGGAGACCTGCCCACCAACCACCTGGACCTGCCCACCTACGCCTTCCAGCGCAGCCGCTACTGGGTGGACGCGGCCGAATCCGGCCCGGTCGACCTCGGCACCGCCGGCCTGACACCCGTCGACCACCCCGTACTGACGGCCCTCGTGGCCTCGCCCGACTCCGACGCCGTCGTACTGACCGGCCGGCTGTCCGCGGCGAAGTCCGGCTGGGTGGCCGACCACGCGGTGCTGGGCAACGTGCTGCTGCCGGGCACCGGCTTCGTGGAGCTTGCCATCCGTGCCGGTGACGAGGTCGGCTGCGGCCGGCTCGAGGAACTCACCCTCCAGGCCCCGCTGATCCTGGCCGAGGGTGCGGCCGCCGCCGTCCACGTCGCGGTCGGCGAGCCCGACGAGAGCGAGCGCCGGCCCGTCGTCATCCACTCCCGCACCGAGGGTCCTTCCGCGGGCGAGTGGGTGCGTCATGCGTCCGGTTTCCTGTCGGTGGAGCCGGCGGAGCCGGAGTTCGATCTGACGGCCTGGCCGCCGCCCGGTGCCACGCCGGTTCCGGTGGAAGGTGCGTACGAGCGTCTGGCCGAGCGTGGCTACGGCTACGGTCCGGTGTTCCAGGGCCTGAAGGCCGTGTGGCGCAAGGGCGAGGACGTGTATGCGGAGGTCGCCCTGCCCGAGCAGGCGCACGCCGACGCGGCCCGCTTCGGCCTCCACCCCGCCCTCCTCGACGCCGCGATGCACGGTGACCTGCTGGGCGACGGCGCCGCCGAGGGAGACACCCTGCTGCCGTTCGTCTGGAACGGGATCACTCTGCATGCCGCCGGAACCACCGAACTGCGCGTCCTGATCCGCCGGGTCGGCGGCGACGAGCTGTCCGCGATGTGGGTCGCCGACGCCACGGGCAGCCCGGTCGCCACCGTCGAGGAACTCGTCTCCCGGCCCGTCGCGGCCGAGCAGCTCGCCGCCTCTTCCCGGAGCGGCCAGGCCGACTCGCTCTTCCGGGTCTCCTGGCAGAAGGCCGATCTGCCCGAGACCGGCGCGGATGCCGTCGTGGCCCTGCCCGGCCTCGCCGGACTTCCCGCGCAGGTCACCGAGTACGCCGGTCTGGACGAGCTCGGGGCCGCCGTCGAGGCGGGCACCGCCGCACCAGCCGCCGTGCTGTTCCCGGTCGTCCCGGTCACGGCGGGCAGCGTCCCGCAGGGTGTGCGTGAGACCTCCGAGGCCGTGCTGCGGACGGTGCAGCGGTGGCTGTCCGACCCGCGCTTCGCCGAGGCCAAGCTCGTGGTCGTCACCCAGTACGGCGTTGCGGCCCGCCCAGCCGACACACTCGACCTGACCCAGGCGCCCGTGTGGGGTCTGGTGCGCTCGGCCGAGGCCGAGAACCCGGGCCGGTTCGTTCTGCTCGACACCGACGCAGCCCCTGAGTCCCTCGCGGCTCTGCCGGCCGCGGCCCTGTCCGGTGAGCCGGAGACCGCCGTGCACGGCGGCCATTTCGCGGTCCCGCGCTTGGCGAGGGCGAGTGTCCCGGAGTCGTCGGCTTCTTCGCCTTGGAAGGGGGACGGCACGTTTCTGATCACTGGTGGTACCGGTGGTCTGGGGGCGTTGGTGGCCCGTCACCTGGTCGCGGAGCATGGTGTACGTCAGTTGGTGCTGACCAGCCGTCGGGGCGCGGACGCGCCGGGTGCGGCGGAGCTGGCGGCCGAGCTGACCGGTCTGGGTGCGCGGGTGCGTTTCGAGGCTTGTGACGTCTCCGACCGGGCCGCGGTCGCCGCGGTCCTGGCCGGGATCGGTACGGAACACCCGCTGACCGGCATCGTCCACGCCGCGGGTGTGACCGACAGCGGACTGATCGGCACGCTCACCCCGGAGCGGTTCGGCACCGTGTTCGCCCCCAAGGCGGACGCGGCCTGGCACCTGCACGAGCTCACCGCCGAGCTCGGCCTGGACCTGAGGGCCTTCGTCCTCTTCTCTTCCGCGGGCGGTACCGTCCTCGCCGCCGGACAGGCCAACTACGCGGCCGCCAACGTCTTCCTCGATGCCCTCGCCCACCACCGCCGCACGGCCGGCCTGCCCGCCACCTCCCTGTCCTTCGCGATGTGGGCCGTGGACACCGGCATGGGCGCGGTGGGCAGCGCCGACCTGGACCGGATGAAGCGGCTCGGGATGCCGGCCCTCGACGTGGCCGACGCCCTCCTCCTCTTCGACGCGGCCCTGGCCACCGGCGACCACCATGTCACCCCCGTACGTATCGACAAGGCGGCGCTGCGCTCCCGCGGCGAGGAACTGCCCGCCCTGCTGCGCGGACTCGTCCGCGGTGCGGCGCGCCGCACCGCCCGGACGGCCGGACCGGCCGCCGGAGCCGGGGTCCTGGAGCAGCGGCTGGCCGGGCTCAGCGAGGCCGAGCGCGACCGCGCCCTGCTGGAGCTCGTCCGTACGCACGTGGCCGCCGTCCTCGGCCACAGCGGCATCGACGCGATCGGCCCTGACCGGGCCTTCAAGGAGCTCGGTTTCGACTCCCTCGCCGCCGTCGAACTGCGCAACGCCCTCAACGCGGCCACCGGCCTGCGGCTGCCCGCCACCCTGGTCTTCGACCACCCCAACTGCCGTGCCGTGGCAGCACTGGTGAAGGAGAAGGCCGGCGGAGCCACCCAGGCCCGCCCGGCCAAGGCAGCCGCCCGGACGGCCGCCGTCGACGACGACCCGGTGGCGATCGTCGGCATCAGCTGCCGCTTCCCCGGAGGCGTCGACTCCGCCGAGGACCTGTGGCAGCTCGTGACGGAGGGCCGGACCGCGATCACGCCGTTCCCGACCGACCGCGGCTGGGACGCCGAGGCCATCTACCACCCCGAGCCCGGCACTCCCGGTCGGACGTACACCGTCGAGGGCGGCTTCCTGCACGACGCCGCCGAGTTCGACCCGGAGTTCTTCGGGATCATGCCGCGCGAGGCGCTGGCCATGGATCCGCAGCAGCGCCTGCTGCTGCAGGCCGCGTGGGAGGCCTTCGAGCGCACCGGCATCGACCCCACGTCCATGCGCGGCACGCGCACCGGCGTGTACGTCGGCTCGATGTACCACGAGTACGCCGCCCAGGCCGGCAAGGTCTCCGACGACCTGGCCGCCTACCTCGGCAACGGCAGTGCCGGATCCATCGCTTCCGGCCGCGTTTCCTACACCCTGGGTCTGGAAGGGCCCGCGGTGACGGTCGACACCGCGTGCTCCTCGTCCTTGGTCGCCCTGCACATGGCCTGCCAGGCCCTGCGCGCGGGTGAGGTGGAGATGGCCCTGGCCGGCGGTGTCACCGTGATGCCGACCCCGGACATCTTCATCGACTTCAGCCAGCAGCGAGGACTGGCCGCCGACGCACGCTGCAAGTCCTTCGCCGCCGGAGCCGACGGCACCGGCTGGTCGGAAGGCATCGGCCTGCTGGTCGTGGAGCGCCTCTCCGACGCCCGCAGGAACGGCCACCGCGTCCTCGCCGTGATCCGTGGCTCGGCCGTCAACCAGGACGGTGCGAGCAACGGCCTGACCGCGCCCAACGGCCCCTCCCAGGAGCGGGTCATCCAGCAGGCCCTGGACGCCGCCGGGCTCACCGCCAAGGACGTCACCCTCATCGAGGGCCATGGCACCGGCACCCGCCTCGGCGACCCGATCGAGGCTCAGGCTCTGCTCGCCACGTACGGTCAGGACCGGCCCGAGGACCAGCCCGCATGGCTCGGCTCGATCAAGTCGAACATTGGTCACGCACAGGCCGCCGCGGGCGCCAGCAGCGTGATCAAGGCCGTGATGGCGCTGCGCCACGCTCAGCTGCCGCAGACCCTGCACGTGGACGAGCCCTCGCCCAACGTGGACTGGTCGACCGGCGCCGTGCAGCTGCTCGCCGAGGCCCGCGACTGGCCCGCGCACGACACCACCCGCCGGGCCGCCGTCTCCTCCTTCGGGCTGAGCGGCACCAACGTCCACATGATCCTGGAGCAGGCGCCTGAGGAGGCGCCCCAGACCGAGGACCGGCCGCAGCAGACCCCGCCGGTGCTGCCGCTGCTCCTCTCGGCGAAGGACGCCGCGAGCCTGCCCGCCCAGGCCGAGGCGCTGAGGGCGGCCCTGGAGGCCGAGCCCGACCTTGAACTGCTCGACGTCGCCGCCTCCCTGGTGCACTCGCGAGCCGTCCTGGACCACCGGGTCGCCGTCATCGCCGGCAACCGCGAAGAGGCGCTGCGCGGCCTGACCGCCCTGGCCGAGGGCAGGTCGGCGGCCGGGAACGTGACCGGCCGCGACCAGTCCCACGCACTGACCGCGTTCTTGTTCACGGGGCAGGGTGCGCAGCGGTTGGGGATGGGCCGGGAGCTGTATGAGGCGTTCCCCGCCTTCGCCCAGGCGTTTGATGCGGTGGTGGGGGAGTTGGACCTGCCGTTGCGTGAGGTCATGTGGGGTGAGGATTCGGAGCGTTTGAGCCGTACGGAGTTCACCCAGCCCGCTCTGTTCGCCGTCGAGGTCGCCCTCTACCGGCTGGTCGAGTCGTGGGGTGTTCGGCCGGACTTTGTGGCGGGTCACTCGATCGGTGAGATCGCCGCGGCTCATGTCGCTGGTGTGCTGTCGCTGGAGGATGCGGCGAAGCTGGTCGTGGCGCGTGGCCGGTTGATGCAGGCCCTGCCGGAGGGCGGGGCGATGGTCGCCGTGCAGGCCACGGAGGACGAAGTCCTTCCGCACCTCACCGACACGGTTTCGATCGCCGCGGTCAACGGACCCAATGCGGTCGTCGTCTCCGGCGAGGAGACACGGGTTCTGGAGATCAAGGCGCTGTTCGAGGCGCGGGGCCGTAAGACGAGCAGGCTGAAGGTCTCGCATGCCTTCCACTCGCCGTTGATGGACCCGATGCTCGACGACTTCCGGGCTGTCGCAGCGCAGCTCACCTATGCCGAGCCGCAGATTCCGGTGGTCTCCACGCTCACCGGTGCCTCTGCCGGGACCGGTGACCTGACCACTGCCGAGTACTGGGTGCGGCATGTTCGCGAAGCGGTCCGCTTCTCCGACGGCGTCCGTACCCTCGCCGAGTCCGGCGTCGGCACCTTCGTCGAACTCGGTCCCGACGCGGTGCTCACCGCGATGGGCCAGGCCACCGCCGAAGACGCCGCCTTCATCCCCGTCCTGCGCCGCGACCGCGCCGAGACACGCGAAGTGGCCGAGGCGGCCGCCCGCCTGCACATGGCCGGCTCGGTCCTGGACTGGACGGCCTTCTTCACCACAGCCCGTCAGGTCGCCCTGCCCCCGTACGTCTTCGAGAGGCGTCACTTCTGGCTGAAGCCGCAGTCCGAGGCCCCCGTTGACGCGGCCGGGCTCGGCCTGGCCGCCGCCGAGCACCCCCTGCTCGGTGCGTCCGTGACGCTGCCCGACGGCAGTGGGGCCGTGCTGACCGGCCGACTGTCCGCCGCCGGCCAGCCCTGGGTGACCGGCCACGAGGTGCTGGGCGACGTCCTGCTGCCGGGCACCGGGTTCGTGGAGCTTGCCATCCGCGCCGGTGACGAGGTCGGCTGCGGCCGGCTTGAAGAACTCACCATGGAGGCGCCGCTGATCATGCCGGAGCACGGGGCGCTTGCGCTCCAGACCGTCGTCGGGGCCGCGGACGCCAAGGGCGAGCGGCCGGTGAGTATCTGGTCGCGCGACGCCGACGGCACCGGCGAGTGGGTGCGTCATGCGTCCGGTTTCCTGTCGGTGGAGCCGGCGGAGCCGGAGTTCGATCTGACGGCCTGGCCGCCGCCGGGTGCCACGCCGGTTCCGGTGGAAGGTGCGTACGAGCGTCTGGCCGAGCGTGGCTACGGCTACGGTCCGGTGTTCCAGGGCCTGAAGGCCGTGTGGCGCAAGGGCGAGGACGTGTATGCGGAGGTCGCCCTGCCCGAGCAGGCGCACGCCGACGCGGCCCGCTTCGGCCTCCACCCCGCCCTCCTCGACGCCGCCAGCCATGTCGATCTGCTCGATGACCAGGCAGGCACGGTGCTGCCGTTCGTCTGGAACGGGATCACCCTGCACGCCGCGGGCGCTACCGAACTGCGCGTCCACCTGCGCCGGGTCGGCGGCGACGAGGTCACCCGGCTGCACCTGGCCGACACCTCGGGGCGGCCGGTCGCCACGGTCGAGGCGCTCGTCTCCCGTCCCGCCTCCCCGGAGCGGTCCGGCACCGCGTCGGGCGACGCCGGACAGGCGCTCTTCGCCTACGCTTGGCAGGAGCGACCCCAGCCGGAGCAGACCGGTGCCGACCGTCGACTGCCGACGCTGGACGAGGTGCGCTCCGCCGACGGGCAGGCGCCGCCCCTCGTGCTCCTGCCGGTCGGCGGGTCTGGCCAGGGCGCCGCGGATACCGCGGAGATCGCCCGGGCCACCACCCTGGACATGCTGGCCGCCACACAGGAGTGGCTCACGGACCGGCGGTTCGCGGCCTCCACCCTCGTGGTCCGCACCACCGGCGCGGTCACGGCCGGGCCGGAGGAGAACCCCGACGTGACCCAGGCTCCGGTGTGGGGCCTGATCCGGGCCGCGCAGGCCGAGAACCCGGGCCGGTTCGTCCTCGTCGACACCGACACCACCGAGGCATCCGGGCAGGTCCTGGCTGCTGCGGCCGGCTCCGGTGAGCCGGAGTTCGCTGTCCGCGAGGGACGGGTCCTGGTTCCGCGCCTGGCCCGTACCGGTGTGCCGGAGTCGTCGGTCGCCTCTCCGTGGGAGGGCGGCGGCACGGTTCTGATCACCGGTGGTACCGGTGGTCTGGGGGCGTTGGTGGCCCGTCACCTCGTCGCGGAGCATGGTGTACGTCAGTTGGTGCTGACCAGCCGTCGGGGCGCGGACGCGCCCGGTGCGAAGGAGCTGGTGGCGGAGCTGACCGGGCTCGGTGCCGACGTCTCCGTAGCGGCCTGCGACGTCTCTGACCGGGCCGCGGTCTCCGCGGTGCTGGCCGGGATCGGTACGGAACACCCGCTGACCGGCATCGTCCACGCCGCCGGCGTCGTCGACGACGGCCTGATCACCTCGCTGACCGCGGACCGCGTCGAGGCCGTGCTGCGGCCGAAGGTCGACGCGGCCTGGCACCTGCACGACCTGACCGTCGAACTCGGGGTGAAGCTGGCGGCCTTCGTGCTCTTCTCCTCCACCACGGGCTACTTCGACAACGGCGGACAGGCCGGCTACGCGGCGGGCAACCGGTTCCTCGACGCCCTCGCCGGGCACCGCCGGGCCCTCGGCCTGGCCGCCACCTCGCTCACCTGGCACCTGTGGGCGGGCGACGGCATGGCCGCCCAGCTCAGTGACGCGGTCATCGAGCGCCAGAAGCGGCTCGGGATCCCGGCGATGGACCCGCGGGACGGGCTCCTCCTGCTGGACGAGGCGCTGACCCGCGACGACGCTCTGCTCGCCCCGCTGTGCCTGGACCTGGACACGCTGCGGGCCGCGGCGGCCCCGCCCGCCGTGCTGCGCGAGGTGATCAGCAGCACCGGCAGCACCGGCAGCGGCGGCAGCGCCGGGAACGGCAGCACCGGCAGCGGCGTACGGCCCGCCCGGGCCCGCGCCACCGTGGCCGAGCCGGCCGCAGCGGCCGCTCCGGCCGCCGGGCAGAGCATCCAGGAACGGCTCGCCGGGCTCACGCCGGACGAGCAGCTGCGGATCCTGATGGACCTGGTCCGGGAGCATGTCGCCCTGGTCCGCCACGACGATCCCGCCTCGATCGACATGCGGCGCGGCTTCACCGAACTGGGCCTCGACTCGCTCGCGGCGATCGAACTGCGGAACAACCTCTCCGCCGCCACCGAGGTCCGCCTGCCGGCCACCCTGATGTTCGACTACCCCAACTCGGAGGCGCTGGCGAGTTTCCTTCTGGAGGAGCTGGCGCCGCCGGCCGAGCCGGAGCCCGAGCCGGCCCCCGCGTCCGCCGCACCGGCGGCAGCCGGTGGCCCGGTCGGACTCGACATCCAGAACATGGCGCTGGACGAGCTGGTCAAGGCAGCGCTCGGGTCCACGGGCAAGTCCGAGTGAGACGAAGGCTGAAGGCAGACAAGGCAGACAACCATGGATGTTGAGCAGATAGTCGAGGCGCTGCGCGCCTCCATGACCGAGAACGAGCGGCTGCGCCGGCAGCAGCAGGAGAGGGAGCAGGCGGCGCAGGAGCCGTTCGCGGTCATCGGGATGGCCTGCCGGTTCTCCGGCGGCGTCGACTCGCCGGACGACCTCTGGGTCATGCTCAGGGAGGGCCGCGACGGAGTCACCGAGTTCCCCACCGACCGCGACTGGGACGTCGACGCCCTCTACGACCCCGACGGCGGCCCCGGCACAACCATCACCCGGCACGGCGCGTTCCTCCACGACGCCGCGGAGTTCGACGCCGACCTGTTCGGCATCTCGCCCCGCGAGGCCGAGGAGATGGACCCGCAGCAGCGGCTGCTCCTGGAGACGGCCTGGGAGACCGTCGAAGACGCCCGGATCGACCCCCTGTCGCTGCGCGGCACGAAGACCGGCGTGTTCGCCGGCCTGATGTACCACGAGTACGAAGGCGCCAGCACCGGCGGCAGTCTGGTCAGCGGCCGCGTGTCGTTCACCCTGGGCCTGGAGGGGCCGTCGTTGTCCGTGGACACCGCCTGTTCCTCCTCGCTGGTCTCCGTCCACCTGGCCACCCAGGCGCTGCGGGCCGGCGAGTGCGACCTGGCGCTCGCCGGGGGAGTGACGGTGATGGTCGCCCCTGAGACCTTCCAGTACTTCACCAAGCAGAAGGGGCTGTCCGCCGACGGCAAGTGCCGTTCGTTCGCCGCGGCCGCCGAGGGCACCGGCTGGGGTGAGGGCACCGCGATGCTGCTGATCGAGCGGCTCTCCGACGCCCGGCGCAACGGACGCCGTATCCACGCGCTCATCCGGTCCTCGGCGCTCAACCAGGACGGTGCCTCCAGCGGCATCACGGCCCCCAACGGGCCCGCCCAGCAGCGGGTGATCCGCCAGGCGCTCGCCAAGGCGGGCCTCACCACCGCAGACGTCGACGCGGTCGACGCGCACGGCACCGCGACCCGTCTCGGTGACCCCATCGAGGCCCAGGCGCTGCTCGCCACCTACGGGCGGAACCGGCCCGCCGACCGGCCCCTGTGGCTCGGCTCGGTCAAGTCCAACCTCGGCCACACCCAGGCCGCGGCCGGGGTGGCCTCGATCATCAAGATCATCCTTTCCATCCGCGAAGGCGTGCTGCCCAAGACCCTGCACGTCGACGAGCCGACCCCGCAGGTGGACTGGGAAGCCGGGAACGTACGGCTGCTCACCGAGGCCCAGCCGTGGCCGGAGACCGGCCGCCCGCGCCGGGCCGGAGTCTCCTCGTTCGGGATCAGCGGCACCAACGCCCACGTGATCATCGAGCAGGCACCGGAGCCGGCCGAGGCCCGCGCCGCCGCGTGAGGCACCGCACGAGGAAGAGAAGGGACAGCTTCATGCCCACGCCCGCCAGCACCACGCTCGAAAAGCCGGTCGACCCCCTGGCGTTCCGCCATGTCCTCGGCCATTTCTGCAGCGGGGTGACCATCATCACCGGGGTCGAGGACGGTCCCCCGGGCCCGGCTCCCGCCGGTTTCACCTGCCAGTCCTTCGCCTCCCTCTCCCTCGATCCGCCTCTGGTGACCTTCTCCGTCGCCAAGACCTCCCGCACCTGGCCGCGGATCGCACCGACGGGCGGCTTCTGCGTCAACCTGCTGGCCGTCGAACAGGAGGACCTGTGCCGGTCCTTCGCGGTCAGCGGCGCCGACAAGTTCGCGGGCGTCGAATGGAGCCCGGCTCCCGTGACCGGCTCGCCGGTCCTCGCCGGCTCCCTCGGCTGGATCGACTGCACCGTCGAGGCCGTCCACCCCGGCGGCGACCACTGGCTGGTACTCGGCCGGGTCCTGGGCCTGGACACGGTCCCGGCCGTCACCGAGGCCGAACCGCTGCTGTACTACCGCTCCGCCTTCCGTCGCCCCGCCGCCTGAGGCCGGCCCGACCCGGGCACCGAGCCGGACCCCGACCGGGTACCGGCCCGACCGGGACACGACCCCGACACCGACACCGACACCGAGGAGACCGACCGCGATGACGACGGACACCCTGGCTGCGAGCGCCTGGGTTCGGCGCTTCCACCCCGCACACGACGCCCCCGCCCGGCTGATCTGCTTTCCGCACGCGGGCGGCTCCGCCTCCTACTACTTCCCCGTGTCACGGCAGCTCTCGCCCGGCATTGACGTGCTGGCGGTGCAGTACCCCGGCCGTCAGGACCGGCGCGCCGAACCGTGCATCGACTCCATCCCCGCCCTCGCCGACGCCGTGCTCGGGCAGCTGCGGCCGTACTTCGACCGCCCGGTGACCCTCTTCGGGCACAGCATGGGCGCCACCCTCGCCTTCGAGGTCGCCGTCCGTCTCGAGGCCGAAGGCATCCCGGTACAGGGCCTGTTCGCCTCCGGGCGCCGCGCCCCCTCCACCGTCCGGGACGAGACCGTCCACCTCAAGGACGACGAGGGCCTGCTCGCCGACATCAACCGGCTCAGCGGCACCGACGCCCAGGTCCTCGGAGACCCGGAGATCGTACGGATGATCCTGCCCGCCATCCGGGCCGACTACCGGGCCGCCGAGACCTACCGCTACACCCCCGGCCCCAAGCTGGCGTGCCCCGTCACCGTGCTCACCGGCGACGCGGACAGCCACGTCACGCCCACCGAGGCCGGGGCCTGGCGGCAGCACACCACCGGTGCCTTCGACCTGAAGGTGTTCCCCGGCGGACACTTCTACCTCAACGACCAGGCGCCCGCCGTTCTGTCCGTCCTCAAGCGGTTCATCGGCTGAGTAAAGAACACGCAATCAGCTCGTAAATTAAGGAAATTCGGCCACCCCCGCATAGGGGTGGCCGTCCCGCTTTCTGGGGTATGCCGCCCGTCCCCGGCTCAGTAGCGTCGCGCGTATCCGCCACTACTGGCGAATTTCGAATTCAACACCTAGTCAAGGGGGTGGCCTGGGTGGGCAGCGAGGAATTTCCTCCGGTGGTTCCATGGCTCATCTCGGGTAAGAGCGCGGCGGCCCTGCGGGCGCAGGCGGACCGGCTGCGCAGGCACGTCGAGGACCGCCCCGCGGAACGACCCGTCGACATCGGCCTGTCCCTCGCCACGACCCGAGCCGCACTCGGACACCGGGCCGTCGTCCTCGGCGACACCCCCGGGGCGCTGCGCGCGGGCATGGACGTCCTCACCAGGCAGGGCAGCGGCGGCACCGCCGTCACCGGCTGCGTGACCGGGGACCCGCGCACCGTCTTCGTCTTCCCTGGCCAGGGCTCCCAGTGGGAGGGCATGGCCGTCCAGCTCCTGGACGAGTCGCCCGTCTTCGCCGCGCGCATGGCCGAATGCGCCCGCGCCCTGTCGGCCTTCACCGACTGGGACCTGCTCGGGGTCCTGCGCGGCGAGCCCGGCCGGCCGAGCCTGGAGCAGGTCGAAGTCGTCCAGCCCGTCCTGTGGGCCGTCATGGTCTCCCTGGCCGCCCTGTGGCGCAGCTACGGGATCGAACCCTCCGCCGTCGTCGGCCACTCGCAGGGCGAGATCGCCGCTGCGACCGTCGCCGAGGCGCTCACCCTGGAGGACGGCGCCCGCGTCGTCGCCCTGCGCAGCCAGATCATCCGGGACCGGCTGGCCGGCAAGGGCGGCATGATGTCCGTACCGCTGCCGGCGGCCGAGATCGCCGCCCGCCTCGAGCGCTGGGAGGGCCGCCTCCAACTGGCCGCCGTCAACGGCCCCGCCATCGCCGTGGCCTGCGGCGACGTCGAGGCCCTGCAGGAGCTGTTCACCGAACTCACCGCCGAGGGCGTACGCGCCCGGATGATCCAGGTCGACTACGCCTCCCACTCCCACTACGTGGAGGAGATCCGCGAGGAGGTCCTGAAGGCCCTGGCGCCCGTGACCCCCCGGGCCACCCGGCTGCCGTTCTACTCCACCGTCACCGGCGCCCCGATCGACACCTCCGGGCTCGACGCCGACTACTGGTACACCAACCTGCGACAGACGGTCCGCTTCGAGGAGGCCACCCAGGCCCTCCTGCGAGACGGATTCTCCCTGTTCGTCGAACCCACCCCGCACCACATTCTCAAGAACGGCATCCAGGAGAGCATCGACGCCGCCGACCGGCAGGCCGTCACCATCGGCTCCCTGCGCCGCAAGGACGGTGGGCTGTTCCGCTTCGCCCACTCCCTCGCCGAGGCATGGGTACGCGGCGCGGCCGTCGACTGGGCCGCCTTCTTCGACGGCACCGGCGCCCGCACCACCGACCTGCCCACCTACGCCTTCCAGCGGAAGCGTTACTGGCGCAAGGTGCCGCTCGTCGGCGGCGGCGTGGCGGACCTCGGCCAGCTCGCCGTCACCCACCCGCTGCTCGCCGCCGCCGCCCAGCCCGCCACCGGCGGACACCTGTTCACCGGTCGTCTCTCCCTGCAGAGGCAGCCCTGGCTCGCCGACCACGAAGCCCTCGGCGCCGTCCTGCTGCCCGGCACGGCCTTCGTCGAACTCGCCGTCCGCGCCGGCGACCAGGCCGGCTGCGACGTCCTGGACGAACTCACGCTCCAAGCCCCGCTGATCCTGCCCGAACGCGGCGGTGTGGACCTCCAGGTGCTCCTCGGCCCCGCCGACGAGACGGGCGGCCACCCGGTGACCATCCACTCCCGCGCCGACGGCGAGGACCAGCCCTGGATCCGGCACGCCGAGGGCACCCTCACCACCGGCGCCCCCGCCCCTGCCTTCGACCTCACCCAGTGGCCGCCGCCCGGCGCCGAGGCCGTCGGCCTCGACGGCGCGTACGAGCGGCTCTTCGGCCGCGGCTACGCCTACGGCCCCGTCTTCCAGGGCCTGACCGCCCTGTGGCGGCGCGGCGAGGAAGTCTTCGCCGAGATCGCCCTGCCCGAGCAGGCGCACGGCGACGCCCAGCAGTTCGGCATCCACCCCGCCCTCCTCGACGCCGCCCTGCACGCCGACCTCGTCGGCGAGGACAGCAGCGACACCCTGCTGCCCTTCGCCTGGACCGGCGTCTCTCTGCATGCCGTCGGCGCCACCGCCCTGCGGGTCCGGCTGGTCACCGACGCCAAGGGCAGCACCCGGCTGGAGGCCGCCGACCAAGGCGGCAACCCGGTGCTGACCGTCGGCTCCATCATCGCCAAGCCCGTCTCCACCGAGCAGCTCAGCGCGGCCGGCGGCCGGCGCGAGCAGCCCTACCGGCTCGCCTGGACCGAGATCCCCGCCGCCCCGGCCGCCGCCACCTCCACGGTGCTCATCGGCCCCGACACCCTGGGCCTCGGCGAGCGGACCTCCCACCCCGACCTCGGCGCGCTGCGCGCCGCCCTCGACGACGGCGCCCCCGCCCCCACCACCGTGCTGGTCTGCCGCACCGCCCCCGGGACGGCGCCGCTCCAGGCCGTCCGCGCCAGCGCCCACGACACCCTGGCCCTCCTCCAGGACTGGGCAGCCGACGACCGCCTGGCCGGCTCCCGGCTCGTGCTGCTCACCCAGGGCGCGGTCACCACGAACGGCGACGACACCGTCGACGTCGCGACCGCACCCCTGTGGGGCCTGGCCCGCGCGGCCCAGGCCGAGAACCCCGGCCGGTTCACCCTCGTCGACCTCGACGGCACCGAGGACTCCCGGCGCGCCCTGCCCGCCGCCCTCGCCGCCGACGAGCCCGAACTCGCCCTGCGCGCGGGCACCGCGTACGCCCCCCGCCTGGTCCGCGACACCGAGCCGAACGCCGACGCCCCGGCCCGCACCCTCGACCCACAGGGCACCGTCCTCATCACCGGCGGTACCAGCGGCCTCGGCGCCATCGTCGCCCGCCACCTGGCCGCCGAACACGGCATCCGGCACCTGGTGCTCACCAGCCGCCGCGGCGCCGACGCTCCCGGCGCCGCCGAACTGCGCGAGGAACTCGCCGCGCTCGGCGCCACCGCCACCTTCGCCGCCTGCGACGTCTCGGACCGGGACGCCCTGGCCGCGGTACTGGCCGCCATCCCCGCCGATCACCCGCTGACCGGCGTGGTCCACTCCGCCGGCATACTCGACGACGGCGTGGTCGCTGCCCTCACCCCCGACCGGCTGGACTCCGTCCTCGCCCCCAAGGCGGACGCCGCCTGGCATCTGCACGAGCTCACCGCCGACCGCGAACTCGCCCTCTTCGCCCTGTTCTCCTCCGCCGCCGGCACCCTCGGCGCGGCCGGACAGGCCAACTACGCCACCGCCAACGTCTTCCTCGACGCGCTCGCCGCCCACCGCCGCGCCGCCGGGCTGCCCGCCACCTCCATGGCCTGGGGCCTGTGGGCCGAGGGCACCGGCATGACCGGTACCCTGGACGACACCGACATCGAACGGCTGCGCCGACAGGGCTTCCCTGCCATGGCCACCACCGAAGGACTCGACCTCTTCGACCAGGCCCTCGCGGCCGGGGACCCGCTGCGCCTGCTGGTCAAACTGGACCTGGCCGCCCTGCGCGCCCAGGCCGTGAACGGTCAGGTCCCCGGCATCCTGCGCGAGCTGGTCCGGGTCCCCGTCCGCAAGGCGGCCCTCGGCGGCGCCACCGCCGGCACCGCCCTCGCCGACCAGCTGGCCCGGCTGCCCGAGACCGACCGCGACACCCTCCTGCTCGATCTCGTACGCGGACACGTCGCGGACGTCCTCGGTCACGACTCGCCCGACGCGGTCCAGCCCGACCGTGCGTTCAAGGAACTCGGCTTCGACTCCCTGACCGCGGTCGAACTGCGCAACCGGCTCGCCGCCGGCACCGGCCTCAAGCTGCCCGCCACCCTGGTCTTCGACTACCCGACGACCCGCGACGCGGCCCGGGCCCTGAAGGAGACCGCCCTCGGCGCGGACGCCGCCGCCCCCGCCACGCCCGTCGCCACGTCCACCGACGAACCCATCGCCCTCGTCGCCATGGCCTGCCGCTTCCCCGGCGGCGTGCGCTCGCCCGAGGACCTGTGGCAGCTCGTCGCCGAGGGCGTCGAGACCGTCGACGAGTTCCCCACCGACCGCGGCTGGGACCTCGACGGCATCTACGACCCCGAGCCCGGCACCCCCGACCGTACCTACACCCGCTCCGGCGGCTTCCTCTACGACGCCGCCGAGTTCGACGCCGGCTTCTTCGGCATCAGCCCGCACGACGCCGCCGGAATGGACCCCCAGCAGCGGCTGCTCCTCGAAACCTCATGGGAGCTGTTCGAGCGGGCCGGTATCGACCCGGGCACCCTCAAGGGCAGCCCGACCGGCGTGTTCACCGGCGCCATGTACCACGACTACGCCCGGTCCCGCGCCACCGGCTCCATCGCCTCCGGCCGGCTGTCGTACACGTACGGCCTCGAAGGCCCGGCCGTCACCGTCGACACCGCGTGCTCCTCGTCACTGGTCGCCCTGCACCTGGCCATCCAGGCGCTGCGCTCCGGCGAGTGCACCCTCGCCCTGGCCGGCGGTGTCACCGTCATGGCCACCCCCGAGGTGCTCATCGAGTTCGGCCTCCAGCAGGGCCTGTCCGAGGACGGCCGCTGCCGCTCCTTCGCCGCCGGCGCCGACGGCACCGGCTTCTCCGAGGGCGTGGGCCTGCTGCTCGTGGAGCGGCTGTCCGACGCCCGCCGTAACGGCCACCCCGTGCTGGCGGTCGTCCGCGGCACGGCCGTCAACCAGGACGGTGCCAGCAACGGCTTCTCCGCCCCCAACGGCCCCTCCCAGCAGCGTGTCATCCGCCAGGCCCTCGCCAACGCCCAGCTGACCGCCGATCAGGTGGACGCGGTCGAGGCGCATGGCACCGGCACCGTGCTGGGTGACCCGATCGAGGCGCAGGCTCTGCTCGCCACGTACGGCCAGGACCGGCCGGAGGGCCAGCCGCTGTGGCTCGGCTCGATCAAGTCGAACATCGGCCACACCCAGGCCGCCGCCGGTGTCGCCGGCGTCATCAAGATGGTCGAGGCCATCCGCCACGGCGTCCTGCCGAAGAGCCTGCACGCCGACGAGCCCTCGCCGCAGGTGGACTGGGAGGCCGGAGCGGTCGGCCTGCTCACCGAGGCCCGCGAGTGGCCCGACGCCGACCGCCCCCGCCGGGCCGGCATCTCCTCCTTCGGCATCAGCGGCACCAACGCCCACGTCATCGTCGAGCAGGCCCCCGACGCGCCGGAGCCCGAGACGGCCCCCGCCGCCGGAACGCCGGACCGGGAGTCCGCCGTGCTGCCGCTGCTGCTCTCCGCCCGAACCCGGGAGGCCCTGCGCAGCCAGGCCGCCCGGCTCGCCGCCCACCTGGAGGCCCGCGAGGACCTCGGCCTGGCGGACACCGCCTGGTCGCTGGCCACCGGCCGGGCCGCCCTCGAACACCGCGCCGCGGTGCTCACCGGGAGCCGCGAGCAGACCGTCCGCGCCCTGACCGCACTCGCGGCCGGGGAGGAGCCCGCCCGTACGGCCACCGGCAGCACCCGCAGGACCGGTCGGACCGCGTTCTTGTTCACGGGGCAGGGTGCGCAGCGGTTGGGGATGGGCCGGGAGCTGTATGAGGCGTTCCCGGTGTTCGCTGCCGCGTTCGATGGGGTGACAGAGGTGCTTGGGCTGCCGTTGCGTGAGGTGGTGTGGGGTGAGGATGCGGAGCGTTTGAGCCGTACGGAGTTCACCCAGCCCGCTCTGTTCGCCGTCGAGGTCGCGCTGTTCCGTCTGGTCGAGTCGTGGGGTGTTCGGCCGGACTTTGTGGCGGGTCACTCGATCGGTGAGATCGCCGCGGCACACATAGCGGGTGTTCTCAGCCTCTCGGATGCGGCGAAGCTGGTCGTGGCGCGTGGCCGGTTGATGCAGGCTCTGCCGGAGGGCGGGGCGATGGTCGCCGTGCAGGCCACGGAGGACGAAGTCCTTCCGCACCTCACCGACACGGTGTCGATCGCCGCGGTCAACGGACCCAATGCGGTCGTCGTCTCCGGGGAGGAGACACGCGTACTGGAGATCAAGGCGCTGTTCGAGGAGCAGGGCCGTAAGACGAGCAGGCTGAAGGTCTCCCATGCCTTCCACTCGCCGTTGATGGACCCGATGCTCGACGACTTCCGGGCCGTCGCAGCCCAGCTCACCTACGCCGAGCCGCAGATCCCGGTGGTCTCCACCCTCACCGGCGCCTCAGCATCCGCTGATGACCTGACCACCGCCGAGTACTGGGTCCGGCATGTTCGCGAAGCGGTCCGCTTCTCCGACGCCGTGGCCGTACTGGAGGACAAGGGCGTCACCACCTTCGTCGAACTCGGCCCCGACGCGGTGCTCACCGCGATGGGCCAGGCCACCGCCGAAGACGCCGCCTTCATCCCCGTCCTGCGCCGCGACCGCGCCGAGGAGCAGGAGCTTGTCGGTGCTGTCGCCCTGGCCCACTGCCGTGGGGTGGCCGTCGACTGGCAGGCGTTCTACGCCGGGCGCGGTGGCCGGCTGGTCGACCTGCCCACCTACGCCTTCCAGCGCCGCCCCTACTGGCTCGCCGAGATCACCGGTGAGGTCGTCGCCCTCGGCGGCACGCCGGGCTCCGGCGGAGAGCGGGCGGACGGGCCGTCCGCCGACACCGACCGCTGGCGCGAACTGGTCGGCCTGCCCGACGGCGAACGCGAGCGGGCCGTGCTGAAGCTGGTACGGCAGCACGTCGCCGCCGTCCTCGGCCACGACACCCTCGACGACGTGGAGCCCGACCGGGCTTTCACTGAGCTGGGCTTCGACTCGGTGGCCGCCAGCGAACTCCGCAAGCGGCTCACCGCCACCACAGGGTTGCGGCTGCCCGCCACCCTGGCCTTCGACCACCCCAACTCCCAGGCCGTCGCCAGCCTGCTGCTCGCCCTGGACCAGCCCGGCGAGGAGGAGCCGGCCCGGCCGGTCCTCGACGAACTCGACCGGCTGGAGGCGCTTCTGGCCGCCGCCCCGTACCTGAACGGCGACACCGCCCGGGTCACCGCACGCCTCGAAGCGCTCCTGCGCACCTGGCGGGACGGCCGCGGCGGCGCGGCGGACGACGGCCACGACGACTTCGAATCGGCCACGGACGAGGAACTCTTCCTGGCCCTGGACAACCTTGAGATTGGTTCTTGAAGCGATGGGCAACGACGACAAGCTCCGCGAATATCTCAGGCGCGCCACGGCCGACCTCCAGCAGACCAAGCGTCGGCTGCGGGAGGCCGAGACGAGGGACCACGAGCCGATCGCGATCGTGGGCATGGCCTGCCGGCTGCCCGGCGGGGTGAACACCCCTGAGGCACTGTGGCAGCTGGTGGAATCCGCGACGGATGCCATCACCCCCTTCCCGGACAACCGCGGCTGGGACGTCGAGGGCCTGTACGACCCCGAGCCCGCCACCCCCGGCAAGACCTACTCTCGCGAGGGCGGTTTCCTGCACGACGCCGGTGAGTTCGACGCCGACTTCTTCAGGATCAGCCCGAAGGAGGCCAAGGAGACCGACCCACAGCAGCGGCTGCTCCTCGAGACCGCCTGGGAGGCCCTGGAGCGCGCGGGTATCGCCCCTGCCACCCTGAAGGAGACCCCCACCGGCGTCTTCGCGGGCGTCGTGTACCACGACTACCTCGTGGGCGGTGGCACCGGCAGCCTCGCCAGCGTCGCCTCCGGCCGGATCGCCTACACCCTGGGCCTGGAGGGCCCGGCGGTCACGGTGGACACCGCTTGTTCGTCCTCCCTGGTGGCCCTGCACCTGGCCGTCCAGTCGCTGCGCCGAGGTGAGTGCACCCTCGCTCTGGCGGGCGGCGCCACGGTCATGGCCCACCCGCACTCCTTCGTCGGCTTCAGCCAGGACCGGGGGCTGTCCGCGGACGGCCGCTGCAAGTCCTTCGCCGAGGCCGCCGATGGCACCGGCTGGGGTGAGGGCGTCGGCCTGCTGGTCGTCGAGCGGCTGTCCGACGCCCGCCGTAACGGCCACCCCGTCCTTGCCGTCATTCGAGGCACGGCCGTCAACCAGGACGGTGCCAGCAACGGCATCTCCGCCCCCAACGGCCCCTCCCAGCGCCGCGTGATCCAGCAGGCCCTCGCCAACGCCCAGCTGACCGCCGATCAGGTGGACGCGGTGGAGGCGCATGGCACCGGCACGGTGCTGGGCGACCCGATCGAGGCGCAGGCGCTGCTCGCCACGTACGGCCAGGACCGGCCGGAGGACCGGCCGCTGTGGCTCGGCTCCCTCAAGTCGAACATCGGCCACGCCCAGGCGGCGGCCGGGGTGTCCGGAATCATCAAGATGGTTATGGCCATGCGCCACGGCCTGCTGCCCAAGACCCTCCACGTCGATGCCCCCAGCCGCAGGGTGGACTGGAGCGAGGGCGGCATCGAACTGCTCACCGACGCCCGGCCCTGGCCGGTCACCCCCGACCGTCCGCGCCGAGCGGGAATCTCCTCCTTCGGGTTCAGTGGCACCAACGGCCACGTGATCCTCGAAGAGGCCCCGGTTTTCGCCGACGACGAGGGCAACGGGGAACTGGCGGCCGGCCGTGCCACCGTCGTCCCGCTCGTTCTGTCCGCCAAGGGCGGTCCCGCTCTGCGCGCCCAGGCCCGGCGCCTGCTGGACCACGTGCAGGCCGACGAGCAGGCCACCCTGACAGACCTTGGCCGTTCCCTGGCCACCACCCGGGCCGCGCTGCAGGACCGGGCCGCCGTGCTTGCCGCGGACCGGGCCGGGCTCCTGCGCCGGCTCGGCGCACTCGCGGCCGGCGAGCCCGCTGCCGGGGTCGTCCAGGGCACGATCGGCCGAACCGACGACCTGACCGCGTTCTTGTTCACGGGGCAGGGTGCGCAGCGGTTGGGGATGGGCCGGGAGCTGTATGAGGCGTTCCCGGTGTTCGCTGCCGCGTTCGATGGGGTGACGGAGGCGCTTGGGCTGCCGTTGCGTGAGGTGGTGTGGGGTGAGGACGCGGAGCGTTTGAGCCGTACGGAGTTCACCCAGCCCGCTCTGTTCGCCGTCGAGGTCGCGCTGTTCCGTCTGGTCGAGTCGTGGGGTGTGAAGCCGGACTTTGTGGCGGGTCACTCGATCGGTGAGATCGCCGCGGCTCATGTCGCTGGTGTGCTGTCGCTGGAGGATGCGGCGAAGCTGGTCGTGGCGCGTGGCCGGCTGATGCAGGCTCTGCCGGAGGGCGGGGCGATGGTCGCCGTCCAGGCCACGGAGGACGAAGTCCTCCCGCACCTCACCGACACGGTGTCGATCGCCGCGGTCAATGGTCCGAACTCGGTCGTCGTCTCCGGCGAGGAGACACGCGTACTGGAGATCAAGGCGCTGTTCGAGGAGCAGGGCCGTAAGACGAGCAGGCTGAAGGTCTCCCATGCCTTCCACTCGCCGTTGATGGACCCGATGCTCGACGACTTCCGGGCCGTCGCTGGCTCTCTGGAGTACACCGAGCCGCAGATCCCCGTGGTCTCCACCCTCACCGGTGCCTCTGCCGGGACCGGTGACCTGACCACTGCCGAGTACTGGGTGCGGCATGTTCGCGAAGCGGTCCGCTTCTCCGACGCCGTGGCCGTACTGGAGGACAAGGGCGTCACCACCTTCGTCGAACTCGGCCCCGACGCGGCCCTGTCGGGCACCGGCCCCGGCTGTCTCAGCGGGGACCGTGACGCCGTCTTCGTCCCGTTGCTGCGCCGCGACCGCGCCGAGGAGCAGGAGCTTGTCGGTGCTGTCGCCCTGGCCCACTGCCGTGGGGTGGCCGTCGACTGGCAGGCGTTCTTCGCCGGGCGCGGTGGCCGGCTGGTCGACCTGCCCACCTACGCCTTCCAGCGCCGCTGGTTCTGGCGTGACCTGGAGGAGACCGCCGCCCCGGCCGTCACCCCCGACGCCGCGGGCACCGTTTTCTGGGAGGCCCTCGACGGTGCGGACCCTGTCGGCCTTGCCGACCGTATCGGCGTACCGGCCGAAGCACTCGGCCAGGTGCTGCCCGCCCTGCGCACCTGGTACGGGCGCAGCCAGGACCAGGCCCGTACCGACTCCTGGCGCTACCGCGTGGACTGGCTGCCCGCCCGTACACCGGCCGCGGCCGCCGGCGGCACCCCGGACGGCACCTGGCTGCTGGCCGTGCCCGCGGGCCGCGCGGACGACCCGCGGACCCGCGCCCTCACCAAGGGGCTGACCGAGCGGGGTCTGTGGACCGTACGGGTGGAGGTCGGCGACCAGGACCGGGCGGCCCTCGCCGCCGAACTGCGGGCCCACACCGGTCTCGTCGGCGCGCTGTCGTTGCTCGCTCTCGACGACCGGCCGCACCCCGCGCACCCCGCCGTCTCCCGTGGCACCGCCGCCACCGTCACCCTCGTCCAGGCCCTCGGCGACGCGGGGCTCACCGCCCCGCTGTGGGCCGTCACCGCCCAGGCGGTGGCCGCCGTTCCCGGTGACGAGGTCGGCGACCCCCGCCAGTCCGCGCTGTGGGGGCTGGGGGCCGGACTGGCCCTGGACCTGCCCGAGACCTGGGGCGGCCTGGTGGACCTGCCCGCCGACTGCGACGAGGGGACCATACGCACCCTGTGCGCGGTGCTCGCCGAGCCCGGGGGCGAGGACCAGCTCGCCGTCCGCGGTGGTCGCGTGCTGGGCCGCCGCATGGTCCGGGACCCGCTCGGCAGCCGTGAGCCGGCCCGTACGTGGAAGCCGCGCGGCACCGTCCTGATCACCGGCGGCACCGGTGGCCTCGGCGCCCATGTGGCCCGGCTCCTTGCCGACCGCGGCGCCGAGCACCTGATCCTCACCAGCCGCCGCGGCCGCGCCGCGGCCGGAGCCGAGGACCTGGTCGCCGAACTCGTTGGACGTGGCACCCAGGTGACCGTCGAGGCGTGCGACGTCGCCGACCGGGAGGCCGTGCGCGCCCTCCTCGACACCGTCCCGGCGGACCGCCCGCTGACCGCCGTCGTCCACGCCGCAGGCGTGATGCAGCGCATCGCCCCGCTCTCCGAGCTGACGCTCGAGGAGTTCGCGGCCGTCGCCGAGGCGAAAGCCGGCGGGGCCCTCCACCTGGACGAGCTGCTCGGTGACCGCCCGCTGGACGCCTTCGTCATGTTCTCCTCCGGCTCCGCCGTCTGGGGCAGCGCGGGCCAGGCCGCCTACGGCAGCGCCAACTCCTTCCTGGACGCGCTCGCCGAGCGCCGCCGCGCCCGCGGTGCCACCGCGACCTCCGTCGCCTGGGGTCCCTGGGACGGCGGCATGGTCGACGCCGACCTGAACGCGGCCCTCACCCGTATCGGCACCCCGCCGATCGAGGCCCGCCTGGCGCTGGACGTTCTCGGCCGCACCCTCGACCACGACGAGAGCCGGCTGGTCGTCGCGGACATCGACTGGTCCCGGTTCGCGCCCGTCTACACCCTGGCCCGGCCGCGGCCTCTCATCGACGCCGTGCCCGAGGCGCAGACGGCCCTGACCGGCGGTGCCGCCGCTGAGGCCGTCGGCCAGGCCGGCGCAGGGGACGGGCCGGCGTTCGCCGAGCGGCTGCGGGCCATGCCGCGGGTCCAGCAGAACCGGGCCCTGCTGGACCTGGTGCGCGCACACGCCGGGGCCCTGCTCGGCTACGACGACCCGGCGACGATGGAGTCGGACCGGCCCTTCACCGACCTCGGTTTCGACTCCGTGGCCGCGACCGATCTCCGTACCGGGCTCTCCGCCGCCACCGGCCGCACCCTGCCCGCCACGATGATCTTCGACCACGCCACCCCGGCCGCACTCGCCGCGTACCTGCACGGCGAACTGTGCCCGGACGACGGCGCGGACGGCGACGCGATGTCCGTTCTGGCCGGACTCGACCGCCTGGAGGCAGCGTTGACGGCGCTCAACCCCGAGGACATCGAGCGCCACCGGATCCCCGGACGGCTGCGTACCCTCACGGCCGCCCTGGGCGGCGGCCCGGCACCGGCGGAGCAGCTCTCGGAGGAGTCGACGGCCGACGACGTCTTCGCCTTCATCGACAAGGAACTCGGCCTCGCCTGAAGGCCCCCGGCCCGGAGCGCGCGGTCCCCCCGGGGGGCCGACGACGCGCCCGAGCCCGTGTTCACCACATCAGAACCATGCGTATTCCAGAAGACGTTGCGAGGCGGGGAATGGCTGACGATCAGAAGCTCCTTGACTATCTCAAGCGGGTCACTGCCGATTTGGCCCAGACGCGTCAGCGGCTCCAGGAGTACGAGGCCCGGGACCAGGACCCCATCGCGATCGTGGGCATGGCCTGCCGCTACCCCGGCGGGGTGACCTCTCCCGAGGACCTGTGGCGGCTGGTCGAGAGCGAGGTCGACGCCGTGTCCGGCTTCCCCGCCGACCGTGGCTGGGACCTGTCCGCCGAGGAGGCGGACTTCGCCCGGGTCGGCGGATTCATGACGGGAGCGGGGGAGTTCGACCCCGCCTTCTTCGGCATTTCGCCGAAGGAAGCCGTCGCCATGGACCCGCAGCAGCGCCTGATGCTGGAGGTCTCCTGGGAGGCCATGGAACGCGCCGGGATCCCCGCCGACCGGGTCCGCGGCGGCCAGGTGGCCGTGTTCGCCGGCTCCGGCTTCCAGGACTACGGAGACCTGCTCAACGCCGCCCCCGAGGCGGCCGGCCCGTTCATGGGCACCGCGGCCGTCGCCGCCGTCATCGCCGGCCGGGTCTCCTACGCCCTCGGCCTCGAAGGCCCCTCGGTCACTGTCGACACCGCCTGCTCCTCCTCCCTTGTCGCCCTCCACCTCGCCGCGCAGGCCCTGCGCGACCGCGAGTGCTCGCTCGCCCTCGCCGGCGGCGTCATGGTGATGTCGACCCCCGGCCCGTTCACCGGCATGGCCCGCCAGGGCGGCCTGGCCGCCGACGGCCGTATCAAGGCGTACGCGGACGCCGCCGACGGCACCGGCTGGGCCGAGGGTGCGGGCATGATCGTCCTGGAGCGGCTCTCCGACGCGCGAGCCAAGGGACACCCCGTCCTCGCCGTCATCAAGGGCTCCGCCATCAACCAGGACGGCGCCAGCAACGGACTGACCGCCCCCAACGGCCCCTCCCAGCAGCGGGTGATCCGCGAGGCGCTCAGCGCCGCCCGCGTCCCCGCCGCCCAGATCGACGTCGTCGAGGGCCACGGCACGGGCACCGTGCTGGGCGACCCGATCGAGGCGCAGGCGCTGCTCGCCACGTACGGCCAGGGGCGGCCCGAGGACCGGCCGCTGTGGCTCGGCTCCCTCAAGTCGAACATCGGCCACGCCCAGGCCGCGGCCGGCGTCGGCGGCGTCATCAAGATGGTCATGGCCATGCGTCACGCCACCATGCCCCGCACCCTGCACGTGGACCGGCCCACAAGCCACGTCGACTGGTCTGCGGGCCGGGTGGAACTGCTGACGCAGGCCCGCCCGTGGCAGCAGAGCGACCACCCGCGCCGGGCAGCCGTCTCCGCCTTCGGCGTCAGCGGCACCAACGCCCACCTCATCCTGGAGGAGGCCCCCGAGCCGCAGCCGGCCACCGAGGACGGGACCGGCCAGGCCGCGCCCACCGCCGCCGAGGGCCCGGTCGCGGGCTGGGCCCTGCCGTGGCCGGTCTCCGCCCGCAGCGCGGAGGCCCTGCGCGCCCAGGCCACCCGTATCGGCGCCCACACCGCCGAGAACCCTGGACTGAGCGCCCTCGACCTCGGCTACTCCCTCGCAACCGGCCGTGCCGCCCTCGAACACCGTGCCGTGGTGCTGGCCGGGGACCGCGAGGCGGCCCGGGCCGGGCTCGACGCCCTCGCGGCCGGCGAGTTCCACGGCGACGTGCTGCGCGGCCTGGCCACCGGGGGGCTGACAGCGGTCCTGTTCACGGGGCAGGGCGCGCAGCGGCTCGGGATGGGCCGGGAGCTGTACGAGGCGTTCCCGGCGTTCAGGTCGGCGTTCCGCACGGTGATCGAGGCGCTTGGGCTGCCGCTCCCGCAGATCATGTGGGGTGAGGACGCGGCCCGTCTGAACCGCACCGAGTTCACCCAGCCCGCCCTGTTCGCCATCGAGGTCGCCCTCTACCGTTTGGTCGAGTCGTGGGGTGTGAAGCCGGACTTCGTGGCCGGTCACTCGATCGGCGAGATCGCCGCGGCTCATGTCGCAGGAGTGCTGTCGCTCGAGGACGCGGCGAAACTGGTGTCCGCGCGCGGCCGGCTGATGCAGGCCCTGCCCGAGGGCGGGGCGATGGTCGCCGTCCAGGCCACCGAGGACGAGGTCCTGCCGCACCTGTCGTCCATGGTCTCGATCGCCGCGGTCAACGGCCCCCACTCCGTGGTCGTCTCCGGCGACGAGGCGCGGGTTCTGGAGATCAAGGCGCTGTTCGAGGAGCAGGGCCGCAAGACGAGCAGGCTGAAGGTCTCCCATGCCTTCCACTCGCCGTTGATGGACCCGATGCTCGACGGCTTCCGGGCCGTCGCCCGGTCCCTTGAGTACGCCGAGCCGACGATTCCGGTCGTCTCCAACGTCACCGGAGAACTGGCGAGCGGTCTGACCGACCCCGAGTACTGGGTCCGGCACGTCCGTGACGCGGTCCGCTTCGCCGACGGCGTCCGTACCCTCGAAGCCGAAGGCGTCACCCGGTTCGTCGAACTCGGGCCCGACGGCGTACTCACCGCCCTGGCCCAGCAGTCCGTCCGGTCCGAGACCGCCGTCCTCGCCTCAACCCTGCGCAAGGACCGCCCCGAGGCGTCCACCCTCGTCAAGACCATCTCCCAGCTGTACGTCAGCGGCCTGCAGGTGAACTGGGACGCCGTCTACGACGGCATGGGCGCGAGCCGGGTCGACCTGCCCACCTACCCCTTCCAGCGCGCCCACTACTGGATCACGCCCGAGACCGGCGCCGGGGACGTCACCTCCGCCGGCCTGGACGCGGCCGACCACCCGCTGCTCGGTGCCGCCGTCATGCTCGCCGACTCCGAGGGCGCTGTGCTCACCGGACGGCTCTCCACCGCCACCCACCCCTGGCTGGCCGACCACGTCGTCGGCGGCAGCGTCCTGTTCCCCGGCACCGGTTTCGTGGAACTCGCCGTCCGCGCGGGCGACCAGGTCGGCTGCGACGTGCTCGAGGAACTCACCCTCGAAGCCCCGCTGGTCCTCCCCGAGCACGGAGCCGTCCAGGTTCAGGTGGCCGTCGCCGCCGCCGACGGTTCGGGCACCCGCGCCCTGACCGTGCACTCCCGCCCCTCCGCGCACGAGCCGTGGACCCGGCACGCCACCGGTGTGCTGACCTCCGGCTCCGGCGCCGGCACCTTCGACCTGGCCCAGTGGCCGCCGGCCGGCGCCACCCCGATCGACGTCGCCTCCCTCTACCCCGACCTCGCCGCTCTGGGCCTGCGGTACGGCCCGGTGTTCCAGGGCCTCAGGGCCGCCTGGAAGTCCGGCGACTCGGTCTACGCCGAGATCGCCCTGCCCGAGCAGGGCCAGAGGGACGCCGAGCGGCTCGGTCTGCACCCCGCCGTGCTGGACGCGGCCCTGCACGCGGTGAGCTTCACCGGAGTGACGGGCGGACAGGCGGCCCTGCCCTTCGCCTGGTCCGGCGTCACCCTGCACGCCGCCGGCGCCTCCTCCGTCCGCGTCCGGCTCACGCCCACCGGCTCCGGGGTCTCGCTCCAGGTGGCCGACGGCACCGGCCGTCCCGTGGCCACGGTCGAATCCCTGGTGCTGCGGCCCATCACCGAGGAGCAGCTCGCCGCCGCCCGGGCCGTCCACCACGACTCGCTCTTCCGGCTGGAGTGGACCCCCCTGCCGGTCTCGCCCACCGAGCGCCCCCAGGACGCCCTTGTCCTGGACAGCACCCCTGGCACCGACGCGGCCGCCGTGCGCGCCGCGGCCTCTGCCGCCCTCGAGCAGCTCCAGACGGCCTCCGGCACCCTCGTCGTGGTCACCCGCGGCGCGGTCGCGCTGCCCGGTGAGGACGTCACCGACCTGGCCGGCGCCGCGGTATGGGGCCTGGTCCGCTCGGCCCAGTCCGAGGACCCGGGCCGCTTCGTCCTGGTCGACCTGGGCACGGACTCGGCGGCCGACCCGGCCGCGGCCGTGGACCTGGCGCTCGCCTCGGGCGAACCGCAGGTGACCGTGCGCGGGGGAGTGGCCTACGGGGCGCGGCTGGTGCGGGTCGCCGCCGAGCCCACCCAGGACGCGGGCGCCCAGGACGCGGAGTCCCAGGACGGTTCCGGCTCCGCCTTCGGTGCCGGCACGGTCCTGCTGACGGGTGCCTCGGGCACGCTGGGCGGTTTGTTCGCCCGGCATCTCGTCGTCGAGCACGGTGTACGCAGTCTGCTGCTGACCAGCCGCCGGGGCGCGGACGCGCCCGGTGCGGCGGAACTGGTGGCGGAGCTGACCGGGCTCGGCGCCGACGTCTCGTTCGCGGCCTGTGACGTCTCCGACCGGGCCGCGCTCGCCGCGGCGCTCAAGGGCGTCGAGCTGAGCGCGGTCGTCCACGCCGCAGGAGTGCTGGACGACGGCGTCATCTCCTCCCTCACCCCCGAGCGCATCGACACCGTCATGCGCCCCAAGGTGGACGCGGCCCTCAACCTGCACGAACTCACCGCGGACATGGGCCTGTCGGCCTTCGTCCTCTTCTCCTCGGGCTCCGGCACCCTCGGCGCCCCCGGGCAGGGCAACTACGCCGCGGCCAACACCTTCCTCGACGGTCTCGCCGCGCACCGCCGGGCGCAGGGCCTGCCGGGCCAGTCCCTGGCCTGGGGCCTGTGGGCCGGCGGCATGGCCGGGACCCTCGACGAGGCCGACCGCACCCGCATCTCCCAGGGAGGCATCTTCGCCCTCGCCCCCGAGGAGGGGCTCGCGCTCTTCGACGCCGCCCAGGCGAGCGGCGAAGCCACCGTCGTCCCGGCGAAGTTCGACCTGACCGCGCTGCGCGCGCAGGGTGACGCCCTGCCGGTGCTCTTCCGTACCCTCGTTCCCGCCCCGGCGCACCGCCGCCGCTCCGCCGAGGCCGCCGCCGCGGTGGAGACGGGCGCCCTGCAGCGCACCCTGGCCGCCCTCCCGCCCGAGGAGCACCAGGCTGCCCTGCTCGACCTCGTACTGAACCGGGCCGCCGTCGTGCTCGGCTTCGGCGACGCCGGCGCGATCGAACCGGGCCGCGCCTTCCGCGACCTAGGCGTCGACTCGCTGGCCGCCGTCGAGCTGCGCAACGGCCTCAACGAGGACACCGGCCTGCGGCTGCCCGCCACCCTGGTCTTCGACTACCCGACCCCGGCCGAACTCGCCGCGTTCCTGCTGGACGAGGTCACCGGACAGGACACCGACGCACCGCTGGTCCGCACGGGCAGCGCGTCGGACACCGACGACCCCATCGTGATCGTGGGCATGGCCTGCCGCTACCCGGGCGGCGTCGAGACGCCCGAGGACCTGTGGCGGCTCGTCGAGGACGGCGTCGACGCGGTGTCGGAGTTCCCGGCGAACCGCGGCTGGAACGTGGACGAGTTGTACGACCCGAGTTCGCAGCGCCCGAACACCAGCTACGTCAAGCACGGTGGCTTCCTGCACGACGCGGGCGAATTCGACCCGGCGTTCTTCGGCATCTCGCCGAACGAGGCCCTCGGCATGGACCCGCAGCAGCGGCTGCTTCTGGAGACCTCCTGGGAGGCCATCGAGCGGGCGGGCATCGATCCCGCCTCGCTGAAGGGCAGCGCGACCGGTGTCTTCGCCGGAATGATGTACCACGACTACGCCGCCAACAGCGGCACGGGCGCCATCGCCTCCGGCCGCGTCTCCTACGTCTTCGGCCTGGAGGGCCCGGCCGTCACCGTCGACACCGCGTGCTCCTCGTCGCTGGTCGCCCTCCACCTGGCCGTCCAGGCGCTGCGCTCCGGCGAGTGCTCGCTCGCGCTGGCGGGCGGCGTGGCCGTCATGGCCACCCCCGAGGCATTCGTGGAGTTCAGCCGGCAGCGCGGCCTGGCCCCCGACGGCCGCGCCAAGTCCTTCGCCGACTCGACCGACGGCACGGCCTGGGGCGAGGGCGTCGGCATGCTCCTTGTGGAGCGGCTGTCCGATGCCCGCCGCAACGGCCACCCCGTCCTCGCGGTCGTCCGCGGTACCGCCCTGAACCAGGACGGTGCCAGCAACGGCCTGACCGCCCCGAACGGCCCGGCTCAGCGCCGGGTGATCCGCCAGGCCCTGGCCGTCGCCGGTCTGTCGGCGGCGGAGGTCGACGCGGTCGAGGCGCACGGGACGGGTACGACGCTGGGTGACCCGATCGAGGCGCAGGCGCTGCTCGCCACGTACGGCCAGGACCGGCCCGAAGGCCGGCCGCTGTGGCTCGGCTCGCTGAAGTCCAACATGGGCCACACTCAGGCTGCCGCGGGCGCTGGCGCCATCATCAAGATGGTCGAGGCGATCCGTCACGGGGTACTGCCGAAGACGCTCCACGTCGACCAGCCGACCAGCAAGGTCGACTGGACCGAGGGCAACGTCGAACTCATCACCGAGACGCGGCCGTGGCCGGAGACCGGCCGTCCGCGCCGGGCGGGTGTCTCCTCGTTCGGCATCAGCGGTACCAACGCCCACGTCATCATCGAACAGGCTCCTGAGGAGCCGGCCCCGGCCGCACAGCCCGCCGACGGCACGCCTGTGACGGCGGTGCCGTGGCTGGTCTCGGCCAAGACCGAGGAGGCGCTGCGCGGCCAGGCCGAGCGTCTGCGCGACCACCTGATGGCCCACCCCGACACCCACCCGGTCGACATCGGCTACTCCCTGGCGACGGACCGCTCCCTCATGGATCACCGGCTGGCGGTGGTCGGGGCGGACCGGGACGAACTCCTGGGCGCGCTGGACGCGTTCTTGGAGGGCCGGCCGACCTCGGCAGTCGTCGAGGGTTCGACCCGGGCCAAGGGCCGCACGGCGTTCTTGTTCACGGGGCAGGGTGCGCAGCGGTTGGGGATGGGCGGGGAGCTGTATGAGGCGTTCCCGGTGTTCGCTGCCGCGTTCGATGGGGTGACGGAGGCGCTTGGGCTGCCGCTCCGGCAGGTCATGTGGGGTGAGGATGCGGAGCGTTTGAGCCGTACGGAGTTCACCCAGCCCGCTCTGTTCGCCGTCGAGGTCGCGCTGTTCCGTCTGGTCGAGTCGTGGGGTGTTCGGCCGGACTTTGTGGCGGGTCACTCGATCGGTGAGATCGCCGCGGCTCATGTCGCTGGTGTGCTGTCGCTGGAGGATGCGGCGAAGCTGGTCGTGGCGCGTGGCCGGTTGATGCAGGCTCTGCCGGAGGGCGGGGCGATGGTCGCCGTGCAGGCCACGGAGGACGAAGTCCTCCCGCACCTGTCGTCCACGGTGTCGATCGCCGCGGTCAACGGACCCAATGCGGTCGTCGTCTCCGGCGAGGAGACACGCGTACTGGAGATCAAGGCGCTGTTCGAGGAGCAGGGCCGTAAGACGAGCAGGCTGAAGGTCTCCCATGCCTTCCACTCGCCGTTGATGGACCCGATGCTCGACGACTTCCGGGCCGTCGCCGGCTCTCTGGAGTACACCGAGCCGCAGATCCCCGTTGTCTCCACCCTCACCGGAGAACTGGCGAGCAGCCTCACCGACCCCGAGTACTGGGTCCGCCACGTCCGCGAAGCGGTCCGCTTCGCCGACGCCGTCCGTACCCTCGCCGAGTCCGGCGTCACCACCTTCGTCGAACTCGGTCCCGACGCGGTCCTCACCGCGATGGGCCAGGCCACCGCCGAAGACGCCGCCTTCATCCCCGTCCTGCGCCGCGACCGCGCCGAGACCACCGAGGCCGTCACCGCCCTCGCCAAGGCTGCCGTGCGCGGCACCGCCGTCGACTGGCCGGCGTTCTACGCCGACCGCGGCGGTCGCCGCGTCGCGCTGCCGACGTACGCCTTCCAGCGCCGGCACTTCTGGCTCGACGCGCTGGAGTACTGGGCCGACGCCTGGGCCGGCGCCGACACCGGCGGTGTGACCTCCGCCGGTCTCGACCGGGCCGAACACCCTCTCCTGGGTGCCGTCGTCGCCTCGCCCGAGGCCGACGGGGTGGTCCTCACCGGCCGCCTGTCGGTGGCCGCCCAGCCCTGGCTGGCCGACCACGCCGTGGGCGGTCTGGTCCTCTTCCCGGGCACCGGCCTGGTCGGACTGGCGATCGCCGCCGGTGACCACCTGGGCTGCGGGACGCTGGAGGAGCTGACGCTCCAGGCGCCGCTGGTCCTGCCCGAGCGAGGCGGGGTCGCCGTCCAGGTCGTCGTCGGCGCGGCCACCGGAGACGGTTCACGAACGGTCAATCTGTACGCACGTGGTGAGGACGGCGACCGGCCGTGGACCCGGCACGCCACCGGTGTGCTCTCTCCCGCCGCCCCCGCCGCTGGCTTCGACCTGGCCGCATGGCCGCCCGCCGGCGCCGAGGCCGTCGATCTGACCGGCCTGTACGACACCCTGGCCGCGGCAGGTCTGGAGTACGGTCCGGTGTTCCAGGGCCTGACCGCCGCGTGGCGCTCGGGCGGGGAGGTCTACGCGGAGGTGTCCCTCCCCGAGGACACCGAGGTGGACGGCTACGGTCTGCACCCGGCCCTGCTGGACGCCTGCCTGCACGCCACCGGCCTCCTCGACGGCGGCGCCGAGTCGGCCCGGCTGCCGTTCGCCTGGACCGGAGTCTCCCTGCACGCCACCGGTGCCTCGCGGGTCCGCGTTCGGCTCGCGCCCACGGGGGCGGACGGCGTGGCGCTGTCGGTTGCCGACGGCGAGGGCCGCCCGGTGGCCTCGGTCGGCTCGCTGGTGCTGCGTACGGTCTCCACCGAGCAGCTGGCGGCCGCGGGCTCCGCCTCCCACGACTCGCTGTTCCAGCTGGAGTGGACCCGGCTGCCGCAGGTGACGGCCGAGCTGTCGCACGAGGCCGTGACCGTGCTCCACAGCGAGCCCGGCACGGACGCGGAAGCCGTACACACCGCTCTGCACACCGCACTCGCCGCCCTGCAGGCCGGCCCGCAGAAGCTCGTCGTGGTCACCCGCGGCGCGGTCGCGCTGCCCGGCGAGGACGTCACCGACCTGGCCGGTGCGGCGGTCTGGGGTCTGGTCCGCTCCGCCGAGTCCGAGGACCCGGGCCGCTTCGTCCTGGTCGACACCGAAACGCCCGATGACCTCGCCCTGGCGCTGGCATCGGGGGAGTCGCAGGTCGTCGTCCGCGACGGCGCGGTTCACGGGGCACGGCTGGTGCGGGTTCCCGCCGAGCCCGCCCAGGACGCGGCGGCCCGAGACGGCTCCGGCTTGGGTGCCGGCACGGTCCTGCTGACGGGTGCTTCGGGCACGCTGGGTGGTCTGTTCGCCCGGCATCTCGTCGTCGAGCACGGTGTACGCAGTCTGCTGCTGACCAGCCGCCGGGGCGCGGACGCGCCCGGTGCGAAGGAGCTGGTGGCGGAGCTGACCGGGCTCGGCGCCGACGTCTCGTTCGCGGCCTGTGACGTCTCCGACCGGGCCGCGCTCGCCGCGCTCCTGGAGGGTGTGAAGCTCACGGGCGTGGTGCACGTGGCCGGTGTCCTGGACGACGGTGTCATCGCCTCCCTCACCCCCGAGCGCATCGACAACGTGCTCCGCCCGAAGGCGGACGCGGCCCTCAATCTGCACGAACTCACCGCGGACATGGACCTGTCGGCCTTCGTGCTCTTCTCCTCGGCCGCGGGCACCCTCGGCGCCCCCGGGCAGGGCAACTACGCCGCGGCCAACGCCTTCCTCGACGGTCTGGCGGCCCACCGCCGCGCCCAGGGACTGCCGGGCCAGTCCCTGGCCTGGGGCCTGTGGGCCGGTGGCATGGCAGGCGAACTCGGCGAGGCCGAGATCGAACGCATGAACCGTACGGGCATCCACGCACTGACCCCCGGGGAGGGTCTGGCGCTCTTCGACACGGCGAACACCCTCGCCGCCCCCGCCCTCGTCCCGATCCGGCTCGACGTCAAGGCGCTCGGCGCGGGCGGCGGCGAGGTCCCGGAGCTCTTCCGGTCCCTGGTACGCCGTCCCGCCCGCCGTACGGCCGCCGTCGGTCAGGCCGCGGGACCGGGCTCGCCCCTCGCGCAGCGGCTGGCCGGCCTGTCACCGCAGGCCCGGCTGGAGGAACTGCTCGACCTGGTCCGGGCCACGGCGGCAACGACCCTGGGCCACGCGGGCGCGGAGGCCATCGACCCCGAAGAAGCCTTCGGCGAACTCGGCTTCGACTCACTCAGCGCCGTCGAGTTCCGCAACGCCCTGAACGCGGCCACCGGTCTGCGACTGCCCGCCACCCTGGTCTTCGACTACCCGTCCCCGGCGGTCCTGGCCCAGTACCTGGCCGAGGAGGCGGCCGGCACCGGCGAGCGCGAAGCGCTCCCCGCCGTGGCCGCCACCGTCGTGGCCGGCGATCCCATCGCGATCGTGGGCATGGCCTGCCGCTACCCGGGCGGCGTCGAGACGCCCGAGGACCTGTGGCGGCTCGTCGCGGACGGCGTCGACGCGGTCTCGGAATTTCCCGTGAACCGCGGCTGGAACATCGACGAGTTGTACGACCCCTCTTCGGAGCGCCCGAACACCAGTTACGTCAAACACGGCGGCTTCCTGCACCAGGCGGGCGACTTCGATCCGGCGTTCTTCGGCATCTCCCCGAACGAGGCCCTGGCAATGGACCCGCAGCAGCGGCTCCTCCTGGAGACCTCGTGGGAGGCCCTGGAGCGGGCCGGTATCGATCCGGTGACGCTGAAGGGCAGTGCGACCGGTGTCTTCGCCGGAATGATGTACCACGACTACCAGGACAACACGAACACCGGTTCCGTGGCCTCGGGCCGGGTGTCCTACACCCTGGGCCTGGAAGGGCCCTCGGTGACGGTCGACACCGCCTGCTCCTCCTCGCTCGTGGCTCTCCACCTGGCCATCCAGGCGTTGCGCTCCGGCGAGTGCGGCTTGGCGCTGGCGGGCGGTGTGGCCGTCATGGCCACCCCCGAGGCATTCGTGGAGTTCAGCCGGCAGCGCGGTCTGGCCCCCGACGGCCGCTGCAAGTCCTTCGCGGATTCGACGGACGGCACGGGCTGGGGTGAGGGCGTCGGCATACTCGTCGTGGAGCGGCTGTCCGACGCTGTCAGGAACGGCCACCCCGTTCTGGCGGTCGTCCGCGGTACGGCCGTCAACCAGGACGGTGCCAGCAACGGCCTGACCGCCCCGAACGGCCCGGCCCAGCAGCGGGTGATCCGGCAGGCCCTCGCCAACGCCCAGCTGACCGCCGACCAGGTGGACGCGGTGGAGGCGCACGGTACGGGTACGGTGCTGGGCGACCCGATCGAGGCGCAGGCTCTGCTCGCCACGTACGGCCAGGACCGGCCGGAGGACCAGCCGCTGTGGCTGGGGTCGATCAAGTCGAACATGGGCCACACCCAGGCCGCCGCCGGCGTCTCCGGAATCATCAAGATGGTCGAGGCCATGCGCCACGGCCTCATGCCGAAGACGCTCCACGTCGACCAGCCGACCAGCAAGGTCGACTGGACTGAGGGCAACATCGAGCTGCTTACCGAGACCCGGCCGTGGCCGGAGACCAGCCGTCCGCGCCGGGCGGGGGTCTCCTCGTTCGGCATCAGCGGCACCAACGCCCACGTCATCATCGAGCAGGCACCAGAGCTTTCGTCGGCGTCTGCCGCGGGCACCGTTCCGGTTGTGGTGCCGTGGCTGGTCTCCGGCAAGACCGAGGAGGCCCTGCGCGCCCAGGCCGCCCGCCTGCGCGCCCATGCGCAGGCCAACGCCGACCTGCGTCCCGAGGACGTCGGTCTGACTCTCGCCACCGTGCGAACCCAGCTCGATCACCGGCTGGCGGTGGTCGGGGCGGACCGGGACGAACTCCTGGGCGCGCTGGACGCGTTCTTGGAGGGCCGGCCGACCTCGGCAGTCGTCGAGGGTTCGACCCGGGCCAAGGGCCGCACGGCGTTCTTGTTCACGGGGCAGGGTGCGCAGCGGTTGGGGATGGGCCGGGAGCTGTATGAGGCGTTCCCGGTGTTCGCTGCCGCGTTCGATGCGGTGACGGAGGCGCTTGGGCTGCCGTTGCGTGAGGTGGTGTGGGGTGAGGATGCGGAGCGTTTGAGCCGCACGGAGTTCACCCAGCCCGCTCTGTTCGCCGTCGAGGTCGCGCTGTTCCGTCTGGTCGAGTCGTGGGGTGTTCGGCCGGACTTTGTGGCGGGTCACTCGATCGGTGAGATCGCCGCGGCTCATGTCGCTGGTGTGCTGTCGCTGGAGGATGCGGCGAAGCTGGTCGTGGCGCGTGGCCGGTTGATGCAGGCCCTGCCGGAGGGCGGGGCGATGGTCGCCGTGCAGGCCACGGAGGACGAAGTCCTCCCGCACCTGTCGTCCACGGTTTCGATCGCCGCGGTCAACGGACCCAATGCGGTCGTCGTCTCCGGCGAGGAGACACGCGTACTGGAGATCAAGGCGCTGTTCGAGGAGCAGGGCCGTAAGACGAGCAGGCTGAAGGTCTCCCATGCCTTCCACTCGCCGTTGATGGACCCGATGCTCGACGACTTCCGGGCCGTCGCCGGCTCTCTGGAGTACACCGAGCCGAAGATCCCCGTGGTCTCCACCCTCACCGGTGCCTCTGCCGGGACCGGTGACCTGACCACTGCCGAGTACTGGGTGCGGCATGTTCGCGAAGCGGTCCGCTTCTCCGACGCCGTGGCCGTACTGGAGGACAAGGGCGTCACCACCTTCGTCGAACTCGGCCCCGACGCGGTGCTCACCGCGATGGGCCAGGCCACCGCCGAAGACGCCGCCTTCATCCCCGTCCTGCGCCGCGACCGCGCCGAAGCACCCACCCTGCTGACCGCGGTCGCCCGACTTCACACCCACGGCACGACCGTGGACTGGGCCGCGTACTACTCCGGCACCGACGCCCGCCGGGTGGACCTGCCCACCTACGCCTTCCAGCGAAGCACGTACTGGCTGCAGAGCATCCCCGAGACGGGCTCCGCGCTCTCCTCGCTGGGCATCGGCTCCTCGGGCCACGCCCTCCTCGGCGCCTCGGTGTCCCTTGCCGACACCGACGGGGTGGTGCTCACCGGCCGCCTGTCGGTGGCCGCCCAGCCCTGGCTGGCCGACCACGCGCTCGGCGGGACCGTCCTCTTCCCGGGTACCGGCCTCGTCGAGCTCGTCATCCGAGCCGGCGACGAGGTCGGCAGCCCGACCCTGGAAGAACTCACCCTGGAGGCTCCCCTGCTCCTGCCCGGCCAGGACTGGATCCAGGTCCAGGTGTCCGTCGGCTCCGCGGACGACACCGGCATGCGGCCCGTGAGCGTCTACTCGCGGCCCGAGGGGTCCGACGACCCCTGGACTCGGCACGCGACCGGCCTACTCGCCCCCGCGGGCACCCGGCCGGCCTTCGAAGCGGCCGCATGGCCGCCGCAGGGCGCTACCCCTGTCGTCCTGGACGGCCTGTACGAGGGCCTGGCGGACGCGGGCCTGGAGTACGGTCCGGTGTTCCAGGGCCTGACCGCCGCGTGGCGCTCGGGCGGGGAGGTCTACGCGGAGGTGTCCCTCCCCGAGGACACCGAGGTGGACGGCTACGGTCTGCACCCGGCCCTGCTGGACGCCTGCCTGCACGCCATCGGACTGCTCGACGGGGGCGACCAGACGGCGGCCCGGCTGCCGTTCGCCTGGACCGGGGTCTCCCTGCACGCCTCCGGGGCCAGCCGGGTCCGCGTTCGGCTCGCGCCCACGGGGGCGGACGGCGTGGCGCTGTCGGTCGCCGACGGCGAGGGCCGCCCGGTGGCCTCGGTCGGCTCGCTGGTGCTGCGTACGGTCTCCACCGAGCAGCTCACTCCGGGCGGATCCGCCTTCCACGACTCGCTGTTCCAGCTGGAGTGGACGAAGCTGACGCCGGCGCTCGCCGTCCCGCCGGTCCTGGACGACGCCCAGGTGCTGCGCGTCGAGCCCGGTTCGGACGCGGCGGCCGTCCGTTCGGCCGTGCTGACCGCGCTGACCGCACTGCAGTCCTCCGCCGAGCGGCTGGTGGTCGTCACCAGCGGTGCCGTCGCGCTGCCCGGCGAGGACGTGACCGACCTGGCGGGTGCCGCCGTCTGGGGCCTGGCCCGCTCCGCGCAGTCGGAGTCGCCGAGCCGGGTGGTCCTCGTCGACACCAGCACCCCCGACGACCTCGCCCCGGCGCTGGCCGCGGGGGAGCCGCAGGTGGTCGTACGCGAAGGCACGGTCTACGGCGCCAGGCTCGCCCGTACGGCGGTCCCGGACGCCGACCTCGCCCGGGACGCGGAGTCCCAGGACGGTTCCGGCTCCGCCTTCGGTGCCGGCACGGTCCTGCTGACGGGTGCCTCGGGCACGCTGGGCGGTTTGTTCGCCCGGCATCTCGTCGTCGAGCACGGTGTACGCAGTCTGCTGCTGACCAGCCGCCGGGGCGCGGACGCGCCCGGTGCGGCGGAACTGGTGGCGGAGCTGACCGGGCTCGGCGCCGACGTCTCGTTCGCGGCCTGTGACGTCTCCGACCGGGCCGCGCTCGCCGCGCTCCTGGAGGGTGTGAAGCTCACGGGCGTGGTGCACGTGGCCGGTGTCCTGGACGACGGTGTCATCTCCTCCCTCACCCCCGAGCGCATCGACAACGTGCTGCGCCCGAAGGTGGACGCGGCGCTGAACCTGCACGAACTCACCGCGGACATGGATCTGTCGGCCTTCGTGCTCTTCTCCTCGGCGGCCGGCGTGTTCGGCAACGCGGGCCAGGGCAACTACGCCGCGGCCAACGCCTTCCTCGACGCCCTGGCGGCCCACCGCCGGGCGCAGGGCCTGCCGGGCCAGTCCCTGGCCTGGGGTCTGTGGACCGACGAGGCGGGCATGGCGGGTGAACTCGGCGAGGCCGACCTGGAGCGCATGCACCGCACGGGCGTGCGGCCCATCACGGCTGAGCACGGCCTGGCCCTCTTCGACGCGGCGGGAACCCTGGACGTCCCCGCCCTCGTGCCCATCGCTCTGGACCTCAAGTCCCTGCGGTCCGGTGGCGAGGAACTCCCGGAGCTGTTCCGCGGCCTGATCCGCGTCCCGGTCCGCCGGGGCGCGGGTACGGGCGGCGGCGCGGCGGCGGCCTCCGCGCTCAAGCAACAGCTCGCCGTAGTGTCGGTCCAGGAGCAGGAGACCCTGCTGCTGGACATCGTCCGCGGACATGCGGCGGCGGTTCTCGGCCACGCGGGCGCGGACACGATCGACCCCGACCGGGCCTTCAGCGAGCTGGGCTTCGACTCCCTCACCGCAGTGGAGTTCCGTAACGTGCTCAACGCGGCGAGCGGTCTGCGGCTCCCGCCCACCCTGGCGTTCGACTACCCCAACGCCCGGGCGCTGGCCGAGCACATGCGGGCCGAACTGGTCCCGGAGGCGGCCATTGGAGGCTCCGGTGACGAGGAGATCCGCCGGATCATCGGGGCCATCCCGATCAGCCGGCTGAAGGACGCCGGTCTGCTGGACAGCCTCCTCGAACTGGGCGGGTTCGTCGGCGCCGTGACCGAGGCGGCGGAGTCCGCCGCGACCGCCGCGACCGCTGAGGACTCCATCGACGACATGGACGCCGAGATGCTGATCAGCATGGCCCTCGGAGGAAGCCTCGACGACTGACCCCGCCGGCCGCGATCTCCTGATCCCGGCATCCCCCTGATCCCTCGCCCCCCTGGTCGCCCTTCCCCCGTCGACTGTGGGGGCGAGGTCGTTCCCGCGAACGACCCCGCCGTGTGGCCGACCTGGATCTGTCCGGGCCTTGCGGGGATGCTGGCGTAGGCGGTGATGGTCTACCTGCTGACCCCACCGAACTCAGCCTCGGGCGGGGATGCTCATGGGTGCAGGGTGCAGGGTGCAGGGTGCGGTGGCGGGCAAGGTCACAGCAGCGCCGCGATGCCTTCCCGGTTCTCGGGCAGCCCGGCCGCGCGAGCGCAGCACGGTGCAGCAGCGTGGCCGCCTGCGGCACCCGGTCGGCTAGCCCTGGGTGAAAGAGGAGTGGCGCTGCGGCGCCGAGATCTGAGCTGGCCGGGAGCCCGGCGGATCGCGGTCTTCATGTGGCCGCGTCAGGATCCTCATCCGCTTCCGTGTCCGGACGCGGACCGGAAATGGCCGAAGGCCCCCCGCCCAAGCTGGGCGGGGGGCCTTCGTACGGCCGGTCGTGCTCTGAGGGTCAGGCGCTGGCCGGCGGCTCGCCGCCCGCGGCGAGCTCGGGGGTGATGATGTAGTCGGAGACGTCGACCGAGACGCGCTCCTTGCGCGCCAGCGCCTCCTTGATCGGGAGGGCCAGACGCTCCGCCTTCTCGCGCTCGCGGTCCTCGCGGCCCTCGACGAACTCCGGCATGATCTCGTCGGCGAAGAGCTGGAGCGACTCCACGATGTGCTCGTGCTTCGCATTGCCGATCTGCACGGAGAAGATGACCTGGTCGACGCCGACCGCCTTGTAACGGCGGATCAGGTCGCGGATCTGCTCCGGGGTGCCGATGCCGCGGCGGAGTGACGAGATCTGCTCCATCATCAGCTTGGCTTCCGGGGTCTGCAGCTCATCGTCGTCCGGCAGGACCGGGTTGCGGACCAGGCCGCGCGCCGCACGCGTCTCGATGAAGTCCTTCCAGACATCGGAGATGCCCGGCTTGTGCTCACCGAAGATGTAGTAGTGCATCAGCGCGTACGAGAAGAAGTGCGCGCCGTCGATACCGCGGTCGAGCGCGACCTCCTCGTCGGGGTGCACCATGAACGGGAACACCACGGCGAAGTTCGGGTTGACGGTCTCGCCGATCGGCACGCACTCGTCGGAATTGATGAGGGAGTAGTACGAGTCGACCCACTCCTTCGCCTCTTCCGGGGTGATGAATGAGAAGGAGAGGGCACCGAGGCCGTTGCGCGCGGCCATCTCGATGGTCTTGCGGGCGCTGCAGGCCACCCAGAGCGGCGGGTGCGGCTTCTGCTTCGGCTTGGGCAGCACGTTACGCGGCGGCATGTTGACCCACTGGCCCTCGTGCCCAGTGAACGGCTCCTCGGTCATCATGCGGACGATGACCTCGAGGGACTCCTTCCACTGCTCCTTCTTCGTCTCGCGGTTCACGCCGAAGGCGCCGACCTCGAGCTGGGAGCTGCCCTCACCCGTACCGAACTCCACGCGGCCGCCGGAGATGAGGTCCAGGGTGGCCAGACGCTCGGCGACGCGCGCCGGGTGGTTCACCGCGGCCGGCAGCGAGACGATGCCGTGGGCCAGGCGGATGTTCTTCGTACGGGCCGCGGCCGCCGCGAGGAACACCTCGGGGGCCGAGCTGTGCGAGTACTCCTCCAGGAAGTGGTGCTCGGTCGCCCAGGCGTAATCGAGGCCGAGATTGTCGGCGAGCTCGATCTGGTCGAGCGACTCGTTGAAAAGTCGCTCCTCGCTGTCCTCCGCCCAGGGACGCGGCAGTTGGTGGTGGTAGATGAGGCCGAAACGCATTGTTCCTCCGCGACGACTGAATGGGGACCTGAGTCGGTTGAAAGCCCGTCAGCGAGTATTCGGCGGGCCGGTTTCCCGGGGCAAGGAAAGTGTCGGTTCACTGCGGGCGGCAGGGCCCGAATAGGGGCTCGCATTCCCGGTGGAAGGGGTGGGCCGCGGGGTTTTCAGGGGTCGCGGGCACACCCCCTTCCCGGCCACGAGGGCCACCGCACACGCGGGGGAGGGGAGGGCAGGCCGCCCGGCGGCCGCCCTACCCGTCGCCCTGCGATGCCGCGCCCGCGTCAGCGGAGGCCGGCCAGCCACTCCTCCATGATGCGCGCGGTGTGCTCCGCGTCCTCCTCGATGATGGTGAAGTGGTTGGCGTCGACGGTGCGGAACGTCTGCCGGTCGTCCCAGGCCTTCACACGCCACTCGTCACCGGTCTGCGTGGTGTCCGCGGACTCCGGGATGAACGACCGCTCGCAGCCGATGAGCAGCACCGGCGCCTCGACCGTGTCCAGCCGGAACTGCGGCATCAGATCGAAGTAGCTGCTCATGGCCGTCAGGCCCGTACTGTCGAACAGCCCGTACTCGGAGTCCTTGGCCACCAGGCCGACCGACATCTGCTCCATCACCCGCGCCTGTCCGGTGTTGTCCGTGTCGATCTGGTAGGTGTCCAGGAGCGCGACGCCCAGGGGCTTGATGCCCCTGTGCTTCTCCAGCCGGCTGGCCGTGGCATGGGCGAGCGTGCCGCCCGAGGAGTACCCGACCAGCACGAACGGCTCGCCGCAGGCCGCCCGGGCGACGCTCTCCGCCAGTACGTCGACCAGCGCGTCGATGGAGTTCGGCAGGAACTCGCCCTTGCCGAAGCCCGGCACCGGGATGCTGGCCATCGGCCGCACCCCGCGGAACGCGGCGGCGATCCGCGCGTGCTGGAGCGCACCGCCCGTGGTCATCGGCGTGGTGATGCCGATGAGGCGGGGCCGGCCCGGCCCGTCGGCCAGCGGTACCGCCGCGGGCAGGGCGGGGAGATCCGCCGACGAGTCGAACCGGTCCCGCAGCGCGGCGGCCGCGCGCAGCAGGTCGAAGCCCTTGATCACCTTGTCCGACATGACCGCGGTACGGAACAGCGCCGGCAGGCTGTCGGCTTCCCGGCCGTCCCCGGCCGTCCCGCCCACGGCCCGCGAAGCCTGCTCCGGCCCCGGGGCCCCGCCCCACTCGGCCGCCAGCGCCTCCTGCACGTGGCGCGCCAGCTCGGCGGGGTTCTTGTTGTCCAGGACCACCATGGGCGACAGCCGCAGTCCGGTGGCCGCGTTGAGGGCGCTGCGCAGTTCCATCGAGGTGAGCGAGTCGAACCCGGACTCCAGGAAGCCCCGTTCCGGGTCGATCGAGGCGCCGTCGTTGTGCCCGAGGGCGGTCGCGGCCAGACCGAGGATCAGCGTGAGCAGCTCCTGCCCGGCCGCTTCCGCGGAGAGCCCGGCCAGCCGCTGCCGCAGCGACCCGGAATCCGTGCCGACCGCCACCGCGGTGCGTCGGCGCACGGCCGGCACCAGTCCGCGCAGCAGCGCGGGGGCCGTGTCCGCCCGGGTCCGCAGCGCCGCTGGGTCCACCCGCAGCGGCACCAGCGCGCCCGGATCCCCGGCCACCGCCGCGTCGAACAGCTCCAGTCCCTCGGCCTCCGACAGCGCGGGCAGGCCCTGCCGCTTCATGCGGAGCAGGTCCGCCTTGCTCAGCCACTGGCTCAGGCCCGTGTCGACGTCCCACAGGCCGAAGGCCGTCGACGTGGCCGCCAGCCCCTGGGCGCGCCGGTACTCGGCCAGCCCGTCCAGGAACACGTTGGCCGCCGCGTATCCGGCCTGGCCCGCGGCGAGTACGAGACCACCGGCCGAGGAGAACAGCACGAACGCCTTCAGCCCCAGGTCGCGGGTCAGCTCGTGCAGGTACCAGGCGGAATCCGCCTTCGCCTTGAGCACCGCGTCGATCCGCTCGGGGGAGAGCGTGCCGATCAGGCCGTTGTCCGCCACACCCGCCCCGTGCACCACCGCGGTCAGCGGGTGCGCGGTCGGCACGGAGGCCAGCAGCGCGGCCAGCGCCTCCCGGTCGGAGGTGTCGCAGGCCGCCACGGTGACCGTGGCGCCCAGCCCGGTCAGGGCGGCCTCCAGCTCCGCCGCACCCACCGCCTCCGCGCCACGCCGGCTGACCAACAGCAGGTGACGCACCCCGTGCGCGGCCACCAGGTGACGGGCCACCAGCCCGCCCAGACCGCCCGTCCCGCCGGTGATCAGCACCGTTCCGTGCGGGTCCCAGGGAGATTCGCCGACCTCGGCGGGCGCCGATGCCCGCACCAGGCGGGCCGCCCCGACCTCGCCGCGGCGCATTAGCACCTCCGGCTCCTCCGATGCGACCGCGACGGGCAGCGTCGCCGTGGACTCCGCCAGCCCGTCGGTGTCGATCAGCTGGATACGGCCGGGGTTCTCGGCCTGCGCCGCACGCACCAGACCCCACACCGGGACCTGACCGAGGTCCACGCCCACGTCGTCGCCCACGGCGAGCGCCCCGCTCGTGACCAGGACCAGCCGAGACTCGCTGAACCGCTCGTCGGCCAGCCACTCCTGGACCAGGCCCAGCGCCGCGTGCGTGGTCCGCCGCACCGCCTCGGGCACCGCACCGGTACCCGGGTCGAGCGTCACCACCACCGCCTCGGGCAGGGCCCGGACTCCCGACTCCACCGCGTCGCCGAGAGCGGCCAGACCGTCCGCGGACACCATGGCGATCCGATCCGCGGCCGGCGCCGGGGGCACGGTACCCGGCAGCGGGCTCAGCTCGATCCGGAACAGCGACTCGTGGCCGCGCCCCGATCCGGCGCCGAGCTGCTCCGGGGAAACTTCGCGCAGCGTCAGCGACTCGACGGTGATCACCGGGCTGCCGACCGCGTCCGCTAGTTCGAGCGAGACCGCGCGCGGCCCGGAGGGCGCGATGCGGACCCGGACCGCGTGGGCCCCGACGGAATGCAGGGAGATTCCGGCCCACGAGAACGGCAGGACCGTCGGCCCCTCACCATCCGCGTCCGAGCCCCCGGCAAAGCCCATCGCATGCATCGCCGCGTCGAGGAGGGCGGGGTGGAGGCCGAAGCGACCGGCCTCACCGTGCGCCTCTTCCGGCAGGACGACCTCCGCGAACACCTCCTCGCCCCGCTGCCAGGCGGCCCGCACGCCCTGGAACACCGGCCCGTAACCGTAGCCGCGGGCCAGCAGCGCTTCGTACGCGCCCTCCACATCCACCGGCGTAGCACCCTGCGGTGGCCACTGCGCGAGGTCGGCCTCCGGCCGGACCGTGCCGGAGGCCAGAGACCCCTCGGCATGCAGGATCCAGGCGTCGGAGCCCTCGGCACGCGAGTGGATACGCACCGAACGGCGACCGTTGTCCTCCGGCTCGCCCACGTGCACCTGCAGGGCGACGGCCTCGTCGTCGGTGAGTACGAGGGGGGCTTGGATGGTGAGTTCCTCCACGAGGTCGCAGCCGACTTCGTCGCCGGCGCGGACGGCGAGCTCCACGAAGCCGGTGCCGGGGAGCAGGACGGTGCCGAGGACGTCGTGGTCGGCGACCCAGGGGTGGGTGGCGAGGGAGAGGCGGCCGGTGAGGATGACCCCGCCGTCCTCGGGAAGCGTCAGCGCCGCACCCAGCAGCGGGTGACCGGCGCCGGCCTGGCCGAGAGACGCGGCGTCCCCGCCGGCGGGCGCGAGGGTCTTGAGCCAGAACCGCTCGTGCTGGAAGGCGTAGGTGGGCAGGTCCACCCGGCGGGCGTCGGTGCCGGAGTAGTACGCGGCCCAGTCCACGGTCGTGCCGTGGGTGTGGAGGCGGGCGACGGCGGTCAGCAGGGTGGGTGCTTCGGCGCGGTCGCGGCGCAGGACGGGGACCAGGACGGTGGTCTCGGACTGGACGGACTGCTGGGCCATGGCGGTGAGTACGCCGTCGGGCCCGAGTTCGACGAACCGGGTGACGCCCTCGGCTTCGAGGGTACGGACGGCGTCGGCGAAGCGGACCGCTTCGCGGACGTGGCGGACCCAGTACTCGGGGTCGGTGAGGCTGCTCGCCAGTTCTCCGGTGAGGGTGGAGACAACGGGGATCTGCGGCTCGGTGTACTCCAGAGAGCCGGCGACGGCCCGGAAGTCGTCGAGCATCGGGTCCATCAACGGCGAGTGGAAGGCATGGGAGACCTTCAGCCTGCTCGTCTTACGGCCCTGCTCCTCGAACAGCGCCTTGATCTCCAGTACGCGTGTCTCCTCGCCGGAGACGACGACCGCATTGGGTCCGTTGACCGCGGCGATCGACACCGTGGACGACAGGTGCGGGAGGACTTCGTCCTCCGTGGCCTGCACGGCGACCATCGCCCCGCCCTCCGGCAGAGCCTGCATCAACCGGCCACGCGCCACGACCAGCTTCGCCGCATCCTCCAGCGACAGCACACCAGCGACATGAGCCGCGGCGATCTCACCGATCGAGTGACCCGCCACAAAGTCCGGCCGAACACCCCACGACTCGACCAGACGGAACAGCGCGACCTCGACGGCGAACAGAGCGGGCTGGGTGAACTCCGTACGGCTCAAACGCTCCGCATCCTCACCCCACATGACCTGCCGGAGCGGCAGCCCAAGCGCCTCCGTCACCCCATCGAACGCGGCAGCGAACACCGGGAACGCCTCATACAGCTCCCGGCCCATCCCCAACCGCTGCGCACCCTGCCCCGTGAACAAGAACGCCGTGCGGCCCTTGGCCCGGGTCGAGCCCTCGACGACTGCCGAGGTCGGCCGGCCCTCCAAGAACGCGTCCAGCGCGCCCAGGAGTTCGTCCCGGTCCGCCCCGACCACCGCCAGCCGGTGATCCATGGCCGTGCGCGAAACGATCAGCGAATGGCCGACATCCAGCGGGCGCGCCTCGGGGTGGGCGCTCAGGTGGTCGCGCAGACGCTCGGCCTGGCCGCGCAGCGCCTCGGCGCTCTGGGCGGAGACGACCAGCGGGAGCAGCGGGAGCGCTCGCGGCTCGGACTGGTCCTGCGGGGCCTGCACGGGCCGTTCCTCCGGCGCCTGCTCGATGATGACGTGGGCATTGGTGCCGCTCAGGCCGAAGGACGAGACACCCGCACGGCGCGGACGGCCGGTCTCCGGCCAGTCCCGGGCCTCCGCCAGCAGCCGCACCTGGCCCTCGGACCACTCGACGTTCGACGACGGCTCGTCGACATGCAGGGTCTTCGGCATCAGGCCGTGCCGGATGGCCTCGACGATCTTGATGACTCCGGACACGCCGGCGGCGGCCTGGGTGTGGCCCATGTTCGACTTGATCGACCCCAGCCACAGCGGCCGGCCCTCCGGCCGGTCCTGGCCGTACGTGGCGAGCAGCGCCTGCGCCTCGATCGGGTCACCCAGCGTCGTACCCGTACCGTGCCCCTCGACCAGGTCCACATCCGAGGGCTCCAGGCCCGCGTTGGCCAGCGCCTGTCGGATCACCCGCTGCTGCGAGGGACCGTTCGGGGCGAAGAAGCCGTTGCTGGCACCGTCCTGGTTGATGGCGGAGCCCTTGACGACGGCGAGGACCGGGTGGCCGTTCCGCCGGGCGTCGGACAGCCGCTCAAGGAGCAGCATGCCCACGCCCTCGCCCCAGCCCGTGCCGTCCGCGGCCGAGGCGAACGCCTTGCAGCGGCCGTCGGGGGCCAGGCCGCGCTGCCGGCTGAACTCGATCAGCATCTCCGGCGTGGCCATGACGGCCGCACCGCCGGCGAGGGCCAGCGTGGACTCGCCCGAGCGCAGCGACTGCGCGGCGAGGTGCAGGGCCACCAGGGAGGAGGAACAGGCGGTGTCCACGGTGAGCGCCGGGCCCTCCAGGCCCAGGGTGTAGGCAACCCGGCCGGAGACCAGGCTGCCGCCGGTGCTGCTGCCGCCGCCATGGCCCTGGCCGTAGTCGTGGTACATCAGACCGGCGAAGACACCGGTCGAAGTGCCCTTCAGCGTGGCGGGATCGATACCGGCCCGCTCCAGAACCTCCCACGACGTCTCGAGGAGCAGCCGCTGCTGCGGATCCATCGCCAGCGCCTCGTTCGGGCCGATGCCGAAGAACTCGGCGTCGAAGCCGGCGGCGTCGTAGAGGAAGCCGCCCTCCTTAGCGTAGGTCTTGCCGGGCAGGCCGGGCTCCGGGTCGTAGATGTCCTCGTCCCAGCCGCGGTCGGCCGGGAAGCCGGACACGGCGTCCACCCCGTCCGCGAGGAGCTGCCACAGCCCCTCGGGCGAGGTGACACCGCCCGGGTAGCGGCAGGACATCGCCACGACCGCGATGGGTTCGCCGTCCGCAGGGGCGACGCCCCGTACGGCGGCGGCACCGGTGGTGCCCGTACCGGTGAACTGCTCACCGAGATGGTCGGCGACGGCCTGCGCCGTCGGGTAGTCGAAGACCAGCGTCGCGGGCAGACGCAGACCGGTGGCCGTGTTCAGGGCATTGCGCAGCTCGACCGCCGACAGGGAGTCGAATCCCAGCTCCTGGAAGGCCCGCTGCGGTTCCACCGCGGCCGAGGACGTGTGCCCGAGAACGGCCGCCACATGGTTGCGCACCAGGTCGAGCAGGGCCTCCGCCCGCTCCTGGGTACCCAGTCCGGCAAGTCGCTGACCGAGCGCCGACGCGGGCTCGGCCGCGCCGGCCCGGGCCACGCCGCGCACCGGCACGCGTACCAGGCCACGCAGCATCGCCGGGAGTCCCGCGCCGCGAGTGCGCAGGGCCGCGGTGTCCAGCTTGACCGGCACCAGGGTGGCCTCGGCCGCCCCGATGGCTGCGTCGAAGGCCGCGAGGCCCTCCTCGGCGGTGAGCGCGGGGAACCCCTGGCGCTTCATGCGCTGCAGGTCGGCGTCGCCCAGCCCGGCGCCCAGTCCCGCGTCGACGCCCCACAGGCCGTACGCGAGGGAGGTGGCGGGCAGACCCGCCGACCGGCGCCGCGCGGCCAGCGCGTCGAGGAACACGTTCGCGGTGGCGTATCCGGACTGGCCGGCGGCCAGCAGCAGACCGCCCGCGGAGGAGAACAGTAGGAACGCCGCCAGGTCCTGGTCCCGCGTCAGTTCGTGCAGGTGCCAGGCGGCGTCCGCCTTCGGCCTCAGCACGCCGTCGAGGGACTCCGGGGTGAGCGCAGACACCAGGCCGTTGTCGGCCACGCCCGAGGCGTGGACCACCGCGGTCAGCGGGTGCGCGGCCGGTACCGAGGCCAGCAGCGCGGCCACGGCTTCCCGGTCGGAGGTGTCGCAGGCCGCCACGGTGACCTGGGCCCCGAGCCCCGTCAGGGTGGCGGCCAGCTCGGCTGCCCCGGGCGCGTCCGCGCCGCGGCGGCTGACGAGCAGCAGGTGTCGGGAGCCGTGCTCGGTCACCAGGTGGCGGGCGACCAGGCTGCCCAGGCCCCCGGTGCCACCGGTGATCAGCACCGTGCCCTCCGGGTCGAGGGCCGGTACGCCGCCGCCGGTGCTGTTGACGTCGTCGACGGGAGAGGGGAGTGCGGGCGTCAGCCGCGGCAGTCGCACCTCGCCCGCGCGCAGCGCCAGTTCGGTCTCCCCGGCGGTGAGGGCGGCCGCGACCGCCCCGCACGCGGCCGCGTCCGCAGCGGAGCAGCCGTCCCCGCCCGCGTCACGGGCGGCCGTGTCGAGCAGCGCGAACCGGCCCGGGTTCTCCGCCTGGGCCGCTCGTACCAGACCCCACACCGGGGCCTGTCCGAGGTCGACGGTGTCGCCCTCGGCGACGGCGACGGCATCGCGGGTCACGACCACGAGCCGCGCGTCCGCGAAAACGTCCTCCGCCAGCCATTCCTGCACCAGCTCCAGCGCCTGCCCAGCCACCTCACGCACGGCCGACGGCACATCGGATCCGCTCGTCGGGTCCAGTGCGGCGAGCACCGCCTCGGGAAGCGGCGCCGTGCCGGCGGTGACAGCCGCGGCCAGCGCGCCCAGACCGTCGTACCGGGTGACAGCGGACTCAGGGACCGGCACCGGCCCCGTGCCCACCACGGCCCAGCGGCCGTCCTCCGGCAGGGTGCCGGCGCCGTCGCGGCCACCCGGCTGTGTGATCCACTCGAGGCGGTGGAGCGCGTCCCGGCCAGTGCCGGAGTTCTCCAACTGCTCGGAGGAGACGGCACGGGAGACCAGCGCGGCCACCGACAGCACCGCCGCGCCCGTCGCGTCCGCGACGGTCAGACTCACGCTGTCCCGGCCCGCCGGCGCCATACGCATGCGCAGCGTGCTCGCGCCGGTGGAGTGCAGCGTCACACCGTTCCACGAGAAGGGCAGCAGGGTGTCGCCCTCCTCGTCCTCCCCCTGCAGCAGGGCGGCGTGCATGGACGCGTCGAGCAGGGCGGGGTGGAGGCCGAAGCGAGCCGCGTCCTCGTGCGCCTGCTCGGGCAGGGCGACCTCCGCGAACACTTCCTCGCCGCGCTGCCACGCCGCCGTCAGGCCCTGGAACACCGGCCCGTAGTGGTAGCCGCGGGCGAGCAGCGCCGCGTAGGCGTCCGTGACGTCCACCGGGGTGGCGTCCGCTGGCGGCCACTGCGCCAGGTCGGCGGGTGCGGGCGCCCCCACGGCGAGCGAGCCGTCCGCGTGCAGGGTCCAGGTCTCGCCGCTCTCGGCGCGCGAGTAGATACGGATGGAGCGGCGTCCCTCTTCCTCCGGGCGGCCCACCACCAGCTGGAGGGTGAGCGGTTCGTCGTCGGTGAGTACGAGGGGGGCTTGGAGGGTGAGTTCCTCCACGAGGTCGCAGCCGACTTCGTCGCCGGCGCGGACGGCGAGCTCCACGAAGCCGGTGCCGGGGAGCAGGACGGTGCCGAGGACGTCGTGGTCGGCGACCCAGGGGTGGGTGGCGAGGGAGAGGCGGCCGGTGAGGATGACCCCGCCGTCCTCGGGAAGCGTCACCGCCGCGCCCAGCAGCGGGTGGTCCACAGGCCGGACACCAAGAGTCGCCGGGTTCGCGCCCAGATCGTCCGCGACCCAGGACTCGGAGAGATAGTCGAGTGTGCCGTACCAGAAGGTTTCCCGCTGGAAGGCGTAGGTGGGCAGGTCCACCCGGCGGGCGCCGGTGCCGGAGTAGTACGCGGCCCAGTCCACGGCCGTGCCACGGACGTGGAGCTGGGAGACCCCGGCGAGCAGCGCGCCGGTCTCGGCGCGGTCGTGGCGCAGGACGGGGATGAAGGCGGCGTCTTCGGCGGTGGCCTGGCCCATCGCGGTGAGCACCGCGTCGGGGCCGATCTCGACGAAGGTGGTGACGCCCTTGTCCTCCAGTACGGCCACGGCGTCGGAGAAGCGGACCGCTTCGCGAACGTGCCGGACCCAGTATTCGGCAGTGGTCAGGTCACCGGTCCCGGCAGAGGCGCCGGTGAGGGTGGAGACGACCGGGATCTGCGGCTCGGCGTAGGTGAGCTGGGCTCCGACGGCCCGGAACTCGTCGAGCATCGGGTCCATCAACGGCGAGTGGAAGGCATGCGAGACCTTCAGCCTGCTCGCCTTACGGCCCCGCTCCTCGAACAGCGCCTTGATCTCCAGAACCCGCGTCTCGTCACCGGAGACGACGACCGAGTTCGGACCATTGACCGCGGCGATCGACACCGTGTCGGTGAGGTGCGGGAGGACTTCGTCCTCCGTGGCCTGCACGGCGACCATCGCCCCGCCCTCCGGCAGAGCCTGCATCAACCGGCCACGCGCCACGACCAGCTTCGCCGCATCCGAGAGGCTGAGAACACCCGCTACGTGTGCCGCGGCGATCTCACCGATCGAGTGACCCGCCACAAAGTCCGGCCGAACACCCCACGACTCGACCAGACGGAACAGCGCGACCTCGACGGCGAACAGAGCGGGCTGGGTGAACTCCGTACGGCTCAAACGCTCCGCATCCTCACCCCACACCACCTCACGCAACGGCAGCCCAAGCGCCTCCGTCACCCCATCGAACGCGGCAGCGAACACCGGGAACGCCTCATACAGCTCCCCGCCCATCCCCAACCGCTGCGCACCCTGCCCCGTGAACAAGAACGCGGTCTTCCCGCCTCCCTGCGCCGCCCCGGACACGACCCCAGGTGCGGATTCGCCCGCGGCCAGAGCGCCAAGACCCGCCAGCGCGGAAGCCGGGTCGGCGGCGGTGACCACCGCGCGATGCTCCATCAGACCGCGGGAGACCACCAGTGAGTGGCCGATGTCCGCGAGGGCGGCCCCAGGTTGGGCCGCCAGGTGGTCGCGCAGGCGCGCGGCCTGGTCGCGGAGCGCCTCAGGGCTCTTGGCGGAGAGGAGCAGCGGCACTGCGGGCAGCGGAAGTGGCCGCGTCGCGGTCGGCTCCTCCTGCGCGGGCTCCTCCTCGGGTGCCTGCTCGATGATGACGTGTGCGTTGGTGCCGCTGATGCCGAACGAGGAGACTCCGGCCCGGCGCGGGCGGCCGGTCTCCGGCCACGGCCGGGTCTCGGTGAGCAGCTGTACCGCCCCCGCCTCCCAGTCCACCTTCGGCGTCGGCTCGTCGACGTGCAGGGTCTTCGGCATGACGCCGTGCCGGATGGCTTCGACCATCTTGATGATTCCGGAGACGCCGGCGGCAGCCTGGGTGTGACCCATGTTCGACTTGATCGAGCCGAGCCACAGCGGCCGGCCTTCGGGCCGGTCCTGGCCGTACGTGGCGAGCAGGGCCTGCGCCTCGATCGGGTCGCCCAGCGTCGTCCCCGTACCGTGCCCCTCGACCAGGTCCACGTCGGCGGCGGACAGCCGGGCGCCGGCCAGGGCCTGCCGGATCACCCGCTGCTGGGCCGGGCCGTTCGGAGCGGTCAGGCCGTTGCTGGCACCGTCCTGGTTCAGGGCGATGCCCCGGATCACGGCGAGGACGGGGTGGCCGTTGCGGCGGGCGTCGGACAGGCGCTCGACGACGAGCATGCCGACGCCCTCGCCCCAGGCCGTACCGGCGGCCGCGGCCGCGAACGAGCGGCACCGACCGTCCGTGGACAGGCCGCGCTGGCGGCTGAACTCGATGAAGGCCTCGGGGGTGGCCATGACGGCCACACCGCCCGCCAGCGCGAGCGAGCACTCGCCGGAGCGCAGTGCGGAGATGGCCGAGTTCAGGGCGACCAGCGAGGAGGAACAGGCGGTGTCGACGGTCACCGACGGGCCTTCCAGGCCCAGTACGTAGCTGACACGGCCGGAGGCGATGGAACCGGTGTTCGCGTTGGCCGAGTAGTCGTGGTACATCATTCCGGCGAAGACGCCGGTCGCGCTGCCCTTCAGCGAGGCGGGATCGATGCCCGCCCGCTCGATGGCCTCCCAGGAGGTCTCGAGGAGCAGCCGCTGCTGCGGGTCCATCGCGAGGGCCTCGTTGGGGCTGATACCGAAGAACGCGGGGTCGAAGTCCCCGGCGTGGTGCAGGAAACCGCCCTCTTTGGCGTAGGTCGTGCGGGGGCGTATTCCCTCGGGGTCGTAGAGGCGGGCGGTGTCCCAGCCACGGTTGGCCGGGAACTCCGACACCGCGTCCACGCCGTCGGCGCAGAGCCGCCAGAGGTCCTCCGGCGTCTCCACACCCCCCGGATACCGGCAGGCCATGCCGACGATCGCGATCGGTTCACGCAGGGCCCCGGAGAGCTTGCGATTCTGCGCACGAAGGTTCTCGGTTTCCTTGAGTGACGTGCGCAGTGCCTGAATGAGCTTCTCGTCATTGCCGGCCATCAAAGTGCCCCCGGTTCTCGGTATCCATTTGCGTCGATCAGTTTTTCTTGTTCAGTGCTTTGCCGCGGGTCAGCAGGTCACCGAATTCCGGGAACTGGGCGATTGCCTCTTCGGCCGTGAGCAGCCGGCGACGCGGTCCGCGCAGGGCGGCCCAGATGAAGGCGGGCGACAGCATGCTGCTGGGGCGGGCACTCAGCGAGCCGATGCGGAACAGCGTGTTCGAGACGTAGGCGTTCTCGGTCGCGATCCGGGCGAGCCGTGCCGTCATCTTCAGCTGCGACGGGTTGCCCGGGCGCTTGAGGTTCGACTTCACCCCGGGGAAGAACTGGTCGGTGCCGAGGACCAGCTGCCACGGGCCCGCGCTCACCTTGGCGATCGCCGCCTGCACCGTGCGCGACAGGTCCGGAGTGAACGGGTGTGCGTCGATCAGGTCACGCAGCACCAGGGCGCTCTGCGCGGCCACCGACATGCCGGTCCCGTGGTTCGGGTTCAGCGCCTGGAAGGCGTCACCCAGGACCACGAAGTTCCGCGGCATCGGCAGCTTCTCGAAGTACAGCCGCCGGTTCGCCATGCCCCGGTAGGCGCGGATCTCCGACAGCGGCTCGGCCTGGTCGACCAGGTCGGCGATGATCGGGTGGTCGCGCTCGCGGGCGTAGCGGACGAAGCCCTCCTCGTCCGTCGGCGGTTCGCCGCCGCGGGTGCCGAACAGGGTGACGATCCAGCGGCCGTTCTCGTTGGGCAGCAGCGCCGCCCCACGGCCCGGCTGGTCCGTGCCGGTCTTCGCCTGGAGCAGTACCCCGGGGAAGTCCTCGGGGGTGCCGGGCGGTGCCTGGTAGACGCGGCTGGCGTACGCGAAGCCGCCGTCGATGTACTCCTCGTGCACCAGCGGCAGGCCCAGGTCGACCAGCCATTGCGGGGACTTCGAGCGCCGGCCGGTGGCGTCGACGACGAAGTCGGCCTCCAGCGTCCGCGGCCCGTCCTCGCCGTCGTAGGTCACCCCGGTGACCTTCGTGGCGTCGCCCGTCAGCCCGGTCACCTTCGCCGACCCGACGAGCTCGACCGTCCCGTCGCCGAGGACCTGCCGGCGCACCACGTGGTCCAGCAGGTCACGGCTGCACAGCAACACGTACGCCTCGCTGGGATGCCGGTGGAACCAGCCCTCGGGGGAGAGCGCCAGGGCGTCACCCGGCAGCCCGCGGCGCTGGGCGCCGGCCGCGTACAGCAGCTCGGTCGTCCCCGGTATCAGCTTGTCGAAGGCCTCCGCACCACCTCCCATCAGCATGTGGTTGTGGTGGCCCTGCGGCAGTCCGCGGCGGGGCTGCGGAGAGTCGGGCAGCACGTCGCTCTCCAGGACCGTGACGCGGTCCGCGCGGCCCTTGAGCGCCGCCGCGGTCAGCATGCCGGTGAGCCCGCCGCCCAGTACGACTGCGTGGGTCATCTCTGTCCCTCCTCCCGTACGGAGCAGCCGCTCACTGCTCGAATCCGGCCGTGGTCAGGTAGGCCCTGACGCGGCGCTCGGCGAGCTCCGGGTCCGGGAAGAGACCGAGGGTGTCGGCGAGGCGGTAGGCGGTGGACAGGTGCGGCACGGAACGCGCCCCCTGCTCGCCCCAGACCATGCGGAAGTGGTCGGCATGACCGGACAGCCAGGCGAGGAACGCCAGGCCGGTCTTGAAGAACATGGTGCTGCGCAGCGGCCCGGTGAACAGGTGCCGGTTCAGCTCCAGCGTGGAGTCCAGCAGCTCCCGGGACCGTGCCTCGTCGCCGGCGTCCAGCGCCCGGAACGCCGCCGCGGCCAGCGGGGCCACCGGGTCGAAGACCGGGGACAGGCCGTGGCTGTGGGTGCGGCCGTCGCCCGCGAGGAGCTGCGGGTAGGCGTCGGTGTCGCTGGTGTAGAAGCGGACGCCCTCGGGCAGCCGGGAACGCAGCTCGGCCTGCCGCTCGACGGTCAGCGGGGCCAGCTTGACGCCGTCCACCTTGTCGATGTTGTCCTTGACGATCGCGATGAGCGCGTCGAAGGCGGCATCGGTGTCCTGGTGGCCGAAGTAGCCGGCGTGGAACGGGATCCACTCGGGGAGGATCCAGTGCACGATGGCCGGCCGGGAGGCCTGCCGCAGCAGGTTCCCGTACAGCTCGGCGTAGTCCTCCGGGCCCTGCGCCACGGCCGCGAGCTGCGGGCTGCACATGATGATCGCCTGGGCGCCCGCCCCGTCGACCACCTCCAGCTGCTCCTCGAAGGCCACGGTGATGTCCTTGAGCGTGGCGGGCGAGAACGGGTCGAGCTGGTCGGTGCCGATCGCGGCGGCCACGTTGCCGCCGACAGTCTTGGCCTCGGCGCCGGTGCGGCGGATGAGTTCGGCCGAGGTGGCCCAGTCCAGGCCCATGCCGCGGTGCGCGGTGTCGAGCGCCTCGCCGACCGTGTAGCCGTGGGCCCACAGGTGCCGGCGGAAGGCCAGGGTGGCGTCCCAGTCGAGGGACTGCGGCGGCGGCGGGCCGACCGGCGGGCCGAACGGCTCGTTCGCCGCCAGCGGGTCGCCCAGCACGTGTGCGGCGGCCACGACGGACCGGCTGCGGAACGGGGTGGCGTCGGGGGTGAACACCCGCGGCGTCTGAGTCGGCTCATACGCCGTCAGGGTGCCGTCCGGCTCGGGAAGTCGAATCACAGCGTCAGCTCCGGGGCAGATAGGGGAACGACAACGGGCAGACGGCGCGCCCACAACGCGCGGTCGCGGCTCATTCAAGCCATCAACGCGCTTTAAATAACAGGGAAAGTCCCCCCTGAGTCCGATTTCCCACCCCCTAGAACTCCCCCTGCCGAAAGTTAGGGGTCCCTGGGGCGAGCCTCGCCGAGGCCTGCCTCGGTATAACGGCTCAGGGGCCGGGAGTTGAATCCCGGGACCGCAATGGGAAGCGATTCTCCGATTCAGCTTCGAACTCGGTAATGGGAGGGCCTCATGGGGCGCGTTGAAGGCAAGGTCGTCGTGATCACCGGAGCTGCTCGCGGGCAGGGCCGCAGTCACGCGGTCCGGCTCGCCGAGGAAGGTGCCGACATCATCGCCATCGACCTCTGCGAGAACATCGACATCGCCGAGTACCCGATGGGGACCGCCGAGGACCTCGAGGAGACCGCGCGGCTGGTCGAGAAGACCGGCCGTCGTGTGGTGACCCGTCAGGTGGACGTGCGCGACCGCGCGGCCCTGGAGACCGCCCTCGCCGAGGGCGTGGCCGAACTCGGCCGGATCGACGTCGTCGTCCCCAACGCGGGCATCCTGCCCATCGGCGCCGGCCGTCCGGTCACCGCGTTCACCGAGACCGTCGACATCAACCTCGGGGGTGTGCTCAACACGGTGCACGCGGCCATGCCGCACACCACGGAGCGCTTCTCCGTCATCGTCATCGGTTCGGTCACCGGCCTGCTCCCCAGCCCGCTCGACACCACCCCGGCGGGCCCGGGCTTCGCCGGCTACCGGTTCGCCAAGAAGACCCTCGTCAACTACGTCGACTCGCTCGCCGTGCAGCTGGCGCCCTCCGGCAGCCGCGTCAACGCCGTCCACCCGACGAACGTCGACACCGACATGCTGTTCAACGACGCCGTGTACCGCTCCTTCCGGCCGGACCTCGAGGCCCCGACCCGCGAGGACGCCGAGCACGGCTTCCACACGATCCAGCCCATGCCGATCGCCTACGTGGACACCTCCGACGTCACCAACGCGGTGGTGTTCCTCGCCTCCGACGAGTCCCGCTACGTCACCGGCACCCACCTCAAGGTCGACGGCGGAGCCCTGGCCCAGAAGACGCTCTGACGCCGGAAGAACACGCCCGTCAGATTTCCCACCCCCCACCCCCTGCGCACATGCGAAAGCCCCCGGTACCACGGCCGCACCCACAGCCGAAAAGCCTGCCGACAGGTGTTCCATGCCAGCGCTTGACACCACCCAGAAGCAAAAGGGGATTTCCGAATGACCCGGATCAACGCACGCGCAGGGCGTAAGGAATGGATCGCCCTCGTCGTACTGATCCTGCCGCTCCTACTCGTCTCCATGGACGTGTCGGTGCTGTACTTCGCGGTTCCGTTCATCACGAAGGAACTGGACCCGAGCAGTGCCCAGCAGCTGTGGATCTTCGACATCTACGGGTTCGTGCTGGCAGGAACACTCATCACCATGGGCTCCCTCGGCGACCGCATCGGCCGCCGCAAGCTCCTCATCGCCGGATCGGTCGCCTTCGGCGCCGCCTCGGCCGTCGCGGCCTACGCCAGCAGCGCCGACATGCTGATCGTCGCCCGCGGCGTCCTCGGAGTCGCCGGAGCCACCCTGCTGCCCTCGACCGCGGCCCTCGTCCGCAACATGTTCCACGACGAGAAGCAGCGCCAGACCGCCGTCGCCATCTGGACCGCCGCCCTCACCGGCGGAATCTCGCTCGGCCCCGTGCTCAGCGGCTTCCTGCTGGACCACTTCTGGTGGGGCTCGGTCTTCCTGGTCAATGTCCCGTTCATGCTGCTCCTGCTGACGCTGGGCCCCCTCCTGGTGCCCGAGTCCAAGGACCCCAAGCCGGGCCCGTTCGACCTGCTCAGCTCGGTCCTGCTGCTCCTCGCCATGCTGCCGGTCGTCTACGGCATCAAGGAACTGGCCACCAACGGCGCCGAACCCCTGTCCCTGGCGGCCATGGCCGTCGGCATCGCGTTCGCCCTGATGTTCGTGCTGCGGCAGCGCCGCCCGGAGCCGATGCTCGAACTGTCCATGTTCAAGCACCGCTCCTACAGCGGCCCGCTGCTGGTCAAGCTCATCGCGATGTTCGGCCTGACCGGCTTCACCGTCTTCACCACCCAGTACCTGCAGTCCGTCAAGGACCTCAGCCCGCTCGTCGCCGCCCTGTGGATCCTGATCCCGTCGGTCGGCGTCGGCATCACCGCCCCCGTGTCCGCCGTACTCCTCCAGAAGGGCGTCCACCGCGCCTTCCTGGTCAGCGCCGGATTCGCCATCGGCCTCGTCGGCTTCCTCGTGATGATCCTCGTCGAGGCCGACTCCGCGCTGTGGCTCGTGCTCACCGGCGCGACACTGCAGGCATCCGGCATCGTCGTCGTGATGACGATGGCCACCGAGATGATCCTCGGCACCGTCCCACCCACCAAGGCCGGCGCGGCCGCCGCCACCCTCGAGACCAGCGCCCAGCTCGGCGGCTCCCTCGGCATCGCGATCCTCGGCAGCATCAGCGCCGCCGTCTACCGCGACGAAGTGGTCCAGGGTCTGCCCGAGGGCACCCCCGCCGGTGCGCTCGCCCCCATCCAGGACACCCTGGGCGGCGCCCTGGTGACGGCCGCTCAGCTGCCGGCCGAGATCGGCGGCAAGGTCGTCGAGACCGCCCGCGCCGCTTTCGTCGACGGCATGCACGCGGCCGCCGTCACCGGCGCGGTGCTCATCTTCCTCGCTTCGGTGGTCTCCGCGATCACCCTGCGCAAGGTCAAGGTGCGCACGCTGGCCCCCGACGGCTCGCACGCGCCTCTGGAGGGCGAGGACGAGCCGGGGCAGCAGACCCAGCCCGTCCGCGAGCCCGCCGCGCGGTACGCCGTACCGGCCGACCACACGGATCACGGCGCGCCGTACCGCGGCTGATCCGCCCGCGAAACGTCCGCCGCCGGGCAGTCCCTCCCCCCGGACCGCCCGGCGGCGGACCCATGTCCCCGCCACGCCCTCCCCGTACGCAGCATCCGAAGGAGCGAGACCCTGCGATGAAAACCATTCGAGGCTTGGCCACAGCACCCGCCGGCCGCTGGGGCAAGTGGCTCTTCCTGGCCGCCTGGCTCATCATTGCGGTGGCACTCGCACCCCTGGCCGGCAAACTGGCCGACGTCAAGGACACCAGCCCCAACGCCGCGCTGCCCAGGAACGCCGAATCCGCCGCGGTCAACACCGCACTGGAACGCTTCCAGCAGGGCAACGCCCCGATGCCGGCCGTCGCCGTCTACACCCGCTCGGGCACGCTCACCGAAGCCGACCGCGCCAAGGCCGAGGCCGACCGTGCCGCGTTCGCCCGCTACGCCGTCAAGGGCACGCAGGTCTCCGCACCCGAGCCGTCCAAGGACGGCAAGGCGCTCATCGTCATCGTCCCGCTCTCCGCGGACGACATGGACACCCAGAACGAGCAGGTCGAGCAGATCCGCCGGATCGCCGCCACCGGCGCCCCGGCCGGCCTGACGGCCGAAGTCGGCGGACCCGCCGGTGCCCAGGCCGACTTCACCGGCGTCTTCGCCAACCTCGACGCCAACCTGATGGCCGCCACCGGGTCGGTCGTCATCATCCTGCTGCTGCTCATCTACCGCAGCCCCGTGCTGTGGCTGTTCCCCATGCTGTCCGTCGGCTTCGCCGCCGTCCTCACCCAGGCCACCACCTACCTGCTGGCCAAGCACGCATCGCTGCCGGTGGACGCGGCCAGCGCCAGCGTGTTGATGGTGCTCGTCTTCGGCGTCGGCACCGACTACGCGCTTCTCCTCATCTCCCGCTACCGCGAGGAACTCTTCGTGGAGCCGGACCGTCACGTGGCCATGCGTACCGCCGTGATGCGTTCCGGCCCCGCCATCGTCGCCTCCGCCGCGACTGTCGCCGTCGGCCTGGCCTGCCTCGGCCTCGCCGACCTCAAGTCGTCCCGCAGCCTCGGCCTGGTCGGCGCCGTCGGCATCCTGTGCACCCTCGTCGCCATGATGACCGTCCTGCCCGCGCTGCTCGTCATCGCCGGCCGCTGGGTCTTCTTCCCGCTCATTCCCAAGCACGGCCGTACCCCCCGCGGTGGCCGCATGTCCGCCGCCATCGGCAACGCCGTCGCCCGCCGCCCCCGCCGTGCCTGGATCGTCTCCGTGCTGGTCACCGGTGGCCTGGCCGCCGGCGCCCTCACCATCGACATGGGCCTCACACCGGCCGAGAACTTCCAGGACAAGCCCGAATCCATCGTGGCCCAGGAAAAGCTCGCCGCCCACTTTCCCTCCGGCGCCTCCGACCCGACCACCGTCGTCGCCTCCGCGGCCCACGAGCAGAAGGTCCGTGACGCCGCCCGGATCGAGGGCGTCGCCGACATCGGCCCCTCGACCCTCTCGCCCGACAAGGCACTGGTCTCCCTGCCCGTCGTCCTCAAGGCCACCCCCAACAGCCCCGAGGCCAACGACACCATCGACGCGCTGCGTACCGCCGTGCACGCCGTACCCGAGGCGAACGCCCTCGTCGGCGGCCGCACCGCCCAGACACTCGACGTCCAGCGGGCCACCGACAGCGACCTGCGCAAGATCACACCCGTTGTGCTCGGCGTGATCCTCCTGGTGCTCGTCCTGCTGCTGCGGTCCCTCGTCGCCCCGATCCTGCTCCTGCTGACCGTCGTCCTCTCGTACGCCACCGCCCTCGGAGCCTCGAACCTCCTGTTCGAGCACGTCCTCGGCTACGCCGGAGTCGACTGGACCATCCCCCTCGTCGGCTTCGTCTTCCTCGTCGCCCTCGGCGTCGACTACAACATCTTCCTGATGCACCGCATCCGCGAGGAGACCGAGGAACTCGGCCACCGCCAAGGCATTCTGGCCGGCCTGACCAAGACCGGAGGCGTCATCACCTCCGCCGGCGTGGTCCTCGCCGCGACCTTCGCAGTCTTCGCCGTCATGCCGCTCGTCAGCATGGCCCAGATGGGCATCGTCGTCGGCATCGGCATCCTGATCGACACCTTCCTGATCCGCACCATCCTCGTCCCGGCCCTCGGCCTCGACATCGGCCGGGCGATCTGGTGGCCGAGCGGACTGTTCCGCCGCCTGGGCGACACCTCGCAGCAGGCCGTCACCTCCCCCCGCGTCACCGCCCCACGACGCGAGGAAACCCGCGTTTGACAGGCCGCGGGGCGGGCCCCGCGGCCGGCGACCCAACGAGAACAGCCATGAAAGGTGAGGGACATGCCACTGGCTCCCAGCGCCAAGGGAACCGTCCAGTTCGGCGAGTACAAGACGTGGTACCGGGTCACCGGTGACCTGGGCTCCGAGCGCCCGCCCGTCGTCGTCGTGCACGGCGGACCCGGATCCACCCACGACTACCTGCTCCCCCTCGCCGGCCTGGCCGAGCACGGATGGCCGGTCGTGCACTACGACCAGCTCGGCAACGGCGGCTCCACCCACCTGCGCGACCGCGGGGCGGACTTCTGGACCGTCGACCTGTTCCTGGCCGAACTCGACTCGCTGCTGAACTCGCTGGGCATCGCCGACAACTATGTGCTGTACGGGCAGTCGTGGGGCGGCCTCCTGGCCGCCCGGCACGCGGCTGCCCGTCCGGCCGGCCTGCGCGGACTCGTCATCGCCAACTCGCCCGCCTCCTACCCGCTGTGGCTCGAGGAGATGGCCCGGCTGCGCGCCGACCTCCCCCCGGGGGTCAACGAGACCCTGCTGCGCCACGAAGCTGCCGGCACCACCGACAGCGAGGAGTACTACGCGGCGATGACACCCTTCTACGAGAAGCACGTCTGCCGGCTCAAGCCCTGGCCCCGCGAGTACCAGGCATCCTTCTACGAGGTCTACAACGACCCGACCGTCTACTACACGATGAACGGCCCCAGCGAGTTCCACGTCATCGGCACCCTGCGCGACTGGGGCGTCGAGGACTGCCTGCCGGACATCCAGGTACCCACCCTCATCCTCTCCGGCCGCCACGACGAAGCCACCCCCAAGACCGTCCAGCCGTACAAGGACCTCATCCCGGAATCCCGCTGGGAGATATTCGAGGACTCCAGCCACGTCCCCCACCTCGAAGAGCCCGAGCTTTTCGAGAAGGTCATGACCGGATACCTCGGCAGCCTCTAAGGGGGTGACTAGGGGTTATTGGGACGCCACCCGGGGAAGAGACTGAGGTCCATGGAGACTGAGAACCGGACCGGCAGCGCACTGGTCTTCCCCGGGATGGGCCCCGCCCCCTTCACCGAAGTGGCCAGATTCATGCTGGTCAATTCCTTCGCCAGAGAACTCCAGGCGGAAGCCGACGACGTCCTCGGCTATTCGCTCTTCGACCGCTTCAGCAGCGCCGAGGGCGACTACTCCGAGCACGCCCAGCTCGCCTTCTTCCTGAACTGCCTCGCCCTCGCCCGATGGTCCGAGGCCGAACTGGGCGCGCGCCCCGACTACGTGACCGGACCCAGCTTCGGAGGCAAGGCCACAGCCGTGCACTCCGGCGCCCTCTCCGTCGCCGACGGCATCCGGCTCACCGCCCGCTTCGCCCGCGTCCTCGACTCCTTCTTCGGCGAGGAGTACCCCGAGCAGGTGGCCACCCAGTCCTTCGCCCGCACCCCGCGGGCCGTTCTGGAGGAGATCCTCGCCGAACTCACCGAACAGGGCGAGTGGCACGAGATCACCTGCGTCGTCGACGACGACTTCCACATGCTCACCCTGCGCACGTCCCGGCTGGAGTGGCTCCAGCAGCGACTGCGCGCGGCGGGCGGCCTGCCGCTCTACGTCATGGAACCGCCCATGCACGCCCCCGCCTTCGACGGCCTGCGCCGCAAGGCCGAAGCCGAGGTCATGGCCGGACTGGAGTTCCGCGACCCGCACATCCCCGTGGTCAGCGACCACGACGGGACCGTCCTCACCAGCGGCGAACAGGTCAGGAACCTGCTGCTGGACGGCTGCGTCCGCCGCGTGAACTGGCCCGGGACTCTCGCCGCGCTGCGCGGACACGGAGTCGGAACGCTCCACGTGGCCGGCCAGGACGCCCTCTTCGGACGAGTCGCCGTCGCGGCGAAGAACTTCACCGTGGTGCCCGCCAACCCGCGGCTGGCCACCCGGCCACGCCGCAGGCCCGTCCCCGCGGCCGCCTGAGACACCGGTCCCCGGCGGCCGCGGTGAGGCGGGCCTGACGATTGCGTCAGATGGCAGCCGCCTCGGACATCTTCGCCAGGGTGGCCCACAGGCTCGCCGGCGTCGCGAACGTGTCGAGGTTCAGCGCCTCGTCCACGAAACGCACGTCGTACGCGCTCTCCAGCGAACCCAGCAGCTCGACGGTGCCCAGCGAGTCCAGACCGGCGTCGCGCAGGTCCGTCTCGGGGGTGAGCGGCTCGTCAGCCGACAGGAACGGCAGATACTCCCGCAGCAGATCCTCGAATCGCTGGTCCCAGGCCATGGTCACTCCACTCTGTGTTGCAGTACCGGATGTCGGTTCCCGGAATGTGACGCTATGAGCGCGCGACGGCGCCGGGTACCCGTGGCACCCCCCTAACTTTAGAGCGGCCGACGGCGCGGAAGCCGCCCGGCCCATTCCCGCCGAACGACGGAGGAAGTACATGACCGAGCAGCAGCCCCACGCCCTGTACCAGCGCTTCCTGCGCGGACTCGCCCTCGGCCCCGACCACCCCGCGCTCCGGCTGGGCGCCGAGACCGTCTCCTACCGGGCCCTCCACGAGCAGGCCCTGACCTGGGCCGGCTCCCTCGGCACCGCGAAGGTCGTCGGCGTACTCGCCGGTAAGACCGTGACCGCCTACGCGGGCATCCTCGGCGGGCTGTACGCCGGCGCCACCGTCGTCCCCCTGCACCCGGACTTCCCGGCCCCCCGCACCCAGCGCATGCTCGAACTGTCCGCCGCCGCCGCGCTGATAGCCGACGAACGGGGCCTCGCCGCGCTGCACACCCTCGGCGACGGCTTCGACACCCCCGTCATCCAGCCCGACCCCGCCCTCGCACTGCCCGAACCGCGCCCGGTGGACCCCTCGGACGTCGCCTACATGCTGTTCACCTCAGGCTCCACCGGCCGCCCCAAGGGCGTACCGATCACCCACGCGAGCACCCACCACTACTTCGAGCTCCTCGACTCCCGCTACGACTTCACCCCCGACGACGTCTTCACCCAGAGCTTCGACCTCAACTTCGACTGCGCGATGTTCGACCTCTTCTGCGCCTGGGGCGCCGGAGCCGTCGTCGACCCCGTGCCGCCGACCGCGTACCGGGACATCCCCGCATACCTCGCCGAACGCGGCACCACCGTCTGGTTCTCCACACCGAGCGCGATCTCCCTCATCCGCCGGGTGGGCGGGCTGGGCCAGGCCGCCCTGCCCGGCCTGCGCTGGAGCTTCTTCGCCGGCGAGGCCCTGCGCTGCGAGGACGCCGCCGACTGGCAGGCCGCCGCCCCGGGCTCCACCCTGGAGAACATCTACGGCCCCACCGAGCTCACCGTCACCATCACCGGTCACCGGTGGGACCCCGAGCGCTCGCCCGGCCTGGCCGTGAACGGCCTGGTCCCGATCGGCACCGTCCACGAGGGTCACGACCACGTCCTGCTCGCGGAGGACGGCTCCGAGACCCCGGACGAGGGCGAACTGCTCATCACCGGCCCCCAGATGTCCTCCGGCTACCTCGACCCCGAGGACAACCAGGGACGCTTCGTCGAGCGTGACGGCCGCCTGTGGTACCGCACCGGCGACCGGGTACGCCGCCTGCCCGGCGGCGAGCTCATCTACCTCGGCCGCCTCGACTCCCAGGTACAAGTCCAGGGCTGGCGGGTCGAACTCGCCGAGGTCGACCACGCTCTGCGCGGCTGCGAGGGCGTGGAGGACGTGGTGACCGTGGCCCGCCCCGTCGAGGGCAGCACCGAACTCGTCGTCTTCTACACCGGCCAGGTCCGGCAGCCCGCCATGCTCGCCCGCGCGCTGCGCGAGGTGCTCCCCAAGGGCATGCTGCCCCGCCACTTCGAGCACATCACCGAGTTCCCGCTCAACTCCAACCGCAAGGTCGACCGCCCCGTCCTCGCCGAACGGGCCCGCGAGCTGCTGACCCCGGCCCGCGGCTGACCCCGCGGGAGCGGCGGTACTGGCGGAATTCGAGCAGTGCTTGAGCGCCGGGACCGACGCTGAACGTGCTGACACCGGCCGATCCCGGTGCCTCTGTGTCGGAAAGGGTCCGCATGAGCATCGTCGAGGAAAGACCGCTTCAGGTCGTCGCCCCCGCTCAGGAGGCGCGTCCTGCCCGTGAGGAGATCCGCTCAGCGTCGCTGCGCGAGCGGACCACCGAACTGCACGCCGTACGGGCGCTCGCGGAGGCCGGACCCAGCGAGCGGGCCACCGCGGCCCAGCACGCCAAGGGCAAGCTGACCGCCCGCGAGCGCATCGGGCTCCTCTTCGACGAGGGCACCTTCAACGAGGTGGAGCAGCTGCGGCGGCACCGGGCCACGGGTTTCGGCCTGGAGGACAAGAAGCCCTACACCGACGGAGTGGTCACCGGCTGGGGCAAGGTCCACGGCCGTACCGTCTTCGCCTACGCGCACGACTTCCGCATCTTCGGCGGGGCGCTCGGCGAGGCCCACGCGGAGAAGATCCACAAACTGATGGATCTGGCCGAGGCGGCCGGTGCTCCGGTGGTGGGTCTGTGTGACGGAGCCGGCGCGCGGATCCAGGAGGGTGTGACGGCGCTGGCCGGCTACGGCGGCATCTTCCAGCGCAACGTCCGAAACTCGGGAGTGATCCCGCAGATCTCGGTCATCCTCGGCCCGTGCGCGGGCGGCGCGGCCTACAGCCCCGCCCTCACCGACTTCGTCTTCATGGTGCGCGGCACCTCGCAGATGTTCATCACCGGACCCGACGTGGTCCAGGCGGTGACCGGCGAGGCCGTCACCATGGAACACCTCGGCGGCGCCGACTCGCACGCCGGCGCCTCGGGCGTCGCCGCGTTCGCCTACGACGACGAGGAGAGCTGCCTGGAGGACGTCCGGCACCTGCTGTCCCTCCTCCCCTCGAACAACCGCGAACTCGCCCCCGAAGGTGACCTCGACGACCCTGTCGACCGCCGCAACGACGCGCTGCTCGGCCTGGTCCCGGCCCGCCCCACCCAGGGGTACGACATCCGCGACCTGATCGAGGAGGTCGTCGACCACGGCGACTACTTCGAGGTGCACGGCGCCTGGGCGCAGAACGTCGTCTGCGCGCTCGCCCGCCTCGGGGGACACGTGGTCGGCATCGTCGCGAACCAGCCCGCCCACCTCGCCGGAGTCCTGGACATCCAGGCCTCCGAGAAGGCCGCGCGGTTCGTGCAGTTCTGTGACGCCTTCTCCATCCCGCTGATCACCCTGATCGACGTACCCGGCTTCCTGCCCGGCGTGGACCAGGAGCACAACGGCATCATCCGCCACGGCGCGAAGCTCCTGTACGCCTACTGCAACGCCACGGTTCCGCGCATCAGCCTGATCCTGCGCAAGGCCTACGGCGGCGCGTACATCGTGATGGACTCCCGCTCCATCGGCACCGATGTGGCCCTGGCCTGGCCCTCCAACGAGATCGCCGTGATGGGCGCCGAGGGCGCCGCCAACGTCATCTTCCGCCGGGAGATCAACGCCTCCGACGACCCGGAGGCCACCCGGCAGCAGAAGATCAAGGAGTACCAGACGGAGCTGATGCACCCGTACTACGCGGCCGAACGCGGCCTCGTCGACGACGTCATCGACCCGGCCGAGACCCGCCCCCGGCTGATCGCCGCACTCGACATGCTTCGCGCCAAGAGCGCCCAGCAGCCCAGCCGCAAGCACGGGAACCTCCCGCTGTGAGCGCGGCCGACGAACCCTCGCTGGCCGTCGCCACAATCCGGATCACCCGGGGCAATCCCACGCCCGAGGAGACGGCAGCCCTGGCCCTGCTGCTCACCGCCCGGCTGCGCCACTTCCAGGAGGACGAACGGCCCGTCGCCAGGACCAAGAGGCTCCGGGCCGGGCCCTTCCGCCCGCCCTTCCAGGCCCCGGGTTCCTGGGCCTAGGTGTATTGACCCAGGACGTTGGTGACACGCGTGCTGGGTTCTTGAAATGGGTGAGGGCCTCCGGGTTCGGTGGGGATTGCGACATCTGCATCGATCCGAGGAGGCCCTCGTGGTCCACACCGTAATGCCCCGCTGACCGACACCGGACGACTTCGACTGGCCCGTTGTGTCGTGGACGGGCAGCGTCACAGGGGCGCGGCCCCGCAGCCGGGCGGGGTCGCGCCGTGCCGGGCTACGAGTAGACCTGCCACCAGCGGTCCGCCTCTGCGCGAGCCACTTCGGCGTCATACTGACTCGCGTCGAAGTGGAGCTCCGGTGGAGGGTAGGGGTCGACTGCGAGCGGGGAGGGCCGCGGCACCTCCCAGTCCGTCCACTGCACGATCCCCCCGAACCGCTGCACGACCCCCCGCCTGGAGTCGCCCCCTGCGCCCTTCAACCTCCTTGCACACCACCGGGCACTGGCAGAGGGATGCTGAGACAGACAAAGTCGTCTTCGACAAGCCCATATGGGAGAGACCGTGAGGCGTTCACCGAGTGGTGATCAAGCGGCCGAGGGAGTCTTGGCCTGCGGTGCGGATATCACACCCGGCGACGTAGAGCGATTGGGTGCCTTCCTGAGAGCCCGAACGGAGCGGCTGGCACACGCTGACCGTGGGACCGATGAGCGCCGCACGGCACGAGCGGTGCGGAACGCACTCCAGCATCACGTTGTCACGCTCGAGCATTGCTTCTCTTTTGACGGGGAGGATTCGGGGCCTCAGGAGCTGGTCCGCTGGAAGGTGATGCTCTCGTGGAACTCGCTCTGTTCGCTGGCTTCTCCTTGGCGAGGGCATGAGGAGTTCGATCAGGAGCGGTGGTTCTCGGTGAGGATCTGGCAACCGCATTAGGGGTCTGGCCGACTCGTGGCCCTCAGCACGAAGCCGGTCCACGGCGGTGCGACGGTGACCTTCGCATCCGGCCGCAGCCGGTCCGCGATGCCGAGCACGCCCACGGGGGCGCCGTCGCACAGAACCACGACCGCGGTCCGGCCGGCCTCCACCGGTTCGGCAACGACTTGCCGATGCGCGGTCTCACACCTCGGCCGACGGCGTACCACCGCTGTCGCGCTGCCGCCGGCGGTGTTTGCGCATGGACACCTGGGAGCCGCAGCCAGTGCTGCAGTACAGCCCTCCCCCATTGCGGGTCCGGTCGAAGAAACCGAAATGGCAAGGGGGGTTCCGGCACGCCTTGATGCGCCCCCAGTCGCTGCTCTGCGCGAACGTCGTCACTGCGGCCAGTACGGTTCCGAAGAAGCGCGGCACCCCCGTCTGCGGCGAGGTCAGCTCTACGCCGCCGGCCGTGACCACCGTCGCCAGCGGGTAGAGCGAGCCCACACGTCGCAGGTGTCGCTCGGCACGCAGCAGCGGCTCACCCAGGCTCTCCTCGTCGCCCGCGTGCGCGAGCAGCAGGGTCACCAGGGCGTCACGCAGTTCGCGCGCGACCGCGGCGTCGGCGTCGCTCACCACGGATTCGCCGCCGAACTCCCCGTGCTCCGCCAGCCACGCCGCGAACGAGCCCCCATCCCCGAACAGCTCCCGGCGACCCGACCCGTCCGCGCGCGTGTTCACGAACGCGAGAACGGTCTCCACCGTGGGCGCGACGGTGCGGGGGCCGGCTTCGGGGGATCCGGCGGGCGTAGCGATCATTCCCCAACACTACATCAGCAGTAGGGCTCTAACCCGACTAGTAGGCAACCATCTAGTCGATCTCCCTTGACCTGTTGCGAGCTAACGCCTTACGTTCGCAACATGAACACGACACCGAACCACCAGCTCCACCTCCGCACATGGCTGATCACCGGCGCGACGTCCGGCATCGGCCGCGAACTGACGCTCCAGGCACTGGAGAACGGCGACACCGTCGCGGCCCTCGCCCGCGACACCTCCCCTCTGGACGAACTGGCGCAGGCGCACGGTGAGCGCCTGCTGTGCATCCAGGCGGACGTACGTGACGAGCGAGCCGTCCGGGACGCGGTGAACGGCACGGTCGCGCGGTTCGGCCGTATCGACGTCGTGGCCAACAACGCGGGATACGGACTGTTCGGATCCGTTGAGGAGGCCTCCGACGCGCAGGCCCGTGCCGTGTTCGACACCAATGTCTTCGGGGTGCTCAACGTGCTCCGCGCGACGCTGCCGGTGCTCCGCGCCCAGCGGTCCGGGCACGTACTCCAGGGCTCGTCGGTCTACGGGCAGTCCGCCCATCCCGGCGTGGGCCTGCTGGCCGCCACCAAGTACGCGGTTGAAGGGCTGTCCGACGCGCTCGCGGCCGAGGTCGCACCGCTCGGCATCAAGGTCACGATCATCCAGCCCGGGATGACCGCGACCCCCTTCCTCGCCAACCTCGATGTCGCTGCCGGTCTGGCCGACTACGACCAGACCGTCCGCGAGGTCCAGAAGGGCATCGGCGAGCTGCCGCCGTCCGCGTTCTCCGCCGCGGCACGGATCGCCGAAGGCATCCGGAACGCGGTGGACAGCCCCAACCCGCCGCTGCGCCTGGCTCTCGGCGCCTCCAGCGCGACGGCCATGCGTCCCGCCCTGGAAGCACGGATCGCAGAGCTGGACAGCTGGCAGCACGCGACCGAAGCCGTCGACAGGTAGTACGGGCAGGTCCGGGGGCGAGGCCACGGGCAGACGGCTTCGGCCCCGGGCCCCTGCAGGACCATCACGCCCTACCTGCCCCCGGCGGACATCGGCCACGGTCGCCCTGCGACTGCCCGGACGGGCGCACCCAGGCTGCCGCCCGGTACGCCGACGCCGGCTTGACCAACGGCCACGCAAACGTCCGAGCTGTGGCGTTCGCTGCCGAACCAGCCGCCTTCATCCCTAATCCCTCCGGCCCCCACTGCTCCGCGGCTTCCCGACGCCGTCCACTTCCCCAACGCTGGACGCGACGCCGACGCCGGACACCCGGCACCGGCGGAGTCACCGACGCCGAGCCCGTCCGCCACCTCGCCGACCCCGCGCCGAGCCGATCGGCTCGCTGCACCGAACGCAGCGGCTGACACAGCTCACCGCCGAAACGCCGGACGGGCGCGGGCCGGCCGCAGCCGGCCCGCCGTCGCCCGCGCCTCCTTGCACGGTGGCCATGCTCATGCGCGCACCGGCACGCCGTTGCTGACCCGGGTGACTCCGACGCGGGGGCACCGCCACCCTGCGCGACGACCGCGGCCGCACCGTCGACACCGAGTCCTGAGGCCGCCGCCGCTAACCCCTGTCTGAGCAGACCCCGCACCAGGTCGCGGGTCCTGCGTGACGAGACCCCGTGCGGGACCCCCTGCGGGCCTCGCCTCACCAGGCGATGGCCCGCACTGCTGCGCGCAAGGGGGTGGGCTGTCGGTGGCGGAACGCGACGCTGCGGGGCAGGAGCTCACCCGTACGCTGAACCCGTCGCTCACCCTCACCCACGAGTACGACGTGATGGGCCGCCGCGCCGCCCAGTCGGTCGTCGGGCAGGATGGCCGCAACCTCCAACGGCGGGGCTACACCTACCGCGCCGACGGCTATCTGACCGGTATCGACGACTCCCTCACCGGCCCACGCACCTTCACCCTGGACGCAGCGGCCCGCGTCACTGCCGTTGAGGCCTCCTCCTGGTCGGAGCGCTACGCCTACGACGACGCCGGCAACCAGACTGCTGCCTCCTGGCCGACACAGCACCCCGGCGCGGAGGCCCAGGGCGACCGCGCCTACACGGGCACCCGCATCACCCGCGCGGGATCGATCCGCTACGAGCACGACGCACTGGGCCGCATCACCCTCCGTCAGAAGAGCCGCCTCTCCCACAAGCCCGACACCTGGCACTACGAGTGGAACACCGAAGACCAGCTGGTCGGGGTCACCACCCCGGACCGCACGCGCTGGCGCTACCAGTACGACCCCCTGGGCCGCCGGACGGCCAAGCGGCGTCTGTCGGAGACCGGCACGGTCGTCGAGGAGACCCTCTTCACCTGGGACGGCACAACCCTCTGCGAGCAAACCAGTGGCTCGGTCACCCTCACCTGGACCCACCAAGGCCTCCACCCCGTCACCCAGACGGAACGCATGACCCAGGAGGAGGTCGACGACCGCTTCTTCACGATCGTCACGGACCTGTTGGGCACCCCCACCCACCTCCTCGCAGAAGACGGCACCACGGCGTGGCACACCCGCACCACGCTCTGGGGCACCACAACCTGGAACCGCGACGCAACCGCCTACACCCCGCTCCGCTTCCCAGGCCAGTGCTACGACCCCGAGTCCGGCCTCCACCACAACTACTTCCGCACCTACGACCCCGAAAGCGCCCGCTACCTCACTCCAGACCCCCTCGGCCTCACCCCCGCCCCCAACCCCGCCACCTACACGCACAACCCCCACACCTGGTCCGACCCACTGGGGCTCAACCCCTGCCCGCCGAAAGAATCCGGTGTCGAGACCCCGGAGGTCGTCGCACCCAAACCGCTCAAGCCGAATCAGGTCATGACTGAGTGGGAGAATTTCCTAGGCGAAGGGCCGTACACCAACATCCACCCACGGACGGGGATTCCTGATCCACACCGACTCGTCTCCGCCGACGGGTTGCGAAGCATCAGAATGGGACCGCACGAGATGAACAGCAAACCGACCAAGTTCCACTTCCATATGGAGACCTGGACGTTTGTTTCCCCTACCAACACGTGGATCGTTGACAACACAATGGTTCGAGTCCCGCTGGGGTTGAAGTAATGAATGTGATCATCGGCAGCCTGATCGGACAAAGCAGTCGCGTCGTCTTCTCAGGGCCTCTGGGCGAGGCCTGGGGGACATGGCAGGGTGATGAGCCTCCGCAGCTCGGCCCGACAAATGTGGAATTTGATATTCCGGATGTGATCGAGAAGTGGACTTCGACGGACGCTGCCGAGTCGCTGGAAGGGCCACTCGGCGCACCCCTGACATTCTGTGGAATTGTGGAGTCAGTTGGCGATGATGGAGTCGCTGCAATCCGCATGGCATCCGACATCGTGCTAGTAGAGCTTGGTCCACCCGCTCCCTCACCACGCCAAAGGATCATGTTCCACGTTCCCCGGATCGATCTCTATCCCTATTCACTTTGAGTGGGTGTTTGAGGTGAGCAAATTGCCCTTGATGCCCTTGATGCCCTAGTTGGCCGGGCTGGATGGTCACGGCCGGTGGGGACCGGGTCAGTGCGCGGTTCGCAGCACGGGCCGCTTCCAGCTCTGCCGCCCGCCCCGCCTGTTACCGGTGTGCCGGCACCGCTCCGGCCGCGCCCGGGGCAGGGTCCGCCGGATCAGCCGGGCCTGTCGGCCCGTGCCCGCTGACCCGCCCTGTCCCGACGGAGGGGGTCGTTGCTGACGACGTCCGGATATCCGCCGCTGCCTGAGCCGTTTGCCGAACCCCTCGGGGAGGCCGCGCATACTGCGGCGATGGCCTACCGGCTAGTGCTGGCCATCTCCGACGCGGTCCGCCGCCCCGCCCAGAAACGCCTGACCTGACGGGAGGAGTAACTCGGCGAGGACGCCGGGAAGATGGCGCCGGGTTGGTCGGCCGGCCAGCTGCGCGGTCGCCTCGGCGACGACGTCCTGGCCGTGCTGATGCAGGACGCGGACTGGCCGCAGATGGCCCGCCGGCTGGTGGGCCTGCAGCAGGCCGGCGTCGACCTCGGGGTGTTCCTGCCGCAGATGGGGCGGATGACCGCCGGGGTCCACCAGGCCGTCACCGCGAACAACGCGCGGACCAAGGCCGAAGGCAACGACCGCTGGGCCGACCTCCTCAAGACGTCGATGCCTTCAGGTCTGGTTCGCGACGCGATCCTCTCCTCCCCGGCCTGGCCCGACATCGCCGCCGCGATGGGCCGCCTCGATGCGGCGGGGATCGACGTCGCCGACGCCCACCGCGCCGGGGCCGGCGTCGACCAGGCCGTCGCCGCGGTCACCGCGGCCGCCGCCACCCCCACGACGGCCCCCGGCCGCCCCTACCGCGGCCGCGGCCGCTGCCAACACCGCCGTTCCCGCGACGGCCCGGTCCCGGCCTGGACCAGGGTCAGGGTGTGGCGGCAGGTGTGACGCGGCTGAGATATTCGTCGTACTCGCAGTCGGCGTCGGGATCGCCGACGGTCGGACACATCACGGGATCATCCGCTTCGCCGAAGAGGAAGACGGGCACCGTGCAGTCGGTACCGGAGAATGTGAGCTGCAGGTAGGCACCGCGATCCACCGGATCGTCCACCACTGAACCAAAGCGCCAGCTGCCGGAGGACGGGTCCGACAGGTCGCCGCAGCGCTCTGCCGCCGACAATCGGGCAACCCGGTCACTGGTGAAACTTCCGTTCGCGTGGAAGGCCAAGACCGTCCCCTCCCGGCTGCGCCATAAGAACGATCTTGACATTCGGGATGGCCTGCAGGTCGCGCTCGCCTGCATGCCCGAGGGCTCGCAGCGGGAGCTGTCATCTCTGCTGGATTCACTGGACGCCCGTTTCGAGGCGTGCACGATCCAGGACGCCACCGGGGAGCTGGACCCCTGGCTGCGGCGCAGACGCAGGAATGCCGATCCCGCGCAGTGGTGGTGGCACCGCAAGCCGAAGACCGCTCCGTGGTGACGGGCAACGCTACCGTGGCGGTCGAGTTCTCCCGTCCCCCACCAGAGGTGGGCTGTCGGTGGTGGCGGTGACCATGGGGAGATGAGCGCCGGTATCGCGCCCGGGGCCCCGCACACGGGTGCCGGTGGGTTGTGCGAGGACATCCGGGGCGCCCTCGAAGCGTGGGTGCCCGGGATGCTCGGCGTCCACGTCCCTAGGGCAGCCAGCGGCCGGGCCGGCCGAGGTGGCTCAGCTGGTCGGCGTGGCCGCGGACGCCGCCGAGGTCACGGTGCTCCCCGGCGACGTCCTGCCTGCCCGGCCCGGTGGCCTTCGGCCGCCGGGCCCTCGCCATCAGGTCACGAGCCGAAACCGCTGGATGCCAGCTCGCGCCAGCGGCACCTGTTGACAGATCACCTCGTCACGGGCGGCGGGTCCGATTCTCAGTCCCGAAGTGCGGCGACCATCGGGCGCCTGGATTACGGCCGGTCGGGTCACAGCTCGCAACGCAGCCCAGACCAGCCGGGTCTGTTCGCTGAGGGTCTGATGCATTTCCGGTCCGACTTCGGGTTCGAACCACCGCACTGCGAGCCGCCCACTCTCGAAGAACTCGCCCCGCTCGTCCGTCCTGAGCCGCGAACGGAGCAACTGGACAACTGCCGCTCTCGGTGGCCCGACAGGCGTGAGGACATCCGTAGCCGGATTGATCCCAGGCGGCAGGGAAGAGCCTGCCGGGAGGGGGAGAAACGCCTGCGTGCTTCCGCAGCCCAGAGCGGACTCGATGGAGTCATGCAAGTGCACCTGGTGCAATCCGGCAGGCCCTGGGTGGCTGCAGAGCCATCCGGGCGAGGGAAGCGCCTCGGCAATTCGTTGCCCCAGAAGCACCTCATCGGCAGGCGTCAGCCATGTGTCCGTCGTCTTCGTGCGAGATCCCCCGATTGCCATGGGGCCAGAATGCCAGTGCCCTCCGCCTACCCCGCAGTCGCTCCACCTTCGCCGATGCCGCCGGCCGTGGGGGTGATGCGGGAGAGGCGTCCGCGGTCGTGATGCCGAAGAAGGCGCCGGGCGGGTCGGAGACGGTGGAGCTCCTGGAGTACCTCTTCGGTTCCGGGGAGCGCGACGAGCACACCGGCCCCCACCTGATCGCCGCCTGGGACCTGGACCTGGACCTGCCCTGCCCGGCCCGCGACCCCGGCCGGATGTCGCTCGCCGGCCTGGTCCTGCTCCTGGACGCCCCCGTCGAAGCTTTGCGGGGCCCGCGCCCGGCCGAGCACGTGTGGCATGTCTCGGTCCGCAACCACGCCGGCGACCGCACCCGTCGCTACCGCGATGGTGCACGCCGCGGGTATCGCCGCCCGCGGTGATGAGCACGCCTGCCGGTGGGTCGCGGTACGGCACGCAGGCGACCACATCCACATCGCGGCGACCCTCGCCCGCCAGGACGGCCGCCACCCCCGGCTGCGCGGGGACATCCCCGCGATGCACACTGCCGTCCGCGTCTTCGAAGCCCGCCGGGGCCTCACGCCGATGTCACCCCTGGACCGGACCGCGCGCCGCCGCCCCGCCACCGGCGAGGCCGAGAAGGCCGCCCGCCGGGGCCTGGCCGAGACCGCCCGCGAATCCCTGCAGCGCACCGTCCGCATCGCGGCCGGGCTCGCGCACGACGATGCCGACTTCCTCGACCGGCTCCGCGACGCCGGCCTGCGCGTGCGCGAGCGCCACGGTGACGACGGCACCCTGGTCGGCTACGCGGTCGCGCTCCCCGGCGACCGTGCCGACCGCGGCAGCCGGCCGGTGTGGTTTGCCGGTTCGACGCTCGCCTACGACCTGTCCCTGCCCCGCGTCCGCGAACGCTTCACCCCGCACGCCGCGCCCGCGGACTGGGCGCTCGCCGAGGCACGGATCCGGGAGGCCTCCGCCGTTCTGGGCCGCGCCGGACAAGCCGAAGGCGCGGGTGATGTCGCCGCGCTCGGTGACCTCCTGGCCGTCGCTGCCGAGTACTCTCCGGCCCTGGTCCGTGACCGTGTCCGCGCGGCGGCCGACGCGTTCGAGCAGGCCGCCCGCGCCCCCGGCGCCCGCTCGCTGGAGGGCCGCGCCCGCGCCGGATGGCGCTCGGCCGCGCGGGCGTTGGAGCACGCCCCGCGTGCCGGCCGCGGGGGAGGCGCCGCGGTCGTCCTCACCCTGCTGATCGCGCTCGTGGAGGCGGTGGAGGCCGCGGCCGACTGGCACCGCGCGCAGGAGCACCGGGCGCAGGCGAAAGCCGCCGCGGAGGCCGCCGTCCTGCTGCGCGACGCCGCCGCCCTGACCGGCACCCCGCCCCCGACGATGAGGCTGCGCACCGGTCGGGTGGTGCGCACGCCGGGCCGTGGCCTGCCCGCCGCTACGCCCGTTACCGGTGTACCGGTCCGCCCGCGCCCGGGGCAGGGTCCGCCGGACCGGCCGGGCCCGTCCCGTACGCGCTGAACCCGATCCGAGGAAGCTGCCGATGACGTCCGGATACCCGCCGCTGCCCGAGCCGTTTGCCGAAGCCCTCGGGGAGGCCGCGCACACTGCGGCGATGGCCTACCGCCTGGTGCTGGCCATCTCCGACGCGGTCCGCCGCGCCGCCCAGAAACGCCTGACCGGACGGGAGGAGGAACTCGGCGAGGACGCCGAGAAGATGGCGCCGGGCTGGGCGGCCGACCAGCTGCGCGGCCACCTCGGCGACGACATCCTGGCCGTGCTGATGCAGGACACCGACTGGCCGCAGATGGCCCGCCAGCTCGTCGGCCTGCAGCAGGCCGGCGTCGACCTCGGGGTGTTCCTGCCGCAGATGGGCCGGATGACCGTCGGGGTCCACCAGGCCGTCACCGCGAACGCCGCCCGTATCAAGGCCGAAGGCACCGACCGCTGGGCCGACCTCCTCCAGACGACGATGCCTTCAGGTCTGGTCCGCGACGCGATCCTCTCCTCCCCGGCCTGGCCCGACATCGCCGCCGACATGGGCCGCCTCGACGCCGCAGGCATCGACGTCGCCCGGATCCTCACCGACGCCCACCGCGCCGGAGCAGGCGTCGACCAGGCCGTCGCCGCGGTCACCGCGGCCGCCGCCAACACCCCCACCCCCACCCCCACGACGGTCCCGGCCTCGACTCCGGCCGCCCCTACCGGGGCCCCGGCGGCCGCCGCTCCGGCTCCCGCACCCGCGGCCGGCGCCCGCGTACCGGCCGATGACCCGTGGGCACCGCCCACCCGACCGATCCCCGCCCCCGCCCCCGCTCCCGCAGCGCCCGTTCCTGCTCGCGGGGCGGCGGTCGGCGCCGCGAGGGATGTGCTGGCCGAGCGCATGGGCGCGGCCGGTGACCCGTGGGCTGCGCCCGCCCGCCCGGTCCCCGCTCCGGCACCCACCCCTGCGCCCGTTCCCGTGTCCGTGCCTGCGAGTTCGGATGCGAAGCGGGTATGGGGCCCGCTGACCGAGGGCCTGACCGTTCCCCGCGACCTCGACCTCGGCAACCGGCCCCGCGCCCTGAAACAGCTCAAGGTGCAGCCGGCCGCGCACTCCCAGATGGTCGCGATGGTCAAGGAGGTCCTGCCGGAGCGGGAAGCGGGCCTCCTGATCGGCTCACGCCCGTGGCCGCTGCTCGCCGCCCGCATGCAGCAGCTCGGCGAACACCACGGCACCGACACCGTCGCCCAGCACCTGAACCGCCTCACCACCGCCACCTCCTGGCAGGAAGCCACCGGCAGCGCCCTGGTCGGCCGCCTCGTCGACGCCACCCTCACCTCCCTGACCACCCCGCCCGGGACGCCGGCCGCCTCCCGGCCCAGGGTCTCCGCGGCCGCCGCCCGCTCCCGCTCCACCACCACCCCGGCCGCCGCGGCCCCCGGCCGGCCGGCCCCGGCGGAGGCCGCGGTCCCCGCCCACCGGCAGCAGGCCGCACCGGCCAGGGGCGCGGGGCGTACGCGGTGACGGCGAAGACTCCCGGACGGCGGGGCCTGCGGGCGCGGACCGACCGGGGGCGGGCCCCCGGCGCCTGCCCGGGGAGAACCGTGGGGAAGAGGGGAGGCGGATGGTGATGACGGGCAGGTAGCGGCGGGCCGGTGGCAGCGTGCTGGCCGGGATCGTGGTCCTGGGCGGTGCGTGGCGCTCGGGTGTCCTGTACCTCCCGCAGCCCGCCGATCCTCATCCGCCCGCGCCGCCCGCGCCGCCCGCGCCGCCCGCGCCGGTGCGGCCGTCCTCGGCGCGGGCGAAGGCGGACCAGGAGCGCTCGATGCGCCTGCTGAAGGCGATCGACGAGGCCGCCGACGACGGGTCCGGCTTGCCGGGGGAGTTGTCGGAGTTCGAGCGGATCGTCCTCTTCGGCGTCGCCGAACCCCCCGTCGGCAGTACCCGCCACCGGGACTACCTCCGCATGGTGTTTCTGGGGTCGCGTCCGGCTGCCGGCCTGCCCGCGGTGTCCTTGCCCGCCCCGCGGAGCGCGGGTCTGTTCTCCGGCTGCGTTCGGTCTTTCTTTCGCCTGGAATTGGTGCTGCTTGTCGAATGGGTGCGATATCGGGGTGGGAATCTGCTTCTATTTCGTGGAGGTGTTTTGAGGTGTGGTATTTGTGGCCGGTCGGGTGTGTTGGTGTGCGGGCGTGGTTTTTCTGGTCCTGTTTTCCCCGGCGCGGTGGCGGGTACCGGCGGTCCGGTGGAAACGCAGGGGCGGGGCCGGGGGGCGTGTGCGGCAACACCGGTACGGTCTTCGGCCGCGAGCCGGTGGGCGTGTGCGGTAACGCTGAACCCGGCCTTCGGCAACGTCTTCGGCAACGAGGGGGAGATCCTAATTGTTGCGCCGGGCGGCTGGTACTCACTTCCGGACAAAGATGAAACAGCTAGGCATCTGTGCAGGTCAGAGTGTGTAGGACGGGTTCGTAACGCCGGGAGGGGGGCTTGACGGACATGCACGGCGGGGGCCACGGTGGAAAACACCTTCCCGCGCGGATGATCGGACAGGAATCGCCTCCGCCAGCCGCATGAATGTCTGACGGTCCAGACAGTCGGGTGAGCGCACCGCCCCTTCGTTGGCAGACGAAGTAGGGGCGGAATCAATAGCTCCACTTTCGAACCTCTCGCATATGTGTGCGAGAGGAATTTTGTGTTTCCGGGGAAACTTGTCAGAGTGCCTATTCGTATGCAGTAATCGAAGAAGCCGGTGAGGGTCTGCCAACTCTCCGCGGCTGTTCTGTGTGCAAGTTCTGGACCGTCAAAAGAAAAGCGAATGGGTGAAGGAGCGGGCTATGAGCCGCTGGTTGCTGGGTCTTTCCGGCCGGGGATCCGCGTGGTGCGTGACGCCCCCGGACAGCCGGGTCCGGCGTTTTCGGCCGTCGAAGGCGTTCGTGATCGTGATCGTCCTGGCGATGCTCGCCGAGCTGGTGCTGGTGGTGTGCGGTGTGCCGGCGACCACCGCGGTCCAGGCGGTCGCGGCGGTCCTCGCCACGGTCGAGGCCGTACGCCGGCTGACCGCCAGGGGCCCGGCCCCCGCAGCCGCCACCGCACGGTAGGTGCGGTGGCGGGGATGCAGGCCACGCAGACCGTCACGTCCGAGGCGGCGGAACTCGTCAACGAGCTCCGCCGCCTCCGGGCTGCCAACGGGAACCCGAGCCTGAGGATGATCAGCGAGTTCGCGCAGGGCCGGATCTCCGCGGCCACCCTCTCGCGCCTCTTCTCCGGCCGGATACTGCCCCACGAGGAGACCGCGACAGCAGCGGCCGACGCCCTGCTGCGGATCGGCCGCGTCCCGCCCCCGGAAAGGGCCCGGGCCACGAAGCACGTCGCGGAGCTGTACGGGAAGGCCAGGCGCGCGCAGCGCGCGCGGTCGCACCGCAGGGTGCCCCGGCCCAGGGAGGCCGGGCAGCCGGGCAGCAGTCTGGAGGATCTGCAGCACGAGCTGTGGGAGCTGATCCGCTCTCACGGACTGACCCTGAGGGAGATCTCCCATCACCTGTCCTGGTCCAGGAGCGCGCTCTCCGAGGCCCTCAACCACCCCACCCGGCCGCCGAGCCTGGCCATGGTGCAGGGCATCGCCCGGCTCTGCGAGGTGAGTCCGGAGCCGCTGCTGCAGGCGCTGCGCCGGGCCGACCAGGACCGCGCCCGGGCCGAAGAGGCCTCCGCGGCGAGTACGGCAGCCGCACGGCAGGAGCCGGCGCCCACCACCCCGCCGCCCGGCGCCATGCCGGATCCCGGCCCGGCCCCGCCTCCTTCCGCCGCCCCGTCCTCCACCCGGGTTCCTCCGGCGCGCGGGCCCGGAACCGGGGCGTGGCTGGCGCAGGCCTCGCTGATGGACATCCTGGTGCAGGCCGCCGCGACCCGGCCCCCGGCCGAGATAGCCGCTCTGGTCACGGGCCTGAAGGCCGGCGGGGAGCCCGGGCTCGCCGCCCGCATCGTGCAGGAGGCCGCCGGCACCCGCTCCGCCGACGACGTCACGGCCCTCGCCCTGGCCCTCCTGGCCCAAGCCCCCAACCCCACCCCGACTCCCGCCCAGCCGGGCACCCCGCTCGGGAACCCGTTCCCCGGCAGCACAACGGCCCACGCTCCCCGGAATCCCGGACGCAGGGGGTGGCTCCTCGACGAAGACGACTGACCCCCTCAGCCCGCGGGCCCACCCCGTACGCGCCGGCAGCGGCCCGTGTGCCGACGGGGCGAGGCCCCCGGCTTCCGGCCGCCCTCTGAGCGCCGGGAACCGGGCCCGTGGCCCTGGTGCCTCGCAGCCGCCGTCGACGACGGGTTCGGCCTGCCGGGGGAGTGGCTGGAGTTCGAGCGGAGCGTCCTCCGCGGTGTCGCCGGGCTCGAGGCCGTGAGTACCCGCCGCCGGGCCGCGGTTACCCGCGCCCGGGAACGCGGAGCGCCCCGGAAGCGGGGGTAGGGGTCCGTAAATCGTTTTACGGAGCCGCGCAGGGTGCACGGCCGGGAACGCGGACAGGGCCGGCCCGGCGTGTGCGGGTCGGCCCTGTCGCGTGCGGCACTCGCGCGGCAACGCGGTGCTGCTCTTGTCCCTGTCTGCGAAGTCACCAGCATTCGAGGGGTTCCGCCGGTCTCCCAGCGGGTGGTGTCCCCCACCGTGGCCTAGGTCGTCGCAGGAGGCAAGCGGCGTTGGGACAGGAGCGGACCAACGGTCCCGCTGGTGGGTCAGTTGGCCCTTGGCACGGTGCAGTTGCCGAGGTCTCCTGGGGCCTGCCGGAGGGAAGTGCTCGCCCTCAGCAGGCATATGTGCTGTTCAGCACCTGGCCTGAGCCCCAGATAACAAAAAATATCTCGTGGACGCCAGTGAACCAACGAACTGACATATGGGGCATTTCGGGCCTGTGGCGGATGGTAGTTCTTAGGCCGGAAGGGGTAGTCCTGACATGATGTGAGTTCTGGGGACGGCGACGGCAATCGCCCCCCGGGAGGCGCCACTTGGCGCGAAGTCACCAGCACGAGGGGGCGCGGTGTGCCCGCGCCCCCTCGCAGTATCGATGGGAGCCGGGCTGCGCCCTGCTCCCGGACTAGGGGTTTCGTATGCAGGAACAGCTGAGCCGTACGCAGGGCCAGGACCGTCGGAGTGAGGCGGGTGCCCGGTCGGGGCAAGCGGGCGGGATGACGCTGCCGCAGGCGGCGGTCGTCTGCGTGGTGCTCGTCCTGGTCGTCGTGATGCGGATGTACGGGCAGATGCCGATGGCGGAGATCTTCCAGCTCCTGGCCGGTGGCGCCGGGATCAGCG
>NZ_CP102516.1:0-231470 GCF_024666385.1 Streptomyces yangpuensis
GGACTGAGGGCTACGGTCATTTCCGCGTGCGGAACCGGGAAGACTTTCATCGCCGCCGCGGCGGCGCTCCGGCTGGCGCGGCACGGACGGGTTCTGGTGCTGCTGCCGACGCTCGATCTGCTCACGCAGACGGTGCGGGAGTGGCGGCTCGCCGGGCACACCGGGCCGGCAGTCGCGGTCTGCTCTCTGGAGGACGACCCGCAGCTGTGGCAGCTCGATGTGCGGACGACCACAACTGCCTCCTCCTCATATTTTTTTTATTCCCTTTCTTTTCCATATCCTTTTTTACCTCTTCCCTACTCACTCTCCCTTATCAACTCCTCTTCCCCCTCCTTCTCTAACTTTCATCCTCTTCCTACAAATCCATTATAAAATTCTACTCTTCTCCCCTCCCACAAAAAAAATAAAACCCTTTACTTCTATTTCCTTCTTTTTCTTACTTCCCCCTCCATTCTTACCACCCCTCTCATCTCCCTCACACCCATCCCTCCCCCCCCCCTTTACCATTCATGTCACTTTCCTCCTCTTACCCTTTCTCCTTCTCTTTCTCTTCTTAGTCCTCCTCCTCGCCTATTGATTATTCTCATCTTTTACTGTCTGATTCTTCTTCTAAATGATCTTCTCTGTTGACTTTTTATTGTATTCTAGTTACTTCTCATCTCACTTCTGTCCTTATTTTCGCAGTCATCCTACTTATCATGTGTGTTTTCACTCAGCGTGTTCGTAACCTTTAGATGTAGATAATCTTCCTGTTATTATCATCTCATTTCGTCAAATCAATTGTACAAACTCAACCAATGTATATTTCTAAATGCTACATCTAAAGCTCCAACATACTAAGATGTGTTTAAGCGTAAGAACTACCCGGTACAACACACTCTGTGATCCACGCTACTACACATCCGTTCATCAGTGTGAGACCATAATTCAGTATGTAATCTGTTTCACTACTGCTTTCTCTCCGCAAATCTTCTGAGTAAATTTTTCTCCTGCTTCCTCGCCGTCTGACATCATTTATCTATCTTCCTCTTACTGTAATGTGTGAGACGTAAATTCGTACTATCGACTCCGGCTTTAACATCACTTAACAGTTCCACCAACCCTATCACGAACGCCCGACATCATCCCATTTTAATCTTCTATTGTTGTCCGTCCAGACTCATTTCTTACGTGCCGCCACTGAGATACTTCCTACTACTTCTTTGACCACTCCTCGCTGCCACTCCCCTTTCCACTCTGTCCTCCTGTCCATATACTACACCTCAAACCTGCATGTATTCCTCGTGCTTGCTAATATTTCATATTCTTGCTAACACCTACCCTGCATGTAGTCCGCACACTACCTGAGTACCTGTCACCATTACGTTACTCTCAGTAACTAAATACCTACTGTTGTAACTCCTTTCCTTGTCTATGATAGCCTCTATCCTATCAGATGTGTACCAATACTTTACTACTAACCTGCGCGCACTAAGAGGGCGACGCGTCTCGAATTATTTTTTATTAAACGCACGCTAATGTACGGTGCTCTGTTAGCACACTACTCACTCGGGCTCTACCCCATGGTGAGCTAGTAGTCGACATTTGATCCAGAAGTACCATACGGCTGTCAGCTATGAACTGCTGTTCTAACTATGAAAGCAACCGGCCAGGGCAAGACTCGAGGCCACTACTGAAGTCGGCCTGTTTCCATGGCTCCGAACCGGGAAAAGCTCCCAGAAGACAAGTCTTTCGTCCGCAATTCTAGACGCCCTCGTAATTTCGTGTACTGGAATGGGCTAGCGAGAATCTCACGTATGTGTGTGTCGGACCGTGGAAATGCTGTGTGTGTGTGTGGTGTGAGCAAACGATGAGAATCGCGCACCGGTGAACACACGGAGCATCAGGCCTCAGGTCCGGACAGGGCGCCTCAGATGCGATAAGAACGATATATTTGCTGTCTTCTTGAACAAGCTGAGTTATGGTGTGAGAATGATTCCGGCTGCTCGCTCCGACTTCGACGACCCCCGCGGAACCCGAGCGCTCCATCGCGAAGTGGATCACTACCAGGTGCTCGCACACACACGCTGGGCAAGGACTGGCAGCCGGTGGGAGGCTCAGACGCTCAGCACACTCGCGTATCTACTCGGATCTAGGGGAGTCTGCGCGAGCTATACTGGAGGTCTCCACTGACTCTCGAGCATCGTCGAGGCCTCCGGGGCGCTTCACAGTGGTGTGTGAGGTGTAGGCACTGTCGGACCAATGAATCAGACGCGCTCGTCGAAGTTACCGAGCTCGAGAAGACCATAAGATGACCGCGAGTGAATGTGGATTGCCCTGGATCAGTAGCCTGGCGTGCAGCTTGTGTAGTGCAATGGATGGGACATAAAACGCACTCGTGAGCCAGGACTGTCGACGGCTCGTCTAACACGACGGAGCTTGGCTGCGTGGGCTAGACTAGCGACTCCATCCACGAAGGGAGCCATGCAAGGCCGACGTGGCAGCAGTGGCGCTATAGCTACTTCATTGGCACTCTCGTCCTAATGACTCGGTGCAAGAGTGGAACAGACGTGAAAACCAACAGTCCGCTCCGCCGGACTGAGCGCTCAGAGCGCGCTCAAGACGCTCGGTCAACGCGGACAGCGGAGAGAGCTATCGATGTATGAGAGATATAGAGATATATAGATGTGATCGAACCAGACTGGGAGAACCCGGGACCGAAACCGCCGTGGAAGTAGTGGAGCGGTTGCCGCCTCTCGCGCCTCACTGAACAGGTCCTCTCATAGTGATTCACGCCTCCTATGACCCCTGAGCGACCATGCTATCCCTCCGCCTCGCATCGGCGTATGAGATGTCACGACCGAGCCCCCCAGGCACCACCTCCCGTGTCGTGCCGAGAGATGTGACCCCGTTACCCAGACACCTCGGCGAAACGAGTCTGACACGCCGTCGGCATCGCCTCTCCGCCACGAGAAGGAGATCTCGCCCGGCGAACCGGCAGCACCGCCCGACACCGCCCGGTCACAGTCCAGCCGCGGCTCCCCGCGCCTACAGAGACCCGCACGCTTCGAGACCGTATGCCGCACCCCAGAATAGGGCCCCCTGCGCGGTGGCCCGCTACATCGACCCCGAGCGAGAACGCTCCATCATATCGCGCTCACACGCCCCACGCGCCGCGGCGCAGCGCCGCCCACCCGGAGGGACGCCCTTCCAGAACAGGCCCGCCACGGCTCCCAACCCGCTCGATCTCCATCGCGCGGGAACGCCTCACGAATCCCGCCCCGCGCCGCAGACCCCGCCCAGCGCTCTCTCCGTCTCTCACGCAAGAAAACTATCCCGCGCTCAGCGTCACCTCACCGTGTGGGCATCTGGGTCGGGAACCAGAAAGCCCGCCGCGACCGGCTCAACCAGGCGCAGCTCGCCGCACTCGCCGAACTCGGAGTGGACTGGGCGCAGTAGGAGCCGCATCGGCGCCCGTCCTGTCCGCGGGCGCCGCCCGGGGAGGCTGTCGGCCGGCGAACGCTCCGCGCGGCCACGGCTTCGGGCAGTTCCGGGGCCGGCACCCGCTTTCCTGCCGGTGTGGCGCCCGACCTGCTGCGGGCCGGTCGGGGCCCCCGGCCCGCACCGGCCCGCAGCACTCATCCGCGGCTGTCAGCGCAGGATCACGTCGCAGGTGGACAGGAAGAACTCGCCCGTCTTGCCGCCGTTCTCACCGTGCGGCGTGTCCGGGCCTCCGTGGCCGCCCCAGATGCCCACGATCGCCGCCCGCCCGGTCCGGCGCGGGAACGACGCGAACTCCCAGCTGGTGGACTCCGCCTCCAGGGGCGAGCCGTGTACCTCGACCAGGAACGGGGTCGGGTCCAGGTCGTGCCAGCTCAGGCCGTCGGCCGGGACCCAGTCCTCGCGGGTGAGGAACCACCGGTGGGACCAGGTCTCGCCCCAGTGGTAGGCCATGTAGTCGTAGGTGAAGGTCTGGGTGGGTGCCGAGGTGTCCAGCTCCGTCAGGGGCCAGTCCCCGAGGGTGGCGTCCGGTGCCAGGTCCAGGCCGCGGAAGGCCGGGTTCCCGGTGGACGCGAGCGCGCCGTCCTCGAAGAACTTGCGGTACTCCAGGTACTTCTGGGCGTTGTTCCAGGGGTAGTCGGCGAGCATCCTTTCGGCTCCCGGCAGTACCTCCTGCCAGTCGGTGCTGGTGTTGAGACGGCGCGCCTCGGCGCAGATCGGTGAGGAGTCCTTGTCCCTGATCGCGGCGCCGGCCCGGCTGCGTGGGTGGTTGGCCGTGCCGTGGCGCGGATCCGCGGTGGCGGTCCCGGACCTGAGGGGTGCCCTGCGGCGCGGCTGGCGCACCACCCACTTGGGGACGAAGCTCCGCTCCGAACCGATGGTGACCACGTTGGTGAACGGCGTGAACTGATCGCCCACCTTGGCGCGGATCTTCACATGGAACAGGTCCTGCGGTTCTTCGTCGCCCAGGTCCACCCAGTGGGAGTTGGACTGGAACCAGTTCCACGCCGACCAGTGCAGGAAGACCGTCTGGCGCAGCTCGTCGTTCAGCCACACCTCGTACATGCGCGGATAGGGCGCGTTGCCCTCGTCCCAGTCCGCCGGAGGCGGCCAGGATCCGTGGTCGGGGGCGTTCTGTCCGATCTGCCAGCGCAGGCTGATCCCGTACATCGTGTACTTGCCGTCATCGCGGTACCTGACCTCGGCACGAAGGTCAGACGGCGCCGTCGTGTTGCTGCTGCCCACTACGTCTCCTCTTCTTGGTCGAACCCGTCCCGCAGGCCGCCACCACGAAGAAACACACAACCCACAGTGACGACACTGCTACAGATAGTGACTGTAGATCATGCGGGCCTGCTCCGACAGACGAACATCAGCCACCCCACGAACCCCACGCCCGCCCACCACCCCCGGCGACCGCCCCCTCCGCGGGCGCGGTCGCGGAGGCTGTCGGCCGACGGATGCTGTGTACCGTCCCGGCTTCGCCCCGGTGTTACGAGCGGTCGGTCCTTCGCAGCGCGGGGCGCAGCAGGGCGCTCATGAGGAGGAGCACGCCGAGGATCTGCAGCCAGAGTCCTGCGCCCGCTGCGGCTGCGGTCTGGAACCAGCGGGCGGTCGGGGTGGTGGCCGGTGCGGTGCCGTCGGCGAGCCAGTACAAGAGCTGCCCGGCCGCGATCAGCACGGCGCCGGCCGCGAGGCAGCTCACCTCCCGGGCGCTCAGCGCCGGCCACCGGCCGGTCGGGGTCTGCCCGGTTGTGTTGTCCGCCATCGGCTCGTTCCCCTCTCCCCCTGTGTCGCGGGTTGCCCCCGGTACAAGGCCCGGGCCGCCTTCGAGGTCACGGCCGGAGACGGGGGTGAAGCCCGGCGCGGGGGTCAGGTGCGCGGGTAGTCGTGGCCCGGTGGCGGGTACTGCCGGCCGGGGAGTTCGGCGACGCCGAAGAGGACGATCCGCTCGAACTCCGACAGCTCCCCGGCAGGCCGGACCCGTCGTCGGCGGCCTCGTCGATCGCCTTCAGCAGGCGCATCGAGCGCTCCTGATCCGCCTTCGCCCGCGCCGAGGACGGCTGCCCCGGCACGGGGGCGTCCGGGTCGGGTTCGGCGGGCTGCGGGAGGTGCAGGACGCCCGAGCGCCACGCACCTGCCAGCACCGCGCCCCGGCCAGCAGGGTCAGGACCGTGCCCACGACCTCGTACCCGGACCACTGCGCCCACCAGCCCGCCGCGACCAGCACAAGACCCGCCAGCGCGCTGCCACCGGCCCGGCGCCGCCTGCCCGTCATCACCATCTATCTCCCCCTCTTCCTCGCGGTTCTTCCCCGGTCAGGCGCCGGGGGCCGTGCCCGCCTCGCGGGCGGCGTGCCGCTGGACTTCCTCCGAGGGCGCGACCAGCGGCCCGGCCGGAGGCGGGGCGGACCGCGGCCGGTGGACGGCGCCCCGGTACAGGGCGGCGACGCGCCCGCCGTGCCGCACAGGACCGACAGGACGAAGTCCGCCTGCGCCATGCCGAGGTGGCCCGCCCGCCAGGCGGCCGCGAACAGCAGGCCGGTCAGCAGAAAACCTTCGACCGCGATCCGGTCCCGGCCCGGCAGCGCCCACCAAGGCGCCCGCAGCCGCTCCCCCGCGCCCGCAGGGCCCGCAGGGCCCGCCGTCCGGGAGTCTTCGCCGTCACCGCGTACGCCCTGCGCCCCTGGCCGGTGCGGCCTGCTGCCGGTGCGCGGGTACCGCGGCCTCCGCCGGGGCCTGCTGGCCGGGAGCCGCGGCGGCGGGGGTGGTGGTGGAGCGGAGCGGGCGGCGGCCGCGGAGACCCGGGGCCGGGAGGCGGCCGGAGCGCCGGGTGGGGTGGTCAGGGAGGTGAGGGAGGTGAGGGTGGCATCGACGAGGCGGCCGACCAGGGCGGGGCCGGTGGCTTCCTGCCAGGAGGTGGTGCCGGTGGTGAGGCGGCCCAGGTGCTGGGCGACGGTGGCGGTGCCGTGGTGTTCGCCGAGCTGCTGCATGCGGGCGGCGAGCAGTGGCCAGGGGCGTGAGCCGATCAGGAGCCCGGCTTCCCGCTCCGGCAGGACCTCCTTGACCATGGCGACCATCTGGGAGTGCGCGGCCGGCTGCACCTTGAGTTGTTTCAGGGCGTGGGGCCGGTTGCCGAGGTCGCGGTTGCGGGGAACGGTCAGGCCCTCGGTCAGCGGGCCCCATACCCGCTTCGCATCCCAACCCGCAGGAGCGGGCGCGGAAACGGGCGCGGGCGCGCCCGCAGGGGCGGGTGCCGGAGCGGGTGCCGGAGCGGGGGCGGCCCACGGATCGGCGGCCTGGCCCGCCCGCGGTGCAGCAGCAGGCGCAGCGGCGGCAGGCCCGGTGCCCGGGGCGGTCGGCGCCGCGGGGGCGGACCCGGCCGGGCTGCGGGCGGGAGCGGCACCGCTCTGACTGCTCACCCGCCAACGCCACGACGCACCGCCGCGCGGTGTCGAGGAGCGTTTGGCCTACCACTCGGCGTTCGTCACCTTCCGTACCCCCGCCATCGATACCCTCGCCGTCAGCGTCCGCACCCAGCGACGGTGGGCAGTCCGTGGGGGGGGTGCTGGTCCGCGACGAGTGGCCGCGGCCCTGCCTCAGGCCGGGCCGGCCAGCAGGGCGCAGGCGAACACGGCCGTCACCCACGTCCACAAGAGGGCGAGTGCGAGGTGTCCGGCAGTGCGGAAGCGGTCTCCGCGCCATAGGGCGGGTGAGAAGTAGACGAACTGGAAGGCCCAGCGGGCGCCCCAGAACAGGGTCTGGCCCGCCAGCAGTGCCGTGCCGAGGGACGTGCCGGCCAGCAGCTCCGGGGCGTGGCACAAGGGCAGCAGACCGAGCAGGAAGCAGGTCAGGCCTATGAAGAAGAGGTGCGCGTAGGAGACCTGGCGGGTGAGCAGGCTGGTGACCGCGAGGTCGGCGGGCCAGTCGACCAGGCGGGGCAGGACGATGTGGAAAACGCCCATGGCGGTCAGGGCGAGGCCCACGAGCCGGAGTTGGGGCTCCAGGGCGAACACGGCGAGCAGGTGGTTCACGCGGGGCTCCACCGGAAGGCGAAGACCGTGACGAGGTTTGCGATCCGTGTTTCGGTGACGGTGTGCAGGCACGCGCCGTCGGCGAGGCGGAGCCACTCGCGGCGGGGCATGAAGTGCCAGGCCCCGGGGCCGAAGGCGGCAGTGTTGGACCCGTCGCGTAGGTGCTCCGCCATGACGAGCGTGCCGCCGGGTCGCAGGGTGCGGGTGATCTCCGCGAACAGCGCCTCCCGATCGGCCGCCCGGCGCAGTTCGTGGGCCGCGAAGACTGCGAACACGGTGTCCTGCGATCCGGTGGCCACGGGCAGCCGGGAAGGGCGGCCGGGCAATGTCCCGGGGCGCGGAGGAACGCGTCGGCGGGCACGGCGGATCGAACCTTCGGTGGTGAGCGCCGGGTCGTAGAGGTCGACGACGGTCTGGGGGGATCCGGGGTGACGGACGGCCAATGGCTGGCTGATCTCGTCGAGACCGGTCGACAGGACGAGATGGTCGCCGGGGCCGTCCGGCAGAAGGCGGGCCAGCCAGTCGAGGGAATACAGCTCCGAGTGGTCGTACACCCACCAGCAAGCGGCCGTGCTGCCCAGGAGCAGGGCGGCCGCGGTCAACGCGCCCGTGCGGGCCAGGGTGGCCGGGACGCGTGGAAGACGCGGTGCGAGGGCGAGGCCGCCGGCCACGACGGAGAGCCCGCCAGCGTACAGGGGCCAGTTGTACCCGATCACCTCGCGGACGCCGGACGGCCGCTGGGGCGGCGGGATGGTGGGCGCGCTCACAGGGCTCCCCCGTCCAGGGCCCGCCGGCAGCCGCGCTCCCAGCCGTAGTCCAAGTTGCCGACGTGGAAGGCGTTGGCGAGGACGGGCTTGGTTCCGGCGAACGGTCCGTGGTCGAAGAAGGTCAGGGTGGGGACGTCGACCGCGACGGGGACCGGATCCCACTGCGTCCGGGTGGCCTTGACCACGATCACCGTCCGGGTCTGCGGCTCGTACTCGAAGGTGTAGGGGAGAGGGCCCGCGTACCGGCGGGCGTCCTTGGCGCTCGCGAACGGACTGCCGTCGGGGAGCGGGGCGGGGATGTCGGCCAGGTCGGCGCGGACGTGGAGGTCGGCGATTCCGTCTGCGCTGACCACCTTGAACTCGAGAGTCCGCCCGACGGTCCGGGTGCCGATCCGGGCGAGGCGGTAGTTGTAGCGGGAGAAGAGGTTTCCGCCGTGGACCATCATCCGGTGGTCGGTGTCGCTGCGCAGGATGCGCAGGCCGCGCATGGTGCGGCCGCCGGGGGTGGAGAACCGGGTGAAGATCCGGTAGCCGGTGAGGATGAAGTCCCGGCCGAGAGCGGCGGGCAGGAACGACGGGCGCAGTGCCCGGGTGTCGACGACCGCGGCGGCGACGAACCCGTGCTCGGTGCCGTCCGCGTCACGGTAGGTGTCGAGCGCGAGCCCCGGCGGGACCAGGGGGGTGAGCAGCTCGGGCGGCAGTGCGTAGGTGAGTACTAGGGAGTGCGCGAACGACGTCCGCATCGGCAGGGGGTGGCGTTGCAGCAGGTGTCTCATGCGCCTGTCCGCTCGTCCGTCGTGCCGGACGGTGCGGCGGGGGGCTGACTTCCGCTGGCCTTGCGCCACTTGGTGTGGCGCAACACCACCTGCTCGGGGCAGACGGCGCTGAGGAAACGTCCGATGTGCATGGCAAGCCGTTCCTCGGCGAGCGTGTAGAGGATGCGGTTGCCGACCCGTCGTTCGGTGACCAGGCCCGCCCCTTTGAGCACCCCGAGGTGCCGGGAAATGGACGGCGCGCTGATCGCGAACCGGCTCGCGATCTCCCCGGCCGAGAGCTCGCCGTCCCGTAGGTCTTCCAGGATCTGACGCCTCGTGGGATCGGCCAGCGCCCGGAACGCTCCCGTCTCGTCCTCGCTTGATGTGTCCATGTAGAAGAATTTAGCAGATTAGCTAAATACAAAAATAGAGGGTGGTGCTCACACGGCGGCGAACACCCCACTCCTTCCCGCCGTCACCACGCGCGCCCGGGCCCGCGCCCACTTCCCCGCCTGCGCCGTGCCTCATGAAGAGCGGGGCTCACCTGATGCTTAGGGTGCGGGGATGACTGTCCCCGAAATCGTCCCTGTCGCCCATGAGCCGGATTACGAACGAGCACCATCGGCCGGTTCAGTGGCGGCCAGTTTCTGGCTTCGGTCACCTCTGCGTTCGCGGCCACGGGGCAGGGACAGGTCGTAGGCGAGCGTCGAACCGGAGAACCACACCGGCCGGGACCCGCGGTCCGCGCGGTCCCCGGGGCAGCGCGACCGCGTAGCCGCCCAGGGCGCCGTCGTCACCGTGGCGCTCCCGCACGCGCAGGCCGGCGTCGCGGAGCCGGTCGAGGAAGTCGGCATCGTCGTGCGCGAGCGCGGCCGCGATGCGGACGGTGCGCTGCAGCACCTCGCGAGCGGTCTCGGCCAGGCCCCGGCGGGCGGCTTTCGCCGCCTCGCCGGTGGCGGGGCGGCGGCGCGCGGTCCGGTCCAGGGGTGACATCGGCGTGAGGCCCCGGCGGGCTTCGAAGACGCGGACGGCAGTGTGCATCGCGGGGATGTCCCCGCGCAGCCGGGGGTGGCGGCCGTCCTGGCGGGCGAGGGTCGCCGCGATGTGGATGTGGTCGCCTGCGTGCCGTACCGCGACCCACCGGCAGGCGTGCTCATCACCGCGGGCGGCGATACCCGCGGCGTGCACCATCGCGGTAGCGACGGGTGCGGTCGCCGGCGTGGTTGCGGACCGAGACATGCCACACGTGCTCGGCCGGACGCGGGCCCCGCAGCCCTTCGACGGGGGCGTCCAGGAGCAGGACCAGGCCGGCGAGCGACATCCGGCCGGGGTCGCGGGCCGGGCAGGGCAGGTCCAGGTCCAGGTCCCAGGCGGCGATCAGGTGGGGGCCGGTGTGCTCGTCGCGCTCCCCGGAACCGAAGAGGTACTCCAGGAACTCGACCGTCTCCGACCCGCCCCGCAGCTTTCTTCGGCATCACGACCGCGGACGCCTCTCCCGCATCACCCCCACGGCCGGCGCATCCACCCGGGCCACCGCCGCCAGGGCCCGCGCCACCACCTCGGCGGCTGTGACCGGACCGCCGGCGGCGGGCGGGCCGGTGGCAGCCAGGGCGCGGAGCGCGGTGACGGTCTCCCGCAGCTGGGCCCGTGCCGCGATCAGCTCCCGCAACACGTCGCGGCGTCCCGGGAGACCGGCACCAGCGCGTGCTGCGCGACCGCCATCACCTGACGACCCGCCCAGGCGGCGGACGCCATTCCCTCCCGCCCCGCGGCCGTGCGGACGACCGCAGCTCGGCCGGGCTGAACGCGACGCCCACCCGCTCCGAGCGCCGCTCCCCTGCCTGGCGTTCACGACGCCGACCATCTTCGTGCTCGCCGTTCCACGGGCCTCCCACTGCGGACTGGCAGGCTGATCCCGTGATTACCGCAACCGCAATGCAGCGGATCCGTACGGACCGCGCCACCATGATGCAGTCCCTCCAGGCGTGGCAGAACGCGCACGCTGCGCTGTCCGACTCGATCGCGGCCGCGCTCCCTTACGGCTACAGTCCCGTGGACGTCGAACAGATCGCGCAGGCTCTGTCGTGGAGCACGGAGGGCGTCGAGAACGCCCGTACCGACTCGCTGTGCCGCGCTGCTGGACACCCTGAGGAATGCCCTGAGTGCTCACCCCTGGTCCAAGGCGGAGTCATCCCCCTCGGGTGATGCCACGTACCCGTGCGCGCAGGCAGGGCCTGTGGGTATCGGTTCCGAAACTCGGCACGCCGGTCGGTCCGTTGCTCCTACGCTCGTTCCATGACCTGGGACGAAGCTCATGGAACGGTGAGTCGGGCCTTTGACGACTGGCGCAAGACCGATGCGGAGAACCGAGCGTTTCTGAAGCTGACGGCCCAGTGGTCAGCGGAGGCCTACGAGCGTCAGTGGAAGCAGGCCGAGGATGCCCTGAGCGAGGTGTTCGACCCGGAGATCCACGACGGCGACGAGCACGTCGACATGTTCCACGACGCGGTAGGAGGCCTTTGGCCGTTCTCCCACCAGTGGATGGTGGAGGCCTCGGTCTTGAAGAACGGCGTGACGGCATTCGAGGTCTACCTCGAAAAGGCAGCCCAAGAGGTCATCGAGGGCTGGAGCGTCACCGTCGACGGCAAGCCGGGCCCTCATCTGTTGCGCCTGAAGACTCCGAAGGGGTTCACCTCCCCGGGCTGGAAGACCCTGGTCACCGCGCACACCGTTCTCGGAAGCGCCGTCGAAACACCAGACGTCGAGTGGGCCAGGGACCTCCGGCACCTCCTGACCCACCAGAACGGTGAGCTACGCGACGACGAAGCCGTGGAGAAGTTCCGGGACGCTGATGCCGAGGACACCGCAGACTTCCCCCACGACGCCCATGTCGGCGGACGGGTCCACCTCGGGGTAGAGCGGGTCGTCGGTGTGCTGGACAACCTTGCTTCCGTCGTGCGCCATGCCGACGTGGCCGTCCACGCCTACGTCTGGGGGGCCAAGCGTCACACGGTGCCACTGGAGGAACTGCACGCCGCGAAGTGCCTCGATCTCGTAGCCGAGTGAGTGGCCGGTCACACCGCAACGGGCTCGGCCTGTAGACGTACGCCTGTGGCCATGCTTACGTGGCCGGCCATCGTCGCCAACGCGCTGTGGAAGCTGTGCGCGGTGGCGCCGGGCTGGGCAGTGAGCGTCAGCGTGCGGTGGGTGGAGCAGGAAACCCCGCAGGTGATGGCGGCGCCGGGCCGGTAGCCGCAGGCCTCCAGCAGCCAGCCCGCGCTGGCCCGCCAGGTGCCCAGGGGCATGCGGTGGACGGGGGCGCCTTGGCTGCGCAGGTTGCGGGCCTGGTGGTCGGTGACGGTGGGGTTGAGGAAGCAGGAGCCGGCCTGCCGGTGGTCGTGGCCGGTCTCGGGCAGAAGAAGTCCTCGGGCGGCGCGGTCGTGGAGTACGGCGGCTGCCGCTTCGGTGAGCGGGGGCCTGCTGCCTAGCGGGGCCCGGAGTGCTGTGGCGAGGTGCTGGTAGGTGACGGGGGCCGCCGCGGTGGAGGGGGTTAGGTGGAGGGTGAGGGAGAGGATCGTCCCCCGGCCGGGCTGTCGTTTGGCTCGCTGAGGCCGTGACCCGCAGGCTCGCGGCCGAGCCCGGTTACGCGACGGCGCTTCACGGCCCGCGCCGGTGGACACTTCCTGGCTGCGGGCCGTGCTCAAGGGCGGCGGACGGCGTCCGCCGCGATCGCCGCCAGTGCGATCGCGACGGTCGCCCAGGTGATGTCGCCCTGCGTGTTACCGGTCGCGATCCACACGCCGAGGCCCGAGCCGGTGACCGTTCCCAGCCTCGACGCGAGGTGGCCGTCCTTCACTAGCTTGCTCACCGGTGGAACGGGGAGGGTCACCCGCCGCCAGCGAGGAGCGGCTTCAGGGGCGTTGAGCGCGGGGTCGTCGAGATGCTTGTCGAAGGACATGAAGGATCCTCTTTCCGCTGGTCGGTGACGGCGCAAAGCCGCTGAAGGGGGCGCCTGGCGCAACTCCACCAAACTGCGGAACCGGGACCGGTATTCTTGGCCTAAGCGGGACAACCAGGGATTACTGGGGGGTAGTCAATGCCTCGTTCGCGTCCGTTGGATCCGTCCAAGCCGCTGGAGGCGTTCGCCTCCGACCTGCGCCGACTGCGCGACTCCGCTCCGGCGCGGGAGTACAGAACAGGCGTTCCGGAGCCCGGCGAGGGCAAGAAGCCGGAACGCTCTCGGATGCCCGCACCCTTCGGTGTTGACCAAGTCGTCGCGAAGTACGGTGTGGGCCGATCGACTGTCTACGCCGCCCTCAGTGCACGGCGCCTTCCGTCCGTCACTGTTCTACGGGCCATGGTTCTCGCGTGGTCACCCGCGGGCGAGGCGGCGATGTCCGACTGGATGAACAGGCGCCGCGAAGTCGAGGTGGCGCTCGCGACACCGGCGTCCTCGCCTGCGACCGGGACGTCACCTGCTCGAAGCGCGGATGAGCAGGGCGCGCAGCCGACCGTGCTTCGACCCCCTCCGGAGACCCCAGAACTCCCCTCACCGGATCCGTCGTCGCCCACGGTCGCTGCCCCGGCCGCCATCGCCAACGAGGTCAGAGAACTCCACCGGGCAGCAGGCAGCCCCTCTGTGCGGGCCATCAGTGCGGCTATTCTCGCCGACCCGCGCAGCGCCGACATCAGTCCGGAGACGGTACGACGAGTCGTCGCGGGCACGAGTGCGAGACCCGCCAGCGTCTTGTCGGTCGTCAGGGCACTCGCGGACATCGGAGGTCACGACGCTGCTGCGGCCGAAGAGAAGGCGAAGCGGCTCCAGGACCTCGAGGAGCCGCCGGGTGACCGAGGTTCCTCGGAGCCCCCCGCCGTGAGGGGAGCGAACGGCGTGGATCTGAGGGGGGCCGTCATCCACGGGCTGCAGCTGACCGGCGGCGACGGCCAGACCATCGATCTGCGCCATGCGGTTCTGCACGACGCGGTTGTGTACGCCCGGGACCAGCAGACGCTGCACGTGACCGGCAGCGCTGTGCAGAACGCCTCGGTACACACCGGAGACCAGCAGACACTCCACATGACCGGCAGCGCTGTGCAGAACGCCTCGGTACACACCGGAGACCAGCAGACACTCCACATGACCGACAGCCCCGTGCAGAACGCCTCCGTACACACCGGAGACCAGCAGACACTCCACATGACCGACAGCCCCGTGCAGAACGCCTCCGTACACACCGGAGACCAGCAGACACTCCACATGACCGACAGCCCCGTGCAGAACGCCTCCGTACACACCGGAGACCAGCAGACACTCCACATGACCGACAGCCCCGTGCAGAACGCCTCCGTACACACCGGAGACCAGCAGACACTCCACATGACCGACAGCCCCGTGGCGGAATTCAGTGACCGAGGCCGCCTGATCCCCGGCGGCCCGCCCGCGGCGATCCCCGGGTGACGGAAGTCAGGCCCGACGTCGTGGTCGCCCGGACCCGGGGCGACACCGTGTTCGGTGGGGCTGCGGAAGGGACTGCGCCGGCGGTCCCCTCCACCCCACGTCCCGTCGCCCCGCGTCCTTATGGCGGGTTCAGAGGCGCGGGCTCCTCAGCGGTGGCTCCGCCCCGCCCCAGGAGAAGGCGTAGGGGTCCGCGCCACCCGTGTACGAGCAGGTGATGCCGATATCGGGCAGGTCGAACTCCTCGCGCAGCCACCCGTCCACGGCGAGGGCGGCGACCTCCGGCCGGTAGTCGGCCAACGGGAAGTCGAGGGAGACGATCTGCAGGTGGACACCGTCCGGATGCCGGGTGCGCAGCTCGTCGGCGCGGAGCGCGATGACGAAGGAGAGCCACGCCAGGTCCTCCCAGTAGATGCCCGACGCCGGCAACAGGAGCCGCACTCCTCGGTGGATCCCCACGGAGGGAGCCGCCGTCTCACCGGGTGACACGGCCTCGGCCGAAAGATCCGCCGCCAGTCCGCCGATCGGACTCCTGAGCCGGTACTTGAATCCTCGAATCATTTCACTCAATCCACGAACTTGAGAAGGTGGAAAACGCCTCGGCTGAAGTAGTTCTCGACTCCCATGCCGGTGGGACCGCGAACGTAGTCGAAATTGTGCGGCTGCGCTCCCGCCTCGCTGTACAGGCGGCTGTGTTTCTCGAAGAATTCGTCCATCTTGTCAGGCGTCATCTTCGTGATGTCCACCTTGTTCATCATGTTGAAGTCGTCCGCGGACACCTTGAATGTGAGGATCTCCACCTCGATGTCCCGTCCGCGGAGGCGTTCCGCGTAGCGGACCGCTTCGTCCAGCGTGCCCCAGGAGTAGACTCCCTCGCCCCACTGGCCTCGTGTGTCCGCCTCCGGCCAGGGGTTTCCGTCACCTCTCAGCCGGGTGGCGTTCGCGGGGTCCTGCACCGTGTGGAACTCGTGATAGTCAGGTGCGAGTCCCAGGTGATCGGTGGCCTGGAGAGGGTTGGGCACGTATGCCGAGGGATTCGGAGACGGCGCGAGGCCGAGGGGGTCAGCGCTGAGGTACCGGCCGACTTCGGGATCGTAATAGCGCTGACAGTTGTAATGGATTTCGGATTCCGGGTCGAAGTACTGACCGGCGAACCGCAGGGGCGTGTAGGCCGACGCATCCCTGTTCCACGCCGTGGCCCCCCACAGCGTGGCCTGCGTCCGCCAGCAGATCCGGTCCTCTTCGTCGATCAGCTCCGTAGGAGTGCCGACGAGGTCGCTGACGATGGCGAAGAACCGTTCGTCGATCACCTCCTGGGATGTTCCGTCGCGTAGGACACGTTCCGTCTGGGCGAGCGGGCGCAGGGCCTCGTGATCCCAGGTCAGGACTACGGTCGGAGCCGCGGCGTCGGCCGCTGTCGTCGTCTGCTCGCACAGGAGCGTGCCGTCCCATGTGAAGGAGACCTGCTCCACGGCTTCGTCGCTGTCGGGCGCCAGGCGCTGCTTGCCGACGCGGCGGCCGAGCGGGTCGTAGGAGTACCGCCACACTGTGCCGTCGGGCGTGGTCACCCGTGTCAGCCGGTCCTCGGGATCCCACTCGTAGTGCCAGGTGTCCGGTTTCGCGGAAAGCCGGGCCTTCTGGCGCAGGACGACCCGGCCCAGTTCGTCGTGCTCGTACCGGACCCTGCCCGCCCGGGTGAGGGTCGTGCCGGCGTAGTGCCGTTGCCCGGTCGCCTCCCGGCCCGGATGGGTGGCCGGCCAGGAGGCTTGGGTCTGGTTGCCGCTCGCGTCATAGACGTAGCGCTCGGTCCACGCCTCGGCGGTCACACCGGTCACGCGGCCCACGGCATCCAGCTCGAAGCGGCGGCTACCGGAGAGCTGGTCGTCCATCGCGACGAGCATGCCGTCGTCACGATAGGCGTAGGACCGGTGCTGGAGGCTCCGCTGCGCGCTCGAAACGAGGTGGTCCGTAAGGCGGCCGTGTGTGTCGTAGGTGGAGGCGAAGGTCAGTCCGTCCCCGATGCGGCGGACGGTCTCGCGCCCGGCGGCGTCCCTCTCGAAGGTCAGCGTCCTGCCCGCGGTCGTGAGCTCCGTCCGTCGGCCCATCGCGTCGTACGACCAGGAGCTCACGGCCCCTGAAGGGGTCGTGCGGGAGACACAGCGGCCGAGTTCGTCGTGGGTGTAGGCAATGGTGCGGCCGTTCACGGTCTCGGCCTGGAGGCGTCCGTGGCGGTCACGGAGGTGGGTGACCGTGGCGTCCGGGCCGACGGCTTCGGCGAGCTGCCCCGAGAGGTAGTAGGTGAAGGTGGTGACCGTTCCCTGTACGTCCTTGGCGATGACGCGGCCCAACTCGTCGCGTTCGAAGCGGATCGTCCGGCCTGAGGCGTCGGTGCGGCTGGAGAGCCCGCCCGTCGCGTCGTGGGTGTAGGTCAGCGCGCGATCGTCGAAGTCCGTCTCGGATATGAGGCGTCCCGCGGGGTCGTACCGGTAGTCCCAGCTCTGGCCGGCGGGGTTGACGACCCGCGTCAGGCGCAGCTCGGTGTCGTGGTGGAACTCGTAGCGTGCTCCGTCGGGTCCGGTTCGGGCCGCCAGGAGGTCGAAGTGGGTGTAGGCGAATCGGGTCACTCCGCCGACGGCGTCGGTGTGGGTGAGGCAGTTGCCTTCACCGTCGTACGTCCATGACTCTTCGCTGCCGTCGGGGCCCGTTCGGCGGCTCAGTTTGCCCTCGGGCGTCCACTGGAACCTGGTGGTGGCCCCGAGCGGGTCGACCAGAGCGACCGGTCGGCCGAACGCGTCACGCTTCACGAGCGTGGTCGCGCCCGTCGGATCGGTGACCTCCACGGTCAGCCCGGCAGCGTCGGTGCGGATCCGGGTCGTATGCCCCAAGGCATCCGTCACACCCGTGCTGTGGCCCTTCTCGTCGTACGTGTAGCGCGTGGTGACACCCGCAGGATCGGTGACCGCCGTCCGGTTGCCGCGCTCGTCGTGCTCCTGCACCGTCGTCGTGAGGTCGGGGTGGACGACCTTGACCGGCAGCCCGCGATCGTCGTACTGGACGGTGGTCTCCTGCCCGTCCGGCCGGACGGCGGATGTCAGCTGGCCCTTCTCGTCATAGGTGAAGCGGCTGGTGCGCCCGAGGGGGTTCGTGCGGGAGAGGAGTCGGTTGTAACGGTCGCGCTCGAAGGTGGTGACCGCGCCCAGCGGATCGATCTCGGCCACCACGTGGTGGGCGGCGTTGATCAGATACCGGTGGACGGCGCCGGTCGCGAGGGTGGTCGTGGTGGCCCGCAGTCCGGTCGCCGGGTCGGGCGCGGCGTAGTCGATGCGCAGTGCGACGTGTCCCTCCGCGCCGCCTTCGGCCACGCAGCGGTCCTGGTCGTCGTACTCGTAGTCGTAGCGGCTGCCGTTGGTGTCGGTCCACGAGGTGACCCGGGCCCGGTCGTCGTAGGTGAAGGCGAGCGGCTTGCCGGAGGAGTTGAAGACCTCGGTCAGATTTCCGCTGTCGTAGCCGTAGCGGCGTATCTCCTGGTCGCTGCCGTCCGGTGCGGCGCCTGCCAGGTGCAGGGCGGTGATACGGCCTGCGGCCGTCGTCAGCACGAGGCGGTACCCGGCACTGTGGACGATGTTTGTGGGGCTGCCGTCGGCGGCGTACTCGAAGGCGATCCAGTTCCCGTGCTGGTCGTCGATCTGGGTCAGTGGCGCCAGGCCCGTACTGCTGGGGGTGAAGTGCCATACGCGGCCGGTGTCGGGGTCGCTGATGCGGTAGTCGTCCCCGGCGCGGTCCAGAGGCCTGCGCGGGCCGTGGCTGGGCAGGACGGGTACACCCGGTGCGGGGTGCGGGTAGGCGAGAAGGAGGCCGTCGTCGCCCACGAAGACGACTCCTTCGGAGTCGATCTCCAACCGCTGATCGGCGGTGGACGACCAGGACGGGCCGAACCAGCGGCCCGCCCGGTAGTCGGATGCCACCCGGCGGCGGAAGACCAGCGGCAGGACGCCGGGAAGCACGACGTCCCGCTGGGGCAGGTACATCACGCCGGTCGCGAGGTCGATGGGGTCCGTCGGACCGTTCTCGACCGCGTCCTCCGTACGCGAGGCCTGGGTCGGTCCGTCCGTGCCTTGGCGGGCGGCACTTCGGGCGGCGTCGTCCGCACCGTGTTTGACGCTGTTCTTCACCCCGGCGCTGATGAAGGACTTGACGCCGCCGGCGCCCTTGGTACCGAGGAGTTCGGGGACGAGGCGTCCGAGGAATTCGGAGGGGTCGCCCTTGGCTGCCTCCCAGGCGTTCTTCAGGGCCCGGTCGGGGTTGGCAGCGGTGGAGACCAGCCCGGCGAGGGTCAGGTTCACGTTCTTGTAGTACTCGGCCGGGTGGGTGAGGTTGTACGGGTCGAGCGCGTTCACCGACCGTACGAAGTTGACCAGCCCGGCGGCGCCCTTGACGATGCCGCCACCGAAGTGCATCATCTCCACGCCCTGCCCGAAGGCGTAGTCGGCGAGTTCGAGCTTGGCCTTCTCGCGACCGGTGGGCTCCTTCGGGGCGTGCGCCATTGCTGCGGTGACGGCCGCCTTGGCCGTGTCGGCGGCCTCCGTGCGGGCGCTGCGGGCGGCCTTGAGGATCTCCTGGGCGCGCTGGCGCTTGTCCTTGGTCGGGTCGGTGAAGTCGGCCGGCCGGGGAAGCGGGTTGTCGCTGTTGCGGGCGTCGTTGTAGGCGTCGACCTTCTTGTTGTGGGCGTCGGCGGCGGTCTTGTAGTCCGCTTGCGCCTCCTTGTAGAGGTCGATCGCCTCGCGCGCCTTGCCCTGGGCGGTGGTGACAGCGGTCGAGTACGTTTCCAGGGCCTTGGCTGCGTTCTCGAAGGCGTCGGCGGCGTGCAGCCAGTCGGTGGGCAGGGTCTGGAAGTTCTCCCGGAAGCTGTCGGCCGCCTCGCCCTTCCAGTGCGCGGAGTCGAGTTTCTTCATCCCGGCGCCGACCAGGTCGAACGCCTTCTGGAAGTCGCGAAGGTTCTTCACCGATTCGGCGATCTTCGACGGGTTGCCGTGGACCAGCTCGTTGGGCTCCTCGGTCTGGCCGAGCTGCTGCTCGCCGACCTCCGCGCCGAGGGAGGAGGCGGTCTCGTCGCCCCAGTCCTCGACGGAGTCGGCCCAGTCCTCGGCTCCGACCTTCTCCAGGCCCCACCCGACCGCGTCGGTGGTTTTGTCTATGCCCTCGCCGACGAGTTCCTTGCCCTTGTCGATGCCCTTGTCGACGAGGTCGATGCCCTTGTCGAGGCCCTTGCCGAGGTCTTCCCAGCTGACCATCAGTTCTCACCCCACCGCGGCTGCTCCGCCTGCTCGACGGCGCCCTGGGAGGGGTCGAACGTATCGCGCATCTCCTGGTCCATCCTGCCGCGCAGCGAAGGATCGAGCAGGCCGGTGCGCTGCATCGAGTCCAGCTGCGCGTCCATGACGTCGTAGCCGGTGTCCTGCCAGGTCTGCTTGACCTCCTGATGGGCCTGGCTGAACGATTCGGCGCTGTAGTCCGGGTTGTCGATCATCGTCTGGGTGCTGATCTTTTCCCAGCTCATCTTCTTGACCTCGTCCTCGGTCAGGTGCGGGTTCCCGTTGACCGAGTTCACGGCGATCTTGAACGAGTCCTTGACGTACTGTTCCTGCTCCGCGTACGCGCCCGCCGACAGTCCCACCCCCTTCGCGAAGCCGTTCCCGCGGATGGTCAGCGCCCGCACGCCCCACTCCCAGCGGTCGCAGAACGTCTTGAACTCTGCCGTCAGCCCCGCGTCACCCAACTCCAGCCCGGACAGCGCCAGGTCGGAGAAGCCCCGGCCGGTCGTCGCCTGCCCGATCATTCCGAGGTCCTTCAACTCGGCGTGCGCCAGGTCGATCCCCGCCGCGATCTCCGCCAGCGCCTGCGCCGGCGCCTCCAGCCCCGCTTGTCCGCCGCTCACTGCCCAGCCCCCTCGAGATCGACCGCCACCGCATCGGGCACCACACCGGAGACCGGCGGGAACAACATCCCGCCCTCACTGCCCGCGTCCAGCGCCACCCCGCCCGGGCCCGGCAGCATCGGAACCATCACGTCCAACAACCGCGCACCGAGCACCGTCCGGTACGTCCACTCCCGTGCGGCGTCCCCGCGTGCCCGCGCGAACGCGGCCAGCGCCTCGTCGTCCGAGAACGCGCAGATCCACCGCACGCCGTTCAGGTCTGCGGTCCACATGCTGTCGTGCTCGTCGAACGGCACCAGGACGGACGTCCGCCGGAACTCCCCGAGCAGTACGGCGAACTCCCGCCGCATGGCGGACACCGCGGCGTCATCCGATTGCCGTGGCAGACGGTTGCGCGCCGGCGCGGGCACTGCTGTGCTCGGCGGCGCTTCCGGCTCGGCGGGCGGCTCGTGCGCCGCAGGATCACGCGGATCGTCACTCGCTGCCAGATCGGCCAGCCTCAGACGCCCGCTTGGTGAAGGTATGTGCTCCCCGTTATCACTCACCGTTCGGATTCTGCCACGTTGATCTTCCATTCTGCGTAGAGGTTCCGCGGGCGGACGATTCCCGGGACGCGGGGTGGCGCACTGGCCGGCCCCACCGCGGGCCAGCTGCGGTTCTCCACGGCCTTGCCGTGCAGCAGGGCCCAGGCCCACGGCTGCCGCATGGTGAGCCCGCGGACCTCCGTGGTCTTGGCGGCGGCCTGGTGTCGGCAGGTGCCGTAGAAGCAGGGCCCGGCCTGCGTGAGCCAGTCCGGGTGCGTCAGGCGGCACCAGAGTCCAGCCCTCGGCGGCCTCCCGCGGCGGTCGGCGAGCTGGGGGACGAACGTCTTGTACGCGTCCTCGGCGAGCAGGCCGGCCTCGGTGACGTAGGCGGAGCTGTGGGCGCACCCTGCCGGGTCGAAGCGCACCCAGTGGTCGCTGGAGTCGGTCACCGGTTGCCGCCTGTCGCCGGGCGACGCTTCTCCTGGAGTTCGCGCAGGTGCTCGTTGTGCCGCTGGACCTCGAGGGCGGCGACCTTCTCGCCAAAAGCGAGGGCCTCCTCCACCGTGTGCTGGTGGACGAGTCCGGGCCCGATCTCGCTGAGGTAGTACCAGGTCCCGTTGCGCCAGACCTTCTTGGCGTGGTGCGCTCCGTCGGTGATTGCCCAGCGCTCGTCCAGGTGGGCGGCGCCCCCTCGATGGTCAGCTCGCCGTACCCGCCGCGGTCGTGTGTCATCGGGATGCGGAATTCGCGGACGAGGTGCAGGCGGCGGCCTGGCTCGCGACGTGGTGGTGGAGTTCGCGGATGATGCCGAGGAGGCGGTCGGCGTCGGTGCGGGCCTGTGCCATGAACTCGGCGTCGTGCAGGAGCTGGCTGTAGTCCTCGTCGCGCTCCATGTGGCGTGCTCGGGGATGTTGTCGATCGGCTCCTCGTCGAGCCGGACCTGGTTCCGCCACCCCCGCGGCCGCGACAAGAACACATCATGCTTGCGGGCCTCACCTCACCACCGGCAAGCCCGGCCCGCTCCCCCGGCGTCAGATCACGCCGGATCGCCCGGTGCAGCGTCGAATCGACAGAGGTGGACCGCCCTCGGTCAACAGATACGACGGGGGGAACTATGTCAAGGAGGCGTTGACGGAGCGTGCTGGGGTGCGAGTCTCTGTCCGGCACTGGTTCCTGCAAGTCCCGCGGGGACACCTACGCCAACCTGATCATCAGCATGCACGACACATCGTTCCGGACGCCACGAACCAACACCCGATAGCACTGGACACACCGGGGTGTCGCCGTCGAGGGCCGGGTCCGGGGTGGGGCTGTGGGGGTCGCTCAGGCGTGGGGGCGGGGGATCCGGGGGTGGCCGTCCTCCTTGTCATGGCACGCCAGTGGGTGCTGGCGCTGCCGTGGGTCGCAGGGGCGCGGTGTTGGGGCAGGGCCGTGCGGGGGCGTTGAGGTGCCCCCGCACGGGATGTGCTCGCCGGTGGCGGGTTGAGCGTGTGTCGTTAGGCCGAGCGGCGTCGGCGGGCGGTGGCGTACAGGGCTGCGCCGAGTGTCAGGGTCACGGCGGCGAGCCCGCCCGCGGCGAGTGCGGTGGAGCCGGTGTCGGCCAGGTTGCCGCCGGTGCTGCCGTTCGGGCCGGGGGCGTTGCCGGTGGCCGGATTGGTGCTCGCGGAGGCGGAGGCCGAGGGGGTGGTCGAGGCGGACGGGCTCGGGGAGGCCGAGGCGGACGTCGACGGGCCGGGCTGCGTCCCTTCGGCCGGTGTCACGGTGATGGTGAGCGCGGCCGTGTTGTTGCGGAGGTCGCGGTCGATGTCGGCGATCTGGAGACGGCCGGGCCCGCGGTCGGCCTTGTACCGGTACTCGCCGTGGTACGTACCCGGCTTGACCCACGACTCGATCTTGAAGGTCCCCTTGACCGAGCCGCCGGTCCCGCCGAACACCCGGCGCCCCTCCGGGCCCGGGCGGCCGGCGACGAAGCTGATGCCGGGCGGCAGCACGAACTCGGTTTCCACCGCGTTGTCGTCGGCGGCCGTTGTGGCGGCCGAACCGGTGCCCTTGATCTGCCACCCCGGGTCGAGCAGCACCTGGCCGCCGGCCGGGCCGCTGCCGGTCGCCCCGTGCACGGTGAAGTCGGGCTGATTCGCGGGGTTCTCGACCGACACCTCGCGGCCCCAGAAACGCCACTCCTTGAACGGCTCGGACGGTGCGACCTTGAGGGCGGCGGCAGTTCCCTTGACCCCGCCCTGCTGCGGCTTGTAGGCGGGCTTGCCGCCCGGGTTCCAGGAAACGTAGAAGTGGTCCCGCCACAGCTCCGGGGTCGCGGTGAGGTTCAGGCCCGTGTCGAGCCGGTGGTAGGTGCCGGGCTCGAAGGTGCCGGTGAAGCTGCAGAACAGGTACTCGTCGCGGTAGTCCCGCACGGGGTCGACCTTGAAGTGTTCGCAGTTCGAGGGCAGTTCCTGAGAATTCAGTTCCAGGCCCGGCGGCAGGTGGACGCCCAGCTCCGCCCCCTGGACGGGCTTGTCGCTGGTGACTTTGAAGCCCAGACGCAGGCTCTGCTTCTGGCCGTTCTCGACGGTGGTGTCGAGGAGTTCCTCGGAGGTGACGAGACCGCCGGACGGGTCCGGCTGGGTGGCCGGGGTCCGGCTCGGGTCCTGCTTGCCGGCCGCGGTGGCCGGCGGCATCGGGGCCGGTGCGGGCGCTGCGTGGGCGGTGGTCGCGGCGCCCCAGACCACCGTGCCGGCGGCCAGGGCCGCTCCGATCCGTCGCGCTGCTGGACTGTGCGTGCGGTTCAACCGCATCAAGATGATTCCCCCTCGTGTCATATGGGTCAGGCGTTCGAGCGCGCCCGACTCCTGTACGACCGGCAAGGGGCCCGATCGGTTGCCCGGAATGATCAAGAAATCCGTGGGCGGGATCTCCACCACCGGTCCGACGTAGGGGCGTTGGGCGCGCTCTCTGTCCGTGCGGTCAGTGGCCGGACGGGGCTGCGCGGTCCAGCCGTTGGGGATGGCTGTGGGAGCCGGCGGCTCGGCCGGAGCGGAGGGCCGCAGCCGGATTGAGCGCAGCCCGCGGGTTCTGCAACGGCTGCATGGACGGGGGCTTCCGCGGCGGCGATGCGGTCATAGTAATCCGCAGGTGGCGCGGGGAACGTCCTGCCGTCCAGCGTGATCTGGATGCTGGTGAGCGCGGGCGGCGTGAGGGCGCGGCCCGGCTACGGGCAGGACGGGTCAGGCTGGCGAGGACGTACCGGTCCGATTCTGGAGGGGTGGGGTCGGGCCCTGCAGCGCCATTCCCCCCCCCCCGGAAGAGAAGTAACGCCAGAATGGAAGAAATCACCTGTACCGGCAACTCGCCTAGAAGCTCAGATGATCCTCAAGACCCTCGCAGATTACGCGATCTTGGGCATACGATTCTACTGACCAAGTCGCCCGACGGGCGCGCTAGCAGGGATTCGGGGAACTGTGAAGCATAAAATCGGCATGGCTCTGGCAGCTCTCATGATGATATCCGGCCTGGGGATTGCGGGTGCGACGCAGGCGTCCGCGCGGGAATGCCAGTACGAGACGGCTTCCTGCAAATGGGAGGCCACCGACAAGCTGTGTGCCATAAACCGTGACACGATCAACAGGCTGTACCCGTACACGAAGACGTGGGACCTCCCTCAGCCGTACAAGAGCCGCTTCAACTCCTGTTCGAAGTACGGTTGGAAGTCCCGGGGCTGACCACCCCGATTTTCCGCAACGAGAGCCTCCGGCACCCGCCGGGGGCTCTCGCGTATGAGCACATGCGTCCTCAGGTCTCTGCGCGTTCGAGGGCTCGGGATTGATCACTGGTTTTCGAACACAGAATGGCTCGCCATGCTCCTTTGGTCACCGCTGCCACATCTGCACACGCCGCCTCCTCCTCAGCTCACCCGATACCTGCACACCCCGCAGAACACACTCCTACGCGGCCTGCCCCGTCCGGCCGCCGAGGACTGAGCCAGATGGACTGCCCGGTCCCCGGCGTCCTCCTCACAGGTAGTCCGCGTCCACGATCCGTACGATGACGCGCGCAGGCGGACGGGAGGGGTAGGGGAGGTCGTAACCGGCATCGGCTAGCCAAAGGGGGCTGCGTGTGGGCAGCTCCCCGGCCTCGCCCACGGGAATGCTGCCGGAGAGACCGACCTCCATCTGAAGCCGGAACCGAACGACATTGCTTTCTGCACCCGCCCGGAACACACCGTGAGGTGTTCTTCAACGCCGGCCGGCGGGTCGGTGGCCGGATGGATACGGGGGCTCGCCCGTTTCCTGCCCGGCTGCCGCGCAGCCGTCACTCCCTGCAGCCGTACGCTGCGGCCACCTCCGCCAGCCCCTCCAGGCCGCCGTCCGCGCCGCCCTCGCCCACGCGGGCGAGCAGGAGTACTCGGGCCGGTACGCCTGCGGCCGCGTATGCGGTGAGCCGGTGATGACCGTCCAGGATCGCGCCGACCAGCCACCGCTCCTCGTGCAGGGCCTCCACGTACCGGTCGTCGATCCAGCCGAGGACCACCGCGGCGGGCCGCTCCCCCGCCGCCACAGCGGCCGCGTGCCGGGCGACGGCCGCCGGGTCGAGCGCTTCCGGCGGCTGCGAGGGCAGGAAGGCGCCGTACGTGAACGGCACCCGGCCTCCCGGAACGGGCGCGGTGAGCTGGAAGTGCGCGGCGCCGGGCCAGTAGTCCTCGGGACGGTCGCACTCGGGGCGGGTACCGTCGTCGCCGTCCGCCTCCGCCCGGGCTGCCGCACGGCGGTACCACCACGACCGGGCCGGCTCGGCCACCCGCTCCAGGGGGAGGTCGAGGAGGAGGGCGCGGTAATGACCGGTCTCCAACTCGCCGAGTACGGGGCTCCATTCGGCGAGCAGCGCGGTGTCGAGCCGATCCAGGTCGGCCAGCCGCCCGCGCATGCGGGCCGCGATCCGGGCCGCCTCGTCATCCGGCCAGTCCAGCAGGGTCAGGCCCAGCTCGCACGTGTCGCACAACGAGCCGACCCGGTACAGCGGTTTCCGGTCGAACGTCAGGGACCGGTCCCAGCGCGGCCAGGAGGAGCCGGGCGACGGCGGGTCGAAGGCGACCCGTATCCGGCCCGCGCCCTCGTCGACGGAGAACCTGGCCCGCGCGCCGGACTCGACGACGAGGTCCCGCACCGCTGCGGGCGCGCGCTCGGTGCGGCCGTCGGCCCAGGCGGCGCGCACGGCCGCCGCGTACGCCGCGCCGCTTGCACGCTCCGGCAGAAGCGGGTCGCGGCCGGTGAGCCGTACGAGTGCGTGGTGGACGTCGTACACGCGTTCCTCGCCGCTCTCGGCCAGCCATCGAAGCAGGTGCGGTACTGCGGCGGGATCGCCCATCAGCTCCAGGGCGACGGTGAACGCGGTGTGGTCGAGTCCGGTCACCTCGGACAGCCGCCCGGCGATCGGCGCCGTCCACGCTCGGGCACCGAGGCGGCCCAGCGCGAGCGCGGCACGGCCGCGCGGGGCGGCGGGGTCCTCCAGGAGGGCGCCGAGGAACGGCGCGAAGGACGGGTCGTCGGAGAGCCCCATGGCGTCGACGAGCTCGGGGGCGGGCGAGCCGCCGGTGCCGGCTTTGCCCCCGCTGGATGCAGGGGCGTCCTGTGCGTAGGTGCGCAGGAGCGCGGCGGGTAGTCTCAGCCCTCGCACCACAGTGGTCCTCAGGAGGTCTCGGCGGTCGTCGCCGGCGAGCCCGGGCGTGGCCAACAGCCGCAGCAGCACCGCGTCGCCCGGCTCGCCGAGGCTTCGCAGGAGCCAGGTGAGGTAGGCGCGGAAGGCCGTGTGGTCCGTGTCGGATCGGTACAGTTCCTCGACCGCCCCGGCGAGAAGGCCGGGCCGGTCGGTGTTCAGCGAGTACAGCGCGGTCCACGGGTCGTCGGCACACAGAGCGGCGCGGAGACGTACCCGGATAGTGTCGTGATCCCCCATGCGGGAAGTATCGGCCACGAACGGGGGCGGCGGACGCGGCAGGCGAAGCGGCGCCTTAGGGGCGGGCTCGATGCACATGACGCGGTTCACCGAGACGTCGGTCTACGTCGGATCCGGCGACGGGACTCCGGTGCGGAACGGCACACCGCTCGGTGCAGATCCCCGGCTTGACCGGTCTCCGGGCGAGGCGAGCCTCGCGTAGGGCCGCCGGATCCTTACGGAACAGGGGAGTTGGAGATGGGGCACACATTACGACGGGGCGCCGGCACGGCACTGACGGCGGTGGCGACAGCCGCGGTGCTGATGGGCTGCACGGAGGAACCCCGTGAGCAGGTCATGCCCGGTCCGACGTCCACGGCCACGGCAGCTCCCCAGGAGGCCCTGGCCCTGGCCGAGCGCTACCGGGCGGCCGGCGGGGACCCGGACGTGTACGGGATACAGGTCGAGGACGGACCGGAAGGCGTACCCCGGGTGGTCATCCGGACCCGCAATGCGGATCAGGCCGATGCGATCTTCCGCAGACAGAACACCTCGGTCACCACCCACCTGACGACGAAGGAGGGGGCGTCCTTCAAGAAGGGCTACTTCATTGACGTCTTCGGCCCCGACGGCCGGCTCATCCACCGCATGGACGCCCGCCTCTGAGCGGGAGCGGGCAGCTGTCGGGGAGACCCGGGGCAGGGCCGTGGCCGGGGCACCGCGTCTCACCCGTGTACATCTTCGGTCTTCTACGGACAGGGCCGGGGAGCGGCCCCGTCGCGGCCCCTGATGGCCAGGCCGCACCCCGGCCCCCTACGTACCCCGCGCCGTCCGGGCCAGCCGTCCTCCGGCTGCGCGCCCCCGGAGACCTTCGCGGCAGGAGGGGACCCCCTTCCGACTCCACCACCCGCAACCCGGCAAGCGCCCCTGCGGGCCCTCTCCGGACGGCCTGATGACGCCGAGAGCCAACGCGGACGCACGTGACCGCGAACCGCCACGCCGGCGAGAAGCAGCGTCCAGACAGCCCGGGCCGCGCAGCCACCCTCCGCAGCGCAGCGCCGGCCGTCGCTACCGGCAGCCGGGCGGTCCTGGTACGGGCGGCATAGCTGCCGGTGGGCGAGAACCGCGGCCCGGCCGGGGGCCGGCGTACCGGGAGGCACGGCGGGGGTCGTGGAAGAGGGGAAGCGGGCGAGCAGCGGCCGGAGAGACCCGCGGCGGTGAGAAGGCAGTCGAACTACACGGGCCGCCGCAGCCCGGCCAGCCAAGAGCCGGGCTCAGCGGCCCCGGAATGCCCGGGTCGCGTGGTGCGGGCGGCTCATTTGGGCACGCCGATCACGGGTCTCCCTGGCTCCACCTTGCACCGGCTGCTTCGCGACTCCCTGCCCGCCGCGTCACCGCTGATCGGTGCCGAGGCGGCTTCGGTCGAGCAGGTCGACACCGAAACGGTGCAAGTCGACTGCGGCGACACGGTCCTGGACGCGGATCTGGTGGTGGCGGCCGACGGTATCGGCAGCAAAGTCCGCCGCCGTCTCTTCCCAGACCATCCCGGCCCGATCCACAGCGGCTCGACGGTGCTGCGCGCCATCACCGAGCACACGGTCGACCTGTGCACCGACTTCGAGCTGACGTGGGGCCGAGGCGCGGAGTTCGGGCACACGCCTTTCTGGACGGGCGGGCCGAGTGGCACGCCGTCCTCACCCTCCCTGCCGGAACACGATTCGCCGACCCGCTGGCCGGACTGCGCCGACGGTTCCGCACCTGGCACGAGCCCGTCCCCGCCCTGCTCGACGCGACCCGGCCCGACGCCGTTCTGCACCACGACGTCAACGAACTGCGCACACCGCTCCCCTCGTACGCGGTCGGACGGATCGCGCTCCTCGGCGATGCGGCACACGCGATGACCCCCCCACCTCGGACAGGGCGCCTGCCAGGCGCTGGAGGACGCGGTCACCCTTGCCGCCGCCCTCAACACCGGGCCCACCATCCGGGCTGCGCTCGCCCGCTACGGCGCCGAGCGCCGGCCGCGCAGCCAAGCCGTCGCGCGGGCTGCTCGACGGGCCGGGCGCACGGGCCAGCGGCTCTCACATCCACTGGCTGTCACCCTGCGGAACACGGCGATGCGGCTGACACCGTCCGGGCCTCAACACGCATGATCCTTCGACACCACACCTGGGTCCCGCAGCGCCTCGACCCGTCAGGTTCACACCCTTTCGGCTCACCGACGGACACCTGCTGGGAGGAGTCGAGCTGAGAGCCTGCCCGTCGGCGGCCACGGCGGGCAGAGCGTCTGTGTGTGCTGATCTTGTTCCGGACGACCGGACGGCCGGACGGCCGGGCGACCTGTAGGAGCGAGTAGCGGGCTACGGCCTGGGTCGTACTCGTCAAGGTCCTGTCTCGTCCGGTCATTTCTGGCCCCGAGCGTAGGTGGGGTGCGCGGCGTCTCTCAGGCGCGTGGGAGTGTGGCCTGCGGCTGGCCCGGTCCGCGGGACCAGGTGGTGCGGGGGCTGGGGCGGGATCGTAGGCTGCGGACATGGCCGAGATCCAGACCCCGACTCCCCGCGACGCCTTCGAGCTGCTCATGGCAGGTAACCGACGTTTCGTCTCAGGCGCCTCCGAGCATCCCAATCAGGACGCCGCCCGCCGCGCCGAGACCGCACCCTCACAGCAGCCCTTCGCTGTGCTGTTCGGGTGCTCCGACTCCCGGCTGGCAGCCGAGATCATCTTCGACCGCGGCCTGGGCGACCTGTTCGTGGTCCGCACCGCGGGGCACGTCGCGGGTGCCGAAGTGCTCGGTTCCATCGAGTTCGGTGTGAGCGTCCTCGACGCGCCGCTGGTCGTCGTCCTCGGCCACGACTCGTGCGGCGCCGTCGCCGCGGCCTGCTCCGCTCTGGAGGACGGGAAGACGCCGGGAGGCTTCGTCCGCGACGTTGTCGAGCGGGTGACCCCGAGTGTGGTGGCGGCCCACGCAGCGGGACGTGAGACGGCCGAGGAGATCCTGGCCGAACACATCGAGCAGACCGTGGATCTGCTGCTGGAACGCTCCCGCGTCCTGGCTGAACGAGTGGCCGATGGGCGCCTGGGCATGGTGGGGCTGTCTTACCGACTGGCCGACGGCAGCGCCCAGCTCGTCGCCGCTCGCGGCCTCGATGCGGTGCTTCTCACCGCGTCGTGACCGCGCCACGATGATTCTCAGCGGCCCTTGCCGAGGTCGAAGGAACACCCGTGCACGTGGATGAGGAAGACCCGTCGGGCCCCCTTGATCATCCCTGGCAGGGTGTTCTCGATGGCCCACGGAGCAGACCGCCCGCCCAGCACCGCGCCCCGTGCCGACCTGGCACGGGCCGTGGACTGCGATGTGTGCCGGGGACGGGGAACCCTCGTCACTGACCAGGGGCGGCGTGAGCTGTGCCTGGCCTGCCAGGGGCCACCCACGGGCCGGCACGGCCCGAACATGCCGGAGCGGTGAGGGCCGGCGTCGGGGCTGGTCACACAGTGGGCCGAGGCCCCGCAGCGCGGCGGAGCCGATTGGCGATCGCCAGTCCCATACCCTCCTCCGACGGCAGGGACGCGACGATGAGGTCGCAGCCCTGCTGGTCGAGTTCGCGCAGAATTCTGTACAGCTTGTGGGCGTAATCGGTCATCGAGGCGGAGACTGCCACCACAGCGTGCGCCTTCACCTGCGCGTGGGCGACCGAGGCGGGCACGAGGACGCCCACCTGATGCCCCAGCTCCTGAGCGAGTTCCGCTTCGGCGACGACCTGCTCCGGTTCTACGAGGACGACCCTTGCACGTGGTGCGTAGTGGGATGGATGCTGGCCAGGCACCCGGACCCGGCTTGTCGATGGGGCCGCGAGCGGGCCACCCCATAGCGCTTGGAGGCTCTCACGGGTCACTCCGCCGGGCCGAAGGATGGTCGGAGTATCGCCCGTGGCGTCCACGATGGTCGACTCGACGCCGACGGCGCAGGAGCCGCCGTCCAGAACGAAGTCGACGGCATCGCCGAGTTCCGCACGCACGTGGTCAGCTGTTGTCGGGCTAACCGAGCCGAAGCGGTTGGCGGACGGGGCCGTGATGCCTCCGCCGAAGGCCGACAGCAGCTCGAGTGCGACCGGGTGGTCAGGCACCCGCACAGCCACCGTCTCCAGCCCACCGGTCGCTTCCAGCGGCACCCGGGAACCACGCCGCAGGACCAGTGTGAGCGGCCCCGGCCAGAAATGTTCAGCCAGCAGGCGGGCTGGGGCGGGCACGTCCTGGACCCAGTCGTCCAACAGCTCCGCGCCGGCAATGTGGACGATCAGCGGGTGGGAGGGCGGACGTCCTTTGGCCTGGAAGATGCGCGCTACGGCTGCGGGGTCCTCGGCGTTGGCGCCCAGACCGTAAACGGTCTCGGTCGGGAGGGCCACCAGGCCGCCGGCGCGCAGCACATCGGCTGCCTTCTCGATGTCACTGGTACTTGCCGTCACCCTCGCCATCCTAGGAGCACGACGGACCGGTATTTCCCGGGCCGGCCCACAGTGAAGCCGGCTGGCCTCATGGTTCGCGTACGCCTCTCCCCGCGGTGCCCGGGTGCGCGACGATCCGGACGCCGGCCTCGCCGAAGGAGCCCGCCTGCCTGGTCTGCGTGGCCGAGGTCCCTTCCGGACACCTCCCCCGCCCACCCAGTCCTTGCGCGCCCGGAGGGCGGAGTGCGTTGTGGACCGATGTGATGATCTTGCGGCACGGCTCTCAAGCCCTACGACCCGGCGACCCGGCATCCGAGGAGTCGACCGCGACGACCCGGCCGTACTCGGCGGGGGGAGGTGCACCCGCTGAGACCCGGCCTGAGACTTCCAGGCGATCGCATCGATCACCCGGCGGTGATCACGCCACCGACCGCCCCGCCGCGGCGTCCGATCAGGCAACATCGGTTCGGTCAGCAGGCTCGGACGGAGATCTGGTTGCGCACCTGCGAGGCACGGACGTACTTCCAGCTACCGGTGTCGTAGATCTGCCCCCAGAACCAGCGCTGGCCCTGGTTGTCCAGCCAGCAGTTCATGGCGAACTTGGTGCCGCTCTTGGACCAGTGGTGCGGTGTGGTGCCGGTGTGCGGCACGTTGTAGATCGCCACCCAGCCGTTGGCGTCGTTCTGCCAGACGTACGAGATTCCGGCCGCCGAGGCGGGAGCCTGCACGGCCGCTGTCCCCGCCAGTAACGCCCCGGCCACTGCGAGCCTGCCGATGAAACGCGCGGGTCGTCGGTCGTTCACGACGTGCCTCCTCCATGGACCCCGTGTGGGACCGCGAGCATGCCAGGCCAGGCGTGCGGGCGCAGACGTTGACGCGAAAGGGGGACATGTGGCTCCGGAGCAACGATTCCTCTGGGCCACCGGTCCAGAACGAGCAGGGGGCGGGTGAGGGCTCGGGCACCGCCGCCCTCCCGCCGCATCGGGCCGGCCTCGAGCGCAGTCGGCCCGCTGAACCCGCCACCGTGTCTCGGGTGGGAGAGTTGATGTGAACAGCCCGGCCCAGGTCCACATCCACCCCGAGCGCGTGCGCAGTGACCTCCGCCCGCCCTGCGGCGACACGGGCCATGCACCCAGCGTGCGGTGTTCCGGGGTGCAGGGCATCCGGAGCGGAGTTCTCTTCCGCGTGGCGACCAGCAGTGGAGCGGCGCCGCAGGTGCCCCTGAGAGCAGCGGAACGTGACGTCCTCTCAGGACTGCTGCGAAAAAGGGGCGTTTGGGGAGGAGGAGCCGGGTCAGACGCGTACATGTCGGAGGCCTCCCGTGGGGGGTGGGCTTCCGGAGCGGGCCCCGCCCCCGTGACGCCTCTCCTCCCCCCGGCGTCATGGGGCAGGCCCGCCCGCACGACGGGCTGCCGCCCGGATCCGTACGGCACCCGGACACCCGCACCCCGGCCTCCTCCCCGGCCGGGGAACGCGGGCCCGTCCGGCAAAGCCCCCGGCACCGGCGCTCAGACCACCGGCCCCCGGGCAACGGGTCCGACGGCAGCAGCCCGACGCACGTCAATCGCCGAGCCGGACAATGGCCAGGACGGAGACGTGCCGCAGCACACGGTTGGCGAAGTGGATGACGGACAGCCGGCCGGCGGACGCGATCCGGGACGTCCTCGCCTTCGGGGTCGCCGGGGTCGTCGGGGTCGTCGGGGTCCCACTGGCGGAACCCCACGGGTCGGCCGCGGCGGCGTCGAGGAGGTCCCCGACGGTTTCTCGGCGTGCTCGGGGAGTTCGGCGAGAACCTTCGCGGCCGGGGTCGAGAGAGGGACCGCGTACGGGGGCAGGCTCACCGGCGCAGCCGGCCGCGGAGCTCGGCCATGTCCACGAACCCGTTCTCGTCGCGGCCGGAGGCCACGAAGGCGTCGACCGCGGGGGCGGAGGCGGAGGCGAGACGGGCCTGCCAGACGTGCCCGACCTCGTAGAGGGTGGTCAAGGAGAACGTCCGGCGCGACTCCTCCGGCGCGGCCGCCCACTCCCCCTCGAACGCCGGCACCCACCGCTCCGCACGCCGGTCCGCCCGGAGCTGCGCGAGGAGTTCGGCGGGCGCGCCGGGCGCGGGCGCGTACGGGGGTGGCGTGGGCGCGCTCCAGGTGGGCGGTGAACGTCTCCAGCCGGTCGGGTTCCTCGGGCCGGTCCGGATCGGCTGCGGCCCTCCTGGCGACATCGCCGAAGGCGTCCTGGTCCCTCACGTGCCGCAACAGCCGGGCGGTGAACCCGTCCATCGGCCCATGCCTGCCTTGGGTGACCACGAGCCCTGACGCATCCGAGGCAAGGGGGTGACTCTCTCTGGGGAGGTGGGGTCATCGCTCGTCGGGGAAGTCGGCGTGCCGAGGGGCGACCGGGTCGTACGTGCGCAGGGTCATCCGGTCCGGGTCGTTACGCCCGTTCCTGCGGGGGTGACGTAGGTGTAGCCGGTTCCGGCGGTGGAGCGGAGCTTGATGAGCGGGCGTACTTCGTTGCGTGCCATGGCTTCGCTCTCTGGCGATGTGTGCAAAGCCGGGCCGGACGGTGCCGTGGCTGCGACCACCGTCCGGCCCGGAGTCTTCAGGCGGCGGCGACCACGGCTTGCCCGTGTTCGTGCTCGCAGGTGTCGTCGATTCCGTACGTCTCCCAGTCCGGGAAGTCGTCCACGGCGGGCACGGCTTCGCCCGGGCCGAGGAGGCAGGCGGCCAGGGCGGCCCGCAGCGCGTCGGCGCGCAGGCCCGTACCGATGAAGACGAGCTCCTGGCCCTGTGTGGTGTCCGGTCCGCGGGCGCCCGAGGGTTCAAAGCGGGCGACGGCGCCGGCCTGGGACCAGAGGCCGGTCACGCGGGGGCGGCTGGCCAGCCAGAAGAAGCCCTTGGAGCGCAGGATCTGCCCGAAGGTGCCGCTGTCGAGGCCCTTGGTGACGAAGGTCCACAGCCGGCCGGGGTGGAAGGGGAGGTCCGCACGGAAGACGAGCGAGGAGATTCCGTACTCCTCGGTCTCCGGGACGTGGTCTCCGTTCAGCTCCTTGACCCAGCCCGGGGCCTGCTGAGCACGCTCGACGTCGAACAGGCCGGTGCCCAGTACCTGTTCGAGGGTCACCTGACCGCGGACGGCGGGAACGATCCTCGCCTCGGGGTTCAGTCGGGAGAGGGTCGCGCGCAGCCTGGCGACCTCGGTCGGCCCGACCAGGTCGAGTTTGTTGAGGACGATGACGTCCGCGAACTCGATTTGATCCATCAGAAGGTCGCTCACGGTCCGTTCGTCGTCCTCGTACTGGTCGAGGCCGCGGGCGGCGAGTTCGTCGCCGCCTGCGAGTTCCGGCAGGAAGTTCGCGGCGTCCACGACGGTGACCATGGTGTCGAGACGGGCGAGGTCGCCCAGGGTGGCGCCGTCGTCGCGCGGGAACGAGAACGTGGCCGCCACCGGCATCGGCTCGGAAATCCCGCTGGACTCGATGAGGAGGTAGTCGAAGCGCCCGTCGCGGGCCAGCCGGTCGACCTCCTCCAGAAGATCGTCGCGCAGGGTGCAGCAGATGCACCCGTTGGTCATCTCGACCAGCCGCTCCTCGGTGCGCGACAGTGCCGCCTCTCCGCCGCGAACGAGCGCGGCGTCGATGTTGACCTCGCTCATGTCGTTGACGATGACGGCGACACGCAGGCCCTCGCGGTTGCCCAGTACGTGGTTGAGCAGCGTGGTCTTTCCGGCTCCGAGAAATCCGGACAGGACGGTGACCGGGAGTGGTGTGTTGGTCGGGCGGGCCATCGGCTCAGCCTTCGGGGTGCAGGAGGCCGCGTTCATATGCCTTCACCAGCCGCTGAGGGACCTGGTACACGGAGCCGTCGACCGTGATCGGGACGAGCTGCGGCGTCGTGGCCTTCCACTGGGCCCGGCGGTGACGGGTGTTGCTGCGGGACATCTTCCGCTTCGGGACGGCCATCGGGATCTCCTGTGAGGTGTCGAAGGTACCCGCCGAGCCTATATGAAAACGACGACCATTTTCAATTCGCGCGCGTGTGGATCGCCAGGCCCTCGGCGCCCCTGAGGAGCGGGTCACTCATCAACTTTCACCTCTCGCGCCCCGGGGACAACTCGGTGTCGGTGGCCACCCCGCAACAGCGCGCCGCCAAGGCGGCGGACGTCCCTGGCAACAGCGGGCCGGCTGGGACAGGACCGCCCACGCGCCCAGGTACGGGTACCTGAACCGGCGGAAGTCTGCGACAGAAGCCCCCGCGAACTGGGCCATGCGGGTGGCATTTTGCCGGTCACACGTCCGCGGCGGCGCCGGCCGCGAATCCCGGTCGAGCCTGCGGCCGCCTGGCCGAGGTAACCCGATCCGGGAGCACCCATGCGAAAGCACACCTTCACTACCGCGTCCGCCGTTGTCCTCGCGGCCCTGTGCGCGGCGCCCGCTCTGGCCGCCGCTGCCGACACCCCGCCCCAGGCCGGGCCGACGATGGAGGGCAAGGGCGGCCTGAGCGCGATCGGTCTGACCGGCGACCAGCGCCTGGTCGAGTTCGACGTGAACAAGCCGTCCAAGACCTGGTCTCTGGGAAGGGTCTCCGGGCTCTCCGGCGACACGCGGCTCGTCGGCATCGACTTCCGGGTGCAGAACGAGAAGCTGTACGGCGTCGGCGACCGGGGCGGCGTCTACACCCTGAACACCACGAACGCGGCGGCGGTGAAGGTGTCGCAGCTGACCGTGGCGCTGGCCGGGACCGCGTTCGGCGTGGACTTCAACCCGGCGGCGAACCGGCTGCGGGTCGTCTCCGACACGGGCCAGAACCTGCGCCACAACATCGATGACGCGGCCGCCCCGCTCACGACGACCGTCGACGGCACCCTGACCAACCCCACCACGCCGCCGTCGACCGCCATGGGCGTCACGGGGGCCGCCTACACCAACAACGACCTCAACGCCGCGACGGCCACCTCGCTGTTCGACCTGGACACGACGGCCGACCGGATCTCCCTGCAGTCTCCCGCGAACGCCGGAACCCTCGCCCCCACCGGCAACCTCGGCGTCGACGCCGACCTGGACGCCGGCTTCGACATCCACTACAGCCCGGCCACCGGAGTCAACCGCGGCTTCGCTGCCATCGGCACCGCAGGCACCTACCGCCTCTACGCCGTCGACGTGCTGACCGGCAAGGCAACCGACAAGGGCGCCTTCCCGGCCCGCTACCAGGTCACCGACCTGGCCCTCCCCATCAACCAGAAGTAGCCAGGAACTCCTGCCGGCCCGGCGCGTGCTGTTCCCGTGGCGACGACGGGGCAGCAACCGGGCTGGGCCCGGCAGGGTCCGTACGCGCTGATCTTGAGCCGGGAGGCCGGGCGAGCCCGGGTGGACGCTGGCGACGGATCAGCCGGACCGTTCGGGTATCGGCCCGGCGAGGACCGACTGGGACCAGGCGGACGCGGCCTGAACATCGTCCGGGCGCCGGGCGCCGGGCGCTGACCTCGTCACCCACCCGTCGGCCACGGAAAGCAGGTCATCGCCGTTCTCACCTGGGGAGAGCGTCGCGGGCCGCAAGGTGCTGCGGGGGCTGGGCAGACAGCCCCCGCAGCCGCCCCGACCGGCATGCGGAACGTCCAGCGCGAGGTGTCCCGGAGGCCGTCTCGTGCGTGGTGCCGGACGGGGAACCGGTCCGTGCCACCGCGTCTACTCGGCAGCACGGTCCGGGGACTTCGGGTGGGGCCGGGTCAGGCGTTGACGCAGGTGTTGCCGAACGCCGGGTTCAGCAGACCGATGACGCTGACGCTGTTGCCGCACGCGTTGACCGGGATGTGGATCGGCACCTGGATGAGGTTGCCCGAGCCCACGCCCGGCGAGCCTACGGCTGCACCCTGCGCACCCGCGTCGGCCGCCGCCAGGGAAGCTCCCCCGATCACCACGGCACCGGCCGCAGCGGCCACCGCCAGGCTCTTGAGCACACGAACCATCGTCTTGCCTCCAAGGGGAAAAGGGTTCCCGGCCGGTGCGGAAGTCCCGCACGGCCGGTGAAGTACCGGGAACTGCCCCGGGCCCTCATCCCGCCCTTCGTGCTCCCCCGGCCTGCGGCTGGGCCCGGACGGGCGGATTCACCCGCCCGGGGGAACGGACCGCCGGCTGGGTGACGGCGCGCTCCCATCCGCCACGACGCCCCCTCCGAAGACTCCAGCCGCTGCCTTCCGGCTCCGCCGCTCCAGCGGCCGCGTCGGTCTCGCCGCGGTCATGCGGCAAGTGGCCCGTGGCGCCCCGTGCCCCGTATCAGGACCTGGGCCTCCCGGCCGGAGGGCAGGCGCAGCCACAGACAGGCGGTGCGGCAGTCCACTCCGGCCCGTCCGGAGCCGATCTGCACAACGGTGCCGGTGACCTGCTCCGGCTGCCGGCGGGTGCGGCCTTCGGGCGGTACGACGGTCCAGCCGGTCACCGTGCCGCCGATCTCGTACGGGCAGCGGGCGCGGGTCATGGTGGTCACCTCTCCCCCGGGTGCGACTGGTCGGCATCGTCGGGCAGGCGGGCTTGCCGGGCACCGGTGAACGCGTGTCCGAGGTCCCGGTATTCGGTCGGCGCCGGCGGCGAGGAAGCGGGCGAGGCCGTCGGCGGCGCCCTCCCGCGGGCCGGGGCTCGGGGCCCGTGCGGGGCGGGGAGCTTGGGGCGGGGTCCGGCGGGCGCGGTGTTCACCGTCTTCCTCCGGGGGCGGTCCGGGGCGGCGCCGGCCCCTGTCGGGGCGGCAGGTGGCCAGTGGACGCCCGGACTTACCGGAGAAGCTTCAGGGCTGTAGTCGCCAGTCTTTGTGCGGTGAGGTGTTGTTCGTCGGCCGGCAGGATGAGATGGCTGATGGTCATGCGGACGATGACGTCGGCTGCCATCTGCAGGGACTCTGTGCGCTGTTGGGGGTATCGCGTGGCCAGCCAGCCCTGGACGAGTGTCTGACCGGCATCGAAGATCGGGTCCGCTCGGGCGGTGAGGTAGGGCAGGAGGCTGTCGGAGCCCTTTCGGGCGGCTGTGATGACGGCCCTTATGAGGGGCTGATTGTCGGCCTCCTGAAGTACGTACAGGATGGCCGCTTCGAGGCAGGCATGGGAATCGGGCACGCCGGGATAGAGGGCATCGGCCACACCCGCCAGAAACTGCTGGGTCTCCAGGATCACCAGCGCACGGCCCAGGCCGGCGCGGTTGCCGAATTCCTTGTACACCGACGGGCGCGACACTTCGGCGCGGGCGGCGACGGCCGAGAGGCTGACCTGGTCCCAGCCGGCTTCGCACGTGAGGTCGCGAGCGGCCTCCAATACGCGCTGCCTCGTCTGTTTGCGCCAGGCGACGCGCGGGGGGTCGGGTACCGACCCACCTGTGAGTGTCGCCGCTTCGATCCGGTGCCGTGCCGCCGCCATGGTCGCCAGTCTGTCAAGGGTCGAAGCCCGTTCGGCGAACCGGGCTCGTGCGTGCAGGTGGAGCGGGCGCGCGGTGGTGCCGGCCCTTGGAGAGGGGCGGGGCCGGCACCACGTCTTGGCGTCCCGGGGATCCGCAGGGATCAGGAGCGCTTGCGTCGTGCCACGAAGAGGAGGCCGCCGCCGAGGGCGAGGATCACCGCTGCGATGCCGAGCGGGATCGCCGGGTCGGAGCCGCCTGTCTCTGCGAGCGGACCGCTTGCGCCGTCCGGCTTCAGCCCGGAGCCGCCATCGGTGCCGTTGGGCGCTTGTGCGCCGGGTGAGCCGGCGGGGTCACTTCCGGCGGACTGGGCGCTCCCTGCGGGGGCGTCACTTTGCCGGCCGGGGGAGGCGGTCTCGGAGGCACTTCCGAGGATGCCGCTGTTCTTGGCGCCCAAGCCGTAGGCGCCCCTGTCGGGCGCGCCGCCGGCCCGGCGGGCTCCGGTGAAGTCGGTGGTGACCGCGGCGAACGGCGTACCCGTACCGGCGGCGGGGGAGCCTCCGCTCAGCCGGAAGTCCGCGTCCGCCCCGGTGCCCGGTCCGGCGAGCTTCGGATCGGCGATGACATCGTTCGGACCCTGGACCTCGGGGGACTTGCCGCCGAAGTAGATGTTGTAGTCGTAGGTGACGTCCACATTGCGGGACTTGCTGTTCGTCGCTTGCCCCGCCCGGCCGTACGCGATGTTGTTGAGCAGCCGCACGTCGGTACTGTCATGCGCGAAAATGTTGGCGTAGCTCTCCATGCGGGTGCTGCGCCCGTTCGCGAAGGCCGTGTTGTGGACGATGTCGACGTGCTGGCTCTTGTAGGAGTGGATGCCCGAGCCGCCGTTGTCGTACGAGAGGTTGTTGGCGACCAGGACGCGTCCACCGTAGGCGGGGTGATCGGCGTCGCCCTTGAGGGTGTCGATGATGATGCCGTTGCCATCGGAGTAGCAGCCGCACTTCTCCCATTTGATCTTGGTCTCATTGTCGTGGACGCGGTTGCCGGTGACGCGGATCTTGTACGTCCCGGCGTCGCCGCCTCCCACGTCGCGCGGGGTGAGGACGGAGATTCCACTGGTTCCGTACACCGCGTACCAGGAGGTCCCATGCACGTGGTTGCCGGAGATGGTCAGGTGGTCGGAGTTGATGGCTGATATGCCGCCGCCGGCGCAAGCGTGCACCTCGTTGCCGGTCACCTCGACGTGGTGCGACAGGGCACCCGTGGACCGGTCCTGTTCCACGGAGATGCAGTTGGTGTTGTAGGTGGGGTCGCCCTTCTTCGATTCTCGTTCGGCTCCGGCCAGAGTGAGGGCTCCGTTGTTGCCCTTGACCTCCAGGTTTTTGATGGAGATGTAGGAAGCGCCGTAAACGCTGATGCCGTTCCACGCCTTCGCCGGGTGGATCACCGGATGGTGGCCGGGATGAGCGGTGAAGGTGATGGGCGCGCCGGGGAGGCCGGAGCGCTTGATGGTCAGGACGTTCGACCCCGCTGAACGCTCGGAGTACGTGCCGTTCATGATGGAGACGGTGTCGCCCGGCTCGACGCTGTCCGCGGCCTTCTGGAGGGTCCGGAAGGGAGCTTGGGTGGAGGTGCCCGGGTTGCTGTCATTGCCGCTGGGACTGACGAAGTACGTGCGGGCTGCGGCGTGCGCAGTACCGGCTCCCATGGTGGCGAGGCCGATCGGGGCTGATGAAGCGAGCAGTGCTGCGGTCAGGGCGAGGGTGCTCGTGCGTTTCACTGTTGCCTGGTCTCCCAGTTTGTCCTTGCGAAGCGGCTGGCGCCCTCCGTCGGCCGTAGCCGCGAGCGGAGAGCACGCAAAGGGAGGCATTTCGTCGGTATCGCCGCGCCGGGGCAAGGCGCCGGGAAGTGAAGCCCGGGGACGCAGTCCCTCCGAAGTCCGCTGTGAGGGGGGTGAGTTACTCGAGCGACAGTTCCAGACGCGAAAAATGAAGGCAACCCCGGACTCTCTGTAAACATTCTGACAGTACGTCATTCATTTGCTCTGTCGGGCTGCCGCCGCAGAGGGACTGCACGGCGCCCGGCCGGCTTCCGGGACCGGCCCGGGGGCGACGGCAACCGCCGCAAACCTGCAGGGGGGCAGAAGCTGGAACGGCACCTGCACGCGAACTCGTGCTACCGGCTCGGCTCGAAAGCACCCTTCGGGCGGCCGGACCGACCGTCGTAGGCGTGCCACTCCGTCGACGACGGCATACGGCGGCACTGCCGACGTCGTAGTACACCGGCCCCGGTTGGCTCCCCCCCTCGGCGGGCACCCCACCGAACCCTCATGCGCCGCAGCCGGGTCTCTCAGCGTCCGGTCCACCATGGCCAAGTGCGACGACCGGGCCCGTCACCGGTCGGAGAGGCGGATCAAGGCAGCCGGCTTCCCGCTGGAGAAGTCGCTGCGGGCCTTCGACTTTCGACGCCAACCCGAACATCGACCCGGCCACCATCCACACCCTCGCCAGCTGCGAGTGGATCAAGAAGAGCCAGCCACTCTGCCTGATCGGTGACTCCGGCACCGGCAAGTCCCACATGCTCTTCGCTCCCGTGTCGATCTGCTCTGCATCGACGAACTCGGCTGCATGGAACTCGACCGCCATGGCGCCGAGCCCCTCTTCCAGGTGCTGACCGAACGCGAGGAGAAGAACAGTGTCGCGATCGCCTCCAAGGAGTCGTTCGGCGCTGGACCAAGACGTTCACCGACCCTCGGCTCTGCGCGGCCATCGTCGACCGGGCTCCACCTTCAACGGCGCCATCATCGAGACCGGCACCGACTCCTACCGCCTCGCCTGCACCCGGGGTCCGAACCGAACAATCCGCAGCGGCCTGCCCCCTGAAGCCGCTGGACTGCTGGTCAGGGCACCTGTCAGGCTCCGCCTCGTGGAGATACTCGATGTCCTGACCGGCATGGCGAAGACAGGTCGGTTGGGCCCGGTGTTCAGCGGGGCCGACTGGAACGATGTGACCGCGGCACTCGGCGAACCGTGGGACATCGGAACAATGAGCCGGAACAGAAAGTGGCCGCGGCTCTTCGCTTACGGAGACCTTGAGCTGAGTGTCTGCCGCTGCCGCAAGGTTTCCCTCATCTGCGTTCAGACCTGGCGTGACGTCGTCGAGCTCCCTCCGTCGGTTGCCGGGGGAACGGGCACCTTCCCGGCCGGGCTCAAGCACGCGGACGTCGTCTCCGCCTTGGGCAGGGCCGGCTGTTCCTGGGAGCCGCATGCTCGGCTGACCTTCGGCAACCAGTGCTCGCTCACGGCGATCGCGTCAGGAGCGAACTTCACCTTCGAGATCCCCGAGGGCGAGGAACCCGTGCTGAACGTCATGGGCCTGCCTGGCGACGGACACGACTGCTTCGCACGGACCGCAGGTTGCGGAGGGTGAGGGTGTTGTTCGATTGCAAGGAAGGGGTACGAACCCCGGGCCCGTCACCGCGCTCCCCGACCACCGCAGGCATGAGGCCCCGGTCCGACTCGGCACATACGCTGTCGCCACGGAACTCAGATCCTGAAGCTGGAGGACCGGCGGCCTCCCTCTGAGTCAGAAATGGCGCTCCCTGGTTGGCTCAGCGTTCACGCATTCTGGTCCACCACCAGCCGGACATTGCCCACTCGATGTTGTTGGGTTCCGGCAAAGTGCGGCGCTCGAACTCCTCATCGATGCGTGTAATCAGTCGGCCCAAGTCCCGTTTGGCTCCGGGAGGCAGTTGTCGAATCGCCGACTCCAGGTCATCACGGGCATCTTCCACTTCTATGCCGGGCGAACAGGCCTCGGATGCGTTCAGATACCGTCCGGGCTGCTTGAAAGCCGACTCGAAGCGAGAGAGCGCATCAGCGACCGCATTAGGCCACATCTCCTGGTCTTCGACCCGGCGGATCGCTGCACGAGTCCGCGCGGAGACGCCACGGACCCTCAGGACTGGATACTGCCATCGTGGCCGCCACCGCTCTGCGCGGACGGCCTCCGCCGCGAGAGCGACTGTTGCTCAGGGGCGAGAGCACCCAGGTGCTTGCTTCGGGACCATGGTTGTGCTGCGCACAAAGGGGGCCGGGGTGGTGCCGAAGTCCAGGGTCAATCTGTACGCGGCGATCCGCCGTGATTCGCTCAGACCTGTCGAATCGTGCTCTCCAGCGCAGCGTGGCACGTCGGGAGCCTCCACCGATCAGCGCTCTCGGATTCGCCACCACCACCAGCGGCCCGGCCTCACGCGTCGGGAGCACGTCGACCACGCAACGGTCTTCGACGCTGGTCGAGGCGGTGGAGTAGGTCTGGCGCCGACGAATCGCGAAGTCGTCCACGCCCAGGACACGTGGAGTGCTGAACCGCGGATCGGGCAGTGCCATGACCTGCGTAATAACGACAGCCAGGCCGCCCGCCTGCGCAAAGGGTCACGCGGCGGACGGCCACCCGGCTTCGATCAAGAGCGGTACAAGAAACGCAACACCGTCGAACGGGCGATCAACCGGCTCAAGCACACCAGAGCCGTGGCCACCCGCTACGACAAGCGCGGCTACGCCTTCCTCCGGGACCGCGACCGCCGCAGCCCTCGTCATCCGGCTCCGCACATGATCGGCCGGACAAGTCCTGAGCGGCGGTGGTCTCAAGGGTCTGGTCTCAGAGGCGGTTCGACAGGTTGCCGTAGTAGCCGCCGACCTCACGGTGGTACTCCTCGTTGCCGAGGTGCTTGTCCTTCTCGAACTCCGGAGCCGCCTTGATCTGCTCCTTGGTCCAGCCCACGTAGATCTTCTCCTCCTGCACGTCGACCCGGTCGATCGTGCCCGCCGGCAGAAGGACTTCCTTACCGAAGATCCACGGGCCGGTGTCGACCACGACGTACGACGAGCCGACCTCGTCGGAGTGCTTGTCGACCTTCCCGATGGAGCCGTCGGCCGCTTCGACCTTGTAACCCGTCAGGTCGGTCCCGACCGTACGGCCGGACGTCTCGCGGTAACCCCACACATTCTCGGTCATAGCAACAATCCCTCCACGTCGTCTCCTCGGAGCGCGAGCCCTCAATCCCACGGGCCGCGCCGCCGTCGCACTCGCGCCTGCCCCGAAAGGCGCAGCCAAACCAGGCGCCGCCGGATTCAGAGGGGTCGATGTCGTCAACCAGCCACACTGCGCCCGGGTCCCTGCCGCTGACCCGCTGTGCTGGGATTAGGCATACAACGAGTTGACGGGTGATCACGCCGAGGCCGCCGCCTCCCCCCGCCCCCAGGCCCCTCCCCCGTACAGCTGCCGGAGGGGCGGGACGAGGCAGCGGGGCCACGCGTGGCCCCAGCGGCGCCCTGTTGAGGCGCCCGCGCAACGCCCCGCCGCCGGCTGCTCCCTCACGGTCCAACGCGCCGCGGCCGTCGGAGCCGGTGCCGGAGAAATCGGCCACGGTCAGGAACGCTTCGCGGGTGCGGTGCCCGGCCCTCTTACGGCCCGGGGCGTCGTTCTGCAGTCAGGAGTCAGCCAAGCAGGTCGTGGCCCACACCCGGCCGGCTGACGTCGAGCAAGTCGTTGGGGTCGGCGAGGGTGTCCAGGACGGTCCGCTCGCCCCGGTGGCCGGAGAAGCTGGTGTGTGCCGTCTTCCTCCCGTCGTCGGCGTAGCCCTTGACGCACTTCGCGCCGGCCCACTTGCCGGTGTCGGTGGTGTCGGCGATGAAGTCCTGGAAGGCGGACCCCTGGCCGGCTGCGAAGTCCTCATGCTGAGTGGGGACCTCGGAGTACAGGCGGACGACCGGCTTCGCCATGCCACGGTCAGGCCAGTCGACCCTGACCGAGGCGATCTTGTTCAGACCGGTCGCCTTCAGGGAGTAGGTACAGCCGTCCATCGGCAGGACACAGCTGTCACCCGTGTGACCGCTACCGCTGAACAGGGTGACCTCGGGCCGCACCGCCTGCCGGGCAGAATCGGACATCGTGTTCCTCCAGGATCGGGAACCTCAGCCCTACCCCTTCGGAAACTCTCCGTAACAGATGGACACTTCCCGTGAGGGTGCGATGGTGGGACGGGCCTGTGCCCCTGGGTAGTGCCCCGGGGTGGTGCCCCTCCCCCGCGCTCGCCATCCGCGCTGGGGCGGGACGCCCTGCCTGGACCGACACTGCCGGACCGCGGCCTCATCGTGGTGTCGCCGGAGCGGGCGAGCATGAGGCCGCGGTGCATCTCCAGGTGCGTTGCGAACCGGGGCCACGTCGCGGGGAGCTCCGCGGCCGCTGCGTCCCTGAGCGGCCACCGCAGTGGTCTCGTCGCCGAAAGACGGACGGCGAGCAGGGATGGGAAGACGTTGACGCGTCGGCGGGGAGGGCGTAGTCGGAGGTCTGCTCGTGCGAGCCGGCCCGGTCGAAGACGCGTCGGCCCTCGGCGAGCAGGCGGCGGGCGGTGGCGTGGTCGCCGCGGAGGGCTGCCGGGTGGGCCTTGCCGAAGACGGTGTTGATGAGGGCGAGGGAGGGCTGGCTGTTGCTGAGGGCGATTGCCTGGTCGGCGAACACGTCGGCGACCGGGAGGACGGCACCCTCGTGGCCGAGGGCGATCGCGGCGCGGACGCGGACCCAGAGCCGGGTGGCGACGTCGCCGGGGGGCTGCGTGCGGGAATCGGCGGGCCGGGGCGGCAGGCGTGTTGGGAGGCGAGCAGGTTCCCTGCTGAAGCACGGCGGCCGCCCCGGCACAGCCGGATACCCCGCGTCGCTATCCGCACGGCACCACCTCACCCGGACTGCGCTCCGCGCGCGTCTGCGGTGCGCGGTCTGCAGTTCCGTGCCCGGGCATGCCGGTGGGCCCACCCCCGTGACGGGGGTGGGCCCACCGGCATGCAGTGCTCGGGCTGCCTGCTACCAGCGGTACCAGCGGCCGCTGCTGTTCTTCGGGCGGGCCACGAAGCCGATCAGCCACAGCACCAGGACGGCGAGCGCGACCCACCAGAGGATCTTCACCGCAAAACCGGCACCGAAAAGGATCAGAGCAAGCAGAAGAACAAGAAGCAGGGGAACCATAGTTATCAACCTCCGAAGCACCGACTGCCCGACCGACCGGCATCCATGCACATGATCCTTATGTGTTTCTTATCCACGCAGGCGGGCAGACGCGCGCCCGGCTCCTCCCTCGCGGCCCGCCCCGCCTCGATCCGGCGCACCGCGGCACGTCCCGACGGGCCGAGTGCCGGAGCCGACCGGTGGGGTCCGGCATCGGCGGACCGATTCGGGGGTTTGGGCCTCGGGATCGTGAGAAGGCGAGTCGTCACGACCAACCCGGTACTACACGAGGAGGTCCCCATGTCGGGCACCGAGAAGACCAAGGCGCAGGCCGAGCAGGCCAAGGGCAAGGCCAAGGAGGCCATGGGCCGCATGGTCGGCAACGAGCGGATGACCGCCGACGGGCACGCCGACCAGGCCAAGGGCAACGCCCGCCAGGCCAAGGAAGACGTCAAGGACACCTTCCGCCGCCACTGAACCATCCCCTGCCGCGGCCCTGACCCGCGGCACCTGCTGGGCCCCGGCCACCCCCCTGGTCGGGGCCCAGCCACGTATCGGACCAGACACCGGAGCACCAGCCGTGGCCGAGCGTAACGGGATCCGACCCTGATCGCGATCTTCCGAAGTCGTTCCAGTACCATGTCCCGCTCGTTGCAGGGCTCGGAGACCGAGCGCCACTGCCCATCGGAACCGGCGTCGACCCACCAAAACCCGGCGGTCCTCCTCGGTCTCTTCCCCCGCCATCGTCATGCCCGCCGCAAAACTACGACCGCTCGGCCGCGCCCAGCTCGGCACACGTCTCCCACCCACTCGTCCCGGGCCTGTTCCGCAAGGATGTTCGGCCACGCGAGCGGATCCGGCGCGCCGCGTGCCACCCCCTCGCTACGGGCCGTCGGGGATGTTCCGCCCGGCGAACGCACCCGCGGCGGTCATGCTTTGGCGCCGGGCATGCCGCTGGTGACCACGATCGCCGCCACGTCGCCGGTCTTCGTGCGGCCCAACCAGACGACGCCGCCCGACTCGGCCCGAACGTGACCAGATCGGCTTGCTGCGACTCATCGCGTACGCGTTCGCACCCGTCGGCCAGCTGCTCGGTTTCGAGCGGGACCCCGTCCATGAACGTACGAAACCGCGCGGACAGGGTCGTCCACGCGCCTGCGTCGGCGAAGCAGCCGACATTGGCATCGGAGAAGAAGCGGGGCTCCTCGCCCGGCTGTAGCCGGGCGATGTCGTCCTCGACACTCAGGCCCATCTCCCATCCCACGACAGGGTCGTCACTGATGCACAGGCGCGTCGCGGCGCACTCAACGCCATCCACGTGCTCGCCCATGAACTCGTACGGGCCCGCCGTCCACGCGATCTCTACCCGGTAGACACCCGGGGGAATGCGCACAGCCAGCTCCCGCGGGGGCCTCGTCGGCAGCCCCCTCCCGTACTCATAAACCTGGTCGTCGTGCCATGGCGCATCGACCACGAGCCGACCACTCGGTACGCGGATCGTCGTCAGCTCCTCGATGCCCGTCACGACTACCGGCGTCGTCGGATCGTCGTACACCGTCCCAAGGTGAGCACCGGGCGTGAAAGCCGCCTCCAAGTACCAGGTGGCCTCAGGCCCGGCTGCCAGCCGCGCGTTCCCGACCCACGCCATGTCTTGCTCCCTCCTCGCCACCCGGCCGGGCGGTCCCCCGCAAGCTACGTGGGCCCGCTGACATCGGCTCCTCTGGCAGGTCGGCGTCGGCCGTTGGCTCAGTCAGCGGTCGAGGAGTGCGTTCGAGGAGTGCGTGCATGCGAGGGACGGGGAGGGGCCGCGCCCGAACCACCGACCTGGTGTCCCTCGCATGCGGCCTCCAGCCCACGGCCCTCGGCCCGATGCTCGGCCTCCACCCGATCACGGCCGTCCAGGTGGATCAGTGCTGGTCGAAGATGTAGCCGTGTCCTTCCCCGGCCGGGCAGGCAAAGATCCGGAAGTCGCCCCACCTGCCCACCGTGATTTCAGTGGTGTTGTCGCTGGCCACGGTGAACAGCAGGCGGCACGGCGCGCCGCAGGTCTGGCACAGGATGTCGTAAGGGTGGGTCAGGTGCCAGGTGGGCCACCCGCCGAACTTGATCCCGGACACCCTGGTGATGACGTCGCTTCCGTCCCCGGTCGCCTCCGCATACTCCTGAACGGCCCTGACGAGTTCTTCGTCTGGCAGGGCCTGCGGGTAGGGGAAGTCGACGAGGGGGACCGGGGTGAGCGTGCACGGCGCCGGCGTGTATCCGTAGTCCGGGTCCTCCTGCCGTACGGGCGATGGGGGCGACGCGAGTATGCGCGTCACGTCCGCGCTGTTGCGCCAGCGGATCTCCGCGACCGGGCTGACGTCGGCGTGCGGAGCCGGCGGATCCCAGTGCACGTTGGGGCACCACAGCAGCTGAAACACGTCCTTGCCCTCAGGCCACCAGTCGCCCGGTGCATCCTTCCGATACACCTGCGCGACCACCACCATGGCCGTCGCCGGTGTCCCGGAACCGGATTTCTCGTCCGGGACGTCGCAGCACGGCCACGCCTCGTCGGCCGGCCAGAGCAACGGTCCACCCACGGAACTCTGGTGGACGGTCGGTTCCCCCCGCTCGGGAACCAGTACCACGGCCGGCAAGGCGTAGGGTGCGAGTCCGGGCACTGCGGCGACGATGTCCTCCGCGGAAGGCCTGGCGTCATAGAACGGATCCATGGCCGGAGATTAGCCAACCCCACCGACAGCGACTCTGGCCGGTCCACTGCCCCTCCTGCGCCCGCTTCGGGTGCGGCAGGCGGCGCACACCAAGACCTGTACCCCCGATACGTGGGGCCTCATATGCGTCAGGGAAATCGAGGAAAGTGCAGTTGACGGGCAACCCCTCGGTACGCAGGCAACCGGCCGTTGAGGGGCTTGACCACGATCCCTTCGGCCCCGACGTCCGTCCAGGACTCCAGCCACTCCCGCGCTGTGGCCAGATCCGTCGTCTGCGGGACAAGCGTCCACGGGGCCGTCAGGGCATGCTCGGTGAACAGGTTCTCCAGCAGGGCGCGGCGCTCGGCGTACGGGCGGCCCAAGAGCTCCTGGCCGTCGTGCTGCAAGAGGTTGAACCCGTCACCTACCAGATGGTCCGCGCCCACATCGCCACCCTCCGCAGGGCTCCGGCCGACGCGCCGCCGTGGCCGCCGTCGGTGTGTCAGGTGACCGGCTGGCTCACCCGACACCCCACGGCCCTGACCGAGGAAGAGCGGCCGGACTGAAAGAGGTCCTCGACCTCGAACGCAGGAAATCACCGGCCCGGAGATCGCACACCGATATGACGCTCCGTCACCGCTCCCCGAGATCTGTGCCAGAACCCTGCTCGGCGGTGACCCAGGTGCTGCACTCGGCCGCCTCCACCCCGGCCCCCACCGCCGTGGCGGACGACTTGGGGCAGGCGGCGCGGCTGCGGAGCGTACGAGGGAGCCGGGCCTCGGTGGTGGGCCGCTCCCGTGTGCCGCAGGACCGGCATGTCGATGTCGAGCCAGGTGACGTGTGGGCTGTACCCGTCGTGCTCGTCGGGTCTGAGTCGATCACGCACTCGGCTCTGGGTCTGATCCGTGAAGCGGCTCTCCAGGGCGTGGTGCATGGATGCAGCGCACGCGCTTCACCATCACCGCCGCCGGGAGACCGGTCAGGAGGAGGGACAGTGCCACCGGGAGCACTCCCGCCCACACCGTTGGTGAGACGTACGCGGTGCCGGATGTACCGTCCACCAGCCTCGCGCGGACCGGTTGCGAATCGATGTCGCCCTCGACGGCGACGTCGAACGACGATCCGCCGTCGTCCGGGGTGAAGACGCCCGAGCAGGACGTCGTCGTTCCCGCATTGGCCACGGTGTTGTCGTACGTCCGGCAGTCGGCTTCGGTCACGGTGCCGCGCTCGCCCCACAGCGCCGCCCGCAGCTCTGCGGTGAAGTTCGTCAGTACGACGTAGGCCAGAAACAGCCCGACCAGACAGGCCAGCGCCAGCCACGGGGCGGGTCCGACTTGCTCCGGCCTGCTCTGTTGCCCGTCCATAGCGTTCCCCACCCCCACCCTCGGATCGCCGACGGACCTTCAGGGTGACCGATCCGAGGTGCCCGCGGAAGCCTTCATGACGTGCTGGTGGGCTCGCACGATCGTCAAGTCGACCGCCACCGGCCATCGATGTCGTCGGCCGCGCCCTTCTCCGCCCGGACCCGCTGTCGGGACGTTCCTACAGCGGAAGGGCGCCACACGAAGGAGGTGCCGCTCTCAGGGGGCCACGCGGCCGATGCGGGATGCCAGGGCGTGGGCGCGGCGGGCAGTGGCAGAGAGCGCCGCGCGCGCCTGCCGCCGAAGCCGGGGTGGGCCCATGAGCGGTGTCCGCATCATGCACAACGCGAAGACCAGCTGCCCTATGGCGTAGACGGGCAGGAGCGGTGGGAGGGCGAGCAGGAACCAGAGAGGGAGGAGCAGGAGCCCAGCCAGTCGGCCTCGGAATGCGATACCGGTGTGTCTGCTGGCCAGCCCGTAGATGAAGCTGATCAGGATGGACGGGATCCCGAGGAATATGACGAAGAGCAGCAAGCCACTGGCGCCGAATCTCAGCTCCGCCGGCAATGACGCCTCCACAGCCCCCCAGGTGATCGCCAATGTGATGGCATACCGGACCACCAGCTCGACGAACCGTAGTGCGATGACTCCCGGGTTCCGCTGCGGTGTGCCGGCGTCCACAGTCTGCTCCTTCAGGGCATGCCTGATTAAGGCGGCACGCCACAGCGGCGAGCAATGCATGACATCCTGCCAGCTCCATTGAACACGTTCAATATCGAGTGTGATCACAGCAGCCCTCTTTGGACCAAGCGGGCAGTTTGCCGGGTGCCGGCCCGGTAGGGCAGCCCTGCAGCTGAGCCACTTACGCCCAACGCGCAGGCAGAAACCGCACCAGTTCCCACGGTGCGTCAGAGGCCGCCCGCGCCCCGGCCGGCAACCTCCTGCCCAACCGGAGATTCCGGTGGGGCAGGAGCGCACGCGCTGCCGCCCCGCCTCTGTCACGGGGCGGCGGGTCCGGCGTGTGGGGCGGGCTCGTGGACCACGGTGGTGGCCGCACAGTACTCGGCGAGGCCGACGGCGGCGAAGGCGAGCAGCGCCGGCAGGGTGAACCATCATCTGGGTAGCCGCTCTGCTGGGTTGACGGACACTCAGGTGGGTGCGCGATCACGGCGGAGCGAGGGCCAGGGCCAGGGCCAAGCTGCGAAATGTGGGTGGGCGACGCTTTCGCTGTCCCAGGGGCCGCCGGGTTCCGCGGCATGGGCGAGCGGGAGGAGGTATCCGGTCGCCGGGTTGCCCAGGGCAGGAGGCTGGCGCACACGGCAGCGTCTGATGCGCGGCGTTTCTGGGCTGCTGCCGGGTCATGGCCCTCGTCGCGGTCACCCCAGTGCTCTGTCGGCGTCGTCCGGAATGGGATGGTCGACAGCGTCAGACGGCCGGGCCCTTCTCATGTCATCTTGATGACAACCTTGCCGGAGGTGTGACCGTTCTCGACGGTGGCGAGGGCGCTCGGGGCGTCGGAGAGCGGATGGACCGCGGTGATGACGGGTGCGAGGAGGCCATCGAGGGCCAGCTGGGCCGACCGCTGCAGGTTCTCGCGGTCGACGCGACGCTCGACGAAACGCCCACCGAGATCGGGCACAGACATATCACCCACAGCGATGACGTTGCGGGGATCCTGGGCCAGCGGAGCGACCGTCCGCAGCGAGGTGCCTCCGGCCAGGTCGACGATCCCGTCGAAGCCGTCCGGAACCAGTTCGCGTGCCGCGGCGGCGACGTCCTCGGCGGTGTAGTCGATGAACTGCACCCCGATGGCTTCGGCGTGCTCGCGTTTGGCGGTACTTCCGGTGCCGATCACACGCAGCTCGCGCCCTATGGCCAGCCGGGCGACGGCGAGGCCGACCCCGCCCCCGACTCCGTTGACCAGGACCGTGGCACCGGTCGGGAGGCCGAGCTGGTCGAGTACGTCCACCGCGGTCGTCCCGGCGACCGGCAGCGTCGCCGCCACGGTCGCGGACAGCCCCTCCGGGATGCGCGCGGTGTTCGGCGCGGACAGCACCGTCGTCTCGGCGTAGGTGCCACCACTGGTGAGTGCGAAGCCGAAGACCGCGTCACCCACCTCGAGTTCGCTGACGTCCTCGCCCAGGGCGAGGACGGTTCCGGCTGCCTCCATGCCCAGCACGCGGGGAAACGGACGCCCGCCGTCGAGCCCGTCGACCAGACCGGAGCGCAGAAGGTGGTCGAGGGGATTCACCCCGGCGACGTCAACCTGGATCAGCACCTCGCCGCGACCGGGGACGGGGTCGGGACGATCGAAGAACTCCTGCACCTCGGGCCCGCCATACCTGCCGAAACCCCATGCCTGCCCCATCTTCCGCCGCCTCTCGTATGACCGACCCGGTGATTCCGGGCGTGTCGCCATCCTCATCTCTGACATTGATGTGAGGGGCAAGCGGCTGAGATGCAGATCACAGCATCAGGCCGGCTGTGTCACCGGTTCCGGGGCCGTGGACAGCTCAGCCCGGTGTCGGCTGTTGGCCGTGATCAGCACGTCGAGTGCATCTCGGGTTTCGATCAGGTGCGCGATGTCGGCGTCGATCCGGTCGCGCTCGCGCATCATCGCCGTGAACGTCTCCTCGGCGACGCCCAGGTCACCCGGGACGTCCACACAGGGCAGCACAGTGGCGATCACCCTGCTGGACATACCCGCATCGAACAGCCGTCGGATGAGTGACACGCGCTGGACCGCGGCATCGGGATAGTGCCGCTGCCCAGCGTCGGAGCGTGAGCTGGTCAGCAGGCCCTGCTCTTCGTAGTACCGCAGTGAGCGCGGACTCACGCCCGTGCGCTTGGACAACTCGCCTATCCGCATCCCTGAGAGCCTACGCCCGCGTGCTCCAGGTTCGGACCGCCGTCGAGTCATGGACGCTCGCGGACACCCGACAGCCGCAGGGTTGTCCTCCCGCTCCCACGACTGCGCACGTTCGTCCGTACACGCCTGAGCTCTCCCCGGTACGCCGACACGGACTGCTACGCGTCATCGGCAACGGCCCCGTCCGCCGTCGTCGGTCCCACGTCTCGCGGTGGACGCTCTGGTCGTCCCCGGTGGGCTCCCGGTCGGCGTGAACGCGGACCGGGCTGGGGCTGGTCTGCCACGGCCGGGTGCCGTCGTAGAGCGGGGTGAGCAGGACACCGATCGCCGAGGACTCCTGGCGGCGGCCCGTTCCGGTGGAGCCTTCGTGGTGTCTGAGCTGCACGAAGGCGGTGAAGGCGACCTGGATGTCGCGCCCGGGGCGGGTGGCGGCGCCGACGATGAGCTGCTGGGCGAGGGGCCGGTCCAGCATGCGGCGGAACCGTTCGCGCTTCCACCCGGCCGCCTCCTGCTCGGCTACACGGGCCTGCTCGTACGGGACGTCGGCCACGTGGTCAGAACCGCGGCCGGTCCCGAGGCCGCCGCCTGCGCGGCGACCGGAGGAGGGCTCACCCGGGCCGAACTCCGGTCACGCGCCCCCGGCGGCGCAGCGCCCGTCACCGACGGACGCCCGAGCCGCCGGGGGGAGGAACGGGCCGCTCCCGGAAGCGGTCAGCGTGCTCGGCCGCCCACTGCGCGAACGTGCGGGCCGGGCGGCCGGTGATCCGCTCGACGGTGTCGACGACGGTCGTGGAGTCGCTGGTCGGGGTGGCGTACCAGCCCACCACGTACTCCGCGTCCGCCCGGGACACGCCGGTGGCGATCAGCCGGTCGAGGGCCAGTTCGTGCGTGATCGGCACGAAGTCGATGGCCCGGCCGGTCACCCGGGACAGGATGGTGATGCGCTCGCGCGGGGTCAGTGATTCGGGCCCGGTGAGGTTGTAGGCGCGTCCCGCGTGCTCGTCGTCGAGCAGGGCGGCGGCTGCGACCGCCGCGATGTCCGCCTCGTGGACGAGCGCGCTGGGAAAGTCGTACGGTTCCCGCACGACGCCTTCGGTCCGTACCGATTCGGCCCAGCCGAGGGTGTTGGACATGAACTCCTGTGGTTCCAGGCGCGTCCACTCCACCCCGGATTCCGCGACCGCCTGCTCGACCGGTCCCACGCCGCCGCCCCACAGTACGGTGATCCGCCGCACCCCCGCGTCGACGGCCCGCCGCACCAGTTCGGGCCCGACCTCGGCGAGCCCCGCCGTCACGGTGATGTGCAGCCGGGTGGCACCGGCGAGAGCCGCGTCCAGCCCCGCTGGTGCCGTGTGCGTTCCCGGCACGAGCTCCACCCCGGCCGGTAACCTCCCCGCGGCGGCGGCCGGGTCACGGGTCAGCGCCCGTACGGCCTCACCCCTGCGGACCAGCTCCGCCACGATATGCCGCCCGGTGTTCCCGGTGGCCCCTGTCACGAGTGTCGTCACAGTCGATCTCCTTTCGTCGGCCCAGACGCTAGGACCTCGACCGGACTTGAGGTCAACCCCCGTTCCGCCGGCGGCCACCGGGCCCTGCCGGACGTCCTTCACGCACACGATCGTGTCGGCGAAGGTGTCCGCCCCATGGGCCGGATCGAGCGGGACGCCTCCCGCTCACGCAGCATCACGCGCTCCGGAGAACAGGCTCTCCGCGGGTGCAGAAGCTGAGGTTGATACGGGCCCCGGGCGCGGTGAGGTTCCGCGAGGCAGGTCGTGAGCCGGCCCGGTCCGTGGACGGCGTGGCGGACCGGAAGCTCGGAGCCGTCGGAACAGGGATGGGGCCGCAGCATGCTCACGGTAGAGCGGTCCGGCCACCGGATCGTGGAGGACGTGGTAAGCAAGGCGGCCGAGCGCCGGATCCTCCGGGCGCGCAGCTCCACACTGTGTTTGAGGTGGGGCATCATGGCCGGCGCCCAGTGGGTCTCCCCGTGGATGGCCCGCCCACGACGGGGTAGGGGGCTGCGGCGGATGAAAGGGGAGCTGGGTGGACTGGCTGGTCAACGCCGCAGGGGCGGCCCTGGTGCTGTTCGTCCTGCGGGATGTCTTCCACACCCTCTGGCATCCGACCAGTCACGGCGGGCTGAGCAGGCTGGTCATGACCACCCTGTGGCGCGTCTCCGCCCCCGGCGCCCGGCGCCGGCGGGCATCGGGGCTGGCCGGGCCGACCGCCATGGTCGCCGTGGTGGCGGCGTGGGCGCTGACCGTGGTCGTCGGGTGGGCGCTGATCTACTGGCCGCACATGCCGGACGCGTTCACCTACGCGACCGGGCTGGAACCCGCCGAGCATGCGGCCTTCACGGACGCCTTGTACATCTCGCTGGTCAACATCTCCACCCTCGGCCTCGGCGACATCGCGCCCGCGCAAGGGTGGCTGCGGATCCTCGCGCCGCTCGAAGCCCTCGTCGGCTTCGCGCTGCTGACCGCGGCGGTCTCCTGGACCCTCGGCATCTATCCGGCACTCGCTCGCCGCCGGGCGCTGGCGCTGCGCCTCTCCCACCTCGCCCGCTCCCACCCCACAGCGGAACAGGTCGACACCGACGCCGGAGCCGCACTCTGCGACAGCCTGGCGGCCGGGATCTCGGTCCTGGCCGTGGACCTCATGCAGTACGCCGAGTCCTACTACTTCTACGACGGAGACGACCGCACCTCCCTGGCCCGTCACGTCGGCTACCTCTGGGACCTGGCCGACCAGGCGGCCGACGCCCGCCACGCCGACGTCAAGCTGGCCGCAGCAGTACTGCGCGCCGCACTGCAGGACCTCGCCGACATCCTGGACCAGCGTTTCCTGCACACCCGGGGCACACCACGGGAAGTCTTCAACGCCTTCGCCGACGACCACGGGCGCCACTCCGGCACTTGAGGTCGCCGCCGAACTCGCCGTTCCACCCGCGAAGAGCGCCAGGCGCTCCCCTCCCGGTCGACCTCCCCGGCGGCCGCGTTGCCCGATGCGGGGTTGTGGGCCCACTCGACCGGACACGGCGGAGGCGATGGCCACCGAGGCAGGCGGATCCGGCTGTGCGGGTCGTCAGGGTCTGGCGCTCACATCGTTGCCGGGCTGCTTCTTTTGTTCTGGCGGTGGGCTGCGGGTGCCATGAGCACGCCCCCACCTCTGGCAGTCGCCTCCCGGGGAGCCGCTCAACGGCGCTCGTCCGGGCCCGGAGGTTGACGGCGACGGGGGCGCGCCGCGAACGTGCCCGCCATCTGGGAAGTGGACGACGAGCGGGCAGGCCGCCGCGCCGGCGGGGTGGGGAGCCGGTCGCCGGTCGCCGGTCGCCGGTCGCCGGTCGCCGGTCGAGCAGATGTACTGGCCCCGGCGTCGACCGGCCGTTCCCGGACCGGCTTGCCCGTCCGGCCCGGCACCGAACATCCCCGGGAAGTCGTCGCGGAGCGGGGCCGCCTCGCCGGGGACCCTGTGGTCTGGCTGGGGGAAACGGTGTCCCTCGTGGGGAGGCGAGGGAACGTTTCCACCGTTCCGTCCGCCACGCCGGCATGGAAATGATCTTGTTACCCCGGTAGGCCGCCGGGATCCGGCCCTTCCCCGAAGGTGGCCCCGTGCTCCTCGTCATCGTCGTCGCCCTCCTGGCCCTGCTCGCGGGACTCGCGCCAACCGCTGGCTACGGCCGCGGCTGGTCGACTCGGCCGACGACGAGGGCATGGCCGTCAAAGACCTCGTCGGCCCCCTGCTGACCATGACCGTCCTGCTGCTGTCCTTCGTCCTGGTCACCGCCAACGGCTCCTACGGCAAAGCCGAAGTCGCCGCACGCGGCGAGGCCCGCGCCCTGGACCAGCTCGTCGAGACCGCCGAGTACGCCCCTGCCGCCGAACGGGCACGCATCCAGGCCGCCGCCGTCTGCTACGCCCGCGCCGTCCGCGCCCAGGAGTGGCCCGCGATGGCCGACGGCAACGGCTCACCCGCCCCCAGCATCTGGTCGACCGACGTCCGCCAGTCCTTCAAAGGCCTGGCCGGCCAGCCGGTCTTCGGCATGCTCGTCGCCGCCGACAACAAACGCTCCGACGAACGCGAGGAACGCCTCACCCAGGCGACCTCCAGCATTCCCCCCGTCATCTTCTGGTTCCTCCTCGCCACCCTCGTCATCACCGTCACAGCCCTCGGAATCTGCCTGCCCCGCAAGAACAACCGGGGCCAGACCGTCACCCTCGTCGTGATCACCGCCCTGCTGACCACGGCCCTGGTCATCATCCGCGACGTCGACCGCCCCTTCGGCGGCATCATCGACATCACACCCACCGCGATCACCGAGGCCGAACGTCAGGCCCACCGCGACTTCACCGCCCACCATCCCGCCACCGACCTGCCCTGCGACAACAACGGCAACCGCCAAACCGCCTGACCCCTGCCCGATGGACACGGACGCCGCTGCGGAATGTTCCCTGCTCTCGCGCGGGCCGCAGGGGATCAGAAGCGGTGGACGGGGGCGGTGCCGTCCGTCCAGTGCCAGTTCACCGGCGCGTGCTGCCGCTTCAGCGCGTTGCGCCCGGGGCCGTAGTCCTTCAGGGCGGCCCGTACCGCGTCCTCCAGTTCGCAGAGGTCCTCCGGCACCGGCACCCTGAGCAGCAGGTGCTGCTTCTGGTGCACGAGGAGCAGCTCGCCGGCGGGGGAACAGCCCATCAGGAGGAAGTGGGTGAGCGCCTTGAACGGGGCGTCTGCGGTGCGGATCCGGGAGCGCAGTTGCCCCTCGGCGTCCCAGGCGTACAGGCCGTAGCGGTTGAGGTGGAAGGCCCGGGCTCGGTACGGATCGCCGACGACTGTCCAGTAGGACCCGGTGAACGGACTGTCCTCGTACCGGTGCATTCCCTGCAGCTTCCCGCGTTCCGTGCCCTGCCCGTCGAGCAGGAGGAACGAGAACACCTGTCCGCGGCTGCCCGACCGGTAGGTCTTCCCGAAGACGGGGACGACGAACAGGTCGTCGCCCATCGCTGCGGGGCGGCCCATCCGGCAGCCCGTGTAGTCGTAGCGGGTTCGGTCGTCCGTGGACACCATCTCGGTGAGTGAAGGGGACGGCCGGTTCGTGCCGGCGACGGGCGCGCCGTCGTACTGGACGTGGGGGTACCGGTCGGCCTCCGTCTGCCGGTCGGATCGCGCGTCGTGCGTCGCGATGGCCCGCAGAGTGGCCTTCGATCCGGGGCTGAGCGTGCTGCCCGGCTCGGAGAGCGCGACAAGGTTGGGTACCTTCCCGGCCCAGTTGCTCACCCCGTACTCGGCCACCGCGCACAGCAGTCGGCCGGACGGCGTGACGTCGATCGACATGGCGTACGGATCGCCCGTCCGCTGCTTCTCCTCCTGCCAGCCCCAGGGCGACTGCCAGGACTCCACGAGCCGGCTCAGATCGGCGGAGAACAGGTGGGTGTTCCCCGGCTTGGAACTGACCGCCACCGTCCCGTCGGGGAGAACGGCCAGGTTGAATTCCGATCCCTGGGCGAGTCCGGTCGGGACGTTGCCCCGCGTGCCCCCGCCGTACAGGGCCGTGGCGGTGGGTGTCCCGTCCGGGTCGTACCGGGTGATCACGTGGTACGTGAAGTCCATCTGGAACGGGTCGGAGGACGCGTCGCCCCGCGCCCGATAGCGAACCGCCCCGGACAGCGCGTACGTCGCTCCGGCCGCGGTGGCGGCGACGTCGTACGTCGTGAACGCCCACCCCTCGGAGTGTTTGGCGGTCAGGTCGACGAGGTGCTCACCCACGACGGCGGCGGGCAGGGTCAAAGGAAGAAGCGCAGTCATGATCACTATCCTCCTCAGGGCCACTGACAGCGGTGCGGAGGGGTGCGACGCTGCCGTCCGGCTGCTCACAGGGGGACGAGTGCGTGCGCGCTGCCACGGGGACCGGGTGGGAAGGAACCCTCGGGACATGCGCCAGACATCCCTGAAGCTCGCACCCTGACTGGTTGGTTGTCACCCCTGTCCATGCCTGGGACGCCTGGCTGGGCTGAGACCAGCAGTGTGGCGTCAAGCCCGACGGCTCGATGAGCAACCCGTGCGGGGATGCAGAATGAGCTTGCGATTTAGCCCTCGGAGTCCGGCGGGGCAGGTTCGGTTCCAGCGGCGAGGGTGAGACCTGGGCGGTCCATGCCCAGCCCAGGGCGCCCGAGGGGGATCCCGGCTCACCTCGACGTCGGTGTCGTGGAAGTCTCGCGCGAGTTCCGTCACCATCCGGGCCGCCGCAGCTCGCGCGTCTTGTGGGTCGGTGTTGATTGGCACGTCCAGACACCCGCAGAGCATGCCGCCTTCCATGGTGAGGAGGCTGTGGCGCCAGCCCTCTGGCGTCGCCGACAGCACGATCCCCCTTGGGAATGCCCCAGTCTGGCCGCCGCTTCTTCTCCTTCTTACGTCTCACCCTGCGGTTGTCCAACATTGTCGGGGTCGTGGCGATAAGGCCGGGTGGCAGCTCACCTTGCCGACTGGTCCGGTCAGGGGTTGCCTGTCGCCGGTGGTCGGGCGTGGGACCGCAGCCGCAGTGCCTCGGCGTCCCGCGCGCCGCCCGCCGCGCTACTCCCAGCCCACCTGGCGGTTCCGGCTCGCGCACGCACGAGCCGTCCCACTCGGGCCCGGGCGTGTGGAGATCGAAAACGCGCCGTCGCAGGTCACGTTCGACGGTCGCCGCCCGCGCAGGCCGGACCGGCGGGTCAGGCGACGGTGGCCGCGTAGTGGTCGGCGTACGCCTGGAGGCGGGGAGCGAGCCGCCCCTGCGAGTCTGCGGAGTTGAGCTGCATCCACAGCTCGTTCTCCACGACGAAGCGGTACGCGAACTCCTCGAAGGAGCCGGCGCACCGTATGAGCGAGCCGGCGGCGGCCTCCTGGAACCCGTCTGCCCCCTCCTGTGCCGCCCAGGCCTCGGCGGACTCCAGCTCCAGGTGCGAGCACACCACGGACGCCTCCCCCGAGGGCCGCAGGTACAGGTACCAGATGACGCAGTCCTGCTGGTCCCGCAGGAACCGCACGAGACGGGCGCCCTCCTCGGCCGGGCTGCGCAGGGCCGGGGACAGATCGGTCCAACAGGCCGTCACCGACACCTCGTCGAAGGCGCGGCACAGTCGCTCGTCGCGGTAGAACGCGGCGAAGTCCGAGGGCAGCGTGAGTCCGGCCGCCGCCAGCTCCCCTTCGAGGGCCGCCAGGTGTGCCGCGTGCTCCGACGGCCTGCCACTCACGCCGTCCATCCACCCGAACCCGCCGTCGAGTCCCACGGCGTCCAGCCGGGGCAGGCTGTCCAGCGGGTAGACCTCGTAGGTGGAGTCGCAGGGGCGGAACCGGCCCAGGTCGGTGGCGCACCAGCCGGTGGGGAAGCGGACGGACGCGGTGTCGGACTCGGCAACGGACATGGGAAACCCCTCGTGGTGATGCTGGATCAGTGGTACGCGTCCATCCTGCCGCCGGCCACTGACATCGGCCGCGCCCCCGGCCGCCCCGCCGTCCGGGGAAGGGGGAAGGTCGCACGTCGCGCACACGAAGACCACCGCGTCGCCCGCCCCGGCCGCGTCCGTGGTGGGGGCGGGGCAGGGCGGGCGTCGCCGGGCGGGCTGGTCCCGTCCGGTGCGGCGGACCCGCCCGGGCCGTGCGGCGCCGTGGTCACGTGCGTGGGCGGCGGGCTGGGGTGCGCGGCTCTCGCGCTGGTTCCTGCCCACGTACCTGACCGGCCGGGTGGGCGGGCGTGGTCGCCAGGTGCTCGTCCCGCGGCTGCTGCTGTACCCGCTGCTCGCCTGGTGGAGCCTGCTGCACCGGATCGGGACGCCGGCCGGGGTCGAGGCCGGACGCCGCATGTGCCTCCACCCCCGCAGCCGCGCCCTGGCCGCGCTCGCCGCCGCGACCTGGCTCCCCTCCGGCGACCTCCACCACTACGCCCACTCCCCCGCGCACCCCGGGCTGCGCTGGGACGACCTCCCGGTCCTGGAACTGCACCTGCCCGCACCCCACTTCACACCGGCCGCGCTCTTCGCCGGGCAGGCGTCGGTCGTACGACGCCACCGCGCAGCACCGACCTGACACCCCCGCTCACGCCGACGGCGGGCTGCACACCGGTTTCCGGTGTGCAGCCCGCCGTTTCGTTTCAGTACACGTCGCGCCGTGTGGTGCTACCGGCCGAGGATCATGGCGAGTGCGGCTACAAGTCCGAGGTGCGCAACGACCAGCAGCAGCCACCCTCCGACCCCCGTACGCCAGCGGTTGCGTGCCAGCGTCTGCCATTCGAAGGCGAGGCACCCGAGGGTGACGGCCAGCAGAGGTATCCAGAGCAGGGCCCACCAGGACCAGACGCCGCCGAAGCGGAGCACGGCACACGTCGCTCCGGTCAGCAGGAGGGCCAGTTCCCAGGAAGGCGTTCCGTGCGCGGCATCGGTGTGTTCGGTGGTGGAGGGGTTGTTCATCGCTGACGCCTTTCGTGTGTCGATACGTCCGGAGAGCGCGGGCGCGAATGCTGGTGAGACGCACAGGTCGCAAAACCCGCTGAGCGAGTGCCGGTAGGAACGCATAAGGTGCGCGTACCGCGGCGGGGAGCTGTAGAGCAGAGGTCGACGCGCCCCCTTGCCAGGAGCGAGGACGCCGGTTCGAATCCGGCCTCCCCGCGGCCGGCGCCGCCGAGGGCTCGCACCTGGGCGTGCCGCTGTCGGCGACGCGCCCGCCGGTGGCACTGCACGGAAGCCGTGCCCGAACACAGCAGCCCCGCGCAAGCGGGGACCCGCGTCTCGCTGGGATTCCGGTGCGGGTAGCCTCCGCCTGATCATCCACATCGTGCCCGGGGACAGACCATGCCAATACGTTTTACACTGCGGGCTTCCGGCGGGCCGGCTCTCGTGGCCGTCGCCGCACTGGCCGTCGTCGGCTGCGGGGCGGGTCCTGAGAAGCCTGCGTCCGAGCTCGCGCCCCCCGAGCCCGCCTCCGCATCCGCCTCCGCCTCCGTCTCCCCTTCCGCCCTGGCCTCCGCGAGCCGCCCGCTGACCGCCGAACAGCTGGTGTCGGCCGCGCTGCCGCAGGAGAGCCCGGATGAGGACTGGCATCCCGTCTCCGTCCGTGAGCCCCAGGTCAGCGACCGGGACTATCAGGTCTCCGATCCTGCCTGCCGGCAGCTGCTGGCAGCCGCCCATGCCCGGCGTCCCTCCCAGCCGGCTCCGGCCGTGGTGGGCCAGACGTTCAACTGGGAGGACGACAATGGCGGCGCATCCACCCTCGCCTCGTACGGGAACTCCGGCGCAGTGGCGGTGTTCGCGGAGGTCCGCGAGGGTCTGAGCACCTGCCGGTACTACGAGAGCCCGGCCCCCACCACGACCTATAAAGGCACGGTCACAGTCGGTCCCGCCCCGCGGCTCGGGGACGAAGCGGTGCAGTTCGAGATCACCGCCCCGACCGAGGTGGGCCCGCACGTCACCCAGTACACGGTGGTCCGTACCGGAAGCGTCATCGCCACCTTCACCAAACTGTCGGTCGGCGGCCGCGACATACGCGCCTTCCCGCCCGCCATGATCGCCCAGCAGATCTCTCTCCTCCAGCAGGCACAAAGCTGAACCCCACGCGCCTGGGCCGGCGTGTCCCGCAGCATGCCGGTGAGCCGGCGGCAGGCTGCGACGAGCAGAGAGTCCATGGCCGTGGTGTCTTGCTGCGTCGTGACACGGGACGGCCGGCCAAGGGCCGACCCGCACCCGCACCCGCCGGGCCGGCCTGCCCCCATCCCGGGCCCCAGGGCACTCTGCGTTCACGGGCGCGGGTAGCCGTGGCTCGGGCACGGGAGTCCGGCGACGCCATGGAGGACGAGCCGCTCGGACTCAGGCCGCTCCCCCGCCGTGCCGGCACGGACGGCGACGGCGTCGTCGACCGCCCGCAGCAGCCTCGGCGAACGCTCCCGGTCCGCCTCCTGGTCCGCCTCCCGGTCCGCCTCCCGGCGGGCCGGGCACCCAGGCCGCCCAGCGGTGTCGTCGGCCGTGTCCCGCAGCACTCGAACCACCGTGCCTGTCATCGCCGGGCTCCTGCGTCACCACCGTGTCCCGGTGCTGTAAGGGAACTGGGCTCGGGGCACCAGCCCGCCCGGTCGGCGCACTAGCGTGCGGCCATTGGGCCCAGCGGCCCAGCCGACCACCACACCCCGGGAGACTCCGCCATGTCCATCGTTGGTCCCCGCACCCTCCTCGCCACGATCGCGCTGGCAGCCGCGCTGACGCTGACCGCCTGCGACCCCGCGGCCGAAGCCGAAGCCCCTCCCGCTCCTCCCGCTCCTTCCGCCGCCTCCGCCACTGTCCCCGAGCCCGCCTCCTCCCCCTCGCACTCCTCCTCGCCCGCCGGTTCGGGCAAGCACACGCTGGCCGAAGCCGCCACCGCCGGCGGGCTCACCAAGGCCACTGGTGCCGACGCGGTATCCGACGTCCCCATTGACCCGGGCGAGATGCGTGAGGGCATGCACCTGGTGGTCGCTGACTACAACCGGGCCGGGCAGACCTCCGGCCGCCGCATCCTTTTCGTCGGCGTCGACAGCGTTCCCGAGGACCCGGACAAGCGTCGCGAGCACCTTTGGCGCGGCCTGATCGACTACGCGCTGCAGAACGGTTCCACCGGCACCCCCACCACCGCGAAGCCGTACCAGCCCGGCCCATTCGGCGGATCCCTCGAGTGCCTCAGCCTGCCGGAGTCCGCCAGCACCACCGACGTCATCTGCGGCTGGTCCGACACGACCACCGCTGCCGTCGCACTCTTCCCCCGCACGACCCCGGCCGACGCTGCCCGCCTCTTCGCCGCCATGCGCGCCGACCTCGAACACTGACCGCCCCGTCTTCCGCACCCCCATGGCAGGGCGTCGCGCAGGCGGCGGCGCCGCCGGGTGGCGACGGAGCGGTCGCTGAGGGGGCGGCTGTACTGGGTGTGGACGTGGCTCTGGTCGACGGGGTAGATCTCCGTGCGGTTGCCGCGGGCGTTGTTGTCGAGGGGGCGGACCTGCCAGCCCGAGCGGATCAGGTTCTTCCGTCGGCGCCACCGGTACGCCGCGTCGATCCGCTCCCGGCTCGCCGCGGACGGCGTGGCCTGCCCCGCGTCCAGGAGCGCAGTACTGGGCCGCCGCCGCGGTCGTTGCGCCCGGCGTGCTTCCGTGCGCGTGGGGGATGCGCCCCGCCGGTGGAGTGAAGGCGGTCCAGGCGCCCGGGATACCCATGGCCGAATTGGATCAAGGAATTTCCACAATCCCGGTCAAAGGAGACTTCGTGGAAAAATCAATGGTTTTCGGTGAGCTGGAACTGGCCTTCACCGACCAGTACATCTGGCGATGGGATGACGAGGACACGGGTGGCAAGCACTGGGTGAGCTTCTGGCACCCCAAGCCCCCGCAGGGCTTCCACGCACTCGGGACGGTCGCGCTGCCGGCGTGGGGATCGGACAACCTGAACCCCAAGACCCCCAACACCAAGGTCAAGGAACACATTGTCTCGCTGTGCGTGAAGAACGGTCCGGCCGAGGCGAGCCAGGGCAAGAAGCCTCCGCTGGCACACCCCGAGGACTACACCGTCGTGTGGAAGGACGTGGGCAGCGGCGGCAAGCACTACGGTGCGTGCTGGCGGCCTGTCGCACCCGGCGGATACGTGGCGCTGGGGTGCGTCATGTCGGAGAACACCTACGACAAGCCCGCGCTGACGGACGTGATGTGCGTGCGGGAGGACCTCACGCACACGGCGGACCTGAAGTGGATCTACGAGGACAAGGGCACCGGCGCCAAGGACTACTTCAGCGTGTGGGCGAACCAGGTGCCGCCTGCCTACCAGGACGGGCGCGACGGCGGCCACCGGGCGCTGGTGGCGCCGAACACCTTCACTGCGGCATCCAGCTGGGACGAGCCCTCGCGCGGGGCGCCGGAGCGGCGGGTGCTGTGCATCGAGATGCCGGTGGAGGAGAAGCCGCATCCGGACGGTTTCCCGAAGCTGACCGGCAGGGTGCGGCCGGCCGACCGGACGCCGGAGACGACGGTCAACGTGGTGTGGGTGCCGTTCATGGCCGTGAAGGACGACGACAAGTCGGCGTCCTGGAAGCTCGCCAACTCCCCGTTCTACCGGATCGAACGGCGGGCCTCGTGGTACATGCACCGGTTCTCCAACAACACCACCAGCGCCTCGCAGTCCATCTCGGAAACGGTGACGGTCGGCGTGGAGAAGGACAGGAGCGACACTTTCAGCGCTGAAGTCGGCATCTCCGTCAGCGCACAGGTCGGCGTCAGCTCAGGCGTCGCCAGCGCCTCGGTCACCACCACCTACAGCCTGGCGCTGGGTTACTCCCGCAGCACCGCCACCAAGAACCTCGAACACAAGTCGGTGACCCACAATCTGACGGTGCCCCCGAACAAGGCAGCCGCCATGTGGGTCGGCGACCACACCATCCAGGTCACCCGCCAGGACGGCACCCACGTCGGCACACCCCTCACCTTCCACGGAGACAGCACCCACTTCGACGAGTTCCCCGACTGACCGGCTCCCTCAGGCCTGTCAGACACCGCCGCGGCCGCAGGTCGTCGGCCGCGGCGGGCGGGCGCCGGCGCGCCCCCTCCTGGCCGTGGGAGCGGGCATCACGCCGCAGGCCGACCCTTGACGGCCTCGGGTCTCCTGTCCCGGATCCGGGTGCAAAGCAGGCGTCTCAGCTCTCGGCGGGGGCGGCGGGCCGGTCTGCTCGCCGGGAATCGGTTCGCCCTCAACGGGGTTGGGGGGATGAGCCGTTATCGGAGGGGTCATGCGAGCGATTCAGGTGTACGAAGTGGGCGGTCCCGAGGTGCTGCAGGAGGCCGAGGTGGACCAGCCGCGGCCGGGTCCGGGCGAGGCGGTCGTGGAGGTCGCCGCATCCGGGGTCAACTTCCTCGACGTCTACCACCGCGAAGGCCGGTACAGCCTCCCGCTGCCCTTCACCCCGGGCGCTGAGGGCGCCGGCACGGTCGTCGAAGTCGGACCCGGCGTGGCTGACGTCGCAGTCGGGGACCGGGTCGGTTGGGTGGAGATTCCCGGCACGTATGCCGAGCGGGCCGTCGTGGACTCCTCCCGGCTGGTGCCGCTGCCCGACGACATCGGCTTCGAGACCGCTGCCGCCGTGCTCCTCCAGGGCATGACCGCGCACTATCTCGTCAAGGACGCCTACCCGGTTCAGGGGGGCGACACGGTGCTCGTGCATGCGGCCGCTGGTGGCATGGGGCTGCTTCTGACCCAGCTCATCACCCATCTCGGCGGCAGGGTGATCGGCACGACGTCGACGGCGGCGAAGGCCGAGCTGGCGAAGCGTGCCGGGGCCGCTGAGGTGATCCTTTCCTCCGCGGTCGACGGTCTCGCGGCCGAGGTGAGGCGGCTCAACGGCGGTCAGGGACTGCCGGTTGTCTTCGACGGCGTCGGCGCGCACACCTTCGACGCGAGCCTCGCCAGCCTGCGACCTCGCGGCCATCTCGTGCTCTTCGGCGCGGCGAGTGGTGCCGTGCCTGCGTTCGATCCGATGCGGCTCGCCCGCGGCGGTTCCCTGACCCTGATCCGGCCCAGCCTCGGGGACTTCATCGCCGACCGGTCCGAACTGCTCCGACGGGCCGCCGATGTGTTCGAGTGGGTGCGCTCCAAGGCGCTCGAGGTCACCGTAACGGGCCGCTACGCGTTGTCCGAGGCCGCCCAGGCCCACAGCGATCTGGAGGCTCGGCGTACCACCGGCAAGCTGCTCGTCGTACCCGATGCGGCCGCTGCTGGACGCCGCGGGGAGACGCAGAGCTGATCGCGGGTGGCGAGGTCGGGGATCTTGGAGACCGAGATGTCGAGGGCACGACCGACCGTCATCGCCGAGATCCCCGACAGCGTCAGGCACTCAGCAGGCCAAGATCAACTTCTGTCGGGTTTCCGGCGTATCCGGGTCACACCCCGTCGAGATCCCTCAGCCGAGACCTGGCTCACCCGTCCCCGACTTCCCGGGACAGAACACCTAGGCGACGTTCGGGTTGGCCGGCTGTTCTGAGCCCGCCGTCACCCGGCGGCCCTTGCCGCGCTTGACGAGGACCACTGTCTTCATGGTGACCCCCGGGTAGTTCGGGGTGTAGTACGCGCCCGTCCAGTAGTCGTGGAAGGAGGCCACCGTGCCGATCGTGTACGTCATCGGGTTCGCGGACGTCTGGCCGCTTCCGGCGAAGGCCTCCATCGTCACCGTGTCCTGGCCGTCCATGCCCACCACCGCTGCGGCGTGATACTGCGACATGATCTGTTCCCCGGGGTTCATGGCGAGCATCAGGTAGGACTGTCCCACCACCGGGCTGGCGTCGCGGTCCGTCGCCCCCTGGAAGTCGCCTGCGCGGTCGCGGTTCTGCTCGTCCGACATGCCGAAGGCCTTGAGCCCGGCGCTCGTACGGACGTTGCTGTTCGCGCCGTCGGCCAGCTCTCCGACGGCGTTGTGCATGATCTCCTCCGCCGTGTGGAGGCAGTCGTCCAGGATGTTCCGCGCCAGCTCGTGCTCCTGGTACAGCTCCGTGCCGCCGAAGAGGGCCTGCTGCGCCGTGCTTGTCGGGCGCAGGGCCGGGGAGTAGGACCCCGCGGGCGCGCTGACGCGGATCCAGATCGATGTGGCGTTGCCGTTCGGGACGGCGAAGACGCCGTTCGCCGAGACCGTCATGGGCTGCTGGTTCGGGCCGGGCTGTGCCGCCCAGCGCTGGACCGACTCCTGGGCCGCCCGCCGGCCGGCCCGGCCCGCCTCCTGTGCGTGCTGCTCGGTCCTCGGCGCCGCCCCGCTCATGGCGCGGCGGGCGTTGCTCTCCGCCTCCCGCTCGAAGCGGTCGGAGGGGTCGGAGACCCGCAGGCCCGCTCCGTTGTCCGTACCGGCCACGGGGCCCTGGCGCTGCTGGATCACGTGGGTGAGTTCGTGGGCGAGCGTGAGCTTGTCGGCGCCGCCCTCCCCGATCACCACGTGGTTCCCACTGGTGTACGCCCGAGCGCCCACCTCGGCCGCCGACGCCTTCGCCGCGCTGTCGTCGTGGATGCGGACGTCGGAGAAGTCGGCGCCCAGCCGGCTCTCCATGTCCGCGCGCGTGCTGCCGTCCAGCGGTCTGCCGCCGGCCCGCACCACGTCGTGGACGGCCGAGCGCTGGACCGGCGCCTCCTCCGCCTCGTGGCCGCACCCCGCACCGTGCCGGTGCGGCTGCTGCTTCAGACGCTGGACGACCACAGCGTTCCCCACCGTCGCCTGCAGCCCGAGGAGCCCGGAGGCCTGTGCGGGTGGTGCGGTGACCGGCCTGCGGACCCTCGACCGGGCGTCCTCGGTGGCGTTCGACCTGCCCTTCGCGTGGTCCTGCACTGGCGCTTCCTTCGTCGGAGAATCGGAGCCGTACGTGATGCCTGTGTCCTGCGTACGTCTCGCGTACGTCCTTGTCCTGGATACGCCGGGCGACCCCGCGGACGCCAGGTACCCGAGGGCAGACTCGACCGGCCGTGAGGGCAGTCTCAGTTCCTCCTGAAGAACTCGACCTCCGCCGGCGCCACATGTCATCCCCGTGCATGAGGCGGTGCCCCTTGTCCTCGGCGCCGCTCGCAGCGTGGGCGCGACGGCTCGGAGTCGGGGCCGGACGACCGTCCGGTACGCAGGGAGACTCGAACCCTGTCGCCGCCCTGGGCACCTGCGCCTGTCTCTTCGGCTCCTGCCCGGTGGCAGGGCTCAGTCCTCGGCAGCCTCGTCGGTCCAGATCCCGGTCGGGTGCTCGCCGACCGGGAGCCACAGGCTGGGCTGCGCGCGGCAGCCCGGGCTGGCGTGCTCGTCCGACGGCCAGCGGTGATCCCGGTCGGGCCAGACCAGCTGGACGAAAGGGACCGGAGTCCGGCGGTAGAAACCGACGGCCGTACCGAGCAGAGGGCGGTGCCAACTGACATCGACGGGGTGGAGCCGGACCTCGTACCCCTCGATGACGCCTGGGAGCAGCGTGCCGGGCTCTGCCGCGGCCCCGTCGCGCAGGGCGGCGGCAGCGTCATTGACCCAATGCATCAGCCCCTCGAGCTCCAACCCGAACATGGCGACCTCGGGGATCCGGTAGGAATGCCACAGGCCGACGGTGAAGGCCCAGTCCGGTATGTCCTCACCGCCGACACCCACGACGTGCCAGCCGTACTTGCGGACGTCTGCCATCACCCGGGCCCAGCGCTTCTTCCGCTGCCGGCGTGTTCGGAAGGTCGCCGCGGCTGCGGGATCGCACAGCGTGCAGGGGCACGACGAGGACATGGTCAGGTCGGTCACCCGGGCATCCAAGCAGATCAGGATCGGCTGCCCGCCGTGCGGGGCGCCACGGGGGCGGCCACGGGGCCCACGGCGCCACGGCACCTGCATGGGGCGGCGCGGCCCCCGCCGGGTCGCGCCGCGAGTCCCTGGCCCGGGCGGCCCGAACCGAAGCGGACCTTCCGCAACATCCTTTAGCTTGATCTTTAACCTGTGCGGCGTGGGCGAGGAGTCGTTGGCTTTTTCGTTTTCGGTTTCGTGGTGTCGGGTTTGCGGACTGTGTGCACGTCGTGTCGTGGGGTGGGCCGAGTGTTCTTGCGGCCTGGTGGCCTGCCGGGGCCGGGGCGGGAGGGTTTCGGTGCACCGGCCGGGCAGGTGGTCTTCGGGCGGATGTGCCGGAAGTCTCGGCGGACGCGGGCGGGCGTGAGGCGTTCGACGGGTGCGGGCTTCTCCCAGGGCCGACGCAGGTCGGCTGCCAGTGGCCGGGCGAGACGGAGCTGGGTGTAGGCGGCGAGGACCAGCCAGGTCCACCGGTCCCCCGCCTCGGGGGTGCGGATCTTCGGAGAGGTCCAGCCGAGGGTCTGCTTGAACAGGCGGAAGGTGTGCTCGATGTCGAAACGCCGCAGGTATGCCTGCCAGAGGCGGTCGACGTCAGCTGCCTCCGCGTCGGTGCCGGACCACCACAGCCAGACCGGCTTGGGGGTTGCTCCGCTGGGCAGGTGGTCGATGTCCAGACGGATCACCGTCCCCTCGACGATCGGGAGGGTGCCGTCTGCTCCGGCCCAGGAAGATCGGTGGGTCAGCTTGGGGTGGAGCCGGTCCCAGCATCGGGCGTTGGCGGTGCCGTATAGGCGCGTGTCGGTGACGGACTCGGCGTCCGGGGTGCCCCAGGTGTCGGGCTGCCCGAAGACGAACTCGCTGCCGTGCCGGGGAGGGCGCCCCATGATGTGGGGCTGTCGTGGTGGGGCGGCTCTGCGCAGGACACGGTCCGAGCGCATCCGTGCCAGGACCTGGACCGGCAGGTCCCGCAGGAGGTGGGCCAGGCGGGGCGCGTCGTATCCGGCGTCCGCGACGACGAGGACTTCCGGGTCACCGACCTGCCACTGGCCTGCGGTGATCAGCCGCTCGATCAGCTCGCGCAACTGTCGGGCGGTGATGGTGGCCGTGTCGTCCCCGGGTGCCAGACGCAACGCGTCCAGCGGGGCGGTCCACGAGCTGCGGCCGGGCTCCAGCGCGCAGATGATCGAGTACGGCCAGCCGGGGACGGGAATGTGCTGGTCTTTGCCCCGTCCGTAGGTGTGGCACAGGATCCGCTGGGGTGAGGTGTGGGCGTCGGGCCGCAGCCAGCAGGTCACGTCCACGGCCAGTACCAGCCGCCCGTCGGCGGCCCGCGGAAGCGGCACCGAGGCCAGGACCTGCCGCATCCGGTCCGCGTCGAGCCGGCCCTGGGCGAGCGCGGCATAAAGCCCTCCGTGACCGCGCCGGTGTTCACCTACCAGTGACAGCTCGGCCAGTGATCGCACCGGCCCGTCGCCGCACAGAACCGCGTCGGCCAACTCGAACAGCGCGTCCGAACGAGCGGTGAGACAGGAGTAGAACTCGCCCCGGAAGCGTGACAGTTCCGCCAACGGCTCCCGCCGGCCATCACGATGCAGCAGACTCATCCCCACGGCCTTCGCGCTGGACATGTGTGTTCCTTGGTCGGAACACATGATCCAGACGAAGGCCGCTTCCGCGTACGGCGGTTACCGAACCGAGTGATCAAGTACGAGGCATCGTTCGACCTCGGACGTTAAAGATCAAGTTAGTCGTCCATGTGGGCCAGGAGGAGGTTGGGGTCCTTCGCCGTGACGTACGCGGCGCTCAGGACGTAGGCGGTGTCGCCGCGCAGGGCGATGGAGGTGGGGTTCTGCAGGCCGTCGGCGGCGGTCAGGACGGTGGAGTGGGTGCCGTCGCTCTGGACGAGAGCGACCTGGCCGGGGCCGTTGAGGGCGGCCAGGATCTGGTCGCCGTGGCCGGTGAAGGCGAAGTCGTCGATCCCGGCCAGCCCGGTGGCCCGGGTCTGGACCTGGCCGGCGCGGCCGTCCCGCAGGACGGGTATGCGCAGGACGGTGCCCCGGTCGAGGTTGGTGGCCCACAGGGCCCCGCCCCGGATCTTCAGCCCGTTGGCGCCGAGGAATCCGGTGGAAGCCAGTTCGGGGGCGGAGGACCAGGTGTGGGGGGTGCCGCCGGTGGTGGGCACGCTTGAGATGGTGCCGAGGACGGAGTCGGTGACGTAGAGGGTGCGGGTGCGCGGGTCCAGGGCAAGGCCGTTGGGCAGGCCGGCCGCGGGCAGCGCGGCGATGCGCTGCGGTGTGCCGCCGGGCCGCAGGCGCCACAGGCCGGTCAGGTCTGCGGTGCCGGTGGCGTACAGGAAGTACAGGGTGCCGTCCTGCGCGCGGACGATGCCGGTGGTCAGCGGGAAGCCCAGGACCGGGGTGTGGACGCCGCCGTCGGCGGGTGCGGGCAGGGTGGCCAGGATCCGGGTGGATCCCCCGGGGGTGATGCGGGCGACCTGTCGGGCGGCGGCGAAGGTGACGTATGCGCTGCCGTCGGGAGCCAGCGCGATGTTCTCGGGCGTCTGGTGCCGGGTGAGGTCGAAGTGTGTGGCGATGCGTGCGCAGCTCAGTGGGGCGGAGGCGGCGGAGGCGGTGCCGGGGGTGGCCGCGATGACCGCTGCCGCGGTCAGTACGACGGTTGCAGCGGCGGTCGTGGACAACGTGTTCCTGGACATGGTTCCTTCACTGTTTTCGGGCATGCGGCAGCGGTACGCCGGCGTGCTGGGGTGGGGGGTTGGGGTGGCCGCCGTACCCGGGTGAGCGGAGGGAGGGCGGGTGTTCGCGGATGTCTGCCCGGCGTTCGCCGGTGTGTGCCGGGTCAGCCGGAGCCGGCCCGGACTCCCGGTCGCGTCGGGTCGTGCTGCGGGGTGACCTGGTCGAGCAGGGCCAGTGTGGTTCGCGCGGGCGAGTCGGCCTCGGTGGTGGCGATGACGATGTTCTGTTCCTGGCCCTGGCCCTGGCCCTGGCCCTGGCCCTGGCCCTGGCTGAGGGTCTGCTGGGTGACGGTCAGCGCCCCGATCAGCGGATGCCGCATCTCGTAGGTCGCGACGGCGCACGCCGTGACGCGGTGGTCGGCCCACATCGAGGCGAAGTCGGAGCTCTTCGCGCTCAGTTCACCCACCAGCGTGTGGAGTGCGGTGTCGTCCGGATGCCGGCCCGCCACGAGGCGGAGATTCCCCACCACGGCCCTGGCCTTGGCCGGCCAGTCGGCGTACAGGTCACGGGTGTGCGCGTCGAGGAACACCAGCCGGGCCATGTTGGGCCGTTCCGCCGGCCGGTCAGGGGCGCCGGGGTCCAGGTGTCCTGCGAACAGCGCATGGCCCAGCCGGTTCCATGCCAGGACGTCACTGCGGCGGCCTGTCACGATCGCCGGGACGTGGCCCAGTGCCTCCAGCAGCTGGCCGGTCGCCTCCGTCACCCGCTCCGGGGCGGGCCGGCGGCCCCGTCCTGCGCCCGTGGCCGAGGACCGGGCCAGGTTGTGCAGGTGCAGGCGCTCGGTCTCCTCCAGCCGCAGGGCCGCGGCGATCGCGTCCAGTACCTGCGGTGAGGCGTTCAGGGACTGTCCCTGTTCCAGCCGGGTGTAGTAGGAGACGCTGACACCTGCCAGCGACGCCAGCTCCTCGCGTCGAAGACCCGGCACACGGCGCCGCTCCCCGTAGCCGGGTATCCCGAGATCCTTCGGTCGCAGCTGGGAGCGCCGCGTCTGGAGGAACTCCCCGAGCCGGACTTTTGCGTTCATGGATCCGAGTATGGGCCGGGCCCGACCGCGCAGCCTGACCCTGTCGTGGATAGGCAGCAGCGGGTCTGGCTCGGCGGCGCGAGCGGTGGTGACGTGGACGTCGCCGCCATGGCACCACCCCGCCCGTCCAGGAGGACGCCTTGAACGCCATCACCAGCGCACACGACCCCTTCGAGGTCCTGGACGCATCGGATTTCACCTTCACCCGGCGCGCCTGGGTCGATGCCGTGCCCGCCCGCGTCTACGACCTGGTCAGTAACGTGTCCGCCATCGGGCGCTGGAGCCCCGACGCGAGCGACGTCACCTTCGACCAGGGCGCCGGTCCCCGGGTCGGGGCCTGGTTCAGCGGCCGCAACCACAAGGACGGCAGGCAGTGGACCACCCGCTCCCAGGTTGTACGAGCCGAGCCCGGCGCCGCCTTCGCCTTCGTCGTCGGCGGGGCCGAGGACGGTATCGTGCGATGGAGCTGGGCCTGCCACCCCCATGGACGCGGAACCGTCGTCGCGCAGTCCTGGCAACTCCTGCGCCTCGACCCCGTCCTGGGCACCACCCGCGCCGACCTCGACGCCCTGCGCGACTACATGACCGACAGCGCCGAAACCACCCTGCTCTCCCTCGCCCGGTGGATCGCCGAAACACCGGCCCGGTGAACGACCCCGCAGGCCGTACATGCGCGATCCGCAGGAATACCGCGGCCCACCTCCACCCTGGCCGGACCGTACTGACCGGCGCCGCACCGGCCGCCACCGCCTGCACCCGCGTCCTCGGCAAGCAGACCGGACTCGCCTCCTCAGGGAATCCCACCGGTTGCAGAGGTCAGGGTCGAGGTCACGCGGAACCGTCAGGCCCCCGGTGTGGACGACGAGGGTGAGGTGGATGCCGGTCTGGGCGGCGGCGGGCGGTTCACGGGGCGGGGCGTAAGTCGTCCTGGTCCTTGAGGACGGTGACCTGTTCGCCGTCGGCTGCGTACGAGACCACGCCGCTCCACCGGCCGTCCCCGCCGCGCCGCCACTCGGTGAGCAGGCCGGGCACCCACCGGCCGTTCTCGCGGACCAGGCAGGGCTTGGCGGTGCGGGACGGCCTGTAAGCGGGGAAGCAGGGGATGCAGGCGCCGCGGCCCTGGGCCATGGCGTCGGCGAGTGCGGAACGGGTGGGCTGGTGAACGTCCCGGCCGAAGCGTGCGGCGCGGGCCTGACCGTCGGCGAGAGCTTCGCAGGCCTCCGTCCGGTGGAAGACGGAGCCGCCGCGGGTGGTCCAGACGTTGGCGGTGAGCCCGTGCGGCACCGGCTTGCAGTGTCCGCACTGGCCGACTATCAGTCCGTGGTCGCAGCGCTGGTCGCTCATTCCTGCATCGTGCCCCGGCGTCGGCCGGAGATCAATGACTGCTCGTCAGCCCATCGTCCCGGACGCTTCTTGGCAGGCCGGCGCCGGGCGCCGGAGCGGCTGCACACCGCGAACGGACGGCTTCGTGATCGCACTCAAGTGCCGGCGGCCGCCCCGCACCCGTACGGGACCAGCACCACCAGCCCTGAGCCGGGGTGAACCGGCCGCGTCGGTCCCCACCGGGCACCCGGCGGCCCCTCACCGGTGCGGTGGCCCGGGCGGCCGGAAGGTCAGGGTGCCGAGGGGGCCGTGCCGGTGGTGGGGCCCGGGTGATCCGTGCCTTGGCTGCTGGTCGTTGATGCGTCGGGGACGAGTGCCGTCGGTCGGACACCCCCTAGGGCTGGCGCTTCCAGAGGGTGACTTCGGTGAGGTAGGTCGGGACCGTGTACTGCTTGCTGGGTGACGGCTCAACAGTGACGATCTTGACCAGGGCCAGGTTGCCCTTGGATGTGACCGTGCACAGCAGATCGCCCTGGACGATGGCGCTGGCCGCGCCTGAGAGGTCCGAACTCGGCAGCCGCTCGGGGATCGGGTTGGTGGCGGCTGCGTCCGCGCACAGCTCGGGGGTGGTTCCCTTGCTCTTCCCGAACGTGGTTGAGCTCTTGACGTCCTCGAAGCCCATCTGCAGCTCTCGCTCCTTCCAGCCGATCTCCCCGAACGGAGCGACCTTGGGAAAGTCCAGGTCGACGGCGTTGACCTTGCCGAATTCCCGGCCCGCCAGAAGCCTGAGCGGCTTGTCCTTGTAGACCTCGGTGTAGGCAGGGCTGATGGCGGAGGCCTGGGGCGCGGCCGCGGAGCCGCTGGACTGCGCGGCGGGTGCGGCGGCGTCCTTCGGCTGGTCTGCCGCCTTCTGCTTGTCGTCGCTCGCGCTTGTCTTGCTGCTGTCGTCGTCGGCGCTCGTCAGGTACCAGCTGCCGCCCGCGATCAGCGCCAGCGCCAAGACCCCCGCGCCGACGATCAGCGGCGTGTTCCTCCGACCCGCGGCAGCGGGCACGGGAGCCGCCGGGCCGACGGCCGGGGGCGGCGTGTAGGCGGCGCTGGTGGGAGCGTCGTGCAGGGGGAAGGGCGGGTGGCCGCCCGTCGCGTTGTGCGTCGGCACGTGCGCCGGGTGGGCCGGTGCTGCGGCCTGGGTGGGTGCGTACGCGGGCCGGGCCGGCTCGGGGGTGTGGGTCGGCGTGTACGCGGGCTGGACCGGTGCCTGCGCCAGTTGTTCGCGCCGCGTGATCTCCGCGGCGATCGGTGCGGGCAGCCAGTGCGCGAAATCGCGCAGGTTGCGCCCTGCGGATGTGCTGCACAACTGGGCGATTTCCGCGGGCAGGGGCCTCTGCGCCGGATCGGCGGCCAGGCAGCGTTCCAGCAGCGGCCGCAGTGCGTCCGGGTAGCGGCTGAGGTCCGGTGCCTGCTGTGGGGTGTTGGCTATCGAGGCTGCGATGGAGATGCCCGAGCCGTCGCCGTACGGGTGGCGGCCGGTGGCCACGACGGCGGCGATCAGCCCCAGCGCGAAGATGTCGGTGGCGGGGGTGACGGTCTTGCCGAGTGCGTGCTCGGGTGACATGTACTGGGGGGTTCCGATGAACCCGCCGCTGCGGGTCAGTTGGGTGGTGTCAGTGGCTCGCGCGATGCCGAAGTCGATCACCCAGGGGCCGTTTGAACCCAGCAGAATATTGCTGGGTTTGAGGTCGCGGTGCACCACCGAGGCAGCGTGTACGGAATGCAGTGCCTGGGCGGTGCAGCCGATCAGCTGGAACACGGCCGGCAGGGGCAGCGGTCCGTGGGCGGCGAGGGCCTCGTCGAGTGGCAGGCCGGGCACGAACGCGGTGGCCAGCCAGGGCTGGTCCCCGCTGGTGTCGTGGTCGAGAACCGGCACGATGTGGTAGCCCTGCACACGGCGGGCCGCCTGCACTTCGTGCTCGAACCGTGCCCGGAAGTCCTGCTCCTGGGCGAACTCGCGTCGAATGACCTTGAGTGCGACCGGCTGATTCCCCCGGGTCCGGGAGAGGTAGACGGAGCCCATGCCCCCCTCGCCGATCTTGGCGAGCAACCGGTACCCGGCTATCTCCTGCGGGTCGTTCGGCCCCAGCGAGCCCATCAGGGCACGGTCGGCGTTCGACATTGATTTCCCCTCGTTGATCAACGAGGGAAGATCGTAACGGGCGTTCGTCTCCCGGCCCGTGCCCCGTCCCTTCCGAGAGTGCGAGGGAGGCCAGCCAGGTCGGAGTGCGGTGTCGGCCGCGCCGAGGGACGCCCGACGAACGGGGTGAAGGCCGGGCCGGCCCTGAGAAGAAGCAGGCGGCGCGCTCCCCCTGGCGATGGCGGTGGAGTCGGCTGCCGCGGTTCACCCACGAAGAAGTCAAATAAGTATAATTACGGCAAAATCGAGTATTAGGGGCGCCGCCCTACCGACTGCCGTTCCGCGGGGGTCCTCCGTGCACGACGTGCCTTACTGGCTGTGGATCGTCTTCGCCGTCACCGTCCTCGTGGCGCTGGCGGTCGATCTCCTCGCGCACCGGCAGGCGCACGTCATCGGCTTCCGGGAGGCGGCCGCGTGGAGCGGGGTGTGGGTCGGCCTGGCGCTGGCCTTCGGGGGCCTCGTGTTCGCCGTCGTGGGCACGCAGGCCGGTGTGGAGTACACGACGGCGTGGCTGCTGGAGAAGAGCCTGTCGGTCGACAACCTGTTCGTCTTCGCTCTGATCTTCGGCTATTTCAAGGTCCCACGGGCCTACCAGCACCGTGTGCTGTTCTTCGGGGTGCTGGGCGCGCTGGTGTTCCGGGGTGTCTTCCTCGCCGCCGGAGTGGCCGTCGTCAGCCGGTTCACGGCCGTCCTGTACGTCTTCGCCGCGATCCTCTTCTACAGCACGTACAAGATCCTCAAGGAGGAGGACGACAGCTTCGACCCGGGGCGGAGCCTCGCCGTCCGGCTGCTGCGGAGGATCGTGCCGGTCAGTGACGACTACGTCGGGACGAAGTTCTTCGTGAAGGAGGCCGGCCGGCGCGTCGCCACACCGCTGCTGGCCGTGGTGGCCGCGATCGAGGCGGCCGACCTGGTCTTCGCGGTCGACAGCGTGCCCGCCGTGCTCGCCGTCAGCAGTGACGCCTTCATCGTCTACAGCAGCAACGCCTTCGCCATCCTCGGGCTCCGGGCCCTCTACTTCATGCTGGCCGGCATGCTCGACCGCTTCCACTACCTGAGCACGGGGCTGGCCCTGATCCTCGCGTTCATCGGCGTGAAGCTGGTCCTGCAGGCCTCTCACGAGCTGATCAGCCCCGCGGTGCCCGAGATCCCCTCGCCGGTGAGCCTGGCCGTGATCGTCGTCGTTCTCGCGGCGTCGGTCGCCCTCAGCCTGCTCCGGCCGCCGCCGGACGGCGGCAGGCCCGCCGACAGGGCGTAATCACCCCAAAGAAAGCTTCAAATCGGGGCAAAGTGGCGGTAAAGTCATTTTTATGGACGGAGAGAAGCATCCCGCCGCATCCCTTCCCGGACACCTCTGCCCCAGCTGCCATCAGCAACTGCCCGCGACGGTCCAGCGGCACAAGACGATGGGCGTCTACGTTCCCCTTTACGCCGACGCGCCCTGCACCAACCCGGCCTGCCCCCAGGCCACCCCCGCCAGCCGGCCGGAGCCGCGGACGCAGCCACTCGGCGAGGGCCGCACCGCCCCCTGAGGCGCGGCCCGGCGGCATCTCGGCGGGCCGCGCGCCCGCGACGGCCGCCGGTGCGCTCCCGGCTCCGCCGCGTCACAGCTGCGTCACGGACCGCTCCCCCGCCCCGCGCGGAGCCCACCATGTTCTGATGCGTACACACCAAGCTGCGATGCTGCTGGCCGCCGCCACCCTGTTCGCCCTCACCGGCTGCACCAGCGATCCCGAAGCCGACGCCGGACCCACCCCGGTCGCCCCCGCGCCCACCGCGCCCGCCTCGCCCGCCGGCCCCGGCGCCGCGGACACCCCCGGAATCCCGCCCGAGCCCACCGGCGACAAGCGCGTGATCTACCTCGCCACGCTGGGCGGCATCGACCCGGACATCGTGGACGGCAAGGACGACCAAGCCATCAGCCGCGGCCGCGACCAGTGCGCCGCCATGAAGGACGAGAAGGACCCCGACAAGCGCATCGCCCAGGTCGAGCAGCGCTTCACCGGCCCCGGCCACCCGGGCGGCTTCGGCCCGACCAAGAGCGCGCTCATCCTCGCCACCGTCCAGGCCAACATCTGCCCCACCTACTGACGGCACGTCGCCGCAGGGCTTCAGCCGAACGATCTTCCCCACAGGCACAGGTCGGGCCGGGGGGCAGCCCGCCCCGGGTCGGCAGGGGACGGGACCACGCAGGACGGGCTGTTCCCTGCTGGGCTTGGCCGGTGTCCGGGCGCGGGTCAGCGCTGGGGTGCGGGTCCGTTGAACTCGACACCGACCCGGCAGGGCACCCGGCCGGCGGGCGGTCCCAGGATGAGCGCGGTGTCGCCGAGCAGGACGCGTGCATGTTCGGGGTCGAGGGTGACCTCGACGCGGTCGCATTCATGCGGCCGGTCGGACGGGCCGACCAGGAGGTGGAAGGCGAGGGTGCCGTCCGCGTCGCGGGTCGTGGTGACCACCGCGTCCATGATTCCGGAGATGGGCCTGGGGGTGTGGGGCGACACGGCCGGCCCCTCCCTTCCTGTCGGTACGTCGCGCCTGCCGGTGTGTCAGGCGCTGAGCGTGGCGGGGTCTTCCCCGGCCGCCAGTTCGTCCGCGAGCTGGTTCCACAGCCGGGCATAGCCCTGCGCGAGCTGGGCCATGGGCTGCTTGCAGTGGGCGGGCAGTACGGCAGCGATCTGGTGCCGGTCCTGGGTCATCACGGTGCAGGCGCTGAGCAGTCGCAGCACGTTGCGGCCGGATTCGCTCAGCCGCAAGGAAGGGTCACGGCGCAGTGCGTCGAAGATGCGCAGCAGCCGGTCGGGGGGCGGGGCGGCGGGGACGGCCGGGTGGCGCGGAGCGAGCCGGACCGGCGCGAGTTCCACCGGAGCGGCGGCCTCGGCCGGGTACGGGGCGGAACCGTCGGGAGCGGTGCCGGGCTCGGCGGGAGGGGATTGCGGCTGGGGGCCGCGCGTCTGGGGAGCGGGGTCGCGGCCGGGCACGGGGTGCTGTCCGCGTCGCAGGCGGTCGCGTACGTCGGCGACGGTCGCCGGCGCCAGCCCGGCCTCCGCAGCGATCTGCCGCAGTGAGGCGCCGGGGTTGGCGCGGAGCAGTTCGCCGGCCCGCTCCCGGCCCGCGCAGGAGTTCACCGGCCGGACCCGCCCGTCGCGGCCGATCCGGCGGACGGCGGTGTCGGCGGCGCCGGTGTCCTTGCGCAGCCTGCCGACCCGGCGGGCCGAGAGTCCGGTGAGCGCGGCTACCGCGCGGTCCGACCACAGCGGGTGGAGGGTGAGGATCCGGGAGGCCGCGGCGGCTCGATCGGCCGGGGTGAGTGGGCGGCCGTGGGCCGTATTGGTGGCCACGGCCAGCAGTTGGGCCTCGGACGGGGGCCCGTCGAAGTACCGGACCCGGATGTCCGTGCGGCCCTGGACGGCGGCGGCGCGCAGCCGGTGGATGCCGTCGACGACGGTCATGGTGGGGCGGTGGACGAGGATGGGCGGGAGTTCGGTCTCCGTCTCGGCGAGGGTCCGTACCCAGTCGGCGTCCTCGCCGTCCACTCGGGGTGAGAAGCCGACGGAGATCTCGTCCAGGGGAACCCGTTCGACGGGGAGGTCGAGGATTCCCCGGTCCCGGAGCCCGATCAGCCGGTCTGCTGTTTCAGCGGGGCGGGGGGCCACGGTCGTCACTGCCAGCCGAGGTCGTCGCCACTCGGACGCTGTTCCGGGGTGGTGCTCACAGCGGCCGACGGGGGTGTCGTCGTGGTCCCGGTGTCGGCGTGAGCGGCGCCCGCCCCGAGGGTGCCGAGGGCCAGGGCTCCGGCCGCGATGGCTCCGCGGAGCATGCTGTGGGAGATCTTCGGCGACATGGTGTTCCTGCCCTTTCACCGGACGGGTTTGGTGACGTCCCTGAGTCTGCTCACCGCCCTGAGCTGTGGACAGGGGGGCCGGGACGGGCAAACCGGCCTTGGCATACTCAGTCCAGCTTCGACCAAGGGCAGGTAGACCTCAGGTAAATCGATGGTCAAGTGGACGGCTCCGGTGGCGGGTTCGGCAGGGCCTGCGGCAGCAGCAGCGGAACCTCGGCCCGCAGCAGGGTCCAGCCCACCAGCGACGGCAGGGCTGTCTGCGCCAGCTGCCACAGGCGCACGGCCGCCGCCTCCGCTTCCGCCAGCGAAGCAGCCCGCAGATAGACGCCGAGGACCGGGTGGTCTTCGGGCTCGGGGTGCACGCTGATGTGAAGCAGGCCCTCGCAGTCCTCGGCGCAGCCGGCGATGTCCGCCGCAGTGGTGTGCGGGAGTCGGCCGCAGGCCGGCGGGGCCCACAGGTGGATGTGGACGAGGTACATCGAGTGCCGCAAACCCTTCACTTCCGGATACTGGCGTCTGGAGGCTGTATTCCGGACGCATTTGCCAAGGCCGTATTGATCAGGGGACGACTGGCCCGTATGTTCGGCGGAATCACGCATCTCATCTCCCGGTCTGGAGTGGCGCTCGATGCTTGACCTGCTCGGACTCGACACGGCGGCCGAATCGGTCTACCGCGGAATCCTGGACGGGCCACAGGATGTACCCGATTTGTGCGCCCGGCTCGGACTGTCCGAAAAGGAAGTCCGCGATGCGCTCGACAGGCTCAGCGCGATGGCCCTGGTACGCCCGTCGACGGAGGATTCCGGACGGATGCACGCGGTCAGTCCGCACGTCGGCATGGAAATCCTGCTCGCCCGCCAGCAGGCCGAGCTCGCCCACCAGCAGCAACGGCTGGAGGAAAGCCGGGCCGCTGCCGCGCAGCTGATCCTCGAGTACGACGGGCGGAGCGACGGTGTTGCCGGGGTGCGCTATTTCGACGGGATCGACTCCATACGCGACCACCTGGCGGTGTTGCGCAGCAAGGTGACCGACGAGCTGCTCACCTTCGCCCCGGGCGGTCCGCAGACCCTGACCAACATGAATGCCTCCCGCCCGCTGAACCAGCAGCTGCTGGAACGGGGGGTGCAGATGCGCACCGTCTACCTGGACTCCATCCGCAGCTGCCCGGACACCATGGAGTATGCCCACTGGCTCTCCGAGCAGGGATGCCAGGTGCGTACGGTGCCCTCGCTGCCCAACCGGGTGATCATTTACGACCGCCGGGCGGCGGTGATAGCCGCCGACACGGGCAACACGGCGGCCGGGGCGGTGGAGGTGACCTCGCAGGGGATGGTGGCCACCCTGCACGTTCTGTTCGAAAGCGTGTGGCAGTCGGCCGAACCGCTGGAAGCGTGCAGCCGCCCGGTTCCTGGCGCCCTCAACCGGCAGCAGGCCGAGGCCCTGCGGCTGCTTGCCCAGGGCTACACCGACGAGGCCATCGGCACCCGGCTCGGTGTCTCCCCGCGCACCGCGCGCCGGATCGCCTCCGGCTTGATGGACGCCCTCGACGCTGCCAGCCGTTTCCAGGCCGGCGTGCACGCGGTGCAGCGCGGCTACCTGCCCACCACCCCCGACTGACCGGCCGGCCGGCGGGGCCGGCCCAAGGCCTGTTCTCACACCGGGGCCGGCACGGCCGCTCCCGGTGCGGCCAGCAGGTCCAGGGCCTCGTCGGCGGTCTCGGCGCTGCGTACGACACCGCGCTCCTGCGCGGTCAGGAAGCCCTCGGTCACCAGGTGGTCGAGCATGGCGAGCATCGGGGTGTAGAAACCGCGGTGGTTGACCACCACGACCGGCTTCTCCATCAGGGAGAGCTGGTTCCAAGTGGCCACCTCCATCAGCTCGTCCATGGTGCCGATGCCCCCGGGCAGTACGGCGAAGCCTGTGGAGAGCCGGTACATGAGCGCCTTGCGCTGGTGCATCGAGCGCACCACGAAAATCTCGCCGCGTGCCCGGTCTCCGCGCTCCCGCTCGTAGAGGCTGCGGGGGAGCACCCCGGTGACGGTGCCGCCGCCGGCCAGCACCCCGTCCGCGACCGCTCCCATCACGCCCACTCCCCCGGCTCCGTAGACCAGGTCCCGGCCGCGCCGGGCGAGTTCGTACCCGAAGGCACGGGCGAACGCGACGTGGTCCTCGCTCACTCCGGGGCGGGCGCCGCAGAACACCGCGATCCGTCTGCTCCTGGTGACTGGCGTCTGCATGGGCCCTTGCTCCCCGGCATTGCTCGTACTCCCGGCCGGACCGCCTCCCGGCCGGTTCACAGCACTGTCCCGTCGGCCACCCGAAGGGCGGTGCGCAGCAGCACCCGGGCTCCGGCCACCAGGTCCTCCGGTCGGCTGTTCTCCTCGGGTACATGGCTGATCCCTCCGAGGCTCGGGACGAAGATCATCCCGATCGGGGCGAGGTCCGCCACCACTTGGGCGTCGTGGCCCGCCCCGCTGGGCAGTACCTCGTGCGCCAGGTCCAGCCCGTCCGCGCTCCGCTCGATCGCCGCGCGAAGCCGCAGGTCTGCGGAGACCGGGTCCGAGCGGGTCTCGGCCACCACTTCGATCTCGGTGCCGGTGGACAGCTCGATCGACCGGAGCATCCGGCGCAGCACCTGTTCGGCGCCTGTCATGCGCCACACGTCGGTGTCGCGCAGGTCCACCGTCAGGCGGACGGCGCCGGCGATGGTGTTCGGCGTGTTGGGGTGCGGGTCGAGGCGGCCCACGGTGGCCACCCGGCACAGTCGGCGCTCCGTTGCCAGGTTCTCCGTCGCCAGTACCACCCGGGCCGCAGCCGCCATCGCGTCGCGCCGCCCCGCCATGGGGCTGGTCCCTGAGTGCCCGGCGCTGCCGCGTACCTCCAGGGTGAGCACGGTCCGGCCGGTGATGGCTTCCACCACGCCGATCCGGTTGCCGCTGCGCTCCAGTACCGGTCCCTGCTCCACGTGGAGTTCCAGGTAGGCGGCGATCGAACCAGCCGGCCAGCAGGCGCTTCCCAGCGCATCCAGGTCGCCGCCGGCAAGCCGCAGTGCTTCGCGCAGCGGCCTGTTGTGGTGGTCGGCGGGTTCCTGGGGCAGTGCGGCCAGCCGTCCCGCGACGGCCATGGATCCCCAGAACGGCTGAGGGAACAGGGCTCCCTCTTCGTTGGCGAAGGCCACCGCAACCGGCTCGAAGACGGTGTCCAGTCCTGAATCGGCGAGGGTCTGTACCACCTCCAGGGCGGCCAGCACCCCGTATGCGCCGTCCAGCCGTCCGCCGTTGACCACGGTGTCCAGGTGGGAGCCCATCATCAGCACCTGCCGTTCGCCGGCCTCGTCGCCGAGGGAGCTGGGCAGGCAGGCGCGGACCACGATGTTCCCGGCGGCGTCGACCGACGGGGTCAGCCCGGCCGCCCGGGCCTGGTCCATCAGGTATGCACGCCCCTGGCGGTCTGCGGCGCTGAAGCCCTCCCGTGTGATGCCTCCCGTCACCGGGTCCGCGCCGATGCGCGCCAGCTCGGCGACGCGCCGCAGCAGACGGTCCGGGTCGATGTCCAGGGTGCGCTGTCCGCCCCGCTCCAGTACCTGGTCGCTCATCTCACTCGCTCCTCGGCGCCATCAGCGTGAGCCGGTAGGCCGGCCGGATGTACATGCGGTCGCCCTCGCCGACCCCGAACGCTTCGTAGAAGCCGGGGATGTGGCCCAGGACGCCGTTGCAGCGGAATCGGGGTGGTGCGTGTGTGTCGTTCTCCAGGCGCTCACGCATCCGCTCCGGGGTGCGCTTTGCGCGCCACATCGACGCCCACAGCACGAAGAACCGGCGCAGTTCCCGGTGGCGGGCGGCTCCGGTCACCCCGCAGGAGGCCAAGTGCTCCTCGAACGCGGCCTGCGCCACCGTCAGACCGGCGATGTCGGCGATGTTCTCGGCCAGTGTGCGGGCCCCGCTGACCCGGCGGCCGCCGGGTCCCTCGGGCGCGTAGTGGTCGTACTGGGCCGCCAGCGTGGCGGTACGGCGGTCGAACTCGGCGCGGTCGGCGCCGGTGCGCCAAGCACGGACGAAGGCGTGCGCCATTTCGTGGCAGACGATCGCGCCGAGCACCGCGTGGTCGCGAGCCGGGTCCGCCCCGGCGGTGAACACCGGGGGCCGCAGGAGTCCCGCCGGGACGACGACCTGGTTGAGTCCGTGCCGGTAGTAGGCGGTGACGGCCTGCGGCAGGACCCGCCATTCGGCCGGGTCCGGCGGACCGCCGAGCCGGCTCAGCTGGTGGGCGAACAGCCGGGCCCGGCCGCGCTTGACGTTGCCCATCAGGTCGGCGGGGTCGGTGACCAGCGGGCCGGGTCCGGCCGGGGGGCCGGGCCGGCCGGGACGGGGGTGGCCCGGGTGGTCGGCGGCAGGGCCGCCGAGGTCGAAGCGCATGCCGGCCAGCAGTGCCAGGTCCGCCGCCCGGCCTGCGGGGCTCTGCCAGTCGGCTCCGGCCAGCCGGTCGCGGAAAGCGGTGGCCAGCCGGTTCACCAGGGCGGTGGCGGCTCGAAGGGTGTGCGGGTCCAGGTGGGTGCGCAGGTAGCGGGCGCCGACCAGGTCGCCTGCGGCGGTCTGGACGAAGGCGGTGGCCCGCAACCGGCGCGGCCAGGGCCGGCGGACGCCGGTCAGGTCCCGCCAGTAGAAGCTGAAGTGCTCGCAGAACATCCGGCGTGGCCCGAACGGGGCCATCTCGTGGACGTAGCGCCAGACCAGCCAGAGCCGCAGTGACTCCAGCGGGGTGGTGGCCCACCAGTGCTCGAGGGCCTCCAGGAAGCCGGCGGAGCGGATCCGCACTCGGGCGGCACCGGGGACCGGGCCGAGCTCCTCCAGCCACTGCGGCCAGGGGAAGCCACGGTCGCGGTTGGCCAGCTCGGCGGCGGTGCCGGGCACCGGGGGGATGTCAGGGGCTCCGGCACCCGTGCTGTCCGGCGGGATGTGCCCGCCGGACAGCAGGGTTTCCGCCCGCAGGACGCGGGCCGCGGCCGATTCGGCGTCGGGCAGCCCGGCGAGGGAGAGCATCGCCGCCACATGGACGGCGTACCGCTCGCGCAGGCGCCCGCTGCGCGCCTCGCGGTACAGCGAGGCGGAAGGCAGGCCGAGGCCGGAGGGGGTGAGGTCGAGTACGTACTCCCGCGTGTCGACGGTGACGGCGGGGGCGGCGGCGCCGGTCACGCCCTGCGCCTGTAGCCGTCCCAGGACCCGGGCGAGTGCCCGTCGGTCGGGCGCGGTGCGGATCGCGACCAGGTCGCCGGCAAGGGCGCCGACGCCGAGTTCCTCGATCCGCGGTTCGTCCATGAAGCTCGTGTACAGGTCGGTGATGCGGCGCCCGTCCGGGTCGGTGCCGGGGGCTCGTACGAGGGCGGCGACCTCTTCCTGCACCTGCTCGGCGAGGAGGGACAGCATGGTGGCCTCGGCCCGGTGCTCGGGCAGGACGAACCCTTCGGCCCAGCGGCCCGATGCGTACTGGTGGAAGTCGTCCTGCGGGCGGACCGACAGGTCGAGCAGTGGGGGCTCGGTGCCGTGGGCCTCGGCAGCGGGATCGAGGGTTGCGGCGGACGGGCGGGCGGGGGCCCGGGCAGCGGTGGGGGCGGTGGTCATCGGTCCACGCTCCCCGCCCCGACGGCGGCCGGTTCCAGCAGGCCGAGCCGGGTCAGGGACTCGGCGGCGCGCACGGAGCGCGGGGCGGGGGCGCCCTGGAGCAGTTCCCCGGCCTGGACCGATCCGCCCCCTTCGAGCAGACGCAGGGTGGCGGCCACCGCATCCGGGACGGCAAGGGTGTGGCCGTTGACGGTCAGCTGTGTTCGGCCGCCGTCGCTCGGGCCGATCGCCACCGGGATCCTGCTGCGCCGCAGCGGGTCGTGCGGGGAGAGCCCGGAGAGGGAGGCCAGCCGCTCGAACTCCCTCGGGCGGGAGGCGCCTGCCCGCTCCTGGCCCGCTGTGGTGAGCCGTGCCGCCTCCGCGGCGGGGGCCACCTGGGCCAGCCGTTCGGCGAGCAGTGTGAGCTTGGCGGCGAGCGCGGTGGCGGACGGGCCGTGGTCCGTGCCCGTGCCGCCCAGGTGGGGGACGGCGGCGAACTCCTCGTCGGCGGTCAGCGCGTCGACCGTCTCGCGCAGCAGGTCCCGCCAGCGGCGCGGGGTGACGGTGACCGATACGTGCAGGGAGACCAGGTCCCCCGCGGCGGCGGCGTGCGGGGTGCCGTAGGGCAGGTAGAGCACGTCGCCGGGGTGCAGGGTGGTTTCCAGAGCGGGCTCGCCGAGAGTGCCGTCGGGGTAGGTGGCAGGTTCGCTGCGGCGTTCGCCCGTCGGCTCCCAGACCCGCCAGCGCTTGGTGCCCTCCGTCTGCACGACGAACACGTCCACCGGGTCGTGGTGCGGGGCGTAGCCGTCGTGGCCGGCGGGGGTGAGGAAGGCGACCGCCTCGGCCGGGGCGGCGAAGGCCTGTGTGAACGCCTGGACCAGATGGCGGGCGGAGGGCAGGAAGTGGTGGAGGTAATTCCAGGTGACGGTGCCGCCGGAGCGGAACAGCTCGTAGACCTGCTCGGGTACGACGGCCTCGGTGAGTGCGGCGCCGTGCTCGGTGGCCACCCTGGTGTAGGCCTTGCCGGGGATGCCCTGGCCGCCGCGGGCCACGCGGATGTAGGCGGGGTGCACGGTCTCCATGGCGACGAGGTCGTCGAGCCGGCCGACCGACACCAGTTCCCGGGCCCGGGTGGCGTCCAGCGCCCCGCGGCGCAGCATCGGGCGCTCGCCGAAGTGTCGTGAGAAGAACTCCTCGGTGTCTCCGACCAGTTCCTCGAAGGTCCAGTCCGTCACGATGCCGTCTCCTGTTCGCGTCCCTGCGTGCCTGCGGCCGTGCGGGCCAAAGGGGCGGCCGGAGCCGCCCCTTATGCCGCGACCGGCTATTACTGGATGTTCACGTGGTACGCGGTGGCCAGCAGCTCGGCGGAGGTCTCGATGAACTCGATGTCGTCGTAGGTGTTCTCCATGACAATCAACTCCCTTTGTTTCTGGCCGGGTTGTTCCCGGCGTTGATGAAATGTTGCCCCACGGACGGGATTGCGGTCAACGAATGCCGACGGTGTTCAACCTGTTCAACCGATGCGGCGTGCGCACTTGAACGGAATCCGGAAGAAAGTGGAGCGGAAAAACAGAGAAGCCGTGCCTCGCTGCCGGGAAGGGCAGCGGGGCACGGCGTGAAAGGGTTTTGCGGGACCGGGAATTCAGACCCCGGTGGTGCCGTCGATTCCCTCGCGGAGGAAATCGGCGTGTCCGTTGTGCCGGGCGTATTCGTGGATCATGTGGAGCATCACCCAGCGGAGCGAGACGTCGAGGCCGCGACGGCGCTCGTGGACCACGAGCTCCAGGGAGCCGGCCTCCGTCTCGATGCGCCGGGCGTGCTCGACCTCGGCCCGCCAGGCGGCGAATGCCGCGGGCACGTTCGCGTCGTCGGCCTCGTAGGCCGTCTGGAAGTCGAAGTCTTCGGACCACACCAGCGGGATGTCCTGCCCATCGACCACCCGGCGGAACCAGGAGCGTTCCACTTCGGCCATGTGCCGGACCAGGCCCAGCAGGGTGAGGGTGGAGGGTGGCATGGAGCGGGTGCGGAGCTGGTCGTCGGAGAGGCCGGCACACTTCAGTTCGAGGGTCTGCCGGTGGAATTCCAGGTGGGCGCGGAGCATCTCGCGCTCGTCGGCGACGGTGGGCGGAGAAGGTCGTTCGATGGTCACAGCCGGATCCTCTCATCCGGGTCGCGGGTCCGGTTCAGGCTGCTACCTCCAACAGGCCGATCCTGGCCAGTCCTTGCGCGGTACGGGTGGCCCGCTCGGCGGGGACCCCGGGGAACACACTGGCGGCGGACATCTGTTCGCCCACCGCGAGGCCTGCCAGGCTGACGGCCACCGGCTCGGGCACGGCGATCCGGTGCCCGTTGACGGTGAGCTGGACCCGTCCGCGGTCGGGAGTGTCGAATTCGACGGTGGCGGCGGTGCGGCGCATCGGGGTGTCCGGTTCCAGGGCGTCGAGGCGGGCGGTGGTCCGGAAGGTGTTCCCGGCGGAGTTGCCGGGCATCCGGCGGCCGAGCTCGGCCAGCCGGTCCAGCTCCGGTCCGGGGGCGAGGGTGGCCAGACGCCCGGCAACGGCTCGCAGCTTCTCGGTGAACAGCGTCTCGGTGCCGGCCGTTCGGTCCGCGCCGATGAACGGGAACTCGTTGAACTCCGGGTCCCGGACCAGTTCCTCGAAGGTCTGCTTGAGCAGGTCCTTCCACATCCGCGGGCGGATCATGATGGAGAGGTGGACCGAGGCCAGCTCCTCGGCGGCGGCCGCGTGGGGGGTGTCGTACGGCAGGTAGAGAACGTCGCCGGGCTCCAGCAGGACGTCGATGACCGGCTCGCCCAGCTGCTCGGCGGTGTACGAGGCGGCCTCACCGCGGCGTACCTCGGCCGGGTTCCACAGCCGCCACCGCTTGGTGCCCTCGGTCTGCACGATGAACAGGTCGACGGGGTCGTGGTGCGGGGAGAAGCCCTGCTTGCCGGCCGGGGTCAGGAAGGCCACGCAGTCGGTCTTGGCGCCGAACCGGTCGCTGATGACGCGGGTGAAGTCGCGCAGGGAGGTGTCGAGGTGGTTCAGGGAGCTCCACACGATGGTGGCGCCGGCCCGGAACAGCTCGTAGACCTTCTCCGGGACGATGGCGTCGGTGAGGTCGGTGCCCTGGACGGTGATGGTCCGGGTGAACCCCTGGTCGGGGACGCCGGCGCCCTTGAGGTTGGCCCGCAGGTAGGGCGGACGGATGATATCGAGCTGGACCAGCTCGTCGAGCCGGCGCAGCGAGAGGATGTCCTGGGGGGCTTTCAGCGCGCCCTTGCGCAGCAGCGGCTTCTTGTTGAAGTACTCGGCGAAGAATTCCTTCTCGTCGCCGACCAGGTCGGCGAAGGTGTAGTGCGTCATGCTGGCAGTCCGTTCCAGGTGTCCCGGATTTTCTCCGGGGAGGGGTGTCAGTGGCGGAGGGCGGGGGCGTCGCCGAAAACCGTGCCCGGGCCGTGGTCGCGGCGGAATTGCTCGAGGTTCTGCGCGAAGGCCGGGTCCTTCGAGGCGACCCGTTCGGCGAGCAGCCGGATGCGGTTGGGGGTCCAGGTGTCCGGGTCGGCGAGGAGCTGCGGGGTGCCCGTGAGCAGCAGCAGGCCGGCTTCGGTGTAGCCGCGGTCGAGCCAGGACTGCCAGATCGCGTCGCGGTCGGCCTCCTGCCCGGCGAAGTATGCGGTGGCCCGGGGGTGCGGGCCGGCCAGCGGGACGGCGTCGGCGGTGCCGGACTCGTGGAGCAGCACGCGGCGGCCGGCCAGGTAGACGATCCGGATGCCCTTGCGGACGGCGAAGTTCAGCGCCTGTGCAGCGGTATCGGCAATCGGCTCCCCCTTGTCGTTGAGGGAGGTGTTGCACACGATCGGGACCCCGGTGGCGTCCCGGAACGCCTCGATCGCCCGGTACAGCAGCGGGTTGTCGGCGGCGGTCAGGGTCTGGTGGCGGGCGGTGCCGTCGAGGTGGAGGACGGCCGGTATCCGGTCTCGGGCTTCGGGGCGGACCCGGGCGGCTTCCAGCATGTAGGGGGAGGGGCGGTCCTGCTCGAACCAGTCGCCGGCGTGCTCGGCGAGCACGATGGGGGCGACCGGACGCCACCACTGGCGTTGCTTGTACGCGTTGAGGAGGTCCTTGACCTTCTCGGAGCGGGGGTCTGCGAGCAGGCTTCGGTGGCCGAGGGCGCGTGGTCCCATCTCGGCGGCGCCGTCCGCCCAGACCACCACCGAGTCGGTGAGGTCCTCGGCGAACCGCTCCGGTGTGAAGTCCTCGACGTTCTCGATGAAGGGGGCGAACGCGGCGAGCGCCTCGTCGATCTCGTCGGTGCGCAGGTCATTGCCCTGGTAGGCCGTGGTGATCTTGAGGTCGGCGGTGTCGAGGGCACCGGTCGTCCAGAGCCCGAGCAGGCCCAGGCCCAGGGCTACGCCGGAGTCGTTGGCGCAGGGCGGGGTCAGCAGGCCCCGGAACCGGTACCGCTCCAGCATCCGTGTGTTGGCCTGCACGTTGAGGGCGAAGCCGCCGCTGACGCAGAGGTAGCCGTCCTCGGGGCGCACGCCTCCCAGCGCGGCGAGTTTGTCCACGGTGCGGGCCGTGATCAGCTCGCAGCACTCCTGGACCACCTTCATCACGGCGCTGTGCAGGTTCTCCTCGGCGGTGAACCTCGGGTCGGGGGCGGTGCCGGCCAGCTGCCGTTCCGCCTCGGCGAGCACGCGCCGGACCAGGCCGAAGGCGTCGGCCCAGGGCTGCACATGCCCGCCGAAGAAGGTGAGGTCGCCGAGTTCGGCGGCCGCGTCGAGGTCGGCTGTGGTGTCGCAGGCGGAGGCGAGTGCCATCAGGGTGCCCGGCTCCTTGCCCAGTACCCTGTCGGCGGCGTGGTAGAGCGGCGCGGGCGACTCGATCGGGGCGAAGGTGATGTCGCCGCGGACCGATACGCATCCGGCGTAGTAGGCGCCGGGCAGCTCCCGCTCCAGGACCAGGTCGGGGGCGGCGTCCACGGCGAGCCCGATGATCACCGACTCCTTGAACAGCCGGGTGTCCGTCATCAGTCCGCTGAACAGGTGGCCCAGGCTGTGCAGCGGCAGTCCCTCGGCTCCCCGGGGCACCTGGAGCGGCTGGTAGCCGGGCAGGCCGGGGGTGCCCCAGCTGACGGTGACGTCGGCGGGGGTGAGGCCCTCGCCGGCCAGCAGATGGGCCAGGAAGGCCTCGGACCGCTCGGCCGTGTAGAGCGGCCAGGAGTGGTGCTTCTGGCCGCTGATCCGTTCCAGCTCCCAGTGCCGGACCAGTTCGACCCGGCCGGCGGTGCGCCGCCACAGCGAGAGGTTGTGGTCGTGGCGCGGGGAGATGACGGCCCGTTCGCCGGGCGGAGTGAGATAGGTGGAGAGGATGTACTCGGCGGGCTGGTCAGCGTGCGGGGGCACGGTCGTCCTCCTCGGGCATCTGGCGGGACCACCAGTCGAGAATCGCCTCGTAGCGGGCGACCCGGTGGCTGGGCAGACCGGTGCGGGACATGTCGTGCCCCTCGCCGGGGAACAGCAGCAGCTCGACGGGTACCCCGCGCATCTTCAGCGCGACGAACATCCGCTGTGCCTGCTCCATGGGGGTGTGCCGGTCCTCCTCGGACTGGATGAACATCATCGGGATGTCGATCTGGTCGGCGTAGCTGATCGGGCTGAGTTCCGCCCACCGGGCGGTGTCGGCGCCGTAGAGGGCGATGGAGTTGTTGACCCCGTCGTCGGCCGAGCCGAAGTGGCTGTCGATGGCGTAGCAGCCGCGTTCGCCCATCGCTGCCCGGAACCGCTTGCCGTGATGGGCGGCCAGCCAGGCCGACATGTAGCCGCCGAACGAGCCGCCCTGGACGCCGACGCGGCCGGCGTCCAGGGCGCTGTCGCGCAGCGCGTGGTCCAGCAGGGCCAGCAGGTCGGGGGCGGTCCGGCGGGCCAGGTCGTCGGCGGCCCAGCGGCCGTGCGCCTGCCCGTACCCGGAGGTGCCGCGCGGGTTGCCGAGGACCACCGCGTAGCCGGCGCGGGCGTAGACCTGCGCTTCCTCGAAAGAGGCGGGCCCGTTCAGGGTGTAGCCCCACTGGGTGTACGGGCCACCCTTGATCTGGAGCAGCACCGGGTGCGGCCCGGGGCCCTCCGGCCGGATCAGCCAGCCCTGGAGGGGGTATCCGTCCTCGGTGTGCGCGGTGAACTCCTCGATCGGTCGCAGCCGTGCGCGGGCCCGCAGTTCGGCGCCGAAGGAGGTCAGTTCGCGTTCGGTGCCGTCGCGCAGCACGGTGAGGTCGCCGGCGCTCTCGGCGCCGGACAGTACGGCGGCCACGGTGGTGGTGCCGTCCGGGGCCTCGGCGACCGCGAACCCGTTGACCTGGCGAGGGCCGGTGACGACCGGGCGGGGTTCGCCACCGTCGTAGGGCACGAGGACCAGGTGGACCTCGCCGTGCCAGTCGTTGGGGAAGTACACCCCGTCCTGGCCGGTCTGGATCATCAAGGAGGAGAAGCTCAGGTGGTGGGTCTCGGGGTCGGTGAGCCGGACCGGGTCGGCGGAGCCGTCGCTGAGGACCGACCACAGGCCGTAGCTGCTGGCGCCCCGGGCGCGGCCGTCCGCGGTGAGGGTCTCGGCGGCGAAGTAGACCGTCCTGCCGTCCGGGGAGAACTTCGGACAGCTCATTTCCAGGCCGCCCTGGGTGAGCGGGCGCTGGCCGCTGCCGTCGGGGGCGCATACCCACACGTCACGGCGGAGGTCGTCGGCGTGCCCGGGGTGGCGGCCGGAGACGAAGGTGAGCAGGGAACCGTCCGGGCTCCAGGCCACCTCGTCGTGGTCGAAGGGGCCCGAGGTGAGCTGGGCGGCGGCCGGGGCAGCGGCGAAGGCGCCCGTGGCGAACGGGGCGGTGACGAACACGTGGCGGGGCCGGTCGAAGGTGAACCCGAGGCCGTCCGCCATGAAGCGCAGCGCGGTGATCCGGCGCGGCCGCTCCTTGCCGGGCGGTACGCCGGGCAGATACCGGCCCGGCTCGGGCACCCGGGCCGTGAAGGCGAGGCGGGTGCCGTCGGGGCTCCACGCCGGCTGACCGGCGCCGAGTGGGAGGTCTGTCACGGGGAACGGGTCGCCGCCGTCCATGGGGAGCAGGTGGATCTGGGCGGGACCACCTCCGGGCAGCGGACGCAGGAAGGCGAGCCAGCGGCCGTCCGGGGAGAAGGCCGGGGCACTGTCGTGGGGGCCCCGGGTGAGCCGACGGGCCGGTGTGGACCCGTCGGTCGCGGCCACCCACAGCTCGGTCGCGTTGGCATCGGCGGCCACGTCGGGCGCCGTCACGCTGACGGCAGCCAGACGTCCGTCGCCGGACAGGGCGGGCCGTCCCAGTATTCGCAGCAGATCGATATCCGTAGGGAGCATGGACGGAAAATTAGGGGTGGAATCCGAATGTCCTCAACCGCGTTCAACTGTGCCGTTCAACTGCGCCTTTGGTCTCCGGAGGTGTTCAACCGCAGTAATGCGGCGGTTGAACGGGGAAGTTGAGCCGGCCACGGATGTTCGGCATCATCTTGCGCTCCTGCCCGCCGACCGCAGATGGTGAGGTCTCCGCAATGACCCGAGCAAAAGGCCTCCCGAAGGGACCGCTGAAGGGTCCGTTGGCGAACCGGGATTTCCGGCGGCTGTGGTCCGCCGGATTCGTCTCGGAGACCGGTGACTGGATCTTCATGATCGCCATGCCGGTGTTCGTCTACCAGCTCACCGGCTCGGTCACGGCCACCGCGGCCAACTTCATCCTGGAGCTGCTGCCCGGTCTGCTGCTGTCGCCGGTGGCCGGGGTGCTCGCGGACCGCTGGGACCGGCGTCGGCTGATGATCGGCGTGAGCCTGCTCCAGGTGCTGGTACTGCTGCCACTGCTCGCCGTCGACGGGCCTGGCCAGCTGTATCTGGTCAACCTGGTCACCTGCGCGCAGGCGGCCCTGGCCACCGTCTTCCAGCCCGCCAAGTACGCGCTGCTGCCTTCGGTGGTCGCGCCGGAGGATGTCGCCGCCGCCAACGGCCTGGCCAGCCTCAACGGCAATCTGGCGCGGCTGCTGGGCGCCTCCTGCGGCGGGTTCGTGGTGGCGGGGCTGGGGCTGCCAGGAGTCCTGGTCATCGACGCGGCCTCCTTCCTGGTGGCGGTGGCGCTGCTGGCCCGCCCGTTCGGGGTGGCGCAGCCGGCTGCGGTGCGGGAGCCGGTGTGGCGGGCCTGGGTGGCGGGGCTCCGGGAGATCAGGAACCAGCGCGGGCTGCGGCTGATGGTGCTCCCGGTGGGGCTGATCGGCCTGGCGCAGGGCCTGTTCGCCGTGCTGTTCATCGTTTTCGTGACCGAACGGCTGGGCGGCGGCGAGGGCGAAACCGGTCTGCTGCGCGGGGTCCAGGCGATCGGCGGCATCGCGGGCGGGGCATTGATCGGCACGCTGGCCCGGCGCACCGATCCCGGCCGGCTGCTGGGCTGGGCGCTGCTGGTGTTCTCCGCCATGACCGCCTTCACCTGGAACAGCGCGTATGTGACCACTGCGATCTGGTTCCAGGCGGCGCTGTTCGCGGTGCTGGGTGCCCCGGGGATCGGGGTGTTCGCGGGCCGGATGGCCATCGTGCAACTGCACACCTCGGATGCCACCCGCGGGCGGGTCCTGGCCAGTTTCCAGAGCGTGTTCGACGGGTTCACGGCCCTGGGCATGGCGCTGGCCGGCGCCCTGGCCGGGCTGCTCGGGCTGCCGTTCGCGCTCGACGTCCAGGCCGCGCTGCTGGGCGTGGCGGGGCTGTTGGCGCTGTGGCACTTCCGGCCCGGTACACGGGCGGCGGAGCCGGCCGTGTCCCGGGCGGCGGAGCCGGCCGTGTCCCGGGCGGCGGAGCCGGCCGAGCCGCACGCCGGTGCGGCAACGGGCACTGGGGCGGCGAGCACCGTCGGCACACCGGACCGGGCACCGTCGCCCGCGTCCTCACCCGTTTCTCCCTGAGTGACGTCGTCCCCGCGTCCCACGACACCGGGGCCGACCCGGCCCCGGTGTCGTGGGACTGCGAACAGAAAGGAACGATCGCCGAAGATCCGGTCGTGCCGGTGAGGGCCGGGAAATTCGGAGGCGCCGCTGTCCGCGCGTCTCATACCCTCGGCCCGCACCGACCCGTCGAGTATCACCAAGGATTTTGTGAATCACTCCGATCTCCTCGCCAAGGCTCCTTCGCTCGCGGCCGGCATGGCCGCCGCCGATCACAGCCCGGACACCCAGCTGTCCCAGACTCGCCACCGCGCCGCGCTCGTGGCGGGCTGGCACATCGCACCCGGCTCAACCGTCCTGGAGCTGGGCTGCGGCCAGGGTGACATGACCGCGGTCCTTGCGGAGGCGGTTGGGCCCGAAGGGCGCGTGGTGGCCGTCGACGTGGCCGCACCCTCCTACGGGGAACCGGTCACGCTCGGAGAATCGGCAGCCCGGCTCGCGGCGGGCCCTCTCGGGCCACGCATCGACTTCCGTTTCGGCACCGACGTCCTCGACCCGTCGGTCGACTTCCCCGAGAGCACCTTCGACCATGTGGTGCTCGTACATTGCTCCTGGTACTTCGCCTCGCTCGGACAACTGCGCGACACGCTGGCCCGGGTACGGCCGTGGGCGCGGCGACTGTGGTTCACCGAGTGGGACCTGACGCCTGCCTCCGACGACCAGTTGGCGCACCTGCTCGCCGTGCTGATCCAGGGCCAGACCGAGGCCGCGGGATCGCATGGCCAGGGCAACGTCCGCACGCCTTTCTCCCGCGAGAGCCTGCTGCGTCTCCTGCCCGGGGCCGGCTGGACGGCCGACAGCGGCGAGCCGGTCGACACCCAGGAACTTCAGGACGGCGACTGGGAAATCGCCGCGTGCCTCGACCTGGTGGAAAGGGATGAGCATCTGGCCGCGCTGCCCGAGCCGGTACGACAGCTCGTCCTGAGCCAGGCCGACGTTCTCCGGGCCGTCGCCAGGCCGCGCGGCAACCGCGCGCTCGCCGCGTATTCGGTCACCGCACACTGACAGCCCCGCGTGATGGCGTCCTCGCAGCTCTGGACTCCCCCGCCGCGTTCCCCGTGAGGTTCCTGCCCGGGGGCGGCTTCGGGCGGGCTGCCGTCAGGTTGCGCAGCTCCCGCTCCGAGCACCGGCCGGTCCTCGCGTTCGATGCCGTCCAGAAGGTGCGCGGCGAAGTCGACGCGGTGGAGACGGTCCCCGAGGAGACGGGATCCACCACGCGCGCGTCACCAGCGGCTTCCCCGACGCGGGGGCACGGCCGCACTCCACGCAGTCGGCGTATTCGTCCCCGGTCCGGCCGGGCCAGGAGCACCCCGCACCGGCTGCGTCGACGGGCGGCTCCGAGCGCGGCGGCCAGATCGAAGCCACGGAAGGCCATCGGCGGACCCGGCACGGCTCGGGGCGCGGTACGGGCGGGGCCGGGGAACACGGCCCCCTCCTCTGCGGCCGGGCTGGGCCGGAAGCGGGTTGCGGCGGCGGTCAGGCCGCTCGCGACTTCCGCCGGAGGGCCTCCCTTGATGCGGGGTTCCCGGTCCCGGGTGCGTTCGACCGGAATTTGGTATGGACCTGACAAATCAGGTCGGCTAGCGTAGCGCCGACACTCCCTGAGAGCGCTCTCAAGCGGTCGGTCCCCCACACCAGGAGGTCTCGTGAAACGCACCACCCCCTTACGCGCCGCCGTCGCCGCCCTGCTGCTGACCGTCGGCCTGGGCGCCGCCCACGCCGGCGCGGCGAGCGCCGTCCCGCTGCCGGAGCCCGCCGCGGCATCGTCCGCCGCGGTGCCGTCCGCCTCGGCCGGACTGCTCGACGCGATGCGCCGGGACCTCGGGCTCACCGCCTCCCGGGCCGAGGAACGGCTGCGCGCGGAAAAGGCCGCCGCGGCCGTGGAGAAGACCGCACGTCAGGCCGCGGGTGGCGCGTACGGCGGCTCCTGGTACGAGCCGTCCACCGGCCGGCTCGTCGTCGCGGTGACCGACCCCGTGGCGGAGTCCGAGGTGCGGGCACTGGGCGCCGACACCCGCCTCGTCCGGCACAGCGCCGCCGCGCTGGACCACGCCAAAGCGCGCCTGGACACGCTGGGTGCGCCCACCGGGGTGGCCGGCTGGCACGTCGACCCGCGGACCAACAGCGTCGTCGTCACGGTCGTACGTACCGAGCGGGAAGCCCCCGCCGTACGGGCGTTCGTCGACCGGGCCCGGGCCGGCGGACCCGTCACCGTCGCCGAGACGGCGCAGGCGCCCCGTACGTACGCCGCGGGCACCGTCGGCGGCGACCCGTACTACACCGGCAACGTCCGCTGTTCGATCGGCTTCTCCGTGCACGGCGGCTTCGTGACGGCTGGGCACTGCGGGCGGGCGGGGGCCGCCGTGCGCGGCTGGGACGGGTCCGCGATGGGCACCTTCCGGGGATCCTCGTTCCCCGGCGACGACTACGCCTACGTCGCCGTCCACAGCGGCTGGTGGACGGTACCGGTGGTGCTCGGCTGGGGCACCATCCCGGACCAGCTGGTACGCGGCTCCGCCGAGGCACCCGTGGGCGCCTCGATCTGCCGGTCGGGGTCCACGACGCGCTGGCACTGCGGCACCGTCCTCGCCAGGAACGAGACCGTCAACTACAGCCAGGGCGCCGTCCACCAGATGACGAAGACCAGCGTCTGCGCCGAGGGAGGCGACTCCGGCGGCTCGTTCCTCAGCGGGGACCAGGCCCAGGGCGTCACCTCCGGCGGCTGGGGCAACTGCTCGTCCGGCGGCCAGACATGGTTCCAGCCGGTCAACGAAATCCTCGGCCGCTACGGCCTGACGCTGCACACCGCCTGACCCCGCACCCGTCTGAGGCCGGCGCGGCGACAGGTCCTTCCGGGCGCGAGCATCCCGCAAGGACCTGCCGCCCCGCTTCCCGCAAGGACCTGTCGCCCGGCTTCCCGTACGGGGCCGGCGGCGCCGCTCGTCGAGGTGTCCGGTGTCGCGGGCCGACGCCGGTGCACCGGTCGACGGGCTGCGCGGCGCCGGACACCCGCGCGTGAACGAGGAACCGCCGGCCGGGGCCGGGTGCGTGGCCGGGAGCACGCGGTCCGGACGCCCGCGCGAGTACCCGCGGCGGCCGTCCCGGCCGACGATCACGTGAGGCTCCGATGCACGCATCTCTGCATCAAGCCAGCCTTAAGAGATCGTTAAGCTGCGGGCCACACGAGAAAACCGCAGGTCACAGGCGTGCGATGAGTGACGTCTGACGTTGCCATGACGGTTACCCCTCCGTAATACTCACTGCCACGGGTGACGTTGCGTCATGTTTGAGAGCGCTCTCATATCTCTCTGTCATTCTCCACGGCTCGCCCGGCCCGGCGCCTCCGCTCCTCCCCCACCCAGACAAGGAACCACGCCCATGGCTGCTGCTCATCGCGCACGTCGCCGCTCTCTCGGCGGAGTGGTGCTCCTCGTGACCACCGCCCTGGTCGCGGCGGTGCTCCTGTCCCTCACCCGTTCGGTCGCCCCGCCCGCCGGTGCCGCGGTTGTCGCGCAGACCTGGTCCGACGAGTTCGACGGTCCGGCCGGCCGCGCTCCTGACGCCGCCAAGTGGACGCTCGAGACGGGCGGTTCGGGCTTCGGCAACCGCGAGCTGCAGTACTACACCAACAGCACCTCGAACGCCGCGCTCGACGGCCGGGGCAACCTCGTCATCACCGCGCGGAAGAACACCGACGCCGGCCTCGGCTGCTGGTACGGGCCGTGCCAGTACACCTCGGCCCGGCTGAACACCGCCAAGACCTTCACCCAGGCGTACGGCCGCTTCGAGGCGCGCATCAAGATCCCGCGCGGCCAGGGCATCTGGCCCGCCTTCTGGATGCTCGGCAACGACCTCGGCAGCGTGGGCTGGCCGGGCAGCGGCGAGATCGACATCATGGAGAACATCGGCCGCGAACCCAGCACCGTGCACGGTACGGTGCACGGCCCCGGCTACTCCGGAGCGGGCGGCCTCGGCTCCGCGTACAACCTGCCCGACGGCCGTGCCTTCGCCGACGACTTCCACGTGTTCGCCGTCGACTGGAGCCCGAACTCCCTCGTCTGGTCGGTGGACGGCACCACGTACAAGACGCTCACGCCGGCCGACACCGGTGGCAACAAGTGGGTCTTCGACCACCCGTTCTTCGTCATCCTCAACCTGGCGGTCGGTGGGGACTGGCCCGGCAGCCCGGACGCCTCCACGTCCTTCCCGCAGACGATGACCGTCGACTATGTCCGCGCCTCCTCCGCAAGCGCCCCCGCCGCACGCCCGATCCGTGGCATCGGTGGCATGTGCGTCGACGTCGCCGGCGGCTCCGACGCCGACCGCACCCCCATCCAGCTGCACGACTGCACCGGCAGCGCGGCCCAGCAGTGGACCATCGGGGGCGACGGCACCGTCCGCGCCCTCGGCAAGTGCCTGGACGTCGCGGGCGGCTCCACCGCCGACGGCGCCGTCGTCCAGCTCTACACCTGCAACGGAACCAACGCCCAGAAGTGGACGTACACCGCCGCCCGTGACCTCACCAACACCGGTGCGGGCAAATGCCTGGATGCCAAGGGCAACTCCTCCGCCGACGGCACCCGGTTGCAGACCTGGACTTGCACCGGCGCCGCCAACCAGAAGTGGACGGCCGGCTGACCCACCGGCCCGCCGCCCTCCCGTCTCCCCCGCCCGACCCACGAAGAACGGAAACCCCCACTGTGACGGCTCGTCACCAGCGAACCATGCCCCGTAGAAAACTCCTCGCCGTGTCAGCGGGCCTGGCCCTGGCCGTGCCCGCCGCGGCGGCCTGGCTCGAGATGGCCGCCAACGCGTCCACCACCGCCACGCTCCCCCTCGACCTGGTGAACACCACCGGCAACAACACGGTGTACGCCTATGTGCTCGGCCGTGACCCCGCGGCCGGCGGCACCTGGGCCTTCATCCGGGCCGACGGCTCCAGCCTGTACCACCCGCCGGCTCCGGCCGCCGATCAGACCCCGCTCGGGGTCGACTGTGCCATCGCGCTGAACGCGTCCGGCGCCGGAGCGCGGAGGGTGACGCTGCCGCGCCTGGACAGCGGACGTATCTACTTCTCCGTCGGCGCGAAACTCACCTTCCTGGTGAACCGCGGCGGCGGTCTGGCCCTGCCGTCGGTGAGCAACCCTTCCGACCCCAACGCGAACATCGCTCACGACTTCTGCGAATTCACCTTCAACAGCGACCAGTTGTACGCCAACATCACGTTCGTCGACATGGTCTCGCTGCCGATCGCCTTCCAGCTGGAGACCGGCCAGGGCACCCAGACGGTGCGCGGGCTGCCCGCCGACGGACTGTCGAAGGTCGCCGCCGCGCTGCGGGCCCAGTCCGCCGCCGACGGCAGCGACTGGAGCCGGCTGATCGTCACCTCGGGCGGCCGCGACGTGCGCGTACTGAGCCCCAACCTGGCGATCCGCGGCAACAACGCCTTGTTCCGCGGCTACTTCGACGGCTACGTGGACGAGGTGTGGAACAAGTACCGCTCCACCGACCTGCGCATCGACACCCAGTTCACCTGGGGAACCGTCACCGGCCGGGTGAACGGCGATGTCCTCGCCTTCCCCGGAGTCGGCAGCTTCGCCAAGCCGTCCACCCTTTCGGTCTTCTCCTGCAGCGACGCGCCCTTCACCACGGGCAACGACCTGATGGGCAATATCAGCGCACGGCTCGCCGCCGCCTTCAACCGCACCACCCTGCTGGACAACCCCCACCAGCCGACCGCCGAGAAGCCCGCCGCCTTCTACACCCGGCCGCGCACCAACCACTACGCCCGCATCCTGCACAACACCACGCCCGACCATCTCGGGTACGCCTTCCCGTACGACGACGTGCACCCGGCCGGAGTCGACTTCGAGGGCAAGGTGCAGTCCGGCACCCCCGGCCGCTGGACCATCACGGTCGGGGGTGTGGCCGGCGGCGGCACACCGGCCCCGACGCCGACCGCCACCGCCCCGGGCGGCGGGGCCGGCGCCTTCACCACCATCCAGGCCGAGGCGTTCAATGCCCAGTCCGGAGCACAGGTCGAGGCCTGCTCCGACGGCGGCGGCGGATCCGCCGTCGGCCATCTGTCCAACGGTGACTGGCTCAAGTTCTCGGCCGTGGCCTTCGGCTCCACCGGCGCCACCCGCTTCGACGCGCGCGTCGCCTCGGGGGCCGCCGGCGGAGTGAGCGGCCTGGTCCAGGTCCGCCTCGGCAGCCCCACAGCCACCCCGGTCGGCGGCTTCGCCGTCGCCAACACCGGCGGCTGGCAGGCCTGGCGCACCGTCCCCGCCGACATCCGCCGCACCACCGGCACCCACGACGTCTATCTGACCTTCGACAGCGGCCAGTCCTCCGACTTCGTCAACGTCAACTGGTTCTCCTTCGCCTAGCCGGGCGGGGGCCGATCGAGGGCGTGGGCGCTGGGGCGGCCGCCTCCGCCCTCACCAGCCCCAGCTCCCGGGCACGCCCTTGAAGGGGCCCGTGATCCCGGCCGTGATCCACCCGCCGTAGAAGCCGCCCGGCTGGGCGCGGACCCGCTCGCCGTCGACCGTGCACGTGTCGACCCGGTCGGCGTGGAACGCCAGATGCCCGGCGATCGGGGCGTAGTCCGGGAGCGGGGCCTCGTAGCTCCAGGCGATGGGGGCCGCGGACGGGTGGCCGAGCTCCGGGCCGAGGTCCCAGTAGGTGGCGGTGCCCTTCCACTCGCACACGCTCCGGTGCTGCGAGGCCCGGAGGAGTTCCATGCGCACGTCGGCCCGCGGCACGTAGAAAACCGGCGGGTGGCTGGTCTCCAGGACGCGGACACAGCGCCGGGAGTCGGCCAGCGGCACGCCCGCGTGCCACACCATGACGTGCCGGGTGTCGGGCTCGGTCCGGGGCGGGCGGGGGTAGTCCCACACCGATTCCGTACCCCCCGTGTCCGTACCGTTCGTTCCCATTGGGGCCTCCCATCGGTACCGCGCCCCGCCTGTCGGTGGGTCCGCTGCGTCGGGCCGGGCCCGGACCAGGAAGACCTCGTCCGGGAAGCACCAGGCCCAGTCCTCGTCCGGCGCGAGGGACACGGCCACGGGGTGGCCGCTGCGCGCATGGTGCCCGTAGGAGTGGCGGCCCGGGGAACTGTCGCAGCATCCGACGTACCCGCAGGTCACGCACTGCCGCAGCCTGACCCAGGGCGCCCCGTGGGGCGCGCATCCCCGGCATCCGGCGGACGGCGCGGCCCCAGGCGCGCCGCTCTGCTCCAGGAGGCCGAGGTGAGAGCACGCGCGTCCCTCCGGACGACCCGCGTCGGGAGCGACCTCCCACCGCTCGGTTCCGTCCATCGGCCCTCCGTTCCGCGATCGCACCGCGTCCGCCGCTTCCCGCCTCTCCAGCGTCACTTCTTCGGCGGGAGCGGCGCCGACGGATGCGCCCGCAACGCCACCCGAAGGGTCCCTTGTGGACAGGCACTGTTCCGCAGGCGGCGGTCAGGCCGCGGCCCGCACCCGGGCGGCGGTCCCGGTCTCCTGCTGCGCGACCCGGCGGCGCCGGCCCGGCATGCCGACGGTCGGGTGGGCCACGCCCCACGCCGCGCCCTTGCAGATCATCTCCTTGTAGAAGGCGGCCGCGCGGCCGGTCAGGACCTTGTCGACGGCCCGGTCGTCGGCGGTGACGAACTGGATCAGGCCCTCCTTGCGGCCCAGGGAGATGCACTGCTGGAAGTAGCGGATGGGGACGCTCGGGATCTTGGTGCCGGCGAGCCGGGCGGCGATCGCGTCGGCGGCCTGCCAGGCCATCGGGACGCCCGAGGCGCACGACATGCGCAGCGGCTTGCCTCCGGGGCCCGTCGCCGTCGCCGCGTCGCCCACGGCGTACACGTCGGGGTGGGAGACCGAGCGCATCGTCGCGTCGACGACGATCCGGCCGCCGTCGGTGAGCTCCAGGGCGGTGGCCCGGGCGATGGGGTGGACGGCGAATCCGGTGGTCCAGACGGTGACGTCGGCGGGGACGGTCCGGCCGTCGGCGGTCGTGACGCGGTCGGCCTCCACGGCGTCGACCACGGCGTGTTCGTGGATTGTGATGCCGAGCCCGTCCACCGTCCTGCGCAGGTGGGCGCGGCCCTTCTCCGACAGCCAGTCGCCGAGGGCGCCGCGGGCGGCGAGGGCGACGTCGAGGTCCGGGCGGGCCTCGGCGATCTCGGTGGCGGCCTCCAGACCGGTCAGTCCGCCGCCGACCACGACCACGGGCCGGCCGGCGTCCAGGGCGGCGAGGCGGTCACGCAGGCGCAGTGCGCCGGGACGGCTGGAGACCTCGTGGGCGTGCTCGGCGGTACCGGGGACGCCCCCGTCGTTCCAGCCGCTGCCGAGCGCGTAGACCAGGGTGTCGTAGGCCAGTTCCTCCCGGCCGGGGGTGTTCGCGGCGGCGACCACCACCGTCTTGCGGTCCACGTCCACGGCGGTGACCTTCGCGAGCTTCAGCTCCACGCCCGTGCCCGCGAACATCTCTCCGAACGGCCGGGGCCGGAGGTCCTGGCCGGCCGCGAGCTGGTGCAGCCGGACGCGCTCGACGAAGTCGGGCTCCGGGTTGACGAGGGTGATGCGGACGTCCTCGCGGTGCAGCCGCTTGGCGAGACGGCCGGCGGCGACGGCACCGGTGTATCCGGCTCCGAGAACGACGATGCGGTGCTCCATGTCCGTGCTCCTGTCTGGGCGGGTCCGCCGGTCTCCGGCGTGGTTTCGCACCTTGAACCGGGCAGCCCCGCGTTTCCTGACAGGAATCGAATGTGACCTGCGTCATAACGCTCTGGGTCGGTGTGACGCCGGGTCTCACAAGGTGTGGAGCGGGCCCTCCCCGTGGTCCGCGGCCGCCCACCGCTCGGTCGCGCGCACGAGCTTGTCGGGGTTGACCTGACTGGTGACCGCCACGATGCCGTCCACGGTGACGTCCAGGCAGGTGATCCCGACGAGCCGGCCGTCGACGACCGCCGCGATGGCGGGCCCGCCGTTGGCGGTCGTGGCGTAGATCTCGGGCGTACCGCCGACGATGGCCCGCTTGGCCGTGCCGGGCTTGAACAGGCCGCGCAGGAACGTGGCGACCGCGAGGGCGCCCTCGAACGCCTTCGCGCGGGCCGGGACCTTGCCGCCGCCGTCGCCCACCGCGACGGCGTCCTGGGTGAGCAGTTGGACGAGGGGTTCGGTACGGCCGCTGGTCGCGGCGGCCAGGAACTCCTCGACGATCCGCCGTGCCGCGGCCCCGTCGATCTCGGTGCGCACCCGGCCGTCCGCGATGTGCTTCTTGGCCCGGTGGTGGATCTGCTGGCTGGCGGCCTCGCTGATGTCGAGGATCTCGGCGATCTCCCGGTGCGGGTAGTCGAAGGCCTCCCGCAGGACGTACACGGCACGCTCGTTGGGCGTGAGGCGTTCCAGCAGGACGAGGACGGCGTACGACACCGACTCGCGCTGTGCGGCGGTGTCGGCCGGCCCGAGCATCGGATCGCCTTCGAGCAGCGGCTCGGGAAGCCAGCGCCCCACGTACGTCTCACGCCGGACGCGGGCCGAAGTCAGCTGGTTGAGGCAGTAGTTGGTCAACACCTTCGTCAACCAGGCCTCGGGCACCTCGATCCGCCCGACGTCCGCCGCCTGCCAGCGCAGGAACGTCTCCTGCACGGCGTCCTCCGCATCGCCCGCCGACCCGAGCAGCCGGTACGCGATGGCCTCCAGCCGGGGCCTCGCGGCCTCGAACCGGTCCACGTCACTCATGAGCAGCGCCATACCGCGATCCTAGGCGCCCCGCCCTCCGACGCCCGTGGCGGCCCTGAGGGTTCCGCTCCGACCGCCGCTGCCCCACCTCTCATGGGCCCGCGGAACGGGCCGTCCACGGTCCGCTGCGGACGCCCGGCTCGCCGGCCGCCGGCTGATGAAGGCGCGGCGGTGGACCGGCACGGCCGCCCTCCGGGGATCCCGTCCCGGCCAGGGCCCCGCACCGGCCACCTGCCGACCCGCCGACTCGCCGACCCGCCGATCAGGGGGCGTCGACGAGTACCCGGCCGTCGGTCGGCACGGCTGCCGCGAGCCCGTTCGCGTACGCGTTCTGCACGCGGGACCGCTCCGTCGCGTTCGGCACGGCGTTGGTGCAGGCCGTCCCGGCGCTGGACCCGGACATCAGCTGGGAGCACGGCCCCGGCTTGGTGTCCGGGAGGCCCAGGCTGTGGCCCAGCTCGTGCGCGGCGATGCGTGTCTTGTCGTACCCCTGGCTCACGGCCTGCGCGCCGAGTTCGACTCGGACCTGTCGCCCCGGACGGACGGGACCGAGGGTGGCTTGCGGCCAGCCGGTGGTGGCCACGATGACGATCTCGGCCCGGGTCCCGGGGGCGGCCTCCACCAGCCGTACGTTGCTGACATTCGCGTTCCAGGAGGCGACCCCGGCCGCGATGGCCGCTTCCCAGCCGGCGGCCCGGCTGTCGTCGTAGCGGAGTGTCACTACCGCCGCGGTGGCGTCCGGTAAGGGCGCGGGTGCCGCGGTCGCGGCGGGTGCCGCGGCGAGGACCAGTGCGGCGGCGGAGGTGCCGATTTTCAGCCAGGTGCCCAGAGACATGGTCGTCTTCCTTCATGCGTGGGGGGATCCGGCCCCTTGGCGGAGCCGGGGCACTGGAGACGCCGCCACCTCCCGCCTGTGGTCCGCGGGTTCGGACAGCCGCGCCTTCGGAGCCCTAAGAAGGTAGCCCCGCACCCCACCATTTCGTCATGCACCTGCCAGCCAATTCCGGTGCGAACAGGTATGGGCCGTGGCGGTGGCCGCCGCGATGCCGCGGTGCTGCCCGGACCCGGGCCGCCGGTCTCGCCGGTGGCCTTCGTCGTACCGATCGGTCAACGGGCAGTCCTGCCGCCCGGCGCCGCGCAGGGAGGTCGTCCAGCGAGACCGTTGGGCAGGCACTGTGCCGGCCGGCGCGGCACCGGTTCGCGCGTCAGTCTCCGGGGAGTTCGCGGTAGAACTCCATCCGGTGCGCGCCGGGCAGGGCGGCCGGGATTCCCTCCGCGTTGCGCGGCACCCGCTCGGGCTCCGGCCGGTGCATCGTTGCGCGGTCGTCGCCCCCCCTTTCCAGAGGCCCCGAGTCTGCCTGGTCGGCGTGGCTGCGGTCGACCGTCAGCCCTGCCCGGGAAGGCCCGACTTGCGCTCGGTCGCCACGTACGTGCCGGCGGCGGTGCGCAGCTCGGGGGTGTCTGCGCGTCGCAGGCGGGACCGGCTGGGCCGGCGGCCGTTGCTGCCGGGCCTGCCGCTACTTCAGCAGGGTGCGGAACTCTTCGAAGTCGAGGACCCCGTCGTGGTTCACGTCGGCCTTCATGGCCTTCTCCACCTCTTCGGCGAGGTGCTCCTGGGCGCCCTCGGCCTTGAACCCCTCCGCCAGTTCGACGACGCTGATCCGCCCGTCACCGTCCGTGTCGATCTGGTCGAAAAGCGCCCTGAGCTCAACCTCGTTCATGACATACCCCTCTCGCGTTCAACAGGCCCCGAAGGCCCACATGCCCCACCACCCTGCCACACCCTCAACATCCCGCTGACGGGCAGGACTCCCCGTCCTGCGCGCTCCTGACCGGCGACGGCGCAGCCGGCAGGGCGCTGCTGCCTGTCGCCCCGCGGCCAGGCGTTCGATCGGGTGCCGGCCGAGGTCGGTGAGCCCGGTGCAGTTCTTGGACCGCCGACGCGGCCTTCGACGTTGCACCGGGCCTGGCCGTGACGGGCGATGACCAGCTGTGTGGTGGCGCTCGTGGGTTCCGCCGTCACAGGGTGGCGGCGAGTTTGTCGGCGGTGCGGAGGGTGAGCGCGGCGAGGGTGAGGGTGGGGTTGGCGGTGCTGCCGGTGGGGAAGACGGAGTTGCCGACGATCCAGAGGCCGGGGTGGGCGTGGGAGCGGCCGTCGGCGTCGACGACGGAGGTGGCGCGGTCGGTGCCCATGCGGGTGGTGCCCATGGGGTGTCCGGCGCCGTTGTACTTCAGGCTGGGCTGGAGGGGTTCGACCTCCTCGGCTCCGGCGGTGTGCTCCAGGTGCTCCCAGATACGGCGCGCGACGGAGTGGCCGTAGGCGAGGGCGCGCTTGGAGTAGTCGTCGATCCTGAAGGCGATCTTGGGGCGTGGGACGTCCAGCTGGTCGCGCTGGTCGGAGAGGGTGACGCGGTTGGCCGGGTCGGGGAGCTGCTCGGTGGAGTAGCCGATCCGCATCATGCGGGTGACGCGTTCGGCGAGCTTGTCCCGCAGGTCGTCGCCGTAGTGCCTGAGCCGCTTGGCGGCCGGGTCCCACATGAGCTTGTCGAGGGCGGCGCCGGGGGATTCGAAGCGGCCCCAGCCGTCGTTGCCGATGGTCATGCGGAACGCGCCGGTGGTGCGTCGCCAGTCGCCGTCGCGGAAGGTCTCGATGCTGAGGGTCGACTGGGGGCCGCGGAAGGGGAAGACGGGCTGTCCGAAGAGGCCGACGACCTCCTCGGCGAGGTGGTCCATGAGGTTGCGGCCGACCTGGTCGCTGCGATTGTCCAGTCCGGAGATCAGCCAGAGCTTCGGCGTCTCGATCGCGTTGAGGGCCAGGACGATGTGGGTGCCGTTGACCTGCTGCTCGGGGCGGTCGGTGGTGGTCCAGTCGCGGAAGACCACCGTCGGCGACGCCGTGCCGGGCCGGGGGGCGAGACGGGTGACGGTGCAGCCGGTGCGCACCTCGACGCCGAGCTCGTCGCGGGCCCTGCGGACGTGGACGGAGGCGTCGTACTTGGCGCCGGAGGGGCAGACCGGGATGCAGCTGGAGTTGCCCTGGCAGGCGGGTCGGCCCTGGTAGTCGCGTGTGTTGCGGGCCTGGGGGGTGGTGACGACGGTGACGGGCACCTCGTCGATCTCGGTGAGGGAGGCCAGGGCGGTGCGCACGAGCTCGTCGCCGTAGCTGGGGACGATGCCGGGCATGGGGAAGTCGGTGCTGCGGGGGGTGGCGGTCTCCCACTCGGTGCGGTTGCCGGAGACGCCGAGCTCGTTCTCCGCCTGTGCGTAGAAGGGTTCGAGGTCGTTGTAGGTGAGCGGCCAGTCCACGGCGACGCCGAAGCGGGTCTTCATCTCGAAGTCGCTGGGCAGGAAGCGGGGGCTGTTGCCGCGCCAGGCCCAGGTGCTGCCGCCGACCATGCGCTGGAACCCGCTCTTGTACAGGTCGGGGCCGGTCTCGACGTAGTAGCGGTTCATCGCGACCGGGTCGCCGACGCCGTCGGAGGAGGGGGCGTAGCCGTCCTTGTTGTTGCGCAGGGCGGCGTACGGCGAGGGCACGTTTTTTGCGGCGGAGAGCTGGTAGGCGTCGACGAATGCGGCGCGTTGGGTGGTGTCGATGGCGTTGTCGCCGGCGTCGATGAGCAGGACGCGGGCGTGGGGTCTGGATTCCTTGATCCGGCAGGCGGCGAGCGCGCCCGCGACGCCGGCGCCGACGATGACGACGTCGTAGGAGGAGGTGTCCATGGAGGTGTCCAAGGAGGTGTTCATGGAGGTGTCCATGAGGGTCCCTCGTTTCAGGGGTGCCGGGTCCAGTAGCCGTATCCGCCGGGCACGGGTGCGGCGGAGAGCGGGTGCGCCTTGATGACGTTCCAGACGAGCCCGTCGCGGTAGCGGGCGGGTGATTCGGGGCCGGCCTGGGTGTTGTCGGGGCGGGTGAACTGGGCGGTGTACCAGATGGCGAGGGTCTCGCGGGCGACGCGGGCCAGCTCGGGGTCGGCGTTGACCGCGGCGAACAGTGCCGCTCCCGGGTCGGGTTCACCGGCGACGCTGCGACAGGTGTCGATCAGGCGGGTGAGCGCCGATGCGTAGTGCGCTTCGAGGCGGGTGCGGTGCGCGTCGGCGGTGGCCTGGTCCAGCGGCGCTTCGCCGGTCAGCAGCTCGGACAGGGCGCGGAAGTCCGCTGCGGGGGTCATGGCGCTCCTGGTTCAGTTCTCGACGAAGACGAGGTCCTCGGGCGGGTGGGTCATCCGCACCTTGCTGTCGATGACCTCGACGATGGCGTCGAGGCCGGTGGTGGAGTGGCCCGCGGAGATGATCCAGAACTGGTCCGCGGCCTGGTCGAGGAAGGCGGGGAAGCCGGTCAGGTCCGCGTTGTCGGGGTCGCCGAGGTAGAGGTAGTCCACGAGCCGCCGGAACAGCTTGGGCAGGATCACGGCGTCGTCCTGGAGGGAGTCGATGCCGGTGACGGTCGCGCCGTCGAGTGTGTCGTCGTCCTTCCACAGGCCCTTGTCGGCCGCCCGGGCCTGGCGTACCGCGGCGGTCAGCTCCTCGCGCAGGTCGGGGAAGAGGCTGGTGTAGTACGTGGGGTACGCCAGGCCCTCTTTGAGGATGTGGTGGTTGAACGTGGTGCTCAGCAGCGCCTCGTCGACGTGGATGAACGTGCCACTGGTGCCCGGCGGCGTGCCCTTGCCGGCCAGCGCGATACAGCGCTTGTCGCGGCCCGCACTGCGGGTGAGGATCCAGCCCGGGCAGGTCGTGGGGGTGGCGGCGGTGACGGTTTCGTCCGGCAGGCGGTCGACACTGGTGAAGCCGAGCCACTTGGTCAGCTCATCCCGTGCCGCGCGGCCATGCAGCCACGGCTGGTGGACCTCCGGGTTGCCGTTGCGCGCGTAGTGCGTCTCCAGCGTGTCGATGGCCTCCAGCCGCAGCTTCGCCTTGCCGGACGTGTTCTGCTCGACCTTGTGGGGGCCGGGGACGAGGTCCCACTCCTCCTTCTTGTCCGGCTTGAAGGGGATGGTGTCCCCGTCCGCCCGACTGTTGACGAGGTGGTACGAACCCTTGATCAGCAACATGGGCATGCCGATGCGCTCCCTCACGATGTGCACGAACACCGGAACAGATCCTCACTCAGCGTTACACATTAGGGGGATCCGGTATACAGAGGGTGAAACCACGCGCGCGGTTCGCTCGTTGAGCCCTTTTCGGCCCTGCGGAAGGCCTGATCGGCGGCTCTCGGCTCCGCGGCCGCGTCGTGCAGGCCGTGGCGGCACCGTCGAGGGAGCTTCGGCTCGGGTGCGTTCGATGCACCGAGAGCCGGCCGCGGGGGCCCGGCGTGGCCGACGCCGGGCCGCGGGGGCGCCGGGTTCAGTGGCTGTGGGAATGGCCGTCCTGTGCCGGCTCGTCAGGGGCCTTGGACGGAGGGGCCGACTCGACGGGAGCCTGAGCCGGCTTCACGGGCGTCCCGGTCATGGAGCCGTGGTCGTGGCCGCCGCCGGAGCTGACGGTGGCGGCAAGGGTGATCATGCCCAGCCGGGCGAGGGCCGAGATGACGACGACGACCGCTGCGAACGGGCTGACGAGGTGCCGCCGGCGGCCTTCGGAGTCCTTGGCGACGAACGCGACGTACGACATGAGCAGGCCGATCGGGGTCATCCAGGCGCTGCGCTCGGGCGGCCGGGCTGTCGGTGTTCAAGCCCCGCGGGGTGACCCGCTACGGTGTCCGGCGCCGCCGGCTCGGGCAGGAGCCGGGCGCGCCGCGGCGGCGTCGGCCTGAAGCGGCTCTCTCCCGTCTCTGCCGGACCGCCGGGACCCTGAGCACAGCGTGGGGCCGGTCCCTGCGGGGCGTCAGAGCCCCGGAGCGAGGAGGGTCAGTCGCAGGTCCGCGGCAGGAGCGAAGAGTGCTGGCAGGATCAACCACCATCTGCGCATCCACTCGGCCTTCAGGAACACCCACGGGAGGAGTGCCGTCACAGCGGCAAGGGCCAGGGCGAGGCCTGCGGTGATGTGGGAGTGGGCGACGGTCTCGCCGTCCCAGGGGCCTGCGGGTTCCGCAGCGTAGGCGAGCAGCAGCAGGCCGACAGTCCGCTGACACCGACACCGAAACCGACACCGCCCCGCCAACGGCCGCCGGGAGTCGGCCTGGTGGGCCGGCTGGGGGTCTCGGGCTCCTCCCGGGCATGAACGGCATCGGCGTGATCAAAGAGGTACGGGCGGCCGGCGCTCTCGGCCGTCAGCTTGTGACAGCCGTGCCGAACTCGGTGGTGAGGATGTCGGCGAGGACGGGCAGGCCGCTCCAGTCGCCGTTGATCTGGCTCGTGAGCAGGTGCTCGCCGTCACGGGAGCCCATGGCGCAGGTCCACGAGCCGTACGTCGCACCCGCGTTGCCCCAGACCGTGACGCCGGACGGCAGTGTCCAGGAGAACACGCCCAGGCCGTACCGGGTGCCCGGGATCCACGGGACGGGTCCCGCGGTGTCGACGCTGGTGAACATCTCCCGCTGCTGTTCGGCGGGCAGGAGGTGGCCCTGGAGCAGTGCGCCGAAGAAGCGCTGCAGGTCACCCGTGGTCGAGACGATGCCGCCGGCCGCCCATGCGAAGGACTGGTTCCGCTCGGTCGCGTCGTGGATCACGGGCTGGGCATCGGAAGCGAAAAGGGTGGAGTAGTGCCGGCAGTGCGTCCCGCGGATCGCCGCTTCCGTGCCGGGCAGGTAGGTCCCGGTCAGCCTCAGAGGGCGGATGATCCGCTGGGTGAGCGCTTCGGCGAACGTCCCGCCCGTGACCTCCTCGACGATCAGGGCGGCCAGGAAGTAGTTGGTGTTGGAGTAGAGGAAGGCGTCCCCCGGAGCGAAGGGTGCCGGGGTGGCCAGACCGATCCTGATCAACTGCTCGGGGGCGTAGGTGTCGTAGCGGTGCCGCAACCATGCCTCGCCGATGCCGTTCTTGAAAAACTCCGCGTCATTGGCGTAGTTGAAGATGCCGCTGGTGTGGTCGAGCAACTGCCGGATGGTGATCGCGCGGCCGTCGTAGCCGTTGCCCGCCACCATCCCGGGCAGCCACCGCTCGATCGTGTCGTCGAGACCCAGCCGGCCCTCGGCCGCGAGCTGCAGGACGAGCGTGGCGGTGAACGCCTTCGTCGTGCTCCCGATCCGGAACCGCTCGGACGGCCGGCGTTCCTGTCCGGTCCAGGTGTCGGAGACCCCCGCCGTGCCGAACCAGGCGTCACTGCCCTCGCGTACCTCGACGACGATGCCGGGAGCGCCGCCCGGGACGGTGGCGCGGTCCAGGGCGTGCTGCATTGCGGAGCGGTCGGGGGTGGCGTCGACGGCCGCTGCGGAGACCTCCGGCGTACCCTCTGTGGTCGCCTCGGTGGAAAAGTGACTGGTCATGACGGTCTTCCTTTCAGGGGTGCGGTTCGGTTCGTCGGATCGGGCGGGCAGGCGGGCGGGCGGGCGGTCAACGTCAGCGCGCCACCGGCCAGGAAGGCCCGGGGGTCCCGGCCGGTCGCGCCGCGGCGGGCTCGGCCGGAGTGCGCTCGGCCGTGGCGGGCTCGGCCGGAGTGCATGCGGCCGTAGCGCGTTTGGCGGTCGCCATCACTCGTACGGTGACCCCCGCGGTGAGCAGCAGCACCGCAGCGAGGGCGAGGAGGGTGGCGGTGTCGGGATGGATCAGGGGCTGTCCGCGCCACGCCTGCCAGGTCACCACCGCCACCAGTCCCGTGTAGCCGAGCGCCGCGCTGCCGACCAGGCGGGCCCGCACCTCCTCGTCGCGCAGCCAGACGCGCTCGGCGGCCAGGGCGGCCAGTACCGCGGCGATCAGGAGGAGCACCTGGATGCCGTGCAGGGCGAAGAAGTGCGGTACCCGGAAGTCGCCTCCGCTCACGCTCCAGTTGGTGAGGGGCATGCCGTGGCCGTCGGGGTCACCGATGCCGTGGCCCTGGTACATCTGGACGGAGTGTCCGTTGGCGTCGGTCACCGTACGGGGGTGGATCTCGGTGACCATCCAGAAGACCGGCACGACCATGCCGAAGGTAGCGAGCGCGAGACCGTGGCGTATGGCCCGGTTGAGCGCTGCTCCGCCCGTGCGCTGGAAGAGGACGACGGCTGCGAGCACCAACTGCGCGATGACGATGACCATCACGCCGAAGGTGAGGAGGGGGACCAGGGCGAGGGTGACCGGGTCGCCCTGGTCCGCGTTGAAGTGGCTGAACGTGCCGCGCGCCGCCTGGGCGGTGATGGCGCCCACCTCCACGGTGGCCGCCAGTGCGAAGACGGTGCCCAGCCGGCACCCCAGCCGCCTGCCCCTGGTCAGCTTGGTCAGCAGCCATGCCAGCGTGCCGGCGTAGAGGCCGAAGGCGAAGCCGAACTTGAGCGGCTTGACCCACACCGACTCGCCCAGCAGCGTCCGTTCGTCCAGGACCGTACCGACGGCGGCGACGAGCACCAGGCCGAACATGAGGACGGCGCAGGCCGTCAGCGGCCGGTGCCAGGCGCGTACGGGTGCGAGTAAGGAGGTCATGGGGGCTCCGATCAGGGCGGCGAGCAGCCCTCGTCCGGGGCCCGCTCGAATCACATCGCGCATTCGCGAATGACTAAAAGCTAAATTGCTTTCACTCTTCCGTCAACAAAGAAACCAACTCGCATCGCATTTATGCAGGTCAACGAAAGAGTTTCTTGCAATGACAATGAGGTCGAATGCAAATGCAGCCTCGTCAGATTTGCAATGAACTGGCCGTGAAAGCAATACTGGGCACCCGCACGCACCTGACACGGAGGCCATGCCGATGCCCGGAGGCAGACTGACCCACGACGAGCGGTCGCAGATCGCCGAGGGGCTGCGCGACGGACTCAGCTACACCGACATCGCCGGGCGCCTGGGCCGGCCCATCTCCACCGTCACCCGGGAGGTGGCCCGCAACGGCGGCCCCGCCGCCTATCGGGCCGACGCGGCCCATCGCGCCACCACGAGCCGCGCCCGCCGCCGCAAGCAGTCCCCGGCCGCCGCTCCGGCCACCTCCCCGAGCGCGGGTGACGTACACGGGCGCGACCCGGAGGCCGTCCTCGAACTGGAGGAACAGTTCACGGCGATGATGGTCGCTACGGGGCTCCCGCGCATGACCGCCCGGGTACTGACGTGCCTGTACGTCACCGATGGCGGCAGCCTGACCGCCACCGAGCTGGCCCAGCGCCTGCGGGTCAGCCCCGCATCCGTCTCCAAGGCCGTCGGCGAACTCGAACAGCAGGAGCTCATCAGGCGCGAGCGCGACACCGGCCGGCGGCGCGACCGGTACGTCATCGACGCCGACGCCTGGTTGCGCGGCTGGATGGCCAGTGCCCGTCAGAACACCATGCTGGCCGACTTCGCCCTGCGCGGCGCCCGCGTCCTCGGCACCGCGACGCCCGCCGGCACCCGGATGCAGGACATCGGCCACTTCTTCGAGCACGTCGGCCGGACCATGATCCAGGCGGCGGAACAATGGCGGCAGGACGATGCCGCGCGGCGGTAGCGGTGCCCGGCAGCTGCCCGTGCGCGATGTGTGTGCCCCGGGCGTTGTCAGTGGGCGGTTCTACCTTGGGAGGCCCCGGTAAGCCAGCTCCGACGAGGGCCCGGCTGATGGCCGGGCCCTCGTCATGTCTACGGCTCAGTACCCCTGGACCGGTACGCGGATCGTGCCCCGGGTCGGCGAGAAGGGTGTTGGTCCGCGCGTCGAGCAGCTGAACCGCCCGCTTGAGCCGCGGGTCCCCACCCTTGCGCGCACGCGGTCACCTCACCGCTCGTCCTCCCAGTCGTACTCGGGCAGCGGCAGCGGATCCGTGACCCAGCCCGCTGTCAGCACGATTCGCGTGTGGCGATGCAGGGCGAGGAAGCCGAAGGGGCGGTCGAAGGCGGCCCTGATCCTGGTGGTCACGTAGCGGAGCTCGGGTATGCCTGCGCCGACTGCACCGAACGCCGTCACCGCGGCGGCCTCGAAGCCCAACGCGCCGAACTTCGCCATGGTGTTCTGCTGGGCCGACCCGACGGCCAGCGGGAAGTCGCTGATGCCCGGGAAGTGCCCGCGCGAGGTGTCCCGTGCCGTCGTGAGTCCGAACAACCGGTGCAGCGCCAGGAGATCGTGGCTCGCGTTCACGTCGTACGCCGCGGTCGTCACCTCCAGCGACGGCGGCACGGGCCGTGTGCGGCGCACCCTCGCCACCCGCAGGCCGGGGCCCACGTTCCCGAAGGGCAGCCGCGGTCCCGGCACGACCGCACGCCGGCCGGCGAGGATGTCGACCCCGGCCCCCAGCACCTGCCCCGGCCTCATGCCCTCCTCGCCGAGCAGCAGGTGCACATCCAGGGCGTTGTTCCCCAGCACCTTCAGCTCGGTGACGTATCCGCCGGGGGTCTGCGCCACCCCCACCCGGTCCAGCACGGCAGTGGAGCGCCACAGGCCCAGCCGCGGCTTGGTCGCCCAGGGCTCGTACGCAGTCTCCAGAGCCGTCTCGTGGAAGGGTCTCAGCCAGCGCGTGCGCAGGGTCAGCGCGCTCGCCAGCACCATCTGCGTGTCCTCGGTCAGCGTGACCGGCATACCGTCGATCAGCCCGCCGGTCCGCTTCACCGCCCAGGCGTCCAGCGCCCGACCGTCGGCCACGGGATCCCCGGTGAGCACCCCGTGGGCGTCGGCCGGCAGGCCCGCCGCCCCTCCTCCCGCAGCTGCAGCGTGCGTTTCGTCCACAGCCCCAGACCCGTTTCCAGTCCCCGCATGGCGTCCATCGCGGCGAGCAACTCACGGGCGGCGTGCGCCGCTTGTCCGGCCGGCAGGCCGAGCACCTCCGCGAGCTCGGCCCGGGCCACGCCCTCGGCGCCGTCGGCCAGGTGAGCCAGCAGCGGCCACACCCCCGCCGCCGAGAACACCGTGCCGCCCTCGGAGGCATCCGCCCACCGTGCGGTCAACGCATTCACCGCGCGGACCGTCGTCGTCGCGACTCCCATTGCACCCCCATCATCGGCGCGCGCATGAAGCACCCTTCGCGCGTCTTTTCAGTGTCACCGCCACGGAGCACGTCGTCGCAGGGCGGGTACCGTTGTGTCCCTGTCCGGCGCCCTTGCCGTGCCCGTACGCGGGGTGCAGTGGCCCCCTCCCCCAGGTCCGGGCGATCCGCCACCACCACTACCACCACCGTCGAAAAACCGCAGGTGGACGCGGTGAAGGGCGGGCTACAGTGCGCCCATGGCGAACGATTTCCTGCTGCCCACCCAATACCTCGGTGCGGGCGAGCGGTTGCTGCACGGCAAGGCATTGTCCTCGGCGGTGGCACCCGGCCTGGCAGAGGACTGGGTACGGCTCGATACGGACGTCTTCAACGGGACTCTGGGCCGCGTCGCCGGATGGAAGGTTTCGTCGAGGATCGAGATCGGCGGCCATTGGTTCGACGACTGTGAGATCGCGGACTGGGAGAGCGCCCCGTACTGGCGTGAGGGGGACGACCCCGCCGGTGCGGACGACCACACTGGTGCGGGTGATGCCACCGGTGCGGCGCCGTCCTGGGGCTGCCCGCCGACCGCGTCCGAACTTGCGCTGTGTCTGTGCCATGCCGACGCGCGGGTGCGGGCGGCGGCGCTCGACACGGGCGGCGCGGCCGCGCCGCTGCCGCTTCTCCTCCTGCGCTGCGCGGACGGCGACGAGCGAGTACGCGGACGTGCCCGTCGCGCCTTCACCGAGGCGCTCGCCGGCGCCGACGACGGCTCCGCGGGCTCCCTGGCCGCGCTGGCACTGCGCATCGGCCACCGCAGGCACGGCGGCTGGGCGCGCGACGTGGTGCTCGCGCGGACCGGCGGCATCCGGGAACCGGCCGTGCAGGAGCTGCTGGCGAGCGGGGGTTGGCAGGGAGCCGAGGCCCGGCTGGCGGGCATACGGGCCGGAGCGGAGGCCGGCCTGCTGGACGCGGACGCCCTGTACCGGATCGCTCTGACGGCTGCCCGGGACAACAGTGAGCGTCTGGAAGCGGTCCGCGCCGCGTTCGCGACGGGACACGGCACGGCAGCACGGAAACGGTTCATCGCCTTCCTCGACGCGTGCGAGAACTCCGAGGTACGGGTGGGCGCGCTCCGGCACGCGCTGTCCGCACACCTCCCGTCCCTCGGCGACCTGACCGGCCTTGCCGTCGGCCACCGCGACCGACACGTCCGGCGGCTCGCCGCCCGGGCACTCCTGGGCCTGCCCGGTGCGGACACCGTCCTGGACCGGCTGCTCGCCGCGGCCGACGGCACCGTCCGCGGCGCGGCCGTCGGGCGGCTGAGAGCCGCCGCACGGCCCGCGGACCTCGAGCCGTACCTCACCGACCCGTCCCCGTGGGTGCGTGGCCTCGCCGCCCGGGAACTGCGCGCCGCCGGCGGGGATCCGCACGCCCTGTACCGTGCGCTGTGCGCCGACCCGGAGACCGTGACACCTCCCGCGGTGAGCGGCCTCGCGGAGCAGCGCGACCTGCGGGACGCCCCGATGCTCGACGCGCTCACCCGGCACACGGACGGCGCCGTACGCGCCCGGGCGCTCGGCGGGCTGCGACGGCTGGGCGTCCTCGCCGCCGACGCCCTGGTCCCGTACGCCGACGATCCTGACCCGCGTGTCGCAGCGGTGGTCCTGCGAGGTCTGCGTGACGACCCCGTGCTCCTGCGTGCGCTGCTCGCCCACCCTCACGCGCGTGTACGGGCCAGGGCCCTGGTCCACCTCGCCCACCGGCACCACATCGGCTGGAACGAGGCCCTGCCCTTGCTGACCGACCCGGCGAAGGAGGTGTCCCGGGCCGCGCGCGGCGCCTTGCGGGCCGCGCGCGGCGAGGTCACCGTGGCACAGCTCGTTGCCCTCACGGCACCGGGCGAGCCGCCGGAGAGACGAGCACTGGCGATGCAGTTGCTGGCCTGCTCCTACGAACCGGAGGCCCTGCTCACCGCACTGCGCCTGGTGGACGACCCCCTGCCGGCCGTGCGGGCCGCCGCCCGCGGCGACGCATGCAGGGTCCTGTGGGACCGTGCGGCAGCCCGCAGCCCGCACGCGGACGAGATACGCGCCCTCGCCGAACGGCACCGGGAACGCCTCACCGTCTGGCTCGCCGAGACGAGGAGACGCAATCGTGCCCTGAGGAACCGTTGAACCTCCCGCTGTCAGGCGGCGTGAGGCGTCTGGTGTTCCATGCGTTCCCGCATGTGCCCGAAGAACTCCTCCGGCCGCGTCACGCCGGCCGTCACCCGGGCGAACTCGTCCTGTGCCGAGCGGCTGCGGGAGGCGGCGAGGAGGAGTTCCTGCATTTCGGGGGGCGGGGGTTCCAGCATGGCGAAGTCGGCCGTGAACTCGTACATGCTCATGACCTCGGAGTCCCTTGCCTCCTGGCAGGCCCGCATGGCTTCGTCGAAGGGCCGGCGGCCGACGAGTACGTCGTCGAGTGCGCGGGTGCACCGTTCCGCGTCCCGGAAGGCGTCCTGGATGCCCTGCGCGGTGATGGGGTCCTTGAGGTATCCGGCGTCTCCGACGAGGATCCAGCCGGGACCGTAGGGCTTGCGGAAGTAGTTGGGGATGGTCATTCCGACGAACCGTTCGGTCCGAGTGGCCTTCGAGATCCGTTCGGCGAAGGCCGGCGCGCGGGCCAGTACGGCGTGGTAGTTGCCTTCGATGTCGTCACGGTTGGCTTCGAAGTCACGCATGGGCCAGGCACAGATGACCAACGTCTGGTCGTCATTGGTGGGCCATGCGGCGAAGGCGCGGTCCTCGCGGTCGTACGCCTCGAACGACCCGTTCATCGGCAGACCGGCCCAGTAGGCGTAGTAGTAGGCGTTGATCTTCGGTTTCTCCGCGTAGCCGGCGGCTCCCGTCGCCCTGGCGACGGAGGAGTGGAGGCCGTCCGCTCCGACGACGATCCGGGCCCGCTCGATGGCTGTCCTGCCGTCCTTGCCGTGACCCTTGATGCCGGTGACGGTCCCACCGTCGAACAAGATCTCTTCGACGGTGAATCCCTCTCGTACCTCGGCGCCGGACTCGGCGGCGGCGTCGATCAGGATCTTGTCCAGGACCGTGCGGCGCGGGGCGTAGGAGATGTCGAAGCCCTCACCGGCAGGAGAGCCGGCGATGACGAAGGGCCCGAGATCGAACGCGTAGGTATGGATGGCGGGGCAGCCGGTTGCGACGACTCGGTCCAGCAGTCCCCAGCGTTCGAGCGCGGCCAGACCGGGCGGATGGATCAGGTGGGTGGAGATGGTGTCGCTCGGGAACGTCGCCCGGTCGACGAGGAGGACCCGGTGGCCGAGACGGGCCAGGAGCATGGCGGTCGGGGCCCCTGCACACCGTGCTCCGACGACGATCACGTCATGGGGGTGGGTTTCGGCACCGGACGCGCCGGCCGTGCTGGTCATGGACCTCACCTGCCCATCGAGCACACCGCCTGGCGGGACGTCTGCGGGCGGACGCGGCGGTGCGTCTCTCTTCACGTTAGCCCCGGTCCGCCCCCCTTTTCTCACCGGGCCGTGAGCGACGGCCCTGGCCGGCCGCATGGCCGAGTCGATCACGCTCCGCCGGACCGTTGGGTGCGGCGCCCGGTGATCCAGCGGGCGGCGGTGAGGGCGGCGTAGCCGGCGGCTTCGCTCATGCCGGTGGCGAGTCCCCGGATCTCCACCGGTCGGCCGCGCTGGGCGGGGTCGGGGCGCAGGAGCACGCACCTGGCTTCGCAGGGCCGGGACCTGCGGTTTCTTGGTGGACGGGCGGGTTCTCGGTGTCGTAGTTTCCCTCTGCGCGCTCGACTTCGGGCGTCTGCGTACCGTGCCCGTGGGGGGGGTTCACCGCGTCATGTCCTCGTCCCGTCCCGACGTCCTTCGGCCGCGGCCGCCGCTGGCCCGCCCGGCCACGAGTCCCCGTCGTGCTCTGCTCGGGGTGCTGCACGCCACGCTGACGGCGGCCGCGGCAGGCGATGTCGTCTCCCTGTACGCCGGTTTCCGGGCACACTCCGCGGTGGAAGGGGATGGCGGGTTCGCCTTCATCTCCGAGGACCGGTGGGCGGCCCTGACCACGATGTTCGCCCGCGTGGAGCACCTTCAGCTGATGACCGTGCTCGCGTGCGCGGCCGTCTTCATCATGTGGTTCCACCGCATCCGGCTGCGGGCCGGCATGCTGGCGCCCACCGGGTTCCGGTGGGGTCCGGGCTGGGCGATCGGGGGCTGGTTCGTACCGCTGGCCTGCCTCTGGATGCCGTACCGGATCGCCAACGAGGCCTGGACCGTCGGCCTGCGGGGCGCCAAGGGTCCCTTCTGGCCGCTGAACCTCTGGTGGGCGTCGTTCGCCGGCTCGCTCCTGCTCGGCCGGTACGCGAGCGTGAGCTACCGGAGGGCCGAAGAGCTCGGTCCCTTCCTCGACGCGGTGACCGTGGGCATGGTGGCCGACGCCCTGAGCGTCGTCGCGGCGGGCGCGGCCATGTTCTTCGCGGCACGTCTGACCCTCATGCTGGACAACGACGGGGCCCCGGCCGCCCTCCGGTGAGCCGACGGCTTCCGGGAGGGGCGGCGAAGCCGCGCCGTCACGACAACCGCCAGGGGCTGTCCGCACGGGAAGCGACGTGCACCACGTACCGGGCGCAGCCGACGCCGTGGCGGATCCCGAACACCCGCCGGCGGGTCGAGGCGGGCAGGCCCGGGCGTAGCGCGTTCCCCGGCGCGGTCGTGTGGCGGCCGGTGCGGGCGTGTCGGCGGTCCGACCCGGTCGTGGGGCGTCGTTCTGACGCTTCGTACGCTCGTCTCGGACCCTTCCATGAAGGGACTTGAGCGCTCTGTGCGGCCGCGACGGCCTGCTCAGGGAGATCTACAGCATCCCTGACGCGGAGAAGGGCGCGCTGACCGAGGCCGGCGGCCAGGAGGCGGTCACGAGGGGGGTCACTGTGCCTGGGCAGCGGAGGCAGGCGCCACGGCGCTCCTGGCCGGGCGCAGTGGCTTGGCCCACCGGTAGGTGCCGGGGCGCCGGCGTTCCGCGCGCAGGGACGCGAGGGTGTAGCGGTTGATCCACTCGTTGATCCGGGCGGCCGGCCGGCCGGTGATCACCAGGCGGTGCGCCGAGTCGTCGGTGCGTACCGGCTGGATGACGCCGTCGTGGCGACCGAGGCTGATGGACTGTGCCAGGTAGCGGAACCTGAGCGGCTCGGGCTCGCGGCCGTCGGCGAGTGCGTCGATGGCTTCGGCGGCGTGCGCTCCGGTGGGCATCGCCGTCGCGCACGCCATGCGGAGTTCGCCCGTGCCGGGCACGGTGACGCGTGCCGCGTCGCCCACGACGAACACGTCGGGGTGGGAGAGCGAGCGCATGGCGGGGTCGACCAGGGCCCGGCCTCGCGCGTCCACGCGGAGCCCGGCTTCGGCGGCCAGCGAGGGAACGGTGAACGCGGCGGCCCAGACGACCACGTCCCCGGTCAGCTCGCCGTGATCGGTCGACAGTCCACCGGGGTGGACGGCTTGGACCCGGGTGTGTGCGTGCAGGTGGACGCCCAGACGTTCCAGGGAGTTGCGCACATGGGTCCGGCCGGCTGCTGAAAGCCCGCTCCCGGGCTCGCCGCCGGTGACCAGACGTACCTGCCACGCGCCGGCCGACTCGGCCAGTTCCGCGGCGAGTTCGATGCCGGTCGCTCCACCGCCGACGACGGTGACGGTGCCGGATCCGCGAGACAGCCGGTCGCTGAGCTCCTTCGCCTGTTCCAGTGTGTAGGCGTGCTCGACGATGCCGGGGACGCGGGTGGTGTCGGTGCTGCTGCCGAGGGCGTAGACGAGCCGGTCGTAGGCCAGCGTGGTTCCGCTGTCGAGAAGGACCGTACGGGCACCCGGATCGATCGATGTGGCCGTGGCCTGGACCGTGTTGATCTCCCTTCCGGCGACGAGGTCGCGCAGGACGACGGGTGTGCCGGTGCGGCCTGCGGCCAATTCGTGCAGCCGGATCCGCTCGGTGAAGGATTCCTTGGGGTCGATGAGGGTCACCTGGTGGCGGCGGCTGACGCGGAGGGCCGCGGTCACTCCGGCATACCCGGCGCCCACCACCACGACGTGCTGCTTCTGTCCCATGTCGATGTTCCCGTTCCACTCTCGCGAGGCTCCGTGTGTGCCTTTCGGTATGAGGACCGGGGGGCGGGCCCGGATCGTGACAGCGTTCCGCCGCTGTGCCGTGTGAAGTGGATCTCATGCCGGTTTCCGGCAACGGACAGGCCGGCTCCCGCCCTTGGGTACGCGGCGAGCCCCGGTCCGCTCCGGCCCCGGCCCGGCTCCGGCCCCGGTGTGGACGCAGCGGTTCCGGAGGGGTCGGCGCCCCGCGCGCTACTCGAGCAGGCGGCTGATGCCGCCCTGGCCGTCTTCGCCGTTCCACAGCACGGCCACCAGCCAGATGGGCGCCCACCCCACAGCCTCGCCCGTCTTTCCCGGCAGGAGCGCGGCCGCAAGCAGCCAGACAACGGGAAGAACGGCGGGCAGCAGGCAGCAGCACCAGCCGCGCTTCCGCACGGTGGGCTGGGACGGTATCGCGTCTGCGGGCATCTGCTGAAGGTAGGCAGCACCAACAGCCCCGCACATGAGTACCCGTACCCATCCCCATGTGCGGCCCGCGCCGGAACGACGGGATGCCACAGCCGCCGCCTCCGGTCGGCCAGAGGCTGGACAGCGCCCCGGCACGCCCGGGTCCGCCCGTCGACGGAGGAATGACCCAGACCACCGTCCGGCCCGTGACCCACGTCACATTCGGTTCCTGTCAGGAATCGGGGCGCTGTCCCGCTCAAGCCACCGAGAGCAGGCACAACGACAGGAGCGCGAGATGAACCAGCACCGCATCGTCGTCCTCGGCGCCGGGTATGCCGGGGCCTATGTGGCCGGGACCCTGGCCCGGCGGCTGTCCCCGGAGGACGTCGAGATCACCGTGGTCAATGCCGAACCGGACTTCGTCCAGCGGCTGCGGCTGCACCAGCTCGCGGCCGGGCAGGAGATCGACGCCCCGAAGCTCACCGATGTCTTCGCAGGCACGGGGGTCCGGCTGCGCCTGGCCCGGGTCACCGCGGTCGACCCCGAGCGGCGGATCGTCGCCGTGGCCGACGCCGCCGGGGGTGGCGAGATCGGCTACGACACGCTCGTCCACGCCCTCGGCAGCCACGGCGACGACCGCGGCGTCCCCGGTGTCGCCGAGCACGCCTTCGACGTCGCCGCCCGGCCCTCGGCGCTGCGCCTGCGCGAGCGCCTGGACGGTCTGGGCGAGGGCGGGCAGGTGGTGGTCGTCGGCGACGGGCTGACCGGGATCGAGACCGCCACCGAGATCGCCGAGTGCCGGCCCGGGCTGTCGGTGGCGCTGGTCGCCCGCGGGGAGTTGGGCGCCCGGCTCTCCGCAGCAGCCCGCGACCACCTGCGCCGGGCGTGCGAGCGGCTGGGGATCGCCGTCTGGGAACACACCGAGGTCGAAGCCGTCGAAGCAGGGCGGGTGCTGTGCGCCGACGGCACCGTCCTGGCGTCCGACGCGACCGTGTGGACGGCCGGGTTCGTGGTCGGCCCCCTCGCCACCGCCGCCGGTCTCGAGGTCACCGACAGCGGGCGGATCGTCGTCGACCGCACCATGAGGTCGCTCTCGCACCCGAATGTCTACGCCGTCGGTGACAGTGCCTACGCCGTCGCCGACAACGGCCTGCCGTTGCCGATGTCCTGCGCCTCGGCCGGCTACACCGGCATGCAGGCCACTGCCGCGATCGTGGGACACCTGACCGGCCGCGAGATCCCGAACACGAAGCTGGAGTACGTGGGCAACCACATCAGCCTCGGCCGGCGGGACGCGATCCTGCAGATGGTCGACGCGGAAGGGCGGGCGAAGCCGAAGTACATGGGCGGCCGGAAGGCCTCCCGGATCAAGGCGGGCATCCTCAGGATGTCGCTGTGGACCACCTCGCACCCGACCTTCGGCCTGCCCCGGCGCAAGCACCGTCTCACCACCGAACCGGCCGCATCGTACCCGTCGTCCGCGTCGTCCCCGTCGTCCCCGTCGTCCCCGTCGTCCGCCGGAACGGCGGTGGCGTAGCCGTGCGCGTCGCATCCGCTCAGGCCGCGCCCGCCGCCGATGTGTCGCCGTCGTCCTGGCCGGCCGCGGCCAGGGCGGTCGCCCTGCTCACGGTGGCCGTCAGCCTGCTGCTCACCGCCTTCGCCTGGCCGTCGGTACGTTCATCGGTGCACGATGTGCCGATAGCCGTCGCCGGGCCCGCGCCCGCGGTCGAGGAGCTCACCGCGGTACTCGACCGGCTGCTTCCCGGCGGCTTCGAGGTCACCGAGGTCGCCGACGGCGCAGCCGCCGAACGGCTGGTCCGCGACCGCGAGGTGTACGGGGCGATCGACCTCGGCTCCGGCACGCCCCAGGTCCTCACCGCGTCCGCCGCGAGCACCGCCGTCGCCCAGACCCTGAACAGCATCGCGGCCGGTCTCGACCGGGCACGGGGAACCGGTACGGCGGTCGTCGCCCGCGACCTCGTCCCGCTGCCGGCCGGCGACCCGCGCGGCGCCGGACTGGCCGCCGGAGCCCTGCCGCTGGTCATGGGCGGCCTGCTCGCCGCCCTCGTCCTGACCAGGCTCGTCCGCGGCAGCACCCGCCGCGTCACGGGGGCGTGCGCCTTCGCCGTCACCGGCGGACTTTCCGTGACGGCGATCCTGCAGTTCTGGCTCGGCGCGCTGGGCGGCTCCTACTGGGCCGACAGCGGCGCCGTCGCCCTGACGATCGCGGCCACCTCCCTGAGCATCATCGGCCTCGTGTCCGTACTCGGGTACGTCGGCTTCGGCATCGGCGCCGCCACCATGATGCTCATCGGCAACCCCCTGTCAGGCACCGCGACCGCTCCCGAGATGCTGCCCGGCCTCTCCGGCGCACTCGGCCAACTCCTGCCGCCCGGAGCCGGCGGCCAACTGCTGCGCTCCACCGCCTTCTTCGACGGCCAGGGTGCCGCCCGCCCCGTCGTCGTCCTGGGGGCCTGGCTCACGCTCGGGATGGTGCTGTGCCTGGCCGGCGGGCTGCGTGCCCGCCGCGCTGCCGCCGCCGTCGGGGACCCGGCCGCCCGTGCGACGGCCTGACCCCCTCGCCTCCTCCGTCCCCTTCACCTCCTCCATCTCCTTCACCTCCTCCATCTCCTTCACCTCCTCCATCTCCTTCACCTCCTCCATCTCCTTCACCTCCTCCATCTCCTTCACCTCCTCCATCTCCTTCATCCCCTTCAGCAAGATCCTCTAGGGTGGTTCGCGTGGACAGCACCGCCACTGATCTCTTCGACACCGGCAGGTTCGAGGCCGGCCGAAGCCGGCTGGCCTCCCTGGCGTACCGGCTCCTCGGCTCCGCCGGCGACGCCGAGGACGCCGTGCAGGACGCGTTCCTGCACTGGCAGGCCGCCGACCGGCAGCGGATCAGGGTGCCGGAGGCATGGCTGACCAAGGTCGTCACCAACCTGTGCCTCGACCGGCTCCGCTCGGCGCAGGCCCGCCGCGAACGCGCCGTCGGCGCCTGGCTGCCCGAACCGCTGCTCGACGGCGACCCGATGCTCGGCCCCGCAGACACCTTCGAGCAGCGCGAATCCGTCTCCCTGGCCGTACTGACCCTCATGGAACGCCTGTCGCCCCTGGAGCGGGCCGTCTACGTCCTGCGCGAGGCGTTCTCCTACGGTCACGCCGAGATCGCTGAGATCCTCGACATCAGCGAGTCGGCGAGCCAGCAGCACCTCCACCGGGCCCGGCACCGTGTCACCGCCGCCCGCAGGAGCGGCAGTGAGGTCGACCCGGCGGCCGCCCGCAGGATCGTCGAAGAGTTCCTCAGCGCCGCCTCCTCGGGCCGTACCGAACGGCTGGTGGCGCTGCTCACCGATGACGTGATCGCGATCTCCGACGGCGCCGGCCTGGCGGAGAAGCTGCTGCGGTACGACACCCCGCAGCGCGTCGCCGCCGTCGCACGGGGCGGCTTCAAACCCAGCCCCGCGAAGCGGCGCCTGGCCGGCGGCACGCCCGCGATGCACTACGCGGTCGTCAACGGCACGCCCGCCATCCTCACCGTGGTCGGCGATCGGGTCGTCGGCTCCGTGACCTTCGACCTCGCGGGCGGAAGGATCGCCACCGTCCGCGGCATCGCCGCCCCCGCCCGTCTCTCCCGCCTCACCGAAGCCTGGCGGCAGCACCGACCGGACACGCCTCTCATCGCCCAGTGGTGACCCGGCAGGGGTCGAGTGCGCCCGCCGGCGGCAGTCAGCAGCCGTTCCCCTCGGGCGTCGGCCTCCTGCCAGGACAGCGACCGCTCCGCGGCGGTCGGTCAGCCGGCCGCCGTCGGTCGGCCGGCCGCCGGCCGACCGGAGCAGTCGGGGTGCTCTGCGGCCGATTTGGTCTCGGACCGCCCCGCGCCGTGGGCATGTCCCGACGGCTCCAGAGCCTGGACGTGTGAGAGGGCACCAGCCCCGGAGGCCGGCAAAGTGCTCGGCATCCGTCAGTGGTCGCGTGACCGACCGGACAGGTCTTAATCGGTGCAGTACCTCTTGAGTGCGGCGTTGAAGGCGGTGTCGTAGGCCGTGGTGTAGGCCTCCTTGGCCTTCTGCGCGCCCTCCGCGTTGGGGTTCAGGCCCTGGAGTTCGCGGACCTTCGGCTGCGGCTTCGCGTCACAGACGCCGGACTGGGCGAGTGCCTTGCCCTCGGTGAAGCCCTCCTTGGTGCCGCGCGTGCGCTCCGAGTTGATGAATCGCTGGTTGACCGCGTCCTGGGCCTGCTGGCCGCCCAGGCAGGTCACGTTGGCGCCGCCCTCCTGGAAGGCCCGGTACTTACCCGCGGCCACTTCACCGGAGGTGAACTTGCCGTCCTCGCCCACCGTGGCGTTGCCGCCGCCGGCGCCGTCGGTCTGGTCGAGGAACACCTTGCCCTTCTTGAAGCCGTCGCCGCTGACCACGGCTTTCGCGGGATCGGCGGCGGCCTCGACGAAGCACGCTGCCGCGGGGGCCGCAACGGGGGCTTCGGCGGGGGCCTCGGCCCATGCCGCTGCCGGGCCGGCGGCGAGCGATCCGGCCAGGAGGGGGGTGAGCAGAGCGATACGCGTGCGCTTGTTCATGGTCGCTCCCCGGTTGGAGGAAAGGTGACAGGGGGGCGGGATGTCACGCGGCGGCCGAGGAGGCCGGCCGCTGCACGCGCGGCGGGAAAGGCCGGCCGCGGGGTGCGGCTCATGACGCCGCCGCGGCGTGGGGTGAGGCGCTGGGAGCGCGCCCGTCGGCCCGGAGGGTTCGTCCGCCCCTCATCCATCGTCCCGCGCCCCTCCGGAGGTGTCGACCGGTGGCGGCGGCCCGGCCTCCCCCGCCCCGGCGGCCGGCTCGAAGAGCAGGCGACCGGCCACCCGTTACGCGAGCAAGTCCTCCGTCGGCCCCGCGCACCACAAGGGGCAGGCACGACCGCGGTACGGGCCGATTCCGTCGGCGTGGCGCTCATACGGGGCGGGACCGGTTCCCGTCAGGAGGTCAGAAGCGCGCGGCACCCGCCGCGCGGCGCACCTCGGGAAAAGGAACGCACGATGACGCACTCGTCACCGACAACACGCCGGCGCGGACGGTTCGGCAGCGCCGGCCTGCGGTCACTCGCGGGGCTGCTCCTGGCCGTCGCGTCGATCCTGATGGCGGGTGCGCAGCCGGCGGCCGCTCACCCGCCGAGCGGATCCGTGCACGTGTGGGCCTCCGACGTCCGGGTGCGCACCTGCCAGAGCACCTCCTGCTCCCTGGCGACCACGGAGCGGCTGACCAACGTCCGGGTCCAGGCGTACTGCCAGATGGACGGAGGCCCGGCCGGGCGGGTGACGGACGGCCCGTACACCAACACGTACTGGGTCCAGATCATCACTCCGGGCCGGACGCTGGGCTGGATCTCCGCGGTGTACGCCAGCGGTGGTTCGAACAACTCCCCGGTCCCCGGCGCACCGGTCTACGGCCCCGGTGACTCCACCGTGCACTGCGAGTTCATCTAGGTCGTCTCTTTCGGATCTTGCCGATGGAGCCCGCGCCGTCCGGAAGAGACGGCCTGGGTCACCGGCCGATCACCGATGACAAAACCTGATGACACCTGACGACACCCGAGGAATCCGTGAACACTCGACGTCTTTTCAAGGCAACGACCGCTGCGGCCGCCGCCGTGGCGGCCCTGACTCTGGGGTCGCCGGCGGCCGTCGCATCGCCCGCGGCCGCCCAGGCGGGTCCCCTGAGGACCACCGCCTCGCCCGCCTCGCCCGCGTCCGTGGCGGCGACGTCGGTCTACATATGGGCGACCCATGTGAACGTCCGCTACGACGGGGCCGACGCCGACTGCGTCCACTACCCCTCCCGCGGCTCGTGCGTGAAGATCGTCGCCACGGTGTCGCGGACGAGGGCCGAGGGCATCTGCCAGCACCCCGGCGAGGAGATCGTCGACGGCGGGTACCGCAACCGCTGGTGGACGCTGCTCAAGCTGCCCGACGGCACGATCGGCTGGGTGAACAACATCTACATCCAGGGCGGCGAGAAGATCGCGGGAGTGCCCGACTGCGGCTGGTAGGCGGCATGCCGGGTGCCCGCCGGATGCCGGGGCCGTCCGTGGCGGCGTCCCCGGCGCCGGGGCCGGCGCCGGGTCGTGGGTCGCGGGTCGTGGGTCGTGGCCCTGACCCGGTGCCACCGACCGGCCGGTCCTCCTCAGTGGACGGTGGCGCCCAGGTGGTCGAGGGCCGCGCGGGCGAATCCCGGTGCGGTGCGGGGGCATTGCCAGCGGTCGAGGACCTCGGGTCCGGAGAGGTTCGCGGGTTCGGCCCCGTCGTCGAGTCCATCGAGGCAGTCCGCGGGAAGCAGGCCGTTCAGAGTGTGGTCCGCCGGGGAGTTCAGCACCTCCAGGGCCGTGGGAAGGTGCTCGAGCATCTCGTCCACGTCGACGTCGTACGGATGCCACCCGTGCGCGCACGACCCGCTGTCGTCGCCGCGGGCGATCCGGCGCAGTGCGGCGGTGACCTCGTCCTCGACTCCCGGACCGGGGTCGCCGAAGGCCACGTAGGGCGCGAGCGTCAGCAGGCCCAGTGTCCAGAACAGTACGGGACCGTCCTTCGGCCCCGCCGCCGTGGTGTCGAGCCGACGGGCGCAGTCGCGTACCGTCGCGTCCTTGTCCCCGGCGTGGTAGCCGTGCCGGATCTCTTCCCAACTGCTGCACAGGTCAGCCCAGTTGGCGGGCATGGGGATGACCGTCGACATGCCTTCGGGCTCCGTTCGCGAGGTGCCGGCTCCGCGGTCATTGGATCACACGGGCGTGCGGTCCGGTGCAGCCCGGCCGGCACGCGCTGCGGGTCCTCGCCGGGCCGACCGGGCCCGGGGCAGGTGGCCGCCATGGGTCGGCCTGCCTGCCCCGGGATCGGGTCAGCTGCCGGCGACGATCTCGTTCACGATCCACGCGCCGAGTTCTTCGGTCATGGTGGTGTGGGCTTCGTTGCGGCTGGCGCAGAGGAAGGCGTCGAGTTCGCTGGTGGCCGGTGTGATCGGCGTGTAGAGCGCCTTCGGGTCGTCGATTTCGCCGGCGGCGACGGCGCTGATGCTGGGAATGAAGCAGGACGTGGGGATGCCGCCCTCGTCCACGGTGTTGCCGAGGGCCTGCATGAGGAGGCCCGCCAGACCGAAGCTGCCGGGGTCGCCGGTCGGCAGCGGCAGGGTGAACAGGCCGCCGGGGGCGCCGTCGATCTCGGGCAGCCCGCTGGTGCGGACCTCGGTCGGCTGGCCGCCGGCCTTCTGGAGCCGGGCGACGAGCGGGTCCCCCTTGGCCTGGGTCGCGAGCCAGGTGTCCTTCAGGGTCTGGCCGTCGCCCCTGACCGCTGTCACGTCGGCCTTGATGCCGTTGCCGGTGCCGGTGTCCACGCCGTTGGCGACTCCGATCTTGCGGACGCTGCGCGGCCATCCGCCGAGTTCCTCGAGTTCCCGGAGGAACGCCACCCGTTCCGGTGCCGGCGCCGGGGTGTCGTCGGCCTTCGCGATGTGCCAGCGTGCCATCTGCTTCGCGGCGGGGCTGTTGAGCAGGCCGGAGAACAGGCGGATGAACTCGCCCACGACGGGTGCGTCGCCGAAGTTGTCGGTGGCGAAGTGGATGAACGCCTGGAGGGAGACGGGAAGCCAGCCGCCGTGGTGGGGGGAGTCGTAGGAGAGGTGGAGGGCGGTCTCGTGGTCGGGAAGGGCGGGGTCGTGTTCCATCTTGGCCAGTGCGTAGCGGGTGACCATGCCGCCCATGCTGAAGCCGCCCACGACCAGCTTCGAGCGGCCCACCCGCTCGGCGAGGGTGCGGCGGATGCAGTCGATGACGGTGTCGGCGTTGGCCTTGATCGACGCGGTCCGGTCGTTGTAGCCGAGGATGATCACGTCCCGGCCGGTCGCGTGGAGTTCGGAGACGAAGCGGTAGTCGCCGTTCTCCTCCAGGCCGTTCCAGAGCCGGTCGAGTTCGCTCGACCCGCTGGAGAAGCCGTCGGAGAGGATGACGGGCCTGATGAGCTGTCGGCGGTTCAGCGGGCTGTAGTAGACCCACGCCGTTCCGCCGTCGAGGGACCACTCTTCATGCGGCTCCGGGGCGGAGGGAACCTCGGAGCGGGGCTTGGGGGAGATCGGGCCCCAGATGTCGACGACAGGGGTAGGCATGATCGGTTGGCTCCTTGGGCAGTTCACGGGCTCGCCGGACGGCTGGCCTCGAAACGGCACGCTAGGGAGCAAAAACGGTTACTCAGAGTAGCCGATGGGGTGGGTTCATGCGAAGGGTGGTCACCTTCCCGCCGAACGGTCTACACGCGCCGCGACCACGGTGTTGCTGTGACCGCCGCAGGCTTCGCGCGGACGCCCTCCTCGGCGGTGCCGTCGGCTTCCGGGTAGCGGTTGACCGGGGAAATGCCCCAGCGGCGGGCCCGCTCCTCGCGGATGACGCCCTTCTCCAGCAGCCCCTGCCGGGCGCCCTCCACGGCCTCTCTTTCTTCAGCCGGAGGATCCAGGCCTGGGCGTCCTCGGCTGCTTCGCCGCGGCGATGGCCGCCGGCGTCGCGTCCAGAGCCGGAATCCCCGGCGGGGCAGGGTCGTTGACGAGGATCCGGCCGTCCTCCGGACGGATACGGCCGGCCGGCGCGGGCTCCGGCACCGAGGCGCTGGGGATCGTGAACTCGGACCGCGGCTGCAGCGCGGAAGGGCTGCTCGGTCGGGCCGGTGGCCCGGCGCCCCGGGGTTCGGGGTGCCGGGCCACCGGTATGGCGTTCGTGCCTGCGGGGCTACTTGGGCATCAGGACGGTGTCGACGATGTAGACGTTGGCGTTGGCGGTCTTCACGTTCCCGCAGACCACGTTCGAGGTGTCGTTGACCTTGTAGGACTCGCCGGACCCGGAGGTGGTGACCATGCCCTTCTGCAGGGTTTCGAAGCTGCCGTTCTCCAGCTGCTTCGGGGTGAGCTTCTGGCCGACGACGTGGTAGGTGAGGATCTTGGTGAGGGTGGCCTTGTCGGCGAGGACCTTGTCGAGGTCGGCCTTCGGGATCTTGGCGAAGGCGTCGTCGGTCGGGGCGAAGACGGTGATGTCCTCGGCGTTGTTGAGGGTGTCGACGAGACCCGCCTGCTTGACGGCGGCGACCAGGGTGGACAGGGCGGGGTTGTTGGAGGCGGCGGTGGCGACCGGGTCCTTGGCCATGCCGTCGAACGAGCCCGCGCCCTCCTTCGGCACGCCGGCGCAGGCCGCGCCGAACGGCTTGTCACCGGTCATCGAATCGTCCGCGGGGGTGCTCTCTCCGGTCTTGGCCTGGTCGCCGGCGGCGGGCGGGGCGGCCTTGGTGTCGCCGGAGTCGGAGCAGGCGGCGAGGGTGAAGGGCAGCAGGGCGGCTGCGGCGACGGCGATCGCGGTACGGCGGATCTTGAGGGTGTTCATGATCAGTTGCTCCCCTTGAGCTTCTGTCGGTGGGTTGATGAGGGGGTTCAGGGGTGGTGCTGCCGGGTGCGGCCCTGTGGTGGGCCGGGCCCGGGGGTCTAGGGGACGGTCACGAAGACGCTGTGCCGGCCGCTCGCCCCGTCGGGGACGGTCCGCGTCCGTTGTTCGGTCTGGACCTGACCGGTGCCGTCGGTGGCGCGGACGGTGATGGTGTGTCCGCCGGGGGTGGCCTGCCACGGGTACGACCACTGCCGCCAGGTGTCGACGCCCGCCTGGACGGCGAGGTCGGCGTCCTGCCAGGGGCCGTCGTCGACGCGGACCTCGACGCGGGTGATGCCGCGGCGCTGCGCCCAGGCGACGCCCGCGACGGTGACGGGGCCGGCGGCGGGACGCGCGAAGGGCTTGGGGGTGTCGATGCGGGACTGGGTCTTCACCGGCGCACGGCGGGCCCACCTGCGTTTCACCCAGTACGGGTCGTAGGCGTCGAAAGTGGTCAGTTCGATGTCGGTGATCCACTTGCAGGCCGACACGTACCCGTACAGGCCCGGGACGAGCATCCGTACCGGGAAACCGTGGTCGAACGGCAGGGGTTCGCCGTTCATGCCGATGGCGAGCATGGCGTCCCGGCCGTCCATGACGTCCTCGACCGGCGAGCCGAGCGTCATGCCGTCCACGGACCGGGCCACCAGCTGGTCGGCCGCACCGCCCTGGGACGGAGGCCGGACGCCGGCTTCGCGCAGGAGGTCGGCGAGGGGGACGCCGAGCCAGCGGGCGGTGCCGAGGTAGGGGCCGCCGACCTCGTTGGAGACGCAGGTCAGGGTGATGTCCCGTTCGATCAGCGGGCGGGCCAGGAGCTCGTCGAGGGTGTGGGTACGGGGCCTGGCGACCTCCTTGCCGTGGATGCGCAGCCGCCAGGCTCCGGCGTCGACCATGGGGACGGTCAGGGCGGTGTCGACGCGGTAGAAGTCCCGGTTCGGTGTGGTGAACGGGCTGATGCCGGCGGCCTTCAGCCGGGTGCCGGCCGCAAGCGCGGGAGCGGGAGAGGCGGGGGCGGGCAGGCGGAGGGCGTCGCGCGAGGCGACGGCACCCTGCCCCCGCTCCCCCGACAGCACCCGGCCCAGCGCTCCGGCGGTGGCCGCCGCGGCCGCGGTGGCGGCGGCTGCGTTGAGGAACCCCCGGCGGCTCCAGCCGCCCCCGCCGCCCTCGGTCCTGCGCGACGGGCCGGTGGGGCCGGCTCTGCCCACCAGGACGGAGAGCACCGCGGCGCCTGCGAGCGCGGCCGCCACGGAGGGCAGGATGTCGGCCGCGCCGGCGCTGTCGGGCCGGCTCAGGGCGGCGGCCCCGCCGACGATCCCCAACACCACCACCCCGGCCGCGGCCGTCCGGCGGTGGCGGAGGGCGAGGATGCCGAGGGCGATCGCGAACAGGAACAGCAGGACGAGGATGCCGAGTTGGAGGACGAGCTTGTCGTGCTCTCCGAACGTGCGGATCGCGAAGTCCTTCACCGGCGCGGGGGTCCGGTCGATGACCGCACCGCCGACCACCGGCACCGGTCCGGACGCGGGCCGCACCAGGGCGGCCGTCAGCTCGGCCGCCGCCAGCGCGGCACACCCGGCCAGCAGGCCGGACAGGGCCCCGAGGCCGGCCCGGGTGGCGGTGGTGGTGCGGAAGCTGCTCACACCCGGTATTCGTCGGCACCCATCGGGCGGATTGGCCCCTCACCCGAACGGATGAGTCCCCGGTGCAGAAGGGGGCCGGACGTCGCGTACCGCAACCGCGCGCACCGCAACCGCGCACCGCAACCGCGCGGACCGCTGCCCGTGGTGCGAGCCCGTCCGTCCCGGGGCGGGACGGACGGGCGGGGGCTCAGTGGCCGAGGAGTACGGCCAGCAGCCGCTGCGTGGTCGCCCCGGTGTCGGTGGTCCGGTCGGGGCTGCGGGTCATCAGCAGGTGGTGGGTGGTGCCGACGAGCGCGAGCGCGATGGCCGCGGTGTCGCTGCCGGCGGGGATCCGGCCGGCGTGCTGTTCCGCCTGGAGGTAGGTGGTGACGGCGTGCTGGATCGCGTCGAACGCGGGCGCGCCGGACCGGAAGCCCTCGCGGGTGTGCGACGCGGCTGCGGGGCGGGTCATCGCCAGGCCCACCACCGCGGGGGGCAGGGAGTCCAGCAGGGCCAGGACGACCTCCTGGAGGTTCTCCGCGACCGTGGCCTGCCCCACCTTGGCCCCGAGGGCCTCGGCCTGGCGGGCGCTGCGCGCGAAGCGGTCCAGGACCAGTTCGGCGACGAACTCGTCCAGGCCGGAGAAGTGGGTGTGCAGGACGCCCTTGGCGCAGTCGGCCTCCGCGGTGACCGCGCGGCTGGTCAGGGCTGCGGCGCCGTCGCGGGCCACCACCCGTTCCGCGGCCGCGAACAGCCGCTCGCGCAAGTCCGGAATCGCCACTCCACGAGGTGACACAACAGTCCCTTCCCGTCGGCCGATTGCAAGTATGGGCGTTCGCCCATACTGTTTGGGCACTTGCCCATTCTAGGGCCGGGGGGCCTTGCCGCGCCCCGGCGGGGAGGAGTTCGCCATGGGGCACTTCGCCAACACCGCGCAGGCCGAGGCGTGGAACGGATACGAGGGCGCGCAGTGGGCCCGCAGCCAGGAGCGCTGGGACGCCGTCAACGACGGCTTCAACCAGCCCCTGCTGGACGCCGCGGCCATCTCCGGGACCGATGCCGTGCTGGACATCGGCTGTGGAGCCGGCCGCACCACCCGTCTGGCCGCCCGGCGTGCCGCACGCGGCCGGGCGCTCGGCCTGGACCTGTCGGGGCCGATGCTGGGCAGGGCCCGGGAGAGCGCCGCACGCGAAGGGGTCGCGAACGTGGCCTTCGTACAGGGCGACGCCCAGGTCCACCCCCTGGACGCCGGGGCGTTCGACGCGGTCATCAGCCGGTACGGCATGACCTTCTTCACCGACCCGGTCGCCGCGTTCACCAACCTCCACCGCGCGCTGCGCCCCGGCGGCCGGCTGGCCTTCATCTGCGCGGCCGAGGCCGAGGCCAACGAGTGGCTCGCCGCGCTGGCCTCGCTCGAGGGCATCCTGCCGCTCGGGGGCTTCGGGAAGGCGGGCGGCCCCGGCATGTTCTCCCTGACGGATCCCGGCCGCATCCGCGACCTGCTCGCCGCGGGCGGGTTCGACGGGGTGGACGTGCGGCGCGTCGAGGTGCCGGGGAAGTGGGGCGCCGATGCGGCGGACGCCGCGGCGTTCCTGCTGGACTCCGGTCCCGGCCGTCACCTGCTCGGCCGGGTGACCCCGCCCGCGCAGGAGGCGGCGCGCCGGGCGCTGACGTCCGCGCTGGTACGTCACGAGGCGGACGGCGGGGTGTGGCTGCGGAGCAGCTCCTGGCTGGTCACCGCCGTGCGCGGCGGGGCCGCACGCGGCTGACCCCGGCCGCGATGTGTGGCGTGGCGGGAGCACGACGAGACGCTGGTCGTAGTGGTGGAGGCCATCGACACGGCACCGTTCACCCCGTCGGACAATGCGGTGGTCTTCAGAGCCGTCGGCTCGGAGCGGTTCAGGCTGAAACCGCCGCGGGACCTGGTGTACACGCCGGGCGACGTGCACGGCTTCTGCCTCGCCGTGCCGCAGGACGGCCGGCCCCTCATGATCATGGTCACGCGCAACGCCGGTGACTTCCAGGGGCCGCATCGATCCGGAGACCGGCGAGATCGTGAACACCGCCACCTGGCGCTGAGCAGCAGGCGTGGACCGGGCCGGGGTCGGTGGGGGCTGGGTGGGAGTCAGGCGATGGTGGTGATCGTGTTCCAGCCGCTGCCGTCGACCTGTGTGCTCGGGCCGTCGACCGGGTTGGTGCCCGACAGCTGCCCCCGGTAGAACCTCAGGGTGCCGTCGCCGGTGGTGGTCCACATGTCGGCTGTGCCGTCGAGGTCGGCGTCGGCGGCTCCCGCGATCAGGGGCCGGTTGGCCGTGGTGTAGTTGCGGCCGTACTCGCTGCGGCTGCCGAAGGTGCCGTCGGGCCGCCCGCGGTAGAGGTACAGGACGCCGTCACGGGTGTCGCGGGCGAGCAGGTCGGGAATGGCGTCCTTGGTGACGTCGCCGGGCGCGCTGAGAGTCATCGGGGACCAGCCGCCGTTCCCGATCTCCTTCCTGGGCCTGACTGCGGGCCTCACGGCCGCGGCCGTGTCGTTCTCGTACAGCCAGAGCTTGTTCTCGGCCGAGACGACGAGGTCGGTGGCTCCGTCGCCGGTCATGTCCCCCACACTGACCACCTGCGCGTCCGCGGCGACGGTCCCGAGGCCGACAGGGGACTTCAGACGGCCGTCCATCCCGCTCGGGTAGACACGCAGTTGGGTGCCGACCCGGGCGACCAGGTCCTCCCAGCCGTCGCCGGTCCAGTCCCCGCGGTGGGAGACCGAAGCGCCGAGCCAGCCGCCGGTACCGATCTCCCGGCGGGAACCGATGCCGCCCCGGCCGTCGCCGGGGTGGACATACAGCTTGCCGGTGCTGTCGACGGCGACCAGGTCCGGCTTGCCGTCGGAGTTGCGCAGGTCGCCGGGGACGCGGGCCGGGACGGGCCGGTCACCGAGGTGCACGACGACCGGGGCGTGGTCGGAGAAGCCGTTCGTGGCGACTCCGGCCGTGTTCTCGGTGGTGTCCATGCGGGCTTCGTCGATGTCGCAGGAGGAGATGGCCCGGCCCGTTGCCGGCCGGGTGACGAAGATGTGGTCGAACTCGCGCCACACGTGGCCGGTGCCGTTCCATGCGTGGAGCGTGGCTCCGTCGACGCAGTTCTCGAAGTCGGCTGCCAGCGGCGCCATGAGGGCGTTTTCCGCCTCACGGTTGAAGTCACCGCCCACGGCCGCCCGGCCGAGCCCGTGCTGGGCGGCGAACCCGTCCACGAAGCTCTTGACGTTCGTGATCTGCGGCCCGATCCGGGAGTCCTCGGAGCCGGGGATGATGTGTGTGTTGCATACGGCGGTCGACCGGCCCGTCACCGCAACGCACTGCACGGGCAGGGTGCGGTGGTCCGGGGCGGGGGTCACCGCGGGCAGCGCGTCCTGGGAGGCGCGCGCGCCGATCGTGCCCTTGACGGCGATCAGGTTGCCGAGCCTGCCGCCCTGGAGGACACCACGGCACGGGCTGCCGTAGGCCAGGGACTGCGCGGAGGCGTCGTCCCAGCGTCTGACCGGGGCGAAGTCGAAGCTCCAGCCCTGGGGGCCGAGCAGTTGCCGCAGCCGCTTCTGGTGATAGCCCTCCGACTGGGCGACGCCGTCGACGGTGGCGGGAACGCCGGGCGGCGCGCCGCACACCTCCTGGAGCACGATGGCGTCGGCCTGCTGCTCGCCGGTCAGCCGGGCGATCTCCAGAACCTTCGCCTCGTTCTCCTGCAGCGTCGCGCGGGAGGGGCAGAAGCCAGCGTCTCCTCTGCCGCCGCCGGCCTCGCCGCAGATGTTCCACGACACCATCGTCATGGGAGACGGTGCTGCGGCGGCGGCCGGCGCCGTCGCCGCGGCCGGCACTGTCGGCGACGCTGTCGTCAGACCCAGCAGTGCCATGCTGCCGGCCAGGAAGGCGGCCGAGTTCCGGATCAGATTCATCGCATGTCCACGGGTCGGGGTCGGCCAGGGGTGGGGGCGGTCTCGGCACTCATGTGAGGTCGCTGGAGATCCAGTTCCAGCTGGTCTGGTTGGCGCTGTCCCAGGACAGGTTCGGGGCGTTGAAGCCGGTGCCGGTGCTGCTGAACTTCCACAGCCCGGTGCGGTTGGTGCCGTCGTCCTGGGTGCCGTAGCCGTAGAGCACGCCGATGTCGGTCCTGCCGTCACCGTCGAAGTCACCGGCGGTCAGCTTGCTGGTGTCGGAGTTCCAACTGCCGCTGCCGGACTCCCACTTCTTCGCGGGGTTGGAGAAGTCGGAACCGGTGGAGGTGAACGTCCACAGGGCCGACTGGTTGCGGCCGTCCTCCGTCTGCCCGTTGTCGTACAGGACACCGACATCGGCCCTGCCGTCACCGTTGAAGTCGCCGGTGGTCACCTTCGACCGGTCCCAGTTCCACGAACCGGAACCCGCCGAGACGTTGTCCCACTTCCTCGACGGACCGGAGAACCCCGAACCGGTGGACGCGAACGTCCACAACGCCGTTTGGTTCACGCCCGCACTGGTCTGGCCGTTGTCGTAGAGGACACCGACGTCGGCCTTGCCGTCACCGGTGAAGTCGCCTGCGACCACCTTCAACCGGTCCCAGTTCCACGAACCGGAACCCGCCGAGACGTTGTCCCACTTCCTCGACGGACCGGAGAACCCCGAACCGGTGGACGCGAACGTCCACAGCGCCGACTGGTTCACCCCGCCCGCGCTCGTCCCGTTGTCGTAGAAGACGGCGACGTCACTCTTGCCGTCACCGGTGAAGTCGCCTGCGACCAGCTTGGAGCGGTCCCAGTTCCAGGAGCCGGTGCCGGCCGAGACGTTGTCCCACTTCTTCACCGGGCCGGAGAAGCCCGAACCGGTGCTCGTGAACGTCCATAAAGCCGTCTGGTTGACGCCCTCACCGGTCTGCCCGTTGTTGTACAGGACACCGACGTCGGCCTTGCCGTCGCCGTCGAAGTCACCGGTGGTCACCTTGGAGCGGTCCCAGTTCCACGAGCCGAAGCCGGACGCGGTGCTGTCCCAGGCCTTGACCGGGTTGGCGAAACCGGAGCCGGTGCTCAGCCAGGTCCACAGCGCGGTCCTGTTGGCCCCGTCCGCGGTCTGGCCGTTGTCGTACAGGACGGCTATGTCGTCCTTGCCGTCGCCGTTGAAGTCGCCGGCAGTACGGGTGGCGGCGGCGCGGTTGGCGACGAGGAAGGAGACCGCGGCCGACAGGGGTCCCGTCTGCCCCGCGTCGTTGACCGCCCGTACGGTCACGGTGTGCGCTCCGTCGGTGAGGGCGGTCGTGTCGAGGCCGAGGGTGTAGGTGGGTCCCGGGCCGTTCACGGTGCCGACCGCGGTGCCGTCGACGTAGAAGGTCGCCTTCGTCGGGGTGCCGACGGCGTCGGTCACGGACGCGGTGAGGGTCATCGTTCCGGTGGCCACCGTGCCGGGGGCGAGTCCGACCATCCTGGATACGGGCGGTACGGGATCGGGGTACGGGTCCGCATGGTCCGCGCCCAGGTTGGCGGCGGGGCCGCAGTGCGGCCACTGTCCCTCACCCGCGCGGGCGAGGACCTTCTCGGCGATGAGGATCTGCTCCTTCTTCGTGGCGAGGTCGGCGCGCGCGGCATAGGCGGTGCCGCCGTAGGCCTCCCAGGTGGCGGCCTTGAACTGGAGTCCGCCGTAATAGCCGTTGCCGATGTTGATGGACCAGTTGCCGCCCGATTCGCACTGGGCGACCTTGTCCCAGGTCGCGACGGAGGCCGCGGTGGCCGGTGGGGCGGTGAGCAGGGCGCCGGCCGTGCCGGCCGAGAGGGCGAGCACGGTGGCAGTAATGAGCTGACCGGGGCGGCAGCGGGGCATATCGGAGGACTCCTGGGGTGATGGACGACGGGAGACAGAGACGGCAGAGGGACACGGGAGACGGGAGAGAACGGCGGGTGAAACGGGCCGGGGCCGGCCGACCGGAGGTGGTCCGGTCGGCCGGGGTGTTCACGGCGTGCGCGGCCAGGCGTCAGCCGAGCTTGCTGGCCTTCCAGTTCCAGCTGGTCTGGTTGGCGCTGTCCCAGGACAGGTTCGGGGCGTTGAAGCCGGTACCGGTGCTGCTGAACTTCCACAGCCCGGTGCGGTTGGTGCCGTCGTCCTGGGTGCCGTAGCCGTAGAGCACGCCGATGTCGGTCCTGCCGTCACCGTCGAAGTCACCGGCGGTCAGCTTGCTGGTGTCGGAGTTCCAACTGCCGCTGCCGGACTCCCACTTCTTCACCGGGTTGGAGAAGTCGGAACCGGTGGAGGTGAACGTCCACAGGGCCGACTGGTTACGGCCGTCCTCCGTCTGCCCGTTGTCGTACAGGACACCGACATCGGCCCTGCCGTCACCGTTGAAGTCGCCGGTGGTCACCTTCGACCGGTCCCAGTTCCAGGAGCCGGAACCCGCCGAGACGTTGTCCCACTTCCTCGACGGACCGGAGAAGCCCGAACCGGTGGACGCGAACGTCCACAACGCCGTCTGGTTCACGCCCGCACTGGTCTGGCCGATGTCGTAGAGGACACCGACGTCGGCCTTGCCGTCACCGGTGAAGTCGCCTGCGACCACCTTCGACCGGTCCCAGTTCCACGAACCGGAACCCGCCGAGACGTTGTCCCACTTCTTCACCGGGTTGGAGAAGTCGGCGCCGGTGGAGGTGAGGGTCCACAGGGCGGTCTGGTTGGCCCCGCCGGCGTTCTGCCCGTTGTTGTACAGGACGCCGACGTCGTCCTTGCCGTCGCCGTCGAAGTCACCGGTGGTGACCTTGGAGCGGTTCCAGTTCCAGGAGCCGGTGCCGGCCGAGACGTTGTCCCACTTCTTCACTGGTCCGGAGAAGCCCGAACCGGTGCTCGTGAACGTCCACAAAGCCGTCTGGTTGACGCCCTCACCGCTCTGCCCGTTGTTGTACAGGACGCCGACGTCGGCCTTGCCGTCGCCGTCGAAGTCACCGGTGGTCACCTTGGAGCGGTCCCAGTTCCACGAGCCGAAGCCGGACGCGGTGCTGTCCCAGACCTTGACCGGGTTGGCGAAGCCGCTGCCGGTGCTCAGGTAGGTCCACAGTCCGGTGCGGAAGGTCCCGTCGGTCTGCTGCCCGTAGTCGTACAGGACGCCGACGTCGGCCTTGCCGTCACCGTTGAAGTCGGCGTGGAAGGTGGACGTGGCTTCGCCGTTGGAGGTGATGATCTGCGAGCGGGAGGCTCCGGTGTTGCCGTGGACGTCCGTGACCTCTGCGGAGACGGTGTGCTTGCCGTCGGGGAAGCGGCTCGAGTCGAGGGCGAAGGAGTACGGGGCCTTTGTGAGCTTGCCGCTGACCGGCTCGCCGTCCACGTAGTACTGCACGGAGGCGACGTCGTAGGTGCCTGCCGTGGTCGAGGCCGTCAGGTTCGCGACGCCGGAGACCGTGCCGGAGGCGCCGGCGAGGGAGACCTTCGGCGGGGTGGCCTGCTGGAGCTTGGGCGAGATGTAGCCGCTGATCCGCTGCCCCCAGGGACTGTCCCCCACCCGGTAGGAGGTGGTCGAGTTCGTGGTGACGATGCCCTCACGGCTGACCGAGTGCCCCTGGTTGCCGCCGGTGATCGTGACGACGCCGTCGCTGACGCCGGTCACCATGGCCACGTGCTGGGCCCAGCCGTTGGCGTATCCGTACACGACGGCGTCACCGACGTGGGGGGTGCTGGAGAGAGTGCCGTACGTCTGCCCGTACCGGTAGAAGCTGGCCGCCGCGTCGGTGAGCATGCTCTGCCCCTGGACGTTGTACTTCGACCAGACCCAGCCCACGAAGTCGGCGCACCAGGCATGGGCTTGGCCGCCGTGGCCGTCGCAGCTGTTGTTCTGGTTCAGCCCGTTGTCGTAGCCGCCTCCCGCGCAGGGGCCGTTGCCCTTCTGGCTCTTGGCGAGGGCGGCCATGTCCGTGAGCTCGGAGGCCTGGGCGGGCACTGCGGTGAGGCCGGAGAGCGCGACGGCGACGACGAAAGAGGCGAGGCCGGCCTTGGCGGCGCGGGGCAGGGTGGTGCGAGACATGGAGGTACTCCACTCCTTGTTTCGGACATGGCGGTGCCCTGGGGGCAGTCGCGATGAGGTACGGACAGGGGGCGCCGAAGGGGCGCGGAGCCCGGATCAGCGGGCGGCGGGCGCGTGGCGCTGCGACGCCGCGACCTGGCCCGCCCGGTCGAAGGGAGAAGGCATCCGCTGCCCGGTGGGGTCATGACCATCGGTGATGCGGACGAAGAGGTATGCGTCGACGGCGAGGGTCCGCCGACGGCGGGAACGTCCTGGCGACGTCAGCCCATCACCCCGCCGCCGGCGTCGGGTGCCCGGCATCAGTCGGCGTGGCGTGTGCGCGAAGGTCGGATTCATGGGTCACGAAGATCATGCTCGCGGCCGGTTCACCTCCGCTCCAGAGTCAGGATTGACGCGGAAGGGTACTTTCCTGCCATGAGCCTTCACCGCGTGGTGTGTCTTCTCCTGCCGCCCCAGTCCACATTCGAGTTAGCCTGCGCCGCCGAGGTCTTCGGCCTGAACCGGCCCGGTCTGCCCACCCGTTACACCTTCGAGGTCTGTGCCGAACGGCCCGGACCCGTGCCGACACTGGGCGGCTACGACATGGCGGTCGCCTTCGGTCTGTCGGCCCTGGAACGCGCGCAGACCGTACTCGTCCCCGGGTGGGTGCAGCGAGCGAGCACCCCCTCGCCCCGCGTCGTGGCCGCGCTGCGGCGGGCGCACCGCCGCGGTGTCCGTGTCGTCGCACTGTGCTCCGCCGCCTTCCTCCTCGCCGAGGCGGGGCTGCTGGAGGGCCGCCGGGCGACCACCCACTGGCGGATGGCCGACGAACTGGCCGCGCGGTATCCCGGGATCGAGGTCGAGCCGGACGTGCTCTACACCGACCTGGGCGATGTCGCCACGAGCGCGGGCACGGCCGCCGCCATCGACCTGTTGCTGCACCTGATCCGCACCGACCAGGGTGCCGCCTACGCGAATCAGGTCGCCCGGCACATGGTCATGCCGCCGCACCGCGAGGGCGGCCAGCTGCAGTACGCCGCGCTCCCCCTCGGCGAGCGCATGCCCGACTCCCTGGCCCCCGTCCTGGACTGGGCCGCCGAGCGGCTGCACGAGCCGCTGTCCGTCGACGACCTCGCCTCGTTCGGGGCTGTCTCCACCCGTACTCTCGCCCGCAGGTTCGCCGAGCAGCTCGGCACGAGCCCCGGCAACTGGCTGCTGCGCCAGCGGGTCATGGCGGCCCGGACCCTCCTGGAGGAGACGGACCTGCCCGTCGAGACGATCGCGGCCCGGACCGGCCTTTCCTCGGCCGCCAACCTCCGGCGGCGCTTCCACGCCCTGGTGCACACCACGCCCGCCGCCTATCGGCGCTCCTTCCGGCATGACGCGGCCGGAACCCGCCCGGAAAGTTCCGCCGCGCTTCCCGCACTACCCGGCTGACCGGCTCCGGTCACGCAACGCACGCCGCGCCCGCCGCCGGGATGGCAGCCGTCACCAGCGTTCGTAGACCGAGACGGGGCGCTCTCCCGGGCTCCATCGGACGGTGATGAAAAGGCCCTTGTGGTGCAGCACGTACACACCGGTCTCATAGTCGCGGATACCGCGGTCCTCCTCCTCGTCGCCCGTAGCGGCGTCGAAGACGTAATAGTGGTCGTCGTACTTGGAGGAGGTGGCGATGACCGTCACCGGGCTGCCGTCCACGTACAGGTCCTCGAACCGGTCGACGGCGCCCAGATCCTCGCGCCATCGCTCCCGGCCTGTGTCCAGGTCGAAGGCGACGAGGCGCTTGAGCGTGGATTGGCTGCCCTGGTAGTCGGCGGCCGTGATGACCCGTCCTCCGCCGACGGCCGCCCACTTGAGGTCGCCGTAGGGGCCGGCGTCGTCGATGCGGGACCGGGGCTGCCCGTCCGGGCTGAACGTCAGGATGGCCCGTACTCCGTTCTGCTTCCGGTCCTTCACCCAGACCACCGGCGGATCGGCCGACAGAAAGCTCACGCTCGCCTCGGCCGCGCCCCGGCGGGCATCGAGGGGAACGGTCCACCGCACCGTGCCGTCGGCGGGGGCGAACGCGGCGAGTTCGACCCCGCCACCGCAGGACAGGGCGGCGAGGACATCCTTCGAACCCGGAACCCTGGGGCCGGACCCGGCTTCCCCCCGGGCCTTGAGAGGGCGCCGCACCGCCCGCACGATCCCCTGCCTCCAGAGGTGACGAAATCCGTGGACGTGCTCTCGGGAGATCCCGTACGGTGTGGCTCCACGCCCTGAGGTGAACGGAAGGAGGCGAGTGCCGTGCAGTTCACACCTTTCCAGCGCTCCCTCTTCCACCGTCCCGGCGCGGTTCGTCCATTCTGACCGGGAGCGCACCAAGCAGCTTTTCCCGGAGGAAATCCATGACCGGTTCGGTCATTCGTACGCTCTCGGCGAGCGACGCTCATCTCTTCGACGCACTCCCCGACCCCCTGGGCGCCCGGGAAGGCCACCGGCTCACCCGGTTCCGTCCCGACTGGAAGCGCGTAGCCCTCCGTGACGGCGAGGTCGTCGCCCGCGGCGCGTGGTGGGGCGGTCCCGATGACTCGGAGCCCGTCAACATCAACTGGTTCGACGTGGCCGAGGGCGAGGAGGAGGCCGGAGCCGAACTCCTGCGCTCCGCTCCCCGGCAGGTCGAACTCGAGATCAACCTGCCCGGCGGCTGGCGGGAAAGGGCCGACCTGCGCGTCGCCGCCGAGACTCGCTTCGCCGCCGCACGAGCCGCGGGGTACGAACGCCTCGTGGAACGCTTCCTGTACCGCTGGACCCCGGAACACGCTCTGCCCGAGAGGCCGGGGCGCCTGCGCTTCAGCGCCGAGCCCGACGACACCGTGTTCTTCGACGCGTTGCGCCGCATCCACTCCGCCACCCTGGACGCCCACGCGCTCAGGGCCATCGAGGAGGGCGGTCTCGACCGGGCCGCCCGGGAGGAACTCGACTTCTTCCACTGGTGCCCTTCTCCACGGGAGTGGTGGCAGACCGCGTACACGCCGGAGGGCGACCTGGCCGGCATCCACATCCCGGCCCACAACCCCTCCGGCCCGACCATCGGGTTCATCGGAGTCCTCCCGGAACAGCGCGGTCGCGGTTACGCCTTCGACCTCCTCGCGGAGTGCACCCGCTTTCTCGTCGAGCAGGGCGCGGAGTCCGTCACCGGGGCGACGGACCGGACCAACACTCCGATGGCCGCGGCCTTCGCGAAGGCCGGCTTTCCCGTCGTCAGAGAACGCATCAACTTCCACCCGGCGGGCCCGGCGGCCGACAGGTCCTAGCGAGGAGTAGCGCGCGGCGGTGAGCGGTCCGGTCCGAGGGGCATGACCGGACCGCTCACCGAACCGGGGGCACTGCTGGTCGGCGACGCCTTACGGGGCACTTGGCCGGCCCCACCTCCGTCACACGGGCATGACGGCGCACAGGGTGTGCCGGCGTGCGCCGCGGTGGCGGGAAATATACGGGGGCGCCCGGACGGTGCTGCGGGTTAGGGTCGCGCCATGTCGTCCGTCATCCACAACTGGCACGCCGCGCGCATCCGGTCCATGCACTGACCCGGTGCCGACCGGCCTTCGTCGGTGCCCGGTCCGCAGTCCACCGACCGGTTTCACCTCTGGATGACGAGGATCCTCATCATGCGCGCTTCTTCGCGCCGCCCCCTGCCCGTGTTCGTACTCGTCCACGGCGGTTCCAGCAACGCCCGGGCCTGGGGGCCGTTGCAGAACGAACTGGCCCTCCTCGGGCACCTGTCGTACGCCGTCGACCTCCCCGGCCACGGCCACCTCGCCGACGGCCCCGCCGCCTACCACCGGCAGCCCCTCGACCTCGCCTCCCTGGCCGCCGAACCCTCCCCGATGCACGGGGTCACGCTGCAGGACAACGTGCGGCACGTCGTGGACGTCCTGCGCCGCCTCGCCGGCCACGGGCCGCTGGTCCTGGCCGGCAACAGCTTCGGCGGCCTGACGATCAGCGCCGTCGCCAACGCCGTCCCGGAGCTCCTGCACCGGGTGGTCCACCTCTCCGCCCTCTGCCTCAGCGACCCGGCCATGCTGACCGAACCGTGGGACGTGGTGGACGACAATCTGCTGGACGCGCCGACGGCGCGGATCGCCGTACCGGACGTACGCGACCCGGGGGTGATGCGGCTGAACTGGCGCCGGGCGCACTCCGATCCGGCGCTGTTCGCGGAGCTGAAGAGCGCGATGATGGCGGACGCGACGGACCACCAGTTCCGCGTCCTCCTCGACTCGCTGGACCCGGACGAGAGTTACGCGCTGCTGGCAGCGGACGCGGTGGTCCGGCCCGAGGGCTGGGGACGCGTGCCCCACACCTTCGTCCGCCTCTCGCAGGACCGCAGCATCCCCCCGGCCGTCCAGGACCACATGATCCGCAAGGCCGACGCCCTGACCCCGCACCACCCCTTCGACGTCCACACGCTCCCCGCCTCGCACGTCGGCTACTTCAGCCGGCCTCGGATCTTCGCCGAACTCCTGACCCGGCTGGACTGACGACCCGGAAGACCGCCGAAGTGGCTCGCCTGGGCACTCAAGATCATCCACGTTCCACGGGGGCGAGCGTAAGGGCGTCCACCGACGCCCTGCCGGCGGAGCGTCTTGCGCGGCCTCGACTCCCACGGTTCGCGCGCTCAGGTACGGGTCCTGGGGCCTGGGGCCTGCCTCAGGTGCCTTGGGTGTTTCCTCGCCGGGCCCAGGCGCGCTCTTCCTTGTTCGGGGTGGCATCGGGCTTCGTACAGTCCCTGCGGGCAGCACGGGGGTGAGAGTGCCAGGGACGGAGTTCGGGTGGTCTCCAGGTACCGGAGGTAGACCGTGTGCCAGCCGGCCGCGTCGTACGGGCGGATGATGACCGGTTCTTCGGCCGCCATGCCCCTGTCGGCCGTGGTGATGAAGGGGAAGCGGTGCCGGGCGGCAGCCACTCTCGGGTCGGTCCACGGCAGGAAGGTGACCGAGGGGTTCACCCACAACCGTGCCACGCCGGCCCCCTCGGTGCCGGTGCCGGTGTCCCATGCCAGGAACTCGTGTTCGGCCAGCCAGGCGGCCTCGCCCCGTACCTCGTCGACGGCGCGCTCCAGTCTTCCGGCGCAGTCCGCGAGGTCGAGGTGGGCGGGGCCGTCGTCCCGCAGCGAGCGGGCGATGAACATCAGTACGTCCGTCGTGAGGGAGCCGTCGGCGGGGCCTGCCGTCGCGCCGACGCCGCCGGCTTGGAGGCGGCGCAGGAAGGGTGCCGCCAGCGTCGCCGGGCCGGTGAGGACGTCCCCGTCGCAGGTGCAGGGGCGGGGGTGGCGGCAGGTGGTCGTGCCTGCACAACCGTCCGGCCCGGAATCGCCGCAGGGTGAAGCCTGTTGTGCGCTGTCAGACATCTCATCTCGTTTCGCACGGCGGACAAACCGCGTTCGGTGGCGGTTGCGGTGGCGCTCTGCGGATCCGACGCGGAGCGTGATCCGAAATTCAACATTCCGGTTTCGTGACAGGCTTCACGGGAATTCTGAAATCAGATCAGCACCTGCCGACCGGCTGTCGGCACAATCCGGCAATGTACAGATTGCCGGGGTTTTTGCCACCGGCTTTTACGTGCAGATTGCCGGGGTTTTAATGGATTCGGCAGCGGCCGTTCGTTCGGTAGCACATTTTGCCGCCCGACATCCGGCCGGGTGTCACACCGCGGGATCCAGGAGGTGAGGGCATCCGGGGGGTGCGGCCGCCGGGGCTCCGGGCTGTTCCGCACCCAGGGGCCGGCGGTACGCCGGCGCCTCGGTCGGGGCTGCGACGGTCCGGTGGGAGCGCCTGATGGCGTCCACGTGGGAGGACAGAACCTGCTCGAAGCGCTGCTGACGTCTCAGTTCAAGGGCGTCCACACGCCACAGGCCTCCGGTCCCGGACGACATCCAAGCAGTGCAACCTGTGCCCAGTGCAGTGGAAATGAGCACGATCCACAGGAAGAGGTCTCCCACGGCTGACCTTTCGAAGGCTGGAGGTTCGCGGGGGCGCACACGGTCGGCGCCCTCGGCAGTCGGTGGGCATAACGCAGGGGCATATGCACGGTTGCGTCTTGTCCTCCGGTTGCAGTCATGTGCGCATCCCATCCCTTTGTCGTTTCCGCCTTTTTTCCGATGTTCGGCCGGTACCGAGGCTCCCCGAGGCGTCCGGTACGGAGTCCGCGAGGGGGCGGAGTGGTGCAGCCGTCGCCGCGGCGGCCGGGGCGGGCACCATCCCCCGAGAAGGCGGGCACCATCCGCCGAGAAAAGGATTCGCCTATGGCAGGGCTTGTGCCGGAACAGGGATGAGCGGCCGGCCGGCGCCTGTGCATTCACACCATCACCCGGATGGCGCATACCCTCACCAAGATCGGCAGCGTTTACGGAATATGACAACAGCAAAGCCCCCTTCCTTCTCCCCCGGGACTTCCGAAGAAGGAGGGCGAGGAGGCGGCTTTCACACCGGGACCACTCGGATCGGAAAGTGGACTTTCACTCCGCGCCCAGCAGAATCCAGCGGATCCGAGAACGCGATGCTGGAACACGAGAACCAGGAAGTCGAGCTGAGATTCTCGTCCGCGGCCTTTGAGGACTTCCTCCATACGATGAGGAGGATTCAGGTCGAGTTCGAACGGGGGCTGGGACCGGAGAGCGGCAGACCGGCCACGGCTGCCGCCGGCGAGCGCTCGGGCGGCTTTGCCCGTGTATGAGCCGCACGAGCACCCCGACCTGCACGGCCCTCAGCCCCAGCAGGACACCACCGTGTTCTGGCGCCGATCGGACCAGGTGCAGCAGCACACGCCGGGGGAACAGCCCGGATGGGCCCATGAAGTCAATGGGGGGTGGGATCCGGTGGAGGAGCTCGCCGGCCTACTGCAGGAGAGCTCCGCGCCCGGACCGTTCGGCCGCACCCCTTACGGCGACGCGGTGGGCTCGGCGGGCAGCATGGACCACGTCACAGGGCTGAAGCACGCCGCAACCGCCGAGGGCCAGCGCAGACAGGCCTCCGGCGGGCACCGCCGGGGTGTGCAGCGGTCGCTGGCGGCGACCCTGCTGCGCACGGGCAGCACGTGCACCGCTGTGCTGGTCGCCGTCATCGCCACCCTGGTGAGCATCCTCAGCGGGCTGGCCATCTGCGACACACTGCGCCACAGCGCCGGACTGCACACGGCCCGCGGCGTGGTGGGCTGGTGGCCCCTGCTGGTCTACGGCCCCTGGGTGGTCGCTTCCCTGTCCATCCTCAGATCGGCGCTGCACCAGCGCCGCGCGCTTCATTCCTGGTCGATGGTTCTGCTGTTCTCCACTCTGGCCACTCTTCTGTGTGTGGCCCAGGCGCCCAGAACTCTCACCGCCGGAATGTCGTCCGCGCTTCCTGCCGTCGCGACGCTGGCCTGCTTCCAGCAGCTGGTCCGCCAGATCACCCTCACACGGCCTCCCCGCCAGGCCGCTCCGAGACACCGGAACCCGCAGAACCATACGCTCAGGCCCGGGCACACCTCCGCGGACTGGGCCGGTCCGGCCGGTCCGGCCGGCGGCGGCCGTCCCGGGTACTCCGGTGCCGACAAGAGCGGCCGGCCCTCGCCCAGCGGTCGTGGGCTGGGGTACGGCGCCTAACGGCCGTACGGGGGAGACGGTCCTGCGGGCGCAGGCCGACGCCGGCGCCGCAGCCCTCGGGCCGGTGATGCGGAGGCGGCCGCGGCACGCCGCAGCCGGCCGTCCGGCATGAGGCTGCGAGGTCCCGCCGCGCACGTGCCGGGCGCCGGCAGCATCCGATGGCGGGCTGTCGTGGAGCAGGAAGCCTGTGGCAGCCGCTGACTTCCTGGACAAACCCGCTCCTTCCCACACGTAAAAGGGTGCCTGCCTGCACCTTTGAAACGAAGATCGAAAGCGATAGTCACGGGCCGGGCCTTGCGCATATCGGGCACGTCTGCGCCGCGGCCGCGGCCACGGCCGGGACGGCCGGCAGCCCCTCATCCGGTCCCTCATCCGGGGCGCCTCCAGGCGGCCGGACCGAACGGATCCGGGAGCCGGGCGAGCCCCTTCCTTCCACCGCCTCACTCACCATGAAAGGGCCACACAGCATGGCTTACGAACTGACCCGTACCGAGCGGATCCACTACAAGCGGCTCCAGGACGCCGCCTACCAGGCCGGTGAAGAAGCCGTCGTCAACCTCAAGACCGCGCTCGCACTGGCCGGTTTGACCCTTCCTTCGCTGTGCAACGACGGCCCGGTGGCCGGCCACGGCTTCGTCCGGCTCGGAGGGTGCAACGCGGCCTTCGCCAATCAGCTTGCCGAGATCATCACCGCCGGGGCCGGGGTCGCTGCCGGGGCCGGGGCCGGCGTCCTGCAGGGCCGGCCATGAAGGCGCAGTGGTCCGTGGTCAGTCGGCCTCGGCCTCGGCCTCGGCCACGGCCTCGATCAGGGAATAGGGGGCGGCGTCGGGGAGCGGGGTGACCGACGTGACGCGCAGGTCCGCCCGGCGGCACACCTCCTCGAAGTCCGCGCGGGTGCGTTCCCTGCCGCCGACGTTCACCATCATGTTGAGGTCGCTCAGGTAGGTGCCCGCGTCCTCCGTGCCGACGGCCTCGGGAAGCACGGGCTCCACGATCAGGACCCTGCCGCCGGGTGGCAGCACCTGGCGGCAGTGGCGCAGGATCGTGGCCGCCCGGGTGTCCGTCCAGTCGTGCAGGATGCTCTTCAGGAGGTACACGTCCGAGCCCTGTGGGACCGACCGGAAGAAGTCCCCGGCCACGAGGGAGCAGCGGTCCTCCAGCCCGTGCTGCGCCAGTGTCCTCGCAGCCTCTGCGAGGCCGTCGGCGGTATCGAGGACCGTGCCGGCGAGGCCCGGGTGCGCGTCGAGGACGGCGGCCAGGAGGGTGCCGTCGCCTCCGCCGATGTCCGTGACCGAGGTGAACCGGCTGAAGTCGAAGGCGCCTGGGAGGACGGCGGCGGTCTCGGAGGTGACCTGGCTCATTGCCGCGTTGAAGTCCGCGGAGAGCTGGGGGTGCCGGGCGAGATGGCTGAAGAAGTCCGTGCCGAAGACGGAATCGAACGCGATCTCTCCGGTACGGACGCTGTTCTCCAGATGCTCCCAGGCGCGCACGATCGCCGGATCGGTGAACATGCGGACGAACGACGTGAGGGAGTCTGGGTGACCGGGGCCGAGAAGCGTGCCCGCCGGGGTCACCGAGAACGTGTCGGGGGCGTCTTCCGTGAGGAGGCCCAGGGCGGTCAGGGCGCGCAGCAGCCGTGTCATGGGCCCGCGCGCGGTCCCGGCTCCGGCGGCCAGCTCGGCAGCTGTGCGCGGGCCGTCGCCGATCAGTTCCACGACCTCCAGGCGGACCGCCGCCCGCAGGGTGTATGCGGCCATGCTGCCGAACGCGAGCCGGACGACGAGTTCCCGGCCTGCCGCCGTCTGTGCTGCCGCCGTCTGTGCTGCTCGGGCCTCGGTGTTCATCACAGGTCTTGCTTCCTTCCTTCGGGTCGGCCGATCACCCGTCACCCGTCGCCGATCGGCCGGGGAGATGGACGGTCAGGGCTCGGTGGACACGGTCAGGCCGGGCAGTGCACCGGGGGTGCACCCGGCGAGGGCCTGGATGTCGCGGTGAAGATGGGGCTGGTCGGCGTATCCGCACGCCACGGCAACGTCGCCGGCGCGTTCGCCGGCGAGGAGTGCCCGGGCGGCGTGGTCGAAGCGGACCAGCATGGCGGCGCGCTTGGGGGTCAGGCCGACCTGGGCGGTGAACCTGGCCCGGAGCCGTTTGCGGCTCCATCCGCAGGACGCGGCGAGGTCGCCGACCCGCACTCGGCCGCGGCCGGTCACGATGGCGTCCCAGGCGGCGGCGACCTCGGCCGCCATGGGCGGGGCCCCTGCGGCCCTCCGTCTGAGGAATCCGTCCGTGAGCGCGAGGCGGCCCTGCCAGGATGCGGTGTCGGCCAACTGCTCGCGCAGCAGCCGGGCGTGTCGCCCCCAGAGGTCCTCGAGTCCGGTGACGGAGCCGTCCAGTTCGAGCGGGGACACGCCCAGCAGGGCGTAGGCGGCCCGGGGTGACAGTGCCATCTCGACGCATTCGACGCCCTCGCCTCGGATACGGGCCGGACCGGGCGACAGGGCGGCGACGAGCCCGCTCAGTGGCCGGTTTCCGGAGGGACTCTCCACCGTGATCGGGCCGGCTCCGAGCCCGATGACGACGATCACGGCGGGTTGCGGCAGCACCTGCATGTCCAGCCTGCTGCCCGTACGGTCCCGGTACCCGGCCATCCGTACGCCGTCGGGAGAGGTTCCGTTGCGGGGGCGGGCGACCTCCCAGCGGTGGTGAGCAGTGCGCTTCGGGGGCGCGTCCCCCATGTCGTCTCTGGGCATGCCCCCAGGTTCGCCGGAGTCGCAGGCCCTTGTCTTGGACGAAAGTTCCGCGGCGGGGATGCGTTACGGCGTGGCGGCGGTGAAGCGGCGGGCGAAGGAGCGTTCGCTCATCACGGCACGCCGGGCCGGTTCGGCGACGGGGAGCGGCTCGTGGGGGTTGTCGCGGGCCCAGGCGAGCACCTCGGTGAGGCGGTCGTCGCCGCAGTTCGGATCTGAGGGACCGTGCGGGGGCGGGTTCAGAAGGAGACGTCGAAGTAGTCGATGTCGGTGAACTCGACGCGGAGTTGGTCGGCCCGGGTGCCGCCGTCCTTGAAGTAGATCTCCTGCAGTCCTTCGGCGACGATCGCGCGCAGGTCGTGGTCGGCGGCGCCGCGGGCGCGGGCGTCGAAGAGGCGTTGGGCGTAGGCGGGCGGGAGGTGGACGGTGAGGCGGCGCACGCGGCCGTCGTCGGTGGTGCCGACGGGGGCGGTGTAGCCGAACCGGGCGCGGGTCTCGACGGTGATGCCGGTGCTGGTGGCGGCCTCCTTGCGGCGGCGGCCGCGGACCACGGGCTGCCAGCGGGCGCGTACGGCCGTCTCGATGCGGTCCGTGACACGCCTGGGCGGGGTCTTGCGGTCGCCCTTGCGGTAGCGCTCCACCGACCGCTGGCTGACGCCGAGTTCGGCGGCGACGGCGCGGGTGGTCCCCAGCTGTTTCAGCAGGAAGTTGATCCGGCCCTTCAGGGTCTTGGGTGGGGCCTTGGTGAAGGCCTCCTGGTCGGCGCGGACGATGGCGTCCTCGATCTCTCCCACAGCGGTTCGGCTCCTCGGCACGGTCTCTATTCGCCGTCGTCGAGGACGGCGTCGCCGCCCTTGATGTGGCGGGCGGGGTTGAGGCCCTTCTCCATCAGGTCGACCGCCCAGGACATTTCCTGCACGCCTTCGAGTTTGGCCAGGCCGGGGGTGGGGCCGAGGCGGAAGCCGCCCATCAGCGGCTTGCCCGGCGCGGCGTACGGGAGGAAGTCCAGCGGGGAGGGGCCGGGTGAGGGGTAGACGACGCAGTCGGAGAGGACCGCGAGGGGGTACAGGCCGGTCAGTTTCACCATGTTGGCGAGTTTGCGGTGCATGTTGACGCGGGCCTTGGAGATGACGGCGGCGCGGATGTCGGGGCGCCAGGTGGGGCGTTGCATGGCGGGCCAGGGGTCGCCGTCGCGGTAGGTGCGGCCCTGGGGGCGTTCGCGGAGCTTGCCGATGCCGCCCTTGACGGTGGCTTTGATCGCGGCGAGGACGGCGGCCATGGCCGGGTCGGTCTGCTGGTGGACTGCCATCGCGGTGAGGAAGTCGGCGTCGGTGAGGTCGGTGGTGACGCCGAGGTCGGCGAGGGTGTCGAGGTAGGCGGTCTTCAACCGGTCGTGCCAGGGGTCGAGGTAGGCGCCGGTCTCGCGGCGCAGGTAGGCCTCGATCGGGTGGACGTCGTATCCGAGTTCCTGGGCGTAGGCGAGGGTGTGGGTCTGGTACCAGGCCGGTCCCGCCGGGCGGGTGCCGTCGGGGGTGAACGGGGAGGGCAGGCGGGGGTCGAGGTCGATGTGGGAGAGGTCGGCGAGCCAGGAGCCGGGGATCTTCTTGTTGAAGACGGGCTGGTGGAAGTGGTCGGGGGCGGACAGGCCGACCGTCAGGCGTGCGGCGGCGGCGAGGAAGGCGGTGTTGAGGTCGAGGCCGACGGCGTAGGGCAGCAGGCACTCGGCGTCGCAGAGGAGGGCGGGGTCGCGGACCCATTGGTAGGCCTCCTCGTTCAGGAAGCCTCCCGTCCAGCCGGAGTCGACGACGACGGGGTGTTCGGCGATCGCCTCCGGCGGTGCCGGGGCCGGCGGCTGCGAGCCGAGGCTGCCCGGGTTGTGGCCGGACACCCAGGTGCCGTTCTCCTGTACGGCCCGGGTGGGCGGGCGCAGGGCGGTCATCAGCTCCAGGCCGGAGACGGCGGTGGATCCGCGGGGGGTGATGACCCGCTGGGCGTAGACGCCGAGGACGCGGGCGATGTCGGCGGGGTGCAGGGTGGCGACGCCGGGCCAGGAGCGGGCGTCGAGGGCGTCCCAGGGCAGGATCGCGAGCTGTACGCACTGCCGTGTACTGCCGTCGGCCTTGCGGTAGATGCGCGCCCACGGGCCGAACCCGCGCTGGGTGAGCTGCCACTTCGCCCGGCCGATCTGCTGTACGACCGGGTGGTCCTGCGCCAGGCGCAGCGAGCGGCGCTCCTCGCGGCCTTCGAGGCGTTCGGGGAGTCCGAGTTGCACGGCGGCGGAGGCGGTGAGGACGACGAGGGGGTCGGAGTCCTTGCCGTTGCGGTTGAGGCGCGGGGCGCCGAGGCCGGACTCGTTCAGCGTCCACTCCACCAGTTCGGTGACGGTGGTGGCGGGGCAGTCCAGGACGATCCCGTTCATGGCGTAGGCGCTGCCGTCGCCGTCCAGGACGGCGAGCGGGCCGTGCGGGAACCGGGGATCGGCCGGGGCGGTGGTGGCAGGCCTTACGGTCTTCTTCGCCGCGGGGCGGCGCGACGTCGTCGCCGGGCGGGCGGCGGTACGGGCAACGGCCGGGCCACCGGGCGCGGGTGACTGGGCGGCCGGGGCGGTGGGTGTCGCTGCCGCCGGGGGTGGGGTGTGCGGCCGCGGTGAGGCGGCGGGGGTGGGGGTGGGGGTGGGGGCCGGGTAGCGGTGGGCGAGGCCTTCGAGGAGGCGGCGGTAGGCCTGGAGGCGTTCGGGTTTCGGCTCGGCGCGTCCTTCCTCCCAGGCCTGGATGCTGGGGATGCGTACGCCGAGGGCCTGGGCGACGGCTGCCTGGGTCAGGCCGGCCGCTTCCCGCAGCCGGACCCGTTCCGCAGGGGCGGGGAGGAGGTGGCCGGCCTCGACGGCGGCGAGGAGGGCGTCGACCGCGGCGAGGGGGTCGGAGGGCTGGCTGCTCATGGGAAGGGTGTCTCCTGCCTGGTCTTACCGGATGCCCTGGCGGATCTCTTCGAGGCGGGTCACCAGGCGCTGGTAGCGCTGGGAAGCGGCCTGGGACGACCTCATCCCCTGGTGGCCGGCGATCTCCCGCCATTCCATCCCACGGCGCCGGGCCTCGATGACGACCTGCGCCTCCAGCCGGTCGAGTGCCGTCCGCATGCCCTCGAACAGGCCCAGCGCCGCAGCGAGGCCCTCGTCCGGGAAGCCGTGCTGTCCGGTTCCGTCACCTCCGGCCGCGCCGGCCAGCAGCGTGTCCAGGAAGGCGACGTCCTGCTGCAGCCCCGCCGCGAGAGCACCGTCGGCCGGGGAGCGGTCCGCAGGGGCGTCGGGCCTGCGGCGGGCTGTGGTCTCGGTGTCGTCCGGCATGACACCACCCTAGCCCACCGTGCAAGGAAACAACGGTCCGTTGTTTCCTTGCACGGTGGTGGGTGGTGGGGCGGCGCGGCTCTGTAGGGTGAGCGCCTCTTCGAGATCAACTCGAACGTTCGACCAATACTTTGGGGGGCCGGTGCGTAGTCGCCGACTTGTTGTTTCCGCCGCCGTGATCGCGGCAGGCGTCGGGTTCGTGCCGGGGGGCATGGCCCGGGCCGCGGGGCCGTCCGCCGACGGAGCCCACGGCGTCACCTCGTCCAAGGACCTGGCCAGGACCGCGGCGAACGCGTTCACCTTCGGCAGCCCGGCCGACCGGTCGGTGCGGAAGGCCCCGCCGGCCGCCGGGAACCGGGCCGCGGCCGCTCCGCCGACCTCGGGCGCCGCGGCGGACGCGGACCTGAAGGTCGGCCTCAGCGGCACGGCCACCAGCGCCCGGATGATCGACCTGAAGTCCGAGATCACCAGCAGCCTGGGTACGCAGCTCACGGTCGTGACCGACTGGGGCGACGGCACGTCCAGCAGCGAAGTCACCGGCGGCAGCGGGACCATGACCTCCCACCACCTGTACGCCGAGGTGGGCAGCTACACGGTCAGGGTCACCGTGTACGGGCCCGACGGTGCCGCGGGCGTCTCGGCGACGAACGAGATGCCGTTCATCACGCCGGGCTCGGAGTTCACCCCGCACAGCCCCACCCGTCTGCTCGACAGCCGGGACGGCACGGGCGCCGTGCAGGCCGCCCAGGTGCCGGCGTGGGGCGAGACCCGTGTGAAGGTCGCCGGGAACCACGGCATCCCGGCCGACGTCGCCGCCGTGGTCCTCAACGTCACGGTCACCAACACCAGGGCCGCCGGTCACGTCCGCGCGTACGCCGACGGCACCGAGCGCCCGACGACGTCGAACGTGAACTACGCGGCCGGGGACTCGGTACCGAACCTGGTGATCGTGCCGGTCGGCAAGAACGGCTACGTGAACCTGTACAACAGCGGCGAGCAGGGCGTCGACCTGATCGCGGATGTGACCGGCTACTTCACCCGGTCCTCGGCCAGCGGCTACACGCCGACGGACCCGACGCGTTTCGTCGACACCCGCGAGGGCCTCGGCACCTCCCGGGGCCCGGTCCCCGGACAGAGCCAGTTCGGTGTCCAGATCGCCGGTACCCGTGGCATTCCGGCCGGCGCGAAGGCCGTGGCGCTCAACGTGACCGTCACGGGCCCGCGGGCGGCCGGTCATCTGACCGTCTTCCCCAGCGGCCAGGCCGCGCCGAACACGTCCAATGTGAACTTCGGCGGCGGGCAGACCATCGCCAACGCGGTCATCGTCCCCGTCGGCGCGGACGGCAGGATCAACGTCCGCAACGGCGGCTGGGATCCGGCCGATGTCATCGTCGACGTCGTCGGGTACTACAGCCCGGACGGTGTGAGCGCCTACATCCCGGTCCGTCCCGTCCGTGACCTCGACACCCGCAACGCCTCGCAGTGGCCCTCGGGGCCGCTGAAGGCGGGCCGCTACATCTACTCGACGTTCGGGGAGGAGAACTCCACCGCGACCGCCATGGTGCTGAACACCACGGTCACCAACACCGGCGGCGCCGGGCACCTCACGGTCGCTCCCGACCCCAACGCCCTGTGGCAGTACGAGAACAGGACGCACACCCCGCCGGTCGCACCGAACTCCTCGACCCTGAACTGGACGGCCGGCAAGACCGTGCCGAACCTGGTCCAGGCGAGCCTCGGTGCCAACGGCATCGTCGACTTCTTCAACCGCAGCGGCAACAGCATCGACCTCGTCATCGACGTCTTCGGCGTCTACGACAAGCGCTGAGCGGCCTGCGACGGCCGTCCCGCCACCCCCTGAAGTCCGGGGGGGGGTGGCGGGATACCGCCGGTGTGACGATGCCGGCGCGCGCCCGCGGGCGGGCCGCGGACGGGCTCACAGGGGTGCGCCCGGCGCCCTTGCCGCAGCCGTGGTGGGCGGATCCTAGCCGTCCTGACCAGGGATTGTCGCCATGTTGGCGGATCCGGAGCGACAGGCTCTGCTTTCCTTCCTGCCGTTTGCCTGCGGCCCTGCGAGCGTGCACACTTGCGCGAATTCCGGTCGGGCGCAGCGTCGCACCCCCCATGACGGATGTGCCCGGGACCGACGCCCGGGTCGTCAGCAAGCCACACAGGAGCACGTGTTGAGTAGACCTGGTACCGCCCGTCAGCAGGATCTCCGGGCCCTCAGCGACGGCGAGCTGTGTGCTCTGCTGCGGGGGCACACCTCGGACTCCGGCACGGCGGTCAGGGAGGTGATGGACGAGGTGTTCGCCCGTCACCATCCGTCGGTGCTCGCGTACGCCCGTACGTGCTGCCGGGACCTCTCCACCGCTCAGGATCTCGCCGCCGAGGCGTTCGCCCGTACCTACCGGGCCATCGCCTGGGGTGCCGGGCCGGAGTACGCCTGGCGGCCGTACCTGCTGACCTGTGTGCGCCGTCTGGCGGCCGCCTGGACGCGGGAGGCCTCCCGTACACGGCTGTCGGACGATTTCGAGGAATGGGTCGAGCAGCTCTCCGATGGTGCGGACGCCGAGGACGCCGTCTTCTCGGCGGAGGAGGAATCGCTGGTCCTGCACGCCTACCGGTCGCTGCCGGAGCGCTGGCAGGCCGTGTTGTGGCACTCCGTCGTCGAGAACGAGCCGGCGGCCGAGACCGCGGCGCGCCTGGGGATATCGGCGGGAGGTGTCGGTTCGCTGGCCGCGCGGGCCCGGGAGGGCCTGCGGGAGGCGTACCTGCGCGCTCACCTGGACCGGAGTGCCAGTGATGAGTGCAAGCACTACGGGGGGCAGATAGCCGCCAGGCTGCGCCGGCCGGGCACGCGCCTGACCCGGGATCTCGGCCGGCACCTTCAGGGGTGCGCCGGCTGTGCGCGGGCCGAGCGGGACCTGCGCGATGTCAACGGCCGTCTGGGGGTGCTGCTGCTGGGTGGCATCCTGCTGTGGAACCCCGCCTCGTTCCTGTCGGCCCTGGGCGGGGGCGGTACGCAGCTCGCCGCCTCTGGCGTACTGGGCGGGACGCAGCTCGCCGGGGCCAAGGCCGGTGCGGTGAAGTGGGCCGCTGCGGCAGCCGTGGCGGGGACGGCGGCCACCGTGGTCGTTCTGCTGCCGTCCGACTCCGAGGGCCGGGGGTCCGGGCGGGTCGCGGCTCCCGTCAGTACGTTCGCGCTGCCGCGCGGCCCGCTTCCGGAGGCCACACCGATCTCGGTCATCGGGTCGGCGGCCCACGCCACCGCCCCTGCCACGCCGCCCCCTTCGCCTTCGGTTTCCGTGACCGCTTCGGCGTCCGCCGTGCCGCCTTCTCCGTCGCCGTCGACGGATCGCACCGGTGCCGGCTCCGCCCTGGTCAATGTGGCCTCGGGGCTGTGCGTCGGCGTGGGCGACGGCTCTTCCGGCGGCGATCCGGTGCAGCTCGAGCCGTGCACCGGGAAGGCGGGGCAGAAGTGGGAGCGGCTGCCCGCCCATCAGAACAACACCTACCAGCTCCGCAACGCGGGAACCGGTACCTGCCTCGACGGGACCGCCGGCGGCGGGAACGTCGTCGGGGTCACCCTGCGTGCCTGCCGGGCCGGCGGGGACCGGGTGACGCAGCTCTGGCGGTTCGAGCGGGACAGGTACCCCGGCGCGTACCGCGTCTGGTTCGTGCCGAGGGTCCCGGACAGCGACTACGCCGACCATCTGCTGGGCCCGCGGAACTGGCCGAAGTCCGACCCGCCGCGTCCGGGGTCGGAGATCGCGCACCTGCCCAACTACTACAACTCGGTCAACCTGCTCTTCGCCCTGAGGTGAGCGTCCGGGGGCGCGCCGTGCGGTCCCGGGGTGGGGGCGTGCGGTCGGGCGGTGGGGGCGCGCGGTCCCGGGGTGGGGGCGTGCGGTCCCGGGGTGGGGGGTCAGGTCACCAGGTGCAGGGATGTCTCCGCGATGCCCAGCCGGACGCTCTGGCCCCAGGTCAGTTCCAGGGCGTCGGACTCCATTCCGTCGCCGAAGACCACGATCCGGTCCGATTCCACGGTCAGCCGCAGTCCTTGTCCGCGCCGGAGTTCGCCGGTGACCCGCGTCGTTCCGGTCGCGGGTGAGGGCCAGGCTTCGCGGACGAACCACAGGAGCCGTTCCTCGCAGGGTGCGGGCAGTGCCGCGGTGCTGCCGCGCTCCAGCCAGAGGGAGCGCAGCCAGCCGGTGGCGCCCGTGCCGGTGCCCACCAGGACCCCGGAGGACGCCTGGGCCTCGCCCTGGCCGCGCTCGCCGTCGGGGCCCAGGCGGTAGCGGGCCGTCTGGTGGCCGGGCGGGCCCAGGTAGATCTCGTTCAGGGCGAGGAGGCGCTGGGCGTCGTCGGCGACGGCTTCGACCATGGTGAGTTCGTCCGTCCGGCCGCCGGGCGTGGTGGCGGCGCGCAGCAGGGCGGCCGCGTCGGTGCGGCGGTGGCGGACCAGGACCCCGGGGTTGCGTCCCGGGTCGGTGTCGATGCCCACCACCGGCTGTCCGTGGAGGTATTTCGCGGTGTTGGCGACCAGGCCGTCCTGGCCGACCACGACGACCACGTCCTCCGGGGCGAAGAGGAAGCGGTCGAGGTCGGCGCGTTCCACCCGGGTGTTGCGCCAGGTCAGCGGCACCGCCGCCGCCACGTCGCGCAGCGCCTGGCGGGTGCGGTCGTGGCGGCGGACCACCTCGTCGATCGAGCGGCCGCGGCTGGAGAGGAAGAAGGCGGCCTGCCCGTGGGTGCCGTGCCGGGCGAGGAGCTCCTCGTACTCGGTCCTGCGGTGCACGATCACCGCGCGCGGGGCCAGGCTCACGCGCCCGCTCCGCCGTCCGGGCGGCCGAGGCGGGTGAGGAGGGAGGTGAGGACGTCGGGGGAAAGGGTGACGCTCTCGATCCGCGGCAGGTTCTCCGCCAGGCGGGTCGCGGCCAGGGCGTGCAGGGTGTCCGGGTGGGTTTCGCCGTGCACGCGCAGCCAGGCGGCCTGGGCGTCGGCGCGTGCGGCGCCGGTCTCGCGGGCCGCTTCGGCCTCCGCGCGGGCGAGGCGGACCTTGCGGGCGGCTTCGGCCTCGGTCCGTACGCTGTCCGCGGCCGCCTGTTCCTCGGCTTCGCGGCGGGTGTTGATGCCGCGCTGGTTGACCAGTTGTTCCTCGCGTCGGGCCAGTTCGATCTGGCTGGCCAGCTCGTTCTCGGCGATGGCGCGTTCGCGCTCGACGGCGACGGCCCTGCGTTCGTAGGTGGCCCGGTCGGCTTCCTGCTGGATCTGCTCGCGGGCGGGGGTGCGCAGGGCGCGTTCCACCTCGGCCTCGGGGCGGATGGCGACGACGCGTACGGCCACCACCTCGATGCCGGTGGCCGGGAGTCTGGGTTCGGCGGCGAGGCCGTCGGCGGCCCGCTGCCGTACGGAGGCGACGCCGTCGACCAGGGCGTCGGCGAGCGGGATGCGGGCCAGTACGTCCAGGGTGTGCTGCTGCGCGGTCTCGGTGAGGAGGGTGGCGATCTGCTCCAGGGGGGCGCCGCGCCAGCTTCCGGTGTCGGGGTCGACGGAGAAGTCGAGGCGCTCGGCGGCCTGGGCCGGGTCGCTGATCCGGTAGGTGACGGTGGCCTGCACGGTGACGTCCTGGAAGTCGGCCGTGCGGGCGTGGAAGGCCATGGCCAGTTCCCGGTCGTCGACGGGCACTTCGGACAGGGCCGCCGACAGGGACCGGTACCAGAAGCTGAGGCCCCGGCCGTCGTGGACGAGCCGGCCGCGCTTGTGGTGGCGGATGTGGGCGGTGGGCGCGGAGCGCAGATGGCGCCAGCCCAGGCGCCGGGTGATGTCGGCCATGGCGAACCCCCTTCATTTCGTCAAGGCGACGATAACGGGAGCTCTTCATATCGTCAAGGTGACGAAAAAATCCGCCGGGGGGCGGAGCACGCCCTCTCCCCGCACCCCCCGCGCTTCCCGTCCTCCCCGTCCTTCCCGTACGCGTCAGCCGTACGTCAGCCCAGCAGGCGGCGGGCCTGCCGTACCGCTTCGGACAGTTGCCGGACCTCGGGGTCCTCGGTCCGCTCGGCCAGCCGGCCGGTGATCTCCGACAGCCGGCCCAGACCGACCGCGCCCGGCACGGCCTCCCAGCCGCCGTCCCGCTCGCGCAGCGAGGAGGCCAGGTACGCCGCCGCGGCCGTGACCTGGAAGCGGGGCGCGGCCTGCTCCCAGCCGCCGCCGGTCAGCGCGGAGGCCTCCACCCGGCCGGATTCCTCGTGCGGGGCGCGGCCGTCGGGGTCGAGCCACCGGACGGTGGCGGTGGCCACGTGTCCGGAGGCGCCGGGCCTGAGCCGCACCGCGTACAGCGCGGTGACCGTGTGGCCGGGGCCGACCTCGCCGCCGTCGACGGAGTCGTCGCGGAAGGAGTCGTCGGCCACGCGCCGGTTGTCGTAGCCGATGAGCCGGAACCGTTCGACGTTGCGCGGGTCGAAGGAGACCTGGGCCTTGGCGTCGCGGGCGCGCAGTTCGACCTGTGCGGGCAGTTCGTCGCAGAAGACCCTGCGGGCCTCCTCCGGGTCGGAGACGTAGACGGTGTGGCCGTCGCCCTTGTCGGCCAGCCGTTCCATGAAGGAGTCGTTGTAGTCGCTGCCCACGCCGACGCCGAAGAGGGTGATGCCGTGGTCGCGGCGGGCGCCGTCGATCCGCTGCAGCAGGGCGTCGGCGGAGGTGGTGCCGGTGTTGGCGAGGGCGTCGGACAGCAGGACGACGCGGTTGGTGGCGCCGGCCCGGCGGCCCTCGACGGCGGTGTCGTAGCCGCGGGTGATGCCGGCCTCCACGTTGGTGGAGTCGGTGGGGCGCAGCCGGTCGACGGCCTGGTGCACCCGCCGGCGGTTGCCGTCGAGTCGGGTCATCGGGAGCCGGGTCTCGGCCTTGTCGCTGAAGGCGACGAGGGCGACGGAGTCGTCGTCGCGGAGCCGGTCGGTCATCAGGTCCAGGGACGTGCGGACGAGGTCGAGGCGGCCGGGCTCGGCCATCGAGCCGGAGATGTCGACGACGAAGGTGAGGGCGGCGGGCGGGCGCCGGTCCTGGCCGGCGCCGGCCCGGGTGGCGAGTCCGACGCGCATCAGGGACCAGCCGGCGGCGTCGGTGCGGGCGCCGTCGACGGTCACGGAGAAGCCGTCGCCGTCCGGCTGGCGGTAGTCCTGGCGGAAGCTGTTGACGAACTCCTCCGGGCGGACGGTCCCGGGGTCGGGGAGTCTGCCGTCGGCCAGGGTGCGGCGGGCGTAGCCCCAGCTCGCGGTGTCCACGTCGAGGGCGAAGGTGGAGAGGTGGTCCGGGGGCGGTGCCTGGGTGCGGCGGCCGTCGTCCTCGCCCTCCGCCGTGCCGTCGGCCCGGTCGGCGGTTCCGGGGGCGCCGTGGGCGGTGCCGCCGGGCGCGGGAACGGAGTTGCCGCCGCGGGGGCGCCGGGTGTCCTCCTGGGCGGTGCTGCTGCGGTCGTGGCCGCCGGAGGCGCTGCATCCGGAGAGCAGGACCGCCCCGGCGGCGAGGACGGCGAGCAGGCCCGGTCCCGCTGGGCGGCGGTTGCGGCCGCGAGCGCGGCCGCGGCCGGGAACGCGATCGTGGTCGCGCTTGCGGTCGTGGCCGCCGTCGCGGCTGGGCGTGCGCAACGTCATGGTGTCCCCCTTCGGACGGTGGGTCTCTGCGAATGTGACGTCCGAGGCGGGGAGTTGGAGCCGACGGGGGTGTTGCGAACGCGTCTCGAAAAGACAACGGCAGGCGGAACGTCAAGCTCTGGCGGAGATCAGGACACGATGGTGTCGCGGAGGGCAACCCCGGCGCAGCGCCGAGCGGTCCCGCAGAGGCGGTCGCACGCACAACCCCGTGTGCCGGTCCCCCGGGCCCGGGCGGCCGGGTCGCCGCGTCGAGGTCCACACCGGCACCGTGGTGCGGCGCCGCCGCGGCGGACCAACGGCGCTCCTTGACAGCCCTGCTGGGCGCGGATGTGGGCGTGGGCGTGGACGTTCAGGAGAACGACGGGGGCTCCTTGGCCAGGGCCTTTTCGTGTCCGTCCAGCCAGGTGGCCAGTTCCGCGCAGTCCATCAGCCCCTTCCCGGGGTAATCGACCCTGTAGCCGGACTGGTCGGAGCCCGGGAGGCCGGTCTCCAGGCAGCGGGCGGCATAGGGAAGGGTGTAGGCGATTCCATGGGCGTTCACGCGGACGGAATCGCTCGGGTGGCTGCCCAGGATGACGGCTGCCGAAGCAGCTCGGGCCACCAGGTCGTCGTTGCCCTGGCGGAGGCTTGCGATGACGGCGGGATCCCGCTTCGACTGCTCGTCCAGCCGCTCGAACCTCTGCATCAGGAACCGGACGCGGCTCGACGCCTGGATGAGCTCTCCGTAGCGGGTGATCTGCTCGTTGGTGCGCGCGGTCGCCTGCTGGCCGGCAGCCTGGGTCCGTGCGGCTTCCAGGGTGCTGCGCGCCTGCGCCCGGCCGGTTTCCAGTACGCCGTCGGCCTGGAGGTAGCCGGCCACGACCGTGCCTATCACCGCAGCCAGTCCGACGTAGGACGGTGCGTGCCGCTGCATGTGCTCACCGAAGTCCGCCATGGGCGTCATGCTGGCAGGAGCCCGGCCGCGCGTCCCGGCCCTGGCTCGATCACGCCCCCGGTATGGCCGCCGGCCGCCGGCCGCCGTCCCGTCGGGTGGGGCGCGGTCTCCTCTCGGCGGGATTTGCCGGGGCCGGCAGGGGCGGCCGATCATCCGCGCATGAGAACAGAGGTTCAGATCTTCGTCGCCGACGGCCCGCTGCCCGTCCTCCCCCGCCCCGGTGCCGGGGATCCCGTCCGGGACATCCCCTGGGGGCGGTGGCACTGTCACTACGGCGCGGAACGCGGCGAGGTGGCCTCCGGCTGATCGTTTGCGAACCGGACCGGACCCCCGCGCACGGCTCGGGACGGGAACGGAGCGTGATCTTGGGTTTCCGTAGGGTCGAAGGGTGCGCGCAGGGGATCAAGGGCGCCCTATCCGGACCTTAAGGGACGGATAACAGCGGGTGCGGAGGCCCCCGGAGGGCCGTTCGGGCCGTGAACCGCGCTTAGGGTCACCGGTGTTGACCGAGGCACTTTCGATGCCGCCGCTGCACCGGCGGATCGGCTTTACCAAGAGGTTTCTGATGTCCCGAAAGCGAATTGCCCTGGCCTGTGCGGCCGTGGTCGTCGGGGTCGGCTCCGTCGTCATCCCCGTGGCCGCCAATGCGGGAGAGGAGAAGGACGGCCTCGGCGCCGCCTGCCGCGTCGCGGACCAGGCCACCGTGTGGTGGGCGTCCGGCGAGGTCTCCCTGACCAACAAGGGGGACCGGCCCGTACGGGACTGGACCGCCGAGTTCGACGTGTCGCAGGGGCAGGTCACCCTCGACAACCCCTGGGCGTACGAGCTGCGCCAGGACGGCAAGCACGTCACCGTCAAGCCGGTCGCCGACCGCGCCGACGTGGCCGCCAGGGGCAGCCGGACCGTCAAGGTGGGGATCAACCCCGCCGGCAAGGGCCTGCCCCAGATCACCGGATGCCGTGTGAACGGCGCGTCGGGCAGCGGGGGCGACAGCGGCACGGACACGGCCGTGCCCGCCGACAGCGGTTCCTTCGTCAAGGACGACACCGCCGTCCACCTGATGTGGAAGCCGCCCGCGGGCGGGTCCGAGGTCGTGCGCTACGAGGTCTTCCAGAACGGCAAGCAGGTCAAGACCGTCAAGGACACGATGACGGACATCGAGCGGCTGGCCCCCGCCACCCGCTACGCGTTCAAGGTGCGCGCCGTCCGCGCCGACGGCCGCACCACCGGCTTCAGCAAGGAGATCGTGCTCACCACGCTCGCGGCGCCCGGCCAGGACAAGGCGAAGCCGGTCCTCCCCGCGGACCTGGAGGCGACGGCCTCCGGCCCGTACCAGGCCGCGCTGCGCTGGCGTGCGGCGACCGACGACGTCGCGGTCACCGGCTACCGGATCTACCGCAACGGGGTGAAGGTCCAGGACGCGGACGCCAAGGCCACCTCGGCCACCGTCTCCGGCCTGACCGCGAGCACCGCCTACCGCTTCAAGGTGACCGCCGTCGACGCCTCCGGGAAGGAGTCCGAGCCGACCCGCGAAGCGCAGGTGACGACGGCCGCGGCGCCCGACGGTGGTGGCGGCACCGCCTCCCCCGGCGACTTCGCCGCCACCACCGCCACGAAGCAGGACGGCGGTGTCACCCAGCACTACCTGAACCTCACCTGGTCCGTACCGCAGGGCGTCGGCCAGATCACCACCTACCAGGTCTACCTGAACGGCAAGCCCGCCCAGACCTTCATGTGGGGCACCGGCGACCCGGTCCTGCCGGTGCCGACGACGAAGGGTTCGCGCGAGGTGCTCGTCGGCGCCCACCCCGGCTCGACGTACGCCGTGAAGATCCGGGCGCGGCTCGGCGACGGCACGTGGGGGGCGTTCTCCCGCGAGGTGAGCGTGAGGACGGGCGGCTGACCGCCCGCCCGCCCACCCGCCTGCCCGCCCGACCGGCCCCAGACCCCATGACCAGGAGCGTCCCCCTCATGAGTACGACCCGTTCCGCCGCCACGGCTTCCCCCGAGGCGGTACGGCCCCCGGCCCGCCGCGCCGCACTCCTGCGCCTGACCGCGCTCGTGGCCCTTCCCCTCGCCGTGACCACCCTCGGCTCGGCGCCGGCCTCCGCACACGGATCCACCGCCGATCCGGTGAGCCGCAGCGTGGCCTGCACCAAGAACCCGAAGGCGAGTGAGGCCTGCCGGCTGGCCCTCGCCCAGAGCCCCGGCATCCCCGGCGACTGGAAGTCGATCGTGCAGGGCCGCGCCATCGACCACAGCACCCCGACCTCCTCCCCGCAGCACCGCGCCCGCATAGCCGACGGCAAGCTGTGCAGCGCCGGCAACGCGCAGTTCTCCGGCCTGGACCTGGCGCGGGACGACTTCCCCTCGACGACGCTGCCCGGCGGCGCCGAGTACGACCTGCGCTACGACATCAGCGCGCTGCACAACCCGTACCGCATGGAGATGTACGTCACCAAGGACGGCTACGACCCGAAGAAGCCGCTGAAGTGGTCCGACCTGGAGGACACTCCGTTCCTCAGCGCCGACAACACCGCGGCCACGGCGGCTCCTTCGGGCTTCCTCGGCGCGAAGGCGTTCACGTTCAAGGCGGTGCTCCCCGAGAAGAAGGGCAAGCACCTGATCTACACGATCTGGCACGGGCTGAAGCGGCCCGACGGCTCCTTCCAGAGCGAGGAGGCCTTCTACTCCTGCTCGGACGTCACCTTCAAGTAGGCGGACGCACGCGGGCAGTTCCCCTGCTCTCCCCCTCCCCCTGCGTCCCCTCCACCGCCCCCGGGCCGGGCCCCCCTTCCCCGGCTCGGGGGCATTCCTCTAGGGAGTGGGGAGGAGGTCGGCGATGAGGACGGCGAATTCCTCGGGGCCGAGGATGCGGATGCCCAGTTCCTCGGCCTTGGTGCGCTTGGAGCCGGCCTTCTCGCCCGCCACCAGCAGGGTGGTGCGCTTGGACACCGACGAGGACGCCTTGCCGCCGGCCCGCTCGATCAGCTCGTTCATCTCGTTGCGGGACAGCACCGCCAGGGGGCCGGTCATGGACCCGGTCACCACGACGGCCTGTCCGGCCAGCGGGCCGCCCGCCGCCGCGTCCGTGCCGTCACCCCCGTCACCCCCGTCGCCCCCGTCGGCCGCGGCGGCGGGCTTCTGCGGTTCGGTGACCTGCGTGCCGACCTGCTGGGCCTGCAGCTTGTCCAGGAGCGGGCCCAGTTCGAGGAGTTCGGCCGCGATGACGCGGGCCTTCTCGGTGCCGATGCCGTCGACCCCGGCGAGCGTGTCGGCGTCGGCGGCCCGGATCGCGGCCATCGAGCCGAAGTGCGCGGCGATCCGGCGGGACATCGTGCGCCCGGTGCCGCGGACGCCGAGGGCGCAGAACACCCGGTTCAGTGCGGCCCCGCGGGCGGTCTCGATCGCGGCCAGGAGGTTGGCGGCGCTGGTCTCCCCCATCCGTTCCAGGCCGAGGAGCTGCTCGCGGGTCAGTGTGAACAGGTCGGCGACGTCCTTGACCAGACCGGCCTCCACCAGCTGGATCGCGCGCGTGCCGCCGAGGCCCTCGATGTCGAGCTGGTCGCGGCCGGCCGCGTAGATCACCGAGGCCACGGCCTGACAGCTCCGGCCGCGCACGCACCGCCAGCGCTGCTCGGAGGTGTCGATCGCGTCGCCGCAGCGGGGGCACGCCTCGGGGAAGACGATCGGGCTCTCGGCGCCGGTGCGCTGGTCGGCCAGGGGTGCCTCGACCCGGGGGATGACGTCGCCGGCCCGGTACACGAACACCTGGTCGCCGATCATGAGCCCGCGGCGGGTGATGTCGGACGGATTGTGCAGGGTGGCGTAGGTGACCGTCACCCCGTCGATGACCACGGGTTCCAGGACGGCGCGCGGGGCGATGATCCCGGTCCGGCCGACGTTCCACTCCACCGCCAGCAGGCGCGTCACCTTGTGTTCGGCCGCCAGTTTCCGGGCGACCGCCCATCTCGGGGCGCGCGAGCCGTTGCCGGCCTGCCGCTGGTCCTCGGCCGTGTCGGCCTTGACGACGACGCCGTCGATCCCGAACGGCAGGTCGGCGCGCAGGCCGGCGATCACGTCGATACGTTCCTGCACCTGCTGCACGGTCTCGCAGCGCATCGGGGCGGCGGCCGTGCTGGCGGCCGTGTTCGCGCCGAGCGCGGCCAGTTTCTCCAGCAGAGCGGCATGGCCGAGGTCGTCCAGGCCGATCGCGCCGTAGGCGAAGAAGGTCAGCTCGATGCGGTAGGGACGGTCCTTGGCCCGCAGGGTGCCGGACGCTCCGCTGCGCGGGTGCGCGAAGGGCGTGGCCTCGTGGGCGAGCCGGATCCGGTTGGCCTCCTCGAACTGCGCGGTCGTCAGCAGCACCTCGCCGCGCAGCTCGACGTCGATCGGCTCGGTGAGGACCGGCGGCAGACCGGTGACGGCGTCGGCGGCGTGGGTGATGTCCTCGCCGGCCAGGCCGTCGCCGCGGGTGAGGACCTGGACGAGCCGGCCGTCGCGGTAGCGGGCGGCCACCGCGAGGCCGTCGAGCTTCGGCTCCACGCACCATCCGGCCACGGGGTGCCCGAGGCGCCGTTCCAGCCCTGCGGCCCACTCGGCGAGCTCGTCGGCGTCGAAGACGTTGTCGAGGGAGAGCATCGGCACCGAGTGCGGCACGTCGCCCTGCACGGCCCCGCCCGCCACCTTCCCGGTCGGGGACTGGGCGAGCACCTCGTCCGGGTGGGCCTCCTCGTAGGCCGCGATGGCGCGCAGCAGCCCGTCGTACTCGTCGTCGCCGAGCGGGGTGGTCCCGTCGCCGTAGTACGCGGCGGAGGCCGCCACGGCGGTGGTCACGGCCTCCGCGTAGGCGGCAGGAGAGAGCAGGGCACTGTTTTCCGTCATGAAGGTCATCATCCTGCCCCCCACTGACAATGCCCCCGCCGCCCGGCGGGTGGCGCCGTGACGCCGTCGTACGCCGTGGCCTGCGCGGATGGTGATCGTTCCGGTATGTGGCCGGTTCGCGCCGGGTTGCTCCGCGGGAGGTATGGTCGCCCGGTCACGGACGGCAACCGGATCGTCTGTCCGACCCGAGGGAACCGACATGACCGATCTGAACGCGCTGCGGGCGAGCCTTGCGTCGGGTGAGCACGAGTTCGCCGACACCCTGGCCTTCATCGCCGCGCACTACGCGTACGAGCCGCAGGCGTTCCGCAACGGGGAGCTGGCGAACGCCGCGGGGGAGAACGAGGGTTCCTGCAAGACGCTGGGGCTGGCCCTGCTGGAGGGGCTGAGCGACCAGGAGGCCCTGCAGGCGTTCGGTGAGCACTACCGCAGCGTGCTGGCGACGCCGGACGGCACCGATCACGGCAACATCCGCAACCTCATGGCCCACGGCCTGGCAGGGGTGAGCTTCGCCGGCCGGCCGCTGGCCCGCACGAGCTGAACCCGGGCGGCGGGCCCTGTCCGCGCCGGTGTCCGGCCGCGCCCGAGGGGCGGCCGGACAGGGGGCTCGGTACGGGCGGGCGGCCCGGGTCAGTGGTAGGCGTGGACCACGGCGTGGCCCTTGCCGCGGCCGATCATCCACTTGTTCACCGGCGTCGTGACCAGGAAGGCGACGACGAAGCCGCCGAGCAGCGCTCCCCAGAACAGTCCGTCCGAGAGGTGGGCGTCCATGGCGCCGGGGACGAGGGCGATGATGCCGTTGTCGACGAACTCCATGACGGCGATCGAGACGGTGTCGGCGGCCAGGGCCACCTTGATCGCGCTCTTCCAGTCGAGGCCGGCCCTGCGGACCGCGAACAGGGTGAAGGAGTAGCCGAAGACGAACGCGAGCGTGATCGCGAGGATCATCGTCGGGACGTTGCCCCACAGCAGGGCGGTCCCGATGACCATGCCGAGGATCTCGCCGATGGCGCATCCGGTCAGGCAGTGCAGCGTCGCCTTCGCCGCGGCCCCCCACGTCACGCCGCCCGTCCCGTGCCCTGCGTGACCCGCGTGCGCCGGGTGCGCGGCGTGGTCGTGTGCGGTGGGTGTGTGGTGTGCGCTGTGATCCATGACCGTCATCCCCAATACCGTCAGTGTGACCCCGTCCCCGCGGACTCACCTCACCACTGTATACCCCTGGGGGGTATACGCAACCTTTCGGACCGCGCCGGTGTGGACGGTCAGCCGGCGGGGGTCCCTACCGGCAGGGGCCGGTCCGCGGTGGGGCGGGCCAGGGTGCTGGGCCACCAGGCGCGCGGGCCGATGTCGACGACGAGGGCGGGGACGAGCAGGGAGCGCACGACGAGGGTGTCCAGCAGGACGCCGAAGGCGACGATGAAGGCGATCTGGACGAGGAAGGCCAGCGGGATCACCATCAGGGCGGCGAAGGTCGCGGCGAGGACGACGCCGGCGGAGGTGATGACGCCGCCGGTGGTGGTGAGCCCGCGCAGTACGCCCGCGCGGGTGCCGTGGGTCAGGGACTCCTCCCGTACCCGGGACATCAGGAAGATGTTGTAGTCGACGCCGAGGGCGACCAGGAAGACGAATCCGTAGAGGGGTACGGAGGCGTCGGTGCCGGTGAAGCCGAGCAGGTGCTCGAAGACGAGGGCCGAAACGCCGAGGGTGGCTGCGAAGTTGAGGGCCACGGTGGCCACCAGGAGGACCGGGACGAGCAGGGAGCGCAGGAGCAGGACGAGGACGAGGACGATGATGGCGAGGACGACCGGCACGATGACGGTGCGGTCGCGGGCGGCGGTGGTCTGTGTGTCGTACTGCTGGGCGGTGTAGCCGCCGACCAGGGCGTCGGCGCCGTCGACGGCGTGCAGGCGCTGGCGCAGCCGCTGGACGGTGTCCTTGGCGGCGTCGCTGTCCGCGGCCGCTTCCAGCGTCGCGTCGATGCGCACCCGGCCGTCGACCACCAGGGGGGTGCCGGGGCCGGGCCGTCCGGTGGTGGTGACGGGGGCGGCGGAGGCGACTCCGTCGGTGTCCTGGGTGACCGCGGTGACCTGGGCGGTCCGGTCGGCGGTGGCGATGATGACCGTCGGGTTGCCGGAGCCGCCGGGGAAGTGCCGGCCCAGGGTCTGCTGGGCGGCGACCGAGGGGGCGTCGCTGACGAAGATCTCGTCCAGCGGAACTCCCCTGGAGGACAGGCCGGGTGCGAACGCGGCCAGGGCCAGGAGGACCAGCGCGGTGGAGGCCCACACGCGGCGCGGGGCCCGGTCGATGAGGGCGGCCGCCCGGCGCCACACGCCGTGGCCGCCGCCTTCGGCGCCCGCGGGTCCGGGGGTGGCGGGTCCGGGGGTGGCGGGCCAGTAGGCGGCGCGGCCGGTGAGGACCAGGACGGCGGGCAGGAAGGTGAGGGTGGCGAGCACCGCGCAGAGGATGCCGATCGCCCCGACCGGGCCCAGCGCGCGGTTGTTGGTCAGGTCGCCGGCGAGCAGCGCCAGCAGGCCGAGGGCCACGGTGGCCGCGCTGGCCGTGATCGCGCCGGCCGAGCGGCGCACGGCCGTCCACGCGGCGCGCGTACGGTCTTCCCCGCGGGTGGCGAGTTCCTCCTTGAAGCGGGCGGCGAGGAGCAGTGCGTAGTCGGTGGCCGCGCCGATGACGAGGATCGACAGGATGCCCTGGACCTGGCCGTCGACCCGGACGATGTCCCGTGCGGCCAGCCAGTACACCACCGCGCAGGACAGGCCGAGGGCGAAGACGGCCCCGAGGATGATCATCAGGGGGAGCAGGACGCTGCGGTAGACCAGCAGCAGGATCAGCAGGACCGCTCCGAGCGCCACCCCGAGCAGCAGGCCGTCGATCCCCGAGAACGCGTCCGCCAGGTCGGCCTGGCCGGCGGCCGGGCCCGCGATCTGTGCGCTGGTGCCGGGCACCTGCCGGGCCGCCGCGCGGACGTCCTCCAGGACGGCGGGCAGTTCCTTGCCGAGGTTCGGTGCGAGCGGGACCACGGCCTGCAGGGCGGCGCCGTCGGCGGAGGCCGTGGCCGGGGAGGGGGTCCCGGCGATGCCCGGCCGGCCGGCCAGGGCCGCGACGGCCCGGGTGGCGGCCTGCTGCCGGGCCTCGTCCACGCGGCCGCCCGGGGCGGTCCACAGCACGATGGCCGGCACCGTCTCGGACCGCTCGAAGGCCTTGCGGGCCTGCAGCACCTGGGTGGATTCGGCGCTGCGCGGCAGGAACGCCGCCTGGTCGTTGGTCGCGACCTCGCCCAGCCTGCCCGCGTAGGGGCCGAGCATCCCTCCGATCGCGAGCCAGACCACCACCAGTACCAGGGGGATCGTCCGGCGTACCCGGCGTGAAGCTCTCACCATGTCCGTCCTCAGAACACACCGACTATGTCAGCGATAAAGTATCTCAATCATTGAGAGATCTTATGCTGAGGTATGCGCAGCGCCGACGCCCCCTCCCAGACACCCCCGACTCCGCCTTCGCCCCCGCCCCCGTCTCCGTCTCCGTCCCCGTCTCCGTTGTCTGCGTCCCAGGACCCGGGCGGGCTGCAGGCCTTCGCCGTCCTGCTGCGTCATATGAACGCGGAGTTCAACCGCATCACCCAGGAGTTCGCGCAGGCGCAGGGGCTGCACCCGACCGACGTACAGGCCCTGATCGCGATCCTCGACGCCGACCAGGACGACGCCGAACCGGGCCCGATGACCCCCGGGCGGCTGCGCAAGCGGATGAACCTCACCTCCGGTGCGGTCACCGCCTGTCTGGACCGGCTCGAGAGCGCCGGCCACATCCACCGGGTCCGGGCCGAGGACGACCGCCGGGTGGTCCATCTGCACTACGCGCAGGCCGGCCGGACCGCGGCCCGCGACTACTTCCGCCCCCTCGCCGACGCCACCGACACCGCACGGCGCCGGTTCACCGACGACGAACTCGCCACCGTCGTGCGCTTCCTCGCGGAGATGAACCGTCAGCTCGACCTGGTACGCCGGTGAGGTGAGCCGCGTCCGGGCGGCGGCTCGCGCAGCACGGCCGCTCGCTCGGGTCGGGTCGGGTCGTCGGGTGGGGTCGGGGCGGGTCAGGTGGGGTCGGGGCGGGTCAGCTGCTCGGCCAGTCCGACGATGACGCCGTCCGGGCCGCGGAGGTAGCAGAGCAGATAGCTGTCCTCGAACCGGGCGATCTCACCGACGAGTTCACCGCCGTGGGGGCGCAGCCGGGCGACGGTGTCCTCGATGTCGTCGACGGCGAACATGACGCGGTGCGTGCCCACGATGTTGTGCGGCCGGTTGCGCGGCCCGGCGCTGATCGCCGCGGGGCTGCGGTACTTCGCCAGTTCGAGCCGGCTGTGGCCGTCGGGGGTCCGGAGCATCGCGATGTCGCAGCGGACGCCGTCGAGTCCGGTGCACCGGTCGGCGAAGAGGCCTTCGACCTCTCCCCTGCCCTCCAGTTCCATACCGAGTTCCACGAAGAACGCGACGGCGGCGTCCATGTCCTCGACCACGATGCCGACGTTGTCCATCCGCTGAATCGCCATGCCGGTCTCTCCTTCTCGGCGTTCTCCGCGTTCTCTGCGTTCTCAGGTCCCCCCACCACGTGACCCGTGCGGCTGTTGCCCGGTCACGGCGCGTGTTCGGCCTCCATGGGTTCGACGAAGGCGGCCCGCCACTCGGGGCGCGGGTCGGCGCCCGGGCTCGTCCAGTACTCCCGCCCGCGGACGATCCGCCCGTCGCGGACGGTCCAGAACGACGCAGCCCGGAACACCCCGACGCCTTCGTGCGGGACCTCGACCTCGGAGACGACCTCGGCGCCGTCGGCGACGATCCGCAGCACGCGGATCGCCCAGCCCTCCGGGTACTCGGAGTTCACCGCGACGTAGTTCCTGCCGCCCACGATGCGTTCGCCGCTGACCGGCCACTCCACGACGGCGTCCTCCGCGACCAGCCCGGCGACACCGTCCCAGTCCCGCGCCTGGATCCGGTCCCACAGCGCTGCCACCACTCTCAACGGCTCCATACGCCACACCCTGCCAGACACTCCCCCGACGGGCGCCCTCCGGACCCGGCGGAGCCCGGCTTCAGCGGCCGAGCGGACGGCGTTCGGAAACGGGGCGTGACTCCTGGGCGGCGGGGTCGTTGGACGGGGAGGTCAGCGAAGTACAGGAGGGCCCCGAGGCGACTCGGGGCCCTCCTGCTGTCTGCGTCCGCGCGGCGCCCGTCACCGGTCCTGGGCGGTCAGCAGGAGTACCAGGGCCTTGGACCGGGTGGTTCCGAGCCCGGCGGCCACCGTTTCGGCGGACACACCGTCGTCCGCCAGCGCGCCGGCCGCCTCCCGCCCGACGCCGGCGGCGATCCGCTCCAGCACACCGACGGCGCGCAGCGCCGCCATCGGTGCGTCCTCGGCGGTGGCGGACAGTTGCTCGGCCACCGTGACCAGGAGGGCCGCCAGCGGCTCGGGCAGCGGGGCCGCCTTGTCGCGGACGAGGGACAGGTGGGCGTTCCAGTCCGCGAGCGGTCCGGTGAGGTCGACGTCCGCCTCGTACAGAGGCCGGTCGCCGATCGCGGCCCAGTCCAGCAGGTACTCGGCGGCACCCCGCCATCCGCACGCGCACACCGCACGGAGCGCCTCGGCGCGCGGGCCGCGGTGCCGGCGGCCGTCGTAGGCCGACCAGTGCGTGGTCGACGGCATGTTGGGGCCGCTCCCCACGTCGAAGTACACCGGCCCCGGCTCGCCCCCGTCGACGAGGACACCCACCGCTCCCGCGTGCGCGTCCCCGAACTCCGCCGTCCACCAGTCCCATTCCACCGGCGTACCTCCCTCCGACACGTTCCCTGCGACACCCTGCCCCGCCCCCGTGCCCGCCCGACACCCCCGGCCGCCCAACAACGCGTGCAGTTGCCCCGCCCGGTACCGGCGGCCGGGGGCCCTTTCGGGCTCAGGCCCTTCGGGCTCCGGCCTTCCGGGCTCCGGCCTTCCGGGCTCAGGCCTTTCGGGCTCAGGCCGATGTCACCTCGTCGCGGCGCCACTGGTACCGCCACGCCACGTCGAGGCAGGCCATCTCCTCGGCGCGGAAACCGGGGCGCGGCGGGCCCAGCCGGTCCGCCGCCTCCACGCACCGCTCGTCCTCGTGGAGTGCGAGCCCGTACACGGCGACGAGCCGGACCCGGCGCAGCGGGTCGTGGAGGAGGGCCGCCATGGCGTCGGCCAGGGCGGGGTCGCCCTTGACGGCATGGGGGCGGGCGGTCTCGCCGGCGCTGTGGCAGGCCGCGATCCGTACGTCGGTGTCGTCGTCGGCCAGGAGCGTGAGGAGTGTGTCCCGGGCTTCGCCGGACAGGTGCGCGGGCTTCCCGCGCGTGCCGAGGCCGCCGGCCACCGCTTGCCGGACCCCGGCGTCGGGGTGGCCGGCGTGGGCCAGGAGGGCGGCTTCGGCGCGCGGTCCGGCGTACGAATGCAGGCCGTGCAGCAGCTCTGCGAGGACGGTGGTGTCCGTCTCCCCGGCCGACCAGGCGGTGAGGGCGGCCACGGCGTGGGCGGCGAGCTCGTCCTCGGGGTCGTCGGAGAAGAGTTCGGTCAGCCGCATCAGCTCGGCGCCCAACAGCCGGTGCGAGGGGTCCGGGTGCGTGCGCAGGGCCGTGACGGCCGTCCACGTCTGCGGGTCGCGCCGGTGGGACAGCAGGATGGTGGCCCGTGACCAGGCGGTGTGGTCCGGGTCGTGGTCCAGCGCCCGTGCCGTCAGCTCCTCGAACGTGGCGCGGATGCCGAGGAGTTCCTCCAGGTCCGTGAGGATCGCCCCGTGCCCGTCGCGTACGGTCCTCGCGCCGAGGGTGAGTTCACCGACGGTGTGGTGGCTGTCGTCCTGGACCCGGGTCCGGACGGTCTCGTCCTGTGAGCCGGTGCGGCGCCGCAGTTCGGCCTCGGTCCCCGCCTCGTACCAGCTGCGCGCGAGGTCCCGCATCTCCCGCAGCTCGGAGGCGGGGTACCTGTCGCGGAGGCTGTGGTTCAGGAGGGCTTCCACCAGCGCGGGCGAGCCGAAGTCCACGGCTTCGCGCAGGGACGGCAGCTCGTGCGGCGCGCACCGCCCGGCATCGGCGCCGCCCAGGAGCAGCAGTTCGGCGAGGTCCCCGCGGAAGGCCCGGACGGCGACGCCGAAGGCCTCGGACACCTCGTCGTAGTTCTTGTCCGCCTCCAGGAGGCACTTCACCAGGAAGGTGTCCCCCGCCCGGACGGCGGCGACCAGGGGAGGCTCCGCCCCGTCGCCCGCACTCCCGCCGGCATCCTTCACGTCCATGCCGTCACTCCCCCGACTCCCCTGGCGCCCCCGGCTCTACCGGCGCGTTTCCCGCGGGTCAGTCTAGATCTGTCCGGATCTTCCCCTCGGCCGCCGGGAGCGGGCGGTCCGGCGGGGCGGCCGGGTCAGGCGGGGGCGACCTGGAGGTGGTAGGTGGTGTCGACCCAGAAGCCGTCGTGGGCCTTCGCCTTGATCTCCAGCACGTACTCGCCGGGCTGCAGGGGTGCGATGCCGGCCCAGAGGCCCCAGCTGAAGCGGCGGGTGAGCCACGAGGTGCGGAACTGCGCGGTGTACTCCCGCAGGGGCAGGTCGACGCCGTTGAGGGCGGCCGTGGCCTTGAGGACGCACATGCTCTGCGGGGTCTTCGCGTAGAAGCGGTTGTGCTGCATGTTGAGCACGGGGAAGAAGAGGGGGCGTCCCGCGGGGACGGCGCAGCGGCGCACGACCCGCCCGCCGTAGGTGCCGGCGAGGAACCACAGGTCGTCCGGCTGCTTCCAGCCGGCGTGTTCGCCGGTGGTGTCGCTGACCGGGCTGCGGCGCTCCGGTGCGGACAGGGCCCATCGCCACCACCGGCCCGACAGGGCCCGGCCCTCCTCGTCCGTCAGCTTCCACTCGCTGTCGTTTGATCCCGAACCGCCCATATCTCCCTTCCCGGTAGCCCTGACCTGGGCATACTCAAGCAGGCGGACCCTACAGCACCGGTGCGGAGCCCCGAGCGGGGGCCGGGGTCAGCCTGCTGCGGGGGTGGTGGAGCCGCCGTTGCCGCCACCGCCGAAGTGGCGGGCCGACTTGGATTCCTGGGCCAGGCGGCGCAGGGCGAGCAGGGCGGGTTCGAGGAGGACGGAGACCAGGACGGCCCGTTCGGCCTGGGCCAGCAGATCGCGCTCGCCGTGCATCTGGCGCACGTCCACGTCGGCGATGCTGTCGGCGAGCCGGGCGTACGGCAGCAGGCCGCGCCAGTCGATGTCCGCGCCGAGGTCGCCGAGTGCGGCCAGGACCTCCGCCAGGGTGTGTGCGGCGGGGTTGCCCGGGGAGACGTCCCACTCCATCTCGGCGATCAGCATGCGGGCGTCGGCCAGGCCCGCCGGCACCGGCGCCTGCGTCGGCACCGGCGTAGGCATCGGTGTAGCCGTCGGCTCCGATCCCGGCTCCGTCCCCGCCACCGTCTTCGCCTTCGCCTTCGTCTTCGTCGGGGGCTGTTGCGTGCCGGTGTGCTCCTCCAGCGTGGTCGGGCGTACGCCGAGCACGATGCCGAAGACCTGGTGCAGGTCGTCCTGCTCGGCGGTGATCGCGTCCAGGATCTCTTTGGTCGCACCGATCGACAGGCCGCGGATCCCGATCAGGGTGCGGATGAACCGGAGCCGGTGGACGTGGTCTTCGCCGTAGTCGGCCTGGTTGGACGCGGTGGCGCGCCCCGGATGCAGCAGCCCTTGCCGCAAGTAGTGCTTGATCAGCGGTACTTGTACGCCGGTGCGGCGGCTGAGCTCGGAGACCTTCATGCACCCACTCTCTCGTCAATGGATAGCGGATAACGCTATTATCCGTTCTTACCGACCGGAAGGATCCTCCTCTCATGTTCGGCACACTCATGCTCATCGCCGTCCCCGCCGTGCTGTTCCGGCTGCTCGGCGCACTCGGCGTCGGACGGTTCGCGACCTGGCGGATGTCCGTTCTGCACGGCCTCGCGGTCATGCTGGTGTTCACGGCGAGCGCGCACTTCGCCCCGTCCGCCCTCGGCCCCGTGCCCGGCCACCACGACCTGGTCGCCATGGTCCCGCCGTTCGTCCCCCTCCCCCGCCTCGCGGTCTACGCGACGGGTGTGCTGGAACTCCTCGGCGCCGCCGGACTCGTCCTCGGCAGAACCCGGCGGGCGGCGGGACTCGGCCTCGCCGTGCTGTTCGTGCTGATGCTCCCGGCCAACATCCACGCGGCCGTCGAGCACATCCCGTTCAACGGGGAACCGGCGACACCGCTGTGGTTCCGGATTCCCGAGCAGGTGGTCTTCATCGGCGTCGCCCTGTGGGCCTGGCTCCCGCAGGGCCGGCCCGGCCGCCGGCCTAGCGGTCCGACCGAGGCGCGCTCCCCGGGGCGAGGGACGCGAGTGTGAAGTGCCGTACCCGAAGCGGCGCGAGGAGGTACTCGTCCTCGCCCGGCAGGACCACGGGGCTGCTGCGCCAGTGCTCGCCGGCGTAGCCGGCCAGGTCCTGCTCGCTGCGCCAGCGGCTGACGTACACCAGTGAGTCGGGCGGCGCGAGCAGGACCTCGTGGTCCACGAGCCCCGGGTAGCGGCCGGGGAACTCCCGCACCGCAGAGACGATCATGTCGTGGAACGCCTCGAACCGGTCAGGACGTACGCGTGCCTCACTCACCCTGATGATCACGGGCACCAGGGTGTCAGGCATCCGGTCGCGGCGCCATGGGTGCGGCGGGAGTTCGAGCCGTCAGCAGGCGCAGGCCGAGGTCCGCCCGTCGAGCCCGGCGAGGTGGCGAGGTGGCCGGTGCACACCTCGACGAGCGAGTCTCGGCGGGAAGGCGTGACGCGCGGCGCGTGACGTCATGCCGCGCGTAGCGTGTGGTGCGGGCGGGGAAAACCGCAGGCCGTCGCGGGCTCCGGCCGTTACGATCGGCGCCTCACCCGATCACGGCCGTCCGACGGAGGCACCGATGGCACCGGCCCCTGCGCGGACGCCCGCCCATCCCGAACGGCTGGAGCGGGGACATCCGTTCCGGCAGTGGAAGACCTGGCGGATACCCGGTACCGAGCTCACCCTCACCGGGTACTCGCGCGCCAACGACAAGACGTTCTTCGTCGTCCCGGAGCTGCGGTGCGCGCTGGACGCGGGGCTGGCGGAAGGACGGCAGCCGGAGACCGTCTTCCTCACCCACACCCACCACGACCACTCCAAGGACCTCGACCACCTCGCCGCCAGGCCCGGCGGTGTCGACATCCACCTGCCCGCCGCGGCGGTGCCGTACGTGGAGTCCTTCCTGCGGGCCTCGGCCGAGCTGAACCACGGCGCCGCCTACGACCCCTCGCTCGCCGCGGGCTGCCGGCTGCACGGGGTCCGCGGCGGTGACGAGTTCACCTTCGGGCGGCGCGGGCACCGGGTGCGGGTGGTGGACTGCGTCCACAAGGTGCCGTGCGTGGGGTACGCCTTCTCGGAGCCCCGCAAGGTGCTGCTGCCCGAGTACGAGGAGCTGCGGCGCGGCCTGGTGGGGCAGGGCCGGGGTGCGGAGTTCGGCCGGATCCTCGCGGAGCGCCGCAGGGAGGGCGTACAGGTCGAGCGGGAGGTGCTCAGGCCGTTGTTCGCGTTCCTCGGGGACACCCATGTGCGTGTCTTCGAGGAGAATCCGTGGCTGTTCGACTACCCGGTGGTCATCACCGAGTGCACGTTCCTCGACGACGCGGAGCTGGCGCGGGCCGACCGGGTCGGGCACACCGTGTGGAGCCGGCTGAGGCCGGTCGTCGAGGCCCACCCGGAGACCCTCTTCGTCCTCACGCACTTCAGCCTGCGCCATTCGGACCGGGACGTGCTCGACTTCTTCCGCGACGAGCGGCCCGGCAACGTGCTGCTGTGGGCGCATCCGGAGAGCCGGCTGCCCGAGCAGCACCAGCACGGCTGACGGCTGAACACGGCTGAGTACGGCTGAGTACGCCTGGCAGGCCCCGCCCCCGGCCCCCGGCGGCGTCGCGCCGACGGGGCAGGGGGGCGGGGCCGGTTGCTCAGAAGGTCAGCACTCGCGCAGGCCCGGCGCGGGGTCGACGGAGGTGTGGACGTCGACGGCCGGGACGTTGCCCCACTGGCCGTTGTCCAGCTGGGTCCAGTACCAGACGTTGTTGCCGCCGGCGTGCTGGTCGCCGCGGCCCCAGCACTGGAACCAGCTGGGGCTGGTGTTCAGCGGCCCGCGCACCGCGGAGTTGTACCGGCGGTGCTCGTAGCCCTTGGCACCGACCCGGTTGCCGCACCACAGCTTGCCGTCGGCGCGCACCCCGCACTCGGCGGCCGCGCTCCGCCCGGTGGCGGGCGCGGCCGCGGCGGGGCCGGTCACGGTGGCCATGCCGCCCGCCAGCGCGGCGACGGCGAGCCCAAGAGCGATCTTCCTGCCTGCGTACATGGTTCCTCCTCGGTGAACGGCTCCCTCCGGAGCCGGGATGCGATGGATACGGAGTGGGGTGGAGCGGGGTGGAAGGGGGGGAGCGGGGTGTTCAGGGGCAGGTGTCTACGCCGTCCAGCCAGGCCGGGCCCTTGATGTAGATGTTGGTGATCCACGCCCCGTACTCGGGCAGGTAGGACCAGGCGTCGTTGGTGTAGCCCTCGGCGGTCACGGGTTCGGCGTGCTTCTGGCATGCGATGCGCACCGTGGTCGGGCCGGGGAACTTGTGCACCCGCTCGCTGGTGGTGGACGGCTCCTTGTGGGTCCACACGTCCGTGCCCCAGGTGCTGAACGTGCCGGGTGCCGTCGCCTGCGGCGCGATGCGGACCGCTCCGGCGTAGTCGCCCCCCAGCCGGACGTCGCTGACCATGATCCGGGTACCCGACTCGCGGGCCTCGACCATCTTCCCCGCGCCCAGGTAGATGGCGATGTGGTGGATGGAGCCCCCCGAGCCCCAGGCCAGCAGGTCGCCCGGGAGCAGCGGCGCGGTGCCCTGGGCGGCGGTGAACCGCTGTTGTGCCTGCGGTGCGTGGAACTGGTGGTAGGCGTTGCCGGGCAGCGGGTCACCGCCGGCCGCGCGGTGGTAGGCGTAGCGGACCAGTCCCGAGCAGTCGAAGCCCAGCCGTTCCGGGTCGTGTGCGCTGTCGGGGTCGCTGGGGTCGACCTGGCCGTACGTCGGGCCCGGCTGGGGTCCGTGGCCGCCGCCCCAGGTGTACCAGACGCCGATCTGCTCGCACGCGGCCGCCACGGCCTTCTCGGCCACCGCGGAGGCGCCGGGGGCGAGGGTGCGGCACTCCCCCGCCGCTGCCGCCGTCCTCGCCGTGTTCGGTGCCGCGGCCGGGGTGGCGGCGCCGGCGCCGGGTGCGCCTCCCCAGGTGGCCAGGAGGGCGAGTGCCGTCGCCGCCGTCACCGCTGCGGCCGCCGTCCTGCGCATCGTCATGTTCCGGTCCCCCGTCTCGTCGGTACCCGTCGTACCCGCCGTGCCCGTCGTGGTCGTGTGGTCGTCGTGCTCGTCGTGCTCGTCGTGCTCGTCGTGCTCGTCGGCTCCGAGACTGTTCCCCGGCGCGGCCGTGTGTCGAGGAGGCACGGGTCGCCCCTTGCGAACGGGAAACGGGAAACTTCCGGGAAACCCGCTCCCACCAGGCGTTTTGAGGAGCCGTCAGCAGGTGGCGCGGTGGGTGCCGGAACCCGGGCGCGGTGATCGGCATCCCCTTGAGGGGCCGGTCCGGGACCGGCCCGTCCTCGACCCGATCTGGAGAATGCCGCGGTATGAACCGTCCGTCACCGACCGGTCTTCCGGGCGATGCGCTCCGCGCGCTGCGGGAGTATCCGCGGCGTGCGCCGCTGACCCTCGTCTATGTCTGTGTGCTCCTGGCGGGCCACGCCTGGCTGGGCTACGTGCTGTCCGCCGAGCGGGCGGCCGGTGTGCTGGAGTACGTCAGCACCAACCTGGACAATCTGCGGGACCATCCGCTGTCCGCGCTGGCCGGCAGTGTGCTGTTCTTCGACGGGACACTCACGGATGTCGCCTCGCCCGGCTTCGTGGGCACCTTCATCACGCTGGGCCTCGGGGTGTGCTGCTTCCTGGCCCGGGCGGAGTACCGGTGGGGGAAGCGGCGTGCCGTGGCGGTGTTCCTCGGCGGGCATGTCGCGGCCACCGTGCTGACCGCTGTCGTCATCGTCGTCGCGCTGCGGTACGGCTGGTATCCGGCGGCCGTGCGGGAGTCCTTGGACTTCGGGATCAGTTACGGTGCGCAGACCGTGCTGGCGGCCGGGACCCCGGCGCTGCCGCGCCGCGGCCGTCTGCCCTGGGCGGTGTTCGTGCTGGCGTGGCCCCTCGGGGGTGCCGAATGGCCCGGTCCGCTGCCGGACTTCACCACCGTCGGCCATCTCATTGCGGCGCTCATCGGCTTCGCCCTGCCGGCCGTCCCCGCTCTCAGGCGTCGCCGGGTGCGCGGTGCGCGGTGCGCGGCCGCCGGCGGCGCCCGGATCACCGGCCCCGGGGCACTGGGCGGGGTGAAGGACGCAGTCGATGCCGGCCAGGCCCTCGTGGAGTCCGCGCGCTCCCCGGGCGGGACGCTCCTCGGGGTCGCGGGCCAGTTCCTCGCAGATCCGCATCGCTGCGCCGCGGCACCGTTCACCGGCCCGCCCCCCTCTTCCGCAGATTCCGGCCAAGGTGACACCGGGGCGTCGGGCGGGCGGGTGGGGGCGGCGGGCCCGCCCGGGTCGGGGGGCCTGCCGTGGGCGCTCAGCGCGGGGGTGTGATCGCGGCGAGTTCGCCCAGAAGGCGGGCCGCCGGTGCGGGGTCGGTCAGCCACTTCAGGTGGCTGCCCGCGAGGGTGCGGACGTCGTAGGGGTTGTCGGGGGTCAGCTCGTCGCCCTCGCGGATCAGGCGGTCCTGGGCGGCGGGGGTCAGGCTGGCGTCGTCGGCCAGGCGGACGTAGGTCCTGGGGATGCTGCCCCAGGTCGCGGCCTGTGCCCGGTCGGCCGAGGTGCCGACGTCCAGGTTCTCGTCGGGCTGGAAGGTGTTCAGGAAGGTCAGGAACTCCTCGTCGGTGCCGTCGGCGAGGAAGGCCGACTTGAACGCCGCGAGCGCGTCCGGGTCCGCGGTGCGGAAGTTGACGCGGAGCAGGCCGAGGTCGGCGGGGTTGCCGGCCAGGGCCGAGGCGAAGGCGGCGGGGTCGACCGTGGCCATCTCCGGTTCGGCGTAGTAGTCGTTGACGTCGAGCCGGACCGGGCACCAGGCCGAGACGTAGACGATGCGGTCGATCAGGTCGGGGCGGGCGTTGGCCGCCGCGGTGGCGGTGATGCCGCCGCGGCTGTGGGCGACGAGGATCACGGGTCCGTTCCGCTTGGCCCGTTCGAGGATTGCGATGAGGTGGGCGGCGTTGTCGGCGAGGGTGACGCCCTTGATCGATCCGGGTGCGGTGGCGAGCCCCGCGGGGTCCTGCGGTGACTGGTAGGCGCGGGTGTAGGTCGCCCGGAATCCGTGGCCGGGCAGGTCGACGGCGACCGAACGGTGGCCGAGGAGGCCGAGTTCGGCCTGGAGGGGTGCGAAGGAGAAGGAGTTCGCGAAGGCTCCGTGGACGAGGACGAACGTGGGGTGCATCGGTGGGCTCGCTTTCCGGCCGGCGACGCGGGTGGTGCGCCGGCCCTGGTGTGGTGTCCGCGGACGGGTGTGTCCGGGGGCTTGGCCGTCATGGCGGCCGTGGTGGTCCGGCGGGACCGGTGCGGTGTCCGGTCTCCAGCGGTCGGGGAGGCGGTGTGCCGTGGGCTCGCCGGTGGTGTCCAGCAGCCACGGCAGCAGGGGTGCGTGGCGGTGGAGGTGCCGGGTGTGGACGCGGGTGAAGCGGTCCCACTGCCGGGGTGTCAGCGCCCGCCGGACCAGCGGGAGGGCGCTCTCCTCCTCGTGCTTCAGGTGGCCGGCCAGGCCGCGGGTCAGTGCGTCGGCGAGCTGGCCCAGCCGCACCGCCCCGGCGGTGGGGTCGGGGCAGGGGCCGGTCAGGCTCGCGTCGATGGCGCGGATCACCGTGGCGACGGCGGCGTGCTCGGCCTCCATCACCTCCAGCAGTGCCAGCTCCTGCGGCCGGCCGGCCAGGTTCTGCCGCAGCGGCGGCCACAGGGCGTCGTCCTCGGCCGTGTGGTGGGCGTGAAGGGCCTGCTTGAACAGGGGCCATCCGGCGGCGGTGGCGAGCACCCGCCGCGGGTCGTGGTCCGCGGTGGTGGTGATCCGGTCCAGATGGGCCAGTTCGCGACGCAGGGCGTCGTGCACCGCGTACAGCACGGTCAGGTCGACGCTGTCGCTCATGTGCGGTGCCAGGAGGCGGCGTTGCGCGCCCCGGCGGGGGTGTCGGCGGGGCGCCCGATCCGGTCGGGCCGTGGGGGCGGGTGGTGGTGCACGCGGGACTGCATGCCTCCCACGGTCCTCCGGCCCGCGCATATGATCAAGGAACATCTGTGCGTGGTTCGATAACCGCCGGGTTATCGACGAAGGGCCGGGGAGGGAGCGGGTGGAGCTTCGGGACATCGAGATCTTCCTGGTGCTGGCCGAGGAACTGCATTTCGGGCGGACCGCGCAGCGGCTGCACGTCTCCCAGGCGCGGGTCAGCCAGGCCATCAAGAAGCAGGAGCGGCGCATCGGCGCCGAGCTGTTCACCCGTACCAGCCGTACGGTCCGCCTGACGGAGGTCGGGCGCCAGTTCCGCGACGATCTGCAGCCGGTCTACGCGGGGCTGCACGACTCCCTGGAGCGGGCGCGGCTGGCGGCCCGCGGCATCACCGCGCAGCTCCGCGTCAGCCTGCTGCCGTTCAACCTCGTCGATCTGCACCCCTATTGGAAGGTGTTCCGTACGCGGTATCCGCAGTGGGGGCTGCGGATCCGCCAGGCGACCTTCACCGATGTGTTCGGGCAGCTCCGCAGCGGCGCCATGGACGTGGTCGTGGCCTGGCTGCCGGTGGAGGAGCCGGACCTGACCGTCGGGCCGGTCCTGTGCACGGACTCGCGGATCCTGGCCGTGGCCGCCGGCCACCGGCTCGCGGAACGGGAGTCGGTGCCGCTGGAGCTGCTCGCGGACTTCCCGCACGGCACCGCCCTGGACGTGCCGGACTACTGGGAGGACAGCTATCTGCCCTTCCACACCCCGCGGGGCCGGCCGATCGAGCGCATCGAGTCCGCGGCCTCGGACAACGCCGACGAGCTGATCGGCCATGTCGGCATGGGGGACATCGTCCACACCTTCCCCGGGCACGTCACCCGGTACTGGGGGCTGACGAACATCCGGTGGATCCCCCTTCCCGACATGGGCACCCTGCGCTTCGCTCTGGTCTGGCGCACCGAGGCCGAGAACGACCTCGTCCGGGCCCTGGCGGCCACGGTGCGCGATCTCGGCGTACTCCGCTTCTGACCCGGCCGGGCCGGGCGGTCATGGCAGGTGTGCCGCTGCTCCCCTGTCCAGGACGGCCGAGACGGCGGTGAGGAGCCGGTCCTGTACGGCGCCGGGCGCAGGCCGGCGGTGTGGGCGGGCGCGGCCCGGTCCGTGTGAGGCCCGCTGCCCCCGCGGCCGGGGCGTGGCATGGCGGAGCGTGGCGTGGTGCGTCGTACGGCGAAGCGCTGGTCGGCGCGGGTGAATCGTCATCTAAGATTCAAGCTGGCCGCGGGGCCGGGGCTCGTCGCAGTGCGCGGCGACCGCGGAAGGGCCAGGCCGGCCGGTCGATGAGAGCGGCCCGCGTCAGGGGTTCCGGGTCCGGTCCGGACGGGGACCGTCTGACGCTGATCATGAAGCTCCCGGGGAATCGCGTGCCGTCGGCGTGCGTCTCAGTGGTGTGAGATGCCCAGCCCGCACGCCCACGCACATATGACCGCCGGGGAGAAGTGAGGTATGGCAGTGATCTGCGTCGGAGGCATGATCGGGATCGGGAAGACGAGCGTCGCCGAGCTGCTCGCGAAGGAACTGGGCAGCGAGGTCTTCTACGAGAGCGTCGACGACAATCCGATCCTTCCGCTCTTCTACACGGCGAGCCCGGAGGAGATCCAGGCGCGGCGCTACCCCTTCCTGCTCCAGCTGTACTTCCTGCAGACGCGGTTCGCCTCGATCAAGGAGGCGTACAAGCAGGGCGACAACATCCTGGACCGGTCCATCTACGAGGACTGGTACTTCGCCAAGGTCAACCACGACCTGGGCCGGATCAGCTCCCTCGAGATGCAGGTGTACGAGGGGCTGCTGGGCGAGATGATGCGCGAGATCGACGGCCTGCCGTACCGCAAGGCTCCCGACCTCATGGTCTACCTCAAGGCGGACTTCGAGACGGTGCTGCACCGGATCGGCCTGCGGGGCCGGGACTTCGAGCAGGACGAGGGCCTCATCGACTACTACCGGACGCTGTGGTCCGGCTACGACGACTGGGTGCACAAGCACTACTCGGCCAGCGAGGTCCTCGTCGTCGACATGAACAGCACGGACGTCGTGCACAACGCCGACGACGCGGCCCGCGTGGTGCGGGAGGTCAGGGACGCCCTGGCCGCGGTCAGGCGGAACGCCCCGGCCGGTCTCTGAGCGAGGTGGCCGCCTCCCCCGCGCGGGGGAGGCGGCCACGACCTGCGGACGATGCCCGCGGGCCCGGCGGGCGGAGACGATCACGGCACATGCCGTCACCGACCGGAAACCGGAGCCTCACCGTGCTGAAGTGGACCCTGCGCGCCGCCGTCGTCCTCGCCGTCGCCGCCGCGATCGCCGCCCCTCTCGCCGTGCCCGCCCCCGAAGCGACGCCCGCCCCGGCCGCCGCGGTGGCCACGCCCGCCACGCCCGCCGCCGCCGAGCCGGCGGCACCGCGGTCCTGACCGCTCACCGCCGCCCCGGGGGCCGCGGTGAACAGGGGGACGAAGGGCTCACCCAACGGCCTGTGCCTCGGCAATCAGGAACGGCTCCACGTCGCGCGGCGCCGGCCCTGCAGCGGCAGTGCAACGGCAACGCCGCCCAGACCTGGTACGTCGGCTGAGCCGGGCCCGGCAGGCCGCCGGGCCGTCACCGGGTGCTGAGCGGGGCGGTGTACACGTCCGTACGGTTGTGCGGTGCGTCGGAGCGGGTCTCGGTCAGCACGGCCCTCACTCCCCTGCCGTCCGCGGCCAGGCCCTGGTAGTCGCCGAGGAAGTAGCCCCCGGCGAACGGCGCCTGCAGCCAGTCGAAGACCCGTGAGATCCGCCGTTCGGTCCGCCGCCCGGGCTCTCCGTGCGGGAGCAGGGCCAGCTGGTACGCGGTGGGCAGGGTGGTGGTGTCGCCCGGCTCGAGGAAGCGCAGGTCGTAGTAGGTGAGCGCGACCGTGCCCCGCTCGTCGACCGCGATCGACGGGGAGAACGCCGGCACGCCCTGGGGGCTGATCAGCTCGGGACTCCCCCAGGTGCGTCCGCCGTCGGTGGAGCGCACGAGCTGGACGGCGTCGAAGTCGCCGCCGGAGAAGTCGGAGCCTTCGTAGGCCGTGTACAGCGTGCCGGTCCGCGGGTCGACGGCCGGACTGGGCAGGGTGGACGCGGCGCGCAGCTGCTTGGTGGGGTCGTTCGGGTGCACCTCCGGTACGGAGGTGTCCCGGGCGACGGTGGTGGGGGCGCTCCAGGTCCGGCCGGCGTCGGTGGAGGTGACCATCTGGTAGTGGGCTTCGGTGACGGTGCTCAGGTCGTCGGAGTAGGTGATCCGGTCGAAGAAGTCGTACAGGGTGCCGGTGCGCGGGTCGACGACGATGACGTGGCCGATGGTCTGCGTGTTGGGCACGGCGGCGGTGTCGACGAACGGGCGTGCCGGGCTCCAGGTGCGGCCGCCGTCGCGGGTGAGGGAGATGTAGCCGGGACCGTCGAGGGAGCCGGGGCCGGGCGGGTCGTTGTCGAGGCGGTTCCAGACCTGGTAGGCGGTGCCCTTGCGGACCGGGTCCGCGGTCAGGGAGGGCTTGTCGTTGAAGAACGGCTGCTCGTCGACGTGGGTGGTGGTGAGGTGGTGCCAGGTGCGGCCGCCGTCGCGGGAGGTGGCGGTCAGCAGGGCGCTGCGGGTGCTGCGGGTGAAGTCGACGCCTTCCCCGCTCGCGTAGACGGTGCCGTCGGGTCCGGTGCTCACCCAGGGGTCGGAGGCGCGTTCGTAGTCCGCGCCGCCCGGGGCGCACAGGCTGAACGGCAGCGTGCTGCGGTGGAAGGTGCGGCCGTCCGTGGTCCAGGAGGCGACCAGGCCGCGGGCGGCGCCGTCGTTCCAGCGGTCCTGCTGGTAGACGGTGACCACGCGCCGGGGGTCGTTGGGGTCGACGGACAGGTACGGCTCCACCTCGGTGCCCGGGTGGACGACGCTGTCGGGGGACCTCGCGCCGACGGTGCAGCGCGCGTACGGGTCGCCGTGGGAGACCCGGGTCAGTGGCGCGGCATCGGGGGCGGGGTCGAGGTCCGCCGCCGCGGGGGTGGCGCCGGTGGCCGTGACGAGCAGCAATGCGGCGGTGACGGCGGTCAGGGGCGGGACGACGCGCATGCGGGATCTCCTGCCGGGCCTCGGCGGCCGGGGTACGGGACCCGCCGTGGCCGGCGGGGGCGGGGGCGGGGGCGGGGACGGTTGGACGGCTCCGCCTGGTGTTCTTCGGCGTGGTGACGGGCGGCCTTGAGGGGCCGAACGGCGGGGTCTCCCCCGCCGCCGGCCGGCCGCGCGCCGGCCGCGACGATCCCTCCTGTCCGGGGCTGCGGCGGGCGGCGGGGCGCCCTGGGGCCGTGGTGGGCCGCTGGGCGTGGTGGCCGCCGGGCGTGGTGGGCCGCTGGGCGTGCGTGGGCCGCTGGGCGGTGGGGCGGGGGGTCGCCCGGACGGGTGGCTCGGCGGGCGGCCGTCCGCGGGCGGCCGCAGGATCGGTGCGGGAACACGCGACGGGAGCCGACCAGGATGCCGAACACCACCGGTTGCTCGAAAAGGACGCGTGCCGTCCTGTCAGGGGTACTGGTCCTCGCCTGCGTCGCCGCCACCGGGTGCGGCGGTACGGCCCGCGACACCGGGCAGGGGGCCGCGGCCGGGCCCCGCCCCCAGGCGGCGCGCTCCGGCAGGGTCACCGTCGTCTACGAGGACAGGACCGTCCAGCCGCAGGACCGGCAGGTGGTGGCGCTGATCCGGAACTCCCGGGTGCTGGAGCGGTCGGCCGACTGGGTGAGCAGGTCCCTCGCCCTCCCGCACGACTTGGTCGTCAGGGTCACCGCCGACGTGCCGCCCGGTGTCACCGACGCCGTCACCCAGCCCGACGGCAGGACGATCTACATCCCGCCGGCGTTCCTGGCGCAGATCGAGAAGGCTCTCGCCGATGTGGTCAAGACCGTGGAACGGCCCGCCCCGTTCCCGGCGTCGCAGTACAACACCGATGACCTGACGGTGCTGTCGACGGAGTTCATCTTCGGTCACGAGATGGGGCACGCCCTGCAGCGGCAGTTCCTGCTGGCCAACCTCGGCCTCGAAGAGGACGCGGCCGACGGCTACGCGTCCTTCTACACCGTCAACGAGGTCGGGCCGGGCCCCTCGCTGGCCGCCGCGATCCTCTTCGACGAGATCGCCCGCAAGGAGGGCCGGCTGACCCTGGAGGGTCTGGCGAGCGACCACCCCGTCACCCAGCAGCGGGTCTTCAACTTCCTGTGCTACCTGGAGGGCAGCGACCCGGCGAAGTACAAGAAGCCCCTCGTCGACGGCGGTTACCTCCCCCGCACCCGCGCCCCGCTGTGCCCGCAGGCGTGGGCGATGCTGGACTACGGCTGGTGGACCCAGCTCCAGCCCCACTTCAGTGCGGCGTTCACGTCCCAGGGGGACGAGCGGCAGAAGAAGGCGCACGCCCACCTGATCGCGGCGACCAAGGACTTCGCGAAGCAGCTCGACGAGCTCCGCCGCGCGCAGTGAGCCCGTCCGGCAGGGGCCGGGAGCACCGCTGCCTCACCTTGTTTCCCCGGGGGCGATGATTTCGGTGTCCGGCGCCGGTCATAGGTGTGTCGAGTTCCTGATGAGGAAGGCCCGCCATGACCGTGTCCCGGACGCTCAGCACCCGTTCCCGCGCCTCCCGTACGGCCGCCGCCCCGCACGTCCTGCGCGTCCTGCGCGTTCCGGGTCCGGCGGGAGCCGCGGCGGTGTGGTGCGCCGTCGCCGCGGGGCCGCTGTTCCTGGTCACGGGCATCGTGCAGGGGGTGGTCCGGGACGGCTTCGACTTCACCCGGAACGCGATCAGTCAGCTCGCGCTCGGCCAGGCGGGCTGGGTCCAGACGGTGAACTTCCTCGTCACCGGTGCGTTGTTGGTCGCCGGGGCGGCGGGGCTGCGGCGGGTGCTGGGGCGGGGTGCCGGGTGTGTGTGGGGGCCGGTTCCGGTCGGGGTGTTCGGTGTGTCGTTCTGGGCGGCCGCCGCGTTTCCGGCGGACGCCGGGGCGGGCTTTCCCGCCGGTGCTCCCGACACGGCCGTGCTGAGCGCGCAGGGTGCCGTCCACATGGCGGCCGGAACGGTCGGCTACCTCGCCCTGTGCGGTGCGTTGCTCGTCCTGGCCCGTCCGCTCGCCGAGCGGGGCCACCGCGGGTGGGCCGTCGCCTCCCGTCTCGTGCCGGTGGCCGTGCTCTGCGGGTTCGCGGCCTCCGCCGTCTCCGTCCTGGCCTTCACCGCCGGCGCGGGCCTGGGCCTGGTGTGGCTGGCCGCCGTGGCCCTGCGTCTGGGCACCGGCCCGGCGGCGGCCGTCCGGCCCTGATCCGCCGGACACCCGCTAGCGGCGGTAGCCCCTGCGGGGGTTTCTGGTTCTGCGGGGGTCGAAGGGGGTGAACCAGGCGGCCCGGCCGAGGCCGGCCGGGCCTGTGAGGTCGTTGCGGAAGAGCATGAGGACGTCTTCGTTGCGCAGCAGCGGGTGGGAGAGGTCGTAGTCGTCTTGGTGGTGCGGAAGGGTGTGGTGGTCGTCGTCCTCGCAGAGGTCCTCCAGGTGGACGGGAACGTCCTGGACGGCGAGGTGGAGGGCCATCGCCTCGGCGGTGCAGGAGGGGTCGGGCCAGTGCCCGCCGGCGAGGTCGCCGGCCAGGTCGTCGAAGGCGCGCGCCATCCGCCGCCGCCAGCGGTGGTCGGCGCTCCAGGTGAGTGGGGGCAGCCGGTGGAAGACCTCCAGCGACGCGGGGCCGGCGTCGGGCAGCAGGCGGTCCGCGAGGTACTGGGCGTCGTCGTAGGCCTGGTCGGCGAGGACGAGCAGGGCCGTGTGGAGGAGGTCGGCGGTGCGGGGGGTGAGCTGCCATCGGTGTGTGCCGGGGTGCCGGCCCGCGGCCGTGCCCGTGCCCGTGCCCGCGGCCGCGGCCGTGTACGGGTGGTCGCGGGGGGCGAAGAGGGCCTCGAAGTCCGGTGTCCGGAACGCGGAGGCGGGGGCGGGTCCGCTCCACCGGTCCGGCGGACGTGCGGCACCGTGGTGGGCCGGTCCGGCCGCGTCGCCGGGACCGGGTACGGGGCCGGGTATGGGGCCGGGTACGGGGCCCGGTGCGGGTCCCGGTGCGGGGCCGGCTTCCGGTGCGGGGCCGGGTTCCGGTGCGGGGCCCGGTGCGGGTGCGGGGCCGGGTTCCGGTGCGGGGCCGGGTTCCGGTGCGGGGGCGAGGGTGTGGAGTTCCGCGGTGCTCCGGTGCTCCAGGGTCCGGGTTCCGGCGACGTCGCCCTGCGCGGTGAGGGCAATCATGGCGCCGATCAGGTCGCGCGGGTCGTCGTCGCCGCGCTCGGACGCCGGCAGCGGCTGCCATCCGCGGTCGGCGGCGGCGTGCAGGAGCGCGTCCTCGTCGGTGACGCGGTACTCGTAGGTGTGCGTGACGCGTATGACCGTGCCCCGCCGGCTCCGGGACCGTGAACGGGGCGGGCTGGTGAACGGCGAGGCGAGCAGGAGCGCCCTGCGTCGGGGGTCGGGGGGCTGCGGCGGGTGGACGACCAGGGCCGGGGCGGACTGCGCGTAGGGGGGCTGGTGCATGTTCGGGCTGTTCCTCACGGGGCGGGTCGGCGGGGGGCGGCTGGGGTCGTCGCGGGGCGGCGCGGGGCGGCGTGGGGGCCGGTCGCGGGGGCGCGCCGTCAGCGTGCGCCCGTAGTCATGGACGGGGAACTGCCCTCGGTCAGTTTCAGCGGCTTTCCGGAGCCGTCGGCCGGTACCGCGTGGACGAAGGGCCTGTCCTGCTCCGCCCGGCCGTGGACGACGGTGGTGTCGTGGAGTCACGTCCGGGCGCAGGGCGGTGAGTTCGCGGGTGGTGAGGTGGCCGGAGGCAGCGTAGCGCCCTCTGCGCGGCGTGCGGCGGCTGGATCCGACCGGCCGCCGCCCGGTGGGGGCTCGGGGCGTTCTGTTACGCGGCCATGACACCCCCACGCTTTTGAACGCGATCAACATTCGCTAGGTTCTTGAACATGATCAAATCTGGGTACGGTTCATGGGTGCGGGAGTTCGAGGCCGAGCGGGAGCGGCGGGCGGCGCTGGGCGACCCGGACTGGGGCAGGGGCGCGCGGTTGCCGGCGGAGATCGTCCGCAGCATCCAGAAGTTCCAGGTCGGCGAGGACGGTGACGGCTCCGCGCTGTGCCGCAAGGCCGATCTCGCGGGTGATCCGGTCTACTCCGAGGCGGTGCGGCTCTTCATCGCCGAGGAGCAGAACCACGCCCGGATGCTGAAGCTGCTGCTGGAGGCCGGCGGGGCCGGCACCCTCGACGGGCACTGGAGCGACGCGGCCTTCGTCCGGGTACGGCGGCTGCTCGGGCTGCGGGTGGAACTGTTGGTGCTGATGATCGCCGAGGTGGTGGCCCTGGGGTACTACCGGGCACTGCGCGACGGCTCGGCCGATCCGCTGGCCCGCGAGGTCGCGGGCCGGATCCTCGCGGACGAGGAGCGGCACGTCCCCTTCCACTGCCTGCGCCTGCAGGAGGGCCTGGCCCCCCTGCCCCGGCCGGTCCGCGGGGCGGTGACGGCCGGGTGGCGCGGGCTGCTGGCGGGCGCCGCCGCCCTGGTCGCGGTGGACCACGGCCCGGCCCTGCGGGCCTGCGGGGTGAACCGCCGCGCCTTCGTCGCACAGACCCTGCGCGCCTCGGGGTGGATGGCCCGCGCGATGTCGGGAGGCCCGGTCCCCGCACCGGCGGAAACGCGCACGAGGGTGTGACCCCGCCCCCGGGACGGGCGGCCGGGGACGGGAGCGGGCGGCCGGGGCGGGGCGGGGGTGCCCCGCCGCTGCGGCGGGCGCCGCCGGGCCGCGCGTATCCGGGCGGGTGCGCGAAGACGCCCCGGCCGGGAGGTCCCGGCCGGGGCGTCTTCGTGGTGTGCGTCTTCTGCTGCCGGCGACGGCTTAGTACCAGTGGTTGGCCTGCCAGAAGTTCCAGGCGCCGACGGGGCTGCCGTAGCGCTCGTTCATGTAGTCCAGGCCCCACTTGATCTGGGTGGCCGGGTTGGTCTTCCAGTCGGCGCCCGCGGAGGCCATCTTCGAGGCCGGCAGGGCCTGGACCAGGCCGTACGCGCCGGAGGAGGCGTTCGTGGCGGTGTGGTTCCAGCCGCTCTCACGGGAAACGATGTTGTTGAAGGCCGCGAACTGCGCCGGGTCCTTGATCATCTGCTGCGCGATCGCCTTGGCGCTCATCGGGGCCGCCTGGGCGGGGACCGTGGCGAGCATGGAGCCGGCGACGCCCAGGGCGACGACGGTACCTGCGAGGGTCTTCTTGGAGGCGGCGATGCGGCGGATGACGGCGTTGGACACGGAGGTTCCTTCCACAGGGGACTGGGGCGGTCGCGGCATGCCTGGGGCATGCGTGAGCCACTCACGCGGTGGAGAGGGGTTCGTCGGCGGCGGGTGAGGAACCCGTGCCGCCCGGCGACTCATCCAGTTCTACCGACGCCCCACCGCCCTGGCAACGACCGCCATTACTAGGGGGCTTCGCAGTCGGGGCCGCCCGGCCCGGTGCGGGGCGGAGTGGGGTTCGCGCAGGTGGGAGCGGGGCGGGAGGGGCTCGCGGCGGGCCTTCGGGGTCTACTATCCCGGTTCGTGTGTGACGTGAGTCCTATGGGGCGGCTCACCCCCGGGGCGCCCGAATCTCACCGAGTGTCACCACATGTACCCCTTTGGGAGACCGGGCCGCATGTCTGAATTGCACCGGAATCGAAGGAAATGCACGGTTCGTGGGTGGTGCATTCAGGGGTGCGGCGGATACGGACCCGGGCGCGGGCCCGTGCCGGGCCGACGGTGCGGCCGCCGGTACGGCGCGGGCGTGTGTTCCGCGGCGGGGGCGGGTGGGCGGCGGTAGGGTGCGGGCCGTGTCCGAGCAGCAGCGTGACCTCGCCGGCTACGGCGCCGAGCCACCGCACGCCGCGTGGCCCGGGGGTGCCCGTGTCGCCGTCAGCCTCGTGCTGAACTACGAGGAGGGCGGGGAGCAGAACGTCCTGGAGGGCGACCGCACCTCGGAGGGGTACCTCCACGAGATCGTCGGTGCGCCGCCCGTGACGGGCGGGCGCGACCTGAACGTGGAGTCGATGTTCGCCTACGGGGCGCGCGCCGGTTTCTGGCGCATCCACCGCACGCTCGCCGCGCACGGTGCGCCGCTGACCGTGTACGCCGTGGGGCAGGCCCTGGAGCGCAACCCCGCCGCGGCGGGCGCGATGGGGGCGGCCGGCTGGGAGGTGGCGGGCCACGGCCGGCGCTGGATCGACTACCGGCACGTGCCCGAGGAGGTCGAGCGCGCCGACATCGCGCGCACGGTCGAGACGGTCGGGCGGCTCGTCGGGCGGCGGCCGGTGGGCTGGTACACCGGCCGGACCAGTGCGAACACGCGGCGTCTGGTCGCCGGGGAGGGCGGCTTCCTCTACGACAGCGACGACTACTCCGACGACCTGCCGTTCTACACCGAGGCGGGCGGGCGCCCGCACCTGGTGGTGCCGTACAGCCTGGACGCGAACGACTTCAAGTTCCTGATCGTCCACGGGTTCACGACCGCGGACGACATGCTCGCCTATCTCGTGGACACCTTCGAGACGCTGCGTGCCGAGGGCGCGGAGCGGCCGCGGATGATGAGCGTCGGCATGCACTGCCGGATCATCGGGCGGCCGGGGCGGATCCGCGCGCTCGACGGGTTCCTGAAGCACGTCGCGGCGCGGGGCGGGGCGTGGGTCGCCACGCGGGAGCAGATCGCACGGCACTGGCTGGCCACGCACCCGCCCGCGGGGTGAACGCGTACGGCCCGGCAGGGCCTAGGATGCCGGGCGGGCGGGGCCGTAGCGCAGAGGTCGTCGCGCGCGGTCTCCAAAACCGTGAGGACGCCGGTTCGAATCCGGCCGGACCCGCCCGCTCCGCCCGCCCCGCCCGCTCCGTCCACCGCGCCCGTTGCGTACCGCGGCCGGCTGCCGCGGAGCCCCCGCCGGACCCCGGTGAGGGGGGTCTCGCGGGGGCCTGCCGGCCGGCCGTGGTCTTCGGGGTGCGGGTGCCGGTCCTTCGGGGGGCGTGGGCTAGGACGCGGGGGTCTGGACCTTGTCGGGGTTCTCCTTGTGCAGGACGACCGGGTCGGTGTTCGGCGCCGGCTTCGGGGCCGGCTTGGGGTCGGGCTTCGGGGCCGGGTTGGGAGCCGGGGCGGGGGCCGGGGCGGGCTTGTCGGGCTTGTGCTCGCAGTAGACCTTGCCCTGGTAGAACTTGCAGCCCGGCATGTTCTCCACGTCGCGGACCTTGTCCTTCTTGCCGCGGTGCTTCTGGTTCTTCTTGCCCTTGTCGTGCTTGTCGTTCTTCTTCTCCCACTTCTCCTTCTTGTCGTGGCTCCCGTGACCGCTCTTCGCGGGGGCGGTGGCCGTGGACGCGGCGGCCGTCGACGGGGCGGCGAAAGCACTGGTGGGGACCAGCGCGCCTCCTCCGACGATCGCGGCCGAGACGGCGAACAGGGCGAGACGCTGCTTCCGGAAGGTGGTGCGGAACATGAGAAGGACTCCGATGAGAGTGGGGGGAGGGGGCCGTTCCAGAGAACCTAGGGCGAAATGTCCGTTTCGTTCTCTGGTTAAAAGACTGGCTCCCGTACTTCATGAAGCCGTCCGCCGACTGTCACAGGCGCGTGACAGGCCGCGCGGCTTCCCCCTCCGGGCCCGTCCGCGGCCCCGTCCGGTCCCCGTCCGCCCGGGCCCCGGCACGGCGCGCGGGTGCCCGGCATCGGGAACAGCCACTCCCGGCGCTGCAGCATGGGGGCCACCGCGACCGCCGCGCCCGGGCGCCTGCGAGGCCGTCGGCCGGTACGAGGTCGTCCGTACCAGGGCGGCGGTGAAGCCGCCGCGCCGGCGTACGCGCAGGAGAGCGGGCGGAAGAAGGCCGTCGCCGGCTGCCTGGCGTCCACGCGGCGGGGCACGCACCCGCCGCCCGCTGTGCACGGCGGGGGCGGGTGTGGGTGGGTGTGAGTGGGTGCGGGTGGGGGGTCAGTCGGCCAGGGGGACCGCGATGTCGCAGGCGGGGTCGGCCGGGGAGATCTCCGACCAGTCCGCGAAGTAGACCTCGCGGGGCGCCGCCGTCGTCGTGCGGGACTCGCGCTGCGCCCACGCGTAGACCGCGTCGTAGGCGGAGAGGATCTGCGGGTAGGCGACCTGTGCCCTGGTGAGGCGGGTGTAGGCCTCCGTGTGGGCCGGCTCCGTGCGCGAGGGCACCGGGAACTGCCCGGCGCGGGCCGGGTCCACCGGGACGCAGAGCTCCACCGGGCCGTCGCCGTCCTCGTTGACCTCCCCGTGGTAGACGACGAAGGGGTGGCCGAAGAACCCCCCGTGCGCCTGTGCCACCGGGGCCAGCCGGCCCAGGGCGGCGGGGATCCAGTCGGACAGCTCCTCTGGGGTGATGTGCCGCTGTTCCGTGAGGACCAGCTGCTGCGGCACCTCGCGTTCCTGGATCTCGTACATGTCCAGATTCCCTTCGTCTCCGAGCAGGTGGATACGGAGGTGCGCCGCCAGCTCGCGCTGCGCCGCGTGCCGGCGCTCGACGCCGTCCCAGTACGCGGCCACCAGGCGGGCCGCCTCGGGGGCCGGGGCGGCCAGGACCGCGCCGACGTCGGCCAGCGGCATGTCCAGCCCGCGCAGCCGCACGATCAGCCGGGCCGCGGCGAGCCGGCTCTCCCGGTAGTACCGGTAGGCGGTGACGGGATCGACGTGGTCGGGCGGCAGCAGACCGTGGCGGTCGTACAGGCGCAGCGCCTTGTGCGACAGCCGTGCCCGGCGGGCGAACGTGCCGATGCTGAGCAGTGCTTCTTCCTCCATGGCCGCTACGCTCCCCTCTCCCCCAGGGTCAGGGTCAAGCCGGGCACTCTCAGCAGTCACCGGGGTTCGGGGGGAGGCGGCGCGGCAGCGGCCAGGGCGCGGTCGGTGAGGTTTTCGGCGATGCGGCAGGCGAACTCGACCTCTTCGACGGCGGTTTGCAGGGTGAGCCGGCGCTCGCCCAGCCAGGCCCGCTGGCCGGGGAGGTCGGCCGCGAGGAGGGCCAGGAACCTGAGGGTCCAGGTCCGCCGGTGCTTGTCGTCGGGATCCATCCGTGCAGGATCGCATCCGGCCCGGGCCGGGGATCGGGCCGGGGATCGTACGGAACACCGGACGCGGCGGCGGGGCGGGCAGGACGGGGGCGGCGGCCTGAGGTGCGCTCAGGAACCCGGCGAGGAACTGCGGGTGGGCTTCGCGGCCCGCCCGCCGGGGTCCGCCCGCCGGAGGTCTCCAGCCCGAGGAGGCCGGCGCCGCCTTCGGTGGTGAGGGCGGACGGGCGGACGGGCGGGTGTAGGCGGGTGCCTGGATGGATCGGCTCATGGGCGCAAAGGCAGGGCGGGCACCGGCAACGGTGACAGCCCGTCAGTCAGGGGTGGGTACGGGGGCGGCGCGCGGGACACTGGCCGTCATGGCGTCCACTCCCCCGCCTCCGCCCGCGGTCCCGTTCTCCCGCATCAAAATCCGTACCGCGGCTCTGGTGTTCTGCGGCGACGAGGTCGCGCTCATCCGCCGCGACCGGCCCGGCTCCACCCACTACAGCCCGCCCGGCGGGAACGTGGAGGACGGCGAGGACCTCACCTGCGCCCTGCGCAGGGAACTCGCCGAGGAACTCGCCCTGGACATCGACCGGGCCGAGGGCGGCGACCTGCTGTGGGTCGTCGACCAGCGGGTCAGCCGGCCCGGCCCCACCCCGCCCCCGCGCAAGCTGCACCTGATCCACCGCCTGCACATCACCCCCGCGGTGCGCGCCACGCTGGCCGTGGAGGAACGGGACGAGCAGCCCGACGGGAGCCACGAGACCGGCGTGATCGAGTGGATCGACTACCGGAAGGTGGCCGGGCTCCCGGTCTTCCCGCCCATCGGTGCCGCGCTCGCCGCGCTGCCCGGCCCGCGGGCGGCCACGGCCGACGCCGCCCTGGAGGCCGTCACCGACGACAACTACACGTGGGTGTGACGGTATGGCGGTGTGACGGTGTGACGGCCTGCGCGGGCTCGGCACGGCGCGGGCCCGGGCCGACGGGCGCTTCGGGCCGGCGCGGGCTTCGGGCGGCGGCCCGGTCGGCGGCCGCGGGGTCAGGAGGCCCGGCGGGGGCGGGCGGGGCGGCGCGGGCGGCGGCGGGCGGCGGGTGCTTCCGGGGCGGCCTGCGGTGAGGAGAACCCGCCCGCGACGGGCAGGGGGGCCGGCGCCGGGGCGGTGGCGGGCGCGGGGACCACGGCGCCGGCCGGGGCCCGGTGGGCCTGCCCCTGCCCCTGGGGCTGCGTCTGGGGCTGGGGCTGGGAGCGGCCGAGGACGGCGGTGTGCGGGATGAGCGGCGCGCAGGACTGGCAGATCTCGGCGAGCGTCCAGACCTGTCCCACGGCCGGGTTGTGGACCAGGACCAGGAGGGTGGAGCCGGTGCACTGGGTGCGGGTCTCGTGCCAGGCGCACTGTGCGGCGGCCCGGCAGGCGCAGGCGGCGTTGGGGCGGACGGTGGCCAGCCGGGCGTGGGCCCGGGCGTGTTCGGCGGCGAACCGCTTCAGGGCCGCGGTGTCCTTCGAACGGGGCGGCATCCGGCAGGCTTCGGTGCTGCAGGTGACGGAGGCGCTGTGATCGGCGTGGCCGGTGAGCCGGACCGTCCAGGTCCGGCCGGGCACGCGTGATCCGGGCATGAGGGTCAAGTCGGGTCCGATCGTCGTGTTTCAGGTGGGTCGGTCGCGGTCGGTCGCACCGACGCGGTGCTGATCGCGGCGGGGGGACCCCGCGGGGTTGTCGGTCCCGGGCGGCGTCTCGCGGTTGCGGCGCCGGGCCGCGGAGAAACGGACATCGCGCGGCCTCGGACGTGGGGTCTTTGTCGCACGTCCCGCGGGCTCTGTCAATGCCCCGCGCCTGGTCGGACGGGTGGAGGGCCGGGGCGGGTCAGCCGGTGGGGCGGGTGAACCGTACGGGGACTCCCGGGGAGTAGAGCACGCTGACGGGCGGGCCGGCGGGCGCGGGCAGACCGGCCGCCGTCACCAGGTCCTCGTCGCAGCCCAGGAGTTCGGCGCGGTGCAGCGGCCAGCGCGGGTGGCTGTTGGGCAGGTACAGCAGCCGGCCGGAGAAGTCGCTGTGCATGCCCCAGCGGGCCGTCAGGAAGTGTTCCAGGGCGGTCGGCTCCGTGATGCGTTCACCGGTCCGCACGGTGAGGGTGCTGTGCGCGCCGCGCGGTCCGGGCCATCTGCGGCTGCTGGTGTAGGTGAGGGTCGGGCCGTCGCGGCGTACCGACATGCGCGACCACACGTACGGGATACGGAACAGGGTGCGGGCGGTGAGGACCGGCAGGAGGCGGGAGGCGTCGAGGGAACGGAAGACCACGCCGCGGCGGCCGCGGGTGTCGACCGAGTAGAGGCGGACGTTGGTCTCGGGGAAGGAGCCCAGATATGGGATGCCGGGCAGGCGCAGCCATCCGACGCGGTGCATGCGGAACGCGACGAACCCGATGTAGGTGAGGCCGTCGAGGGTGTCGGGCCGGGTGCCGGCCGGGAGCAGCGGGGCGACGACGGCGGGGTCCGCGGGCCAGTGCAGGAAGGTCAGATCGAGCCAGGACTGGGTGAGCAGGGGCCGTCCGGCACGGTCGGGGTGGGGCGGATCGGCCGATATCGGCCCGGCGGGCACGGCAGGCACGACGAGCCCGGCGGGAACGGTGGGCGCGGCGGGAACGGTGGGCGCGGCGGGCCCCTCCGGCGGGGCGGATCCGGCGGGTTCGGCAGGTGGGACGGACGGGGCGGACGGGGCGGACGGGGCGGGTTCGGCGGGCGCCTCCGGCTGGGCGGATCCGGCGGGTTCGGCAGGCGGGGCGGGCGCGGGAAGGCCGGGGGTCCGGGGCGGCCCGGGAGGCTCGGCGGGCGTGCCGGGCGGTGGCCCGGGAGGCTCGGCGGGCGGGGTGTGCGGCATCGCGTCAGTATCGCGCAGGGTGCCCCGCCGCGGGCAGGCCGACGGCAGCCGGTGGCCGGCAGGCGGTGGCCGGTGGTCCTCCCGCGGCGGGGAACACCCGTACGACTCAGGGCGAGACGGCCGGGTCGTCGGCGGCCGGGTCGTCGGGGGTGGCGGCGGCGGGGGCGGCGGGGGTGGCGGGGCAGTACTCGGCTTCCATGACGGCGTCCGGGGCGACCGTCGTGCTCCAGTCCCCGTTGCGGTTGTAGGCGAGCTGGTGGCCGCCGTCCTCGGTGGTGACGGCCAGGGAGGTCGATCCGACCATGCCTCCGCCGTGGCCCCACAGCGTGGTGCCGCAGCTCGTGCGCATCCGGGTGATGCCGAGTCCGTAGGCCGTGCCGGGGCGTTCGGGGATCTCCACGGTGGTCTTCATGGCGGCCAGCTGCCGCGGGGGAAGGAGCTCGCCGCGCATCAGGGCGCGGTAGAAGCGGTTCAGGTCGCCGGTGGTGGAGATGATGTCGCCGTCGCCCCAGCCCTGCGAGCCGTTCATCTCGGTGACGTCGTCGATCCGGCCGGGGTCCTGCTCGAACAGTTTGGAGTAGGCGCGGCTGCTGGGACGTGGGATGCGGATGCTGTTGCCGGGGTTGGTGGTGGCCTTCAGGCCGAGGGGCCTGATGATGCGGTCGCGGACCTCGGCCTCGTAGGTCCGTCCGCCCGCCTTCTCGATGATGAGCGCGGCCAGGACGTAGTTGGTGTTCGAGTACGAGAAGCGGGCGCCGGGAGAGAACAGCGGCGGGTGGGAGAGAGCGACCTTGACGTGCTGGGCGGGCGGCAGGGTGTCGTAGCGGTGCGCGAGGTAGCCGTCGCCGAGCATGTACGTGGTGAGGTACTCCTCGTCGGCCAGGTAGTCGAAGAGGCCGGAGGTGTGGTTCAGGAGCCGCCGTACGGTGATCTTGCTGCCGTCGTTGCCGTTGCCCTTCACCAGGCCCGGCAGATGGTGTTCCACGGTGTCGTCGAGCCGGAGCCTGCCCTCCGTCTCCATCTGGAGCAGGACGGTGGCCACGAAGGTCTTGGTGATGCTGCCGATCCGGAACCGGTCGTCGGTGCCGCGCGGGGCGCCGGTGGTCAGGTCGCCGACGCCCGAGGCGGCCTTCCAGACCCCGCGGGCGTCGCGGGCCTGGGCCGTGATACCGGGGATGCCGGCCTCGACCTCGGCGTCCATCGCGCGCCGGGTCGCCCTGTGTCCCGCCCTCCCGGAGGCCCGGTCCCCGGTGCCGCCCGCGCTGGTGTCCCCGGTGCCGCCCGCGCTGGTGTCCTGGGTGGCGCCTGCGCTGGTGTCCTGGGCGGCGCCCGTCGTGGGGTCCGGGCCGGGGTCCGGGGCGGCCTGGGCGGGGACCGTGAGGGCGGTGGCGGCCATCGCGGCCGCCGCCAGGCCCACCAGGGCGACCCGTGCGGTCGTAACGGTCGTACGTAACGTCATGTCGTGCTCCTCGGCGGTCGGCGTGCTCGCGGGAACTCGTGCGGCCTCCCCCGGTAACCGGCGGGGTCCGCCCGCCCGGCAAGACCGCGCCGGCCGGCGGATGGTTGAGCGCGGCTCCGGTCCGTCACCTCCCGGGTGCAGCGCGGGGCCGGCGGCCGACGGGACGACGGGGGCGGGGCGGGCGGCTACGTTGGCGCCCGTTCGCGACGCCCATCACGGAGGTGCGCAGCATGCAGACCCGTTCCGCCGTCGCCCCGCGCGGGCGCGCGGCCGGGGCGACGGCCCTCGCCCTGACCGCGGTCACCGCCCTCCTGGGAGCCGCCCCCCGGCCCACCACCGCCACCACGGCCACCACGGCGGCCACGGCGGCCACAGCGACCCGGGCCGGGGCCGGGGCCGGGGCCGGGGCCATCGCGGCTGCGGCCGCCGCGGTCACGGCCGGGGCCTCCGGGGCCGGAGCCGAGGTCGCCGGGGCCGGGGCCGGGGCCGGGGCCGGGGTGGCCGGCTCGTCCGTGCCGGTCCTGTCCTGGGGCCCCTGTACCGGCCCGCGGGACGGCTTCGAGTGCGCGACCGCCCGCGTACCGCTGGACCACCGCCGGCCCAGCGGGCCCACGATCGCCCTCCCCGTCACCCGGCGGCCCGCGGCCGACCCCGCCCGCCGCACCGGTGTCCTGCTGCTGCACCCGGGCGGGCCGGGCAGCTCCGGTGTGGACTTCGCCCGTAACAGCCACGCCGCTCTGCCCGCCGCCCTCCGCGACACCTTCGACGTCGTCGGCTACGACATGCGCGGTGTGGCGCGCGGCGCCCGGGTGCAGTGCTGGGACGACGAGGAGTACGCGGCCGCCGTCGACGCCGCGCGCGGCGTGCCCGGCCAGGGAGCCGTGCCGCGCGCCGTCCGCCAGGGCGCCGACTTCGCCGCCGCCTGCCGGCAACGCTCCGGCGGCCTGGTGCCGTTCGTCGGCACCGGCTTCAACGCCCGGGACATCGACCTGCTGCGCCGGGCCCTGGGCGAGGAGACGCTCTCCTTCTACGGGCGTTCCTTCGGCAGCTACGTCGGCACCGTCTACGCCGCGCTGTTCCCGCGGCGGGTGCGGGCCATGGTCCTGGACGGGGCCTACGACCCGCACCTGTACGCGGACGTGCCCTACGCCTACGACGCCGCGCAGTTCACCGCCCTGGACGCGGCGGTCGGCCGGTTCCTCGACTGGTGCGCGCGCGAGGCGGCCGTCTGCGGGTTCGGTGACGGCCGGCCGCGGCAGGCCTTCGAAGACCTCGAACGGGCGCTGGACGCCGACCCGGTCGTCACCGCGGGCGGACGCCCGGCCACCGGCTACACCCTCGCCTACCGCCTGATGTTCGGCATCAACGCGGGCAAGGAGATCTGGCCCTACCTGGGCGAGGCGCTGCGGGCGGCGCAGGAGCGGCGGGTGTCGTTCCTGCTGTCCCCGCCCTCACCGGCGTCCTTCGGCTTCCTGACCGTGAACACGGCCGTCGAGTGCGCCGACCGCCGCTATCCGCCCGGCCGTACGCTCCTGGGCGCGCTGGTCGGCGCGCACGCCGCCTCGGCTCCGCTGCTGGGCCCCCCGGTCGGTCTGGGGCCGCCCGCCTACGACCACAACCACGCACCGGCGTGCGTCCCGTGGCCGGCGGACCGGCCCGGCCGCTTCGAGGGCTCCTACCGTGCCGCCGGTTCCGCCCCGATCCTGGTCCTCGGTACGACCGGGGACCCCGACACCCCCTACCGGGACGCCGTGGCCCTCGCCGGGACGCTGGAGAACGGCCGGCTGCTGACGTTCGCCGCGGAGGGGCACACCGCCTACAACCGCAGCGCGTGCGTCAGCGCCCTGGTCAACGGCTACCTCGCCACGGGGGCGCTGCCCGCGCGGGGCACCGTCTGCGCGGACGAGGCACCCCCGAAACCGGCCGGCCGCCGCACCACGGGCCCGGAGGCCGACGAGACCCGCGAGGCGATCCCCGTACTGCGCTGAACACCCCCCGGGCGGGATGCGGCCCCCGTCGCAGCCATGAGGGCCAGGACCGCACCCCGCACCGGGCGCCTACCCGGGACCACCCGGCCGACACCCGCCGGCCTCGGGGGCGGCGGGGGCGGCGGGCGCGGCGGGGCCGCTACCGGTCGTAGACCACGCTGAAGCCCGCAGCCTTCTGCCCGTACGCCTCCAGCTGCTCACGGAGCACGGCCGCGGCCGACGGTTCCCGCAGCTCCAGCCCGGCCCAGCCGACGAACCGCAGTTCCCGGGGCATGGTGACGAGGCCGGTGATCGCGTCCCAGAACGCGTCCCGGTTCATGCCGTAGAACGCGGGGAAGCCGAGTTCCCGCTTGAGCGCCTGGTGCAGATCACGCTCGCTGCGCACCGGGCCGACGTCGATGACCACCCGGCGGCCGGGATCCTGCGCGGGCTCCTCGGGAACGCCCCAGAACGAGGGGAGCCACCAGCACAGGACCACCGCGTCGTCGGGCCAGGGGCGGTGCTCCGTACCCGTGGAGTGCTCGAAGAGGTCGGTGGCGGGGTCGATCGGGCGCCAGGCCCCGTCCAGGGGTTCGTCGTCCGCCGCGGGCCTGGCGAACCTCCTGCCCCGCTGGTCGCAGGCCCCGTAGGCGCGGAAGTTGCGCTGGGCCTCCACGAGCGACAGCCGGGCCGGGCCGCCCGGCACGAACGGCCAACGCAGCCGCACCGGGTCGTCCTCCCAGCAGCAGACCGGGCAGATGCCGTACGAACCGGGCCACCCGTCTTCGGCATCGAAGACGAGATGACCACAACAGGGGCAGGGGCGACGGGTGTCCACCGGACCAGTCTGCCTGCCGTACGCGGGCCGCCCGGAGCGGATGCCGGACCCGGTGCCGGTGCCGGTGCCGGACATGCGGCGGCACCTCGCAGAGTTGCCTCCGCGAGGTGCCGCCCTCGACCGCTGATGACTGATCAGCCCTGGGTACCGCCCTGGGTGTTCCCGGCGCCGCCACCCTGCGTACCGCCCTGGGTGTTCCCGGCGCCGCCGCCCTGGGTGCCGCCCTGGGTGTTACCGCTGCCACCGCCCTGCGTACCGCCCTGGGTGTTCCCGGTCCCGCCACCCTGCGTACCGCCCTGGGTGTTCCCGGTCCCGCCACCGCCCTGCGTACCGCCCTGGGTGTTCCCGGTCCCGCCACCCTGCGTACCGCCCTGGGTGTTCCCGGTCCCACCGCCCTGCGTGCCACCCTGGGTGTTCCCGGTCCCACCGCCCTGCGTACCGCCCTGGGTGTTCCCGGTCCCACCGCCCTGCGTACCACCCTGGGTGTTCCCGGTCCCACCGCCCTGCGTACCGCCCTGGGTGTTCCCGGTCCCACCGCCCTGCGTACCACCCTGGGTGTTCCCGGTCCCGCCACCCTGCGTACCACCCTGGGTGTTGCCGTTGCCGGCGCCCTGCGTGCCACCCTGGGTGTTGCCGTTGCCGGCGCCCTGCGTACCACCCTGGGTGTTGCCGTTGCCAGCGCCCTGCGTACCGCCCTGGGTGTTGCCGTTGCCGACCTGGGTGCCGCCGATGGTGTTGTTCGAGCCGCCGATGATCGTGTTGTTGACGATGGTCGTCACGTTGTTCGTCACCTGGTTGACCACGGCGGGTGCCAGTCCGAGCCGCTTCGCTTCGGAGGCCGCGGCCTTCCGCCCGATGGCGGCCGCCTGCGCCTGGGAAGCTCCACCGCGGGCTGCCTGCTGGGCCGCTGCCGTGCCTCGTGCCGTTGCAACAGCGGCGTCGGCCTTCGTCGAAGCCGCGCTGGATGCGGCCGGCGCGCACCGGACGGTGCCCACGGAGACCGGACCGCCGCCGGTGATTTCGGCCCGGATGTCGCCCTTCGGTCCGGCAGCGACGCGGGCGACGGTCTTCCCGTTGCGCTTGACGTCGTAGGTCTGCTCGAGGGCGAAGCCGTTGCCGCGGATCTCCCCGCTCTTCAGGCTGCATACCGCCGCGGGGGCTGCGGCCGGAAGTGCGGAGGCCTGGGAGGGCTGAGCGAAGGCCACCCCCGCCGTTCCGGCGAGTATCGCGGTGACACAGGAAAGACCGGCAATGTTGGCGACGTGCTTCTTCCTCGACATTTAAATCTCCCTTGAATGGTCGACCCGGATTCGAGATTCTCTGCGAGCCGGGGATTCGACTTGCCTGGTGTCTCAGTTCCGTTTGTCTGGCCGAGCGGTTTATCTGTATCCAGATTGCCCTTTTCGGATGCGGGGAGAAAGAGACGGAGATTCGGGGCTTGACACATGCGGATTCGGATGGGCGCCTTGTCGTGCCTGGGGTGGGCGGGGCAGGTTCGGCCGGTGCGCCGGCACGGGTCGAGCCGTTGCCGCCCTGATGTGTGTCGGGGCGGCAACGGCTGATGGGGACGGCAGCACCTCGCAGAGGGGGGCCTCTGCGAGGTGCTGCGCCTTTCGGCAGGACTGGTCAGCCCTGGGTTCCACCCTGGGTGTTGCCGCTGCCGCCACCCTGCGTACCGCCCTGGGTGTTGCCATTGCCACCACCCTGCGTACCGCCCTGGGTGTTGCCATTGCCACCACCCTGCGTACCGCCCTGGGTGTTGCCATTGCCACCACCCTGCGTACCGCCCTGGGTGTTGCCATTGCCACCACCCTGCGTACCGCCCTGGGTGTTGCCATTGCCACCACCCTGCGTACCGCCCTGGGTGTTGCCATTGCCACCACCCTGCGTACCGCCCTGGGTGTTGCCATTGCCACCACCCTGCGTACCGCCCTGGGTGTTGCCATTGCCGCCACCCTGCGTACCGCCCTGGGTGTTGCCATTGCCACCACCCTGCGTACCGCCCTGGGTGTTGCCATTGCCACCACCCTGCGTACCGCCCTGGGTGTTCCCGTTACCGCCACCCTGCGTACCGCCCTGGGTGTTGCCATTGCCACCACCCTGCGTACCGCCCTGGGTGTTCCCGTTACCGCCACCCTGCGTACCGCCCTGGGTGTTCCCGTTACCGCCACCCTGCGTACCGCCCTGGGTGTTGCCATTGCCACCACCCTGCGTACCGCCCTGGGTGTTGCCATTGCCACCACCCTGCGTACCGCCCTGGGTGTTGCCGCCGTTGTTGCGCTTCTTCTTCTTGCCGTGGTGGTTGCCGTCGTGCTTCTTCTTGTGGTCGTGCTTGCTGTGGGTGACGACGCTTTCCACCGAGGTGGTGGGGGCCGCCATCGCGGAGGATGTGGGGATGAGGATCCCGCCGGCGATCGCGGCAGCGGCGACGGCGGTCGCGAGGCGGAAACCTCGGCGCTTGGGGCGGGACTCGGACGTCTCGAACTTGCGGTTCATGGTTTTTCTCCTGATCGAATCGGAACCCGAAAGGCTCCCTCATTTCGGGGCCTCCGCGATTGTGGGGATTGTTTCCCACCGCGTCTGCGGCCTCGTTCCCTTTTCCGGTGGGCCGCATATCCAGTAAGCCGGTTCGCCGCGCCGGCGGTCACGTTCCGCGAATTCGGGGCTTGACGTTCTCACCGATGCGCGTTAATCGGGATTTCGGCTGCCGCGAGGGGTGCGGGGCCGGGCTGGGCCGGGCTGTGGGGCCCGCCCGCCTGCGGGTCTGTCCGTGGTGGCGTGAAAACGATCATCGGGGCGGTTGCCGGGCGGGGTGCTCCCTATGCTGACGGCCATGCTCGACATACCTCTTTCAGCGCTGGAAGTCGCGATGGTGCAGACGGGCACCCGCGCCGTGGACACCCTGCGGGACACCGCGGACTTCGCCCGGGGAATGGAGCGGCTGGGCTACCACCGCCTCTGGTACGCCGAGCATCACCACTCCCCCGCGATCGGCGCGTTCCCGCCGGTCGTGCTGACGGCGCACGCCGCTGCCTCGACCTCGGTGATCCGTCTGGGTTCGGGCGGGGTGCTGGCCCCCAACCATGCGCCGCTCGCGCTGGCGGAGCAGTTCGGGACGCTGGCCGCCCTGCACGAGGACCGCATCGACCTGGGTATCGGCCGGGGTCCGGGCACCTTCGACGAGGGCATCGCGCGGGCGCTGCGCCGCGGGGCGGGGCCGGCAACGGATGCGGAGTACCGGGAGGACGTGGCCGCGGTCCTGTCGTTCCTGGTGGAGGAGGTCGCGCTCGGTCCGCTGCCGGAGCCGTGGCTGCTGGCCTCCAGTGCCGCGGGGGGTGCTCTCGCCGCGGCCCTGGGCCTGCCGGTCGCGGTCGCGCATCACATCCGTCCGGACAACACCCGTGCGGTCGTGGAGGGTTACCGGGCGGCGTTCACCGCGTCCCGGTGGTGCGAGCGGCCGCGGGTGCTGCTGTGCGTGGAGACGGTGTGCGCGCAGACGGAGGAGGAGGCCGTGTGGCGGGCGGGGCCGATGAACGTCGTCAAGGCCGGGCTCCTGCAGGGGCTGAGCCGGACGCCGTTCCCCACGCCCGAGCAGGCGGCAGTGCATCCCTTCACGGAGCAGGAGCGGCAGGCGCTGGACGGTTTCCGTGCGCAGCAGGCGGTCGGGGCGCCCGAGGCGGTGGTGGGGCGGCTCGCGCAACTGGCCGGTGAGACGGGGGCGGACGAGCTGATGCTGACCACGCCGGTCTACGACCTGCGGGAGCGGATCGGTTCCTACGAGCTGGTCAGGAAGTACTGGGGGCGGTGACGGGCCGCCGCAGGCCGGGGCGGGTCGGCGGGGCGATGACGGGCCGGCGGGGCGGCGGGGCGGTGACCGGCGGGGCCGGGTCGGTGACGGGCCGGCGGGGCGGGCGGCGGGGGCGGGTCGGTGGTGTGCGGGCGGGGGCTGGTTTCTCGTACACCGGAATCGTTTCCGCAGGTGCGTGCGAAGGGGTGGCGGGGGCGGCTGTTACAGGCTGTTGAACCCGTTCGGCGCAGGGGCGCGGGCCGTGGCCGGGGGCGGGGGCCGGGCTGCGGGGAGGCCTGCTGCGCAGGCGTGCCACCGGTTGGCGGGTGAACTGCTGTGCCGGGGGCGTCAATCCGGGTTTGACGGGTGCCCACTACAAGGGAGAGTTACGGACATATCCGGATTGGGAAACAGGGGGTGGGCGGGCGGTGTCCGGGTGTGCCGGGCGGCCAGAGTGTGGCTCCTCGGCCAGTCGCCGGGAATCGTTTCGGGCCCGTCCGGCGCGTATCCGCCCGTGTGTGTGGGTGGATGTTGCCGGTCCGGGCCGTTCGTTGACGTCGAAGGGGTCCATCCTCCATGTCTGCTTCCCCCGCCACCCGCCGCGTTCTGGCGGTCCTCCTGGCCGCCGGCACCCTGGCCGGCGCGGCCGCGCTGCCCGCCGCGGCCGACGACCACCGCCGCGACCACCGCCGGGAGCGCTCCTCCCTCGTCATCGGCGACGTCCAGTACGACAGCCCCGGCCGGGGCGACCGCTCCAACCGCGCCCTGAACCGCGAGTGGGTCGAGATCAGGAACACCGGCCGCCACAGCGTCAACCTGCGCGGCTTCACCCTCACCGACCAGCAGGGCAACCGCTACCGCTTCAACGACTTCCGCCTGGAGGGCCGCTCCGCCGTCAAGGTCCACACCGGGTACGGCCGCGACACCCGCCACGACGTCTACCAGGACCGCCGCCACCAGATCTGGAACGACCGCGACACCGCCACCCTCCGCGACCACCGCGGCAACGTCATCGACACCGAGTCCTGGGGCCGTCGCGGACACCACCACCGCGGCTGATCCCGCCCGGCGGTCGCCCCGACGGGGACGGTGACCGCCGGCTGCCGGGGTGCGGCGTGTCGTGGCCGAGGGGCCGTGGCACGCCGCACCCGTGTCTCGGCGTATGCCCGTGTCTCGGCGTATGCCCGTGTCTCGACGTATGCCTGTCCGGGGGGTGCGGGCGCGTGCATTCGGGTGGCGGCGTGCCGTGTCGGACCGGTGGTGCGGGCCCGGTTCGCGATGCTGGGGCGGGGTGCGGCATCGCGGCCGGCGCCTCTTTTCCTTCCTTCCTTCTGTCCCCTTCCTTGCATTGCCCTGTGTCCCACGGTGAGAAGGAGTACGGCATGCCGACGGACCCGGTCGGGCGTTTCCTCGCGGTGCTGGAGCCGCACCGGCGGGAGGCCGTGGCGGGCATGCCGCGCGAGGAGCAGGAGCGGCTTGCGGCCGCCTGGGAGGAGGAGCTGGGTTCGGACGACGAGCTCGACACCCTCGACGAGCTCTCGCCGCCCGCGGCGGAGGCCGAGGCGGCCCGCCGGGTGATGGACCGCGAGGGCTGATCCGGCCCGGGGCGTGTGCGGCGGGCCGGGTGGGAAACGGGCTGGCGGGCGGGGCGGGGCCGGGGAAGACTGCTGCGGTGCGTGATCGTCTGGAAGGGTCCTCGGGGCTGCGGCTGCGGCGCTGGTCGTCGGCGGATGCCGGGGCGGTGCTGGCGGCGTTCGCCGATCCGGTGATGTCGTGGCAGGCCGCCGAGCCGGTGGTGACGTGGGCGGCGGCGCGGCGGTGGCTGGTGGCCCGGGCGGAGCAGTGGGATGCGGGGGCGGGTTTCGCCTTCGCGGTGGTCGACGGTGCGGGCACGGTGCTGGGGAACGTGGCGGTCGGGTCCGTGGACCGGCGGCACCGCACGGGGTGGGTCTCGTACTGGACGGTTGCGGCGGCCCGCGGGCGGGGTGTCGCGTCGGGGGGCTGTGCCGCGGTGGCCGCCTGGGCGTTCGAGGACGCCGGCCTGTTCCGGCTGGAGCTGGGCCACCGGGTGAACAACCCGGCGTCGTGCGCGGTGGCCCGGGCCGCGGGTTTCGTGGTGGAGGGGATCCAGCGCGGCAGGCTCGAGTACGACGGGGTCCGCCACGACGTCGAGCTGCACGCACGGCTGGCGACCGACGCGGACCCGGCCCCGCCCGCCCTGCCGGGACGGACCACCGCCGGCTGAGCACCGCGGCCCGCCGGCAGCGCCACGCTTCCGGGAAGTCCGGCCGCCCCCGCCGGTGGTGTGCCTTCGGGGAGGCCGGCCGGCTGCGTGGGGGCGCGGGCTTGGGCTCGGGGCGTCGTGTCGGCGGGGGGGTGGGGTCAGCGGCGGTGGATTCGGTTGATGTCGTACCAGCGGGAGACGCAGGCGGCGACCCAGTCCCGGCGGTGGTCGGAGGTGAAGAAGGGTTCGGCGAGGTTGCCGATGGGCAGGGGGCGGTAGCCCACGTCGGTGGCGCCCCGGGCCGTCTCGGCCCGGATGCGGGCGTTCTGGGCGTCCCAGGCGACGGAGCGGGCCACCGTGGTGGTGGTGAGCTGCTGGAGGGCGGGGACGAGGGAGGCCATCGAGGCCACCGTCAGGCAGAGCGCCGCGAGGGTGGCGGCCGCGGGGCCGGCGGGGCCGCGGGCGGCCAGGCGGGGGCCGGCCCATGCGCCCAGCAGGACTCCGTAGCCGCACAGGGCCAGTTCCATGGGCAGGAGGAAGCTGGTCCAGGTGCGGGCGTACGTCCAGCCGGTGGGGCCGTATCCGCTGCGCAGGCCCGCGGCCACCGCGAAGGATCCCAGGACCACCACGGGCAGCGGGAGCAGCAGCAGGGCGGCGCGTGTCGCCCGTCCGGGGCCCGTAGCGGTACCGGGCCCGGGCTCGGTCCGGGGCTGGGGCTCGGGCCGGGCGCGGGTGCGGGTGCGGGTGCGGCGGGTGCGGAGGGTGGCGGCCAGGCCCAGGAGGAGGCCGGCGGTCGCGGCGGCGAGGTAGGCCCGCTGGCCGGTGACGGTGTCCCACATGCGCAGCCAGTCCTCGTAGGTGGCCCGCAGTTCGGCCGGGGAGAGCATCGGGGGCTTCTCGGGCTGCTGGGCGCGGCGCCAGCGGGCGCCCGGGGAGGTGTACAGGACGGCGAGGCCGCAGGCGAGGCCGGTGCACCACACCAGGCACCAGGTGAGGGGGCGCCAGGTGGGGGCGAGGCGCAGGCGTGGCAGGCACAGTACGGCGGTCAGCGCGGCGAGGAGGCCGCTGACGAGGGCGAAGGGTTCGCTGAGGGTGCCGAGGGCGAAGCCGGTGAGGAGGGCTCCGGCGAGGCCGGCCGCGCGGACGGCGCGGTGGGGGTGGTTGACGGTGGTGAGGGCCAGCAGGAGGGCCCACAGGCCGATGACGCTCGGCAGGGTGTGGGAGATCGTGGCGGGAGCCCAGAGCAGGACCTGGTAGCTGCGGGTGCCGGCGTAGTAGAGGAGTGCCTGCAGGGCCAGGGCGCAGGCGGTCAGGAGCAGCAGGGGTGGTGCGTGGCCGAGGGCGTGCAGGAGGCGGCGGCCGAGGAGGACCAGGGCGGCGGTGAGGGAGACGGCGATGAGGGTGGGGAGGAGTTTGGTGCCGGCCGGTCCGCCGCTGTAGAGGAGGCCGCTGAGGAAGGCGTTGGCGACCCGGCCGTTCTGGGTGGTGTAGAAGTCGGCGGTGATGCCGAGGACTCCCAGGTCGCGGGTTTTCCAGGCGGCGCACCAGTCGTCGGAGGTGGGGCGGATGTAGAGGCCGAGGAAGCATCCGACGGCGACGAGGGCTCCGGCGGCGGCCAGGAGGGTCGCTCCGGCGGCGGGCAGGAGTGCGTGCGGGAGGGGGCGGGGGCGGCCGGTGTTCCGGCCGGCCGGGGAGGAGGGGGTGAGGAGGTCCTCGCCCTCGGCCGCCACGGTGCTCATGGGCCACCCCTTCGCAGTGGGGCCCGTCGGGCAAGGGCGGCCGGTGCGCCCCGCCGGCTGTGGTGAGCGCACGGCCCGCGAGCACCCATGATGTGCACGGTTGTGCGCGTGCGGCATCCCGGGCGGGGCGGATGCGGCAACGGGGGGCGGGGGCCGGGGGGCCGGGGTGGGGGTGGGTCACCCGGGCGGCGGGGTTTCCGTGGCGGGGCGGGCGGGGGTCTTCGAGGATGGGGTGCGGGCCAGGGCCCGGGTCCGGGCCCCGCGTCCGGGTCCCGCGTCCGGGTCGGGTGCGTGCGTGCGCCGTTGTGCGGACGTGCGGATGCGCCGTTTGTGCGGGCGTGCGGGTGCGCGGGCGTGCGGGTGCGCCGTTGTGCGGGTGCGCGGGCATGCGGATGTGTCGGTTGTGTCGGATGCGGCGGAGGGAGTGGCGGTGTCCGGTGTCCTCGGCTGCTGGGCGGTGGTCGCGGCGGCGTTGACGAGTACGGTCGTCCCGGTGTGCGGTGCCGGAGGGCATGCGCCGTTGTCGGGGTTGGCCGCTCCCGCCGTCGGGGTGCTGTCCAATGCGACGGCCGCCGAGGGGGTTTCGGCGAAGCTGGCTGCCGGTGCCCGGTACGTGGAGGGCAGCAATGTGCTGCGGCTGGCGTCCGGCCGGTGGCTGTACCTGCCTTCGGGGCGGACGGAGTCGGTGGTGGTCGCGGCCGGTGACGGGCGGGCGCTGCGGCAGATCGGGCAGAGCCGGGCCTGGCTGGCGTCGGGCCGTGTCCCGGGGAGGTCCGCGGCCGAACGGGCGGCGGCCGGGCGGGCGCTGCTGGCGATGCGGGCGCTGCTGCGGCCCAACGGTGCGATGGCGGCGGGGTGGAGTCCGGGATGGATGTACTCGTGGCCGCGGGACTCGAGTTTCGCGTGTGCGGCGTTCGCGTACACCGGGCATGACGAGGAGGCGTTCCGGATCCTGCGGCACAGTGCCGCGACCCAGCGCGGGGACGGCAGCTGGGAGGCGCGTACGAAGCTCGACGGTTCCGGTCCGCCGGACGGCAGGCGGTGGCAGCTCGATGCCAACGGCTGGGTGCCGTGGGCGGCGTGGCAGTGGTACCGGGCGGCGCCGGCGGAGGGCCGGCGGGCGCGGCTGGAGGTTCTCTATCCGATGATCCGCAGGGCGGCGGAGCGTGCGGCGCGTTCCCTGGGGGCGGACGGGCTGCCTCCGGCTTCGCCGGACTACTGGGAGCTGATGACGGCCGGTCCGAACATCGGGACGGCCGCGCCGCTGCTGGCCGGGTTCAACGCGTCCGCGGACCTGGCGCGGGAGGCGGGCCGGCCCGGTGACGCGGTGCGGTGGGAGCGGGCGGCGCGGCGGCTGTCGGCGGGGATCTCGAAGCGGTTCTTCCCGGTGGGCTACCGGCGCACCGCTGACGGGCGGCACGGGCGTGACAGTGCGGTGACGTTCATGGCGCCGCCGTTCAACGCGGCGCCGGCCGGTCTGCCCGCGGCGCTGGATGCCACCTACCGGGCGCTGTTGCTGCCCAACGGGGGGCTGACGCCGGGTGATGATCCGGGGGCGCCGTGGGGTGCGACGGCGTGGACGCCCAGTACGGCGTTCTTCGCGCTGGCCTGGGCGGCCGGGGGCCGGCCGGGGAAGGCGGGGCCGGTGCTGGAGTGGGTGCTGTCGAAGCGGAACGTGCTGGGTGAGCTGCCGGAGAAGGTGGACCGGGAGGGGCGGCCGGCGTCGGTGGCGCCGCTGGCGTGGACGGGTTCGATCGTGGTGCTGGCGTTGGTGGCACTGGAGGCCGGCGGGCTGCCGGCCCCTCCCCTGGGCCCGTAGACGACCGGGGTACGGGGCGGGGCGTGCCGGGTGTGGCGGGGCGGGTGTCGGGTCAGGCGGGTCCGGTCGCCGCGCCGGGGGGCGGGGTGGTGCGGACCTTCTCCAGGGCGGCCAGCAGGCGGCGGTAGGCGGCCTGTTCGGCGGCGACCGCCCGTGCGAGGGCGAGGCGGCGGGGGTCCTGAGGAGACCGGTCCGGTGACCGGTCCGGTGACCGGTCCGGGGCGGGTGACCGGGCGGTGGTGGTGGCGGCCAGGCGGAGGGTTCTGGCCCGGCGTACGTCGCTCTCGGCGTCGAGGCAGGCCTGGTCGAGGAGGCGGTGGTCGAGTACTTCGGTGAAGGCGCGCCGGGCCAGGGTGTCGAGGCGGTCGAGGCGGTCGGCGCAGTGGGCGGGGTCGGGGGTGGCGCAGCCTTGTGCGAGGGCGGTGGAGAGGGCGTTCAGGGTGGCTGCGAGCCGCGGGTGGTCCCAGGCCGGGGCGGTGTCGTCACGGCAGCCGGTGGCGAGGGCCGTCACCGCCAGGCAGACGGCCAGGGCCAGGGCGCGGACGGCCGCCGCCGGCCCCGTGGGGGTGCGGGAAGCGGTCATGGGGGCCCCGTTCACCGGCGGTCAGGACATGGAAGGGCGGCGGCAGGACGCGGGCCCCGGCCCGGTCCGGCGTGGTGTGCCCGGCCGGGACGCCGGCGCGACCGGCGGGATGGGGGCGGCGGGGCGGCCGGTACGGACGGGGTGGTGGCCGGGCCGGCTGAAGCGGTGGCCCGGGTGGGCGGGACGGGCGGGGTCGCTGAGGCGGTGGCCCGGGCACTCCGGACGAGCGGGGGCGGCCGGTACGGCCGCGGCTCCCACGTGACCGGCAGAGCCCGGGTGACCGAGGTGGCCGAGGTGGCGGGGATGGTGGCCCGGGCGGCGGAAGCGGCCAGGACGGCACAGCCGGGCCGGACGGGCCGGACGGTAGTCCGGGCGGCCGAAGTGGCGGGAACCGGCCGGGTGGTAGCCCGGGTGGGCGAAGCCGGCGGAACGGGCCGGACGGCAGCCGGGACGACGCAGGGGGCCGGGACCGGCCGGGCGGTGGCCCGGGCGGCTGCAGCCGGGACCGGCCGGGTGGGTGAAGCGGCCGGGACGGGCCAGGTGGCGGGTGGGGCGGGTGCAGCGGCCGGAACGGCACGGCCGGGCGGGATGGGCCGGACGGTAGTCCGGGCGGCCGAAGTGGCGGGAACCGGCCGGGTGGTAGTAGCCCGGGTGGGCGAAGCCGGCGGAACGGGCCGGACGGCAGCCGGGACGGCGCAGGGGGCCGGGACCGGCCGGACGGTGTCCGGGGTGGCTGCGGTGGCCGGGACCGGCCGGGCGGTGGTCCGGGCGGCGGAAGCCGGGATCGGCCGGGTGGGTGGGGCGGTCGGGACGGGGCTGGTGGCGGGTGGGGTGGTCATCGTCGCTCGGTGGGGGTCACCTCTGCCAGCCGGAGGGCTGGCGGGCGGCCTGGGCGAGGGCGGTGGGGGTGATGGCGCGGTGCCACGGCGTGGGGGGTGCGGGCGCGGTGGGTGCGGTGGGCGCCGGGGTGGGGGTGGGCGGGGGTGTGGTGGTGAGGTGCAGGCCGGCGTCCAGGCCGAGGGCGGCGGCCAGGCCGGTGCCGTCGGGTGCGGTGAGGGCGGCCGGGGCGCCGGTGTAGAGCATCTGGGACTCGTGCCAGGCGGGTGTCTGTCCGGGGAGGGTGACGGCGGCGGTGCCGGTGGCGGCGCGGCCGGTGAGGAGGTGGCCGGCGGTGCCGACGGCGCCGTAGCCGCCTTCGCCGCCCGCGTCGGCGGGCGGGGAGAGGACCGGGCCGGCGGCAGGGCCGGCGGCGGCGGTGGCCAGGGTGGTGGTGACGGTGCCGGTGCCGGGGCGGCGGAAGGAGAGGCGGACGCCGTCGTCCTGCGCGGTGGCGGAGAGCACGCCGGTGGTCGCGGGCAGGCCGGTGGGGAAGGGTCCGGCGAGCGGGGCGCCGGGGGCGGGCTGGGTCCAGGCCAGGACGGTGCGGTCGGTGGCCGCGTACACGTGGCGGCGTCCGGCGCGGTCGGTGGCGGTGACGGGGTCGCCCTGCAGGGCGGTGCCGCCGAGGGTCTGCCAGGGGCCGAAGGCGGTGTCGGGGGCGGGCTGGGTGCGGGCGTGCAGGGTGCGCCGGGAGTCGCGTACGTAGACGGTGATGCGGCCGGTGGTGTCGACGGCGGCGGTGGGTGCGCCGGTGGCCGTGGTGGCGGAGGTGTCGCCGGTGCCGGAGGTGTCGCCGGCGTCGCCGGTGCCGGGGGTGTCGGGGGTGCCGAGGCTGTGCCAGGGGCCGAAGCCGGCGCCGGGGGCGCTCTGGAGGGCGTAGACGGTTTCGCGCCGGTAGTCCCGGGCGGTGGTGCCCAGGGTGGTGCGGGTGGCGAGGACGGCGATGCGGCCGTCGGGGAGACGGGCGGTGGACACGCCGGCGTCGAGGGTGGTGCCGGGGGCGGTGGCGGGCAGGAAGCGGGGGCCCTGCCAGTCCGCGGTGGGGCCGGGGCGGGTCCAGTGGGCGATCTGTCCGTCGAGGGCGGCGAAGGCGTAGAGCCGGCCGGGGGTGCCTTCGGTCATCCAGGTGGTGCTCTCGCCGCGGCTGTAGCGGATGGTCCGGTTCCATCCGGCGCCGGTGGGGCGGGTCGCGGTCTTGCGGTCGCCGCAGCCGGCGGGGCTGCCGCACCAGTCCTGGTGGTCGCTCCAGGCGTAGGTCTTGAGGTAGCCGAGTTTCTCCTCGGCGGCCTTGGCGTCGAGGGTGGGGGGCAGGGAGCTGTTGGGGTAGCTGACGTAGTTCTGGACGGAGAAGTGGGGCCGGTCGGTGAGGGCGGCGTAGCGTTCGGTGGCCGCCTGGACGAAGCGGGCCCCGTACATGTGGTCCTGGTGGTCGTGGAAGGCGCCGTCGGGGCGGGTGCGGCCGGGGGTGGGGTCCTGGGTGCGGATGGTGGTGGGTTTGTAGCGGGCGAGGACGCCGGCGATGGCCTGGACGGCCTGGTCCTTGGTGTAGGTGAAGGGGGTGGCGACGGGGGTGTGGGAGGCGAGCTGGGAGCCGAGGGCGGGGATCTTGCCGTCCCACAGGCCGCGCAGGCTGTCGGGGTTGTCGCCGGAGATGCTGCGGGCCTCGCGCATCTGCATCCAGACGAGGTTGACCTCGGGGCGGTCGAGGAGGACGTCGACCTCGGCGCTGCCGCCGCCGGCGGTGGGTATGGAGGTGCGCTGCCAGGTGCTGGTGCGGCGGCCGGTGGCCATTTCGGCGTAGGCGGCGCGTATGCCGTTCTGGCGGGCTTCGGCGTAGGCGGCGTGGTCGGCGGGGCGGGCGGGGTCCTGCAGGTGGGGGCTGTGGGCTTCGTTGCGGCCGTCGGACTCGCCGGCGGTGAGGTAGACGGTGGTGACCTTGATGCCGGTGGATATGGAGCGGCTGAGGTCGGGGTTCATGAAGAAGAGGTCGTCGTCGGGGTGGGCGACGAGCTGCAGGACGGTGCCCTCGGTGACGCTGGGCCGCAGGGGGGCGTGGGGGGCGGCCGGGTGGGCGTCGGTGTCTCCGTGGGCCCAGGTGGTGACCCCGGCGGCGCCGACGGTGAGTGCGGCGAGCAGGGCCGCGAGGCGGGTGCGGCTGGCCAGGGACATCTACGGGCGCCTTGGGGGTCGGTCCGGTGCGGGTGCGCGCCGAAGGGCGGGAGTCGGTGCCCCGATGGCTCCAGCACTTCCGGAGACGACCGGGGCCGATTATGCCCCGCGTGTTTTCTGCTGACACACCCTCAAGCACCATATGGAAACAAACCAGTTGAATACGACATATGGGCGGCTTGTACCGATTTGGTATTGCTTGGGCGGGGGTTGAGGCGGGGGTGGAGTGGCGCACGTCACTCCGGGGGGTGGGTGGGACGGGCGGTGCGGGCGGGTGCGGGCGGGTCGGGCGGGTCGGGTTGCGGGGCGCGGGGATGTGCGCCGCGGGGTGCGTGTGGGGGCGTACGGCGGTCCGGCGGCGGCCGGCGGGCCGGGCTGCGGGGCCCGGGGCGGGCGGGGGCGGAACGGGGCGGGCGGGCCGTTCACGGCGGGCTTCGCGCCGGGCGTGGGCGGGTCCGCCGCGGGGGCGTGGGCAGGTCTCCCGCGGGTCCGCCGCGGGTCCCTTTCCGCCGGGCTTCGCCGGGCTCCCCGCCGGGTCCTCGGCGGGCTCTTCGCCGGGGCTCCCGCGGGGCTTGCAGGTGCTTCTACGTGGGTTTACGGGCCTTTGCGGATCTTTACGGGGTTGTGCTCAGGGGTGCACTACCGGCCTGCTCCTCACGGGTCCCCCGGAGGCTGTCCGCAGGCTGTCCGCAGGCTTCCGCAGGTTTCCCGGGCGGCGTTGTTCCGGGGGCGCTCGGGGGCTCGGGGGCTGCTCGGAGGATGCTCAGGAGGGCTGGTTGGGGAGGGGGCTCGGGGGGTGGCCCGGCAGGGGTGGCTCAGGGGGTGGCCGAGGGGCGTTCGGCGGGCACCGGGCGGAGTGCGGGCCAGCGGGTGAGCATGCGGTGGTGCATGGCGGTGGTGAGGTCGCTCACACCGGCCAGGGCGGGATGGCCGGCGGTCATCGCGGCGACGGTCCGCAGGCGGTGGAGCAGTCGCTGGCGGGCGGTCGCGGTGCCCCACCTCCAGTCCCGGCGCGCGGCGCGGGCCAGGTGGTCGGTGCCGTCGCGGCGGGCCCGCTGGACCAGTGCGTCGCCGCGCAGCAGCCAGCCGGCGCATGCGTCGGTGAGGCCGCCGTCGGCCAGGCCGGGCACGTCGGTGCCGGTCGCTGCGCGCCACTGGGTGCGGTAGGCGTCCTCGGCCCGCCGCAGCAGCGGTTCGGGCGGCGAGGTGACGCACCAGCAGGTGGGGAAGCCGATGCGCAGGTAGGCCAGCTCCGTCAGGGCGCTGCCCAGGCAGGCCTGCTCGAAGTCGACGAACCTGATCCCCGCGGTGGTGTGGAGGTCGTTGCCGGGGCAGGGGTCGCCGTGGAGCAGGGCGTGCCCGGGTGCCCGGCCGAGCCGGTCCAGCAGGTTGGCGAGTTCGCCGGCCGCACTGTCGGTGACGGGGGCGGGGACGCCGAGCGTCCGGGCCAGCCGGAGGAAGGCGGCGGCGTCGGCCGGCTCCGGGCCCTGCCGGCGCGGCAGCGTACCGGTGTCCTCGGGGCCGGTGGTGGCGTGCAGGCGTGCGAGCGCGGCGGCGTAGCCGACGGTCCAGTCGGGGGCCGGTTCGCGGTGGTCGAGGTGTTCGGTCACCAGGACCCGTTGCCCGGGGTCGGTGGCCAGGAGGACGGGCGCCACCGGGGGCCGGGCCCGGGCGGCGATGCGCAGCGAGGCCGTCTCGCGGGCGTAGGCGTCGTCGGCGCCGGGACCGGCGACGATCTGCTTGAGAACGGCGGGCCCTTGGGCGAGGTCGACGCGCCACACGCGCGAGCGGGGACTGCTGGCCAGCCGCCGGGCGGGCCCCGGCACCCCGAGTTCCGCGCGCAGCACATCCCCGAACGGCAGTGACTGTCCCATGAGTTCATCCTTCCACCCGCTCGCGCACCACCGCACGGGAGTTACGGTCGTCGGCGGGCGCGCGGGCCGGCACGGACGCGCGGGCAGCGCGGGGCGGCAGGGGGCGGCGTGGGGCGGCACGGGCCGCTCCGGGCGGGCGCGGGGGCACGAGGCGTGGCGGGCTGGTGCAGGGGCGCAAGGCGGGGTGGGCGGTACGGGAGCAGCGCGAGGCGGGGCGGGCGGCGCGGGCGCGCAGCGGGCGGTACGCGGGGCACTGGCGGCTCGGACAACACGGGCGGCAAGAGGCGCAGCGCGGGCAGCTCGGACGGCACGGGCAGCTCGGACGGCACGGGCGGCTGCGGGCCGGCGCGGGCGGCACCAGGGGGATGCCAGGCGGCGCGGGCTGACACAGAGGCACGAGGCGGTACCGGCAGTGCGGGGGTCCGAGCAGCCCAGGCTGGTGCGGCGGCGGAGGCAGCACGGGCCGGCGCGGGCGGACACCGGGCGGTACGGGCAGTACGGGCGTTACGAGCAGCGCGAGGCGGCACTGGCCGCTCGGACGGCGCGGACGGTACGGGCGGCGCGGACGGTACGGGCTGGCACGGGGGACGCGAGGCGGGGCGGGCGACACGAGCAGCGGAGGCGGCACGGGCCGCGCGGGGGCGCGGGCCTGCACGGGCGGACATGGAGCGGCCGAGGACCGGCAGAGGCGGTACGGGCGGCGAGGGCCGGGCATGGGCGGGCGGGATGCGGGGCGGCCGGGGATGCCGGGCGGTCTGGGGATGCGGGGCGGCGAGGGAGTGCCGGGGTGCGGGCAGGGCGGGGCGGGGCGGGGAGCATGAGGGGGCGGGGGTGGGCGGGCCCGGCGGCGTACTCCTTCATGTCCGGTGCCGCCGCCGGCACCTCCCGCCCGCGGGCGGGGGCCCGCACCGGTCCGCACAGGTCCGCACGGGCCGCACGGGCCCGCGTAGATCTGTGTGGCGGATCTGCGCGGGGCCCGCGCGGGTGGGGTGCGGCGGGGGTGGGGTGGGTGTTACTTCAGGCCGATCTCTTCGCAGGTGGCCTTGAGGGTTTCGGTGCAGATGTCCTCGATGCTGTAGACGCCGTCGAGGACCACGGTGGTGGCGATGTTGTTCCGGTTCACCGCCGTGCCGGGGATCAGGACGGCCGGCACGCGCTTGTTGGTGGGGCTGGAGACCACCTGGTTGATGATGCCGTCGATCTTGTCGCCCTTGGCGAGGAGGACGGCGAGTTCGGCCGCGGCCTCGGCCTCGCGGGCGTAGGGCTTGTAGACGGTCATGTGCTGGTCGCCGGCGACGATGCGGCGTATGCCGGCGAGTTCGGCGTCCTGGCCGGTGACCGGCGGCAGCGGGGAGACGCCGGCGGCCTTGAGGGCGGAGATGATGCCGCCGGCCATGCCGTCGTTGGCGGAGTAGACGCCGACGATCTTGTCCCTGCCGAGTGCGGAGAGCGCGGCGGTCATGTTGGTGTTGGCGTTCTCCGGCTTCCACTCGACGGTGTCGTACTCCTTGCCGACGTTGACCTTGCCGTCGAGCACGGAGCGGGCGCCGGCCTTGAAGCTGGCGGCGTTGGGGTCGGTGACCGCGCCGTTCATCATGACGATCTTCCCGGTCCTGGCCTTGTCGCCCAGGGCCTCCAGCATCGCCTTGCCCTGGACGCGGCCGATGTCCTCGTTGTCGAAGGAGGTGTAGGCGTCGATCGGGCCCTCGGCCAGGCGGTCGTAGGCGACGACCGCGATGCCGGCCTCCTTGGCCTTCGTCACCGCGCCGGCGATGGCCTTGGAGTCCACCGCGTCGATGACCAGGACGTCCACCTTGTCCTTGATCATCGCTTCGGCCTGGGTGTTCTGCCGGGCCGCGTCCCCGGCCGCGTTGGCGTAGAGGACCTTGCCCTTGCCCAGGGTCAGCAGGGCGACCTTCTTCTCCATCAGCGGCTTGTCGAACTTCTCGTAGCGCGCGGTCTCGTTCTCGGGGAGCAGCAGGCCGATCCTGACCGCGTCGCTGCTGCCGCTGCCGCCTTCTTCGGTGGTTCCGCAGGCGGTGAGTGCGGCGGCGAGCGCCACGACGGCCAGAGCTATGGGGGCACGCCCCAGGTACGCGTTCACGAGGTGAGCCTCCCTGACGGGGCCGTGTCCGTACGGCCGGGGTGGAGGCAGTCAACGTGCCCGCACCGCTGTCGTCAAGAAGTGAATCCTTAACGAGATGGCAACGCTGTCACCGCCCCGTCCCGCCCCGTCCCACCCCGCCCGGTCAGGGGTTTCCCTCTGCCGGGGGCTGCTCGGCTGCGGGTGTGACACCAACTCCTGAAGGATGGGGGCGGGGTGGGTGTTCGACACGTGGCACGGGCGGAGTGCCTTCCTGCCGGGCGGGGGCCCGACGGGCGGCCGGCGGGGGGTAGGAGCTTCCGCCCCGGGCGGGGCCGGGAGGGGTCCGGCCCTCCCACCGGGCAACGGCTGCCGGGGCCGACCGGGCGGGGGCGGCGGTGACCGAGCGGTGGGCCACCCCAGGCAGGGCCTCCCGCCGACGGGGGCGGTCCGGGCGGATGGCCGACGGGGTGGGGGCTCCCGCCGGACAGCGCGGGCAAGGCCCTGGGCCCCAGCCGGGCGGGGTGGCCTGCCGGGGGGCCAGCCCAGGCATGCCTCCCGCCGGGCGGGCGGCGGGTGGGCCGACTGACCGACGGACCGGCGGGCTGACTGGCCGACGGCGCCCGCAGGGGGCGGGGGTCAGGGGGCGGTGGTGGCGCGGTGGGGGTCTGCGGGTGGTGGGGCGGTGGACGCCGAGCGCAGGGCGAGGAGGTATCCGGCCTGGAAGCGGCTCTCGGCGCCCAGTTCGTCCATCAGCTCGGCGATGTGGCGCCGGCAGGTCCGCAGGGACATGCCGAGCCGGCGGGCGATGAGCTCGTCCTTGGCGCCGTCGGCGAGCCGGCCGGCGATCGTGTCCTGCAGCTGGGTCGCGGTGGTCGCGGTGTAGGAGGCGGAGAAGGGCTCGGCCAGGCCCCAGGCGTTGGCGAAGACCGAGCAGAGGAAGGCGACGGCGGAGGGTTCGCGCAGGACGACGGCGGCGTCGGGGTTGTCCCAGACCGGGAGGAAGGCCGTGGCACGGTCGAAGACCAGCATCTTGCCGAAGAGTTCGCCCAGGGTGCGGACCTCGGCGCCGGCGGCGCTGACGGCCCGGACGTATTCCTGGGTGCCGGGGCTGTAGCGGGCGGTGTGCTGGTAGAGGGTGTGCAGGCGTACTCCGCGGCCCAGCATCTCCAGGTCCCGCGGGAGCGCGCGTTCGAGGTAGCCGGGCGGGCGGCCGCCGCCGGGCTGGACGGTGAGGACCTCCTCGGTGCAGCGGGCCGCGGTGTCCGCGATGAGGAGCATGACGCGGTCGCGGGACTCGACGACCTCGACGGCGCCGGAGTCGGTACCACGGCGGTAGGTCTCCTCGTACAGGGGGATCAGCGAGCTGAGCCTGGCGCGGGTGCGTTCCAGGGTCTCCAGGCGGCGGCGCAGCCGGTTCTCCTCCGGTCCGACCAGTTCGGCGGCGGCGGTGTAGGGGCTGACGGCCCGCCACCGGGCGGGGGTGGTGTCGGGGTCGCGGGCCAGGAGGCGGTGGCGGAGGAGTTCGGCGGCGGCGTGCCCGGTGTGTTCCTCGCTCAGGCCGAGCGCGGTGGCCAGGGCGGTGGTCGGCTGGGGGCCGCCCTCCAGCAGCCGGGTGTAGAGCCGGACCGCGGCCGGACCGAGCTCCGCGACCTCCCCCGCCGCCGGCTCCGGGAACGGAGGCGGTGGCGGGGCCGCGGCGCGGTCCGCGACCGGGGACGCGTCCGCGGTCGCGGAGGGGAGCGGCGCTGGAGCTGCGGCCGGGACAGCAAACGGATCCGGGGCTCGATCCGCGGCCACGACCGGGAACGGGGCCTGGTCCCGGTGCGGCTCCCGGTGCGGCTCCCGGTCCGAGGCCGGGAACGAAAGCGGGTCCGAGGCCGGGAACGGGTCCGCAGCCGGCACTGCAGCCACAGCCGGGCCCGGAGCCGCAGCCGGGGCCGGGGCCGAGACAGGGAACGGGAGCGGGGCTTGATCCGCGGCCACGACCGGGAGCGGGGACTGGCCCGCGCCCTGCGCCAGGCCCGAGAGCGGGTCAGGGGCCGGAGAAGAGTGCGCGGCCCGGTACGGGTGCGGGTGCGGGTGCTGAGCACGGCCCGGGCCCGAGGCCAGGGATGGGGCCGGGTGCGGTTCGGGGCCCGGGCCTGCATCCGGGACTGGGGCCGGAGCCCGATCCGTGACCGTGACCGGGGCCGCCAGCGGGTCCTGACCCCGGTGCGGGGCCGGGTCCGCTGCTGGGGCCGCAGCCCGGTCCGTGGCCGGGGGCGAGGACGCGACCCGGGCTGGGGCTGGTTCCAGGGACGGGGCCGGGAGCGGGAGCGGGTTCTGGTCCTGGCCCGGGTACAGCTCCCGGTCCGGGCGCGGGGGCGAGTCCTGGTTTCGGTGCGGGGCCGAGGCCGAGGCCGGGAACAGCGCCCGGTCCGCGGCCGGGTCCTGCTCCTGGCCCCGGTCCGGGTCCGGCTCCCGGTCCGGAGCCGGGGCCTGAGCCCGGTCCAAGGCCTGCGCAGGGGCCGGAGCCGGGGCCCGGTCCGCGATGGGGGTCGGAGCAGGAAGCGGGTCCGGGCCCGGGCCTGGAGCGCTGTCAGTGGCCCGGGCAGGGACTGGGTGCGGAGACCGGGCCCCGACCGGGGCCAGGCCCGGCTCCGAGGCGGCAACCGGTGCCGGGTCCGGGCGCGGGTCCTGGCCTTGGGGCGGGTGCGGGGACGGGCCCCGGTCCGCGACAGGGGCCGGAGCCGAGGGCAGGTCCGGGGACGGAGCCGGAGCCGAGGGCAGGTCCGGGGACGGGGCGGAAGACGGGGCCGAGGCCGCAGCCACAGTCGGGCCCGGGCCCGTAGCCACAGCCACAGCCACAGCCACAGCCACAGCCAGGGATGGGTCCACGCCCGGGACAGGGATCACAGCCGGGAATGGGTCCAGGCCCGGGACAGGGGCCACAGCCGGGGATGGGTCCACGCCCGGGACAGGGGCCACAGCCGGGAGCGCGTCCGGGCCCGGGACAGGGGCCACAGCCGGGAGCGCGTCCGGGCCCGGGACAGGGGCCACAGCCGGGAGCGCGTCCGGGCCCGGGACAGGGGCCACAGCCGGGAGCGCGTCCGGGCCTGGGTGCCGGCCTCGTTCCGGGCCCGGGTCCTGGCCCTGTTCCGGGCCCGGGTCCTGGCCCTGTTCCGGGGCCGGGTGCGGGGCCCGGGCCGGGTGCGACGGGGGCGGTAAGGCTCCCGACGCCTCGGCGGATGCCCCGGTATCACTGGTTCTGTCCATGTTTTGGACCCCTCCCTTTCGTGCCACGCACCTTGCTGAGGCCCGCACCCGCTGGACCCCGAGTTCCCGGCCGGGGATTCTTGAGTCACCGGAAAGAAAGACCCGGCAGGAATCAGATCGGAATTCACTTTCTCAGGAGAACAGCATGAAGTTCACTCGGTTCCTCTGCACGGCGGCGCTGGCCGCGGGTATTGCGGGCAGCATTGTTTCCGGCGCGGCGACGGACTCCGGATCCGGTCCGGCTTCCGCACGGACCGCCGCCCCGTGCGACAGCCGTCCGGGGGACACCGAGTGGACGAACCCCGCAAGCCACTGCCCTCCGGCCCTCTAGAGCCGATCGGGCGCCAGCAGGTTCCACCACCGCGCGAAAGTCACGGGAAGAACCCGATGCCGAACCCCCCTCCACGCCCCAGGGAAGCCGGTCTTCCCTGGTGGCAGACCCTCTCGCTGCTCTGCGCCGGATGCCTGGCCATCCTGCTGCACCGGCGGTTCACCGGCCTCTCCCCCGCGCCGGCCCCCCGCCGCACCGGCGGCGGGAGGCCGCCGCACAACGACGCGGCCACCCATCTCACCACTTCCTGGTGACAGAAAAACCAGAAAAACCTTCCCCCGCCCCCGACGCACGAGAGCGCTTTCAGTAAATCAGTGATCGAGGGCGGCGGAGGGGTCGGCCGAATGGGTTCGGCCTGAAATAGGCCCGATCCTTTCCTTTCCGGCCCGCCGGCCGGCAGTACCAGGGCGGGCGGACGCTCCCCGGAAATCCTGTTCCGGGGGTACCGGATTCACAGTCCGGCATTCACCCGGCACACCCCCTCCCGCCCCACCCCGATCCACTGCCCCCCGGCCTGCCCTGGTCCACCCCGCCCTGCCCCGGCCGGCCCCGGCCGGCCGCCGCCCGGCCCGCCCTTCGGTGCCCGTCGGCCCGCAGGGCTCCCACAACCACCGAATGCCCGGTACATCCCTTGAAGGAGTAGATCCATGCGTATCAGCCGCAAGCGTGTCGCCGTCATGATCGTCAGCTCGGTCGCCGCCGCGGGGGTGCTCCTGCCCTCCACCGCCTCCTACGCCGCCCAGACGCCCGCCCCGGCCGCGGTCTCGGCAGTCGCCCCGGGCGAGGCGGGCGCCCTCGCGGGGAAGGTCGATGTCGCCTCCGCGGTCCTCGACATCACCCAGAAGATCATCAACATCGTCAACGACGCCATCGAGCGCAAGCAGAACCGCTCCGGCTACGTGAAGTCCCTGATGGAGGGCGCCTTCTACGAGTCGGGCCAGCGCTACAACGTGATGGTCATCAACAACGCCAACAGCTACACCCCCAACCTGCACGGCGTGGTCTACGACGCCAAGGTCAGCGGCATCCACGGCACCTACCGGGTACTGGTCTTCGAGTCGGGCCAGTTCACCAACCACGGCGACGGCGGCTGGATCAACTGGGCCTTCCGCGGCTGGTTCGACCGCGACGGCGGCTACGTCAACTTCCGCCGCTCCTGGTAACCCGCCACCCGCCGGCCCCGCCCCACCCCCGCTCCGTCCCCTCCCCGCTCCGTCCCCTCCCCGCTCCGTCCCCGGAACCGGCCTCGTCCCCGGCCGTGCCCGCGCCCGCGTCCGCGTCCGCGCCCCACGCCCGTCCCCCGGTCCCACCCCTGAGCCCGCCACGCCCCCGCCCCACACCCCGGCGCCCGGGGCCCGGCTCTCATCGCCCGTTTCCCTCCCCGAAGAACAGGACTCCACCGTCATGCGCCGCAACACCACGCTCGCCACGATCGCCCTGACCGCGCTCACCCTGACCGGGGCGGCCGCCCTCCCGGCCCAGGCCGCCGGACACCCCGCCCCGGCCCCCGCCGTCTCCGCTCCCGCCTCCCCCGCCACCGCCTCCCCCGCCGCGTCCGAACCCGACGCCGCGGCCGCCGCCGACAAGAGCGTGACCGTCAACGTCTCCATGGACCAGCTCGGCCGCGGCCAGGCCATCGCCGACGCACTGCGCGGCATCAAGACCGACGACCGCGGCACCTTCGTACAGGAAGCCGTCGACAAGGCCTTCAAGGCCGCCGGCGGCTGGCACAACGTCATGCTGTTCAACCTCAGCCAGAACTACAACGACCAGTTCCAGGGCACCCGCGTCTACGCCAACGTGAAGTGGGGCAACATCCACTACGGCCTGTGGATCTTCGAGTCCGGCCAGTTCACCAACCAGGGCGACGGCGGCTGGATCAACTGGGGCTTCACCGGCTGGTACGAGCGCAACGGCGGCCACGTGAAGTTCAACCGCTCCTGGTAACCCCACCACGAGCCCACCGGCGGCCCCCTCCGGATCCGTTCCCACGGACACCGGCAGGGGGCCGCCGGGCACACCCCACCCCACCCGAATCGGCCGGAACCCAGACCGGTCGGCCGGTCAGCCGGACGGCAACCCGCCGGCAGACCGGAACCGCCACAACCCCGCCACCCAGCCGCACCCCGTACACACCCACACCGGCACCGGGCACCGGCACCGCATGCCCGCCGGTCCGCCGGACCGTCCCACACCGTGAAGGCGATACGGGCGGCAGCGCGGCCACGCCCCAGGAGACCGGCCGAGAACACCGGCCCGGAAAAGACAGCGTCCCCCGCCGCACCGGCCCGCCCGGCCGGCGGCCGCAGCCGGCACGCACCTCAACAAACCCGTACCCCGGACCACCAGCACAGCAGCAGAGGCGGAGACGGACGGCGGCGAGGCGGCCGACGGACCGGACCGTCCTGGCCGGCCGCCCGGATGAGCGGCCCGCCGGAGCAACCCAGGACGTCCGCAGGACGAACACGCCGACCGAGAGAACCAGCAGACCCACAGGCACCGGTGTCGACGCCGGCGTCAGCACCGGCCACCCGCTCTGCGCAGCGGCCCCGATCGGCACACCGGCCACGGGCTGCCGAAGCCGGCCGGACCGGACCGCACCACCCCCGACCCCGCACAACCCACCCACCCCGCGGACCCATCCCGCAGGCCCACCCCGCAGCCCCTCGCCGAACACCTCGACCGCACCCGCACCGACCGCCCCGCACCCGCCCCGGCCGCAGAGCGGCAGGGAAGACCGGAAGCGAGGAGCCGGCAGGCGCGGGCAGGCAGCCGAAAGGACCGGCGGCACGGACAGAAACGAAACAGGCACGGATGCACGGACAGGGTCGCGGGCGGGGAGCCGGTGGGGTGGAGGGAGGTGTGTCGGTACCGGACGGCCAGGGCCGCTTCCGGCACGGTGGGGCGCGTGTCCAGCCGTCCGTCCCCCGCGAACGAACGGCCCCCGGGGCGTGTGTGAGGGGTTCGCATGACCGAGAACAACAAAACCACCAGCACCACCACCGGCCCCGGCCCGGGCACCACCACCGGCCCCGGCCCGGGCGCCGGCTCCCCGGCGACCAGCCGCCGTGCCCTTCTCCTGGCCGCCGGCTCGGCCGGAGCCGCCGCCGTGCTGAACGCGGCATGCGCCGGCCCCTCCCGGACCCAGGCCGTATCGGGACACCCCTCCGCCTCCCCTCCCCCGACCCCCGCCCCGCCGGGAACGGGCACCACCACGGCCCCGGCCTGCGTCCTCGCCGTCCAGGCCGGCGCCGGACCGTACTACCTGGATCTGGACCTGGTCCGCTCCGACATCACCCAGGACCGCAGCGGAGTACCACTACGGCTGGACCTGACCGTGGTACGCGTCCCCGACGGCTGCCGGCCCCTCGCCGCCGCAGGCGTCGAGGTATGGCACGCCGACGCCGCCGGCCACTACTCCACCGGCAAGGACACCTTCCTGCGCGGCACCCAGATCACCGACCACACCGGACAATGCGTGTTCCACACGATCGTCCCCGGCTGGTACGCAGGCCTGGCCCCCCACATCCACTTCAAAGTCCGCCCCGACACCCACACCGAGACCACCTCACAGTTCTTCTTCCCCGAAAACCTGCTCACCCGGATCTACACACACCAGCCCTACGCCCGCCGCACCCCACCCGAACACCCCAACCAACACGACAGCCGCTACCGAACCGCCGCAAAAAACATGACACTCCCCCTCACACCCCACAAAAACGGCTACCGCGCCGCCTACACCATCGGCATCACCTGACCCCCCACACCAACACCGACCGGCACACCACCCACCCACCCGCCGGGCAGACAGCCAGACACCCCGACAGACACACAAACCGGCACACCACCGGCCCGACACACCGGCACCCCCACAGACCGGCCGGAACACCAGCAGGCAGCTCACAGGCACCACAGCGGCGTACAGACTCGACCAGGGGAACACCACCAGCCCCCCAGAGCGCCGGAACCCGCACCGCACCCCACCCCGTGCGACTCCCCCCACGCCCCGAACACCGACAGAACCCTCACCGACCAAAACGGCAAACGGCAGCAGACGGGCCAGCGCACCGGCGGCCGGCCACACCACCAAACCAGCGGCCCACACATCAGCAGACGGCAGGCAGCAGGCAGCAGGCAGCAGGCAGCAGGCAGGCCAAGTACTACACCGGCGGCCGGGCGGTCACACGACAAACCAACGGCACAGACGGTCGGTCGCATCGGCAGACCAGCGGCCGCGAGCCGGCGGGCGGGCCAACCGACGGACGGCCGCCCCGGGCCGACCGACGGACCGGGTCCGGTCCTGGCCGCAGCGTGGCCGGGCGGCTCCTTCACCGCGGCCTGTCCCGGAGATGCTGTTCCCGGAGCTGCTGGGTGGGTCCGCGGGTTCGCAGAGGCCCGGGCATCCACAGGCCAGAAGAGACACCCGAGGACGGGAAGCCGCCAGCAGGTGCGGCCCGCGCCCGGATCGGAGAAGCTGGGCATGGCCGCAGCGCCGCCGGGCGCGACGGATGCGCAAGGAGGTCACGTGGACGTTTCAGGACACAGCCGAAACGCCCGCGGACCGCGGGCCCGCACCCGAACCCGGACCCGGACCGGAATCCTGCTGAGCGCCGCAGCAGCCCTCGCGGCAGCCGCGATACCGGTCTGCGCACCACACCCCACAGCCACCGCCGCACCCGCCCCCGACCCGGTCGTCGTCGACTGCTTCTCCAAACCCCAGATACGCCCCGAGGAATACCTCCTGGCCTGCGGCGACGGCAACAACCGGCTCGTCGACCTCACCTGGAACACCTGGGGCCCCCACACCGCAACGGCCACCGGCACCGACCTGGTCAACGACTGCCGCCCCTACTGCGCGGCAGGCCGCTTCCGCCCCTACCCGGTGACCGTCACCCTCAGCCACCCCCAACCCTGGCCCGACCACCCCGGCACCCAACGCTTCAGCACCATCCGCCTCCTCTACACCGACACCGCCCCCTCCCCCGTCCCCAAAGACGTCACCTACAAACTCGTCTACGAACCACCCCCCACACCCACCCCCTGACCCACCACACACCACACACCACACACCCACAAGCACACATCGGCACACACCCTCACACCCCGAAAGACCCACCCGGAGCCACCCACCCGGGGCCGACACACCGGGGGCCCACACACCCGGGGCCCACACACCCGGGAGGCACACACCCGGGAGCCACACACCCGTGAGGTTGTGGTTGTTCCTGTTTGGCGGACAGGTTGTTCGTGCCGGTCCGGCTGCGAGGCTTCTGTATTCGGTTGGGCTTCGGGAGCCGAGGCCGGAGCGCTCGTCCTTGAGGCCGGCGAAGAAGGATCCGGCGAGAGCACTGTCCCGGCAGACACCGGTCCGTCCGACGAAGAGCCGGATGTCGTGGGCAGCGGCGAGGGCAGCGAAGGCGCCGTCGGTGTATTGGCTGCCGCGGCCGGAATGGAAAACGACCGGTCCTTCGGGTTGCCGCTGGTGGCATGCGGCTTTGAGGGCGTCCGCGGCCACCGGGGTGCCGAGAAGGCCGGAGGGGTCCCAGCCGACGACGCGGCGGGCGGCGACGGCGATGACAGTGGCGAGGTGGAGCCAGCCCCCACCGGCCGGGATGCAGATTGATGTCGCCGCACCAGCACATGTCCAGGACCTCCGGACCGGGCCGGAAAACGCGTCGCAGCAGGTCGGCGCGGGTTTGCACGTGAGGATCGGGCATGGTGGCGCGCTGCCCTCGCCTGCGGCGGCGGCCGGCCAGGCCGACGGCACGCATCAGCCGGGCGACCCGGCGCCCGCCACAGAAATGGCCCTCACACCGGGAGGGCGCATACACGCCCGGGGCCCCGTAGAGGCCGCGGGACTGTTCGCGAACCTTCCTGATGCGGACACTCCGCTCCGCATCACGGACCAGACCTTCACCGGCTCACACACCCGTTTGACACTGTGACCTGCCTGCTTCCCCGCCTCGATGAACGGGACGACCGTCACCGGGTCCCCCTCACGAAGAAAGCCGTGGCCGCTCAAGGATCCCGACATCCCCCCCGCAGACGGCGGCTCTCCCGCCGCAACCGCGCCCGTTCCGCCCGCCCGTCACACTCCAGGCCCCCGGGCAGGGAAACACCAGGCCGGACCGGGCCAGGCCAGGAGGGCAGAGCCGGGCCAGGCGGGACCGGCCGGGCCGGGAGGGCGAGGGCGGGGCCGGGCCGGGCCAGGCGGGCCGGGAGGGCGGGCCAGGCGGGCCAGGCGGGGCCGGGCCGGGAGGGGGGAGGGAGGGAGGGGAGGGCCGAACCGAGAGGGAAACGCCAGGCCGGGAAGGCCAGGCCGGGAAGGCCGGGCCGGGCCGGGCCGGGCCGGGCCGGGCCGGCCCGGGAGGGGAGGGCTAGGAGGGCGGGGCCGGGCCGTAAACACCCCGAACGGGGCCTGTCACACGCCTGTGACAGACGACGGACAACCCCATGAACTCCCCCAACCACGCTCTACACAAGAGAACAAAAAAGGACATACCGCCAAATGTCCCCCTCCTGCTTCCGAGGACGCGAGCAGCCGACACACCAGCCGCCCCGGCAGAGGAAAACCCATGACCCACACACCCACCACCCCCACCCCCGCACCCGACCCCGCACCCGAACTCGCACCCCGCGAACAGGAAACACTCCGACACATCGCCGCCGGACACACCTACCACCAAACCGCCCGCCACATGGGACTCTCCACCCACACCGTCGACGCCTACCTCCGCCGCATCCGCACCAAACTCAACATCAACACCACCGCCGAAATGACCCGAGCCGCCATCACCCTCGGACTCTGACCACCACCCACACCCACACCCACACCCACACACCGACACCCACACACGGACCACCCGCACACGGACACACCCGCAGGACCAGACCGGGTCGGACAACGGCAGGCCGAACCACACTGCCGGGGCAGGCGACCAACGCACCCCACCCGCACCTCATCGTTGAACCAGCAACCACCCGCGGAGCACACCCCCGCAGCCGAGCCCTGACCGCAAGGCATACCGCCGGCACCAACCCAAGCCCACGCCCCCAGCCCCAGCCCCGGAC